>NKIW01000007.1 GCA_002256205.1 Rhizobiales bacterium PAR1
CCACCAGGCAGTGCTTGCCAATCACCGCGTCGTGCAGCACCACGGCCTGGAAGGCAGGGTTGAAATTCACCTGCCACTGCGAGGCCTGGCCCAGCGCCTGCGACTGGGTGACCAGCACCCGCTGGCGGAAGTGGAACTGCGGCTTGCCTTGGCCGTAGCGTTGCTGGGCGTCCCACAGCAGATCGCGCCGGCCACCGTCTGCGGCCACCTTGGGCGCGGGCCAGGGCGTGCCTTCAGCCGGTTCACCAGGCACGGGCTGCACCCAGGCCGGGTGCGGGCCGACGCGCCAGCCTTCGCCCGAGCGAACCGCCGGCGCTGCAGGCATCGCCACAGCGGCTGATGCCGCAGGCACAGGCCGCGCTGCCGCCGGCTTGCGTGCCGGTGCGGCCTTGGACGCCGCCGTTGCCGGCACTTGGGCCCAGGCCGGGCTGCCAGTGCAAGCCAAACAAGCCACCAGCACCAGCCCGCAATCCAACCAACGCCGACCCAGCTCGCGCCGAAGCGCTTCGACCATCCTCACCATCGCGCCCGCGCCGCTCTGACGGCGCCCTCCTTGTCGTGTCGTTCTTGTCAGCCCGCCAGCAGGCGCAGCACCTTCTTCAATCCCTCCACCGGCCGGCCCTTGCGGGCGCGCTTGCCCTGGTGGATGGCCAGCGTTGCGCCCTTGATGGTTTCATCCTTGGGCTTGTCGCCACGGCCGCTGCCCAGCACCTGCAGCACCGCGCCAAAGGGCACCACCGACAGCAGCGGCGCCTTGGCGTCCACATCCATCAAGGTGAGGCCACGGCCACCGCCGGGCTGCAATTTCAGCTCGTCCAGGCCGAACACCAGCAGCCGGCCATCGGCGGCCAGGCAGCCCACCTGGGTCTGCGCCGGCAGCACCGGCTGGGGCTGCAGCAGGCGCTCGCCCTCTTCGATGCTGAGGAAGGCCTTGCCGCCCTTGTTGCGGCCATGCATGTCGCCCGCCTTGGCCAGCAGACCGTAACCGCCGCTGTTGGCCAACAGCAGCGTGGTCTCTGACACGCCGGCAAAGTAATGGGCCGGCTGGGTGCCGGGTTCCAGGTCGATCAGGCTGGTGACGGGCACCCCATCACCGCGCCCGCCCGGCAGGCTGCTGCAGGCCACCGAGTACACCCGCCCGCTGCCCTTGGCCGGCGAGCCGAACACCAGCAGGGTGTCCACGCTGCGGCAGGCAAAGGTGCCATGCAAAGAGTCCCCCGCCTTGAACTGCAGCGCCGAGGCATCCACCTCGTGGCCCTTGAGCGCGCGCACCCAGCCCTTGGCGCTGATGACCACGGTCACCGGCTCGTCCACCACCTTGATCTCGGCCACCGCGCGCTTTTCGGCCTGGATGAGCGTGCGGCGGTCGTCGCCATGCACCTTGGCGTCGGCTTCGATTTCCTTGATCAGCAGGCGGCGCAAGGCGGCCGGGCTGCCCAGGATCTCTTCGAGCCTGCCCTGCTCTTCGCGCAGGCCTTTCAGCTCCTGTTCGATCTTGATCGCTACCTGACGCAGCGGATCACCAACCCGGCGGCAGACAAGACGCTTTTCAATGTCTCGGGCACGACGCTTGGTATCGGCTACAAGGACGAATGCAGCGATTTCTCGCTGACCTATTCCCGCGCCTATAACGATTACACCTCCGGCACCAACCAGCGCACGACGACCTACATGATGCGGCTGGTGCTCAAGGACCTGGGCGACACGACGCTCGCCCAAAGGACGACACGCTGATGGTCATGACACGCTCACCCCGTACGTTCCTTGCCGGAATTCTGGCGTTGATTGCGCTTGCGCTCGGTATGGGACTTGCCCTGCCCGCGCCGGTCGCTGCGCAAGGGGTCGTTGCTCTGGTCAACAGCCGTCCGGTGACGAACTTCGATATTGATCAGCGTATCCGGATCGCGGCATTGATTGAGCGGCGAGCCCTCGGCCGCAAGCCCGCGCTCGAAGAACTGATCGACGATCAGGTCAAGCTGATTGAGGCGGCGCGCGTTGGTTACCGTGTGACCGACGAAGGCGTTGCTGCCGAATACCTCAAAATGGCCAAGGGTGCGCGCCAGTCAGAACGCGAGTTTGACGAAACACTCAAGCGTTCCGGTATCCAGCCAAATTCCCTGCGGGACAAAATCCGTGCTGATCTGGCCTGGGTCGTTTTGCTGCGCGACCAGCAGCGGCGTGGTGGTGAAATCTCGAATGCCGAGTTGGATCAGGCTATTGCCGAAAAGCGCAAGAGTGAGGGCGCTGTGACGGAGTATACCCTGCGGCAGGTCGTGTTCATCGTGCCGCGTGGTGGCGCGCCGGGATCCCGGATCGCTGCGGCCAACGCGGTGCGGGCGAAGTTCACCTCTTGCGAGACAGGATTTGATGAAATCCGCACGCTACCGGATGTGGCGCTCCGCGCTCCGATTGTCCGCGCGTCAAACGATATCGGCAAGGCGCTCCGCGATCTTCTTGACAAGACCCCCGTTAATCGGATGACGCCGCCCTCCGCCTCTCCAGAGGGTATTGAGATCGTTGCAGTTTGTGAGAAAAAAGAGCGTTCGGTGACAACTGCCTTGCGCAGCAACATGGTTGTCGAGCTGGCTGAAAAAAAGGTCAATGAAAAGGCCAAGGTTTACATCAAGGAACTGCGCGCCAAGACTGAGATCAAGTACCGCTGACCTCACGGCGTCTGCGCAAGCTTGACGAAAGAGAGGCCGCTATTCTCGACGATCTTCCCCCCTTGCGTGAGGTCATCCGCGAATTCGGGCTTGATGCCAAGAAATCGCTTGGCCAGAATTTCCTGCTGGATCTGAACCTCACTTCCAAGATCGCCCGTTCGGCGGGTTCGCTCGATAATCATGTCGTCATTGAAGTGGGGCCGGGCCCCGGTGGCCTGACGCGGGCGTTGTTGGCCCATGGTGCCTCGCATGTCATTGCGATTGAACGCGACAGTCGCTGTATCGCTGCTCTCGAGCAAGTTGGAGCGGCCTATCCCGGTCGGCTCACGCTGATCGAAGCCGATGCGATGACCTATAATCCGCTGCCGCTTCTCGCCGGGCGGCGCGCCCGTATCGTTGCGAACCTGCCGTACAACATCGGCACGCAACTGCTGATCGGCTGGCTGCGCCAAGCGGATTGGCCGCCGTTCTTCGACAGTCTGACGCTGATGTTCCAGCGCGAGGTCGCGCGCCGCATTGTCGCGACGCCGGAGCAACAGGATGAATACGGCCGGCTGGGGATTCTGTCGAACTGGCGCTGCGCCACGAAAATCCTGTTTGATTTACCGCCATCGGCCTTCACACCGCCACCGAAGGTGACATCGAGCGTGGTCTCGCTCATTCCGCGCGCCAACCCTGCTCCGGCACCGCTTGAAGCGCTTGAGCGCATCACTTCGGCTGCCTTCATGCAGCGCCGCAAGATGCTGCGCCAGAGCCTGAAATCGCTAGGAGATGTCGCCGGCCTGCTGGCGGCAGCAGAACTTGATGGCTCGGAGCGCCCGGAGACCCTGCCTGTCTCGGCCTTTATCGCGATGGCGAACGCGCTCTAGGGGCGGGTCCGATCGGATAGAATCGGATCGGAAACCACTCCATCTATCTGTTTTGTCGTATTTTTCGCGCAAGCCGGTTATCTGCTTTGCTTGAAAATGCGCCGTGCGTTATTCGGGTCTAGCCAGCACGACAGAGAGATCGCGCAGCAGTACGGAGATCTCGCTCTGGAGCTGCGGCTGGCGGTGACGCTTCAGCCGTTCCGTGTTGAGGATCTGCTTCAGTTCGCCGTAGCAGCGCTCCAGATCCTCGTTGACCAGCACGTAGTCATAGTCGTTCCAATGCGCGATTTCGCTTTCCGCGGTCTTCAGGCGGCGACGAATGACGCGCTCTTCGTCCTCCGCGCGGCGCTTGAGGCGGCGCTCCAGTTCGGCGATCGACGGCGGGAGGATGAACACGCTGACGACATCGCTGCGCATGCGCTGATAGAGCTGCAAGGTGCCCTGAACATCAATGTCGAACAGGATATCCCGGCCCTCTGCGAGCGCCAATTCGACTGGGCCACGCGGGGTGGCGTAGAAATTTCCGTGAACCTCTGCCCATTCGAGAAGATCGCCACGGTCCTTCATCTGGTTGAAAGTTGCGACGTCGATGAAATGGTAATGGACGCCATCAACCTCACTCGGGCGGCGCGGGCGCGTCGTCACTGAGACCGAGAGTCGGATTTCCGGATCAGCCTGAAGCAATAGACGAGAGAGCACGGATTTTCCGGCGCCGGAGGGCGAGGAAATCACGAACATCACGCCCCGACGGTCCGCCGTGTGGCCCCCTGCCTGCTGTGCTTTCACGGAA
Source organism: Rhizobiales bacterium PAR1 (assembly GCA_002256205.1). Lineage (GTDB taxonomy): Bacteria > Pseudomonadota > Alphaproteobacteria > Rhizobiales > Beijerinckiaceae > Rhabdaerophilum. Next base: position 4,323 of record NKIW01000007.1, read on the forward strand.
ATTCCCCGTCGTTGGCTTGAAATGGTTGAGATGTCAGGGCGCTGCCGGCGCAGCCCTAGGCGCGGGGCCTTCCGGCGCAATCGTGCCGCGTGGAAGCGCGGGCGGGCGCACAGCCGGGGCCGAGAAGCCTTGCACCAGCGCATTGCCCTGCCCCGGAACCACCTCGTTCGCGCCGCGCGGTTGAGCTGGCACAGGCGCGAAGGCTGGGGCGCCGGGCTGGGCCGGCGTATCCGTTGTCCCCGAAGTCGCGCCACCGGGGCGCGTCGCCTCGATTTGGCGCCAGCGGGCGACGTTGCGGTTATGCTGTTCGAGCGTTTCGGCAAAGGCATGGCCGCCGGTGCCGTCCGCCACAAAGAAGAGATCCTTGGTCCGTGAGGGATTGGCCGTAGCTTCGAGCGCGGCGCGACCCGGATTGGCGATCGGTCCCGGCGGCAGGCCATTGACAACATAGGTATTGTACGGCGTCGGACGGTCGATTTCGGCGCGGGTCAGCCCACGCCCGAGCGTCGCCTTGCCGCCGACGAGCCCATAAATGATGGTCGGGTCAGACTGGAGGCGCATCTTCTTTTCAAGGCGGTTGTGGAAGACGCCGGCGACACGGCTGCGCTCATCAGCGCGGCCGGTTTCCTTCTCGACAATTGAGGCCAGCGTGACGAGATCACGCGGGGATTTCAGAGTCGCGAGGTCTTTGGCACGGCGATTCCAGACTTCGTTGAGCAGCTTTTTTTGCTCGCGCTGCATGCGGGCGATCAGCGCCACGCGTGGCGTGCCACGGTTGACCTTGTAAGTGTCCGGCAGCAGAGTGCCCTCAACCGGTATTTCACCGGCATCACCGGTGAGGAGTTCGTTCTCTTTCAGGCGATCAAGGATCTGCTCGCTGGTAAGGCCTTCCGGGATAGTGATCGTGTGCTCAACCGAACGCCCGGAGGTGATGATATCGATCACCTCGCTCATCGAGGCCTGCCTGCGGAAGAGATATTCGCCGGATTTGGCGTTCTTGCGGCTGGCTTCGTCCTTGGCCATCTTGGACATCAGATCCTGCCAGCGCAGGACGGCCCAGAACAGGCCGGGACGTGCAATCACACCCTCGCGCTCGAGCTGGTCAACGATATCCTCAGTGGTCGAGCCGCGCTCGATCATCACGGACTTGTCTGCAGTCAGCGGTCCGGGGATTCCGAGTTCCTTGTTGGCGACGGCATAGCCGCCGGCGGCGGCAACCACCACGATCAGCGCAATCGTCATCAGGCCGGAGAACAGTCCGATTAACCCACCCTTGCGCTTTTTCGGCGGCGGCGGCAGCGCGACTTCGGCCGCGACAGCCTCACCCACAGCCGGGCGGCGACGGCCGGTGAACCAGCCTCGCTTGACGTTCGTCTCGTCGCCTTGGGGTGTCTTTTCGTTGTCCGGCTTGAGCGCCATCCGATTGCCTCTGACGCCCGCAGCGTCCCGTCTCGAATCGACCCAGCCGGGCCGCATGTTGCATTGCCGCCGATATTTCTGATGAATATGGCGAAATGGGGTCTCTGATGTCCAGCGCTTCGTGTGAAAACAATCAGCCGGCGTAGCGGCGCATCACCAGTGAGGCGTTCGTGCCGCCAAAGCCGAAGGAATTGGACAGCACGGTATCGATCTTGCGTGGACGAGCCTTGTGCGGAACAAGGTCGATATGCGTCTCGATGGAGGGATTGTCGAGGTTGATCGTCGGCGGTGCCATGCCATCGCGGATCGCCAAAATGGAGAAGATGGCCTCAATCGCCCCCGCCGCGCCCAGAAGATGGCCGGTGGAGGATTTCGTCGAGGACATCGAAACGCCCTCCCCGCCGTTGCCCAGAAGGCGCAAAACAGCGTTGAGCTCGATCTCGTCACCGAGCGGTGTAGAGGTGCCGTGGGCATTGATGTAATCGAGATCGTCGGGCTCGAGGCCTGCACGCTTCATGGCCGCCTTCATGCAGCGATAGGCGCCGTCGCCGTCCTCGGATGGCGAGGTGATGTGATAGGCATCACCCGACATGCCATAACCGATAACCTCGGCGTAAATCTTGGCCCCGCGTGCTTTCGCGTGCTCGAGTTCTTCGAGAACCACGATGCCCGCGCCCTCACCCATGACGAAACCGTCGCGATCCTTGTCATAGGGTCGCGAGGCGCGGGTGGGGTCTTCGTTGAAATTCGTCGAGAGCGCCTTGCAGGCGGCAAAACCGGCCATCGAAATCCGACAGACCGGCGATTCGGCGCCGCCCGCGACCATCACATCGGCATCGCCGAGCGCAATCATCCGGGCCCCATCGCCAATAGCATGGGCACCGGTCGAACAGGCGGTCACAACCGCATGGTTCGGACCCTTGAGACCATGACGGATGGAAATATAGCCGCCGGCGAGGTTGATCAGCCGGCCGGGAATGAAGAACGGCGAGATGCGGCGCGGCCCCTTTTCAGCGAGCAGGATCGAGGCATCATGAATGCCGCCAATCCCGCCAATGCCGGAGCCGACGATCACGCCGGTCGTGGTTTGCTCTTCGTAGGTCAAAGGATGCCAGCCGGCATCATCGAGCGCCTGCGTGGCCGCAGCCATCGCAAAGATGATGAATTCATCGACCTTGCGCTGGTCCTTGGGGTCCATCCAATCGTCGGGGTGGAAGGCGTGAGCCTCCTCCCCGCGCGGGATCACACAGGCGATCTTAGCCGCGATGTCCGAGACATCGAAGGTTTCGATCTTCCGTGCGGAGGATTTCCCCGCGAGGATAGCCGCCCAAGTGGGCTCCACACCGCAGCCATGCGGCGTGACCATGCCGAGACCGGTGACGACAACCCGACGAAACATGGCTGGCGCTCTGAAAATCGCGCGGCCTCAGGCCGCTGCGTTCTTCTCGAGGAACTTCACGGCATCGCCAACGGTGACGATCTTCTCGGCCGCATCGTCCGGGATCTCGACACCGAACTCTTCTTCGAACGCCATGACGAGCTCGACGGTGTCGAGGCTGTCGGCACCCAGATCGTCGATGAAGTTTGCACCTTCGACAACCTTGTCCGCATCGACGCTGAGATGCTCGATGACAATCTTCTTCACGCGCTCAGCGACATCGCTCATGGTGAACCCTTTTCTCTAGACACGAGTTTATTGTGGACGCGGCAACTTGTCCCGACGTCATGCCGGGGCAAATGCAGCCCGCGACTTCCCTTCCAAAGCTCGGCGGGAAAGTCAACGTGCAGTGCCGCAAGGATCAGGGGAAATTTGACGAAAGTTTTCGCCATCCCCCTGAATTGCTGAATTTAGATCCTCGAGCACCCTTCTTTTAAGGTGCGCTCAGATGCGCGCCATGCCGCCGTTGACATGCAACGTCTGGCCGTTGACGTAGGCGGCTTCGACCGAGGAAAGATAGGCGACGGCGCTGGCAATTTCCGCGCCCGTGCCCATGCGGCCAGCGGGAATCGAGCCCATGATGCCTTCGCGCTGCTTCTCGTTGAGCGCATCGGTCATGGCGGATTCAATGAAGCCCGGCGCGACACAATTCACGGTGATGCCGCGCGAGGCGACTTCTGCTGCGAGGCTCTTGGTCATGCCGATCATGCCGGCCTTGGCGGCGCAATAATTCGCCTGACCGGGGTTGCCGGTGACGCCGACGACCGAGGTGATGCCGATGATGCGGCCGAAGCGGCGCTTCATCATGCCCTTCACCGCCGCGCGGGCGAGAATGAACGACGAGGTGAGGTTGACGGCGAGCACGCTGTCCCATTCCTCGTCCTTCATGCGCATGAAGAGGTTGTCGCGCGTAATGCCGGCGTTGTTGACGAGGATATCGAGCCCGCCCATCGCCTTTTCCGCTTCCGGCACCAACGCTTCCACCGAGGCGCGATCCGAGAGGTTGGCGGTGACGATCTGGGTGCGGCTGCCGAGTTTGGCGGCCACGGCTTCCAGCGCCTCGCGCCGCGTGCCGGAGAGGCACACCGTCGCGCCCTGCGCATGCAGCGCCTCGGCGATGGAGGAACCGATGCCGCCCGAGGCGCCGGTCACGAGGGCAAATTTGCCGGTAAGGTCGAACATGGGGGACTCCTGTCGTTTCCGGCGCTCTTAGCGCAGGAATGCAGTTGCGGCTAGCGCCGCATTTCAATCACCAGCACATCGTGTCATTCCCGACCGAGCGCGGCGTCGCCGCGTCGGTAAATGACACGGGCGTTACCCCGCAAACCCCGCCACATCCTCCGGCGTGCCGATATTCACCGCTTCCGAGCCGGCAACGAGGCGCTTGGCGATGCCGGTGAGCACCTTGCCGGAGCCACATTCGACGAACTTCGTGACGCCAGCCTCGCCGAGCCATAGCATCGACTCGCGCCAGCGCACGGAGCCGGTCACCTGCTCGACAAGGTGACGGCGGATGGCCTCCGGATCGATGACCGGGCTTGCCAGCACATTCGCGATCACCGGTACCTTCGGCGCCTTGATCGTGGCAGTGGCGAGAGCAGCTTGCATGGCTTCCGCTGCCGGTTGCATCAGGCTCGAATGGAACGGCGCGGAGACGGGCAGCAGCATCGCGCGCTTGACGCCCTTTTCCTTGGCGATGACGCAAGCGCGATCAATCGCTGCCTTGGCGCCCGAAAGCACGACTTGCCCGCCGCCGTTGTCATTCGCAACGTCGCAACACTCTCCCTGAGCGGCTTCCTTGGCGATTTCGACCGCGAGATCCCATTCCGCCCCGAGCAGTGCGGCCATCGCGCCCTGCCCGACCGGAACGGCGGCCTGCATCGCGTTGCCGCGAATGCGCAGGAGTTTGGCGGTATCGGCAATCGTCAGCGCGCCGGCTGCGGCCAGCGCGGAATATTCGCCGAGGCTATGGCCGGCGACATAGGAGGCTGCTTTGGCGAGATCGAGGCCCTTTTCGGCCTCCAGCACGCGGATCACTGCGAGAGAATGCGCCATCAGCGCGGGCTGGGCGTTGGCGGTGAGCGTGAGATCGCCCTCCGGGCCTTCCCACATCAGCGCCGAGAGCTTCTGACCCAGCGCGGCATCGACCTCATCGAACACGGCACGCGCGGCAGCGAAATTCTCCGCCAGCGCCTTGCCCATGCCGACCGCCTGAGAGCCCTGTCCGGGAAAAAGGAAGGTGGTTTTGGTCATGCCTGTGTCTCCCGCCGCATTGCGCTTCTGATCGCGGGAATGCGGCGCGTTGACCGGACTGTCAAGCGGACGACGGTGTTTGTAACGCCGTCATACGCAGGATTCCGCGCTTACGCAGGATTTCACCGTTCCCCGCCGTTTCAGCTGTGCGCCGCGCTCGCTGTTGCTGGTGCGGCGTGCTGCGTTACGAGCAGCCCCTGCGCTTTCGCGGTGAGGGGCTTTTCGATCCAGCGATACATCCAGAGCGCGGCGGGGACCAGGATCGCCAGCCCGATCAGGACAAAGAACCACGGGTTGATCGCGTTTGAGAGGCCCGTCTTGTCCCAGAAGATCCGGAGCGCACGGATCACCAGTGGGTGCAGGAGATAAAGCGCGTAGGAGGCATCCCCGAGGCGCTGCGGCAGGCTCGGCAGCCCCTCTTCGGTCCGGCTTTCGGAGGGGCCAAGGCTGAGGCCCGCGACGATCATGGCCGCCGGGAGCCCCCATATCAGCGGACGTAGCCCGCCGACAGGCTCAATGCCCATCCAGTCGCCCGCCTGCAGCAGGATGAGACCGGCGGCCACCAGCAGCAATGCCGGCACGGGACTCAGGCGGTTGCCTTCGAGGCAAGCGAGCCCGATCAACGCGCCGAACGCGAATTCCAGAATGATCGGGTTCGACCAGAAGCGGATGACCGGCGGCAAGCCGTTGAACTCGGCGCCGATGATGACGAGCAGCGAAAATACGGCTGCAACAGCGTAAACTGCCGCGCGCGGGCTCATGAATAGGAAGAACGCGAACGAGAGGTAGAAGAACATCTCGTAGTTCAGTGTCCAGCCGAGCTTGTAGAGCGGCTGCATGAGGCCGGTTCCGGCCTGCTGATAGGGAATGAAGAGGTAGGAGCGGATCACTTCGCCGACCTGTGGCAGCCCGGTCGAGAGCGTGCCGGGCAACAGCAGCAGCGTCAGGATGAAAACAGTGGTCATCAACCAGTAGAGCGGCACGATGCGGGCGATGCGCCGCGTGAGAAACGCCATCGCACCCCCCTGCGCCATGAACAACCGCTCCGAGGCGTAGACCATGATGAAGCCGGAGATCACGAAGAAGAGGTCGACCCCGACGCCGCTCAGCCCGAGGAAGATGGGCGAGAAGGCATGGTCGAGCGCCGCCGGCATTTGCTTGGCCTCGTGCTGCAAATGTCCGAAGGCGACCATCAGTGCCGCACTGGCACGAAGAACCTGAATTGAACCTAATCTGGACATCTCTGCCTCATTCTGCGACGGCGATTGGGGAAGATCGCTTCTCGACCACCCGTTTGAGGAGATGGGAGCAAGTCCGGTGCCGGGCCTTCTCGCGTCTCCTGCGCGGCACACGGCCAAAGGCGCGAGGAAAGAGTTGCACTGCAGCGCGAAACACAGTATCAGGCGCGCTTCTGCTTGGCCGGTGGCTGAACGGAGAGTCGGTATTTTGCCGGCAGGGCCTTCGGGTTCGTTCTCCCGTGTCAACGCCTTCGTGATTTACTCCTAGGGCCTTCCTTTGGTCCGAAGGGCTTCGCGCCAGCAGAAGCAACTGTGAAAGAAGGCTGACCATGGCATTGTACGAACACGTTTTCCTGGCGCGCCAGGATGTGACGGCGCAGCAGGTCGAAGCGATGACGGAGACCTATAAGGCCGTCATCGAGGCGAACGGTGGTGCTGTTGCGAAGGTGGAATATTGGGGCGTCAAGTCCCTCGCCTACCGCATCAAGAAGAACCGCAAGGCGCATTACGCGCTCTTCAATCTCGACGCTCCTGCGGCCGCTGTGGCCGAAATGGAACGCCAGATGGCGATCAACGAAGACATCCTCCGTTTCATGACCGTTCGCGTCGAGGAACTCGAGGAAGGTCCGTCTGCGATGCTGCAGAAGCGTGACCGTGACGACCGTCCGGATCGTGGCGACCGCTTCGACCGTGGCGATCGCGGTGGTGACCGTTTCGATCGTGGTGATCGTGGCCCGCGCCGTCCGCGTGATGAAGATGCCGGCGTTGACGCCGTTGAGGAGGAAGTCTGATGGCTGAAGCCGCTCGCCGCCCGTTCTTCCGCCGCCGCAAGACCTGCCCGTTCACGGGTAACGGCGCTCCGAAGATTGACTACAAGGACACGAAGCTCCTCTCGCGCTACATTTCCGAGCGCGGCAAGATCGTTCCGTCCCGCATCACCGCCGTCTCGGCGAAGAAGCAGCGCGAACTCGCTCAGGCGATCAAGCGTGCCCGCTTCCTCGGCCTGCTGCCGTACGTGATCAAGTAAGAGGTTCCGGGTTTCCGGCGGCTTGCCGCCGCAAGCGCGACTGCGCGCCCGAGCTTATGCGAGGAAAACATGGATGCGCTACGGCGCATCCATAAAAAATGAAGCCACGGGTTCGCCCGCCGGTTTTTCAGGCCAAAAACGTCGCCGCCAGCAGGACACTGCGCGCGGTTTGCTGAAGCACGATCCGGCTGGCCTGCCGGCGCTCATGCTTCTAACCGCCAGTCGGATTTGCCGGTTGGTTCGCGGGACAGCTCGACCATGACCTTGTCGCCTATGGCACAAGCCATCCTTGTTGCGATCCTTGCCGGTGTCACCACCGCGCTGCTGTCTGGCCTGCTCACGCCCGGCGCGATGTCGGTCGCCCTGTTTTCGCTGATCGCCCCCACCCCGCTGTTTATCGCCGGCTTCGGCTGGCATCCGCTCGTCGCAGCGCTTTCTGGCATCATTGCCGCGCTCACAGCGCAGATGGTGAGCGGTACGACCGCCGCGCTGATGATCACCGGAATGCTGGTTGTGCCGACCTTTGGCATCACGCTGCTCTCCGAGCGCCTTTTTGGGAATTATTCGGGCCGCCCGGACAAGGACGGCATCGATCTTGGCCGTCTTGCCGTGACGATTGTCCTCTATGTCGGCATCGCCGGCGCCGTGGTCGGGATGATCATGGAGCCGGATTTTGCACAGCTCGAAATGCGCGTGCGCAAGGCGGTCGAGTTTGCCTTTGCAGCGACCGGTCTCAACGAGTCCTTCGCGCAGGCCGATGCGGCCAACCTTGCGCGGCTGCTTGATCTCATCGCCTCGATCATGCTGCCGATGAGCGCGCTGATCAGCCTGATGACGCTTGTGGTCAGCAGCACCTTGGGCGTCCAGATCGCTGATCGCGCCGACCGTCTGCGCTTTGCCCGGCCGGATTTCCGCCGTTTCCGGCTACCCGGAGGTTCGCTCATCCTGCTGACAGCGGCGCTCTTTATCGCCTCGCGCGCGGGCTATCTCGGCCTTCTTGGCGAGATCGTCGCATTGGGGCTGGTGTTTTTCTACATGCTTCAGGGCTTTGCGGTGCTGCATGCCCGCACGATCGGGTTTGGCGGACGCGGGTTGATGCTCGCGGCGGCCTGGCTCGTCGTCATCCTGTTCACGATTCCGGCGGTGGTTTTCATCCTCGTCGGCATGTTTGACCATCTTTTCGATTTTCGTCGCGGGCGGCTCTAGGCCCGCTTCCCTCAACTTCCACCATTCGAACTCAAAGGAGAAAAATCATGGAAGTCATCCTCTTGGAACGCGTCGCCAAGCTCGGCCAGATGGGCGAAGTCGTCCGCGTCAAGGACGGTTATGCCCGTAACTACCTGCTGGCGCGTGGCAAGGCGCTCCGCGCCACCGAAGCCAACAAGGGCAAGTTCGCCGAGCAGCGCGCCCAGCTTGAGGCCACGAACCTCGAGCGTCGCAAGGACGCGGAAGCTGTGGGCGCCAAGCTCGACGGCCAGAGCTTCGCGCTCATCCGTCAGGCGGGCGACTCGGGCACGCTTTACGGTTCGGTCTCGGCGCGCGATCTCGCCGACATCCTCACCGCCGGCGGCTTCACGGTTGGCAAGGGCCAGATCACGCTCAACACGCCCATCAAGACCCTCGGTCTTCATGGCGTGACGGTTGTTCTCCATCCGGAAGTTTCTGCCAAGGTAACGATCAACGTTGCCCGTTCGGTGGAAGAAGCCGAGCGTCAGGCCCGCGGCGAGAACGTTCTCGAGCGCGAAGCCGACAACCTCGACGATCTCGGCCTTGAGATCGGCGCGGCGCTTGCCGAAGCCGGCCCGATGGCGGAAATGTAAGATCCATTGCCGGGGTTTGGCTTGGCCACTCCGGCAAGTTTTCTTTCCTTGTGCCGCAGGCGCTTGTTTCTTTCCTTGTGCCGCAGGCGCTTGCCGAAGCCGGCCCGATGGCGGAAATGCAAGACCTCTGCCGAGAACCCGTTTCCCGGCAAACCGGTCAAGCCGAAAGATTCTCTCTTTTTCCCGCCTGTGGGAATCGGGGACACACACCGAAATCCGGCCTCCCGTCTCGCGGGGGGCCTTTTTCGTTCTCCTGCGATTGGGGCTTTGTCAGTGGCTCTGATCGGGCCAAACTCAAGGGCCGATTCGGATCACGCCGACGAAAGCAAAAACCGATACCATGAGCACTTCCAACCTCGCCCGCATCGAACCGCCGCAGCCCGAAGCGCTTCGTCTCGCGCCGCATAACCTTGAGGCGGAACAGGCGCTGCTCGGCGCGATCCTCGTTAATAACGAGGCCTATGATCGCGTCTCGGACTTTTTGCTTCCTGCGCATTTCTTCGAGGCGCTTCATGGCCGGATTTTCGAGGTCATCACCAAGCTGCTGCGCGCCGGCAAGGTTGCGACCCCGATTACGCTCAAGACCTACCTGCCGGACCTTGATCTCGGCGGGGTTACGGTGCCGCAATATCTCGTTCGCCTTGCGACCAGTGCGACGACAATCATCAACGCGGCGGAATATGGCCGCACGATCTATGAGCTTGCGCTGCGCCGGAACCTGATCGCCATCGGCGAGGATATGGTCAACCGCGCCTTCGATGCGCCGGTCGATGAACCGCCCCGCGCGCAGATCGAGGATGCGGAAAAGAAACTCTACTCCCTCGCAGAATCCGGTCGGTTCGAGGGCGGCTTTCAGAGCTTCGGCACCGCGCTCAAGCTCGCGATCCATATGGCGAGCGAGGCTTACAAGCGTGACGGCGGTCTCTCAGGCACTTCCACCGGCCTGCATGATTTCGACCAGAAGCTGGGCGGCCTTCAGCGCTCTGACCTTGTCATTCTGGCGGGCCGCCCGGCGATGGGTAAAACCTCACTCGCGACGAATATCGCCTATAACATCGCCAAGGCTTGGCGCGGCGAACGCCAGCCGGACGGCACAATCAAAACCGTCAATGGCGGCATCGTCGGCTTCTTCTCTCTCGAAATGAGCGCCGAACAGCTTGCAACACGTATCATCGCCGAGCAGGCGAATATTCCTTCGTTCAAGATCCGCCGTGGTGATATTTCTCAGGACGAATTCGGCAAACTGCATGAGGCGGTGGCCGAAATGCAATCGATTCCCTTCCACATCGACCAGTCCGGCGGTATCTCGATTGCCCAGCTTGCAGCCCGCGCGCGGCGCCTCAAGCGTCAGCACGGGCTCGATCTGATCGTCTGCGATTACCTCCAGCTCCTGACCGGCGCTGCCAAGAAGGGCGACAACCGCGTGCAGGAACTCACCGAGATCACGACGGGCCTCAAAGCGCTCGCAAAAGAACTGGAGGTGCCGGTGATGGCGCTCTCGCAGCTCTCGCGTCAGGTCGAGCAGCGCGATGACAAGCGCCCGCAGCTCTCCGACCTTCGTGAATCCGGCTCGATCGAGCAGGACGCGGACGTGGTGCTCTTCGTCTACCGCGAGGAATATTACCTCCAGAACAAGGAGCCGAAGCCCGGTACCGAAGAGCATCTGAAGTGGCAGGCGGAAATGGATCGCGTGCATGGCAAGGCCGAGGTGATCATCGGCAAGCAGCGTCACGGTCCGACAGGTTCGGTGCAGCTCCAGTTCGACGCGAACGTCACGCGCTTCTCGAACCTTGCGAAGGAGGATTACCTCCCCGAGCGTCTGGAATGAGCGACCACGCGGCCATTCTGACGATTAATCTTGGTGCGCTCGTCGCGAATTGGCGGCTTCTGGCCGCGCGTGCCGTTGGGGCGGAATGCGCCGCGGTGGTCAAGGCGGATGCCTATGGCCTCGGGATCGAGAATGCAGTTCCTGCCCTCGCCAAAGCCGGCTGCAGGACGTTTTTTGTCGCTCATCTCTCGGAGGCGATCCGCGCCCGTGGTGTGGCGCCGGATGCCACGGTTTATGTGCTGAACGGGCTCGCGGCTGATCGCGTGCCGGATTATCGCGCGTATCGCCTTAGCGCCGTGCTAGGCTCACGCGCAGAAATCGAAGTGTGGCGTGCGGCAGGCATGGGGTACGAAGCGCCAGCGCTGCACGTCGATACCGGCATGAACCGACTCGGGCTTCATCCGTCTGAAGCGCGCACCTTCATCGCCGAGGGTGGCCTGGCAAGCCTTGCGCCAAGCCTTGTTCTCACACATTTCGTGGCGTCAGAAGTTGCGGATGATCCGGTTACCGCGCGGCAGATCGCGTTGTTTTCCGACCTTGAGTTGGCGGTTCGTGCAACACTTGGGTTGAGTCCAAAGCCGCGCCTAAGTCTCTGGAATTCCTCGGGGCATTTTCTCGGCGGTTCGCGTGCCTTCGATCTTACCCGCCCCGGTTATGCGCTTTATGGCGGAAACCCCACGCCGGGTCAGGCGAACCCGATGCGGGAGGTTATCCGGCTCGAAGCGCCCGTCGTGCAGATCAACCAGGTACCAAAAGGCGAGAGCGTCGGCTACAATGCCAACTGGGTGGCTGCGCGTGATAGCCGTATCGCGACGATTTCCTGCGGCTATGCCGACGGATTTCCGCGCAATGCCGGCAATACGCCCTACCACAACGGTGGTTCGGCGATCATCGCAGGTATCGAATGCCCGTTTGCCGGTAACGTCTCGATGGACCTTATCACGCTCGATATCACCGCTTTGCCGGAGGGCGCGGTGAAGCCGGGGGATCTGGCGATGCTGATCGGCGGACCGCTCGGTGTGGATCGCGTCGGCGCTTCGGGCAGAACCACGGGGTACGAGATCCTCACCGGCCTCGGCAGGCGCTATCGCCGGGTGCTCATCGGCGCGGCCTGAGGTATCAGGCCTTGATGTTGAGGCCCTGCTTCAGGCTGCTGACTGACGCCGAGGTTGTCGCTTTGCTGGTGGCCGTTGTCGTGCTGGTCGAGGGTTGCGCGAAGAGGCCGGAGAGCCCTGTCGGCGTTTCCACGCTCGAATAGAGCATATCTTGCAGGTTCGAGAGTGCGCTTTTCTGGAATTTCAGCATGTAGGTGATCAGCGCGCGCTGGCGTGCCTTTACAGCCGCCGGGCTGGCCTTGACGCTGTTGGTGATGGACGACACCATCAGATTTCTCCGCACGAAAAGTCAAAATAAAACTCTTGGTTGTATTTTGATGCAGAGATGTTTCGAATTTCTTGTCTGCGCTGTGACCAAATCCGCGCTTCAGGCCAGTTTGTCGAGATTTTGTGTGTAGCTGAGCGGTGCGCGCTGGGCTGCCGTGTCGCTAGCCGCATCAACCGCTTCAGAGGGGTCAGCGCCCACGGCCCTATCCCGCTCAAGGCCGGCAACCGAGACTGATTTGGGCTTCGCGGGATCCTCCTGCGGGTCAATTCCGCGTTTTGCCAAGGCGACTTCCGCGCAGTTCGAGCAGGAATAGCCGTTGATCATCTGGATGGCCATGAACGCAAAACTCCCCAATCCTTCGTCAACATGGACGAACAGGCTCGAGACTTGATAGGAGGGGCGTAACAACTCCTTAATCCGCGAATCACATCGCAGTGAGTGATCCGTGAGTTTGCGGGCTGGACCCCCTACCCCAGAGGCACCGTGGCCAAACGCTCCACCTCCTTCATCTGTCAGGCCTGCGGCGCGGTCTACCAGCGCTGGCAAGGCCGTTGCGAAGCCTGCGGCGAGTGGAACTCCATCGCCGAGGAAGCGACGGGCGAAGCCAACGCGGCGCCTGTTGCGGGTGGTGCGCGCCTCAAGAAAGGCCGTGTGATCCAGCTTGAAGGGCTCGCCGGCACGCCGATGGATGCGCCGCGCCAGCCTTCGGGTATTGCAGAGCTCGACCGTGTGACCGGTGGTGGATTCGTCAAGGGCTCGGTGATCCTGCTCGGCGGCGAGCCGGGCATCGGCAAATCGACGCTGCTGATTCAGGCTGCGGCGGCGATTGCCCGCGCCGGCTCGCGCTGTGTCTATATCTCCGGTGAGGAAAGTGCGGGTCAGGTGCGCTTGCGCGCCCAACGTCTCGGCCTTGGCGATGCGCCTGTGGAACTCGCTGCGGAAACCCATGTCGAGGATATTCTCGCAACGCTGGCGACAGGCTCGCCGCCGCGCCTTGTGATCATCGATTCGATCCAGACCATGTGGACCGATGCGGTGGAAGCCGCGCCTGGTACGGTGACGCAGGTGCGCGCCTCGGCGCAAGGGCTGATCCGGTTTGCCAAGGCGAGTGGCGCGGCGATCATCCTCGTCGGGCATGTCACCAAGGACGGCCAGATCGCAGGGCCGCGCGTTGTCGAGCATATGGTCGACGCAGTTATGAGCTTCGAAGGCGATGCGGCCCACCACTTCCGCATCCTGCGAGCAGTGAAGAACCGCTTCGGCGCGACGGACGAAATCGGCGTGTTCGAAATGGGCGGTGCGGGCCTTGTCGAGGTGCCGAACCCCTCCGCGCTGTTTCTTGGTGCGCGGGATGCGAGCGTTTCCGGCACGGCGGTGTTCGCCGGCATGGAGGGCACGCGTCCGCTGCTCGTTGAAATTCAGGCGCTGGTGACGCCGACCGCGCTCGGAACGCCGCGCCGCGCCGTCGTGGGGTGGGATCAGAGCCGCCTTGCGATGGTGCTGGCGGTGCTGGAAGCGCGCGGCGGTGTGCGCCTCGGCCAGCACGATGTCTACATGAATGTCGCGGGCGGCTTTCGCATTCTCGAACCGGCGGCGGATCTGGCGGTCGCGGCGGCGCTGGTGTCGTCGCTCGCGGATATCCCGATCTCGCCGCATGCCGTGGTTTTTGGCGAAATCAGCCTCTCCGGGCTGATCCGGCCGGTGCCCCAGGCTGCGCCGCGCCTCAAGGAAGCGGCGAAGCTCGGATTCTCCGAGGCGCTGCTGCCGGATGGTTCGGCGGAGGCGGCGCGGCAGGCGGGGCTCAAGACACGCCCAGCCCTTCGCATTGCAGATCTTGTCGCGGAAATTGCTGGTGGACCACCCAGAAAGCCATCGTCCGCGCGGGTTTCGCACGAGCGCGAATGAACCGGTATGTGTCCTTCCGCACAGACCCCGAGGAAAACGAACAAGATTTCGCTTTTAATTCCGCGTTGAAGGGTGACGCGGGCGCGCGAAGGCTTTATATCCCGGCTTTGAAAGCCCGCTTGCCGATATCCGCTTGCCGAAACCCCTTTGCCATGAGATGCGCGATGCGTCGCTGATGCGCCATCGCCGCGAATGAGGACTGCATGCCCGTTACTATTCTCGATCTTGTCGTCATTGGCATTGTGCTGATTTCCGGCCTTCTGGCCATGGTGCGCGGTTTCACGCGCGAGGTGCTCGCCATCGGCTCCTGGGCTGTCGCGGCGATTGCGGCTTACCTCTTCTATAAGCCGGTGGTGCCCTATGTGATCCAGTACGCGGTCAAGCAGCCACCGGCGCTGGTGAACGGCCTTGCGATGGGGGGCGTGTTTCTCGTCACACTGTTCATTGCCTATATTATCACCTCGAAGCTCTCGGATTTCATCCTCGACAGCCGCGTTGGCGCGCTGGATCGTACACTCGGCTTCCTGTTCGGCGCGGCGCGCGGCTTCCTGCTCGCGGTTGTCGGCTTCGGCTTCTTCTCGTGGCTCGTGACTGAAAAGCAGCAGCCGACCTGGGTGGCGGATGCGAAGTTCCGGCCGATCCTCACGTCGAGCTTTGACAAGCTCAAGGGCATGCTGCCCGAAAATCTCGACGAATCCTTCGGTGTCGTGAAGCAGTTGGGCGATGAGCTCAAGGGCGGCGCCACCACGCCGCCTAAAGCGCCCTGATCGACACCACGCCCTGAACGATACGGCCTTCCCACAGCCAAGAGGTCTTCGACCATGATGGATAACGGAACCGTTGCCGAGCATACCGCTCGCCAAAACGATGATGGACGCGACGAGGACCATCTGCGCGAGGAGTGCGGGGTTTTCGGTATTTTCGGCCATCCCGATGCGGCGGCGATCACCGCACTCGGTCTTCATGCGCTCCAGCATCGCGGACAGGAAGCGGCAGGCATAGTGACCTTTGACGGCGCGCGCTTCCATTCCGAGCGTCGCCTCGGTCTGGTGGGCGATAACTTCTCCAAACGCAGCGTGATCGAGCAATTGCCCGGTATGGTCGCCATCGGCCATACGCGCTATTCGACCACCGGCGAGACCATCCTGCGCAATGTGCAGCCGCTGTTCGCGGAACTGGCGGGCGGCGGTTTTGCCGTCTGTCACAACGGCAACCTGACCAACGGCCTGACGATCCGCCGCCAGTTGATCGCCGAAGGCGCGATCTATCAGGCGACCTCGGATACCGAGGTGATCCTGCATCTGGTGGCACGCTCAAAGCGCAACCGCTTCATTGACCGTTTCATTGATGCCCTCAGCCAGATTGAAGGCGGTTACGCCTTCGTCGGCATGACCAACAAGAAGCTCGTTGGCGCGCGCGATGGCCTCGGCATTCGTCCGCTGGTGCTCGGCAAGCTCGATGGCCACCCGATTCTCGCGTCGGAAACCTGCGCGCTCGATATCATCGGTGCGAAGTTCGAACGCGAGGTCGAACCCGGCGAAGTCATCGTGGTGCATGAAACCGGCGAAATCGAGAGCCTGAAGCCCTTCCCGATCCGCAAGGCGCGGCCCTGCATTTTCGAATACGTCTATTTTGCGCGGCCGGATTCGATCGCGGGCGGGCGCAATGTCTATGAGGTTCGCAAGAATATCGGCGGCATTCTCGCGCTGGAAGCACCTGTGACAGCTGATGTCGTAGTGCCGGTTCCGGATTCGGGCGTTCCGGCGGCGATTGGTTTCGCGCAGGCCGCGAACCTGCCGTATGAACTCGGGATTATCCGCAATCACTATGTCGGGCGAACCTTCATCCAGCCGACGCAGTCGATCCGCGAGCTTGGCGTGCGCATGAAGCATTCCGCCACCCGCGCGGTGGTTGATGGCAAGCGCATCGTGCTCGTCGACGATTCCATCGTGCGCGGCACAACCTCGCGCAAGATCGTTGCGATGATGCGCGAAGCCGGCGCACGCGAGGTGCATTTCCGCATCGCCTGCCCGCCGATCAAATACCCGGATTACTACGGTATCGACATGCCGGAGCAGGATAAACTCCTCGCGGCAAACAAGACGCTTGAGGAAATGCGGGCCTACCTCGGGGTCGAGAGCCTCGCGTTCATCTCGATCGACGGGCTGTACCGCGCGCTTGGTGAGCCGGGCCGCAACAACGCTGCGCCGCAATTCACAGACCATTATTTCACCGGCGACTACCCGACGCCGATTGCCGATCTCGTTGGCGAAAGCGCCAAGCAGCTTTCGTTGCTGGCCGAGGCGAGCTGACCTCAACCGCATGGCAAGCGAAGGGCATATCGGTTCGCTTGGCGCCGTTCGGATAAAGGATTGATGAGCATGACCGAACAGGTTCTCAAGGGGCGCATCGCGCTCGTCACCGGTGCCTCGCGCGGAATTGGTCGCGAAACCGCCAAGGCTTTCGCGAAGGCTGGCGCGCATGTGATTGCACTCGCGCGCACGGTTGGCGGACTTGAGGAACTGGACGACGAGATCAAAGCGCTTGGTGGCACCGCGACGCTGGTTCCGCTCGACCTTACCGATTACGACGCGCTCGACCGCCTCGGCTTTTCGATCCACGAGCGCTGGGGCAAGCTGGATATTCTTGTCGGCAACGGCGCGATCCTCGGCACTATCGGTCCGCTCAACCATTGCGACCCGAAAGTTTTCGAACGCGTGATGGCCGTGAATGTGACCGCCAATTACCGGCTGATCCGCTCCATGGACCCGCTGCTGCGCGCTTCTGACGCAGGCCGTGCGATTTTCCTTTCCTCCGGCGCCGGCTCGAATGCCTACGCCTACTGGGGCCCCTATGGTGCATCCAAGGCTGCGCTCGATCTGATGTGCCGCGACTGGGCGGAGGAAATCCGCAACATCACGAATATCAAGGTGATGTTGGTCAATCCGGGCGGTACGCGCACGAAAATGCGCGCTGAGGCTGCGCCGGGCGAAGACCCGATGTCGATCCCCGCGCCGGACGAAATCACACCGCACTTGATCGAAATGGCCTCTCCGGCCTGGCAGGAGACCGGCAAGATGTTCGATTTCCGCAAAAAGGCCGTGCTAAACTTCCGCGTGCCCGCCTGAGCTTTGCGCAAGCGCATCAAATAGCTTGCGTTTTCCGGTCTGCCCCTCGCGTTTTCCCTCTCGCCAACAGGAATTTCATGTCCTAGCTTCAGGGATCGAAAACTTGCGTCTAGGGGGCGGCTGGAATGAAACGGTTTTTATTGGGTGCGTTGATGGCGCTGATCTTTGGTCAGGCAGCTTTTGCTGACACCATGACATGGCGCATCCGCGCTTTTGACAAGCATGCGGTTGATGTCTCGTTCTACTCGCAGAGCCGCAAGGCGGTCTGGCCGGGTAATGGTCAGGTTTGGACCATCAAGGACTACAAAGTCCATGAGCTGAAGCTAAACTGTATTGCCGGTGAGAAGATCTGCTACGGCGCCTGGGTGCGCGGTTCTTCCAGGGAATACTGGGGCGTCGGCAGCGGCGGCACGCAGCGCTGCAAGAGCTGCTGCTACACCTGTGCGCAGGGTTTTGCGACCCCTATCCAGAACCTGAACGAATAGCTGCGGGTATCTGGCACAGCAGAAAGGGCGCTTAGGCGCCCTTTTTTATTTCTTGTCGTACGGATTCTCACTCGTCCGCGTGATCAGCCGGATCGGCACGCCCGGCAGGTCGAAGACTTCACGGATCGAGTTGACGAGGTAGCGCTTGTAGCTTTCCGGCAGGCTGTCGAGCTGGTTGCCAAACAGCGAGAACTGCGGCGGGCGCGCCTTCACCTGTGTCATGTACCGGAGCTTGATCCGACGACCGGAAACGGCGGGCGGCGGATGGTTCTGGAGCACACCCGAAAGCCAACGGTTGATTTTCGAGGTCGAGATGCGACGATTCCAGACCGAATGGGTCTGCATGATCGCTTCCATCAGCCTGTCGATGCCCTGCCCGGAAAGGCCGGAGAGCGGGACAATCGGACAGCCCCGGATTTGCGGCAGCAGGCGCGTCGCCTCTTCCTTCAGGAGCGAGAGCGTCGCGCCGCGATGCTCGATCAGATCCCATTTGTTGAGGCCGATCACGACTGCCCGCCCCTCGCGTTCGCAAAGGTCGATGATCGTGAGATCCTGTTTTTCGAATGGGATCGTCGCGTCAAGCAAGATAACCACGACCTCGGCGAACTTCACCGCGCGGATCGCATCCGCGGCCGCGAGTTTTTCGACCTTGTCCTCAATACGGGCACGCTTCCGGAGACCTGCGGTATCGAAAACCTTGATGTTGCGGCCTCGCCATTCCCAATCAAGGCCGATAGAATCGCGCGTGATGCCGGCTTCCGGCCCGGTGAGCAGGCGTTCTTCTCCGAGCATGGCGTTGATCAGTGTTGATTTTCCGGCATTCGGACGCCCGACAATCGCGACGCGCACCGGCTTGGAGGTATCGTCCTCAGTGCCGTCCTCGCCCTCTTCGAGTGGCGGCATCCCGGCTTCGGCGCGCGCCTCGGCGACGACTTCTGCCTGAACCTCGGCGGCGTGATCGACCATCGGCTGGAGGGCGTCATAAAGTTCGCCCATGCCGTCGCCGTGCTCGGCAGAAATCGCGACCGGCTCGCCAAAGCCAAGCTCGTAAGCGTCGATAATACCGGCAGAGGCGGCTTTGCCTTCGGCCTTGTTGGCGCCGATGATCACAGGCGTATCCGACCTGCGGACGATTTCCGCAAAGAAGCGATCATCCGGGGTCACGCCCGCGCGGGCGTCGATCATGAACAGCACGCAATCGGCATCCGCGATCGCGGCCTCGGTCTGCTCGCGCATGCGGGCTGTGAGCGAGCCGATGGCGGCTTCTTCAAGGCCAGCAGTATCGATGACCTTGAAATTCAGGTCTGCGAGTTTGGCGTCGCCCTCGCGGCGATCCCGTGTGACGCCGGGCTGGTCATCGACCAGCGCGAGTTTTTTCCCCACCAGCCTGTTGAACAGGGTCGACTTGCCGACGTTGGGGCGGCCGACCAGAGCCAGCGTGAAAGACATTTTGATATCCGATCAGGGTTTTGCGATCGCGCCGGAACGCACCACCGCAAGCAGGAGTTCCGCGCGCTGGCGCAGGCCCGACGGGCTTTCGGAATCGAGGATGATCGACTGCAAGGCATCAAGCGCCTTGTCGGCCTTGCCGGCGCGATAGGCTGCGAGCGCAATGCCCTCGCGCGCGGAGTGGCGATAGATGCTCTCGGGGCTGACCAGCGGCATCAGGCGCTTCTCGACATCGTCGTAGGCGCCAGTATCGACCAGAAGGAAGCCGGCGCGTAACTTCGCGACATCGCGCCAATCGGCCGGGATGCTTGCGTCCGCCGCTAGCGTATCGAAGGCCGAAACGGCATTCGCGCGGCCTGCGTCATCCTTGGCGGATTTCGCGAGTTCCGTCGCGAGGCGGAAACGCGCCAGCGCCGGGTAGGTACCGGTTTTCTTCTCGGCGAGCGCGGTCAGCGCGGCGAGCGCATCCGTTTTACCGGCAGAGGCTTCCGCGACAGCCGATTCGAAGCTCGCGCCCATCGCCGCGCGCTCCTTGAATTGATAGTCGTCATAAAAGCGCCAGCCCGCGACCGCGAGGACGATGACCATCGCACCGCTGACGAGCTTCGAGCCGTGCTTGTTCCAGAATTCGGTCGCTTTATCGCGGCGGATTTCTTCATCCACCTCGTTGAAAATATCGGACATCTCGGCCTCTTTGGAGAACTATCTTGCCGTTTAGCCTCAAACGCCGATAATCGCTACCCCTATCAGCAGTTTATGGAGCCAAACCACCATCAGGGCTGTCGCGACCGAACCGACAAGGATGGCAATGGCGTCATTTCTCGAAGAACCGGCGATGATTTGCGCGCCCGGAACGCCCTCAACCGTGCCGGCACGCTTCAGGGCGATGCGGGCATAGACCGCCCAGCCCAGGAACGACCCAAACAGTAGAATCGAGCCGAGATCGCCGTTGGCAAGAAGATGGGTGAAGGCCCAGATTTTCACAGCCAGCAGCATTGGATGCTTGGCTTTCGTGCGGATTTTACCGGGAAGATAGGCCGCCGCGAGCAGTATGAAGCTCACCCACATCAGCGGAATCACGAGATGCGGCATCCAGCGCGGGGTATCCCAGACCGGGATCATGCCGGCGGCACGATAGCTGCCGAAGCCATACACAATGAGAGCCAGTCCGGCGATGGCCACTACGGAATAGATCGCGCGGTAGGTCGCCGCCCCCAGCCTGGCGATCAGACTGGCGCGCACGCCCTGCATACGCGTGACGATATGGCAGCCGATGAACACGACGAGGCCGAGAACGAGAGGAATGAGTTTCGACATGTTCTGCCTTTTTGCTGCTTTGTTGGCGCGTGCTTTGCCAAGGTTGGCGCTATGATGCCCGCTATGACACCTCGTCGCCCCGTTTTGAAGCGCTTATCCCGTCTTGCGGCTCTCGTTGCTGTATTTTGGTCCTTCGCGGGACAAATCAAGGCGGCAGAGACAGCCTTTGTCGCGACGCCTGTAGGCACGCCGATCGTGGTGTTTGATCCCAAACGCGATGCCTGCGATGGGCATGATGTCGCCGATGCGCCGCTGCGCGCATGGCGTGGCGAGGATGGGCAGGTGCATGCCTTCGCGCTCCATTACGAGAATCGCCGGCTTTCGGGGAAATCGTTGCTGGCAATGAAGATCGAATGTCCGGTGGTTTATCGAGGGACTGGCGATGGTGATCCCGCGCGCTACGACGACCGTGTCTGGATCGGTGCAACATGGACCGCCGACGGCAAGACGATCCATGCGCTTGGCCACCACGAGTTTCAGGCCAACGAGCACAAGGGCCGCTGCTCCTTTCCCGAGTATATGAAATGCTGGTGGAACAGCGTGATTGCGCTGAAATCGCTCAGCGGTGGGGCACGTTTCACCAAGGAACTCCGCCCTGTCGTGGCCGTGACGCCATTTCGATCAGAGATCGGGCAAGGGCGGCATCGCGGCTTCTTCAATCCCTCGAACATCCTCAAGCACGAGGATGGGTATTATATCCTGATGAGCACCACCGGCTGGGATGCTTCGCCGGGCCGCGAACAGCAGGCGGGCGGCGTCTGTCTCTTCCGCGCGAGTGACCTCGCGGAGGCCGACTGGCGCGCCTATGACGGCAAGGGCTTCAACGCCCGCTACAGCGATCCTTACGCACGGATCACGCCGCTCGGGCGTGCTTGCAAGGTCATCGCTCCTTTCCCCGCGCCAGTGGGGAGCTTCGTGAAGCACCGGCCCAGCGGCTCATACCTCGCCATGTTTCAGGCGGCTGCCGGTACGCCGGATGGATTTGGCGGTAGTTTTTCGAAATCCGGTTTCTACCTCAGCGCCTCGCGCGATCTGCTGACATGGTCGCGCCCGACGCTGACGCTGGAAACGAAATCGCTCTACGATTCGCCCTGCGGTGCAGATGTGCTGCGCTCCTATCCCGTGCTGATCGACAACGACTCACCGAGCCGCAATTTCGAGGATGTCGGCGATAGCGCGCTCATTTTTTACTCAGAAATGCGCGTTGAGGGCTGCTCACACACGGGAGATCGTAAGCTCGTGGCACGAAAGGTGCGGATTTCCACCTATATCCGCGAATGATGCCCTTCCCTTTCCGCGCGAAAGCGTGGTAAGCGCCCTCGTCAACGGAATTTCCTTTCGCGTCAAACCCCCGTCATCGTTTCGGCCTTCAAAGGGCCACGAACGAGGGGTTTCACGCATCCCTGAAGTTCCTTTCTGAAAGACGCATTTTCTACCCTTTTGGGGCCTGCGGCGCTGTCCGAACCGGTTTCCAATTCGTCAGAAAATGCTTTTGTCATTGGAGTCGTTGACATGTCCCGCTCGTTTAATCGCCCCATTCCCGAAGCGCTGACGTTCGACGACGTTCTGATGCGTCCCGGCCATTCGGAGGTTCTGCCCTCGGAGACGGATCTTCGCAGCCGCATCACCAATTCGATCACGGTCAACTTGCCGCTGATCTCCTCGGCGATGGATACCGTGACCGAGGCGCGCCTCGCGATTGCCATGGCGCAGGCTGGCGGCCTCGGCGTCATTCACCGGAACCTGACACCTGAGCAGCAGGCGGATGAGGTTCGGCAGGTGAAGCGCTTTGAGAGCGGCATCGTCATGAACCCCTGGACGATTGCACCAGATGCAACGCTTGGCGAAGCCCTCGCCATGATGAAGGCCAAGGGAATCAATGGTCTCCCGGTGGTTGTCGGCGGTGGCGCCTCAGGCAAGGGCAAGCTCGCGGGCATTCTCACCCATCGCGATGTGCGCTTTGCCGAGAACATGGATCAGCCCGTTCGCGAGTTGATGACTAACCACGAAAAGCTCGTCACCGTGCGCGAGAACGTGACGCAAGCCGAAGCGCGTCAGCTCTTCCACCGTCACCGCATCGAAAAGCTGCTGGTGGTCGATGGCGAATACCAGTGCGTCGGCCTTCTCACGGTCAAGGACATCGACAAGGCGATCCTCAACCCCAACGCCTGCAAGGATGATCAGGGTCGCCTGCGCGTCGCTGCCGCCACCACGACGGGCGAGGATGGCTATCGCCGCTCGGAACTGCTGATCGACGCCGGCGTTGACCTCGTGGTCGTTGATACTGCGCACGGCCATTCCCAGAAGGTGCTGGACGCGGTCAACCGCATCAAGAAGCTCTCGAACGGCGTGCAGGTCGTCGCGGGCAATGTCGCGACTGCCGCCGGGACGCGCGCGCTGATCGATGCCGGTGCGGATGCGATCAAGGTCGGGATTGGTCCGGGCTCGATCTGCACGACGCGTATCGTCGCTGGTGTCGGCGTGCCGCAGCTCACCGCGGTCATGGAAGCCGCGGAGGAAGCGGCGAAGGACAACATTCCGATTATCGCCGATGGCGGCATCAAGTTCTCGGGCGATCTTGCCAAGGCGCTGGCGGGTGGCGCTTCCTGCGCGATGATCGGCTCTCTCCTTGCCGGGACGGACGAAAGCCCCGGCGAGGTGTTCCTCTATCAGGGCCGCTCCTACAAGGCGTATCGCGGCATGGGTTCGCTCGGTGCGATGGCACGCGGTTCGGCGGATCGCTACTTCCAGGCAGACATCAAGGATTCGATGAAGCTCGTGCCGGAAGGCATTGAAGGTCAAGTGCCCTACAAGGGGCCGGCGGGCAATGTCATCCACCAGCTTGCGGGCGGCCTCAAGGCGGCGATGGGCTATGTCGGCGCCAAGACCATCACCGAGTTGCAGGAAAAGGCGGAATTCGTCCGCATCTCCTCAGCGGGCCTGCGCGAATCCCACGCCCATGACGTGACCATCACCCGCGAGAGCCCGAACTACCCGACGCGGGTTTGAGGCCATCCCTCACGACAATAAAAAAGGCCCGCTTTCGCGGGCCTTTTCAGTTTGGATCGGATAAAACGCTTAGCAGCGGTTGCCGCACTCAAGCTGGGTCTTCGCATCGAGCTTGCGGCCCGGCGCCGGCGGGGCGTCGGTCTGGGCCGGGGCGGTCGAGCAGGCAGCAAGGGCAGCGACGAGAGCGGCAGCAAGGACGCCGCGAACGATTTTGGACATGGAAATCTCCTGAAGGGATTGTTGTGAATTCGAACCCGCCTCGCCTCGCGCCGAAATATGGCAGCAAGGTGGCACGTGGACTTCCTAGGACCAATTCCCTGAACAAATGCCTGCTGCTGCATGGCTGGCATGCACAAACCACCTGATCATCCCGATATTTTTCGCCACAGGCATGGCGAAGCGCTTGACTTGTCCCCCGCCTTTTGGCCATCCCAACATTCGGTCGTGAGCACGCATACGCTCCGCGTTCGAGCCAGATTTCTCATTTTTCGCATGATCGGGCGCGCTTCCGCCGTACCTGATGATCATGCCGCAGGGATGCCATGACACCCGCCGCACGCCTCAGCGCCGCCATCGGAATTATCGACGACATTCTTGCCCAGAAGCGCCCGATTACCAATGCGCTCAAAGATTGGGGCAATGCGAACCGCTACGCCGGTTCGGGGGATCGCAATGCGGTTGGCAATCTCGTCCATGACAGCTTGCGCGTGAAGGCGTCCGCCGCCTGGGCGATGGGCGTGCGCGGCGAGGAAGAGAACCCACGCGCGATCCTGCTGGGCATGCTGCGCCTGCTGCGCGGCATGAGCGTGGAGGCGATATCAGCACTCTGCAATGGTGATCGCTTCGCCCCCGCCCCGCTCTCGGATGCCGAACGCGCGGCGCTCGAAGCCGTGGACCTCTCGGACGCCCCGGCGTGGGTGCTTGGCGATTATGCGGATTGGCTCGATGCCAGCTTCATCACTGCCTTCGGCGAGAACCGTGTTGCGGAAACGCGCGCCATGGCGGCGCGTGCGCCGGTCGATCTCCGTGTCAATCCGCTCAAGATCATTCGCCCGAAGGCACTCGAAGCCATCGGGCATCTCAACCCCGAGCCGACGCCGCTTTCGCCGCTGGGTTTGCGCATCACGGCGAATGCCGAGGGCCGCGTGCCGCATGTGCAATCCGAGCCCGCTTTCCTCAAGGGCGCGATCGAGGTGCAGGATGAGGGCAGCCAGCTTGTAAGCCTGCTCGCCGGTGCCGAACCCGGCATGCAGGTGCTCGACCTTTGCGCGGGTGGCGGTGGCAAGACTCTCGCGCTTGCGGCCGAGATGAACAACAAGGGCCAGATTTTCGCGACCGACAGCGATCAGCGCCGCTTGGCGCCGATTCATGATCGGCTGACCCGAGCGGGTGTGCGCAATGTGCAGGTCCGGACGCCGAAGCTCGGCGTGATGCCGCTCGACGATCTCGCCAGCCTGATGGATATGGTGCTCGTTGATGCGCCCTGCACCGGCACCGGCACATGGCGTCGCCACCCCGACGCGAAATGGCGCATGCGCCCCACAAGCCTTGAGCTTCGCACGGGCGAACAGCGCGCTGTGCTTGATCATGCGGCGGGCTTCGTTAAACCCGGCGGGCGGCTCGTCTATATCACCTGCTCGCTGCTCGACGAGGAAAACGGCGCGCAGGTGGCGGCGTTCATCGAGCGGCACCCGGCGTTCAGCGTCATCGACCCTGCTGCGAATGCCGAGGCGCGCAATCTGGCCGCGCTGGCGCCGCATAAGGATTGTCGCGGCCTCGGTCTGCTGCTGACGCCGCATCGCACGAATACCGATGGTTTCTTCATCGCCATTCTTACGAAAAATCCTGTCTGATCCGCAAACCCTGAGGTTCCCCGACATGCTTCACGACAGCATCCTCATCATCGATTTCGGCTCTCAGGTGACGCAGCTGATCGCGCGGCGCGTGCGCGAAACCGGCGTTTATTGTGAAATCCACCCCTACCAGAAGGCCGATGAGGCCTTCGCCAGGCTCAAGCCCAAGGCGATCATCCTCTCAGGTGGGCCGGATTCGGTGACGCGCGAAGGCTCACCCCGCGCGCCGCAAGCGGTGTTCGATGCGGGCCTGCCGATCCTCTCGATCTGTTACGGCCAGCAGACCACCGCCGTGCAGCTTGGCGGTGTGGTCGAAGGTGGCCACGCGGCGGAATTCGGCCGCGCCGATATCGAAATCAAGGAAGCCTCGGCGCTGTTCGAAGGCCTTTGGGAGGTCGGCAAGCGCTATCCGGTCTGGATGAGCCACGGTGACCGCGTGACCAAACTGCCGGAAGGCTTCACCGTCAAGGCGACTTCGGAGAACGCGCCGTTTGCGATCGCGACCGATGAAAAGCGCCGCATCTACACGACGATGTTCCACCCGGAGGTCGTCCATACGCCCGATGGCGGCAAGCTCCTCGCCAATTTCGTCCACAAGATCGTGGGCCTGAAATCCGACTGGTCGATGGGGGCCTATCGCGCCGAGATGATCGCCAAGATCAAGGCGCAGGTCGGTAAGGGCCGCGTCATCTGCGGCCTTTCGGGCGGTGTGGACAGCTCTGTCGCTGCTGTGCTGATCCATGAGGCGGTGGGCGATCAGCTCACCTGCGTCTATGTCGATCACGGTCTGATGCGGAAGGGCGAGAGCCAGCAGGTTGTCGACCTTTTCCGGGGCCATTATAATATTCCGCTCGTGCATGTGGATGCCTCTGAGACCTTCCTTGGTGCGCTCGCGGGCGTTTCCGACCCTGAAGTGAAGCGCAAGACGATCGGCAAGCTCTTCATCGATGTCTTTGAAGCGGAAGCGAAAAAGATCGGTGGCGCGGAATTTTTGGCGCAAGGCACGCTCTATCCGGATGTCATCGAGAGCGTTTCGTTCTCGGGCGGCCCGAGCGTGACGATCAAGAGCCACCACAATGTCGGTGGCTTGCCGGCGCGCATGAACATGAAGCTCGTCGAACCCCTGCGCGAACTCTTCAAGGATGAAGTGCGGGCGTTGGGCCGCGAACTGGGCCTGCCGGAAACCTTCGTCGGTCGGCACCCCTTCCCCGGTCCGGGTCTCGCGATCCGTATTCCCGGTGAGATCACCCGCGAGAAGGCCGATATCCTGCGCGAAGCCGATGCCATCTACCTCGAGGAGATCCGCAAGGCGGGCCTTTATGATGTGATCTGGCAGGCATTTGCTGTGCTACTCCCGGTGCGCACCGTCGGCGTGATGGGTGACGGGCGCACCTATGACCACGTCTGTGCGCTGCGCGCCGTCACCTCTGTTGATGGCATGACCGCCGATTTCTACCCCTACGACATGAACTTCCTCGGTCGCTGCGCCACACGCATCATCAACGAGGTCAAGGGCATCAACCGCGTCGTCTATGACGTAACCTCGAAGCCGCCGGGCACGATCGAGTGGGAGTGATCCGGCGATGAAGCGCATCGTTCTCGCCTTTCTCAACTCCGTGCGTGGCCTGCGCTGGGCGGTGAACCACGAGAAGGCCGTCATGCAGGAACTTTACCTGCTCGCGGTAGCGGTGCCGCTGGCTGCCTTGCTGGCGTGGGATGTCATGGTTTTCATCGCGCTGGTGGGCGCGGTGCTGTTCCTCATCGCGGTCGAACTGCTCAATACCGCCATCGAGAAGCTTGCTGATCATGTCACGCTGGAGCGCCATCCGCAGATCGGGCTGGTGAAGGATCTCGGCAGTGCCGCGGTCTTCATCGCGCTGGTGATGAACCTGCTGGTCTGGGGCGCGGTGATCTGGGTGCGGCTTCGAACCTGATCCGTTCGCCAGCAAGTGGCTTGCGGAATTCTGAATACATTTCTAATGTTCCGCCCCAACGGGTGAAGCACCGCCGAGACGGTGCCGCTCTGGGGAGGCTAACTGTATGACGTTTACGCGTTTTTCGGCGATCACGGCGGCGCTGGCGCTCGCTCTGGCCGCAGGTCTTGCCTTGGCGGCAGAAGCCATTGCGCCGAAAGATGGCGCCTTTGTGCTCAAGGATTTCCGTTTCCACACCGGCGAAACCCTGCCGGAAGTTCGCATGGCCTATAAGACCATCGGCGAGCCCACCGGCGAACCGGTGCTGATCCTCCATGGCACGGCCGGTTCGGCGCAGACCATGCTGATCCCCGGTTTTGGCGGCGAGCTCTTCGGTGAGGGGCAGCCGCTCGACGCGAAAAAGTACTTCATCATCATCCCGGATTCGCTCGGCGCCGGGAAGTCCACGAAGCCTTCGGACGGGCTGAAGGCGAAGTTCCCGCAGTACAACTACGACGACATGGTTGATGCGCAGTACCGGCTGGTTACGGAAGGCCTTGGCATCAAGCACCTGAGGCTGGTGCTCGGCAATTCCATGGGCGGCATGCATACCTGGATCTGGGGGACGCGCTACCCCGGCATGATGGATGCGCTGGTGCCGCTGGCCTCCCAGCCGACCGAGATGTCGAGCCGCAACTGGATGATGCGTCGCCTGATGATCGAAACGATCAAGGCCGACCCGGATTACAAGGATGGCAATTACACCACGCAGCCGAAAATGCTGCGTTACGCCAATGTGTTCTACGCAACGGGAACCAATGGCGGCGATCTCGCCTACCAGAAACTTGCGCCCAACCGCGCGGCGGCGGACAAGATGGTCGAGGATCGGCTGGCCGCTCCTGCCCCGGCGGATGCGAACGATTTCCTCTACCAATGGGCGGCCTCGGGCGATTATAACCCCGCGCCAAAGCTGGGGGCGATCACCGCCCATCTCCTCGCGATCAATTCCGCTGATGATGAGCGTAACCCGCCTCAGACCGGCCTGATGGTCGAGGCGTTGAAGTCCGTGAAGAACGGCAAGCTCCACCTCATCCCTGCCAGCGCCGAAACGCGCGGCCACGGCACTACAGGCGGTCTTGCGAAGACGTGGGCACCTGCCTTGAAGGAATGGCTCGCGGGCGTGCCGAAAAAGTAGCACCCATGTTGCGCATTGCGTCTCGTTGCGCCAAGAAGACGGAATGAGCCGCAAGAACGCCCTTCCCTCCGTCGAACGCCGCGTGCGTCGCCTCGCGATCCGCTACGGGCTGCATCTGATGATCAGCCAGAAGCCGACCAAGCAGATCCTCGAACACGGCGGTTATATGCTGCGTGAGGAAGCGACGATGAAGATCGTCTTCGGCGACAAGGATTACCTCTACAGCGCCGATCTTGATGAGGTTTCGGATTGGCTCGATGCTGCAGTCGAGGCCGCGAAGAAAAAGTAGCCTCCGCTAGTTTTTCGCCAGCACCATCGTCGCCAGTTCATGCGGCGTAGCGCACAGCCGGTCCGCGCCAGCTTCGGTGAGTTCCGCCTCCCCGCCATAGCCCCAGAGCACGCCGATATTGGCGATGCCGTGGCGGCGCGCGGCGAGAATATCAAACTTGCGGTCCCCGATCATCACCGCTTCGGCGGGATCGACGCCTTCCTCGGCCATGATATGCGCAAGAAGGTCGCCCTTGTCGTCGTTGCGGCCATCGAGTTCTGCGCCATGGATCGCATGGAAATGCCCGTCGAGGCCGAAATGCGCGAGAATCGGCCGCGCCATGACATGCGGCTTCGAGGTCGCGACAATCAGCGTCACGCCCGCCGCGCGCAAGGCTGCGAAGGCCTCGGGCATGCCTGCGTAAACCGGCGCGTTGAACATCGCGCCGGCGCTGTAGAACGCGCGGTAATGCCCCAGCGCGGCTTCGACATGCGGCTCCGCCACGCCAAGCTTCGGGAAGGACTGGCGCAGCGGCGGACCGATGACCCAGAGAAGTTCCTCCTCCGGCGGGGCCTCAAGCCCCATCTCCATCAGCGCATGGCGATAGGCGCCAATGATACCAGGGCGCGGATCGGTGATCGTGCCGTCGAGGTCCACAAGGGCGTAGCGCTTCATTCGTCGTCCTCGGTGTCAGCGTCGTCGAGCGGCACGCCGCGAAAACCTGTCGCGAGCACATAGAGTTCGGAGGAGCCCGCACGGCTCGCCGCCGGTTTGACGTGGCGGACGGTCGCGAAATCGCGCTTCAGATCATTGAGCAGGTTTACGGTTTCCCCGCCCTGAAACAGCTTGCAGAGAAAAAAGCCGCCCTGCGCCAGCACATCACGGGCGAAAGCGGCGGCCATTTCGCCGAGACCGATGATCTTGAGATGATCGGTCGCCTTGTGGCCGGTGGTGTTGGCGGCCATATCCGAGATCACGCCGTCCGCCAGACCGCCAAGCTTTTGCTTCAGAATGTCATCGGCTTCAGGCAGCGTGAAATCGAGCTGGATGAAATCAACGCCTGGCAAGGGATCGATATCGATGAGATCGATCCCGACGATGCGCACATCTTCCTGCGTTGATCTGATCCGTTCAGCCGCGACCTGGCACCAGCCGCCGGGCGCCGCGCCAAGGTCGACAATGCGCTGGCCGGGTTTCAAGAGCTTGTACTTGTCGTCGATTTCCACGAGCTTGAACGCCGCGCGGCTCTTGTAGCCGGCGGCCTTGGCCTTCGCGACATAGGGATCGTTGAGCTGGCGCTGAAGCCATTTCTGCTGGCTGGTGGTGCGTTTGCGGGCGGTTTTGAGCCGCACCGCCATCTCGCGCGAGCCGGAGGTGGTTTTATCTTTGGTCATAGAGACGCTCTAGAGCATGCCCGCGCAAAAGTGAAACCGGTATTGCGGAACAACAGATTAGCGAGAGGATGCGCGCCGTAAAACCCCGTCTTCGCGCATCATTTCCATCAGCATGCCTTCACGGAGGCCGCGATCGCCGATGCGGACACGTTTGGCCGGAAAGGCCCGACGGATCGCCTCGAAAATCGCACAGCCCGCAAGCACGAGATCAGCGCGTTCCCGCCCGATGCAGCCATTCTCCGCGCGTTCGCGGTAGGACATCGCAAGAAGTTCCTGCAACACGCCATCGATTTCCTCGGCCTGCATCCAGAGGCCATCGACGCGGCGGCGATCGTAGCGTTCCAGCCCGAGAAAAATCCCGCCGAGCGTCGTCACCGTGCCGGAAGTTCCGAGCAAATGAAAGCCGGGTTCTGCCCTGGCTTCGCGCGCCTCGGCGGCAAAAGGTTCGAGCATGGCGCCGGTTTCCTGCACCATGGCCTCGAAGGTCTTGCCGCAGACATGGACGCCGCCGTGCCGTTCCGCCAGTGAAACGACGCCGAGCGGCATCGAGGTCCAGGCGCGGATGCGCGAGCGGATATCCTTCTGGCCGCAGTTTTTCACGGAGAGCCAGACGAGTTCGGTAGAACCGCCGCCGATATCGAAGAGAATAATGCTGGAGGCCTGTTCATCCGCCAGCGCCGCGCAGCCGGCGGCGGCGAGATGTGCCTCGCCCTGCCGATCCAGCAGTTCGAGCGCAAGGCCGGTTTCCTTCTCGATCCGGGCGAGGAAATCGCGGCCGTTCTTTGCCGCGCGGCAGGCTTCGGTCGAGACGAGGCGCGCGCGGGAGACATTGCGCTCATCCATCTTCCTGCGGCAGATGTGGAGCGCTTCGAGGGTGCGGTCCATCGCGGCATCACAAAGTTCGCCGGATTTTGCGACGCCCTCGCCGAGCCGTACAATGCGCGAGAAGGCATCGACCACGCGGAAGGACGCGCCATCGGGCCGTGCGATCAGGAGGCGGCAGTTGTTGGTGCCCAGATCGAGCGCCGCATAGCGCGGCGCCTGATAATATGACGCAGTGCGAATGGCAGGGCTTGCAATATCCCGCGCACAGGGCGTTGCAACCGTGCCAGGAACAGGGAGCGGAGCGGGCGCAACGGCGGTCGGCGGCGCTACACTGCGCTCGCTTTCCTCCAGACGCACCTTCGGCGCATGCCGGTCTTGATCGGCCATTCGAATTCATTCTCCCCAATTTCACTCTAGACGGTGATTTACTGGTTTGGAAAGCGCGCAATCCGTCGAATGTCCGTGCTATGCGCGGTTAATGCGCGCATCTTGATCCCGATCAAAGCCGGAGAGGCCGTGCGGCCGCACAGTCCCGGCATCGTCGCCCTATTCGGAGAGTGGATTATGAGTCTCAAGCGCATCACCCTGCACCTTGCCCGTTCGAAAGAATTTCCGGGGGGCTCATCGGCGCACGGCTATGAGTTTGTTGCGCCGCTCGACGATGCGGGGCATCTCGATTCCAACGGCTGGAAGGTCAACAAGCAGGCGTGCAGCGTGCGTCGGTTCTGGGGTGACGAGGACACCGATCTCGGTCATCTCGTGCATCGTGGCGGCGCCAACAAGGGCGGCAGCTGGGCTTTCACCTACGATATCGCGGGCGATGAGGACGACGAGGCGGGCTATCGCTTCGGCGCCCACAGCTTCAACCCCGGCGACTACGTTTCGATCAGGGATGACGACGAGGTGCTGCACACCTTCGTCGTCGCCTTTGTCGACCCTGCCTAGCCTTCCGCCGCGAAAACTTCACGTGCGGCGTTGAGGCCATTGATGGCGGCAGGCATGCCGCCATAGATCGCCATCTGGTAGATGACCTCGATCAGCTCGATCTGGCTCGCACCGGCATTGCGGGCATGCTGGATATTGGCTTTCAGTTGCGGTGCGGTTTGGCCGCCGAGGGCCGTCAGCGCTGCGACGGTCGCGATTTGCCGTGTTTTCAGGTCGAGCCCCGGCCGTGCGTAATGACGGCCGTATGCGTTTTCGATCAGAGTTTCGGCAAATCCTGGTACGAGATCATCATATTTTTCCATCATGATTGGCTCGAGGCCGGGGTTGAGCGTCTTGAGTACTTCGCGGCCGCGCTCCAGCGCGGATGGGGGCGATTGGGTCATTGGGCGTGCTTTCCGGTTGGCCAGAGGCCGCCAATGCGGCTTCCATGGCGTGATAGGTGTCGATCTTGCCGTCGATAGCGGCGAGATTTTCGGTCAGAAGGTCGCGTTCGGCGATGACACGCAGGCGATGGCGCTCGAGCAATTCGCGGCGTGCGGCAGAGGTGATATCCCCGATTTCGCGCAATTCGGCGTAGTGGATCATTTCGGAGAGCGGCATGCCGGTTGCCTTGAGGCGGCGGAGAAAGTCGATCCAGCGGATGGACGTTTCATCATATTGTCGTCTGCCGCCACGATCTCGTGAAGCACGTGGAAGCAAGCCGATTTTTTCGTAATAGCGCAGGGTGTCGATCGACAGCCCCGAGCGTTCCGCCAGCGCGCCGATCTTCATGGTTCAGCCACGGCCATTGGCGGATGGGGTGGGCTTTGTGCTCCGGGCATGGATCGGTTCTCCTTTTTCGCAATTGAACCGATTCAACCATTTACTTGCTGGAGTTCACTCCAGATCAAGCACTCATTTTACACGGCCGTTGCTTTTAATCCGCCGCGCTCCTCGATGAAGCGGATGACGGCTTCGATGCCCTCCCCCGTCTTGAGGTTCGTGAAGGCCACCGGGCGCGCGCCGCGCTGCACCTTGGCATCCGCTGCCATGACGTCGAGATTGGCTCCGACGTAAGGCGCGAGATCAGTTTTGTTGATCACCAGCAGATCGGAGCGCGTGATGCCCGGCCCGCCCTTGCGGGGGATTTTCTCGCCCTGCGCAACGTCGATGACATAGACGGTGATATCCGCGAGTTCCGGCGAGAAGGTCGCGGCAAGGTTATCGCCCCCGGATTCGATCAGGATCAACTCCAGCGCCGGGAACTTCTTGCGCATCTCGGCAATGGCATGGAGGTTGATCGAGCAATCCTCGCGGATCGCTGTATGCGGGCAGCCCCCGGTCTCGACGCCCATGATCCGCTCCTGCGGCAGGGCCTGAAGGCGGGCAAGGATTTCCGCATCCTCTTTGGTGTAGATGTCGTTGGTGATGACCGCGAGATCATAAACCTGACGCAACCGGGCGCAGAGCGCGGCGGTCAGCGTGGTTTTCCCTGCGCCGACCGGACCGCCGATTCCCACACGCAGCGGGCCGTTGGAAGCTGTGCTCATCGTCTCATCCTACCATCACGAGAAACAGAAAGCCGAAGCCGAGCGCGAGGCAAAGCGGCGCATAATAGCGCCTGTCCAGCGTCGCGAAGGGCTCCTCGGGAAAGAATTTGCGGAATTCGGGTTGCCAGGCAGCCGCACCGCGCCCAAGAAACACGGCCATTGCGCCAAGGCCAGCGGTGACGATCATCCACCGCGGCAGAAATGCCGGGATCAGCCCGACGAGCAACAGCGCAAGCAAGCCCAACGCCGCGAGTGCAAAGGCAACAAGCATGGCGGCAAGCGGCGACGGCATCCGCGTGATGCCCGGCGCGCCGACCACCTTCCGCGCCAGCGACTTCTCATCCTTTGCAGGCCAGAGACCACCGGTACCCCAATAGAAATGCAGTGCGGCAAGTGCCCAGAGGATCGTTGCCATCGAGAGTGCCAGCACAAGGCCCGGCAGGATGAGCTTGCCGGTGCTCATGAACGGAAAAGCCGCGTGATCTGCGTTTCATGGCGGATGCTCATGAGATCCGAGCGGAAGGCCATGCCGCCGAGGCTTTCAAGGTTAGCGCCCTCCGCTTCCGCCGCGATCGTCCGTATCACCGGCAGAAGCGCAGCCAATCGCACCTGCGCCTCGCTCTGTCCGATGACAGCGAGGCGCAACCCTGCGGCGATGAGGTTCGAGGCGAAGGCCTGAAGGTAGGCTGTGGTCAGCGGCAGCAACGGCTGTCCATGCACCCTGCCTGCGATGCCGACAGCGACCGGATAGGGCAGCAGTTCATCGCCAAGGGGCGGAAGGTCGACATCCGGCCAGGCCGTGCGGACAAGTTGGTAGAAGGCCGCGCCTTGCTGCGCGGTTTCAAGCCGCCGCTCGCGCGAAAGGCCGAGCGCAAGGCCGAATTCGGCGAGTTCGCGCAGACGAGCAAGCTGCACCTCGCCCGAAAGATCCCCGGTGCGTCGCCACGCCTCCCCAAGGATGATGGCATCGCTCCGGCCGGAGCCGAGGCGCAGGACATCGGCAATCCAGCTCGCGAGGCTTGCGGCATCGCGGATGTCGCCGGTCTCGACGGCTTTCTCGATGCCATGCGAATATGCGTAACCGCCCACGGGAAAGGCGGGCGAGAACCACTGCTGCCGCTGGAATTCGGCAGTCTCAGCCATGCTTATGGTCGTGCCCGCAACCACAGCCCTCGCCGTGCTTGTGCTCGTGATGGGCGTGATCATGCGTGTGCGCGTGGGTATGGTGGTCCAGCGTCGGCGCGGCGGCTGCCGCCTCGTGACTATGATGTTCGTGGCTGTGTGGCTCGTTCCCCGGGATCGCGCCGTGCGGATGATGATCGTGATCATGGTCATGTGCATGATCGTATTTGTGATGATCATGCCCGCAGCCACAGCCGTCATGGTGATGATGGGCATGATCATGCCCATGGTGTTCGTGCCCGTGGTGATCATGGTCATGGTGGGCGTGGCTTGACTGGAGGTAAGCCCCGCCTTCCGGGTCAAAGGCCGCCTCGATGGGGCGAACCTTGCCGCCGAGGCCTTCCACCATCGCGTCGATGACGTGATCACGGCGGATGCGAAGACGCCCGCCTGCGATCTGGACCGGCAAATGCCGGTTCCCAAGATGCCATGCGAGGCGGAGCAGATGTTCTGCGTTCTCGGCGCGGATTTCGCTCAAGGGTTCCGGCGCGCCCATGATTTCGACCATGCGACCGTCTTCCAGCTTCACGGCATCGCCGGAGCGCAGCGCAATGGCTTCCGGCAGATCAAGCAGGAAGGAAAGCCCACCTACCGCTTCCATGGTGATGCGGCGGCGATGGCGATCATCATAATCGAGCACCACGGTGTCGGCGGCGGCGCCATGCCAGTCACCCCTAGCGATCACTTCGGTTGCGCGCAACATCGGGTCTTCCTTTACTTCGATCTGGTTCGCGGCGGACGTGTACCCGGCAGCCAGCGGGAGAGCAGCGCCAGAAGTGGCAGGACGCTCGCGATCATTCCTACAACAAGCGCGGGCCTGGGTTGAAGGTCGATCATCAAATTCGCCGCGAAAATTCGCTCCGGCGGAATACCGGTTGCGAGACCATACCACGCCGCTTCGAGCCCTGCTGTGACAATCACGCTCAGAAGCACAAGCCCGATCAGCGGGAGTACGCCCATCTCGAAGCGTCTGCGCATGACGCGGACGCCGATAAGCGCCAGAAACAGCCCGGTCATCACCGCCGCTTCGGAAACATTGATCTTGGATTGCAGCGCACCGTGCCAGAGGCCGAGCAGTGTCAGCGGATAGATCAGGAAGTGCAGCCGGTTCCACGCCAGCGCGCTCATGCGGCGGATCATGCCATCGGTCGAGGTCACGCCCAGCGCGGTCATGGCGATCAGGCTGATCGCGCCGATGGTGAGATAGAAGCGCAGGACAATTTCGGACGCCACCTTGATCAGGTCAAAGCGCTGATCGACGATATAGAGCGAGAAATGGATCAGCGTGTAGACCAGCGCCGCGACACCGAGCATCCGGCGGATCAGTACTATCTTGTTCTGCCCGGTGATCAGCCGACAAGGCGTGACCGCAAGCGTGATCAGCAGAAGGCGCGTCGCCCAGAGCCCGGTTTCATGCAATGCGGCTTCGATGGGCTTCGCGCCGAGCATGCCCGAAGCTAACCGGAATGCAATCCATAGCGCCGGCAGGCACACCAGCGCGAGCGTCGCGGCCTTGAGCGGCGAGAACTGGCCTTTTCGATCGTTCCAGAGCTTGAAATCTTCCAACAGCATCAAATCAAATCCGGCTTCACGCTCGCGATACACACCGGCCCGGACGCCACACGCAAATCACGCTTGTGTCAGAAGACCTCGACGTTCGCCGGGTGGATGATCTCGATCCGGCGGCTGATGAGGAACGGCGCCAGCACCTCGCGCCAGGCGGCGAGATGCGGCGTTTTGGAATGCAGCGTCAGCGCCTCGCGCGTCGCCCATTGCTCAACGAAGACGTAGCGGTTGGGTTCCGAAAGGCTCTGGTTCAGCTCATAGGAGAGGCACCCCTCTTCCTTCAGCGTCTCGGCCCTGCCCGCCGCAAATCCGGCTCGGATGGCGGCATCATTCCCCGGCTGAACGACGAGCGTGGCGACGACATAGATCATGGGGACTCCGATGTTCCTTGGCTGATGTGACCCAGCTTTAGAACAGGAAATACCGCTGCGCCATGGGAAGCACGGTCGCCGGCTCGCAAACCAGCAACTCACCATCGGCCCGGACGTGATAGGTCTCGGGATCAACGGTGATATCGGGCGTCGCGCCGTTGTGGATCATGCTCGCCTTCGAGATGCCCGAGCGCGTGTTCTCCACCGCGACAAGCCGTTTCGCCACGCCGAGCCGCGCGGCGAGTCCACCATCGAGCGAGGCCTGCGACACGAAGGTGACGGAAGACCCCGTCCGCGCTTTGCCATAGGCGCCGAACATGTAGCGGTAGTGCATGGGCTGCGGGGTGGGGATCGAGGCGTTCGGATCGCCCATCGGGGCGGCAACAATCACGCCGCCCTTGATGACCATCTCCGGTTTGACGCCGAAAAACGCCGGTGACCAGATTACGAGATCGGCGAGCTTGCCCTTCTCGATGGAGCCGATATGGCGCGCAACGCCATGCGCAATCGCCGGGTTGATGGTGTATTTCGCAACATAGCGCTTGGCGCGGTTGTTGTCGTTCGCGCCATCGCCGAGTACGGCGCCGCGCTGCTTCTTCATCTTGTCCGCGGTCTGCCAGGTGCGGATGATCACCTCGCCGATGCGGCCCATCGCCTGACTGTCGGACGACATCATCGAGAGCGCACCGATATCGTGGAGAATATCCTCCGCCGCGATGGTCTCCTTGCGGATGCGGCTCTCGGCAAACGCGAGGTCCTCGGCAATCGAGGGGTCGAGATGGTGGCAGACCATCAGCATATCGAGATGCTCGTCGATGGTGTTGACCGTGAACGGCCGCGTCGGGTTCGTGGAGGACGGCAGCACATTCGGCAGGCCGGCGATCTTGATGATATCCGGCGCATGCCCGCCGCCCGCGCCCTCAGTATGGAAGGCGTGGATGGTGCGGCCCTTGAAGGCGGCGATGGTATCTTCCACGAAGCCCGATTCGTTGAGCGTATCCGAGTGGATCATCACCTGAACGTCGAGCTGGTCGGCAACCGAGAGGCAGTTATCGATGGCGGCGGGGGTGGTACCCCAGTCTTCATGCAACTTGAGCGCGCAGGCGCCGCCAAGTACCTGCTCCTCCAGCGCGGCCGGGAGCGAGGCGTTGCCCTTGCCGGCAAAACCGAGATTCATCGGGAAAGCGTCCGCCGCCTCGATCATCCGCGCGATATGCCACGGACCGGGCGTACAGGTCGTCGCCAGCGTGCCATGGGCCGGGCCAGTGCCGCCGCCGAGCATCGAGGTGATGCCGGCCATCAGCGCTTCCTCGATCTGCTGCGGGCAGATGAAATGGATATGCGTATCGAACGCGCCGGCGGTGATGATCTTGCCCTCGCCCGCGATGATCTCGGTGCCGGGGCCGATGATGATATCGACGCCGGGCTGGATATCCGGGTTACCCGCCTTGCCGATGGCGGCAATCTGCCCGTCTTTCAGGCCGATGTCGGCCTTCACGATGCCCCAGTGATCAAGGATCACGACATTGGTGATCACGGTATCGACCGCGCCCGCCGCGCGCGTCATCTGCGATTGGCCCATGCCATCGCGGATCACCTTGCCGCCGCCGAACTTCACCTCCTCGCCGTAGGTGGTGAAATCGCGCTCGACCTCGATGATGAGATCGGTATCCGCGAGGCGGATCTTATCGCCGGTCGTCGGGCCGAACATGTCGGCGTAAATGGTGCGGGGCAGACGGGCCATTTCAGAGCTTCCCCATCACTTTGGCTTGAAAACCATAGACTTCCCGGCGTCCAGTCAGAGCCACCAGCGTCACCTCGCGGCTTTGTCCGGGCTCGAAGCGCACGGCGGTGCCGGCGGGAATATCGAGCCTAAAGCCCCTCGCCTTGTCGCGGTCGAACTTCAGACCGGCGTTGGTTTCGAAGAAATGATAGTGGCTGCCGACCTGAATCGGGCGGTCGCCCACGTTGGAGACGGCGAGCGTGATCGTCTCACGCCCGAGATTCATCTCGATATCGCCAGGAGCTGTAAAAATCTCACCGGGTATCATTTCGCGTTGTCCTTGCGGCCATGCGCGCGCGCCTCGGCGCGTCGTCCCGCGCGGAAGCAGACAATGCCGGTGACCACGGCAATCGCCGCAAAGACGATGTGATCGGTCTCGAACACATGCTCGACAATTTCCCACATGGTCATGCCCGTATGGTCGCCCTGATGCGCGAAAGCCGGAAAATTGAGAAGAACAAGCGGGAGAAAAGCAAGCTTTTTCATATCGATGCCCTTCATATTTAACGTATCGGGTGATGAACGGTGACGAGTTTCGTGCCATCAGGAAAGGTCGCCTCGACCTGCACATCATGGATCATCTCTGCAATGCCGGGCATCACCTGTTCCTTGGTGATCACCTTGGCTGCCGCTTCCATCAGGTCCGCGACCGAGCGGCCATCGCGCGCGCCTTCCATCACGAAATCCGCGATCAGCGCGATGGATTCGGGATGGTTGAGCTTCACGCCGCGATCGAGCCGCTTACGTGCGACGATGGCCGCCATGGCGATCAGCAGCTTGTCTTTTTCGCGGGGGGTCAGGTTCATGTCCGGTCCATCATGTGTCAGGTGCCTAGTTCATGAGCGCGCGCGGCAAAGGCTGCGCGATGCGACGGGCAAGGTCTTCGGCAAGGCGGATGACATGCCGCCGGAGGGGTGCGGCTTTCTCGCCGGCAAAGCGGATCAGGATCAATCCGCCAAGATCGGTTGCGCCGCATTCAAGACCGGATTCGTCTGGCAGGAGCGCGCGGATCGCGTCGAGATGCTCTGATGCGTCGGGGTGCGCGAAAAGGAGCGTCGCCAGCGCGACATGGTTGAAAAGCGAGGCCGGACGCAGGATATCCGCCGCAAAATCATCCGTAAGGCGTGTTTCATCTGCCAGGATCAGCTTGCTGCCGCGCCGGACACGCCAGCTCTCGGCAAGGCTCCCGCGCCCGAAGCCCTCACCCGAGGCGCGCCGCCCGAAGAAAAGCATTTCGCCGAAAACGGCAGTGGAGTCCGGGGCAAAATTGAGCGTGAAGCTGCGCTTCACCCGCGCACCATCGTGCAGAATGGTCTCCTGCGGCAACCAGATCCCGGTGGCGCCCGCGCCCAGCGTCAGCGTGGTCGAAAGCGTCGTCACAGCACCCGCTGAGCGATAAATGCGCTCTGCGGCGGCACTGGACACGGCAATCGAGGCCCCCTCGCCCGCCTGAACGTCGATCCCGACGCGGTCCCCGCCCGCGAGGCCGCCAGCGATATTGACGAGGATCGCTTCCGGCGAACGGCCATGGGCACGCGGAAAGCGGAAGCGCATCGCCCCCTCCTCGCGCCGCTCGGTGAGGCGCGTTGCGCCGGCATGGAAATCGACATGGAGTTTCAGCCGCGCATCAACTCGGACATGCTGCGGCAGATCGACCACACCGGCGAAAACATCGGCGGATTCGGCGCCCGACAGTTTTTCAGAGCGCGAGGCGTTGTCGAACATCGTCCTCTCCCATCCGCGCCCGGTCGCCTGACATCACCACCTCGCCACGTTCCATCAGAATGAAGCTGTCGGCAAGTTCGAGAGCGAAATCAAAATACTGTTCCACAAGAACAATCGCCATAGTGCCGAGTCCAGCGAGATGGGTAATCGCACGACCGATATCCTTGATGATCGAGGGCTGGATACCCTCGGTCGGCTCGTCGAGGATCAGCAGGCGCGGTCGCATCACCAACGCGCGGCCAATCGCGAGCTGCTGTTGCTGGCCGCCAGAGAGATCGCCGCCGCGCCGCCCGAGCATTGATTTCAACACCGGGAAAAGATCGTAGATCTCGCCCGGAATGAAGCGCTCGCTGACCTTGAGCGGTGCAAAGCCCGTCTTGAGGTTTTCTTCCACGGTCAGAAGCGGGAAAATCTCGCGACCTTGCGGCACGAAACCGATGCCGGCGCGAGCGCGTTCGGAAGGCGCCATCGACGCGATATCCTTGCCATCGAGTGTGATGGTGCCGCGTGTACCCTTCTGCTGGCCTGTAATGGCGCGGCAGAGCGAGGTCTTGCCAACGCCGTTGCGGCCGATGACGCAGGTGACCTTGCCGAGTTCGGCAGCGACCGACACCGAGCGCAAGGCCTGCGCCGCGCCGTAATGAAGGTCGAGGTTTTCAATGTTCAGCATGATTCAGCGTCCCAGATACACTTCGATGACGCGGCTGTCCGCGCTCACCGTATCGAGCGGACCTTCCGCCAGAACCGACCCCTCGTGCAGCACTGTCACCTTAACGTCGAGTTCGCGCACGAAAGCCATATCGTGCTCGACGACGATGACGGAATGATCCTTGGCGATCTCTTTGAGAAGATGCGCGGTGGCTTCGGTTTCGGCATCCGTCATGCCGGCGACAGGTTCGTCGACGAGCAGCAATTTCGGATCTTGCGCCAGGAGCATGCCGATTTCGAGCCATTGCTTCTGGCCGTGGCTGAGGTTGGCAGCGCTGGCATCACGCAGATGTTCGAGCCGGATGGTCGCGAGGATGCGGTTGATCTTCTCGCGCTCGGCGGCAGCATCGCGCCAGAACAGCGTGGTGAACACGCGGCGGTCGGCTTTGAGCGCTAGGCGGAGGTTATCCTCCACCGTATGCATCTCGAACACGGTCGGCTTCTGGAACTTGCGGCCAATACCGAGATTGGCAATCGCGGCCTCGTCGAGCTGAGTGAGATCGACAGTTCCGTCGAAGAGCACATCGCCCTCATCGGGCTTTGTCTTGCCGGTTATGATATCCATCATCGTCGTCTTGCCCGCGCCGTTCGGGCCGATAATCGCGCGCATTTCGCCCGGCTTGATCGTCAGCGAGAGACTGTTGATGGCCTTGAACCCATCAAAGGCGACGCAGACGCCATCGAGGTAGAGGAGGTAATCCGTGACCTTCTGGTTCATGGCCCTTACTCCGCCGGGTTCGCTGCTGCGTCGGCGCGCAAGGCGGCCTTCTCGCGGCGCTTGTCACGCCATTCGCCGTAGGTGCCGATCACGCCCTTGGGCATATAGAGCGTCGTCAGCACGAAGAGTGCACCGAGGGCAAAGAGCCAATAGGGGGCCAGCGCGCCAGTGGTGAAGATCGTTTTCGCAAGGTTGACGAGGATCGCGCCGATCGCTGCGCCGACCAGCGTGCCGCGCCCGCCGACTGCGACCCAGATCACCACTTCAATCGAGTTGCCGGGCTGGAATTCGCTCGGGTTGATGATGCCGACCTGCGGCACATAAAGCGCACCGGCAAGCCCTGCCATCATTGCGGAGACGGTGAAGACGAAGAGCTTGTAGCGCTCGACGCGGAAGCCGAGAAACCGCGTGCGGCTTTCGGCGTCGCGGATCGCAACCAGCACCTTGCCGGCCTTAGAGGTCACGACGTAGCGCGAGAAGAGATAGGTTCCGGCGAGCGCGAGCAGCGTCAGGGTGAACAACACAAGGCGCGTCCCCGGCGACTGCACCGAATAGCCCACGATATCCTTGAAATCGGTCAGGCCATTGTTGCCGCCGAACCCCATGTCATTGCGGAAAAAGGCGAGCATCAGCGCGTAGGTCAGCGCCTGCGTGATGATCGAGAGATAGACGCCGGTGACGCGGCTGCGAAACGCAAACCAGCCAAAGATGAAAGCGAGTATACCCGGCGCAAGGAGCACCATCAGCAGCGCAAACGGGAACATGTCGAAGCCGTACCAGAACCACGGCAGTTCCTTCCAGTTCAGGAATACCATGAAATCCGGGAGAACAGGGTTGCCGTAGACACCGCGCGTGCCGATCTGCCGCATGAGATACATGCCCATGGCGTAGCCGCCGAGCGCGAAGAACGCGCCATGACCCAGGCTCAGGATGCCGCAATAGCCCCAGACGAGATCGAGCGCGAGCGCGAGGATCGCGTAGGTCAGGTACTTGCCCATCAGGCTGACGAGCCAGATCGGCACGTGCAGCGGCGAAGAGGCCGGCATGGTGAGATGCAGAACCGGCACTAGCACCAGCGCTGCGAGAATGACGCCGAGGAAAACCCGGCCGCGACCATCAAGGCGCGAGAGAATGGCTTGCGCGATCATTGTTCGATAGCCCGGCCCTTGAGCGCGAACAACCCGCGCGGACGCTTCTGGATGAAGAGGATGATAAAGACGAGGAGCGCGATCTTGCCGAGCACCGCCCCTGCGAAGGGTTCGAGGAACTTGTTGGCGATACCGAGCGAAAGCGCTGCCACTAGCGTGCCCCAGAGATTGCCGACGCCGCCGAAGACCACGACCATGAAGCTGTCAATGATATAGCCCTGCCCGAGGTTCGGGCTGACGTTATCGATCTGGCTCAGCGCAACGCCCGCCAGCCCGGCGATACCGGAGCCGAGGCCGAAGGTCAGGGCATCGACCCGCGCCGTGCGGATACCCATCGAGGCGGCCATGCGGCGGTTCTGCGTCACGGCACGCATCTGGAGGCCCAGCGGCGTGAAGCGCAGCAGCGCCAACACCGAGACGAAGACCGCCAATGCGAAAACCACAATCCAGACGCGGCCATAGTTGATGTCGAGCAGGCCCAGCTTGAACGAGCCGGCCATGAAGCTCGGTGCGCCGACTTCGCGGTTGGTCGGCCCGAAAAGCGTCCGCACCGCCTGCTGGAGGATCAGCGAGATGCCCCAGGTCGCCAGCAGCGTTTCGAGCGGGCGGCCATAGAGATGGCGGATCACCAGCCGCTCGATCGCGATGCCCACCAGTCCTGCGACGATAAACGACAGCGGAATAGCAATCCCGAGCGAATAGTCGAAGAGCGCCGGGTATTTCTGGCGGATCACCTCCTGAATGACGAAGGTGGTGTAGGCCCCGATCATCACCATCTCACCGTGGGCCATGTTGATGATGCCCATGACGCCGAAGGTGATCGCAAGACCAATCGCCGCGAGCAGCAGAACTGAGCCGAGGCTGACGCCGTACCAGGTGTTCTGCGCGGTCGACCACAGCGCGAGGCGGTTATTGATTTCGGTCAGTGCGGATTTCGCGGCGTTCTTGACGTTTGCGCCGGCGCTATCCGGAATGAGATTGAGCGGCGTGAGGGCATCGCGGTCGCCGTTGTCCCTCAGGATCTCGATGGCCGAGAGGCGGTCGATGTCCGATTTTCCCGGTGCGGTCGCGATGATCGAGGCGAGCGCGAGCTGCTGGATTTCCTTGATCGCCGCAACCTTTTCCACGCGCAGCGCGGCGGAGATGGCTTCTTCGCTTTCCGGCGCACGGGTCTTGTAGACCGCTTCCGCAGCGGCACGGCGGCGCGCGGGATCGG
Organism: Rhizobiales bacterium PAR1; assembly: GCA_002256205.1. GTDB lineage: Bacteria > Pseudomonadota > Alphaproteobacteria > Rhizobiales > Beijerinckiaceae > Rhabdaerophilum. Next base: position 48,361 of record NKIW01000007.1, read on the forward strand.
GCGCTTGCAGCGTCAGGCGACCGACGGCGGTATCGATCGCACCGCGCAGACGGTTGTTGGTACGGACCAAGGTGAGATCAGCGGGCTCGAGAGCGAGTTTGCTGCCGTCGAGCGCGTTGAAAACCGCGCCTGATTTGTCCTTGAAATAGAGCTTCTTGTCGCCACCGACAAATAGGCGGCGGTCGCCGAGCGCTTCGAGCAGGCTGCCGGCCTGCGGCGCACCAGACGCGGAAACGAGATCAATCGCCTTGGCGGTATCGGGGAAACTGTCGGCGGCAAAGAGCGAGGTCGCCTCATCGAGCGGACCTGCGGATGCCGGAAAAAACGGGATGATGCAGAGCATCAGCGCGAAGAGCAGCTTTGCCACCCCTCTCAGGTCCGGGCCGGAGCGGAACGGCGTCCGCGGCGTGAGGAGCCGGAAGGCATGCATGGTGCTGTTCCTCGTTGAGCGCTCCACTTGCCGGGAGCTTTTCTGCGCGAGTGGGGTCTAGGGGCCCGGCCGAAGGTTCTTCTTCGGCCGGGGAACCGTTTTTAGGTCAGCCTGCTACGGCAAAGATGCCGATCAGCCGCACTTCTTGAGCTTGGTGTTGTAGTTGCCGCACTTAAGGTTGACCCAGTCGGCTTCAAGGTCCTTGGAGCCTTCGAGGTAATCGGTCCAGGCGTCGCCCGGAACGAGACCCTTGGTCTGCCACACCACGTCGAACTGACCATCGGCGCGCACTTCGCCGATCAGGACCGGCTTGGTGATGTGATGGTTCGGGAGCATCTTGGAGACGCCGCCGGTGAGGTTCGGCACTTCGATGCCCGGCAGGGTGTCGATGACCTTGTCAACGTTGATCGTGCCGGCCTTCTCGACTGCCTTGACCCACATGTTGAAGCCGATGACATGGGCTTCCATCGGGTCGTTTGTGACGGCCTTGTCCGACTTCTTGAAGGTCTTCCACTGCTTGATGAAGGCTTCATTGACCGGGTTCTTCACGCTCTGGAAGTAGTTCCAGGCTGCGAGATGGCCGAGGAGCGGCTTGGTGTCGATGCCGGCGAGTTCTTCTTCACCGACCGAGAAGGCCACGACCGGAATATCAGTCGCCTTGATGCCGGCGTTGCCGAGTTCCTTGTAGAACGGAACGTTCGCGTCACCGTTGATGGTCGAGACCACACCGGTCTTCTTGCCCGCCGAGCCGAACTTCTTGATGTCGGCAACGATGGTCTGCCAATCGGAATGACCGAACGGCGTGTAGTTGATCATGATGTCTTCCTTGGCCACACCCTTCGAGATCAGGTAGGCTTCAAGGATCTTGTTGGTCGTGCGCGGATAGACGTAGTCGGTACCCGCGAGCACCCAGCGCTTCACTTCGCCGCCGTCCTTCGACATCAGGTAATCGACAGCCGGGATCGCCTGCTGGTTCGGCGCTGCGCCGGTGTAGAAAACGTTGCGCTCGGACTCTTCGCCCTCGTACTGGACCGGGTAGAAGAGGATGTTGTTGAGCTCCTTGAACACCGGCAGCACCGACTTGCGGCTAACCGAGGTCCAGCAGCCGAAGGTTGCGGCAACCTTGTGCTGGGTGATGAGTTCACGAGCCTTTTCAGCAAACAGCGGCCAGTTCGAGGCCGGATCGACCACGACGGCTTCGAGCTTCTTGCCAAGAAGACCGCCCTTGGCGTTCTGCTGCTCGATGAGCATCAGCATCACGTCCTTCAGCGTGGTCTCGGAGATCGCCATCGTCCCCGAGAGCGAGTGCAGGATGCCGATCTTGATGGTGTCGCCGGACTGGGCCAGCACAGGCAGAGACGGAAGCGCAGCGGCGGCGGCAGCCAGCGCCGAGGTCGCGAGAAGGGAGCGGCGGGTCAGGTTCATGGATGGGTTCCCCGTTGAAAAGATGACACGGAGTGTTCAGCATGCCGCGTGCCAACTCATCGGACAGGGACAGGACAAGCCCGTAGCGGGATTCTACGCGTTCAAATCAGCGCAAATTGCCCTTTCTCACGGCACCTCGAGAGAGAATGCCGCTTATTTCGGCAGTATTTCAATTCTTGCAGTGCAACATGCCTGCTTTTTAAGCGGCTTCGTTTACGCCGTCACAACAAGCGGCGTGAACATGCGCGCCTTCTCGATCGCCTGCCAATCCCAGTCGATCCCGAGGCCGGGCGACGCGGGAGGGATGGCGTAGCCGTTTTCCACCGTCATGCGGCTCGTGGTGATCGGTTCCAGTTGGGGAATCCATTCCACCCAACGCGCATTCGGGACAGCGGCAGTCAGCGAGATGTGAATTTCCATCAGGAAATGCGGGCAGATATCTACGTTGAAGGTCTCGGCAAGGTGCGCGACCTTCAGCCATGGCGTAATGCCGCCGATGCGCGCGACATCGGCCTGCACGATCGAGCAACCGCCCTTTTGCAGGTATTCGCGGAAGTGGCTCGGGTGATACATGCTTTCCCCAACCGCAATCGGCAGGCTGGTCGATTGCGAGAGGCGGATATGTCCATCGAGGTCTTCTGCCGGCAGCGGCTCCTCGAACCACGCGAGGTCGAGCGGCTCGAAATGCCGCGCGCGGCGGATCGCTTCGGAGACCGTGAAGGCCTGATTGGCATCGACCATGATCTCGAAGCCCGCGCCCAGTTTGTCACGCACCGCCGAAAGACGCGCGACATCCTCCGAGACATGCGGACGCCCGACCTTGATTTTCGAGCCCTTGAAGCCTGCTTCGCGCGCTTTGAGCGCATCATCCACCAGCGCTTCCGGCTCGATATGCAGCCAGCCGCCTTCGGTTGTGTAAAGCGGCACCTGGGCCTGCGCACCTCCCGCTTCCACCCAGAGCGGGCGTCCCGAGGCGAGGCACTTCAAATCCCAAAGCGCGGTATCAATGGTCGCCAGTGCAAGCGCCGTAATAGCGCCGACGGCGGTGGAATGGGTTGAGAAGAACAATTCCTTCCAGATCGCCTCGATTTTGAGCGGATCACGCCCGATGAGGCGCGGCGCGAGGTGATCGCGGATCAGCGCCACCACCGAGGAACCACCCGAGCCGACGGTGTAGGAATAACCCGTGCCGGTCAGCCCCTCGTCCGTCGTGATCCGGACCATCGGTGTTTCCTGCTTCACAAAAGATTGGATCGCATCGGTCCGCTTCACCAGCGGGACCAGATCGACTTGCAGGATTTCAACGCGGGTGATGCGGGCCATAACGTCCTCCGGAGTTTCTTGTTACCCGAAGACAAGCACGGAAGATCGCAGGACCCAAGAGCTTGTTTAAGGCCTAGCCCTTGTTGCGGACGCATCGGCCCGCTAGAACGCGGCTCCCTTAGAGAGTATCCCGTCTTGGCCCCGCCCCTTCTGCAACTGACCGACATCCGCCTGACCTTTGGCGGCAAGAACCTCCTTGAAGGCGCGGATCTTTCCGTGTCGCCCGGCGAGAAAATCTGTCTCGTGGGTCGCAATGGCTCGGGCAAATCGACCTTGCTCAGAATCGCGGCAGGGATTGTTGAGAAGGACACCGGCACGCGCTTCCTCCAGCCTGGCGCGAAGGTCGGCGTTCTGGCGCAGGAGCCGGATTTCTCGGCCTACAAGACCACCCTCGCCTTTGCAGCTGCCGATCTGGATGCCGAGGAAGGCGATCATGCCGCGCGGTTCCTCCTCAACGAACTGGGCCTGACGGGTGATGAAAATCCGGCAACGCTTTCTGGCGGGGAAGCACGTCGCGCCGCGATTGCCCGCGCGCTGGCGCCCAATCCGGATATCCTCCTGCTCGATGAGCCCACCAACCACCTCGACCTGCCTGCCATTGAATGGCTCGAAAACGAGCTGGCTTCTCGGCAGGCGGCGCTGGTGTTGATCAGCCATGACCGGCGCTTTCTGGAACGCCTTTCGCGCGCCACAGTCTGGCTGGATCGCGGCACGACACGGCGGATCGAACGCGGGTTCGGCGAGTTCGAGGCCTGGCGCGATCAGGTATTCGCCGAGGAAGAGGCCGCACAGCATAAGCTCGGGCGCAAGATCGCGGATGAGGAACACTGGCTGCGTTATGGCGTCACTGCGCGCCGCAAGCGCAACGTCAAGCGCCTCGCCGGGTTGCATTCGTTACGCGCCGAAAAGCGTGATCACGTCCGCGCGGCCGGGAAAGCGGTGCTGGAAGCCGCCGAACTAGAAAAGGGCGGCAAGCTCATCATCGAGGCGAAGGGGCTCGCTAAAAGCTACGGCGACCGCCCCATCGTTCGGGATTTTGCGCTGCGTGTCATTCGCGGCGACCGGATCGGCTTTGTCGGGCCCAATGGTACCGGCAAGACAACGCTGATTTCTATGCTCACGGGCGAACTTGCACCTGATGCCGGCACGCTCCAGCTCGGCACCGGCCTTGCCATCGCGACGCTCGAGCAAAAGCGCGATAGCCTTTCGCCGGAGACCACCCTTGCCGATGCGCTGACGGGTGGCGGCACCGATACGCTGATCATCAATGGCCAGCCGAAAAACGTCATCGGCTATATGAAGGACTTCCTGTTTCCGCCTGAGAAGGCACGAACACCGCTCAAGGTGCTCTCCGGCGGTGAGCGGGCGCGGCTGATGCTGGCGCGTGCCCTCGCTCGCCCCTCCAACCTGCTCGTGCTTGACGAGCCCACCAACGATCTCGACCTCGAAACCCTCGATGTTCTTGAAGAAATGATCGGCAATTATGCCGGCACGGTACTGCTGATCAGCCATGACCGCGATTTTCTCGATCGCGTCGTCGATCTCGTGATTGCGCCCGAAGGCAAAGGCGTCTGGCAGACTTATGCCGGTGGCTATTCCGATATGCTGGTGCAGCGCGGTGCGGATCTCGCGAGACAAAAGCCAAAAACGGCAAAAGCGGAGTCCGTGGAATCGGTTGCAGCTGAGACTTCAAGCGGCAAATCGCCCAAGAAAAAGCTGACCTTCCAGCAGATGCAGCAGCTTGAAACCCTGCCGGTGGCCATGGACAAGCTCGCGACCGTCATCGGCAAGTTGCAGGGCAAGCTCGAGGATACCTCGCTTTATACTCGCGATCGCAAGGCGTTCGATGAGACGAATACCCTGCTCGCCAAGGCGCAAAGCGAACTCGAAAAGCTCGAGGAGCGCTGGCTGGAGCTGGAAATTCTCAAGGAAGAGATCGAGGGCGCGTAGCCCTCAACCCAGAAACCGCTTCACGCCTTCCGCTGCCGCGATCCCGCTCGCAAAAGAGGCTTGCAACAAATAGCCGCCCGTCGGCGCTTCCCAATCCAGCATTTCCCCGGCGACAAACACGCCGGGACGTGCGTTCAGCATGAGATCCGGCGTCAAACCGGCAAAATCGATGCCGCCGGCGGTTGAAATCGCCCGCTCGAGTCCGGCCATGCCTGTCACGCGCAGCGGCAGCGCGGTCACGAGCTTGGCTACGGCGGTGTAATTGTCCTTCGGCAGCCCTTTGCCGCTCGCGGTCGCGACCTCGTTGACCAGCGCGACGGCGTTTGGCTGGATGCTGGCTGCTTTCCTCAGCCGCGAAGAAAAACTCTCCTTGCGGTTGGTTTTGGCGAGCCGCTCGACAATCTGGTCCGGGTGGATGTCCGGGCGGAGATCGAGGGTGATATCGGCATGGCCATCGCGGGCCACTGCCTCGCGGATAACGCGCGAAAGTGCATAGACGGCGCCGCCCTCAAGGCCTGACTTCGTGATCACCGCTTCACCGCGCGCCTTGTGATCGCCAAAGCGGATCGCGATACGCTTCAAGGCGCTGCCTGCGTGGCGGGAGACGAGAATATCCGACCAGTGGATCAGTACACCTGCGTTGGCAGCGCTTAGCGGTTGGATCGGCACGCCAAGTCTGGTCAACGGGGCGACCCATGCGCCATCGGAGCCGAGGCGCGGCCAGCTTGCGCCGCCGAGTGCGAGCACGACAGCATCAAAAGTGCGCGTCACGGTGCCTTCCGACGTCGAAAAGCACACCTCGCCCGCATCATTCCAGCCCTCGAAGGTATGGCGCAGGTGGAACTTAACCCCTAGCGCCTCCAGTCGCCCGAGCCATGCGCGCAAGAGCGGCGAAGCCTTCATCGCTTTGGGAAACACGCGGCCCGAGCTGCCGGCGAAAGTCTCTTGCCCGAGATCATCTGCCCAGGCGCGCAGGGCCTCGGGCGGAAAAGCACGGATTGCCGCGAGCAACGCGGGCGTCGCAGGTACGTAGCGCGTGAGGAAGATCTCCAGCGGCTCGACATGCGTGAGATTGAGCCCGCCGCGCCCGGCCATCAGGAACTTGCGCCCCAGCGTCGGCATGCGCTCAAAAACCTCGACCGCATGGCCGGCTTCGGCGAGCTTTTCGGCGGCGATCAGTCCAGACGGGCCACCACCGATGATCGCAATATGCTTTTTCGTTGTCATGCCCGCGACGTCACGCGCCGGAGGCATGAAGTCAAGGCCTAATGATTGCCGTTGAGATAACGCATCGCGACCTCGACCCCGCCGGCGTTGTGCGGAATGCCCGCCGCAGCGAGGCCCATTTCGACACCGGAAAGCGTGCCGGTCACCATCAGATCATGGAAATCGCCGAGGTGGCCGATGCGAAACACCTTGTCCGCGAGCTTTCCGAGACCATTGCCAAGGCTCATGTTGGAGCGTTCGAGAATGGTCTTGCGCAAGGCATCCGCTGAATGTCCCTCCGGGAGCATGACAGCGGTCAGCGATGAGGAATAATCCGAAGGCTTCTTGCAGACGGTCTCGAAACCCCAGTGGCGCACGGCGCGGCGCGTCGCTTCCGCTGCGCGATTGTGGCGGGCAAACACCGCGTCCAGCCCCTCCTCCTCGAGCATATCGAGTGCGACCTTGAGGCCCTGAAGCATGTTCGTGGCGGGCGTATAGGGGAAAAAGCCCTTCTCGTTGATGGCGATCATCTCCTGCCAATCCCAGAAGGAGCGCGGGAATGTGTTCGCCTTCGCTGCGGCGATCGCCTTGTCGGAAACGGCGTTGAACGAGAGGCCGGGCGGCAGCATCAGCCCTTTTTGCGAGCCGGCGACCGTGACATCGACGCCCCATGCGTCGTGCTTGTATTCGATGGAGGCCAGCGAGGAGATGGTATCGACCATCAGAAGCGCCGGATGCCCGGCCCGGTCCATTGCCGCCCGCACTGCTGCGATATCGCTGACGCAGCCGGTCGAGGTTTCGTTGTGGACAACGCAGACCGCCTTGATCGTGTGGCCCTTGTCCTCGGAGAGCCGTGCCTCGATAGCGGCAGCCTCCGCGCCGGCGCGCCAATCGGTGGCGATGAACTCGGTCTGGATACCGAATTTCGAGGCCATCTTGTTCCAGAGCGTCGCGAACCAGCCGGTTTCGACCATCACGACCTTGTCGCCGGGGCTCAGCACATTGACGAGCGCCGCCTCCCACGCACCCGTGCCCGAGGCGGGATAGATGATGACCGGGTTTTTCGTGCCGAATACCGGCCGAATCCGCGTCAGAACGTCCATGGCCAGCTTCTGGAATTCCGGCCCGCGATGGTCGATTGTGGGCTTCGCCATCGCCGCCAGAACGGCCAGAGGCGTATTTGTCGGACCCGGAATTTGCAGAAAATGGCGGCCGGTGGCGGTCATGGGAGCCTCAAAATCGAACTGTCGACAATCAATTGCAACACAGGGGATGCGTAATTGCATTTTGTATTATAAATTTCTGGACTGCAAGGCGCCTCCATGTGCGCCTGCCTTTTTGACCGGGAGAGCCTCATGCACGGAACGCGGGATATCGGCTTGGAGCGGCGGCTTTCACGGGCGCTGGAGGGCTCGGTCGCGTTCGATACCTTCACGCGCGGGCGCTACGCTACCGATGCCTCGATCTACCAGATCATGCCGCGTGGCGTTGTCTTCCCGAAGCGCGGCGAGGATATCGCAGAAACGCTGCGGATCGCGGCCGAGCACGGACTTCCGGTCATTATGCGCGGCGGCGGCACCTCGCAGAATGGCCAGCCGCTTGGCGACGGGCTGATCATCGAGTGCTCGCGTCATCTCAACCGCGTGCTCGACTATAGCGCCGAAGCACGCACGGTTCGGGTCGAGCCCGGCCTTGTGCTGGAGCGGCTGAATACGCGCCTCCGGTCTGACGGGCTGTTCTTCCCGGTCGAGCCTTCCACCGCAACGCGTTGTACGCTCGGCGGCATGACGGCGAACAATTCCTGCGGCGCGCGGTCGATTTTCTACGGCAAGATGGTCGATAACGTGCTCGGCGTCGATGCGTTCGATGCTACCGGCGCTGCGATGCGTTTCGATGCCGGCACCCCCTCGCCGCTCGGCGCCCGGATGCTGGCGTTGGCGGAGACAGAGCGCCCGGAGATCATCGCACGTTATCCCAAGGTGCAGCGCCGCGTCGGTGGCTACAACCTCGACAGCCTCATTCAGCCTAACCCGAACCTCGCGCACCTTATGGTCGGTTCAGAGGGCACGCTGGCAGCGTTCACGGCGATCGATCTCAAGCTCTCGCCCTTGCCGAACCATCGCGTGATGGGCGTCTGCCATTTCCCGAGCTTCCGTGCGGCAATGGAGACGACACAGCATCTCGCGGCGCTCGGCCCGGTCGCCGTGGAACTTGTCGACAACAATATCCTGACGCTGGGGGCGGATATTCCGCTCTTCCGGAATACACTGGCGAAAATCTCGCGCGGCACGCCGGATTGCCTGTTGCTGGTGGAATTTGCCGGTGAGGACCGCGCCCCGCTTGAAGGGAGCCTGCGCCGGCTGGACCAGTGCATGGCGGATCACGGTTTTCCCGAAGCGGTTGTCGAGGTACTCGACGCAGCGACCCAAAAAACGGTCTGGGAGGTGCGCGAAGCCTGTCTTAACATCATGATGTCGATGAAAGGAGACGGGAAACCGGTCTCCTTCATCGAGGATTGCGCGGTGCCGCTGCATCACCTCGCGGATTACACCGATGCCGTGACGGCGGTCTTCGCCAAGCACGGCACGCGCGGCACCTGGTATGCCCATGCCTCGGTAGGCTGTCTCCACGTTCGCCCGATCCTCAACATGAAGGACGAGGCCGGCATCAAGGCGATGCGCGCCATCGCCGAGGAGACGGCAGATCTCGTGAAGCGTTTCGAGGGCTCCTATTCCGGAGAGCATGGTGATGGCATCTCGCGCTCCGAGTTCATCGAGCCAATGTTCGGTGCGCGGCTCACCCGCGCTTTTGAGACTGTGAAAGCCGCTTTCGACCCCGAAAACCGCCTCAACCCCAACAAGATTGTGCACCCACATCGCTTCGATAATCCCGAACTGATGCGCTATCCGGCGAGCTATGCCAGCGCCCTGCCCGCCTCTGCGGCGCTCGATTGGTCGGCTTGGGGCGGGTTCTCCGGCGCGGTCGAGATGTGCAACAACAATGGCACCTGTCGGAAGGTCGCGGGGGGCGCAATGTGCCCGTCGTATCGCGTCACCAAGGACGAAATGCACCTGACGCGCGGGCGGGCGAACACCCTGCGTCTCGCGCTCTCAGGACAGCTCGGTCCTGAGGCGCTGCTGTCGCCGGAGATGAAGGCGACGATGGCGCTTTGCGTGGGCTGCAAGGCCTGCCAGCGCGAATGCCCCACCGGCGTCGATATGGCGCGGATGAAAATCGAATTCCTGCATCACTACGGCAAGAAGCACGGATTTTCGCTTCGGGATCGCCTGATCGCCTGGCTTCCGCGTTACGCGCCCTATGCTGCCAAACTCGCGCCATTGATGAACCTGCGCAACCGCATGCCTCTTCTGGCAGGCCTCATGGAAAGGCTGATCGGTCTTTCAGCCAGGCGCAAACTGCCCGAATGGAAAGCGCCTTGGGGCGAGAGCGGGGGTTTTGCCGAGCCGGATGACGTCAAGGGTGACGGGCGCGACATCATCCTTTTCGCGGATGTCTTCAACCGGCATTTCGAGCCGGAAAATCTCGCGGCGGCGGAACGGGTGCTCAAAGCCGGTGGCTATCGGGTGCATCGCATCGCGCCCAGGGATGGCGGTCGTCCGCTCGATTGCGGGCGCACGTTTCTCTCACTCGGTTTGGTCGAGGAAGCGCGCATTGAGGCGACACGGCTGGCGGAGGCCTTCCTGCCGTTTGTCGCGCGCGGGGCGCGGATCGTGGGTCTTGAGCCTTCGAGCCTTTTGACCCTGCGCGATGAATACGCCGTGCTGCTGCCGCAGGAGCTAGCGGGACCGCTCACCAGCGCCGCGTTCCTCATCGAGGAAGTACTGGCGGCGGATATCGCCTCAGGGAAAACCACTCTGCCCCTCGGCGATCTTGGTGGCAAAACGGCCCATCTTCACGGGCATTGCCATCAGAAGGCGGCGGATGCGATGGGTGCGCTCGAAGCCTGCCTTCGCGCGGTGCCGGGCCTGACCGTCAAGATCATCGAATCCGGCTGTTGTGGCATGGCCGGCAGCTTCGGCTACGCAGTGGAAACTTATGAAACCAGCCTCGCCATGGGCGAACTTTCTCTGCTCCCGGCTGTCAGATTGGCAGCAAAAGACGACTTTATCCTCGCGGATGGTACCTCTTGTCGCCATCAAATCGTGGATGGCACTCAAAGAGAGGCGATTCATGTCATTCGCCTTCTCGACTTTGCTTTATCGTCTTCCGTATAAGACAAACATGAACAGAATCGCGACGGTCGATGGAATTCAACGCCGCTACCTCCACGATGAGGTGGCCGAGCGCCTGCGCGAACTGATCCTTTCAGGTGAACTGGAACCCAAGGAACGCATCAACGAGATCGAACTCTGCGAACGTTTCGGGATTTCCCGCACGCCGTTGCGCGAGGCCATCAAAATTCTCGCGACCGAAGGGTTGCTCGAACTGCTGCCCAACCGCGGCGCACGTGTGGGCTCGGTCAGTCAGGCGGAGATCGAGGAGATTATCGAGGTCGTCGCCGGACTTGAGGCGACTGCTGCCGAGCTCGCCTGTCGCACCCTCTCGGATGCCGAAATCGACGCCATCGAGGCCAAGACCATCGTGATGGGCAAGGCGCACGAGCGGAAAGATGATGCCGCCTATTTCACGCTCAACCGTGAAATCCACGAGGCGATCATGGCGGCGGCGCGCAACGCGACGCTTTCGAATATTTATAGCAATCTCTCAAGCCGTATCCAGCGGATGCGCTACACCGCACACAAGACCGCCGAGCAGTGGCAACGTGCGCTCAGCGAGCATCAGGAGATGGTCGTTCTGCTCCGCACACGCGACGGCGAAGCCCTGAGCAGGCTGATGCGTGAGCATATTCGCGGCAAAAAAGCCGTGATTTCCGCCGCTTACGGCAGCTGATCGGCGCCACCCCGACCGTTTGGGCCTCACCAAGGAATTTCGCAGCAGCACCTTGCCAAGCTTGCGTTTGTGCGCTCAAATCATGTATACAATTTTTTGAAATGCGCATGCAAAAAGCGGAGCCTCGGGCGTGGAAATCGGCTTTCTCAACGAGTTGCTGAACACCCTTGCCGGTCAGGGGCGCACGCTCGTTGACAAGGCCTTCGGGATTGGTTCCGCGCAGAAGACCTTTGACAAGATGCCGCTGACGGAGCTTGCCCGCCTGCTGTTGTCGGCGCGCGGCGAAGCCTCCGGCGTCGCGATCGCGCGGGAGATCGTGCGACGCTACCTCGGGCTTGGGAAGCTGGATCGCCTCGCCTTTCTGACCGCGCTCGCCGAGACTTTCGCGCCGGATGCCGGGGCGATCAAGGCGAGCTTTGCCGCTTATGCGGAAAGCCCGACGCCCACCACCCTCATCGCCCTGCAGGAAGCGGTCGAGCCGCCCCGGCAGGAGGTTCTGCGCCGGATCAACCTCGCGCCGGGCAATACGATCGGCCTTGTGCGGATGCGCGAGGATTTGCTCGATGCCCTGCCGAAGAACCCTGCATTGGCATCGCTTGATGCGGATTTCACCCATCTCTTTTCATCGTGGTTCAACCGGGGTTTTCTGGTGCTCCGGCGGATTGATTGGTCGAGCCCGGCGCATATTCTCGAAAAGATCATCCGCTACGAGGCCGTGCATGCCATCGAGAGCTGGGACGATCTTCGTCGCCGGATCGAGCCGCAGGACCGGCGTTGTTTCGCCTTTTTTCACCCCGCGCTGCTGGATGAACCGCTGATTTTCGTTGAAGTCGCGCTCACCGCCGAAAAGCCTGCCGCCATCGAGCCCATTCTGGCGGAAAAGCGTGACATTCTGCCCGCGGAGGGCGCAGAGGCGGCGGTCTTCTACTCAATTTCCAACTGTCAGCGCGGCCTTGCCGGGATTTCCTTCGGCAATTTCCTCATCAAGCAGGTGGTCGAGGAGTTGCGCCGCGAACTCCCTAATCTCTCGACCTTCGTGACGCTCTCGCCCGTACCGGGGTTCCGCAAATGGGTGGAGCGTGAGGCGGCGGACCCGGCTTCCCCGGCGCTTACAGCGGATGATCGGGCGGTGCTGGCTTCACTTGATGGCGAGGAAACCGATCCCGCCAATCTCGATGCGGCCGCCCGCGTGCTGACACCACTGCTGGCTCGCTATTTCCTTGAAGCGCGCACGCCCTCCGGCAAGGTGATCGACCCTGTCGCCCGATTCCATCTCGGGAATGGCGCGCGGCTCGACCGGCTCAATCTCTTCGCGGATTTTTCCGCCAAGGGCTGGCGGGATTCCTATGCCGCCATGGTCAATTACCTCTACGATCTCTCCGCCATCGAGGACAATCACGAGCGCTTTGCCACGCTTGGGCAGGTCGCCGCCTCGCCTCAGGTGACAAAATCGCTTGGCTCTCAAAAGAGTCTTGCTCGCGCGCCAAAACGCTGAAATCACACGCCGACACAAACCCGAGACGATAGCGCCATGTCCCAGAAGACCGAGACCAACCATCTGTTTTCCGAAATCCGCTCCCGCATGCCTTCGGCTGATAAGCCGTTCCTGATCATTCCCGGCGGCGAGAGCATCACGTATGGCGAGATGGTCGCGCGCTCGGCGCGCTTTGCCAACGCGCTGGTCGGGCTCGGTGTGAAGCCGGGTGATCGGGTTGCGGTGCAGGTGGAAAAGTCCCCTGCGGCACTGTTCCTCTACCTCGGTTGCGTTCGCGCCGGGGCGATTTTTCTGCCTCTCAATCAGGCCTATACGCCTGCTGAGATCGAGTATTTCCTAGGCGATGCGAAGCCGACGGTTTTTGTCTGCGATCCCGGCAAGGCGGATGCCCTCGCGCCTTTCGCGAAGGCCGCTGGCGCGGCGCTTGAAACCCTCGGTAAAGACAGCAAGGGCTCCCTGACCGACAAGGCGCAAGCTGCCTCGCCCGAATTCGCCGATGTGGCGCGCGGGCCGGATGATCTCGCCGCGATCCTCTACACCTCCGGCACGACTGGCCGCTCGAAGGGCGCGATGCTCTCCCACGAGAACCTTGCCTCGAACGCCCGCGTTCTGGTTGAGGAATGGCGCTTCACCGGCAAAGATGTGCTGTTGCACGCGCTGCCGATCTTCCACACCCATGGCCTGTTTGTTGCGACCAACGTGATCCTTTTCGCCGGCGCCTCGATGATTTTCCTCGCGAAATTCGACGCCGATGAAATTATGACGCTTATGCCGCAGGCAACGACGATGATGGGCGTGCCGACTTTCTACGTCCGCCTCGTCGATCACCCGCGTCTGACACGGGATGCCACCGCGCATATGCGGCTTTTCATCTCCGGTTCGGCACCGCTGCTTGCGGAAACGCATCGCGAGTTCGAAGCCAAGACCGGCCATGCCATTCTCGAACGCTACGGCATGACCGAGACCAACATGAATACCTCCAACCCCTATGACGGAGACCGCATTGCCGGTACCGTTGGGTTCCCGCTCCCGGGTACCGATCTGCGCGTCACCAACCCCGACACTGCCGCGGTGCTCGGGCCGGACGAGATCGGCATGATCGAGGTGCGCGGTCCGAATGTGTTCAAGGGCTACTGGCAAAACCCGGAGAAGACCGCCGCCGAGTTTCGTGCAGATGGCTTCTTCATCACCGGCGATCTCGGCAAGGTGGATGCGAGCGGCTATGTCCATATAGTCGGGCGTGGCAAGGATCTGATTATCACGGGCGGCTACAACGTCTACCCGAAGGAAATCGAGGGCGAGATCGACGCCATGCCGGGCGTCAATGAAAGCGCGGTGATCGGCATCGCACATCGGGATTTCGGCGAGGGTGTCACCGCTGTTGTCGTCCCCTCCAAGGGTGCGACGCTCTCCGAAGCCGCCATCGTCAAGGCGCTGGAGGGGCGTCTCGCCAAGTTCAAGCAGCCGAAGCGTGTCATCATCGTCGATGAGCTCCCGCGCAACACCATGGGCAAGGTGCAAAAGAACGTGCTGCGGGAGACGTATAAGGATCTCTACAAGGCGTGACGGCAAAAACTCTGGTTGACGCCGACGGCATTCACCCGAACACTCGGCGTAACCACCAGAAACTTCGGGAGAAAATCATGCGCCGCGCTTGGCCTCTTGCTTCATTGGCTCTTGCCGTTTTGGCCGTCTCGGCCGAGGCCGCGGAGGTAAAGGTTTTCGTCACCGGCGCCTCCAAGGCGATCACGCAGAGCCTTGCCGAAAGCTACAGGGCCAGGACCGGACACGTGATCATCCTCACGGCGGATACGGCAGGTGGCGTAGCGAAGCGTGTCGAAGCCGGTGAGTCTTTCGAAGTTGCGATGGCAACCAAGGGTGTCGTCAATGATCTGATCGCCAAGGGAAAGCTCGCGACCGGTAGCCACGCCGATATCGCCTCGACCTCCATTGGCGTCGCGGTGAAGGAGGGCGCGCCGAAGCCCGATATTTCGTCCGTTGATGCTTTCAAGAAGACGCTTCTTGCCGCTCAAACCGTGGCTTATGTTGATCCCGCTTCTGGCGGCACGAGCGGTATTTACATCGCGCAGCAGATCGAGAAACTCGGCCTCACCGAAGCGCTGAAGCCCAAGCTTCGCCTGCAATCCGGCGGCTACGTTGCCGAGAAGGTCGCGAAGGGCGAGGCTGAAATCGTCATCCATCAGGTGAGCGAGATCATCCCGGTGAAAGGCGTGACGATCATCGGCGGCCTACCGGCGGAAATCCAGCTCGTGACCACCTATTCCGGCGGTCTTGCGCCCAATGCCAGCGAGGCCGCGAAAGCCTTCCTCGCCTACCTCACCGGACCGGATGCCGATAACGTGCTGAAAACGGCAGGTATGGAAAAGCCCAAGCCGTAGATTACCAACCCTGAGCCAGCGCCCAAGCGGCTTGCGAGGTTGGAATCAAGGTCGTATATGCTTGTATGGCAGTTTCGCCCCGCCGGCAGAAAGGCTTGCCCTTGCCCAACCGCATGGCTCACGCTCCGATCAAGACTGAACTGGTGCGCCCCACCCTCCCCAAGGGCGTGAGCGCGACGGGTTTTGTCGCCGACCAGCTGCGTCATGCCATTATTTCCATGGAATTTCCGCCCGGAACCCGGCTTTCCGAGGGAGAAATCGCCGCGCGCTTTGCCGTTTCTCGCCAGCCTGTGCGCGAAGCGCTGATCTCGCTGAGCCGCATCGGCCTTGTTCAGGTGATGCCGCAGCGTGGTACCATCGTCACCCGGATTTCGACGCGCCACATCATGCAGGTGCGGATCGCGCGGGAAGCTCTGGAGAGTGCGATTGTCCAGCGCGCTTGTGAACGCTTCGACCCGGTGATCCGCCAATCCATTGATACCATTCTTGAAACGCAAGCACGCGCTGCCGAATCCGGTGATACGGCAGCCATCGCGACAGCGGATTCGCAGTTCCACGCCGCGCTTGCGACCGGCGCCGAATGCGAAATCATCTGGCAGATGGTGCAGGACGTGAAGGTACACTCCGACCGCGTGCGCCATCTCACGCTCGAAAATCGTGAGACCATGCAGACGTTGGTGAGCCAGCACCGCGAAATCGTCACGGCGATTGATGCGCGCGATGCCGCCGCTGCCGAAGCTGCGATGCGGCACCACCTGCGGGAAATCCTGCGTGATCTGCCGCGTGTTCTCGCCGCTTACCCGACCTATTTCGAATAATTCCCGAACGGACACCCTGACATGTTGCATCCTGATCGCCTGTTTCCCGCCGACCCCGCCGTGCGCGCGCTGGCTCGCAAGCTCTACGAGACGGTCAAGGATTTGCCGATCATTTCACCGCACGGGCATACCGATCCGCGCTGGTACGCCGAGAATGCGCCCTTCCCTGATCCCGCGAAGCTCTTTGTCGTGCCGGATCATTACGTGTTCCGGATGCTCTATTCACAGGGTATCCGGCTCGAAGACCTCGGTATCACGCGCCTCGATGGTGGCGCTGTCGAGCAGGATCCGCGCAAGATATGGCGGCTGTTCGCAGCAAACTACCATCTCTTCCGCGCGACCCCGACGCGCATGTGGCTCGACCATGCCTTCGAGACACTATTCGGCCTCAAGGAGCGGCTTTCCTCCAAAAATGCCGAGCATTTCTACGATGTCATCGACGCTGCGCTGAAGACCGAGGGATTCCGCCCTCGCGCGCTGTTTGAGAGCATGAACATTGAAGTGATTTCGACGACCGATGCCGCGATTGATGATCTCAAATGGCACCGGATGATCCGTGACTCGGGCTGGAAGGGCCGTGTTGTGCCAGCTTATCGTCCGGATGCGGTAGTGGACCCGGAATTCCGGGGTTTCCAGCAGAACATCGAGACGCTGGGGCAGATCACCGGCGAGGATACGACCACCTGGACCGGCTATCTCGCCGCGCACATGAAACGTCGCGCCTTTTTCAAATCCTTCGGCGCGACCTCCTCCGATCATGGTCATCCCTCCGCACAGACCGCGAACCTTGCACCCTCGGATGCCGCCGCGCTCTTCACGCGCGTGCTCAAGCATACGGTGGACCCCGCCGATGCTGAGTTGTTCCGCGCCCAAATGCTGACTGAAATGGCGCGCATGAGCATCGACGATGGCCTCGTACTGCAAATCCACCCCGGCTCTTTCCGCAATCACAATGGCCAGGTTTTCGAGGCTTTCGGGCGTGATGTTGGCGCGGATATCCCCTCGCAGACGGATTATGTGCGCGCGCTCAAGCCTCTGCTCGACGCCTATGGCAATGACCCGCGCCTCTCGATCATCCTTTTCACGCTCGACGAGACGGCCTATTCCCGTGAACTCGCGCCGCTCGCCGGGCATTACCCGAGCCTGAAACTCGGCCCGGCGTGGTGGTTCTTTGATGCGCCGGACGGGATGCGCCGTTTCCGTGATCTCACGACCGAAACCGCCGGCTTCTACAACACGGTCGGCTTCAACGATGATACGCGCGCCTTCCCGTCGATTCCGGCGCGGCATGATGTGGCGCGGCGGGTGGATTGCGCGTTCCTTGCGGACCGCGTCTCGACGCATCGGCTTGATGAGGACGAGGCCTTCGAGTTGGCGCCGGATTTGGCCTATAACCTTGCAAAAGCGGCCTATAAGCTCTGAACGTCAGAGCTTCGCTGCGGCTTCCCCCGCGAGATAGCCGTAGGCAAAGGCGGTGAGCAGCCCGTTGCCGGAGAGATAGCCGGAGGCTTGGCTGCCGGAGACGCCGTGTGCCGCGCCGCCGACCGCAAAGAGGTTCGGCAGCGCTGTGCCATCCGGCCGCAATACGCGGGCCTCGGCATTGACCGCGAGCCCGCCCTGCGTGTGGAACAGCGCACCGGTGACTTTCACGGCGCAATAGGGCGCCTCAAGCGGCTTAATCCCGGCCCATTTGCGGCCAAAGCTATCGGTTACACCGCTCGCTTTAGCGGCTTCCACCGCCTCGAAGGTTGCCGCCAGAGCGTCGGCAGGCACGCTGATCCGCAGCGCCAGTGCCTCCGGCGTTTGGGCTGTGAGCACCGCGCCTTGTGCCTCGGCGTTGCGGAAATCCTCGAACTGACGCGCGATTTCTGCGATACGGGCGTCGAAAATCGACCAGGCGATGCCGCCCTCCTGCTTGAGAACCGTCGCGGCATGTTCGGAATAGCCGTGCGATTCATCCGAGAAGCGCTTGCCCTGCCGGTTCACCTGAAAGCCACCTTCAACCATGCTCGCCCAGGTGATCAGGATGCCGTGCGGCTCGGCAACCGAGCCATGCCCCTGATGGCCGGAGAGATCCGCCGTTTGCGCACCCAGGGCCTGCCCCCAGAGGATCGCCTCTCCCTGATTGCCGGGATGGCCAAAATAGAGCGCTGTCGCCAACTCCGGAATATGCTGCGCCACCAGCGCCTTGTTGCCGCCGTAGCCGTTGCACGCGAGGATCAGCGCCTTGCAGCCGATGGAATCGCGCGTGCCGTCGGGGCGCGCAAGCTCGACACCGGCGATGCGTCCGCCCTCGCCGGTCAGCAGGGTTGTCACCTGCGCCTCGGTGATAATGTCGATATCCGCGCGCTCGGCGGCGGCACGCAGGCGATCCATCAACTCAAGGCCGGAGCGGCTCGGAAGGCCGTGCATCCGGTACGCGGAATGGCCGGGATAGGTGAAATTCTCGATCACCGAGAACGGCAGATCATAGCGTTCCGCCAGCCATTCGATGGCCGGAGCGACAGCGCGGACAGGGATCGCGACGCGCGCTGCTTCCGGCTCGCCGTGGGCTTTACGCAAAATATCTCCGACGAAAATCTCTTCGGAATCAAGGATATTTGCAGCTTTCTGAAAGCGCGTGCCTGCTGCCGGAATGAGCCCGGCGGAGAGCGCGGTCGAACCGCGCGGCACGGCATCCCGCTCCAGAACCAGCACCCCGGCGCCGGCGGCTTTCGCGCGCAGCGCCGCGATCAACCCACCTGCCCCGGCGCCGACAATGACCACATCGGCGTAGGCCTCGAAGGCACTGCCGTCATGAACGCGAATGTCGGGCATAGGATGAACTCCGGAAAATGAAACAGTTTGCTGTATGGGGTTGACGACAGCAAACTGTTCTACAATTAATACAAAATCAAGCCGGTCGCTGAGCATCAACGAGGATGCCAGCCCTGTTGGAGACAAAGAGCGCGTGGTTGCCATCGAGCCATCCAAAACGCAGAGGATCTACCTTCTTCTCAAGGAGCAGATCCTGAAAGGCACGCTTCCGCCGGGGCATCGTTTGCCGAGCGAACCCCAGCTGGCGCTGGCGCATCGGCTCTCGCGCGTGACCATCCGCCGCGCTCTGGAGGGGCTAGAACGGGATGGATTGATCCGTCGTCAACCGGGCGCTGGAACCTTTGTTCTCGATAATTCCTCGCGAAAAGGCGTCGTGGGCGACCTTTCCAACATGTTGGCGCACCTCGTCGCCATGGGGCGCGCGACGCGGGCACACCTCCTGAGCTTCAGCTATATCGTCCCGCCTTCGCCTGTCTCGGAAGCGCTCAAGCTTGGTGAGGGCGAGCGTGTCCAGCATTCGGTGCGTGTGCGTCTGATTGACGATACGCCCTTCTCGCATCTGACGACATTCGTGCCGGAACGGGTGGGCGTGACCTACAACGAAGCGGACCTTTCCTCGACCCCGCTGCTCTCGTTGCTCGAACGTTCGGGCGTTGTTGCGGACAAGGCCAACCAGACAATCTCGGCGACGCTTGCCGGGCCGGAAATCGCCGAAGTGTTAGGTGTGGAGGTCGGCTCGCCGCTGATTTCGATGACGCGCGTTGTGTTCGATGATCAGGGGCGCGGCGTGGAATATCTTCAGGCGCTCTACCGGCCCGATCTGCACACCTTCCAGATGGAAATGACGCGGACCGGCATCGGCGCGGATCGCCGCTGGGCGCCTGTGGCCAGCGTGGGCCGCACACCGGAAAAGCCCGGCGGGTTGCGCCGGACCATCCGGAGACGGCAGGTATGACGCCGAGGTTCGTAACACGGCGGGCGCTGCTCGCGTCGACCATGCTGGCGCTTGCGCCCAGCCTCCTGTCGAAGGCTGCGCATGCGCAAGGCGGCTGGCCGACGCGCGGCGGGCGGATCGTTGTTCCCTACCCCGCCGGCGGCGCGACCGATATCATGGGCCGCGTTGCCGCTGAAGCGCTGGCGCAGGGTACAGGCCATCGTTTCGTGGTCGAAAACAAGGGCGGCGCTTCGGGCGCGCTTGGCTCGGCTGAAGTCGAGCGTGCCGCGCCCGACGGCTATACGCTGCTCGTCGCGACGCCAGCGACGCATGTGACGAACGCCTTCCTCAAGACCAAGCTGGCGTATGATCCGAACAATTTCGAGCCCGTGGTGCTGCTCTCGCGCAGCCCGCTGGTGCTGGTTGCCCATCCCTCGCTGCCGGCAAATTCGGTGGCGGAACTGGTGGCCCTCGCCAAGCGCGAAGCGGGCAAGCTGAATTACGCGAGTTCCGGCACCGGCGCGACGAGCCATCTTGCGCCCGAGCTGTTCAAGAAGCTCGCGGAGGTTGATATCGCGCATATCCCGTATCGCGGTGCCGGGCCGGCCATGACGGACCTTGTGGGCGGCAAGGTCCAGATCATGTTCGACAATCTGCAATCGGCGTTGCCGCAGATCGAGGCCGGTACTGTCAAGGTGCTCGGCGTGACGAGTGCCGAACGGCTGGCGAGCCATCCGAAAATCCCGACCATCGGCGAAACCGTGAAGGGCTATGAGGCGCTTAGCTTTCTTGCGCTTGTCGCGCCGAAGGGCACGCCGCGTCCGATCATCGATACCATCAGCCGCCAGATCCAGACCCATCTCAAGGCCCCGGCCCTCGCCGCGACGCTCGCCGGGATCGGGGTCGAGCCTGTTGAAAGTACACCGGAATCCCTCGCGACCTTTCTTCTCGGTGAGCGCGCCAAGTGGGGGGCGCTGATCAAGGAGCGAGGTCTGACAGCGGAATAAGCGACTTCTCGAAAACGCCGTCAAGCGATGAACGCCTCGAACCAAAAACGCCTTGAACAAGGAGAACGTGCCATGAAGAACCGGACCACGACGACGGGCGGTCTTGACCGCCGCACCCTGCTAAAAGCCGCTGCTGCTGGCTCGGTGGCTAGCCTCGCGATGCCCGGCATTCTCCGCGCGCAGGGCGCAGCGGTGAAGATTGGCGTTCTCCAGCCTGTGACCGGCGCGCTGGCGCAGGACGGCGAACATGGCCGCATCGGCGCCGAAATCGCCATCAACGAAATCAATAAGGCTGGCGGCATCAAGGCGCTCGGCGGCGCTAAGGTCGAGATGGTGTTCGGTGATGCGCGCTCGACGCCGGAAGGTGGCACGCAGGAAGTCGAGCGGATGCAGGCGGAGGGCGTCTGTGCCATCGTCGGCGGTTTTGCCTCACCGATCTGCCTTGCGGCGACGCAGGCGGCCTCGGCCTACAACATTCCGTTCATCGTCGACGTTGGCGTCTCGGATCAGATCGTCAAACGCGGGTTGAAGAACACGTTCCGCTTCGGCCCCGGCTTCGGCTCGGTGACCTCCGCCGCGCTCGATAACCTCGCCAAGCTCAACGAGGGCGCGGGCAAGCCGGCGAAGACCGTCGTGATCGTCCATGAAGACGGCCTTTTCGGCTCGGGCATGGCGAAGCTGCTTCAGGCCGAACTGCCCAAGCGCGGCTTCGAGGTTCTCGAAACGGTTGCCCACCCGACGCCTTCGCGCGACATGGCGAACGTGGCGCTGCGCATCCGCGCACTCAACCCGGATCTCGTGATCCCCTCGAGCTATTATTCGGAATTCGTGCTGCTGGCGCGCACCATGCAGCAGCAGAAGATCAAGCCGAAGGGCATCTACGCGGTGCTCAACGGCGCGGCCTCGAACTACCGCTTCGTCAAGGAATTCCCGGAGGCGGCCAACCTCGTGATGGATTGCAACCATTGGGCCGACTTCCGCAAGCCCAAGACCGCCGAAGTGCGGGCAGAAACCGAGCGGGCCGGCAAGTCCTGGCTCTACAACACCCCGCTCAACTACTCCTGCATGCGCCTTGTCGTGGATGCGATCGAGCGCGCCGGCTCGACGGATCGCCAGAAGATCATCGATGCGCTTAACGCCTCGACCTTCGCCGATCACATCATGCCCTATGGCGCAACGAAGTTCGTCGATGGCCAAAACATGGGTGCACAGGCAGTGAACACGCAGGTGCAGAACGGCGAGATCAAGATCATCTTCCCGTCGGAAGTGGCGAACGCCAAGCCGATCTTCCCGGTGATCTGATCAAGGCTCAGCGTCATGCTTAAGCTCGATATTTTCCTATCAGCGCTCGCGAACGGCCTCCTTACGGGAGCCGTTTACGCACTGATCGCGCTTGGGCTGACGCTGATCTACGGCGTGCTGCACATCATCAACTTCGCACATGGCGCGACGCTGACTCTCGCCATGTTTGCCGTGTTCGTGATGCACAGCGCCTTCAAGATCGACCCTTACATCGCGATTTTTATGCTGACGCCGCTGTTTTTCGGCGTCGGCTATCTCTTGCAGCGGCTGGTGATCAATCCGGCGAGCCATGGCGATGACAGCAACATCCTGCTGGTCACGCTAGGCCTCTCGATCATCTTCGAGAACGGATTGCTGGCGATCTTCCGTTCGGATACCCGCTCAATTGACGTGCCCTACGGCTTCGATGTCATCGAGGTCGGCAACCTCTTTCTTTCGACACCGAAGGTGATCGCCTTTGTCGCGGCCTTTGCTGTGGCGGCCGCGCTCTGGCTGCTGCTTGCGCGAACCGATACCGGCAAGGCGATCCGCGCTGTCGCCAAGGAAAAGACCGGCGCGGCGCTCTGCGGCATGGATGTCGAGCACATTTACGCCGTCACCTTCGGGCTGGGCACAGCCTGCCTTGCGATTGCCGCCTGCCTGCTGATGCCAACGTTCCTCGTCAACCCGCGCATCGGCAATGCCTTTGTGCTGGTCGCCTTCACCATCGTTGTGCTCGGCGGCATGGGCTCGATCGGCGGCGCGCTCGCGGGCGGGTTGATTATCGGCGTCGTCGAAAGCCTTTCCGGTCTCTATTTCGGCGAGAGCCTTGGTCAGATCGGTATTTTCCTGATCTTTCTCATCGTGCTGCTGTTCCGTCCCACGGGCCTGTTCGGAGCCAAAGCATGAGAACCGGCCTGCCCGTCTCGCTCGTTATTGTTGTGGCGCTGTTGGCGGCTTTGCCGCTGGCGTTTACCGCCAATACGATGCTGAATTTTCTCACTTTCGTGATGATCGTGACGCTTGCGGCACAAGGCTGGAACCTGCTCGCCGGGTTCGGTGGTCAGTTCTCCTTTGGCCATGCCGCGTTCTTTGGCATGGGTGCCTATGCCATGGCGATCCTCCAGGTACGCTATGGCATCAATGCCTGGCTTGCGCTGCCGCTGGCGATGGCGCTCGGGGCTGTCGTGGGCTTTTTTCTAGGCTTCCTGAGCTTCCGGGCGCAACTCCGGGGTTCCTATTTCGCGCTGGTGACGCTGGCGTTTGCCGAGGTGTTCCGCATTCTCGCCAATGCCTCGAGCTTCACCAATGGCGCGGCGGGCATTCTGGTGCCGCTCAAGACAAGCGCGGCTGATTTCCAGTTCGCGGATCGGCGCTGGTTCTACTGGGTTGCGCTGGCTTTCGTCGCGCTGGTGTTGGCGCTGACGTATCACATCAGTCGGACGCGCTTTGGCGCGCATCTCGTCGCGGTGCGCGAGAATGAGGAAGCGGCGCGCGCGCTCGGGGTCGATGCCTTCCGGACCAAGCTCAAGGCGATCACGCTTTCGGGTGCGATCACCGCGACGGCAGGCTGCCTCTACACGCAGAAATTCCTCTATATCGACGCCAATCTCGCCTTCGGTCCATGGATTTCAGTCGAGGCGTTGCTCGCCCCGATCATCGGCGGCATGGGTACGGTGCTCGGCCCGCTCGCGGGCGCGATGATGCTGCTGGGCCTTGGGGAAGTGACGAAATCTCTCTTCGCGATGTTGCTCGGCGGCTCGATTCCCGGCGTCGATCTCGTGGTCTTCGGTGTGTTGCTGATCCTCTGCGTCGCCTTTGCGCCGCAAGGCGTGATGGGCGCGATCAAGCGGTTTTCATCGCGAGGTGCTCCATGAGTACGCTTCTCACCTGCGAAAATGTCACCAAGCGTTTCGGTGGCTTGCTGGCGGTGGATAATGCCTCGCTGACCGTCGAGGCAGGTTCGATCACCGGGCTGATCGGTCCGAATGGTGCGGGGAAAACCACGCTTTTCACGATGATCTCGGGCTTTGCCGAACCGACCTCCGGCCGTGTGATGTTCGAGGGGCGCGATATCACCGCCCTTCCCGCACATATCCGCGCCGCGCAGGGCATCGCCCGCACTTTCCAGATCGTGCAGCCCTTCGCCGGACTCTCTGTGCATGAGAATATCGCGGTTGGGGCCTATCTGCGCCATGCCGGGCGTACGGAGGCCATGGATAAAGCGGAAGCCGTCGCGCGCGAAGTCGGGCTTGATGCGATGCTTGCCCAACCCGCCGGAGCGCTGACCGTTGCCGGACGCAAGCGGCTCGAACTTGCCCGGGCGCTGGCTACCGAACCGCGCTTGCTCCTCCTTGATGAGGTGCTCGCGGGGCTGAACCCGTCGGAAATCCGCGACATGATCCCTGTCTTACAGGCAATCCGCTCGCGCGGCGTGACGATCCTCATCGTCGAACACGTGATGCAGGCGGTGATGCAGCTTTGCGATACCGTTTATGTGCTGGCGCAGGGACGGATGATCGCGAGCGGCGCGCCGGGCGAAGTCGCGCACGACCAGGGCGTTGTCGAGGCCTATCTCGGCCATGGTGCGGCGCGGAAGATGCAAGCCCATCACGAGGCAAAGTCATGATTGGGATCAAAGATCATGCTTGAGGTTCGGGGGCTTGTTGCGGGGTATGGCGGCGTGCCGATTCTGCGCGGTGTATCGCTCGATGTCGCGCCAGGAGCGGTCTACGCTGTGCTCGGCGCGAATGGCGTCGGCAAGACGACGCTCAACCGCGCGATTTCCGGGTTGATCCCGGTTTCCGGCGGCACAATTACCTTCGAAGGCGAGCGGATCGATGGGCTGAAGCCGCCTGCGATTGTCGAGCGCGGCCTCATTCATGTGCCGGAGGGGCGCAAGATTTTCCCGAACATGAGCGTGCGGGAAAACCTCGAACTCGGTTCGTATCGCCGCGCGAAACCGCGCCGGAGCGCCAATCTGGAGAAGGTCTTCGCGACGTTCCCGCGCCTTAGGGAGCGCGAAATGCAGTTCGCTGGTACGCGCTCCGGCGGCGAGCAGCAGATGCTCGCGATCGGGCGCGGGCTGATGGCCGAGCCGAAGCTCCTCATTCTCGACGAGCCTTCGCTGGGCCTCTCGCCACTGCTGGTCGAAGAGCTTTTCGTGCTGATCGCGCGGATCGCGGCAGAAGGGCTCGCCGTAATGCTGGTCGAGCAGAATGTCGTGCAGTCGCTGGAGCTGGCGGCAGAGGCTTCCGTGCTGGCGAACGGTACAGTCGTGTTGTCCGGTCCTGCGGCGGAGCTTTCGCGCGATCCGGATCTTGAAAAAACCTATCTCGGGATGTGAGGCACTATGGCGATTGTCACCGAAGGGGTTGTTCCCGCTTCCGAACTCGTCACCGGCAAGAAACCGAAGTGGCTCAAAGACTGGGCGCGTTTTGCGCGGGCAACCAAGTTCGAAACGCTGCCGGATGTGGTGGTGGATCGCACGCGCCTTGTGATCCTGGATTGCCTCGGCGCGATTATTGCGGGGCGCACCGAGCCTGAGGTTCAGTCGGTCACGAAGCGGCTCGGCAAGGCCGGAAAGGCACGCCGCGCCGGTTCGCCGCTGATGGATGCCTTCCTTGGCGGCACGGCCGGTACGATGCTGGAGATCGACGAGGGCAATCAATACGCGCGCGGACATCCGGCGATTCACGTTGTTCCCGCCGTGCTGGCGGCGGCGAAACTGCGCAAGATTTCCGGGCAGGAGGCGATTGTCGCGACAGCGCTCGGCTATGAAATCGGCTCACGGATCGGCATTGCGTCGAAATTGCGCGTCACCATGCACCCGCATGGCACCTGGGGCGTTGTGGGCGCGGCGCTGGCCATCGCCAAACTTGGCAAGGCTAGCGCGGCGGAGATCGAGACTGTCATCAACATCGCCTCCTCGCTCGGGCTGACCACGAGCCGTCGCACCATGCTCGAAGGAGGAACGGTGCGTAACTCCTACGCCGGCTTCTCCAACATGCTTGGCATGATGGCGTGGGAGATGACGAAATCCGGCTTTACGGGCGAGGCGGACGGCGTTGGCGCGGTGTATGGCGGCATCGCCGCGACGGACTGGAAGCCTGCGGAAATGACGGAAGATCTCGGCACGCGCTGGGAGATTGCCCGCAACTATTTCAAACGCCATGCCGCCTGTCGCTATAACCACGGCGCGCTCGATGCGCTGGCAGACATCGTTCGGCAGCACGGTGGACCCATTGCACCGGAGAAAGTCGCCGCGGTTGCGGTCGATACCTATGTCTGGGCGGCACAACTTGATCACCCCGCACCGCAGAACATGCTCGCTGCGAAATTCTCGATGCCGTTCAGCCTTGCAACGACCATCGTCAACGGTGCGGCGACGCTCGACGCCTTCCGCGATATGGCGCGTGCCAATGCGGTGACGCAGGCGCTGGCTGCGAAGGTGACCGTCAATGAAGATCCTGCACTGACCGCGAAGCTCCCCGGCCTTCGCCCGGCGCGGGTGACGCTCACGCTCACCGACGGACGGGTGTTGAAGGCCGAGGTTTTGACCAACAAGGGTGATACCGAAGACCCCTACTCCCGCGACGATGTGATCACGAAATTCCACGAGGTCGCAGGGCCATCCATCGGTGCCGAACGGGCCAAGGCGCTCGTGGCGGCAGCGCTTGCACTCGACACCGCCCCCTCGATCACGCCGCTCCTCCAGCTCAGCGAGTCCCTGTGATGTCCCCCGCCTCCTCCCTTCCCGGCTCGTTCAAGGCGCGGATCGGCCAAAGGCCTATCGTGCTGGCACCGGGCATCTATGATGCGCTGACCGCCTCACTTGCCACTGATGCCGGGGCCGAAGCGCTTTATCTTTCGGGCGCGGCGGTGGCGTATACCCGCCTTGGGCGTCCCGATATCGGCCTCACCTCGATGACGGAAATGGCCGAGACCATAGCACTGATCCGCGACCGGGTCGCCACCCCGTTGATCGTCGATGCTGATAACGGCCATGGCAATGCGCTCAACATGCAGCGCACGATGCGGATTTTCGAGCGTGCCGGCGCCAATGCCTTGCAGATCGAGGATCAATCCTACCCCAAGCGCTGCGGGCATCTGGCCGAAAAGCGTCTGATTTCCGCGACCGAGATGGCTGGCAAGATCAAGGCCGCTGCGGATGCGCGCGCCAGTGACGATACGGTCATCATCGCGCGGACGGATGCGATTGCGGTCGAGGGCTTCAATGCTGCGATCGATCGCGCCTGCCTCTATGCGCAATCCGGCGCGGATATGCTGTTCGTGGAAGCGCCCGGCAGTCAGGATGAACTGGGTGCCATCGTCAAGGCGCTCGCGGGGACCGGCCTGCCGCTGATGGCCAATATGGTCGAGGGCGGGCGCACACCCATCAAGGCCGCCGCCGAGCTTGAAGCCCAAGGGTTCAGACTTGTGATCTTCCCCGGCGGCATTGTTCGCGCCATCGCCCATGCGGCGCAGGCGTTCTACGCAACGCTTCTGCGTGACGGCACGACGGACGCCTTCCGCAACGCGATGTTCGATTTCGATGAACTCAACGAGGTCATCGGCACGCCGGAAATGCTGGCGCTCGGCAAGCGCTACGAGGACAACGCCTGATGACCACCCCGACTCTCGACCCCGTCACCTTCGCCATTCTCACCGGGCGGCTCGAACAGATCGCCGACGAGATGGACGCGACGCTTTATCGCTCCGCATTCAACCCGATCATCGCGGAAGCGCGTGACGCTTGCCACGGTCTCTATCATGCCACGACCGGCGCAACGCTGGTGCAGGGCCAGCGCGGTTTGCCAATTTTCGTCGGTGCGATGGCATTCGCGGTCAAATCCGTGATCGACAAGGTCGGGCCTGACGGGGCCGAGGACGGCGATACCTTCATCTTCAACGACCCCTACGCGGGCGGAACGCATCTCAACGATTTCCGTCTCGTGCGGCCGTTGATGCGGGGCGGGAAGCTCTTCGCCTGGCTCGCCTCGGTTGGCCATTGGCTCGATATCGGCGGCAATGTGCCGGGTGGTTACAATCCGCAGGCGGTCGAGAGCTTTCAGGAAGGTGTGCTGATCCCGCCGGTGAAGCTCTTCAGGAAGGGCGTGATCCAGCAGGACATCGTCGATATCCTGCAAGCGAATACCCGTGTTCCGCGCTCGAACTGGGGTGATCTCAACGGCCAGCTCAACGCGCTCGATCTCGGCGAAAAGCGCTTCCACGCGCTGATCGATGAATACGGCGATGGCGTTGTCGAAGCGGCGCTCGAAGCCGCCTCCGCCCGCGCTGAAGCCTTGATGCGGGCCAATATCGCCGCCCTGCCCGATGGGGTCTATTCGTTTGAGGATTACCTCGATAACGACGGCATCGTCGATGAAAAGCTGACCATCGCGCTCGATCTCACCATTGCGGGCGAGACCATGGTGCTCGATTTCTCGCGCTCCTCGCCCGCCTGCAAGGGGCCGGTGAATATTGCGAAATCGACCGCCGTTGCGGCCTGCTATGTCGCGCTGAAACATGTGTTCACCGAAGTTCCGGCCAATGCTGGCTGCCTTCGACCGATCACCTTCGAGATCTCCGAGACGAGCTTTCTCGGCGTCTCCGCGCCGCGCCCTGTGGCCGGATATACCGAGACCATTTTGCGGATGATCGGCGTGGTGTTCGGCGCGCTGGCGAAGGCCGATCCCTCGCGTGCCACGGCGGCCCCCTTCGGTACCATCAACGCGCTCTCGGTTGCCGGGCATCGCTCGAATGGCGAGCGCTGGGTGCTGTTCTCGTTCTTCGGCGGCGGTCTGGGCGGCAATCCGGCGTCCGATGGCCTCAACCACGCGAATAACCCGATTTCCACGGCGACCATGCCGCCGGCGGAAATTCTGGAAGCCTCTTATCCCGTTATGTTCACCGAATGGGGCCTACGGCCGGAAAGCGCAGGTGCGGGTGCGCATCGGGGCGGCTTTGGCGCAGTTTATGCGCTCGAAGTGCTCTCAGAAGGCGGGGCGGATGTCTCACTTCTGGGTGAGCGCGGGCGTTACGCGCCGTTCGGTGTTGCGGGCGGCGCGCCCGGTGCGCTCAACCTGTTCCATTGGGAAACGGATGACGGACTGAAATCACCCGCCATGGCCTCGAAGGTCACGGGCGTGAAGTTAACGCAGGGGCAGGAAATCCGTCTGCAATCGCCCGGCGGTGGTGGCTGGGGCGATGCCCGGACCCGCGCGCCAGAAGCCGTCGCGCGAGATGTCGTACGCGGGCTCCTTTCGCCCGAAACTGCCAGACAGGATTATGCCGTGATTGTCGATGCCTCAGGTCTCGTGGATACCAAGGCGACTGCCGCCCTCCGAGCGGGAGAAGCGGCATGACCAAGCTTTCCACGCTCGTTGGCGTCGATGTCGGCGGCACGTTCACTGATCTCGCGTTCTTTGATGAGAAGACGCGCGCCTTCCGCACCGCCAAGGTGCCCTCGAACCGCGGCGACGAAGCTGTCGGCTTCATTGAGGGGCTTAAGCGGCTCGATGCTATCGCCAATCTCGGCGCGATTGTTCATGGCACGACCGTGGGCACCAATGCGCTGCTGGAGCGCAAGGGTGCGAAAATCGGCATCATCACGACGCCGGGCTTCCGCGATACGCTGGAAATGCGACGCCGCGACCGGCCCAATACCTGGGGGCTCTGGGGCGATTTCGAACCCATCGCCTCCCGTGAATTCCGCCTTGAAGTGCCTGAAAGAACGCTGGCGGATGGCACTATCCGCGTCGCGGTTCAGAAGGCTGATATCGAAGCGGCCTGCGCCAAGCTGATCGCCATGGGGGCTGAAGCGCTCGCTATCGGCTTCATCAATGCCTATGCTAACCCGGCGAATGAGCGCGCGGCGCTCGAAGCCGCGCGGGCGGTGTGGCCGAACGCGCATGTCTCGGCCTCGCATGAATTGCTGCCGGAAATCCGCGAGTTTGAACGCACCTCGACCATCGCCCTCAACGCCTATCTCCAACCTGTCGTGGCGAGTTATCTCGGCAAGCTTGAGGATGCACTCGCGGGCGATGGCTTTGCCGGCTCGTTCCATATCGTGCAATCCAACGGTGGCGTGATGTCGACCGCGAATGCGCGGAAATTCCCGGTCCGTACCGCGCTATCCGGTCCGGCGGCGGGCGTGATCGCGGCAGCGGCCATCGGGCGCGCGGCGGGTTATGAGGATATCGTCACCGCCGATCTTGGCGGTACTTCCTTCGATGTCAGCCTCGTGGCAGGCGGCGAAGCGGCGCTCGCAGCACAGACCACCATCGACTTCGGCATGGTCGTCCGCACGCCGATGATCGAGATCACCACCATCGGCGCCGGCGGCGGGTCCATCGCCCATGTCGACAAGGGCGGGTTGCTGGCTGTTGGGCCGGAAAGCGCTGGTTCGCGCCCCGGTCCGGTCGCCTATGCGCAGGGCAACACCCGCCCGACCCTCACGGACGCGAATATCGTACTCGGGCGGATCAACGCCGAAAAGCCGATCGGCGGCAAGCTCGCACGGCTCGATGTCGAAGCCGCGCGTGCGGCGATCGACGCGCATATCGGTGAGCCGCTCGGCCTTTCGCCGGAAGCGGCGGCGGAGGCGATCATCCGCGTCGCCAATGCGAAGATGGCCGGCGCTATCCGGCTGGTGTCCATCGAGCGCGGGCATGATCCGACGAAATTTACCGCTGTGCCCTTCGGTGGTGGCGGTGCGCTGCATGTTGGCGCGCTGATCAAGGATGTCGGCCTCAAATCCGCACTGGTGCCGCGCTATCCCGGCATCACCTCGGCGCTTGGCTGCATCATCGCCGATATCCGGCATGATGAGGTCGCGACCGTCAATCTGATGCTCGACGGGCTCGATGCCGCTTCGCTCGCGGCACGCATGGCGGAGACGGGCGAGAAGGCGCGTGCGATTGTCGCCGCTGCCTCGCTTCAGGTCGAGCGGATCGATGTCGTCTTCGAACTCGACATGCATTATCAGGGTCAGACGCATACGGTCGGCGTGCCGCTGCCGGTGACGCTGGAGGCCGGCAAGGTTTCGCTGAGCGAGGCTGTGGTTCGCGCGGCGTTCGAAACCGCCTACGCCAAGGCGTTTTCGCGCCTCCTGCCCGGCATTCCGGTGAAAATAGTGAACCTCCGGACGGCTGCCATCGGCCGCCGCCCGGCATTCGATTTGGCTGCGCTTGCCCCTGCGGCGGATGCCAGCATCGAGACGGCGGCGCGTGGCTATCGCAAGGTGTGGTTTGACGGCGGCTGGCACGAGGCGGCGATTTATGATCGCCTCGCGCTACCGATTGACGCGAAAATCACCGGCCCCGCCATTCTCGAACAGGCGGATGCGACCATTGTTCTCGATCCCGGCCTTGGCGCACGGGTCGACCGCTTCGGCAACCTCATTGTGGAGCGCCTGTGATGAGCGACTGGACCTCGACCGCCCTGCTGCTGTGCGATTTGCAGAACGATTTCATCCATCCCGATGGCGCGTATGCACGTGGCGGACAAGGCAATGCCGAGATCGCTGCCCTGCCCGCGCGGATCAAACCGCTGGCGGATACGATGCGGAAGGCGGGCGGCCTCGTGATCTCGACGCATTTCACGCTGGTGCCAGGGCGCGGCGGCGAACCGATGATCTCGCCGCACCTCAAGAAGATTCGCCCCTTTCTGCGCAAGGGTGATTTCGCGCCGGGCGGCTGGGGTCAGGCGACGGTCGATGCGCTGCAACCTGTTGATGTAGCGGTCGAAAAGGTCGCCTACTCAGCCTTTTATATGAGCCGACTTGAATGGGTGATCCGCAAGCTCGGCGTCACGCGGCTGCTCGTTTGCGGCATTGTCACCAACGGTGGCGTGGCCTCGACCTTCCGCGACGCGCATGTCCGCGACCTCGAGGCCATTCTACTGGAAGATGGCTGCGCCGCCTTCTCGCCGGAGGTGCATAAGACGGCCGTGGACGCGCTGCGCCCGGTGGGCCGCGTGGCCTCCATCGCCGAGATGATCGCGGAGATCGAAGCGGCATGAGCGCGCCGCGCACGCTGTTCGACAAACTTTGGGATAGCCATGTCATCACGACGCGTGAGGATGGCGAATCCCTGCTCTGGGTTGACCGGCATTTCGTGCATGAAGGCTCGCACCATGCCTTCCGCAATCTCGATGCGCGCGGCGAAAAGCTCGCGGAGCCGGGACTGACTTTCGGCGTCGCGGATCATTACGTCCCCACGCGCGGGCGCCCGGCGATCCCGGATGACGAGATCGCGGGGATGGTGGATCGGCTTTCAGCCAATGCAGGGAAGCACGGCTTTCGCCTTTTTGACATCGCGGACCCGGCGCAGGGTATTGTCCATGTTGTCGGGCCGGAACAGGGGCTGACGCTGCCGGGGCTGCTCATCGTCTGTGGGGATAGCCACACCTCCACGCATGGCGCTTTCGGGGCCTATGCCTTCGGGATCGGCGCTTCCGAAGTCGCCCATGTGCTGATGACGCAGACCCTCTGGCAGAAAAAGCCGAAGCGGATGCGGATCACGGTTGCGGGCCGCCTCGGGCCGCATATCTCAGCGAAGGACCTCGCGCTCCACGTGATTCGCACCATCGGGGCGGACGGCGCGCGCGGTGCTGCGGTGGAATACGCTGGCGAGGCTATTTCTGCGCTTTCAATGGAAGGGCGGCTGACGCTCTGCAACATGTCGATTGAGGGCGGCGCGCGTTGCGCGATGGTTGCGCCAGATGAGGTCACCTTCGCGTGGGTTCGGGGACGCCCTTACGCACCGAAGGGCGCGGCACTGGATTTTGCGATTGCGGCGTGGCGCGAGCTTACGACAGACCCCGGCGCGACCTTCGACCGCGAAGTCGCGCTCAATGCCGCAGACATCGCGCCGCTCGTTACCTGGGGCGTGAGCCCGGAGGATGCGCTGGCAATTACGGCGCAAGCGCCTGATCCGGCTGCTGAGGTTGACCCCGCGCGCGCGAAATATCTTGCCGAAGCGCTGAATTATATGGGGCTTTCTCCCGGCCAGAATCTCGAAACAGTTGTTGTAGACCGCGTTTTCATCGGCTCCTGCACCAATGCTCGGATCGAGGATCTGCGCGCGGCGGCGGGCGTGCTCAAGGGCCGCAAGGCGAAGGTGCCTGGGCTTGTTTCTCCCGGCTCGACGCTGGTGAAGAAGCAGGCCGAGGTCGAAGGACTCGACCGGATTTTCATTGAGGCCGGTCTGATCTGGGCTGATTCTGGCTGCTCCATGTGTGTCGGGATGAACGGCGATCTTGTGAGCGCCGGAGAGCGCTGCGCTTCCACCACCAACCGCAATTTTCGTGGACGGCAGGGCAAGGATGCGCGCACGCATCTGATGTCGCCCGCGATGGTCGCTGCAGCGGCGGTCACGGGGCGGCTCACGGATGTGCGGAAGCTGGGGTGATTCATGGATAAGTTCACGACCCTTTCCGCGCCTGCCTGCCCGCTCGGGCTCGAAAACGTCGATACAGACCAGTTGATCCCTGCGCGCTTCATGAGCCGCCCCCGCTCGGCAGGCTATGGTCGATTTCTGCTGCACGACCTCCGGTTCGACGAGGCTGGAACCTCGAAGGGGTTCGTGCTCGATACGCGCTATTCGACTGCGAAAATCATGGTCGCGCGGCGTAATTTCGGCACCGGCTCCTCGCGCGAAGCGGCGGTTTATGCCCTCTGGGATTTCGGTATTCGCTGCGTGATCGCGCCGTCTTTCGGGGATATTTTCGCGTCGAACGCGGTCAAGAACGGACTGCTGCCTGCCACCGTGACGCCGGAGGATGCGGAAGCCTTGCTCCAGAGGCTCGGCGAGGTGGATCAGCCGATCACCGTTGATCTTGAGGCGCAGACCATCACCTCCGGCAATTTCCAGTGTGGATTTGTGATCGATCCGGTGCGGCGGCTACAGCTTCTGAACGGCTGGGATGACCTCGATCTGACGCGCCGTCACACGGATGAAATCGCGACGTTCCGGGCGGCGCGGCTCGGTGCCGAGCCTTGGGTGATGCCCGTTACGGAATGACCCGCGTGATCTCCGGGATCAGGAAGGCGAAATCGCAGCCTTGCTCGGCTTGCGTCACCTGCTCGAACCAGAGTTTTGCATAGCCGCGCGGTGGGACCGGCGGCTTCAGCGGCAGCTCCGCGCGTCGTTCCGCCAACTCCGCCTCATCCAAAAGGAGATCGAGCTTGCGCCCGGCGGTGTCGAGCCGGATGCGATCGCCATTCCGGACCAGCGCCAGCGGGCCGCCTTCCGCCGCCTCAGGCGAAATGTGCAGCACGATGGTGCCGAAGGCCGTGCCACTCATCCGCGCATCCGAGATGCGGACGATATCCTTCACACCCATTTGCCCGAGCTTTTTCGGGATCGGGAGATAGCCCGCCTCGGGCATGCCCGGTGCGCCCTTGGGGCCGGCATTCTTGAGCACGAGGATATCCCCCGGGGCGACATCGAGCGCGGGATCATCGATGCGCGCGGCAAGGTCGGCGAGGCTTTCGAACACAACTGCCCTGCCCTCGTGCTGAAGGAGATTGGGGTTCGCGGCGGCCTGCTTGATGATCGCGCCGTTGGGCGCGAGGTTGCCGGTCAGCACCGCCATAGCGCCGCCCGAATGGATCGGGTTTTCGAGCGGGCGGATGACATCCTGCGC
Source organism: Rhizobiales bacterium PAR1 (assembly GCA_002256205.1). GTDB lineage: Bacteria > Pseudomonadota > Alphaproteobacteria > Rhizobiales > Beijerinckiaceae > Rhabdaerophilum. Next base: position 83,008 of record NKIW01000007.1, read on the forward strand.
GAAGTCGGCCCGCCCGGCGGCGATGTTCTCGCCGAGCGTGAGTCCGGTCACGGTTTTGCAGGAAAGATCGAGCATCGGCGCGAGTTGACGCAAAATCGGCGTCAGGCCGCCTGCGTGATGCAAATCTTCCATATAATGCTGGCCGGTGGGCTTCAGATCGACCAGCACAGGGGTTTCCCGGCCGAGACGATCAAAGCCTGCGAGATCCACGCCGATGCCAAGGCGTCCCGCCATGGCGGTGAGGTGCACGAGCGCATTGGTGGAACCGCCGGCGGCCAGCACCACGCGCAACGCATTCACGAAGGCGGCAGGCGTTAAAACCTGATCCGGTGTGAGTTTCTCCGCAGCCATCGCCACGGCACGGGTTCCGGTGGCTTCCGCAAGGCGGCGGCGCTCGGCGGAAACGGCAGGCGCACAGGCGCCGCCCGGCAACATGATGCCCATCGCCTCGCAGGCAAGCGCCATTGTGCTCGCCGTTCCCATCACGCCGCAGGTGCCGACGGTCGGTGCAAGCTCGGCGTTGGCTTCGGTGATGTCCGCTTCGCTCATCTCGCCGGCGCGAAATTTTGCCCAGTAGCGGCGGCAATCCGTGCAGGCACCGATCTTCTCGCCGCGAAAGCTGCCCGCGAGCATCGGACCGGTGACGAGCAAAATCGCCGGGACATTGACGCTCGCCGCGCCCATTACTAGCGCCGGAACGGTCTTATCGCAGCCACCAATCAGGATCACCGCATCCATCGGCTGCGCCCGGATCATCTCCTCGACATCCATCGCCATCAGGTTGCGCAGGTACATCGAGGTGGGGTTGGCGAAACTCTCCTGAATCGAGATCACCGGAAACGGGATCGGAATCCCGCCCGCGAGCATCACGCCACGGCTCGCGGCGGTGATCAGGTCCGGCATATTGGCGTGGCAGGCATTGTAGCCCGACCCGGTATCAACAATGCCAATGATCGGGCGCTCCAGCGCGTCATCGGAATAGCCGAGCGCCTTGATGAAGGCCTTGCGCAGGAAGACCGAAAACCCCGCATCACCATAGTTCGCGAGGTTGCGGCGCATTCCCTTGGGGTCAGACATATCGACTCTCCGGATGACAGGTTTTGCTTATCGCAAGCCCGCCTCTTTCGCACAATGCGCCGCGATCTCGGCATGGGTCGCGAACCAGCAATTTCCGCGCGCTTTGGCGTGCTGGATCAGCTCTTCGAGGATGAACAGCCGCGAGCGATAACCCGTGACATGCGGGTGCATGGTGAGGAGAAACAATCCGCCCTCGTCATAGGCACCGTCGAACTCACGCTTGAAGATATCGAGCACGGCGGGCGGCGGCGTGTAAGGTCGGAGCGCCTGAAAGCGGTTCATGTTGAAATAGGGCGCGTCATCCCGGATCCATTCGACCGGAAGTTCGACAATGCCAGTGGCCTCGCCCTGATCGATCAGCTCGTAGGGGTCGTTATCGGCCATCAATGAGCTGTCGTAGAGCAAGCCGAGTTCACGCTGGATTTTGAGCGTCGCGGGCGAAAAATCCCAGCTTGGTGTGCGCATACCCACGGCTCGGACACCGGTGATCTTTTCAAGCGTATCCGCCGCGCGGAAATGGAGATCGCGTTCGACCTCCTCCGGCAAGGTGGAATTCACCTCGTGAATCCAGCCGTGAAGGCCGATTTCGTGACCATCGGCGATCACGCGGCGTTGTTCGTCGGGGTGGAGGAGCGCGGCCACGGCGGGGACAAAGAAGCTCGCGCGGATATCCTCGCGCTTGAGGATATCGAGGATGCGCGGCACGCCGACGCGATTGCCATATTGTCCCCAGGACATACGCCCCACAGACTTGCCGCCGTCCCGAAGTTCATTGGTCTCATGATCACTATCGAAGGAGAGCGCTACGGCGCAGGTCGCGCCGCCAGGCCAGCTTTTCGGCTTTAGCGAGCGCCCGGCCCGCACGGCATCGACACGGGCGCGCCATTCGGATTCAGGCCATTGCCAAGGTTCCATGTGACGCTCCTTCTTGAATGGCTGTTAATTTACAACGGAAAATGGCAGGCGACCGCGCGCTCCCCGCCCTGCTCGTCGAGCGGCGGGCGCTCGCTACGGCAGCGCGCCTCGGCCTTCGGGCAACGCAGGTTGAAATGGCAGCCCTTTGGTGGCGAAAGCGGTGACGGTAATTCACCCTCAATTGGCTTGAACGAGACGAGTTCATCGGCATCGGTGACGAACTTCGGCACGCTGTCGAGCAGCGCGCGGGTATAGGGGTGCTGCGGAGCTGCGTAGACCGCTTCAGTTGGTCCCAGTTCGACAATGCGCCCGAGATACATCACCGCGATCCGGTCCGAGATGTGGCGGACGATACCGAGATCATGGCTGATGAAGAGCATCGTCAGCCCGAGTTCGCGACGCAATTTCAGGAAGAGGTTGATGATCTGCGCCTGAATCGAGACATCAAGCGAAGCGACGGGCTCATCACAGACCAGCACGTCCGGCTGCATCGCAAGCGCGCGGGCAATCGCGACGCGCTGGCGCTGACCGCCGGAGAATTGATGCGGGAAGCGCTCCGCTGCCTCCGCCGGCAGACCTACAGCCGTCAGCCATCGCGCGACATAGGCCTTGGCCTCGGCGCTGCTGACAAGGTTATGCGCAATCGGGCCTTCGGAAATCGTCTCGCCGATGCGGATGCGCGGATCGAGCGAGGCAAAGGGGTCCTGAAACACCATCTGGATGCGCGTGGTGGTCTTGCGCCCGGCGGCGTTCATCACGGGCGCGCTGTCGATGCTGGCCGCGCCTGCGCTTGGCGGATGAATGCCCGCGATAACGCGGCCAAGTGTTGATTTTCCGCAGCCGGATTCGCCGACAAGACCGAGAACCTCGCCCTTGCGGATCGCAAAGCTCACGCCATCGACCGCGTGCACGGTGCGCGTTTCGATGGGCGAGCCGAGCCGTGCTGCAATCTTCTCCCCAAAGGAAAGGCGCGGCGAGAAGCGTTTCGAGACGTTCTCGACCGTGATGATCTGGTTCATATCCTTGAAAGAACCGCCTTCGCTCATGATCCGCTCCCGTTCAGCGGGAAATGGCAGCGGACGGCGCGGTTTTCCTCACGCAGCAGGTTCGGCATCACACCGCAGCCCGCTTGCGCATAAGTGCAGCGCGGCTGGAACGCGCAGCCCGGCGGCAGATCGAACAGCGAGGGTGTCGAGCCAGGGATTTGCACGAGATCGCGCCCCGGCACGGCATGGGCAGGGAGCGAGGCAATCAGGCCTGCCGTGTAGGGGTGACGCGGCGCCCGCAGCACATCGCGCACCGGCCCTTCCTCGATGATCCGCCCTGCATACATCACGAGAAGGCGGCTCGCGACGGAGGAAACGGTCGCGAGATCATGGGAAATCCAGATCATCGCGGTGCCGAGATCGCGCGCTAGCGCCTTCATTTCGGTGAGGATCTGCGCCTGGATCGACACATCGAGCGCAGTGGTCGGTTCGTCACAGATGATGAGCGCGGGGCTATTCAGCAGCGCAATCGCGATGGCCACGCGCTGGCGCATGCCGCCGGAAAACTGGTGCGGATGGGCATCGAGCCGTCGCGCGGCATCCGGAATCCCGACGCGTTCGAGCACTTCCACCGCGCGGGCGCGCATCGCCGCTTCGCTCGTTTTCTCATGCGCTTCGAGCGCCAGTTGCATCTGCCGCCCGATGGTGAGAACCGGGTTCAGCGTCGCCGAAGGGTCCTGAAACACCATCGAGATCTGGCGTCCGCGCACGCCGCGCAACTCGGCATTCGGGAGGCCAACGAGTTCGCGGCCCTCCAGCTTCACCGATCCACCGATAATGCGCCCCGGCGGATCAATAAGGCCGAGGATCGAAAACCCGGTGACGGATTTGCCCGAACCGCTCTCACCAACGAGGCCGACGATTTCGCCCGCAGCGATATCAAACGAGACGCCGTCTACGGCCTTCAGCGCACCGGAACGGGTCGCAAAATGGGTTTGAAGGTCGCGAACCTGAAGCAGCGTCATCTTCTGAGCCTCGGGTTCAACTGATCGCGGATCTGGTCGCCGACGAGGTTGATCGCGACGATCAGCACGATCAGCGCCACGCCGGGATAGATCGAAATCCAGTAGCGCCCGGAGAGCATGTACTGGAAACCGTTGGCGATCAGCATGCCAAGCGAAGGTTCGCTCACCGGCAGACCGAGGCCGAGGAACGAGAGCGTCGCTTCGAGCGCGATGGAGTTCGCAACCTGCACCGTCGCCACCACAATGAGCGGCGGCAGGCAGTTCGGCAGGATATGGCGGAACACCACGCGGCGCGGCGAGAGTGGGGTCGAAAGCGCAGCTTCGACATATTCCTTCGAGCGCTCGGTCGCGGCTGCCCCATGCGCCGTGCGGGCAAAATAGGCGTATTGCGCCGTCACCAGCGCGGCGATCAACGGGCCCTTCCCCTGCCCCAGCAGCGCCGCCAGCACCAGCGCGAGCAGGATTGCCGGAAACGAAAGCTGCAAATCAACGATGCGCATGATCAGCGCCTCGATCTTGCCGCCGAAATAGGCCGCAAACGCGCCAAGCGTCGCGCCGAGGCAAAAGGCAATGCCGCCCGCCATCACGCCGATCTGGATCGAGATTCGGAGGCCATAGAGGATCGCGGAGAGAAGATCGCGCCCCTGCGCATCCGTCCCCAGCCAATGCGTGAAGCCCTTCGAGCCGACAAAGCCCGGTGGACGGCGGGCATCAGTCAACACGAGGGTCGCAAGATCATAGGGGTTCTGCGGCGAGATCAGCGGCGCGAACAGTGCAATCAGCATGATCAGGACCACCACCACCAGCGCGCCAACGGCGATGCGGTTGTGGCGAAATTCATCCCAGAAACGGGCAAGAGGGCTTGAGGGATCAATCATGCGCGCCGTGTCCTCAGGCGCGGGTCGAGCGCGGCATAGGAGATGTCGACCACGAAATTAATCACGATGAAGAAAAACGCGACCAGCATCAGGTAAGCGACCATCACCGGACGATCGAGCGTCGTGATGCTGTCGATGATGAGCTTGCCGACGCCGGGCCAGGAGAAAATCGTCTCGGTGACAACCGCAAAGGCCATGGTAGAGCCAAGTTCGAGCCCGAAGACGGTCACGATGGGAATCGCGATCAACCGAAGGACATGCCGTGTCAGGATCGTCCATTCGCTCTCGCCGGCGGCGCGGGCGAAGCGCACGGTATCGGTCAGCATGGTTTCACGCGTGCCGGCGCGGGCAAGGCGCACCATCATGGCGAATTTGAACAGCGAGAGGTTCAGCGCGGGCAAGAACATGTGCTTGAGGCCGTTCGTGGTCAGAAAGCTCCATTCGATACCGAAGAGTTGCGCGGTCTCGCCGCGTCCGCCCGCCGGGAGCCAGCCGAGTTCCACCGCGAAGGTGAAGATCAGCACGAGGCCGATCCAGAATGTCGGGACCGAGAAGCCGAGGATCGAGATCGCCATCACGGCCTTCGAGAAGGTGCTGTCGGGGCGATACCCCGCGTACATGCCGAGCGGAACGCCCAGAAATGTCGCGCCGAACACGGCGGCCAGTGTGAGTTCAGCAGTCGCCGGCAGGCGCGAGCCGATCAATTGCAGCACTGGCATGTTGTAGAGGAACGAATTGCCGAAATCGCCACGGATCAGCCGGCCGAGAAAATCCGCGTATTGCTTCCAGAGCGGCTGATCGAAGCCATAAGCCTTGATTGCTTGCTCACGGATCTGCTGCGTCGCATCCGGCGAGAGCACCACGTCGATGGGGTTTCCAACGGCATACACGCCGACAAACACCATCGCGGAGATGATCATCATCACCACGAAGGCTTGCAGCAGCCGCTGGATCACAAAACCGAGCATAAAGACCTTTCTTCAGTTTTCATACGCCTTTGCTCCACGCGAACCGGTGCCCACTTCGCTTGCAAAGGCCAGTATTTTTTGACGCCTTTGCTCCACGCGAACCGGTGCCCACTTCGCTTGCAAAGGCCAGTATTTTTTGACGCCTTTGCTTCACGCGAACCGGTGCCCACTTCGCTTGCAAAGGCTGTGTATGGATCAATCCCACCCCTCCGTGATGATTTTCCGCGTTTCGGCGACGGCGACCTCCCAGATCGCCAGCATCTCCTCATCGGAGCGCTGGTAGAAGCCGCCGTAGTTGCCATCGCCGAGGAGCTCCTTCTTGGCTCCCGGATCGAGTTGCACAAAGCGGGCCATGTCGAGCATCGGCTTTTGCGTCGCGGGCATGCCGATGTTGCCAAGCCGCGTCCACGGGAAATTCTCCATCCACGAAGCGTGGCTGGCGACAGGGTCAATGGCTTTGACCTTGGCGAAGGTCTCCGGCGCGTTCCACCAGTTGTGCCATTTGACCTGAACGCCGCGATGACGATCAAGCCATTCGAGCACCGCGCCATGGGCCGGCGAATTGCCGCCGTGTCCGTTGACAATGGTGATGCGCTTGAACCCCGAGCGCACCATGCCGTCGAGAATATCGGTGACAAGCGCGATATAGGTCGAGAGCTTCAGTGTCACCGTACCAGGAAAATCGACGAAATTCGGCGTGAAACCATAGCTTGAAACGGGAAAAACCGGAATATTCAGCCCCTCTGCCGCATCAAGCGCCACGCGCTCGGCGAGGATCGCATCGACCGCGAGGCTGAGATAGGCGTGCTGCTCGGTCGAGCCGAGCGGCAGCACCGCACGATCATCGCCTTTGACGTGCTCGGCCACCTGCATCCAGTTCATATCTGCAATACGCATGAAATATCCTGTCAAGGTTCGTCTGGAAGATCAGGTACGGATTGTCCGTAGAACATTGCGGTCACCACCTTGGCGAGCAGCATGGACAGCATTTCCCGTTCCACAAGGTTGAGCGAGGCGAGCATCTCCTGCTCTAGGCCAGCGAAACGCGGCAGCGCCTCATCATAGATCGCCTGCCCTTTGGCCGTCAGCGCGAGATTTTGTGCCCGGCGATCCGTCCCGTCCGCCTTCCGGGTAATCAAACCAAGCTTGGCGAGCCGATTGACGGCGCGGCTCAGGGTGTTCTTCGGAAAGGCGGTCGAGGCGGCGATTTCGCTCGCGGTGAAGCTTCCAGCGACCGCAAGATTGTAAATCACGATGAATTCGACGCGGCTGAGGCCATAATGCTCCTGCACCCAGCCGTAGAGCGGCACGTTGTAGCGCCGTGCAAGAAAGTTGAAGCGCGCGGCAAAACCGCAAGGGTTTTTCCAGAGGCGGGCGTGAGTCAAGGCGTCGAGTCGTTGACGGTCGAGCAACTCGCTGCCCGGCGTCAGCACCTCTACGGGCGCCGCTGTGCCTGATGAAGCATCATCCTGCTCTTCAACGCGGCGCGCTGCTGACTTGTCCCGCATAAATGGTTCCATCTCGAACGGATCAGGGGTCTGAGAGGACTATAGCGCTAAAAAATAGTTCCACAAGGAATTGACGTCACCGTTTTGCTGGCCTTCAATGCGCTCATCTGCGCCCGGCCGTGGCGGCTGAGGCGTCCTCAACAGGAGGTCCTGCATGCGCCCGTCCGTTTTCGCTCTTTTCTGTGCGACTGCTCTTTCCACGACCGCCCTTTCCTCCCCGACTTTGGCGCAGACGCTGACTATCGGTGTGCGTGGCGGTCCGGATTCGATTGATCCGCATTTCACGGCCACCGGCAATCATGCGGAATCACTCAAACAGATTTTTGATACGCTGGTCTGGTCAGGCGACGGGCTTGAACTTGAGCCGCGTCTCGCCGAGAGCTGGAAGGTGGTCAACGAGACCACCTGGGAATTCAAGCTCCGCAAGGGCGTGAAATTCCACGATGGTTCGGATTTCACTGCTGAGGACGTTAAGTTCTCGATTGAGCGTATTCCGGTGGTTTCCGGTCCGAACCCGACGACAATCTACGTTCGCCGCGTCAAGGAAGTGAAGATCATCGATCCCCTGACCGTTCAGGTGATCACGGATGGTGCAGCGCCGACGCTGCCGAACGATTTCATCCGCCTCTTTATCGTCTCCGCCAAGGCGGCGGCGGGCCTCACCAAGGAAAGCGCCAATGCGGCGTTCAACTCGGGCAAGGCTGCCATCGGCACCGGGCCGTACAAATATGTCTCGTGGGAGCCGAAGGGTGACCTCGTGCTTGACCGTTTCGATGGCTACTGGGGTCCGAAGGAGCCGTGGGCGAAGCATATCCGCAAGGAAATCGCCAATGATGCCGCGCGCGTCGCGCAGCTCAAGGCGGGTCAGCTCGATCTGATCACCCGCGTGCCGGCAACGGACGTGGCAACGCTCAAGCGTGACCCGAAGATCGATGTGCAAATCATTGACACAGTTTACGTCTTCAATATCGAGATGGATCTGCGCGAGAAGGCGCAAGGCGTCACCGCGAAGGACGGTTCTGCGCTTGAGAAGAACCCCTTCCTCGATATCCGGGTGCGCCAGGCCATCGATCTCGCCATTGACCGCAAGGCGCTGGCGGAAATCGCGATGGAAGGCCTCGGCAAGGACGTCAACCAGCTCGTGACGCCTTCGATCTTCGGTTACAACAAGGCGATTGCACCGAAGAAGTATGATCCGGCAGCGGCGAAGAAGCTCCTTGCGGATGCGGGTTACCCCAACGGGTTCAAGATGTCCTTCGCCTTCACGAAGGATCGCCTGCCGGGGGACGTGCAGGTCGGCACCTCGATTGCGCAAATGCTCGCGGCCATCGGCATCGATACGACGCCGAATGCGCAGCCGGTCACCGTGTTCTTCCCGGCCCGCACGCGCGGTGAATATTCGTTCTCAATGTCCGGCTGGGGCACGCTGACGGGCGAAGCACATTATACGCTCTCCTCCCTCGCCCATTCCAACGCGCCAACGGTAAAAATGGGCGCATTCAACGTGCTCGGCTACAAGAACGAGGCGGTCGACAAGGCGCTTCAGGCTGCGGCCATCGAAATGGATGAAGGCAAGCGCCGCAAGTTCCTCGAAGATGCCAATGCGCTCGTCGACAAGGATCTCCAGCGCCTCCCCATCGTCGCGGTCGGTTCGGCCTGGGCAATGCAGAAAGGCAAGGTGACCATCAAGCCGCGTGTCGACGAAGATACGCTCGCGATGAACATCAAGCCGGGCAAATAAGGGCAGGATTGGCGAAACAAAATGACAAAGATCGCCATCGGTCTGCACGGCGGCTGCGGGACACTGGACCGCAGCCTCCAGAGCGAACGGGACTGGGCCGAAAGCCGGGAGCATATCGCGAATGCGCTCCGCGCCGGCTGGGCGATCCTCAAAACCGGTGGCCGCGCGGTTGATGCCGTGCAGGCCACGGTGGTCGTGCTGGAGAATTCGCCACACTTCAACGCCGGGTTCGGCGCGGCGCTCAATGAAAACGGCGAGCATGAACTCGACGCTTCGATCATGGATGGCTCGACCCTCGAAGCCGGGGCGGTGACGGCCGTGCGCCGCATCCGCAATCCGGTTGTGGCCGCCCGCGCTGTGATGGACAGCGGCAAGGCGGTTTTGCTCACCGGCGCCCCGGCGGATGATTTCGCGGAAAAATCCGGGCTGGAGATGGTCGAGCCAACATATTTTACCACCAAGCGGCGCGTTGACGCGCTCGCAAACCTCAAGGCGCGTGCAGCGCTCGGCACCATCGCCAAGGCCTCCGAGGCCGAAAAGCATGGCACGGTCGGCGCGGTGGCGCGCGACTCTCATGGCCATCTTGCCGCCGCGACCTCAACCGGCGGGTTCAACAACAAGCCCGTTGGCCGCGTAGGTGACAGCCCGATTATCGGCGCCGGGACGTATGCAGATGACTCGACCTGTGCCGTTTCCTGCACCGGTCAGGGCGAGATTTTCATCCGCCGCGTGGTCGGCCATGACCTTGCCGCGCGCATTCGCTACGGCGGGCAGAAGCTCGAGGATGCAGCGAAAACGCTCGTTCACGAAACGCTGTCGAGCCATGGCATCGGCGCAGGCCTTGTTGCCATCGGGCCGGAGGGCGATGCGATCGCGCCCTATAACACCCTCGGCATGTATCGCGGCTGGATCACCACCGAAGGCGATATCGTCGTCGCCACCCACCATGAGCTTAACGCCATGGGCAACATCAACGATCCGGGAAAAGTGACATGAGAACGCCGATCCTGATCTGGGGCGCAGGCGCCATTGGCGGCACGCTTGGCGCGTATTGGGCGCGCGCCGGGCTCAATGTCACGATGGTCGATATCGTCGCGGAGCACGCCGAGGCCTGCTCGCGGCAAGGGCTCGCGATTACCGGACCGGTGGAGGAATTCCGGCAGGTCGTGCCGACCGTGACACCGGACAAGGTGGTAGGCACCTGGCCGATCATCGTTCTTGCGGTAAAAGCACAAGCGACCGAGGCGGCACTCGAAGCGCTTAAGCCGCATCTCGCGGCGGATGGCTATGTTCTCTCGGCGCAGAACGGGCTCAATGAAATCGCCATTGCGAAAGCCGTGGGCGAAGCGCGCACCATGGGCTGTTTTGTCAATTTCGGCGCCGACTGGCTCGGGCCGGGCGATGTTCTCTATGGCAATCGCGGCGCGGTGGTTGTCGGCGAGATTGACGGTGTGACGCAAGATCGCACGCGGCAGATGTTCGAATGGCTCAAGCTTTTCGAGCCTGACTCGGTGCTGACGGAAAATATCTGGGGCTATCTCTGGGGCAAGCTCGCCTACGGCGCGATGCTGTTCGCCACCGCCCTCACCCCGGATTCGATGAGTGCGAATTTTGCGGATCCGCGCCGCGTTGCTGTGTTTGAACGTCTCGGCCGCGAAGTAATGGCAGTCACGAAGGCGCGCGGCGTCGAGCCCATCGGCTTTCCGGAATTTGATGTCGCGGCGTTCCTGCCCGGCGCGCCGGAGCATCGCGCCCGCGAGGTCATCGCCTCGCTTGCGGTCTACACCTCAAAGACCGCGAAGACGCATAGCGGTATCTACCGCGACCTCGCGATCCGCAAGCGCAAGACCGAGGTTGATCCGCAAATCGGCATCATCGGAAAGCTTGGCCGCAAGGCTGGCGTTGCGACCCCCGCCATCGATACGCTCGTCACATTGATCCACGATATCGAGGATGGTCGCCGCCCGATGGCCTTCGAGACGTTTCAGGTTCTGATCGACGCCTGCGACGGAGCAGCGTGATGGATATCCGCTTCGACAACCGCGTCGCGCTGGTCACTGGAGCCGCACAAGGCATCGGGCAGGCGATTGCGCTGGCGCTGAAGGCCTCCGGTGCGCAAGTTGCCGTGGCGGATATCGATGCGGTGCGGCTCAATGCCTTTGCCGAAGCGCAAGGCTTCCTCCCACTCGTTCTGGATCTGGGTGATCGGGCGGCGACAAAGGCAGCGGTCGAGGCGGTTGTTGCCCGCTTCGGGCGGCTCGATATTCTCGTCAATGCTGCCGGCGGCGTACGTGGGCAGGTCGGGGGGCCGATTGAAAGCGTCTCCGAAGACGGATGGCGGGCGATTTTTGCCGCCAATGTCGACGGCGCGATGTGGATGGCGCAGGCTGCCGCGCCCGCGATGCAGGCAAAGGGCTATGGCCGGATCGTCAATATTGCCTCCGGCGCCGGGCTTCGTCCCAGCCTCACTGGCATTCAGGCCTATACTGCCGCCAAACACGCGCTGGTGGGACTGACGAAGCAGTTCAGTCAGGACTTGGGGCCGAGGGGCATCACCTGCAACGCGGTGGCACCGGGGTTCGTACGTTCCAACCCGACGACCGAAAAGCAGTGGCAGAGCTACGGCGAGGAAGGTCAGGCGCGGCTCGTCGCCTCTATCCACACCCGCCGCCTCGGTACTGCGGAAGATATCGCGAATGCGGTGCTGTTCCTTGCCAGCGAACAGGCGGGCTGGGTCAGCGGGCAAATTTTATCAGTGGATGGCGGGCGCTCCTAGCTGGAAATGAATTCCATGAGTTTCTCGCGCTACTCGGACCTATCTGGCCGGACGGTTCTCATCACTGGCGGCGCATCCGGCATTGGCGAAGCCATGGTCAGGGCCTTTGTCGAACAAGGCGCGCGGGTTGGCTTTCTTGATCTTGACCGCGAGGCTGGCTCCGCGCTCGCCAGGGAGCTCGGAGCCGCGGTTGCCTTCGAACCGGTTGATCTCAGAGATCTCGATGCGCTGAAAACCGCGATTGAGGCCATTCGTGCTCGCCTCGGGCCAATCACGGTGCTGGTCAATAACGCCGCACGCGACGACCGGCACACCATTGACGAGGTCACGCCGGCCTATTGGCGTGAGCGCTTTGCGACCAACCTTGATCACCAGTTCTTCGCGGCACAAGCGGTCTACAAGGATATGGTTGCGGCTGGTGGCGGTGCCATGATCTGCATGGGCTCGACGAGTTATATCGCGAGCCATGATGCTTTCGCGGCCTATAAGACAGCAAAATCGGCAGTGGTCGGGCTTACCCGGTCGCTGGCGCGCGAGCTCGGCCACCACAACATCCGGGTCAACTGCCTCCTCCCCGGCTGGATCATGACCAAACGGCAGATCGATCTCTGGCTGACAGCTAAGGGGGAAGCGGCGCTGATGGCGCAGCAATGCCTCAAGCGTAGACTTGTCCCCGAGGACATCGCCCGCGCTGCGCTGTTCCTCGCCTCGAATCAATCGGGCGGGATGACGGCGCAGAACCTCGTCGTCGACGGCGGTTGGATCTGAAGGTTATTTCCCCAGCAGCAGTTGTGGCAGCCAGAGCGTCAACGGCGGCCAGAGCGTGATCGCCAGCAACACGACGAGCAGCGGGATCAGCCACGGCAGGATCGCGCGGCTCATCGTCTCGAAGCTGACATCGGCGATGCGTGTCACCACAAAGAGCACGACACCAATCGGCGGGTGAATGGTGCCCAGAATGAGGTTCAGGATCATGATGACGCCGAACTGTACCGGGTCGATACCGTAGCTGATCGCAGCAGGCACCAGAATCGGGATCAGGATCAGGAGGGCCGCCAGCGCCTCCATGAAGCAGCCGACGACCAGGAGCAGCGCATTCGCCATCAGCAGAAAAACGATGGGCGAGGAAATCGTCGAGACGATCCACGGCGCCGCCGTCTGCGGCAGGCGCGAGATCGACATGCACCAGCCAAGCGCGCCGGCCGCCATCACCAGCACGGTGACAAGGCCGGTGGTTTCCGCCGTCTCGATCAGGATGCCGGGGATTTGCTTCCACTCAAGCGTGCGATAGACGAAAAACCCGAGGATCAGGGCATAGATGCAGGCCGCCGCGGCAGCTTCGGTTGGCGTAAAAACGCCGGAAAACATGCCGCCGAGCAGCAGAACTGGCGTCATCAGCGCGAAAAAGCTGCCCAGAAACGCGCGTCCCACCGCGCGGAAGCCCTCGAACGGTTTGCGGCCCATGCCTTCACGGCGCGCGACAAGGCTCACCATGATCACCAGCGAGAGGCCCATCAGAATGCCCGGAATGAGCCCCCCAATGAAAAGACGTCCGATAGAGACATCCGCTGTCACGCCGTAGATCACCATGGGGAGCGAAGGCGGGATGATCGGGCCGATGGTTGCGGCGGCGGCGGTAATCGCGGCGGCGGTTTCGGGTTTATAACCCGCGTTGCGCATCGCGCGGATTTCAATCGCGCCAGAGCCGGCGGCATCCGCCACGGCAGAGCCGACCATGCCGGCGAAGATCATCGAGGTGAGGATGCTCGCATGGGCATAGCCGCCCCTCACCCAGCCGATCACCGCGCCGGCGAACACCACGATGCGATCCGTGATCTTCGCCGCCGCGAGGATGTTGCCCATCAGGATGAAGAGCGGCGCGGCGACGATGGGGAAGGAATTCATCGATCCCGCCATCTTCTGCGGCAGGACGGTGATCGGGAAACCGCCCCACCAGAGGAAGGCAAGCGACGCGAGCCCGATCGAGACATACAGCGGCATCCCCGCGAGGATCACCGCCAGCCAGGCACCGGAAATCTTGAGAATGAGGCTGATCATACCGGTTTCCCCGCGCGGGCGGTCAGCGTCTGCCAGAGATCGGCAAGTCCTTGCGTGAGGGTCAGCAGGCCCGCCGGAACGAGCGGCACATACATCCACGCGGTGGAGATCGGCATGGTCGTTGCCTCGACATCCGAATTCGCCTCGATCACATGCAGCGCTTTCCACGCGATCACGGCACCAAGCAGCACGGCGCCGAGTTCAATCACGATTTCCGTGCCGAGTTTGGGCACGCCGGGCAAGCGGTCCAGAAAGAAGCGGATGCGGATATGCGCACCGCGCCGGGTCGCCAGCATCCAGCCGATGCAGGCGAGCCAAACCATCAGGAAGCCGCTCGCCTCATCGGTGAAACTGAAAGGATGGTTCACGGCGCGGGAAACAATTCCCGCCGTGACCATGCCGAGCAGCGCCACGACGAGCGCCATCGCCAGCCGTTCAAGGAAGAGATCATGCAGGCGTACGAGGCGCGGGAACATTGTCGGCTTACAGCTTCAGAAGCGATTCAAATGTGCCCTTGCCCCATTTGGCTTCGAATTTCGCAGGCACGGTCGCGAGCACGGGCTTGCGCCACTCCTCGACATTGACCTCGACGACATTCATCCCGCCCGCTTTGAGCGTGCCGACAAGCGTCGCTTCCTGCGAGAGGAGTTCCTTGTCCTGCCATGCGGCGCCGGCGTTGAAGGCCGCTTCGAGCAGGCTGCGATCTGCCGCTGGCAGGCTCTTCCAGAAGGCCTCGTTCACGATCACCATACGCGGCGTGATGATATGCTCGGTGAGGACGAGATGCTTCTGCACTTCGTGGAATTTGCCGGACTGGATGGTCGGCAGCGGGTTTTCCTGCCCGTCCACCGCACCCTGGCTGAGCGCGAGATAGAGTTCCGGGAAAGCAATCGGCGTCGCTTTGGCGCCCCAGGCGTCGGCCATGGCGAGGAAGGTATCGACGGGCGGCACGCGGAGCTTGAAGCCGACCATATCCGCCGGGGATTTCACGGCCCGCGAGCCCGAAGTCAGATGGCGCTTGCCATAATAGGTGACGTTGAGCATGCGCATGCCGCGCCTTGCGACGAGATCGGCGTTCATTTTCTGGAATTCGGGAGAGGCCGAGACCTTCGCAAGATGGGCGGCATCGCGCCAGAGATACGGCGCTTCAACCACCGAAAGCGCCGGCAAGAACGCGCCAAGCGCGCCCGCGCCGTCGGTCGTCAGCTGAAGTGCGCCGGATGAGACCGACTCCATCATGTCCTTGCCCGAGCCGAGCTGGCCGTTCGGGAAAAGTTGGATATCGATGCGTCCGCCGGATTTCTCCTTGACCTCTTTGGCGACCCGCTCGGCCATCTGCACCTGTGGGTGCGAGGCGGCGAGGAGTTCGCCCCAGCGCACCACGGTGGCCTGCGCACGCAGCACCGCCGGCATCGCAACCGAACCGGCGACGAGCACCGAGCCCTTGAGAAAAGTCCGTTTTGAAATCGTCATGCTATCCTCCCGATGGATCGTCTTGTTTTTTAAGGCGCAGAGTGGGTTCAGCGTCCGTAGCTCAGATCGTTCTCGATATTGATCGCCCGGTTGCGGGCTTGCAGGATATGGTCCGTCATGGCTTGCGCGGCCGCCTCTGGCTCGCGCCGTTCCAGCGCCTCGATCACCTTGAGATGATCCTGCATCACAGGAATCACGAGATCGAGGTAGAGGCGCGTCTCGTTCTGGCGGATGATCTTGATTTTGATCCAGTTCACCCAATAGGTCTTTGAAATAATATCGTTTTCAAGATGCTCGATGATGGTTTCATGGAGCATGCGGTCTGTGGCCTCGGCGTCCGAAATCAGGGATTCCTTCTCGCCGCCTTCGGCCCGGGCGATGATATCGAGATGGGCGGCCTTGAGGCTGGCGATCACCTCGTCGCTGGCGTTGCGAGCGAAAAGCGCCGTCGCCTCACGCTCGATGAACAGGCGAAACTGGAATGCATTGCGAATGAGGTTGAGGTCGACATGGGCGATCTGAAGCCCACGCTGCGGCACGGTGGTAATCAGCCCTTCCGCCTCAAGCCGCGGGATCAACTCGCGGATCGCGCCCAGCGGCATGCCGGTGATATCGACCAGTTCGCGCTGCGAGACGAACTGGCCCGGCTTGATTTCGCGCGCCAGCAACCGTTCGGTAAAGCTCGAATAGGCCCGGTCGCGCAGTTTGGTGCTGTCCTCTCGCATCCGGGCCGTTTCCTTCGAAATATACTGCGTTATTGCTTCCTGATCGCCTCGATCTTGCCCGCCAGCACCGCCGTATCGGTATCATTGAAGCCGTCGAGCGGGGCGCGCATGATCCGCCAATCCGGATCACCAAGGCGCGCGGAGATCAAGGCTTTGATC
Organism: Rhizobiales bacterium PAR1; assembly: GCA_002256205.1. Taxonomy (GTDB): domain Bacteria; phylum Pseudomonadota; class Alphaproteobacteria; order Rhizobiales; family Beijerinckiaceae; genus Rhabdaerophilum. The sequence continues at coordinate 99,297 of NKIW01000007.1, forward strand.
GCCGGCATGAACGAATAATCCAGAATGGCGTTGACCATGGCGTGCACACGCGCATCGTCCTTGCCGTCGTTGGCGAGCGGACGGAGCAGGTCCGGCGCGACATTCGCAAGGCCGCAGATCGAGCCGGAACCGCCATTTTTCACGGCATTCGCGAGGTGACGTTCGTCGCCGACGAGGATTTGCAGATCCGAGAGTTCCTTGAGGCGGCGCGCAGTCATCGGCCAGTCACCGGCGCTATCCTTGACGCCTTCAATCGCGCCGGGGAAAGCATCCGCAAGACGGCGCGTCAGTTCCACCGACAGCGGAACCCGCGTCATGCCGGGAATATGATAGAGAAAAATGTTGCGAAGGCGCGCACCGAGCTTTTTGAAAACGCTCGAGAAAAAGCTGAACAGCGCATCATCGCTGACGCCGGAGAAATAGAACGGCGGGGCGAGCAAGATCGCGCGGCAGTTCATGTCATAGGCCGCGTTGCACTGGGCGACGATATCCTCCTCGGACGAGGCCGAAACGCCGGCAATAACCTGCTTGCGCAGATCGAACCCGCCGCCCGCCATCGCACCGAGCACCGCATAGCGGTCCTGCAGGCCGATCGAGGCGCCCTCACCCGTCGTGCCGAAGACGGTGATGCCGTCGCAGCCATTCGCCAGCACCCATTTCGCATGTGCGACCATGCGGGGCAAATCCATCGTTCCATCCGCGCGGAAGGCGGACGAGAGTGCACAATTCAAGCCGATACGAGCCATCGGAATCCTCCAGTTGCCACCATGCTGCCCGCTGCCAAGAGAGTTGTCAACACTAACATGTTAGTTGAAAATCACGTTATCCAATGGCAAGTTATCGACGAACGGATTTGATTGGCGGCAACAAGATGATCGCACCCACCCTGCCTTTCCGCCCCTTGGGCCGCACTGGATTGCCGGTCAGTGCGCTCGGGTTCGGCGGTGCGCCGCTCGGCGACCTCTATGCCCTGCTTGATGAGGCCGAGGCGGTGGAAACCGTCGTGGCCGCGCTCGGTGCTGGGATTACCCTTCTTGATACCTCCCCGCTCTATGGTCACGGGCTTTCCGAACACCGCATCGGCGCGGCGATCCGGCGCGCTTCCGGCGCGAAACCGGTGATTTCCACCAAGGTCGGACGCGTGACGGCCCCGTTCGCCGGTCGCGGCAGCGGCTCGGGTTATCTCGGCGGGCTGCCACATGGTGCGATGTTCGACTACTCCTATGATGGTGTGATGCGTAGCCTCGAGCAATCCGCACTGCGGCTCGGCGTTGATCACCTCGATATCGTGCTGATCCATGATGTCGATGTCTGGACCCATGGCAAGGACGCCATCGAAGGTCGCTTTCAGCAGGCAATGGAGGGCGCCTATCGCGCGCTCGTCAAGCTGCGAGAAGCCGGTGCGGTGCGCGCCATCGGCATCGGCGTCAACGAAGCGGATATGGCGGAGCGGTTCGCCCGCGCCGGGGATTTTGATGCCATGCTGCTCGCCGGGCGCTATTCGCTGCTCGAACAGCCTGCGCTGGCCTCCTTCCTGCCGCTGGCGCTCGAAAAAGGCATTGGCGTGATGCTTGGCGGGGTGTTCAACTCGGGCATTCTCGCGACCGGTGCTGTGCCCGGCGCGAAGTACAATTATGCCGAAGCGCCGCCGGCGATTATGGCGAAAGTTGCGAAAATCGAAGCGGTTTGCGCCCGGCACGCAACGCCGATCTTCCACGCTGCGCTGCATTTCGCATCGGGGCATCCGGCAGTCGCCTCAGTGGTACTCGGCGCTGTGAAGCCGGCGGAAATCGCGGCACAAGTCGCCGCGATGAGCGCGCCGCCCCCCGTCGCGCTCTGGGCCGAGCTGAAGGCGGAGGGCTTGCTTGATCGCGCAGCCCCTACACCGTGAGGCACGATATGGCACTCAAAATCGATGCCCATCAGCACTTCTGGCGTCCCGCTCGCGGGGACTATGGCTGGCTCACTCCGGAACTCGGGCCGATCTATCGCGATTTCCTGCCCGCTGAGCTCGCACCCATGCTCAATGCCGCAGGAATCGACCGGACGATTCTTGTACAGGCCGCGCCGACTGTCATGGAAACGGACTGGCTGCTCGATCTGGCAGAGAAGACACCTTTTGTTGCCGGCGTCGTCGGCTGGGCGGATTTCGCCGCGCCGGACGCTGCAACGAAGATCGCGGCGTTTGGCGAACATCCACTGCTTGTTGGCCTGCGGCCGATGATTCATGATATCGCCGATCCCGACTGGATGCTCGGCGCGGCGCTGGAGCCCGCTTTTGCGGCACTGAAGGCTGCTGGATTGGTCTTCGACGCGCTCGTCAAGCCGCCGCATCTCTCCCGACTGCTGACCCTGGCGGATCGTCATCCGGATCTTGCGATTGTCATCGATCACGGCGCAAAACCGCCGATCTCGGCGGGCACGCTCGATCCTTGGTTGAACTCTTGGCGCGCGGATATGGCAGCGCTGGCGGCACGCGCGAACATTACCTGCAAGCTGTCAGGACTTGTCACCGAAGCCGGCAACGCATGGGATATCGGGAAGCTCAAGCCTTACGTTGCGCATCTTCTCACGGTTTTTGGCCCCGACAGATTGATTTTCGGCTCGGATTGGCCGGTTTGCACCCTCGCGGCGTCCTATGCCGCATGGCATGATGCGGCACGCGCGCTGACCGCCCACCTGTCCGCGCCTCAGCAAGACGCCATTTTTGGTGGCAACGCCACACGCATCTATCTCTCTCAGCGCGGACGGGCCTGACCCATGCTCAAGAATATCGATCCCCTGCTTTCCGCCGATCTGCTTCACTTTCTCGCCTCGATGGGGCATGGGGACGATCTCGCGCTCGTTGACGCCAATCATCCGGCGGAGACGGTAGCGGGGGGCAAGCGGTTGATCCGCCTGCCCGGCCTTTCGATGGAGCGTGTCGCGCGGGCGATTCTCTCGGTGCTGCCGATCGATGATTTCGAGCCAAACCCACTCCGCCGGATGGAAATGGTCGGTAATCCGGCCGAGATTCCACAGGTTCAACGTGCGGTTCAAGCCGAGATTGACCGGGTGGTGCCGGGCCAGCCGGTTCTCGCCGGCATTGAGCGATTCGCCTTCTATGAGGCCGCAAAGGCGGGCTTCGGCGTTATTCAGGTTGGTGATCCCCGCCCCTACGGCTGCTTTCTTTTCCGCAAGGGCGTGATTGCGGGCGAACCGGGCTAAGTCAGGACTTCCACCGATTTCCGGCGTGTTGCCGCCGGTCTAAACCTCGCCTCTACACTGAACAGCAAGGGGAGCGAGACATGCGACAAAACCTGATGGCTTTGATGATCGCGGGGCTCCTTGGCGCCCTGCCCATGGTGGCCAATGCGCAAACGCCGCCCTCGCCGGCTGAAATTGCGGCCTATACCGGCCTTCACGCCGCGGCGCAGAAGGGCGATGCGAAAGAGATCGCCCGCCTGATCGCCGGCGGCGCAAACCCCAATGCCGTGGATTCGAACCTTCGGACGCCGCTGCATGTCTCAGCCTTTGCCAAGCGGCATGACGCGATGCGCGCGCTTGCCAAGGGTGGCGCGAACCCGCGTGCGCTCGACCGGCAACTCTATGACACCGTGACCATTGCTGCCGTGGCGGACGACGTCGAGACCCTCAAGGTAGGCCTTGCGATTGGTGGCGACGCACGCGAAATCACGAGCATTTATGTCGGGACCGCGTTGATCGCCGCCGCGCATCTCGGGCATGATGGCGCCGTGCGCGAACTCATCCGTGCCGGAGCGCCGCTCGATCACGTCAACAATCTCGGCTGGACGGCGCTCATAGAGGCGGTGATCCTCGGCAATGGCGGGCCGCGCCATGTTGCCACCGTCAAGGCACTGGTGGACGCCGGCGCCCGGCGTGATCTTGCGGACCGCGGCGGCGTCGCACCCGTGGAACACGCGCGCCAGCGAGGCTATGTTGAGATGGTCAAGCTCCTACAATAACTGGGCTATTGCGCTCACACGCGGTCATTATAGTGCAGATTGCTGCCCCCCTTCTCGCCGAAGGTTCACTGCGGCAGCTCGTCTTTTTCGCCTGCGGCAGCTTGCCACGCTGGCGCAGGTGTGGTTCTTAACAAATGCTTTCGGTGCCTCTCGCAGGAGAGGTGAAACGGGAATGTGGTGCGAACCGAAGGGTTCTATTCCACGGCTGCCCCCGCAACTGTAAGCGGCGAGTGCTTCTCGCACAAACCACTGATCCCGTTGGGATTGGGAAGGACGAGAAGCGCATTGACCCGCGAGCCAGGAGACCGGCCGAGAGCATGTGCAACCCCAGACTTCGGCGGTGGGCCGAAGGGAGGAACCATGTCTCGCGCTTCTTGCGCGCTCGTCATTGCGACGGGCGTTTTTCTGTCTTTGTCTTCACACAATCCGGCTTTTGCGCAAACCGCGCCCGAGCCTCAATCCGGCTCCCCGGCGGCCGAGCGCCCCGGCCTTCAGATCACACTGACGGCCAACCGCTCCCCGACCGAGATCCAGCGCGTCGGCAGCGCCATCACGGTAGTTTCCGCCGAAGAGATCCGGAAAACCAACCCGGCCAGTGTTGTTGATATTCTCCGGAGCGTTCCGGGCCTAACGATCACGGAAAATGGCGGACCGGGCAGCTCCAGCAACGTGCTTTTGCGCGGCGCGAATGCCCAGCACACCATGGTTCTGGTGGATGGCATGCGTGTCAACGACCCTTCGGATTCCGCTGGCGCCTTCGATTTTGCCAATATTGCGCCGGCGCTGATTGACCGGATCGAGGTGCTGCGTGGACCGCAGAGCGCCCTTTATGGTTCCGGTGCGATCGGCGGCGTCATCAATATCATCACCAAGCGCGGGCGCGGACCGTTCACCACCTTCGCGCAGGCTGAAGGCGGCGCCTATGGCACCATCAGCGGCAATACGGGCTTTTACGGCTCGAAGGATGCCTGGCAGTATGCGCTCTCGATCAGTTCGCTCAAAACCGACGGCTTCTCGCGCTATGGGTATCGCGTCGGGCGCGCGCCGGGCATCATCGGCAAGCTCGAAGCCGATGGGACGATCCGCCATAGTGCCTATGGCCGCATCGGCTACAATCCTGGCACGGGCTTTCGCTTTGAAGTCGGCTTGATGGCAACCTCGACACGGTCCGAATACGACAGCGGGTTTTACGACCCGGTCTTCTCGCTCAAGCCTGATACGCCGAACCGATCGACAAACCTCTTCCACACCAGCTTCGCGAAAGCGGAACTCGATACTTTCGACAACCGGCTGAAGCATTCGCTCTCGGTTTTCGCGAGCCGGACGCGGCGTGATTACCGCTCGTTCTACACGATGGCACTCCCCCCACCCAGCACGGACTACTTCGACCGCTACCAGTATATCGGCACCCGAACCGGCGCGGAATATCAGGCCAATCTCGCACTGGATCAGTTCGGCAGCCTGATTGTCGGCGGGCGTGTCGAGCGGGAGGCGATCGAGAGCTATTCGGAATCGGTTTTCCCGTTTCCGGTGCCGAAAAACAAGGATATCGACAAGAGTCAGGTCACGCGTTCGGCGTTTGCGCTCTGGCAGGTTTCCCTAGGCCAACGCGTCGATGCCTCGTTTGGCGGGCGGCTCGATTCGACCGCCAACGGTGCCGCTTTCCGCACATGGCGCGCAACGGCGGCCTATCGTATCGACGAGACCGGGACAAAATTCCGCGCCAGTATCGGCACGGGTGGTAAGGCGCCGACACTCTATAACCTCTATGCGCCGTTCTACGGCGTATCGAGCCTTCAAGCCGAGCGCAGCTTCGGTGTCGATGCCGGGGTGGACCAGCGCTTTTTTGATGGCCGGCTCAAGCTGTCGCTGACCGGATTTTCAAACCGTATCAACCAGATGATCGACTTTGAGTTTAACGGTGCGAATTGTCCGGGTGGCTTGCTGGCACATGCCTCGGGGTGCTTCAACAACATCGCAAAGGCCGAAACCTCGGGGCTGGAAAGCGCGGTCAGCGCTGTCGTCTGGCAGAATTACGTGACGATGAATGCGAGCTACACCTACCTTAAGGCGAAGGATCGGCAGACCGGCCTCGCGCTCGCCCGTCGCCCTGAGCATAGCGGCAAGTTCGGCCTGACGATCACGCCCTATGTCGACTGGACGTTCGAGCCTTCGCTGACCATGATCTCGAAGCGCTTCAGCTCTTCCAACGAGACCGAGCGTCTTGCACGTTATGCGCGGCTCGATGCGCTGCTGAGCTACCGCGTCAACGACCATGTCGACGTTTACGTCAGAGGTGAAAACCTCACCAATGCGCGCTATCAGGAGGTGACGAACTTCGGCACCACCGGACGCGCGCTTTATGCGGGCGTGAAAGGCACCTGGTAAGCAATGCAAGGCAAGCCAGCCCGAGATCTGCCAGCCCGAGATCTGCCAGCACCCGCAAGGCGGTTTCCGGTTGTGCCGGTGCTGGCTGGCCTGACTTTGCTGTTTTTCCTCGCCTCTCTCGGCGCAGGACCGGTGCGGCTCTCGCCCGCCGAGGTGATTGCCGCACTGTTCTCACCGGGGGATGAGGCAGCGCGGATCATCGTGCTTGAAATCCGCCTGCCACGCGCGATCCTCGCGGTGGCAATCGGCGGGATGCTCGGGCTGGCAGGCGCTTCGATGCAGGGCCTGTTGCGCAATCCCCTCGCCGATCCGTCGTTGTTCGGCGCACCGCAATCGGCGGCGCTCGCTGCGGTGATGACCCTGACGCTCGGCCTCAATCATACGCTCTCCTGGGGATTGCCTGTCGCGGCGATCCTTGGCGCGCTGGCTTCCGTGGCGCTGCTGCTGGCGGTCGCGGGGCGCAGCGCGAGCCTGCTGCTGCTCATCCTTGCGGGGCTGGCGGTCTCCTCGATGGCCGGGGCCGGAACGGTTCTGGCGATGAATCTCGCGCCTAATCCCTTCGCTGCGCTCGAAATCGCGTTCTGGCTGCTGGGATCGCTTGAAGATCGCTCAATGCGGCATGTCATGCTGGCGGTGCCGTTCATTGTGGTGGCCATGGTCTTGCTGTTTTCCCAAGGGAAGGCGTTCCGTGCGCTTTCGCTCGGCGAGGATGCTGCCGAAAGCCTTGGTGTGCCGGTGACGCGCCTGCGCATTCTGGTGATCCTCGGCGTGGCGCTCGGTACCGGCGCTTCGGTCGCGGTCGCGGGGACGATTTCCTTCATCGGCCTCGTTGCTCCGCACCTGATGCGTGCCGTTGTCGGGCCGGACCCGACGCGCCTGCTGCTGCCAAGTGCGCTTGCCGGTGCGGTTCTGCTGATGCTGGCGGATATCGCGGTGCGGCTCATTCCAGCGTCCTCCGACATCAAGGTCGGCGTATTGACCTCGATCATCGGCGTGCCGTTCTTCCTGCTGCTGATCTTGCGCGAGCGGCGCCGTCTTGCCGGGGGGCTGGCATGACAGCTCCAAGCAGGAGTATGCTCAACCTGCACGATGTATCCGTTAGCCTCGGCGGGCGGTCGATCCTGCAACATGTGTCGCTGAGCCTCGAAAAGGGGCGATTTGTCGTGCTGATCGGCCCGAATGGCGCAGGCAAGACGACGCTTTTGCGCGCCATGGCCGGGCTTGTCGCCGCGACCGGCGAGGTGATGGTGGACGGCGCCCCCCTCACGACCCTCACCCGCCAGAAGCGCGCGCAAAAGATCGCCTATCTGCCGCAGGGACATCAGGTGCATTGGCCACTTTCCGCGCGAGATGTGGTCGCCCTCGGGCGTTTTCCGCATGGCCTGGCCGACCCGGAAAATCTGTCCCCGGAGCATGCTGCCATCATCGCGGCGGCCATGGAACGCACCGGTACCACGGCTCTCGCCGCGCGCAATGTCCAGAGCCTTTCGGGCGGCGAGCGTGCCCGCGTGATGCTCGCGCGTGTGCTGGCGGTCGATGCGCCGATCCTGCTGGCGGATGAGCCGACTGCCTCGCTCGATCCGCATCATCAGCTCGCGGTGATGCACGATCTTCAGACCGAAGCGCGGCGCGGCACGCTCGTGATCGCAGTGACACATGACATCGGTCTTGCCGCGCGCCTTGCGGACGAGGTCATCCTGATCGCCGACGGGCGTCTTGCCGCCATGGGGCCGCCAGCGGCGGTCTTTACGCCGGAACGGCTTGCGGAGATTTACCGCATCCGCGCCGTGCATCAGGAGATGGCCGGCGAAACACTGCTTGTGCCGTGGGAAACGGTGCCGTGAGACGGCTTGTTGCTGCCCTCGCCCTTTGCGTCTGTGTGGAGGCTGGCGCGAGCGAGGCACCGCGCCGGATTGTCTCGATCAACATGTGCACCGATCAGCTGCTGCTCGATATGGTCCCGCCAGCGCGTATTCTCGGTCTAAGCCCCTATGCCGGCGATGCCGTGCGCTCCTGGGTAGCGGACAAGGCGGCGAGCCTGCCGAAGCTTTCCGGCACGGCCGAGGAAGTGCTGATCCTCAAGCCGGATCTCGTGCTTCTGAGCCGCTATATGAAGCCGGAAACGCTCGATTTCATTCGCCGTCGCGGTATCCCGCATGCCGAATTCGATGACGTGCGTTCGCTTGAGGAAGCCAAAGCACAGATCCTCGTCTTCGGCACTCGGGTTGGCGAGGCGGAAGCCGCAGAGGCGCGGGTCGAGGCGATTGAGACGGCCCTCCAAGGTTTGCGCGCCACTGCGGCGGCGACGGGCATTCGTGTGCTGCCACTCGCGCGACGTGGCTGGGTGGCGGGCAAGGAGACGCTGATGAGCGATCTCCTTGCCAAGGCCGGGCTCAGCAATGCCGCCGCCGAACTTGGTATTCAGGACGGCGGCTTTGTCTCGCTCGAAGCCATCGTGAAGCTCCGCCCGGATGCCATTCTGGTTGCGCGCGATGATCTCTCCTCTGAAGATCAGGGCGCTGCGATGATGCTGCACCCGGCGATCCAGGCGCTTTTTCCGCCCGAGCGACGCCTGTATCTGTCCGAAAAGCTGACGGTGTGTGGCGGCCCGATGCTCGCCGAGGCGATCCGGCAGTTGGCAACGCAGATAGGCGCTCTCAAAAAGCGCTAGGCTTCAATGTGAGCGGCAGACCCGCCGCCACAAACACCACCGACGGTACGAGCGCCGCGACGGCCTGATTGAGCCGCCCCTGCGCATCGCGAAAGTCGCGCCCCAGCGGCGTTTCCGGCACGAGGCCGAGGCCGACTTCGTTGGAAACAAGTATCACCGGGCCTCGCGCCTCCCGCAGGGCTTCAAGCAGCGCGGCTTGCTCAGCTGCGACATCACGCCCGGCAAACATCAGGTTGTTGAGCCAGAGCGTCAGGCAATCGAGGAGGATCACGCGGGTTGAGGTCGCCTCGCGGCGGATGATATCCGCGATTTCCAGTGGTTCTTCCAGCGTCTGCCAGCCTGCCTCCACGCGATCCGCCCGGTGGCGGGCGATGCGAGCTGCCATCTCATCATCGAAGGGCGTTGCGGTGGCGAGATAGAGCCGTTCGAAGCCGGATTCCACGGCTAGGCGCTCGGCGAAGGCGGATTTTCCCGAGCGGGCACCGCCCAAAACGAGCGTCGAGACGCAGCTCATTGTGTTGCGACTGCCGCAATCGAAGCCTCGGCGCTGGCGCGGATCGCCTCCAGCGCCATGCCCGGCTTGAACAACGAAGAGCCAAGGCCGAAGCCGTCGCAGCCTGCGGTCTGAAGATTGCGCATGTTGGCGGGGCCAACTCCGCCGACGGCGATCAGCTTCAGCCCCTTGGGCAACACCGCGCGCATCGCCTTGACGCCCGATGCGCCGATCATCTCCATCGGGAAGAGTTTGAGCCCGTTCGCCCCGGCGCGGATCGCTGCAAAGGCCTCGGTCGAGCTCAGGATGCCCGGCAGCGAGACGAGCCCTGCCGCGCGGGCAGCACGGATGAGCGCGACATCCGCGTGCGGCGAAACAGCCAACCCCGCGCCGATACGCTTCAATTCCGCGATGTCCGCTTCTTCCATCACGGTTCCGGCGCCGATCAACGCGCGATCACCAAAGCGCTTCACCAGCCGGGCGATGCTGTCGAACGGGTCCGGCGAATTCAGCGGCACCTCGATGATGCGAATGCCCGCCGCAACGAGAATATCGCCGATGGCCTCTGCCCGCTGCGGCTCCAGCCCGCGCAGGATCGCGACCAGCGGCGCGGCGGCAAAAGCTGTCTCAAAGCGCGCAACGTGAGGATCTGACTTCATACGGCTTTTCCTTCGAGCATCGCGAGTTTGCGGAACCCCTCGACCGTGGGCTGCGCGGGTCCAAGGTGCGCGGAGAGATCGAGGCTTTCGAGCGCGAGGCGATAGCGCCCGCAAAGGGCGGGATCACCGACCAGCAGGATCGGGCGATCCGCCCAACCGAGCGCAATCCCGCCGGCGATTTCCGCGCCGATCAGCAGGCCCGAGAGACGATCCGCTGCCGCTTCCGGTGCAAGCTGGCTCAGGAGTACGCCCGAACGGGTTGTGAAAAGGTCATGCAGCAGCCCTGCCCCGCCGGTTTGCGCCTGTTTTACACCTGTGACGAAGGAGGCTTCGTCGAACGGGCCGGCCTCTTGAGGCATCAGGCGACCGAGAATCGTGTGCGCCTTCAGCGTTGCAAAAACTTCGCCCGTCATGAAGGTGCGGAAATCTGCGAGCGCACCGCCTTTCGTGCGTACCCATTTCGAGTGCGTGCCGGGTAGCACCAGCGTGGAATCCTCATTCGGACCTATGGCACCGAAAACCTGAATTTCCTCGCCGCGCATCACATCCGGTGTCGGGTGTCGGGTGCAGACGCCGGGCAAGAACAGCAGCGGCGTGCCTTGAGCAAGGCGCGACGTCACCGCGCTGTTGCGCAGATCATCAAAGCGCGCGGGCGCTTCGATATACGGCGTTTCCAGCCAGCCGTTGCGGCTGGTGATCATGCCGGAGAGCAGGATTTCGGTGCTCTCGTCGATCCAGTCGCCGATCTGAGCCAGCAAAACCGCTTCGAACCCGCCTCCCTCGACGGTGAGAATGCCGCGCGGCGCCTGCCGGGTTTCAGCGACCTCGCCTGCTTCATCAAACCGGAACGCGCGGAAATTACTCGTCCCCCAGTCGACGATAAGGCGGTGACGGGCAGTCATGACAGCGATCCTGCGGGCTGGCGGTTCAAGGGAGAGAACTTGTCCGGGGTGTTGACGCAGGAGTCAATCCGCCCGTTCCACCTGCACAGCGGCAAAAGCTTGCACACATTGAATACTCGCATCGAGGCTCTTGGCAAACGTTTGCCTTCGATCAATGTTCAACAACAGCGCTTGCCAGAGCGCTTCCGGCAGGAAAAACTCCGCACAACAAGACTCACCCAAAAGCCCGCGCAAGGGCTCTTTCGAGGATAAGATGGACCCAATTTTCGATCTCGCGATCATCGGCGGCGGCATCAATGGCTGCGGGATTGCGCGAGATGCTGCCGGGCGCGGTCTCAAGGTCTATCTCTGCGAGATGAACGATCTTGCGAGCGGCACCTCCTCGTGGTCGACCAAACTCGTGCATGGCGGTTTGCGGTATCTCGAATACTACGAGTTCCGGCTGGTCCGCGAAGCGCTAATCGAACGCGAGATTTTATGGCGCGCGGCGCCGCATATCATCGAGCCCCTGCGCTTCGTACTGCCGCACCATGCCGGGCTTCGGCCCGCGTGGCTATTGCGGCTCGGGCTGTTCCTCTACGATCACATTGGTGGGCGGAAGCTGCTTCCGGCGACCAAAACGCTTGATCTTGCGCAGGATATTGTCGGCAAACCGCTCAAGGCGGCGATGTTCAGGAAAGGCTTCGAGTATTCCGATTGCCGCGTCGATGATGCGCGCTTTGTCGTGCTCAATGCCCGCGATGCGGTGGAGCGCGGCGCCACCATTGAAACGCGGTCGCTCGCGACCTCTGCCGTGCGCGAGGCCGAGGGCTGGCGCGTGACGGTTCAGAACCGTGCCACAGGCGAGACGCGGCAAATCCGCGCCCGCGTGCTGGTGAACGCCGCTGGTCCCTGGGTCGCTGACGTTCTCACGGGCTGCATTCGCGCCAACGCCCATGCCAAGGTGCGGTTGGTGCAGGGCTCGCATATCGTCGTGAAGAAGCTCTACGATCACGACCGCTGTTATATTTTCCAGAACAAGGATGGGCGGATCATCTTCTCGATCCCCTACGAGCGCGAGTTCACGCTGATCGGCACAACGGATCAGGATTACCACGGCGATCCAGCCGCCGTGCATGCGACGCCGGGCGAGATCACCTATCTCTGCGAGGCGGCGAGCGAATATTTCACGAAGGCGATCACGCCTGGAGATGTCGTCTGGACCTATTCGGGCGTGCGACCGCTCTATGATGATGGTGCGAGCGAAGCCAAGGCTGCGACACGCGACTATGTCTTCGACGTGGATGAAAGCGAACCAAACGCGCCGCTTCTGTCGATTTTCGGTGGCAAGATCACGACCTATCGACGGCTTGCGGAATCGGTGCTGGAGCGTCTCGGGCGCAATTTCCCCAAGGCGCATGCGCCCTGGACGGCGGAAGCTTCCCTCCCCGGTGGCGATTTTCCGGTGGATGGGCGGAACCCGCTGGCTGCGCGGTTCATCGCGGCGTTTCCGTTTCTGACGGACCCGCATGCTGCGCGGCTCGTCCGCCTTTATGGCACGCGTGCGACACGGTTCCTTGAAGGCGCGACCAGCCTTGCCGATCTCGGGCAGGATTTCGGCGGCACGCTCACCGAGGCCGAATTGCGCTATCTCTACACCGAGGAATGGGCGCGTACGGGCGAGGATGTGCTCTGGCGACGCAGCAAGCTCGGGCTGGTGCTGAGCACAGATCAGGCACGTGCCGTCGATGATTTTATGCAGGAACTTGGTCGTCAGGAAATGGGCCGTTTCACGCCCTAGAACAATAGGCGCGAAAACGCGCTGCCGGAGGAAACGTTTATGTCGCATCTGATTGCCATTGATCAGGGAACCACCTCGTCGCGCGCGATCGTTTTTCGCACCGATCTGACTGTGGCGGCGATCGCGCAGGCGGAATTCCCGCAGCATTACCCGGCCTCGGGCTGGGTGGAGCATGACCCGGAGGATTTGTGGCGCACCACGGTCGAGACCCTGCGTGCGGCGGTCGCCAAGGCTGGGATCAAGCCGGCAGACATCGCCGGTATCGGCATCACCAACCAGCGCGAGACAACGGTGGTCTGGGACCGTAAGAGCGGCAAGGCCATTCACAACGCGATTGTCTGGCAGGATCGGCGTACGGCGGAAACCTGCGCCGGCCTCAAAGCGCTCGGACACGAGGTAACCTTCGCCGCCAGGACCGGCCTGCTGCTCGACCCCTATTTTTCGGGCACCAAAATCGGTTGGATTCTCGATCACGTGCCGGGCGCGCGCCAACGTGCGGAGAATGGCGACCTCGCCTTCGGCACCGTGGACAGCTTCCTGCTCTGGCGTCTCACCGGCGGCAAGGTCCATGCGACCGATGCCACCAACGCCTCGCGGACACTGCTGTTTGATATTCACAAAGGCATCTGGGACGCGGAGCTTTGCCGCATCCTCAAGGTGCCGATGTCGATGCTGCCCGAGGTGAAGGACTGTGCTGCTGATTTTGGCACCACGATCTCGGATATTCTCGATCGTCCCATCGCCATTCGCGGCATCGCGGGCGATCAGCAGGCGGCGACCGTGGGACAGGCCTGCTTTTCGCCGGGGATGATGAAATCGACCTATGGCACCGGCTGTTTCGCCCTTCTGAATACCGGAACCACGCCGGTCGCCTCAAAAAACCGCATGCTCACGACCATCGCGTACCAGCTTAAGGGCACGCGAACCTATGCGCTCGAAGGCGCGATCTTCATCGCCGGCGCCGCCGTACAATGGCTGCGCGACGGCCTCGGTGTGATTGCTTCGGCGGCGGAGACCGGCGCGCTCGCTGCAACAGCGGACCCGCATCAGCAGGTCTATCTCGTCCCGGCCTTCACCGGGCTTGGTGCCCCCTATTGGGATGCCGAGGCGCGGGGTGCGCTCTTTGGTCTCACCCGCGGCACGACGAAGCGCGAGCTGGCGCGCGCGGCGCTGGAAAGCGTCGGCTACCAGACCCGAGATCTCATTGATGCGATGCGCGGCGACTGGCAGAATGCTTCCGGCGTGGAGACGGTGCTGCGTGTCGACGGCGGCATGACGGCCTCGGACTGGACGATGCAATTCCTCGCCGACATTCTCGCCGCGCCGGTGGATCGCCCCAAGGTCATGGAAACGACGGCACTAGGTGCGGCCTATCTCGCGGGGCTTTCCGCCGGCATCCTGCCTGAACCTGCGGAATTCGCGAGGAGCTGGGCGTTGGATCGGCGATTTATCCCGGCAATGGACAGCCCCGCGCGGGACGCGAAATACGCCGGCTGGAAGGACGCGATCCGCCGGACGCTGACGACGGGCTGACCGCCTCTGGTTCATCGTACTGCCGATTTGGCAGAATTATTCTTTTCATATTGGCAACAATGTCTTTCCATTGCTGCATGGAGGCAACGGCACTCTTCTGTGCAATGTATACAAGATGACCTCGGAATTATATCGATCAACGAGGAATTGCACTCACTTGGCCGTAAAAATTCGCGAGAGGGGCGCCTTCGAGATGTTTGTTGGCAGACTCTCTGCAAAATCGCAGGGTCACCTATGCACTTATCGAATGACTGGCAGGATTGATCTTGTAGAGCCATGCTGCCAGCAGCGTTTGATAGGCCGAATTTCTTGAACCGGCCCCCTGAGTGGGAAAGACAACACGGTTTCGCCTTGCTTTCGACCGGTTTACCCCCAGAGGGGCTTGCCATTTCAAGGGCGCGGGCGATTTAGTGGCGTCAAGAGGCATGCCGATAAGGCATTGCTCATAAGAAAATTGGATGCGGTGGCAACAAGGCCGCATCCAGGGGAACGCCGCAGGGGCAATCCGGGGAGCAACCCGGACGCTTTTGCGGATATCAGCGCAAGGATGGAAAGCATGAAGAAAACGTCATCTAAGAAGGTCTGGCTTGCTGCGGCTGCCCTCAGCGTCGCGATGACCGGGGCGTCCTATGCCCAGCAGACGATCAAGATCGGCATTTCGGGCCCGTTCACCGGCGGCTCGGCGGCCATGGGCGTCTCGATGCGCGACGGGGTGAAGCTCGCCGTTCAGGAGATCAACAAGGCCGGCGGCCTTCTCGGCAAGCAGGTCTCGCTCGTTGAGCGCGATGACGAAGCCAAGAACGAGCTCGGCGTGCAGATCGCGCAGGAGTTGATCAACAAGGAGCAGGTGGTTGCCACCGTCGGCTTCATCAATACCGGTGTCTCGCTCGCCTCGCAGCGCTTCTATCAGGAAGCCGAAATCCCGGTGATGAACAATGTCGCGACCGGCACTCTGGTCACCCAGCAGTTCAAGGCGCCGGACCACAAGTTCAACTATGTCTTCCGCAATGCGGCGAATGACTCGATCCAGAGCGCCATGATTGCCGAAGCCGTTAAGAAAGCTGGCCACACCAAGCCGGCGATCATCGCAGACTCAACCAACTACGGCCAGCTTGGCCGCGCCGACCTGGAGAAGGCTCTTGCCGCCAACGGGATCAAGCCGGTGGCCGTCGAGAAGTTCAACATCGGCGATACCGACATGACCGCGCAGGCGCTCCGCGCCAAGGATGCCGGCGCTGATGTGGTTCTCACCTACGCGATCGGTCCGGAACTCGCGCAGACCGTCAACGCGGTCGTCAAGCTTGGCTGGAAGGTTCCGGTCATGGGTTCGTGGACGCTCTCGATGGCGAGCTTCATCGACTCAGCCGGCGCGAACGGCGAAGGCGTGATGATGCCGCAGACCTTCATCCAGCTGCCCTCTACCCCTAAGCGCAAGGCGTTCATTGAGGCCTATCAGGCGGCCTACAAGGTCGATCGTATCCCCTCCCCGGTTTCGGCCGCTCAGGGCTACGACTCGATGTTGCTCCTCGCCGCTGCGATCAACCAGGCCAAGTCGACCGACGGCCGCAAGATCCGCGAAGCGCTGGAAAACCTCGGAACCAAGATCGAAGGCGTCGTGACGACTTACGACAAGCCGTTCTCGGCGACCGACCATGAAGCCATCACGTCCAACATTCCGGTGCTGGGTCTCGTGAAGGGTGGCCGCGTGGTTCCGGCGAACCCGGCTGACCTCGAAGGCGACAAGGCTCTCCGCGTCAAGCCGAAGGCTTAACCGCCAGAAACAAGAGTGGGGCATGGGCGCGCAAACGGGTCCATGCCCCTCTTTCTTGGTACTCGTTCTGAATTGCTCCGACCGCCCGGATGGATCTCTCCCTCCGCGGTTTCCCCCTCGTCCGGGTTTTCACCACCATGCAAAACTTCTTCCAGATTCTCGTTTCGGGCATCTCTGTCGGCATGATCTACGGGGTCATTGCCTTCGGTTATCAGCTCACCTTCGCGACCTCCAAGACGCTGAATTTCGGGCAGGGCGAAGCGCTCACGCTCGGCGCGCTGGTGGGTCTCACCGTCGTGAATTTCCTGATTGGGATGAAGCTTGGCACCTTTGCCGCCTACCTCCTCGCGCTGCCGCTGGTGTTTGCCTTCGGCCTTGCGCAGGGCTCGGTGGTCGAATGGCTCGGTGTACGGCAGGCGATGAAGACCAAGTCCGAAGCCGGGTGGATCATGGCCACCATCGCGCTCGGCATCATCTTCAAGAACCTTGCTGAGAATATCTGGGGCAAGGACCCGCTGAAATTCCCCTCGCCGCTCAGCGAAAATCCGCTGACAATCATGGGCGTGAACATCCGCCCGATGGAAATCGCTATCGTGCTCGGCGCGCTCGCGATGATGCTGGCGGTGGAGCTGTTCAACCGCCGCTCGATCTACGGCAAAGCGGTGGTTGCGACCTCGAATGACCGCGATGCCGCCGGTCTGATGGGCATCAACACCTCGCTCGTCATCACGTTTTCCTACGCGCTGTCGTCACTTTCCGCCGCTCTGGCGGGCGTGCTGGTCGCGCCGATCACGCTGACCGGCGCCTCGATGGGTGCGGCGCTCGGCCTCAAGGCCTTCGCGGTGGCGATCATCGGCGGCCTTTCCTCGGGCATGGGCGTGGTCGTCGGTGGCCTGATCCTCGGGATCACCGAGAGCCTTACCGGGTTCTATATCGATACGGGCTATAAGGATGTTCCGGGCCTGATCCTGCTGCTCCTCGTGCTCTCCCTGAAGCCTGCCGGCCTCTTCGGCAAAGCCGCCATCAAGAAGGTCTGAGGCCATGAATTCGTCTCCTCTCATGAAGAAACTCGCGCTTCTTGGTGGTATCGCGCTGCTTGCCGTCCTGCCGTTCGTGATCACCTCCTCGTATTATCTGCCGCTGATCACCACGATCATCATCTATTCGATCGTCGTGCTCGGGCTCGATATCGTGTTCGGCTACACGGGTGAGGTCTCGCTCGGCCATGCCGCGCTCTTCGGCGTCGGCGCCTATACTGCCGGCATGTTGTCGATGCACGCCGGCCTGGGGTTCTGGTGGGCGCTGCCGGCGGCGGTTGTCGTCACGGCACTGTTCGGCGCGCTGCTGGCACTTCCGGCGCTGAAGGTCACGGGCCCCTATCTTGCGATGGTGACGCTCGCCTTCGGCACCATCGTTATCACGCTCATCAACGAAATGACCGAGGTTCCGACGCCGTGGGGCCATATCAACGTGACCAACGGCCCGCTCGGTATCGAGCTTCGCACGCCGCTGTTCATTGACCTGCGCGATGTGCTCGACATGTCGATGAAGCGGCTCAAGGAAGTCGAGTACTACTATATCTCGGCGATTGCGTTGGTGATCACCATCATCGTCATCAACCGCATCATCGCCTCGCATTATGGACGCGCGTTTGAAGCACTGCGCGACAGCCCGATTGCCTCGGACTGCATGGGTGTCAGCGTTTACAAGCACAAGGTGCTGGCCTTCGTCGTCAGCGCGGCTTTTGCGGGCCTCGCGGGCGTGCTCTACGCCTATTTCCGCCAGTACATCGCGCCGGAAGCCTTCAACTTCAACCAGTCGATCGAGTTCCTGCTCGCGGTGGCGATGGGCGGGCGCAAGTCGCGCCTCGGTCCGATCATCGGCGCGACGATCATCGTCTTTCTGCCGAATATTCTTGCGGATCTGGAACTCTTCCGCATCTCGGCGGGCATCATCGCGGCGATTGCGCTGGTCTCGGGCTACTTCGGCTGGCGCCGCAAGCCGGAGGACGCGAAGTCCATTGGCATCGCAGTAGCGCTCTGCGTGGTGTTTTTCGTCTTCTCGCTCTTCCTCGAGCGGATCGTCGACTACAAGCTCACCATCTACGGCCTGATGATCCTCTTCGTCGTGTATTACCTTCCCGATGGCATCATGGGCTTCATTCGCCAGACGGTTGCACGCTTCACCTCCAGCGCCACGCATCTGACCGCAGCAAAGGGCGGCGACGAATCCCAAGTTTGGGGTGCGTCGAAGCCGAATGTTGCGCCGGGCGAAGCTCTGCTCAACGTCAAGAAGGTGCTGATGCAGTTCGGTGGCCTCAAGGCGCTGAACGAGGTTGATATGGCAGTCAAGCCCGGCACCATTCACGGCCTGATTGGCCCGAACGGCTCGGGAAAATCCACCATGATGAACGTGCTGACCGGCATTTATGTGCCGACGGCGGGCGAAATCAGCTTCGAGGGCCATGCGCTCGCGGGCCTCACCTCGCCGGAAATCGCCGACAAGGGCATCGCCCGTACCTTCCAGAACGTGCAGCTCTTCAGCGAGTTGACCTGCATCGAGAACGTGATGGTGGGTCTCCACCACACCTATTCGAGCGGGCTTGCGAGCGTCGCAATCGGCACGCCGCAGGCCCGCCGCGAAGAGGCGAACGCGCGCCAGCGCGCGGTCTCGATCCTCCAGTTCGTTGGCCTCGACAGCCTCGCCTACGAGGAAGCGCGCAATCTGCCCTACGGCAAGATGCGGCTTCTCGAAATCGGCCGTGCGCTCGCGCTCGACCCGAAGCTGCTGCTGCTCGATGAACCTGCTGCCGGCCTCACCGCGCCGGACATCAAGGAGCTCATCGAGATCATCCGCAAGATCAAGGCACATGGCATCACCGTGATCCTGATCGAGCATCACATGGATGTGGTCATGGGCATCTGCGACACCGTCACCGTGCTCGATTTCGGCCAGAAGATCGCCGAGGGCGGTCCGGCGGAGGTGCAGTCCGATCCGCGCGTCATCGAAGCCTATCTCGGCGGCTCCGCCGCAGCCGCGCATTAAGGAGGACCATCATGCTCAAGGTCCAGAATCTGGTTGCCGGCTACGGCAAGGTGAAGGTGCTTCACGCCGTTTCGATCCATGTGCCGAAGGGCCAGCTTGTCACGCTGATCGGCTCCAACGGTGCGGGCAAAACAACGACGTTGCGCGCCATTTCGGGCATGATCAAGCCGGAATCCGGTGAAATTCTGCTCAACGGCACCAACATCGCCGGCATGCCAAGCCATGAGATCACCCGTCTCGGCATGGCGCATTCGCCGGAAGGGCGGCGGGTGTTCCCCACCCTGCCGGTGACGGATAACCTCCTTCTCGGCGCCTTCCCGCGCCTCACCGGTGCGCGCCCGAAGGGCGATGTGGATACGGACCTCAACCGCATGTTTGAGCTGTTCCCGCGCCTCAAGGAACGCAAGGATCAGCTCGCGGGTACGCTCTCGGGCGGTGAACAGCAGATGCTCGCCATGGCGCGCGCGCTGATGCTCCAGCCGGAAGTCCTGCTGCTCGATGAGCCTTCGATGGGCCTCGCCCCGCGCCTCGTGGAAGAGGTTTTCGCGACCATCGCGCGCCTCAAGACGGCGAAGATCACGATGCTGCTCGTCGAGCAATTCGCAGCCGCGGCGCTGGATGTCGCGGACTTCGGCTATGTGCTGGAGAACGGTCGCCTTGCCGGTTCCGGTCCGGCGGAGAAGCTCAAGAACGATCCGGCCGTGCGCGCCGCCTATCTCGGCGCCAGCCACTGAGAAAAGGGCGGCTCGCCACGCGCGAGCCGCTTCTCAAACTGTAAGTTCAGAGGCTTTCATATAGGCTTCGAACGCTTCGCGGATGATCTCGCTCGTGGCACGCGTCGCTGGTGCTGCCTTCACCGCCGCAAATAGGCGTTTCTTGACCGGCGCGCGCCAGCTCACCGGTACTGTGGCCAGAACCTCATGCATCGCCGCGTAGGCCTCCCTGTTCCAGCGCACCTCATGGGCACGGCGGGTCGGGCCGGGGTCGAAACCCTGCCTTTTGGGCATCTCGGCGCGAAGGGCATGCGTTTCCGCATCCTGAATCTCGCCTTCGACAATCACCACGCCATAGTCGCGTCGCGCCCCCTCGATGGTGACGCGCCCGGCCTCGATGTCCCTAAGTACAGCGGCGGGGTCGCGTGTTGCAGGATCACCACGTCCTGCGCCGCTCGGTGAAATCACACGCAAGACGTCTCCCGGTGCAAGCCGAACTGCATCGGTGTTGCCAAGATCGACGGCATCAGGCGTTTCCGGGTTGAGCATGAAGCTGCCGCTTTTGCCCGGCGTACCGCCTAAGATCGCCCAGGGTTGGAAATGCGAACGGTCACGATTGCGCGCGGTGACGAAGGCATCCGGCGAGGTCGCCTTGAATTCAAGCACCTGCGCCATGCCGCCGCGATGCGCACCGGGACCGCCGGTATCCGGCATCAGGCCGTAGCGCACGATATGCACCGGCGCTTCGGATTCCGTGATCTCGATCGGGCTGTTTTTGAGGTAGGCGGAATCCGCGCCCGAACCATCGGTGCCATCTCTATGCGGCATGCCCCCTGCGCCGCCGACAATCGGTGCAATCGCTGTAATCGTGCGCTTGCCAGTGCGGCGATCCTCTGCCGCCATATTGATGATACAGGTCGCGCCCGCCGGGGCCGAGGGCATCCGCTCTGGCACCGCCATCGCGAACGCCCCGAAGATCAGGCTGCGGAGCCGCCCGCATGTGAGGCTGCGCATCCCCACCGCCGCCGGAAACTGCGCGTTGAGCACGCTCCCCTCCGGCACATGGCAGGTGAAGGCGCGCGTGGTGCCGAAATTTAGCATGATGCCGGGGCGCAGCGCGGAGAGCACATAGTAGGCCCCCACGAGCAGCAGCGAATGGCGCGGATGGTTGCCGATTGGGACATTGAGGGAAGACAGCGTTTGCGGGTCCGAACCCGTAAAATCAAGTTCCGCACCATCACCCCGGATTTTCAGCGTGAGATGAAGCCGGAGCGGATCGCCGCTCGGGCCATCCTCATCGCAATATTCGGCGAAGCTGTAATCGCCGTCCGGCACATCCCGCAGCACGCTGCGCGCCTGCGCCTCGGCGTAATCAAGCAGATCCGCGAAGCCATCGACCACGGTCTGTGCACCGAACCGTTTGACAAGATCGAGCGTGCGGCGCTCTCCAGTGTTCACTGAGGCGACCTGCGCCTGAAGATCGCCCCAGTTCTGCTCGGGAATGCGGACATTGGTCAGAATGAGCTTCAGCAGCGAGGCGTCGAGCACGCCCCTGCGGTAGAGCTTCGTTGGCGGGATGCGGATGCCCTCCTGATGCACATCGGTCAGCGCGCGCGACAGGCTCGTCGGCACAGCGCCGCCGACATCGACATTGTGGATATGCCCGCCGGCGAACGAGATGATCTTGCCCTCGTGGAAGACTGGCTTCCACATCACGATATCCGGCGTGTGGGTCGCGAGATAACCGGAATACGGGTCGTTGGTGATAACGATATCCCCCGGCTCATAGCCCTCTTCGACGAGCGCGATACCGCCGCCGTAGTCATGACCGGGATACCATGTCGCGCCAAGATCGATCGGCGAGGACACTGTTTTTCCGTCCGCATCGAGGAGCTGGATCGTGAAATCCTCAGTCTCCTTCACGAAGGTTGAATGCGCGGTGCGATAGAGCGTCGTTGCCATGCTCTCGGCGGTGGCGCGGGCGAAATTCCGCAGGATTTGCAGCGTAATCGGATCGGTACGCATCAGATTTGCTCCATCCGGATATTGCGAAAGCCGTCGACCTCGGCGCGCCACCCCTCGGTAATCAGCAGCGTCGTATCGTCCTGAATGACAATGGCGGGGCCGGACATGGTCGCGCCGGGCGTCAGGAATTTTCGATCATAGAGCCGGGCTTGGCGCCACGCGCCGCCGGAATAGAGCTGCGTTGTGCCACTGGCGCGCGCCTCATGCAGCGCGCCCTCGGCGTGAGACAGTCGGAGATCCGGGGCCGGTCTCGCGCTGGAGACGCGCAAATTGACGACATGCACTGGCGTTTCACGGTCTGAATGGCCGAAAGCGCGCTCATAGGCCTCGTGAAAGGTCGCGATGAGCGCATCGGGCGTCGCAAGATCGCCCACCGGCACCGTGATCTCGAAGGATTGTCCCTTGTAGCGCAGGTCCGCCGAGCGGGTGATCGCGGATTGCCCCGCCCCGACCATCCCGACAATCGCCGCCTCGGCCTCAGCGGCCAATTCATCGAGTGTCTGGGCGATATTACCAAGGTTTTCGGACGCCAGCGGCAACAACACGGTTCGCATCGTATCGCGTCGGATCGCCGCCGAGGCCGCCCCAAGCGCGCAAAGTGTGCCGGGGGTCGCCGGCACCAGCATACGCTGTACGCCCGCGGCTTCGGCGAGCAAGGTTCCGAGCATTGGCCCGGCACCGCCGAAGGGCATCAGTGTGAGTTCGCTGGCGTGAACCCCGGCGCGGGCCAGCAACTGCTCGATGGCGATCAGCATACCGCTGACGGCCACGCGGAGCACGCCTTCCGCCAGTTCCGGCACGCCGATGCCGAGCTTTTCCGCGATGGGCCGCGCAGCCAATTCTGCGAGCTCCGGCTTTGGCGTAATCGCGCCGAAGCCAATCACGCCATGGCCGAGAATGCCGGTTATCAGCGCGGCATCGGTGACGGTCATGGCCGCGCCGCCGCGATCAAAACAGGCTGGCCCCGGCGTCGAACCGGCGCTGACCGGCCCGACCTGCAAAACGCCCTGCTCATCGAGCCAAACGATCGACCCCCCACCCTGCCCCGAGGATTGCACCGCGACGGTGGTGGTTGCGAGCGGGAATTCGCCGATCGAAAGGCCGGTCGCGAAGGAAGGTTCGCCGTTCTCAAGCAGCGCAACATCCGCGCTGGTGCCGCCGATATCGAGTGTCAGCACAGATTGGAGGCCCGTCGCCTTGGCAACCAGCGAGGCGCCAACCACGCCGGAAGCCGTACCGGAGAGCAGCATTCCGACGCAATCGCGGCGCCCCGCCTCGGCGGTCATGGTGCCGCCGATTGAGGTGGTGAGCAGCAGCGGTGCCGTAACGCCCGCCTTTTCGAGCTCGCCCGAGACGCGGCGGAGATAATTGTCGATGCGCGGCTGGACATAGGCGTTGAGCACGGCGGTCGTGGTGCGCTCGTATTCGCGGATGACCGGCCAGACCTCGGCACCACAGAACACCGTGATCTCCGGTGCGATCTTCGCGATCATGGCCGCGACCGCGCGTTCGTGACGCGGCGCACGCCAGGCGTGGAGAAATGAGACAACGACTACCTCGGCCCCGACCGTGCGGGCCTTGGCGACGGCGGCGGCGATATCCGCTTCATTGGGGGCAAGCAAGGTTTCACCCGTCGCCGCCATGCGCTCGGCAATCGGGAAGACGTGCTCACGCGGCACGAGTGGTGCGGGCCGCTCGCAGTAGAGGCTGTAGGGATTGGGCATCCGGAGGCGCGCAAGTTCGAGAATATCGGTAAAGCCTGCTGTCGTGAACAGCGCGACCCGTGCGCCGCGCCGCTGAATGATGGTGTTCACGCCCACTGTCGTGCCATGGACGAAGCGCTCAATCTCACCGAGCATTAGCCCGCCATCCGCAAGACGCTTGAGCCCGGCGGCGATATCCTCGCCCGGTGCTGTGGGCGTGGTCAGAACTTTCAGCGTTTCAATCTCGCCAGTTCGGGTATCCACCGCGACGAAATCGGCAAAGGTTCCGCCGATATCCACGCCGACAATCAAAGGCATACCCGTCATCCCTGTCGTTTGAGGCGTTCTGCTGCCCCGTCAAAGCTCGCTGGTCTCACGATGGCAGGCGATGAGAGCATCTGCCGAGGCCTGCCAAACCAGCGGCGATACGTGGTCGCAGGTGCCGGGAATGCGCTGCGAGCAGCGCGGAAAGAAGGCGCAGCCGGTCAAGGCCTGCATTGCCACGATATCGACCTTCGCTTCGCTCGCGGCAGCGGTGGAGTCCTCCAGCCAGCCCCGGCGCAGTTCCGGCACGGACGCGAACAGCAGCTGCGTGTAGGGATGGTGATGCGGCGCGGTGATCGCGCTTGCCGGGATTTTCTCGGCCATCCGGCCCGCATAGAGCACCATGACATCATCGCAGATGGCGCGCACGGTTTTGAGATCGTGACTGATGAACATCGTGGTCAGGCCGAGATCGCGGCGCAATTCGGCCATTAGATCAAGGATTGCTGCGGCGACCACGGTATCAAGCGCGGAAGTCACTTCGTCGCAGAGGAGCAGATCCGGCTTGGCGGCGAGCGCACGGGCAAGGTTGACGCGCTGCTTCTGCCCTCCGGACAGATCACCCGGACGACGCTGCATGACCGAGGCCGGGAGATGCGTGAGATCAAGCAGTTCGCGCACACGTTTGGCGCGCGCCTCCCCCGTCAACCCGAAATAGAAGGTGAGCGGGCGCCCCAGAATGTCCTCGACCGACACGCGCGGATTGAGCGCGGTATCCGCCATCTGGAAGACGATCTGGATGCGGCGAAGCTGGTCCTTGGTGCGTTGCGCTAGCGCGGGCGGCAAGGCTTCTCCGCCAAGCTTTACCGTGCCGCGTGCGAGCGGCGTCAGACCCGCAATGACGCGCGCGAGCGTTGACTTTCCACAACCGGATTCGCCGATCACCCCGAGCGAGCGCCCCGGAGAAATGGCAAGATCGATGTCGCGCAGGATCGGTATCGTGGGCACACCATCGGGCCCCACACTGCCGTAGCCCGCAAGCAAGCCCGAGACTTCAAGGAGCGGCGCAGCGGTGGTTGGCGGTACATGTGCGAGGCGCGGCGCGGGTTCCGCCGCAGCCAGCAGGCTCTTAGAATACGCGTCCAGCGGGCGATGGATCAGCGCGTCGGTTCCACCAATCTCGCGCACTTCGCCGTTTCGCAGCACCGTGATGCTGTCTGCGATCTGGGCAATGACCGCAAGATCGTGGGTCACGTAGATGCCGGTCGTCGCACGGTCGCGGATCGCCGATTTGAAGGCTTTGAGGACCTCGATCTGCGTCGTGACATCCAGCGCGGTGGTCGGCTCGTCGAAAATCACCACCTCGGGGTCGGTGATCAGCGCCATTGCGGCCATCAGGCGTTGGAGTTGACCACCGGAAACCTGATGGGGGTAGCGCGCGCCGATCGTCTCCGGCTCAGGAATGGCCAACGCTCGGAAAAGCTCGACGGCTTTCGCTTTAGCCGCAGCCTCGGTTGCGGTGCCGTGGATCAGCGCGCTTTCGATCACCTGCGCCATTATCGTGCGCGAGGGGTTGAAGGATGCCGCCGCGCTCTGGGCGATATAGGCGACGCGGCGTCCGCGTAACGCCATCAGCCCCTTGGCATCGAGCGCGGTGACATCGGTTTCGCCGATGCGCACGCTGCCGCCAGAGATACGACAGCCAAAGCGGGTATAACCCATGGTCGCGAGCGCGATGGTCGTCTTGCCGGAGCCGGATTCGCCGATCAGTCCCATGACTTCGCCGCGTTTGACCGAAAAGCTGACGCCTCTGACAATCTCGGTCTCAGCGCCATTCGCGGCGCGGGCGGTAACGCGCAGGTCCTTGATGTCGATGAGTGCGGTCATCTTAATGACCCCGCTCTTGCGGGCCGAAGAACCCGTCAATCGTGAGATTCACAGAAATCGTCAGGCTCGCAATCGCCAGCGCCGGGAAGATCACCGCCGGAGCGCCATAAGGCAGGCCGCCGATATTCTCGCGCACGAGCGAGCCCCAATCCGCCTCAGGAGGCTGCACGCCGAGTCCAAGAAACGAGAGGCTGGAGAGCAGGAGCACCACATAAATGAAGCGTAGGCCGAAATCCGCCAGTACCGGGCCGATCATATTCGGCAGGATCTCGCGCAGCATAACGTAGAACGTCCCCTCACCACGCGCCCGCGCTACGGTCACGAAATCGAGCGCGGCGACATTCACCGCCACCGAGCGGACAATGCGGTAGCAGCCCGGCAGGTAGATGATCCCCAGCGTCAGGATCAGAACCGGCATCGACGAGCCGAAAGCCGCAACCACCACGAGGCCAAACATCTTCGAGGGGATCGAGATCAGCGCATCGAGAAAGCGGCTGAGTGCCATGTCGAAAACGCCGCCGATGGCGGAGGCTGCAAGGCCGAGCAGTAGGCCCGAGCCTACCGAAATCATGGTAGCGACCAGCGCAATGCCGACCGTGTAGCGCGTGCCGGCGATGATGCGCGAGAGCATGTCGCGGCCGAAATAGTCGGTCCCCAGCCAGTAGGCGCGGCTCATCGCCTCAAAGAGATCCGCATCCTGAATGACAGCCGGATCATAGGGCGAAATCAGCGGGCCGATGAAGGCCATCGCCAGCCAGAAAAGGACGATGGCGGGCGCGATCCAGCGCGTGAGGCGGGCTGCGGCGCTCATTGGTGCCTCAGGCGAGGATTGGCGACGATCGCCGCGATATCCGCCGCCGTCACGAGAATGAGGTAGGCGCCGCAGAACAGCATCGCGCAGGCCTGCACCAGCGGCAGATCGCGAGTCGCGACACCATCGACCATCAGCTTGGCGATGCCGGGATAATTGAAAATCGTCTCGACGATGATCACGCCGCCAAGGAGGAACGAGAGCGAAAAGGCGATCGCATTGGCAATTGGGCCGATGGCATTCGGCAGCGCGTGCTGGAGAATGATCCGCGAGCGGCTCGCGCCCTTGAGGATCGCCATTTCGACATAGGACGAGGAGAGTGCATCAATCAGCGCGGCGCGGGTCATACGTGCCATTTGCGCGACAATCACGCAGGTCAATGTGAAAACCGGTAGCGCGAAGACGCGGATTACATCCCATACACCATTGATACGGCCGAGTTGCGAGAGCGCGGGCACCCATTTCAGGTGTACGGCGAAAATCAGCACGGCGACCGACGCAACCAGAAACTCCGGCACCGAGACGACGAGAATGGTTCCGGCCCCGACGATCCGGTCGTAAAGCGAGCCGCGCGCCACAGCGGCGGTGATGCCCAGCAGCAGGGCAATCGGCACAGCAACGAGCGCAGTAATACCCGCGAGCAGAAGCGAATTGCCGAGGCGCGAGCCGATCAGTGTTGCAACCGGCATGCCGTTGACCAGCGATTTTCCAGGATCACCCATCGCGAGATGCCCGAGCCACGAGAGGTAACGCTCGAAGGGCGGCACATCGAGCCCGAGGGCCTTCCTCAGCCCGGCGACAGCATCCGGCGTCGCGCTTTGGCCGAGAAGTTCCTGCGCGACATCGCCCGGCAGCAGGTTCGTGATGATGAAAACAGCCGTCGCGACGAACCAGAGCGTCGCGATGGCCGCCACAAGGCGTTGCAGGAGAAGCCGGCCGATCAGAGCATTCATCGCCGGCCTCCCCGAAGTCCTACCGCCGCGAAACCGCGACGGCAGTTGATCCGTTTTTGCATCATGCGTCGAGCCATACGTGCTCGCCGAACGAGTAGCCCATCATCGAGCCGGTCCCCATCGGGCGCAGGCCCTTGAGCTTTTCCGAATGCGCGTCGAGACCGCTGATGAACACCGGAACGCCGATGCCCGAGGTCTCATGGATCAGGACCTGCATATCGGTATACATCTGCTTGCGCTTGGTCTCGTCGGTTTCGGCGCGCGCGGCGATCATCAACTGGTCGAACTTGTCGTTTTTCCAGGCGGATTCGTTCCAGGCGGCGGTGGAGGCGAAGAACAGACTGAACAGGATATCCGCCGTCGGACGCGGATTGATGTTGCCGTAGCCGACCGGCACCTTCATCCAGTAGTTCGACCAGTAGCCATCCGCCGGAACCTGCTTGAGGTCGATCTTCATGCCGATGCCCTGCGCCGCCTGCTGGAGCAGAAGGCCCATTTCAACAGAGCCCGTCGCCGCCGGAGAGGTGACGACCGGGAGTGTCGAGGAGAGCGCGCCCGCCTTGTTCAGGTGGAACTTCGCCTTCTCCGGGTCGAACTTGCGCTGCGGGATATCCGCCGCGAAGTAGCGGTTCAGCGGCGGCACCGGATGATCGTTCGCGATCTCGGCATAGCCCTGGAAGGCGTTGCGTTTGATCTGCTCGCGGTTCATCAGATACTTCATGCCGAGCACGAAATCGGGATTATTGCCCGGTGCGCTATCGGCCCGCATCACGAGATCGGTGTAGTTGCCCGACTTGGTCTCGAGGATCGCAAAACCCTTGGTGCCGAGAATATTCTTGGCCGAGGCCGGGTTGACGTTGCCGATCATGTGGACGTCACCCGCCAGCAGCGCATTGACGCGGGCGCCGACATCCGGAATGCCGAAGAACTCGATCTCGTCGACGTAAGGGCCGGCGCCCTGCTTCCAGTAATTCTCGTTCTTCACCGCAATCGAGCGCACGCCCGGCGTGAATTCCTTGCACTTGAATGGACCGGTGCCGATGCCCTTCGAGAAATCGGTCGTGCCGGCCTGAGCGATCAGGAAGTGATAGGTGCCGAGCACCACGGGGAAATCCGCATTCGGGCCCGAGAGGGTGATTTTCACCTCATGGGTGCCGGTGGCGACGATTTCTTTCATCAGGTCCGCGAGGGCCTTGGCCTTCGAGCCCGTCGCGGGATCATGATGGCGCTTGAGCGAGAAGACCACGTCTTCCGAGGTCAGTTCCTTGCCGTTGTGGAACTGCACGCCCTTCTTGAGCTTGATCGTCCAGACGGTGGCTTTGTCGCTCTCGATGGATTCCGCCAGCGCGAGCTTGGGGTTCATCGTGTCGTCAAGTTCGGTTAGGCCGTTGTAGAACATCGTGCAGCGGCAATAGTCAGTCGAATAAGACTGCTTTGCAGGGTCGAGCGTATCGGCGGTCGACGAGCCGAAACCTGCGACACGGATTTTGCCACCCTTTTTCGGGGTCTGCGCATGGGCGGTGGTTGCCGCGCCGATCAAAGTGCCGCCGAAGCTTGCGCCAATGCCGAGTGCGCCAAGAAGGCCGAGCATGTCGCGGCGCGATGCGCCCTGCCCGGTCGCCGCCATCAGACGCTCGCGTTCGCGCAACGACAGTGTTTCCCAGGATAGTTGTGCCGAGGTATTGGATTCCAGCTTGGTCATCGAAAATCTCCCCTTTTTCAGAACGGTAGTTGGATCGTCCAGGTTCTCGTTTTTCCTGCCCCGCGTGGCGCAGGGCCTCGTCTGACAGTACGGTTCCTGAGGTTGAGATTAGGGCCAACCCCTTGGCCGGATAGGATGATCTTGTCGGCTCGTCCCATCACGAAATCCGGTCGAGATAGCGGTAATAGATGCCGACAAACGGAAGAAACCACGGCTTGCCGAAGTGAAACGGCACCGCCGGCCATTCCATGTCGCGCCAGGGATTGGCGACGTCGTCCCCTGCGATCTTGCGGGCGAAGAGATCGCCCATGTAGGTCGACATCTGCACGCCATGCCCGGAGAGGCCGAGAACGAAGTGCATGCCCTCATGCGAGCCGGCACGCGGCAGACGATCCTGCGTCATATCGACAAGGCCGCCCCAGCAGTAATCGATCCGGCAATCAGCGATCTGCGGGAAAACCTCGCGCAGTGTCGTGCGGAGGATCGCTCCGCTTTTCAGGTCCGAGGTCGGGTTCGACATTGCAAAGCGCGCCCGGCCGCCGAAGACGAGGCGATCATCGGCGGTCATGCGGAAGTAGTTGCCGATGTTCTGGGTCGTCGTGCAGGTGCGTCGTCCCGGCATAATCGAAGCCGCGCGTTCCTTGCCCAAGGGCTCGGTGACGATGATGAAGCTCCCGACAGGCACGATCCGCCGGCGGAACCAGCCGAACGGGCCGTTCTGCGAAGCACCCGTCGCCAGAATGACCTGATCGGCTTCAATTGTGCCGCGTGTGGAGGTGAGCCGGAACCTGCCGCCCGGCAGCCTGTCGATCGCGGTCACCGCCGTGTTCTGATGGATGATCGCCCCGGCGCGGGCGGCAGCTTCTGCCAGCCCGACGCCGAATTTGCCCATGTGCATCATGGCCGAGCGGCGATAGAGCAGCCCACCTTCATAGCGGTTGGTTCCGATTTCAGAACCGAGATCAGCCTTCTCGATGATCTCGGTATCGGCATCAACCTCGCGCGCGAGAACCTCCTGCGCGCGGCGCATTTTCTCGAAGTGTGCGGGCTTGGCGGCCAGTTTCAACTTGCCGGCGCGGATGAAATCGCAGGCGATCCCCTCCTCCCCTATGATCTTCTCGACAAGATCGACACCGCCGTCGAAGGCACGATACATCTCGCGGGCACGCTCGACGCCAAAGCGCGCAGCGACACCGGAAAAATCATGACTGAGGCCGTTATTACAATGTCCGCCGTTGCGGCCCGAGGCTTCGGAGGCGACCTTACCCGCTTCAAGAACCCGCACGGTGATGCCGCGTTTCGCCAGCGTTCTCGCAGCAGAAAGGCCCGTGAAGCCTCCGCCGACCACAACAACATCGGCCCGGCCTTCCACGGGAAGGGGAGAAACACCGGAGAAGGCCGGGGCCGTGTCGAGCCAGAAGGATTCCGGTTTCATCATGGTCGGTCCCCTTCTTACAAGCTTCGTTGATGGATCAGAGCCCCAGAACGCCGGCGAGACCGCCGATATCGGGAATTTCAACCGCGCCGTAATAGGGCGTCAGCGGTTCGTGATTACGGTTGACGAAAACGCGCTTGCCGATGCGCATGTCGTGCGCGGTCATCAGGTCGTAGCGGTAGGAGGAGGAGACGTGCATCACATCCTCCGGATTGCAGCCGAGCTGGTCGAACATATACTCGAAGGCCTGCATGCGCGGTTTGTAGGCCTGCGCCATCTGCGCCGTATACACCGCATGGAACGGCGCACCGAGCTGGGCGACATTGCGCTGAATCTGGTCATTCGAGGCGTTTGAGAGGATCACCAGCGGCACTTCCTTCGCGACCTTCGCGAGGCCGGCGGGGACATCGGCGTGCGGCCCCCAGGTCGGCACGGCGTGATAGTACATCTCGCCTTCGGCCTCGGTGGCAGTCGTCCCCCAGCGCTTCGCCGTACGCTGGATCGCGTTGACGAGAACGTCACGGTAAGGCTTCCACGGCCCGAGGATTTCATCGAGGCGATAGCTCGAGAAATCACGGATGAAGTCATCCATCTTTTCCGCCGGGATTCGGTCAGCGAAAATCTCACGGGTCATCTCGGTCATACGGAAGCGGGTCAGCGTGCCGTAGCAATCGAAGGTGATGTATTTGGGTTTGAACACGCTCATTTCCCCACTCCTGCGCTTACTTCTGACCGGCTGTCCCATCGCCTGTCCTGCTACTTTGGCATGACCTGCTGGACATGAAAGAGAGCGTTACACGGCTCCGCTGGAACTTTCTGCCGTTGTGCCCCCAACTTCCGGCAGCTTTTTATGCTGTGGCCCGCTTTGGAGCGATCATGCGCCTGAAGAGAACAGGCTTCCCTTGCCGGGCTGTCCGCTATCCCGGCACCGTCATCCGGCCTTCGACCTTGGGAATGCGCTGATTCCAGACCTCAAAACGCGACAATCTGCTTTTGAGCCGTGGTACTCTCGGGTATCCGCCCCATGTGAGGCTGCGACAAGATTGTCCTAGCCTTGGATACGGACGGATGGGAACGTCGCGTCAAAACCACGATGCAAGATGTATGGATCAAGGGAAACAATCGGTGAGTGCACCCCAACCTGCGACCCGATTTGACGTACTGAAGATGACAACGGCAGATCTTGCTGCCGCGCATGCCCTTTCCCGCGAGGTAAACTGGCCGCACCGGCTGGAAGACTGGCAGTTCGTGCTGTCCGTTGGCGAAGGGCTTGTCGCCTATTCCGATGACCGGCTCGTCGGCACCGCGATGTGGTGGACCTACGAGCAGGATATCGCCCGGCTCGGCATGGTGATTGTCGACCCCACGATCCAGCGGTCCGGCATTGGCCGTGCGCTGATGCTCGGCATTCTCGATCGCCTCACTACACCGACCGTGATCCTCAACGCCACCAAGGCGGGAGAGACGCTCTATCGTCAGCTCGATTTTCAGGGCATCGGCTCGATTATCCAGCATCAGGGCGCCTCGTTTTCCGCGCCACTTGTGCCGCTGCGCGCCGGCGAGCGCATCCGCCCGATGGGGCGCAACGATGCGGCACGCCTGATTGAACTCGACGCCATCGCCTCCGGCGTACGCCGCGAGGGTGTCATCGCCGCACTGATCGAGAATGGCGAAGCCGTTGTGCTCGATGATGGCGGGGAAAGCGTGGGATTTGCGTTTTACCGCCGCTTCGGGCGTGGCCATAGCATCGGCCCGGTCATCGCGCGGGATACGGCGGGCGCCAAGGCGCTCGTTGCGCATTGGATCGGCTCGAACGCGGGCATGTTCATGCGGATCGATGTGCCGGGAGAATCCGGCCTTTCCGACTGGCTGGAGGAGCTGGGTCTTGCCCGCACCAGCCATGTCATCACCATGATTAGGGGCGCCATGCCGAAACCATCGAGCGGCTTTCACACCTTTGGCATCGTCAATCAGGCGCTAGGCTGATGGCTCTCCTTTATAAGGCCGATCCGACTCGCGGGCTCGAATGGAAGGCGCTTCTGGCGACAAAGGCGCCGGACCTGCCCGTTCACGTCTGGCCGGAAACCGGTGATCCCGCCGCTGTACGTTATCTCGCGGTGTGGGAACCGCCGCCCGAGATGCTCACGCGCTTTCCAAACGCCGAGATCGTGTTTTCGGTCGGTGCAGGGGTCGACCAGTTCGATTTTTCTGCCCTTCCCGCACACATTCCGCTGGTCAGGATGCTCGAACCGGGCATTTCCGAAAGCATGGTGGAATATATCACGCTCTCGGTTCTCGCGCTTCACCGCAACCTCATCGACTACATCGCGGACAAGGCTGCCGAACGCTGGAAGCTGATCCGCCTGATGCCCGCCGCACAGCGCCGCATCGGCGTGCTGGGCCTCGGACGGCTCGGCGAAGCGGCCTGCCGCAAACTCGCGAGCTTCGGCTTTCCGGTCTCGGGCTGGAGCCGTTCGCCGCGCGAGATCGAAGGTGTCACCTGCCACGCTGGCGAAGCTGCCCTACCCGGCTTTCTTGCTGGCTGCGATATTTTGATCTGCCTGATGCCGCTAACGCCGGAAACGCGCGGCTTTCTGAACGCGACACGCTTCGCCATGCTGCCGAAAGGCGCAAGCCTCGTGAACGCCGGGCGCGGCGGGCATCTCATCCAGCAGGATTTGCTTGCCGCGCTCAATTCCGGCCAACTCTCCGGCGCCGTTCTCGATGTGACTGACCCCGAGCCCTTGCCCAAGGGGCACCCCTTGTGGGCGCATCCGCGCGTGATCATCACCCCGCATGCCGCGAGCATGACGAGACCCGAAACAGCGGTCGATTTCGTGCTCGAGACGATCCGACGGCATCATCAGGGCTTGCCGCTCGAAGGGCTGGTGGATCGCCAGCGGGGATATTGAGGCACGGCATAATCTGCTGCGCGCCGCGCAAGTTCGATATGCCACGCTGCGAGAGCATCCCTGGAAAGCGTCCTTTTTGGCGCCGGAAGCCTAGCCTTTTGGCACCACTCAACAGGAGGCCGTCTGATGCTTGCCAATTCCCTCGTCCAGCTTGATCGCGAGCATCTGATCCATCCGGTCAGCGCCTATCGCAGCCACGAGGCCAAGGGCGTCATGGTGCTCGAAAGTGCCAAAGGCATGTTCGTGCGCGATGCGGCGGGCAAGGAACTGCTCGATGCTTTCGCCGGTCTCTGGTGCGTGAACATTGGCTATGGCCACGAGAGTGTGGTCGAGGCGGCGGCGGCGCAGATGCGCAAGCTCCCCTATGCCACGGGCTATTTCGGCTTCGGCTCGGAACCGGCGATCCGGCTTGCGGCGCGGATCGCGGAACTGACGCCGGAAGGGCTGGATCGGGTCTATTTCAGTCAGGGCGGTTCGGATGCGGTCGACAGCGCGATCCGGCTGATCACGCATTACTATAACGCCACCAACCGGCCGACGAAGAAGCAGTTCATTGCGCTTCAGAAGGGCTATCACGGCTCCTCGTCGCTCGGCGCGGGCCTCACCGCCCTGCCCGTCTTCCATCGCAATTTCGATTTGCCGAACGCGAACCAGCATCACATTGCCTCGCCCTATCCCTATCGCAATCCGGCAGGCAGTGACGATGCCTCGGTAATTGCCTCCTCGGTCGCGGCACTCAAGGCCAAGGTCGCGGAACTCGGCGCGGAGAATGTCGCGGCATTTTTTTGCGAGCCGATCCAGGGCTCGGGCGGGGTGATCGTACCGCCGGTTGGTTGGCTCAAGGCCATGCGCGAAACAGCGCGCGAACTCGATATTCTCTTCGTGGCCGATGAAGTCATCACCGGCTTTGGCCGCACCGGGCCAATGTTCGCCTGCGCGGCGGAAGGCGTCTCGCCCGACATCATGACGGTCGCCAAGGGGCTGACAGCTGGCTATGCGCCAATGGGCGCCGTGATCCTTTCGGAGAAGGTCTATGCGGGCATCGCCGATGGCGCCTCGCCTGAAACCATGATCGGCCACGGTTACACCTATTCCGGCCATCCTGTCAGTGCGGCGGTGGGGCTGGAGGTGATCCGGCTTTACACGGATGGCGGCATCCTCGCGAATGGCCAGAAAGTCGGGCAGCAGTTCGAGGCCGGACTTGCGGCGCTGGCCAGTCACCCCATGGTAGGCGAAGCGCGCTCGCGTGGTATGCTCGGCGCGCTCGAGCTCGTCTCGAACAAGGCCGAAAAGACCCCGTTTGGTGCCAAACTCGGACTCTCGGAGCGACTTTTCCGGCACGGTTATAAGAACGGCATCGTCTTCCGCGCCTTCGCCGATGGCACGATTGGGCTGGCGCCGGCGCTCTCATGCACCGAAGCCGAGATGGAAACCCTGCTCGCACGCCTCAAGCGCACACTCGACGATGCGCTGGACGAGAGCGACGTTCGGGCGGCGATGCACGGATAGTTTCTCACCCGCCATTGTGAAATCGACGTATATGGGACTAGGATCGGGGAAGGCGGCATAATCTGCTGTCCATTCGCCATCCCTCGGGAGTTGGGATCAGCATGTCGGCTTCTGCCAAGTTGGACCGGATCGATCTGAAGATCCTTGCCGAGCTTCAGAAGAACGGCCGGATCACCAACGTCGATCTCGCCGATGTCGTCGGCCTGTCACCGAGCCCGTGCCTGACGCGGGTGAAGCGGCTCGAGGCCGCCGGCTACATCACCGGCTATGGTGCGCAGCTTCAGCTCCGCAAGCTTGGCGATGTGCTGCTGGTTTTCACGGAAGTCACGCTTTCGGACCACCGATACGACGATTTCTCGCGCTTTGAGGCGGCAATCAAGAATGTCGCGGAGATCGTGGAATGCCATCTCGTCAGCGGCGGCTATGACTACTTGTTGAAGTTTGTGACCAACGGCGTCAACCACTACCAGAGCGTCATTGAAGGGCTGCTCGAGCGCAATATCGGCATCGAGAAGTATTTCAGCTACATCGTCATCAAGTCGCCGTTCGTGAAGCATCATTACCCGATCGAGCGGCTATTCGGGCAGGATGATTGAGGTTGGTGCAGGATTTCCGGCGCCTTTCGAGCTGCCGCATAAACTGCCGTGGGCTTGGACGATTCAGCAGGTTTTTCTTTCCAACCGAGAAACTTCGGGAGCTTGAAGCGCGGGAGCGCCACTAGCCTGAGTGCATGGAGAGGCTGCTCTGCGGTCTTCTGGCCAGAGAGACGGCAAGGCGGAGGTTCGGGCGATGCTGAACACGGTTTCCGAGGTTTCCGGCTCCGAGATCATGCTTGTCCCTGCATGGTCGCGTCCCTCTCCACGCCGCAGCAACCTGCCCGCCGCCGTCCGCCATATCGAGACACATTTCACCGAGCGACTGACGCTGGAAAATCTCGCGCGGATCGCCGGGCTCAGCGTTTTCCGCTTCGTGACCGTGTTCCGGCGCGAGATGGGGATATCGCCGCATCGTTATCTCTGTGCGAAGCGCGTCGAGGCGGCGCAGGTGCTGCTGCGCGAGGGCATACCTCCGGCTATTGTGGCCATCGAGGTCGGGTTTTGCGACCAGAGCCACCTCTGCCGCCACTTCAGGGCCGTTTGCGGCATGACGCCGGGCCAATTTCTTGCCACCCATCACCCTGCCGGAGTTTCCGCATGAGCGCCTCACCCTTCGCTGCCTTCAAGGTCATGACCTTCGATGTCGTCGGCACGCTGATCGACTTCGAGGGCGGGATGCTGACGTATCTGCGGCAATCCGGCGCTGCGCCCTCCGATGTCAGCGATGCGGCGATCCTTGATGCCTACCGCACTTCAAGAACCGCCGGTAAGACGCTGAAATATCCGGACGATCTCGAACGCGCCTATTTCGATCTCGTCCGCGACGTCGGCATGAAGGACAGCGCGGCGCTGGCGCGCGGCTTCCGCGATTCCGCCGAGCACTGGCCCGCCTTCCCGGATTCGGTGGAGGCGCTGAAGCGGCTCGGCTCGAAGTATCGCCTCGTTGCGATGACCAATGCGCAGCGCTGGGCGCTCGATCATTTCGCACGCACGCTCGGCAATCCGTTCTGGGATAGCGTCAGCGTCGATGATGCGCTCTGCGAGAAGCCCGATCCCAACTTTTTTGGCTTCGCGCGCGGTCGCATCAGCCGCTCGGGCTTCACGCGCGACCAGATCCTGCATGTTGCGCAGAGCCAATATCACGACATCGGTGTCGCCAAGGCGCTGGAGTATACCACCTGCTGGATCGAGCGCCGCAAGGGGCTCGGCGGATTTGGCGGCACAATCGCAGTCGATAAACTGACAACACCGGATTTTCACTTCGCCACGTTGGCTGAACTCGCGGACAAGGCCGTCAAACCATGACCCTCACACTCAAAGACCCCGCTCTCCTGCGCTCCGGCTGCTATGTCGACGGCAAATGGATCGGCTCGCCAACTTTCGAGATTGGCAACCCGGCAACGGGCGAAACCGTCGGTCTTGTGCCGGATTTTGGCGCGCATGAAGCCGAAGAAGCGGTGCTCGCCGCCGAACGCGCGTTCAAGCCCTGGGCGAAGCTTCAGGCGAAGCAGCGCTCGGTAATTTTGCGCCGCTGGTTCGATCTCATCATGGCGAACCAGGAGGATCTCGCGCGCATCATGACCGCCGAGCAGGGCAAACCGCTCGCGGAAGCGCGGGGCGAAGTGGCCTATGCCGCCTCCTTTGTCGAGTTCAACGCCGAAGAAGCCAAGCGCGTCTATGGCGAGACGATGCCCTCCCCCTTCCCCAATTCGAAGATCATCGTCCAGAAGCAGCCGATCGGCGTTTGCGCGGCGATCACGCCATGGAATTTCCCGGCGGCAATGATCACTCGGAAATGCTCGCCCGGCCTTGCCGCCGGCTGCACCTTTATTGTCAAACCCGCACCGGATACCCCGCTGACAGCTCTCGCGCTGGCGTATCTCGCTGAAAAGGCGGGCATTCCCCCGGGTGTGCTCAACATCATCACCGGCGATGCGGTGGCCATCGGCAAGGTGTTCACCAGCCATCCGGCGGTGAAATTCATCGGTTTCACTGGCTCCACGCCGGTCGGCAAGCTGCTGATGAGCCAGGCGGCCTCGACCGTGAAGAAGGTCGCGCTGGAACTGGGCGGTAATGCGCCCTTCATCGTGTTCGATGACGCGAACCTCGAAGCTGCCGTCGAAGGTGCCATTGCCGCGAAGTTCCGCAACATGGGCCAGACCTGCGTCTGCACCAACCGCCTCTATGTGCAGGCGGGCATCCATGATCGTTTCGTGGCGGCCTTTGCCAAGGCCGTCGATGCGTTGAAAGTCGGCCCCGGCGATGCCGATGGTGTCGTGCAGGGTCCGCTGATCAATGTCCGAGCGATTGAAAAGGTCGAGCGTCATGTCGCCGATGCGACGGCGAAGGGCGCAAAGGTTGTCACCGGTGGGGCGCGACATGCGCTCGGCGGCACTTTCTTCACGCCGACGGTGTTGAGCGGCGCCACGGCCGAGATGGCGCTTTCGCACGAGGAAACCTTCGGCCCCGTGGCAGCGATTTTCCGCTTCGAGACCGAGGAAGAGGTCATCCAGCTCGCCAATGCGACGCCCTTCGGCCTCGCGGCGTATTTTTACACCCGAGACATCTCGCGTGCCTTCCGCGTGGCAGATGACATCGAGGCCGGGATGATCGGCATCAATGCCGCGATCCTCGGGAACGAAGTCGCGCCCTTCGGCGGCGTAAAGGAATCCGGACTTGGCCGCGAAGGCGGACGCCACGGCATCGAGGAATTTGTCGAAATGAAATATCTCCTCGTCGGAGGCCTTGGCTGATGGGAGCGCCGCAAGCCCGCTTTGTGCGTCTTGCCGAGA
The DNA here is from genome assembly GCA_002256205.1 of Rhizobiales bacterium PAR1. GTDB lineage: Bacteria > Pseudomonadota > Alphaproteobacteria > Rhizobiales > Beijerinckiaceae > Rhabdaerophilum. Next base: position 137,806 of record NKIW01000007.1, read on the forward strand.
CGGATCGCGCCCGCGTCACGATCCGCGTTGATGGCGTCGATGTCGAGGCACTCGCGGGCGATACGCTGCTGGTCGCCGTGCTGACGTATCAGGGCTGGCTCCGGCGGTCGGAATTCGGCGGCGAGGCACGCTCCGGCTTCTGCCTCATGGCGGCCTGTCAGGATTGCTGGGTCTGGACCGAGGCGGGTGACCGCCTCCGGGCCTGCGACACCCCGGTTCGCGCCGGACTTTCCATCCTCACTGAACAACCGGATACCTCATGGCCAATCCGCGGGTAATCATCATCGGTGCCGGGTCTGCGGGCGTACGTGCCGCGCAAACGCTCGTCGAAGGAGGCATGCGCCCGATCGTGATCGACGAAAGCGCGCGCGACGGCGGGCAGATCTACCGTCGCCAGCCCGAAGGATTCTCACGACCCAAATCGGCGCTCTATGGCTCCGAGACGGCGCGCGCGGAAGCGCTTCACAGCACCTTCGATGACCTGAAAAGCCGGATCGACTACCGCCCGCGCCATCTCGCCTGGAACATCGCCGATGGGCATGTGCATGTGGTTCATGAGGGCGCTTCGGACGCCCTTCCCTATGATGCGCTGATCATCGCGGCGGGCGCGACGGATCGGCTGATGCCGGTCAAGGGCTGGCATTTCGCCGGCGCGTACAGCCTCGGCGCAGCGCAAATCGCGCTGAAAGCACAGGCCTCTGCGATTGGCCGCCGCGTGATTTTCATGGGCACAGGCCCACTTTTGCAGCTCGTCGCGAGCCAGTACGTAAAGGCGGGCGCCAAGGTCGTCGCGGTGCTCGATACCTCGCCCTTCAGCGCGCAGATCAAGGCTCTACCGAAGCTGATCGCGCGGCCGGATGTGCTCTTCAAGGGCATAAAACTCGTTGCGGGGCTGAAGCTTTCCGGCGTGCCGGTGCTGCGCGGGATCACGCCGCTCGAAATCCATGGCGACGCGGAAACCGGCGTAACTGGTGTTTCCGTGCGCCTTGCTTCGGGGGAGATACGTCGCTTCGAGGGTGACGCCGTTGGCCTTGGCTATCACCTCCGCCCCGAGACACAGCTCGCCGATCTTGCGCAATGCGCCTTCGACTTTGATGCCCAGACACGCCAGTTCCGTCCGAGAATCGATATCGACGGTCGCACCTCGGTCGCGAATGTTTATCTCGCGGGGGACGGCGTCCTCACGCAAGGAGCAGACGGCGCGGAGATTTCCGGCCGCCTTGCCGCCTTTGCCGCCTTGGCGGACCTCGGGCACGCTATGCCGGATTCGCGTATCAACACCCTGCGACAAGACCGGGCGCGGATGGAGCTTTTCCGTGAGGGGCTCGCCGAGGCTTTCCCCTGGCCGCATAGCCTTGCGGCGGGCATTCCGGATGAGGCCATTGTCTGTCGTTGCGAGGGCGTTCGCGCTAGCGAGTTGCGCGGTGTCGCGCTCGAAAAAGGAGCGAGTGAACTCAACCGCGCCAAAGCCTTTAGCCGCGTTGGCATGGGGCGCTGTCAGGGCCGCTATTGCGGCCATGCGGCGGCGGAGATCGTTGCTGCCGCCACAGGCCTGCCGCTTGAGAAGGTCGGGCGGCTACGCGGCCAGGCGCCGGTGAAACCGCTGGCGATTTCCACGCGGAGGGTTGATTCATGAGCCAGCCGGTAAGGACGGACGTGATCATTGTTGGCGGCGGCATCATGGGTGCCGCGACGGCGTTCTTCCTGCGTAAGCGGGGGCGCTCGGTCGCGCTGATCGAGCGTGGTCTCGTCGGCCAGCAGGCGAGCGGCGTGAACTTCGGCAATGTACGCCGACAGGGCCGGTTTTTGCCGCAGCTGCCGCTCGCGAACCGCTCGCGGGCGATCTGGGGCCGGCTGAACGAACTTCTCGGCGAGGATGCCGAATTCCTCCCCTCCGGCCATATGCGCGTGACCTACAACGACGAGATGACCGAAAAGATGGTCACCTATGCCGCCGACGCGCGGCACTACGGGCTCGAACTTGAAATCCTCAGCGGCAATACGCTGCGGGATCGCTTTCCCTACCTTGGCCCGGAGGTGCGCGCCGGTTCCTATGCGCCGCTCGATGGCCACGCCAACCCGCGCCTTGCCGCCCCGGCTTTCGGGCGCGCCGCGAAGCGCGAAGGCGCCGAGGTGTTCGAGAACACCGAAATCGCCACGGTGGAGAAGGATGGCGAAGGTTTTCGCGTCGAGGCTACCGACGGGCGGGTGTTTCGCGGCGCTCAGTTGATGATTTCAGCCGGTGCCTGGGGCAATCGCCTCTCCAGCCAGTTCGGCGAAGCCGTGCCGCTGGAAACCCATGGCCCGCAAATGGCGGTGACCGAGCCGGTGCCTTACGCACTTGAAACCGTGCTCGGCGTTTCGACCAATCTGACGCATGAAGTGGTGTACCTTCGGCAGGTCAAACGCGGCAACATTGTCTTCGGCGGAGGCAATCGCACGCTGCCGAACCTCGATACGCGCCGCGCCTTCGTCAAACCGGAGAACACGCTTTCGCAACTCACGCAGATCACGCGGATTGTCCCGGCACTCAACCGGCTCAACATCATCCGCGTCTGGAGTGGAGTGGAGAGCTACCTGCCCGACGATATCCCGATCATGGGGCCTTCGGGCAAGGTTTCGGGCCTGCATTATGCCTTCGGTTTCTGCGGCCATGGCTTCCAACTGGGTCCCGGCGTCGGCGATGTCATGGCCGAGCTGATCGATACTGGCCAGACCTCGACACCCATCGACCCCTTCCTGATTTCGCGCTTCCAGCGCGCACAAATTCTCTGAAAGGCCCTGATATGGCAAAAATCGTGATCATCGGCGCGGGGATTGTCGGGCTTTCGACAGCCCGCGCGGCGCGGCAGAAGGGCCATGAGGTCACGATCCTCGAACAGGGGCCAGTGCCGAACCCACAATCCGCCTCCTTCGATAATCACCGATTGATCCGCTACCCCTATGCGGCTGCCGCCGGTTACACGCGCATGGTGACGGAGGCTTTCGCCGCGTGGGAACGGGTCTGGCGGGATATCGGCGCCGTTCATTTCGAGAGCACCGGAGCGATCGCGATTTCGCTCGAACCCGGGGATTACGCCGACAAGACCCGCGCCACCTTCCGCGAGATCGGCCTGCCGCATGAAGAGCATGACCGCGCCGGTATCGAGACGCTCTGCCCGCATCTCACCCTGCCGCAGGGTGCGTGGGGTGTTTCCGCCTCCCCCGGCGGTCCGCTCTTCGCCAACCGGATCGTGACAGACCTCGTCAAATGGCTCACCGCCCATGGCGTGACGATTGAAGCCAACACGCGCGTCACCCGCGTGGATGAAGCCTCCGGGACCGCATGGGTCGAGGATGGCAGCAGCCGCACCGGTGATCTCCTGCTGATCGCGGCGGGGGCATGGCTACCTCATCTGATGCCCGAGAAATTCAGTGATCTCTATGTCTACCGGCAGGCGCTTTTGTATGTCGATCCGCCGAAGCAATACGAGGAAAGCTGGCGGAAAGCGCCGGCGATTGTCGTGATCGGCCAGCAAGGCGGGTACACGCTGCCCGACCTGCAAGGCGCAGGCCTCAAGTTCGGCTACAGCCCGCATCGGCGCCGAATCTTGCCGGGTGACGGCGGATTTGCCTCGGATTTTGCAAGCGAAAGCAAATTCATCTTTGATTCCTTCCGCCCCTGGCTCAACGATGCCGATGCCTATCGCCCGCAGCGGATGCAGGTGGGCTATTACATCCTCGACCCCTCACGCCGCTTCCGCTTCGAGAAGACCGGGCGCGCGCTCGTTGTGACCAACTGCGACGGGCAGATGTTCAAGTTCGGCCCGCTGGTCGGTGAGCGGATCATCGGGATGTTTGAAGGCCATGAAACCATGGACAGCCTCGCCCATTGGGCGGCGGGCTATTAGGAGTGAAACCATGTCGGACAGAATGCTGGTGCTTGGACGACAGGGCGTTCCCGCCTGCCCCGCGACGTCACAAACGCTTGGCGCGGCGGACCCGTTCGGTGCGGGGCGTAAAATCGCGTTTCAGGACGTGGCGGGCTTCTCCTCCGGCCATGTCGATCTCGCGGGCGCGATCGCGATTCCTGGGCTCCCCCATGCCGAGGTGATCGTGCTGGTGGCAGGTTCGCTGACGTGCGGCGGCGAGACCTTTGCAACTGGCGAGGCGCTGGTGCTGCCAAAGGGCTATTCCGGCAGCGTGTCACTCGCCAAGGGTACGCGCTGGTTTTTCTGTGCGATCACCGCTGGTGACAAGGGGGCGGAGAGCGCGGCGATCCGCCTTAACCCGACCCTGCCCCGCGCGGCCTCTCCCGGCCCGGCGCAGGAAGTCGTGGTTGGAACACCACCCGAGTGCCATTCGCTCAACCTTTTCACCGACCCGTCCGCCTTGCGTGCCGGTGTCTGGGACGTGACGACACCTTGCGAGCGCACCTTCGTGGCTCACCGCGTGCACGAGCTGATGCACCTCATCGAGGGCGAAGTGACGCTGACGCATCGCAGCGGCGGCGCTGAAGTGATTGGCGCGGGGGATACGATCTTCCTGCCGCGGGGTGCGCCCTATGCGTGGAAAAGCACGGCCAAAATCGTCAAATATTACTGCGTGATGTGAGAGACTGCCGCATCGCGCAGAGGCGACCGGCATTGCAGATCGCAGACCAGAGGCCCCGGCTCGCGATGGCATCGCCGGGCCACTGGCTTGTGCCTGTGTCTGCATCGTCGGTCCGCGCGACGGGGACAGCGGCAAAAAATCCGTGAAAGAGTCTTGCTCGGCGCGTTCAAGCGACTGCCGAAATACAAAAATTCACAGATCCCAATATCCGAATTCACTGATGTTCAATCAATTTGCGCATAAAATTTGGGTAATTCGTAATGGAGAGTCGGTACGAAGCCTTCTCAACAAGCCCCGAATGTTCAAGGACTGCGCTCCTATGAGTCTTCCCACTTCGCTGACGTCGTTTGCCTCCAGCCATCTCTCCCTCCGCCGAATGATCGTCGGACTCGGGGTGATCGGAATCCTCGGTGCCATGGCGGTGGCGTATGTCGGTCATCGCAGCACGCAAGCGATTGATGCGCTGCAGGAAAAGGCCGAGGCTTTGAACACCGTCGAGGAGAAGGTCAGCAAGCTCGGTCGCGAGCTGCTGCTGGCCCGCCGCTCCGAAAAAGATTTCATTCTCCGCCGTGACAAGAAGTACGTCGATCAGAACAAGGCGGTCTTCACGCAGGCCCTTGAAACGCTCGCGGACTTGCAAAAGCGGGTCGAGCTGATTGATCCGGCTCTGGTGGATGATCTGCGCAAGGTCGAGCCTTCGTTGAAAATGTATCACAGCGCCTTTTCCGCTCTGGTTGAAGCGGAGACGGCAGCGGGTCTCGATTATATGTCCGGCTTCGAGGGCGACCTCACACGCGCGGCCCGGGATGCCGAAAAGATCGTTCTGGGCGCCGGGGACTCCACGCTCACGATTCTCAACCTGACACTGCGTCGGCATGAAAAAAACTATATGCAGCGCCGGGATCAGAGCTACGTCGATGCGATCGGCAAGACCTATGATGAGTTCAAGGCCGCGATCTCGAGCTTCCCGGATCGCACCAAGCAAAATGCCCTCCACAATCAGATCGACCGCTACAAAAGGGCGTTTGACGCCTTCGTGGCGCAAAAAACGATTGCAGCCAAGAATTCGGCGGATTTGTCCAAAGCCTATGCGCAGGCGGACCCTCTCCTCGAATCTTTCGACAAGAAGCTCGACAGCTATGCCGAGCGCGCCAAGGCCGAAATGGCCGGCCGGCGTGCCGAACAGGATTGGTTCACGAGGGTCGTCATCGGCTGTACGCTCGGCCTGATCGTCGTGCTGGTGATGCTGATCTCGCGCGCCATTTCTGCCCCCATCGTCGGCATCACCCGTGCCATGCAGCAGATCGCCAAGGGGGATTATGCCGTCGCAATCCCCGGTCAGGACCGCCGCGATGAAATCCGCGCCATGGCGGACTCGCTCGCTGTCTTCCGCCAGAATGCGATTGACCGCGAAGCGCTTCAGGCCGAGGCGGTGCGCGAACAGCAGGCCCGGGCCGCGCGTCAGGCCGAGCTTGAAAGCGCAATTGCAACCTTCGAATCCAGCGCATCGAGCGTCATGGCGACTGTCGCTTCGGCCTCAACGGAACTCGAAGCGGCGGCTGGCAATATGTCCGACATGGCCGAAGAAACCATGATGCAGAGCACCAGCGTCGCCAGTGCGGCGGAGCAGGCCTCCGCCAGCGTGCAAAGCGTCGCGGCGGCGGGCGAGGAACTTTCGGCCTCAACCAACGCGATCCTTCAGCAGGCACAACAGTCGACTACAATTGCCGGCACCGCCGTCAGCCGTGCGGAAGCCACCAATGCCAAGGTGAAGGAGCTTTCGGTGGCCGCCGAGCAGATCGGCAAGGTAATCGAGCTGATCCGTGGGATCGCGAGCCAGACCAACCTTCTCGCCCTCAATGCGACGATTGAAGCAGCGCGCGCCGGGGAAGCCGGCCGCGGATTTGCGGTCGTCGCGTCAGAGGTCAAGGAACTCGCCGCCCAGACCAGCCGGGCGACCAACGAAATCGCGGAAGCCGTCTCAGCCATTCAGGAGACCACCACGGAATCGATTGAATCGATCCGGCAGATTACGGCCACCATCGCCGACATGAACGAGATTTCGACCTCGATCACCCGATCAATGACCGAGCAGGAGCGCGCGACGGCTGAAATCGCCGAGAACGTTCAGCAGGTCGCGGTCGGCACCGGCGAAGTCTCCTCCTCGATCACGCATGTAACGACGGCGGCGACAACCTCGGGTGCGGCAGCCTCGCAGGTTCTGAGCGCCGCCTCGGAGCTTTCGCGCCAGTCGGAAGTGCTGCGGCGCGAGATGGATCAGTTCCTCTCCCGCGCGCGGGCGGCCTGAGCGCAGGACGCCAGACCATCAAGATGTGAAAGGGCCCGGTTCTGCCGGGCCTTTTTCGTTTCTGTTTTCGCGCTGGCGCACATCCCGCTGTACCCTGTGGAACCGGGAACATCCGGTTGACGCGGCGATCTGATCTTCCTATCCATGACGATAAGGGGTGTCTCGCGAAGACCCCGTGAGGCCTCGGCCCAACGTTCGCGTCCACAATCCCAAAAACGAAAGGGATGGACGCATGCCGTCTCCAACCGAAATTTCTGTTTCCCAGCTCGCGCGCCTGATCGGCACGCCCGATGCGCCCACCCTCATCGATGTCCGCATTGACGGTGATTTCGCCGCTGATCCACGCCAAATTCCCGGCGCGCACCGGCGGGATTTTCGCTCCGTCGCGGAATGGGCGCCGCGCTATATCGGACAAAAGGTCGTCGTGTCCTGCCACAAGGGCCTGAAGCTCAGCCAAGGCGTTGCGGCCTGGTTGCGGCACGCCGGGGTCGAGGCGTCCTCGCTTGAAGGCGGCTTTGTTGGCTGGAGCGAGGCTCGCGAGATGCTGCTCAAGCCCGACAAGCTCCCGCCGCCCGACGCATCAGGACGCACGATCTGGGTCACGCGGGCAAGGCCGAAGGTGGATCGCATCGCCTGTCCTTGGCTGATCCGGCGCTTTGTGGACCCCACGGCGGTGTTTCTCTTTGTTGCCCCGGCGGAAGTCGAGGCAGTTGCAGAGAAATTCGGCGCGGCAGCCTTTGATATCGACGACGTTTTCTGGAGCCATCGCGGAGAAAACTGCACCTTCAATACGATGATCACGGAATTCGGCCTCACCTCGCCCGCACTGTTGCGGCTTGCCACCATCGTCCGCGCGGCGGATACGGCACGGCCTGATCTCGCGCCGCAAGCGGCGGGTTTGCTGGCCGCCTCGCTCGGGCTCTCGCGGATGTTCCGCGATGATCTCGCTCAGCTCGACGCAGCCATGGTGCTGTACGACGCCTTCTACCGCTGGTGCCGGGACGCCACGGAGGAGACGCACAATTGGCCCAATCCGGGTGCGAAGGGATAAGGTCATGGGCGAGATATCCCCTTCCGAATCCGTTCTGCACGAGTCTCCTTCTTTCCGGGAGGCACCGTCTTTCCGGGAAGCGCTTGGTGTCTGGACCAAGATTGGCTTTCTGAGCTTTGGCGGTCCCGCCGGGCAGATCGCGCTGATGCACAAAGTACTGGTGGAGGAAAAGCGCTGGGTTTCCGAGCACCGGTTCCTGAATGCGCTGAATTACTGCATGCTCTTGCCCGGTCCAGAGGCACAGCAACTCGCAATCTATATCGGCTGGCTGCTGCATGGCCTGCGCGGCGGGTTGGTCGCAGGTGTGCTCTTCGTGCTGCCGGGATTTTTTGTGATCCTCGGCCTTTCGACGCTCTATGCGCTCTATCAGAACACGGCGTGGCTTGGTGCGCTGTTCTTCGGGCTGAAAGCGGCCGTCCTCGCCGTGGTGATCGAGGCGGTAATCCGGGTCGGCAAGCGCGCTCTGAAAAACAGGCTGATGATCGGGCTCGCGGCGGCAGCATTTCTGGCGATTTTTGCCTTGAACGCGCCCTTCCCGCTCATCGTTTTCGTGGCAGGCCTGATCGGCTATGTCGGCGCGCGGGTCAGACCGGAACTCTTTGCGGGCGGCGGGCATGGCGGCAAAAAGAGCGATGCGGCGCTTGATCGCATCCTCGACACCGCCCCGCCCAGGATTGATCTCGGCTGGTCGCGCGCGCTGAAGGTCATCGTGGTGTGCGGCGCGCTCTGGGCCGGGCCGGTTCTCCTGCTGGGCGCCTGGCTCGGCTGGGACAGCGTCTTCCCGACCATCGCCGCGTTCTTCTCGAAAATGGCCGTTGTGACCTTCGGCGGGGCCTATGCCGTGCTGGCCTATGTCGCGCAGCAGGCGGTGGAGACGCACCATTGGCTGCATCCCGGTGAAATGCTCGATGGGCTTGCGATGGCGGAGACGACGCCGGGGCCGCTCATCCTTGTGCTGGTTTATGTCGGGTTTCTCGCGGCTTTTCGTGATCCCGGCGTGCTTTCGCCGCTCGGTGCCGGATTGCTCGGCGCGACGCTGACGACCTGGGTAACCTTCGTGCCGTGCTTCCTGTGGATTTTCCTCGGCGCGCCGTACATCGAGCGACTTCAGACCAACAAGGCGCTCTCGGGCGCGTTGTCCGCGATCACCGCGGCAGTTGTTGGCGTGATCCTGAACCTCGCGGTCTGGTTCGGGCTACATACACTGTTCGGAAAGGTCGAAACCGCCCGCATCGGTCCGTTTGACCTCTCATGGCCGGTATGGACGAGCCTTGATCTCCCGGCGACAGCACTTGCGGCGATCGCCATGATCGCGATGTTCCGCTTCAAGCTCGGGATGATCCCGACCTTGGCGCTCAGTGCCATCCTCGGCTTTGCGGCAAAGACGGTTTTGTGAGTCCGGGCAAAGGCATCGCCGGGCTTTTTAAGGAGGTACACCATGGAGATGTTCACGGGCGGATGCCTCTGCGGCAAAATCAGACTTGTTGCTACAGGCAAGCCCTATCGGGTCGGCATCTGTCATTGTCTCGATTGCCGCAAGCATCATGGCGCGCTGTTTCATGCCTCGGCGATCTTCCCGCAGGAAGCTGTGACCATCGACGGCGAAACGCGCGACTACGCCGGGCGGTTCTTCTGCCCCGCCTGCGGTTCCTCGGTCTTCTCTCGTACAGCGGATGAAATCGAGGTGAACCTCGGTTCGCTCGATGCACCGAACCAGCTGGTGCCGACCTACGAACTCTGGACAATCCGACGCGAAGGCTGGTTGCCGGCGTTTCCCGGCATGAAGAACTACGCGCGCAATCGCGAGACCAAGGGGCGCATGGAAAAATAGCGCTGGCGGGCTGTTCCGGGTCACACAACTCCGGAACCTCACATACACGCTCTTGATGGTTCGCCTCATCTATCAAAAATGGCGCTCCTTTCACTGGAGCTTTTGCTGCGAACGCGCCTGTCCTGAACCTGACGGAACTCCCCGCCGCTCTCTCAGGCGGCCTGAATGCGCTTCCGGGCGTCCGGTTCTCCACCAGTCTGCCGGATTGCGAGCAGTATGGATGTGGGCAAGGTCGCGCTCGGCGCGCTGATCGGGCGATTGGAAGTGAGCGGCTTCGTCAAGCGGGTGCCGGAAAAGACGGGTCGCCGCGTTAAGCGCGTCGTGCTTACCAAGCAAAGCAAGGAACTTGTCGAGACGCAGCGCGCCAAGAACAGCGAATTCAACCAGCGCGTTCTCGGCGGTATCGCCCTCGATACCCTCGAAACGACGGCCTAAACCTACCCGCAAGAAGGCGGAGCCTGCCACCAGGCGACGCCGCGTACGCGCTACGCGTTGATCGGACGCAGCAACGGGATGGGCTCCCCCTTACGCAATAATCACGAGGCGATCGCTTTCGCGGCGGCCAGCGTGCTGATCTCATCGTCAGAGAAGCCCCAGGCCTGAAGCGCGCCGCGGGTATCCTTGCGCGCATCGACCGGCGGCCCCATGATCTTGCTCTTTGTGCGGCTGAAGCGCGGCGCCGGCGACGGACCGACCACCCCCTCGACCGTTGTGTACATCCCGCGCGCCATGCTGAGCGGATGGGTAGGGCATTCGTCCATATCGAGGATCGGTGAGACGCAGGCATCGCCGTTCGCGAAGATGGCTTCCCATTCGTCGCGGGTCTTGCTGGCAAAGGTGAGTGTGAAATGGGCCCGCAATTCGTCCCACCGCGTGCGATCATCCTGATCTGGCAAGGCTTTCGGATCAAGGCCGAGTTTTGCGAGCAATTCGGCATAGAAGCGCTTTTCGATCGCACCCACAGCCATGTATTTGCCGTCGCGGGTCTTGTAGGTCGTGTAATAAGGCGCGCCGCCATCAACCGGGTTCATGCCGCGTTCGTTCTGCCACATGCCGGACTGGCGGAAGCCGATGATCATGGCCATCAGGCTTGCTACCCCGTCGATCATCGCGGCATCGACCACCTGCCCCTTGCCGGAGGTCCGCGCCTCATTCAGCGCGGCAAGAACACCCATCGCGAGGTAGAGCGCACCGCCGCCAAAATCACCCACGAGGTTCAAGGGGGGCAGCGGCGGGCCATCCTTGTGGCCGATGGCGTGAAGCGCCCCTGCGACAGCGATGTAATTGATATCATGACCAGCGAGGTTCTTCATCGGCCCGTCCTGCCCGAAACCGGTCATTCGGCCGAAAACGAGCCTCGGATTAATGGCGAGGCAGACCTCCGGTCCCAGACCCAGACGCTCCATGACACCGGGCCGGAAGCCCTCGATCAGAATATCGGCCTTGGCCACAAGGTTCTTGACGGTCTCGACACCCTGCGGCGACTTGATATCAACCGCGATGGCGCGCTTGGAGCGGTTCATGATGTCGTAGCGGATTTCGATATCAAAGCCGAGATCGGCAGCTGCGAGGCGGTCCACTCGGATGACATCGGCACCCATATCGGCGAGCAGCATACCGCAGAACGGACCCGGCCCGATGCCGGACATCTCGACGATCCTTACCCCAGCCAGCGGCCCCATTTTCACACTCCAATGCTCTCGTCATCATTCGTCCGATCGCATACGTTACACTAGTGATCTACCGTATTCCGGGCCTGTTCCCCCTATCGCCCTTTCAAGATGAAATCGGCGGCCTTTTTGGATTAGGTTTGGGGGAGCCTCTGAACGTGTACTAGCGTACGATTACGTTGGCCTAATGCAGATTTGCTAGGCGAACCCAAGCGTCTTGCCAATGACGATCATCTGACGAATTGACGTTTTGCGGAGGCCTGCTCCCTATCGTCCAGGCCTGAATTGTGGAAATTGACCGATGACGCCGCCGTATTCTGATTACCGCCCCATGCTGTTCCCGGACGAACTTTCCGACAAGATTGGCCCCTACTTTTCTCGAATCAGCGCTGGCAAGCCAATCATCGGCCTTGGAATCAGGGACTTTCACATCAGCCCGCGCGGGTTTTGTCATGGTGCGGTTATCGCCGCGCTGGCGGACCTGCAATCGCTGCCATCGGGCTACATGGCCGGGATTTTCGATCGCCTGGCCGCCACGCTGAGTTTCAACATTGATTACATCGCTTCGGCCCGGCTCGGAGACTGGATCGAGCTGAAGACCGATCTCCTCAAGGTGACGCGGCAGTTCATCTTCTCGCAAGCGCTCGTTGTGAAGACAGATGGCGCCGTGGTTGCCCGCACCAGCGCGGTCTACAAATTTGATCCCCATCCGCATCCGGATGCCGATATTGTCACGCGGCTGTTTCCGCCGGAACAAGGCAGGACTTGAAGCGCTGAAGTCACAAAATGGGCGCCCCCTAAAGGCGCCAAATTCTATTTCCGGGCCAAGCGAGCCATTCTGGCAGAGCCCACCCAGATCATGGCGTGATACGAGCAGGCTGAAACCAGCGGCCCGGTTTCGCTGCTCTGGCCGGACGAGCATGATCCCAACAATGAGGCCATGCCAAATTCCTGCGGTCGTCTGCCCGATGACCGGCTGCGGAAGGTCTCGAAGAGGACAGGCGGACGGCCTACCGGAAAAAGGCGGATTGGGCGGTCTCCTCGTGCTGGCATGCCTTTCCAGACATAAATTTTCCAAATCAATCGTTCTTTATAGAGAACGTTTTTCTTGACCTGAATCGCCAAATGCAGGAAACTTTACGTGTGGTTGAGAGGCCATCGCGGAGATTTGAGCGAGCAGCTTGCGCCGCGTCACCAAACGCTAAAGCGCCACGGCAGGAAAACGCGTCGTGGGCTCCCTGAACGATGGAGACTCTGACGATGACGAATTGGTCCTGCCGCTGCCTGACTTCCTCGCCCGAACGCATGCTCCGCCGTTGTCGTCGTTGACAACACCGAAGCCATCACCGTTCACCTAAAAAGGCGAGGCGCCATAGTCCTGTGGCGAATATGCAATGTCATTTTCTTTCATAATCGAAATCGGTGAGGATGCCGTCGGTCTGGTGCATCGAGCCTCCGAACTGGAGCCCTACCGTTTTTTTGCCAGCGACCAGCGATTGAGCGCCCTTGATGGCGCAACCTTCTGGCAACCCCGGCAGGCGGAAACCGCCGCACGTACCGTCTTGCGTGGCGGGGGCGCGAGGCGAAAGAATTCACTTGAAAAGTCGCACGGAAATGTTCTTTTTGGCGAACACACTTTGCCACTCCAGACCGCCGGTTAATGCCATGTCGCAACAGCCGGGTATACGCAGGTTTCCGATGAACGTTCCTCTATCCCCCTCTGCTCCGGCGCCAGCCGAGGCAGCAGCCCTTCCGGCGGTAGAACTCGCCGGGATCGCCAAACTGTTTCCGGCGCGCGGCGAAAGCACCTCTGTCTCTGCCCTGCGCGGGATCGACCTGGTGGTCGAGACTGGCAAGATTGTCGGCGTGATCGGGCGTTCTGGCGCGGGAAAGTCGACGCTGATCCGGCTCGTCAACGGGCTTGAAATCGCAACGAGCGGGCGCATTTCGCTGTTCGGGCGCGATGTTACGCGTCTCAGCGAAGCCGAATGGCGCAGCGAACGGCGCAACATCGGCATGGTGTTCCAGCACTTCAACCTGCTCTCATCGCGCACGGTGTTCGACAACGTGGCGCTGCCGCTCGAAATTCTCGGCACGGCGAAGGCCGAGATCAACCGGCAGGTGACGCGCCTTCTGGAGATTGTCGGGCTCAGTGACAAGCGCGACCGCTATCCGGCGGAACTCTCCGGTGGGCAGAAGCAGCGCGTCGGCATCGCCCGCGCGCTTGCGACCGAGCCGCGCATTCTTCTGTGCGATGAGGCAACCTCGGCGCTCGATCCGGAGACAACAAAATCCATTCTGGCGCTTCTGAAACGAGTCAACCGCGAGTTGGGCGTGACGATCCTGCTGATCACGCATGAAATTCCGGTCATCAAGGAAATCTGCGACGAGGTCGCGGTGCTCGAAGCGGGCGAAATCATCGAGCACGGCGCGGTGTTTGATGTGCTCACGCGCCCGCAGCACCCTTCCACGGCCCGTCTTGTCGAAGGCGTCACGCGCGTTGAAATCCCGGAAGCGCTGGCCGCGCGCCTTTCCCCGACCGCAAGCCCCGGTGCGCTGGCCGCCATCCGCATCGGCTTTGTCGGCGAGAATGCGACCAGTCCGGTCATCAGCCGCCTGACGACGACCATCGGCGTCGATGTCAACATTCTGACCGGGCGGATCGATTTCATCGGCGGGCGCCCGTTCGGCAGCCTGATTGTCTCGGTGCCCGGCGCGGAACCGGCCTTTGGCGCCATTCTCGCCTCGCTGAAGCGCCTCGGGTTTGAGATCGACCCGCTCGGGTTTTTCGAAACCGAAGCCGCCACTTCGGAGGCCCCGCGCCATGTCGCCTGAACTCCTGCGCCTCATTCTCGACGCCACGCTCGACACGCTCCACATGATTGCCGTCGCGGGCGGTCTTGGCACGCTGCTTGGCTTGCCGCTGGGCGTCTTTCTGGCAACCAGCGGAAAGGGCGAACTTTTTGCCGCATCGGCCGTCAATGCCGTGCTCGGCGTGGTGGTGAACATTACCCGCTCGACGCCTTTCATCATTCTCGTGGTGGCGATTGTGCCGTTCACGCGGTTGATTGCGGGCACCTCGATCGGCACCAGCGCAGCGATTGTGCCGCTGACCGTGGCGGCGATCCCGTTCATCGCGCGCATTGTCGAAGGGGCGATCCGCGAGGTGGATCAGGGGCTTGTCGAAGCCGCCCGCGCGATGGGAGCGACCCCGCTCCAGATTGTGAGCAAGGTGCTGATCCCCGAGGCCCTGCCCGCTATCATCCTTGGCCTCACACTCGCCGCCGTCAGCCTCATTGGCTTCTCGGCGATGGTCGGTGCTGTGGGTGGTGGTGGTCTGGGCGATCTCGGCATCCGCTATGGCTACCAGCGCTTCATGCCTGAGGTGATGCTCATCGTCGTCGCGGTGCTGGTGGTGCTGGTCCAGTCGGTCCAGACCATTGGCGACCGCCTCTCCCGCCACATGAACAAGCGTATCCGGCACATCTGAGTGCCGGGCGCCCCTAATTCCGTTTAGAAGAAAGGACCTCCCATGACGAAGCTTCTCTCCCGTCGCTCGGTGGCACTCGCCGCTCTTGCCGTTGCTGCTTTCGGGTCCGCCGCCTCGGCGCAGACGCCGCAGGTGCTGCGCATCGGCGTGACGCCCGGTCCGCACGCGCAGATTCTCGAAGCCGTGAAGCCGATCGCGGCCAAGAAGGGTCTCGAGATCAAGATCCTAGAATTCACCGATTATGTCGTGCCCAATCAGGCGCTGCACGCGGGCGAACTCGAAGCCAATTCGTTCCAGAACCAGCCGTACCTCGACAATCAGATCAAGGATCGCAAGTTCGATCTCGTCAGCGCGGGCCTGACGGTGAATTTCCCGCTCGGCATCTATTCCTCGAAGTACAAGAGCTGGGCCGAGGTGCCGGATGGCGCGACCATCGCGATTCAGAACGATCCGACCAACGGCGGCCGTTCGCTGCTGCTGCTGCGTGACAAGGGTATCCTCAAGCTGCGTGAGGGCACCGGCTTCAAGCCGAGCGTGGCTGATATCGTCGAGAACCCGAAGAAGCTGAAGATCGTCGAGATCGACGCGGCACAGACCGCCCGCTCGCTCCCGGATGTCGCGGCGGCGGCGATCAACACCAATTACGCCGTCGAAGCCAAAATCGAGCCGACGAGCGCGATCCTGCGCGAAGACCCCAAGGGCCCTTATGTGAACCTGATCGCGGTGCGCACGGTCGACAAGGACAAGCCCTGGGTGAAGGCGCTGGTCGAAGCCTATCAGTCGCCGGAAGTGAAGGCTTTCATTGCCGAGAAATTCAAGGGTTCGGTGCTCGCTGGCTGGTAATTTCCGGGCGTTTCAAAGCTGGACTGGCGCGTTGTCGTGGCGCGCCGGTTCAGAGTGACGCCGGAGCCACGACTCCGGCTTTATTTTGGACGGCACGCCTCCACCGGGCAGGCGGAATTCAGCGCTCTTAGGCGCGCACGAAGCGCAGGACAGCCTCGATAATGCTGGCGCGGCGGCGCGCGCGCACTTCCGGCACGCCCATGTCGCGGCCGAAGACCACGTTGATCGTCGCGCGATTAGAGACTTTGTAAAAGGCCAGTGCCATCAGGGTCAGATGGATATCCAGCTGATCAAGGCCGGGGCGAAATACGCCTGTCTCAGCGCCGCTCTGGTAAATCTTGCCGACCATTCGGATTGCCGAAAGATTGAGATTGCCGACCAGCGCCGAGGTCTTCAGGTGCCCAGCGTGGTGGATGTTCTCGCTCATCACCAGCCGGACGAAATTGGGGTTATCGGCGTGGTAATCGAAGGTGAAACCCGCTAGCTGCGTCAGCGCCTAGGTCAGAGAGTTGCAGGGTCAATTCAAGCCTGCTAATCCACGCGTAAGCCTCTTCCAGAACGGCGCGATAAAGCCCCTCCTTGTCGGAAAAATAGTAATAGATCATCCGCTTGGAGGTTGACGTGCGGGCGGCAATCTCGTCGACGCGCGCTCTGCATGGAGGCCAAGGTGAGGCTGTTTGACAAGCCGACCTCCGCGCTCGATCCGGAGATGGTCAAGGAAGTTCTTGACACCATGATCAGCCTTGCGGAAGACGGCATGACGATGATCTGCGTCACCCATGAATTGGTTTTCGCGCGTCAGGTCGCCGACCGTGTGATCTTCATGGCCAAATGGCGAAATCATCGAGGAGGGCCATCCGTCCGAGTTCTTCAAGAGCCCGAAGAACGAGCGGACCCGGCAGTTCCTTGGTTAAATCGTTGCACATCCCTGAAGGCCGGGCGAAAGGCCTTCTTGTGAAATTCAATTGGGAGACCGTGCATGTCGAAGCTCATCTTCATTCTGAACGGTCCCAACCTCAATCTGCTGGGCAAGCGCCAGCCGCAGATTTACGGGCATGAAACGCTTGTCGACGTCGAGGCCGATTGCCGCAAAACAGCGGCGACACGTGGTCTCGATATCCGGTTCCATCAGTCCAACCGCGAATATGAAATCATCGACTGGATTCACGAAGCGCGCGACGTCGCCGGCGGGATCGTCATTAACCCCGGCGCGTTTACCCATACCTCTGTCGCCATTCTGGATGCGCTCAACACCTTCGAGCCGCCGGTCATCGAATGCCATATCTCGCAGGTTCACAAGCGCGAGGCCTTTCGCCACCACTCGTTTGTCTCCCACCGCGCGGATGCGGTTCTCGCCGGATTTGGAACGCAAGGCTACACGCTCGCCCTTGAGCGACTGGCGCGGTTGATCAACGGCCCGAAGGCCTGACAAGGATTTATCGTCATGATCACCGGCCACACCAGCGTCATCGCGCATATCGGTTTCCCGACCGAGACGTTCAAAGCGCCGATGATCTACAACCCTTATTTTGAGAAGCACGACATCGACACCATTGTCGTGCCGATGGGGTGCCGATCTGAGGATTTCGCGGCCTTTCTGCCGGCGATTTTCTCACTGACGAATATTCGTGGTGCGCTCATCACCATGCCGCACAAGGTAGCGGTGCTCGGGCTGCTCGACGCGGTCTCGACCACAGCCGCCATTTCCGGCGCCTGCAACGCCGTAAAGCGGACCGAAGACGGCAAGCTCGTCGGCGATATGTTCGATGGCGAGGGTTTCGCGCGCGGTGTCGAGCGCAAGGGACAAGCGATCAAGGGCAAGGATATCCTTGTCGTGGGTTCGGGTGGCGTCGGCTCTGCCATTGCCGCCAGCCTTGCGGCACGGGCGCCGCGTTCGCTCAAGCTGTTCGATGTGAATTTGGCGATGGCCGAGGCACTCGGCGCGCGGCTCTCCAGGCATTATCCCGCGCTTGACGTCATCGTCGGTTCGAAAGATCCCGATGGCTGCGATATCGTCGTCAACGCGACGCCGCTCGGGATGAAGGCGGGCGATCCCATGCCGATGGACATCACGCGTATCGCGCCGACCGCCTTTGTCGGCGAGGTGGTGCTGAAGAAGGAGACGACGGCGTTTCTCGATGCCGCGATCCAGCGGGGGTGCCGGGTTCAGGTCGGTCTCGATATGCTGTTTGAGCAAATCCCGGCCTATCTCGAGTTTTTCGGCTTTCCGACGACAACGGCGGATGAACTCCGCGCCGTTGCCACCATCCGGTATTGAGGTCCAGTCATGAAGCCTTGCATCATCACCGTCGCGATTACCGGTTCCCTGCCGCAGAAATCCGACAATCCGGCGGTGCCGATCACGATTGCGGAGCAGGTCGAGTCAACGCAAGCAGCCTTTGAAGCCGGCGCAACGCTGCTGCACGCACATGTGCGAAACGACGATGGCACCCCCTCCTCCAGCCCGGAGCGCTTCGCCCGGCTGATGGAAGGCATCCGCCAGCATTGCCCCGGCATGATCATCCAGCTTTCAACCGGTGGACGTTCCGGCGCGGGGCGCGAGCGCGGCGGCATGATCCCGCTCAAGCCGGAGATGTGTTCGCTCTCGACTGGCTCGTGCAATTTCCCGACGCGGGTCTATGAGAACAGCCCCGATCTCGTGGAATGGCTGGCGTCGGAGATGCTGGCGCATGGTGTGAAGCCCGAAATCGAAGCCTTCGATCTTTCGATGATCTTCAAGGCTGCCGAGATGGCGCGCACCGGCCGCATCAAGGGGCCGCTCCATGTCCAGTTTGTGATGGGCGTGAAAAACGCCATGCCGGTCGACCGCACGGCCTTCGAATTTTACATCACCACGCTGAAGCGGCTTGCGCCGGATGCGACCTGGGCCGGCGCCGGCATCGGGCGGGAGCAGTTCACGCTCAACCGCTGGAGCCTTGAACTCGGCGGGCATTGCCGTACGGGCCTCGAAGACAACGTGCGTCTCGACAAGGATACCCTCGCCCCGTCCAATGCAGCGCTGGTGAAGCGGATTGTCGATCTCTGCCCCGAACATAATCGCCGGCCGGCAACGGTAGCCGAAGCGCGGGCGCTGTTGGGGCTCAGCTAGCGCGAGAGCCGGATTTAGGCACCGATTACGTCAGCAGGCGCGTCGCATGGGTGAGGAGCCAATAGGCGCAGCCGCACAACACCAGACATCTTGCAAACCACATGGATCAACCTTCGAACCAAGCGATAACATCCGCCACGATCCATCTGGCAACAAGGAGTATGCCGCTCGAGACTCCGATTCCAGTTATCACGAGCAAGGTCATGTCACGGTATCCTTCCGATCCTGCCAAGCCGTAGCAGGCGCCTGTTACCTTGACTTAAACGGACAAGATTAATGATCTGTTTTGTATTTTCGTGATGCCCACATTGCTGACGACAGCAGAGCAATTGCTGCGCAGGCCACAGATTTCAAAGACTATCCACGGTTTCATTTCTGTGGTGACAAATGAACACCAGCAACTATGCCGTGTATCGCGCCGGCGTCAGGGCTGAACGGCAGGGTGGAACCGGTACTCCATTAGGCTCCGCTTGGCATCACCGTGCACGCTGGAGCATACCGAAGAGATCGCGCGGATCGTCCGGATCGGCGATGAGGTCGAAATCCTCGTAGAAGTCCGTGCCTGCGATGCGTGCGCGCAGGTAGACCAGCGCCGAGAAATCCTCGATGGCAAAGCCGACGCTGTCAAAGAGCGTGATCTGGCTGTCGCTGCGTCGTCCCGGCGCCGCTCCAGTGATGACATGCCGAAGCTCGGTGATCGGGTAATCGCGCGTCATCTGCTGTATCTCGCCCTCGATCCAGGTCTGCGGCGGATATTCCACGAAGGTATCGGCGCGCAGGAGAATATCGCGGTGCAGCTCGGTCTTGCCGGGACAATCGCCACCAATCGCGTTGATATGGACCCCTGCCCCGACCATGTTATCGGTCAGGATGGTCGCGAATTGCTTGTCGGCGGTGCAGGTCGTGATGATCCCGGCGCCTTCCGTGGCGGCTTGCGCCGAAGCGCAGGCCACCAGCGTGAGCCCCGAGCCCGCCAGATTGCGCAGGGTCTTTTCAGTTGCGCCCGGATCGATGTCGTAGAGCCGGAGCGTGTCGATCCCGCAGACCGCCTTCATGGCCAGCGCCTGAAATTCCGCCTGCGCGCCATTGCCGATCAACGCCATGACCTGAGCGCCTTTCGGTGCCAAATGGCGCGCTGCCATCGCGGAGGTGGCCGCGGTCCGCAGTGCGGTCAACAGCGTCATTTCCGCGAGAAGCACGGGGTAGCCGGTGGCGACTTCGGCCAAAAGCCCGAAGGCGGTGACGGTTTGCAGACCGTCTGCGGTATTTCGGGGGTGCCCGTTGACGTATTTGCAGGCGTAGATCGTCCCGTCCGAGGTCGGCATCAGTTCGATCACGCCGTCGCGCGAGTGGCTGGCGACACGCGGCGTCTTGTCGAAGGCGTCCCAGCGACGAAAATCATCCTCGATGCGATCACACAGATCGCGCAGCATCGACTCGATGCCGACGTCATGGACAAGCCGCATCATGTTCTTGACGCTGACGAAAGGCACCATCGCCTTATGGGAGGGAAGCGGGGCAGTCATGGCGCAAATCCTGTCTCGTCAATGACGTGGCCCGGATTCTAAGCGACGAGGCTGTTAGCCGAAATCTCAATCCTGTTATAAATTTGGCATTAACTTGATCATATTGATCACCCCCATTGACAAAAATCTCAGGGCGTCACGGACATGACCGACGAAACAGCACAATATATCCCCGATGGACTCGACCGTCGGATCATCGGCCATCTCCGGGTGGATGGCCGGGCTTCGCTGTCCAAGCTCGCCGATGCGCTTGGCGTGGCACGCGGCACCATCCAGAACCGGCTGGATCGCCTTATCGAAACGGGAACGCTGCTCGGGTTCACCGCACGGGTCCGGGAGGATTATGATGATCATGCCGTTCACGCCGTGATGCTGATCGAAGTTGTCGGGAAATCCACAACGCAGGTCATTCGGAGGCTGCGCACCATTCCTGAGATCCACATGCTGCATACAACCAACGGCAATTGGGACCTTGTCGCCAATATCCGCGCATCCAGCCTTGCGACCTTCGACCGCGTGTTGCGCGAGGTGCGGGTGATTGATGGCGTCTCAAACAGCGAGACAAGCCTCCTGCTCAGCAGTGTGTGACATCCCGCGCACCCTGACGGGGCGGCTCGCACGGTTGCTCGGATATTGTTGACCTTGATGGCAGGTATGGCCTGCGCGCGGGCGGCTCGGTCTTGCCAATCGGGCCATATGACGGCAAAATTGGAAACGCAATTGTGTTTAGCGCGTGTATACCGGCGTATCCTCTGGTCGGGCAGCGCGACAGGGGAGACTTCAATCATGGCCGTGAACGATGACATTGCCCAATCCGGCAAGATGGATGTGGCAACCCGCCATGGGTTCAGCCCGGCGCCCTTGAACCGGCGGTCTTTTCTGCTTGGGGCCGCGGCCAGCTTTGGCGCGCTCGGGCTCGCCGGCTGCGTGACCAACGACGGCATGAGCCTCGCCGAGGCGGAAAAGCACTATGGCGCGGTGCCGGACAAGAAATTCCCGATTGCGGCGGCGGATATCAGCCAGCTGGATCCGAAGTATTATCCGCGTCAGGTGGCTTATGATTCCAGCGAAAAGCCCGGCACGATCATCGTCGATCCGTCGAATTACTATGTCTATCGCATCGAGGGCGATGGAAACGCCACCCGCTACGGCGCCAATGTCGGCCGTCAGGGTTTCCTGTGGAGCGGTGACGCCTATGTCGGGCGCAAGGCGGAGTGGCCGACCTGGACCCCGCCGAAGGAAATGATCAAGCGCCAGCCCGAGGTGGCCAAATATGCGCGTGGCATGCCGGGTGGTCCCGAGAATCCGCTCGGCGCGCGCACGCTCTATCTCTATCAGAAGGGCGTCTACACGCTCTATACGATCTATAGCACCAGCGATCCGGAAACGATCGGGACCAACCTGACGAGTGGCTGCACAGGCCTTCTCACGCAGGACATGATCGCCCTTTATGACAGCACGCCGGTCAACACCAAAGTGATCGTCCTGCCAGCCTAATTGCTCAAAAGATGGCTGCGCAGAACGCAGCCATCGTCCGCCCGGTAAATACCCTCCCTTTGCCGGGCTTTCTCGGGAAATGTCAGCTCGCAACGCCTCGCGCGTTTGCTGGTTCAACGCCGGCACGCCGATCCTGACCTTGATCAGAGCGTGCATTCGGTGCTTTTTGGCTAGATGCTTCAACGAACGCCGCTTCCTCTCTCGAATGCTCAGGCGCGGCAACTCTGGTTGCGAGCCCAAAAGCTCGATCAGCGCGACCCCTTCGGTTCCGGACCGGAAGCGACGCGCGCGACGGTGGAGCATCTTGGTTATGTCCAGATCGACACGATCCATGTGATCGAACGCTGCCACCATCACATCCTGTATTCCCGTATCCCGACCTATCAGCGTGACGATCTGCGTCAGGCCCAATCCACGGAGAAGTCAGTCTTCGAATACTGGACCCATGCGCTGGCCTATGTGCCGACGCGGGACCTTCGATTTTTCATCCCCGCGATGAAGCAGGATTGGCAAAGTCGGTATCCCTCTGTTTCAACGGCCGATTTGCGCAAGCTGCTCGAACGGATCATGGAAAGCGGAGCCCTGACCATCCGCGACATCGACGACGATGTGCTCGTCGAGAAAGATCACGCCTGGGCCAGCCGGAAACCTTCGAAGCGGGCACTCCAGCTCGCCTTCTACAAGGGCCTACTGACGATTAATGCCCGCGACGGGATGCTCAAGAGCTACGAATTGGCCCATCGTCACTTCGGATGGGAACACCCCCCGAAGCCGGCGAGCGAAGCCGAAATCCTGAATTACAAGCTGGATCGCGCGCTGCGGGCGCAAGGCTTTGTGAGCCTCGATTCCATCTGCCACCTCGATGCCCCAACCAAGCCCTTGATGCGGCGCCTGATCGAGAAACGGATCAAGCGCGGTGAGCTGGTCGCCGTCGCGCTTGAGGGTGCCGAAAAGCTGGAGCAATGGGCGGCGCCGGAGGTGCTGGATACGCCCGCCGAGCCAGCAAGCGGACTGGTGCACATTCTCTCACCGTTTGATCCCCTGATCATCCAACGCAAACGCCTCAGCCTCGCGTTCGGCTATGACCACCGCTTCGAGGCTTATGTGCCCAAAGAAAAGCGGCTCTTTGGCTATTTCGCCCTTCCGGTCCTGATTGGGGATGAGATCGTGGCCGCTATCGATCTCAAGACGGACCGCACAGAGAAGAAACTCCGCATCCAGCAATGGAGCTGGATCGGGCGCGGCTCGCCCCGCGCGCATCAGCGCCCAATCGAGGAGGAGCTGCACCGCTTCGAACAGTTCCAACTCGGAATTTGAAAGAACAACGTCGGTTTAACCTCCCTGCCCTACCGCACAGGCGGTGCCGTCTACGAGGCGGCGGCACGCTCGACAGCGGCAATATCGATCCGGTTCATGGTCATCATCGCCTCGAACGCGCGTCTGGCCCGCACGGCGTCGGGGTCCGAGATCAACCGTATCAACTGCTTCGGCACGATCTGCCAGGAGAGGCCGAAACGATCCTTCACCCAGCCGCACTGTTCGGCTTCGGGTACAGCGGAAAGCGCGTCGGAAAGTCGGTCAACCTCTTCCTGCGTCTCTACCGGGATCATGAAGGAAACGGCCTCATTGAACTTGAAATGCGGCCCACCGTTCAATCCCAGAAAGGGTTTGCCCATCAGGGTGAATTCGACCGTGAGCACGGAACCCGCGCTGCCGGAAGGGTAGTCACCGGGCGCCATATGAACAGCGTCCACATGGCTGTCCGGGATCACCGAGGCATAATAGCGCGCAGCCTCTTCGGCGTTGCCGTCGAACCAGAGGCAAGGCGTAAGATCATTCATCGGTCTGCTCTCCTCTCCATGGATCATTCTGCCGCTGGGGTGTTTCCCCCTCGGCCATCAGATCAAGGCAGCCATCACCCGGCTGTTTGCATCAGTTGGCTGGCGACGGCCTCCAACTGGTCGGCAGCTTTGCCCCAACCCTCATGAAAACCCATCTTCTCGTGCTGCTCGCAATCGGCGGCGCTCCAGTGCCGGGCGCGGGCCGTGTAGATCGTCTTTCCGTCTCCGGCGTCCGTGAAGGTAATGATGCCAGTGAAGAACGGTTTGCCCGACAATTCCCAGGCGCTGGTATAGGCGTCGGTAAAAACGATACGCTCGTTGGGGACAACCTCGAGATAAACGCCGCGATTGGGGAATTCCTCGCCGTTCGGGCCGCGCATCAGGATGTAACTCGCCCCGCCCGACCGGACATCGATCTCGACGACAGGTGTAGTCCAAGGACGTGGCGTGAACCACTGCTTCATCAGTTCCGGCTCTGCCCAGCAGCGGAAGAGTGCGGCTGGCGATGCCTCAATCGTCCGGGAAAGCACGAGTTCGTGCTGTTCGCCAACGGCGGTATTGCAGACATTGTCGCTGAGGGCGTTTTCTTGACTCATGGGGCGCTCCTTGAGGGTTCTGCTACCGTGAACAACAGCCGGATGTAGCGGCTGAGATGTTCGACACTCTCTTCGGCGATCGTGGGACCGCCCTTGGCTTTGGCCAGAATGAACGCGCCTTGGAGGACGGCCTGCGTGTGCAGCGCAAGGCTTTCCGCGCTCCAGCCGGTCGTCGAGCCATCCGGATCGAGCCCGCGCTCGCACATGGCAGCGGCAATATCAGGCGCCAGTGTGGCGGCGTGATCCGAGATCGAGGCGTTGCATGCCGCGCCGATGACGGGATGTGCCGCGTAGACTTCCTGTACCATCGTGCCGGCAAGGCAGGTGAATTCCGCCAATTCGCCGCGCAGGATATCGCGACGGAACTGGATATAGGCGAACAACCTTCCCAGCGGATCAGCAACTTGATGGTAGGGAGCCTCAGCGAAAAACGCGGCCGTCATCTTTGACCAATGCTCGGCGGCCGCAGCACCCAGCGCCTCCTTGCTTGCGAAATGGTGGAAGAAGGCGCCCTTGGTTACGCCCGCCTCTACGCAGAGGTCATCCACGGTCGTGGCTGTGAAGCCCTTTGCCCGGACTAACTTGATGGCCGCTGCCAGAATTTTCTCACGGGCCGTCCCGGTACGAGTCATCGGAAGCACCTTGAAGTTCGCGCAATTTCAATACCAACCAGTTGGTATGTTTGTCAATGAACCGCACTGCGCTTGCACCTATGGCGGCACTCTGCGGTTCAAACCTTCCCTCAACGGTTCTCATGAAGCTCAAGCAAGCGGAGTTTCGGTACTATTGCTCTGCCGTCTGCCGGTGGAGGATTTCGAGCAGCATTCGGACCTGACAGCCCAGGTCATGCGCGTCTGGGATCGTGCGTTGAGCTGTTTGATGCAGCACCGCCTGTCTCAGGCGCCCCCACAGGCTCAGGTCCAGCCATAGCCAACAGCGCGCGCTCGCCGCCGCCGGAGAAATGCACGGCGCGAGAGCCAGCCTCTCGACGGCACCAACCGCGTTCAATCGCGACTTGCGCAATAGCTGCCCCGAGGCTGCCGGCAAGATGCGGTTGCCGCTCCGACCAATCAAGGCAAGCTCGGCAAAGCGTCCGCGACTTGGACTCAAGAGCTTCGATATCAATCTTTTCCGCATGAAAGCGAGCGCGACCGAGAGGCGAAAGGCGATAGCCCTGAGGACTTGCCACGAGATGTCCGTTCGTGACGAGTTGCGCAAAAACCTGCGTCGCGACCTCCCCTGCGAGGTGATCGTAGCAGAACCGTGCCTTTCGCATCGCGGCCTCACGCGGGCCGGGTCGCGTGCGACGGAGCCCGACGCGGACGGCGAGACCCATCAGCGTTTCCAAGGCCGCCGCGACATCGGGGCCGGCAAGGTTATAATATCGGTGCCGCCCCTGCACCAGAACGACCAGCAAGCCGGCATTCAGGAGCTTCGCCAGATGGCCAGAGGCGGCTGGCGCCGAAATGCCAGCCTCTGCGGCGCACTCGCCGGCTGTTAGCGCTTTTCCACCCAAGAGCGCCGCAAGGATGTTTGCACGCGCGGGATCGCCAAGGAGGGATGCGAGCGAAGCGATGTTCGGGCCGTTCTTCATGAAAGACACTTTACCCTGTTCTTGTGAGACAATGCTTCGTTCTTGGCCGAAACATTGCACTGGTTTTTGCGCCTAGAAAGAGCATCTTCGAAACTGGGAGATGCCCATGATTACCTGCTTCATTCGCTATGATCTCGCACCCTTTCGCCAAGAGGAATTCGCCAAATATGCCCAGATGTGGGGACAGGCGATCCCGGCGTGCGGCGCAAATCTCATCGGCTATTACGGCCCACATGAGGGGTCGCTGACAACCGCCTATGGCGTCTATACGCTGGAAAGCCTCGCCGCCTATGAGGCCTACCGAGCCAGACTGAAGGCCAGCGAAGCAGGCCGTGCGGCTTACGCGTTCGCCCGCAAGGAAGGTTTCATCCGCCGCGAGGATCGCATTTTTCTCACGAAACTTTCAGAACCGCACACGGAGTTGGTCCACGCATGATTGTCGTGATCTTCGAGGTCTGGCCAGCGGAAGGCGAGCGGGACACCTATCTTGATCTCGCTGCCGCTTTGCGCGAGGAACTCGTCCAGATGGACGGGTTTCTTTCGATCGAGCGGTTCCAGTCACTGGCAGAGCCCAGCAAGTTGCTGTCGCTGTCCTTCTGGCGCGACGAGGCCGCCGTGGCCGCATGGCGCAACAGCGATGCCCATCGCTCCACGCAGCGCAGTGGGCGAAATGGTGTCTTCCGGGATTACCGTCTGCGCGTGGCCGGGGTCATTCGGGACTATGGCCTGCATGAGCGCACAGCAGCACCTTTGGACAGCCAGATCGCTCATGCCAAGAATGAGCAGAGCTCAGATTAGCGCCAGATATCGTCGCTATGGCGCTAACGGCGGACATGTGGTGATACTCAGCCGGAAACCCTCGCCGGAGGGCATCGACGTGATACCGTGAGGACAAATGGCCAAGGCTGCTCCGCGCCGACAGGTCAGGCGATTGCCACCCGAAAAGCGCATCGCCGACATACTCGCTGCCGCCAAGGCGGTGTTCGACGAAAAAGGCTATAATGATGCGCTCATCAGCGATATCGCGGTGAGAGCTGGCGTCGTTGAAGGCAGCATCTACCGGTTTTTTGCCAACAAGCGCGAGCTGCTCGTGAAGGTTGTCGAGCACTGGTATGTCAGCATGCTTGCACGGTATGAGGCCGATTTTCCCGCTGTTCAGGGCACCTGGAACCAGATCCACTTTCTGATCCACCAGCATCTCATGGCGATCAAATCAGAGCCGGGGCTGGCGCGGCTCCTGCTGCTGGAAATCAGGCTTGAGCCGGATTACCGCCAGAGCAACTTCTTCAATCTTAACCGTTCTTACGCGAGCAGGATCGTCGAGGTTGTCAAGCGCGCCATCGCGACGGGCGAGTTTCGACCCAATCTGTCGCCGACTTTGGTCCGCGATCTTGTCTATGGCACCATCGAGCATCGTTCATGGGTCTTCTTGCGGCGCGAGGGTGAACTCGATCCTGCGACCGTGACAGAAGGCATTATCGATATCCTTCGCGGCGGGCTCGGCTTGAACAATCAACCGTCCGAGGAGGCGCCCGGTATGGCCGAGCGCCTTGAACGGGCCACTGCTGAACTGGAATCCGTGACGGCGCGGCTGAAGGCCTTGCTCGCCGCTTCAGCCCCCTCTGAAATGAGTTGAGATACATTCATCTGTATGCTTGAATTCTCCCCAAAATCATAAGACGATCAAGGGAGAACTGAGATGAACAGCGATCATCAAAGTTGCGTTCTCGTGGAGCGAAAAGAGCGGATTGGTCATATCCGGCTCAATCGACCCAAGAGCCTGAATACCCTTGATGAGACGCTGGGACGTGCCTTGCTCGAGGCTGTCACGGCGTTGACCGATGACCCCGCCATCCGCGTGATTGTCCTGTCTGGTGAAGGGCGCTCCTTCATGGCGGGCGGCGATCTTGCCGTTTTTGCCTCCGATCTCGCGCACGCCGGTGAAACCGCCGGGAAGCTGATTGATCTCTTCCACGGAACCATGCGGCGGATCGCGACCGCAGACCAGATCGTGATTTCTGCGGCGCAAGGGCCTGTTGCGGGCGGTGGCTTCAGCCTTGCGCTGGGGTGCGACCTCTGCATTGCGGCTAGCGATGCCACCTTTGTTTCGGCCTATGCGCAAATCGCGACCAACCCTGACGGTGGTGGCTCCTGGACTGCAACCCGCCTGTTGGGCCCCAAGCGGGCGCTGGCCTTCCTCATCTCGCCGGAGCGGATCAAGGCCGCGGAAGCGCTTGAACTCGGCATGATCAACAAGGTTGTCGCCCCCGAAGCACTGATGACCGAGGCCTTTGCCATGGCGGATCAGATCGCCAATGGGCCAAGAGCCGCCATTGGCACGATCAAGCGCCTTGTCCGCACCGCCGTCACCGGCAGCATGGATGCGCAGTTTGATCTCGAAAAGGCTGGGTTCATGGCCAATGCGTCTGGCGCCGACTTTCGCGAAGGCGTCACGGCATTTCTGGCGCGACGGCCTGCGCGCTTCGAGTAGCGCTAGAGCACGGAAAGCCGCTGCCGCGCCGCGTTGAACTCGGATTTGAGCCGTTCGGCCAGCTCGGCCATCGATGGTGAATCCGTGATCGCCGCCACGCCCTGCCCGGCGGACCAGAGGTCGCGCCATTTGCGGGTATTCGGATCGAGTTCGAGCTTGACGGCGTCGCGATCCGTCCGCGCGAGACCGCCGGGATCGATACCGGCCTGCCGCAGCGACGGCGCAAGGAAGTTACCGGCAACACCGGAGACGGCGGAGGTATAGACGATATCGTCCGTGCCGCTGGCGACGAGCATCTCGCGGTAGCCTTCCTTGGCATTCGCCTCGCGTGTCGCGATGAATCGCGTGCCCATGTAGGCGAAATCAGCCCCCGCTGCGAGGGCAGCCGCGATATCCGCGCCGGTCGAGAGTGCGCCAGCCATCACGAGTGGTCCGGCAAAGAACCGGCGCACCTCGGCAATGAAGGCGAAGGGGTTGAGAATTCCGGCATGGCCTCCTGCCCCGGCCGAAACGAGGATCAACCCGTCCACCCCGGCTTCTGCGGCTTTTTCGGCATGGCGGCGGTTGATCACGTCATGCAAGATCCGCCCGCCGTAGCCCTGAACCGCCTGCGCAATTTCCGGCACTGCGCCGAGCGAGGTGATCACCAGCGGCACCTTCGCAGCCACCACGGCCTCAAGGTCAGCTTTGAGCCGTGGATTGGAATGGTGCGCTACGAGGTTGACGCCGTAAACCGCCGATTCAGGCGGGCGATCCGCGAGTGCCTCACGAATTTCGTCGAGGCGACGGCGGAGTTCATCCGTTGTGCGCAGATTCAACGACGGAAATGTCCCGACAAACCCGGAGCGGACGGCTTCAATGACCAGATCACCGCCCGAGACGATGAACATCGGCGCGGTGATGATCGGCAGCGAGAGCTTCCAGCCAAATGCGGTTTCCATGTTCCCAGCCTTTCGTGATGTCTGCGCTTGAAGCCTGTGTCCTTGCGGCTAGACGCGCTCAATGGCCAGCGCGATGCCCTGCCCGCCGCCAATGCACATGGTGATCAGGCCGTAGCGCTTGTTGTTCCGCTGCAGGTAGGACAGCGCCTTGATGACAAGGATCGCGCCTGTCGCACCGACCGGATGCCCCAAGGCGATCGCACCACCATCCGGATTGACCTTGGCCGGATCGAGCCCGAGATCGCGCGTGACGCAAAGGGCCTGCGCGGCAAAAGCTTCATTGGATTCAATGACATCGAAATCACTGGTGCTCATGCCGGTGCGTGCGAGCAACGCGCGCACCGCCGGGATCGGTCCCGTTCCCATGATGGCCGGGTCCACCCCGGCATGTGCATACCCCACGATGCGGGCGAGTGGCTTTGCGCTGGCGGCCCGCTTGCCCGAGGCAAGAATAATCGCCGCCGCACCATCATTGACGCCGGAAGCATTGCCGGCCGTGACCGTGCCGCCCTTTTTGAACACCGTCGGCAGTTTGGCGAGTTGCTCTGCGGTCGTTGCGGGTTTGGGGTGCTCATCCTGTTCGACGAGCATAGTCTTGCGCCCGACCTGCGCTTCGATGGGCAGGATCTGGTCCTTGAAATGCCCCTTCTGCATGGCTTCGCCGGCGCGGCGCTGGCTCTCCAGCGCGAAAGCATCCTGCTCCTCGCGCGTCAGGCCCCAGCGCTCGGCGATATTCTCGGCTGTCACGCCCATGATTCCGCTCCCGAAAGGGTCGGTCAGAACGCCGGTCAGCCCGTCGAGCAGCTTTGTGTCGCCCATTTTCTGGCCGAAGCGCCCGGAGGTCAGGTAGTGCGGCGCGCGGCTCATACATTCCGCGCCGCCAGCAAGCGCGACGTAGAAATCCCCCAGCGCGATCCCTTGCGCTGCGGAAACCACCGCCTGCGCGCCGCTGCCACACAGGCGGCTCACATTCATGGCCGGCGTTTCCTTCGGAATACCGGCGGCGAGACCGATCGCACGCGAGAGATAAGCTTCTTCCGGCCCGGTGGGGATGACATTGCCAATGACGACATGGCCGACTTCTTCAGCGGAGACGCCCGCGCGGCGGATCGCCTCCTTCGCCACCGCAGCGCCGAGTTCAGCGGGCGAAAAGCCGGAGAGGCCACCACCAAACGCACCGATAGCGGTGCGTACGGCCCCCAGAATGAAGACATCCATCACGTATTCTCCCCGTTTGGTCGCCCGTTTGCGAGGCGCCATGCGATCTGCGGCAATCTGTCGACGCCAAAAAATCCCTCGCCGTCGATCATCGTGAACGGTGATCCAATCACGCCATCGGCGACAGCCTCATCAACCGCAGCGCCGAGAGCGTCGCGCCCGGCGGCAATCAGCGCTTCGGTCCGCGCAGGATCGAGACCTAGCGCACCCATCACGTCCTGAAGGGCGGATAGCGAAGTGATCTCCTCCCCGCGCGCAAAAAACCGCTCCAGAACAGCCCGGACGAAGTCCGCGGCCATTTCCGGCTTTTCGGCGGTCAGGCCATAGAAGAGCCTGCCGGCCAGATGCGACGAGAATGGAATTTTGACCGGCTTTGCGAGCGGCATGCGGTAAAACGCCGCCGAGCGGTCGATATCGGCAAAGAGATAGGCCTTCCTGCCCGGCACATCGAGCGGGGCTGCGATGCCCTGCGCCTTGAACACCGCCCAGAGCAGGGTCGGTCGCCATTCGATTTTGCGACCGTGACGGGCGGCCAATTCCGCTATGCCCGGTACGGCAAAATAGGCAAAGGGCGAGGCAAAATCGAACCAGAAGCGGATCGGATCAGAACCGGAAGACGCCATAGCCGGGTTCTCCCATGGGCGCGTTGAGCGAAACACTGATGGCCATGCCGAGCGCGTTGCGCGTATCAACAGGGTCCAGGACGCCATCATCCCACATTTCTGAGGTGGAGTAATAGGCCGAGAGTTGCTCCTGATAGGCCGCGCGGGTCTGCGCAATCAGCGCGTCGATTTCGCCGTGATCGACATCGCCGCCATTGCGCCGGATCTGATTGATCTTGACCTCGGCGAGCGTTTTGGCGGCCTGATCGCCGCCCATCACGCCGATTTGCGAATTGGGCCAAGTGAACAGGAAGCGTCCGTCAAAGGCGCGACCGCACATGCCGTAATTGCCCGCGCCGAAGGAGCCGTTGCACATCACCGTGAACTTCGGAACGGTCGAGCAGGCCTGCGCCATGATCATCTTGGCACCGTCCTTGGTAATGCCGCGCCGCTCGTACTCGCGCCCGATCATGTAGCCGGTGATGTTTTGCAGGAAGACCAGCGGCGTGTTGTTCTGGTTGCACAGCTCGATGAAATGCGCACCCTTGATCGAGGAATCGTTGAAGAGCACCCCGTTATTGGCGAGAATCCCGACCTTGAAGCCCCAGATATGGGCAAAGCCGCAAATCAGGGTAGTGCCGTAGTTCGGCTTGTATTCGTGAAAGCGGCTGCCATCGACAATGCGGGCGATGACCTCGCGCATGTCGAAGCTCGTCTTGATGTCATCCGGTATAATTCCGTAGAGTTCCGCCGGATCATAAAGCGGCGGCTCGGGTTCCTGCCACTGGGCGTCCCATTTCTTGGGCCGATCCCACTGCGCCACGATCTGGCGCCCCAGCGCGATGGCGTGATCCTCGCTCTCGGCAGGCCAATCGCAGGTGCCGGAGACGCTGGTGTGCATTTCGGCACCACCGAGATCCTCGACGCTGACCTCCTCACCGGTTGCGGCCTTGACGAGCGGCGGGCCGCCCAAAAACACCGCGCCGGTACCGCGCACGATGACGCTGTAATCGGAGAGGCCGGGAATATAGGCTCCACCTGCCGTGCAATGGCCAAAAACAAGGGCGAGCTGCTTCACACCCATTTTCGAGAGCAGCGACTGGTTCCGAAAAATCCGGCCGCCGACATATTTGTCCGGAAACAGCTCCGATTGCAGCGGCAGGAAGCCACCCGCTGAATCACACAAATGCACCACCGGAAGGCGGTTTTCCATGGCGATATCCAGCGCGCGGACGATCTTCTTCATCGTCAGCGGATACCAGGCGCCGCCCTTCACGGTGGGATCATCGGCACGGATGATCACCTCGCGGCCCGACACCACACCGATGCCGACAATCGAACTCGCTGAAGGGGCCTCGCCGCCATAGGCCATGTTCGCCGCCATCGACGAGAGTTCGAGAAAGGGCGTGCCGGGATCGAGCAGCTTCTCGATACGCTCGCGCGGCGGCATTTTCTTCTGCCGCTTCAGGCGTTCCATATCGCGTTCGGGCCGCCTGTGGCGTGCAGCCTCCTGCTTCTCGCGAAATTCAGCGACCAGCTTGCGATTATGGGCCTCATTCCGACGGAAGGTTTCGCTCGAAACGCTGATGGTGGACTGGATGCGTTCCATGATCATTCCTCCCCGAGGCTGACGAGGCGGGCCAGAACCGCATCCTTGTCGAAGCCGCCGCCTTCCTGTGCGAGGAGTTCGGCGATCACACCGTCGCGCGGGGCTGGAAGGGCCATCTGCAATTTCATACTTTCGATCGTGATCACGGTTTCGCCGCGCGCCACAGCATCGCCCGGCTGCTTGTGCAGACGGATGACGACGCCCGGCATCGGCGCCTTGACGGCGTCCGCGCCACCTCCCGCACCGGCACCGGCGCCGGCAAGGCTTGCCACGCGGGTCTCGAAGGTGCGCCCGGCAAGGCGGAGAAACTGGGTATCCCCCACATGCGCCGTCGCATGCGGCACGGCTTCGCCGTCGATCCGGATTGTCCCCGTGCCAGCCGTTCCGGCTGCAGGGGGCTCCACCGTATAAATCCGGCCATTGACCCTGAGCACGAGCCGGGGCTTTCGCGCGAGGATGTCGATCTCGTTGGGCTCGCCATCGATGAGGAGTGTGAACGGCATGGCGTCAATTCCTCCAGTAGCCCATGGCCGCATAGGGCTCAGGGGTCGAGAAGACGAGGTCGGTAAACTCCCTGAACCCGAGTGCAGCGAGGATGGCGGCGTGATCCCGCGTGGCACGGCCCGGCGGAGAACTCGCAAGCGCCTTGCGATGGGTCGGCACAAAGCCGGTGTGGAGCCGACCGGCCCGGAATTCGGGATGATCGAGCACGCGGATGAGATAATCGATGTTGGTCGTGACCCCGAGGATTGTCAGGTCCCGCAGGGCCGCGATCATCCGATCAACGGATTCGGTCCGGCTGCTGCCGTGAGTCACCAGTTTGGCGAGCATGGGATCGAAATCAGCCGTGATCCGCTGCCCCTCGGTCAAGGCGCTCTCAAAGCGCAGCCAGGGCGCGGCGGGCACATTCAGGAGCGCAACCGTTCCGGTCTCGGGCAGGAAATCGCGTTCCGGGTTCTCCGCACAGATGCGGCACTCAATGGAATGGCCGTTCGCGCGCAGAGCCTCCTGCCGCAGCGGCAGGCCCGAGCCTGCGGCGATCTCGATCTGCGCGCGCACAAGGTCGAGCCCTGTGATCATCTCTGTCACCGGATGCTCGACCTGAAGACGCGTATTCATCTCAAGGAAGAAGAACCGGCCATCCGCGCCGAGGATGAACTCCACTGTCCCGGCATTGCGATAGCGCGCCGC
The DNA here is from genome assembly GCA_002256205.1 of Rhizobiales bacterium PAR1. GTDB lineage: Bacteria > Pseudomonadota > Alphaproteobacteria > Rhizobiales > Beijerinckiaceae > Rhabdaerophilum. The sequence continues at coordinate 171,807 of NKIW01000007.1, forward strand.
ACGGGTGATCCGCACCGCCGCGTCACAAATCTCCTCCCGAAGCGCGGGCGGCAGGTTGGGGGCTTCGGCTTCCTCGATAATCTTCTGAAATCGGCGCTGCACCGAGCATTCGCGCTCGAAAAGGTGGATGGCCCCGCCCTCGCCGTCCCCCAGCACCTGTACCTCGATATGGCGCGGCGACTCGACAAAGGTTTCAGCGTAGACCCGACCATCCTTGAAATAGCGCAAGGCCTCGCTGGAGGCGCGGCTCGCGGCCTCCGTCAACTCATCAGCATGGCGAACAATGCTCATGCCCTTGCCACCACCGCCCGCCGCCGCCTTGATCAGGAGCGGAAAGCCGATGCCTTGCGCCCGGGCCATGAAATCCGCGAGATCGTCGGTCGGCATCACGGAAGGGGCAACAGGGGCGCCGTGCGCAGCGGCAAAATCACGCGCCGAAATCTTGTCACCCATCAAGGCGATCGTCTCGGCATCGGGGCCGATGAAGGTCAGCCCTGCCTCGACCACAGCGCGAGCAAAACCGGCATTTTCAGAAAGAAACCCATAGCCCGGATGGATCGCCGTCGCGCCGGTGGCTTTGGCTGCAGCGATGATCTGCACGATGTCGAGATGCGCTGCCACTGGCGTTTCGCCATGGATTGCAACGGCCTCCCCGGCCATCCGCACATGACGCGCCTGAGCCTCGACAGGGTGGTGGATCGCGACGGAGCCAATGCCCATCGCATCCAGCGTACGGATAACACGGCAAGCAATCTCACCGCGATTGGCGATCAGGATTTTGGAAAAGAGCGGATGCTTCATAGGGGGGTGACCTCTCCGGCATAGGCGGCAAGCACGCCGTCCGGCTCAAGCCAGAGCGCCGGCACCGGGATCTGAAAATCCATCAGGGCTTGCGCCAGAGCTTTTCCTTGCGGATCGTGCCGGAGCGAGGCCATGCCGCCGCCGCCCAGTGCCTCGTGCAAAATGAAATTGAAGGCATTCAGGCCGGGCCACGCGAAGCGCTCCACCCGGCCGCGCACATAATGCGCGAAATACGCTGCAACAGCCTCCGCCGTCAGCGCAGCACGGATTGGCGGCAGGAATTCGGGCCTGCGGGCGATGACGCCGACATTGGCGCTGTCTCCCTTGTCGCCACTGCGCCCCACCGCGAGCGCGATCAGCGGCACAGAAACGAGCAGGCCTGATATGGCCTCGTTTGCCTCATCGGCGTGAGAAACGGGGGCAACTTCGGCTTCAAAGGTCCGTGCGATCACCGGGATATACGCGCCATCTGGCCCGAGCACCCGGATCGGCACAGCACCCTTGTTGATCAGGAAGGAGAACAACCGCACCACCGGCTGTGGCGAGGGACGTCCGCCAGCAAAGCCGGTAAGGCTCTGCGCCATCGCCGTCGCAGACGGAAAAATCTCGCGCGCGAAAATCTCCAACGCCTCTCGCGTCGGATGCCGCGCCGCGATCTTCAGTACCACTTCGCGCGTTGCACCGGAGCGAGAATGCGCGCCGAAGGTCGTCTCCGCACCCAGGATCTCGACCGATGTTTCTGAAAACGATGCCAGATCGGCTGCGGCGATCATCCGGCCGGTGCGGGCGAGAATCGCCTCGCCGACGCGATGCGCGCGGGCCGCGGCATCGCGCCCCACGAGCATCATGGTCGTAAAAACGCGCCAGCCATCCGGGTAGGTCGCGCTCACCTTGTAGCTGCCGGGCGGCGCAGCCCCACGCGCGCCGGAGACGCGCACCCGATCCTCACCGATCGCCTCAAGCCGGACATCGGACCAATCGCATTGAACATCCGGCAGGAGATAGGCGCGTGGATCGCCCACCTCATAGGCCACCTGCTCGGCAATCGTTGCCGGCGTCACCAGCCCGCCATGTCCAGCGGCTTTCGTTACAACGAAGGTGCCATCCGCCGCGCATTCGGCAATCGGGAAGGCCATATCCTCCCAGCCGGCCTCGACATCGCGCCAATCCGTGGTGATGCCGCCGGTGGCCTGCGCGCCGCATTCGATAATATGCCCGGCTAGGCTCCCCGCCGAGAGCAGGTCGAAATCCGTCTCGCGCCAGCCGAATTCATGGATCAGGGGCCCCAGAACGAGTGCGGAATCCACACAGCGCCCGGTGATCACCACATCGGCACCCGCCGCGAGCGCAGCGGCAATCGGGAACGCGCCGAGATAGGCGTTGATGCTGCTGACCTTCGCTGGCAACGCCGCGCCGGAAAACATCTCGCGGATGCCCTGCTCCGCCAGTTCGACCGCGCGCCCGGTCAGATCATCACCGAGCACAACCGCGATCTTGAGGGAAACGCCCGCCGCCTCGAACGCTTTGGCGAGCGCATCCCGGCACGCCATCGGGTTCACCCCGCCCGCATTGGCCACGACACGGATCCGCTTGTCCACAATCTGTTGTGCCAGAGGCGCCATGACATGCGTCACGAAATCAGTCGCGTATCCGGTCTGCGGGTCCTTCGCCCGCATCCGCGCGAGGATCGACATGGTAATCTCGGCCAGATAGTCGAGCACGAGATAGTCCACACCGCCCGCTTCAACGAGCTGGCGCGATCCATCCGGGCTATCGCCCCAGAAGCCGGCTCCGCAGCCGATCCTCACCACCCGGGATTGCGCCGCGGCCATGCGATCACTCCCCGGTCCAGAGCGGCGGCCGCTTCTGGACAAAGGCCGCAAAACCTTCCTTCGCGTCCTGTGTCCGGGCCAGGTTCGCCAGCATGAACTGGGCATATTCCAGCGCATGGTCGGTCGACATCTCGCGGACCTTGGCAAGCGTTTGCTTGCCGAGCCGGATGCCGGTCGGTGACTTGTCAACGAGGCGCGCGAGCAGCCAATCCAGCTTCGCATCAAGCTCGGCGGCGGGGACGGCATAATTCACGATGGGTTGCGCCACCTCGTCCCCGGCACGAAGAAGCTCTCCCGTCAGGCACATCTCCATCATCACGCGATGCGGCACGACGCGCAGGATGTACGGCAGGATCATCATCGGGAAGAGGCCCACCCTCACCTCGGTCGTTCCGAGCAACGCATCCTCGCGCGCCACGACGAGGTCGCAGGCACAGACCAGTCCGAAGCCACCACCAAGGGCATGACCATTGACCCGCGCGATCAAAGGCAGCCGGCAGGCATCCATGCGCCGCAAGAGCCGCGCGACGTAATGACGTGGATCAGCCACATCAAGCGTGAATGGCGAACCATCCGCCGCCGGCTGCAAATCGCCGCCTGCGCAGAAGGCTTTCTCCCCCACGCCGGTAAGGATGACAGCCCTGATCTCCCGGTCAGCCTCAGCAGCATCGAGCGCCTCGAAGATACCATTGGCGACACGCTCATTCAGCGCGTTTCGCCGCTCTTCCCGGTTGATCACGATTTCCAGCGCCGCGCCGCGCCTGAGCGTTCGCACCTCGTCGATCACAGCGTTCCTCCCTGTCTGCAAAATAAATGAATTCCATTCAGGAAGGTGTCAACAAAATCCTCTGTCGCATCGCATCATAAAGATAATGCACTGCAACATAGCGTAAATATGAATATTTTTGCATTGACAGGCCTTCCACCCTTTGATGATATTCGTTCAATAACGAACTCAATCATCGAATTGAGCACGGGGAAGGAAGCCGCTATGAGCTCCGGTCTTGGCCACAACAGGCATGCCTTTGATCTGGATGCCGATCAGCGCGCCATCCTTGATCTCGCCAGCACGTTTGCGAAGCAGGAATTGTATCCCCTCGCCCCAAAAATGGATGCCGAGGAATTCTGGCCGGCAGATGAATTCCGCAAAATCGGCGAGAATGGCTTTCTGGGTGTCTCGATCCCGCAGGAATACGGCGGCGCGGGCATGGACCTTGTTTCAGCCGGGTTGGTCGCACAGGGCTTTGCGCGCTGGAACCACGCGCTCGCGCTGTCCGTAGTGGCGCATGACAATCTCTGCGCCAACAACATCTATCGCAACGGGAATGAAGCGCAGCGCCGGAAGTACCTTCCCGATCTTTGCGCCGGCAAGACTGTCGGCGCGCTGGGATTGACAGAACCGGGCGCCGGCTCGGATGCCCTCGGCTCGATGGCGACAACCGCGCGCCTCGAGGGCGATCACTACGTTCTCAACGGGCGCAAGATCTACATCACCAACGGCCCGGTGGCGGATGTGCTGCTGGTCTATGCCAAGACGGACAAGGCGCGCGGCGCCCATGGCGTCTCCGCCTTTATCGTTGAAAAAAATTACCCCGGCTTTCAGGTGGCCCAGAAGCTCGAGAAGATGGGCTATCGCGGATCGCCAACGGCCGAACTCGTCTTTGACGAATGCCGTGTGCCGGTCGAAAATCTGGTTGGCGGAGAGAATGCCGGCGTCTCGGTCGTGATGAGCGGGCTCGATCTCGAGCGCGCGGTCGTCGCAGCACTGTGTCTTGGCGTGTCAGAGCGGGCGCTCGAACTCTCGATCGATTACGCACAAGCGCGCCGCCAGTTCGGCAAGCCGATCGGCACCTTCCAGATGGTGCAGTCGATGCTGGCCGATATGTATGTCGATCTCGAAACGCAACGCACCTTCGTTTACCGCGTGCTGGCGGAATCCGCCCCGCTGGAGATCGGCGGCGGTGGGCGCGGCGATATCCATGCGCTGACGGCCGCTTCGGTGATGTACGCCGCCGAATCTTGCCATCGGATTCTGGACAAGGCCATGCAGATCCATGGCGGCTCGGGTTACATCTGGGAATCCGAGATCAACCGGCTGTATCGCTCGATCAAGCTGCTCGAAATCGGTGCGGGGACGACCGAAGTCCGCAAGATGATCATCGCTGGCGAATTGCTCAAGGATATGAAACGCAATGGCTGATGCGCCGATCTTCGGCGAAGATGATGCCACGCTCGCAACACGGGCGACCGTCTTCGCGCCAGACGCTTATGCCGGTAAAACGGTCCTTGTCTCGGGCGGCGCAGGCGGCATTGGCCGCGCCATCGGCTGGCTGCTCGGGCGTCTCGGCGCCAAAGTAATCCTCAGCGGGCGCGATCCGGCCAAGCTTGAGGATGCCGTACACGTGATGCGCACGGCGGGGCTCGATGTCAGCGGCCACGCCGTTGACATCCGAGAGGTTGAGGGTGTCGATGCGTTCTTCACGAAAATTGAGGCTGAGGGCGGGATCAACATCCTGATCAACAGCGCGGGCGGGCAGTTTCCACAACCGGCGATCGACATGAGTCCACGCGGCTGGAACGCCGTCGTCAACACCAATCTCAATGGCACGTTCTATATGATGCAGCGGGCGGCACGCGGCTGGCGCGATGCCAAGCGCCTCGGCAGCATTGTCAATATTGTGGTTGTGACGCGCGGCCTGCATGGCGTTGCGCATACCGTAGCAGCACGCGCCGGCGTGATCGGCCTTTCTGAAGCTCTCGCCGTGGAATGGGCGCCGCTCGGCATCCGCATCAATTGCATCGCACCGGGTGCGATCGAAACACCGGGCTGGCGCGTCTACAAGCCGGAACAGGTCGCGACCTATGCCCGCACCAATCCGATGATGCGGGTCGGCAGCGCATGGGAAATCGCCGAGGCCTGCGCCTGGCTCGGCGGCCCGTCTGCCGGCTATGTGACGGGTGAAGTTGTGCATGTTGCGGGCGGCTCGCAACTCTGGGGCGACACCTGGACGGGCGGACGCCCGGACTGGTTCAACCTGTCCTGAGAGGAGTGGTGATGAGTTCGACTGAAGCGCCGGTCCTCTCATGCGAAGGGGTAGAACTCTCTTTCGGCGGCCTCAAGGCGCTCAAAGGCATCACCTTTTCTGTTCAGCCCGGCGAGATTCTCGGTCTTGTCGGCCCGAATGGCTCCGGCAAGACCACGACGGTCAATGTCTCGACCGGCTTCTACAGGCCCAATGCTGGGCGGGTTCGGCTGTTTGGTGAGGATATCACTGGGATCAAGCCGGACAGGATCGCCCGGCGCGGCGTCGCGCGGACCTTCCAGAATCTCGCCCTCTTCAAGGGCATGAGCGTGCTCGACAATATCCTGATCGGCCGCCACATCCATATGCGCCCGAGCGCGCTCGGTACGCTGTTCTACTGGTGGTGGGCACAACGCGAGGAACTCGCGCAGCGCCGGGTCGTCGAGGATGTCATCGAGTTCATGCAACTTCAGGACATCCGGGATGAGCCGGTGGAAGTCATCCCACTTGGACTCCAGAAGCGCGTCGAACTTGCCCGCGCCCTCGTCTCCGAACCGAAGCTCCTGATCCTCGATGAGCCTATGGCCGGCATGAATCAGGAGGAGAAGGAGTATATCGCGCGGTTCATTCTGGATGCGCGCGAGGAACGCGGCGTCACGATCCTGATCATTGAGCATCACATGGATGTGGTCACGGCGATTTGCGACCGTGCCATCGTGCTCTGCAACGGTGAAATCATCGCTCAGGGCGAACCCCGTGCGGCGATTGCTGAACCTGCGGTCATCAAGGCGTATCTCGGCGAACGCGCGGCCCGCCGCGTCGGCATGGGAGATGCGGCGTGAGTATGCAAGCGATCAGCTGGGCGACGGCCCCCGACGGTGCACCAGCCACGCTGGTTGCCGCGCTTCATCGCAACGCGGCCCAGTTTGGCACCCGTATCGCCTTCCGTGAGCGCAAATTTGGCATCTGGCAGCAACAGACCTGGGCTGAGGTTCTCGAAGAAATCCTCGCGCTGGCGGCCGGGTTCGAAAGCCATGGCCTGACAGCTGGCGCGGTCATGACATTGATCGGCGATAACCGTCCGCGCCTCTACTATTCCATGCTGGCCGCGAACATGCTGCGGGCCATCCCCTCACCTGCCTATCCCGATATTCCGCTCGAAGAATTGATCGCGGCCACCAAGCATGGCGCGCCGCTTCTCGCCATCGCCGAGGATCAGGAGCAGGTCGATAAGCTGCTCGAACTGCGTGAGGCCACCGGCCGCCCTGAAGTGATCGCCTTTGATGATGATCGTGGCCTGCGCGGCTATGAAGGCCAAAGTCCCGGGGGTCAGGGGCTTGTTTCGCTGGACTCGGTCTCGGAAGCGGGCCGAAAGCGTCTCGCAGAAGAACCGGAGCTGCGCGCGCGGCTGCTCTCCGTTGCACGGCCTGAAGATATCGCCATCCTGCTGCATTCCTCTGGCACGACGGGCGTGCCCAAGGGCATCCCGCTATCGCATGGAAACGCGGCGCGCGGCGTGCTGAATGCCGCCGCCAGCGGCTACTTCCGGCAGCACGATGAACTCTTCGCCTACCTTCCGATCGCGTGGGTTGGTGACTTTGCCTTCATCATCTCCGCCGGCGTGATGATGGCCGGCGTGATCAACATTCCCGAGCGGCAGGAAACGGTTCTGCCGGATCTGCGTGCCGCAGCGCCGACCTTCTACCTTGCGGCGCCGCGTGCCTGGGACCAGATGCTGACGCGGATTCAGGTCGGGATGCAGGAATCGACCCCGCTCAAGCGGAAATTGTTCGATTTCTTCATGCCGCGCGCCGTTGAACTCGAAAAGAAACGCCTTGCCGGTGGCTCGCCAACGTTTTCCGAGCGGGTCGTCGACTGGTTCGGCGACAAGATCATCCGCGCCCCGCTCCGGGACTGGATCGGGCTCGCGCGTTGTGATCGCGCCTATACCGGTGGTGAGGCGCTGGGCGAGGATACCTTCATCTTCTTCCGGGCGCTCGGCATCAAGCTCAAGCAGTTCTATGGCCAGACCGAGACCTGCGCCCTCACTGCCGCGCAGCAGGAAGGCCATGTGAAACTGCACACGGTTGGCCGTCCGATGCAGGGCGTCGAGGTCAAGTTGAGCGACGAAGGCGAGATTCTCGTCCGCTCACCCTCGGTCTTTTCCGGCTATTTCGATGATCCCGAGAGCAGCGCGAAGTCCCTTACCGGTGGCTGGCTTCATACCGGTGATGCCGGGCGGATCGAGGATGACGGCGAACTCGTCGTTCTGGGTCGTGTCAGCGAAATCGTCCATACGGCCAAGGGCGAGCGCTATATTCCGAATTTCATCGAGAACCGCCTGAAATTCAGCCCCTTCATTCGCAATGTCGCGGTGATGGGCGCCGGTCGTGACATGCTCACCGCGATCATCTGCATCGATTTTGACGCCGTCGGCCATTGGGCCGAGGAACGCGCGATCTCCTACACCTCCTACGCGGATCTTTCGCAGAAACCGCAGGTCCATGCGTTGATCGGCACGGTCGTGGAGCACGTCAACAGCATCCAGCCCGAAGGCCTGCGGATCCGCCGTTTCGTCAATCTTCACAAGGATTTCGACGCCGATGACGGCGAGATTACCCGCACGCGAAAGCTGCGGCGCAATGTGATCGAGACCAACTATGCCGTGCTGATCGATGCGCTCTATGCCGGCGATCAGGAATGCACCTACCGCGCAGTGATCGCCTATGAAAACGGCGAAAAGGGCGAGATCGTCAGAAGGCTGGTCATCAGCGAGGCAAAACCATGATCGACTGGATTCTCCTCGCTGAACTCGGGGTCAACGGCATCTTCATCGGGATGATGTATTCGCTGATCTCGCTCGGCCTTGTGCTGATCTACAAGACTTCCGGCATCGTCAATCTCGCGCAAGGTGCCATCGCGATGACCGCAGGCTATGTTGCCTGGGCGCTCGCAACGGTCTCCGGCCTGCCGGTTCTGGTGGTGGCCCCCATCGCCATGGCCGTGATGTTCGGCTTCGGCCTCATGATCGAGCGGATTGCCCTGCGCCGGATGATCGGCCATCCGGTATTGATGACGATCATGCTGACCCTCGGCCTCGAGATTTTCCTGCGTGGTCTGCTGCCTGGCGTTTTCGGCGCGGCAGTCAAGCGGCTGGATCTCGGTATCCCGCAGGCGCCGCTTTTTGTCGGCGAACTCCTGCTCAACCGTGCGACCCTGACCGGCGGCGTGATCGCGCTAGTGCTGCTCCTTGCCTCGATCTGGTTTTTCGGCTCGCGGCAGGGCGTGGTGATGCGCGCCGTGGCCGATGATCAGACCGCGTCATGGTCCGTCGGCATTCGGGTCGAACGCGCGATTGCCATTGCCTGGGGCATGTCCGCCATGGCCGCGACCGCAGCCGGCATCCTCTGGGGTGCGACGCAGGGCGTCGACTGGTCGCTCTCGCTGCTGCTGATCAAGGGCCTTGCCATCGCCATTCTCGGCGGGCTCGATTCCATTCGGGGCGTGTTGTTCGCCGGGGTGATCGTGGGCGTCGCGGAAAGCCTTGCCACAGGCCTGCTCGATCCGATCGTCGGTGGCGGTACGCGCGATGTCATCGCCTCGGTCATCATCCTCGGAACCCTGCTGCTCAAGCCCCATGGCTTGTTCGGCGAAGCGCATATCGAGAGGGTGTGAGCCATGTTTTACCGCCGCTCCGGTATCCGCCACACACGCTACCAATCCGAGCGCCAGCTTTTTCCGCTGGGGTTTGATCGCTTCCTGATCCTCAGCGTGCTCGCCGTCCTGCTGGCCGCGCCCTTCCTGTTCGACCGGCTCTATGTAACCGGGTACCTGCTGCCGTGGCTGATCTGGTCCTCGGCGGCACTCGGCCTCAACCTCCTGATGGGTGGCGCCGGACAAGTGCATCTCGGCTACGGTGCCGTGATGGCGATGGGTGCCTATGGCTCGGTGCATCTCATGCGCTTCGGCGCTCCGCTCGAACTTGCGATGATCGCCGGAGGACTGATCAGCGCGTCGGTCGGCATCATCTTCGGTGCGGCGGCGCTCCGGGTGAAGGGCATCTACCTCGCGATGGCGACGCTCGCGATGCAATCCATCGTCGATTTCGTGATCTCACAGACTCCGGCGATTTCCGGTGGCGCTCTGGCGACCTTGCAGGCCCCACCGGCGCGGTTTCTGGGCATCAGCCTGAGCGGTGAACGCGAGACCTACTATTTCGCGCTGCTGGTCTGTGCTGTGATCACGCTGTTCATGCTGAATGTCCGGCGAACCAGCTTCGGGCGCGCCCTCGCCGCGATCCGCGAGAAGGATTACGCGGCGGAAATCCTCGGCATCTCCACCTTGCGCTACAAGCTCATGGCATTCTGGGTTTCGTCGTTTATCGGCGGGGTTGTCGGCTCAGTTCTGGCGATTTGCTATCTTCGCGCCGTGTCGCCCGACCAGTTTCACCTCGACCTTTCGATCCAGATTCTGGCGATGGTGATTGTCGGCGGTCTTGGCAGCGTCCTCGGGCCGTTTTTCGGCGCGGCGCTGGTGTTGTTCGCGCCAATTCTGATCAACAATGCGCTCGGAAGCGCCTTCAGCACGTTTGGCATGACCGTGCCGATCGATCTCAGGGCGCATCTGCCGCTGGTGGCCTATGGCGCTTTGGTCATCGGCTTTCTGCTCTACGAGCCTTACGGGCTCGCCAAAATTTACTCGAACGTCCGAACCTACTTGCTCGTTTGGCCATTCCGGCACGCGCAACGCTAGGTCACGGCCGCAAAAAAGGAGGAGACGCCCATGAAGATGACTCGCCGGACTTTCGTGGCCAGCGCGGCCGCCGGGATCGCCGCACCGACGATCTGCACAACTGGGGCTTTTGCCCAGGAGAAGGTGGTGCGCATCTCAGCACCGCAGGATTTCACCCGCATCTATACCTTCGTGACCTCGGAATACAGCCAGGGCCAGCGTGACTATTTCACCCTGATCAACGAGCGTGGCGGTGTCGGCGGCTACAAGCTCGTCATCGACGTCTCGGACCACGCCAACGACCTGCCGCGCGCCATCGAGGCCTATGAGCGCGGCAAGCGTGAGGGTGCCGTGGCGATCGATCCGCTGTCCACGCCGGTGGCCCGCGCGCTGGTGCCGCGTGCGCTGGAAGACAAGATCAACCTGATCACCGCCTATTCCGGGCGTTCGGATGCTGCGGATGGTTCGGTTTTTCCTTATGTCCTGCCGCTTTCGATCAATTACTGGTCACAGGCCGGGCTGATCGTCGAGCAGTTCAAGCGGATCGAAAAGGGTTCGCTTCAGGGCAAGAAGCTCGCCTTCGTGCATATCGATACGCCCTTCGGCAAGGAGCCACTGCCAATCCTCGAAGTGCTCGCCAAGCGCGAGGGCTTCACCCTGAACGCCTTCCCCTACACCCCGCCGGGCAACGACCAATCCGCGATCTGGCCGCAGGTCCGGCGTGCGCGCCCGGATTTCACGGTATTCTGGGGCGCGGCTGTGGGCCAGACAGTTGCGCTGTCGGAAGCGATCCGCAACGGCCTGCCGATGGACCGTGTCTCGTCCAGCGTCTGGCTCTCGGAATCGGACATGGATGTCGTGGGCCGCGCGGCGGCAAAGGGTGTGATGAAGATCGAACCTTGCGTCGGCGGACGCGAGCCCAAGATCATCAAGGACATCCTCGCCGAAGTGGTCGGCAAGGGCAAAGGCGCCGGGCCAGAGGCCAAGGTCGGTACCGGTTACTACAATTATGGTGTCCAGATGGCCTCACTGATTGCCGAAGGGGTGCGCATGGCGGCTCAGAAGGCCCCGAACGGTCCCGTCACCGGGCCTTGGCTGAATGCAGGTCTTACAGCGATCAAGAACTTCACCGCCGAAGGCCTGCTGCCGCCCACGACCATCACCCCGGATGATCATCAGGGCGGCGGCATGGGTCGCGTCGCGCAGTGGGACGGCAACAAGTTCGTGCCGATCACGGATTGGTTCACGGCCAATCAGGACGTGGTCTGGGACGAAATCCGCAAATACTCCGCCGAATTCAAGAAATCCGGCAAATAAGGCCAACACCCATCACTGCCCGGTCCCATGGCCGGGCAGTTCCCTTCCGGGCCGCTAAGGAATGCTCCTATGTCGCTCCTAACGCTCAATAATATCGAAGTCGCCTACGATCGGGTGTTCCTTGCGATCAAGGGGGTTTCGATCGAGGTGCCGAAAGGCGGCCTCGTCACGCTGCTCGGGGCGAATGGCGCGGGCAAGAGCACGGTCCTCAAATCCATTTCCGGCCTGCTGGCGCCGGAACGCGGCGAGGTCACGCGCGGAGAAATCCTGTTCGACGGCGAGTCCTTGCTATCGCTCGATCCACCGAGCCGCGTGCGCCGGGGGCTCGTTCATGTGCTGGAAGGACGGCGGGTTTTCGGGCATCTGACGCCGAAGGAAAATCTGCTCGCCGCCGCCACGATGCACAAGGATCGCGGCGAAGTCTCGGCGCTGATCGACCAGATGTTCCAGTTGTTTCCGCGCCTCGCAGAGCGCGCCAGCGCGTCGGCGGGTTATCTCTCCGGTGGCGAGCAGCAGATGCTGGCGATTGGCCGTGCGCTGATGACCAAGCCGCGTCTCCTGATGCTGGACGAGCCGAGCCTTGGCCTTGCGCCCTTCCTCGTGGACGAGATTTTCGACATCATCCGCCGGATCAACGAGGAAAACGGTGTTGCGGTGCTGCTGGTCGAGCAGAACGCGACGGCAGCGCTCGAAATCGCTCATTCCGGCTACCTGATCGAAAATGGTCGCATCCTGATGAGCGGCGATGCTGAGGCACTTCGCTCCAACCCTGACGTGGTGGAGGCCTATCTCGGCGGTCATCAGCGCGTCGATTATCACGCGGTGAAGCATTACCGTCGCCGCAAACGGTGGCTCTCATGATGGGCCATCCCGACACCTTCTTCGATGCGCTTGAAATCCGCGATCCCGCAGCGCGCAGCGCTGATCATATTAGGCGCGTCAAGGCGACGATTACCGCCGCCCTCGCCCTTCCCGCCTGGCGCGCGCACCTCGGTCCGGTAAACCCGGCGGAGATCGACAGTCCCGCCGCGCTCGCACAACTCCCCGTTCTGCGCAAATCTGCGCTCCCGGCGCTTCAGAAGGCCATGCGTCCTTTCGGCGGCCTGATGCCGGGACAGCCGGGCCACTGGAAACGGCTGATGATGTCGCCGGGGCCAATTTTCGAGCCGGAGGCCAACGAGATCGACCCTTGGCACGTCGCGCGGGCGATGTATGCCGCCGGCATTCGCGCCGGCGATATCATCCAGAACACCTTTTCCTACCATCTCACGCCCGGCGCCTGGTGCTTTGACGGCGGCGCCCGGCAGATCGGCTGTGCGGTGATCCCCGCCGGGCCGGGCAATACGGACGCCCAGCTTGACCTGATCGAGGCCTATCAGCCCAGCGTCTACACCGGCACGCCCGATTACCTGAAGATCATCCTCGAAGCAGCAGACGATAAAGGCCGGGATGTCTCTTCGCTCCGCCGCGCTCTGGTTTCGGGGGCTGCCTTCCCGCCTTCACTTCAGGCATGGATCGCGGCGCGCGGGATCGACGCCTATCAATGCTACGCAACAGCCGAATGTGGCGTGATCGCCTACGAGACATCCGCCCGCGAAGGGCTGGTACTGGACGAGGATCTTCTCGTCGAGATCGTCCGTCCCGGCACCGGCATTCCGGTCGAGCCGGGTGAAGTCGGTGAGATTGTTGTGACGGTGCTGGACCCTGCCAAGCCGCTGGTGAGGCTCGCGGTCGGTGACCTCTCCGCCTTCCTGCCCGGCCCCTCGCCGTGCGGGCGTACCAATGGCCGGATCAAGGGCTGGATGGGCCGCGCCGACCAGACCGCGAAGGTCAAGGGGATGTTTGTCCGCCCCGAGCAGGTGGCGACGCTTCTGGCCAGCCTGCCGCAAGCCAGCCGCGCCCGACTCGTCATCACGCGAGCCAACGAGCAGGACCAGTTGTTACTGCGTCTTGAAAGCGGCTCCGGTGGTCATACTCTCGTTGAACCCGCCAGAAGCACCGCCCGCAGCATTCTCAAGCTGGATACCGCCATAGAGATCGTCGAACCGGGGCATTTGCCGCGCGATGGCATCGTGATCGAAGACCGTCGGGGGGCGGTATGACGACCCCGAACGCAACCGCCGAGGTCGGCCTTTCCGGCGGCACCACGGTCTACAACCTGTTTCTCGGTGCCGCCCGCATGACACCCGACGCGGTCGCCCTTCGCGAGCAGGGACGCGAGACAACCTATGCCACGCTGCGCGAGCGCACCTTGCGGCTCGCCGCGGCCTTCAAAGCGCTTGGCCTTGAAAAGGGTGATCGTATCGCCCTCCTCTCCGAAAACCGGGCGGAATATATCGAGGTACAGCTCGCCGCCGGATGCCTCGGGCTGATTGTCGCCTGCCAGAACTGGCGGCAGTCGACGAGCGAACTTGAGCACTGCATCCGGCTGGTTTCACCCGAACTCGTGATCGTCTCCGAGCGGTTCCGCGCCGCCTATGAGGCAACGGGCATCGATATCCGCTTCTGGACGCTCGAGCAGACCTATCAGGACGTTCTTCGCGATGCCGCGCCGCTCACGGAGCGCCCGGTCGTCGAAAGCGAGGCCGGGCTGATCATCCTCTATACCAGTGGCACAACCGGGCTTCCCAAAGGCGCACTGATCAGTCATCGCGCGGAAATCGCCCGCATGGCCATTGGCAGGATGGACCTTGGCATCACGCGCGACGACGGCTTCATCGCCTGGGCACCGATGTTCCACATGGGCTCGACGGACCAGATGCTCGCAACCCTGATGTCGGGCGGCATTGTTCATATCGTCGACGGGTTTCAGGCACGCCAGATTGTCGAGGCGATGCGCGATTATCCGCTCGGCTGGCACCTCCTGATGCCGGGCGCGATTGAACCGATCGTCGAGATCCTCAAGGCCGAGACGATCAAGGTGAAGCGTATCCGCGCCATCGGTGCCATGATCGATCTTGTGCCACGCGCACTTGCCATCGAATTGTCGAGCCTGAGTGAAACGCCCTATCTCAACAGCTTCGGCTCCACGGAAACCGGCCTGCCACCGGCCTCCGGGCGTCTGATGTGGCCCAACGAACTGACAGGCTCGCTCTCCAAATGGCCGAACTCGATGATCGACCTCAAGCTGGTTGACGAGGCAGGCAACGAGGTGCCGGACGGGGAGCCTGGCGAGATGTCGGTTCGGGGACCGACCCTGTTCAGCGGCTACTGGAATGCGCCCGAGACCAACCGGAGAGATTTCGCCGGCGGCCGGTTCCGCATGGGCGACATGTTCATCCGCAATGCCGACGGTTCGTTCGATTTCGTCGACCGGGTGAAATACATGATCAAGTCCGGCGGAGAAAACATCTATCCGGCGGAAATCGAACGCGTTTTGCTCGCCGATTCCCGCATCCGGGACGCCGTGATCGTTCGCAAGCCGGATGCCCGCTGGGGCGAGGTTCCGGTCGCGCTGATCGCGCGGCATACGAACGATCTCAAGGTGGAGGATGTCGATGCCCTCTGCCGGAGGGCACTCGCGGGGTACAAACGCCCGCGTGAAGTGCATTTCGTCGCCTTCGAGGATCTGCCACGCAGCACCACAGGCAAGATTGTCCGCCATGAGGCCGAGAAGATGCTGACCCGTTTTTCGGAACATCAGGGTCGGCGGTTAGACACTTAAGGCCACCATAAAGGTTGAAATTGCGCGATGTCCGAAAAGCCTGTCCTTCTTGAAATCCGCGATCGCGTCGCCTGGGTCACGCTCAACAGGCCGCAACAGCTCAACGCCCTTTCGGTGGCCATGATCAAGGGGCTGGATGAAGCCGTCGAGGCCATAGCAGCAGACCGCGACTGCCGCGCCGTGGTGCTCACGGGCGCAGGCCCGGCCTTTTGCGCCGGCGGCGATCTCAAGGAATTCAGACAATTGCTGGAGGACGGCAAGCCCGACGAGCTGGAGACCTTCGTTCGTGAGATCAGCGCCCTGTTTGCACGTCTCGAGGCCCTGCCAATCCCGATCATCGCGGCGCTGAACGGGACGACCGTTGCCGGTGGTTTGGAGTTGACCCTGTGCTGCGATATTGTGCTGGCGGCAGAAGGCGCCCGGATAGGCGATGGCCATGTCCGGTTCGGCGTGTTGCCGGGCGGTGGCGCTGCGGCACGTTTGCCGAGGAAAATCCCGATCAACAAAGCCGCAGAACTCTTTCTGTCGGGTGAGTTGAAGTCAGCGGAATGGTGGGAGCGCGCTGGTCTGGTGAGCCGGGTCGTTCCGCTCGAGAAGCTCGAAATGGAAGCGAAGAAACTGGCCGAAACCATTGCTTCCTATAGTCAATTGGCCGGCTCAGACATGAAAATCATGGTGCGCCGGACACCCGATATGTCCCTTGCCGAGGGACTGGCCTTCGAGCTCGAGATTTTCTCGGTTCATGCCCGCCGCGAGGATCTGATCGAGGGGCTGCGCGCCTTTTCAGAAAAACGGCCCCCTCACTACCGGGGGCGCTGAAGCGATAAGGACCATAGCGGGTCAAGAGGTGGCGGATGCGCCCGCGTCCGGTTTGAACGAAATCAATGAGCCCAGACACATCGCAACATACGAATGTTTGCGGTACACATTCTGGCTATTGCTCATTTCGGCATCCCCATGATCCTGACGACTCTCGTAGACAGGCTCGGCGAGCAAACGGTCTCGGCCCTTGGTGGGCTTGTGATCGGTCTCGCATTCGGCTTTTTCGCCCAGCGCAGCCGGTTTTGTCTGCGTGCGGCGGTCGTTGAATTTGCGCGGGGCGAGTTTGGCAGCAAACTGGCGATCTGGCTGGTGGTGTTCGCGACAGCCCTGATGAGCACCCAGCTCCTGATCGCCAGCGGTTATATAGATGTTTCGGAAGCGCGGCAGCTTGCAGCACAGGGCAGCATTTCCGGCGCGGCCATTGGCGGGTTGATGTTCGGCGGCGGCATGGTGCTGGCGCGCGGCTGTGCAAGCCGGTTGCTGGTTCTTTCCGCCAACGGAAATCTCCGGGCCTTCCTTTCGGGATTGATGTTCGCTGTCGTGGCGCAAGCTTCGTTCCGCGGCGTGCTCTCGCCGTTGCGCGAGGCGATCACCAATCTCTGGCTGATCGACGGCGGCCAGTCGCGTGACATCATGGCGTTGATGGGATCCGCAACGCCAATCAAGCTCCTCTGGTGTTTTGCGTGGGTCTTTGGCGCCGCCGTGATCACCTTTCGGAACGGGATCACGGCGGGCGTGGTCGTGGGCGCATTGGGCACCGGGCTCACCATTGCTGCGGGATGGGCCTTTACCTACGCGCTTTCGCAGGTGGCTTTTACGCCCGTGGCTGTCAAAAGCCTGACTTTTTCCGGCCCCTCGGCCGATGCGTTGATGTTTGTGCTTTCCGCGCCCGACAAAGGCATCACGTTTGATATCGCGCTGGTGGCAGGCGTGTTCCTCGGCTCGTTTCTCTCTGCCGCCTTGTGGCGGGAGCTCCGGATCGAGGGCTTTTCCGATGGCCTCGGCATGCGTCGCTATATTGTGGGTGCGGGTCTCATGGGGTTCGGCGCCATGCTCGCCGGCGGTTGCGCGGTCGGGGCTGGCGTCACTGGCGCTTCGGTCTTCGCGCTCACGGCGTGGATCGTGCTGACCGGCATGTGGGTCGGCGCGGCCATCATGGACACACTCGTGGATCGACCGGCGGCAAAGCCGCTCGCGCAATCGGTCTAGAACCGTGTTGTCAGGGTGGTCAGCCACTCCGGCGAGAGATCAACGAGAAAGGTTTCGACGCGCTTGTCGAGGCCGGTCAGGATCAGCAACCCGACAACGACGAGAATGCTGCCCAGGACTTTTTTCAACATACTGCCCCCGGAACCGAGGGACGGTCGCCAACGCTGGATCATCTCGCGCGACGCCAGCCCCAGCGCGATCAGGGGCAGGCTTGCACCAATCCCGAAAGCGAGCATCGTCGCCCCGACCGACATCAGGCTCTTGCCTTGCGATGCGAGGATCGAGGCCGCACCAAGTGTCGGCCCGACGCAGGGCGACCAGATCGCGCCAAGCAAGATCCCGAGCAGAAACTGGCCTGAAAGCCCCGACGCGGCAAAACCGCCGAAGCGAGCATTGAACCAATCGCTGATGGGTGCGACGAGCAAGGCCACCCGATCCTGCAAGGCGGGCAGCACCAGAACAAGACCAACCACCAGCAGCAGAACGGCCGCAACAGAGCGGAAAACATCGCCATCCAGGCCGATGGAAAAACCGACCAGCGCGACGAAGAGACCGATCAGCGTGAAGGACAGCGTGAGCCCTGCCGCCAATGCGAAGGGGCCGAAGCGATGCCGGGTTGTTGCCGCGCCGAGCACAATCGGCAGCAAGGGCAGCACACAAGGCGAAAGAACCGTCAGAAGCCCTGCTAGAAAGGCCAGTGCGAGCGTACCGATGGTCATCGGAGATCGCCCAACCTTACAACGTCGACTCGATCAAATCCTCGATATTCATCGGGTTGGTGTCACCGTTGGAGCGCTGCGTTTCACGCGCGCCCTTGAAGCCAATCAGCGTGCTTTGCTTTTGGGCATTGAAGAAGCGCAAGCCTTCCTTCTGGTTGTCGAAATCGACGACAAAGACCTTCACCGACTTGTACTTCGCCTCGCCGACAAGCTTCTTGATGATCGGCTCCTGCGTCCGGCAGGTCGGGCACCAAGAGGCATGCACGAAGACTAGGATCGACTGCCCCGCCTTTTGCGCAGCGGCAAAAGCCGCTGGCGTATAGGGTGTTCCGCCCTCCATCGCGGCGAGCGGGAGTGTCAGGGCAGAAAGGGCGGCAGCCGAAAGAAGGATACGCCGGTTGATCATCATCAAGCTCCGTGGACTGGAATTTCTGCCTCTTCGGATAGCTCCCTTTTGATCACGTTCAACCAAACATATCCGTGATCAGGCCCGTGTACCAACCGATGTTCTCGGCCTGCGTCTGCTTGCGCTGGGCGACATCCTCGGTCGGCTTGGAAACATAGGTTTCGGTTGCCGAGATCTTGCCGTCCTTGGGCTCATAGGCGCCGCCGACCTTCACCGCATCGTCGGTTTCGATCAGGCTCCAGCAGGTGTTGGTGTACTTCGCCGGGAAGAGGCGCGAGCCGGTCAGTTCGGCACGGATCGCATTAGCCGCGACCTTCGCCTGAGAATTGGCAGCAAAGGCGGATTTCGGCATGTCACCTGCGATAGCAGCATCACCGATGATGAAGATGTTCGGATCGGCCTTGGATTTCATATTGACCGGGTCGATCTGGCAGAAGCCGCCGGCGTCCGCGAGCTTGGCCTCATGGGCAATGCGCCCAGCCATCTGCGCCGGAATAACATTGACGAGTGCGGCGTTCTTGTAGGTTTCAAAGCCCGTCTCGACCGTGTTGGTCTTGGGATCAACCGACTTGATGCCGTCATGGATTTTTGGGCCGATCCACTCGACCATGCCCGGATAATGCTGCTCCCATCCCGCCTGAAACAGGCCCTGCTTGGAGAAGACTTCCTTCGGATCGAGCACGATGATCTTGCACTTGGTGCGCCCCGTCGACTTGAGCACATGAGCCATCATCGAAACGCGCTCGTACGGTCCCGGCGGGCAGCGGTAGGGGTTCGGCGGCGCGATCATCACAATAACCCCACCGTCCGGCACCTCCATCAGACGCTTCTTGAGAAGCTGCGTCTGCGGCCCGGCTTTCCAGGCGTGCGGCATGATGGTTTCATGCTCGCGGCCCCAACCGGGAACAGAATCGTATTTGAGATCAATGCCCGGCGCGATCACAAGCTTGTCGTAGGACAGCGTCGAGGAATCGTCGAGATTGACGGTCTTGGCGTCGCGATCGATGAAACTTGCCGTCTTGCGGGCGTGGTTGATCGCGTATTTCTTGGTGAGATCATCATAGGAATGGGTGATCTCCTCGAAGGTCTTGTACCCGCCGAGATAGAGGTTCGAGTGAAAGCAGGTGACGAAATTCGCCGCCGGCTCCACCAACGTCACATTGATTGCGCCCTGACTGTCCCGAGCGACGTATTTCGCCGCTGTTGCACCGCCCGGACCGCCGCCGATCACCACAACACGGGGCTTGGCCTGCCCGATGACCGCGGGGGCGTAAAGGGTAGCTGCGCCGGCAGCGGCACCGATGAGGATATGTCGACGATTGAGATCCATGGTGTTTCTCCCTTGCCTGAGGCTTTTGCAGCGTTGTTGTGATGTCAGGACGTTTTTTGAAGTTCCGGGGTCGTCTGGATTTCTAAGGTGTCTTGGGCGGCGGAAGGCCACCGAAGAATGCCGCGAGCGCCTCGATTTCCTCCTGCGAGAGCCGGTGGGAGATCGTCCGCATCGTTTCGTTGTCGCGGGTGCCGTCCTTGTAGGACTGGATCACCGCAACAAACTGCTCGTCTGGCCACGCGACGATGGCGGGAATGCCGCCGCTCGCCCGGCCCGAGAGCTGATGGCACCCGACACACATCGAGGACAGATATTCCCCGAGTTCCTTGTCGCCTTTGGATGGGTTTGGCGTATTGGCGAGCACCACGACGGTCGCAGAGGCGCCCGTCAGACCGGCCAGAAGTGCAGCAAGAAGTCCCCTCGCCGCCCCCATGTCATTCCACCTTCGGGCCCGATTTGCCATCCGGCGTCACGTCGATGACACGCGCGCGCCCGGTTACCTTCACCTCGCCCGTCTTGCAGTTTTTCATGCAAGGTTCAGCCCAAAAGTGCTTTTCGGCGGTAGTGCGGTCATCGTCATAGAAGGCGCCAGCATTCGGCATTTTCACCTTGCCGATGTTCTCGTTGGAGAGAACGAAATCATCCTTCACCACCTCATTCATGTTCAGCAGAAACGCGGTGAGCGCATAGACATCGTCATCCGAGAGCGAACGGGCATTGCCGAACGGCATCGCGCGGCGGATGTAATCGAACGCCGTCGAGGCATCGGGCCAGTACGAGCCGATGGTCTTCTCGGGGTTGTCCGCCTTCAGGCTGCCCTTGCCGCCAACGAGAACAGGCCAGCGGCCTACCGCCTCGCCGAATTCGCCATGGCAAGCCGCGCATTGCGCCAGAAACAGCTCTTCGCCTTTCTTGACGTCGCCCTTGCCGACCGGCGCGCCGAGGCCATCGGGACGCACATCGATATCCCATGCCTTGATTTCTTCCGGCAGGGCCGGACGACCAAGCCCCGTCTTCGCAGGCTCAGCGGGAGGCTGCATCTTCTTGGCTTGCGGCAGTGCCGGGCTGGCGAGCGCGGCGGCGAGACCGAAGGCGAGTACAACGTTACGAAATCTCGACATTTTCGGTCTCCCCGTTTGCACGGACCAGCCAGGTCTGAATGCCGTTGTTGTGATAAATCGAATTGAGGCCACGTACCTTGCGCAGCGCCTCCTTGGTCGGCTGGACATAGCCGGTGGAATCCATCGCGCGGGACTGGACCATCAATTCCTGCCCGTTCCAGTCAAAATCCACATAGAAGCGCGTCAGGCACAGCGGCATCGCCGGACCGTCGATCCGCGCAGTCTGCCAGTTCTTGCCCCCATCAATGGAGACATCAACACGCTTGATGGCGCCGCGTCCGGACCAAGCGAGCCCGGTGAGCACGTTCGGCCCCTTGTATTTCAACGGCTTTTGCGGCGAGGGGTTGGTGACGACGGATTTAGCATCCATCACGAAGGTATGGCGCCGCGCGCGACCATCGGCGAGAAGGTCCGTGTATTTCGAGGTTTCCTCGCGCTGCGCCCAAGGCTGATCGCCGATCTCGATGCGGCGGAGCCACTTCACCCACATGTTGCCTTCCCAGCCGGGAACAACAATGCGCAAGGGATAGCCTTGCTCGGCCCGAAGCGCCTCGCCGTTCATGCCCCATGCGATCATGCAATCATCGAGCGCTTTCTCGATCGGGATTGAACGTGTCATCGCCGCGGAATCTGCGCCTTCCACGAGCACCCACTTGCCATTTGGCTTGACGCCAGCCTCGTTGAGCAGGGTTTTCAGCGGAATGCCGGTGTACCAGACGTTATGGATCATGCCGTGGGTGAACTGCACGCCATTGAGCTGTGCACCCTTCCACTCCATGCCGCCGTTGGCCGCGCATTCAAGGAAATAGGGCCGGTTCACGCGGCCCGGAAAGCGCTTCAGGTCATCCATCGTGAAGACAAGCGGTTTGTCGACCAAACCGTTGATCATCAACCGGTGCTTGGCCGGATCAACCTCGGCTACCCCGCCATGGTGGCGCTCGAAGCAGACACCGCTCGGCGTGATGATGCCGTCGATTTCATGGATCGGCGTGAAATTGATCGAAGATTCCGTCCCGGCGGTCAGCCAACCGACGTTCCGGCGGATGACATCCTTCTCGAACTTCGACGGCTTGCCATAAGGTGCAGCCTCGACGCCCGATCCGAGATAACGGTTCCAATCCTGAATATCAGTGATCGCCGGATCAGGCTTGGCGGGCTCTTGCTTGGCAGGTTCCTGCTTGGCTTGCGCCAACGCTGCGCCGCCAGCTGCCGTGACTGCCGCGCCGGCCAGCCCGGCTCGGAGCAGACCTCTGCGGCTCGGCGACGGTTGCTCGTCTTTCGCGCCCATATCTCACGTCTCCCCTTTGATCTTCTCACACGCCCTTGACGACAACCGACGTGTTTTCCGTCAGGTTGACCGTTTTGATGCGCGCGACGTGCTTCTCGATGACTTCCCAGATCGGCGGGCCTTGGGTGTCCTTGTTGACACTGGCCCAGCCAGCCACGACGTAGGTCTTGCTGGCTTCAATCGGCTTGCCGGACTTGAGGTGGGTCAGGCCGGAAATGCGCTGGTTGACTGGCTTGGAGACGTCGATCGTGTAGCCAAGTCCGCCGACGCGAACCATGTCGCCGCCACCCTGAAAATAGGGGTCAGGGTGGAAGATGTTATCCGCGACATCCTCAAGGATGAGTTTGAGCTGCTCGCCGGTCATCTGGTTGCGGTAGCAGTTCGGATAGGTCATCGCCGAGGCATTGGTTATCGCTTCGAAGGTGATCGGGTCACCCGGCAAAAGGTTCGGCCCCCAGCGGAAGCCCGGCGAAATCGAGATTTCCGCATCGCGCTCGGAGAGCATCGACTGGCAGATGAGATCGTCGAAGGTGCCGTTGAAATTGCCACGCCGATAAAGCAGCGACTGCGTGTGCCCGACCACGCGGCCCAGTTCCGCCTCGTACGGCTTGCGCCACTTGTCGATCAGCGCGCTCATGGCCGGATCGGGTGCAATCGCATCCGAGAAGACCGGCATCAATTTATAGCGAATGCCGCTGACGCGCCTGTCTTTCACCTCGATATCGAGGCGCGAGACGAATTTGCCATGCGAACCCGAGCAGATGACGGCGGTATCGCCCACTTTCAGTACGCCCGGCATCGCATCATGCGTGTGTGCGGTGAGGCAGATGTCGATGCCTTTAACGCGGGAGACCATCTTCTTGTCCGTATCGACACCGTTATGCGAGAGCAGCACGACAATCGCAGCGCCTGCCGCGCGCGCCTTGTCGACCTCTTTCTGCATCTCGTCTTCGCGCAGACCGAATTCCCAATCCGGGAACATCCAGTTGGGGTTGGCAATCGCGGTACGCGGCATCGCCTGCCCGATGACGGCGATTTTCACGCCGCCCTTCTCGAAGATTTTCGAAGCCGGGAAAACTTCCTCCTGCCATTCCTTCGAGCGGATGTTCTGCGCGAGAAATGCGATCGGCGACTTCTCGACGATCTCTTTCACGCGCTTCTCGCCGAGCGTGAACTCCCAATGGGAGGTCATGGCATCGACTTTCAGCGCTTCCATCACCTCGACCATATCGGCAGCTTCGGTCTTGAGCGACGTCCAGCTTCCTTGCCAGGTATCGCCGCCATCGAGGAGCAGCACCTTGTCATCGCCGCGTTCGGCTCGAACGGCTTTGAGCAAGGTCGCGACGCGATCCATGCCACCCATCTTGCCGTAGTTTTTCGCGAGCTGAACGAAATCATCCGCCGTCAGCGCGTAGGCATCCGCCGACCCCGATGCGATCTTGAAGTAGTCGCGGAAGGCCTGATCCGTCAGATGCGGCGGCTGGCCCTTCTCCGGGCCGACACCGAGGTTGAGCGCGGGTTCGCGGAAGTAGATCGGCTTGAGATGCGCGTGAATATCCGTGACATGGAGTATCGTGACCGTCCCCAGCGGGTCAAACCGCGTGATGTCCGCCTGCGTCAGCCGCTGCTGAGCCGCGACACGACCGAGGGAGCCCATGCCGGAACCGGTGACGAGCGCGCAAGCAGCCGCTGTCGCCTGCAGGAATTGCCTGCGCGATATCATGCTCAATATCCTTGAATGCCAAGATTCTTGAAGGACAGGTGAGCAGGCCCTTGAGCCTGCTCCTGTTCAGGCGTCAGGCGACCGTCAGCTTCGAAGCTGCGGTGTATTCCGAGCCATTATCGTCCTTCCAGACGAACTTGAACTCGCCCGTTTCCTTCACCTTGTAGAAAAAGGACTGGTACGGGTTCGCCGAGATCGAGGTGTACCAATCGGCCTCAAACACGGTCTTGCCGTTGAAGGTCGCGCTGAACTTGTTGATGATCTGACGCGGAATGGTCTTGCCGTCGGCGGCCTTGCGCTGACCGCTCTCCATATCGTGCGAAATCAGCGTCTTGATTTCGATGATATCGCCAGCCTTGGCCTGAGCGGGAACGCGAACGCGCGGAACAGAAGTGGTTGCCATGTCTCTTCTCCTGTTCTCAGCCGCCGCAGCCGCCGATGGTCACCTTGACCTCGGCCTTTGCGGAATACAGCGTGCCATTTGACATCTCGGCGATGCAGAGGATGTTCTGCGTCTGAGCGAGACGCATACGAGTGGAGGCGGAAGCTTTGCCGCACTCCGGGGTGAAGCGGAAGCTGAAGACCTGCGGCAACGGATTGCCATCAGCAAATACGTGCACGGCCTTTACATAATCGTCCGCGCTCATTGGGCTTTCGACATCAATCGAGACCGGCACAACGAGGCCGTTCTCGGCGATTTGCGGCACATCCAGCTTGATCTTGCCGTCGGTGGCTTTCTTGTCGCCGTAGAGCTTCTTGATCTCGTCCGCGACGGCGTTCGCATCAGCCAGTGCGAACCGAGGCGCCAGAATCAGCCCTGCACTTGCGGCAAAAGCCAATTGTAGCGCGCGTCTCCGTGAGCAAAATCGGTCACCCGATGCCATCGCATCCTCCCTTCGTTTCATCCCGTCAGGCGGAAAAACCACCTGATTTGCATCTTTGTGCTTTGACATACTGATATATATATTTATGTGAATGTAAAGATGAAAAACAAAAGTCCGCAACAGGACGAAAGTTGGGCATCGCCGGTCAACGGCGATCCGGGGAAACGATCAGGAGGAGGGTTCCATCACCATGGACAGAATGAAGATATGTCGCCTCGTGGCAGCGTTCGTTACGACGCTTACGTTATCAGCCCCCGTTCTTGCGCAGCAGTCTGATGCCGAGAAGGAAATCGAACGCTACCGCGCCATGATCAACGATCCGATGGCCAACCCCGGCTATCTTGCGGTGGATCGCGGCGAAGCGCTCTGGGCAACCAAGCGCGGCGCAAAGAATGTGAGCCTCGAAGGCTGCGATCTCGGTGAAGGCGCCGGCAAGCTCGAAGGCGCTTTTGCGAAGCTCCCCCGCTTCTTCAAGGATGCGGATCGCGTCATGGACCTTGAACAGCGCCTCCTCTGGTGCATGCAGAAGGTTCAGGAACTGGATACAACAGATGTCCTCAAGCGGCGCTTCGGTGGGCCGGGCGTCGAATCCGATATGCAGGACCTTGTTGCCTTCATCGCCAACAAATCGAACGGCATGAAATACCAGCCCCAGATCACCCACCCGAAGGAGCAGGAAATGCTCGCTGTCGGCGAAGCGCTGTTCCACCGTCGTGCCGGCGTCAACGATTTCTCCTGCACCACCTGCCATGGCGAGGATGCACGCCGCATCCGGCTTCAGGCGCTGCCGAACTTCTCCAAACCCGGCAAGGATGCGCAGGATACCATGGGTAGCTGGCCGACATACCGCGTCTCGCAAAGCCAGCTTCGTACGATGCAGCACCGCCTCTGGGACTGTTATCGCCAGATGCGCCACCCTATTCCGGAATACGGCTCGGACGGGATCACCGCCCTGACGGTTTACATGGTCACAATGGGCGCTGGCGGTGAAATCACCGTCCCGTCGATCAAGCGCTGAAGGAGGCGATTATCATGAAAAAGATCCTTCTTGCTGCCTGCCTCACCGCTATCTCTGGCACGGCCTTCGCCCAACAGACCGTCAAGGCCGACGCTGCCACTGTAGACCGCTATGTGCAGTCGATGTGGGCGAAGGCCTCCCCGGAATGGAAGGCGCGTGTCGTGCAGGACGAAACGCAAGCCGAATGCTCCGTCGCCCGTAACAACCCCTCCCCGGCGCAGTTCGAGAAAATCACGGCACGGGAGAAGGCTGCTGTCGTGTTTCCGGCGGACGGTAAGGTTCTGGGCGACTGGAAATCCGGCGCAAAGGTCGCGAACACCGGCACCGGCGGCCAGTTCTCTGATGGGCCTGGCACCTACATCGGCGGCAACTGCTATGCCTGTCATCAAATGGCCCCAGCCGAATTGAGCTTTGGCACGCTTGGCCCAAGCCTGACGGGCTACGGCAAGGCGCGGAACTTCTCGGCAGAGGAGGCAAAGGCCGCTTATGCCAAGATTTACAATGCACAATCCGTGATGGCCTGCTCGCAGATGCCACGCTTCGGCCATAACAAGTTCCTGACCGAACAGCAGATCAAGGATGTTACCGCCTTCCTGTTCGATCCGGACTCGCCGGTGAACAAGTAAACTTCTACGGCACCGGCCTAAACCGGTGCCGCCCAACCCCGACAGGTGAACCATGGTGCCAATAAAGCCCTTGAGACGTCTGATCCTTGCTTTGGCTTCCCTCATGGCGAGCCTGCCCGTCATGGCCACGGAATTGCTGATGGTCGAGCGCGATGATTGCGTCTGGTGTCGACGCTGGTTCGCAGAAGTCGGCCCGGCCTATCAGAACTCGGACGAGGGCAAGCGCGCGCCCTTGCAACGCTTCAATCTGGCGAACGGGCAGCCTAAGATGGCGCTCAAGGAGCCAGTCCGCTTTACGCCGACCTTCATCCTGATCCATGAAGAGCGCGAAGTCGGGCGGATTGTCGGCTATCTTGACAATGCGATGTTCTGGGGGCTGCTGGGTTCCATGTTGAAGCGGCTTGATGAAAGTTCCGCGAGGTAAATGCTGTGATGTCGAAGACGAATGCCCAGAGCTGGAGCGAGGAACTCGAGACCGAGTTACGCTCGGATATCGAGGCTTCCCCCGAGCTCGAAGAATTAATGCGGAATGCGCGGGAAGCGAGCGATCTTCTGAAAGCTCTGGCACATGAAAACCGCCTATTACTGCTTTGCATCCTGCACGAGCGCGAGCGCTCGGTGGGCGAACTGGAAGCGATCCTGTCGCTGCGGCAAGCCACGGTCTCGCAGCAACTGGCGCGTTTGCGCTTCGATGGGCTGGTAAAGACCCGCCGTGACGGCAAGGCAATCTATTACTCCATCGCCAACGAGCACGCTCGCGAGATTGTCCGCCTGATGTACGACATGTTCTGTGGTAGTCGCCGGGCTGGCACCGCGACGAATAAGCCCTGAGCGGAAACCGGACCAGGGATGCCCGCCTCGCCTTTTCCGGTTGTCGCCATCATCGGGATTCTCATTGGAGTTCTGATCGGGTTTTTCGTTCGGCGCGCCCGTCTTTGCAGTTTTGGCGCAATCGAGTCTGCCCTTGCCGGAGGGGATTGGCGCCGGATGAAAATCTTCGCGCTTGCGCTCGGTATCGCGCTGGGCGGGACGCAGATCCTGATCGCCGGCGGTTGGCTTGATCCAACAAAAACGACCTATGTCGCCAGCAGGATCCCTTGGCTCAGCATCGTTATCGGCGCTCTGATCTTCGGCTTGGGCATGGCGTTGGTCGGCACCTGCGCCTTTGGCTCACTGGTCCGTCTTGGCGGCGGCGATTTGCGCAGTCTTGTCGTGCTCATGGTCTTCGGCGCCGTTGCCTATGCCGTGCTGCGCGGCAGTCTTTCAGGCCTTCGCATCCAGTTTTTCGAGCAATGGACATTGCCCGCTCCGGGCGACGGTCCAAGTGCGCTGAACGCATGGCTGAAGAGCGTATGGGGTGCGGGGTTGGCGCTTTCTCTGATGTTAACCGCCGCCGCGACCCTGATCTTGCCCACACTTCTGGATCGCCGCCTCTGGAAAGCGCCGCGGCTGGTCACAGCTGGCGTTGTCCTCGGCTTGGGCGTGATCGGCGGATGGCTGGCGACGGGGGTCTTTGTTGACGAATTCGCGACCAATCTTCGTGTGCAGAGCCTGACCTTTGTCGCACCAGTCGCCCGGACGTTGTTCGGCGTTATGATCGGCGGCCCGGAATGGTTTGATTTCGGGGTCGGCACCGTGATCGGCGTTGTCGCCGGGGCCTACGCCGCGGCACGGCTGGCGGATGATTTCCGCTGGGAGGCTTTTGATGACGCGCGCGAAATGGGGCGCCATCTCTTCGGTGCCGCCATGATGGGACTGGGCGGAATCCTCGCAGGTGGCTGCACGATCGGTCAGAGTCTGACGGCCGGTTCGCTCACTGCGATGTCCTGGCCGATAAGCTCCGTTGGTATTCTTCTCGGCGCGCGGATTGGCATCGTCATTCTCGTCGAGGGCTCCCTCGGCGAGGCCATCAAGTCGCGGGTCTTCCGAACCTAGGTGGATGTGGCTGATCGATTGGTCACGGTAGCGGGGTGACGGAAACCGGCCGCCTTGGTTCTTTGGACATGCCGGTATGGATTTTGGTCCTCACGAGAGTGATTTCGCCGCACACTTCGGATTGGCATCGTAAGTGGAGAGCGTCGCCGTGACAGTGATCACCATGAACGGCACGGCGAGCGCCGTATGCGCGAGCACAAAGCCGGCGCGGCTATTGGTCAGGTTGAGGCGACCAAAGAAGCGGTAGCCATATGCGGCATGCGGCTTAATCCAACCATGCCTGAATCAGCATGCGCGCGGCGGCAAGAATGGCCATGGCAGAGGCATAAAGCGCAGCACGCGCATTCATGATCTGCGTCCGATTGAGCGCTGTAACGATCCGGTTGATGTCCCCCGCGTCGAGTTCTTCCCGGCGGCTGACACGCCGCAAACGTTGGCGACTAGCGAGCCACCAGTACCATGCCGAGGTTGCGGCCAGCATGGCGATAACGATATCGATCAACTGAAGCATAGTGCGCATCTCGGTTAGCCACCCCCGGACATAGAGTGGCCGGTCAGGTTTTCCAGCGTGGCAATGCCATCGGCTTCGCGAGCAAGCGCTTCGAAATAGGCCGCTCGCCCAGCCCCTTCGCGCCAATAGAACCCTATCGTGCGTTGCCCGCTCCAATCCGACACCAGACGGAGCGTAACCCCGTCCCCTTCCCGAAATTCCGAGCGGGCGTAAAGCTCGGGAAAGATCGAGAGCCCCATGCCGATCGAAACCATCTGGCGGATGGCATCGAGGCTGGTGCCTTCATAATCATCGACAATTGCGGCGCCGGCCGCTTCGGCAAGGCTTCGCAGCACTTCGGCCAGCCGATGGCCCGCGCCGAGACTGAGAAATCGCGCGCCCTTGAGTTCGGCCAGCGTGAGCTGCGCCTGTGTCGCGAGCGGATGCTCGGTTGGCACACCAACCCAGATCTGTTCGATGCCGATGCGTCGGAAATGGAGCCCCTCCTCGTGCGGTTCAGGGCCGATCGCGCAGTCGATCTGCCCCTCGGCCACCGCCCGTTCGATGTCGAGCGGGCGGTCTTCCCGGATGTAGAGTTTGAGATCGGAGTATTGTACGTGCAGGCTCCGCACCAGCGCAGGCAGAAAATAGGGGCCGAAGCTCGGGACCGTTCCCAGCCGGATGAGCCCGCCAAGGCGTTTCCTGTCCGCCTCGGCAAGCATCACGATATCATCGAGTTGCGCCAGAATCAGTCGCGAACGGCGCGCGATTTCCGCTCCCAATGGCGTCGGCGCGACACCAAATGTCCCCCGATCAAACAAGGGGGCCTCGAGATGCTGCTCGAGCAAGGCGATCTGCACCGAGAGCGTCGGCTGCGACACATGGCAATGTGATGCAGCCCTGCCGAAGTGGCGAAGGTCGTCCAGTGCGACGACATATTGAAGCTGGCGGAAGGTAGGCCGGTATGACATGCGATAACTCCTGACTATCAGGATAATTAAAACAATCAATTTGATCAATGGCACGACGCGCACCATCCTCCTCGCGTGGTTCAAGGAGGACACACAATGGATCGTTACCTGAGAGCGCTCCGGCGCAAGCGCGAGATTGTTCAGATCGCCATCGACGAGGAGTATGCGCGACCCATTCCGGATGGCGTCACGCTATCGGAATTGAAGAAGGTGAAGCTCAGGCTCCGGGAACGCATCGAGGCGCTGGAGCAACCGAGGTTTCGTCCCCCCTTTCAGGCTTCCCCTGCCGCCGAACACAGGGCGTGATCGCCCTCCCCCTGACGCCCTTCCCCAACACCCGGCATTCACCGGGTGTTTTCCACTTCATGGCCCGTGATGGCCACTCCCCGGATACCTGACCTCATGGAATTGACAGTTTTCACGACGCTTTGGATGGGCACGCCTGTCTGGATGTGGCTTGCCTTCATGGGCATCGTTTTAGCGCTTCTTGTTTTTGACCTCGGCGTTCTCCATGGCGAGCATCGCGAGATCAGTGTTCGGGAGTCGATCCTTCTCTCCACCATGTATATCGGCCTTGGCCTCACCTTCGGCGGCTGGGTGTGGTGGCAGCTCGGCGCCGAGCCGGGCCTCAATTATCTGACTGGCTTCGTCGTCGAGAAGACGCTGGCGCTCGATAATGTCTTTGTCATCGCGCTGATCTTCTCGTTCTTCGCCGTGCCGCGGAAATATCAGCATCGCGTGCTGTTCTGGGGCATCCTCGGCGTCATCGTGCTGCGTGCGATCATGATCGGGCTGGGTGCAACGCTCGTGGCGGAGTTCTCATGGCTGCTCTATGTCTTCGCGGCCTTCCTGATCCTCACCGGCATCAAGATGCTCTTCATGGGCGACCATCAGCCTGAAATCGGCAATAACGCGGTGGTGCGCTTCATGCGCAAGCGCTTCAACGTCACGGACCGGCATCACGGTGAGGCCTTCTTCGTGCGCGAGCCGCACCCGGTGACAGGCAAGCCCGCGCTGTTCATCACACCGCTGTTCATGGCGCTGGTGATGGTGGAAATCGCGGATGTCATCTTCGCGGTCGACTCGGTGCCGGCGATCTTCGCCATCACGACTGATCCGTTCATCGTGTTCACGTCGAATATTTTCGCCATCCTTGGCCTTCGGGCGCTCTATTTCGCCCTCGCCGCGATGATCCATCGCTTCCACTATCTCAAGCCGGCGCTGGCCGTGGTGCTGATCTTCATCGGCTCGAAAATCTTCATCGCCGACCTGCTCGGTCTTGAGAAATTCCCCGCGATGCTCTCACTCGGGATCACTTTCACCATCATTGCGGCGGGTGTGATCTGGAGCCTTGTCATGACGCGGGACAAGGCCAAGCTCGAAGGCAACGGGTGAGTCATGGCAGAGCGCGATGATACCACCGTGGCCGGCACACAGGAGCGCCCCAGCGACGTTCTGGGCGGCCTCGCCCAAATGGCGCTCCAGCGCCGGGATGTCACCTTTGAGGATATCTTCGACCATCTCGGCTCATCGAGCTTCGGCATCGTGTTCATCCTGCTGGCGCTACCAGCGCTCCTGCCCGGACCATCGGGACTGGTGTTCGGCCTCGCCGTGGCACTGGTCGCGGCGCAGATGATCGCGGGTTACCAGCGCCCGCAGCTGCCCGGACGCCTCATGCGGCGCAAGTTACCCTCGGCGTCGCTTGCCTACTGGCTGAACAGAAGCATTCCGTGGCTCCGCTCGATCGAGCGTCTCCATGCGCCGGGTCGCTTCGGGGCATTGACCGGCCCGGTCAGCACACGCGGCATGGGGGCACTGATCCTGCTGCTGGGGCTGGCGATCACCCTCCCCATCCCTCTCGGGAATATGCTGCCGGTCATCGCAATCGTGATGATTGCGCTCGCCCTCCTTGCGCGGGATGGCGTTGCCTTGCTCGTCGCCGTCATCGCGGCAAAGCTGGCGCTGGGCTGGACGGTCGGGATCGTCTGGCTGGGCGTCGATGTGATTGCCACCCTCGTCACGTCCTGACGCTGCACCCTCATGACGAATTTCACCGGAGCCCCTCGTCCTCCACGCCGCATTCTGTTGATCGGCAATGCCAACAGCCGGCGCGGCCAGACCCTTGAAGCGGCTACGGCCGTTTTCGAACAGCGGGGCATTGCCGTCCAGGCGATGCACTCGCACAGCCGCAACGCCATGACGTCGCTGATCCATGAACATGCAACGGGCATGGATGCCGTCGTCGTGGCGGGAGGCGATGGCACGATCAACAGTGTCGCACCGGCCTTGATCGAAACGGCCCTGCCGCTCGGCATCCTACCGATGGGTACAGCCAATGATCTTGCCCGAACGCTGCATTTGCCCACCAGACTTGAGGCCGCCGCAGATATCATCGCGCAAGGGAAACAGCGACAGATCGACCTCGGCTGGGTCAACGGTCATCCCTTCTTCAACGTCGCCAGCATCGGGCTTTCGGCAGAACTGGCGGCAGGCCTTACCCCACGGTCGAAGCGATGGTTCGGACGGCTCGCCTACACCTTCACCGCCCTCAACGTGCTGATCAGGGCGCGAACCTTTGGTGCGGCGATTGTCACTGATCGCACAGTCCGGCGGGTCAAAACACTTCAGATCGCGGTGGGAAACGGGAAGTATTACGGTGGTGGCATGGCCATTGAGGCCGACGCCTGTATTTCGGACGGCACGCTGGATCTCTACAGTCTCGAATTTAGGCGGATCTGGAAACTGCTGCTGATGGCGCGCGCCTTTCGTGAAGGATCTCACGGGCTCTGGCAGGAGGTTCGGACCGAGCGTGCGACGACCTTTGAAATCCGCACCCGGAAGCCGCGCCCTGTAAACACCGACGGCGAGTTGATTACCTTCACACCCGCCAGATTTGAAATTCGACCCAAATCCGTGGTCGTTTTTGTGCCGTGAGTGGTCTTCCTCTTACGCCACGGCCGTTTCGTCAAAACGGAAGAGGTCTCGATTGACTCTACCGCTTCTCCCGCCGCTGGAGGGAGCGAATGATATGCGTTTTGAGGCGCATGGCGGGTTCTTACAGCGTCGGCACTGCAGGAGCCCGATTCGGTATCATCGAGCGGCGATGACCTTCGCTGCGGTCACGGCGGCACTGCTCCAGCTTGGCCTGTCGCAGGAGGGCTTCATGGTCGCCGTTGCCGCTGCGATGGAAGCGTCGGCGATCTTTGCAGCCTCCTTCTCGAACTGCCGTATGCGGGCGAAACCACAGGCACCGGAACCACCACATCCCGCCAGGATTCGGCAAGCGCATTTTTATCTGAAAGTGCCTAGGCATTCACGCTCGAGTGCGACAGTCATGTGCATCACTGGAGAATTTTACCCCAGCTGAAAAGCTGAGATTCAATGAAATCAATCGCTTAGCGAGATTTGGCTGGGGGACCTGGATCCCCAGCCAGCAATCTGACTAGTTGCTAACCCATTGATTTATAAAGACCGAGTGCCACACATTTCTGCGGTTGTGTCTCACTAAGGTGTAGCAGTTGTGTGCCTCATGGCAAGAGGCTCCAAGCGATCCAACACCCGGCTGATTAAATGATTCTATTCGGGGCGCCATTTTTTGTCTCGAATGCGCCCCGTCCCGGTCATTCCTTATCGCCCACTTTGATAACAAAAGCGGTCGTTGACGCGATGACTTCGCTGAAGCCATTGAACCGTCATAGTAATTTACCTATGACGATATCAATATCGCGTAGCGTTATGCTGATCTTGCCGCTCCTTATCGCGCCACGCCGTTCATACTGCCCCGCTTGCGATTGGCGACGACCTCGAACGTATAATGGGCGAGCGCCCCGATCAGCACCATGATCGACAGGTGATTGACGAAGAACCGTGCAGCGGCTTCGTTGAAATCCCACAAATCGAGCGAAGGGATCAGCAGGAGCTTGTCGCTCAATGCCAATTCGGTGCATGCGCGGATGCCATGGAGTGCGATGCCGAACGTCACGGCGCGCAAAGCCCACAGCCACAAGCCAGACGCAACGGTCAGCCCGATGGCATTGCGCAACGCCAGCATCACCACGCGCCAGCGAATACCGATATGCAGCGCGACAAAAACAAGCCCCCAATAGGCTGCGAGACTGTGCATCTGCCGCGCCGTCGATACATTGGCGGCCGCCTTCAACCCGATAAGGTCCCGCGACAGCATGATACTGGTTGCCAGCAGCGTCGTCATTGCACCCGCCAGCAGCATGATGACGATACCATTCAGGCTGCGCTGGCGGTCGTAATGCCCCGCGCGCGCACGCGCCCACACCTGTCGATTGAACACGTTATGGGCGATGATCAGCACGAACATCGCCGTGCCGATCAGCTCATGCGCCAGATTGCCGAGCCACCAATAGGCCAATCCGGCAACCAGCAAGACTGCGGCGAGCAAATCCAGCGCAAGGCGGGAGATGAGAATCATTTGCCCTTCATTCCACTGGGCGACCGCTGAATGTTTTCAGTTGGCTGAAGGTGAAGATATACTCGCTCTCAGCCCGCGATTGGTGACAACTTTGGCAGCGCGCGGTGTTCTCCTGCATGTTGACCGATTTGTCCGGCCAGAACCACTGGAATTGCCAATCGGCGGTGCGCCGACGCTCGTCATATTCTGCGCCGAACCCTGCCCCCTTCTGCATCACGAAAATGCGATAGGGCGCGCCATCCCGGTTGTCGACGAGGACGAACCGCGTGCCCTCCGGCGTCGGCTTGCCAGCCTTCATTGCGTCGAGCGCGGCCTGCGATGTCAGGATGTGTTCGGTCGAAGGGCCGCGCCGCACGGTGGCGTAATGCACAAGTTGGGCGAGATCGGCGGGGAAGATCACCCGGTTGGGCTCTGCCTGTGCAGGCATGACGATCAATCCGGTCATGGCCACCGCCCTGGCAAGGACGATGGCAGTAGGGGAGAGGTGGCGCATTTCGCAGGTCCTTGACATGTCATACTCGGCATGAATAGCCCGTATCCGGCATTGCTCAGCGCCGCAGCCGTGCTTCTACGCCAGAATACACCAGAACGGCATCTGGCAGGCGGGCACCCTGCACCTTGATTGCATCCACGGATTGATTGAGTTCAACCAACTCCGCAGCGCTGAACCGCACACTTGCCGCACCAGCGTTTTCCAACATATGCGCCATCTGCGTCGTGCCAGGGATGGGTACGATCCAGGGTTTTTGCGCCATCAGCCAAGCCAAAGCGATCTGGCCGGGGCTAGCCTGCTTGCGCGTCGCCCACGCCTTGAGAAGTGCGACAAGTTGCAGGTTGTTCGGCATGTTTTCGGGCGCAAAGCGCGTTTCGACGGCGCGGATGTCGCCTTGGGCAAACCGGCTCCGCGCGTCGATTGCTCCGGTCAGAAAACCGACGCCCAACGGGCTCCACGGCACAAACCCGATGCCAAGCTCCTGACACAGCGGCAGGACTGTCTCTTCCGGCCCGCGCCAGAGCATCGAAAATTCGCTCTGCACCGCCGTCACCGGCAGTTCGGCATGCGCGCGGCGCAGGGTGTTCAGTCCCATTTCACTGAGGCCCCAGTTCAGAACCTTGCCCTCAGCCTTCAGATCCTTGATCGCGCCGGCGACATCTTCAATCGGCACCTGCGGATCGACGCGGTGCTGGTAAAGGAGATCGATCCGGTCCGTGCGCAAGCGGCGGAGGCTCCCTTCGACCGCTTGCTTGATGCGCTCCGGGCGGCTGACGAGGCCGGGGCGGCGCTCGCCGGCGACAAGATCGACATCCCAGCCGAATTTGGAGGTGATTACCACCTTGTCGCGGAATGAAGCGATGGCCTCGCCGAGAATACGCTCGCATTCATGCGGGCCGTAGGCCTCTGCGCAATCGAAGAAGGTGATGCCGCGTTCGTAAGCCGCACGGAGGATGGCGATCATCTCTGGCCGATACGGTACTGTCGTCTGGTAAGTGCGATGCATATTTTGCACACCCATGCCGATGGCCGAAACCTCCAGCGAGCCGAGCTTGCGGCGCCCGATTGACGGGCTGGCGGCGCTTGGCGTCTGGGCCTGCACGCCGGCATCTGCGAGAAACGGCGAAGCCGCGAGCCCTCCAGCCGCTCCGAGGAAAACACGTCGACCCATGTCGGGCGTTTGATTGTTCGCCATGACCTAGCTTCCTTTCATGAAAAGCAGATTGCTGTCGGTTCAAGGCAACCCGATCTGACCCGCCTGCGCAGATGGCGCCCGCAGCGATGACGACCACAACCGGAACACCCGTCACCGATGGATGTTGATTTGGCAGCCGTTCGTTGAGAAGACTAGTATGGGTTATCTACTTTGTCTTATAAGGAGCGCTCATTAATGGCGTTGCCGAACTTCAACGAACTTGCAGCTTTCGTGATGGTGGCGCGGGAGCGGAGTTTTACCAGGGCTGGCGCCAAGCTCGGCGTCTCGCAATCCGCTCTCAGCCAAACTGTAAAGGCGCTGGAGGACCGGCTGAAGCTGCGCCTGCTGACACGCACGACCCGCAGTGTGGCTCCCACTGAGGCCGGCTTGCGGCTTTTTGCGGCGGTGGCGCCCCGGTTTGAGGCAATTGAAGCCGAGTTGGCCACACTGAGCGAACTCAGCGGAAAGCCAGCCGGCGTGGTGCGGATCACGGCCGGCGAACATCCTGCCACCACCATCCTGCAGCCGGCACTGAAGCGATTTCTGCCCGATTATCCCGATATCAAGGTTGAGATCATCGTCGATTCCGGTTTTGTCGATATTGTCGCCGCCGGCTTTGACGCGGGCGTCAGGTTGGGCGAAAGCCTCGCCAATGGCATGATTGCCGTGCGGATCGGGCCGGAAATGCGCATGGCGGCCGTCGGCTCGCCGGCCTATTTCGAGCGGCATGGCATACCGACAACGCCGCAAGATCTGGCCTCTCACAACCTCATCGGCTCGCGCTTGCCGACCCATGGCGGCCTGTTTTCCTGGGGGCTGGAGAAGGATGGGCGTGAGGTCAAGGTGCGCGCTGAAGGGCAGCTTGTCTTCAACAACATGGTCATGCGCATGCGCTCAGCACTCGATGGGCTTGGCCTTGCCTACATGCCGGAAGATCAGGCCCTTCCCGCCATAGCCGAGGGCCGTCTGGTGCGCGTGCTGGAGGATTGGTGCCCGCCATTCCCGGGCTATCACCTTTACTATCCCAACCGGCGCGATGTCTCGCCGGCGCTCGGTTTATTCATCGATGTGTTGCGCTATCGCGGCTGATTGCGCATCCAGAAGCTGATCGCCTCGCGTATCCAGCCTTCCGCGCTGGTGCCGATGCCGAGGCCGAAGCCATGGCCTACACCGGGATATTCGCGAAACTCAACCACAGCCCCTGCGCGGCGCAGGGCGTCGACGCGTCGTCGCATTGCGGATGGCGGCGCGATACCATCATGTTCGCCTACAAGGGCGAAGGTCGGCGGCTCCCTGTCGCCGATGTCTGAATGGGCGGTGTAGGCCATCACCACCGTCGCCGGCTTCGGCAGGTCTGGCCCGCCGAAATGCTGCGGACCATGGCTGCCGATGGCAGCCGCCATGCGCGCACCGGCGGAACTTCCCCATACCGAATATCCATCTGTGCTTAAGCCGAGTTGTTCGGCGTTGCGGAAGATGTAGCCGAGGGCGGCGGCCAGATCTTGCGTGGCAATGCCGGCACCCTGTCCTGGCCGGTATTTCAATACGAAAGCATTGAAACCGGCGCGGCTAATCTCGTCCGCATAGGGAAACCCCTCATGCAGCGAGGCGACATGGGTGAACGCTCCGCCGGGACAGATCACCGCAAAGGGCGCTCCCGGCCGTCCGCGCAGGAAAAACAATCCCGTCATGGCCTTCGCCGCGTCCTTGCGGCGTTCCTCATCCGCATAGATATCGAAGAAGATCTGGCGGCCCTGCTCCGCATCTGCGATGAGCCGGTTGAGTGCAGCCACCGCCGACGTCGCATCGATATGCGTGCGGTAGGGCGTCAGCGCATGCATTGCGTTCAGACGCATCGCCTGATCCGGTTCGCGATCATCCCAGGACAACATACGCCGCGCAAAACCCGCGAAAGCCGGATGAGACAGGAGATCACCCACCGTGTCATCGACCCTGAGCCGGCGAAAATCAGAACCGGCCGACTGTGCGAGCGCCGGCGCGGAGACCGTAAGCATTGGCAATGCCAGACAGGCCCGGCGCGAAGGGAACTGTGTTTTCGTGCGGTCTTCAGGCATAATCAATCTCCCGTTCCAGCCGGCTGGTCCAACACTCTTCCTGCCCCTTCGGACCGCTTGTAACGAGTGGCAGGGCGAAAAACTTCAGCATGTTGACTTGCATCGGGCCTGAGCGGTTGCGTGTATCGGCACGAAGGCTAGCACGCCCTTCAGTGCTCGATTAGGCAGCCAGAACAGCTAGGCCTAAAAAGTTGAGCTAATGAATGAGCACCCGGTCTGCGCCCCATTGAAGTTGCTCCCGGATAATGCCTACGCTCCTCGAAACTGGACATTGATGACAATTTTTCAGCCCCGCACATGCAATAAGGCCAGTCGCAAACCCCGGCCCTAAACAAGGCCTGTCATTAATCTAGCTATCCTTGCAGATTGAGGACCGTAGGCTTCCTCTTATTTCGAACAGCCCTGACCGCCGAAGATGATCAGGGCTTTTGATTATCACGCGGCGTTGGAGCGAGTTGTGGCGAGGGCTGCCACCGCATCCGCCGTCACCGCCGACAGCGTCCAGCCGAGATGGCCGTGACCGGTATTGTAGAGGCCGCGCGGATTTTTCCCGCGCGCGACGCGGGGAAGCATATCCGGCATCATCGGGCGAAGTCCGGCCCAGGGCACGCACTGGCGCGTCGACATGCCAGGGAAATGCGCACGGCACCAGGCGATCAGCGGCGAGATCCGCGCCGCGCGAATATCACGGTTGTAGCCGTTGAACTCCGCGGTTCCGGCGACGCGGAAGCGGGTCTTGCCGAGACGGCTGGTGACGATCTTGGCCTTGTCATCGAGGAGGCTAACCCAAGGCGCCGCCTCCTGATCCGCCTGTTCATTGAGGTTCACGGTAATGGAATAGCCCTTCACCGGATAGACATTGACCCGGTCGCCGAGCGTGCCCGCGAGGCTGCGGGAGGCGACGCCGCCGCAAACGACCACCTTGTCGAAACTGCATACCTCTTCGGGATGAACGGAGCCATCAAGCGTCGGCTCGGTCGAGCGCGCGATGATCGTGACGCCATCCGCCCCGGCATCGACCGAGCGCACCTCGGTCGAAAAACGCATCTCGACACCGTGCCGTTCGCAGGCCTTCGCCAGCCCGTTGGTGAACTTGTGGATGTCGCCAGTGAAATCGGAAGGGGTGTAGAACCCGCCGTAATAGCTCCCCATCAGCGCAGGTTCGATGGACTTCATCTCGGAGGGGGTCACCGCGCGGCGCTCGAGGCCGCCCTTCGCCAGCAGCGCCGAGACCTTCCTGGCCGCGTCAAAATCCTTCTTCGTTTCGTAGAAATGGAGGATGCCGCGATCCTCGCAATCAAAGTCGATCCCCTCGTCAGCGGCCATGCGTTTGAGGTGCTCACGCGCCTCGATGGCGAGCCGCGCCGTGGTGATGGTGTTTTCCTCGTACTTCGGGATCGAGGCGATGAACTCACCCATCCACGAGATCTTGTGCCACGAGGGCTTGGGGTTCACGAGCAGCGGCGCGCCGGGAGACATCATCCACTTCATGCCCTTGAGCACAGTCGCCCAGCTGTTCCAGACCTCGGCGTTCGAAGCGGAAAGCTGGCCGCCATTGGCGAAGGAGGTCTCCATCGCTGCATAGGGATGCTGATCGAAAATCGTGACGCGGCACCCGCGCTTGGCGAGGTTATACGCAGTTGTGATGCCGGTGATCCCGGCGCCGATGACGGCAATGCTGGTCTGGTCGAGCGACGACATAGACGTTCTCCTGCCCGCAATGCGCGGGTTTGAACGCCCCCTCTGTCATTGGCCTGAGAGCATCATCACGGCGCAGGCATTGCGCGGCGACTTACAACATCGGCGGGAGCTGAGGCTCCACTTTTCAGAGTTCCAAGTCGGTTGCGGTTCTGGTGCCTGAGAGTTTCCGGGGCGGTTGCTCCTTCGGCGTCACCTCCGCCCGATGCCCTAGCGGACAACGAGAGGCGGCAATCTCTTCCGCGAGGAACTTATGATGGAGACATCGTCGCCTGTCAATATGGTTGCAATTACCAACAAATTCCCCGTCGCGCTATTTCGTCACGCGGGCCTTCTGCGGTCGCGCCTCTGGAAAGCGCTCGATGACTTTCTCGGCATAACCGCCCTGAACCCAACCAAGCACACTTGAGAGCATTATCCTGAACTCTTCCTTTTGGGCTCCCGTCAGTGGTTCCAGCATCAGCGTTTCGAGTTCGAGGCTAAGCGGGTCGGCCTTGTCGCAGAGCCCCTGCCCTTTCGCGGTGATGGTTAGCGTGAACTGGCGCGCATCTTCAGCCGAATTGGTACGCTGGACGAGCCCGGCCTTGATCAACCGCGAGAGCATCCGCGAGGTCGCGCTGCGTTCAAACTTCGTCAGGCGCGCGAGCTGTGTGAAGGTTATGCCGGGGAAATCCCGGATCAGTCGCAGGACACGGATTTCATAGACATCCCAGCCGAACCGGCTTTCGAATATCCGCGTGGCATTGCCGATGCCGTCTTCGGCGATGGAAGCAAGGTGATAGGTCAAGCTGCGATTGAGCATGGATCATGGAACCGGAGGGCGAAGGCGTATTTTTTAGCAAATATGTTCTCAAAAAACAATAGTTGCAAAATGCAATTAAAAATGCATTGTCCTCTCATAGGCCTGGAGGCGAGATCGCCATGCATGGCCAATTGGGGGAAACCATGTCAGCAACCATCAGCCAAACTCATAGCATCTCGCATCCACGCCTCATTGCCGCCTGCACCATCGGCAATGCGCTCGAATTTTACGATTTCGTCGTCTTCAGCTTTTTTGCCAGGACTATCGGTGCCCTGTTCTTTCCGGCGCAGGATCCGAACGCGCAGCTCTTGCTCTCGTTTGCGACCTATGGCGTCGGCTTCTTCCTGCGGCCGCTCGGCGGTGTGGTCCTCGGAGCCTATGCCGACCGCAAGGGTCGCAAGAAGGCGACCGTTCTCACGCTGATGATGATGGCGCTGGGCACCGGCATGATCGGTCTTGCGCCGGTGTATGCAACGGCCGGAATTGCGGGTCCGATTGTCGTTGTGCTCGGTCGACTCATTCAGGGTTTCTCGGCAGGTGGCGAAGTTGGCGCTTCAACGACCCTCCTGGCAGAATATGCTCCCAAGGAACAGCGCGGCTTCTTCGGCTCATGGCAGCTCGCCAGTCAGGGGCTTGCCGTGCTCGTTGCCGCCGCTGCGGCCTATGTGATCAACACCAACCTCACTCCGGCAGATGTCTCGGCTTGGGGCTGGCGCATTCCGTTCTTGCTCGGCGTGTTGATCGTGCCCATCGGCCTCTGGCTCCGTAGCGCGCTCGAAGAGACACATGCCAATGAGGCGGACGAGAAGACCCGTTCGGTGTCTTCACTCAGCCTCGCGTTCAAGGAACACCTTGGCAAGATCATTGCCGGTGTCGGCCTCGTGATCGGTGGGACGGCGGCAAATGCAGTGATCGTGCTCTACATGGCAACCTATGCTGTTACCCAGCTCAAGATGGCCCCAACCACGGGCCTTCTCGCAGGCATTACCGCAGGCTTCGTGACGCTGATTGCCTCTCCGCTCGGCGGCATGCTCTCGGACCAGATCGGTCGCAAGCGCGTAGCATTGATCTCTTACCTGCTGATCCTTGTCCTGATTTATCCGGCCTTCCTCTACCTCAACGCGAGCCCGACCTTGGGTACGCTGCTCGTTATCGTTGCGGCGCTCGCTGTTCTCAACGCCACGGGTGGCGCAACGGTCATCATCACACTGGCGGAGATCTTCCCGGTTGAAGTCCGCGCTACCGGCATGTCGCTGGTTTACGCGCTGGGTGTGGCGATCTTCGGCGGTTTCGGCCAGTTCATCGTCACGTGGCTGATCTCGGCGACAGGTAGCCCGATTGCGCCAGCCTACTACGTCATGGCCTGCGCACTGGCGACGATCGTGGCCTTGCGGTCAATCCCGGAAATGAAGGGTCAGGCGCTGAGCTGATCCGGTGCATGGGCAGGGGTGAGACAAAACCCCTGCCAGCTTGCAACCTGTCACGTAGTCTATTCTGAAACCGCCACCTGCCCGAGTGCTGGGTCCCATTTGTCGAACTCCTGCACGAGCTTCACAAGCTGCGCCAACAGCCTCGAACTATCGTTCTTCCGGTAGCTCATGATGATTGGCGAGGTCATTTTGGGCTCGTCCAGCTCGATATAGGCGACGTCGTCGCGTCCAAGACGACGCACGGAAGCCGGCACAATTGAAATCCCCCCGCCCGACGCCACGAGCCCGAGTGCGGTCTGAAGTTCGCGCGCTTCCATACTGATCATGGGGTCAACGCCAGCATCATGATAAAAGCTCAAGACCTGATCGGCATAACCGGGGCGCGGCGCACGCGGATAGAGGATCAAGGGCTCGCCAGCAGTTTCACGCAGGCGCACTTTCCCAGCAGCAGCCGCAAGGCGATGCCCTTTCGGCACCGCAACGCACAGCGTTTCCTCCCGGATCACCTTGCGCACAATCAGGCTATCGTCGAAGCGCAGGCGCCCAAAGCCGATGTCAATCCGCCCATCTTTCAGGGCGGCAACCTGCTCGAGCGTCGTCAGTTCCAGCAAGTGGACATCAACGCCTGGTACCGTGATGCGGAAGCGACGGATCAGTTCGGGAAGGTCGTCATAAAGCGTGGAAGCGACGAAGCCGATATTGAACTGGAGCACCATGCCCTTGGCAATGCGTCGCGTCATCGAGCGGACATCCTCAACGCGTTGGAGGATTTGCCGAGCCTGTTCAAAAAGGTATCGACCCGGTTCTGTGAGCGTCAGCGGCCGGCCGCGATCCAGGAGCCTAACCCCCAACTCTTCCTCCAGTTGCTGCACCTGACGCGACAAGGGCGGCTGCGCAATATGAAGCTTTTCGGCCGCGCGGCTGAACGAACCCTCAGCGGCCACCGTCGTAAAGTATCGCAGATGCCTCAGCTCCATGGGGTCCCTTTCGCAGCAACTATACCTGTCAGGTATGAAAATAGACGCAATCGATCCTGTGCCGCAAGTCGTCACCGCGGTATCGTTTTTGACATCAAAGCGGAGTCAAAAACAATGGTGAAAGCCCCAGCTAGGATCGAACAGGTCGAGACTTTTCTCGTGGATCTGCCGACGATCCGACCGCATCAACTGGCGATGACCACGATGAAGGGCCAGACCCTCATGCTGGTCCGGATCCGCACTGCTGACGGCATCATCGGCATCGGGGAAGGCACGACGATCGGCGGCCTCGCTTATGGCCCCGAAAGCCCCGAGGGCATGAAGCTCGCGATCGACACCTATATGACTCCGATCCTGCTGCAAGCCGACGCCAATCGGATTGGCGTCACAATGGCGAGCATCGGCAAAGCGGTGCAGGGCAACAATTTTGCCAAGTGCGCGGTTGAAACCGCGTTGATCGATGCTTTGGGCAAGCGCGTTGGCCTTCCCGCTTCGGAGCTTCTGGGTGGCCGGTTTCATGATCGTCTCCCGGTCGCCTGGACGCTAGCCAGCGGCGACACCGCACGCGATATCGCCGAGGCCGAAGACATGCTGGCGCGGCGGCGCCACAACATCTTCAAGCTGAAGATCGGACGTGGCGATGCGAAAAAGAACATCGCCCATGTCGCAGCCATCAAGGCCGCGCTCGGCGACCGCGCCTCGGTCCGGGTGGACATCAATCAGGCCTGGAGCGAAGCAACCGCTTCGGCCTGCCTGCCGCTCCTGCGCGACGCCGGTGTCGATCTGATCGAGCAGCCTATTGCTCTGAAGAACATCCGTGGCATGGCCCGGCTGGCGCGCGAAACCTCCATCGCGATCATGGCGGATGAGGCCCTCAACGGCCCGGAAACGGCCTTTCAGGTCGCGCAGAGCGAGGCGGCGGATGTTTTCGCGCTCAAGATCGCGCAGTCCGGCGGCCTCTTCGCTGGTGCGAAAGTTGG
Organism: Rhizobiales bacterium PAR1; assembly: GCA_002256205.1. Taxonomy (GTDB): domain Bacteria; phylum Pseudomonadota; class Alphaproteobacteria; order Rhizobiales; family Beijerinckiaceae; genus Rhabdaerophilum. The sequence goes on from NKIW01000007.1 coordinate 215,811, forward strand.
CGCGATCGCCGAGGCCGCAGGTATCGGGCTCTACGGCGGCACGATGCTCGAAGGTGCTGTCGGCACGGCAGCATCGGCGCATCTTTTCTCGACCTTTGCCAAGCTTGAATGGGGCACAGAACTCTTCGGCCCCTTGCTTCTGACCGAGGAAATTCTCGCAGAACCGCTCGATTACTCGGACTTCAGCCTCAAGGTCCCGACTGGCAATGGCCTCGGCATCGCGCTTGATGAAACGCAGATCAACCGCTTCCGACGCGATCGCGCTGAACGCAGCCTGCATGTTCTCCCGCAGCTCAAGACAGGATCATGACCATGCTGTTTCAGGTCCAGATGGATGTGCGCATTCCGCATGATTTGCCCGAAACGAAAGCCGAAGCTCTCAAGAAGGCCGAGCGTGCGCGAGCCCAGGAACTCCAGGAACAAGGGATTTGGCGGCACCTTTGGCGCCATGCCGGCCGTTACGCCAACACCAGCATCTTCGATGTCGCAAGTTCGCAAGACCTGCATGACCTTTTGAGTACACTGCCGCTGTTCCCCTTCATGGACATCAGCGTCACCCCGCTTTGCCGTCACCCGTCGTCCATCCGTGACGACGACCGTTAAGCCTTGAACGTTCAAAAAATAGAGGAAACGCCCATGCCCGCCGATCTGATCTCCAAAGCAGATATGAAGAAACTCGCAGCCGAAGCCTCAGGGATTTCAACACCCGGCGGCAACGCTCGCGTCAAGGAAGTGACCAATCGCCTTCTTTATCGTCTCATGCAGGTGATCGATGAGTGTGACGTCTCCATGGACGAATTCTGGGCTGCTATCGGGTTCATCACCCAGACCGCCAAGAACAACGAGTTCGGCCTGATGGTTCCGGGTGTCGCGCTCGAGCATTTCCTCGATTTGCGCCTTGATGAAGCCGAGCGGCTCGCCGGGATTTCGGGTGGCACCATGCGCACCATCGAAGGCCCGCTCTATGTCGCTGGCGCCCCCCTCTCGAAGGGCGAAGCCCGCATGGATGATGGCACCGATCCGGGCGAGGTCTTCTTCATCGCCGGCCAGGTCAAGGATGAGAATGGCAATCCGGTTGCCGGTGCCATCGTCGATATCTGGCATGCGAACTCGAAGGGCGGCTATTCCTTCATCGATGGCGAGCAGGCCCCGTACAATCTGCGCCGGCGCATCGAAACCGATGCAAAGGGCAATTATCTCGCCCGTTCGATCGTACCGAACGGCTATGGTTGCCCGCCCGAAAGCGCCACGCGTGCCCTGATGAATGCGCTTGGCCGCCATGCTGAGCGCCCGGCTCATGTCCATTTCTTCGTCTCGTCGCCGGGCTTTCGTCAGCTGACGACCCAGTTCAACTTTACCGGCGACAAGTATCTCTACACGGATTTCGCATTCGGGACGCGCGACGAACTGATCGTGACGCTGGACCGCGTAACGAGTGCCGAAGAGATCCGCAAGGCGGGCGTCAACCGTCCCTTCGCCCGGGCCAAATTCGACATCGTACTGGTCCGCGAAAAGGTTGGCGCACCCGCCACAATCGTGCAGCGCGAGCACGTGATCGCAGCCTGACGCGCTACCGGAGGCCGCGGCAAACGCGGCCTCACACACTCAATTCTCAGGGAGAAACGATCATGTCAGACGCAATGATTGCGCGGCTTGAAGCCTCGGTCGAACACAATGAAGTCACGGGCAATTTTCGCTGCAAGCGGGATATCTTCACTGACCCGGAGTATTTCGAACTTGAGATGAAATACATTTGGGAAGGCAATTGGGTTTACCTCGCCCATGAGAGCCAGATCCCGAACAACAACGATTTCATCACCGGCTTTATCGGTCGCCAGCCGATCGTGATCTCGCGTGATCGCACCGGCAAGCTGCATGCCTTCCTGAATGCCTGCTCGCATCGTGGAGCGATGATTTGTCGCCACAAGCGCGGCAACAAGTCGACCTATACCTGTCCGTTCCACGGCTGGACCTTCAACAATACAGGCAAGCTCCTCAAGGCGAAGGACCCGGACGGTGCGGGCTACCCGGAGAGTTTCAACAAGAGCGGCAGCCACGATCTGACGAAGCTTGCGCGGTTCGAGAACTACCGTGGCTTCCTGTTCGGCTCGCTCAATGCCGATGTTGTTTCCCTGGAAGATCACCTCGGTGAGTCGAAAAAGATCATCGACTTGATCGTTGATCAGTCGCCCGAAGGGCTCGAGGTCCTGCGCGGCAATTCGCAGTACATCTATGACGGCAACTGGAAGCTTCAGGCCGAGAACGGTGCGGATGGCTATCACGTCTCGTCTGTTCACTGGAACTACGCCGCCACCACCAATCAGCGCAAGGCTGTGGCCGAAGCGGCAGCTGGCAAGGACGAAGTCCGCGCCATGGATGCAGGCGGTTGGGCCAAGCAAGGCGGCGGCTTCTATTCCTACGAATACGGTCACCTGCTGCTCTGGACCAATTGGGCTAACCCGCAGGATCGACCAAACTGGGAGCGCCGCGATGAGCTAACCGCCAACTTTGGCAAGGCGCGCGCAGACTGGATGATAGAGAAGAGCCGCAACCTTTGCCTCTATCCCAATGTCTTCCTGATGGACCAGTTCTCCTCGCAGATCCGGATGTACCGGCCGGTTTCGGTCGATAAGACCGAAGTGACGATCTACTGCATCGCGCCGAAGGGCGAGAGCGATGAAGCACGAGCCCGGCGCATCCGGCAGTACGAGGACTTCTTCAACGCCTCGGGCATGGCGACACCGGACGATCTTGAGGAATTCCGCTCCTGTCAGATCGGTTATGGTGCACGCCATGCCGTCTGGAACGATCTGTCGCGCGGGGCCACCCACTGGATCAAGGGACCGGATGCGGACGCAGATTCCATCGGCATGAAGCCACTCCTCTCCGGCGCCAAAACCGAAGATGAAGGTCTCTTTGTGGTGCAGCACGCTTACTGGAAAAAGGCCCTGATCGATGGCCTCCGTAAGGACGCTGCGGCCGCCGGTTCCATGCCGGTCGCGGCTGAATAACCGCGCAGGAGCCGTGCAGATTAAAGCACGGCTCTCCCTCCGCTATTATGACCCCTCAGAGGAAAAGGAAGGGCACCATGTCCGCCGTTCTCAAAGCCGTGCCCAAGGCACGCGATCTGACCATCGACGAAATTCTGGCCTTTCTCTACGCGGAGGCACGTTGCCTCGATGACCGCGACTGGGACGGTTGGCTCGCCCATTACGCGCCGAACGCGACCTTCCATATGCCCGCCTGGGACGACGATGATCTATTGACCGAAGATCCCCAGCGGGAAATTTCGCTGATCTATTACGGCTCTAAGCAAGGCCTTGAGGATCGAGTATTCCGGATCCGGACCGAGCGTTCCTCGGCAACCTCGCTACCGGAACCCCGTACCTCACATAATATTTCCAACGTCGAGATACTCGAACAGGCGGAAGGTAAGCTCAAGTTGCGCTTCAACTGGTTCAACCTCAGCTTCCGTTACAAGATGACCGACAGCTACTTCGGTACCTCGTTTTACACGCTGGATACCACGGGTGAACGCCCGCTTATCACGGCCAAGAAGGTCGTCCTGAAGAACGACTACATTCACCACGTCGTCGACATCTATCAAATCTGATCCGGCATAAGACCGGAGCTTGGGAGGCCGCCATGACGCATCGTATTGCGTTGAATTTCGAGGATGGTGTGACGCGCTTCATTGAGGCGCGCGCAGACGAACTCGTTGCCGATGCCGCCTATCGGCTCGGTCTCAACATCCCCATGGATTGTCGCGACGGCGCCTGCGGCACCTGCAAATGCCAATGCGAAAGCGGAGACTATTCGCTTGGCTCCTATATCGAAGACGCCATGACCGAGGATGAGGCGCGCGAAGGCTTCGTCCTTACATGCCAGATGAAGGCCAAGTCGGATTGCGTCATCCGAATTCCCGCTGCCTCTACCGTCTGCAAGGTGAAACCGGGTGCGATGGCTGCTGAAATGGTAGCCGTGAAGCTTCTTTCGCCCTCCAGTATCGGCTTCAGCGTGCGGGTGAAGGACAAGGAGCAACTCTCCTATCTTTCGGGGCAATATGTAAATGCCTCGGTGCCGGGTACGAGCCAGACACGCTCCTACTCATTCTCGTCGATGCCGAAGGATGGCGCCGTCGAATTTTTGGTGCGCAACATTCCGGGCGGGCTGATGTCGGGCTATCTTTCCGGCGCTGCCAAGCCCGGCGATGCCCTGACACTGACCGGTCCAATGGGCAGCTTCTATCTTCGGGATGTCACACGCCCCCTCCTTTTTCTCGCCGGAGGCACCGGGCTCGCCCCTTTCCTGGCCATGCTGGAGGTTCTGGAGAAAACTGGCTCAACGAAGCCGATCCATCTGATCTATGGCGTCACTAATGATGCCGATCTTGTGGAAGTCGATAAGCTCGCTGCCTTTGCTGGGAGCATTCCCGGCTTCACCTTCGCAACGGTCGTTGCCGACGCCGCATCCAGCCATGAACGCAAGGGCTATGTGACGCACCATCTGCCAGACTCGGCGCTGCACGGCGGTGACGTCGATCTCTATCTCTGCGGTCCGCCGCCAATGGTGGATGCTGTTCGGAGTTATCTTACCGACAAGGGCGTGAAGCCAGCCAACTTCTATTTTGAGAAGTTCAATCCCTCGGAGAGCAAGTGATGGCTCAGGTATCGCGTTTTCAGGCCCGGAGCCTCATTGTTACCGGCGCAGCACAAGGCATCGGCAAGCAGGTCGCGCTTGAAGCCGCGGCGGAAGGCGCCCGGTTGACGCTCGTTGACCGGGCTCCGCTCGTGCAGGACGTCGCGGCCGAGATCAACCGGGAATACGGGCAAGGACAGGCCCAGGCGTTTGAAGCCGATCTTGAGACCTGGTCTGGCAATGAAGAGACGATGGCGCGTGCCTATCGCAGTTTCGGAGCTATTGATGCCCTCATTACCAACGTTGGCGGCGCAATCTGGATGAAACCCTTCGAGCAATTCGGCGAGAAGGAGATTATCGCTGAAATCAATCGCTCGCTCTATCCAACCCTCTGGGGCTGCCGCGCGGTGCTGCCGTATATGTACGAGCAAAATCGCGGTGCGATCGTCAATGTCTCCTCGATCGCCACGCGCGGGGTCAACCGCATGCCCTATTCAGCCGCCAAAGGCGCCGTCAACGCGCTGACCGCGTCCCTTGCATTCGAGATCGGCAGCCGGAATATCCGGGTGAATGCCGTGGCGCCGGGCGGCACGACAGCCCCGCCCCGCAAGGTGCCGCGCAATGCCGAAAAGCAGACCGCTGAGGACAAGGCCTGGATGCAACAGGTTGTCGATCAGACGATCAGTTCCAGTCCCATGGGTCGCTATGGGCTCCTGAAGGAAATGTCAGCAGCTATCCTGTTTCTTGCCTCCGACGCAGCGTCCTATATCACTGGGACCGTCCTGCCGGTTGGTGGTGGTGATCAGGGATGAAGGATATGAACACGAAGCCGGTCATCATTGCTGTCGCGATCACGGGGTCCGTGCCGCGCAAGAAGGACAACCCGACCCTCCCGGTTCTCCCGGCCGAGCAGATCGAGTCGACACATGCGGCCTATGAGGCGGGCGCGACGCTCGTTCATATCCATGTCCGGAATGACGATGAGACGCCCTCCTCTGATCCGGATCGCTTTGCAGCGGTACAGGCCGGGGTGCGAAAGCATTGTCCTGGGATGATCGTGCAGTTCTCGACTGGCGGGCGTGGACGTGACCCTTCTGCGCGCGGGCTCAGCCTTGTCCATCGCCCGGATATGGCTTCCCTTTCGACGGGGTCGGTCAATTTTCCAACGATCGTCTATGAGAACCATGCCACGCTGGTGACCGATCTCGCGACGCGCATGAAAGACTTCGAAATCGCGCCCGAAATCGAGATTTTTGACCTGTCACATATTCATGGAGCGAAGCGCCTGATCGACGCGGGACTGATGTCGGCGCATCCGCATGTCCAGTTCGTGATGGGTGTTCAGAATGCGATGCCGGCGGACCAGCATCTCCTCGATATCCTTCTCAAGGAAATGCAGCGCGTCATTCCCGGCGCAACCTGGACCGCTGCCGGGATTGGCCGGCATCAGAGCGAGGTGATGGGCTGGGCACTTGCGCGCGGCGCCGATGCTGTTCGCACCGGGCTGGAGGATAACATTCGCATCTCGAAAGACCGCCTCGCCAACGGCAATGCCGAGCTGGTGTCACTCGCGGTCGAAATGATCCACCAACAGGGTCGGCGACCGGCCAAGCCGCAAGAGGCCCGCCATCTCCTGAAGCTTCGCGCAGCCTGAGCCGCGATGGGGATGCTGGAGCCCTTTTCGGACCATAGACCGACGATCCGTGAGATCTGGCGGGACATCGGCCCGGTGCAGCTCGCCACCGGCTTTGTGGCGTTCCTCTTCGGGGCAACTGGCCCGCTTGCAATCATTCTCTCGGTTGGTAAGGTCGGTGGGCTCTCGGACGGGCAATTGGCCTCCTTTGTCTTTGCCGTTTTCTTTATCAACGGCCTCATCACACTGGCGCTGACTTGGGCCTATCGGCAGCCGATCGGCATCTTCTGGACCATCCCTGGCACGGTCCTGATCGGCCCAGCGCTGACGCATCTGAGTTTTCCGGAAGTCGTCGGCGCCTTCTATGTCACAAGCCTGCTCGTGATCGCGCTGGGTTGGAGCGGTTTGGCCAAGAAGTTCCTGCAATGGGTGCCCATGCCGATCGTGATGAGCATGGTCGCCGGCGTCTTTCTTCGCTTTGGGCTCGATATCATCCGCGCACTTGATAGCGATTTTGCGCTGGCGGGCGCGATGGTCGCGGCTTTCCTGCTCCTCTCGGTGTTTCCGCGCATCGCGCGCTTTATGCCGCCGATTTTCGGTGCGCTCGTCGTAGGGGCCATCATCGCATACACCAGCGGACGCCTCGATTTTTCGAGCCTGAACGGGTTGGAATTCGTCCGTCCGCTTGTGGTCACGCCAGTGTTTTCGACTGCCGCGCTAGTGGAACTCGTGATCCCGCTCGCGATCACGATCATCATCGTGCAGCACGGGCAGGGACTGGCCGTATTGACGAATGCCGGCCATACACCGCCGATGACAGCGATTACCGTCGTAACGGGGATCGGCGGCTTGCTGAGTGCCGTGGTGGGCGCGGTCGGGAGCAGCCTGACAGGCCCGACCAACGGCCTGATCACATCCGCCGGGCCTAAGGAGTGTCACTACGCAACCGCTCTCGTCACCGCGCTGATTGCGATGCTGTTCGGGCTCCTCTCCCCCAATTTCACTGCCCTCATGCTCTCGACGCCGAGGGAACTGATCATGGCGCTCGGCGGCCTTGCCATGCTCCGGGTTCTTCAGGCGTCCTTTGTTGCTTCGTTCAAAGGGCCTTTCTCCTTTGGCGCACTGGTCTGTCTTCTGGTCACGGTGGCAGACAAGCCCCTCCTCCACATCGGCTCTGCCTTTTGGGGGCTGGTAGCCGGGGTTGCGATTGCGGCCTTGCTGGAACCAAAAGATTTCAAGCAACTGCGCTAATCATACCTGAATTCGAAAAATGTGATAATTTCTGCATCTTATCGGCGTTTATCGCACCGATTTGGCATGATTTTTCTAATACTATACCGAATAGGTATAAAAATACACTCAATCGATCCTGTCCTTCAACCGGCCCTGCTCGTAGCGTGATGCTCGGGAAAACACCCAAAAAGGGAGGGGCCACGATGTGCAAAACAGCCGGTCCCGGTCACGAGCATTGCTCGAAAGAATGCAGGAGGGACTGCCATGTCACATTCGATTTCCTCGCCCAGCCGCCGCTCGGTGCTCCTGGGCAGCGCCGGTCTGATCACAGCAGGATCGATCTTCCGCTTTCCGACACCGGCGATCGCGCAAGGCGCGCCTCTGAAGGTCGGCTTCATGCTCCCTTATTCGGGGACATTCGCGAAGCTCGGTAAGTTTATCGACGACGGCTTCCGCCTCTATGTCGAGCAACAGGGCGGAACGCTCGGCGGTCGCCGGGTCGAATATGTCCAGGTTGACGACGAGTCGAAGCCCGAATCCGCCACGGACAACATGAATCGCCTCGTTGGCCGCGATAAGGTGGATCTTGTGGTTGGCACGGTTCACTCGGGCGTTGCGATGGCCATGGTCAAAGTAGCGCGCGATACCAATACCATGCTTGTTATTCCGAATGCCGGTGTGAACGAAGCCACTGGCCCGATGTGTGCGCCAAACATCTTCCGGACCTCGTTCTCGAACTGGCAGGTTTGCGAGCCGATGGGCAAAGTGATGTTCGACGCCGGGCATCGCAAGGTCGTGACGATTACCTGGCGCTACGCCGCTGGCCAGCAGATGGTTGGAGCCTTCGGTGAAGGATTCAAGAAAGCTGGTGGCGAGATCGTCGAAGATCTCGCGCTCCCTTTCCCCGAGGTCGAGTTTCAGGCCCTGGTGACACGCATCGCGACACTCAAGCCTGACGCAGTATTCGCCTTCTTTGCAGGCGGCGGAGCGGTCAAATTTGTGAAGGACTACGCGGCTGCGGGTTTGAACAAATCCATCCCGCTTTATGGGGCCGGCTTCCTGACCGACGGCACGATTGAGGCGCAGGGCGCGAGCGCAAACGGCATTAAGACAACGCTCCATTACGCCGACAACCTCGACAATCCCGCGAACCAGAAGTTCCTCTCTGCCTTCAAGGCCAAAACAGGCTCCGATGGCGATATCTATGCTGTCCAGGGCTATGACGCCGGCGCCCTGCTCAATGCGGGACTGACGGCGGTCAAGGGCGATTGGTCGGCGCGGACAGAGTTGGTCAAGGCAATGCGCACGGCGAAAATCGAAAGCCCACGCGGTCCGATGAGCTTCAATGCAGCCGGCAACCCTGTGCAGAATGTCTATCTGCGCGAAGTGCGCAATGGCCGGAACGAGCTTGTCTCAATTGCCGGGCAAGCGGTGAATGACCCCGCACGCGGTTGCAAGGTGAGCTGAAGGCCTTTCGCTGCCTTGATGCGGGGGGCGCCACGCTACCCCGCGTTTCAACTTTCTCTTGCAAGGATGCGCGTCATGGATGCGATCACGATTGCCGTTCAATTGCTGAACGGCGTGCAATACGGCCTTGTCCTGTTTCTGGTGGCGAGCGGGCTCACGCTCGTTTTTGGTATTCTCGGCGTGATCAATCTCGCGCACGGCGCGTTCTACATGCTTGGTGCCTACCTCGCATGGTGGATTGCGAGCTACACTGGCAGCTTTGCTCTGGCGCTGCTTGGGGCGTTATCGATCTCTTTTGTGTTGGGTCTTTTGCTCGAAGAAGTCTTCGTCAAACGCATGATCGGACGTGATCATCTGGCCCAGGTCCTTTTGAGTTTCGGGCTGATCCTCGTGATCGACGAAGCGCGGCAGATCCTTTTCGGCAAGGATGTGCACTCGGTCACACCACCGGAATGGCTGAATGGCTCGATCCAGCTCACCGCGATTCTGTCCTATCCCGTTTATCGACTGGCGCTTTGCCTCGTCTGTATCCTGCTCGCCGCGCTCATTTTCTATGTCATCCAACGCACGCGTCTCGGCATGATCATCCGGGCAGGGGCAGAAAACCGCAATATGACCCGCGCGCTCGGCATTCCCTTCGACACGGTGAACCGGTTCGTCTTTGCGGGCGGAATCGCGCTCGCCGCCCTAGGAGGCATGCTCGTGGCACCGATCTCAACCGTGTTTCCCGGCATGGGTGACGGGATGCTGATCCTCTCCTTCGTGGTGGTGGTGCTTGGCGGCATCGGCTCGGTTACCGGCGCGGCGCTTGGCGCCCTGATGATTGGCCTGACGGATACCTTCGGAAAGGTCTTCTTCCCGCAAGTCTCTTCAATCCTGATCTACGTGCTCATGGCGGGCGTGCTGCTGTGGCGGCCGAATGGCCTGATGGGAAAGGCTCCCTGATATGAACCGCTCTCTCACACAACCGACAAACCTCGCGCTCGGGCTTGTCCTGATCCTGTTGATCGCCCTGCCCTTCTTCGCGCCGAACTATTACGTGCAGTTTGCATCCAAGGCGATGCTGATGGGCATGCTGGCCCTCTCACTCAATCTTGTTGTTGGCTTTGGCGGTCTCGTCAGCCTGTGTCATGCCGCGTTCTTCGGCCTTGCCGGCTATATGCTGGGCTTTCAATCGCCCGAAAGCGCCGGGGCTTCACTCTGGCTGTCGCTACCGGTCGCGCTCCTGGTCGTCGCTGCGGTAGCGGCGGTGATCGGCACCTTGTCGCTCCGGACTCGCGGCATCTATTTCATCATGGTGACGCTCGCTTTTGGTGAAATGCTCTTCTACTTCTTTCACGATACCAAGATCGGCGGAGGCTCGGACGGGCTTTACATCTATTTCAAGCCGGAAATTGCCCTTTTTGGGCAAACCTTGATCGATCTTGATAACAGCCGGAGCTTTTATCTCCTCGTGCTGGCCAGTCTGGTGATGACGGCTGGTCTTATCCGTGGATTGGTCAATTCTCCCTTCGGCCACGCCTTGCAGGCCGCACGCGATAACGAACGGCGCGCCCTTTCGCTCGGCTTTCCGGTTTTCCGTCTCCGGCTGATGGCTTTCATCCTGTCGGCGATGATCGCGGGGCTCGCCGGTTATTTCTCGGCCGCGCAATTCGGGTTTGTCGCCCCCCAGATGCTGGGATGGCACCTCTCGGCCACTGTTCTGGTCATGGTGGTACTCGGCGGCATGAGCTCGATCCTCGGACCGATCGTCGGGGCCTTCGCTCTGATCGGGTTGGAAGAAGTCCTCAAGAGTGCCTTCGAACACTGGAAGCTGATCAAGGGGCTCATCATCATTGCGCTGGTCTTCGCGCTTCCCGGTGGTCTTCAGCAACTGACGCGGCTCGTGCTGCCGAAATCGGAAGGCCCGCATACCGGAAAAGACAGCGACAACCAACCGGTCGAGGCGGATCATGCGGCAAACCTTGGATCTCTATCCGACCCGATGACAGGCCTCATTCAGCCGCCCATGACCTCCGCTAACGCGAAAGGGCTTCAACATGTCTGAGATCATGCTGTCGGCTAAGGGTCTTCAACGTCGGTTCGGCGGCCTCAAGGCTGTCTCTGACGTCTCTCTCGACATTTTCCAGAATGAAATTCACGCCGTGATCGGCCCGAATGGTGCGGGGAAATCCACGCTGATCAACCTGCTATCGGGCGATATTCCGGTTTCCGGCGGAAAAGTTCTGCTGGGCGCTCGCGATATCACGGATCTGGCGCCCAACACACGCGCCATGGCGGGCGTTGGACGCTCATACCAGAAGACCACAATTTTCATGGACTCGACGGTCTTCGAGAATGTCCGCCTTGCCGCGCAAGCCCATTCCGGCCACGCGTTGCGCATGTTGGGTCATGTACGGAATGATACCGCCGCCAATGCCTCGACACAGGCCGCGATATCGGAGACCGGATTGACCGAACGCTCGGGAACTATCGCACGGTTCATGAGCCATGGTGAGCAGCGCCAGCTCGAAATCGCGATGGTCCTCGCAACCAACCCTAGGGTTATTCTGCTCGATGAGCCGCTCGCGGGGATGGGCCAAGCGGAGGCCTTGCGCATGATCGCCCTGATCCGGGCGCTGAAGCAAGGGCGGGGTGTTCTCCTTGTCGAACATGACATGGATGCCGTTTTTGCTCTGGCTGATCGTCTCACGGTCATGGCCGATGGTCAGGTGATTGCCTCCGGCTCGCCAGACCACGTTCGCAATCACCCGGCGGTCCGCACCGCCTATCTCGGTGAGCATGAGGTTGCCGCATGAGCGCTCTTCTCTCGATTTCGGATCTCCGCAGCTTTTATGGCCCGAGTCAGGCGCTTCATGGGGTCAACCTTGAAGTGAAGCGCGGCGAACAGATCGCGCTCATCGGCCGGAACGGCATGGGAAAGACCACGCTGCTAAAATCCATCATGGGGTTCATGGCTGATCGACGCGGTGAGATCTGCTTTGCGGGTGCGAGCACCCTTAAAAGCCAGCCGGAAGACATCGCCAGAGCGGGTATGGCCTATGTTCCCGAAGGCCGCGGTGTCTTCGGGTCGCTTTCGGTGGTGGAGAACCTGGTGATGTCAGCACGCCCCGGCGTCTCCGGACAGCAGCGCTGGACTCTTGATCGGGTATTCGAGGTTTTCCCCCGGCTGACCAAACGCCGAATGAACGGCGGCCATCAGCTTTCAGGCGGCGAGCAGCAAATGCTCTCCATCGGTCGAGCGCTCATGACGAATCCCGATCTCATCTTGTTGGATGAGGCGACTGAGGGACTTGCACCCCTGATCGCGCAGGAAATCTGGAAGACGCTGGGCATTATTCGCGGTGAAGGGATCGCAACGATTGTTGTCGATAAGGATCATCGATCGCTATCAAAGGTGGCGGATCGCATGGTGATCATGACAAAGGGTGAGATCGCCTTCGACGGCACGCCGGCAACCCTCGCCACGCGCCCCGATCTTCTTGAAAAGCACCTTGGCGTGTGAGGTCCCAATGCCCTTCATCCAGACACGTGGCGCCACCCTCTTCGTGACTGAAGTCGGCTCCCCGGATTGCCCGCCCATCCTGTTTTCGAACTCACTTGGCACGACTCATCGCATGTGGGATGCCGTGGTCGAAGAACTGGCAGCAGAATTCCGCTGCATTCGCTACGACACCTGTGGTCATGGCGCTTCAACGCGCGCGCAAGCGCCATCCGAGATTGCCGATCTCGCCGCCGATGCCATTGCTGTCCTCGACAATCTTGGGGTTGGGCAAGCGCATTTTGCGGGCCTGTCGCTCGGTGGCATGACCGGTCAGGCTCTGGCGATCCAGTATCCCGACAGGCTTTCATCACTCACCCTGATGGCAACGACCGCCTTTATGCCACCCGCGCAGGCCTGGCTTGACCGCGCCGCCCTCGTTCGCCGCGAGGGAACCTCCGCCATCGTTGAGGCCACGCTCTCGCGCTGGTTCACAGTTGGATTTCTGACGCAGAACACGGCGACCGTTGATCAAGTCGCGCGAGAGTTTTCAGTCAATGACGCGGAAGGCTATGCGGCTTGTTGCGAGGCCATTGCTCGCATGGATCTCCGTTCGGCAATCGCAGGAATTGCTGCGCCAACTCTGGTGATCGCCGGCCAACAGGATCCCGCAACGCCAGTTGCAATGTCAGAAGAGCTGCGTGACGGCATCACGGGCGCGGAACTGGTGGTCCTTGATCCTGCGGCGCATCTTCTAGCCGTCGAGCGAGCGAGCGAAGTCGCCCACCACCTTGCACGGCATGTTCGAAGGCATGCCGGCAGCCTGCCGGCAGGTTGCACCTAGAAGCAGTCATCTGGATGCTGCCAAACAAGGAAAAGTCTAAGAATATATCTGCCACGGCAGCAATCAGGTGGCACACAGCGACGTCGCCCAATCAGAAGTCGCGTTTCTGGTCGAGCCAGCGTCTCTCGGGCGACATCTTGCAAGAGTGGAAAGTGCAGCCTTTTAAAATAATCAACGACACGCTCCCCAACTAAGGGTCAGCAACCTGATTTCTCTGACTGCGTCCCAGTTCACACTGAACGATTCGCTGCCCCGCCTACGCGCACTGTCAAATCCTTTGCCGCCAGCGCCAACTGCTCTTCAACCATTGAGATCGGCTTGCGATGAACCTGATCGATGCGCTCGGCATACGGGACTGTCAGTGCTGCGATTGCGCGCCCCTGAGTATTCAATATCGGGAAGCTGACCGCGTACAAGCCGCGCACCTGCACACTTGGGATGGATTCAAAACCGCGCGCCCGGATCGTATCGAGAACGGTCAATATCTGCGTGTCAGCATGATCGGGGCGGCGTCGGACGGATTCTTCAATCCGCATTTGCCGGGTTTCATCATCCTGGAAGGCCAGTAGAACCCTGCCTGAAGCCGAAACAATCACATCGAGTTCAGCACCTATGCGTAGGCTAAATCCCATGCCGCTGGGATTGTCGACTTTCGCAATAACAACCTGGCGCCCTAGATTGAAGACTGAGAGATGGCAAGCCTGATCAATGTCGCTCGAAAGCTTCTGCATGATCGGAGTAGCTGCGACCAGAAGACGATGCATCGGAGGGTTCAGGTGCGCAAGCTCGAAGAGCTTCGTCGTCACATGGTACTTGTCATCGGTCGCAACCAGGTATCCACGATCTATCAAGCAGGTGATCATCCTGTAGATTTCACTGACGCTTCTTCCCAAGCGCTTGGCGATATCCTTCTGGCCGAGCGGAACATCGCTGCGGCACATCAGCTCAAGAATATCGAGCCCTTTCTCAAGCGCGGGTGCAACATAGGCAGGCCCGTCCTCGGAGCTACCCTTTTTCGGTGATCGACCCTTCTCCTGCATGATGCATCCAATTCCCGACGAGAGCCCTCAGAGCGGCATGCAGGAGGCCTACACCGAAGGGACAGGAATTCAACCCCTGCCCCATGCAATGATGCTGAAGTTCGCAGGCAGTCAAAGACCTGTCTGGTGGACCTCGATGACACGACCATCCGGATCTTGCAGGAAAACCTGATGCCAGCCCGGAATGGCCCAGCAACCGTAATCGGAATAGCGGATGCCCAGTTGGTCACACCGACGCATGAAGCCCTTGATATCATCGGTGCGGAAGCAGTAGTGCCCCTGGCTCATCGGATTGATGAATTGCTTCATCTTGAAGCCAGTATCGAGATCGCGCTCAGCCCAGTGGAACTCGATATCGCCATCGGTCAGGAAATCGACCTTCCCCGTATAGGCGCGATCCTCGCGCTCACGGCTGATGACCGTATGCGTGCCGGCATTGATCGTACCGAGTTCGAACAGGTTCTTGTAGAACTGCGTCAGGCGCGGCAGGTTGTCGGTGCAGATATTCAGATGGTGAAACTTGAACTTCATCGTCTTTCCTTTCTTGATTTGAACAGCTTGGAAGCTCTGGATCACGGGCCGATGTAGCCGCCGTCCACCATGATGTTGGCGCCAGTGATGTAGGACGCTTCATCCGAGGCCAGCCACAGCAGTGGGAATGCCATCTCTTTCGGGTCGGCCCAACGCTTCATCACGCAGGGCGGGACGATGCTGTCGACAGCGGCTTCCCCGAGGCGATTGAGGTGGAAGACCGTCCGCGTGTAGCCCGGACAAATCGTGTTCGCGCGGATGCCATGTTCGGCCTCCTCATGCGCAATAGTCCTGGTGAGCGCGAGCAGTGCCGCCTTGGAAGAATCGTAGGCCGCCATGCCTTTGCGGCCAAAGACCGCGCCGGTCGAGGCGACATTGACGATGCTGCCCCGACCGCTCTTGCGCAGGGCGGGGAGCGCCGCGCGAACCATCGAGACATAGCTAAGGACATTGACGCGGAGGATGTCGTCCCACTTGTCCCAAGCCGCATCCTCGACGGCGTCATAGCGCCGGATTCCGACATTGTTGACGAGGATATCAACACTGCCGAGCACATCGACAATCTGCTGCACCACCCGGTTCGCTTCATCTTCCCGTCCGAGGTCGGCGACGAAGCCATGCACGTCTGCGCCAGGAACGGCGGCACGAATGCGGGTGACCGCCTCGTTCAAGACCTCTGCGCTCATATCGATGAGCGCGACGCGTGCGCCCTCGCGGCAAAAGACCTCCCCTGCGGCAGAGCCAATTCCCCCACCTCCCCCGGTGATCAGGGCAACTTTGCGTTCGAGTCTCTTCATTGCCGTTTGCTCCATCCCATTCGTTTGACGCGGTTTTGCACCGCTTGTTTGGCATCGCCCGAAGGCAAGTCATTCACTGACAGAAAAGTTGTTTCATTTGTGCACTGCAGCGCCACCGGTCTCTGCAAATTCGACGCATCATTCTGTTTGTAATTTTCATACTTGAAATTATAAACTCACTAATGATATGTCAAATGTCAATCAAAGGAGCGCCAGACATGAGCGCCGAGGGAGCGTCACGGTTGGAGACAGGCAAGGCGTTGCGCCGCGAGGATGTGTGCGCCGCGCAAGCCGTTCGGCGCGTGGCTGCCATGCTTGACATCGACCCTGACACCCTTCGCGAAGGCTCCGCCCTGCCGCGCGGTTGGCACTTTTTTATGCTCGGCGGCGAGACGCGGCGATCTCAATTGCGGGCAGACGGATTCCCCGGCTTCGGCTTGCCAATGCCTGATCTGGGCTTGCCACGCCTGCTGCTCGGCGGGCGCACGGTCACCTACAACGGGGATATCGCCATCGGGGCAACGGTCGAGCGCCTGAGCAAAGTCGTCCGGCTTGACAAGAAGCAGGGACAAAACGGTCTAAGCGCAGTCCTTACGCTACACCACGAGTTGAGACCGATTTCACAAGCCGAAGCGGCGATCATCGAAACGCAAACCTATATCCTCCTGCCAGCAAACGAGGGCGTGAGCGCCACCGTGAGGGGTGAAGTCAAGCCAGTTCCGGATGGGGCAAGGATCGTCATTCCAGACGAGACCCTGCTCTTCCAATACTCGGCGCTAGGGTTCAATTCGCACAAGATCCACATCGACCGGGCGCATGCACGTGATGTCGAAGGCCTGCCGGATCTCGTGGTCAACGGCGGCCTTGTTACGATTCTGGCAACGGAATTCCTTCGCACGGAACTTGGCATCGTCCCCGCTCACCTGAAAACGCGTCACATGGCTCCCCTGTTTAGCGGGCGTCCGATCGCATTTGTTGCCCGTCGCGATGGCGAGGCCGTCAGGCTAACGGCACTTAGCCATGAGGGCACTGCTGCCATGGAAATGGAGGCGCTTGCCGCATGACCTTCGCCCCGCTCAAAGGCGTCCGCATTCTTGACCTGACAAGTGTCGTGGTCGGCCCGGTGGCGACATGGCGGCTTGGCCAATATGGTGCGGAAGTCATCAAGCTCGAAAGCCCCGAAGGCGATTTGATGCGCGGGCTAGGAGGGATTTCGCCAACCGGGCAGCACTCTGGCGCTTATCTCCATCTCAATCGCGGCAAGCGAAACGTGTGCCTCGACCTCAAGAAGCCGTCAGCGCGCCGGATCGTCGATCAACTCATTGCCTCGGCGGATGTGATCATCGCGAACATGCGCCCGCAGGCGCTCGAACGCCTCGGACTCGACGCCAATACAATCCGGGCCCAATACCCTGCCAAGGTCTATTGCCTTATCACCGGCTACGGCACGGATGGCCCTTACGCCGGACAACCCACCTACGACAGCGTGGTGCAAGGCGTTACGGGCATGGCTGGGCTGATGCTAGCCCGCGACGGAGCGCCGGCCTATGTGCCTATGCTGATCTGCGACCATGTTGTCGGCGAGATCACTGCCGGCGCGGTATTGGCTGCCGTCCTTCAGGCAAAAACGACTGGCGTCGGCGCGAGCATCGAGGTTCCGATGTTCGAGACCATGGCGACGTTCGTGCTTCAAGAACATCTTGCACAACAGAGTTTTGAACCAGCCGTTGGGCCCTTGGGCGACCTGCGCCTTCTCAGCCCCCATAACAAGCCTGTCAGAACTGCCGACGGCTGGATCTCGTTCACGATCAATACCGATCCGCAAGTCCGAGCCTTTCTTGAGGCGACCAATCGCGCTGACCTCGCCGATGATCCGCGTTTCTCATCGGTTGCGGCACGCGCGAAAAACGTCGGCGCATGGTTCGCGATCCGGGGGGCGCCGCTGACGTCCGGAACAACAGCGGTATGGCTGGCCATTTTCCAGGCTGCCGATATCGCAGCCATGCCCTGCCATACGCTGGAAACCCTGCGCGAGGATCCGCATCTCGCCGCGGTTGGCTTCTTTCAGCACGAACAGCACCCGACCGAAGGCGCGACAATCGCTTTGCAACCGTCGATCACGTTCGACGGCCTCCGTCCCGCATCCGGTACCCCCTCACAGCCGAAAGGCTGGGAAACGCGCGCCGTTATGGAGGAACTGAGGATGACCCACGACGACATCAATGCGCTGGTTGCTGAAGGCGCCGCGCGGGAAGCCCTGCGATGACCACAGAATTCACGCTCGCGTCTAACGAAGGCCCGCCAATGTTGCTTGAGAACAAGGTCTGCATGATCGTTGGAGCTGCCTCGCTCCGAGGGATTGGCTATGCAACCGCCCAGCTATTCGCACAGCATGGCGCCAAACTGGCCGTTGTTGATATATCTATCAACGACACGGTAACCGGTGAAATCCGCCGCTCCATCGCTAAGAGCATCGGCCGTGATCCCCACATGATCGGGCTAAAGTGCGACATTCAGAGTGCCGCCGACTGCGCAAGTGCCATCAGCGAGACGGTCGAGACTTTCGGAACGCTGGACTGCCTTGTCAATTGCGCGGGCATTGTCCGGGCGACACCTATGCTCTCCATCGCGGAAGCCGAATATGACCTGATGTTAGGTGTCAACCTCAAGGGCAGCTTCAATATCTGCAAGAGCGCGCTGGAGGTCTTCAAACCACGTGGCAAAGGCTCGATCATCAATCTCGCGTCGGTCGCGGCCCAGCGCGGAGGTGGCCTCGTTGGCGGTGCGCATTACGCAGCATCGAAGGGCGGCGTCGTCAGTCTGACGCGCACGATTGCGCGCGAGTTCGGGCCGAGCGGCATCCGGGCGAATGTCATATGCCCCTCGATGATCGAGACCAGCATGCTCGACGGCAATCTAAGCCCCGAGAAATTCAACGAGATCGTCGCCAGCGTGCCGCTGCAACGCGCCGGCCTTCCTGCTGATGTCGCAGGTGCCTGCCTTTTCCTCGCTTCCGAACTCTCGGCCTACATCACCGGCACCACGCTCGACGTTAATGGCGGCAGCCATATCCACTAGCGCACCTCCGGCACCACGGCCGGGAATGCGGTTTGAACGCCCGTAGACTGAACAAGAACACCAAAGGAGGGACGACCCATGAAAACGACAGACAGACGTAAATTTCTCACGACGGCCGCCACCAGCGGCGCGGCAGTTGCCGCGGCGGGCGTGACCTCGCCAGCCCTCGCACAATCCGCGCCGGAAGTCAGCTGGCGCCTGACAGCAAGCTGGCCGAAGTCGCTGGATACGATCTTTGGCGCGGTTGAGTTCATGGCCAAGCGAGTAGCCGAAATAAGTGACAACAAGTTCAAGATCCAGGTCTTTGCGGCCGGTGAAATCGTCCCCGGACTTCAGGCACTCGATGCCGTCGAGAATGGCACGGTCGAATGCTGCCACACCTCGCCATTTTACTACTATGGAAAGAACCCGACGTTCGCCTTCGGGACCGACATTCCGTTCGGCATGAACGCTCGCATGCGCAACGCCTGGATGTATCACGGCGGTGGACTAGAACTCATGAACGAGTTCCACAAGGACTTTAATGTCACCTACCTGCCCGCCGGCAATACGAACGCCCAGATGGGCGGCTGGTTCCGCAAGGAAATCAAGACAATCGAGGACCTGAAGGGCCTAAAGTTCCGCATCGGTGGCCTGGCTGGCACCATCATGTCCAAGTTGGGCGTTGTCCCGCAGCAGATTGCGGGTGGTGATATCTACACTTCGCTCGAGCGCGGAACACTCGATGCGGCAGAATGGGTCGGCCCCTATGACGACGAGAAGCTCGGCTTCGCTAAGGTTGCCAAGTATTACTACTATCCCGGCTGGTGGGAGGTCGGGCCGACCGTTGGCGTTTTTGTCAATCTCGAGAAGTGGGCATCGCTCCCGCCCGCATACAAGGCGATGCTTCAGGTCGCCGCGGCAGAGGCCAACCAGTGGATGTCCGCGAAGTACGACTCGCTCAATCCTCCTGCCCTCAAGCGGTTGATTGCAGCGGGAGCGCAACTCAGAGCATTCCCGCCGGACGTGATCGAAGCATGCTGGAAATCGACTAACGAGATACTTGAGGATACTGCGAACAAGAACCCGAAATTCAAGAAAATTTACGATCACTTCATCGCCTTCAGGAATGATCAGTATCTCTACACGCAGGTCGCGGACCTTGCGATGGATACCTACATGGTCCGGTTGCGCGCGCAACAGAAGTAAGCCTTCTGCTGAAGCCTGCCGCGTTGATTGCAAGCAGCGTGGCAGGCCTTGCTGGTCTATCTGTCACCTCTCGCGACAATCACATTGCTGCGGACCGATCCATTTGGGGAGGGCAACGCTCAGCATCACGTGCTGGTTGAAGTCCGGTTTCTGGAGATCTGCCTTGATAAATACGATCGGTTTCATTGGCGTTGGCAACATGGGTAGCCGCATGGCGAACCGCCTTGCAGCGGCTGGGCATGATGTGACCGTTTGCGATGCTTATGCGCCGGCTCTCCAGCCCTTTGTAGCCAGAGGCATCCAGTCATCGACA
The DNA here is from genome assembly GCA_002256205.1 of Rhizobiales bacterium PAR1. Classification (GTDB taxonomy): domain Bacteria; phylum Pseudomonadota; class Alphaproteobacteria; order Rhizobiales; family Beijerinckiaceae; genus Rhabdaerophilum. The sequence goes on from NKIW01000007.1 coordinate 236,054, forward strand.
AAACCCATCGATGTCGCCCGCAAAGATATCGTGATCCTAATGGTTGCCGATGACGACCAACTGCTGGCGGTGGTATCGGGCGAGCATGGACTGATCTCGGGCATCGACCCCGAGATGCCGCCGCTCTTGCTGATCATGAGTACGGGCCTGCCCAGGACCATGGAAGCGGTGCGTCAAGCTGTCACCCTCCTTGGCGTCCGTGTCATCGAAGCCCCTGTCAGTGGCGGTGTTGGTGGAGCGGAACGGGGCACATTGTCGATCATGATGGGTGGCGAGCAGGCTGATATCGACGAGGCCATGCCGATCGTCAACGTTCTCGGGAACAATGTGTTCCGATGTGGAGCCTTTGGGAGCGCCCAGACGGTCAAACTGATTAATAACATGATTGGGCTGGCTAATCTCTATGTCAGCGCCGAGGCATTCGAGATCGCCCGGAAATCCGGGGTGGATCTCTTGCTGTTGGGAACTATCCTCGAAGCCAGCACTGGCCGGAACTTTGTCTCCCGCGACATCAAGACCTCGTGCTTCCAGTATGCAAACTGGGCGAGTTCGCCGGAGGCCTTCGACGATCTGTCGCGGATTGTCCGGAAGGACATGAAGCTCGCAGTCTCGCTTGCTGAGGATCTCGGGATCGATGCAGGAGTTCTCAAGACAATCGCCAACGTGCTCGGCGATACCTCGCCTCGGGTTTTCGAGCGATGGAACGCGCTTGGCAGACTGTCCTTCAAATAATAAGGGCCCGGCCCCGGCACAACGACGGAAGTTATCCTGGAGCTAAATGAAGACCATCAGCCAAGCCGATTGGCACCGGTGGTCCGTGTTAGTCAAAGCCTTGTACGTCTGGTTCGCGCCCCAAGGCGGACAAATGGCCAGCGGTGGCGTTGACAGAAAAGCAGACATACTTTTGTCAGACGCGGCATTTCCCATTTTGCACATTACACGTAGTTGGCCACGGAAACGTGTTGCTGCGATTTCCCTATTCGAAAAGGGTAAACCCTGGAACAATTTCGTCATGGGCGATGTCGTAGACCACTGCGACCGAATGCCTTGCGCGGGTCAACGCGACATAAAGTTTAGCGCGGGTCTCGGCCTTCAACGCCGATTGGGAATTCTTCAGCCAGTCCATCATTTCTTTTGTCGGATAGACAATGACGCGGTCAAAACCCAGGCCCTTTGACCGTCCAAACGTTAACGCTGGCAGATCGGCAGGTGCGATCTTGACGGACGAGCTCCATCGGAGCTGCACAGGTCTCCTCGTCTCGATATAACGGGGCAGATCCCTTCGCTGGACGATGAAGAGACCCGCATCATCAGGGACGGGCTGCCTGCACTCGGCGCATTTACATGCAGTTGCAGCCGCCAATTTCGGATAGAGCTTCGACGATAGTTCGCAGATAGCGGTGCTATTGCGATGCGATGTCATGAGGCTGGCCACGTCAATATCGCACGTGACCTTTCGGGGAAGTTCTGCCCGAACGAAGTCGGCAATGCCGCCATCCCTGTACTTTTTGAGGCGAGTTTCCAGATGGGTGACATAGGTTACCTGTCGGGGATCGCCAACCATAACTACGTTGGAGGGGCTCCTGAAGAGAGCCGTCAGAATGTCGAGGTCGTGGCCTGCAAGGTCCTGTACTTCATCCACGAGAATCAAAGGAAAAATACGGGAAAGCCGTTCGATAACGGCGCCATCTGCTGCCTCGTTGCATCGCATCACCAGCCTCGCCAGTTTGTCCGAATAGACGCGATTTCGACGGTCGAAATAGCAGCGTTGGAAATCTTCTTCACCCCAGTACATAGGGCGGCCTTGCCGGTCGCGACCGCGAGATCCGGATTTCTCCGAAACCAGAAGCATGCCGGCAACTTCCCAATCGAACAGCTTGCCTTGGAAGGGCTTGACGCCGTGCTCTATCAGCAGACTGAACCAGGTCTGGATATGCACGTTAGCGGGAACCGAGCCATGGATTTCGAAAAATTTGCGCCGGATCTCTTCTTCGTTCGATTCCGTGTAGGTGGTGATAAGGACCCGTTTTTCTTCGACCGCAAGCGCCTGCCTGACGAGGTAGGTGGTCTTTCCCGATCCTGCCGCAGCAATGATGAGCTTATTCGGCCCCATCATTTGGCGATCGCATCCAGAATGTATTTTGGATAATTGATTTTCGTGTTGGCCGAAAAAATTGCTAGTGCGCACTCGGTCTTGTTGGTCTTCATGTAACGATGAAGGTTATCAAGATCGTGCTTGGTACCGAACAGCGTGTTGAATGTCTCGACGCTATTCGATTTGACCAGTTTCGGCTCGAGGGTGTTGTAGTTGAAGGGCTTGCCGCCAAGAACTAAATCGCCCTGATCCACTAAGGGATCATAGCAGACTTTGATATGATCGACGTCCTTGTATTTGGCGTACTTCTTTTCAAGCGCAGCAATATCGCCGTCATTGTCGGTCGCAACCACGACCGGGATTTTCAGCGCCACCGCCAGTTCAAGAAAACGGAGGAACGAAAGCCCGACCGAGATGACGTCAATCTCGTCGTCGATCGGCAGTTTTCCGCCGTTAGCATCCATGTAGGCCCGTTGGACGACCAGTTCATCCGCATCGCCCTCTACTAGGATCGACTTCTGCGAAAGCACAAGACGCAGGGTGTCGTAACCAGGCAACTTATGGAAGAAGTCGCTCGCGTCCAGATCCTTGATCCGCGTGACCTTCGCTTCCCGCAACAGTATCAAATGGTCTAGTCCGAGTTTGTTCGCGACGAAGCTACTATGCGTGGTCATAATGACTTGCTTGCCGCTCTTGTCGGTGCTGATATCGCTTATGAGCTGGTTGAGCTTCGAGTGCGACAGGTGGTTTTCCGGCTCTTCGATCAGCAGTACGGTCGCTTCGCGGTTCTTCTTGCTGCTCAGCGCGAGGCGCGTCTTGACGATGCACTGCTCACCCTTCCCGACATAGTGGAAAGGGACATCCTCGATATACGTCATGAGGCTGTTTTCCCAGGCATTGTGGGACGACATATCGACCGAAATGCTGACCTTTTTCCGACTAATCTTCGCCGCTTCCGCCAACTTTTCATTGATGGCGCCGACATTGCCATCGGCCTTAAAGGCGTCTTTCAGCTTGCGATGGGCTTGGGATATCGCAACACGTTCCTTGTCGTCGAGAAACTCCTTGACGATCCGGGAAATGTACATATCCGAACCGCTTTGAACGCGTGTGCTTGTAGAATCGATGAGGGCCGACTTGATAGGAATCGTGCGGGCCACCGCCGGTTGGCGGGAGAATTCCGACCATTGCACCTGATAGAATTCCAAGGGTATTGAGTTGATCTCCTGGTTCTTCAGCAGCTCGGAATAGGCACCGTCATATTTCCTATCGAACTCGATTGAGAAGAGGAGGCCCCGAGCCTTGTCGTTCTTCTCGGAATTCCCGTTTCCGCGCAGGTCTTCCAACGCATCGCCATCACCACCGAGAAACAGCTCGATCTGGATCTCCGGCGGGTCGAGAGGTTTTTTCGCGGCGATGCTGTCCAGATACGCCCGCTCGACCTTCCGGTTAAAAAGATAGGGAGACAGTTCGTTGCGCAGGTATTTCCCGTTCAGCATACCCGTAAGGCATAGATGGATAGCTTCGAGTAGTGTGGATTTCCCGGCCTCATTGTTGCCAACAATGATGTTGACGCCCTGATTAAAATCGACCTCGAACCAATCTTTGAAGCATTTGAAATTCTTAATTTTGACCTTCTGGATATACATCGCTCACCCCATCTCCCGCGAAGCAACCATAGCTTGTTCCGAAAAGATCGGCGAGCCAGAATGAGTGATTGTTGGACATCGGTCACGACCGGCCTGACGTCAGAACATGCCGATGTCCTCATATTCCATGGGGTGGCATTGCCGACGTTGGGCAGAAACGAGATTGCAGCACCAGATGCTTGCAGGTCCGATCTCGTCTTTCTCCGCCCCAACTTCGGACAGACCGCTTCCGGCCCCCTAGCTGGCGGCAATGCGACCCATTATTGTCGTTCGCGATACCAAAGCGTGAGACCAAAACCGGACGTTCCAAGCGTCTAGAAAGCCAAGGGCGATTCATCCCACTCATTGAGTTTTATTCATCCATCTAAAAAAATGCGCGAGATAACCTATCTGGCGCATTTTGGAATTCCAGGGTGTTCTGACGGTGGTCAAAGGTGAAAGCCCCCCCCTAAAATGACACCGAAAAAGACCCCTTAAAATGGGTCAGGTAATTCGTTACGGCTCCGAAACATGGGGCAAAATGCGCGAGATAGGGTTATCTCAACCAAAATTTTTTTCGTTTCGGATGCGAAACACGACCCGAAATGCGCGAGATAGGGTTATCTGGCGCATTGCTTTTTAAGGGGGGTTGCCCGATACCTCAGTTTTTGTGCAAGCACATAAAACAGGTGGGCTCTACGAGGTTTTTTGAGACTGCGCGTCCGATGCCGGCCGCACACCCCTTAGTCGGGGCGTGGCAGTTAAATTTGTTTCGGGTCCGAAACATGGGTCAAAATGCGCGAGATAACCCTATCTCGCGCATTTCAAAAAATCGACTTCACTTTCTATGTCCAGAAGCTCTCCAACTGCCGAGTACCTTAGCATAAGCGGAGAAGAAACTCGCAACCGCCAATCGAGTTTTTTTCAACTGTTTAGCGCCAATCTAATTCTATTTTGCGCATCAGAAAACACCGTTTTGAGTAGTGTCACAAGTCCTTTGGCAAAAAAAATGGTCGCATACCTCTGACAAAACTCAAGCTATCAAGCACGCAAATCACAGCAATTTTCCCATGCGAATTAATCAAAGCTTGGTGGCGGCGAAGCGCCCGAGGCTGTATGAAAAATCCTAAGCGATGCCGACGACGAAGTACGGAGGGGCATTGTCGAGGTCCCACGCCGATCAGTATGTCGAAAATCTCGAACAACGTGGCTCTACGAGGCTCTTTTAAGCGAAAGAGGTAGCGCCGGGAGTTCCATACAGCCTCCGCCCCATTCCGGTCGTTCATGGCCTTAAGGAGGTAGGCAGAAGGCGGACGTTCGAAGCGTCCCAAAACTTAAGGGTGTTTCATTTTGTGCTCGGAATATCTCTGGATTGAGGCTTCCTATTCTCTTTAAAACAAGAATACTATTTGAATAATGAGGTGTAGCGATGGAAACAGGCGATCAGCAGGACTTGGAGGCTGGGGTTGCAATCAGTGTCAAACCTGTCGCGCCAAAGATTATCGCCGATATCGCTTCTAGCTTCACATACGCCTCCTATCAGAACGCCGTTCCAGTGCTCCGCGGGGTCAGCATAGAAAATCATTCCGAGCGTCAGTTCCAAGCGCTACGGCTAGAACTGTGTTCCGCCCCGGCCTTTTTGCGGAAGAAGACTTGGACTGTTGAATTGCACTGAGAACTGACCCGGTGCTGGAGTGAACCCCTCGGACTGGACCACAAGGTAGTATCCGACCTAAGCCGCCTCGCGAGCGAATTGGGTTTCGAAGTCCTCGGGGGATCGGTAACCGAGGGCGGAATGTAGTCTTTTGGCATTGTAG
>NKIW01000024.1 GCA_002256205.1 Rhizobiales bacterium PAR1
CTTGGCCGCAGCGACCTTCTGGTTTGATTGAAACAGCATTCAAAGAATTGGCCAACAGATGGAAGCCGATTTTGGATATTTACGACGAAAACGGTGTAGATTATTGCTATGAACTTCATCCAGGCGAAGATCTTTTCGATGGTTCTACTTTCGAGATGTTTGTAGACTATTTGGGGGGACATAAAAGAGCGAACATTAATTACGATCCAAGTCATTTTGTATTGCAATGTCTTGATTATGTGCAATTTATAGATTTGTATCACGATCGTATCAAAGCATTCCATGTAAAAGACGCTGAGTTTAATCCTTCTGGTCGTCAGGGTGTTTATTCTGGCTATTCTGGCTGGGCAGATAGAGCGGGACGTTTCCGTTCTTTGGGCGATGGACAGGTAGATTTCGGAACCATTTTTTCGAAACTCTCTCAATACGATTATGACGGTTGGGCTGTATTAGAATGGGAATGTTGTATAAAATCATCTGAACAAGGTGCCGCGGAAGGAGCTCCATTTATCGAAAGCCACATCATAGAAGTTGCCACGCGTGCATTCGATGATTTCGCGGCCACTGGAGCTGATGAGGCTGTGAATAAGAAGGTTTTAGGAATTTAATTCAAAAGAATTTAAAATAATGGAAAAGAGCCGAAAGGCTCTTTTTTTGTGCAATTAAATTAATAGAGCTGGTTATTTTTGAAATTTAAAAACCTATATTTTTGGTTTTCTATTAGAACTTATTTTTATTGTCTTATTTTGAAATTGTCATTATACAATAAACTAAATCCCAATTATTTCAGTTTGAAAATTAGATTCAGTTATTCATAGTCTTGAAACTTTGATTGTAAAATAGATTTGAATCAGTGATAAAATATGAAAATCAATATAAAAGATACCTTTAATAAAGAATTAGATGCAGATAGTGATTTGTCTAATTCACCTCGACAGGTTTATAATTCATTCTTTTCTTTTGTTAAACCTAAAATTCCAAGTAATCCTAAGCTCATTCATTTTTCAGAGGAATTTGCAAATGAAATTGGGCTAAAAGAATATGCAGATTCTGAAGAGTTTCTAAAAATAGTTTCCGGTGCAGGTGTTTATGAAGGCACTAATCCTTATGCGATGTGTTATGCAGGGCATCAGTTTGGAAATTGGGCAGGACAATTAGGCGATGGGAGAGCCATTAATTTGTTTGAATTGGAAAATGAAAGCAAACATTGGACTTTGCAATTAAAAGGAGCTGGTCCAACGCCTTATTCACGAAACGCCGATGGTTTTGCTGTTTTGCGTTCATCTATTCGAGAGCATTTGTGCAGTGAGGCTATGCACTATTTGGGTGTTCCCACCACAAGGTCCTTGTCCTTGGTACTAACTGGTGATCAAGTATTAAGAGATGTGCTTTATAATGGAAATCCAGCTTATGAAAAAGGTGCAATTGTCTGTCGCGTCGCTCCTTCTTTTATACGTTTTGGCAATTTCGAACTATTTGCAGCCAGAAAAGATCAGGGAAATCTTAAAAAATTGACTGATTATACCATAAAGCACTTCTTTCCAGAAATAAGCTCAGAAGGGAAAGAAAAGTACCTTGAATTTTACAAAAAAGTAGGAGAGCGTACACTCGACATGGTGATTGAGTGGCAGCGAGTAGGTTTTGTGCATGGCGTAATGAACACCGACAACATGTCTATCTTAGGTTTGACGATAGATTTTGGCCCCTATGGTTGGTTGGAGAATTTTGACAACAACTGGACTCCAAACACTACTGATGCAAATGGAAGAAGGTATAGGTTTGGAAATCAGCCAGATATAATTTTTTGGAATTTGGTTCAATTGGCAAATGCATTATATACTTTAATTGATGATTTACCTGCCTTACAAGGTATTTTGGATAATTTTTCGGAGTATTTTACAAGTAAATATCAAAAAATGCTGCAATCAAAATTGGGAGTTGAGGCAGCTTATGATGCTAATTTTCAAGATTCTCTGATGAGGAATTTAGAAAGCGTGGAAACTGACATGACCATTTTTTACAGAGAATTGGGGAATTTACAAAAATCTGATTCCCCAGAAAAAGCTTTTGAAAAAGTAGAATATGCATTTTACAATTTAGAGGAAATCACTGAACCTATTAAAAATAATTGGCTAATAT
>NKIW01000015.1 GCA_002256205.1 Rhizobiales bacterium PAR1
CCGTGAAGCCGCACAAGAAGTTCAAGGCCGAGGCGTACATCCTCACCAAGGAAGAGGGCGGTCGTCATACCCCGTTCTTCGCGAACTATCGCCCGCAGTTCTACTTCCGCACGACGGACGTGACTGGCATCGTGACGCTGCCGGCCGGCACCGAAATGGTGATGCCGGGCGACAACATCTCGTTCGATGTCGAGCTGATCACCCCGATCGCGATGGAAGAGAAGCTCCGCTTCGCTATCCGTGAAGGTGGCCGTACCGTGGGTGCGGGCGTGGTTGCATCCATTCAGGATTGATCCCGGGCCTATCGCGGTTCTATTCCTGTTTAGTTCTGAAAGGGTGAGCCGGCTGGCTCGCCCTTTTTGTTTTCCGGCAAGAGTTTGTTTTCTGGCAAGAGTGCGTCTGCCGGAGGCTGGCCAAAGCGATTGTCCCCTAACGTGCCGGGCTTGTGCGCAAGCACCCGCCAATAAGTATCGCCGATCAAACCACAAGGTACCAGCAAAATCCAACCTGAACGATCAATGTCGTGAAGTCGGCGCACAGTAACCGCCAAAGTAGGGATTGTGGTAGCGAAAATTATCACGAAATATGAGTATATCCATTGAAATGTAAACGGTATCTCGAGTACGAGCAAAGTGCATCTTAATATTATAAAATTCACAATTAAGAACGCTCCCGAGGCTATTGTCCATGACTTGTATTCGAATTGTGATGCGCGACCGCTGAAGTCGAAGGATTTTTTCAGGCAGATCTTCACGGCGGTAATAAAGTTCATTGCCGGGCTCCATGGATAAGGTTTCAGCTGCGGCAGGTTGGCCACCCGCTTCTGAAAACCCATATCGACCCAAACGGAGTGGGCGACTGTGCGCTGTCGCATGATCTCACCTGGCGCCGTTTTACTAAGCTTGCGTTCCTTGCTAGAGCGGCGGGCAGAAAGATCTTGCCTTGATCAGGAGACTTCCATGCTCGTCACCACAGCCAATGATCTCGCGGGTTACCGCATCGTCCAGCATCTGGGCGTGGTGCGGGGCATCACCGTGCGCTCGCGCTCGGTGGTTGGGAATTTTCTCGGCTCGGTTGCCGCCTTCTTTGGTGGGCGGATCAGTGTCTATGTGACGCTTGCCGAAAACGCTCGTAACGAAGCGTTTCAGCATATGGTCGAGCATGCCGAGCAGGGCAGGGCGAATGCCATCATCGCCATGCGCTACGATGCCAACGAGATCATGCCAGGCATCACCGAGGTGCTGGCCTATGGCAGCGCCGTCGTGGTGGAAAAGCTCTGAGCATGGCGGACGGCGTGCAACTGGGGCTCGGGCTGGTCGCCATCGGCCGCGCATGGGGGCACGACATGGCCCCGCCGCCGCCGGAGCGCGAGGCGCGGGCGCTGCTGGAGACGGCCTTTGAACTCGGCGTCAAGGTTTATGATACCGCGCCGGCCTATGGCACCAGCGAGCGCATTCTCGGCGGCTTCCTCAAGAGCCTGACGGAGGATCAACGCCGGACGATTTTCGTCGCAACCAAATTCGGCGAGCACTGGACGGGCGACGGTACGACGCGCGTCGACCATTCCTATGATGCCCTGATGCGCAGCCTTGATCGTTCGGTCGAGCATTTGCGCGATATCGATCTGTTGCAGGTTCATAAGGCGAGTGTCGCGGCGCTTTCCGGCGACGATCTCAAATGGGCGCTCGAAGGCGCGCAGGCGATGGACATCCCGCAGATCGGCGCTTCGGTCAGTGATCTTGAGGCGGGGCGGCTTGCGATTTCTATGGGGTTCCACTGGCTTCAGATGCCGTACAACGCCCGCAATACCACGCTGGAGCCGCTGTTCTCGGAAGCCGAGGCGGGGGATGTGCATATCCTGTCGAATCGCCCGTTTGCGACCGGAGCCCTGCTGATGGATGCGCCCGAGGAAGCGCGCGATGAGGCGATGCGGGATGCTCTCGGCGCGGTTCTCGCGCATAACAGCCGCGGTGTTGTTCTCACCGGTACGAAATCCGCAGCCCACTTGCGGCAGAGTTTGGCGGCGTTTGTTGCTCTGGCCGGGTGAGGTGAGGGCGTTGGCCGCAAGGCTCCGCGAAAAATCTCGCCTCCGGGACTTGTTCACGCCGCAAGAGCCGTGTTAGGGAAACCGCGCTCTAGGGGAGTAGCTCAGCTGGTTAGAGTGGCGGTCTCCAAAACCGTAGGTCGTGGGTTCGAATCCCTCCTCCCCTGCCAATTTTGGCCTAAGTCCTTGAAATCATTGTCTATGTAAGCAGCTACAGGGAATCTTCCTGTGGTGGCTGTACGCATAGCTGTACGCGCTCCTGTCCACAGGGAGCTTGACGTTTTTGGTTTGTTCTCATATTTACCGTCGAGGTGGGGTTTATTGGTGGCGCAGGAGAGTGCGTTGCACCGACGGTCGATTCTCGCTTGCCTTCAGCTTGGGCGAGCGAAACCCTCGTCGATCACGGCTCCTTGGGCTCGCGTTGAGTTTAGAGTCGGAGCGTACGATGAGTGTCAGGACCCGAAGCGAGCTTGTTGTTGCGCTACGCGATTATCTTGAAGCCTATCCACGCGATCTCGACGTTCGCGTCGACCGTGATCTTCTTCAGGTTAAGCGGGGAGAGGCTCGCGCCGACCTTCTTTTCGACCGAGAGCGGCAAGCAGATATTTTTTCGGCTCTCTATGAGATTGCTGCCGAGCATGGCCCTGATGCCGCCTACACCGCCGAGGTGCACGAGGAGCTGCGTGCGCGCGGCTTCGATAGCTTTCGCTGCGATAAAGTTCTCCATCGTATCGAACATGGGTTCGCGCGCGAGGTTTTTACCCCGGGCAGTGAAATTGCAGGGGTACCTGGTCAGGACCTGCTGGATCAGCAATTAGGTGCCTTGGGCGCGGAGTTGACCGACCAAAACCGCAACCAGATCATGAAGAGGCTGGCCGAGCGCCAAGCCAGCGCGTTGAGGTCGTCTGCGATACGCTATCGAGAAGCACTTGGGTGGCCTTCAGTCATTTTTAAAGATCGCCACAACCGGCCAGGCGTTAGTTTTCAGCCCGGGGCAGGCTTTCCTGCACCACCGTATTTTTGCGCCGACTCTATTCCGCGCGGCCTAGGCCAGTCAGCGTCGCTTTTTGACAAAGAAGAGATGCCCGCCGCGCCCGAAATGGACCGGCCAGATCAAAGTCATGATGACGCGGCTACGGTGCACGACATTCAACCCGACCGCTTGAATAGTTTTGTGGCCGATCCTGTTTCTAAGCAACAGACGATGACAATAACCGAGGTTGTTGAACGAGCGATTGAATCAAAAGGAAAATTGTGGTCGGAAGACTCGATAAAGCAACATCGAGCTGTCGCTCGTCTCTTTATCAAACTCGTTGGCGTGGATGATGTGGCGTCACTGACCAAGACGAATATTATGTCCTACCGTAGCCTGCTGAATCGAATTCCAACATTTTATGGTCGGCGCCGTGAAGACTGGGACATGTCCATTGATGCTTTAATTGCGCGAGCCAAACAAGAAAATGATCCCGTAGGATTAGGTCCGGCGACCATCAATCGTCATTTGACTCAGCTTCGTGCTATTGTTGAGCATGCAGAAATGATCGGATGTATTGGTGATGCTCTCATTAAATGGACCAAGATTCGAACAAAGGACACGCGTCGAGGAGGCGAAAAGCGAAACGCGTTTACCGAGATCGATATTGAAAGAATTTTTTGTCATAGAACATGGACAAATAACAATTCTAAGGTTGACCCATCCACATATTGGGTGCCAATAATTGGTCTTTATACTGGAGCCCGCCTTGCTGAGTTATCTGGGTTAATGGTCAATGATATTGATATTGAACATAATAATATTATTATCGATGAAAATAAAAATCGTCGTATAAAAACGGCGGCATCTCGCCGATGCGTGCCTCTACATCGAGAAATTATCCGCCTTGGTTTCATTCATTATGTCAAGGCTATAAAAAATCGATCTAATTATAATGGAGATCTATTTCCAGATCTGCGCGCTCGTGGTCAAAAGACAAGCCTGTCCGATCTTTTTGCCAAGAACTGGAGCAAAATATTGGGAGAAATTATTCCGAACGCGAAAAATTTGAAGCTTTGCTTTCATAGTTTGCGCCATAGCATGAATATGACGATGATCGAAGGAAATACAATTGAAGCTATGAGGTGTGCCGTCCTTGGTCAGGAGGGAGACTCTGTGAATACAACTGTTTATAGAAAAAACATTCCGAGTGCTAAACTTACACCTGTTATTGATTCCATTCCAAGCAGGACAGATCATTTGATTCCGAGAAAATGGAATTAATTAATATTTTTGTTGATATCGATAAATTTATTATACTATATTATTGATGACTTATTATTTAAGAGTATTGATTTAAGCGGGGCATCTAGTTTGACCAATTTGCTGAAAGTGCTTCAGCTTGGCGAAGAACTGTTTGCACGGCGGCGTCTTGAAGATCGGGTGGATAGCCGTACTTCCGCAAAATTCGCTTCACTAGTACGCGCATTCGCGCCCTGGCACTTTCCCGGTGTGACCAATCCACTGAAACGCTGCCCTTGAGGCTGACGAGTAGTTCATGCGCAATCACCTTGAGGGAATCGTTGCCCATCAGCTCGACGGCACTCTCGCTTTCAGCAAGTGCGTCGTAGAAGGCGATCTCGTCCTGAGACAAGCCTTCATCTTCACCGCGCCTGCGGGCGGCGCGGACTTCCTTGGCGAGGTCGATTAGTTCCTGCAACACCTCGACGGTGCTGATTGCGTTCGTGTGGTAGCGGGCGATAGCGGCTTCCAGGCGCTCGGAAAAACGCTTGGTCTCGACCACGTTCGTTTTGCTGCGAGAGCGGATTTCATCGTTCAACAGCTTCCGCAAGGCCTCAAGCGCGAGGTTTTTCTTTTCGAGCTGCTGAACCTCGGCGAGGAATTCGTCCGACAGGATTGAAATATCCGGCGTCGTGATGCCGGCGGCAGCAAGAATGTCCACGATTTCCGTGGATACGACCGCCCGATCCAAGATCTGCTGGATTGCGAACTCCCGATCCGCACTGCTCTTTCCTGAGCCTTCTGCCGACTTCACGAGGGCGGCACGAACCGTCTGGAAGAAGCCCACTTCATCGCGGATGTCGCGGGCCTTATCGCTTGCGGAGGCCAAGGCGAATGCCTTGGAAAGCGCGAGCACTGCATCCTGATATCGGCGGTTTTCGCGGCGCTTGCCGTCCTCGCTGGTTTCCCTGGCCGCGGCGTCGTGCTGGCGACCAAGTATCCATTCGATCGCTTCGGCGAGCACGACCAGGCGCTGATGCGGCGTACCAGCCAAGCCTCGCGCATAATCGAAGCCGTAGTACATGCCCTTCACGACCTCGTACTTCTCAATCAGCACGGCAACCGCTTCGGCCTCATCGATTCCGGCCTGACGCTGATCTGAACCGGAATACTGGCCGAGTGCGTTTTTGAGATTCTGGGCGATCCCGATGTAATCGACAACGAGGCCAGCGGGCTTGTCGCGGAACACCCGGTTCACCCGCGCAATAGCCTGCATCAGCCCGTGGCCCTTCATCGGCTTGTCGATATACATCGTGTGCATCGACGGCGCATCGAAGCCGGTCAGCCACATGTCACGGACGATCACGAGCTTCAGCGTGTCTTTTGGGTCTTTCGCGCGCTTCGCCAAAAGATCACGCCGGGCCTTGGTGCCGATGTGCGGTTGCCACCCCTGGGGATCGGCAGCCGAACCGGTCATCACAACCTTGATCGAGCCTTCGGCGTCCTCATTACTATGCCAATCGGGCCGAAGTGCGATGATCTGGTTATAGAGCGCCACGCAGATGCGCCGGCTCATGCAAACCACCATGGCTTTGCCGTCCATGGCGGCGACGCGATCCTCGAAGTGCCGCACCAGATCAGCAGCGACCATCGCCAGCCGTTTCTCGGAGCCGACCAGCGCCTCGACAGTCGCCCACTTGCGCTTGATGCGCTCCTGCTCCGTCGTTGCTTCGTCTTCGGTCAGCTCATCGATCTCGGCGTCGATCTTTGGCTTCTCCTCGTCAGGAAGCTCAATGCGTGCAAGGCGGCTCTCGTAGTAAATTGGCACCGTGGCGCCATCTTCCACCGCCCGGCTGATGTCGTAAACGTCGATGTACTCACCGAACACCGCGGGCGTGTTCACATCGTCCTTTTCGATCGGCGTGCCGGTGAACCCGATGAAGGACGCGTTCGGAAGAGCGTCGCGCAGATACTTCGCGAAGCCATAGGCAATCTCGCCGGTTTTCTGTTCGATCCGTGCTCGGAATCCATATTGGCTTCGGTGCGCTTCGTCCGCGATCACAACGATGTTCCGGCGATCCGACAACATCGGATAGGTGGCTTCGCCGGTTGCCGGTGAGAACTTTTGAATGGTTGTGAAGATAACGCCGCCGGAGGCGCGACTAAGCGCCGATTGCAGATCGCCCCGGCTATCTGCCTGAATAGGCGTCTGCCGGATTAGATCGCGGCACATCGAAAACGTGCCGAAGAGTTGGTCGTCCAGATCGTTGCGGTCGGTGATGACGACGATCGTAGGGTTCTCAAGCTCAGGACGCCGCACAAGCTGCCCGGCATAGAACGCCATCAAGAGGCTCTTGCCCGAACCCTGTGTGTGCCAAATCACCCCGACCTTTCGGTCGCCTTGGGGCGCCGATGCCTCTACGGTCTTGTCCACGGCGTGCCGCACGGCATGGAACTGATGATAGCCCGCGATGATCTTCGCGAGGCCCGAACCCGTCTCGCCGAACACTGTAAAATCGTGCAGCAGATCGAGAAGGCGGCGGCGATCAAACACACCGTCGATCAGAACGCTGAGTTCTGGCAAGCCTTTCGCTGCGATGACTTTGCCGTCCATGGTGCGCCATGGCATGAAGCGCTCCTGGTCGGCTGTCAGAGAGCCCACGCGGGCGGTGATGCCATCGGAGGTGACAAGCACGGCGTTTGTGCGGAAGAGCGATGGGATTTGCGACTTGTAGGTCTGAAGCTGGTTGTGCGCGCCCGCAAGCGTGGCGTTCTCGCCGCCAGGCGCCTTTAGCTCGATGACGCCGAGCGGCAGGCCGTTGATGAAGACGACGATGTCCGGCCGCCGGTTGATGCTGCCCTCAATGACGGTGAACTGGCCCGACGCCAGCCAGTCGTTCGCGGCGAGATCATCGAAGTCGATCAGGCGAACCTTGTCGCCACGGATCGTTCCGTCATTGCTATAGAACTCGACATCTACGCCTTCGACGATCAGTTTATGGAGGCGGCGGTTCTCTTCAACGAGTGACGGTTTCTCGGTGGCCAGCACCTTCCGCAGGGCATCGCCGCGCGCTTCCTCTGGAATGGCCGGATTGAGCCTTTCGATGGCCGCGGTCAGGCGCTTGACCAGTACGACATCGGCGTAGGCCTCCCGCTCGGGAGCCTTTCCGTCCGGGCCGATGAGAGCGTCGGTCGCGATGGCATATCCAAGGCCCGCGAGATGATCGAGCACGACCTGTTCAACGGCGGCTTCGGATAGGTAAGCCATCAGCTGTTTTCCGGTTCAAATTTTGCCATTGACCGTTCGTGAGCCATTATTTGAAGTTCTTTCCGCAGCACGCGAATAAGTTCGTCCTGAAAAACCAACCCAGCAAGCGAGGATTGCTCCCGTGGGTCACAGTCCACGATCGCATCGATGGTCAGGAGTACGGCAACATGCTCTGGGACCGCGTCAAGGATGGAAGCCAGGATGCCGTCAACGGTGCTGTCCCATGCCCCGTCGAGCAACGGGGCGGGACCATTCTGTACTTCGTGGCAATACTCGTCCCAGAGCGTTTTGTGGCGATAGTAATCGCCGTAAAGGCCGGTGGCTGTCATTCGCTGAAGTTGATGGATAGCTTTACGTGCAAGGGGCGGCCACTCTGCCCGCGCAAACGCCAGAACGGCGTCATGTGTACGCTCTAGCACAGTCGTCCATCTGGGATCGGCAGAAGCGGTCATAGCGCTGCCCCAACAAGCTTTTCGGCGTCCTTGACGCGAACCTCACCCGACATGAGCTTTGGAAGGAGAAAGTCGCGGGTGGCGGCGAGGGTGGAACGTTCCTCGATTGCAACTAGCATCCGATCGAAAAGAGGTGTCACGGCAATTTCAAACTGCCCGAGTAGGTCGCTATCTGGCACAGTCACGCGTGCCCCCTCGACGGTTTTTGTTGTGATCGTATCGAATACCGAGCCATGAGCAGCATGAACCAGTGACTGAACAAGAGATGCGAATGCGCAATTCAGCCAAAAATGATGAGATGACGTAGAAGCAAGCGCGTAGCACGTCTGATTCATCGCCATCTCATGGCCAAGCATGCAAAACCGGCCCGTTGTTGCTCCACGGGCGACAACTACGGTCGATAACTTGGGAATTAGACGGGTAGAGCTTTCAGATAATCCCTGTTCAGTGATGGTTCGTTCTGATCCAATCAAGAAGGGGTCGGTGCATTGGCTAACATCTTTTGCGCTAGCCCAAGCGATGTCCCCGCCCCAATAGGCTGGCACATCGGTTTTTGGTGTTCCACCGGAAATGAGGCGGGCGTGATCGAGCAAAGGCTCCATGATCCACCCCTCCGGCTTGCCTTCCTCGTCGAGGCGGTCGGGGAAGAGGGACCAGATGTCCGGGGCGAGGTAGGGCGCACGGCCTTCCATCTTGGCGCGGGTCGGGCCGAAATCGACGAACCAGTCCTTGAAGATCGCCCGCGACATCGCCTCAAGCGTCTCGTTCATCCGCCGGTTCAACTCGATCTTATCGTCCAGTGAGGACAAGATCGCGCTCATTTCTATTCGAGCAGCGTCTGGAGGGCACGGAATGGGTAGCTCGGCCAAGTCTTTCAGATTGAACGTGGCCTGAACCGTGGTGTTTGCCCGCATTCGGATAAAATCTTGAGCCGGCTTGCTACGAACAACAAAATTGATCCAACGCTTGTCTGCGTCCGCTCGCAGCGGCACTACACCGACGGCTCGCGCAACATTCCAACCGCGCAGCTCTTCCGATGCAATAGCGGTGAGCCCCATTGAGCCAACTAGAGTGATCAGGAGTTCTCCGCCTTGAAGTCGAGAGCGGCGATATTTGGATTCAATTTGGGAATCTACCTTGAGCGCATCCGATGTATCGACGCCACCTCCCATAAAATTATTCACGCGAACGATTGGCACACCATCAGCAACAGCAGAGCCTGGTTGGACAATACCGTAACAAATCGATCTGTCAGGATCGACGAAGTCTGATAGTGGCCGCGTCCTCCATTCGCCCATCAGACAACCAACCTTGCCAGTTTGTCGCGAATATTTGCTGTTATGAGGTTCGTCGCATTAAACTGGTCGTCTAGCTTCGCGTGCAGGGCTGCGAAACGCTCTGAAAACGGGACATCATCATCTTCGACATCAGCAGCACCAACATATCGCCCGGGCGTCAGCACGTAGCCGTGGCTCTTGATCTCCTCCAAAGTTGCCGACTTGCAGAAGCCCGGCACATCCGCATAGATGCCCGCTTCGCCTTCGCCGCGCCAGGCATGATAGGCGCGGGTGATCTTCTCGATGTCAGCGTCGGAGAATTCCTTGCGCGTGCGGTCCACCATGTAGCCGAGCTTGCGCGCATCGATGAACAGGATCTCGCCGCGCCTGTCGCGCAGCTTAGCATTGCGCGCGACGCCGTTCGATTTGTCGCGGGCGAGGAACCACAGGCAGACAGAAATCTGGGTCGAATAGAAGAGCTGGCCGGGCAAGGCCACCATGCAATCGACCACGCCGGGCGCACCGTTGACGCCCTCGATCAGCGCTTGCCGGATCGTGCCTTCGTTATTCTGCGTGGAGGACATCGAGCCGTTCGCCAGCACCACCCCCGCTACGCCCGATGGCGCGAGATGATGCACAATATGCTGGACCCAGCCGAAGTTGGCATTGCCAGCCGGCGGAATGCCATACCGCCAGCGCGCATCTTCGCGCAGCCGTTCCCCGCCCCAATCCGAAATGTTGAAGGGCGGATTGGCAAGAATAAATTCGGCTTTGAGGTCGCGCAGCTCGTCCTTGTGAAAGCTGCCTTCGTTGTTCCATTTGATATCCGCGTCGATGCCGCGCACCGCGAGGTTCATCTTGCAGAGCCGCCACGTCGTGTAGTTCGACTCCTGCCCATAGACGGCGATGTCACCGATCCGCCCTTCATGCTCCAAAGCGAATTTCTCGGATTGGACAAACATGCCGCCCGATCCGCAGCAAGGATCGTACACGCGTCCCTTGTAGGGCTCGATCATCTCGACCATGACGCGCACGACCGAGCGCGGCGTATAGAACTCGCCACCGCGCTTGCCTTCGGAACCGGCGAACTGACCAAGAAAGTATTCATAGACGCGGCCGAGCACGTCGCGTGCCTCGCCCTTCTGCGCTCCAAGCGCGATACCAGAGATGAGGTCGATCAGCTCGCCGAGCATCACCGCGTTGAGGGCAGGGCGGGCGTAATCTTTCGGCAGAACGCCTTTGAGGTTTTCGTTGTCCTTTTCGATGGCGATCATCGCCTCGTCGATCATCTTGCCGATCGAAGGCTGCTTCGCATTGGCCTGAAGATGCGACCAGCGCGCCATGGGCGGAACCCAGAACACATTGTCGGCGGCGTATTCGTCGCGATCCTCTGCACCCTCTGGATAATCCGCCAGAAGCTCGGCGCGCTTAGCCTCGAAGCTGTCGGAAATGTGCTTGAGAAAGATCAGGCCCAGAGCGACGTGTTTGTAGTCGGATGGCTCCATGTTTCCGCGAAGCTTGTCGGCTGTTTTGAAGAGCTCAGCCTCGAAGCCAAGGTCGCCGCCATTGCCGGTCGCGCGGGCGGCTTTCTGGGATTTAGGCTCCGCCTTGGTTGTGACGGGCGCAGATTTTTGAATGGCGATTTTTAGCATACCCTCCAGCGAGATCGAGCCACCGCGACCCCGGCCTGGTGCGACCAAGCCTTCGGTGACGAGTTCATCCTTCACTGCATTGTACAAGGCCTCGTCCCATTGCAGGGCATCTCGCAATCGGCCATTGCCTGCGGATCCGCCAAGTTCTTTCAAAGCTGCCACGAACTTGTTTTTGTGCGTCTGATCAGCCATTCCGCCCCGCTGCATTCGTTCGGCGGGAACCATTGCGCTGTCCGCATTTTTCCGATTCAGTCGCCTTCACTTGTTAGTATTCTCGGGTTGTCCAAACAACAAGTTGATCTACGCTTTTGACGCTTGGGCGGATGGCGGATGAGCATTGGCGAAGTGGTCCGTGTTCACGATTGTTCCGGTTTGCAGAGCCTGGTGGTCCAGTCCGCCTCATTGGGAATTGGAACGCCAACCCGTTGGCAAGAAGCCGTCGGCATAATGTGATCAGCTGCGAGAAGGCCAATGCGCGAGACGACATCTTCCGACGAATTTGTCATACGTTTGAGCCTTAAAATCGACACACATCCTACGTTTAAATTGTCATACAAATTGTTGACCTCGCATTCGCGCCTTGAGAAGCGAGGTTTTCTCCTTGCGGAAATTGGTTGGGATTACAGGATGGCACTTGTCATACATTCGTATGGCAAGTGCGCTCGGCGATGAACGTCAGATGCTCGGCACTTCGTGTCTCGCAGTCTGTCATTCATCGCGAAAATTCAAAGGCGGAGACGGCCGATGGCACGTGTCAAAAAGGCAAACGGTGAAGGCCCGGATCCCCTCACGGCGCGGGCAAATTTCCGTCTGACATCAGACGAATTCGATCTTCTCACCATCGAGTCTGAAGCGGCAGGGATGAGCCTTAGCCGCTACCTTCGCCGCCGAGTTTTTGGACGGCCTGTGATTGCCCGGATAGATCGCCAGGTCGTGAACGAACTACGGCGGCTGGGAGGTCTCCTGAAACAGGTTCATGTCGAGACCCGCGGCGCTTACCGCGATGAGACTGCGCTCACTATCCGTGCCGTGCGCGAGGCGATTGACCGGCTCGCCGCCCCATGATTGTCAAGCTAATTCGAGACCCCAAGCATTCATCTTCCGTTGCACAACGCATTAAGAAGCTGACGAACTATATTGTCTCACCTGAGACCAAAAATGCTTCAGAAAAATGTGTCTACGCTGCCTCGCGTTCGTTTTTCGCCCAAACTTTAGCCGGCCGTCAGGCCGAAATGCAGACCTTGGCCGAGGCGCCTGTGCGTGTGAGCAATCCGGTCATGCATTGGATTTTGAGCTGGCAGGATGGCGAACAGCCGACCCAGGAGAACGTCGAGCAAGCCGTTAGCATCTTTCTCGCTGAGCTTGGTCTCGATGACCACCAAGTAGTGTTTGGGCTACATTCTGACACTTCGAATTGGCACCTCCATCTTGCCTTGAATCGCGTCGATCCCGAGACTGAAAGACCAACAAGGATTAATCGTGGCTTTGAGCTTGAGGCAGCGCACCGGGCCATTGCCCGGATCGAGGCCGCGCAGGGCTGGGCGCACGAATCACACTCTCGGTATGTTCAGGTGGGCGATACTGTGGTTCGCACCGGTCGTGAGCCGCCGCCCGCGCCAGGCATTCAGGTCACCCGAGATTCTGAGCTGCGTCTTGGTGAGATGTCGGCCGCCCGCCAGGCGCAAACTGTGCTGGAGGCGCTCCTGCCGACAGTAAAATCATGGGCCGAACTGCATGCTGGCCTCGCGCGGGAAGGCATGCGCTATATCGTCAAAGGGAACGGGTCGGTAATTTTTGTGCGCGAGGAGCCTGTAAAAGCCTCCAGCGCCATGCGCGCCGCATCGCTAACTCAACTGACCAAGTCCCTTGGCCGTTTTCAAGCTGCCTCCGATTCCATGACTGACGAGCAGGATTTGAGTGAGGATGATATTCGCCCAAAATGGGAGCGTCCGCAGCCCCCCACGATGAGCCTGTCACCCGCCAATTTATTCAGTACTCGCCCAAAAGTCGGTCGGCCGGTTCCGGGCTTCTTTGTCATGATTGAAAATGGCGCTGCATATTATGCGCCTGCTCCCGGACGCCGCGCGGTTTTCATCGACCGCGGCGATCGTATTGATGTCCTCGATTGGCGCAATCCTGAGGTTCTGGCGGCTGCCGTGAAGCTCGCGGCGACCAATTTTCCGACAGGTGTTACGCTGAACGGCTCCGATGCATTCAAACGTGCCGCGTTGATTGTAGCGGCGCGCGAGGGGATCGCCATTAGCAATCCTGAATTGCAAGAGATGCTTCGGGCTGAACAAGGCCTTATCAGACTTCGTGAAGAACAGCCGCCATTGGTCTCTCTCGGTTTTGACCAATACCATGCGGCGACCGGCGGTGATCGATATGAAATCGTCATCGACAAAGGGGGGCTTGTCAGCCCAATCGCAACCAGTCCGCAAGCGACAGGCGTTACGCCCGACAAAGTTATGTCCGAGCTGGCACAGGCTCGAAGCTCTTCCGGAGCATTCGATGGGCTAAAATTAGCGCCATCATCGTCTAAGCATCACATTCTGAAGCTTCATGACCTCACGCTAGACCAAATTAACAAACTGTTGGCAGACGAGTACCGACCATCAATACAGCTGCGTACACAGAGCGACAAATTTGATCTGATATTTCTTGTCGAGAAGAATGATCCTCTCGACTCCATGCGGCTTGTTAAACTACGCGATACAGTCATGGCCGAGCTTGGCATCCTCGATAGCATGCCGCAGCATGCATCGGTCCACACAATTCCAGTGACCAGTACAAGCGATAAGACCAATCTTGTTGTTGGTTCCAAGACATCCGTGCAGGGTTGTCGAAAAATGCTCGGCAAGCTGCGAGCCATCCGGCAACGAGAACAAGAGAAAGCGGCTATGTTCGCCGATATTGGTCTTCCAACATCAAGTGTGGTGCTCAAGCCGGACCGGCCAGGGGCAAGTGCTGAATTCGAAACGTGTAGCCCTGAATATGCTGAGCAATGTGCGATGGCCCGCGATGAAATTGGTTCTGATGCCCACGTATCGCGGATAGATTCCGAGGTCGCGTCACGACTGCTCGCGCGAGGCCTTCCCGAGGATCGCATTGAGAAAATGATTGTCTCTTCCGCAGCTCAGCTTCCTTCCGCATCCTTCATGATTAGCCCGGATGACTATGCAAGACGTTGCACTGCGAGCGTTGCTGCGAAAAACCGTCCAATGTTCGTCATGCCAGCGCTTGAAGACGTGGCTGAACCAGCTCGCTCGCAAACCCTTTCGACGACGAGCATGGCTGAACCAACCGAGACAATCACGCCTAATTCAACCCTCGATCGTGGCCTGGAAGCGCTTTCGATATCCGAGGCGCTGGATAAAAAAGCGTCTCCGCCGCCCAACAAGTCGCTCGCCGCATTTTTGGCTCGATATAGCAATAAAATCCAAGTTCAGAGCGCCGAGCAGGCCGCTGAACCCTCGCGCGGGCGTACCGCACCGTCCGATGATCATGTTCTGGTCAAGCCATTGGGCCTCGCTGACTTTGCCGCTAGTCCAGATGCGGCCGAATTACTATTGGACATGCCAGATCACCACCCCCTAGTTCATCTATTGATAAAACCTGAGGCGCAAATACTGCTCGGGTATTATATTAATATTCTGTATTCTCCGCCTAACAACCCAAATTTTCGCTGGGCCAGGGAGATTAAACCCATCCTGGAGCGTCAGATTGCACCGCTCATCAAAGCCTACGAGCAGTATAAAGTAGCTGATCTCGACGAAAATGTTCTTCGTAAACTCGCTGATCAGTCAAAATCGGCTGAAATCGCAAATTGGTTACGTAGTCGTGGCGAGACTGTGCCTGATGTACCGATCCCAAAACAAATTCAGCCTACAGATCGGTCGGACAGAGAGCGGTGATCTTCGAGCCGAATAGGAACGAAGCGCCCATCCTCAGCGCTTTAACACGCTGAAGTGCAATTCAGTCAGTTTGGTGGGCGGGCAGGGGGCGTTTAGTTGCAAGGCGACGATGGTTGCGCCTTTTTTGAGATGGACACGTTCAGTGTTTTGCGCTGGCTTCTCCCTGAGGGTTAACCCCGCTGTTCTGTCGGCTCTCTTCCCCGGTTTTTTTGGCTTTTGGTCTGGCTTATCTTCAATTCCATGGAGTGAGGGAAGAGGGGGCTAGGCTCTTGTGGGAATGAAGGTTTTTCAATTCCCGGGACTGAATTTATTGGCGTCTTTTCTCCAAGTCCTGCTTTCGATCAGGACCTGTCAGAATCGCTTGTAATTGGCGCTTCTGAGATTTTGAAGCGGCCCAATTGATACCACTTCCCGGGACTGACCAACATTCCCGACGCTCTTCAGAGCCGGCGCCCCTCGCGCCGGCTCTTTTGTTTTCAGCTTCTGTCACCAAGGAGAATAACGATGACTTCCAAGACCGATTCAATTTTCGATCTTAACACGTGTCTGCCACCCGATCCGACGATCGAATTTATCAACGAATGCCGCGATGGTGCGCTCGCGCCCGATGATCTCCATTTCTTGATCGGCCAGATCATGACGATGCGTGGGTACGCGTTCAAAACAGCCTTTGCTCAGGATCCGGCCGCTCTGGAGGGGCTGAACCGTCGCATCGATCAGACGATCCTGCGGATGGTGCTGATCCCATCGCGAGATATCCACGATGTGACAATGAAGGCCAAGGCGGCTGATCGCTGGAAAGCGGCGCATCAGGCACATCAAAACCTGACAAATATGATCGCCGGTGGCCTCATCGAGGAGGCGCAGCGCCTTTATCCGAATCCGGACTTTGTCTGCTCCCTGCTCGAAATGACAGGTTTTCGACCTGCTGAAGATCGTGCGTCCTCCAAGCCATTGAACCGGAAACATAAAAGGCAACATTAAGCGTTTGCCCACGGCGGTCCTTCCACGGTCCCGGAAGTTGACCGCCTTGGCCGAAAACTCGTGCGCCAGTGATCCACCGTCAGGGCGGCGTTTACCCTGAAACTTGCCGGGACACAGGCCACTTCCGGCCGCGGCGAAGCACGCAGGCCCCAGGTTCTTCACCATCCTTTTTCGGCGGTAGCTCGCCTGAAGCGCCGCAAACAACGGTCATCCCACCATGAGTCTTATGAACTTTAGCGCCGCGCGGCGCTGGATATCCGCGTCATCACTTTCTGCATTTTGGCAGCGATGTATCCAGCGGTTCAAACCGTCTGAACCTGTGTCATCCGATCCCAAGCTGGAAAGCGTAGGCCAGATACAACCAAGGCCAGAGCAGGCCCGAACGCATATGGCCTCGGGTGTCTGGCATCCATGGCCGCTCACGGCTGCTGAGGCCGATGAAGAGCCATTCGCCTTCCATCTGCCCTGGCCTGAGGCGCCACTGAAGTCGCTACCGATCCATTTGCTGCTACCCGTGATGGCCCTGTCTGGCCGGGTCGTCGACCTGCGCAGTCTGCTGGATGACTACTGTCTGCTGCAACAGTTCATCGCAACCCATGGCGGCGACCTCGCACCCGAACGTCAGCTCGCATTTGAGCGTGTTTTCACCCATATCGCCCTCGAGTGTGCAGCGTTCCCATCGCGGACGACCCAAGAGCTCGGCACGAAGGATTTAATCCTTGGTGATTTTCCAGGCTTGGAAAGCGGCCAAAATGGTCGAGATCGCCGGGATGACAGGTCATCTCGCGCTGTCGCTCCGGCAATCCTCGGCAAGCATATCCGCGAAAGCATGATCCAGGCTGGCCTCAATGCGGATCTTGAAGCCGTCTCGGGTGCGCTTCCCGTCCCGCGGTCTTTGCGGCGGTTCAAGCCGCCACGCGGATAAGCGAGCGAACTCTATCGCGCTTTGCTCGCCCGTTTTGCATCGGGAGTCATGAAATCCAAGCTCCACCTCGCGTCCCGGTGACTCTGAAACGGTTCTGAGAATCTCAGTTCCTGTCGATCTTCTCCCCCCTCATCCCTTCAGCCCAACAAAGGAAAACGACCATGTCCGTGTCGTCGACGTATCGCGCCAACCCATTTCTTGGTGAAAGACAGCCACCGGCCCCACTGCAAGAACTGGCCAGTCTAGTGCCCGCGCCAGAAGCCAATTCTTACGGCCACCTGCTGCAACACCAAACCGCTCTTGCAATCAAATCAGCCGGATGCCGCGCCCACGTCGTTCATATTTATTGTGCCGGTGCCGCGCATCTCCGATCCGTCAGTGCGCAAATTGGGGTGCCCGTCTTTAAACTGGGCGTCACGAGCGGCTATCCCGCGAAGCGGATCGAAGCTCTGTCCAATGTCGGTTATGCGAGCCTCTGGGGAGCGGCAGAGAATCGCGCATCGCTGGAGGCGCTGGAAGGCGCTCACAACTGGTTTCAAATCCGATTTCCCAAGTGTGAAATTCACAACCATAACAACGATCTCGGTGAGACGAAGATTGTCTTCCAGGACGGCCATCTACAGCTCACCTTTCTGCGCCCGGTGCTCGTCAACCGTTTTAACGAGGCGCTCACCACAGTGTTTGCTGCGCGTTGCCTCCGGCGCTTCCTGTCGTCCGAAGAGGGCCAGGTTAGGTTGCGTAAAATCGGCGCCGATCCCGGAGCATGGTTTCACACACGCTATCCAGCGGTTCCACCTCATCGAGGTCCAAAACTGTCGTTGGCCAACGAACTCTTTATCCTCAACCCTGCGGTCGAAATGCCGATGATTTTTCGCGCAATCGCCGAGATGGCCCGTTACATCGCGGCAACGGAGGAGGCCGGTTACGTCGCGGGTCGCGAATATGGTCGATGATGCAGTCATCCCCACCGATCCCGGGATAGCTCTAGGGTTTCGGCGATCGCCCCGGCCGCGCACTTTATGGTCCGCCGCCTCCGACGATTTATCAACCAAAGTCACAGTGCCTAGCATCCAAGTCTTCGACCCTCGTGAGGCAAGGCAAAAATTTCGGGCAGAGAACGGAACTGAAGTGCCTCTGGCTGCTGCCGGTCTTGCCAGCCACTCGCAACGTGATCGCTGTCTTATCGATATGGCCACGGACGACCGGAATGGGTACCGCACCCTTGCTATTGCTACCTCTGAAATTGTCACAAGGCTCGAAGCGCTATCAGTCGAAATGCCCAACTGCGCCGATGCTCTTGCCCCGATTGTATCGGCTGCCAAAGCGTCGCTTAATAGTCAAACACCCCTGAAGTTGGCGCCCATGCTCCTTGTTGGTGCGCCTGGCACTGGCAAAACGCGCTTTATGAATAAAGTCGCTGGTATCCTCGGGCCTGGTTATTGTCGATTGTCCATGCCGAGCCTGTCCGGCGCGCAGCCCTTATCGGGCACAGACCTGACCTGGAAATCGCCACGGCCTGGAAAGGTTCTGACCACACTCATGCGCGGAAAAGACGCAAATATTGTGATCGGTCTCGATGAGATCGATAAAGTCTTTGCAAATCAACCAGGTGAAAGCCCGCTCGATATTCTGCACGAGCTATGGGAGTCAGAATCCGCACGCGAATTTGTTGATGACTGCGTTGGACTAAAAATCGATGCGAGTGCAATCGTCTGGCTAGCAACAGCTAACAATCTCGATGGGATCCGGCCGTCCATTCTCGATCGGGCAGACATCATTGAGATCCCATTGCCGGATCGCCACCAGATGACGGTCATTATATGCCAGCTTTACCGAGAACTGGCCGCTCATTGGCCTGACTGGTTTGAAGCGGACGTCAGCTCCGTCATCATTGACATGCTGGCAGCACAGCACCCTCGTCTTGCGCGGCGGTTACTCCAATCTGCGATGATTGGTGCCGTCGCGCGCGGGGCGCGCAGTGTCGGAGAAATCGATCTGGCGGGGGAGATTTCTGGAAAAATGAAGGGCTCGAAGCCGCGGATCGGCTTCTTTTAATACCACTAAAGGTAGCCATAGTCGTCGTAGTCGAGAGCTCAGCCCTTCAAACCATCCACCTTCAACAGCCTAGGAAGTCCGGCTGTTCGATCCGATATTTGCGGTGTGATCCCGGCGCGTCGGGAACTTCTCAGCTTCAGGGCCGGTTTGGTGCCAGCATTATTGGCGTTTCCGCATTCTTGTTCGTGGGTTTGTCGTCGAACGGGAAAAGGGAGGTCTTTGGTGGGGAGATGTGCGTTTCCTATCTACTAAGGAGCGCCTGCAATGGGGCTGGAAGCTGACCGCGATGGGCTGGAATGGGGCCGAAAGGGGAAGGGCGGCTTCCGGGGGCGTAAGCTGGTTAGCTGCCATCGCCAGACAGTCGTTGCATGTCAATCATCCGCTCGCGATGCAGAATTAGTCGACAGAGCGCAGTAGGACGCAGACATCATCACTTGGCGACATTATCGTCGAACGCATCTTAGCGCGGGTCACACTGACCCTAAAATTCTGACGAGCCTGTGTCATCGCGCCTGAATTCACGTTGCCGACCACTATACGGTCAGGATTGCCAACTATCTCCCCTTTCACACGATTCGGCCAGCCCTCGAAAATGATCACCTCATCGAACTGCTTCCCCTTCGCCTTGTGCATATTCATAACAACGACGCCTGACTCCGGCTTGTGAGCGGTCGCGAAATGCTCCAGCACGAATGCTTGGCGAGTGATAGCCAGCGCGTTCTTGTATCCGCCGGTCTCGCGCCAGTCCTGCGACAGGCTTTGCCGGAGCTGCGTTCCGCGTTCTAGAAGCCGGACGTTGCGAGCCTCTTTGGCGACCTCGGCGAGCCGGGTACAGGCCCCAGCCTCAAGCGCCGCTCGAACGGCGGTCCAATCGCCGTCGGGCTGCCCGGTTAGCTCAATGGCCGTCGCAGCCTCGTGGACAGCGAACGTGGCTTGCAGGACGCTGTTCGCCGGCACGGCCTTTCCCTTCGCAAGGCAGTCATTCCACTTGCCCAGCGCCGCGCGGAACCGCGCTGCTTCCTTCAGATCGCCCTTGGTCGGCGCCTGACCTCCTCGGCCGCTGAAATAGCTGCAAAGCACTTCTACGAATTCATCAAAGCAGCGGGGGTGACTTCTCTGCTGGAGAAGGAAGGCAATCACTTCCGCGGCCAGGATCGGGCCTTCCATGTCAACGGCCGCCGTATGCGCGATCGGAGGCACGTTGCCGAAGGGCTCGCGCAGATTGTTGGAGACTAGCCGGGTCATGCGCTTCGTCGGGACCAGAATCGCAAGCGACCAGTCCCGGCGGGCGGTCGCGACTAGCCGTTTACGAGCTTTCAAAACCTGAGCGACAAGCGAGGCGAAAGCCTGATTAGGATTCGAAGCAAATCCCTCGTAATCGATGCCCTCATACGCTTCTTCCCGAAATTTTCCGGTAAGGAGGTGGTTGCCGAACAAGGCAATGTCCGTCCCCTTGCTGCGATGGTTGTCCCCGGCCAAATCGTGCTCTGACGGCTTGAAAACCTCCCTGAAGTGGTTGAGGCGCTCGGGGTCGGCGCCGATGAAATCAAAGATGCGCTGCTCGGGATCGGCCAGAGCGATCAGCGTGCTGCTCTTCCCTATTGCCTCGACCGCGCGCCACTGCTGAGCGCTGGTATCCTGAAACTCGTCGAGGATGATGAACGGATACATGGTCGACACGAGGTCGCGGACCTTCGCGGAGCCATGCAGGAGGATGGCGACGCGCTCCGCGAACAGGTCGAAGCAGATTTTGCCTTCCTCTGTCGCCAGCCTCATCCGCTCGGCAATCTCCAGCGCGGCCTTCTGCGCCTTCTCCTCGTCCGAGAGCTTGGACGGCGCCTTGAAGGCGCTGCGGATCGCTGAAAGCGCGATCGCCTCGTTCGGCGGCGTCAGAATTGCCATGCGGCGCGGAAACCCGACCAGATAGCCGTGCGCCTTGAGAATGCGCCAGAAGAAGGAGTGATAGGTGTCGACCTCAATCCGCTTCTTCTCATCCTTCGCGACGGACTGCTCTTCGTCGATCGCCTCGAAGACGCGCGAGACTGTCGCGCGCGCGAAACTCAGGAACAGGATGCGCTGCCCCGGCCTAAGTTTCTCACGGGCAATCTTCGC
Organism: Rhizobiales bacterium PAR1; assembly: GCA_002256205.1. Classification (GTDB taxonomy): domain Bacteria; phylum Pseudomonadota; class Alphaproteobacteria; order Rhizobiales; family Beijerinckiaceae; genus Rhabdaerophilum. The sequence goes on from NKIW01000015.1 coordinate 20,899, forward strand.
CGCCTTCAAAATGGACACAGTGGTCTTGCCGGAGCCGGGGCCGCCCACGACGAGCTGATGCCCGTCGGCGCTCAGGACGTCCTTCTGCGCGGGTGTGAGATCGACCATCCGTCCCCCTATTCGACAGGATCGACGGCTACGTCCTGGCCATTCCCTTGCGGCGGTGCGGGCGACGGATCGCAGAGCGCCTTAAGGTCCACGCAGGCGCCGCGAATCCACGACGGAATCTCCGCCTCGGAACATTGGCCGAGGAAATCCGCGATGCCCCAATTGCCCTTCGCCCATCCGAAATATTCCTTCAGCGCGGCGATCAGGTTGGCCTTCGGATTTGGGTATTTCAGCGACAGGTGCGGCGGCCAATCAAGTCCATCTGAAAAGCGCTCAAGTGCAGCCTGGGTCGTGTTCTTGACGATCAGGTCCTCGACGCCCTTTTCCTCATGCATGAACAGGCGCTCGACCTGGGCTTCGATAGCGGCCTTCGCGGGGTCGGTCTGCTTGTCGCACAGTGCAAACGTCCGCTTGCCGAGGCCCTTGTAAAGCCCAGCGAGATCGGCGATCTGCGACTCGGTGCCCGCATCAATGATGCAGATCCCGAGCGCCTCTAGCGAGGTATAGACGCCGGGGTTCAATTCAGCGAGGCGGCGAGCCGCCACCGGAAAGGCGCTCGCCTCGGTGGCGCCCTCCGCGATGAGGACACGCCGGGACAGCAAGCCCTCGCAAAAGCGTGTCCGAAACTCCTGGCGATAGCGCTTGTGCTTCACACTGTCGGGCAGCGCTATCTGCGCCTGTTGCAGGACACCATCATTCGCCCGTGACAAGATCACCGTCTCGTCGAGCTTGAATTCCTCAAGGACATACGGCGAGTGCGAGGTGACGATCGATTGGGCGGCCAGCTTGCGCAACTCGTGAACTATCCGCTTCTGGGCATAGGGCGGGATCGCGGTCTCGACCTCCTCCATGGCGAAGATGACGTTCTGCTTGTCCTCGGCAATCTGCGACAGCATCGCCAGCACCAGCATGTTGATCGTGCCAGTGCCCTGCCGGAAGAAGGGCGCGGCATGTGCACCATCGCCGGTGGCAATGAAGGCCGTTACGACCTTGCGCAGATGTTCGCGCGTGAGGTTCGAGACCTTGAGATGCGGCTTCACGCCCCATTCCCGCGGTACATATTTCTTCAGCGACTTGTCGATGCTGTCGAGCACGCCCGAGATGCCGATCGCGGGGTCGCTTGCCACATCGAAGGCAGCCAGCGTGCCGATTGTACCCTCCCACATTTGCGGCCGGATCTCCTTCAGCCGCAGGATGATATCGAGGAGGCTTCCATGCTCTAGGCTGAGCGCACGCGAGCCGGTTCGCAGCGAGCGCAGGAAAAGGAAGCCGCAATGCTGCTTGTCCTTTTTGGAGAAGGGCGTCGGCATCTCCTCTTCCGTTAGGCTGCGCGCGTAGAAGGTGTTGCCGACGAAATCGTCCTCGTTGGTGTCATATGATCCAATGAAGGTGACCCGTAGCGCTGCCTTGATGTTCGCGGCGTCCACGCCTGCTGGGTTTGCTTCCGCAAAGAAATCCCCCGTCTCGATGTTGAGCCACTCGATATTGCCGCCAAACCGGGCCTCCTGCTCCTCCGACAGCCCAATGATCGTGACTTCGACGGTGATTTGCGGGGCGGGCTGCGGCTCTGCTGGCGCTACGCCCTCCTCGACCCGAGGGGGAGCTAGGGGCAGATAGTTGCCTTCATAGAAATCGTGTTCGTCGACAGGAGGTCGGCGACTCAGTCGATCCGGTCCAAGCGCAAGATCTATGGCTTCGAGAACGGAGGACTTACCTGTGTTGTTGTCGCCAATGAGTACGGCGTGATTCGGCAGAACCAACTTGGTTGAACTGATACCTCTAAAATTCTCAATCGCAACGGCGTAAATTCTCAAAGAGTGCCCCTCTGATGTCGTTTATTTTTGAGTTATCTAACTAAAAGGTGCATTTATCCAGTAGTCATTTAAATGGCTTGATTTCGTCGGTAGCAGCCTCGGCGCCTTCACCCAACTGCCCTGTCAGAAACCAATCGTGCTCGCCAACCATTGTCCGCCGGGGTCCCAGCACGTCAGATGCGGCCAGAACAAAATTCAAGCTGGATTAAGTCAGAGGGGCAACGTCCGGACTCGAACAACTGCTGCCGATATCTGTGCCTAGTTCGCCTCTGAAGCCGTCATCGCGTGGACCTCCGCAATCCAACCCTGATTCCAGTGCTGCTTGGAGATCAGATATTGATGCGTTGCCAGAAATTCGGCAGCTAATTCGGGCAGTTTCTCGCCCAAGTTAGAAACAGCTTGGCTGATTGTCCCTAAGTCGATGCCCTCCCGCCTCAATGCGGAAACCATTCGCATCAAGACGTGTTCGCCATTCAGGTAGGGCAACAAGAATTCAGCGATTTGCTGCGCGGTTCGTTTTCTCCCTTGGGGGCAATACCGCGCCCACTGAATTGTAAAAAACTCCAAGGCATCAGGCCAGAATTCATGGCGGATGGAAAATCGTGCATCTGTCTGCCATGCATCCTTTAAAAGTTCTTCCAAGGAGGCCGTGAGGTCTGAGCGTTTTTCCTCCGGGGCGAAGTAGAGTGCCATCAGGCCCCATAAAATCAAAGGCATCCCAGGATTGGGCGTGGTTCTTGCGTTTTCATCGATATGCCATGATCGTTCGCGGTAGGGCCGCAAAAGATGCCAGCATCGCTTGAGGAAGCTACCGGGGTCAGGCATCTGGAGCAGGCAGACGGCACCGATCAGGCCAATTGGCTTCTCGACAGCCCGAAAAAACTCGCCACGGCTTCCGATATGGAATTCAGGGCAATCAACGGTCAACACGTGCCAGATTTTTCGTTGCAGCGCCTCACTATCGGGGTTTTCCCGAAGTCCCATAACGGCGAGTGAGGCCATCGGGCCCATAATCGGCTTCCAAGGCGTCGTTTCAGGATGCTTGGGGGGAATATCCGATATCTCGATTCGTCCGGAAAGTTCGGTTATCAGGAGATACAGGCAATTGGTCGCGGCTCCTTTTCCATGGGAATTGCTCATTCGCCAGTAGCCGCGATGCTCCCCCTCTCGAATGAGACGTTCCAGCCAAGCCCAGGCAAGGGGTTTTGCGTCCTTACGGTTGAACAGGGCGTCAAGAATTTCGATTGAGGCGCGCTTTGCCGCATCAGCTTCTGCATAAAGGGCGGACTGAGCCTCGGGAGTTACGGGCGCGGGGTAGGTTTTGCCATTCCCTGCGCAATACCGGATGTATTCGCCAGCCATCGTGAGAAGATGCGCAATCACCATCCCCTCATGCAAAAACTGCCCACCAGCGTCGAAAGCAGGCGGCGCAAACCGGATCAAAGGTGCAATCAGCCCTTCCTGACGAACCTCTTCATCGGTCAATCCCGAGTTGAAGAAGACCGGATGCGGGAGTTGCGAGGTTATTTCCATGAATTTTTGTGGGTTGAGGCCCCTCCCCAACCAGGAAATCATGCTGTTGGGGCAAAGGACATAACTCTCCAGTCGTGTTTCCCACGCTTCCTCCAGGTCCGGGTGTTTCTGATAGGCTTCGATTTTCTCTGCAATCCAGTCCTCGGCACCGTGCTGAATATGGCAGGTTTGGCTCGGAGATTCGGTCGCTTGTTTTACATGGGCTTGAATAGCATTCCAAAACCCTGATTGAGCTCCGCCGTCTTGCCGAAGGATGACAAGCAATTCAGTTTGAAATGCCTCCCACGCTCCATACAAGTCGAGGCCACACATATTCGCTTCGCGCCATTGACCCTGACACAGAAAGGAGGCGGTGTATTGTGCACCGGCACGTCCTATGAGTTGAGCAAATGGCCAATGCCCTGATGGAATGGGGCCGTCCTGATGTCCAAGCAGGCGTTGTAATTCGCCTTCTGCCAGAATTCCCTCTTCCGAGAGTATTTTGGAAAGGGTAGGCGTTGCTTCATGGGTAAGAATGGCCTCGTGGCGAGTGTTTCTGCCGCCTTGAGTCGCAAATAGCCATTCCAAGGTCGCGGTCACCAAAAGCTCGATATCGCTCCTCGCAGTGAGATCGGCTTTCGCTTTGGCAATCTCGGATGCCTTTTTCTCCTCCCATGTGATCATGGATCGTCTCCGGGAGTGTCATCGTCGGGGTTCAAGTCTGATGTTGGAAGGTCCATCAGAGGTGTGGACTGCGCCCAGATTGCCTCAATAATATCCATGATATTACGGGATTCTGACAGTCTTACAGAGACGCCAACGCGGCTTCCAATCTCACAGAAACTCGGACCAAACATATACACTCTGTCATCTGAAATTATAAATCTATCATGTATTATTGGTTTATTTTTAAGCGTAGGCATTATTCTTAATTCTATGCGATAGTTGTCTTGTATTTTCTTTGAGTGCATAAATTCATGCATTACAGAGCCTTGCTGTCTCTTGAAGCCACGCCTTCCATCGTAAAGCCCCTCCAGAGCAGAGAAGCCTGTGAGTATTTCAATTTTTATATTTGGATTAATTAGAGCGTAATTATATATATCATCCATTCCAAAATAAGGATCTACAAATATAACACGTTCTCTTGTGTTTCGTATTATTTCTAAAATATAGTTTTTACCATAATTCTTGCTATTATGAAAATTAGCCGAATCAATTTCGGTGGATATCGATTTGCCGAAAATCATAAATTCGTCTGATTTTGTTGATTTTTGGCGTTTCTGATTGGAAATCAGTGCCATTAGCCTGTCGGCAGCGGCATCATCTGGAATCTCACCAATGACAAATTTCATCGCAGGGGTGGTCCGTGTTGCTTCGTAGCTCTTTGATTGCCCGCCTTTACCTCTTGCAGGAACCTCAATCTTGTATCGTGCCGTGACCATATTCCCGGTCGTTGTTATGCTCCTCAACCAATGCGCAGGCTCAACCATGCGCAGCAATCCGCGCTTGGAGCAGACAAGGGCATGGCCAATTTCCCACATGGGCTGTGGAAAGGAGAGCTTATGGAATCGTGCTTCTGTGGCGGGGATCACGCGCAAATCGACCCAGGCTCCAGCGCGTCTTTCTCCGACAAGAACTGTAAGGGTTGAAAGATCAGCCTGACGATTGATGGTGCGGCGTGGAATCGCCCGGATGATCAGGTTTTCGGTGCCATCCTGGGGTGAACGATCAAGACATGTATCCAATACGGCGCAAACGGGATCAGGTGCGACCAAGGCTATGCTGCCCAGCCATTCATCGAAGGCGAGCGGATCAAACCCGAGATTCTCTTCAAGCCATTTTCTGGCAGGCTCGCTGAGTTTCAGCTTCTGCACCAACGAAGGTGTCGGAGTTATCGGCAGGAGTTGGTGAATGCGTGGCCCATTGTGCCAGAAATGGGTGAAGGGCGCTTCCCGCCCAACCGCAAACCGTCCGAATTTGGGCTCAGGCGCAAGTTGGGGCGCATGTAATTGCACGCCACTGACACCCGGAAGGCGCACGTTTCCGCTGGCAGCGCTAAAATACCAAGCCAAGGCCTCGCTGGTTGGCATTCGAGTCGCAGAATAGCCCAGCGAATGTTGTTTCATTCCTGGAATTCCCCAAGGCTTTTTCGGTGCTTCCCAAGGGGTTTCTCCGGCTTTCCACCCTTTTGGGGCGATCATGTCGAATGGGTAAAGCTCAATCCATGCGAATATTAGGTGGTTTTGTTTGTCAGAGCGCAGGGTTGCGATACGTACAAGCGCTTCAGGATAGTCTTCAAGAAGAAGGGGCCAATCAGGTGCGCTGCGATCCTTTTCAAGTGAGTCATTTTCATCGTCCATGAAACACCAAAAAACAGACGCCAATTCGTAGGCATGTATTCATACCGCTTCTCCTTATATTCCCCAAGCCGCTAGGTCTTGTTGACAAATAGGATTCCCAGTCGCGCAAGTTTCTGATTCAAAGTCGCTTTCGGAAGGAGGCGATGTTGATTCGAGGATTGATGTCTGATGAGGAATGGGTCTGCTTCGAGCCCTTCGTCACGGTTCGGGGTGCGCATAGCGGACGACGCCCGAAGGATCATCGTCTTGTTCTGGATGGCGTATTCTGGCTCGCCCGCACTGGTGCCCAATGGCGTGATCTGCACGAGCATTTCGGCAAATGGTCGTCGGTCTACCGGCAGTTCCGCCGCTGGACGCTTGCAGGGTTGTGGGAGCTTCTTCTCGAGGCCCTCAATGAGACGGAGGGCGTCAAGGAGAGCGTCCAGATGATCGACAGCACCATTATCCGGGCGCATCACTGCGCTGCCGGCGCTAAAGGGGGACTCCGCGCCAGGGTCTTGGGCGCTCAAGAGGTGGCTTCACGACCAAGATTCACCTCCGCACGAACGGCGAGGGCTTGCCCGTAGCCGTCGAGATCACCGCAGGCGAGGCCTCCGATTATTCCGGCTTTGCGCCGCTGATGGAAGCGGAAGGCCCGGAGGCGAAGGTTCTTCTGGCTGATCGCGGCTATGATGCTGATCATATTCGTGAAAATATGGAGGCGAGGGGCACCGCAACCGTCATCCCGACACGCAGGAACCGCAAGGTTCAAATCCCCGTCGATGACCATATCTACGCGCTGCGCAACCGCATCGAGCGCTGCTTCAACAAGCTCAAAAACTCGCGGCGACTCGCAACACGCTACGACAAAACCGCCCAAAGTTACCTCGGATTCGTCCGTATCGCCGCGATCCGGCTATGGATGCGCGAATTTGTCAACAGGGCCTAGGACCTTCTCACAACCTGCTGAGTCATCCTTAATGCGATACACGGTCCCCCGAGACAGGCCGGTGGCTGCTGAGACTTCGTTGGGGCCTTTGCCCTTGCCCGAGGAGGTCCCGGGCGGTGGCGAACTGCTCCCGCGTGTGGCTGGGCTTCCTTCCGGCATAGCGGCTCAGCGCGAGATTTACGCACGCTCAAGGCGGTGTCACCACATTTACCGCCCACGCTGCCATCAAGACATCTCTGGAAGTCGAGATCCTGAAGGCGGGCGACATACTACCCTTCATCCTCAGGCGAGCGTTGTGAGCGAACCAGAATTGCGGGTGTTCAACTATCTGGTCTGGCTCGTACCTTGGCCATAGAAACAAACAGGCAGAAAATCGCGCAGAGTTAAATGACACAAGCGAGCGTCCGGTTTCAGCCAATTATCGCGCGGGACCGAGTGACCAAAATGGGGCGCTTTGCCGCCGGTCGAGGGGCCGTAACCAGAATGTCCGGTCTTCGATCATAGGATCAGTTAGCCGCCATTGAACGCTGCTCGTTCTAGGGCCTGTTCGGGGCGCTGTGCGGCTCCCCGCCGCTTCCCGTTCACGTCCGATTTATTGAAATGCAGTGGTTCAAGTAAGGTTCGCGGGGTAATCGCTGTTTGGCCTGCTGCTGAATTCCGGCGTGAATGTGCCCGGTCGTTATGCCGCGATCGCGGTAAATCCGATTTAAGCGCCGTGTGCCTAAGCTGCCGATCAGAAGAGAAATTGCGGGCGGATGCATGAACTCCATCAGCCTGAGGAGGGCCAATGTCTTGCATCCGTGTGTCTATTCCCGATTTGCTCAAAAAGATGGGGGCGGTGGCCGATGGCGCGGCATTCGACTTTGCGGCGCAAAGCGCCGCAGGGAATGCCTGACACCACCGAGCAAAGCATCATTCGGACAGCGGAGAGAAAATAATGAATCGTCGGGGGGTTATGGCCATACCGTTTCTCGGAGCGCTGTTCGGTTTGGCGGGGTGTGGCAAGTCCGAGACCGCCAACGTGCGCTTTCGGGTCATCTGCACCGTCGAGGTGAATGGCCGGAAGGTTGAAGGCACCACCGTGATGGAGGTGCACTACACCATGGTGACGTCAAGCCTCACCGGCATGGGGGCTTCGTCACGCCATATTGGCGAGGCGTTGATCCTCGACCTGCCCGGCAGAGGCACGGTTTATATGCTGCCTTACAAACACAATGGCCATGGGCTCGATCAGGTCTTTCCGCAGGGCATCATCACCAGTATCGGCATCGACAAAGGCATCGGTGCGATCAATGTGGAAGACTACGCCAAATTACGGGCCGCCAAAGGCCGCATGCGTTTCACGGTAGACGGCAAAGCCGAACTGAAACTCCCGGCATTCGTCGCTTTCCGCAATGAGAAAGACCCGAAGACGATTTACGAGATCGACCCGCTTCAGTTCGGGAGGTTCTTTCCCGGCGTCAAGTTCATCAACCTCGAAATCGAATTCACCGATGCACCGTTGACGCGCGAATTGCTCAAGCGCCTGCCGTGGCTCGAAGCACCAACAGGAACGCAAGTCTTCCCACGTGATCCTAATGGGCAAATGCGTCCTGCTAGAGATCTACCAATTAGTTATAAGATAAACAGAAGCAATTTCTTTGGATTAGGGAATTAATACAATGGCAACCCGCCCGACCGCGCAATATGTTCAGCTCGCCCTTCTGGCTCTCGATGCCTATAATCGAGGAAAGAATGCAAAAATTGCATACGATAAAAAAGATATCGAAAGCTCAAAACTCGCCAGCTCCATCGGAACCGCTAAGTTTGAAATTGATTCTGACCAAATTGATGGAGCATTAGCTTCAGGATTCAGCGCGTCCTCTTATACACTTGCCAGTGGTCAGAAGGTTATTTCGTATCGCGGAACGGATTTCCCGGATTTCAGCAATCCGGATCAAACGATCGGCTTTCTCAGGGATGTCATTCTGGGCTGGGTGCGCTCTATGGGGCTGGCCGTTCCGGGAGAGGGTAGCCAACCCTATTTCGCGCAAAAATTCTACGAGCAAATCACTGGGAAGAGCCTTTTTCCCGGTGCGGGGCGCGATGCCTCTTCTCCGGGCGACATCATCTTTACCGGGCATTCGCTGGGCGGCGGTCTGGCGGGGCTCGTCGGGTCACGGAGTTGTACCAAGACCCATGCCTATGACAACATGCCCTATGCGGCAGCGGCGAACGAGAACATCGGAAATACTCCGGAGAATGCGGCATGAACCGGCGTACCTTGCTTTCCATACCGTTTCTCGGAGCGCTGTTCGGTTTGGCGGGATGCTCCAGAACGATCGGCGTCTATCGGTACCGGGTGACGGTGGAGGTCGAGACGCCGCAAGGTGTGCGCTCAGGTTCCAGCGTGATGGAAATCAGTTACGGCGAGCAGAAGAGCTTCGAGGGGGCCGGATACAAGGCGCACGTCACCGAAAAGGGGGAGGCGGTTTACGTCGATCTCGGGCAAGGCAAATATGTCGTTGCGCTACTCGAAACGGGACGAATCCAGCCCTTGAAGGCCCTCTCCGAACAACTCGGATGGGATGACGGCAGCATTGATGAACTCGACTATCGCCAAGGCAAGCTCACCGGCAAGGTGGTGCTGAAGGGCGGCGAAATCCCCACCATGGTGACCTTCTCCAACCCGAGCGATCCAACCTCGTTCCGCATCGTCTACGAGACGAAGATGAACCGGGATATGGGCAACCGGACCGCCTATTACGACGAGAAGCGCGAGCGGCGCTACCGGTATCGCGAGATCATCCAAGGCAACGAGATCGTCCGCGATGATTTCGCGAATGTCTTCGGGACAGGTTACAAGTTAAAAAGTGTCATCATTGAAGTTGTTGATCCAAGAACGCCGGTAACTGAGGAAATCGTGAAGCGGTTTCCGGTGATGTATCCGAAATTATATGCGGAAGAAACAAAAGGAGGGAGGACATTTCCTCCCAATCCTCCATTTGAAGTATTTTCATCACACCTAAGGCGAGGTTTTTAAAATGGCGATTTCAGAAACGTTGTTCACAGCCATTCTCGCAATGGACGCCTACAACCGCGGCTATGGCGCTGGCATGCAGTCGAAGGGAGCAAAGCCAGATCAAGGCCTGTTGGGCACAAAAATTGGTACTGCAACTATTGGGATTGTGAATCGCCCCCGATTTTCTAGACACTTTCAACGTCCGGTCTAGGTCTACCTTCTTGGGACCGCGAACGACCACAACGGGGCGCGTAGCTGTCCATACAGGCGAGCAAAAAAGCTCATTGCGTACTATTTGAATGAATAGTTTCAGCGACCCCAGAGATTTTTGTGTGTTTAGGCCCTGTTGACAAATTCGCGCATCCATAGCCGGATCGCGGCGATACGGACGAATCCGAGGTAACTTTGGGCGGTTTTGTCGTAGCGTGTTGCGAGTCGCCGCGAGTTTTTG
>NKIW01000016.1 GCA_002256205.1 Rhizobiales bacterium PAR1
AGATCACAGGCTTCCCGGGCTTTCGCCCTAACCCCGGCCAAAACCAGAATTTAGAGAACAGTGATCGGCGCGCCGCGATGTGCGTCGCCAGTGACGTTGGTATAGGCGCACCCCTCAGACCTGTCAATCAGGTTTTTGAAGAAAATTGGCCGCACACCGAAAACCCGCCCGACGCAGTCGAGCGAATCGATGAGCGATATTGAATCGATGGGCGCGTGCGCGCGAGGGAAAACTTTTTTGCGATGCAAAATTTCCTGCAATGGGCAAAGCGCCCGGACACCAATCCACGATGAAACTCAACAGCATCGCACCGGTTCCGGGTTTTCCTTTTGCGCGGGATGGATATTTTTTATGAGCTGCCATAGAAAGGGCACGGAAAAGCGGTTCACCGCTGGAGCGCAACACGCGCTGGAGCCCATTTTTAACCGATGCCGCAAATTTCGTATCGCCATCTCCCGGCCGACCTTGGACTCGAGCCACCGCTCAATGCGGAAGGTGCTGCCATGGTCACGATGGCCCGCGGCAGGGTGAACCACCGTTGGCTCGCCGGCATCGTGCTGACGGGCATCACCGGTGCGGGATTGATGCTGTTATCGGTCGCGGGTGCGCTCGGGCCATTGCGCAATGTGGTTTCCAACCCACAACTCGCCAAGAACGGCCGTGATGAACGTGCCGGCACAGGCGCTATGATCATGGCCCAGCGCAGCGACAAGCTGGTCCGCAGAGCCAATCTCATCGCCGCCCGGCAGGATTACCGCGCGCCGGTGCAGATCAGGGTCGGCGATGCGGAGGTGACCCGCAGCGCATCCTACACCCGGCTGGCCACGCCGCTGGCGCTCGAATCGCTTGGCTATGCGGATTCGATTCCCGCGTTCAATCTTGCCAAGCTGGTTTCGCTCGCCAGCGAAGATCGCGCCGCGATCGAGAACGAGGGCACGCCCGGCGTTGATTCTGAGGTCGGCCTGTCACTCCGGGATATCGCCACCGCGAAAGACCTGACCGATAGCGGCATCCTGCTGCGCGACGAGGACGCCTATTCGCAGATCGTCGACACCCTTTCCGAACGCCGCCGCGATACAGTGCGCGATGCGGCGCAGTCGCAGCTCGCAAAGGTAATGCGCGCGCCGACCACCGGATCGACAGCCCTCGGCTTTTCGGCAGGCGTCGGCGATCCTTTCTCGAAGCTCGTGGTCAAGATGGTGCCGGAGAATGTCTCGGTGCTCCCGCGCCAGGATGCCGTGCTCAACCAGATGCAGGTCGAAGAGCGTCTGATCCTCTCGCGCAACGAGGCGACGACCACCCAGACGCTGAAGACCGCGGGCGCAACCCCGGCGCAGATCAAGGACATCGTCTCCGCCCTCACCCGCTCGCGCAAGGTCAACAACCTTGACGGCAACCGGGTTCTCAAGCTGACGCTTCAGCCGCAGGAGCCGGGCGCCGCAAAAGAGCTGATGCGGGTTGAGCTCTTCTCGGATGAGCAGCTCGTCGCCTCGACAGGCCGGCGCGATGACGGCTCCTTCTGGCCGATTGAGGTGCGTGACGTCGCCGTCCGAGCATCGACCACAGCCGACCCTGCTGCTAAAGACGATGATGAGGACGAGAACAACGAGGCGAATTCGGGTCGCCTGACCCTTTATTCCTCCATCCATGAAACCGCGCGCCGTCACGACATCGCCCCGGCGGTTATCGACGAGGCGATCCGTACGGTGTTCTTCGACGTCGATCTCCAGCGGCGTGTCGGCACAGGCGATTCCATCGAGATGTTGATCGCCAATGGCGAAGGCGATGCCGCCAAGCCCGAGTTGCTGCTGGTCTCGCTGATCACCGGCGGGGTCAAGCGACGCTACTACCGCTTCAAGCTGCCCGAAGATGAGGTTGTCGATTATTTCGATGATCTCGGTCGCTCGGTGAAGCAGTTCCTCATCCGCAAGCCGATCGACGGCGGCGAATTGCGCTCGACCTTTGGCATGCGTCGCCACCCGATCCTGCGCTATTACCGGATGCACAACGGCGTCGACTGGGCAGCTCCGGTCGGCACGCCGATCCGCGCAGCGGGGAGCGGCACGGTCCGAATGGCTGAATGGGATTCGGGGTATGGCCGCCGCGTCGAGATCGAGCATAACCACGGCTATGTGACGACCTACAACCACATGTCGGCTTTCGGGCCGGGCATCACGGCGGGCGCGCGAGTGCGGCAGGGGCAGATCGTCGGTCGCCTCGGCTCATCCGGCCTCTCGACCGGTCCGCACCTCCATTACGAGGTGATGATCAACGACCGCCTCGTCGATCCGCTGGCGATCAAGCTGCCGAAGGGCCGCGAATTGGCCGGACGCCAGCTCGCGAACTTCAAGCGTGATCGCGACCAGATGGAAGCCGTGCTGAAACTGGCGCCGGGTGCCAACGCCATTCTGGCGCAGAACTGACCGGGATCAGACCACGCAAACGTCGATCAGGCTGCGCAGGTCTCTGAGCCTGGATTCTCCGGGCGTCGCTCCAGCTTCACCATTGCTTCGAGTACCGCGCGCACCGTAATCGGCTTGCGGATCGCGCCATCAACCTCGCGCGACAGGGGCTCCGCCGGATCGAGATCATCGGCACTGACCACCAGCAGCCTGGGCCGCTGACGCGTGGAAATGGCCGCAATCTCGGCGATCAGCGCCATGCCGCCGCCTTCGGGCATATTGAGATCAGTCAGCACGATCTCAGGACTTGAGGCCGCGATCACGGTCAAGGCCTCCTCCGGACGCCCCGCCTCAAGGCAGCGATAGCCCGCCGCACCCAGAATCGTCTTGAGCACCAGCCGCGAGGCCGGATGATCATCGACGATGAGGCAGGTTCCCTTGCTGGAAGCAGGCTCATCCGGCCAATCAAAGGTAAAGGCCGCGCCCCTGCCCTCACCCGCCGGACCACCACTGAGCGCACCACCGCGTTCGGCAACAAGGCGTCCCGCGATGCTGAGCCCGATACCGGCCCCACCCGAACGTCCCTCGATGCCCCCGCCCGAGCGGATGAGCCGTGCGGCATCGAGCGCCTGAAGGCCCGGCCCATCATCGACAAGGTGAAACCCGATCCGCCCAGCCGAGGCGCGCGAAACGTAAAGATCGACGCCGCCTCGAGTTGTCAGGCGAAACGCATTGTCGACAAGGTTTTCAAGCACCTGCCGGAGCTCCATCGACTCGACCAGCACATTTCGCAAAGTCTCATCGGCCCCATGAATAGCAAAGCTCAGGCCCTTCGAGCGGGCGCGGGCTTGCCCGGCCGCCTCGATTTCCGCGAGCACTGCACCAAGCGGACGTCTGGCAGCCGACGCAGGCGCGGCCTCATTCCATCCCGGTGCGCCGAGCACCGCACCTGCGATGCCGCGCAAATGCGCGACCGATGCCTTGAGGGCAACGACCATCCGCGCCTGATCGGCATCGAGCGCCGAACCTTCCAGCATCTCGACCATCGCCTCAATACCGCCGAGCGGCGCGCGCAATTCATGCGCGATTTCGCGGATCTGCCGGGCCGTGAGGGAGTCTGATGCGGACATCGCCAAATTTCCGAATGTTGTGATGCCGCCTTCTGCGCATCCGGGCGCTGAGAGCGCCTCTTCATGCTGATAGTCTACGCCGCCCTTGTTAAGCCTTGCCTAAATTGCCCCCTCAATTTCAACGACTTGTCGTCAGGAGATTTTCGGGCCAAGACGGCAGGGCTGCGACAGGTGCAGCCTAACTTGGATGCCCCCTTTGCTGATATCCGCCCTTGCCATCGTGGCGCCGGTCTTCTCACTCGTCGCCATCGGCTATCTCGCCGCCCGGCTGGGACTGGTCAGTGAGCGCGCGGGCAACGGGCTTTCGGAGTTCGTTTTCGTGCTGGCGATCCCCGCGCTGCTGTTCCGCACGGTGGCAAGCACCGAGTTCCCGCACCTCAACCCGCTGCCCTATTGGGCGTCATATTTCGTCGGGCTCTTGATCTGCTGGCTGGTCGCCGCCGCCATCGCCCGCCGGCTGGGCCGCCCGCCCCGCGAAACCGCGATCATCGGCTTTGCCGCGGCGCAATCGAACACTGTGATGATCGGAATCCCGCTCATTCTCGGTGTTTTTGGCGAAGCTGGCACCGTACCGATCATCCTACTGCTCATCATCCATTCGCCCCTGACCATGACCGCAACCGCCCTGCTGATCGCACGGCACGAGACCGGTTCCGGCGGCCTGCTGCTGCGCCTGATCAAGGCCATTCTGTCGAACCCGATCCTCGTCGCGATCGGCATGGGTCTTTTGTGGCGTATGGGCGGCGTGCCGCTGCCGGGAACGGCAAAATCGGTCCTGAAATTCCTTGGCGATACTGCCTCTCCCTGCGCGCTGGTCGCGATGGGCATGTCGATGACTCGCATCGCACTGGAGGGCAACAAGCGGCTGATCGGCGTGATTTCTGCGCTCAAACTGGTGCTCCACCCCGCACTTGTCTATGTGATGGCGGTGCCAATCCTGCATCTTCCGCCGCTGATGGCGGGCTCGGCGTTGCTCTTTGCCGCCTGCCCCACCGGGGTCAACGCCTACCTCCTCGCCGAGCGCTACCGGGCGGGCCAATCGGTAACCTCCGGCGCGATTTCACTCACCACCATGCTCGCAATTTTCACCATGACCTTTGTGGTCTCGGTGGTGATGGGGTTCGGCAAGTAGATTATGAAAACCCGAAGCGTTTGCGGATATCCGCCGCGCTCACGCCCTCGGCGCGAAGCTCGCGGAGCGGCTTTGAAGCGGCGGATTTCGCGAGCTTCCTGCCCGCATCGTCCTTGACCAGTTCGTGGTGGTGATAGACCGGCGCCGGCAGATCGAGCAGGGTTTGCAACAGCCGATGGATCGTGGTCGCCTCATAAAGATCGGTGCCACGCACGACATGTGTGACGCCTTGCAGCGCATCATCGAGCACCACCGAGAGGTGATAGCTCGTCGGGCATTCCTTGCGGACAATCACAACATCGCCCCAGCGAAGCGGATCGGCCTCAAGCCGCACGGTGATTTCGAGCCGTTCGCCGGAGACTTCATCCCACGATAAGGCCGCCGAGGACGCAGCCGGCCGAGCTTCCACCTCTTTGACGGCCTTTGCCCTATCGAGCCTGAGTGCATGCGGCACACCGGCGGCGATACGCCGGGCGCGCTCGCCCGGTTCAAGATGCCGGCAGATGCCGGGATAAAGCGGCGCGCCGTCAGGGTCGCGGGCGGGGTATTCGCCCGCAAGTTTCGCTAGATCACCACGCGTACAAAAACAGGGATACAGCAGCCCCTTCGCCTCCAGATCCACCGCAACCGCGCGATAGCGTTGGAAATGCGCGCTCTGCCGCAGGACCGGCCCCTCCCATTGAAGCCCCAGCCACGCGAGATCCTCCAGCGCCGCATCTACCAGTTCCGGCTTGCAGCGCGTCACGTCAATATCCTCGATCCGCACCAGAAACCGCCCGCCGAGCCGCCGCGCGAATTCCGCGTTCAACAGCGCCGAATAAGCATGGCCAAGGTGGAGATAGCCGTTCGGGCTCGGTGCAAAACGGAACACAGGCGACATAAAGAAGAAGTTTCCCCTGAAATCGGGTTGCGCGACGCGGGCGTTGTGATCGTGAACAGGCTCAGCTTACAGTACAAACAGATCAGGGGGACATCCATGAGCGTGATCACCAACGAGGCCGATATCCAGCGCGGCGTCGACTACCTCATCGGCATCTGCCCGCATATGCGCTTGATCGCCGAGACCTGCGGCGCGCCGCCCCTGCGTTGGCGCGAGCATGGCTTCTCCGGTCTTGTCTCGACGATCACCGCGCAGCAACTCTCGGTTTCGAGCGCAAGCGCGATCCGCGACAAACTCCATGCGCGTTTTGATCCGCTGACACCGGAAGCGCTGGCGAGCGCGAGCGAGGTGGACCTGCGCGCCTGCGGCCTCTCCGGACCCAAGATCAAGACGTTGCGGGCGCTGGCCGAAGCGATCACCTCCGGCGATCTCCCGTTCAACCGGCTGGCGGAGATGCCGGTGGATGAAGCCCACGCGGCGATGGTGAAAATCCACGGCATCGGCCCCTGGACGGCGGAGGTCTACATGATGTTCTGCCTCGGGGTGCAGGATATCTTCGCGCCCGCCGATCTTGCACTTCAGGAGGGCGCGAAGCTCGCGATGGGGCTGGAGGCCCGCCCGACCGCGAAGCAGATGGCGGAGATCGCGACGCGCTGGGCGCCGTGGCGGGCGGTGGCAGCACGGATGCTCTGGGCCTATTACGGCCACCTCAAGCGGCGACAGGGTGTGATTTCGACCTGAATTTGCAGGCGCGCAAAGTGTTACAATTGATTTAACGCATTCACATTTTTGAATGTCATGTTACGCTGCGGCATCTTTCAACAGGAGGGGGTTCCCATGAACAAGAATGTCGGGACGATTGATCGTGCGTTGCGGATTATCGTCGGCCTTGCGCTGCTGGCCTTTGCCTTCGGCCTGATCGGCAAGGGTTCGCCCTATGCCTGGCTCGGCTGGATCGGCGTTGTGCCGTTGCTGACGGCGGTGTTCAGCTTCTGCCCGCTTTACACGCTGCTGGGCATGAACACCTGCGGGATGCCCAAGAGATAACTGGCCCAAAAATAAGGCGCAGCTTCTGCGCCAGCACGAACAGCCGCCCGGACCTTGATCCGGGCGGTTTCGTTTTCGGGCAGCGCGGGGCCGCCGCCGGCCTCGCGAACCGGTGGCGCTAGCGTAGGAGGAGGAACCGGTGACACCGGACCTCGAGACAGCGGAGAACCCCGCGCAGCGGCTATTTTTCGGAGAAAAGGGCGCTTCAGAGCCATGCCGGCGACCGTGGCACACGGTCCGACCCATTCTCAGGGGCTTTTGGCGGCGCCGACCCCGCCTTCCGAAAAGGGAGGCGATGCGGCGGCCCTGCCCCCGGCGATGCGGCGCGCTGGAGAGGGCAGAAAGCGTCTCGCCCCTGTTGAGCCAGGGACAAAACCCGTTGCGAGCATGGCCGCGCATCCCAACCCCCGCCAGTCGGCTTCGCCCGTTAAGGGAGAAGGTGCTGGCAGGCAGATGCCGACGGGCTCGCACACCCATAGCAGCACCCCGCCGCGTGTCCTCCGCTCATGAGACGACCGACCCGAACCGGTGGGGCAAGCGGATTATGGGGGCGGTGTGGAGGGTGGGGATAAATTTGATGAGCGTTACGAATTCAAACACGCCACAACAAATTCATAGAGCGCATCCCAAATCGAACAAATATGCTCCGGAGAAGGCGCAAATGTTTGAGAATGAACATATCTATTAAGCGTATCTGCCGATACTATATGCTCCGCTTGATCAAATTTTGCAACAATACCTACTGTCTTTTTATCGACTTTTCCTTGATCTGCGAGCGCTGTACATGCCTTTTTTATTTTATTTGACAATTTATCTTTTTCGAAAATTGGAATTTTTAATTGTGAGATACAATTTTCAACAGACAACTCGATTAAGACACGCATCAACACTGAAATTGCGTTTGGATGCCGATCAAGTTCCAGCCGATATTGCAACTCCTCCCAAATCTCACGATGCCTATGAAGGCGCCCAGACCAGGCAATTGAATGCTCCAAATCAGAGATAAGCCTTGTTCGCTTTTGCGGAGCCACTTTGAGAGAAGACGGTGAGGCGCTTCGCTGCTTTTTCTCAATCGGCACAGGTGCAGAAGACCGCATCAAATCCTTAGCCGCAGGAAGAACACCTTCTTTATCTAAGCGATCAAGATATTTGTTTTTTCCATCAACATCCCAAATATCACCGAGAACGATTTTTTTATTTGAAAGATCTGATGCCACCCTTGCAAGAGCCGCGAGAGATTTATCAGAATTATGAGTGAAATTAAACATTCCCCCACGAAATGAGACGCCAACTCGATTTCTGAAAACCTCGGCAGACAGAAGTCGGTTCATATTTGAACGCGGAATCTTATCACTTGGAGCCAAGAGGCCCGCTTCAATTAGCGCCTTCTCAATTTCGTCTGCGACACTTCCTCCATCGCCCTTGCCGGTGCGCTGAACAAACGTATTTTTCATACGATCGTCCCAAGCGCTTTGCCCAACACCAGCCTGAGCACCTGTATGCCGACGATAAAGAATTTCATCTATACGATCACGGTCGCTCTCAACCTGACACGTAACTTTTGTTGTTAGACTAGGTAACGCATTCTTCTTGAGCTTCGAGAAATATCTTTGCAGCTCTGCATTCGGCGCGCGCTTCGGATTGGCAATCAATTTCAGACAAGTAATTCTACGATTTCCATCAAAAACTATAAATTTTCCGGCATCGTCGAAGACTAGAGGGGCCTCGTACATCTGGCCGCTATCAACTAAATCTTTGGCCAGTTGCTTCATATGGCCTTCACGATGATTAAAAAGCCAAGCGATTGCGGCAGTCTCGTTTTCGAGTTCGCCATGGCGATCGTTTGCTCGATTTACCACCAACGAATTAAGCGGCAATTTTTTCAGACTCATACCTACCCCCATATGGGGATTTATTTTGAAACGAACAATTGCAATGTGCAACTACGTATTGGGGATCTTCCTGCATTAGCACAAGTCAGTTATGCCTTGATTGTTCGCTGTCACCCATTTCCCTCCCCGCGCCTTCCCGCTATATCGCACCCCACGAGGTGCAGCATGTTCAACAATCACACTGAGATCACCCCCGAACTCGTCAAGGCGCATGGCCTGAAGCCGGACGAATATGAGCGCTTTGTCGCGCTGATCGGGCGCACGCCGACGCTCACCGAACTCGGGATCGTCTCGGCGATGTGGAACGAGCATTGCTCGTATAAATCCTCCCGCCTCCACCTCAAGGGCCTGCCCACCAAGGGCAAGCGCGTCGTCTATGGCCCGGGTGAAAACGCCGGCGTCGTCGATATCGGCGATGGCATGGTCTGCGCCTTCAAGATGGAGAGCCACAACCACCCCTCCTATATCGAGCCCTATCAGGGCGCGACCACCGGGGTCGGCGGCATCCTGCGCGATGTCTTCACCATGGGCGCACGCCCCGTTGCGTGTTTGAACGCGCTGCGCTTCGGCGAGCCGGATCACCCCAAGACCAAGCACCTCGTCTCGGGCGTCGTCGCCGGCATCGGCGGTTATGGCAATTCCTTCGGCGTGCCGACAGTGGCCGGCAGCGTCGGGTTCCACCCGCGCTATAACGGCAATATCCTCGTCAACGCCATGGCCGTGGGCATCGCCAAGCGCGAGATGATCTTCACGTCGCAGGCGAGCGGCGTCGGCATGCCGATCGTCTATCTCGGCTCGAAAACCGGCCGCGATGGCATCCACGGCGCGACGATGGCTTCCGCCGAGTTCGACGACAAATCCGAGGAAAAGCGCCCCACCGTGCAGGTCGGCGATCCCTTCGCCGAAAAGCTGCTGCTCGAGGCCTCGCTCGAGATCATGGCCAAGGGCTGCGTCATCGCGATTCAGGATATGGGCGCGGCGGGTCTCACCTGTTCGGCGGTCGAAATGGGCGCGAAGGGCGATCTCGGCGTGGAGCTGGATCTCGACGCCGTCCCCTGCCGCGAGCCGGGCATGACTGCCTACGAGATGATGCTCTCGGAGTCACAAGAGCGCATGCTGATGGTACTCCATCCGCACAAGGAGGCCGAGGCGCGCGCGATTTTCGTCAAGTGGGGGCTCGACTTCGCCGTGATCGGCAAGACCACCAACACGCTGCGCTTCGTCATCAAGCACAAGGGCGAGGTCATGGCCGATCTGCCGATCAAGGAACTCGGTGACGAGGCCCCGATGTATGATCGCCCGTGGGTCGAAACGCCGAAGCGCCTCGTGCTGCGCCGCGCCGATGTTGTCGCGCCGATGTCCAACAAGGAGGCGCTGCTCAAGCTCCTCGGCTCACCGGATATGTGCTCGAAGCGCTGGGTGTGGGAGCAGTACGATCACCTCATCCTCGGCAACACGGTTCAGCAGCCGGGCGGCGACGCGGCGATCGTGCGCGTCGAGAACGGGCCGAAGGGCCTCGCGGTGACCTGTGATGTCACGCCGCGCTATGTCGAGGCCGATCCGTTCGAGGGCGGCAAGCAGGCGGTCGCCGAATGCTGGCGCAACCTCTGCGCCGTGGGTTCGGAACCGATCGCGCTGACGGATAACCTCAACTTCGGCAATCCGGAGCGGCCCGAAATCATGGGCCAGTTCGTGATGGCCGTGCGCGGCATCGGCGAAGCGGCGAAAAAGCTCGAGTTCCCGGTCGTCTCGGGCAATGTCAGCCTCTACAACGAGACCAATGGTCAGGGCATTCTGCCGACGCCAACCATCGGCGGCGTGGGCCTGCTGGAGGACGTGACGCAACACGCGACGCTGGCGTTCAAGAAGCTCGGCGATGCGATCCTGCTGCTCGGCGAAACCAAGGGCTGGCTCGGGGCCTCAAGCTATCTCGCGACGGTTTGCGGCCGTGAGGAAGGCGCCCCACCACCCGTCGATCTCGATATCGAGTACCAGCACGGGCTAATCATCCGCAATCTGATCAGGACCGGCAAGGTTTCCGCCGTGCATGACCTTTCCGATGGCGGCCTCGGCGTCGCGCTCGCGGAAATGGCGATGGCGGGCAACCTTGGCGCGAGCATTCAGGATTTCGACCCGGAACTGCCGAAACACGCGCTGTGGTTCGGCGAGGATCAGGCGCGGTATGTCGTCACCTGCACCGGCAAGGACGCGGCGGAAATCGAGCATCACCTGACCGAAGCCGGGGTTTATGCGAAATTCATCGGCGTCGTCGGCGGCAAGACTCTGGAATTGCCGGGCGAAGACCCCATCTCTCTCGACGAGATGCGGAATGCGCATGAAGGTTGGCTGCCGGGCTTCATGGCGCAAGCGGCGGAGTAAACCGGCGTGAGCTTTCAGGCCTACCTCGATAATATCAAGGCCAAGACCGGCAAGGGACCGGAGGATTTAAAGGCCCTTGCGGAAAAGCCAAGGGCTTGCTCCGTCCCGGTTTGAAAGCAACCGAGCTGGTCGACTGGCTCAAGCAGGATTTCGAACTGGGCCATGGCCATTCCATGGCGATCTGGGCTGTGTTCAAGTCCAAAGGCTGGGTTGAAGACCCGAAAAAGAAGTAAGGACAATCTCATGGCCATGGCAGCAGCCGATATCGAGCGCATGATCAAGGAAGCGCTCCCCGATGCGAAGGTCGAGATCAAGGATCTCGCGGGTGATGGTGATCATTACGCCGCGACCGTGGTCTCCTCGGCTTTCAAGGGGATGCCCAAAGTGAAGCAGCATCAGCTGGTTTATGCTGCGCTCAAGGGCAACATGGGCGGCGTGCTGCACGCTCTGGCGCTAACGACATCAGCGGAATAAGATGACGTCTATCAACCCGCCGGCCTTGAACCGGCAATAAGGCATTTTCGAGCGAAGTGGACTTGCGGTTCGCGTGAAGAAAAGGCCGCTCAGGGAAAGAAAGTAGAAAATCATGACCGATATCAACACCTTCATCGACAACGAAGTGAAGACCAACGACGTGGTGCTGTTCATGAAGGGCACGCCGCAGTTCCCGATGTGCGGCTTCTCGGGTCAGGTCGTGCAGATCCTCGATTACGTCGGCGCGCCCTACAAAGCCCACAACGTGCTCGAGAACGCTGATCTGCGCAACGGCATCAAGGACTACGCCAACTGGCCGACCATTCCGCAGCTCTACATCAAGGGCGAGTTTGTCGGCGGCTGCGACATCGTCCGCGAGATGTTCCAGTCCGGCGAACTCGCCGAAACGCTGACGGCCAATGGCATCGCGGTGAAGAAGGCCGGCTGATCACGGCGTACGCGGTGGTTTTCACCTTCACCGCACCGCTCTGGCTCTGGAACGGAAAAGGCGCGTGGCACTTCGTCACGCTGCCGCAAGATGAATCCAGCATCATCAGAATGGCCGTTCCCCGGCGCGGCTGGGGATCGGTACGCGTCAAGGCGCGGGTGGGCGAGGCTGTCTGGTCGACCTCGATTTTCCCCGACAGCAAGGCCGGCGCCTATCTCCTGCCGGTAAAGGCCGAGATACGCAATGCGGAAGGGCTCGCTGTCGGCGAGCCCGTCACGGTGACGCTGTCGCTGGATCTCTGACGAAAAGCCTCAGCGCGAGCGGACACCACGCGCGAAGCCGAGCACGGCCCCGACCATCTTGCCGTCGATGCCCGCAAAGCCGTGATGGCTGTTGCCCTGACAAGGCTCACCGCCTTCCGCCCCGCCATCCAGCCAGACAACGCGGGCGCGGCTACCCGCCCATTTCTGGAACTCCGGCACCAGCGCGGGCGATGTGACCCGGCAATAATCATTCCGGTGATGCACGATCAACGTCGGCGGAAGGGCATCGGCCGAGCCGACATTGCCCATGAAATCGTCAAGCATGCCCGAGGTGATCACGAGCGCATCCGCCGAAAGCGCGCGGTGCATCCGCGTCGCGGCGCGGCTGGTGCCGACGACGATCACCGGGCGCGCGATCTTGCGCATGGTCTCGATGGCCGACGACGCTGACCCCGTGGAGGAGAGCGAGAGCGTCGCGAACCCCGCCGCCGCGAAGGAACGGCGGTTGCGGATCAGCGAATTGCCGTTCAGCGCGGTAATCTCGCCGTCTGACGTGATGCCGAGACCGCCATCGCCGCCCGGCATCAGGATGATCGAGCCGCGCGGCTTGCCCTTGGGCCGGTCGAGCACCGCATCGGTGCCAAGATCGGGCAGGATTTCGCCCGCGAAGCTCGAAAGCTGGCTCAAGGCCAGAAAACACGCAGCGACCAGAAAGCGCATGGTAACCTCCCGTTTTGATCCGGAAGGGAGGCTACATCCGCGCCCCGCGCCTGACAACGACAGCGTATTTTCGGGCAGCGTTACTTCGCCGCCGGTGCGTTGAAGCGGTAGGTGATACCGATGCGGTTCCAGACATTGATCACGCCGACAGCGGCGATCAGCCCGGCAAGGCCACGCTCGCCGAATTCATCTTCCATGTCGTCGAATTCCTCATCGGGAATTTCGCCGCCCGCGATGCTGGTCAGCGCCTCGGTCGCGTGCAGCGCGATGCGCTCGCGCGGCGAATAGACCTGCGATTCGCGCCACGCCGCGAGCTGATCGAGCTTGGCCGCGGGAACGCCAAGCTGACGCGCGAGATTGATATGGAACTGGAGGCAATAGGTGCAGCCGTTCATCTGCGAGGCGCGGACCTTGACGAGTTCAAGGAGGTCTTTCTCGAGCCCCAGCGTTACGGCGGACTGGCTGAGCGCAGCAAGCGCATCATAAACCTCCGGCGCCATGGCTTTGAAAGGGCCGATATCAACACGGGCATTCGATGTCATGGCAGGCTCCTCTACTGTTCCATCGAACGGTAGGAACCTTGGCCGGTGCTGGCAAGCGCGATGGCGCAAACCGAACAAAAAACGACGCCGGGCGCAGGGCCGGGCGTCGTTTCAAAATGCGATGATGCTTGAAACCAATCAGTCGAACGACACGTCGTTGTCGTGAAGGTAGACGTTGCTAGCCTTGCAGATGTCGATGCGGATCGGGTCGTCCTTGACCTCGCCGCCCTTCGAACCGAGCCAACCCACCTGGAGGCGCTGGTTGCAATTGCCAGTCGCATCCTTGAACTGCGCGCCAGCGGTTTCGCCGGGCTTGAGCTGTTCACGGAGCCAATTGGTGCTCCAGCCCGAGCCATCATTGGTGTAAAAACCGACGACAGTGTTCTTTGCCGTGTCATTGTGGATGGTGAAACGACCACCCTTGCCGGTCTGAGCCATGGCGAACGTCGAAGAGATTACGCACGCAACAGCCGCCAGTTTCGCAAGACGGATAACATTATTCTTCATTGCCTAGCTCCTTTCCTGAGCGGAGGAGAGTAAAAAAAGGATGCTCAGGTTTTGTCAAGCAATAGAAAATGCAAAAAAAGTCGCGCCCGACTTGCTTTTCACAAAAAGACTACACCTGAAAATTTCTCAGGCTAAAATTCTGGAATTCTCAACAATAATTCGATATAATATATTTTATTATTTAGGATGTATTAACCATAAATTCGTGCAGTTAATATCATAAAATTCTAATTTTTGACCAGCGCCTCCCTGATGAAACTAAGCGCTTCCGGGCTCGACCATTCGGCAGGCCCGGCGAGATACGCAAGCTCACAGCCCGAGAGATCGATCAATAGCGTCGTCGGCATGCCGAAAGCCCGGCCGGAAGCCTTAAGGTCTTGAAATATCTTGGCCGAAGGGTTGGCGTAATAGCCGAGCTTTGAAACCTTGATCTCCTCCAGAAACGCCTTGGGTTTCTCAAGATTTCGCGTGTCAATGTTAACAGCGACGACCTCAAAATCCTTGGAGCCAAGCTCGCCCTGAAGCGCATCGAGCGCCGGCATTTCCTTGCGGCAAGGCACGCACCAGGTCGCCCAGAGGTTGAGAAGGATGGTCTTGCCCTTGAAGGAGGCGAGCGTGACCGGCTCGCCCTTCGCGTTCTGGAACGAGAGAGGCACCACCGGCGTTGATTTTGGTGGCACTGTGAGCGCGGCGATCTCGCCCTTCGCGAGGGGATGCAGCGCGGCAAGTTTGGCGGTCGCCGCCTTGCATTGTGCAGCGTTTTCGCTCGACTTGTGGCCGAAGAGGTTGCCCAAGCCGCCAAAGGCATATAGCGAAGCCACGATCACGAGCGACGCAAAAATCAGCGGCCCGAGAAGGGTGGCATGGCCTTTGGCGGATTTTGGCGGCTCAACCGGCTTTGTCATTCTCGAGGAACACCTATGGCAAACGAAATGTGGGGCGGCCGCTTCGCCGAAGGTCCGGCGGCCATCATGCAGGAAATCAACGCCTCGATCGATTTCGACAAGCGTCTCGCCGCGCAGGATATCCGTGGCTCGATCGCGCATTGCGAGATGATCGCGGCGCAGGGCATCATCGATGCCCAGTCCGCAGAAGCGATTGTGCAAGGGCTGCGTCAGGTCAAGGCCGAAATTGACGCCGGGACGTTCACGTTTCGGTCAGAGCTGGAAGACATTCACATGAATGTCGAGGCACGGCTGGCAGAAATCATCGGTTCTGCAGCGGGACGCCTGCATACCGGACGCTCACGCAACGATCAGGTCGCGACCGATTTCCGCCTCTGGGTGCGCGACACCATAGACGCCATTGACGCCTCGCTCGCCGATCTCCAGCAGGCGCTCGCCGAAAAGGCGCTTGAGCACGCTGGCACTGTGATGCCGGGCTTCACGCATCTCCAGTCCGCCCAGCCCGTCACCTTCGGCCACCACATGATGGCCTATGTCGAGATGATCGGGCGGGATCGCGGACGGTTTCAGGACGCCAGGAAGCGCCTCAACGAGTGCCCGCTCGGCGCGGCGGCGCTCGGCGGCACCAACTTCCCCATCGATCGCACGCGCACGGCGGCGGCGCTCGGTTTTGATCGCCCGACCGCGAACAGCCTCGATTCGGTTTCAGATCGTGATTTCGCGCTCGAAGCCCTTTCGGCGGCGTCCATTCTCGCGATGCACCTCTCGCGCTTTGCCGAGGAAATCGTGATCTGGACCTCGGCGCAGTTCGCCTTCGTCAAGCTCTCGGACAAGTTCACCACTGGCTCCTCGATCATGCCGCAGAAGCGCAACCCGGATGCAGCGGAACTCGTGCGCGCCAAGTCTGGCCGCATCTTTGGCTCGCTCATGGGTCTGTTGACGGTGATGAAGGGACTCACGCTCGCCTACGCCAAGGACATGCAGGAGGACAAGGAGCAAACCTTCGACGCGCTCGATGCGCTCGCGCTCTGCATCGCCGCGACGGCAGGTATGGTGCGCGACATGGAGCCAGATGCCAAACGCCTCAGGAAGGCCGCCGGCTCGGGCTATGCCACCGCGACGGATCTCGCGAACTGGCTTGTCCAGAACCTCAACATGCCGTTCCGCGATGCGCATCACGTCACCGGGCGCCTCGTTGGCCTCGCCTCCGGCAAGGGCGTCGATCTCGACAAGCTGACGCTCGCAGAGATGCAGACGGTGGAACCGCGCATCACGGATGGCATCTATTCGGTGCTGTCGGTGGTCAATTCGGTCAAGAGCCGCAAGAGCTATGGCGGCCCGGCGCCAGAGAACGTCAAGAAGCAGGCCAAACGCTGGCTCGCGTTGCTCGTGCGCGAAAAGCGGGCTCTCGCTTCAAAGTAAGGCTTATGCTAGCGGTGGGGCTGATCGCCCTGCCTTGTATGGGGAAACCCGCCTCGTTTGGGAAAACCGGAAGTCTCGCATGCGCCGCACCGTTCGCCTCTCTCTCGTCCTGATGCTCATTGCCGGTGGCCTTGGCGCCTGCGGCAAGCGCGGTCAACTTGAACCGCCGGGTGGCCAGAAGCAGGCAACGGGAGAGGCCGTTCCGGCTTCAACGGGCGATACGACGACCGCCGGCCAGACCAAGCTCGGCGGCAAGAAACGCATCCCCATTGTCGCGCCCAAACGCGATCTGCCGATTGATTTCATTCTGGAATAACGCCGGCTTCAGGCCGACAGGAAATACCATGCACCATTTCGATTATACCGGCGGCGCGCTTCACGCCGAGGACGTCCCGCTGGCCGAGATCGCGGCGGCGGTCGGCACCCCGGTTTATGTCTATTCGAGCGCAACGCTGGAGCGGCATTATCGCGTGTTCTGCGAGGCGGTGAAGCCGCATCAGGACCATGTGTTTTATGCGGTGAAGGCCAACGGCAACCTCGGCGTCTTGATGACGCTGGCGAAGCTCGGCGCGGGCGCGGATACGGTCTCCGAAGGTGAAATCCGCAAGGCGCTGGCGGCAGGGATTCCCGCGTCGAAGATCGTGTTTTCCGGTGTCGGCAAGACCGAGGCGGAGTTGGCCTATGCGGTCGAAGCCGGCATCTACCAGATCAATGTCGAGAGCGAGGGCGAGCTGGAGGTGCTCTCGCGCGTCGGCGCCGCGCGCGGCAAGCGCCCGGCTATCGTGCTGCGCGTGAACCCGGAAATCGGCGCGGGCGGGCATGCCAAGATCACCACCGGCGATGCGGCGAACAAGTTCGGCGTCTCGTTCTCGGAGGCCGAACGGCTCTATGCCAAAGCCTCGAACATGGCGGGCGTCTCGGTGAAGGGCCTCGCGGCGCATATCGGCAGCCAAGTCACCGAATTTTCCGCCTATCGCGCGGCGTTTCTGAAGATGCGCGGCGTGGTCGAGAACCTCAAGAAGCAGGGTCACCCGGTCGAGCGGCTGGATCTCGGCGGCGGCGTCGGCATCCCCTATGAGATGCAGCATCCCTACGAGCACGGCACCGGCACCCTGACCGCCTATGGTGACATGGTGCGCGAGGTGACGGCGGGGCTGGA
This sequence comes from Rhizobiales bacterium PAR1, assembly GCA_002256205.1. Lineage (GTDB taxonomy): Bacteria > Pseudomonadota > Alphaproteobacteria > Rhizobiales > Beijerinckiaceae > Rhabdaerophilum. The sequence goes on from NKIW01000016.1 coordinate 17,303, forward strand.
TATTGAACTTGGCTTCGAGCCGGGCCGCGTCATTGCTGGCAATGCGGGCATCCTCTTGGCCAAGGTGCTCTATATCAACGAACGCGCGGATCGCTCGTTTCTCGTGGTCGACGCGGGCATGAACGACCTCGTCCGCCCCGCGATGTATGAGGCCTATCACGAGATCTGGCCGGTGGGGAAACCGCAGGCCGGCGCGAAAATGGTCTCTTATGATGTCGTCGGGCCGATCTGCGAATCGGGTGATACCTTCGCCGTCGAGCGCCTGCTGCCGGAGATGAAGCCGGGCGATCTTATCGCCTTCAAGACGGCTGGAGCCTATGGCGCCTCAATGTCCTCAACCTACAACCAGCGACTGCTCGTGCCGGAAGTGCTGGTGAAGGGCAAGGACTACGCCGTGACGCGCCCGCGCCAGACATACGAAGAATTGATCGGCCTCGACCGCAAACCCGGCTGGCTGTGACGTTTTTGACCTGAGAATGCAGGGGGATCCTTCAACCCTCCCTCTCGCCAAGCTGGTTTTCCGTGCTACCTTTGGTGTCTGACGCTTCGCGGCGGGCGGAAGGTTCCGCCTCCTGGACCGGGGCGAGCAAGGATGTCATGGCCAGTACACAGCCGACAAAGCCGCATCCGGATCTGAGCCCGACCGGCGCCCTCCCCGGCAAGGAAACAAGGGCCTTGGAGTCGCGCGACCTGCGTTTCGCAGCGACCGGAATGGCGATTCTCGCCGAACGCGCCTTGCCGATCCTGCTGCCGGTCTTCGGTCTCATCGCCCTCTTCCTGACTCTGGCATGGCTTTCGGCCTTCGAGCCCCTCGAACCGGGTGGACGCATGGCGCTGACGCTGGCGTTCTTTGCCGGCATGGTTCTGCTCGCGCTGCCGCTTCTCAAATTGCGGTGGCCTGACCGCGCGGAAATCGCGCGCCGGCTCGATCGCTCAAAGCCCGAATTCCACCGCCCGCTCGCGACGCTCGCCGATAGCCCCGCAGCCAAGGATGACCCTATCGCAGCAGTGTTCTGGGCCGCGCATCGCGCGCGGGCAGAGAAGGCGCAAGCCGCGCTGAGCGCGCAGGCGGCGGACCCGCGCCTTCGCGAGAAGGATCGTTATGCGCTGCGTGCTGCGGCGCTGCTGGCGCTTGTTGCGGCGGCATTTGTCGCGGGCGAACAACGCATTCCGCGTCTTGCGCTGGCGTTCGACTGGTCGAGCCCGCGTATTCCGCCCGTGCCACCGCGTCTTGATGCGTGGATCGATCCGCCGGCCTATACTGGTCGCCCGCCGATCTTCCTCTCGGGCGCGAACGGCAGCCCGACCGACGAGGTCATCAAGGCTCCGCTCGGCGCGACACTGACGGTGCGCTCGACAACACCGCGCCTCGAAGGCGCTGAACCGGCGGCCTCCAAGATTGAATTGTCCGCGGCTTCCGGTCTGGAGGCTGTGAAGCTCGATCCTGCCGCTGCGCCTGAACGCCGCCCGGCCGGCGTCAGTCTTGAGCGACGCATCGTCAAAGGCGATTCCCTCGTCAAGGTGCTGCGCGACGGTCGCGAAGTCGCGCAATACCGCCTCTCGGTCATCCCGGACCTTGCGCCCGGCGTGACGCTGAAGGACGTGAAGATCGAGGCACCGGTACCCGATAAGCAATCCCCCGGCGGTATCCGGCTCTCCTACGAGCTGACCGATGACTACGGCATTGCGAAAGCCGAGCTGATCATTGAGCGCGTTGCGGATCGCCCGACGGCCAAGCCGGGACGGACACTTTTTCCCGCACCAACCGCCGCGATTCCGCTGCGCCTCGGTGCGGGCGAATTCGTGCTTCCGACCGAGGATCACATCTGGGCCGGCGAAGAGGTGCGCATTCGCCTGAGGGTCGAGGATGATCTTGGACAGGCGGCGGAGAGCGAGACGAAATCAATCGTGCTGCCGCAGCGCCCCTTCACCAATAGCGTCGCCAAAGCGCTGGTGGAACAGCGCCGCGCGCTCAATTTCGCGCCCGATACCCTTGCGCCGGTGCGCCTCGCCTTCGATGCGCTGCTTTTCGAGCCGGAGCGCTTCACGCCGAAGGTTGGCGATTATGTCGCGCTGGATCTCATCCGCAGCGGGCTGCGCTCGGCGCGCCATGACGACCGGCTGCGCGAGATCACCGGCGAAATCTATGACCTCGCGCTCTTCCTTGAAAACGGCGACATGACTGACGCCGAAAAGCGCCTGCGTGAAGCAGAAGCACGCCTGCGCGAGGCGCTGGAGCGGGATGCCTCGCCTGAGGAAATCAAGCGGCTGACGGAAGATCTGCGCCGCGCGATGGACCAGTTCCTGCGCGAGTTCGCCGAGCGCGCCCTGCGCAATCAGGATCAGAACGCGCAGGATCGCTCCCCGATGGACCCTGGCAAGATGCTGACCCAGCGCGACCTCGCCGAAATGCTGCGCAAGATCGAGGAAATGGCGCGCTCGGGCAACACCGCCGAGGCGCAGAAGCTTCTCAACGAGTTGAAGCAAATCCTCGAAAACCTCCGCTCGGCGCGTCGGCAGGATGTCGATCCGAAGACACGCGAACTTGGCCAGCAGCTTGAGGAACTCGACAAGCTCCAGCGCGAGCAGCGTGATTTGCGGGACCGCACCTTCCGCGAGGGGCAGCAGCAACGCGGTCAACAGCGCGGCCAGCAAAACCAGCAGGGCCAACAGCAACGCGGCCAGCGCCAGCCGGGACAAAACGGCGAAAAGAGCTTGCAGGACCAGCAACAGGCGCTGCGGGATCGCCTGAAGCAGCTTCGCGAGCGGCTTCAGCAGAAGGGCATGCAGGAAGGCGAAGGCTTCGGTGATGCCGAGCAGGGCATGGGCGATGCCGAGGGCCAGCTGGGTCAGGGCAAGCCGGGCGATGCGACCGAGGGGCAGCAGCGCGCGCTCGACGGCATGGGCAAGGCGGCGCAGGGCATGGCGCAGGAACTTCAGCGCCAACTCGGACAGGGCGAAGGCGAAGGCGACGGCGAGGGTGACCCGGGCATGGGGCAACCCGGTCCCGGCCAGCGCGGTCGTGCCGAGAACCGCATGGACCCGCTCGGGCGGCCGCAGGCGAACCAGCGCCGAGATCAGGAAGATGTCACCAAATTCCCCGATGAAAGCCGCGGTGACATTCAGGGTTCGATTGGCGAACGCGCCGAGCGCGTGCTCAAGGAATTGCGCCGCCGCCTCGGCGAATTCGAACGACCGCGCGAGGAACTTGATTACCTCGAGCGACTTCTAAGGCAGCGATAGGACTCGAACAGAAACAGGGTCTGGACAGCGCCAGCGCGTGCGACACCTTTAGCGCTTGCGCCAAGGCCATGCGCCTGCTTTGACGCGGGCGTCGGGTATCTCCCCGACGCGACCAATCCGGAGTAACGTCATGAATGCGGTTGTCGGTGTCGCCGTCGGTGCGGTGAGCGTGGTGCTCCTGCTTGGGCTCTTCAACATGCTCAGGGGTGGCAGCCCGAACAAATCACAGCAGCTGATGCGCTGGCGTGTGATCCTTCAGTTTGTGGCGATCCTGATCATCCTCGCTGTGCTGTGGTATCGCGGCGGCTGAGCGCGTTGGAAATTTATTAACCTTAACGGTTTCTTTCCAAGGTTTTAACCATTTCCCCGCCAAGGTTTCCCGTCCGCCGGAACCCTTGACGTGAAGCAAGTCCCTCTCCTCGCCCTGCTGTTGCACGCGACCTCCCCTGTTTTGGCGGCGGATATCGGCCTGCGCGGCGCGGCGCCTGCGGGACCGATCAGCGAATTGCGCCTGGGCCTCGGCGCCCATGATCCCTGGAGCCCGGAAAGCGGCACCGCGGATCTTCGCGGAGAAATCCTGTTTTCAAAGCCCGGTTCGATGGCGGAAACCAGCCTGATCCCGCGCCTCCACCTCGGCGGCGCGCTCAATACCGGCGGCAAGACGAGCCACGCCTATGCCGGGGTGACATGGACGCTGGATGTCACGCAGAAGATCTTTGTCGAGGCGAGCCTCGGCGGTGCCATCCATAACGGCGAAGCGGCAGCAAGACCGGGGCGGAGCGCGCTTGGATGCCCGGCACTCTTCCGCGAAGCGCTCGGTGTTGGCTACCGGATCGACGCCAACTGGAGCGTGATGGGCACATTCGAACACCTCTCGAACAGCGGCCTTTGCCGCAAAAACCGGGGCCTGACAAACCTCGGCGTCATGCTCGGCTACCGTTTTTAGCGAACGCCGATTTCCGCGCATCGGCATGGCGAAATTGACGCTTGAATTCGCGGGCGTCAGCGCCACTATTGCCTCATGGTCAAGCTCAATCGAATCTACACAAAAACCGGGGATGGCGGCACGACCGGCCTCGGCGATGGAACCCGCGTCACCAAGTTCGACCTCAGGGTCGAAGCCTTCGGAACCGTGGATGAAGCTAATGCGACGCTGGGGCTCGTGCGGCTCCATACCGCAAGGGACGCTGAACTTGATGCGATCCTCGCGCGCATTCAGAACGATCTCTTCGATCTCGGCGCGGACCTCTGCACGCCCGATACCGGCGCGAAGCTCGAATGGGAACCGCTCCGCATCGTCGAAACACAGGTAAGCCGCCTCGAAAGCGAGATCGACGCGATGAATGCGCGGCTCAAACCGCTGACCTCCTTCATCCTACCCGGTGGTTCACCCGCGGCGGCCTATCTCCACCTCGCCCGCACCGTGACACGCCGTGCCGAGCGGCTGATGGCCGAACTGGCCACAAAAAAGGGTGAAAAAGTCGGCGAAGCGGCTCTAAAATATATCAACAGGTTGTCAGATCTTCTGTTCGTGCTATCCCGTATCGTCAACGACAACGGCGAGAAGGATGTGCTCTGGGTGCCCGGCCTGACGCGTTGACAGCGCAAATTACGCGCGTCGGCGACGAAAAGAACGGCGCCGAGACAAAAAATCATGCAGTTGGGTCGCCAACGTGACACAAACGACTGTGAGCCGGGGCTAAGGCGATGTAAGGGTTCGGCATGTGATGGGGCGGCAAAATGCGCTTCGATCTTGATAGTTCATATATAAACCATTATGCCCTGCCAACAGCGCGACAGACGCGCCCGGCAGCGGTGTCTGAGAATAAACCGGTATAAAGCGTAGACCGACAAGGAAACGGATAGGACGACGGCGATGAAAATTCTGGTGCCCGTGAAGCGGGTGGTTGATTACAACGTCAAGATCCGCGTGAAGGCGGATGGCTCGGGCGTCGAGCTGGCAAACGTCAAGATGTCGATGAACCCCTTCGACGAAATCGCCATCGAGGAGGCCCTGCGCCTCAAGGAAGCCGGCAAGGCCTCTGAAGTCGTGGTGGTCTCGGTCGGCCCGCAGCAGGCGGCGGAAACCATCCGCACCGGCCTCGCGATGGGTGCGGATCGCGGCATTCTCGTGAAAACCGATGCGCCGACCGAGCCGCTGGCTGTCGCCAAGCTCCTCAAGGCCGTGATCGGCAATGAAGCGCCGGGCCTTGTCATTCTCGGCAAGCAGGCTATCGACGACGATATGAACGCCACGGGCCAGATGCTCGCCGCCCTGCTCGGCTGGGGTCAGGGCACGTTTGCGAGCAAGGTCGCCATCGGTGACGGCACCGTTGATGTGACGCGCGAAGTCGACGGCGGCCTCCAGACCGTTGCACTCAAGCTCCCGGCGATCGTGACGACCGATCTCCGCCTCAACGAGCCGCGCTATGCCTCGCTGCCGAACATCATGAAGGCAAAGAAGAAGCCGCTCGACGAGACCTCTCCGGAGGCCCTCGGCGTCGATATCGCCGCGCGCCTCGAAATCCTGAAAACCGTCGAGCCCGCCACGCGCAAGGCCGGCGTCAAGGTCGCCACGGTCGAGGAACTCGTGGACAAGCTGAAGAACGAAGCGGGAGTGATCTGAAATGGCTGTTCTGGTTCTCGCTGAACACAATAACGCCGCCCTCAACGACGCAACCTCGAAAGCCGTCAGCGCCGCGACCGCCATCGGCGGCGTTGTGCATGTGCTGGTCGCTGGCAACGGCGCGAAGGGCGCGGCGGAAGCCGCCGCCAAGCTCGCGGGCGTGTCCAAGGTGCTGCTCGCCGAGAGCGCCGACCTCGCGAACGGCCTCGCCGAACCGGTGGCCGATCTCCTCGTGAGCCTCGCGGGTGGCTATGACGCCATCGTCGCGCCGGCCACCGCCAACGGCAAGAACACCCTGCCCCGCGCCGCGGCCCTGCTCGATGTGCAGGTGATCTCGGGCGTGACCAAGGTGATCTCCGCTGACACTTTCGAGCGGCCGATCTACGCCGGCAACGCCATCCAGACCGTGAAATCGAAGGACGCCAAGAAGCTCATCTCGATCATGACCGCGAGCTTCCAGGCTGCGGGTGCGGGCGGTTCGGCGGCGATTGAGGCCGTTGCGGCCCCTGCCGCTTCGGGCGCCTCGAAGTTCGTCTCCGAGGAAGTCTCGAAGTCCGATCGTCCGGAACTGGCTTCCGCGAAGATCATCGTCTCCGGCGGCCGTGCGCTCGGCTCGTCCGAGAAGTTCAAGGAAGTGATCGAACCGCTCGCCGACAAGCTCGGCGCGGCGGTGGGCGCGAGCCGCGCGGCGGTCGATGCGGGTTATGCGCCGAACGATCTTCAGGTCGGCCAGACCGGCAAGGTCGTGGCGCCGCAGCTTTACATCGCCTGCGGCATCTCGGGCGCGATCCAGCATCTCGCCGGCATGAAGGATTCCAAGGTGATCGTCGCGATCAACAAGGATGCCGAAGCGCCGATCTTCCAGGTGGCGGATTACGGCCTCGTCGCCGACCTCTTCGAGGCGGTGCCGGCGCTGGCCAAAGCACTCTAAGGCTTTAACTCAAAGCTTTTTTGGCAATGTGGCAATCCGGCGCTTGAGCCGGATGCCCGGCCCGGCCTAGTCTCTGTTCCGGGCACAGATATTCGGAAACGAGAGCAGACCATGCAGGGCGGAATTCGCAAGATCGGGGTTATCGGCGCGGGCCAGATGGGCAGCGGCATCGCGCATGTCGCGGCGCTGGCCGGGTTTGAGGTCGTGATGAACGACGTCAACGAGGACCGGGTGCAGCACGGCCTCGCGACCATCACCGGCACCCTCGCACGGCAGGTTCAGAAGGGCACGATCAGCGATGCGGCCCGCCAGAAGGGCCTGAACCTGATCTCTGGCGCCGCCGACATGGCGATGCTCGCCGATTGCGATCTCGTGATCGAGGCCGCGACCGAGAACGAGGAAGTCAAGCGCAAGATCTTCCAGCAGCTCACGCGCAACCTCAAGCCGGAGGCGATCCTCGCCTCGAACACCTCCTCGATCTCGATCACGCGTCTTGGTGCCTCGACGGATCGGCCGGAGCAGTTCATCGGCATCCATTTCATGAACCCGGTGCCGGTGATGCAGCTTGTCGAGCTGATCCGCGGCATCGCGACCGACGACAAGACCTTCCATCTCGCCAAGGACTTCTGCAACGCCCTGCACAAGACCGTCACGATGAGCGAGGATTTCCCAGCGTTCATCGTCAACCGCATCCTGCTGCCGATGATCAACGAGGCGATTTACACGCTCTATGAGGGCGTGGGCAGCGTGGAAGCCATCGATACCGCGATGCGGCTCGGCGCCAACCACCCGATGGGGCCGCTGCAACTGGCGGATTTCATCGGCCTCGACACCTGCCTCTCGATCATGCAGGTGCTGCATGACGGGCTGGCGGATTCGAAGTATCGCCCCTGCCCGCTGCTGGTGAAATACGTCGAGGCCGGTTGGCTGGGCCGCAAGACCAAGCGCGGGTTCTATGATTATCGCGGTGAGAAGCCAGTTCCGACTAGGTGAGAGAGTTGGAGTATGGTACCGAATACATTAGATGACTGGAATTTTGATGTAATTAATACGCTTTGTCAGCGTGGGAATTCCGAAAGTGATAGACACGACTTCAAGGGAGAAATACGATCTTTACATAATTTGACAAAAATATGCTGCGCATTTTCTAATAGTTATGGTGGTTTTGTTATCGTTGGCGTCTCTGAGAAAGATAACAATTTTGAAATTACTGGAATTGATTCAGAAAACGAGATTTACTCAATATTTTGCCAAAAAATAAAAGCAGAACCTCAGATTTCGATCCCTTATCCAAAAATAATTGAAATACCGCACTCCACAAAATTCATCTATGTTTTCCATATTCCAAAAAGCACCAGAAGGCCTCACTTACCATCAATGGCTGCCGAGCGAATATTCTGGAAACGTCGAGAAGGCTATTGCGAGCAAATGACGCTCGAAGAAATTCGATATCAGATGAATTCTTATGAAGAAAAAATTGAAAAACTAGCGTTACTCTTAATAGAATTGCATTTTCAAAGAAAATTGCTCCATTCTCAATCTCTAAATAGATCCCCCGGATATGAAACTTCAAAATTTTCAATTGATTTGATAAAAATTGTAATATCTGAGACATACGCCCAAATGAAAGACGAGCATATGTTTTTTTCTTGCATCAATGGAATAATTACCAGCCTAAATTCATTGAATGTAAAAAAGGATTATTTGATGAACATTCAATCTCAAGCCTATGATTTAACATTTAAAAATAGCCAAGTTGATGAATACTATAATTCAGCGAGAATGGTAAGGAAAGATCTAGAGGCAAATTTTAATTTTATAACGTCTTTGTTAGAAAGAAAATTCAATATAACAATTCCATTCAGTTAAATTTAGAATACTCTGCATTGTCAAAATGCAAATATTAAAAACGTAATCCCCCCTCACCCACCCGTCTTCGCTTTAATCCCATGCGTCTCGGCCCTGCCGGCGGGGGCGGCGGCACGGATGAGGTCGGCGCGGAATTCGTCGCGCTTCTCGTGAATCGAGGCGATCACCTTGCCCATCGGCACATCAAGGTTGACGAGCGCCGCTTCCGAAAGTTGCAAACTCGCCTCGATGGTCTCCGGCACCGCATCCGTCACGCCGATCTGGTAGAGATGCCGCGCGTGGGTCGCGTCTTTGGCGCGCGAGACGATGGGAATATCGGGCCGGAGGCTGCGCACGAGCTTCACCACCGCATCAATGGCCTCCGCCGTATGCACCGTGATGATGACGGCTGAGGCTTCCATCACGCCGCAGATTTCCAGAAACGCCCGGTCCGTCGCATTGCCGTAATAGACAGGGTGCCCGGCGCGTCGATCCGCCGCGACCTCGGCGGCATCGCGATCCGTGGCGATATAGGCGCGCTTGTGCCGCGCCAGCATCGCGCAGACGACCTTGCCGACGCGCCCATGCCCGACGACGATGGCATGGCCCTTCTGCGCCTCGGGTTTGGCCAGCACCTCCGGCTCGGGCGCTTTGGCGGGCGCGGCGCGCGCCTCGATCTTGCGCGCGAGCACATCCAACGCCGGGATCAGCGCCATCGAGAGCGCGGTGACCACCAGCGCGAAACTCCCCGGCGCGGCAGGCAACACGCCGCTCGCCACCGCCGCGCCAATGCCGACGAAGGCGAATTCGCCGCCCGCGCTCAGCAGCATCGCGGTTTTCAGCGCCGGAAAGCGCGGGATCTGGAAGAGACGCCCGAGCGCATAGGTCACCGCGACCTTGACGATGATCAGCGCCGCCAGCGCCGCCAGGAGCCAGAGCGGTTCACGCAGCACCTCGCGGATGTCGATGCCCATGCCGACCGTAAAAAAGAAGATGCCGAGCAGCAGCCCCTTGAACGGCTGCATCAGCGCCTCGATCGCCTTGCGATACTCGGTTTCCGCGAGCATCAGGCCCGCAACAAACGCACCGAGCGCCATCGACATCCCCGCGAGCGCCGCAACAACGCCTGTCACCACGATGACAAACAGCGTCGCCGCGATGAAGAGTTCGCTGGATTGGGTCTGCGCGACGAGGCGGAAGCTCGGCCGGAGCATCACGCGGCCAAAGAGAAGGATCGCCGCCAACGCCCCGCCCGCCTGCGCCAGCGCAATCCCGAGCCCGCGCCAGACGGATGAGCCTTCCGCCCCCGCGCCGAGCACGGAAATCAGGAACAGCAACGGGATCACCGCGAGATCCTGCGCCAGCAGCACGGAAAAACTCGCGCGCCCGGTCGCCGAGGTCATCCGCCCTTGCGAGGAGAGGAGTTCAACGACAATCGCGGTCGAGGAGAGCGCCAGACAGCCGCCGAGAATGATCGCCGGCGCAGCAGCAACGCCCGCGAAACGCGCGACCGCCGCGATCAGCACGGCGGAAATCACCACCTGCGCCGTGCCGAAGCCAAACACCAGCCGCCGCATGGTCATCAGGCGGGCGAAGGAAAGCTCGATCCCGATCAGGAAAAGCAGGAAGACAATGCCGAGATCGGCGATACCGGAGACGTTCTTCGCATCCGAAATCGTCACCCAGTACAGCGGCGGAATGACGCCTGCAAAGGTGCCGAGCCCGAGCGGGCCGAGGAGCGCGCCCGCGCCGAGATACCCCAGCACCGGGCTCATGCCCCAGCGACGCACCATCGGCACAACAATCCCGGCGGTGCCCAGCACGACGAGGGCATCGGAATAGACCGGAACATTGATCATCGCCGCCATGTCGCGTCACAATTCCTTCGGTTCGCGGGCCGTGCCCTTTCGGAGGCAAGCCCTTGCTCTTGCGGTTGCGGGCCATCATGGCCACAATGGGTAGCGGTATGAAAGGGCTTCACACGCCTGTCATCCCGGTCCTACACTTTGCCTATCAGGCGCGGAACGTCGATTCGGTGCAACTGTAAAGTGCCCGCTTCTCCCCTCGCCCTTCGGTGTAGCCTCGTTCTCGTGCGTAAGACGCGACCGATCCGTGCCATACAACGGATCCTGCAACGAAACGTGCCCATCCTGCGTTCCGGTTTTCGATACCGCTGGCCGGACCGCCCACGAACAGGTGCCTGACAACCACAAGAAGCCTTTGACGAACGGATCTGATTGAAGCGGTAGCCTTGTTCAAACGATAGTCTTGTTCAAACGATAGACTTCGGGGGTATGCGTGACGGTCCATGTACAGCCTGCTCGTGTTCATCCGCTGGTCTCGCCCGAGGCCTGCCCGGCGTTGGTGCTCAATGCCGATTATCGCCCGCTGAGTTATTATCCACTCTCGCTCTGGTCGTGGCAGGACACGATCAAGGCCGTGTTCATGGACCGGGTGAACATTGTCTCCGAATATGACCGCGCAGTGCATTCGCCATCGTTCTCGATGCGCCTGCCGAGCGTCGTTTCGCTGAAAACCTATGTGAAACCCTCGCGGACGCCGGCGTTCACGCGGTTCAACGTCTTCCTGCGCGACCGCTTCACCTGCCAGTATTGTGGCAGCCATGACGATCTAACCTTTGACCACGTCATCCCGCGCTCGAAGGGTGGGCTAACAACCTGGGAGAATGTCGTGGCGGCCTGCTCGCCGTGCAACCTCAGGAAGGGCGACCGCCTGCCGCATGAGATCGAGATGCTGCCGTTCCAGAAGCCCTATGCGCCGAGTCTGACGGATCTGCACCACAACGGCAGGCTCTTCCCGCCGAATTACCTGCACGAGAGCTGGTTCGACTATCTCTATTGGGACAGCGAACTGGAGCCTTGAGGCTCAGGCCTTCTGTCGCGCTGCAGAAAAGCACAGTGCCGCGATCACCGCCGAAGCCACGGCGTTCCAGCCAGCGAAGGAAAGTCCGAGGATGCGCATCGGCGCCTCGTTGCAGAGCACGACGCGGGCGGTGTTCAGCGATTTGCGGAAATCATCCAGGCTCGGCGCCGCACCGCCGAGGCGGCCACCACAATCGGGCGCCGGAAACCACTTCCACTCGACACCGGCGTGATAGGCCCCGAGCGCCATGGAGGCGAGGAAAATCACGCCAAGCATACCCGCAAGCTGCGGCAGATGGCGCGCCCGCCCGCCGCGCAGCAGCGCGAGCCCGACCAGCGCAATCGGCAGGGCGATGTAATAGGGCCAGCGCTCCCAGAGGCAGAGCATACAGGGCACGAAGCCAAGCACCAGCTCGGAGAACCACGCGCCGGAGATCGCGCTCAGCGCGAGCAACAGCACCAGCGTGAGTTTGCCTCGGATGGTCACGAGAATGCCCGGCATGCCTTGGTCCTTCAGAACAGGTACTTGGCGATCACAAAGCCTGCAATGATGGCGACAATACTGCCGATCCCCACGAGCGTCAGATTCTCCTCAATCAGGCGTCGCAACGGCCCTCCGAAGCGGTTCATGATGCCCGCGACGAAGAAAAACCGAGCTGCCCGCGTCAGCGCCGAAAGCAACACGAACATCACGAAATCATAGCCCGCAAGGCCGCTGGCAATGGTGATCAGCTTGAAGGGAATCGGCGTGAACCCCTTGATCAGGATGATCCAGTGCCCGTGCTGCTGGTAGAGCGCGCGGAACCCGTCCATCTTGTTGCCGTAGCCATAGAGCTGGATCAGCCACGCGCCGATCGTGTCATAAAGCAGCGCGCCGATGGCATAGCCGAGAATGCCGCCCAACACTGAGGCTATGGTGCAGATCGTGGCGTAATGCCAAGCCTTTTCAGGTTTCGCCATCACCATCGGCACCAGCATGATATCCGGCGGGATGGGGAAGAACGAGCTTTCGGCAAACGAGATCGCGCCCAGCGCCTGTGGCGCGCGCGGCGAAGCGGAGAGCGAAAGGGTCCAGTCGTAGAGTTTCTTGAACATGGGACTGCCTGAAGCATCATCCGCCGCGGTTTGTCGGCGGAAAAAGGGATGCGGAGCCTAGGAGTGAAAAGTGCGGATCAGATCGGGGTGGATCAGATCAGGCTCTAGCGGAAATCGTCGCCGAGGTGAAACCGCTATTCGCATCAGGGTTGATGAAATCCGCCGGTCCTGGGCGCGAGACAGGTCAGCCGGGGCGCGGAGAGACGGAAAAGCCAGCACCTGAAGGGAAGAACTGACGCCCGAGGGAAAGAAGGCTTCATGAAGCGACACTGATCTGCTCCCTGCCCTCACCCTCCCCGGTTGACCAGCGCATTCCAGCCATGATACGCGCTTTTCCACGTTGGCTTCGCGGGCTTCGCCCCGCGCCCAACGCCCCTGTGGCGGAATTGGTAGACGCGACCGACTCAAAATCGGTTTCCGCAAGGAGTGCTGGTTCGATTCCGGCCAGGGGCACCATTTTGGCTTCCGCTGATGTTCAAGAGCGTCCGTAAGCGTCTGAAAAATCAAGATAAATCAATGTTTATGTGTCCAAAGGCGTACTTTGGCGTCCATTTCCGTGCGCTTGAAGCCAACAGATTTGTTGGTACTGTCGTTGGTACCAGCGCCGATACCAACGGCGCGAGACCAACAGGATACCAACATGGCGCTGACGGACGTTGCTATTCGAGCTCTGAAGGCGAACGGCAAGCTTCAGAAGATTTCAGATGGTGAAGGCCTGCAATTATGGATTATGCCGCATAGTTCGAAGCTGTGGCGCTACGCTTATCGCTACAATGGCAGCCAAAAGACGCTAGCATTAGGTGCTTACCCGGAAATCTCGCTAGCTGAAGCGCGAAAGAAGCGCGACGAAGCGCGTGCCTTGTTGGTATCCGGCGCGGATCCCGGCCAACTGACCTGCCACTGAGTTGTCGTCCAGCGGCGATTAGAGCCCCGGTAGGTTTTACGCCTAGTGGCGTGGGTGTTGCAACGGACGATCGGCGGAGCTGGTCGGGATTGCATAGCCGATCGTCCGTTGC
>NKIW01000008.1 GCA_002256205.1 Rhizobiales bacterium PAR1
GCGATGGCGACGCCGCGCGCGATTTCGCCTCGAAGGTGCAGGTCGGCATGGTTGGTGTGAACGTGCCGATCCCGGTTCCGCTCGCCTACTACACCTTCGGCGGCTGGAAGCGCTCGGCCTTTGGCGATCTCAACCAGCATGGGCCAGATGCCTTCCGCTTCTACACCAAGACGAAGACCGTCACCGCCCGTTGGCCCTCGGGCATCAAGGATGGCGCGAGCTTCGTGATCCCGACGATGTAAGGCAGTATTTCAGGGGTTTTCCCAGCGTTTCTCCCGGTGATGGCGGGCCTTCCCCTTTTCCGCCATCACTGTTTTTGACCCGCCTTCTTGAGGCGGGTCTTTTTTATGGAGCTGCCTCAAAATCAGGCGTGCTTTACGAGGAATTAAGTCCTTCAGGACAAGTTCGAATTTCCTGAAGGAGATTTTGAATGTCACGAACGACAAACGGGCAGAATGTCCGGTTGGTGGAGCGGTTTGGCCTGCTTCGACATATGCGAATCAGCCGCAAGCTGCTTCTGATTTTCATTCTCGCCTTCGCGCCGGTCGTCCTGAGTGGCGCTTACATCCTCCGGCAGGTCTGGACCGCGAATACGCAGATCGAGCGCGTCTCTTCCGTGCGTCTGCCAGCCTATGTGATCCTCTCCGACATCTCGCTTGATGTCAGCCGGTCGATCTCGGCATTCTATGGCTATATCATCACGGGCGATCAGACCTTCCGCGCCCGGCGCGCGGGCGGCTGGACCAAGATCGAGCAGGCGGTTTCGGCCTATGAGGCGCTGTTTCGTGAAGCGGGCCTTGGCGCGCTTGACGCGGACTGGAAGCGGATCAAGGCTGAACTCCAGAGCCTGAAGGCGATTCAGGCGCGGCTTGAAGCCGGCTTTGCAGAGGGCAAAACTGATCGCACAACGATTGTCGCGTTGATAGAAAAGGACATGGCACCCGTGGCTCGCGATGTCATGGATGGGCTGCGTGGCAATCCCGCGGCCAATAGCCAGATGCGCGACGGCTTTTCCGGCAGCAATGCTCGCCTCCTCGTTTCCGATGTCAAAACGGTGGATCGCTCCCTCGATCAGGTTGAGCGCGCGATGATTGCCATGGCGCTGGTGGTGGCGCTGACCGGGATTATCGGCATTCTGGCCATCAACCGCGGTGTGTCCCGCCCGCTTGAACAGATGGCTGTCGCGACCGATGCGATTGCTGCCAAGGATTTCGATGCGGAAATCCCGCAGCTTGCTAGCCAGGATGAAATCGGACGGATGGCGCGTTCCCTTGCGGTTTTCCGAGATGGTCTTCTGGAAAACGCCCAGATGGAGGTTGAAGCCCAGCGCGGACAGGCGCGTGATCGTCGCCGGCGTCAGGTCATCGACACAGCGATTGCCAGTTTCGAGGCGACGGCGGATTCGGTGGTCGGGACGATTGCCGGCACGGCCGGCGAACTTGAAGCCTCTGCCAACCAGCTTGCCGCTTTGGCCCAGAACACGACAATGGAAGCGGCGAGCGTTTCTGCGGCGGCCGATGAGGCCAGCGCGACCTTTCAGGGCCTCGCCTCGGCGGGTGAATCGCTCTCCGGTACAGCTGGTGAGATCGCCCGGGTGCTGGGCGAAACGACGAATGCCTCGCGAGAGGCTGTCGCCCATGTGCGCGCCACCGATACGAGCGCGGAGGCGCTGGTATCCTCGGCGGCACGGATCGGAACGGTTGTCGGCCTGATCAATGGTCTTGCCGAACAGACCAATCTTCTGGCGCTCAACGCTGCCATCGAGGCCGCCCGCGCGGGCGATGCCGGGCGCGGCTTTGCCATTGTCGCGGCGGAGGTCAAGGCGCTCGCCAACCAGACGGCGCGCGCGACGCAGGAGATCTCCGACATGGTCAGCCAGATCCAGCTCGCGAGTGAGGAGACGGTTCAGGCGATCCGGCAGATCGACAATTCCATTGCGCGGATCGATCGTGCTGCGGCCGAGATTTCGGGGTCGGTGATGGAGCAGGAGCGCGCGACACGCGAAATCTCCGGGAATGTTCATCAGGCGGTGAGCGGCACGGAAGATGTCTCGCGGTCGATTTCACAGGTTTCCGCAACGGCGGGCGATACGGCTTCCGCTGCCGGCGAGGTCCATAATGCTGCGACCGATCTTACCCGTCAGGCCGAGACCATGCGGCAGGAAGTGCTGAAGTTCCTGCAAGCCGTGCGCGCTGCCTGAGGGCGATCAAGCGCTTGTGAGTGTGAAATTCTCCGATCCATGGCAAGTTCCCGCCATGGGTCGGCTTTTTTGTCTTTTCGCTGTGTTTTTCGTCGGGCTGGCCCCACTCTGGGCGCAGACTTGCGGGCCGGATGGGCATTGTGCCGTCGCATCGGGGTTCTACAGGACGCATGTGCCCTCAGGCTGGGATGGGCGAGCGCCGCTGCCCTCGCTGATTCACTTCCATGGCTATCGCGAGAACGCCGGCGAGATGATGGCGCGCGCGGATCTGCTTGCTTTCGCCGAGCACAACGGCATCCTGCTGGTGTTTCCGCAAGGTGAGGGGGACACGTGGTCACATCCCGGTTCCCCGGCAAAAAGCCGCGATGAATTTGCCTTTGTTGATCAGGTCGTGGCAGACCTTTCCCGGCGCTGGCCGCTCGACCGCTCGCGATTTCTGGTCTCCGGCTTCAGTCAGGGGGCGGCGATGGTGTGGAACCTCGCCTGTTATCGTGGCGCGACCTTCTCGGGGTTTCTGGCCATTTCCGGCACCTTCTGGCGACCGCAGCCGGAGAGTTGTCCATCCGGCGCGCAGTCGCTGATCCAAATCCACGGCGTTTCCGATAAAACCGTGCCGCTGGAAGGGCGGCCGATCCGGGGCGGCGCGTTTCATCAGGGCGATGTTTTCCGCGCGATGGCGATGATGCGTGCCGCCAACGCCTGCCCGGCCTCCGCAAGCCGGGGGCATCGCGAGGGTGCGCTCGCCTGTGAGCGGATGGAGGGCTGTGCTTCGGGCAAGCAGCTCGAATTCTGCCTCCACCCCGGCGGACATGATTTCGACCCGAGTTGGCTCGATTTTGCGTGGCGGACGCTCTTCCCCCTTAAATCGGCGGAATGAGCAGGCTGCCTTCGTAGGTAAGGCCCGGTTCGCGATCCTTGGCGAGGAGGAGCGGGCCGTCGAGATCGACGAATTCCGCGCCTTCGCCGATCAGCACCGCAGGTGCCATGGCGAGTGATGTGCCAAGCATGCAGCCGACCATCACCTTGAGCCCTCTGGCGCGCGCCGCTTTCAGCAGCGCAAGCGCATCGGTTAGCCCGCCTGTCTTGTCGAGTTTGATGTTCACGGCGGTGTAAAACGAGGGAAGATGCGCGAGGCTTGCGGCATCGTGGATGCTCTCGTCGGCGCAGAGCGCGATTTTGGTCGCAACGCCCCGAAGCGCCTTATCCTCGCCCGCCGGGAGCGGCTGCTCGATGAGCTCAACGCCCGCCGCTTCGCAGGCCGCGAGGTTGGCGACCAGCGTTTCGGCCCGCCAGGCCTCATTGGCATCGACGATGATGCGGGATTTCGGCGCGCCAGCACGCACCGCCGCGATACGTTCGGGGTCGCCCTCGCCGCCGAGTTTGACCTTCAGAAGCGGGCGGTGCGACGCTTTTTCTGCCGCCTCGCGCATGCTCTCGGGCGTGCCGAGACTGAGGGTATAGGCGGTGATCATCGGCCTGGGCGTCGGCATGTCGGCGAGGGCCGCGAGCGATTTGCCGGATTGCCTGGCCTCCAGATCCCAAAGTGCGCAATCGACCGCGTTACGCGCTGCGCCCGCTGGCAGCAGCGTCAGCAGATCTTGCCGCGAGGCGCCGCCCGAGACCGCCATGGCGATGCCCTCGATTTGCGCGATCACACTCTCGATGCTCTCGCCATAGCGAGCATAGGGTACGCATTCGCCCTGACCGGTGACGCCTGCCTCGGTGATGCTCGCGACAACGACCACCGCCTCGGTCCGACTACCCCGTGAAATTGTAAAGCTTCCGGCGATGGGCCAACGTTCGACGGCGGTCTTGAGCATGCGCATGGATCAGGCCTTCGGAGCAGAGTGCGGATATTGGGCGAGAAGTGCATCAACGATACCCTCGACGCCGAAGCGAATCGGGTCCGTCGCGGGAAGGCTATGCTCCTTGGCGAGGGACGCGAGCAGCGCTTTTGCCTCCGTCTCGCCGAGCGCCTCGGTGTTCACCGCAATCCCGATCGGACGGATTGCGGAATTGGTGAGCGCGCCGCAGCGGATATTGAGGTCGATGACTTCCTTGATGCTGGGCAGTGCATGCTTCACGCCGCGCATGGTGGTGCGGGTGGGTTCATGACAAACCACGAAACAATCGGGCTGTGCACCATGAAGAAGCCCCATGCTCACACCTGCGAACGAGGGGTGGAACAGTGAGCCTTGCCCCTCGATGAGATCCCAATGCGTTTCCGCCGCCGCCGGGGCGATCCATTCCACTGCGCCGGAGATGAAATCCGCCACTACGGCATCAATCGCGACGCCACGCCCGGAGATGAAGACTCCGGTCTGGCCGGTGGCGCGAAAATCCGCGTCCATGCCGCGGGCGCGCATCGCCTTTTCGAGCGCCAGCGCGGTGTATTTCTTGCCGACGGAGCAATCGGTGCCGACGGTGAGAAGCCGAAGGCCGGGGCGCTTCGCGCCCTTGCCGGTGGCGAAGGTTTCGCTCGAATGGCGGACATCAAGCAGCCTGCGACCGCGCTTCTTGGCCGCTTCCGCAATCGCGGGCTTGGAGGCGAGGCGCGTGTGGAGCCCGCTCGCGACATCCATGCCCGCCTCGATCGCCGCGACGATTTCGGCAACCCAATGGTCTGGCAGCACGCCGCCTGCATTGGCGACGCCGACGATCAGCGTTTTTGCGCCCTTCGCGGCAGCTTCCGCAATCGGCATATCAGGGATGCCGAGATCGGCCTTGCAGCCCTCAAGGCGACGTTGGCCCAGGCACCATTCTGGCCGCCAGTCGACAATGCCATGGGCGGTTTTGGCGGCGAGTTGATCGGGCACATCGCCGAGAAACATCAGGTAGGGCGCTTGAACCAGCATGGTGGCCTCATGGCAAAGAACAGATGGAAAAAAGAGCGGGACGCTGCAGCGATGATGCTCCCGGCAACGTGACCTTGCCAATGCAAGATTTGCAAGGCCGCCGAAATGATTGAAGCACAGGCGGTGCCAGGCCGGCGCGGGATGTTCTCTTTCGATGCAAAATTTGCATTGGCACGTTTGGCATGCCGAATTACGATGAGGCATCGGATCGGTGCAGGAACCCGGCGAAGTTCGGGCGCGCCATCTCTCGGGGGAGCGCGCATTGGAAATTCGTTGGTTGCAGGACTTTCTCGCGGTCGCCGAGACGGGCAATTTCACACGCGCTGCGGCGATGCGGAATACCTCGCAAGCCGCTTTCAGCCGCCGTATCCAGCAGCTCGAAGCGTGGTTCGGTGTGGCGCTGATCGACCGCTCGATCCTGCCGACACAGCTTACGCCCGAGGGTGAGCAGTTCCGCATCACCGCGAGCCGCATTCTCTCGGAGGTGCTCGATGCCCGGGCCGACCTCAAGGGCATTCCCGAGCAGCGGCCTGATCATATTCGCATCGCACTGCCGTTTGCGTTGGCGACGGCGCGCTTTCCGGCGTGGTGGGCGCAATGGAGCCGCGAATTGCGGCTGACCTCGGAACTTGTCGTCGGTAATGTCCATGACATCGGCATAGGTTTCCTCTCGGGTGCAACCGAGATGATGATCTGTTTTCATGCCGCGCAGCAGCCGGTGCATCTCGAACCCGAGCGCATCGAGGGCATGGAGATCGAAACCGATTTCTTCCGGCCCTACATTAACCCGATGCTGCTGCGCCGCGAGGGATTTTCGCTGCCGGGTGAGCCGGGTAAACCGCTGCCACTCCTGATGTATTCGAGCGGGGTCTATTTCTCGCGCCTTGTCGACCTGATCGTCGAGAGTGCTGGGGGGATCGCGCATGGCCGGCGGATCGTCGAGAGTGATATGTCCGATATCCTGCGCGATATGGCGATTGCCGGGCATGGCATCGCATGGTTGCCGGAGAGCACCGTCGCGCATGTGCCAAAGGATGCTTTGGTGCCGATCGGCGGCGCCCGCTGGTCGATGCCGCTCTCGATCATGGCGTTCCGCGACAGGGCGAATGTCAATCCTGCGGTCTCGCGGCTCTGGGCGGCGCTGAAACGCGGGCGTCCGCAGGGGATGATCCGCTCCCGGCCCAATGCGATGCTCGGGCGCCTCAGTACGGTTGTGGGGTGAGGCGCTGTTTCGCCTTGTCATTTCGCCGGGATCAGGCGAACACTTGAGCGAACGGGCACATGTCTGGGCCCCTATCAAATCCGGGAATCTCCTATGTCCGCATCTGCCGCACCGCGCATTGTCTATGTCAACGGGCGGTTCTGCCCCATTGAGGAGGCGACGGTCCCGATCATGGATCGCGGATTTCTCTTCGGAGACGGGATTTATGAAGTCACAGCGGTGCTCGACGGCAAATTCATCGATAACGAGCCGCATCTTGCGCGCCTCGATCGCTCTTTGGCGGCGATCGGCATCAAGAATCCGCACAGCCTTGCCGAATGGATCGCCATCCAGCGCGAACTCGTGACGCGTAATGCTCTCAAGGAAGGGTCGATCTATATCGAAGTCACCCGCGGGGTCTATGAGCGCGAATTCACCTGCCCGCCCGATATTGCCCCCACGGTTGTGATGTTCACGCAGCCGAGGCCCGTACGGCATAACCCGTCCGCCGTCACCGGCGTTCCGATCATCACCGTGCCGGATCTGCGCTGGGCGCGTCGCGATATCAAATCTGTGGCGCTGCTGGCGCAGGTGCTCGCCAAGCAGGCAGCGAAGGCGGCAGGCGTCGCCGAGGCCTGGATGATTGAGGATGGCTATGTGACCGAGGGAGCCTCCTCGACGGCCTTCATCATCACGGCCGACAAGGAAATCGTGACGCGTCCGCTCTCTAACGCCGTGCTGCCGGGCATCACTCGCCAGACCGTGATGAAGCTCGCGGCGAAGCACGGGCTGAAACTTGTTGAGCGGCTTTTCACGATTGAAGAAGCGATGAAGGCGCAGGAGGTTTTCTTCACCAGCGCGACGACCATCGCGATGCCGGTGATCAGGATTGACGATACGGTTGTTTCTGGTGGCAAGCCTGGCCCGCTCGCACAGGAATTGCGTGCGCTTTATATCGAGGCGGTGGACCAGCAACTGGCGTAAAGCGTCGTGACAGGGGCGTGCGCGGCCATTACTGTGGGGTGAAATTTTTTCACCTCCTGCCAGCGAGTTCGCCATGCCCCTGCGGTTGCCACCCCTTGCGACGCTGCGCATTTTCGAGGCGGCGGCCCGCCTCAAGAGCTTCAAATCCGCCGCTGCCGAGCTTGGATTGACCCCGAGCGCGGTCAGTCATGGTATCGACACGCTCGAAAAATGGTTGGAGACGCGGCTGTTCGAGCGCTCTGGCCGAGCCATCGATCTCACGCCGATCGGTCGGCAGTACCTTCCTTATGTCGCCGAAGGGCTCTCGATGATCGGTGTCGGCACGGAACGGATCACCTCCGGACCGGACCGGCGACGGGTGGCGGTCAGTGTCGCGCCGACCTTCGCGGCGGAGTGGCTCCTGCCGCGCCTTGGACGGTTCACGTCGCGGTATCCGGATATCTCGGTCTCCATAGATACCTCGCATCGGCAGGCGCTGTTTCCGCTCGATGGGGTCGATCTTGCGATCCGGATGGGGAAGGGGCCCTGGCCGGGCACGACCTCGCACCTTCTTTTGCGCGAGGTGCTTTATCCCGTCGGCGCGCCGGAGTACGTCGCTTCCCTACGCCAGCCGGATGGTTCGCTCGATTGGTCACGCGCCATGCTGCTACATGTCTCCTCGGTGGAGCATGATTGGCCGACGTGGCTCGCCGGGGCCTGCATGGCGGTGACGGAACCCAGCGGCCATCTCTATTTCGATACAGTACATCTCGCGGGCGGCGCTGCGGCGCAGGGGATTGGACTGGCCATCGGGCGCTTCCCGCTCGTCTCGGCGATGCTGGCCTCTGGGCGACTGGTGCAAGCGGTGGAATGCGCCGTGGATATCGAGACCGGCTATTGGCTTGCGGCGCCGGCGGGCGAGGAGACGCGGCGAGAAATCCGCGCCTTCCAGCGGTGGGTGCTGGCGGAGGCGGGTGTGGAGGTCAACTAGGGATTTGTCCCGCTTTCCAAGGCGACAATTCACCTGTAAACTTTTGTGCATCGCCCTTTTGAGGATGCCTCATGTCTCTGCCGCCTGATCATCCCAGATTGCATCGTCGTCCTTTCAGTCAGGGCGAACTTGTCGCGGACGGGATGATCCATGCCGTGGCGATCCTTGCCGCGATTGTCGGCCTTGCGGTGCTGATGGTGCTGGTTGTTATGAAGCGCGGCGGGCTCGAACTCTCTGCCGTCGCCGTTTATGGCCTCGGGCTTCTGTCGATGTTCGGCTTTTCTGCCGCGTACAACATGGTCCCGCCGTCCTCGCTCAAATGGCTCCTCCGGCGCTTCGATCATTCCTCGATCTATCTGATGATCGCCGGCACCTATACCCCGCTGCTGACGCTGGTGAGCGATACCTTCTGGGCGGTGACGCTGGCGCTGGTGGTCTGGGTCGGCGCGATCGCGGGTATCGTGCTCAAGGTGGCGTTGCCTGGGCGATTCGACCGGCTCTCGGTCGGGATTTATCTGCTGCTCGGCTGGGTCGCAGTGGCCGCGATCAAGCCGCTGGTATCCTCGCTGCCACCGCTGACGATGATCCTCCTTGCTATCGGAGGTGGTCTCTATACGGCGGGGGTCGCTTTCTACGTGTGGAAAAACCTTAAATTCAATAACGCGATCTGGCACGGTTTTGTCACCGTTGCGGCCGCTTGCCACTACGCGGCCATAACCCACGCGATGACGG
This sequence comes from Rhizobiales bacterium PAR1, assembly GCA_002256205.1. Lineage (GTDB taxonomy): Bacteria > Pseudomonadota > Alphaproteobacteria > Rhizobiales > Beijerinckiaceae > Rhabdaerophilum. The sequence goes on from NKIW01000008.1 coordinate 8,943, forward strand.
CCGCGTGAGCTTAAGCGCTTTCTAATCAATTGAAGTGTTGGCAGTATTCGCGTTTGGCGAAGGCTGCAAGCTATTGCGTTCAATGCGTCGAAAACTGCTCTTAACGCTTTGTTATGGTTAATTAATGGCAGAAAATTTACTCGAATTTCCGAAGTTTTAATCATACTTGGTCATCTTTGAGAGGATAGTTTGTATGGAGTCTTCTCATGTTCGGCAAAACGATCACGCTCTCCGCGCTGCTTCTCGTATCGCTGGTGGCCACCCCCAAGGCAGCTGATCTTCGCGGGATCATTCCAGCTCCTCCGGCGCCTCCTGCTTCCGATGTTTTCGATTGGAGCGGCGGCTACGCCGGCGTCCATGCTGGCGCGGCGCGCGGTCGTTCGACAGCCAAGGAAATCCAGACTTCTTCTGACCCGACCAATCCGGCCTATTGCGCCAACGGCGGTGTGGCCGATGGTCTGGGGCTTTATTACTGTAACCTCAACGGCAATCTCCACGGCATCACGAGCATCGTCAGTTCGTTCAACCAGATTGGCGACAAGTGGGGCATGGGGACCAAAGGGACGGTTGCCGGCGTGACCGTCGGCTTCAATAAGCAGAAGGGTAACCTGGTTTACGGTGTCGAGGCAGACGTGGGCTTCCTTGGTGTCAGGGGCAAATCGGGCCCGAGCCCGGTCAGCCAGGATGATACTTACCTGCATACCGATGCCTCGGATTACTCGACCGTGCGTGGTCGTCTCGGCTATGCCTTCAACCGCCTTCTGGTCTACGGGACTGGGGGTGCCGCGATGGCGCGCTTCAACAGCTATGTTGATGATCCGGATATCGCCATCGGCATCATGACACAGCGCACGAACACCCAGTTCGGCTATGCGCTGGGCGCGGGTGCCGAATATGCCATCTTCGATAATGTCACCATCAAGGGCGATTTCCTGACCATGGGGTTTGCCGGGACGAAATCGATCGGCGCTGTCAACGTGACCTGTAACAACGCGGGCGGCGTGATGGTCTGCCCGCCGGCCTGGAAGCTGGCGCGGGCGGGCATGGCTGGCGAAGGCACGGCCGGCTGGCGCATCTCGCATACGCTCAACGTGGCGCGCGTCGGCATGAACTACAAGTTCTGATTTCTGCCCGGCATGTCCAGTTTGGGATCCATGTCCGGTGTGGGATCATAGAGAAATGCGATGAGGCTCCGGATCTTTCGGGGCCTTTGTTCGCTCAAGGCGGTGAAGAATGAGCGCTTCGAGACTGGTTGCTGTCATCCTCTCGGCGGCGGTGCCTGAGGCCCGCAATCTCACCCGCTGGGCGCGCGAAGCCTTCTCGCGTGTCGAGACCTTTCTCGATCTGGCCGAGTTGGAGGCGCGCCATCCGGGCGAAACGCCGGCGCTGATCATCACCGATGAGAGTTCCGTTCTGGAGGCGCGACAGCAGGGCAAGCTTGGTTCAAGCGCGATTATGCTTGCGGTGCCCGATCTGGTGCTTGGCGGCTTTGGCGAGTTGATCGAAAGCCCCACGGACGATTTTTTCGTTCTGCCGGTGACCAAGGCGGAATTCTTCCTGCGCTCGCGCCGGGCCATCCATCGCAGGGCTGAGGCCGGGGTCACTGTGACCACGCCGCCGGTGACGAATGACCCTCTGACCCGGACGCTGACACGCACCGCGCTGATGGAACTGGCGCCGGATCTGGAAGCCGCAGCCCAGAGCGAAAACAAACGCCTCGTCGTTCATGTTTTCGATGTGAAGGGCGTTGTCCGCATCAACGAGCTTTTTGGTCGCGCGGTTGGCGACAAGCTGTTGCAGGCCTTTGCCGAGCGCCTTGCCGCGGCGCTTCGACCCGAGACCCGGTTCGTGCGCTCGGGTGGGGGCGAGTTCGCGCTCATCGATCTCGTGGATGTTCGTGCTATCGAGCAAGATCGCTTCAGCGAATTCATGAGCGTTCTCAAGACCCCCTTCGAAATCGCTGGAGATCCGGTCCGGGCCGATGCCACCATCGGCCGGGCGGTGCAGACCGAGGCGATGGAAAGCCTCGACCTTTTGCTCGCGCTTGCAAGTGCCGCCGCGCAGGATGCCCGCGCCAGCGGACGCGATTTCGCGGATACTGAAAACCAGCCGACTCTGCCGCATCCGGCGGAAATCGAGCAGCTTCAGCAGGCGATTGCGGGCAACGATCTGCGTCTGCATTACCAGCGCCAGATCAACCTCAAGACCGGTGCCATGGCTGGCGTGGAATCGCTCCTCCGTTGGGAGAATCCGGGCCACGGTTTGCTGATGCCCTCGTCCTTCTTGCCGCTTGCGGCTCAAACGGGTCAGTTGAGCGCGATCACGCGCTGGGTGCTGCGGCGCGCGATGGCGGATGTCGAAACGGCGCGTCAGCGTGGCATGCGCTTGCCACGGGTTTCGATCAATGTCGGCGCACTCGAAGTTGCCAATGCTAGCCTCACGGGCGTGATCAGGGCCTTTCTCGATGAAACCGGCTTTCCGGTTTCCGTGCTGGATATCGAGGTGCCGTTCACCTCCGAGGTCGGGTTTCTGGCTGGCGGGAGCGTGCTGGAGACACTGCGCAGTTGGGGTGTCTCGGTGACGCTCGAAGTCTCTGGCGGTGCGCTCTCGGCGGCGTTCGATTTTGTGAGTGCGCCGGTTGACCGGATCAAGATCGATACCTTGCTGCTCGAATCCGGGCGCGCGGCGCTGATCGCCAGCAAGGCATTGGCGGCGGGCAAGGTGCTGGTGGCTGGCGGGATCGAAAACCCCAAGCAACTCGCGACCGCGCGCAGCCTCGGCTGTACGGAAGCGCAGGGGCACTACCTCGGCTATCCGCAGGCGACGCCCGAACTGATGGCTGCTGCAAGCTGAGGCGGTCGGTCAATCCGACTTGATCCGGCTGAGCGCATGCGGCGGCCTGTTGCCGCTCATCGCCCGTGCGGTCATGCGGCTTCGAGAACCTCGAGCCGTCCCTCACGTAGCGCGTCGCGGTACTCCTCGATATCGAGCGTCGAGTTCACCAGCTTCCAGATTGGACTGACCTGTCCGTTTGGGCCGGCGTGGATCGCGCCGATGATCCGGTCGTTGCGGATCACCACGCGCCACCAGGTGTTCGAGAAGGGCGGCGCTGAAATCACTTCGTCGCCGGGCCCAGCTTCGAGGATGCCATAGGTTCTCAGGTCCATCCCCTCGCTCTTGAGACGCATGGTGACGGCGGGCTCGACGTAATCCTCGCCTCTTCCCAGCATGGCTGAGACGGCCGCACGGGCCTGCGCGACGCCAAAAGGCCAGAGGCCGGTCGCGGCGCCAGGCAATTCGGCGACATCGCCGATGGCATGGATGTCTGGGTCCGAGGTTGCCATGAGGCCATTGACGAGGATGCCTTTGCGGGTTTCGAGCCCGCATTGTAGCGCAAGATCAATATCGGGATGCGAGCCAAGTGCCGCGACGAAGAGATCCGCAGCAAGGGTTTCCCCATTCCCGAGCATCACGGACTCGAGCCGCTCGGACCCTTCAAACGCTGTGCAAACCGTCTCGGTGCGCACCGTGACGCCGAGGCGTTCCAGATAGCGCCGGAGAAGCTGTGAGCTTTCCGCATCGACATTGCGGTTCATCAGCCGGTTCGAGCGCACGAGCAGGGTTGTCGCGAGGCCGGAATGCCTGAGGCTCTCTGCCGCCTCGACCGCCAGAACGCCGCCGCCGATGATGGCGCAGGAAGTTGCGCGATGGTCGAGCACGTAGTGGCGCAGCGCCGCCGCGTCATCCGCCGTACGCAGAACGAAACAGTTCTTCCGTACAAGGAAGGTGGGCTCGGGGATATCCGCCCGCGCGCCTGTCGCGAGGATCAGCTTGTCGTAGCCCAGCGTCTGGCCGTTGGTGAGGCTGACGCGACGCTCGGCACGGTCAATCGCCAAGGCGCGGGTGCCGAGCTTCACGTCGATGCGGTTGTCGAGATACCAACCTGGTGGCTGGAGCATCAGATCATCGACCGCGCGGCGGCCCTCGGCGATCTTGTTGATCGCCATGCGGTTGTAGAAGTGGTGCCCTTCCACTGAGACCACAGTGATGCCAACCGCAGCGCTTGCCTTGCGCAATTCATCTGCGGCCGTAATTCCGGCGATGCCATTGCCGATGATCACAACACGCTCGATGCCGGCATGGGCGGCGCGGTCGCGGCCCGAGGGGCGCACCGGCTCGGGGCGTCGGGCCTTCAGCGCGAGGTTGAGCCGGTTCGATGGTATCGGCATGCCCTTTGATGCTGCCGCTGCGGGGCGCTGCTCGATCTCCGCCTGAGGATCGAGATTGCGATCGATGGTCACGGGGCCATTGACGCGGCAGCAGCAGGCGAGTCGCGCCTTGCCTTCTAGCCCGAGACGCTTAAGCGTGGCGAGTTCATCCGGCGTTGGCGGGGAGAGGTTCTCGAGCCCTTCGTGCACGAGCACGGCATCCGAGCCACACATGCCGGACTTGCAGGAGGCGGAAATCGGGATTCCCGCGCCGGTGATCGCTTCGAGCAACGTCTGCCCCTTGCGGGCGATGAAGGGCTCGGCCTGCCCCTGATCGATGACCTTGAAGCCTTCGGCCTTCGGCGCGGCTTTCGCGACTTTTGCCGCTTCTTCCTGCGCCTTCCGGAGGCCGTTGAGATAGGTTCGCTCGTTGATGGCGCTGTGGATCAGCAGCGCCAGTGCCGCGATGAAGCCAAGGCTTCGGCTGATCATGATCGCGAGCGGGGGAATGGGAAGTCCGAGGAATTTCGTCAGTAGCGTGTCGAGGATACTCGGCCCACAAAACCAGTAGAACACTGCCAGCGCCGAGGCCGCAAACACCGCCGCCGTGCGATAAGGATCGAAGCGCAGCATTGCAGTGAAGAACTGATAGAGACCGATGCTCGCCAGCGCGCCGGTCAGGAAGACCAGGAGATAGGTCGGGTAGCCGTATTCCGGGGTTTGCCCTTGCATGAAGTAGGCGAGAACGACGCCGGGGATCATCGCCATGAACAGTCGGCGCTGCCCGGCATAACGCGGGTCTTCGTCGTTTACATCATCGAAGACGGCGGCTTTGGGATTGAAGTCGTAGCAGTTCTTCTGGCACCCGACGCAGGAGGTGCAATAGGTCTGTGGCACCGTGATCACCGGCGCCTGACCATAGGTGCGCTGGATCGGTCCCAACGGACAGAAGGTGCCGCACCAGCCGCTCCGACCCTTGAAGAACAGCCCGCCCGCAAAAGCCGCCGCCAGCGAGCCCACCAGCAGGGAGGCTGTCATCCAGCCGACCTTGTTGAACAGGGGTTGGCGCAAGGCGACGACCACCAGAAAGATCACGATGGCCACGACATAGGCCCAGGTCTGGGCGATTTCGGGCAAGGTTCCGCCTCTGGAAATACCGAGACGGCGAGGAAGCTGGTTGGCGAAGGCCAGCGGGCAGATCTGCCGCCAGAGACCGGGAATCACAACCACGATCAGTGGGACAATGGGGACAATGACGCCCCAGAGTAGCTTGAGCCCGAAATCTGGCCAGAGGGTCAGGATCGCCGCGACGCCAAGCCAGACGGCCGCGGTCGCAAGGCGCAGGATATCCCATGCAATTTCAGGTAGAAAATTCTTTGAAGCGGTATAGGCCGGAAAGACGCTCTTGGCGCTGAAGGAAGCTGAGCTGACATCCGACATTCAAAAACGATCCGCTGACCGACCGGGTCTACCTCCCCGGCATTCCAGCAAATTATCCAGATAGCGTTAATATTCTGATCTCAAGGCATCGTTGAGGTGGGATTTGCGTTCGATCAAACGGGAGACACAGCCGAATGCGGGATGAGCATCAATTATATGTGCCGGCTTATGGAAAATGTGGATGATCTGGTAAACCGTCGAGTTGTGTTCAATAAAGGACTTTATTCCTTTTTCAAGGTGCAGCATATTCGATCTACTGGGAATCTCTGAGTGTAGGTTTTGTTTCCATTCCGTTTGGGTCGCGTTCAGGAATGGAAGAGCTCTATCGTCACGGGAATAAATGCCCAGTTAGGAAGACGTATCGGGGATTTTGCGACGGATGAGCCTGCTGTTTTCACCGAATCATCTCAAGCCCTTCCGGTGGCGCAAGTCCTTCCGGTGGCGATGGTCTGCTTTGGACTTTCTCTGGTCCTCGGACTGCCGTTGCAACAACAGGCAGGAAGGCGAGGGCTGACGATGGATACCCCGACCTTTGGTTCTGTTTTGGGGCGTAACGGCCAACTGCCGCTTCCGGCTGGGGTCATCCTTGTTGTGGATGACGATGCAGCGCTGAACCGCCTCATTGTCGCGCAACTTGAGCGCGCGGGGTATCGCGCGCGCGGCGTGTTGCGCACACTGGATGCGCAGGAGGTCATTCACGAGGAAGAGCCGGCGCTGATCCTGATGACGATCGGGCTTCCGGATCGCGATAGTCTCGATTTCCTGCGGGAAATCCGGATGCTGTGCCCGGTGATCATCCTGGCATCGAATGACACGATCAATCAGGCAATCAGTGGCCTGAAGGCGGGAGCCTTCGCCTACCTCGCCAAGCCGGTTCGCAGCGACGAACTCGAGATTGTTATCGCGCGGGCGTTGAAGTCGGAAAGCCTCGAGCGCGCCGCCAGCTTTCATCGCGGATGGGTCGAGCGGTTGGTCGCCGATCCGCTGCTGGGAACCAGCGCGGCCTATGTCGAGCTCCGGCGGCAGATCCGCCTGCTGGCCCAGACCGAGGCACCAGTGCTGATCACGGGCGAAAACGGCGTCGGGAAGTGCCGGTCTGCGCGCGCTATCCATGATGCCAGCCTGCGGGCGCAAGGCAGTTTTGTCGTCCTCGATCGCACGATTCGCGAGCCTGCGGGCCTTGAGTCGGTGCTGTTCGGGGAGGAAACGGGTAGTTTTTCCGAGCGCAGACGCAGCCAGACCGGGCTCGTCGAGGTGGCGGATGACGGCACGCTCTATGTGCCGGAAATCGCCCACTTGCCCTCCGGGGTGCAGGTCAGGCTGGTGCGCTTCATCGAGAGCGGTATGTTCCGACGCGCCGGAGGGAATGCGCATGTCCGCAGTCGCGCGCGCCTGATCATCGCGAGCGAACACCCGCCCGAAGCGCTCATGAAGGTGGGCGTTCGCCGTGATCTCTACGAGCGACTGAGCCGGTTTGAGCTGCGCGTTCCGTCCTTGCGCGAACGGGGCGAGGATGCCATCGAGATCGCCCAGCAGGTTCTGCGGGACGGCGCTTCCGACCGGATGCCCGAGTTGACACTGGACCGCTCGGCGCTGGCGGAAATTCGCCGGTATTCCTGGCCGGGCAACATTCTCGAACTGAAGTTCATGATCGCCCGCGCCGCGATGCTCGCGGGGACAAGCCGGACGATTTCCGCCGCGGGGCTGCATTTGCCCCGGCAGATTCCAGCCGCAAGGGGAGAGCAGGGGATCTCGCTGTCGTTCGAGCAGCTGCCGACTCTTGAGGCCCTGCAGACGCATTATGTCGAAACGCTGCTGGCGCGAGGTAATTACAGCCGCGCGAGGATCGCCGAGGTGATGGATATCTCCGAGCGTACAGTCTACCGCATCCTTCAGACGCAACGAAATATGGCGTCGCCCGATTAAGAATCGGATATCTTTGCGCTCTCCCGATGGCGCCCTGCGTGGACATGACCGGGGAGCTTCAAAAAGGGGGCGCCTCTCACTGGCTAAGAAGGGGGAGGGCAAGGAACAGGATTCATCCCGGTTCTCCCGCCTTGTCGCTTTACCCGTGCCATATGACGTCTTATGACGATTTTGTGACAGTCAGATTTGAGGCGTTGGCATGCTCGGATGGTTTCAGAATCTCCTCCCGAAGGAGGACAAGTTTTTTGACCTTTTCGAGCTTCATGCCGCAACGCTGGTCGCGGGCGCCAAGGCCCTGAATGGCCTCCTGGCGGGCAGTGTCGATGTTCCCGAGGGCAGCCGCGAAGTACTGGCGCAGGAAGACCTCGCGGATGAAATCGCTGCCAAGGTAATGATGGCGGTGGGGCGTACCTTCATCACGCCGTTTGATCGGGGTGATATCGAAGAACTCATCGGCTCGATGGACGATGCCATCGATCAGATGAAAAAGACCGTGAAGACGATCTCGCTTTATGAGCTCGAGACCTTTGCGCCGTCGATGAAGGATCTCGGCTTTTCCATCGTCGAAGCTGCCGAAAGGCTGGTCGACCTTCTGCCGATGTTGCGCGACATCAAGAGGCATTCGGATGCCATCGGCGTTCTGACCAAGGAAATCGGCCGTATTGAGGAGAGGTCGGACGAGCTTCATGTTCAGGGGCTCAAGGCGCTTTTCAAGCCACATCGCGCGGCCAATACGATGGATTTCATCGTCGGCGCCGAGGTTTATGATCACCTTGAAAAGGTGGTCGACCGCTTCGAGGATGTCGCCAAGCGGGTCAGCCGTATCGTCCTCGAGCATCTCTGAAGGGACAGCCTCGTCTTGGATTTCTCCACTTTCTCCACAGCGCTGCTGTTTCTGATTGTCGTCGCGCTCGCGTTCGACTTCATCAACGGCATGCACGATGCCGCCAATTCCATCGCGACGATTGTTTCGACGCGTGTGCTCTCGCCGAAATGGGCGGTGCTCTGGGCGGCGTTCTTCAATTTCATCGCGTTCCTGTTCTTCGGGCTGCACGTTGCTCAGACCGTTGGTTCCGGCATCATCCAGACGTCGATTGTCGATAACCGGGTGATCTTTGGCGCGCTCACCGGGGCGATCTCCTGGAATGTGATCACCTGGCTGGCGGGTATTCCGTCGAGTTCATCGCATGCGCTGATCGGCGGTCTAGTCGGCGCGGCGCTCTCCAAGGTCGGCATCTCGGCGATTGTCTGGGCCGGGCTCGGCAAGACCATCGTGGCGATCTTCATGTCGCCCGCCGTCGGTTTCGTTCTGGCGCTGGTGCTGGTCCTTCTGGTTTCCTGGGCGTTCCTGCGCGTTGCGCCGATCAAGGTCGATTCAACCTTCCGCTGGCTGCAATTCGTCTCGGCGTCGCTCTATTCCCTCGGTCACGGGGCCAATGACGCACAGAAGACGATGGGCATCATTGCGGTTCTGCTGTTTTCCAATGGCATGATGGGCGCCACGTTCGAGGTGCCGTTCTGGGTGGTCATCTCCTGCCAGTCCGCGATGGCGCTGGGCACGCTGAGCGGTGGCTGGCGGATTGTCCATACCATGGGCTCGAAGATCACCCGCCTGACGCCGCAGCAGGGCTTCTGCGCCGAAACCGGGGGCGCGATCACGCTGTTCGCGGCCACGTCGCTGGGCGTGCCGGTGTCCACAACGCATACCATCACGGGGGCGATTGTCGGCGTCGGCGCGGCGCGGCGCCTCTCGGCGGTCCGCTGGAGCGTGGCGCGCGGCATTGTCTTTGCATGGTTCATCACCATGCCGATGTCCGGGTTGATTGCTTCGGCGGCCTACTTCGTCTCCGGCCTGTTTCTGGTGGGAAAATAAGGCATGGCGGATGATGTTGAAGGCGAGGGTGCGCCGGTTCCGGATTCGCTGTTGCCAGGGCTTGGGCAGGCCGAAGCCTCCACTGGGCCGCGCGTGCAATACGCCGCCTTGCCCTATCGCTTCGACAAGAACGGTCAAATCGAGGTTTTGCTGATCACTTCGCGGACGACCAAACGCTGGATTATCCCCAAAGGGTGGCCCATGGGCGAACGTGCGCCGCACAAGGTTGCGGCTCAGGAGGCTTTCGAGGAAGCCGGCATCGAGGGGCGCGCCGCGAAGAAGTCCATCGGCGCCTACAACTACGATAAGCTCCTCTCTAACGGGACATCAACCCCTTGCCGCGCGGAAGTTTTTGCTCTGAAGGTCGAGAAGCAGAAATCGATCTGGCCCGAGCGCAAGCAGCGCAAGCGCCGCTGGCTCAGTCTTGAAGAGGCTGCGAACCTCATCAGCGATACGGAACTGGCACCACTGATCCGCGCTTTCGAGCCGGCTGCGCGATAACGGGCTATTCCGTTACCCCTTACGCGTTGCGGCGAGGCCGCCTAGCAGAGCGCCGCTGCGTTGGCGCAAGCGCTCGTCAAAAGGCGCCATGCGGCATGACCCAATGCTGGTGCAGGCCTTCGCGAAACGTACCTGAGTCCTTAGATCAGTGACAACATGGCGGTCTCCAATCCAAATGATTGAGAAAAATCGGCAAGCTGATGACGTTTTGAGCAGATCAGCCTGCAATTTATACGCAAAATCCCGAATGAGCGGCGCCCAGCTCTGGCACAGTCCTTGCTGAGACAAGGGAAGCGCAGAGTTTGGCTCTTGTCGGGTTGGCGTGCCCATCGTCGGGATCCCTGAGTGGATCGGCGGTGTCGGTGACACAATCGTTTCCGCCGGTCGACCTGACCACACATCAGGTCAAATGGGATCCCTTGCTCCAGAGAGATGGAGGAAGCCATGTGTGATCGTGACGGGACATTTTATCGCAACTTTTCTCGACGCAACTTCCTGAAATCCACGGCCGCGGGCGCCGCGACCGTTGCTATTCCTGCTCATCTTGCCGGGTTGCTCGGCGTGACGAACAGTGCCTTCGCCGCGACCACGGTCAAGGCCACGCATGGTTCCGGCTTCTGCAACATGGGCCTTTTCCTCGCCAAGGAACGCGGCCTTGCCAAGGCCGATGGTGTTGACCTCGAATTCGTGGTCACGCCGTCGAACACCGAAATCACCACGATGTTCGGTGCGGGCCTCGTCGATATCTCCATGATCCCCTATTCGAACTTCATGACGCTCTATGATGCCGGCGCACCGGTGAAGATCGTTGCCGGTGGCGGTGTGCAGGGCTGCATCATTGTGGCGAAGGAAGGCATCAAGTCCGCTGCTGACCTCAAGGGCAAAACTTTCGGCACCTTCCAGGCCGATACGCTCGAAGTGCTGCCTTACGATTACCTCAAGAAGGCGGGCCTCTCGTTCAAGGATGTCCAGATCAAGTATCTCGATACCTCGCCGGAACTCGCGCAGGCCTTCATCGCCGGTGCTATCGACGCAATCTGCCACATCGAGCCCTACGCGACCCAGTGCGTGCAGCAGCGCAAGGGCGCGACCATCCTTTCTGATGGCACCGACCTTTACGGCAAGGGCTATTCGGATTGCGTGCTCGCGGTCCGCACGCCGCTCATCGAGAAGAATCCGGCAGCTGTGAAGGCCGTCATCAAGGCGATGATGACCGCCCAGAGTCAGTCTGAGAGCGACAAGATGGGCGCGCTCAAGGATACGGTCGGCAAGTACTACAAGACCTCGATGGAGGCGGCCATCGACGCCTCGACCAAGCAGCCAATCGTCGTCGACCAACGCAACCAGACACAGTTCATCATCGACCGTGGCGTTTCGATGAAGGAACTCGGCTACGTCAAGAAGCTCCCGGACAAGGCTGCCTTCGACTGGTCGCTGCTCGAATCCGTGATCGCTGAAAACAAGGCGCTCTACGACGGCCTGAAGTTGAAGTCTGCCGCCTGAGCGGCCTGAACACAGGTCTTCCGGGTGATGCGCCCGGAAGACCGCCCTCGTTCTTCGCCATTATCCCGTTTCTTGCCTGCGCTGCCGGAGCCTTTGCGATGCCGAGCAAATCGATGACGGCTGAACCACCCGCCGCTGCCCCTGTGATCCATACCGGGGGCATCCTCACCAAAAAGGCCCGAGAGCGCCTCGCCAAACTGGGTTGGGGTATCGTCTCCATCGGCCTCTTCGCGTTGATCTGGGAAGCGCTGTGGTATTTCGAGATGGTCAATCCGCTCCTCTTGCCACCGCCGCATCTGTTTTTGCAGGATATTCCCGGCACGCTGAAATTCTTTGATCGCTCCAACAGGATCGGTCATATCGCCTCAGGCGGCGGTGTGATCGCGCTGCTCACCACGATGGGCTGGACGACCTTCCGCGTTTTCACCGGGCTGGCGCTCGGGTTCATTTGCGGCGTTGGCCTCGGTGCCGCGCTCTATTATTTCCGGATGCTGCGCAATGTTCTGATGCCAACGATCCTGCTGCTGGCGCCGATCTCGCCCGTCGCATGGCTGCCGGTCGCGATTTTCGTCTTTGGCATCGGCGATGTGCCGGCGATCTTCCTCGTCTTTATCACGGTCTTCTTCGCCATTGTTCTCTCGACCGGCGCGCAGATTTCGAGCGTGCCCATCAATTACATCCACGTGGCACGGATCATGGGCGCGACGCAGCGCCAAACCTTCTGGCGCGTCATTTTGCCGGCAATCCTGCCGAGCCTCTTCATGACGCTGCGCCTCAACCTCTTCGGTGCCTGGATGGTGGTGCTGATCGCCGAAGCCGTTGGCGTGGGCACCGGCCTCGGCCAGATCACCTCAATGGCGCGCGCGACCTTCAATGCCAAGCTGGTGTTCTTCACCATGGGTATCGTCGGCGCACTCGGCTTCCTCACCGATTGGGGCCTCAGGCAGGTTCAGCGCAAGATGCTGTGGTGGGTCGCCCCCGCCAAGGGAGGCTTCTGATGGCCCGGCCTGCAGTTTCCATCCGCAATGTAGGCAAGACCTGGGAGGTCGAGGGGCGCAGACCCGTTCGTGCCATCGACGGCCTCACGATTGATATCGAACCCGGCGAATTCGTGGTGCTGCTGGGCCCCTCCGGCTGCGGGAAATCCTCGCTACTCTACATGATCGCCGGGCTCGAAGATGTCTCCGATGGCGTGATCGAATGCGATGGTCTCCCGATCACTGCGCCCTCCGCCGAGCGCGGGCTGATTTTTCAGGAAGCCTCGCTGTTCCCGTGGCTGACGATCCTTGACAATGTCGCCTTCGGGCTTGCCATTCAGGCCGAACAGCCTGAACGCCGCCGGGAGATTGCAACGGAGATCCTCCGCCGCGTTGGCCTTGGCGATATGCTCGACAAGAAGCCGGATGAACTCTCCGGCGGCATGCGTCAGCGCGCCGCCTGCGCCCGTGCGCTCGCAATGAAGCCGAAAGTCCTGATGATGGACGAGCCTTTCGCGGCGCTTGATGTCCAGACACGCGCCAAGATGCAGGACTTCCTGCTCCAGATCTGGCGGGACAGCCGCGCCTCAATCATCCTCGTCACGCATTCCATCGACGAGGCAATCAGCCTTGCGGATCGGGTTGTGGTCTTCACGGCGCGGCCTGGACAGGTCAAGGAAATCGTCCCGATCGACATGCCGCGCCCCCGGAACCCGCGCGATCCGCGCTATCACGCCTACCGCGATCATTTCACGGAGTTGCTAGCCGCCGAAGTGGATCGCGCATTCGCCGAGCAAGAAGTCCGGTGACGCGATGCTGACCGTTGCCGCTATCACCATTGGTCCGGCTGGTAACGATATCTGGCCGATGCTGGCGCAAGCCGAAATTGCTATTGTACGGGCCGCGCGGGCAGGTGCCACGCTGATCGTTCTGCCCGAGCTTTTTGCGCTGCCGTATTTCGCCTCTGACGCGCCCTCGGTCTGGCGGCAGGCCTGCGAACCGCTCGGCGGGCCTGTCAGTCATTGGGCGGGTGATCTCGCACGGTGCCTCGGGCTTCACATTATCTTCGGCATGGCTATCTCGGAAAAGGAGGGCATGCCCGTCAATGCCGCTGTGTTGGCGACGCCGCATGGCGGGCTTCGCGTCATCGCTGAAAAGCGCCGCCTTCCGCCCCGTGCGCCGGGGGATGCCTTCGGCGAGGCGGATCACTTTCGACCCGGCCAAGGTGCGCCACATGTGCTGACTGTCGATGGCATCAATGTCGTGGCCATGGTCTGTTACGACCGACGTTTTCCTCAAACATGGCAGGAGGCTGTGAGCCTAGGTGCCGATCTTGTCGTTGTGCTGGTCGCCGGCCCCGCGCCACAGGACGCGCCCGGTGCCTATGAAGCGGAGTTGAGCCAGTACTCTCGCGTGAATGCGCTGTTCGTTGCAGCCGCGGCGCGCTGCGGCGTCGAATACGGCCTTGGCTGGTCGGTCCGCCATGACGGGTCAAGCCTGACGATGGACTGCGATGGCGCCATCCGTGATTTCGCCGAACCGGATGCCGGTGCCTTTGCCCTGATCTGCATCACCGCAAATGCGCTCGCCCATGCGCGTGGCCTGCGCTCTGAGCGCCTGGAACCTTCCCCTATTTCTCTCCATTTTCCCGAAAGGAAAATCCTATGAGCGCGTTGATCGTCAAGGCACGCTGGGTTGTCACCGGCATCAAGGATCGGCATACCCCTGTCGTGATCGAGAACGGCGCTGTCCTCTCGGAGAACGGTATCGTTACCGCAGCCGGCACACTCGACGCCATGCAGAAGCTAGCACCAAACGCGACACTAAAGGTCTACCCGAACCATGTGATGCTGCCGGGCTTCGTGAATTCACATCACCATGTCGGGATGACGCCGCTCCAGCTTGGCTCGCCCGATCACCCGCTCGAACTCTGGTTCGCCAGCCGCATTCCCGGCCGCAAGCTCGACCTCTACCTTGATACGCTCTATTCGGCCTTCGAGATGATCGCTTCGGGGGTGACCACCGTCCAGCATATTCAAGGGTGGATGAGCGGCGGTTATGACACCATCCACGCGGGCGCCACGAAAGTGCTCGACGCTTACCGCAAAATTGGCATGCGCGGTTCCTATTGCTACGCTGTCCGCGAGCAGAACCGTCTCGTTTATGAGGCCGATGACGCCTTCTGCGCCCGTCTGCCGCAGGATCTCGGGGCCAAGCTGGGCGCTTATCTCAAGTCGCAATATCTGCCGTTTGATGATTTCCTGAAGCTCTTCGATCAGCTGACTGATGAGAACAAGGGCCAGAACCTGACGCGCATCCAGCTCGCGCCGGCAAACCTGCATTGGTGCACCGACGAGGGCCTCGTCGCGCTCGACGCCAAGGCCAAGGCGGCCAAGGTGCCGATGCATATGCATCTGCTCGAAACAGCTTACCAGAAGGAATACGCCCTCAAGCGGACCGGCAAGACTGCGCTGAAGCACCTCCATGATCTTGGGGTGCTCGGCCCGCACATGACGCTGGGGCATGGTGTTTGGCTCACTGCCGAAGAGATTGATATCGCGGCAGAAACAGGCACCTGCATCTGCCACAATTGTTCCTCGAACTTCCGTCTGCGCTCCGGCCTCGCGCCACTCAACACCTGGGAAAAAAAGGGCGTCAACGTTGGCATGGGCCTTGATGAAGCCGGCATCAACGAGGATCGCGACATGCTTCAGGAGTTGAAGCTCGCCCTCCGCGTCCATCGCACGCCCGGTATGGATGACGATGTCCCGACCCCAAGCCAGATCGTTCGGATGGCGACGGAGGGCGGCGCGAAAACCACCGCCTTTGGCGAGAGCATCGGTCGGCTCGATCCCGGCCGCTTTTTCGACGCGGTGCTGATCGACTGGAATGCCGCGACCTATCCGTTTCAGGATCCGGATATTCCAATGCTCGATGCCGTGGTTCAGCGGGCGAAGTCGCAGCATGTTTCAGCGGTTTATGTGGATGGTGAGGTCATTTTCGCCGATGGCGTTTTCACAAAAATCAACCGCGATGAGGTCTTGCGGGAGATACATAATCTTCTCGCCCAGCCTCGCAATGAGGAAGAAATTGCGCGCCGGGAACTGGGGCTCGCAGTCTTCCCGCATGTGCAGAAATTTTACGAGAACTACCTGCCGAATACGCCGCGCTCACCGTTCTATGCCGCTTCATCGACGGCTTGAGCTATGCTGCCAATATAGATCCGTCAGTGTGCCCTAAATTCTATCGAGACTAGGCTGCTGTAGAGGTTGGCCATAACTGAGTCGTCATAAAGCCGGTCCGAACTGACGTTGACGGTATCCTCTATCCAGTGCTGTGTTCGATTGCCGCAGGCACAGCACTTCGAGGTCTATCCAGGCCAACAAATGTCCATGTTCGGACTTTGAAAGACCTGAGCTGAACGACAGCAAAGGGGCGCCTGCCTGAGACGCCTCTTGTCTGGGGTGCCTCTTGATCTGCCTCAGGTTTCCTTGAAGCCGTAATCCGGGATGCCCTGCTCGTTGCCATAATACTTGAAGGGCAGGAACTTGCCGCTCATCGAGATTTTCACGCGGTCGCCCTTGGGGTTGGGCTCGCGCTCGAATTCCATGTTGAAATCGATCGCGGACATGATGCCATCACCGAATTCTTCTTCGATCAGCGCCTTCCACGCCGGACCGTTGACGAGAACGAGTTCATAGAAGCGATAGATCAACGGATCCGTCGGCGGCATTTGGGTGCCGGCACCGCGCATCGGCACCTCGTTGAGCATTGCCTCTTCGGCCGGCGATAGACCGAACAACGCGGCGGCTTTCTTCGCCAGCGGCTTGACGAGCTTGTGCTGGCCGAGGAGTGCGCCGACGATGAGAACGGGACTCATTCCGCCGATTTCGCCGGTAATATAGGCCCAGCTCCAGCTCTTTTCGCGCTTGATATCGAGCAGTTTTTCGGTGAGGTCGGAACGCTTCATGGCGCTTTCTCCGGTTGGGTGGGGATCAGGCAGCGGCCGTCTGGCCGGGTTCGGAAGGCGGGAGCGGCTGCGGCGCGCCACTCGGGCGGACCACCGGCGGGTGGCGCCGGTCATAGTTCGCCGGCATCTCGTCCTTGAAGGTGCGCGAGCGCGTCACGAGGAAATCGATCAGGTGGTTGCGGATCGCGTAGAACGCCGGATGCTTGTGGATCTGATTGCGGTCACGATCCTTTGGCAGCGGGTTTTCAACGATTTCCGCCACCAGGGCTTCGGGTCCGTTGGTCATCAGGATGATTTTGTCGGCGAGATAGATCGCCTCGTCGACATCATGGGTGATCATGAACACGGTCTGCCCGGTCTCAAGGCAGATGCGGCGGACCTCATCCTGTAAGGTGCCGCGCGTCAGCGCGTCGAGCGCCGAGAAGGGCTCGTCCATCAGCAGGATTTTTGGTTCGATGGAGAGCGCACGGGCAATACCAACACGCTGCTTCATGCCGCCGGAGAGTTGCGCCGGCTTCTTCGCTTCCGCGCCCTTGAGGCCAACCTTCTCGATGAAGCGCCTCGCATGTTCCTCAACCTGCGCCCTGGCCCATTTCGGCCAGCGCGAGGTGACGGCATAGGTGACATTGCCGAGCACGCTGCGCCACGGCAGCAGGGCGTGGCTCTGGAAAATCACCGCGCGATCCAGCGACGGTCCCTCAATCGCCTTGCCGTCCACAATGGCGACCCCTTCATCCGGCAGATCAAGCCCGGAGAGGATGTTCAGCACGGTCGTCTTGCCGCAGCCAGAATGGCCGATCATGCAGACGAATTCCCCGCGGGGAATCGAGAACCAAACATCCCGGAACACGGTCGTCAGGCTGCCATCCGGCGCCTTGAACCGGCGCGTGATGCCTTCGATGGAAATGAACTTTGCATCCGACATCGCATCACTCCGGGAAGGTGATGCGGCGCTGGAAGCGCGCCAGCGCAAGGTCGAGCGCCATGCCGACAAGGCCGATCATCAGGATAGCGACGATGACATTGGCGATGGAAAGGTTGTTCCACTCGTTCCAGACGAAATAGCCGATGCCGGTGCCGCCCACGAGCATTTCGGCCGCGACAATCACCAACCAGGCAATGCCGATGGAAATCCGCATGCCGGTGACAATCGTCGGCGCCGCGGCGGGCAGGATCACCGTGATCGCCTGCCGCCACGACGAAACCTCCAGCGTGCGCGCCACGTTCAGCCACTCTTTCCGCACACCTGCGACGCCGAAGGCCGTGTTGATCAGCATCGGCCAGAGCGAGCAGATGAAAATCACGAAGATCGCGGAGAGCGAAGAATCCTTGATTGTGTAGAGCGCCAACGGCATCCAAGCGAGCGGAGAGACCGGCTTCATCACCTGAATGAACGGATCGAGCGCGCGATAGATCACCGGGAACATGCCGATAACGAACCCGAGCGGGATCGCTACCAGAATGGCGAGCCCATAGCCGAGCGCCACGCGCCCCAGCGAGAAAAGCAGCTGAAGCCCGAGGCCCTTATCGTTCGGGCCGTTGTCGTAAAACGGCTTGCGCAGGTGCTCGACGAGCTTCGCCCCGATATCGAGCGGTCCCGGCATCGCCGATTTGCCGCCCTCGACCTTGATGCCCATCAGCTTGGCATATTCCGGGTCCATCGCCGGACCACCCGAGGCGCCGCCGGAAACCGCGACGTGCCATGCCAATGTGAACAGCAGAAAAATGACAATTGACAGCGTTGCGGAACGCAGACCCGGCGATGACATGCCTCAGCTCCGCTTGATCGCGAAGGACTTGAGATAATCCTCGGGTTTGGCGGGGTCGAAGGCCTTCCCCATCACCGCGAAGGTCTTGGTCGAGGTGGTCGGCGGAGTGAGCCCCATTTCCTTCATCACCTTGGCTGCATCCGTGGCCAGGAACACTTCCTTGGCGATCTTGGCATAATCGACATCGCCCTTGAGCTGGCCCCAGCGTTTCATCTGGGTCAGCATCCAGACTGCGAAACTCTCCCAGGGGAATGGGTCGAAATCGATGCGGGCGGGGTCCTTCTGGATCTTGCCCAGACCGTCGGCATAGGTGCCGACCAGTACCTGTTCGAGCACGGTTTGCGGGGCATTGAGATAAGCCGCCGGGGCAATCGCCTCGGCGATGGATTTTCGGTTCTCGGCCTTTGAGGCATAGCCGGTGGCATCCACGATGGCGCGCAGCAGCGCGGCATAGGTGTTAGGTGCCGAGGTAATGAACTCCTTCGAGGCCGCAAAAGCACAGCAGGGGTGACCGTCCCACATCTGCTTCGAGAGCGAATGGATGAAACCAACGCCATCAAATACCGCGCGCTGGACGACGTTATCTGGCGCCAGAAACCCGTCGATATTGTCTGCGCGCATGTTCGCGACCATTTCGGGCGGCGGCACGGAGCGGATCTGCACATCGGTATCGGGGTCGATCCCGTGCTCCGCGAGGTAGTAGCGCAGCAGGTAATTGTGGACGGAATAATCGAAAGGTACGGCGAGCTTGAAGCCCTTCCAGGACTTCGGATCGGTCTTGTCCTTGTGCTTCATCGCGAGGGTGATCGCCTGCCCGTTGATGTTCTCAATGGCGGCTACGGCAAAGGGGATCGGGTTCGATCCGAGGCCGAGAGAGATCGCCAGCGGCATCGCGGCGAGCATATGGGCAGCGTCGTATTCCTTGTTGATCGTCTTGTCTCGGATCACCGCCCAGCCAGCGGTCTTGACGACCTCGACGTTGAGGCCGTGCTTCGAATAGAAGCCCATCGGATGCGCCATGATGATCGGTGTCGCGCAGGTGATCGGGATAAAGCCGACCTTTAGATCCTTTTTTTCAATCGGTCCCGCTTGTGCAAAGGCCTCAGTCGCCGCCCCGAGCGGGAAGAAGGTCGAGATCGCCGCCGCAGCGGTCGAGGCACCAACAGCCTTGAGGAAGCCGCGCCGCTGAAGATCGTTCGGGAACAGCGCGCGCATGGCGGCGGAGGTCACGACATCGCGATAGCGCACCTCATCATTTTGCGCTGCAGCCTTTTCCGCGGCACGATGGGCCTCCTGGCTGTCGTGCTGGCCGCAGGTGCAGCGGCTGGACAGCCTGTACTTCGACGAGAATGGATCAGAAAACATCGACATCGGCAGGCCTCCAGAAGCGAAAACGCGGCGTTGATGAGAAGGCAGCAACCGCCATGCCAGTTCTGTTGCGGGCGCTTATGCCTCGGCGACCCGCAACGGGGAGACGGCGAGTTAACGGCGCGCGAGCATGTAGCGGCGTGGATCGTCGATGGTGTCGACCGCGATGAGGTGATTCCCGGTGAATTAGCGCGGCCAAGAGCGAGACGAACCTGTCCCGATCTCGCGTTCGACATGGGGGTAACCCGCAAAAGACTGGCAATTGGCAATTTGGCGTCAAATTGATCCGAACAGAACCATGGCACCGAATTGTACTTGCCCCTCTCACCCGGCAAGGTGGCGGCGGCGGCCTTGGCCTGATCAATGGCATTCTGCTCGGATTCGAGGCGCATGTGCTGCCTAAAAATTCGGCTGAAGAAGGAAAAAACGTCCCTGGCTGCGTATATATCGGGCGCATTGGTGCGCGGTGCGGCATCGTCACGAATGCCGTTGCCGGCTGCAAAGCCAGAAGCCGCTGCCAGTTCAATGTTTGGAACGTCCGGTTTCGGTCGATCGCATTGGTCCTGTGAACGACCGCTATTGGGGGGAGGGCCGACGGGACTTGGTCGACCCCAGCGTACAACGTGCAGTGGCGTGCGGACATGCCCGACATCGGCGGAGAGCAGGTAGCCTGCTTGGCCAAGCAGTTCCTCGACCATCGCGACGGGCTTTTGATAAGCCCTGCCGATCCGTTCGGCCTAGGGCACAATTGTTACGGCGATACCACGATGCTGGGTGTCAAGAATGGGTAGCCGCCCACGAAAAGGCTGCGCACCCTGCAGGTATCGAAATCCGTAACAATCGCAAGATCCGCGTGATTGGGGCGGCGATGTCGACTCCCGGAACCGGACATGCACAGCATCCAGCCATCCAGAGGCGCGTCACCACCGGATTGGTCAAGGAGAAGGCCTGTTCAATACCGTGCGCCTCGGGGATTTCGGTGCAGATATTCTTCCCGAAGCTGCCGCTTCAACAGCTTGCCCGTTGGTGATCGGGGAAATTCCTTGCGAAAATCGACCGTTCGCGGACATTTGATTGACGAGAGCCATTTTCGGCAGAAGGTGATGAGTTCGTTGGCAAGGGCTTCGTCGGGTTCCTGTCCGTCGACGAGTTGCACAACTGCCTTCACTTCCTCACCAAAGTCTTCGTTAGGAACGCCAATCACGGCCGCATCCAGTACGGCCTCGTGCTTCAGCAGCAGGTTTTCGACCTCCTGCGGGTAGATGTTCACGCCACCCGAAATGATGACGAAGGACTTGCGGTCGGTCAGGTAGAGATAGCCTTCTTCATCCAGCCGGCCGATATCGCCAAGACTGGTCCAGCCCCTCGCGTTTCGGCTCGAACGCGTCTTGGCGGGGTCATTGTGGTACTCGAACTGGTGGCCGTTCTCGAAGTAGACCTCGCCCTCGCTGCCGACGGGCACCTCAACGCCATTCTCGTCGCAGATATGGATGACGCCGAGCTTCGCGCGCCCGACCGAACCGACATGCGTCAGCCATTCCCCGGTGTTCAGCGCCGTGAAGCCGTTATTCTCGGTGCCGGCGTAGTATTCGTGGATGATCGGCCCCCACCATTCAATCATTCGCTGCTTGACGTCCACGGGGCATGGCGCGGCGGCATGCACTGCCATGGTCATGGAGGCGAGCGAATAACGGTGACGCGTCGCCTCGGGGAGCTTCAGCAGGCGCACGAACATGGTCGGCACCCATTGGCTATGGGTGATCCGCTCGGATTCAATCAGGGCCAGCACGGTCTCCGCGTCAAACTTCGGCATGATCACAGCAGAACCGCCCGTGCGAATGGTGACCATCGTGTGCCGAAGCGGGGCCGCATGATAGAGCGGCGCAGGACAGAGGTAACGGGTTTCCGGGCCATAGCCGAACAGGCTCGAGAGCAGTTCAATCAACATGGACGGAGAGCCGGCAGGTTGGTCGGGCAAGGTCCATTTCACGCCCTTCGGGCGGCCGGTTGTGCCAGAAGAATA
Source organism: Rhizobiales bacterium PAR1 (assembly GCA_002256205.1). GTDB lineage: Bacteria > Pseudomonadota > Alphaproteobacteria > Rhizobiales > Beijerinckiaceae > Rhabdaerophilum. The sequence goes on from NKIW01000008.1 coordinate 30,501, forward strand.
GAGCATATCGAGCCCCTGGGACTCGTCGGCGATCGGTGTGACGGGAGCGTCCTCCGCCAGCGCGCTGAAGCTCGGCAGCTCGGCGCTTCCTTGCCCCACCACCAGAATGGGGCATTGCCGCCGGAGGTCATCGACAAACCCGATGATCCGATCGAGCAGGGTATCGGAAACCAGCACCAGCGCGGCGCCGCAATCCTCGATGATGTGCCGGATCTCGTCATCGGCAAGATGCGTGCTGGCCGTGGTATAATAGAGGCCGGTACGGTCTGCCGCAAAGCAGATCTCGAGGAATTCGCGGCGGTTCTCCATCAGGATGACGATGTGGTCCCCCCTGCCAAGGCCATAGTGCCGGAAGAGATGGGCAGCCTGATTGGCGCGGCTCTCGAGCTGGGCGAAGGTCACGGCCTCCCCGCTCGTGCTGATCCGGAAGGCGACATCATCCGGTCGCTCCAGCGCATGGCGGCGGGGATGGAAGGGCGGCAGATCAGCGGTCATGAGACTCGAACCGGATGACGGTCTTGCCGATCATGGAAGGCTTGGCTGTCTCCTCGAGTGCGGCCTTGAGATCCTCGAAGGTGAATATCTTGCCGATGACCGGCCGGGTCTGATGCTTCGTCATGGCTCTCAGCATGGCTTCGAACCCGTCGCGATGACCGACCGTCACACCCTGCAGGCGGACCTGCCGCGTAACGATGGCACCGAGCGGCAGAGTTGGCGCCAGACCGGAAAGAACGCCGATCAGCGCGATGGTTCCCCCCGTGCGGATGCACTTGATCGATTGAGCGAGCGTCGCCTCACCACCCAGTTCGATGATGGTGTCGAAGCCGCCTCGATCCGCCGCGATATCCCGCGCCGGGCGCGACCATTCCGGCACCGCCTGGTAATTGATCGTCGCATCGGCGCCGAGCGCCCGGACCTGTTCGAGCTTGGCATCGCTGGAGGAGATCACCGTGACATGGGCGCCATGCAGCTTGGCGAAGGCGAGCGCGAACAGCGCGACGCCGCCTGTGCCCTGAATCAGCACATGGTCACCGGGCTTGGTCGCCGCATGGATGGAGATGGCGCTCCAGGCGGTCACGGCGGCGCAGGGCAGCGTGGCGGCCTCTTCATGGGTGAGATAGTCGGGAATCCGGACGATGCCTTCCTCCGGCAGGCAGACGCAATCGGCCATGACGCCATCAAGCGGTCCGCCTAGGGCGGTCGCAAAACGCTCCGCAGAAGGCTCCCCCGAAATCCAACCCTGAAAATAAGTCGGACAGACCCGATCACCGACCTTCACCCGCGTTACGCGTCCACCGATGCCGATCACGGTGCCGACACCATCCGAAACCGGAATCAGCGGCAATTCCCCGGTGGCGCGGCCATAGCCGCGAAGGGGGACGATCAGATCGCGCGCATTCAGCGAGGCCGCATGCATGCGGATCAGGACCTCGCCGGCCTGTGGAGCCGGGACCGGTCGCTCGGCCAGAGTCAGATGGTCGAAGCTCCAGCCTCCCTCGATCTGGAAAACGCGCATACGCCGGTTCCTTCCCGCTTTACAATTGGATTGGTGTCGGATCCCAGCACCCGAGCCGGCCAAGCAGCATGGCGGTGCTGCCGTCGGTCAGGGCGGCGAGCTGGGCTGAACCGATGTGGCGCGCAAAGAGGTAGATTTCGCGCAAGCCTTCCGCGCCCATCGCATGCAGGAGCATTGGCAATTCGCGCTGTGCCAAGGTCACCGCATTCACTTTCGCGGCGGCGGCGAGGTGCTGGACGTTCTCCCCGGCATCAATGGCGGTCAGGGCGGCTTCCACCAGAGACCAGGCTGCGGCAAGCGCTGTGGCGCATTCGGCAAGCTTCTCGCGCCAGTTGGCATGGTGGCTCAATGGTTTGCCGAAGGTCTGTCGCGTGTCGCCATAGGACTGGGCGATCCGCAAAGCCGCCGAGACCATCGCACAGTTCATCGCGGCGACATAAATCCGGGCGCCGTTGATTTCCTCGAGAATGGCCTTGAAGGCCGTACCTGCCGGCAGAAGAAGGCGTTCGTCCGGCACGAAGCACCGATTCAGCCGGAACCCGCCGGTGCCGATGCTCACCTGCGAGATCGCGGAATCAACCGCATGCTGGGTGCACGCCGGGTCCGTCAGATCCACGAGAAAAGCCGCAATGCCGGAAGCCTGGCCGGGCTCGGCGCATTGCGCATAGACGATGGTGTGGCGGGCATGCCGGGCATTGACGATCCAGGTCTTTTCGCCCTCGATAACCCAGCCGCCGGGCGCCTTTTCAGCCCGGCATTGCATGGCCCCAGCATCCGAGCCGGCACCGGGTTCCGTCAGCGCGGTACACGCGCTGGCCCTGCCGGTCAGAAGATCGGGCAGCAGCATGCGGGCAAGTTGAGCCGGGGCAGAGATGGCAACGCGCTTGGCCACATTGTGCGTGTTGACCAGCGCCATCGCGAAGCCAAAATCCACGGCGGCGAGGATCGCGCAAGCATTGACCTTGGTCCGGAACCCGAAACCAAGCCCGCCAAACGCGACGGGCACCTCGATCCGCGTCAACCCGATCCCGGCCGCGCTCGTGAAGATGGCTGGATCCACCCTCTTTCCCTGCGCCCAGGCCGGAGCCTCGCGCGCAACGACGTCCCGCGCGAAGGCTCGGACCTCGGCGAGGAACCGTTCAGCAGCCTCATCCACCATGCTGACCTCCCCGACCAGTCATCCGGGCGAAGCCGCTCCTCGCTATTCCGACGATGCCGATCGGCATGAAGATCGTCGCGAGAACAAGGATCAACCCGTAAAGGATCAGCCGGAAACTGTCGGCAAAGCGCAGCAATTCTGGCAGAAAGACCACGAGGAAGGCTCCGATGGCCGGACCGGCAATCGTTCCCGCCCCTCCGAGGATTACTGCGAGGATGGCGTCGAGCGATTGGGCGACACCAAATATCTCGGGATTGATGAAACCCTGGAAATGCGCGTAAAGGGCGCCACCCAGCCCGGCATACATGGCGGAAACAACGAAGGCGAAGAGCTTGTATTTCCAGGCCGCAATTCCGACGGCCGCCACCAGATCCTCGTTCTGGCGGATGGCCAGCAGGATCTCGCCAACCCGCGAGCGGGCGATCAGGGCAGCCAGCAGCGTTAGTGCGCTCGCCAGCACAAGCGCGAGATAATAAAAGGCCTCGCGGCTCCCGCCCCAAGGTTTCGGGATGTTGGAAATTCCGGCCTCGCCCTTGGTCAATTCGGAATAATGCACCAGCACGATCACGATGATCAGGTTGAAGGCGAGCGTGACAATCGCGAAGTAATGGCCCTTGACGCGCAGGCTCGGATAGCCGGTCAGGAGGGCGAATAGCGCCGTGATCACGGGTGCCATGGCGACGGTGGCCCAGAGCGGCCACTGGAGGTTCAGGCTGAGCAGCGCCGAGCCATAGGCGCCGATCCCCATGAAGCCGGCCTGCACGATCGACACATAGCCGGTGAAGCCCTGAATGAGGTTCTGGCCCTGCGCGACGATAACCCAGATCAGCGCGAGAATGCTGAGATGGAGATAGTATTTCACTGGCAGCAATTCCGGCAGCATGGCCAGTACAATCAGGGCCAGCAGCCAAGGGAGGAAGGACAGGCTCCGCTTCATGGCGCGCGCCCCAGCAGGCCCTGCGGGCGGATGAGCAGAACGATGATCATCACGACGAAGGCGATCACATCCTTGTAGCCCGAGGAGATGAAGCCGGCGGCGATGGATTCGGTAATTCCAAGCACGGTTCCGCCCAGAATCGCCCCCGGAAAGGAGCCGAGCCCACCAAGGATCAGTACGGCAAAGCCCTTGACCACCAGCCCTTCCCCGATGCCCGGGGCGATGGCGAAGAGTGCCCCCACCATGATGCCAGCCGCGACGCCGAGTGCCGTCGACATGCCGAACACGATCAACGGGATGGTCTTGACATTCACGCCCATCAGGATCGCCGCATCACGGTTCTCGGCAACAGCGCGGATTGCCTGTCCGGTCTTGGTCCGCTCGACAAAGATCATCATCGCCACAACCAGCAGAATGGCCGCGATGATCACGTAGAGCCGCAACTCCGGAACCGTGATCCCACCCAGCCGGAAGACGCGGTTCAACCCGGTGGGAATGACGACCTGCTCATGGCCAAACAGTTGGAGATTGATGCCCTCGACCATCATGGTGAGGCCGAGGGCAACAATGAAGGCGTTGATGTGGTTGGCATGGCGCACCGGGCGATAGGCGAGCATCTCGACCAGAACGCCCAGCAGGAAGCCGGCAGCGAGCGCCGCCGGAATGGCCGCCAGCAACGGCAACCCCTGCGCAGTCACCAGAAAATAGGTGAGATAGCCACCGGACATCGAGACCGAGCCATGGGCAAAATGCGCGATCCCGAGGATGCCGAAGACGGTGGTCAGGCCGAGCGCGATCAGCACATAGACGCCGCCGATCGCGAGACCATTGATCGTCTGCTGGAGGATTTCGATCAGCATCGGCCTGCCCGATCCGTCAGTTCAAGGTGCTCAGGAACTGCGAATAGGCCTTCGAATCCGACGGCAGATCCTCGACGAAAACCCATTTGCCCTTCTGCCACTGGAAGGCACCGTTGGAGGTGTAGGCCTGCCCGTTGGAGTCAAACATCTTTCCGTCGACAGGCTGATACTGCATGACCACCTGCGGCGGCACCGGGATCGTCCGCAGGGCCTTGGCAACGGCTTCCGTGTTGTCCACGGTTCCTGCCGCCTCTACTGCGGCCTTCAGCGCGTAAAGCTGGTCATAGGCATAGGGCGAACTTGGCGAAGGCGAGGCATTGAAAATCTTGGTGTAGTTCGCGTGGTAGGCCACACCGTTCTTGCTGGCGGAGAGCAGCGTCAGCTCGGTAGGCCGAAGATCCCAGACCCCTTCCATCTGCTCGGACGTCGTGACGCGCAGGAATTGTTCCTCGCTGCCGCTGGTGAAGCCGTAGCGCGGAATGTTCATGCCCAGTTCGACCGCCTGCCGGTAAACGAAGGCGGCAGGCTCGACATAGCCGACGACGAGAATGGCGTCGGGGTTGAGCCCGCGGATCTTCGTCAACTGCGGGCTCATATCGCGATCCTTCAGCGAGAAGATTTCGCGGGCGATGATCTCGCCGCCGGCCTTCTTCAGCTCGCGCTCGACGGAATCGACATATTGCGCATAGAAGCCGACATCCAGCGCCCCGAGCACCGCGATGCGCTTCTGCCCCTTGCGCGCGATGAAGGTGCCGGCTGCCTGGCCGGAGTAATCCGCCGGCGGGCGCGTGCGAACAAGATTGGGGATTTTCGCGGTGGTGATGGAACGTTCGGCTGCATTGCCGACCAGCATCACCGCCTTCTCGTTGCGGATGAAGGACGCGACGGCACTGGTCGAGCCTGAGCAACAGAAGCCGAGGATATACTTCACGCCATCCCGGTCGATCAGCTTGCGCACCGCATTGGTCGCTTCCGTCGGGTTGGCCTTGTCGTCATAGGCGATGACATCGATCTTGTAGACATCGGGGCCGACCTTGATGCCACCGGCGACGTTGATCTCGTCGGCCGCCATCTTGACGGCATTGGCCTGCGGCAGGCCGTAGACCGCACCGCCGCCCGTGAGGGCATCGGCAACCCCGACAGTCAATTTCTTTTCCGCCGCGAGCGAAGCCCCGCAGACAAGACTCATCGCCAGAGCGGCGCAGGCACGCGTAAAGGTATGGTTGGGCATGAACTTGTAATTGGGCATGGCTTCCTCCGTTTTGTTTATTGTCGGTCAGTGACCGAGATAGGCACGCATCACGTCCGGGTGGTTCTTGAGGTCTTTGGCGGCACCTTCCATCACGATCCGCCCGGCTTCGAAAAGGTAGGCCCGATCGGCCAGATTGAGGGCCATCATGGAATTTTGCTCGACCAGCAGGATCGTCATGCCCATGGCCTTGATGTGGGCGAGCGTCTCGAACACGCTGGCGACGATCTTCGGGGCAAGGCCGAGGGATGGCTCATCGAAAAGGCAGATCCGCGGTCGGGCCATCAGTGCCCGCGCGATCGCCAGCATTTCCTGCTCGCCGCCGGAGAGTTTACCGGCTGCCTGGGACTGGCGCTCCCGCAGGATGGGGAACATGTCCATCATGCGCGAGAGATCGGCCTCCTGCTCGGAATCGTTCCGGGTGTAGGCCCCCATCCTAAGGTTCTGGATCACGCTCATCTGCGGGAAGACCTGCCGACCCTCGGGGCACATCGTAATCCCGGCCCGGACAATGGCATGGCCGCTCGCCCGAGTGATGTCGCGCTCCTCGAACCCGATCGAGCCGCCCGATGCCGGAACGAGGCCGCAGATGGCCTTGAGGGTCGAGGATTTTCCCGCGCCATTCGCGCCGATCAGCGCGACGCACTCGCCGGCGGCGACATCGAGACTGACCCCATGGACCACCTCGATCCCGCCATAACTTACCCGGAGATCACGAACTGCTAGCATGTCAGGCCGCCTCGCCGAGATAGGCATCAATGACGGCCGGGTTCGCACGGATCTCGGCCGGGCTTCCCTCGGCGATCTTGGCTCCGAAATTCAGCACCACAATCCGGTCGCACAGGGCCATGATCAGCGCCATATGATGCTCGATGATCACGACCGCGATACCCCGGTGGCGGATGCTGCGGATCAGCTCGGCCAGCTCCTGCCGCTCGTGTTCGACCAGCCCGGCAGCCGGTTCATCAACGAGCAGGATACGCGGACGGGCCGCAAGGGCCGTGGCGATCATCAGGAAGCGCTGCTGGCCGGAGGAAAGGCTGCCGACCGGGCGTTCGGCCACCTGATCCAACGCGCAGAGGCGGAGTACATCATCAACGTGCCGGTTGATATCCGCTTGTTCGCGAGTCCAGCGGCCAAACGGCAGGATCGAAGCAAAGGGATTGATGTCCCGGATCGTGTGGCAGCCCATCGCGACATGCTGCCGGACCGTGAATTCAGGAAAGACCCTCGCGGTCTGGAAGGTGCGGTTGAGGCCCAGGGCTACGCGCCTCGCTTCCGGCAATCGCTCGATGGCCTGACCGCCAAGCAGGATCGCACCGGATGTCGGCGGAAACACGCCCGCCAGCACATTGACCGTGGTGGATTTGCCCGACCCGTTCGGCCCGATCAGCCCGAGGATTTCGCCAGCGGCTACCGTGAACGTCAGATCCCTCACAGCCTTGACGCCACCAAAACTCTTGGAGAGCGAATCCACGCGAAGGATCGTGTCGGCCATGATGCGCTTCCGTCTGAGGCGATGCAGACAGAAGTCTATGCGGAGGCCATACGTAAGGGGTATCGCAAAGTTTTGCGCTAGATATTCAATTTTTCGATGATAGGCTGAGGATCAATCAGAAGCCTCCAAGGCCCCGCATGGTCCGCATCCGGAATATCAACTCCATTTATGTCTTTGATAGCGTTGCCCGATTTGGCAGCGTGACAAAGGCGGCGCATTATTCCGGCAGCACGCAAAGCTCGGTCAGCTACCATATCAAGAAACTTGAAGCCGATCTGGGCGTCGTTCTCTTCCGGCGCACGGCCCACGGGCTTGAACTGACCGAAGAGGGCACGCGGCTGGCCAGCCATGGCGATGCCGGTCTCCGCCAGATCGGCAAGGGGATAGAGCAGGTCGCCCAGCGCCATTCGGTGGTCAGGGTCGCCCTCGTGCCGATGTTCGCCAGCCGTCTGGTTTCGGCGCATATCAGCCGGCTCCAGCAATCCTGCCCCGATGTTGAGGTCGTGCTGCTCAACCATAACAATTCCTTTGTGGATTTTCCGGATCCGCGCAGCTTCGCTGATTTCGGCATCCAGTGGGGCCGGGGTGGTTGGTCGAGGTTCAATGCCGTCAAGCTGTGGAACGAGCGGCTGGTGGCGGTCTGCAGCCCTGATTACATGGCGCGACTTGCCATCGCGCAGCCCGCCGATGTTCAGCGCTGCACCCTGCTTCATGTCGATGACAAGCGGATGTGGACGGAATGGACGGAGCGATGTGGGACCACATTGCGAGCCGAGCAGCCGAGCATGATGCTGGAGGATCGCCATTTTCAGCTCAGCGCGACAATCAACGGCCTCGGGATATCACTTTTTGCGGAATGGCTGGTCAAGGCTGAACTGGCATCCGGTGTTCTGGTCAATCCTTTCGGCCAATCCTATCCGACGAGCTTCAGTTACTACCTCGTCACGCCCAAGGGGCCGCCGCTGGCGTCAAGCGCGAAACGCGTGAGGGACTGGTTTCTCAAGCTGGCAGGAGAGTTCTCGCGATAGCCAATCGTGACGTCCCATTTGTCATTCACCTGACGCTATGCGAACCCGCTTGCAGCATAAATCTGGTCTTTTCTGCCTCTCGCGGTGCTTTATCTCTATAGGTGGGATGAATTTTGATCTGCTCCCGCCAAACTGGACCGTTTTTGGTTAGAGTTTTCCGTGTCATTTTCCCTTGGCTGGGAGGAGCGGAAGACGATGAAGGCAAGCAAGTTTTCGGACGCGCAGAAGGCGTTCATTCTGAAGCAAGGTGCTGACGGCGTGCCCGTAGTGGATATTTGCCGGAAGGCGGGTATCAGCCAGGCAACCTATTTCAACTGGAAGAAGAAGGACGATGGCCTGCTGCCAACCGAGATGCGACGGTTGAAGCTGCTCGAGGATGAAAACACCAAGTTGCGAAAGCTGGTCGCAGACCTCTCCCTCGACAAGGAGATGCTCCAGGATGTCATCCGCCGAAAACTTTAAGGCCCTCCTCTCGGTCATGCCTTGCATGACCTGCCGGGCAAAGGCTCGACAGCGCAAGCTTGTCGACGCGATTTCTCGTGGAATGGAACGTGTCGATCCGCAGGGCCTGTGAAGCTCTTGAGGTCGGACGGTCAACCTACCACTATCGATCACGTCGCCCTGATCAGGCCGGCATCGAATCCCGGATCAAGGATATCTGCTCGACCCGCGTGCGATACGGCTATCCCTTGGCCGACAGGTGATTGCTCGCAATCACCGATAGGCGGCGCGTGCATGTCGTTCTGCAACGTGAGGGTTGGGTCATCAATCAGAAGAAGGTTCGAAGGATTTACAATGAGTTGGGCCTTCAACTACGGAACAAGACGCCCAAGCGTCGTGTCAGGGCGAAGCTTCGCGATGATCGTGCCCCAGCAACCCGACCGAACGAAGTCTGGGCCATCCTCGCCCGGCAGGGGATGCAAAGCATCCCCGAGAGGGGGATTTTGTCCATGACCAGCTCGCGACCGGCAGGAAGATCAGGGTGCTCACGGTCGTCGACACGTTCAGCCGGTTCTCTCCGATTGTCGATCCACGGTTCAGTTACCGTGCCGAGGACGTTGTCCGCGCGCTCGACCAGACTTGTGGGACAATGGGCTATCCGAAGGCAATCCGGGTTGACCAAGGCTCCGCATTTGTCAGCCGTGACCTCGACCTCTGGGCCTACGCGAACAACGTTATTCTCGACTTCTCCCGGCCCGGCAAGCCGACCGATAACGCGTTCATTGAGGCCTTCAATGGTCGCCTCCGGGCCGAGTGTCTGAACGCCCATTGGTTCATGACGCTTGCGGACGCATCCGAAAAGTTGGAGGATTGGCGCAATTACTACAACACGGATCGGCCCCATGATCCCGAAGGGATTGTGCGAAGCACAATTGGCAATAAGCCTCCGATCCTGTTGCAAAATCCCGGTAGCGCTCACAGCCCGCTACCGTGACCAAGGCCCGAAAACTCTATCCTCGGGCGGTCCAGAGAATGGTCTCGGAGCATCACGAATATGCTGGGTGATCGTCGTATTCTGTTCGCGTGCTCGGTCTACCCGCTGTTCACCAGCGTGCTTGCCACCTTCATGATTTTGCGTTTTGTGACGTTCCTAAATCAGGCGGATAATTTTGCGCATACGCTGACACAGCGCGTGAGTGAGGCCGAACTGGCTTTGCGCGCCAGTTTTGCCCGCGATCAGGCAAATCTTCAGGCGAGCGCCCTTGCTTCAGAACGGGTGCGTCTCATGCGTGACCTGCATGATGGTGTCGGCGGGCAACTCGTTTCGATTGTCGCCTCGGCGGAACGGCCCGATGCCGATCCTCGCGCAATCGGCGAGGCCGCTCGTATGGCCTTGCGCGATATGCGCCTTGTAATTGATGCGATGGATGATGTTGGAGGCGAACTGATGCTGGTGCTCGCCACCTGGCGCGAGCGGGCGGAAACCCAGCTGCGCAGTTTGGATATCCGCCTAGATTGGGTCATCGAGAACGAAACAGGCTTGCCAACTTTCGAGGGCCTGCGTCCGCTTCATATCCTTAACGTGCTGCGCTTGCTCGATGAGGCGATCACAAATGTGATCAAGCATTCCTGCGCGCAGAGCGTCGAATTGCACCTGAAAACGGTGAAGGACCAATCGGGGGAGATCTTCGGCCGCATCATTCTTAAGGACGACGGGAGAGGCGGTGCGGTGGCGCGTTCATCGGGACGAGGCCTAGCCAATATGGCGCGTCGGGCAGCGACCGTTACTGCCACGCTCGCCATCTCCTCGGACGAAACGGGGACGCTTGTCCAGCTCGATATTCCGGCGATACTGCCTGCTTCCACATGAAGGTCATATTCAGCGCACTCCGATACGATTGACGCCGCCGTTGGTATTACACCCACACGGGGGCGCACACCGACCCCCGGCGCGCCCCAACGCCCGGCGTAACGCACGGACTGCTGGGCGCGCAACGCATCACACGGGCAGGCCAGGCGACGTACAATAGATCGCGGCTCGCGCCGCCGGAGCGACAGGACGGACCACACAACCCATCGGAATGCCTACCGTGCTGCAATAAACAACGGCTCCTGCTGGTGTGATGGACATGCCGATCGTCGATGTGGTGACAAACCCGGCGAAGAGCCCAAGCGCGGCAACTTTGAGCGAACGAGACTTCAACGCAGATGACATGACGACGAACCTTTCCCTGAGTGGCAGAACCGTTTCGGCACTGCGATCCCTATGGTTCTCCACTACGAGTCGCGGAGCTGCCCCATGAATTGGGGAGGGCACAGGCATTGATCCGGCGGGCTATACGCGCTTTATCAATTGCATGACAGTTCAGGTGCGTATCAGTAGGGCGTTGTGGCCGGTGGCGGGGGGCATTGTGCTCGGATCGGCCATCGCTGTATCCGGCGATGCAATGGCACAGTCGTTGAAGGCGAAGCCATCAAGCGTCCCGATGCTCGCTGTGTGTCAACTTCCTGAGGATACGGACGCCTATGTCCGCGCGCCGATTTTTGACGGGTTTCATGTGCGTCAACTGACGGCGAACATCGCCAAACCCGCACAAAAAGCCGATAGCGATGACGACGACGACGACGACGACGATGACGATGACGATGACGATGACAAGGACGAGGATTCTGATCCACCCGTGCGGAATTTTGTCGCCGCGCAGACGGGGTCGGGCCTTCAACGTGGACCGTGCTACCAGGTCTCCGCCACGGCCACCTATTCGGTAACCCTGAACGACGGCACGAGCACGACCGGACGTGCAAGCGGGCGCCAGAATGACCGCCTGCTGAAGGAAGCCCGAGCTACCATCGGAGCGCAGATGATCGAGGATTTGTCGATCGGGCGCTTTCGTGCAGGCTTTGAGCTCAATTTGTCGAGATCCGCTGGCTCCGATTCGGGGTCATTGAGCAGCGCTTGGATGAGTCTGGGCTCGATCACAGTGGGCTTGAAAGGCTCGTATTTCGACTTCTGGGCCGGTGATGAATTCGGGTTCAAGGCAACGGCACCCTCGGCCTCCACCTTCTTGTATGCGCTCGCCCTGCGCACCAGCGAGAATAGCACCCTGATTCTTTCGGGAGAGGATCCGATCCCGCGCCGTATGGCCGATGCGGGCTATGCCGGCGCCGTACTTCCAGATCTCGTCGCGCGCTGGAAGTACGATGATGACAGCACCGCCTTGCATTTGGGTGGTGCGTTGCACCAACTGCGCTTCGCTTCGCCCAATCGCACCACGCGCTACGGACATGCAGTCGTATTTGGTGTTCAGCAGCAGATTTCCTCGATCGGCACGGGCGATTATCTTACCGCGCAACTGGCCTATTCCAATACAGCGCCAGGATATCTCGGCATTGCGCAACCCGGAGGATTGCTGCGCTTCACGTTGCCGCGCAATGCACCGATGTTCATTATGGAGACAATGCGCGGTTGGACCGCCGCCTTATCCTACAGCCATGGCTGGTCTGAAACTTGGCGGTCAAACGCTTTTGCTACCTATGTCGATTTGCGGCTCACCGAAGGACCGGGGCGCGGCAAGGTTCAGGTGGGGCGTACCGCGATCAACCTTGTATGGACGCCGGTCACTGGGCTCGATTTAACCTGGGAACTTGGCGCTACCCGAATTTATAGGGTTGATACTCTCCTCGGGTTGGCCATCTTCCCGACCCGTCCGAGCTATACCGGCCAATTCACAGTTACACGCAAATTCTGAGCGGGATCGGATCGAGTAGCAGCATCCCCATTGCCTCCAACCGCTCTGACCACTGAAACTGCAGGCTCGCCGCTGGATGCCGCCTATGCCTTGCTATCCGCAGTACTGGGCGAAGGCCTTGTGACCCTTCTGGCGCTCCCCGCAGCGCTGCACGATGCCGCAATTGCTTTCGCCCAACTCACGAGCGCGACGGGGGCGCTCCATACCCTGATCATCGCCTGCGGGACTCTGGCAGGTTACCCACCTGCTCGGATACGATTACCCTTTTGTTTCAGATCGGAGCGGGGCTTGCAGCGCAAGTCGAGTTGGCCTCGCACATGCTGCTCGTCAGCGAACTGGAAGAAGCCGGAATTTCAACCGAGAGCGCTGAGATGCTCATCAGCACGTCCCCAATATCCTCCGCCATGTGTAAAGCGGCAGATCCCATACCGCCATGATCATGGGATGGATAAGGGGCGCGTCCATCCTCAAGCTGAGCTGTGACTGATGAGTATTCGCGTGCACAGCAGGGGCTTGGCGACACCAACGGAGGAAAATGACGATGAAGAAAATTCTTGTTCTTGGCTTCACCGCTCTGACGTTCGGCGCATCGGCGGTTCTGGCGCAGTCTGGTCCCTCGCAGCAGGAACAGGCGGCGTGCCGGTCAGATGCCATGAAATATTGCTCGTCTCATATCGGTAAACCGGCCGAAATGAATGCCTGCCTCAAGATCAACAAGGCCAATCTAAGCGACGACTGCAAGAAGGTCACGGAATCGCGCGGCGGCTGAGGACTGTCCCTGCCGGCGGTCTTCATCAAAAAGGCTGCAACTCTTTGACCAGAACTTGCCTGCGTGCAATGGTGATCTGGGATAAGCCTTGCATGTGCGAGACGGGGTGGGTGTTTTGTTATGGTAAATAAGCGAACCGGTTTTCAGTGGGCCAAGCAAATGCTTTTGGCCAGTGCGCTGGTTCTTGGTGTCGGCGCCTGCGCATCGCCCGATAGCGGCTACCTCGTCGCGCTGGATGATACCGCCAAGGTGGTCAAGACCCGTACGCTCATCGCCATTACCACCCGTACGCCAGCGGATGCGGATAAACCCGGCGAGATTTTCTCCGGGGAGCGCGGTCAGCAATTGCGTATCGTCAGTCTGACCCTGTCTATGCCACCCAACCGGGCGGCGGGCACCTTGCCGGCGCATGCAGATAAGCCTGACCCCGAAAAACATATCGCGCTGGTTTCAGCCAAGGAGCTGACGCCAGATCAGTTCAAGGTGGTTCTCAAGACCGCTCTTTTCGCGAAAAAGCGGGCCTTGGTCTTCACCCATGGATTCAACACCCAGTTCGATGATGCGGTGATCCGCTTCGCGCAAATCGTTGAGGATACCGATTTTACCGGAATTCCGGTGCTCTTCAGTTGGCCCTCACGTGGCAGCGTGACCGACTACGGCTATGATAAGGATTCAGCCAACTTCAGCCGTGACGGCATGGAAACCGTGCTGACGACACTCGCACGTGAGCCCAATATTGGCGGCGTCGATATCTTCGCTCATTCCATGGGTAACTGGCTGACCCTCGAAACCCTGCGCCAGGTCGCTATCGCCAAAGACCAGAAAACACTCGATCGGCTCGGCACTGTGGTACTTGCTGCGCCTGATGTCGATATGGACGTATTCCGCACGCAGGTCGCAAGGCTTGGCGCGCTCAGGAACAGGATCGTCCTTTATGCCTCGCGGGATGATCACGCCTTGCAAGCGTCCCGCCGATTGTTCGGGGACAAGATCCGCGCCGGGGAGAATACCGATCTCGCCCAGTTCAAGGAACTCGGCATTGAGGCGCACGACCTTTCGGATGTGAAAGGCGGTATGGGCAAGAACCATGGCAAGATCTTCGGCGACGCGGCCACCATCGCCCAGATCGGCTCAACCATGGCACATGGCTCGGTCCGCACCGGCGCGACCATGGGAAATCCAATCAGCAGCGGCATCAGTCTGATTGGGCGCTCGGTTTCTGCCGTTGGCGACGCGATTGCCCCCGGCATTCGCCGATGAACGGCAAGATCTATGCAAGCCTCTGATGCGAAACAATGACTGGCCTATCCACTATCGATCGCGAAGGGCATGACGCATGGACCGCAGAAGATTTCTTAAATCGCTGATCGCTTGTCCGGCATGTACCTCGGCTGCGCTCGCGCAGGAGGCTGGGCCACATTGGAAATACGAAGGCGAGCACGGCGCGACAAAATGGGGCGAGATGGACAGCAAGTTCAAGGCTTGTGCCATTGGTGGGGAGCAGTCTCCAGTTGATCTGACAGGTGCCATCCACGCCGATCTCCAGCGCGTTGCAATCCACTGGAAGCCAGAGACGTTTGACATCGCCAATAACGGACATACGATTCAGGTCACAGCGCAGGACGGTGGCTCGATAACTTCTCTCAAGATCACGTATGCGCTCAAGCAGTTCCACTTCCACACGCCCAGTGAACACGCGCTTGGCGGCAAGAGCACGGCAATGGAAGCCCATTTTGTCCATTCATCGTCAGAGGGCCGACTGGCTGTGGTTGGCGTGCTCATGGTCGCTGGCAAGCGGCACGAAGGATTTGCCGAAATTATGCGCGCCGCCCCCAAAAGCGAGGGCGAAGCAAAACTCAAGACAGCGTTGGATCCGCACAGCTTTCTGCCACAGAATCGAAGCTTCTATCGCTACGAAGGTTCGTTGACGACGCCGCCTTGCTCAGAAACCGTCGAATGGAGCGTCTTTGATTCGACGATTGAGGTTGCCGAAGCCGATGTTCAAGCGTTCAGAGCGCTTTACCCGATGAATGCACGTCCGCTTCAGGCAACAAACCGCCGCTTCTTGCTCAAGGGCCTTTAACTGCGGAAGTGCCGGAGGAAATTCGGGTTCCTTTTGGAAAGGTTCTGCTACCCTCGGGGGGTATGCCGAATGCTTGTACCTGGTGAAAACCATGCGCCGTCTTGCTGTTTTTATGGCCCTGCTCGTCATCACCCTCGCTGGCTTGCTCTGGGCGGCGTGGGGCTTTGGCGCGTTCGCTTATCGATTGCCATTTCCGGCACCCTTGCCACAGCTCGCCGGCGGGCTGTTCGTGCTCATCGTCGTAGCAGCAATCAGCGGGATGTGGTGCAAGGCTTGGCAACCGGTAAGTGTTGCCCTGCTCGCTTCGCTTGGGCTGCTGATCTGGTGGGGCACGATCCACCCCAGCCATAACCGCGACTGGATTCCCGAACTTGCCCGTCTGCCGCAAGTCGAGATGGCTGGAGAGATCATGACAGTTAGCAATTTGCGCAGTTTCCGGTGGCACAGCGAGACGAGCTTTGACGAGCGCTGGGAGACGCGTGCATTTGATCTGACCAAGCTCGACGCGGCCGATGTTGCGCTGTCGTATTGGGCGGGCGAGGATATTGCCCATCTGATCGTCAGTTTCGTATTTACTGATGGGCCTCCGCTGGCGCTCTCCGTCGAGGTGCGTCGCGAGAAAGGTGAAGCATGGTCTTCCATTGGCGGCTTCTTCAAATCCACCGAGCTGGCATATGTCGCAGCTGATGAGCGCGACGTCATCGGCTTGCGCACCCACGTGCGGGGGGAGGACGTCAGGCTCTACCAGCTTCGTGCCACGAAGGCGCAGGCGCGCGATGTGCTGATGGCATACGTCGCGGACATCAACAGCTTGGCGAAAACGCCGCGCTGGTATGACACGCTAACGGTGAACTGCACCACGCTGGTCTTCAGGCTAGTGAGGGCCTCGGGTGCCGGCTGGGGTTTCACCATGCCGCTCGACTATCGCCTTCTGCTGACTGGGCGTTTGCCGGAATATCTACAATCGCTTGGCGCACTGCGTTCCGACGTGCCGTTGCCTGAGCTTGCCCGCCGCTCACGCATATCGGAGTCTGCCAGGACTATTTCGCTCGATGATCCTGCCTTTTCCGCAAGAATCCGTGAAAAATTACCGGATCGGATGCGTGCGGGGCTGTGAGGAGCATTGCAAAGTGTAAATCTCGGCGACCTGACGCCTGCCTCGCTGATCGGATTCATAGTGTTCCCGTTGTTGCTGCCAAAGTCTTGTTTGCTGGTCGGCTCGCTTGGTGACCGTCAACTGAATTTTACACTTGAAACCCGACATTCTGCTTCCGGCAGATTAATCGAGAGAACAGACATTCCTTCTAGGCAGCATGTCCCTTATTGGCGCAGTCGGCGCACTGCCCTTCAATCTCGACAATAGGATTGTAGGCTCGAAATCCAGCTTCCGCAGCAGTCTCGACGAGTTGCTGTGCGATGTTTGAAATCTCCCCCTCCTTCACGCGGCTGCATTCGCGACACACCATGAACACGACACTGCGCTCGGCTCCCGGCAAGTGGGCGCGTCGTACGAAGGCTGGACGAGATGCCAGCTTATGGATCAGGCCGCTATCCAGCAGCGTATCGAGAACGCGATAGACCTGCATTGGGGCAATGGAGGTTTCGCCTTGGAGCCTTCTGAGAACATCATATGCCGAAAGCGGAACCGATGACCCGGAGAGTACCTCCAAGACTGTCTGCCGTAGTTTCGTAGCGCCTTCGCTACGTCTCTTTGCTCGGCGGAGGCCCGGTAGGGCATCGCGGGAGTCGACCATTCCGTCCTGCAATTTCTCTGGTGCTTTAACCGGCAAGAAAATCTCCCATTGCTCTTGACTCGATATGAAATGTTATATTGTTACATATTCTAAGTTTCTGCAACGAGAGAATTGTGCCCATGCCTGAATCGTTGAATGCCGACGCCCGCCTGCCCGTCACGGTGCTTTCCGGTTTTCTTGGCGCCGGTAAAACGACCCTGCTGAACCATGTGCTTAACAACCGTGAGGGAAAACGGGTCGCGGTCATCGTCAACGACATGAGTGAGGTGAACATCGATGCCGATCTCGTCCGCGAGGGGGGCGGCTTATCGCGCACTGAAGAAAAACTCATCGAAATGTCGAATGGCTGCATCTGCTGTACGTTGCGGGATGACCTCCTTGAAGAGGTGCGTCGTCTGGCAGCGGATGGCCGATTTGATTATCTTCTGATCGAAGGTACCGGCATCGCAGAGCCACTGCCGATTGCCGCCACGTTCGACTTCCGCGACGAGCATGATCAATCGCTCTCCGATGTTGCGCGGCTTGATACGATGGTCACGGTGGTCGATGCCATTAACCTGTTGAAGGACTTCGGCTCGACCGATTTTCTTCGTGATCGCGGCGAAACGGCGGATGCTGCAGATGAACGCAGTCTCGTTGATCTACTGACCGACCAGATTGAGTTCGCCGATGTTGTGGTGATCAACAAGATCTCTGATGTCTCTGTCGATCAGCGTGATCTCGTGAATAAGGTGGTGCGCTCGCTCAATCCGGATGCCCGGATTGTCGAGGCTGATTTTGGCAAAGCTCCGCTCAACGCGATCATGGATACGGGTCTCTTCGACTACGAGAAAGCGCAAGGGCACCCGCTCTGGGCAAAAGAGCTTTACGGCTTTGCCGATCATGTGCCGGAAACCGAGGAATACGGCATTTCCTCTTTCGTTTATCGGGCACGCCGCCCGTTCCACCCGGAGAAATTCTCAACCTTCCTGAAACAGTCCTGTCCCGGTCTTGTTCGAGCCAAGGGGCATTTCTGGTTGGCGACCCGGCCCGAATGGGTTGGCGAACTCTCGATTGCCGGTGCCGTCTGCCGCACGGAAGCCATGGGGTTCTGGTGGGCTAACGTACCACGCGATCGCTGGCCGAAGTCCGAGGAATGGCGGCAGATTCTCAATCGCCATTGGCATTCGGTCTGGGGGGACCGGCGGCAGGAGCTGGTCTTTATCGGTATCGGATTGGACGAAGCGGTGATTCGCTCCGCTCTCGACAATTGCCTTCTCGGTGAGTCGATGCCGCTCAAATTCAACCCCGAGAAATACCGCAACCTGCCGGACCCATTCCCGATCTGGCGGCGTGCTGAAGCGGCCTGAGCTGCAAAAAATTCAAATCCACTCAACAGGAAGTATCATGTCGAAGTTTATCCTCCCGCTGGCCTATGTGGGCCTTCTCGCCGCTTCTCCGGCTTCAGCACAGTTTTTCGAAGAAAAGTTCGGGAATGAGCGCGTCGAAACACGCGATTTCCGCAATCCAGAGGTCAAACGTGCTGCTGAAGCGCGCCCGGCCGATGGTCATGCCGGGCACAACCACGCGGGCCACAACCACGGCGCAGGCGGACATGAGCACGGCGTGGAAACCGAGAACCTTTTCGGCTTTACATTGGGCTCGGACGTAGATCCTGCCGGTTCGAAAGCCGTCGCCATTGAGAACATCATGCGCTTCGGCAAGCGCGAGACGCGCTACACCGCGCTCGGCCAGAAGATCGAATTTGCTTACGGCATCACCGATAACTTCTCGGCGTCGCTGTCATTGCTGGGCGATTATCATCGCATCAAGGAGAAGCCAGCGTTTCTTGGTGCCGTGGGCGATGTGAAAGGGCGCTACCTCTTCAATGGATTCGGCGGCGAAATGCGCTATCGCTTTTTGGATCGCAAGACATCGCCCTTCGGCCTGACATTGCATCTCGAACCGAGTCTTGCCTTCTCGGATGAGGCCTCGGGACTTAAGGGGCGGAAGTATGGTTCCGAGAACAAGCTGATTTTCGATCAGGAGATCGTCAAGGACAAGCTGTTCATGGCTTTCAATCTCACCCACGAGATGGAAGTGACAAAGGAGCGTGGGGTAGGAGCCTGGGAGCGCGGCTCGACAGTCGGTGCCTCACTTGCCGCAACCTATCAGGTGCTGCCGAATATCTTCCTTGGCGCAGAGACACGCTATTTGCGCTCCTACGACGCCCTGCGCCTCAAAACCTACAATGGCGATGCCTGGTATGTCGGGCCGACCTTCTCGGCGCGTTTCGCAGAGAGCTACTGGATCAGCGTCGCCTATAGCGGTCTCGTCGGTGGCCACGCCAAAGGCTCCACGCAAAAGCTCGATCTCGGGAATTTCGAACGCCACCAGATTCGCCTGAAGGCGGGCATGGAATTTTGATCGTACCCGTCTGCCCCGCAGAATTCCTCCTTTTCAACCGATCGACGCCCTTCTTTCAAGGATTTCACCCATGTTCTCTCGCCGTTCCGCCCTTGCCGGGTTTGCTTCCATTCTGGCCGTCATCTCTGCACCGACGTCCTCCTTTGCTCAGGCGGGCAAGATTGAGGTTGTCGCCAGCTTCTCGATTCTCGCCGATCTCGTCCGGCAGGTCGGAGGCGACCGTGTTTCCGTCCGTTCGATCGTCCCCGCCAACACCGACGCTCACGTCTATGAGCCCAAGCCGGCGGATGTCGCCGCGGTGGGACGCGCGAAGCTCGTCGTGATCAATGGCCTTGGCTTCGAGGCGTGGGCTGATCGGATTGTGCGAGCGGTGAATTATTCCGGCGAAAAGCTGGTTGCATCACGTGGCATCCGCGCGCTTTCCGTGCGTGGGCAGACCGACCCGCATGCTTGGCAGGATGTTGCGAATGTGAAGGTCTATATCGCCAACATCAGGGATGCCCTGAGCAAGATCGATCCCGCCGGAGCCAGTTCCTATGCAAGTCGTGCGGCCTCCTACGACGCGCAACTCGATCGCCTCGATGCCGAGATCAAGGCTGGTTTCGCCCGTATACCGCAGGCCAATCGCAAGGTTGTGACCTCCCACGACGCCTTTCATTACTTCGGCGACGCCTATGACGTGGTGTTCCTCGCACCACAGGGCGTGAGCACCGAGGCACAACCCAGCGCAAAGGATGTCGGGGCCCTGATCCGTCAGATCAAGGAGGAAGGTATTCGCGCCATCTTCATTGAGAACATGACCAACGGGCGCGTTGTCCAGCAGATTGGCAGCGAAACAGGCGTGAAGGTCGGCGGAACGCTTTATGCTGACGCTCTCGGTGGTGCCGCCTCCAGCTACATCGCGATGATGCGGCACAATGCACGCACTATTGCCGCGGCGCTGGCGCGATAGCCGCCATTCTTGCAGAGGGGGTGCAAGGGCTGAGGCTGTTGCCGTCAAATCTCCACGCCCTCTGCGAGCATCAGTGCGTCCTCGACATCCACACCGAGATACCAAACCGTCGTCTCAATCTTGGTATGCCCAAGCAGGATCTGGACAGCGCGCAGATTGCCCGTCTGCTGCTGGACGATGATTGAGCGCGGCTTCATCGAACCACCGCTGATGATATCGCCAATCTTCAGTTTCACCCGATCGCAGCCGCGCAACTTGCTGTCCATGGCAAGGTCAAGCAAAGCGCGATCCCTTAGCCTCCGTACGTGCCACCGGTATTCGGATCGCCCAGATCTGTTTTACCTTGAAGGGGTGTTTGGCGCCCACGAGGCGACCAGCATTCCAGGGGCTGCGGTTGTCATATCCGGGGTCAAATCGGGCTTGTCCCATGACGCTCTCCATCTAGGAGCCCCCGCTCGAAGACATTGAGCGCTCGGAATATGACCGACGGGGTTTCCTGACACGTTCATCACGGCAAACTTTAGCCGCGCTCTTGGTCATTCAAATGCGCCGAAGGTGAGCGCCCGGTAATTGTCCTGAACCACGGCGGCGCAATGCTCGCGGTATTTGTGAAACCCGCCGGTGAACAGCGTCAGGCCTTGCGGCTTGTCTTTCACGTTGGCGCCGACATACCAGGTCTTCGCCTTCGAGACGAGGGTTCGGCCTGCGAGCTGATAGACGAGGTTCATCCAGGCATCCTCGGCTTCGACAGAGGGCTCGACCGTCGCTTTCTTCTGCCGGTCCATGTGCTCCATAAGGGCCGCGATCCAGTTCACATCATGCTCGCTGATCGCGATGATGTTGGCCAGCGCGGCGGGGCCGTTTGGGCCAGTGGTCATGAACAGGTTCGGGAACCCAGCGATCATCAGGCCGAGATAGGAGCGGGCGCCTTCGGCCCACTTCTTGTTCACGGTGAGGCCGTCCCGTCCCACAACATCGAAGGCCAGAAGCGCGCCGGTCAGACCGTCATAGCCGGTCGCGAGGATGAGCATATCGAGCTCAATCTCGCCCGATTCGGTACGAACGCCCTTCTGCGTGATCTCGATGATCGGGTCCTCGAGACAATCCACGAGATGCACGCTCGGCAGGTTGAAGGTATCGTAATAGGTGTTGTCGAGGCAGGGGCGGCGGGCAAAAATCGGGTAGCCCTTGGGCTTGAGCTTCTCGGCGGTGACAGGGTTCCTGACGACATCGGTGATCTTGCCGCGCACGAATTCCGCGACATGCTCGTTCGCCTCGGCATTCACCAGAAGGTCCGAGAAGGTGCCGAGCATCGCAAGCCCGCCCTGCTTCCACGCATCTTCGAGGAGGGCGATGCGCTGCTTCGGCGTTACGGAGAAGAAAGCGCGCGTCGATTGTGGCCGCAGACCGCCGACCGCGCTGTTGCGTGCCGCCTCACGCAGGCCGGGATAGTTGCGCTTCACTTCCGCCACATATTCCGGTTCGAGCGTCTGGTTGCGCATCGGCATGGTGAAGCTCGGCGTGCGCTGGAAGACGAAGAGTTCCCCGCACTTCGGGCCGATCTCCTGCACGATCTGGATGCCGGTCGAGCCGGTGCCGATGATGCCGACCCGCTTGCCGGCATAGGTGACTTCCTTTTCTGGCCATTTGGCGGCGCGATAAAGCTCGCCCTTGTAGCGTTCGAGCCCCGGAATCTCCGGATCCTTCGGGATCGACAGCGGCCCGGTGGCCATGATGCAGTAGGTCGCCTCGTAGACCTCGCCCTTGTCGGTGGTGACGCGCCAGATCGCCTGTTTCTCATCCCATTCCGCGCGGGTGACGCGGGTGTTGAACTGGAAATGCTTGCGCAGATCGAGGCGGTCCGCCACGAAATTGATATAGCGCAGCAGTTCCGGCTGGGCAGCGAACTGCTCGGACCACGTCCATTCCTGCTCAACTTCCTTGGAGAAGGAGAAGGAATAATCAATGCTCGGCAAATCGACCCGTGCGCCCGGATAGCGGTTCCAGTACCAGACACCGCCGACATTGCCCCCCGCCTCGAAGGCCTGAATGGAAAGGCCCATCTCCCGGAACTTGTAGACAGCGTACATACCGCCGAACCCGGCGCCGACAATGATGACGTCGAGACGCGGCTTGGTGGTCGCAGGTGAGTTCATGTCAGTTTCCTCCATTCCATGCGAGCCAGGCGCCAAGCCCTCCGCAAAAACGGACCTTGGCGGAAGCGCCTGAGCAAACGCATGTTATGCCTCCGGGTGCATTCCTCATGACAGGAGTGTGGCTCCTGTCTCTTGATTGTGATGCCTACCCCTTGATTTCAGGATGGTTTTTACTCCGGGAGTGACCATCCTCTTCTTGGGGACAAAGTGTAATTTTGACGTTTCAATGTGTATAGATGTGATAGATTTTATCTCATCTGTGATTATTGCGGTTCTGGCAATTCGCCCTGAAAGGCTGCGCCCGTGCCGCCAAAGGCCGTCCAGCCGCCATCGACGAACACCGTGGAACCGGTGATGTAGGAAGCGCGGTCCGAGATCAGGAAGGCGATCACCGCCGCGATATCCTCCGGTTCGCCGAGCGCGCCCATGGGAATGCGCTGTCGGATTGAGGTCAGATCAATCTTGCCGCCTTGTTCGAGAGCTTTCACGCCCGCGGTTGCGATATAGCCCGGCGCCACCGCCACCACACGCAGACCGGCGCTTGCCAGTTCTCCCGCCATGCAGCCCGTGAGATTGATGATCGCCGCTTTCGAGGCGCTATAGGCGTTACGCGGCGGAAACGGCGTGTGCGCCGTGATCGAGGCAAAGTTGACGATGACGCCGTACCCCTGCGGTGTCATGTGCCGCACCGCTTCACGCGCACAGAGCATGGTGCCGATCACGTTGACCTCGACGACCTTCTCAAAGGCCTCGCGCGTCTGCTCGATGCTTGGCATGAAGGTGTCAGCAATCGCCGCGTTGTTGATCGCGGCATCCAGAACGATGCCTTGTGCAGCAAGCTTTGCGAAAACCTGCTGGATCTCGCTCTCGGAGCGGATATCCGCCTGAAAGGTGCGGTGCCCGTCGCCGGGCAACGAGGAAACCGTCTCCTCGATGCCGCTGTCGGCATCCACCCCGACGAGCCGCCACCCCTGCTGGGCGAGCAGTCGCGCTGTGGCTTCGCCAATGCCGCGTGCAGCACCGGTGACAAGCGCCGTCCGTCGATGCGTGGTCGATGCCGGGCGCGAAAGTTCCGCGCCGGGAACTCCTGCCGCGCTGCTCGCATCGCCGGCGGCGTTGAAGGCCTGCCAGCCGCCATCGACCACCAGCACCGCGCCGGTCATGTAGCGGGCCTGAGGCGAGGCCAGAAAATAGATGCCCTGCGCCATTTCATCCGGGCGGCCAATGCGTCCCATCGGGATGCGTCGACGCACCAGCGCGAGATCGACGAGCTTCTTCGCTTCAAGCTCGGCAACCATTGGCGTGCGGATATAGCCCGGTGCCAGCGCGTTGACGCGGATGCCATTGTGCGCCCATTCCAGCGCCAGTGCTTTCGTCAGGTTGATCAGTGCAGCCTTGGAGGCGGCATAGGCGTTGCGCTTCGGATTGGGGACGATGCCCGCGAGCGAGGCCGTATTGACAATCACGCCGCCGCCGCGTTGCGTCATTCCCTTCGCGATTTCGCGCGTCAGCAGGAAAGGCGCAGTGAGGTTGACCGCGAAGGTCTGCCGGATAGCCTCGAGGCTCATATCCGCCGTGGCGGTCATCGTCGGTCCGATTGCCGCGTTGTTGATCAGCACATCCACCGGGCCATGGGCCTGTTCAGCCTCCCGCACCAGCCGGATGATCTCGTCCTCGCGGGAAAGGTCTGCGCCGATGCCGGCATGTGCCGCGCCAAGTGTGGCCGCGAAGGCGCGGCACTGGGCATCATCGCGGTCGACTACGATCACGCGATCTCCCGCTTCGGCAAACAGCGTGCAGATTGCCTGCCCCAGCCCGCCGATGGCCCCTGTGACGAGAACGTTGCGCATGGTGTTCCTCCTCCGGCTCACAGGCCGAGGCGCGCGAGCAGCGCATAAAAGGGATCATTAGGCTTGGTCTGGCCCTGCGGCACGCGCACGCCGAAGCGTTCGGCCTCGCTGCCGTCGGGCACGCCCCAATCGGCTTTCCAGTCAT
This sequence comes from Rhizobiales bacterium PAR1, assembly GCA_002256205.1. Classification (GTDB taxonomy): domain Bacteria; phylum Pseudomonadota; class Alphaproteobacteria; order Rhizobiales; family Beijerinckiaceae; genus Rhabdaerophilum. The sequence goes on from NKIW01000008.1 coordinate 55,053, forward strand.
AGACAACGGTGCGCTCCTTCACGCGCCATTCTGTGCCGCGTTTCTCGAAAAGATCGACATAGCGCCCGGCGAGCATGGTCTCTGCCTGCTGCCCCTGCGCATCCGGCATGCGCTGCAGAGCGAAAAAATAGCTCTCCACTGCTGCCTGCGCGCCCTTGAGTGTGATGGAGATGTTCGAGACCATGTGCACCGAGCGTTCGCTCTTCTTCAGCGCGGTCAGGGCCCAGTCGATGAAGCCGGTCGCCGGGCCCTGATAGGGGCCGTGCCGGTCCGTTGCATCCGGCCAGTAACTCGCCCGCAGGGCGGCCTCATCCTGCCGGTCGATGCCACGGCAATAGAGGTAGAGACATTCGCGGATGGCTTCGCGATCCGCGAGTTGGTTCATGAGATCAGTGGCCATGAGAGGTCTCCTTGCCGTCGGGAGCGGGGGAAAGCACGAGCGCATCAAGCGCCACAGCGCCCAGCCCTTGCGGGCGCACCAGAACCGGGTTGAGATCGACGCCGAGTTTTGCCTCGCGCGCGGCATGGGCAAAGCCGGAGAGCGCCGCGAGCAGGTCGGCGAGAGCGTCGACATCGGAGGGCGGCGCGCCGCGCACGCCGTCGAGCAGGGCGCGGCCGCGAATCTCGTCGATCATACACAGCGCCTCGGCGCGGCCGAACGGCGCCTTCCGGAACGTCACATCCTTCATCACCTCGACATGAATGCCGCCGAGACCGAACATGATCACCGGTCCGAAAACGGGGTCATGATGCACGCCGGCGATGACTTCCACGCCATCCCTGAGCATCGGAGCGACGAGAATGCCGGTAATTTGCGCATCGGGCTTCGCGGCGTTCACGCGGGCCATGATGGTGGAAAAGCCCTGCCGGACCGCATCATCGCCCGTCAGGTTGAGGAGAACCCCGCCGATTTCGGTCTTGTGGGCAATATCTGGCGAGACGATCTTCAGAACAACCGCGCCGCCCATCTTGCGCGCCGCGTGCACCGCATCTTCCGCAGTTGTGGCAACGCTTTCGGGCGGGAAGGGGATGGCGTGGCGCGCGAGCAGCGCCTTCGATTCATGCTCGTCGAGCGCATGATCCGGTAGCGACAAGGGCAGTGCAGGCGGGGCGATAGGCTCCTTGCCGCGCGCAAAACCTCTGGCGGCGCGCCCCAGCCCAGCCAGCGCGGCGACGGCGGCATGCCCATCCTCGAAGACAAGGATACCCGCACGTGCAAAGCGCCGTTCCAGCGCCGTGGAAATCGACGCCGTGATCGCCAGCAACTTGTCGGGATAGGCCGAGGCGATCCGCTCAAGTGCCTGAATAAGGTTTTCGCCAAAGCTCGGCGAGGCAGGCGCAGAGCCGAAAATGCCGATCACGGCATCATAGCCGCCTTTGTCGAGCATGGTGCCGAGATAGCGGCTGAAGACATCGAGATCCGTCAGCGCCTGCGCCGTGGCATCGACCGGGTTGCGCGGGGAAGCATAGGGCAGGAGCGCGCGCAACTCGCCCTGAACGGCCTCTGGCATGGCTGTGACCGCGAGGCCGATTTCCTCCGCCGCATCGGCCATCTGGATGCCGAAACCGCCGGAAAGCGTGAAAATGCCGAGTCGGTTTTCGGTCGGGTACAGGCCTCGCGCGCAGGCATAGGCGATATCGACCTGCTCGGCGGTGGTGCGGGCCCGCACCGCGCCATATTGCCGGAACACCGCGTCGTAGATGTTGTCAGCGCCAGCGAGGGCGGCGGTATGGGAGGCGACTGCTTCCTGCCCGACCTCCGAGCGTCCGACCTTCATGATGATCACCGGCTTGCGGCGTGCTTTCGCCTCGCGCAGCGCCTCGATGAAGATATCGGCGCGCTTGATGCCCTCGACATAGGCGACAATGACCTTGGCTTCGGGCTGTTTGACCGCCCAGAGCAGGCCTTCGGCGACATCGATATCGCCCTCATTGCCGGTCGTCAGGAAATGCGACAGGCCGAGGCCCTTCTCGCTGAACAGGAAAGCGAGGTGCGAGCCATAGGCGCCGCTCTGGGAGACAATGGCCAGCGGGCCGCTTTCGATCTTGCCGCCATCGAGAATCGCCGAAAAAGTGCCGTAGAACCCGGTCGCGGTGCAGAAAGAGCCAAGGCAATTGGGGCCGAGCACCCTGAGGCCATGCGCCTGGGCCTTTGCCAGAATGGCCTCCTGCATCGCGCGGCCCGCCTCATCGGTTTCCGCAAACCCGGCGGAGAAGATGATCGCGCCTTTGATGCCCTTGAGCGCGCAGGCCTCGACCGCCTCGGCCACATGCGCGGCGGGCACGGCGATCAGCGCGATATCCGGCACTTCCGGCAGGTCGGCGACGCTTGGCCAGGCTTTGAGCCCTTGCACCGTGTCGCGCTTGGGGTTGATGGGATAGATCCGCCCCGAAAACCCGTATTCCTTCAGATAGCGCAGCGGACGGCCGCCAATGCGCGCGGCATCGTCCGAGGCACCGATGATCGCCACCGAGGAAGGCGTGAAGAATGGCTCAAGCGAGGTGGCGGTTGGGTTGGTGGTCATGTCACGTCCTGTCCGGCTGGTCTCATCCGCGTTTCAGCGAGCCCGCGTACGCCGAGCCCCTCGATCACCACGACACGCCCTCCCTCCGGCAGGGTGGAGACGGCGCGGCCAGTGCCGGAATCCTGGATCGAGGTGACGTAGAGCGTCGAAAGATCATCCCCGCCAAAGGCCGGGCAGGAGGGCAGATCCACCGGGACCTCAATCAGCCGGTCGAGTGTTCCATCCGGCGCGAGGCGGGCGATTTTTCCCGCGCGCACCAGCGCTACCCAGAGAAATCCTTCGGCATCCACCGTGGCGCCATCCGGCCCCGAACCGAGATCGGTGGTGTCGCAGAAGAGGCGCTCCGGGCCGATCGGCCCGTCATCCGCGCCGTAGCTATGCTGCATGATGCAGTGGCTGAGGCTGTCGGCGACATAGAGCGTACCGCCGTCCGGACTGAAGCAGATCGTGTTGCTGATGCGCAGGCCGCGCTTGAGCGTGCTGACCGCGCCGTTCGGCGAGAGGCGATAAACGTTCCCGATGGGATCGGCCTTGATGCCCATGCCGCCGCAGAGATACCGGCCCGTGCGGTCCATCTTGCCGTCATTCAGGCGTACGAGCGGATCATGCGGCGCGGTCCAGAGGGGCTTCCACGCCTCGCTTGCCAGCGTGAAGAGGCTGAACCCACCGGCCAGCGCCACCACAAGCTGGCCCATGTCGGCAAGCCCGATCGAGCCGACCGGGGCGGGTGTGGCCCAGGAATGAAGGTCCCGCGTGTGCGGCGTGTAGCACCAGATGCGGCGACCCACGGTATCCACCCAGAACAGGCAGCGCCGCTCAGGATCCCACAGGGGGCTTTCGCCCAGTGCCGCTGCGGGTGCATCGATCAGAGAGATGTGCATCGCGATCAGCCCGCTTTGCTGGAACTCCGGCGGACCGGCGTATCGCGGTTCCGCCGAAGAGGGGACATGCTGAGGCTCAGGACTTCTTGAGAAGCGGGCAGGTGCTTTCCGCAGCTGGCCGCCAGGCCTGTTCGGCCGGGATCGTCGCCTTGATCGTGTAGTAGTCGTAGGGCGCTTTCGACTCGGCCTTCGACTTCACCTGCGCGAGATACATCGGGCGCATGACCTGACCATCCTCACGGATGCGGACGTTCTTCATCTGGAAATCATTGATCGGGATTTCGCGCATCTTCGCCACGACGGCAGGGCCATCGGTGCTCTTGGTCTCCTGCACGGCCTTCAGGTAGTGGTTGATCGCGCTGTAGGTCCCGGCCTGCGCCTCATTCGGCACGCGGCCGTTGAAACGCTCCTTGTAGCGCGCGGCGAAGGCGCGGGTTTCGTCGTTCATGTCCCAATAGAAGGGCGTGGTGAGCGAAAGGCCCTTGGCGACATCCAGACCGACGCCATGCACCTGGTTGATCATCAGGCCGAGCGGTGCGAGCGTCTGCCCGCCCTGAGGCAGGCCGAATTCCTGCGCCTGCTTGACTGCATTGGCGAAATCCGCACCGGAGTTCGCGAATGCCACGACCTTGGCCTTGCTCGCTTGCGCCTGCAGCAGGAAGGACGAGAAGTCGGTCGAATTCAGCGGATGGAGCACCGAGCCCACCACCTTGCCGCCGGCTTCGGTGACGAATTTCGTCGTATCCGCCTGCCAGGCCTTGCCGAAGGCATAGTCGACGGTCACGAAGAACCAGCTGTCAGCTCCCTGCTTGACCAGCGCCTGAGCGGTCGCCTTGGGCAGCGAATAAGTGTCGAGCACCCACTGCTGACCCATCGGCGAGCAGGCGGAATTGGTGAGTTCCGAGCTCGCGGTGCCGGCGAGAAGGTAGGGCTTGTTGGCCTTCTTCATCAGGTCCTGCGTTGCGATGGCGATCGAGGAGGCCGAGCCGCCGACAATCACGTCAACGCCTTCCTGCTCGATCCAGCGCTTGGCGGTCGCAACACCGATATCGGGCTTGTTCTGGTCGTCGGCGACGATCAGCTCGATCTTCATACCCGCGACGGCGCTCTTCCAGTCCTCGATCGCGAGGCGGGCAGCCAGTACCGAGCCGGGGCCGCCGTTGTCGGCATAGGGGCCGGACTGGTCAGCGATGATGCCGATCTTGAGCGTCTTGGCGGCGCCCTGCGCCCACACCCCGGTTGCGGCGGTCATGGCCAGCGCGGATGCGCCGAGCCACAGAGCAAGACGGCGATGAACCTGTTTTCCTGAAGTCATGGTGGTTTCCTCCATTGTTGGCATTCTGTCGTTGCCTTGAAAGTGGGATGCGGTGCATGCGTTCAAGAAGCGAAAGCGTAGGTGATGCCTCCGTCCACGAAGATCATGTCGCCAGTGATGAAGTTGCTGTCGTCGCTGGCGAGAAACAGCGCGGCCTTGGCTATATCCTCGACCGTGCCCAAGCGGTTGAGCGGGGTTCGCGCGCGGCGACGTTCCCACCCTTCTTCAGTCACCACGCGATTGGCACCTTCCGTCGCGGTCGGGCCGGGCGCGATGGCATTGACGCGGACGTTGAACTCGCCGAATTCGGCGGCTGCGGCGCGCGTGATACCCGCCACACCAGCTTTGACGCCGCAATACATGATGGCATTCTTGATCGCCATAACGGCCGAGGGCGAGGCAATATTGATGATGGCGCCGCCGCCCGCAGCTTTCATGCCGGGCAGAACGGCCTGCAAGCCCCAGATCACGCCCTTGAAGCCGACATCGATCATGCGGCCAACCGCATCTTCCGCGACCTCGCCGAGTGGGCCGTAGCGGTTCCACATCGCATTGTTGACGAGGATGGTCACCGGGCCAAAAACGCGCGCCGCTTCGGCGACCGCCGCCTCATGATCTGCCTTCCTGGCGGCATTGCCGACAAAGGCGATGGCCTCGCCCCCGCTCGCACGAATGGCGGCGGCAGCGGTTTCCGCCAGCTCGGCCTTGAGGTCGAAGACAACAATCTTCGCCCCTTCCTGCGCATAGAGATCCGCAATCGCCCGGCCGATGCCAAGACCTGCGCCGGTGATCAAGGCCACTTGGCCGCTCAGTTTCTTGCCCATAGTCTGTCCTCGCGATGGATTTCGGGCAGGGTCAGGCAGATGCCCAAACCTTTCGGTCAGCCGTCATGGAATGAGGAGCCACGGGATCGAGGCGCTTGCGGCACAAAGGCACTGCGCGCACGACAGGGTGCTGCAAAACAGGGGCCTGCATGGGTGTCCTCCCGGACGGAATGCGGCTCGAATTCGAGCTCGTTCTTATGAAAACGAGTGTGACACGGCAAAAATTCTCTCGACAATGAGTTTCGTATCCTGAATGAAATTATCACATATATGAATTGCCAAAGGAAATCGGGATGTCTCTGGCTTCGGTTAAATCTGCCGCGCGCGCCATCGAGGTGCTGGAATACTTCAGCACGGTGCGCCAGCCATGCTCCCTCAAGGCGCTCTGCGAAAATCTGAACTACCCGCAGTCGAGCACCACGGGCCTGTTGAAGACCCTGACGGCAAAGGGCTATCTGAACTACGACCGCAAGGCGCGCGTCTATTTCCCGACGCTCCGGGTCGCAGCGCTCGGCGAATGGGTGCCACAGGCGCTGTTCGGCAATGGCCGCGCGCTAGAGGCGATGCGCGATGTCCATAGCGCGACCGGCGAAAGCGTTTCGATCGCCGTCAAGAACGATATTTTCTTCCAGTACATCAAGTCGCTGCCCTCGGCGCATGCGCTGAAGTTCGACGTTCCCGAGGGCGAGCAGCGCCTCCTGACGCAATCCGCCATGGGCTGGCTTCTCCTGACCTCGGTGAAGGGCGAAGCGCTCGATACGCTGATCCGGCGCGTGAACATTGCAGCGCGCAAGGAGGAGGCAGTCTCGATCCCCGTCATGATCGAGCGGGTGAATGAGGCGCGCCGTCAGGGCTATGCGATTGCCGAGAATATTCCGTTTCAGGGCGGTGGCACGATCTGCGTGCCGCTGCCGGTGACCATTCAGGGGCAGCCTGCCGTCATCGGTCTTGGTGGCTGGCTCGAGCGCATTCAGGCCAATCGCGCTCGTTATCTCAGTGTGCTCAAGCGTTGCGTGCGTGATATGCAGGCCGAGCCGACGATCTTTGTCGCGCCGCCGGAAGCGTGACGGCGAGGGAACTCCGGCAGCGGCTCGCCGCTGGCGGGACCGGCTTTTGACGGCAGGCCCGTAGAGCCTGTTCTAAATCACATATATGATATTTTTCATCATAATCTTTACAGAGGAGGCCTTCTGGCACGAGCCTACAAAAAATATAAAAAATTCGGAGGGAACATGCTCGGACTGATGCAAGATCGTCCGCTGCTGATATCGTCGCTGCTGGCATATGCGGAGACCTACCACGGCGCGACGCCCATTGTTTCGCGGGATAGCGACGGCTCGATCTTTCGCTACGATTATACGTCTCTCGGGGTCCGCGCGCGAAAGCTCGCGAATGTGCTCCTCTCGCTCGGCGTGAAGCCCGGCGACCGGGTGGCGACCCTGGCCTGGAACACGCACCGCCACCTCGAGCTTTATTTCGCAGCCTCCGGCATCGGCGCGATCCTCCACACGGTCAATCCGCGCCTTTTTACCGATCAGATCACCTATATCCTCAACCACGCCGAAGACTCGCTGTTGTTTTTTGACCTGTCGTTCACCGGGCTTGTCGAGGATATTGCCGGCCAATTGCCGAAGGGGATCAAGGCGATCGCTCTGGCGTCTGCCGCCACGACGCCCGCGGGGAAGAACATCGCATTCCACTCCTACGAGGCGCTGCTTGAGGGCGCGTCCGACCAGTTTGACTGGCCGCATCTCGATGAAACCAGTGCCTCGTCGCTGTGTTACACCTCGGGTACGACAGGCAATCCCAAAGGCGTTCTCTATTCGCACCGCTCGACGGTGCTTCACGCCTGGCTCGCCTGCATGAAGGACGGCTTCGCCCTGTCCATTCAGGACAGCGTGATGCTGGTTGTCCCGCTCTTTCACGTCAACGCCTGGGGCATCCCCTATGCCGCGGCGATGTGCGGCGCCAAGCTGGTGCTGCCAGGCCATGCGCCGGACGGGAAGGTGATTTACGAGCTGATGGCTCGTGAAGGCTGCAATTTCTCGCTCGGTGTGCCGACCATCTGGCTGAATTTTTTCAAATATATCGATGAAACGCCTTCGCTCACTCTCAGCGATATCAAGCTGGATCGTGTGGTGATTGGCGGCTCAGCGGCGCCGCGTTCGGTCATCGAACGCTTTCACGCCACCTTCGGTGCCTTTGTCATACAGGCCTGGGGCATGAGCGAAACAAGCCCGGTGTCGACGGTTGGCACCTTGCTGCCAAAGCACAAGGGCCTGCCGCTGGAGAAGATCGTCGACATTCAGGTCAAGCAAGGCCGCGCGATGTTTGGCGTGGAACTGAAGATTGTCGATGATGACCACAAGGAACTGCCGAAGGATGGCACGGTCTCCGGCCATCTGCTGGTGCGCGGCCCCTGGGTGACAGCGGGCTATTTCAAGGGCGAAGGCGGCAAGGTTCTCGACGCTGAGGGCTGGTTTTCAACCGGTGACGTCGCCACGATTGATAGTGACGGCTATGTGCAACTGACGGACCGCTCCAAGGACATCATCAAGTCCGGCGGCGAGTGGATCTCCTCCATTGATCTGGAAAACTGTGCAGTCGGGTGCCCCGGCGTGCAGGAGGCTGCGGTGATTGGGGTGGCACATCCCAAGTGGCAGGAGCGACCGCTGCTTCTCATCATTCCCAAGCCCGGCGTGACGCTGACGCGCGATACGGTTCTGGCCTATCTCTCCGGCAAGATCCCGAAATGGTGGACGCCCGATGATGTGCTGTTTGTGGCTGAACTGCCGCACACAGCTACAGGCAAACTCCTGAAAATGAAGCTGCGGCAGCAATTTGGGCAGCATTTGATCACCAAGGGCGGGCTTGTCGACTGAACAGTCCAAGCTTCCCCCCCCACACCAACCGTTTGGACCGACCATGAGTTTTATCGCTCTTGATGATCCCGATAATGTGCTCGCCCTGCTGCGTGACAGCGTGGCCACCTTCGGCGAACGCAATCCCGGGCCAGCACGCCTGCGGCAGCAACGCAGCCAGCAGCGGCTCGACCGCAAGGTCTGGACCTCCTTCGCCGAATCCGGCTGGATCGGTCTGCAGGTTCCGGAAGAGGCTGGCGGCGCGGGCCTTTCCTCCGGCGCGCAGGCGGCGGTTTGCGAGATGTTCGGGCGCAATCTCATGCCCGAACCCTATGCCGTTCTGGCGGTGCTGGTGCCCCAGTTGCTCGGCGGCCTGCCGACCGGGGCATCGCGCGATGCGCTTCTGGCCGGCCTGATCGCGGGGGAGCGGATCGTCACGCTCGGCTTTGCCGCCCATGGGGGCGCGCCGGCCCTGCGCGCCAGAGTGGCAGGGCAGGGCCGGGTGCTCGAAGGCACACTCGCCTTTGTCGAAGCCTTTGATGATGCGGACGATCTTCTCGCGGTGGCTGAAACGCCGTCCGGCGTTGCGCTTTTCAGGCTCGATCCCCGCGCCGGGGGGCTGACGGCGCGTCGGCGCGCGGGCGTCGATGGCGCGCCGCTCACGGATCTCACCTTTGCCTCGGTTACCGTCTCGCCGGCGGATTGCCTTGCCGAGGCGCCCTCCGGTGAAGCGTTGCTGGGGGTCTCGATTGCCGCTGCGCGGCTTGCGCTTGCGGCGGAACTCGCCGGGCTCGCGGCGAAGGCTTTGGAGGAGACGGTCGAATACACCCGCACGCGGGTTCAGTTCGGCAAGGCAATCGCCTCATTTCAGGTCATCCAGCATCGCCTTGTCGATATGTGGATCCAGTCGGAACTGGCGAATGCCGCTGTCCGCAACGCCGTGGTCCAGACCGAGCGAACGCCCGGTTCTGCCGTCGCGACGCAGGCCGTCTGCGCCGCCAAGGCGCGCGCGAGCGACGCGTCCTTCTCGATTTGCCGCAACGCGATCCATCTCCACGGCGCGATGGGTATCACCGATGAATGCAACATCGGTCTCTACCTGAAGCGAGCCATCAATCTGGGCGCGTGCCTCGGCAATGCCGATGCGATGCGTGACATCTTCCTCCGTAACGACACGCACCACTAGGACAAGGTCATGGAACCGTTACTCATCAAGCGCGAAATCGCCGATCACATTGCGGTCGTCACGCTTAACAATCCGCCGGTAAATGCACAATCGCGGGAGTTCATGGAGCAACTGATCCGCTGTTTCGATGAGATCAACGAAATGCCGGATGTGCGCGTTGTTGTGCTCACAGCCGAGGGGCAGAAGGTGTTTTCCGCGGGTGCGGACATCAAGGCCCGCCTACACGGCCACGCGAGCCCCGGCGATACCTATGCCCATGCGCGCCGCGTGCGCGAGACCTCCAACTGCATCATGGAGCTGAACAAGCCGGTGATTGCCGCCATCAACGGTGCGGCGCTCGGTGCTGGCCTCGGACTGATGCTCGCCTGCGATATCTATATCGTGTCGGAAAACGCCCAGATCGGTCTGCCGGAAATCGATGTCGGCCTGATGGGCGGCGCCCGCCACACGATGCGGCTGATGCCGCATTCGATCGCACGGGAGATGATCCTCACCGGGCGGCGGATTTCCGGGGCGGAGCTGTTCCGGCTCGGCGTCGTCTCGGCCTGCGTGCCGCCCGACGAGCTGATGAACACCGCGATGGCGATGGCACGCAACATCGCCCGGAAGAGCCCGGCGGCGCTGCGTTTTGCCAAGCGTGCGATCAATACCGTGGAGACGATGAACCTGCGCGATGGCTACCGCTTCGAGCAGAACCTCACGATCGAGTTGTCGCGTCACGATGACTCCCGAGAGGCCATGAAGGCCTTTGTCGAAAAGCGTGATCCCGTGTTCAAGGACACCCTCTGATGACCGAGGACATGAACAGCCTGAGCGATGATGAATTCCGTCAGCGCTTCATTGCCTGGGTCGAGGCCAATTGTCCGCCCCACCTGCGGCGGATGCGCAAACAGCGACCGCTCTTTCACGAAGTGGCGGAATGGTATCATGCCCTGGCCAACAAAGGCTGGCTTGCGCCGGTCTGGCCGAAGGAGCATGGCGGCATGGGGCTCTCCCCCGCCAAGCACATTATCTACGTCGAGGAATGGGGACGCCTCGGCTGCCCGCGCATACCCGATCATGGTACCGGCCTCGTCGGGCCGCTGCTGATCCGTTACGGCACCGAAGAACAGAAGGCGCATTACCTCCCGCGCATCCTTACCGGCGATCACGTCTGGTGTCAGGGCTATTCCGAGCCGAATGCCGGTTCGGACCTTGCGAGCCTGCGCACCGAGGCGCGCGAAGAGGACGACGCTTTTGTCGTCAATGGGCAGAAGATCTGGACCACCCTTGCCAATTGCGCAAACTGGATCTTTGTTCTCGTTCGTACTGACAAGAGCGGCAAGCCGCAGCAGGGCATCTCGGTGCTGCTGTTGGATCTGACCTCTCCGGGCGTAAAGGTGCGCCCCATCCCCAATATTCGCGGCGAGGAAGAGTTCTGCGAGGTCTTTTTTGACGAAGTCCGCGTGCCCAAAAAGAACCTTGTCGGCACACTCAACGATGGCTGGACTCTAGCGAAATCCGTCCTCGGCCATGAGCGCATCTTCCTCGGAGCGCCCACGCGCGCCGAATATGCCCTGAGCCGCCTCGAAACGCTCGCCCGCAAGATGAACGCGTTCGAGCGCGCCGATTTCAAGGCCCGCTATGCGCAATTGCGGCTCGATGTTTACGATTTGGCCTCCGCCTTCGAGCGTTACGCCGATGTGCTCCGGTCCGGCGGAGAACTCGGCGCGGATGCCTCGATGCTGAAGATCCTCGCCACCGAGCTCTACCAGCGCGTGACCGAAGAAACCTTGCGTCTGGCTGGAGACGAGGCCCGCTATTTCGACGACATCGAATGCGGTGACACATCGGTCGATGCGATGAACCTGTTTCTGGATTCCCGTGCGCCGGCGATTTTCGGCGGGTCCAACGAAATCCAGCGCAACATTCTCGCCAAAGCCATCCTGCGCTTGCTGGGATAACGAAGGAGAGGGGCGAGGATGATGGCACAAGCCGCGCAGCAGACCCAGCCCGACACGCCCGGTCGAGAGGCAGAGGATTACGTTCTTGTTGCGGACGGGATCTCGAAGCAGTTCGGCGGCTTCAAGGCTGTCGATACGGTCACGCTGAAAGTGCGGCGCGGCTCGATCCATGCCCTGATCGGGCCAAACGGGGCGGGAAAGACCACCTGCTTCAACCTGCTGACGAAGACCCTCTCTCTGACCTCGGGCTCCATTGTTCTCAATGGCCGCGATATTTCGCACCTCACCTCGTCGCAGGTTGCACGCTGCGGTCTGGTGCGCTCGTTCCAGATCTCGGCGATTTTTCCGAAGATGACCGTGCTCGAAAACATGCGCGTGGCTCTGCAACGCAAGGCCGGCCGCTCCTACCGGTTCTGGCAGCCGCTTTCGACCATCGCCTCCCTGGATGCCGAGGCGAAGCATCTCCTCTCCCGCGTGCAACTCGCGGATAGCCACGATACGCTCGCCGGCACCCTGTCCTACGGCAAGAAGCGTGCACTCGAGATTGTCACCACGCTGGCGCTCAATCCCGAAGTGATGCTGCTCGATGAGCCAACTGCCGGCATGGGCCATGAGGATATCGAGCCGATTACCGAGCTTATTCGCGACAGTGCAAAAGGGCGCACGGTGCTGATGGTCGAGCATAACATGTCGATCGTCGCCGGCATTTGCGACCGGATTACCGTGCTTCAGCATGGCAAAACCCTCGCAGAAGGCAGCTATGAGGCGATCTCCGCCGATGAACGCGTGATTTCGGCCTATATCGGGGGCAACGCATGAGCGAGGCCCAGACGCCGCATCTGGCCATCACCGATCTCAACGCGTGGTATGGCGAATCCCATGTGCTGCACGGCATCACGCTCGATGTGAAGCCCGGCGAACTCGTGACCCTGATCGGCCGTAACGGCGCCGGCAAGACCACGACGCTACGCTCGATCATGGGCATGCTGAAGAATCGCAAGGGCTCCGTCCGGTGCCTCGGACAGGAGACCATCGGCCTGCGCACCTATCAGATCGCGCGGCTGGGCCTCGGCTTCTGCCCGGAGGACAGAGGTATCTTCGCCTCGCTCGATGTGCAGGAAAACCTGATGCTGCCGCCAGTTCTCAAGCCTGGGGGCATGAGCGAGGACGAGCTTTTCGCAATTTTCCCCAACCTCAAGACCCGTTTCAACAGTCCCGGTACGAAACTATCGGGCGGCGAGCAGCAGATGCTGGCAATCGCCCGCATCCTGCGCACCGGCGCTTCGCTTCTGCTGCTCGATGAGCCGACTGAAGGCCTCGCGCCGGTGATCGTCAAGCAAATCGGCCGGCTGATCGGCCAGCTCAAGGCCCGCGGGTTCACCATCATTCTGGTGGAGCAAAACATTCAGATTGCGAGCCAATGGGCGGATCGTCACTTCGTGCTCGAGAGCGGCCGCGTCGTGGATCAGGTCGAAGGTGGTGATCTGACCGCCCATATGCCTCGCCTGAAGACCTATCTCGGCGTTTAGAGGAAGGACGTAGAGGTTCATGGATATTTTCGGCGTCTCTCCGCAACTTCTGCTCGGACAGTTGCTGCTCGGCCTGATCAACGGCTCGTTCTATGCGATGCTCAGTCTGGGTTTGGCCGTGATTTTCGGCCTGATGAACGTCGTGAATTTCGCCCATGGCGCGCAGTACATGCTCGGCGCCTTCGTCGCCTGGCTGCTGCTCACCATGTTCGGCGTACCTTATTGGGGGGCTTTGGTCATCGCGCCGGTGGTGATTGCCCTTTTCGGTATGGCTCTGGAACGCTTCCTGCTGCGACGCCTGCAGAACGAGGATCACCTCTTTGGCCTCCTCGCGACCTATGCCGTCGCGCTGATCGTCGAGGGGCTGGTGCTACACGGTTACGGCTCTTCGGGCCTGCCCTACACCAATCCGATACCCGGCGGGGTGATGCTCGGCTTCATGTTCCTGCCGTATTACCGGCTATGGGTGGTGGCTATTTCGCTCGTGCTCTGTCTGGGAACATGGCTCCTCATCGAGCGGACCAAGCTGGGCTCTTATCTGCGGGCGGCCAACGAACGCTCGGAACTGGTCGAAGCCTTCGGTATCAATGTGCCGAAGCTGGTGACGCTGACCTACGGCTTCGGCGTAGGGCTTGCTGCGCTGGGCGGCGTTCTTGCCGCGCCGATCTATTCGGTCTCGCCCTCGATGGGCACCAACATGATTGTTGTGGTCTTTGCCGTGGTGGTGATCGGCGGCATGGGCTCGATTGCGGGTGCCATCGTCTCCGGCTATGCGCTCGGGCTTGCCGAGGGGCTCACCAAGGTTTTCTACCCCGCCGGCGCGAACATGACCATCTTTGCCCTGATGATTCTGGCGTTGATGATCTGGCCTTCCGGCCTGTTCTCGAAGGCGCAGTGAAGGTGAACGCGATGCGATCCTCCCTCATCATGGCTGCCCTGGTCGTTCTGGCGCTGGCTGCACCCTTTGCGGTCTATCCCGTTCTGCTGATGACCATCCTGTGCTTCGCGCTCTTCGCGGCCTCGTTCAACCTGCTGCTCGGCTATGTCGGGCTGCTGTCGTTCGGCCATGCGATGTTTTTCGGCGGCGGGGCCTATATCACTGGTTATCTCGTGCGCGATCTGAAATGGCCGATGGAACTGGGCCTTGTCGGAGCCGTCGTCGTGGCCCTGATCGCGGGGCTGTTCCTTGGCACCATCGCCATCCGCCGGCAGGGCATCTATTTTGCCATGATCACGCTGGCCTTCTCGCAGATGATCTATTTCATCTTCCTTCAGGCGCCTTTCACCGGCGGCGAGAATGGTTTGCAGGGCATTCCGCGGACGCCATTGCTCGGCATCCTGCCAGTTGAAACCGCGTTTTCGTTCTATTACGCGGTGCTCGTCGCCGTTGGCCTCGGGCTGCTGCTCATCTATCGCATAGTCTACTCGCCCTTCGGCGAATTGCTGCGCGCCATTCGGGACAATGCCGTGCGCGTGGATTCCCTCGGCTTTGATGTGAACCGGCACAAGATCCTCGCATTCACCCTGTCCGCTGCGCTCGCGGCCTTCGCCGGTGGGCTGAAAGCGTTGGTCTTCCAGTTCGCACCGCTCGCCGATGTCTCGTGGACCGTCTCCGGCGAGGTGATCCTGATGACATTGCTCGGCGGTCTCGGAACCTTTTCGGGCCCGCTGTTTGGTGCGGCCATTATCATCCTGCTCAATGACACCTTATCCAGCGCGGGGGAATGGGCGCTCGTGTTACAGGGCGTGATCTTCCTGATCGTGCTCGTATTTTTTCGTACCGGATTTGTCGGGCTGCTCAGTCGTACAAAAATCATCAAGCTAGTTTAAAAGCGGAATACCCCGGAGAGTGAGCTGCTCCCGTAAAGTCATGCACCGACGGAAGTCCTGGCAGAGAAAAATTAGGTTGTTGGGCGAGTTCCCATCGCCACGCGAAACTGACGTTTTCAGTGTCTAGGGTATCCACCAGTTTTTGACCAACGCCTACGTCTTCGCTGCCTCAACGCCCCCGGTAGTTGGGCGACCTTTTCTCTGAAAACGCGCGCAGGCCCTCAACGAAATCCTCGCGCCGGGCGTGCACTGAGAAAATATCGAGCTCCAAGGCCAGCCCTTCGGCAAGGGATATATCGGGCGTTCGGCGAACCACGGTCTCTCTGTCGGCAACGACCAATTGACTGTAGGAAGCGATGGTTTCTGTCAGCTAACTTGCTTCCATCTCCAGCTTATCCAGCGGAACGATGCGGCTCACCAACCCCTCTCGCTCACACTATTCCGCAGACTTTAACTCGCCCGACAGGAAGAGTTCAGCGGCCTTGTTGTCGGGTTCTTGCACGGTAGCCGCGCCGCTGCGCCACCGCCCGGCAAAACACCAAAACAGACATGGCCGTCACCGATCCGCGCGTTCTCGGCCGCCAGCACGATATTGCAACACAGGGTCAATTCGAGACCGCCGGCATCGGTTGTGCCGTTGAGGGCCGCAATAATCGGTATCGGCAGAGCTTCCAGTCGAGCAAAGATCGCGCTGATTTCACGCACGATGGTCTCGAGTTCGTCGAGCTTTTCATCCTGCAGAAACTGCCGGAATTCCTTGAGGTCGCCTTCCGCGCAAAAGGCCGAGCCAGCGCCAGATAGCACCAATCGGATCGTCCTTAGAGGAGTGAGGCGGATGACTCAGCTCCTTGGCGAATGCCCGCATCTTCCCCTATTTCAAGACGTACTTCCTAGCTTTAATAGCCGCCGTTGCGCGCAGGCATGGCGCGAAACGGCTCCGACTGGCTGCGAATTTGGCGGACCATCATTCCAACATCGGAACCGATGCAAATCATGTCAAAGCCTTCTGCCCTCCGTCGTTCGATATCCTCAGCGCTTGTGCCAATGACACCCGATGCGATGTTTCTTTGCGCAGCAAGTGCCTTGATGCGAAGAATACCCTCTGCTTGAGTGCCTAGCGCTTGACCAGCTCAACGCGGCGATTCTTGGCGCGTCCGGCCTCGGTGTCATTGGGTGCAACGGGGGCCGCCATGCCCGCGCCGAACGATACCAGCCGGCTGGGAGCCACACCACGTGCCCCCACCAGAGCCTGGACGACGGAGGCAGCGCGACGGCGTGATAGATCGACATTATAGTCAAACGCACCCTGATTGTCGGTATGCCCGGCCACGATGAGGTTAATCGTAGGATTGGCCTTCATGAACTTGGCAATTTCATCCAGTGTCGGCTTTGATTCCGGCTTGATTTCAGCCTTATCGGTATCAAAGAGCACCCCGTAAAGCGTGACGTGCCCTAAAGCCGCGATCGATTTCTCCATCGCCGACGCATCGACGAAGGCAATCTTGTCGGTTTCGATGGGCTTCATCTCGACTACAGTGACGCGAACCACAGGGTCGACTGCTTCGCCGACAAGGATAGCGGCAAATACGTCGCCTTGCGGTCGGGTGAGCTTGGCCAGCACGTAACGTACTGACTTCTGGTAGCGGAAGTTCTGGCTGACATCGTCGATCGCCGCACCGAAACGATAAAAGCCGGTGTCGCCGCTGGTGCATTGTTCGTTGGCGCAGGCGAAGACCGGCTCAAAGCCCTTCGATTTCAGCGAAGCCTCGTAATTGCGGAAAATCTCGAGCGACGAGCGATCCTTGGGTGCCTGATAGCGGATGCGAAAGACCTTGCCCTCCACGGCCTGACTGTTAGCTGCGGAAAGTACGTCCGATTGCTTGAAGTCCATCGCCCGGTCCAACAGCCGCTGACCATCAAAGTCTGATTGCTTGTAAAATAGGATCTCTGACCCTTGGTAGCGTCCGATCAACGAGTGATCCTTCGATCCAGCTACATCTTTCGCTGCTGCCGGAAATGCCATCGCCGATAATACAGCCGCAGCGAGCGCCACGATCACGTTAAAACGCTGTTTGAAAGTCATGCTCATTCAATCCCCTTGTTATCAATCCAGCTGGTCTGAGCTGCGACGATGGTAGTAGATCGGCAAGACATGTCTACTTGTGCGCTGACACACTGAGCGACGCTGAATTGCACCGACTTTGATAGACCGCTTTCCGCCCCGTTTCGGACACTCAATGGTAGGTGAGCAGACGCCGAAAGCCGACATTGATGAGATTTCATCAGCCTCCGGCAATCCGGGGGCGGTTCACTGCATGAAATGCGCGGCGTACCAACCCCTTGATGGTTCAGGGGTTGGCACGGCGGCAGATGTCAACGCTAGCTTCGGTGATCGTGCACTATCGGCCCATTGCCTCCGCGGTGATCGCGAATTTCAGGGCCGCCGGCTCTCGCCCTTTCCCAATGGTCACATTTCCAGATGTATCCGCGGCGGGGGTCCAGAGGTGTCGTGCAAGCCGGTGCAGAAGCCTGTGCTCGCTCCCAATGATTGCATTTCCAGATGTATCCGGGACGGAGGTTGCGAGGCGTCTTACAAGCCGGGCCGGAAGCCTGTACTCGCTCCCAATGGTTGCATTTCCAGACATACCCGGGCTGGGCATAATCGGGGTGCCGTTGACAACCCGGCGTCGCCTGAGCGCTTCCGGCACCAGCCCCAAGGGCAATCATAGCTGTTGTAAGGCCAAGAAGACCGGTGAACATTATGTTAATACGCATGGTAAGTCCTCCTGTGTTGGTCTATCGCGTGCAGATGATGCATGGCTCTTTCCAGCCGTTTTTTTCGCAGCAACCGGGTGTTGGTTTCGGCTTTTTCTTGGCCGCCAAGGAGTAGGCGCCGTTGCCTCCATTTGCGCTCGCGGCGTAACTGTTGCTGGCGAATGCAGTAAGGATGGTCAGCGCGGCAAATCCCAGAATGGCAGAACGACGGATCATGAAACTCTCCTTCAGGCGATGAATGGCCGATACAAGATTGGGGGATTTGTGATGTGAGCGCTCGTTCGAGCGCTCAGAAGCAACGGAAGACCTTGCGGAAGACCGGACGACCGGACCAATCGTAACCAGCAAAGACGCGATGGAAGATGCAGCCGCCGTCATTCCGGCCGTCATCGTAAACCACTCGACCGGTGTCAGCATCGCCTACCCAGAAGCGGCTATTGGGCCGCGCTTCTGCCGAGGAAATGAGAGTCGAAATTGTGACAATCACGAAAGCGGCGGAGCCGAGTTTCTTGGTCGTATTCATGGCGTGTTCCTCCTTGGGTTTTGCCGAGTGGCAATCAGGCGGACCGGTATTGGTTCGTCTACGGAAGGAGCCTAGTTATGACCGCGAAGAACGGATGTGCGGCGGAACACACGGTTGAAACGCTTGGGCTACCCCCCAATGGTTGGACAGATTTTGTGACAGCTTAAGCTACTCTCTGGAGCTGCTGGTCGGGTTGAACGGTATTCCAATAGGCAGCGGCTGGGGTCAGGCCCCGGTGTGCAGTGTGGGGTCGCTGACTTGATCTGTGATCTGCTCCCGCCATGCTTGAGCCTTGCGCAAAATGCCTCTTCGGGACACTGTTGTCCCGAAGAGGCCAGCCCTCATAACGCTGCTCCTAACTCCACGACGAACTCTTCTGTTTCGGAATGCACCTGTACCGATACATCCAGAAATCGCTGGATGGTCGCGATGTTAGTGCGCGTATGTTCGCTCAACGGGCTGGTCGTGAAGCGTCCACCCGCGCCGAGTGCCATCGGCAGGAGGAGCTGGTCCGCAAGATGCGGGCCGATCACATGAGCACCGGCGAGGTAATCGCGCGCCTCCCTGGCGGCACTGGCCGCAACCGCTTCCGCCGAGACACCCTGCCGCCCGAAGCCCGTGAAAACCTCGGTGACCATTTCGTGCTCTACCTCGATCAGCACGACATTCCCGGTGCTCGGCGCACCATCGATCTGGCAGGGCGCGAGTTCCGCATCCGCCCAGCGGAGCATCTCGCCGGCATGCGCCACCTCGCGCTTCGCGATCCCGAAGGGCAGGTTCGCAACCTGCGCCTCGATGCGACGGCGCAGCAATTTCCCACGCGTCTCCAGCGCGAGCGGCTCAAGCTTCGCCGCAGGCTCAATCTCGACCACAATCTCCCCGCCCCCCGCCGGGAAGAAGCCCGGGCGGGTCAGCCGGATACTCACGCGGAAGCCGATCCTCGCCAGCAAGGGCAGGAAGGCCCGCGCCATGAATTCGAACGGCGGTGCGGCCAGGTTATGTGTTCCGCCCTGGATGACGATGCGCGAGGGCTCATCGGCGAGCGCAAGTGGCAGAAGCAGCGTCTGCAACACCAGTGACGTCGAACCCGCCGAACCGATGTTGAAGACATGCGCACCCGCTGCGAGGCGGCCGGGTTCAAAGACGAGCCGCGTCGAACCAATCTCGGCATGGCGCGTTTCCGCCCCACAGATCAACGCAGCCGCCTTCACGGCCGTCAGATGCTGACGCATCAGGCCGGGCTTCTCGCGGCCCACGCGAATGTTCTCGATGGCAAAGGGCTTTCCCGTGACCATCGCCAAAGTGAGCGAGGAGCGCAGGATCTGCCCGCCACCCTCGCCAAGGGAACCATCAATCGATATCATCTCTATAGACCTCGGCCTTCGAACACGGTTTTCCATGAATTCTGTTTTTCTGCTCTGGCACAGCCACGATCTCGGTGACGGCGATAGTGACGACAAACTGATCGGGGTTTACCGCTCACGCGCCGGCGCCGAAGCTGCAATGGCACGTGCGCGGCCACTACCCGGGTTCGAGGACTACCCGGATGATTTCATCATCGATGAACACACTCTTGATCAGGATGGCTGGCGTGAAGGCTACGTGACTGTCTATCCGTGTTCGACAGAAGGGCACGAAGCCACCGAGGAGCCTTTAGGGGGTCCTCGGCGCCCGAACGACTAACCTTTCACGCAGACGATCTGCCTCAGGGTATGGACGATCTCGACAAGATCGGCCTGCGCTGCCATTACGGCGTCGATGTCCTTGTAGGCGCTCGGCGTCTCGTCGATGACGTCCTCGTCCTTGCGACATTCAACACCCTCCGTTGCCGCGATATGATCGGCGACGGTGAAGCGGCGCTTGGCTTCGTTGCGTGACATCACGCGACCTGCCCCGTGCGAGCACGAGCAGAAGCTCTCGAGGTTACCCCTCCCGCGGACGATGAAGCTTTTCGCCCCCATCGAACCAGGAATGATCCCCATGATGCCTTCCGCTGCACGCACGGCCCCCTTGCGGGTCACAAAAACGTTCTTCCCGAAATGATGCTCACGGGCGACGTAATTGTGGTGGCAGTTCACGGCTTCGAGATGCGCCTCGAAAGGCTTCTCGATCACCGTGCGCGCGGCTTGGATCGCATGGCTCATCATGACCTGACGGTTCATCATCGCGAAGCTCTGTGCCCATTCGACGGCTTCGACATAATCGTCGAAGTTCGGCGTTCCCTCGGGGAAATAGGCGAGATCCTCGTCCGGCAGATTGACGAAGTAGCGGCGCATATCCGCCTTCGCCCGCTCGATGAAATAGGTGCCGATGGCATTCCCCACCCCGCGCGAGCCCGAATGCAGCATGAACCAGACGCGATCCTCCTGATCGAGACAGACCTCGAGGAAGTGATTGCCGGTTCCGAGCGTTCCAAGATGGTTGGCCGTCTTGGCTTTTTCGAGCTTGGGATGTTTATCGACAATCGCCTTGAAGCCAGCCTCAAGCCCTGCCCAGCCTTCCTCGGTCGCCTTCGGGAGGTTTCCCCAGGCGCCGATATCACGCTTGCCGCGCCCGACCTTGCGACCATGCGGCACCGCGCGCTCCAGCGCATTGCGAAGCGGCAGCAAGGTATCCGGCAGATCTGAGGCACCGAGCGAGGTCCGCACCGCCATCATCCCGCAGCCGATATCGACACCCACCGCCGCCGGAATGATCGCACCGAGCGTAGGGATGACCGAACCGATGGTCGAGCCCTTGCCGAAATGCACATCCGGCATTACCGCCATCCACTTGTAGATGAACGGCATCGTCGCGGTATTGAGAAGCTGGCGCTTGGAGGATTCATCCACCGGCACACCGCGCGTCCACATCTTCACCGGCACCGCCTTTGCATCGCGCGCGGCATCGAAAGCCTCGGTCAAAAAATCAAAAGACCGTTCCATGGCCTTAACTCCTACTGGGTCTGTCCTCGCGGACGAAAGATCGAATGGGGAGCGTCAGCAGGTGCGGCGACAAGTATTGGTGAGACATAACTCGCGATGGATTACCCCATCGCGGGAGGACTCGAACCTCTTGCCTTGCGGCTTTCCCGATGTAGTCCCACCGGCATTCGCCGCGCCGTATGACGCAGGGTGGATAGGTGCGGCGACAAGGTTTTGCGAGACGTTTCTGAGCTACTCGAAGCCTTTCGGCCCGGGGTGGCTTCGAACCACCGACCTCTCACCCGGAGGTGAGCGCTCTATCCATGGAGTCCCGCAGGCATTCGCCGCGAAAGACAAAGACGTGTGACGACAAGAATTTGACGAAACAGCCTGCTCTACCGGACTGAGCTACAGGCCCCCACTGGTGGACCTGACGGGATTCGAACCCGCGACCTGGATCGGGAAAGGATGTAGTTCCGCCCGCATTCGTCACACGTTTTTGTCTTCCTTCCTTTCCATTCTGAAGAGGGACCATGGCGACAAGAGAGACGAGAAGCGGGCTCCGGATAACGATGAGTCCGGCGACGGTTTCCCGCCGTCAGCGCCCTTGGGGAGGATGTAGTCCCGTCGGCATTCGCCATGGTTTGAGTTGACGGGGGGGACAAGGGATATTTGGGACAACCCAGCTTTCGCTGGTCCCGGCGCATTTCCGCGAACGGCAGCATTTCCGGGATCCATGTAGTCCCGAAGGTATTCCCCCCGGTCATCTCTTATTCGAGCGCGATCTTCTCGATCTCGCCAACCCAGTGCTCGGGCGACAACTCACCCTTCACAAAGGCCGCGATCATCTCGAATACCGCATCGGAGAAGCCTCCGATGTTCAGGACATCCGCCCGCTCAACCACCTGCGTGGTGGTGGACGGCGAGATATCGATGCAAACGAGTTTCGCGTCCGGGTTCCACGCCTTCAGCTTTTCCCAATTCTGCATCATCCCGGTCCCGGAGTGCGTATAACGGTTCGTATCCACCCAGGACTCATTGTCCGAGACGAACACGACGAGATCGACCTTCGCCTTCTCGGCCACCAGCTTTTCGAGCGGCGCGGAGCAGTTGGTTCCACCCCCACCGATCGACGCGAGTTTGGCGGCATTGGTCAGCACCGTATCGCGCGGATTGAGGTCGATCGTGACCACCTTCTGTTCGAACGGGATAACCCGTGCCTCCCGGTTGGCCCGGAGGATGGCCGCCGCCACCAGCCCGGCGACATCGATGCAACGCACCGAAGTCGTCGCGCCGCGGCGATGACCTGTAACCGGCGAGGACATCGACCCGGAAACGTCCGGGCAGATCACCACGCGCCCGGTCACAGCCGGAACATTGCCGACCGCGATTTCCATCGCGTCCTGCAAGGCCTCGCGGATGATCGGCGGCACGTCTTTTGCCATCGCATGTGCCACCATCAGCTGATACGGAAAGACTTTCGCCTTCTGGATCGCACCCTCATCCCGCAGGTGTTCGGCAACATGTCGGGTGAACCGCTCATCCTCGAACGCACCGTGGCGAACAAAGGTGTTGAGGTTCATTCGCAGCATATGCCAGCCCGCCTTGCGGCCGATGGCGATCCAGTGCTCCTTCGTCAGAGGGAGCGCCGTCAGCATCTGGAACGGCACATCCGGAACCCGAAGTTTCGGATTGCGCTTGAACGACTCGAAAGCCTTGGCGATCTCCGGCAAGGCAGAAAAATCGTAGGGCTTGCCGATCAGGTAGCCGTAGAGCGCGGCCCGCGCCGCAGACTTCGGCTTGGGGTGGACCATCCTGATCACATCGGCCAGCGATGGGTCGTTCCCCACCGCCGCCCGCATGATCTCGACGTCCGACGCGTTCTCCAGCCAGCGCTGAACCATCCGCTTGGGTCGCGTTCCGAGCGATTTCCGCCCTGTCGCTCCCGAGCGCAGGACCTGCACAACGTTGCGCAGCATCTTGCCGTTATCGACCACACGCGGAAACGCGAGGCTGAAATGCTCGGACTGGATCATCGAGAGATAGGCCAGCAACAGTGCCGGCATATCTTTCATAAAACCCTTCTCACGCGCATAGATCGCTGTTTTCGCCATGAACGCGGGCTCGATGTCCGGCAAAAGCGCCATCAGCTCGTCGAGCTGTTCGTGCGCCTCGGCGTAGAACGTCCGGTTGAACGTCCCGGTCGCAGCGAGCTGCGCCAGCTTATGGCGCGGCGTGAAGCTGTAGGCCGGAGCCCCCGCATGATTTTTGGCGTCGGGACGCGGGAGCAGTTTTCCAACAATCGATGCAAACACAGATTTGTTCGCCATGGCTTTCATCCTTCATGTGACACAGCCATCATAGCGAGCCGCATGCCAAACCTCGAACGGCACGTGTGCAAATTCTCTATCTATATGATTTTTAATGTTTATCGACAGAAACGACGACGCCAGTCAATTCAAGACTCCATTTGCTGAATCCAAATTTTTTATCTATTATTCGTCATTCTTATTTTTTTGGATAAATAATATGAGCAAGCGACGCATCGTTATCGGCTTCCTCGGCACCTCACTGGATGCTGGCAAGCACAATCGCTGGGAGCGCTGGCGCCCGACCGTCGCGGTCTGTCAGCATGAGGACATGATCGTCGACCGGATCGAGATCATCCACGATAACCACGCGGAAACGCTGGCCACGCGCGTTGCCGCCGATATCACGCAGGTTTCACCGGAAACTGAGGCGCGACGCCACATCATGAACCTCAAAAACCCGTGGGATTTCGGCGAGGTCTATGCGGCGCTGCATGATTTCGCGCGGGCCTATCCATTTGATCCGGACAACGAGGAGTACCTCGTCAACATCACGACCGGCACTCATGTCGCGCAGATCTGCTGGTTTCTGCTGATCGAAGCGCATTACATTCCAGCACAGATCCTTCAGCTCACGCCGCCGCGTCGCTGGCAGGATGGTGGACCGGGCAAATATGACATCATCGACATCAACCTCGCGCGCTATGATCACATCGCAACGCGCTTCAGGGCCGAGCAGGCTGAGGGATCGTCCTTTCTCAAATCCGGCATCGCGACCCGCAATGCTGCGTTTAACCAGATGATCGATCGGATTGAACAGGTCGCGATCCGATCAAAGGCGCCCTTGCTTCTGACCGGCCCGACCGGTGCCGGCAAATCGCAGCTCGCTCAACGCATCTACGCGCTGAAAAAGGCCCGCCATCAGGTCAAAGGCGAGTTTGTTGAGGTGAACTGCGCCACTTTGCGCGGGGATAGCGCAATGTCCACCCTCTTCGGCCATGCCAAAGGTGCCTTCACCGGCGCCTTGCAGGATCGTGCCGGACTGTTACGCAAAGCGGATGGCGGCATCCTCTTTCTCGACGAAATCGGCGAACTCGGCACCGATGAGCAGGCGATGATCCTCCGCGCCATCGAAGAGAAGCGCTTTCTCCCCATGGGGGCGGACAAGGAAGTCGCCAGTGAATTCCAGCTGATCGCAGGCACCAACCGCGACCTCTCCGCCGATGTCGAGAAGGGAAAATTCCGCGAGGACCTGCTTGCCCGCCTCAACCTCTGGACGTTCGAACTCCCCGGCCTTGCGGATCGGCGCGAAGACATCGAGCCCAACCTTGACTACGAGCTCCGCCGCTATGCAGCTCGCGAAGATGAGTTGATTACCTTCAACCGTGAGGCGCGAGAGCGCTATCTCGCCTTCGCAACCACGCCAGAGGCAAGTTGGAACGCCAATTTCCGTGATCTCAGTGCTTCGGTCACCCGCATGGCGACTTTCGCGCCCTCGGGTCGAATTACCGAAGAAGTGGTGAACGAGGAGATCGCCCGCCTCAAGCGCGGCTGGTCGCGCACCGGGGGCAATGACGGCCAGGCCTTGCTTGCAACACTGCTGGGCGAGGAGGAACTCAAGGGCATCGACCTGTTCGACCAGATCCAGCTTGCTGCAATGATCCGCGTCTGCCGTGAACATTCGAGCCTCAGCGCGGCGGGCAGAACCCTCTTCGCCGCATCCCGCGCCCAGAAGGCAAGCGCCAATGACGCCGACCGCCTTCGGAAATACCTGGCACGCTTCGGCCTCGACTGGCAGGCAGTGAGCCGGGCATAGCTCTGCGGACGCGCCGGGACAGTTCAGTGCGGCCAGAACGCGCCCCATTTCGGCCACTCGCGGACTGAGAATAGATTCCAGCAACCAGACAGTCATCGCGTCTGACAACCCTATGGCCTCTCAATCACAAGACCGACAAAGAGAGCCCGTTTCAGGCCAGACGAACGATCAACTCGTCCTCAGGAATACATTTCGGGAAGGCCGCCATGGTCCAGGGGTCGTGTCCGGGGATGACCAGATCCGGCGAGGAGGACAGCTGACGCAGCTTCCGGTAGCCTTCCAGCAGGCCCGCGACATTCGTCACCAGCGGGAAAACCTCGTTTTTCTCAAGATGACGCCGGTAGTGGCAGGCATCCGTGGCAAGAACCAACCATCCCTTGGCGGTCAAAACCCGGACGAATTGCAGCCCGGCTGTGTGGCCCGGCGCGAGGTGCACGCTGATGCCGGGCGCTATCTCCTCATCCCCGTTATGGAAATCGACCCTGCCTTTGTAGACATGGCGGACAATGGAGCAGACATCCTCGACCTCGTAAGCGGCACACAGACAGCGATGACGCATCAGCCGCCCGGTGGCAAAGGCCATCTCATCGTCCTGAAGATGGAACGTCGCCTTGGGGAACAGCGCGTAATTGCCCACGTGGTCGTAGTGCATATGGCTGATGATGACGTCCGAAACCGTGCCGGCATCAACACCGAGGGCGGCCAGCCCTTCCGACGGACAGCGCAGAAACTGGCGTCCGCGCCGCTCGGCGATCATCCTGTTGAAGCCCATGTCCACGACAATCGTGCGTTCCGGCGAGCGGATCAGCCAGACATAGTAGTCCATATCAACGGCGGCCTCATGGGGGTCCGCCCCCATGAAAATCTCGGTGGGATGACGCCCTTTCAGCTCGGCATATTTGATGGCGTAAACTTCATATTCGGGCAGCGTCGAATGCAAGACCATCATCAGCGTCCTTCCATCGAGGGCAAAAAGAGACGTTCAGGGCAGGCGAGCCGCCAGGGCCAAAGTCCGGCGCACCATGCGTTCATTGGCGAGATCAATCATCTTGCCGTCCACGGTCACGGCACCCACGCCCTGAGCCTGCGCCTGTTCGAGCGCTTCCAGGATCCGTCTGGCCGCATCCACTTCCGCCGGGGAGGGGGTGAAGGCTTCGTTGGTCATTTCGATCTGACTGGGGTGGATGACCTGCTTGCCATCAAACCCCATGGCGGCCGCCTTGATGGCGGAGGCTTGCGAGATCGCGCCATCCTTGAAGGCGCCGCAAGGGCCATCAATGACAAAAAGCCCGAAGGCACGCGCGGCCACAAGAATGCGCATCATGGGATAGGCAAACAGATCCAGCGGGCTCGCCACCAAGCCCTGAGCCTCGTTCGAAACGTGCCGGTAACCGGTTGGCGAAGCCCCTATTTCACCGCTGCGCGCGCCCAGCGAGGCGGCTAGATCACCCACGCCCAGATGAAGGCCGGAAACACAGGGCAAGCCCGCGAGTTGATCCACATTCATCAGGCCGCGCGCGGTCTCGATCAGCAGTTCGATCGCAAGGGGGCGTGCGCGCGGCGGCCTTGCTTGCTGGATGAGGCTGGCAATCCTCTGGATATCGTCGCAGGTCTCGGCCTTGGGCACGATGATCGCATTCAGGCGCTGTGCGGCATAAAGCGAGAGAATTTCGTGATGCTGTGATTGGCTCGTCGATGCATTGATCCGCACAGCGACATGCTTGGTGCCAAAATCAATCTCGTTCAGGGCTTTCAACGCGGTGGAAAGGGCTTCCGTCTTCTCATCGACGGGAACAGCGTCTTCCAGATCGAGAAACAGGGCATCTGCGGCCGAACCCGCCGCGCTCTGCACCATGCGCAGCCTATGGGCCGGTGTCGCCAGATAGCTTCTGGCCAGCGGCAAAGTCATGCCCGCAGGCGGTGTCATGGCGCAGTCCCTTCATCATCAAGGCCGAGTTCGCACAGGATGGCGCTCGTATGCTCGCCCAGGGCGGGAACGGGGCCCATGCGCGGTGTCATGCCGGGGATCGTGATGGCAGGCAGGAAGCTCATCAGCGGGCCGCAGGGCGACTGGACCTCGGTGATCCGGTTGCGCGTCTCAAGTTGAGCATGTTTGAGGAATTCGAGCGTGGAATTCAGCCGCGCATTGGCGATTCCGACCTGCTCCAGCAAGGCACAGGCAGCATCTGCGCTCAACCGTGCCAAATGCGCCTCGATAATGACAGTCAATTCGGCGTTGTGGCGCAGGCGCGCCGGGTTGTCGGCAAAGCGCGGATCATCAGCCAGCGCCTTGTCTGCAAGCACCTCTTCGCAGAAGCGGCGCCATTCACGCTGGTTCTGGATGCCAAAAAAGATCTGCCTCCCATCGCCAACCCTATAGGGGCCATAAGGGGCAATGGAGGCATGGCGCGTCCCGGTGCGCTGAAGCGGCTGCCCAGTGCCCTGCGCATAATAAGCCGGGTAGCTCATCCATTCGGTGATGGCGTCAAAAAGCGAGACCTCGAAGGCGAACCCCTTGCCGGTGCGCTCCCGGTGAAAAAGGCCCATGAGAATGCCATTCAGCACATAGATGCCCGTGGCAATATCGACGATGGAAAGCCCGACCTTGGCCGGATGCTCCGGTGTTCCGTTGATATCGAGAACCCCGGCCTCGCATTGAACCAGCAGATCATAGGCCTTCTTGTGGCTGTAGGGACCATCACTGCCATAGCCGGAGATGTCACAGGCAATCAGCCGGGGGTTCTGCGCCACAAGGGTCGCGGCATCGATACCAAGGCGTGCTGCCGCGCCCGGAGCGAGATTCTGGAGCACGACATCCGCCTTGGGCAGCAGCGCGCGGAAGACCTGCATGCCGCGGTCGGTTTTCAGGTCGATTTCAAGGCTTTCCTTGGAGCGATTTGTCCAGACAAACTGGCTCGACATGCCGTTCATGACCTTGTCATAGTCCCGGCAAAAATCTCCCGCGTCGGGGCGCTCGATCTTGATGACACGCGCGCCCCAATCAGCCAGATGGCGCGTGGCCAGAGGCGCTGCAATCGCCTGTTCAATCGAAACGACAGTAATGCCGGACAAGGGCAGCTGGGCCGCGCGGATCATGACGATACCTCGGCAGCACCAAGGGCGTTTTCGTCCGGGCCTTGGCCCAGCCCCAGAAGCCATTCGCGCAGCAGGACGGTGGCAAGGGAGAGTGTTGTTGTATCCCGTGTGACAAGGCGCAATTCGCGCTGTGCCCACGAGTCAGCCAGAGGAACCGCGCGGATCTTCATGCTGCCGACATAGCTCTCGATCGCCGAGACGGGCAGCACAGCAACGCCGATCCCGGTTTCTACCATGCAGCGCACGCCATCAAAACTGCCCACGCGCAATTTGACCCGGATCGGCTGGCCGGCATTCGCCGCGGCTTCTTCCAGCCGCGCCTGAATGGAGGAGCCATATTCAAGGCCCACATGATCGAAGCCCAGCGTATCGACAAAATGGACCGCCGCAGGTGAATGCGCGAGCGGATGATCTTCCGGCACGCAGAGGGCCAGATTATCGTTCCGGAACAGGGCATAAGCCATCGCCGGATGATCGGCGCCCCAGCCCACAATGGCGAGGTCGGCCAGCCCATCCTCCAGTAGATGGAGGGAATGCGCCGTGGTGGCTTCTTCCAGCCGGATTTCAATATCCGGGTAGCGCGCCATGAAGCCGGAGAGGATCTGAGGCAGAAACTGCGTGATCGCAGAAGGGTTGGCCGAAAGCCGGACCTGCCCTTTCATACCAGAGGCGAAAGAGCTCATGTCCACGCCGATGCGCTCTACCAGCAACAGCAAATTGCGGACATGGCGCAACAGCGCTTCCCCGGCCGGGGTCAGGGTCACGCCCTTGCTCTGGCGGATTAGGAGCGGCGTTCCATAGGCATGTTCAAGATCATGGATACGCTTCGAGATGGCGGAAGCCGCAATGTTCCGCCTGGCCGCAGCCCGTGCGATACTGTGCTCATCCGCCACCGTGACGAACAGGTCGAGACTGGTCAGGTCTACGCGCATCTACCAGTCTTCCTCACCCTGTCTCTGGATTCATTTTGCCCTAACGAGCGGAGGGCGTTGGGATCACGCCCCTGAAGTCAAACGTTGTTCCATCTGCTTGCGCAGTTTGTAGGCTGCACTGGTCGAGTCAATCTCGACATCGGCGTAAGTGACCGGCTCGCCGTCCCTGACTGGTCGGATCAGCTTGACCTTGTGCGCAAGACCGAGCGGGAGATAGCCGCCCGCCACGGAATCCCGCGCCTGGCGCAAGCCACCGGCAACGGTATAGCCACCTTCCCCGTCCAGCATCTCACCTGGTTGGAGATCGCGCTTGGCGATTGCCGCCACATCACCGTTGAAGCAGGTGGCTGCGCCGGTGGATTCGCCCCGCAGCCCCACGGAGGCCACGGAAACGCCCAGCTCAAGGCCGATAAGATGCCACTTCTTGTAGAGCGCCATGTAGGTGCCCGTGGGGTCAGTGATGACCTTGTATTCCTCGAAGCAGTTCTTGATGTAGTCCGTATCACCCCGGAAACACACCCAGACGCCCTTTCGGATGTCATAGGGGATCGGTTTGCCGTCCAGCGTGATGCAGGAGGCGACCTCGACCATGCCTTCGTGATCAAGGCAACCGCCGACCGCCTTGGGGCGCATCAGGGTCGGAATGTCTTCGGCCGAGCCGGGGGGGAAGGCGAGTCCGGCGCGTGGAACCTCAAGACCCGTCGCATTGGCGATGGCCGCCGATTCAATCGCCGGTTTTGAACCATCGAGGAAGGCATTGAACATTTTCGGGTTCAGGCGACCCCGCTCAGCTTGCTCACGCGTTAGCCCCCAATGGTCCCAGACGGTCTCGGGGGTGGATTTGCGATAGTGGGGCAACCATTTGTGGCCGCGCCCGGCTGCAGCGATCGTGAAGCCGCAGGTGCGCGCCCAATCCACCAGATCACAGGCGAGCGCAGGCTGGTCGCCATAGGCCATCGAATAGATTACGCCCGCCTTGGCGGCCTCTGTCGCCAATCCGGGGCCGCAGAAGGCATCAGCCTCCACCGTGACGTTGATGACATGCTTGTTCTGCGCAAAAGCAGCCAAGCTATGCTCAACCGCTGCCATGGGATTGCCGGTGCATTCGATAACGATCTCGACCGCAGGATGCGCGATCAGGGCATGGGCATCATCCCCGACATGGGTGCTGCCCTTGCGCGCGGCCTCATCGAGCGAGGCAGCCGCATAACGCTCCTTCGGCCAGCCGACAAATTCCAGATTGGAGCGTGCCATGGCGGGGTTGAGATCCACAACACCAACGAGGTGAACCCCGGGAATCTTCAGCATCTGGGCAAGGAACATGGAGCCGAATTTTCCGGCGCCGATCATGCCGATGCGGATCTCGCGCCCCTCGGCGGCACGCTGTTTAAGTTTGGCGAACAGGTTCATGGGTGAGTCCTTTTGGCTATATCATTCAGGCGCCGTCAGCGGCCCCACCGTGGATCAGGAAGTCGAAATCGCAACCGTCCGGCGCCTGCATAACTGAGCGCGCATAAAGGGCGCGGTAGCCCCGCTTCGGGTCATTGCGGGCTGGCAGATGCTTCAGGCGTTCCGCGATCTCTTCCGCCGAGACCAGAAGTTCGATCGACTTGTTGGCAACCGAGAGACGGACGCGGTCTCCATTGCGCACTGCGGCGAGCGGGCCGCCCACGGCGGCTTCAGGCGCGATATGCAGCACAATCGAGCCAAAAGCGGTGCCGGACATGCGGGCATCGGAGATGCGCACCATGTCCTTGACGCCCTTCTGCGCGAGCTTCTTGGGAATGGGCAGATACCCGGCCTCTGGCATGCCCGCCGCGATGGGCCCGGCGTTCTTGAGTACAAGGATGTCATTCGCCTCGACATCCAGCGCGGGATCATCAACACGCTTGGAGAGATCCTCAAGGCTTTCAAAGACCACAGCGCGGCCCTCGGTTTCAAACAGCCCTGGGGTGGCTGCGGCGCGTTTGAAGATCGCCCCGTCCGGCGCAAGATTGCCTTGCAGCGCAATCAGCCCCCCGACCGGCGAGACCGGGTCTGCAAAGCTGCGGATGACCCGGCGGTCAACCCATTCGATCGGCTGGGCGAGGCGCTCGCCCAGCGTCTGCCCTAGAATATCCACCGTATCGAGGTGCAGCAGATGCTTGATCTCCTGAAGCACGGCACCCACGCCGCCCGCAGCATGGAAATCCTCCATGTAGCCTTCACCGACAGGCTTGAGATCCACCAGAACCGGCGTTTCATCCGAAATCTGGTTGAACCTCTCCCGCGAGATGCTCACACCGACACGGCCCGCGATGGCGGCCAGATGAACGACCGCATTGGTCGAGCCGCTGACGGCCATCAGCACGCGCAAGGCGTTTTCGATCGACTTTTTGGTAACGATCTCCGACGGCCGGATCGGACGGCTTATCATCGCCGCTGCCGCAACGCCGGAACGCTCCGCCGCAACCAACCTATCCGCGTGAACCGCCGGAATGGCCGCGCTGTCCGGTAGCGAAAGCCCCAACGTCTCGGCAATGCAGGCCATGGTCGAGGCCGTCCCCATCACGGCGCAGGTGCCGGCCGTTGTCGCCAGACGCCCCTCGACCAGTGCAATTTCTTCCGCATCGACCTCGCCGGCGCGGTGCTTGCCCCAGAAACGGCGGCAATCCGTGCAGGCCCCGAGACGCTCGCCGCGATGACGCCCTGTCGACATCGGGCCGGTAACCAGCTGAATGGCCGGCAGATCCGCCGAAAGCGCCCCCATGATCTGCGCCGGAACCGTCTTGTCACAGCCGCCGATCATCACAACCGCATCCATGGGCTGGGCGCTGATCATCTCCTCAGTGTCCATGGCCATAAGGTTGCGATAGACCATGCTGGTCGGGTTCAGGAACACCTCGCCCAGCGATACGGTAGGGAAGGGAAGCGGCAGCGCGCCGGAGGCAAGGACACCGCGCGACACCGCCTCAACCAGCTGCGGCATGTCCCGATGGCAGTTGTTGAAGCCCGAAGGCGTCATGGCGATCCCCACGATGGGGCGACCGAGCATCTCTTTGGAAATACCCATGGATCGCGCGAAAGAGTTTCGCAGATATTGGGCAAAATCCTTGTCGCCGTAGTTGGTCAATCCACGCCGGATGCCGTGATCCTTGCTCATGCGGCGCCTCCTTCCTGTTTTGATCGAAATGTGACGCCCAAACGCTCTTCAATGTGGCAGATCATGCCACCCTTATCCTTGGCGCCATCCCCGGCCAGCAGCGCGCTCTGGTAAACGGCTGTTGCGGCTGCGAGCACAGGCGTCGGAATGCCCTGCCGTGCAGAGATTTCCGCACCACTGATGAGATCCTTGTAGGCGGCCGCCATGGGATACCCCTTCGAGAAGTCTCCCTTGAGGATATTCGGCACAAAGAACTCAGAGGCGTAGCTGCGCCCGGTGCCGGAATTGATGATTTCGCCCGTCTTGTCCGGGTCGAGGCCCAGCTTGACTGCCAGTGGAAGGGTTTCGGCCAGGGCTGCGGCGTTGATATCGAACAGCAGTTGGTTGATGAGTTTGGCAAGCTGGCCCGCGCCAACCTCGCCCATATGCAGGATCTTGTTGGCAAAGCACGCGAAGTAGGGTTGCAATTCCTCGAAGAGTTCGCCCGGACCGCCGCACATCACTGTCAGGGTTCCGGCCTCGGCGCGCGCTTGCATGCCAGAGACCGGCGCATCACAGAATGCGATGCCGCGCGCCTGAAGACGTTCCGCGATTCCAAGTGTGCGTTGATACTCAATGGTGCTGGTATCGACGATGATCGCGCCGGGCCGCAGGAGACTGGCGAGGCCATTGGCCCCGAAAATCACATCCTCGACCACCTTTCCATTTGGCAGGCACAGGAAGACAAGGTCGCAAGCCGCAACACCGGCTGTTTCGGTCGCAACGCTTGCGCCCAGCCGTTTGAAGTTCTCCTGTTGTGCCGCTTCGATGGCAACGACCGTCAAGGGCTGTTCCTTCAGGATATGGGCCGCCATGGGCGCACCCATTTGACCCAGCCCGATAAATCCACAATTCCGCATCGCGCGCTTCCTCAACCCGGGCATCGAATTGGCTTCGATTTCTATGGCGATCAAAAGCCATCGTCCGGCCCATGGTCCAGCAGTGTTTGGGCAGCAGAGGCATCGCGAAATGCGATGACAAGCCTTCCGAAACGATTGTTTCTAGATGCCGCGCGGTCTGGCTCTATGGCGGAAGGGAGATACCAAATGAAAATCGACAGGATTGACCACTTCGTCCTCACGGTTGCCGATCTTGAGGCCACGCGCCGCTTCTACTGCGACGGGCTTGCCATGGAGCTCGTGACATTCGGCGAAGGACGCCACGCGCTGTCCTTTGGGCAGCAGAAGATCAACCTGCACATCAAGGGGCGTGAGCTGGAACCCAAAGCGATGACCCCCATGCCAGGCTCCGGCGATTTCTGTCTGATTTCCAGCCAGCCGGTTGAGGCTTGGGTGGCACATCTGGCCCGCTACGGCATTGCGATTGAGCTGGAGCCTACCCCCCGGACCGGGGCCATCGGGCCGATCCGCTCGATCTATCTGCGCGACCCGGATGGGAATCTGGTCGAAATCTCAAACTACTAAAATCGCGACCTAAAGGTCCGACCATCACTTGAGGGAGTGAAGCATGACAATATCCCGCCGCCTTTTTCTTATGACGGCTAGTCTGGCCGCGTTACTGCCCCCCGCTGCGGCACAGGAATACCCGGCGCGGCCTGTCACCATCGTTGTGCCTTCCGCCCCCGGCGGCACAACGGATTTCAGCGCACGCCTCATCAGTGATCATTTCAGCAAGCTCCTCAACCAGAGCTTCATTGTCGATAATGCTGGCGGTGCCAGCGGCAACATAGGCAATGCCAAAGCTGCCAAGGCCGCACCGGATGGCTACACACTGCTGATGGCCTATTCCGGGTATCAGGTGGCCAACCCCCATCTTTTCAAGTCTCCCGGTTGGGATCCGCTCAAGAGTTTCGTGCCGGTCGCGCTTGTCATCAAGGCGCCGCATGTCGCCATCGCGAACAAGAGCCTCCCTGTCACGGATCTCAAGTCCTTCGTCGCCTATGCCAAGGCCAATCCCGGCAAGGTGAACTACGCGTCCTCCGGGCTGGGATCAATCCAGCATATCGGCGGCGAGCAGCTCAAGCAGGTCGCAGGCATCGAGATGACGCATGTGCCGTATCGCGGCGCAGGTCCCGCGTTGCAGGACGTTCTCTCCGGCAATATCGACATTTTCATCACGACGCCGCCCTCCGCAGTGGGGCATGTGCAGGCCAAATCCGTGATCCCGCTGGCGCTGGCTGCCAAGGAACGTCATCCCGCCCTGCCAGATGTACCCACCGCCGTGGAACAGGGCTTGCCGGGCTTTGAACTGGTTGCCTGGTTCGCACTTTACGCCCCGGCCGGCACGCCCCAGCCCATTATCGACAAGCTGGCGAAGGCTGCCCAGACCGCGGTTGCGAGCAAGGAATTCATCGATAAGGCCGCCAGCGCAGGGGCTTACGCCGCTTACCTCGGGCCGAAGGAGCTGGACGCCTTTACGAAATCCGAGCTCGATTACTGGGGCAAGGTGATCAAGTCCGCCAATATCACAGCCGAGTAAGCGCTCGCCTGCCGGGCGCGGGAGGTCTGCCTCCGGTGCCCGCCTTCATCGCAAAACACTCCAATTGTCGCGAGAGCCTGCCCAATCCCTCGGGCGTGCAAGGCCTTGCTGTAGCTGTCAAATCGACCAAGGAGCCCCCATGCGGATCAGGGCAGAAAAAGACTTTTGGGCAGGCTTGCTCTATGTGCTCCTCTCTGCGGGATTCCTGTGGCTGGGGCGGGATTACAAGATGGGCGTGGCCTCGCGCATGGGGCCAGGGTATTTCCCCATCGTTCTGGGCTGGACACTCGGCGCATTCGGAGTCGTATCCATCGTTCGTTCCTTCCTCACGGATGGTGCTCCCATTGGCAAAATTGCCTGGAAAACGCTGGCCTGGGTATCAGCAGGCGTGTTGGCTTTCGGCGTGTTGATCACGACGGCCGGACTCCTTTTTGCACTTCCTGTGCTTGTTCTGCTGTCGTCGTTGGCCTCCGCAGAGTCCCGATATGATCTCAAGGGGCTGCTGATCCTTCTTGGGCTGACCCTGTTCTGCGTTCTTGTTTTCGTGAAAGGCCTCGGTGTGCCCATGCCCGTTCTAGGGTCCTGGTTTGATGGCATCGTGCCGCCAACCTGGCAGCGTTAAGGAGATTGGCCCATGGAACTCTTTTCAAACCTCCTGCTCGGTCTCGAGACCTCCTTCACCCTGATCAACCTGAGCTATTGCTTGATGGGGGTCTTTCTGGGGACTGCCATTGGGGTGCTGCCGGGGCTGGGGCCTGCCGCTACCATTGCCATGCTGCTGCCCGCCACCTTCGCCATGCCGCCAGTGACCGCGCTCATCATGCTGGCTGGCATTTTCTATGGCGCACAATATGGCGGCTCCACCACGGCTATTCTTGTCAATCTGCCGGGCGAAACCTCATCGGTCGTCACAGCGCTTGATGGCTACCAGATGGCGCGTCAGGGCAAGGCGGGGCGTGCGCTGGCTGTCGCGGCGCTATCGTCCTTTTTCGCCGGAACGGTCTGTACCCTGCTGATCGCATTGTTTGCGCCGCCGCTGGCGGCTATCGCATTGAAGTTTGGCCCTGCGGAATATTTCTCGCTCATGGTGTTGGGCCTGATCGCCTCGATCGTTCTGGCGCACGGCTCGATTCTTCATGCCCTAGGCATGATCGTGCTCGGCCTGCTGCTCGGCCTTGTGGGCACCGACGTCAATTCGGGCGCGGCTCGCTACACCTTCGGGGTGAACGAGCTGGCGGATGGCATTGGCTTTGTCATCGTGGCCATGGGCATGTTCGGCATCGGCGAAATTATCGCCAACCTTCAGGATGAAGGCACGCGTGATGTCTCGATCACCAAGGTAAAAGGCTTGTGGCCCACGAGAGAGGACTTCAAACGCTCCATCGCACCCACCTTGCGCGGCACAGCCCTTGGTTCGCTTCTCGGCATCTTGCCCGGAGGAGGTGCGGCCCTCGCCTCTTTCGGTGCCTATGCACTTGAAAAGAAGGTCTCGAAGAGCCGGCACGAATTCGGAAAGGGTGCGGTCGAAGGCGTCGCCGCGCCGGAGGCAGCGAACAATGCTGGTGCGCAGATGTCCTTCATTCCCATGCTGACGCTAGGTATTCCGGCAAACCCGGTCATGGCTTTGATGATCGGCGCGATGATCATTCAGGGTATCCAGCCCGGTCCTGCCGTCATGAGCGAGCAGCCTGCGCTGTTCTGGGGGCTCATCGTGTCGATGTGGATCGGCAACCTGATGCTTCTTGTCCTCAACCTGCCGCTGATCGGCATGTGGGTGAAGATGATCACGATCCCCTATCGCTATCTCTTTCCCATCATCATCGTCTTCTGCGCCATCGGCGTCTTCAGCCTCAACAACACGTATTTTGATGTCTATCTGATGGCCCTGTTCGGCTTCATCGGCTACGTGTTCAAGAAGCTCGATTGCGAACCTGCGCCGCTGCTTCTGGGCTTTATTCTTGGCCCCATGATGGAAGAGTTCCTTAGGCGCGCACTCCTTCTCTCCAAAGGCGATCCCACCGTGCTGCTCCAGCGCCCGATCAGCGCAACCATGCTGGTGCTGGCGGTAATCCTTCTAGGAATGGTGCTGCTGCCCTCGTTCTCCAAAACGCGCGAGGTCGCATTTCAGGAGGAATAGCCTGAGGACAATCATGCCCTGGCGGAAACGGGCAAGGCTCATTATTCGCCTTGTCCGTTCACTTGAACGAGAAAGCCCATGGAACCTTTTTCCGACAATGCTATTGCCACTTGTGCAGATCATCGAGATTGATCTGCCGCTTTCGGGCGACAACGCCATCGTCATCGCACTGGCCTGCCGCGAGCTTCGTACCCATCAACGCAAGCTGGGCATGGCGCTGGGCGCGGGAACGGCGATTATCCTGCGCATCCTCTTCGCCCTGTTCATCACCTATCTGCTTGTCGTGCCCTACCTCAAGATCATCGGCGGCATTCTCCTCCTCGGGATCGGCACCAAGCTCGCCGTGGGCGAGGGGAGGGCGGACCAGAGATTGCCTTTAGCGATAACCTCTGGCGCGCCGTACGGACCATCGCCATCGCCGATGTGGTGATGAGCCTCGACAACGTGGTTGCCATTGCCGCAGCCGCCGGCAGCAATGTCTGGCTGTTCATTTTTGGTCTGCTGCTGTCCATTCCGCTGATCGTTTTTGGCTCCACGCTGCTTTCGAACGTGATGGTGCGTTTTCCGGCCGTCATTTGGGCAGGGCCGCCCTGCTTGGCTGGATCGCCGGCGAAATGATCGTGTCCGATCCCGCCACCCTAAAACTTCTGGGCAAGATCGATCCAGCGCTCGTGATCACTCAGGCTGTCAGCGACGGGTAGTCGATCATCATGCCCTTGCATACCACGCCAAGGCAAAAATGACAAGGTCACGCGATTTATAGAATTAATATCAATATCTTGAACAACAATCGAGCTTGCATCATGCTGGCTTCATCCTGCAGCAATCCTGGGCCAAACCCCCATACATTCTCGCGGAGTAACCCGTATGAACCAGATCAATCGTCAGGTGATTTAGCCAGCGCTGCTCCGGCTGATTGTCCGAAAAGCTCTCGCGCACTCCGATGCCAGCCAATTCAAAATGTGGGGTGAAATAGGGGGTTGAAAAGCCCATTCATCCAATTAATTCAATAATATGATTGGCTTAGATGGAAATTATGGCGGAGAGGGAGGGATTCGAACCCCCGGTACCCTTGCGAGTACTCCGCATTTCGAGTGCGGTGCGATCGACCACTCTGCCACCTCTCCGTGGACGCAAAAGCGTTTGGTCAGGAGCGGGGAGATACAGAAGGCTTGCCGGCATTGCAAGAGGGCGCGAGCGCAACCGCGCATGTTTCTGATGAAATGCCACTCAGACTCAAGCCGGCAGACTTTCTGCATAACGTGTTACGAGGGTCTGCCAGTGCTCGATGCTTGTGCGAAAGGCGTCATGCGTGGTCGCCGCGAGCAGGGATTCGCCCTTCGGCGAGAGGGCGGTCATGGCATAGACGACGCTCACGCTAGTTGTGGCTGCTGATTCTGCGCGGCACACAATGTCGATCGTTACGAAGCGTGTCGCCGGCGAGACGCGGGCATAGCGGATGCGATGTGCCTCGGGCGCGTAGTCGATGCAGGACCAGAGCGTTTCCTCCGCCCCATGACGGGTGCGGAACACCATGCCCGTTTGCGTCGTGCCATCCACCGGATGGATGAACTCGGGCTGCCATTCGGCAAACCACAGCTTTTCACCCAGCGGCGTGAACAGCGGGAAGGCTGCCTCTAGGGCCAGCGGGATGACGATGGCGTGCTGGCGTTCGATGTGGTTCATGGCATCCGGCTCCGGTTGCGGGCGGTTTTGCCTTGACATTCTTCGCCCGATCCCGCAATCACCCGCGATCCAGCGCGGCGGAAGAACCGCGCTTTTCGTTTTGTGCCGACGAGAAACCTTCTCTAACGGCGCAAGAAACCCAAAAAGGCTGCCCGGTTCCCGGAACCGAAGGCGGTGAAGCAAAGGACTATAGGAATGTTCGCAGTCATCAAGACCGGCGGCAAGCAGTATACTGTTGCAGCCAACGACGTCATCACCATCGAGCGCCTCGAAGGCGAAGCCGGTGATCTCATCGCTTTCACGGAAGTTCTCATGATCGGCGGCGAAAAGGCCGTTGTCGGTTCTCCGCTCGTGGCGGGTGCCACGGTTGCCGGTGAGCTCGTCGAGCAGGCCCGCGGCCCGAAGGTCATCTCCTTCAAGAAGCGTCGCCGCCAGAACTCCAAGCGCAAGAAAGGTCATCGTCAGCACCTTTCGCTCGTGCGCATCACGGAAATCCTCACCGATGGCAAGAAGCCGTCGGGCGTCAAGGCTGCCAAGCCGGCTGTTGCCGCTGCTGCGGTTGCTGCCGCCGCTCTCGGCGCTGCGGGCGGCGAGCGTGACGAATCGAATATCTCGCTGATCGCCGGCATTGGCCCGACCCTCGAGAAGAAGCTCCGCGCCGCCGGCGTCACCACCTGGTCGCAGATCGCGGCCTGGGACGAAGCCGCTGTCGCGAAGTGGGACGAAGAGCTCAAGCTGCGTGGTCGCGCAACCCGTGAAGAATGGGTTGAACAGGCCAAGGAACTTCTCGCCGGCAAGCCGCCGCGCGCGAAGGTCGATCAGGCCGAGCTGGCTTCGGGCGAAGACAAGTAAATCGAACGTCAGATCTGTCAGTACCCCTGACATTTTTTACGTGAACAATTGAGAATTATCGGGTAGGGTGAGTCCATTGAGATTCATCCGTCCCCGCATGGGAA
Source organism: Rhizobiales bacterium PAR1 (assembly GCA_002256205.1). GTDB lineage: Bacteria > Pseudomonadota > Alphaproteobacteria > Rhizobiales > Beijerinckiaceae > Rhabdaerophilum. Next base: position 94,700 of record NKIW01000008.1, read on the forward strand.
CGAGGGAGCACCACAATGGCTCACAAAAAAGCTGGCGGTTCGTCGCGTAACGGCCGTGATTCACATTCAAAGCGCCTTGGCGTGAAGAAGTTCGGCAACGAGGAAGTCGTGGCCGGCAACATCATTATTCGTCAGCGCGGCACCAAGTGGCACGCGGGCGTCAACGTCGGTATGGGCGTTGATCATACGCTCTTTGCGAAAGCCGACGGCATGGTGGTCTTCAAACAGAAAGGCCCGCGTCAATACGTCAACGTTATCCCGGCAGTTGCCGAGGCAGCAGAATAATCGGCGAGCGAGAATGATGTTTCTCCCCCGCCGGGTTCCAAGGGAACCAACCGGTGGGTGAGCAGAGAAACATCAGGGTGCTGGCACCCACGTTTCGAAAGCAGACCTGAAGGGAGGCCCCGGGGAACCGAGCCTCCCTTTCTCGTTTTCGCTTTTCGAACCGGAAAAATGCCCATGTTCCCCGATCTTTTTCGTGATGATGTGTTTACGCTGGAAACACCCCGGCTGTTCCTGCGTTGGCCGAAGGCTTCCGATGCTGCGGCGATTGTCACCCTTGCGGGTGATCGCCGCGTCGCGGAGATGACGGCGCGGATTCCGCATCCCTATCCGGCGGATGAGGCGACGAAATTCATCATTGCGGTTCGGAATGCGAATGCGGATGGCCATCAGTTGATGCTGGCGATCTCAACCCGCACCAACCCCGAAAAGCTGATCGGCATGATCGGGGTGGAGCGCGGCTGTGCCGGCACGGAATTCGGCTACTGGCTCGGCGTTCCGCACTGGGGCAAGGGCTACATGACCGAGGCAGCGCAGGCGCTGATCGACGCCCTGTTCCTCTACACGGAGGAGGACGCGGTTTCGGCCTCGATCCGGGTGATGAATACTGCCTCGCGCAAGGTGCTGGAGCATTGCGGCTTTCAGTATGAAGGTGGCGGCATGTGTATCCGCCCGGCGTGGGGAGATTCGACGCCATCGGATACTTACCGGCTGACGCGCTCGTTGTGGTCGAGCCTCAAGGGCTGGCGCGCACCGGTGCCTTACGGGCGTGAGCTGGCTGCGGGCGGGATGTAATCCGGGTGTACGTCACATGATGGGAGGGGCGGGCTTGTCCCGGTCCCTCCTGTCTTCTATTGCAGAGAACGTCGCGGATGCTCGGATGCACGCCGGGCATGACGTGTTGAGTTGGACAAAGACATGAAATTTCTCGATCAGGCCAAGGTTTATATCCGCTCCGGCGATGGCGGGGGCGGGTGTGTCTCGTTCCGGCGCGAGAAATACATCGAGTTCGGCGGTCCCGATGGCGGCGATGGCGGCAAGGGCGGCGACGTCTGGGTCGAGTGTGTCGACGGGCTCAACACCCTGATCGATTACCGCTACCAGCAGCATTTCAAAGCCAAGATCGGCGTGCACGGCATGGGGCGCAATCGCGCCGGTGCCAAGGGCGACGATGTTATCCTGAAAGTGCCCAAAGGCACCGAAATTCTCGATGCGGATGATGAAAGCCTGATCGTGGATATGACCGAGATCGGCCAGCGCGTCCGCATCGCCAAGGGCGGTAACGGCGGCTTTGGCAATCTCCATTTCACCACCTCGACCAATCGCGCGCCGACCCATGCCAACCCGGGGCAGGAGGGCGAGGAGCGCTGGATTATCCTGCGCCTGAAGCTCATTGCCGATGCGGGCCTCGTGGGTCTGCCGAATGCCGGTAAATCGACGTTTCTGGCTGCCACTACCGCTGCGAAGCCGAAGATAGCGGACTATCCGTTCACGACGCTGCATCCGGGGCTTGGCGTGGTGCGCACCATCGGCCGCGAATTCGTGCTCGCCGATATTCCCGGTCTGATCGAAGGTGCGCATGAGGGCCATGGGCTCGGTGACCGTTTCCTCGGCCATGTCGAGCGCTGCCGCGTACTGCTCCATCTTGTCGAAGGCACTTCGGAGCATGCCGGCAAGGCGTATAAAACCGTGCGCAAGGAAATCGAGGCCTATGGCCATGATCTCGCCGACAAGCCCGAGATTGTTGCGCTCTCCAAGATTGATGCGCTTGATCCTGAAACGCTGAAAACGCAGATGGATCGGCTCAAGCGTGCGGCCAAACGCAAACCGCTGCTGCTGTCCGCCGTCTCCGGTGAGGGCGTGCAGGAGGCCTTGCAGGCGCTGCTCGCGATCATCGACGAATCCAAGGTCGCGGAGGCGCCGAAGGTTATCGAAGAGTGGCGCCCATGAAGCCTGCTGCTTCCGGCGGGCTTCCGAAGCTCACGGGTTTCAAACGCATTATCATCAAGGTCGGCTCGTCATTGCTTGTGGACCGCAAGACCGGGCTGAAGACCGCATGGCTGGAAGCGCTGGCGACGGATATCGCCGGTCTTCATGCTGGCGGGGCGGATATTCTCGTCGTTTCCTCCGGCGCAATTGCGATGGGTCGAACGTATCTCGGCCTGAAAAAGCCCGCTCTGGAGCTTGAAGAGGCGCAGGCCGCCGCCGCTGTGGGGCAGATCGCGCTGGCGCGGGTCTGGGCCGAAAGCCTTGCGAAGCATTCGATCACCGCCGCACAAATCCTCCTGACCTATGGCGATACCGAGGAGCGTCGGCGCTATCTCAACGCCCGTGCCACGCTCGCAACGCTGCTCAAGCATCGCGCCATTCCCGTGATCAACGAGAACGATACCGTCGCGACACAGGAAATCCGCTACGGCGACAATGATCGCCTCGCGGCGCGCGTCGGCTCCATGGCCTCGGCTGATTGCGTCGTGCTGCTCTCGGATATTGACGGGCTTTACACCGCCGCACCGCAGAAAGATCCGAAAGCCGAGTTTATTCCCATTGTGCCGCGCATCACCGCGAAGATTGAGGCGATGGCGGGCGGGGCGGCCTCCGAACTCTCTCGCGGCGGTATGATGACCAAGATCGAGGCGGCGAAAATCGCCACGACAGGCGGTGCAGCGATGCTGATCGCTAACGGCACAAAGGAACATCCCCTGAAGGCGGTGATCGAGGGCGCGCGTTGCACCTGGTTTCTCTCACCTTCGACGCCTGTCACGGCGCGCAAGCGCTGGATCGCCGGCACGCTGGAACCGCGCGGCACGCTTCAGATCGATGATGGCGCTGTGGCGGCGATGCGTGCGGGCAAGAGCCTGCTGCCCGCTGGTGTTGCCCGCGTCGAAGGCAGTTTCGCGCGAGGTGATTGTGTCATCGTGCGCGGACTTGATGGCGGTGAGGTTGCGCGCGGACTCGTGGCCTATGACGCGATTGATGCCGTGCAGATAGCGGGCAGGGCGAGCCGCGACATCGAGGCCGTTCTTGGCTATTCTGGCCGCAAGGAGATCATCCACCGCGATGATCTCGCGCTCTCGGGTGACGGGATGACCCGCCCCGGTGTGCAAAACGAGGCATGAAAAGAGACGACGCATGAACCGACATGTTCCGAACCCCGCCGAGAAGGCGAAATTGACCGCCGATTTGCGCGCCATGGGCCGCAAGGCGCGCGCGGCAGCGCGGGGGCTCGGGCTGATGCCGGGTGTGCAAAAGGCGCAGGCGCTTCGTTCCGCGGCGAAAGCCGTACGCGCGGCGGAAGCGGCGATCCTCGAAGCCAATGCGCTCGATTGCTCCGAGGCGAAGGCCGAAGGGCAGACCGGGGCTTTCGTTGATCGCCTGATGCTCGATCCTAAGCGGATCGAGGCCATTGCAGCGTCGATTGAAGATATTGCCGATCTGCCGGACCCGGTTGGCGCCGTCACCGAAGCGTGGACGCGGCCGAACGGGTTGAAGATCGCCCGCGTGCGCACGCCGCTCGGGGTGATCGGCGTGATTTTCGAGAGCCGCCCGAATGTTACGGCGGATGCTGGCGCACTCTGCCTCAAGGCGGGCAATGCGGTGATCCTCCGGACGGGGTCCGGCGCGTTGCGTTCGGCGCTCGCGATCCATGCTGCGATGGTCGCCGGGCTGGTCGCGGAAGGCGTGCCGGAAGCGGCAATCCAGCTCGTGCCGGTGCCGGATCGCGAGGCTGTCGGACAGATGCTGACGGGGCTTGATGGCGCGATTGATGTCATCATTCCGCGCGGCGGGAAAAGCCTTGTTGCCCGCGTGCAGAGTGAGGCACGGGTACCGGTTTTTGCCCATCTCGACGGCAATAATCACGTTTACGTGCATGAAAAAGCCGATCTTGCGATGGCGATATCCGTGCTTCTCAACGCCAAACTCCGGCGCACGGGTGTCTGCGGCGCGGCGGAAACGCTGCTTGTCGACAAGGCTTGCGCGGCGACGCATCTCGGCCCGCTCGTCAAGGCGCTGCTGGATGCAGGCTGTGCGGTGCGCGGTGATGCGGCGGTGCAGGCGGTGGACGCCCGCGTGAAGCCTGCCACCGATGAGGATTGGGGCACGGAATATCTCGATACCATCATTGCCGCGAAGGTGGTGGAGGGGATCGACGAGGCCATCGCCCATATCGAGCAGCATGGTTCGCACCACACCGATGCGATCATCACGGCGGATGAGGCTGCGGCAGCGCGTTTTCTTGCCGAGGTCGACAGCGCGATTGTGCTCCATAACGCCTCGACGCAATTCGCGGATGGCGGCGAATTCGGCTTCGGCGCCGAGATCGGCATCGCCACGGGCCGCATGCATGCGCGTGGGCCGGTGGGCGTCGAGCAGCTCACCAGCTTCAAGTATCAGGTGCGCGGGCAGGGGACGGTGAGGGCGTAGGATTATCGAGGGTTTCGTATGCTGGAGATGTCAGGCTTTTTGAAAGATGCCTTGAAGACGGCACTCATTGTGAGCCTGTCGGGACTTTTTGTTGCTTATTTCCAAAAGAATGCGTCTGAATCAAAGGCGATTCGGCAAAAAAAAGGAATTCGATTCCTGAAATTTCCGTTTCAGCTTAAATTGATGGTGGCTGTCGGATTGGCGTTTTTTTTCCTTTTTCCAGCGACAGTGATTATTAATGAAGGATACAATCATATTGTATTAATTTTTTTTGTTTTCACAATTTTTTTTTGCTTTGTATTTTATCAAGTTTTTCTTTGCTCGGTTTATTGGGATCGATCCGGAGTTTACTGGCGCTCGGCTTTTGGTGGAAAGCGTTGCATCCGATGGGACGAGTCCCCGGCATTTGGAGGGGGCTCAGCCTTTCAGAGTGAGTATATTCAAGGGCAATCAACTCGCATCTGGTATTCGAGCTATTGTCACGGCGCGAAACAACTTGAGAAAATGGTCGTGCGTGCAAGGCGTTCCAGGAATTGACCCATACCACCATCTCCCTCCCGCCCCACACATCCGGCCTGCGTATCGGTCTTTTTGGTGGCTCGTTCAATCCACCGCATGAGGGGCATCTGCTTGTCGCGCGGACCGCGTTGAAGCGGCTCAAGCTGGATCGCGTCTGGTGGCTGGTGACACCGGGAAATCCGCTCAAAGAAATCGCCGGACTACCGAGTCAGGCGGAGCGCATGGCGCAATGTCGCGCTCTGATCGGGCCGGACCCGCGCATCATTGTCACCGGAATCGAGGCGGAGATCGGCACGCGGTACACCGAAGAGACGATCCGATTTCTGAAGTCCCGCTGCCCCGGCGTGAATTTCGTCTGGCTGATGGGGGCGGATAATCTCGCCTCGTTCCATCGCTGGCGGAACTGGCGCGCTATTGCCGGCGCGGTGCCGATGGCGGTGATCGACCGTCCCGGTTCGACCTTGCGAGCCGCTTCAAGCCGTGCTGCACAGACATTTTCCGCTGCGCGCCGCAACGAGCGGGAAGCGGCGCATCTCGCCACCATGCCCGCGCCGGCGTGGGTGTTTCTGCACGGGCGGCGCTCGGAAGCTTCGTCGACGGCGCTCAGGGCGCGATTGGCCGGTGCCTAGAGCGTTTTTGGCCGAAAAGCGCACAAGTCTTGCGACCTTGGGAGCAGAATTTTAACAGAAGCCGTGCAGACTGGCCCGCTAACGTGGTCAAGGATTGATCCAGTCATGACGCTTTCGGTTTCGGCTTTCGCGCTTTTTCAGGGGCTTACCCCCTCCCGCCTCACGGCTGACAAGACTCGCTTTGGCCAGCGCGGCGATATGAAGGCGGATGCGGCCTATTTCCGCTCGAAGGCCGCCACGATCACCAAGCCGGAAGATTTCATCAAGGATTATCGGCTGTTGAAATTTGCGCTGACGGCTTACGGCATGGAAACTCAGCTTCAGTATCCCTACCGTATCAAGACTGTGCTGATGGATGATCCTGATAATGCCTCGGCGCTCGTCAACAAGATGTCAGACCCGAGCTACCGGACGATCAATGCCGCGTTCAACTTCTTCAAGGGCGGCGTCGCCAAGCTGAAGGATGCGGCGTTCATGGACGGCGTCGTCAAGAAATACACCGAGGCGAGCTACGAGAAGAGCCTCGGCGATACCAATCCGGCGATTACCGATGCGCTCTATTTCCAGCGCACCATCGGCTCGATGAAAAACGGCTACCAGATCATCGGGGATCCGATCCTGTTCTCGGTTGTGAAGACCGCGTTCAACATCCCGAACGCTGCCGCGTCGGGCAATGTGGCTTCGCTGAAGAAGGTCGTCGAGAAGAACTTCCCCATGAGCAAGGTGAACGACACCGCTTTCATCAAGAAAATCGTGGACCGTTTCCTTGCCCTCAAGGACGTCGAGGCGAACCAGACCGATTCCAGCAACCCGATGCTCGGCATCTTTGCCTGAGGTCGCGCCTCTAATGGCGTGCTGGCGCCGTTTGGCGCCGGAGGTGCGCATTTTCCTGACGATGCAACTTCGCGACTGACATTCCGCGCGGATCAGGCTATGGGGTGATGAGCGAATTCATCCCGGTGCTGTGCTGCGTCGCGTGATATCGCGATGGGTATCCGTCGCCAAGTGAATCTGCGGCCAAGTCAACGCGTGTGTTCCCGGTTTTACGCCAAGGGCGAGGCCGGCGCACCTCAGAGGGAATGTGAACCTGACCACGACGCAAACGTCCAAGGCTGCCGAAACGGCGCCTGTCGCCGGCCCCGGAGGCGAAACCTCTGCTGCCGGCCCGCTCGTCAAGGCCATCCTGTCCGTGCTGGACGATGCCAAGGCGGAAGAGATCATCTCGCTCGATCTGGCCGGAAAGACCTCGCTCGCTGATGCGATGATCATCGCCAGTGGGCGGTCGGATCGCCACGTCGGTGCGATCGCCGAACGCGTGGCTTCGGCTTTGCGCGATCTGCGCCTGCCGACACCGCGCATCGAAGGCATGCCGGTGTGTGACTGGGTGCTGATCGACGCGGGAGATGTCCTCATCCATCTCTTCCGGCCCGAAGTGCGCGGGTTTTACAACCTCGAGAAGCTTTGGGGCATGGGGCGTCCATCCGAGGGCGTGGCCGAGGACAAGCCGAAGCTCGAAAAAAGCAGCTCCGGCATGGCCAAGCCCGAAAAAACAGGGGCTTCGACCGCCAAGCCTGCTGCCAAGCCGCGCCCGCGTGTCATCCGGACGCGCACGAAGGCGGAATAACGCGGCGTGAAGCTCGATGTGGTCGCCATCGGCCGGCTCAAGGCCGGGCCGGAGCGCGAGCTTGTCGGGCGTTATGCCGAGCGTCTCAAGGGCAGCGGGCGCGCTATCGGGTTCGATGGGCCGCGCCTCGTCGAGCTTTCCGAAAGTCAGGCGCGCCGGGATCTGGATCGCAAGGCTGAAGAGGCCGCAGCGATTCTCGCGCAATGCCCGGAGAGCTATCGTCTTATCGCCTTCGATGAGGGGGGCGCCGGCCTCGACAGTGCCGGATTTGCGAAGATACTCGGCGAATGGCGTGATTCGGGTGTTGCTGGCGTGAGCTTCGTGATCGGCGGCGCGGATGGCCTCGGGGAGGCGGTGCGTGCGCGGGCGGCGCTGACGCTGGCGTTTGGCCGGATGACCATGCCGCATCAGATCGTTCGCGCCCTGGTGCTCGAACAGCTCTATCGGGCCGCGACGATCCTCTCCGGCCATCCGTATCACCGCGTGTGACTTCGAAAGGTTCGGGATGGACGTTCGGCAGCATCACAGGCGAAAACGCGCAGGGGCCATTCTGCCGTTTGTCCTGTTGGCGCTGCTGGTGCAGCCCGTTGCCGCACAGACCGAGACGTCGGGAACGGTGCCGGTGGAGCCCGCACCGAAAGAGCCTGGTGGCAAGGATGCGCTGCGGGGACTTGAAACCGAGATCGAGAAATCCGGTTTCGAACAGCGGCGCCTTTCGTTCGAAATCGATAATCTCTCGACGGAGGCGCAGCAGCTTCGCGCGTCGCTGATCGATGTCGCCCGCAAGGTGCGTGAGGCCGAGGACCGGCTTGCCGAGCAGGAGAGCAAGCTCGAGGGGCTGACGCGGCAGCAGAATGCGCTGAGGCGCTCGCTCCAGTCGCGTGAGCGGGTCACGGCTGAAGTGCTGGCCGCCATGCAGCGGATCGGTCGCAAGCCACCGCCGGCGTTGCTGGTTGCGCCGGAGGATGTGCTTTCGGCGATGCGCGCTGCGATTCTGCTCGGCGCGGTGCTGCCGGATATGCGCGATGAGGCGATGATCCTGATCGCGGACCTCAAAACGCTGACAGAGCTTCACCGCCAGTCCGCTGCTGTGACGGATCAGTTGCGTCGCCAGCGCGATGAAATCGGTGCCGAGCGGGCGCGCATGGCGAGCCTCGTCGAAACACGGCAATCGCAGATCGCGCTTTCGAAGGAACAGCTCGACAAGGAGCGCACGCGGGTCGCCACGTTGACGAAGGACGCGCGTTCACTGCGCGATCTCATCGCGCGGAGCGAGAACGATATCGTCGGGAATGCCCGTGCCGTGGAGATCGCTCGCCGCGCGCCGGCCCCGGCCAAGGGCGGCACCAGCGTGGCGTCACTGCGCCCTGAAGCGGCGCGCGAACCGGTACGGCTCCAGCCACGCCAGAGCTTCGCCGAGCGGCGCGGCCAGATGCCGCTGCCGGTCTCCGGCACGATCCTGAAGCCTTTTGGCCAGCCCGATGGCCTCGGCGGCACCGAACGCGGGATCACGATTGCGTCAAATGCCGGTGCCGTCGTCACCGCGCCTGCCGATGGCTGGGTGAACTTCGCCGGGGCCTATCGCGGTTATGGCCAGCTGGTGATTTTCAACGCCGGCAACGGTTATCACGTGGTTCTCGCGGGAATGGAGCGGGTTTCGGTGGAAATTGGCCAGTTCGTGCTCGCGGGTGAACCCATCGGTTTTTTGGCATCGGCGACAAGGCTCTCGGGTGAGGCACCCGCTGGCGAGGCTGGACAAACCGCCGCCGGAGGGCCAAATTCAGATAATGGTACTGCTTCGCGCACGAATGCAGTCGTAAATGCCCCACCGGGTCTTGGCGCGCCGCGTCCGGCCCTTTATGTCGAGTTCAGAAAGGATGGGTCTCCGGTCGATCCATCCCCCTGGTTGTCCAATCATTCGGCCGAGAAGGCTCGCGGATAATGCGCAAGGTTCCTCTTTTCCTCTCCGGTGTCGCGCTTGGTGCGCTGGTGCTGGCCGCTGTCGATCACATGCAGCTTTCCGGCAGCGCGAATGCGGCGGCCTCCGATACCTATCGCAAGCTGACGCTGTTCGGCGATGTTTTCGACAAGATCCGCGCCGATTACGTCGACAAGCCGGATGAATCAAAGCTCATCGAAGCCGCGATCAACGGCATGGTGACCTCGCTCGATCCGCATTCGAGCTTCCTTGACCAGAAGTCCAACCAGGAGATGCAGCAGCAGACCCGCGGTGAGTTCGGCGGTCTTGGCATCGAGGTGCAGATGGAAGACGGCCTTGTGAAGGTCGTGACCCCTTTCGATGATTCGCCCGCCGCCAAGGCCGGTGTGCAGGCCAATGACCTCGTCACCGCGATTGATGGCGATCAGGTCTCGGGCCTGACGCTCAATCAGGCGGTTGACAAGATGAAGGGCCCGAAGGGCTCGAAGGTGAAGCTCAAGCTCCTGCGCAACAAAAAGGATACGGTCGAGGTCGAGATCACGCGCGACACTATCCGTCCGCCTGTCGTGCGCGCGCAGAAGGAAGGCGATACCGTCGGATATGTCCGCATGGGTTCGTTCAATGAGCAGACCTTTGAAGGCCTCAAGAAGGAAGTTGACAAGCTGACCGCCGACATCGGCAAGGACAAGCTCAAGGGCTTCATTCTCGACCTCCGCAATAATCCGGGCGGTCTTCTTGATCAGGCGATCTATGTCGCCGATGCCTTTCTCGAATCGGGAGAGATTGTCTCGACGCGCGGCAAGACCGCTGACCAGACCAACCGTGCGCTGGCGCGCCCGGGCGATATCACCAACGGCAAGCCGCTTGTCGTGCTGGTCAACGGCGGTTCGGCCTCGGCGTCGGAAATCGTTGCTGGTGCTCTGCAAGACCACGAGCGCGCAACGATTGTCGGCACGCGCTCCTTCGGCAAGGGCTCGGTGCAGTCGATCTTCCAGCTCCGCGGCTCCTACGCCCTCAAGCTGACGACGCAACTTTATTACACGCCTTCGGGCCGTTCGATCCAGGGCAAGGGCATCACGCCGGATGTTCAGGTGCTTCAGGATGTGCCGGAAGAGCTGAAGGGCAAGGACGAGATCAAGGGCGAAGCCTCAATCAAGGGCCATATCAAGGTCAACGAGGAAGAGCAGGGCGGTGGCTCCTCCGGCTACGTCCCGGCGGATCGCGCCAAGGACAAGCAGCTGATCTGGGCGGTGAACTTCCTTAACGGCAAGGTCTCAAAGGCTGAGCCGGGTGAAGGCGCAACCTTGCCGCCGAAGCTTGCCAAGCCGGAAGCCAAGGCCAACCCGGCCAAGGCGCCTGAAACCAAGAATTGAGCCGAAAAATCCGCTCCGGGTCTTAACGCCGGAGCCGATTTGGCTGATTGCATTCCAAGCCGCCCGTTTTATCGGGCGGCTTTTTTATGCTTCTGGCACGAAACGGAACGCGAATTAAGGCTCGATTAACCACCGCTGTTTACGGTTTCAGTCGGGTTTCCGTGGCTCGACGACACGGCGATTCCATAAGGAAACGAGCAGAATGGCGTTGGACGGAATGGCAACCCCCCTGGGCATGAAGCCCGGGAACAGCCGGCGAGGTGTACCCTCGTCCTGGCGCTGGGGTATGCTGGCCCTGCTCATCAGCTGTATCGCCGGCCTTGCCCTCATTTCCGGTGTGAAACTGTCGCCCCGGAAGAGCGAGCCGGGTGTCGTCGCTGTCATCGAACGTATGTCCCCTTCGCTTGAGGCTGATACAGCCCCTGCGCCGGACAAGAGCATGGCTGGCAACGGTCAGAACCGCTCCGGCATGGCCGAGATCGAAGCGAATTCCGGTGTCAACGTCATCCGCCAGAATGGGGGCACAGCGCCTGGTGGTGTGGTGATCAAGGTGCCGGATGCAGGCAGTGAGCGCATCGCCGCTGTTGATTCTCGTGTGGCGGAGCGCAGCGCTGTCGGCATTTTGCCGCGAATCAGTGACAGCGGACTGCTGCCGCGCCTTGTCTATGCCCGCCCCTTCGTTGCCACCGGCAAGCCGCGCATCGGCGTGGTGCTGACCGGCGTCGGGATCGGCGCGCGGGGTACGGCAGATGCGATCACCAAGCTGCCGGGCGAGATCACACTCGCCTTTGCGCCCTATGGCCGTGACCTTGAGAATCAGGTGGGGCGTGCGCGGCGTGATGGCCATGAAATCATGCTGCAAATCCCGATGGAGCCGCAGGACTACCCCGAGAGTGATCCGGGTCCGCATACGCTGCGGGCCAGCGCCGCGACGCGCGAGAACATCGAGCGCCTACATTGGCTGATGTCGCGCTTTCAGGGCTATGTCGGTGTCACGAACTTCCTCGGCGCCAAGCTGATGGCCGATCCGACGGCCTATGCAATCCTGCTCGAGGAGATCAACCGTCGCGGGTTGCTGTTTCTTGATGACGGAACGGCTGCGCGCAGCCGCACACAGGACATCGCCAAGAAGATCAACCTGCCGGCGCAGATCGCCGACCGGATCCATGAGACCGGCGCTGCGAAATCGCTCGAAACGCTGCTTTCCGAAACCGAAGACCTTGCCCGTAAGAACGGCAGCGCCATTATTTCTATCCCGGCTTTGCCGGCGAATATTGACAAGATTGCAAATTGGGAACGCGAGTTGGCTGCGCGCGGCCTTGTTTTGGCGCCACTTTCCGCCATCATCGGTCGCCCGGCTCGCTGAGTCGTCTCCCGGAATTGAGTGAGGACTCTTATGGCGCGAGATATCGCGAGCATGCCTTATCGGCCTTGTGTCGGGATCGCGCTCTTCAATGATGCGGGCAAGGTGTTTGTCGCCCGTCGCCGACCCGACAAGGGGCCGGAATACAAGGATCCCGTTTACGAGTGGCAGATGCCGCAGGGCGGCATCGACCCCGGCGAAGACCCCTACGCGGCGGCCTTGCGGGAACTTTATGAAGAAACCAACGTGCGCTCGGTGAAGCTTCTTTCCGAGGCGAAGGACTGGTTCAACTACGATCTGCCGGTGGATACGCTCGGCAAGGCCCTCAAGGGGCGCTATCGCGGCCAGACGCAGAAGTGGTTCGCTTTCCGCTTTACCGGCCATGAAAGCGAGATCAACGTGGTGGTGCCCGGCGGCGGTCAGCACAAACCGGAATTCATCGACTGGCGTTGGGATGATCTTTCGCGCATGCCTGAACTGATTATTCCGTTCAAGCGCGGGGTTTACGAGCGCGTCGTGACAGCCTTTTCGGTGCATACCACAGGCGTGTGAGCCCGCCCTCTCGTATGGCCCGTCGCAATTTCGCTTGTGCGGCCCTTCGGGTTTTTCATCCAGCCGGTGTCTGCTCGGCCGGAAAAGGCACTAGCCGCGAGCGAAACGCTCCAGAACCTCCTCGGGGATAGGCCTCGATTTAATCGCATCCGGATTATCCGGGTGCTTCCCGACCCAGACGCGCGTCTCCCAGCCTTCCACAGCCAAGGCTTCGCCCTTGAAGATGCGATGTTCGACATCGAAGCTCGACTTGCGGAATTCTGCGACGCGGCTTTCGATCACGATATCCTCGCCATGGCGAGAGGGCATGTGGAACTTCGCGCACGTATCCACCATTGGATAGCCGATCGCGCCGAAGCGCTTGGGCATCTCGGATTTCTTGAAGCCCGCTGCTTCAAAGAGATGGGCGGTTGAGGCGTCAAAGAAGCCGAAATAGCGCGGATACCAGACGATTCCCGCCGGGTCGCAATCCCCGAATTCGATACGGACAGTGCGGCGATGGATGAACATGCTGGGTCTCCGGGTTGGTCTCGCCGTTATGACAGGCAGATGATGCGGGCGGACGGGAGCTCCTGATAGAGCGCCTCGACCTCGCCCGCGCGGTGTCGGATCACAGCGCGCTGGTTGATCGAGCCCTTATCCGTGATCTCGCCCTTGTCGATCGAAGGAAGATCTTCGAGCAGCAGCGCCCGGAAGATGCGGTTGGAAGAGCCGGTGGCAGCCTTCGCAAAGGCTTTGAGACGGTCTGAAAATGCTTCCCGAACGGCACGATGCGCGAGAATTTCGGCGGTCGTGCTCGCGCCGGCGGCGAGCGCGCGGCAGGCCTCGATATCGGGAAAAATCATCGCGCCCGCGTCGTCACGGTCATGCCCGGTTATCACGACGTCTTTCGCTAGCGGAGCAAAAGCGGTGAGAAACGCGGCCCGGAGCGGGCCGACGCTGACCCAGGTGCCGGTCGCGAGTTTGAAATCCTCTGCGATGCGGCCATCGAACAGGAAACCGCCCTTGGGATCGCCGGCAGTCGCGAATTTCACGGCATCGCCGAAGCAGTAAAAGCCTTCCTCGTCGAAGGCTTTCGCGGTGAGGTCAGGGTTGCGCCAATAGCCGGGCGTCACGCATTCTGCCTTCACGCGGATCTCGAGTTTCTCGCCGTTGGGGACGAGTTTCATCGTAACGCCCGCCATGGGGTGCCCCATGTTGCCCGGCGCATCGACTGGCATCATGTTCATCAGCGCGGAGGGTGCGGTTTCCGTCGCCCCAAGGCCGGTGACGAAAGGGATCGGTTTGCCGGTGATCCGCTTGGCGAGCCGCTGGTAGCCATCCCATGTCACCGGGGACAGGCCGGCGCCAGCATAGAACAGCATCCTGAGGCGCGAGAAAAAGTGCTGCGCGAAGACTTCATCCGCTTCGAGATAGGGCAGGAGCGCTTCAAAGCCCTTGGGCACGTTGAAATAGCTCGTGGTGGCGATCTCGCGCAGGTTGGTGACTGTGGCGGCAATCGCGCCGGGCATTGGCTTTCCGGCATCGATGTATAGCGTGCCGCCATGCACAAGAGTGATGCCGAAATTGTGGTTCGAGCCGAAGGTGTGGTTCCACGGCAGCCAATCGACGAGAACTGGCGGCTCTTCGGCGAAAAACGGGAAGCACTGCAAGAGCATGGCCTGATTGATCATCATCATGCCTTGCGTATTGATCACCGCCTTGGGCTCGCCCGTTGAACCGGATGTCAGCAGGAACTTCGCGATGGTCTCCGGGCTGACCTTGACGTGTGCCGCGTCGATGCGGGGGCTGGGGGTGGTCGCGAGCAAAGTCGCGAGAGACATCGCGCTAGCCGCCTCGGCGTTTCGCGTCGCGACGCGCGGGAGGTCCGGCGCAGCAACCGTCTCCAGCGCAGCCGCAAAAGCCTTACCATCCGAAACGAAGACAAGGCCGGGCGTGAGAAGCTCCATCGCATAGCCGAGCTTGGCAAAATCCTTGGAAACGAGGCTGTAGGGCGGTGAGATCGGGCAGTAGGGCACGCCGATATGCATCGCGGCCAATGCCATCAGCGCGTGCTCGACATCATTGCCAGACAGGATTGCCAGTGGGCGCTCAGGCGAGAGATCATAATCGAGAAGCGCAGTTGCAAGGCGCGCGACCTGCTCGGCCGCGTCTTGGTAGGTAAGGCGCCGCCATGCGCCGCTGGTATCACGCTCGGCGAGAAAGATACGCTCCGGCGCTTCCTCTGCCCAATGGGCGAGGTAATCCGTCAGCGTAGCACCGATCTCCGGGATTTCCGCCGTCGAGCGGACCAGCATCGTGCCGTCTGCGCGGGTTTCCATTACTGGATCAAGACGGCCAAGACCACTGGGCCAACGTGGTCCGCTCGGCCAGCGTGGGCCGGTTGAAGCGTTCATGCGTTTCCTCCCGCGCTTGAGCGCGATGATTTTATCGTGATGGACCATAACCAGTGCTGAGCGGTTTGGGGAAGCCCATTCCGGCATTGACCCGGCCTTGCCCGCGTGAAACCTTGAGACTAAGCGGCCCGCCAGAGGCTGCTGCGCTATCGGGAAGAAACACGACCGGAGAGGGGTTTCATGGAACGGTCCTTTGCCGCCGAGATCGAGCTGCTAAAGCTCGGTGAGGGCGAGGTTTTCCATGGCGAAGGCATTCTTGCGGTCACCAAGGCGTTGCTGCAATCCGGTGTTTCCTATGTCGGCGGGTATCAGGGCGCGCCGGTTTCGCATCTTCTTGATGTGATGGTGCAGGCGAAAGACGACATGGCGGCGCTCGGCGTTCATGTCGAGGCCTGCACGAATGAGGCTTCCGCCGCTGCGATGCTTGGCGCCTCGATCATGTATCCCGTGCGCGGCGCGGTGACGTGGAAATCCATCGTTGGCACCAATGTTGCGGCAGATGCGCTTTCTAACCTTGCCTCGCCCGGCGTGAAGGGCGGTGCGCTGATCATCGTCGGCGAGGATTACGGTGAGGGCGCTTCGGTCATTCAGGAGCGGACGCATGCCTATGCCTTGAAATCGACGCTCTGGTTGATGGATCCGCGCCCGAACTTGCCGACAATCGTGCGTTGCGTTGAGAAGGCATTCGAACTTTCCGAGGCTTCAAACACGCCGGTGATCATGGAGCTGCGTATCCGCGCCTGCCATGTGCAAGGCAGTTTCGTCGCCAAGAACAACGTGGCACCCGCGATCTCTACCCGGAATCGCCTCGCGGAGCCTGCGCCCCATAACTACGAGACGCTGGCGCATCCGCCCGTCACCTACGGACAGGAAAAGAAGAAATATGATCAGCGCATGCCCGCTGCTCGGAAATTCATCCTCGAAGCGGGGCTCAACGAGCGCTTCGACGGGCGACACGGTGATGTCGGCATCATCGTACAGGGCGGGATCACCAATTCGCTGATCCGCGCGATGCAGGAGATCGGCCTCGCGGATGCTGAGGGGCGACCGGATATCCCGATGCTCGTGCTCAATGTCGTCAACCCGCTGGTGCCGGAGGAGATCACCGGATTTGCCGCCGGCAAGCGCGCCATCATCGTGATGGAGGAGGGGCAGCCGGAATATCTCGAGCATGAGATCGGCTCGATCCTGCGCCGCGCCGACCTCAACACGCGGCTTCACGGTAAAGATATGCTCCCGATGGCCGGGGAGTATACCTCCGAGGTGATGCTGGCTGGCCTCGCGAAGTTCCTCAAGGCCGAGGTTCCGGCGCTCTCCAACCTCGGCGATGGCGGCTATGCCGAGGAAATTGCAGATCTCAGGGCGCGTGCTGTAGCGCTCCTCGGTGGCCATGCGCCGCCGCGCCCGCCGACCTTCTGCACCGGTTGTCCCGAACGCCCGTTTTTCTCGGCGCTGAAGCTCGCGACGAAAGAAACCGGGATGGTGCATGTCTCGGCGGATATCGGCTGCCATGCCTTCGGCACTTTCGCGCCGTTCTCGTTCGGCAATTCCATTCTGGGCTACGGGATGAGCCTCGCCTCCAGCGCAGGCGTCACCAGCTTTTCCGGTCGGCGGCCTATCGCCATCATGGGCGATGGCGGCTTCTGGCATAACGGCCTGCTTTCGGGCGTAACATCACGGCTCCTCAACAAGTCTGACGGCGTGCTGGTGGTGATGAAAAACGGCTATACCTCCGCGACAGGAACGCAGGATCTCGTCTCCTCGCCCGCCGCTGGCGCGAAGCTTGCGGCGGCGGAAAAAAGCGCAACCGCCTCGGAACGTACCATCGAGAACACACTCGCGGGCATCGGCGTGAAGTGGCTCAAAACCGTGCACACGTACCGTGTCTCAGAAATGAAGGCGGCGCTTCAGGATGCGATCACCAGTCCCGAGAAGGGCCTCAAGGTGATCGTCGCGGAAGGCGAATGCCAGCTAGAACGACAGCGGCGCATCCGTCCCTTGCGCGCAGCAGCGCTCGAAAAGGGCGAGCGTGTGGTCCGCACGCGCTACGGTGTCGATGACGAAACCTGCACCGGGGATCACTCCTGCATCCGCCTCTCGGGTTGCCCAACGCTGACGGTGAAAACCTCTACCGATCCCCTCAAGACCGATCCGGTCGCGCATGTCACCAATGGGTGCGTCGGCTGCGGGCTTTGCGGCGAGAATGCCCATGCCGCAACGCTCTGCCCCTCGTTCTATCGGGCAGAGATTATCTCCAATCCGGGCCCCTTCGAGCGTCTCATGGGACGACTGCGGGGCTGGTTCACCGGCATTAAGCAGGTCGCGGCATGAGGAACCTGGCATGAGCGCTTCGGCTTCCTCCGGCACAATTTCCATCCTCATCGCGGCGCTCGGCGGCGAGGGCGGCGGCGTGCTCATGAACTGGATTGTTGATTGTGCGATTGCCGCCGGTATGCCGGTGCAATCGACCTCTGTGCCGGGCGTCGCGCAGCGCACCGGCTCGACGAGTTACTACATCGAGATCGGCGAAAAGGGCGGCATCGCACCGGTGTTCGCGCTGGTGCCGATGGCGGGGCGCGTCGATGTCGTGATCGCGAGCGAGCTTGCCGAAGCCGGGCGGATGCTCGAACGCGGCTTCGTCAGCCCGAACCGCACGACACTGATCACCGGCACTGCGCGGGTCCTGACAACTGCCGAGAAAATGCAGATGGCGGACGGGCGTTTTCCTTCGGAGCGCATCCTTGAAGCCGGTGCTGCCCTGGCGAAGCGTTTCCTGCCGCTCGACTTCGAGGGAATCACGCGGCAGGCGGGCACTGTCGTTTCCGCGCCGATGTTCGGGGCGCTCGCAGGCGCGGGCGTATTCCCGTGGAGCCGTGAGGCTTGTGAAGCGATGCTGGTGAACGGGCGCGGCGCGAAGGCCTCGCTCGCGGGCTTTGCTGCGGCCTATGCGGCGGTTGGCGGTGAGGCGAAAGCAGCTCCGCTGGTCGCGCCGCCACCAGATGTCCGCACGTTAGGGCGTGATCGCTGCCGGGACTATATGGATCAGGCCTACGCCGACCTTTTCGAGGCCCGTATAGCGCGCCTCTCCCGCGCTGCCGGCGATCTTGCGGACCCACTCCGCGCCCATGCGCTCGAAGAAGCGACGCGCCGCCTCGCGCTGTGGATGACCTATGAGGATATTCCACGTGTGGCGGATCTCAAGACGCGTCCCGAGCGCTTCACGCGTATTGCCCGCGAGGCAGAAATGCGCGAGGGCCAGCTTCTCAAGGTCGCGGACCTATTCAAACCGGGTGTGGAAGAACTCGCGGCGATGCTGCCGGTGCGCTGGGGTGAATGGCTGATGACGCATCACCGCAAGGGCGGTCAGGTGCCGTTTCTCGGCAAAGGCATGCACCTTGGCTCGACCACCATCGTCGGCCACCTTGCACTGAAGTTTCTCGCGCGGATGGGACGTCTCAGACGGCGTTCGCTCCGTTTCCGGGATGAACAGGCGGCGATTGAACAATGGCTCGGGGCGATGGAAAAAGCGCTTCCTGCCGCGCCTGCCTATGCCGGGGCGCTTGCCGAACTGCCGCGCCTTCTCAAGGGCTATGGCGAGACGCAGGCACGCGGCCTTGCGAACTATAAAGCGATTTTCTCGACGCTTGTGACGCCTATCCTTGCGTGTGACGTCGAGGATGCCGATGCGCCCGCCCTGCGCAAGGCCATTGGCGCTGCGCTCGCTGATCCAGACGGCGTAGCGCTTTCCGCTACGCTTGCACCGCCATCCGCCCAACCCATGGTTGCCGAATGACCGACCCGATCACCACGCCCCACTTGCTCCATGCCTTCGATGTCGTGGCGGAGGTCGCCGCACCGGTCGAGGTCGGTGATACCCCGCTCGGCGCGCGGCGGCTGATCCCGATTCTGGCAGGCAGCGTCAGTGGGCCGAAGCTCTCGGGCAAGCTCATTCCGGGCGGGGTCGATTACCAGATCATCCGCGCTGACGGGCTCGCGGATATTCACGCGCGCTATGTGATCGAGACCGGGAGCGGCGCGCGGGTTTATGTCGAAAACACCGGGATCCGCCACGGCCCGCCGGAAGCGATGGCGCGGCTCAGGCGCGGCGAGCCGGTTGATCCGGCGCTGATCTATTTCCGCGCAACGCCGAAATTCGAGACCGCCGATCCTGAACTCGCCTGGCTGATGCGCTCGATCTTCGTCTGCTCCGGCGCGCGCTTCCCCGACAAGGTGGTGCTCCGGATGTTCGAGGTGACATAATGAATGCATTCAGTTCATTTGAACCGGGCATTCGTGAATGATTTAGGCTTGTCCAGGTCCGCGTGATCGGACACTCTTGGTTATCAACGATAACGGTCAAAAGACCGATCTCATGGAGGAACGCATGAAGGCCCTGAAAAGACTCGCTGCTCTCTCGTTCGCTGCCCTGCTGCCGGTGATGGCTGCTGCGCAGGACAAGCCCGTCTCGCTCAAGCTGGCGCATTGGGTGCCGCCGAGCCATCCCCTGCAGAAGGCGATGGAAGAATGGCTCGCTTCGATCACCAAGGCCTCCGGCGGGACGATCACCGGCTCGGTGTTCCCGGCTCAGCAGCTCGGCAAGGCCTTCGACCACTACGACATGGCGCGCGATGGCATCGCGGATGTCACCTACGTCAATCCGGGCTATCAGCCAGGCCGCTTCCCGATCATCGCGGCGGGCGAACTGCCGTTCCTTATCGCGGATGCCAAGGGCGGCTCGCAGGCACTCGACGCCTGGTATCGCGCCTATGCCGAAAAGGAAATGAAGGACGTCAAGTTCTGCCTCGCCTTCGTACATGATCCCGGCGCGATCCACTCGCGCACCAAGAAGGTGATGGTGCCGGAAGACATCAAGGGCATGAAAATCCGTCCGGCCCATGCTACGATCGCGACCTTTGTGACGCAGCTTGGCGGCACCAATGTGCAATCCGGTGCGCCGGAAGTGCGCGACCTTCTCGAAAAGGGTGTTGCGGATGCCGTGACCTTCCCGTGGGGCTCGGTGATCCTGTTCGGGGCCGACAAGGTGGTGAAATACCACATGGACGTGCCGCTCTATGTCACCACCTTCACCTGGGTGATGAACAAGGACAAATACAACGCCATGTCCGCCGGTCAGAAAAAGGTGATCGACGATCACTGCAATAATGATTGGGCGCTCAAGGTTTCCGCGCCGTGGACCGATTTCGAATTTGGCGGGCGCGCCAAGCTCAAGGCCGATCCGGCGCATGAGGTCTATTCCATTTCCGCTGATCAGGCGGCGGCATGGAAAAAGGCAGCGCAGCCGCTCGTTGATTCCTGGGCTGCCAACGTCAAGAAGACCGGCGCCGACCCGGACAAGGTGCTGGGTGATCTCAAGGCCGCTGTCGTCAAGTTCGGCGCCGCGTTCTGATCCTTCGCCTTTGAGACCACGGCAGAGGGGCGCGCTCGCGCGCCTCTGCCCTTTTTCGCCCGCACTCCTGACGGACGGGGAGCACGCCCCATGAAAACCAATAGCATGGATCGCTTCATCAGCGCGATCGAGTGGACAGCCGCGATCTTTGTCGGGCTGGTCGCCGCAGATATCTTCATCTCGGTGCTGCTGCGCTATTTTTTCTCCACCTCGATCCCCGATAGCTATGATTTCGGTCGGCTTCTACTTGGCATCCTGATCTTCTGGGGCATTGCGGCGACGAGCTATCGCGGCACGCATATCACGGTGGATCTGTTGTGGTCTGCCGCCGGACCGCGTCAGAAGCGCTGGATCGATGTGTTCGCGACGCTGGTGCTGCTCTTCGTCGTCACGGTGCAGACCATCATGCTCTACGACAAGGTGACGACGACCTATAACGACAATGTCCGCACCTTCGATCTGCAATTGCCGACATGGCCGTTCTTTCTCGTCGCGTGGCTCGGCGATGTCTCGGCCTGCGTGCTGATCGCCATCCGGACCTGGCGGCTCATCTTCCAGCCGGAGATGTTCGACTCCGCTGGCCACATCAAAGAGTAACCGCCGATGAGCACCAATCTTGTGGCCGTTCTCGGCTTTGTGAGCCTTTTCGCCCTGATGCTCCTGCGCGTGCCGGTCGGCATGGCGATGGGGCTCGTGGGAGTGACGGGCTTTGCCTATCTTGTCAGCCCGGCGGCGGCGCTGAAGCTCATTGGCCAGACCTCGATGCGCACAGTGACGGATTATGCCTTCGGCGTGATCCCGATGTTCCTGCTGATGGGGGCGTTTGTCACCAATTCCGGCATGAGCCGCGAGTTGTTCCGCGCGGCGAATGCCTTTCTCGGGCATCTGCGCGGCGGCCTCGGTTTTGCGACCGTGGGCGCCTGCGGGTTTTTCGCCGCGATTTCCGGTTCGTCCGTCGCGACGGCGGCGACGTTTTCGACCGTGGCTTATCCCGAGATGCGGCGCTTCAACTATCCCCAGAGCTTTGCGACCGGCGTTATCGCAGCCGGTGGTACGCTCGGCGCGATGCTGCCACCTTCCACTGTGCTGGCGGTCTATGGCGTCATCACCGAGCAGGATATCGGCAAGCTCTTTATGGCCGGTGTGATGCCCGGCTTGCTCGCGATTGCGATGTATATCTTCACGATCTATCTCATCGGCAAGTTCCGGCCCGGCTTCCTGCCGGAGGGGCCGCGCGCGAGCGGGGCCGAGCGCCTCGCGGCGATCAAGGAAATCTGGGCGCCGGTGTTGCTGTTCATTTTCGTGATCGGCGGGCTCTACGCCGGCCTCTTCACACCAACGGAAGCGGGGGGCATGGGCGCCTCCGGTGCTTTCATCATCGGTGTGGTGCGCAGGCGGCTCAACCGTGATCTCATTCTGAAATCGCTGCTTCAGGCAACACGGACGGCAGCGGCCGTGTTCACGATCCTGATCGGCGCGCTGATCTTTGGCTATTTCCTCACCATCACCCAGACGCCACAGAAGATCACGGCGTTCTTCACCGAACTTGGGCTCGGGCGCTACGCGGTGCTGGCGCTGATCCTCGCGACCTACCTGCTGCTCGGATGCCTGATGGACGCCATGGCAATGGTGATCCTCACCGTGCCGATTGTCTTCCCGGTGATGATGGCGATGGGGTTTGACCCGATCTGGTTCGGCATCATCGTGGTGATGACGGTGGAACTCGGCCTCATTCACCCCCCGGTGGGGATGAATGTCTTCGTGATCAAGAGCGTGATCCCGGATGTGACCTTCTCGACGATCTTCAAGGGCGTGATCCCCTTCATCATCACGGATCTCATCCGGCTTGTGATCCTGATTGCCTTCCCGGTCATCGCACTCTGGCTGCCGAGCCGGATGTAAAAATCACACCCGCTCGAGCGCAATCGCGATGCCCTGACCCACGCCAATGCACATGGTCGCGAGTGCGAGCTTGCCGCCGGTGTCGCGCAACTGAAGCGCGGCGGTCCCGGCGATACGCGCGCCGGACATGCCGAGCGGATGTCCCAGAGCAATCGCGCCGCCGTTCGGGTTTACGCGGTCCGAATCTTCCGCGATGCCGAGGCGGCGCAGCGTCGCGATACCCTGGCTCGCGAAGGCTTCGTTGAGTTCGACGACGTCGAAGTCCGTCGGCTTGATACCGAGCATGGCGCAGAGCTTCTCGGTCGCCGGGGCCGGGCCGATGCCCATGATGCGCGGAGCGACGCCCGCCGTTGCACCGCCGAGAATTCGGGCGATCGGCTTGAGGTTGTACTTCTTGATCGCGGCTTCCGAGGCGACGATCAGCGCGGCAGCGCCATCATTCACGCCCGATGCGTTGCCGGCGGTGACAGTGCCGTTCTTGCGGAACGGCGTGCCGAGCTTGCCGAGCGCTTCCATTGTCGTCTCGCGCGGATGCTCGTCCTTCGAAACGATGATGGGGTCACCCTTGCGCTGCGGGATCGTCACCGGGACGATCTCTCGATCAAAGACGCCTGCCTTCTGAGCGGCGGAAGCCTTGGCTTGCGAGCGCAGCGCGAAGGCATCCTGCGCCTCTCGGGTCACGCCGAAATCCTCGGCGACATTCTCGCCGGTCTCGGGCATCGAATCGATGCCGTATTGCGCCTTCATCAGCGGGTTCACAAAACGCCAGCCGATGGTGGTGTCGTAGATCTCGGCGTTGCGCGAGAAGGCGCTGTCGGCCTTCGGCAGCACGAAGGGCGCACGCGACATCGATTCGACACCACCTGCGATCACGAGGTTGAGTTCGCCGGCCTTGATGCCGCGTGCTGCGGCGATCACCGCATCCATGCCCGAGCCGCAGAGGCGGTTCATGGTGGTGCCGGGCACATCGATCGGCAGGCCCGCGAGCAGCGCCGACATGCGCGCGACGTTGCGGTTGTCCTCGCCCGCCTGATTGGCACAGCCATAGATCACCTCATCGACTTCCGCCCAGTTGATGCCGGAATGGCGCGCCATCAGCGCCTTGATCGGCACTGCACCAAGATCATCCGTCCGAACCGAGGAAAGCGAGCCGCCGAAGCGGCCGATGGGGGTGCGGACATAATCACAGATGAAAGCGCTCATGGGGTTTCCTCTAGGGTATCGTATTCTTGGTAGAAGGCTGTCGTCTTGCCGTACCGTTAGCGGCTCTGGCAAGAATGGCGACTGACCTCCGTCACGGGGATGGTTCCAGGCGGATGGTTGCAGGAAGGACGATTTCTTCTTTCCTACGCAATGCGCCACGTGATCTCAATCCGGCGCGGGCAAGCTTTTCCTGTGACCAAGCTTTTCCAGTAGCAAAGCAGGCAAGGCTTTGCGTAACATGGCGCCTTGGTTCCACCTCAAGGGAAATGAGACACTATGGCCGATCTGATTGTCACCGCTGGCCCGTTCAAATTCGGCGCAAAGCTTGAACGCGAAGCTGCGCCGAAGACCTGCGCGGCCTTCCTCAAGCATCTGCCGTTTATCTCGAAGATCATTCACGTTCGCTGGAGCGGTGAGGGCGTCTGGATGCCCCTCGGCGATCTCAATTTCGGCGTCGGCTACGAGAACAACACCTGCTACCCCTCCGCCGGGCAGATCATCCTCTATCCGGGCGGCGTGAGCGAGACCGAAATCCTGCTTGCCTATGGCTATGTGAACTTTGCGTCCAAGGCCGGGCAGCTCTCGGGCAACCATTTCCTCACGCTCACCTCGGGACTTGAAAACCTCTACACGCTCGGCCGCAAGGTGCTGATCGAGGGGCAGCAGGACATCCGATTCGATCTCGCCTGAGGTCGCTTTTTCGCTTCGGGAAGCCCCCCGAGACAAAGGTCTGAGAAGGGGGCTTCACAAGTGAATTATTTTAAGCTTAAAATAAAATTCAGAACGAAGACGAACGGGGTGCCGGCCCGAAAATCACGCACAATTTCCGGCAGTTCAGGTTCAGGCGCTCTGGAGGGAGAGACCATGATATCGAAAGCAAAGACACTGTTGCCGCTGCTTGCGCTGACGCTGCTCAGCGGCACGGCGTTCGGTCAGGAGAAGCTGAAGGTCGGCGTCATGGTGACGCTCTCTGGTCCTTCGGCGGTGCTGGGCCAGCAGGCGCGTGATGGCTTCAACCTCGCGGTGAAGCAACTCGGCGGCAAGCTTGGCGGCGTCGAGACGGAAGTCGTCGTCGTCGATGACGAGCTGAAGCCGGATGTCGCGGTCGGTAAGGTCAAGGGCCTGCTGGAACGGGATGGCGTGCAATTTGTCGTCGGGCCGATCTTCTCGAACGTGCTGCAGGCGATCCACAAGCCGGTGACGGATTCGAACGCTTTTCTGATCAGCCCGAACGCTGGTACCTCGAATTTCGCCGGCGCGCAGTGCCACCCGAATTTCTACGTGACCTCGTATCAGAACGATCAGGTTCACGAGGTTCTCGGCAAATACGCGCAGGACAAGGGCTTCAAGAAGCTGTTCCTGATGGCGCCGAACTATCAGGCCGGCAAGGATTCGCTCGCCGGCGTGAAGCGCCACTTCAAGGGTGAGGTCGCCTCGGAAGTGTACACCCCGCTTGGCCAGCTCGATTTCTCGGCGGAACTGGCACAGATCGCGGCGGCGAAGCCTGATGCCGTGTTTGCGTTCATGCCGGGTGGCATGGGCGTGAACCTGGTCCGTCAGTATCGTCAGGCGGGCCTTGCGAGCATTCCGTTCCTCTCGGCGTTCACGGTCGATGAATCGACCCTGCCGGCGCAAAAGGAAGCGGCAGTCGGCTTCTTCGGTGGCGCGAACTGGGCGCCGGATATGAAGAACCCGCAGAACGAAGCCTTCGTGAAGGCCTATGAGGCGGCTTATAATTCCGTCCCCGGCACCTACGCGATGCAGGCCTATGATGCGGCTTTGCTGATCGATTCCGCCGTCAAGTCAGCGGGCGGCAAGGTTTCGGATCGCAATGCGGTGCGCGCTGGCCTGAAGAAGGGCGACATCAAATCGCTGCGCGGCAATTTCAAGATGGGCCTCAACGGCTATCCGATCCAGGATTTCTATCTGGTTCAGGTCGTTGCCCGTCCGGATGGCAAGTTTGCCACCTCGTTGCGTGACAAGATTTTCGACAATTACGTCGATGTCTACGCCAAGGATTGCAAGCCGGCGAACTAACGCCCGGCTTGTCTTCACGGCTTTTCGCTGATCCTCATCCCGGTTTGCCGGGGTGAGAGGTTGCGCCCGATCTCCAGCCAAACCGGGGTCTCATGTCCCTCACGCTTCTCTATGTGCAGACGCTGAATGGCCTGCAGCTTGGCGTGCTGCTGTTCCTGATCGCGGCTGGCCTGACGCTGGTGTTCGGGGTGATGGACTTCATCAACCTCGCGCATGGCGTGCAATACATGATCGGCGCGTATCTCGCGGCGATGTTCACCGCGATGACCGGGAATTTCTTTCTCGGTCTCGCGCTGGCGCTGCCCTCGGCGCTGCTGTTCGGGCTGGCGCTCGAATTTCTGGTGTTTCGACACCTCTATGATCGCGATCACCTTGATCAGGTGCTGGCGACCTTCGGCATCATTTTGACGCTCAATCAGGCTGTGAAGGTGATCTGGGGTGCCGCGCCGCTCTCGGTGCCTATCCCGGATGCGTTTTCCGGCTCCATCGTGCTGATGCCGGGCCTTCTGTATCCGGTATGGCGTCTCGTGATCATCGGCTCGGGTCTTGCGATTGCGGTGCTGCTCGGCATCCTCGTCTCGAAAACGCGCATCGGGATGCTGGTGCGCGCCGGGGCGACCAACGCCAACATGGTCTCGGCGCTGGGGGTGGATATCGGCAAACTCTTTATGATTGTCTTCGGCTTTGGCGCGATGCTCGCCGGGTTTGCCGGGGCGATGGTGGCCCCGATCCTCTCGGTCGAACCCGGCATGGGCGATAACCTCCTGATCCTGACGTTTGTCGTGATTGTGATCGGTGGCATCGGCTCGGTGCGCGGCGCCTTCATTGCCGCGGTGATGGTGGGCCTTGTCGATACGCTCGGGCGTTCCTTCGGACCGACGCTGCTGCGCGCGATCATGGACCCGGCGGCGGCTTCGCAGACGGGGCGGGCGCTTGCGCCGATGCTCACCTATATCCTGATGGCGGCGGTGTTGTTCTTCCGCCCTGCAGGCCTGTTTCCGGCGAAAAAATGATGATCCGCCGCGAAGCGCTCCCCCTTTTGCTGTTCGCCTTTTTCGCGCTGATGCCGATTGCCGCGAGCTTCGGGCCGGAAAGCTATCTCCTTGCTCTCGTCACCCGCGTGATGGTCTTCGCGATTGCCGCCGTCTCGCTCGATCTTATTCTGGGGTATGGCGCGCTGGTCTCGTTCGGCCATGCGGCCTTTATGGGGGTCGGTGCCTATGCAGTGGGGATCCTTTCCTCCCACGGCATCAAGGATACGGCGATTCAGCTGCCGGTCGCACTGGCGGCTTCTGCATTCTTCGCTGTGATCACCGGGGCGCTCTCGCTGCGCACCAAGGGCGTCTATTTCATCATGATCACGCTGGCCTTCGGGCAGATGGCGTTCTTCCTCGCCGTATCGCTCGCGGCTTATGGCGGGGATGATGGGATGACGCTCTCCGGCCGAAGCCAGCTCTTCGGCTTCGATTTCATCAAGCGGGATCGCGCGTTCTATTACGTCACGCTGGTTGCGCTGATCGCGGCCTATGCCCTCTGCCGGTCCTTGGTGGTCTCGCGCTTCGGGCGAGTGATCCGGGGCGCGCGGGAAAATCCGCAGCGCATGGCGGCGATCGGCTTCCCGCTGTTTCACTATCAGCTCGCGATCTATGTCATCGCCGGCACGCTCTGCGGTCTCGCAGGTTTCCTGATGGCCAATCAGGCGGAGTTCGTGAGCCCGGCCTATATGACCTGGCAACGCTCGGGCGAACTCATCGTCATGGTGCTGCTCGGCGGACTCGGCTCGCTCCATGGGGCGATTCTCGGCGCGGCGGCGTTCCTGCTGCTGGAAGAGGGACTTTCCGGCATCACTGAACACTGGAAGCTGATTTTTGGCCCCTTCCTCGTGCTGGTTGTGCTTTTTGCCCGCGGCGGGCTGATCGGCGCGGTCGAGCGGCTGCGTGGCAAGGGAGGGGCGTGATGGCAGACGCGATGCTCTCTCTCCGCCACCTCTGCAAGAGCTATGGCGCGCTGACCGTTACCGATGATGTGACGCTCACCATCCCCAAAGGCGAGTTTCACGCGATTATCGGGCCGAATGGCGCCGGCAAGACCACGCTGATCCACCAGATTTCGGGGCTGATCCCCTCCGGTTCCGGGCATGTGTTGCTCGAAGGGGAGGATGTTACTCGCCTGCCGCTGCCACTGCGCGTGCGGCAGGGGCTGGTGCGCTCGTTCCAGATCACCTCGATCCTGCCCGGCTTTTCGGTGTTGGAGAATGTAGCGCTGGCCGTGCAGGCGCGGATCGGCACGAGCTTCCGCTTTTTCGGGCGCGCAGCCGCCGAGGAGCGCCTCAATGCCCCGGCGCGCGCGGCGCTCGATGAGGTCGGCCTTGCTGATCGCGCCGAAACCCGTGCCGGACTGCTCTCCCACGGCGAAAAGCGCCAGCTTGAACTGGCGATTGCGCTGGCTGCCGAGCCAAAGGTACTGCTGCTCGATGAGCCGCTCGCAGGCACCGGCCCGGAAGAAAGTGCGGTGCTGATCGCGCTGCTCCAGCGTCTCAAAGGGCGAATCACGATCCTGCTGATCGAGCACGATATGGAGGCGGTTTTTGCGCTCGCGGACCGCGTTTCTGTGCTCGTCTATGGCCGGATCATCGCGACCGGCACGCCAGCCGAAGTGCGCGATAATGTCGATGTGCGTGTGGCCTATCTCGGTGAGGAGGTCACCTGATGCTGAAGGTTGAAGCGCTCGAAGCGTCCTACGGCGACAGCCAAGTGTTGTTCGGCGTTGATTTTGCTATCGGGAAGGGCGAGGTCGCGACCTTGCTCGGCCGCAACGGCATGGGCAAGACGACGACTGTGCACACCATCATGGGGCTCGTCAAAGCGCGTGGCGGGCGCGTGCTTGTCGAGGGGCGGGATGTGACCGGCGCGCCGCCCTATCGCATTGCGCAGGCGGGGTTAGGCCTTGTGCCGGAGGGGCGGCAGATTTTCTCCACCCTCACGGTAGAGGAAAACCTGATCGCCACGGCTGCTGCGCGCTTTGGTGCCGCGCGCTGGACGCTGGAGCGGGTCTATGCGCTGTTCCCGCGTCTCAAGGAGCGTTGCGCCAACATGGGCAACCAGCTTTCGGGCGGTGAGCAGCAGATGCTGGCGATCGGCCGCGCGCTGATGACCAACCCCAGGCTCGTCATTCTCGATGAGGCGACCGAGGGGCTTGCGCCGCTCATTCGCCATGAAATCTGGGATTGCCTGAAAAAGCTCAAGGCCGAGGGCGAAGCCATTCTGGTGATCGACAAGAACGTCGATGCGCTGGCCAGCTTTGCCGATCGGCATGTGATCCTTGAGAAAGGTCGTGTGGTCTGGTCCGGCTCTTCGGCAGCGCTGCTCACCGATCCGGAACTCAAGGATCGCTATTTACATGTCTAGAGCGCATGATTTTCCTCCCGAAAATCACGCGCTCTAGAGTCTCTCTTTTTGACGCATTTTCGACGATCAACCGGGGCCACTTGATCGGAAAATGCTTCTGAACCGCCCGCTGGTCGGGCATTGGAGTGGAGGAACCTATGAAACTCACCCCCGGCATTACCCGCGCAGGCGAAGGCGTTGACGGCATTTCCTGGAATATTCTCGGCCAGATCTACGTGCCGAAGCAGGTTTGCGAGACTTCGTTCTCGTGGCACGCGACTTTTCCCCCGGGCACCTTCGTGCCGCCGCATATTCACCCGACGCAGGATGAGTTCATCTACATGCTCGAAGGGAATTTCGAGCTGCTGCTCGATGGGCGCGAGGTGAAAGCCGGGCCGGGCGATCTCATCCGCCTGCCGATGGGCATTCCGCACGGTATTTTCAACAAGACCGACCAGAGCGTGAAGTGCTTCTTCTGGGTCACGCCGACGCGCAAGCTCTACGATCTCTTCTGGGGCATCCACTCGATGGCAGATCAGAATCCGGCGGAAGTCGTGGCGCTCTCGGCACGGCACGAGGTTGACTTCTTGCCGCCGCCGGAGGCGTGAGAGAGCGCATCGTGTAGGTCCGGCGGCGCATCGGCGCCGGACGGGACCCAGTCTCCATTGTGAGGCGTCTGTGACTTCTCTGGATCACCGGGTCAAGCCCGGTGATGACAAATGGTGCGACTTCTCCGCGTTGGCTGGCACGCTAGGTCGATCACACCGCCTTCTTGTTGACCTGCTGGAGCGCATAGCCCGCCTTGCCGGCGTAACCGCGCACGATGGCGCGGCGCTCATCGTAGGAGAGCACACGCTCGACATCGGTAAAGCCGGCGGGCTCGCGCTTTTCGACCTCGTCGATGACGCGCTCGGGCCCGCCCTTGCGATTGAGCGCCACGACTTCTGCGGTTTTCGGCAGGCGATCTTCCTCGTATTCCAGCAGCGCCTGATAGGGGTGCTCGGCCTTCTTCAGCCGATCCGCCAGCATGCGCGCATCGAGGATTGCCTGACCCGCGCCGTTTGAGCCGACGGGATACATCGGGTGTGCGGCATCGCCGAGGAGCGTGATGCGGCCATGGGTCCAGCGCGGCAGGGGATCGCGGTCACACATCGGGTATTCGTAGAAGGCATCCGTCGATTTGATCAGACTGACGAGATCGAAGCCCGGCACCTCGAAGCGGCGCGCATAGGGCAACACCTCGTCAAGCCGCCCCCGGCGTGACCAGCTTTCCTTGCCGGGCGGATGCGGCGTATCTGAGACGCGGACATTGACCACCCAGTTGGTAAGGCGGGTTTCCGGCGTCTCGCCGGGTGCGATCGGGTAGAGCACGAACTTTGCTGCCATGCCGCCGGCGATGATCATCGACTGGCCATCGAGGAAAGCGGGGAAATCCGCCACCCCGCGCCACATCTGGATGCCGTTCCAGCTCGGCAGGCCCTGCTTCGGATAGTAATGCGCGCGCACAGCGGAATGGATTCCATCCGCGCCCACCAGCACTTCGCCGCGGACGGTCATGCTGCCCGAACCATCGACGCTGTCGACGAGATGGGCGGTGACGCCGCCCTCGTCCTGAATGAAGCCCGCGAGCTTGCGCCCGGTGACGACAGCGCCGGGGCCGAGGCGCTCGATCACCGTGTCGTAGAGCGCCTTTTGCAGTCGCCCGCGATGGATCGAATACTGCGGCACTTCAAACCCCGCCGCGATGCCACGCGGCTCACGCCAGACGATCTGGCCAATGCGGTTCATGTAGAAAAGCTCGGTTGTCCGGACGCCGACCTTGTCGAGCGTGCCGATGAGACCGAGATCGGCGAGTTCGCGGATCGCATGCGGGAGCACGTTGATGCCCGCGCCGATCGGGCTGATCGCGCTCGCCTGTTCGTAGATCTGACAGGAAATGCCGCGCTGATGCAGCATCAATGCCAGCGTCAGTCCGCCGACGCCGGCGCCGATGATGATCACCCGCGCTGGGCCAGCAAAGGCACCGGGACCGCTCTTGCCGTCGATCACCATCACGGCACTGCCGGATTTTGCGGCCTTCGGGGCACCCGATTGGGTTAGGCTCTTCGAACCCGCCTGTTCCTTCGCAGGTTTTGACTTCTTGCTGGATTTTGCCATGAGAGCCTCCGTTGGGCGCATTCTGAACCGAAACCGCTGTCGATCAAGGTGCGGTTATGAATGTGGTTTCTGGTGACGATGTCTCGCTCAATCCGGCACCATGGCGGTTGCTTCGATTTCGACGAGGGCCTTCGGCTCGACAAGGCTCACCACCTGCACCAGCGCCATCGCCGGGAAGTGCTTGCCGAGCACCTCGCGGTAGACCTTGCCGAGATCGCGCAGGCTCGAACGGTAATCGTCCATGTTGGTGACATACCAGGTCATGCGCATGAGATGTTCGGGGCGTGCGCTGCCAGCTTCGAGCACGGCGACGATGTTTTCGAGCGTCTGGCGAACCTGCGCGATGAGGCCTTCGGGGAACTGGCCTGCGGCATCCCAGCCGACAAGGCCGCCGGTCATCAGCAAGGTGCCGCGTCCCTTCATGCCATTGGCATACCCCCTCGGCTGCGGCCAATGTTCGGGCTGAACGGCAACCGGGCCGCCTTCCATCACGGCGGCTTTGAGCGCGCTGATCGACATGGTTCTCTCCCCGGTGTTGTTTCTTATGCGCCCTTGGGGGCGACGGTTTCCTCGCTCGCCATGCGGCGAAGTTCAAAGCGTTGTAACTTGCCGGTCTGCGTTTTCGGCAGAGCCGTGACATACTGGATGTCGCGCGGATATTTGAACGGCGCAATATCCGCCTTCACATGATCCTGTAGCATTTTCGTCGTGGCGGCATTCGGCGCAATGCCCTCGCGCAGGATGATATAGGCGCGGACGATCATGCCGCGCTCGGCGTCGGGCGCACCGACAACGCCGCATTCCGCGACGGCAGGATGCGCAAGAAGGCTCGCCTCCACCTCCGGCCCGGCGATGTTGTAGCCGGCGGAGATGATCATGTCGTCCGAGCGCGCCTGATACCAGAAATAGCCATCGGCATCGCGGATGTAGGTATCGCCAGAGACATTCCAGCCGTTCTGGACGTATTTCAATTGGCGTTCGTCGGCGAGATAGCGGCAGCCGGTTGGTCCGCGCATCGCGAGGCGTCCCGGTGTGCCATCCGGCACGTCATTGCCGTGCTCATCGACAACCTTGGCCTCGTAGCCGGGGACGGGAAGCCCGGTCGCGCCGGGGCGGATTTTCTCGCGCGGCGCGCCGACGAAGATATGCAGCATTTCGGTCGCGCCGATGCCATCCATCAACGGAATGCCGGTTTTGGCCTTCCAGGCCTCGAACGTCGCTTTCGGCAAGGCCTCACCGGCGGAAACGCAAATGCGCAGACTGTCGAGCTGCTCGTCGCCGATCTTGTCGAGCATGGCGCGATAAGCGGTCGGCGCAGTGAAGCAGACACTGGCTTTGTGCTCGCGGATCGCGGGCAGGAGGTCAGGCGGGCCGGCTTTTTCCAGCAGGACGGCTGAGGCGCCGATGCGCAGGGGGAAGAGCACCAGCCCGCCGAGGCCGAAGGTGAATGCGAGCGGGGGGGAGCCGATGAAGCGATCATCCGCCTCGGCTTTCAGTACGCGCGCCCCGTAGCAATCACAGATAGCAAGGAGGTCGCGCTGGAAATGCAGCGTCCCCTTGGGTTCGCCGGTCGTGCCGGAGGTGAAGCCGATGAGGCAGACATCGTCTTGCGCGGTATCCGTGACGGTGAAGTGCTCGTAGCCCGGCTTGGCCATCAGGCCTTCAAGCTCACCATTCCCAAAGGTGACGATGCGCTGGAGGTCCGGCGCCTGCGTCTTAGCGCCCTCCATTTCCTCCATCAGGCGATGGTCGCAAACCGCGAGGTGGATTTTCGCCTTTGTCAGCGGGTAGGCGATTTCGCGCGCCCGCAGGAGCGGCATGGTCGCGACCGCGACGCCGCCCGCCTTGATCACGGCGAGATAGACCGCGACCAGCATCGGGTTGTTTGGCGCACGCAGGAGCACGCGGTTGCCCGGCACAAGTCCGAGATCGCGCGTCAGCACATTGGCAATGCGATTGATACGGGTCGCAAGGTCCGCATAGGTCCATGTTTCGATGCGGCCCGGCTCGCCGCCGATCAGTGCGATCCGTGTGCCGTTGCCCGCCACGACATGGCGATCCACGAGTTCGCTGGTGACATTCAGCCGCTCGGGATAGACGAGCCCAGCTTCTTTCACGCGCAAATCCGGCCATTGCTCGCGCTGTGGCAGGTTCTCCCGGCAAAATGTATCGACATGCCCGCTTTTCAGCATGGAATGCTCCGGTTTTCAGGTTGAATAAGATTTGAGCGCTTCCCGCGCGATGACGATTTTCTGCACATCCGTCGCGCCCTCGTAGATGCGGAGCGCGCGGATCTCGCGATAGAGTTCCTCGACCTTGACGCCCTTGGTAACGCCAAGGCCCCCATGAAGCTGAACGGCGCGGTCAATCACGGTTTGCGCGTTCTCGGTCGCGACCATCTTGGCAAGCGCGGCTTCGCGGGTGACGCGGGAGGCGCCGCGGTCCTTGGTCCATGCCGCGCGATAGACGAGGAGGGATGCAGCCTCGGTTTCGGCGATGCTCTCGGCAATGGCAGCCTGCGCGAGTTGCAGATCGCCGAGGGTGCCGCCGAAAAGCTTGCGGGTCGTGGCGCGCGTCAGCGTTTCATGCAGCGCGCGGCGGGCAAAGCCGAGTGCGGCAGCACCGACCGTCGAGCGGAAAATGTCGAGCGTCGCCATCGCCACTTTGAAGCCCTCACCCGGCGCACCGAGGCGGTTCGCGATGGGCACGCGGCAGCTCTCGAATTTCAGCGTCGCGAGGGGATGCGGCGCAATCACCTCGATCCGTTCCGTGATCGAGAGGCCGGGCGTTGCGGCGTCGACCACAAAGGCCGAGAGACCGCGCGCACCGGGGGCTTCGCCGGTGCGGACGAAGACCACGTAATGATCGGCGATGCCGCCGTTGGAAATCCAGGTTTTGGAGCCGTTGATCACCACGTGATCCAGCCCGTCCGGTGTTGCGGTGGTGGCCATCGCGGCAACATCCGAGCCCGCTTCGAGTTCCGACAGCGCGAAGGCAGCGATTTTCTCGCCGCGCGCCACGGGAGGAAGGTAGCGCTGCTTGAGCGCTTCATCACCGAAAAGCGTGATCGAGCCGGTCCCGAGCCCCTGCATCGCAAAGGCGAAATCGGCGAGGCCATCGCGCGCGGCGAGAATATCGCGGGCGAGGCAGAGGGTCCGGACATCGAAAGTCTCAGCCAGTCCACCATAGGCCTTCGGCACAACTGCCTTGAGGAACCCAGCATCGCCGAGCGCTTTTACCCGCGTCCGGCAGGCTTCATCGACATCATCATGCGGCAGGGTGTGCAGCACCTCGTCGGCGAAGCGCGAAAGCTCCGCCGCAAACGCACGGTGATGATCCTCGAAGAAGGGCCAATCGAGCGTATCGCCGAGCGGCTTCATACCGAGGGGAGTGTGGCGGGCGTTGGCCATGCCTCAATTTCCCTCGAAAACCGGCTTCTGCTTGGCGGCGAAGGCATGGTAGGCGCGGGCAAAATCCTCGGTCTGCATGCAGAGCGCCTGCGCGACAGCCTCGGCTTCGATAGCGCTTTCGACCGACATCGCCCATTCCATTTCCAGCATCCGCTTGGTCATGGCGTTGGCGAAGGTCGGTCCGTCGGCCAGTTCAGCTGCGAGGGTCTGGGCCTCATTGAGAACCGCGTCCGGCGCAACGAGCCGGTTGAGGAATCCCCAGCGTTCGGCCTCCTCGCCCTTCAGAACGCGGCCGGTGTAGAGGAGTTCCGCCGCGCGGCCCTGCCCGACGATGCGCGGGAGCATGACACAGGCACCCATGTCGCAGCCTGCGAGGCCGACACGGTTGAACAGAAAGGCGATCTTTGCGCCCGCGGTTCCCAGGCGCATATCCGATGCCATCGCGACAATCGCGCCCGCGCCGGCACAGATGCCGTCAATCGCGGCGATAACGGGTTGCGGGCAGGCGCGGATCGCCTTGACCAACTCGCCGGTCATGCGGGTGAATTTCAGGAGATCCTTCGTCTCCATCGCGACGAGCGGGCCGATTATCTCGAAGACATCGCCACCAGAGGAGAAGTTTCCGCCCGCGCCGGTGATCACCACGGTTTTGACCGCTTCTTCCTTCTGCAGCGCGAGGAAGAAATCGGTGAGTTCACGATAGCTCTCGAAGGTCAGCGGGTTTTTCTTGTCCGGGCGGTTGAGGGTCACGATTGCGACCTTGCCCTTCACCTCGAGCAGGAAATGCTGCGGCGTAAAAGCGCTGACGGGCAGAACTGTGGCGTTAGCTGTGCTCATTCGGATGTCTCGCTGGAACCGGAACGGGAGATGGATTGCTGGATGGAAAGTTTGGTTTTGCTCAGTTGGCGCATCAGGGCGGTGATCTCATC
Organism: Rhizobiales bacterium PAR1; assembly: GCA_002256205.1. GTDB lineage: Bacteria > Pseudomonadota > Alphaproteobacteria > Rhizobiales > Beijerinckiaceae > Rhabdaerophilum. The sequence goes on from NKIW01000008.1 coordinate 130,233, forward strand.
CGGCGAGAGACCGGCGTAGAGATCCGCGATCCATTCTTCATGGCGCTCGGCCATGGCGCGGAAGCTCTTGCGACCGTTGGCGGTGAGTGAAATCACTTGTACGCGCCGGTCATGCGGTGCAGGGCGCTTGTCGAGCAGGCCGTCATCGACGAGGCCGGCGACGACGGTCGTCACATTGCCATTCGAGACCATCAGGCGCTGCGAGACTTCGCCGACGGTCATGCCGGTTGCGGACTTCTCAAGCTGCGCCATCAGGTCGAAGCGGGGCAGGGTGGTCTTGAACTCCTCGCGCAGGCGGCGCCGGATTTCGCGCTCGATCAGCGTCGAGCAGGTGAGCATTCGGAGCCAGAGGCGCAATTCGTCCTTGTGGTCAGCGGGGCGTTCGCTGGCCTTGGTTTCACGGTCGAGGGCGCGTAAGGCGGTGTCGTTCATTCAGAATTCCCCGCCGTTAATGATCATCGATTGCCCGGTGATCGCGGCAGCCTCCGGCGCACACAGATAGAGCACCATGGCGGCGACTTCCTCGGGCCGGATCAGCCGGCCCATCGGGTTCTCGTTCTCGAAGAAGCTGCGCGCGGCTTCAGCCGTCATTGCGCCCTTGGAGACGATGCGGTCGATGCTGGTCGCGACAAGATCGGTATCGACATAGCTCGGGCTGACGGCATTGACCGTTACGCCGGTTTTCGCCGTTTCAATCGCGAGGCATTTCACCAGGCCGAGGACAGCGTGTTTCGCGGCGCCATAGGCGGTGCCATAGGCAAAGCCCTGATGGCTGGCGGTCGAGGCGATGGCAATGAGACGTCCGGATTTGCGCTTGATCATGCCGGGCAGGGCGGCCCGGAAAACCGAAGCGGTGCCGACGACATTCAGATCGAACATCCGGCGGAAAATCGCGGCATCCGTGCGTCCGAAGGCGGCGGTTTCTGCGCCGCCTGCGTTGGCAATCACGATATCGAAGGGCTGTGTTGCGCTGAGCGTCTCGAGGACCGTAAGTGTCGCGGCTTCATCGGTGACATCCACTGTGGCGAAGGCGTGCGCGGCGCCCCCCTTCACGGCAGCCTCAAGGCGCCCAGCGTCGCGGCCGATGATCGAGACCCGCGCGCCGGCTTTCGCAAGCGCCGTGGCGATGGCAAGGCCGATGCCGCGCCCGCCGCCGGTGACCAATGCGTGCTTGCCGCTGAGATCCATCGCTCTGCATCCTGAACCAATTGCGTGGTTAGTATTTCATATTCAAAACAATTGTCCAGCCTCTGTGATCCGGATGCCGGCGGCAGCCGTATTGACGATCATGTTCCTAGATTTATCAGTGTGATAAGCCTTGCATCCCGTCTGGTTTCCGGTGCTTGTTGCGGCGCATTCAAAGTGTCGCTTGCCTGGAAATTATTTTAAGTTTAAAATGAAATTCCATTCTGGTGGGAGGGCTCCATGCGCATTGCCGTTGTCGGGGGAGGGCCTGCGGGCCTCTATTTCGCGGTTCTCATGAAGCGGGATTGGCCCGCGCTGGAGATCACGGTTTTCGAGCGCAACCGGCCTGATGATACTTTCGGGTTCGGTGTCGTGTTTTCGGACCAGACCCTCGATATTTTCCGCAAGGCAGACGAGCCGAGCTACAAGGCGATTGCTGACAGCTTTGCCTACTGGGACGATATTGAAATCCACTACAAGGGCACGGCGCACCGTGTCGGCGGCAATGGCTTTTGCGGCTGCTCGCGCCATACCTTGCTGACACTGCTCCAGAATCGCGCGGTCGAGCTTGGTGTCGAGATTATCTATAATCACGAGATCGAGGATTTCGGAAAGCTCTCGACGGAGTATGATCTCGTCATCGCCTCCGATGGCATCAACAGCCGTGTGCGCGAGACCTACAAGGACCACTTCCAGCCCGATTTCGACTGGCGCCCCAATCATTTTGCGTGGATGGGCTCAACGCGTCCCTTTGATGCCTTCACCTTCTTCTTCAAGGAGACGGAGCACGGCATCTTTGTCGCTCATTGCTACCAGTATGAGGCGGGCCGCTCGACCTGGGTGATGGAAACCGATCCCGAGACCTTCAAACGCGCTGGCCTCGGCAGCATGGATGAGGCGACCTCGGCGAAGTTCCTAGAAGGCATCTTCAAGGAAGAGCTTCAGGGGCACCCGTTGATCATCAACCGCTCATACTGGCGGAATTTTCCCGCGATCCACTGCAAGAACTGGGTCAAGGATAACATCGTCATCATGGGCGATGCCAAGGCTTCGGCGCATTTCTCGATTGGCTCGGGCACCAAGCTCGCGATGGAGGATTCCATCGGGCTGCACCAGTCCTTCCATGCGATGGGCCTCGATGTAACCAAAGCGCTCAAACATTATGAGGAAACGCGGCGGCAGGATGTCGAGAAAATCCAGCACGCGGCGGAAGTCAGCCTCGTCTGGTTCGAGGATCTGAAGCGCTTCTGGCGCTTCCAGCCGCTGCGTTTCGCCTTCGGGCTGATGACGCGCTCCAAGGCGATCACCTATGACAATCTTGCGCTACGCGAGCCGGCGATGGTGGAGGCGATCGACAAGCTCGTCGCGGATGAGGTCGGGCCGGCGGCAAAGTTCCGGGCCAATGGCGCGCCGGTGCCGCCGATGTTCCAGCCGTTCAAGCTGCGCGACATGATGATCGAGAACCGCGCCGTGCTCTCGCCGATGTGCCAGTATTCGGCTGAGGACGGGCTGATCAACGATTGGCACCTGATGCACTATGGCTCGCGCGCCACGGGTGGCGTCGGCCTGCTCTTCACCGAAATGGTTTGCGTCGCCGAGGATGCGCGCATTACGCCGGGCTGCGCGGGGATCTACACCGATGCGCAAGAGGCTGCGTGGAAGCGTATCGTCGATTTCGTCCACGCCCAATCAAAGGCGAAGATGGTGCTCCAGCTTGGTCACGCCGGGCGCAAGGGCGCCTCGCGGCTGATGTGGGAGGGGATGGATCGCCCGTTGAAGCAAGGCGCCTGGCCGATCATTTCGGCCTCGCCGATTCCCTATTACCCCGAAAGCCAGGTGCCGCGCGAGATGACCCGCGCCGATATGGACCGGGTGACAGCCGAGTTCGTTGCAGCGGCAAAGCGTGGGCTTCGTGCGGGTTTTGATATGCTCGAACTTCACTGTGCGCATGGCTATCTCCTCGCGAGCTTCCTCTCGCCGCTGACCAATACCCGCACGGATGACTACGGCGGCAGCCTCGAAAATCGTCTCAAATTCCCGCTGGAGGTGTTCCGCGCGCTCAGGGCTGTCTGGCCTGCGGAGAAGCCGATGTCCGTCCGCATCTCCGCCACCGACTGGAAGGAAGGCGGAATTACGGGGCGCGATTCGGTGGAGATCGCCCGTGCTTTTGCTGCCGAGGGCTGCGACCTCCTCGACGTCTCCACCGGGCAAACCGTGCGGGATGCCAAGCCGACTTATGGCCGGATGTTCCAGACCCCGTTCTCGGACCAGATCCGCAACGAAGCGGGCGTTGCGACCATGGCCGTCGGCGCAATCACGACGGCGGACCAGATGAACACCATCGTTGCGGCGGGGCGTGCCGATCTTGTCGCGTTGGGGCGGCCGCATCTTGCGGATCCGGCCTTTACTTTGCGCGCTGCGGCTTGGTATCAGGTCGACATCGCCGTGCCTTCGCCCTATCTTCCGGGCAAGGACCAGCTCATGCGCAATTCGGTTCGCGAACGCGAGGAGCTGACCGAGATGAAAATCAAGTCCCGTCCGCGTCGTCATGCCTTGACGCCGGAGTGAGGCTCTGACTGAATGAACGCTCATTCTGTTTTGGATGAGCCTTGCTGTTGAGGAACCCTTGTTATGTCCGCATCGTCCAAGCCGTCGTTCTCGTGGTCCGATCCCTTCCTGCTGGAAGATCAATTGACCGAGGAGGAGCGGGCGATCCGCGATGCCGCCCGTGATTTCGCGCAAGGCGAACTCGCGCCGCGTGTTTCGGAGGCTTATCTCAACGAGACGACTGATCCCGGCCTTTTCCGCTTGATGGGCGAACAGGGGCTTCTGGGCGTGACGCTGCCGGAAAAATACGGCTGCGCGGCGGCGTCCTACGTTTCCTACGGGCTGGTGGCCCGTGAGGTCGAGCGTGTCGATTCGGGCTATCGTTCAATGATGTCGGTGCAGTCCAGCCTCGTGATGTTTCCGATCTACACCTACGGCACCGAAGAGCAGCGCATGAAGTATCTGCCGAAGCTCGCTTCAGGCGAGTTTATCGGCTGCTTTGGCCTCACCGAGCCGGACGCTGGGTCTGATCCCGCCGGCATGAAGACCCGCGCCGAAAAGGTGCAGGGCGGCTACGTGCTCAACGGCTCGAAGATGTGGATTTCCAACGCGCCGATCGCCGATGTGTTCGTCGTCTGGGCGAAGAGCGCGGCGCATAACAACGAGATCCGTGGCTTTGTGCTCGAAAAGGGCATGAAGGGGCTTTCCGCGCCGAAGATCGGCGGCAAGCTCTCGTTGCGCGCTTCGATCACCGGCGAAATCGTCATGGACAATGTCGAGGTTTCGGAAGACGCGCTACTGCCGAATGTCTCGGGCCTCAAGGGTCCGTTCGGCTGCCTTAACCGCGCCCGCTATGGCATTTCTTGGGGGGTGCTCGGCGCGGCGGAAGATTGCTGGCATCGTGCGCGCCAGTACGGGCTTGATCGCAAGCAGTTCAACCGCCCGCTGGCGCAGACCCAGCTTTTCCAGAAGAAACTCGCGGATATGCAGACCGAGATCACCCTCGGCCTTCAGGGTTCGCTCCGCCTGGGACGTCTCATGGATGAGCATCGCGAGGCGCCGGAGATGATCTCCCTCATGAAGCGCAACAACTGCGGCAAGGCGCTGGATATTGCCCGGCAGGCGCGTGACATGCACGGCGGCAACGGCATCCAGATCGAATATCATGTGATGCGCCACGCCCAGAACCTCGAAACGGTCAATACCTACGAGGGCACGCATGACGTTCATGCGCTGATCCTCGGGCGGGCGCAGACCGGCTTGCAGGCGTTCTTCTGAGCGTATTCACACGGTATTGGAGTCGCCCGCATGTCGCTGGTCAACACCACGCTTGAGGGCGACATCGCCCTGATCGAGATTGATAATCCGCCGGTCAACGCCACGTCGCGCGCTGTCCGGCAGGGGCTACTGGACGCGATTATCGCGGCTGAAGCTAATGCGCGCGTCGCGGCGATTGTCATTGCCGGGGCCGGCAAGACCTTCGTGGCGGGCGGGGACATCACCGAATTCGGCAAGCCGCCGATGGAACCGCATCTGCCGGATGTGATGAACCGCATTGAGGCGACCCAAAAGCCGGTTGTTGTCGCCTGGCATGGTACGGCGCTTGGCGGCGGGTGTGAGTTGGGTCTCGCCGCGCATGCCCGCGTGATCGCACCAACAGGGCAACTCGGCTTGCCGGAAGTGAAGCTCGGCCTCGTGCCGGGCGCGGGCGGCACCCAGCGCTTACCGAGATTGATTGGCCTCTCGACCGCGATTGGCGTGATCACTTCGGGACGGATGATCAACGCCAAGGAAGCCCTCGCAATGGGGCTTGCGGATCAGATTGCCGAGGGTGATCTTCGCGTAGCCGCCATTGCCCATGCACGGTCGCTAATCGGCAAACTGCTGCGCCGAACGGGCGAATTGCCGGTGCCGGCTTTCGATTCTGCTACGATTGAAAAGGAAACTGCCGCCGTCACCAAGCGCGCGCGGGGCCAGCATGCGCCGGTTGAAGGAGCAAGGCTCGCCCGCCTTGCCGCCGAGGTGCCGGTTCTCGACGGCATGAAGGACGAGCGCGCGACCTTCCTCCGGTTGATGAAGGGCGAACAATCCGAAGCGCTGCGCTATGTCTTCTTCGCCGAGCGCGAGGTGGCCAAGCGACCGGAAATTCCGGCGGGTAGCGCCCGACTGGTGCAGAAAATCGGTGTGATTGGCGCTGGCACCATGGGGGCTGGTATCGCTATTGCGTTCCTCGATGCAGGGCATGATGTCACGGTCATCGAAACGACCGACGACGCCTTGACGCGCGGGCGCGAGCGCATCGAGGGGCTGTATGCCCGCTCAGTGACGAGCGGCCGGCTCACGGAAGCGGCGAAGGCCGAGCGCCTTCGACGCGCGACGTTTTCGACTGCACTTGCAAGCCTGTCGGATGTCGATCTCGTCATTGAGGCGGTATTCGAGGAGATGACGGTCAAAACGGAGCTTTTTACCAAGCTCGACAGCATCGTCCGCCCCGATTGCATGCTCGCGACCAACACGAGTTATCTCGACCTCGACGCGATGGCGGCCGCGCTGAAAGATCCCTCGCGTCTTGTTGGTCTGCATTTCTTCTCGCCCGCGAATGTGATGAAGCTGCTGGAAATCGTCCGGGGCGCGAAAACCGCACCGGAGGTACTGGCCACGGCTTTGGCCGTCGGCAAGCGGCTCAAAAAGGTCGCTGTGGTCTCGGGAGTTTGCGACGGCTTCATCGGCAACCGCATTCTCGCAAAATACCGCGCGCAATGCGAATTCATGCTCGAGGAAGGCGCGCTGCCGCAGGATATTGACGGCGCGCTGGAGGCTTACGGTTTTGCGATGGGGCCGTTTGCGGTGTCTGATCTCGCCGGGCTCGATATCAGTTGGGCGCGGCGCAAGCGGCTCGCGCCGACGCGGCCCGCTTCCGAGCGCTATGTGCCCATTGCCGACCGCATCTGTGAAATGGGCCGTTTCGGCCAGAAGACCGGTGCGGGCTGGTATCGCTACGTCGAGGGCAAGCGGCAGGTCGATCCCGAGATCGAGGCGCTGGTCAAAGCTCATGCCGCCGCGAAAGGCCTGCCGCAGCGCCGCTTCACGCCGGAGGAGATCGTCACCCGCGTGCTCGTGACCATGGCGAACGAGGGCGCGAAAATCGTCGAGGAGGGGATCTCTGCGCGGCCGCTCGATGTCGATATTGTGCTGCTCAACGGCTACGGTTTCCCGGCGCATCGGGGGGGACCGATGTTTCAGGCGGATCGGATGGGCTGGAGCAAGGTCGTGGAGGTGATGAGCGCCATCGAGGCGAGCGACGGGCCGCCTTACACGGTTTCCGCGTTTGCAACAGTGCTCGCTGAAAAGGGCGAGATAGCAGCAGAACGGAATGCGCTCTGACGCGCCTGCTCGCAAATCCAGCCATAGGCATCATGCGTTTGTTCGTGTAATGTTCGCTAAAGTGAATCCTGCACGATCCGAACCTGCTGCCGATGGTGCCATCCGAGACTCCCGAGCCGCCGCAACGCAAGATCATCCATATCGATATGGATGCGTTCTTTGCGTCGGTTGAACAGCGCGACAATCCTGATTTGCGCGGCAAGCCTGTCGCGGTGGGCGGCATGGGCGAGCGCGGTGTCGTGGCCGCCGCGAGCTATGAGGCGCGCAAGTTCGGCGTGCGCTCGGCGATGCCCTCCGTCACGGCGCGGCGCAAATGTCCGGAACTGATTTTCGTTCGCCCACGGTTTGATGCCTATCGCGCTGTATCACAGCAAATTCGTGAGATTTTCGCCGAACACACGCCGCTGATCGAACCCCTGAGCCTTGATGAGGCCTATCTCGATGTCACCGTGAACCACCACAATATTCCCGTGGCGACGGAAATAGCTGAGGCAATCCGCGCCAAAATCCGCGCCGAGACGGCGCTGACGGCCTCGGCGGGCGTTTCATACAACAAGTTTCTCGCCAAGCTTGCCTCGGACCAGAACAAGCCGGACGGGCTTTTTGTCATCACGCCGAAGATGGGAGTGGCCTTCGTGGAGACGCTGTCGGTCGGGCGCTTTCACGGCATCGGCCCGGCGACGGCGGCGCGGATGAACCGCCTCGGCATCGAGACCGGGGCGGATTTGCGCACGAAATCACTCCCCTTGCTGGAGCAGCACTTCGGCAAATCCGGGCGGTTCTTTTATTGGATTTCGCGTGGGATCGATCATCGCCCGGTACGGGCGGATCGCATCCGGAAATCCATTGGCGCGGAGGATACTTTCCTCACCGATGTCTTCACGGAAGCGGAGGCGCAGGCCTTCCTGCTGCCGATCATCGAGAAGGTCTGGCGGCATTGCGAACGCGTCGAGGCGCATGGCCGCACGGTGACGCTCAAGGTCAAATATGCCGATTTCCAGATCGCGACCCGCAGCCGCACGCTACCGGTGCCGATCGCCAGCCATTCCGAGCTGGAATGGCTCAGCCTCGCGTTGCTGCAGCCGATGTTCCCGCCGCCGAAGGGCATCCGCCTGCTCGGTATCACTGTCTCGACACTCGGCGGTGAGGACCATGAGGTGAGGGGACAATTACCCCTCGACCTCTGAGCCAGATGGTTATTCCGCCGGCTGGTGTGCCAATGCCTGCCGTGCCGCCTTACGCCGCTTGCCCCAGCTGATCAGCTTGTCGAACAACAGGTAAATGACCGGCGTGATGAACAGCGTCAGCATTTGCGAGAAGATGAGGCCGCCGACCACGGCAAGGCCGAGCGGCTGGCGCAGTTCCGCGCCGGCGCCAAGGCCGAGTGCGATCGGCAGCGCGCCGAGGATCGCGCAGAGCGTGGTCATCATGATCGGGCGGAAGCGCAACACCGCGGCCTGAACAATGGCCTCCTTGGCCGGGATGCCGTCGGCTTGCCGCGTTACCGCAAAATCCACCATCATGATCGCGTTTTTCTTCACGATGCCGATGAGCATGACGAGGCCGATCATCGCGATCACCGAGAGATCCATGTTGAAGAGCTGCAAGGTGAGCAGCGCGCCGATACCGGCGGTGGGCAGGCCGGAGAGGATCGTCAGCGGGTGGATGAAGCTCTCGTAGAGGACGCCGAGCACGATGTAGATCACCAGCACTGCCGCGAACAGCAGCAGCCCCTGATTGGCGACAGCCTGCTGGAAGAGCTGTGCGGAGCCTTGGAAGCTCGGCGTGATCGAGGGCGGCATACCCTGTTCTGCCGAGACCTTCTGGATACCCGCGACGGCCTCGCTGAGCGCGGTGCCGGGCTGGAGGTTGAAGGAGATCGTCACGGCCGGAAGCTGCGCCAGATGCGACACGGTGAGTGCGGTCGGCTTGTCAGAGACTCTCGCCACGACATCGAGCGGCACCACCGCGCCGTTCGGCGAGCGGACGGAGAGGCGACGCAGCATGGCGTGGACGTCAAGGTAGGCCGGGTCTGCCTCCAGAATGACCTGATAGGTATCTTCCGGTGCGTAGATGGTTGAGACCTGCCGCGAACCGAAAGCGGAATAGAGCGTCGAGCGGATCTGGTCGATGGAAAGGCCGAGGCGCGCTGCCGCGTCGCGGTCAATCTCGATCGAGGCCGAGCGGGCGCGCAGCGCAAGATCGGAGTTGATGTCGAGCACACCCGGAATGGTGCGCATCGCCAGTTCCATCTTCTGCGAATAGACGCGCAGCGCTTCAAGATCGGCAGACTGAAGTACGTACTGGTATTTGCTCCGCGTCTGCTGGCCACCGATGTTGATATTCTGCACCGGCTGGAAGAACACCTGAATGCCAGGAACCGAACCGGTCGCCCGGCGCAGGCGCTGGATCACTTCGGTCGCGGTCTGCTTCCGCTCGGGCTTGTTGCGCAACGCGACGAAGAGGCGACCGGAGTTCTGGGTGGCCGCCGCATTGCCGCCGCCTACCGTGGACATCACCGAGATCACATCCGGATCACGTGCGACAATTTCTGCCAGATCACCCTGACGGCGCACCATGGCATCAAACGAGGCATCGTCCGGGCCAAGAGTCGCGGCGGTCAGCAGGCCGTTGTCTTCTTCGGGGAAGAAGCCTTTGGGAATTGCCTGAAACATCATTGCGGTGATGACGAACGTCGCCATCGTCACCGCAAGCATGATGTAAGGGATGTTCACCGCCTGCCGCACGGCCCAGCCATAGGCACGGGTCACGGCGGCAAAGCCGGCATCGAACCAACGCAGGATGAACATCGGCTTGGCGTGATGGTCGATTGGCTTGATCAGTTTTGCGCAGAGCATTGGCGTCAGGGTCAGCGAGACGATACCGGAAATCAGAATCGCGAGGCTGATATCAAGGCCGAATTCCGAGAACATGCGCCCGACGACACCGCCCATGAACAGCACCGGGATGAACACCGCCACGAGGGAGATGGTCATCGACATGATGGTGAAGCCCACTTCTTTGGAGCCGATGAAGGCGGCCTTTTCTGGCTCCACGCCTTCCTCGACGTGTCGCATGATGTTTTCAAGCATGACGATGGCGTCATCAACGACGAAGCCCACCGACAGCGTCAGCGCGAGGAGAGAGATGTTATCGATGGAATGACCCATCGCATACATGCCGGCGAAGGTGCCGATCAGCGAGATCGGCAGCGCGACAGCGGGGATCATCGTGGCGCGGAAGCTCTTCAGGAACAGCCAGATGACCATGATCACCAGCACCATGGCGATCAGCAGCGTCAGCTCCACGTCTTCCACCGCGTGGCGGATCGATTCTGCGCGGTCATTGAGAACGTTGATCGAGATATTCGCGGGCAATTCGGAGCGGATGCTCGGGAGGAGCGAGCGCACCGAATCCACAACCTCGACAGTGTTCGCGTCCGGCTGGCGGAAGACGGCGAGAATGATCGCACGCTCGCCGTTATACCACGAGGCGACCTTGTCGTTCTCCACGCTGTCGATGGCTTTCGCGACATCCGCGACGCGCACCGGCGCGCCATTGATCCAGGTGACGATGACCGGGTTGTAATCCGCTGCGCGGTTGACCGGGCCTGTCGCGTCGATGATCTGGTTGACGTTGGTGCCGGACACCGAGCCCGTCGGGCGGCTCGAATTGGCGTTGGCCAGCGCTGTCTGAAGGTCGGCCAGCGAGAGCCCGCGCACGGCGAGCTGGTCGAGGTCGGCGCGGACGCGCACGGCGTATTTCTGGCTCCCGAAGATCAGCACCTGCGCCACGCCCGGTAGAGTCGATAGGCGCGGCAGGATGTTGGTCTGGCCGAATTTGTCGACATCCGAGAGGCGTGCGCCCTTGGTCGAAAGCGCGAGGAACACCACCGGTTGATCCGCCGGATTCACCTTGCGGAAGCTCGGCGGGATCGTCAGATCCGCTGGCAGGCGGCGCGCGGCAGTGGAGATCGCGGACTGCACATCAAGCGCGGCGCCGTCGATGTTCCGGGCAAGGTCGAACTGGAGCACGATGTTCGTCACACCCAGCGCCGAGACCGAGGTCATCGTTGAAACGCCGGCGATGGTCGAGAACTGCTTTTCAAGGATCGCCGCGACCGAGGAAGCCATGGTCTCCGGGCTCGCGCCGGGCAGGGTCGCCGTGACCTGAATCGTCGGGAAATCGACGCGTGGCACGGCGGCGACCGGCAATTGCCGATATCCGAAAATGCCGGCCACGATGATGGAGAACATCAGGAGGATGGTCATCACAGGGCGGCGGATGCAGACGGCGGAGATCATGGTGCTGGTCCTTGCGGGGCCTTGGTTCCTGGGGGAACCTTGATGCTTGATCCCGAGGCATGGGCCTCAGGCCTTGCGTCCGGAGGGGATACCCCGGACGCCGGTGTCCTGAACCTAGCCGCGCTTGGGCGGCTCGGCGCTCGCTGCCGGCTTTTGGGCCGGAGGCTTGGCGCTCTGAATCTGTACTGGCGCGCCATTGATCAGACGAAGCTGACCGCTGGTAACCACCTTGTCACCCGGCTTGACACCGGCGGTCAGCACGACTTCCTCGGCGAGGGTGCGGGCGACCGTTACCGGCGTCTGGCGGGCATTTCCGGCCGCATCGACAAGGAAAACATAAGGGCCAGACTGCCCGGTCTGGACCGCGACGAGTGGCACGGTCAGCGCCGAAGCGTCGGTCGAAAGCGTCACCGTGGCGCGGACGAAGGCGCCTGGCCAGAGCGCTTCGAGCGGGTTGTCCATCTTGGCCTTGATCATCACCGTACCGGTCGCGGCATCGACGCCGTTCTCGATGAAGGCGACGATGCCCTTGGCGGTGGTGGAACCGGCCATGGCTTCCACCGGCACCGGCCCGCGCGTCATCGATGCCTTGAGGTCCGGCAGCATGGCTTGCGGCACAGCGACCGCGACGAGGATCGGGTCGATCTGGTTGATCGTCGCCATCGCGGCGGTATCCGCCGAGCGCACCAGCGCGCCGGGCTTGGCGGTGATTGAGCCGATGCGGCCCGGAATCGTCGCGCGCACCTCGGTGAAGCCGAGCTGGGTGGTGATGTTGAGCACCTGTGCGAGGTCTGCCGCGCGCTGGGCCTTGAGCGCCTTGAGGGCGGTCAGCGCCGTATCCTTCTGCACCATTGTGCCGATCTTGCGTTCGAGCAGATCCTCGACGCGGGCGACATCGCGCTCGGCCTGCGAGATCTGCGCGTCATCTTTCGCGACCTGCGCTTCGAATTGCGCGAGCTGGGCCTTCAACGTGCGATCATCCAGCGTCATGATGAGATCGCCGACCTTGACCAGCGCGCCCTCCTCGACGTGGATTTTCGCGACCTGACTGTCGATGCGGGCCTTGAGCGCCACCGAGGCGAGCGGCTGCACAGTGCCGATGGCGCTAAGCGTCACCGGAACGGACTGTGGGCTGACCTCATGCACCGTGACGGGGATGCCGGCTGGTGGACCCCGGCGTGGTGCTTCGGGCTTGGCAGCCGAGGCTGTGCCCATGATGCTGGTAAGCATGGTTTGACCTTGCGTGGCCAGTTTCTTGCCCTGTTCGGTCTGCGTGAGGCCGTAACCTGCGGCACAGATCAGAGCGAGAGGGAGGCCAATCCTCAAGAAGTTTGAGGTCTTTTCAGTCATGTCGCGGTTCCTTGAAACCAGAAGCAAATGGGCAAAGGGTGTTTCGATCACGCCTGACCGGCCTCTGGAGGCGGGCGGGGGACCGGCATTCGGTCGGTAGCGTCTTGCTGGCGAAGGCGTTCATGCGGCGCCTCGCGAAGGTTTTTCGAGGCGTGGCTGGCCGCCAAGCCCCGAGAACAGCAATTGCGTCATGGCGTCGCCGAGCGCCTCGTCGGACCGCTCCGGCGTTGCGCCACTCCAGGCCATACCGATGATGAGCTGCGCGATCAGCCGCGCATCGACATCCCAGAACAGGCCTTCATCGATCCCGTCGCTGATCACATCGGCGAGGTGCAGCTCAATGGTCTCCCGCCTGTCACGGAAGATTTGCCGGCGACCGCGCTCGGCATGGGCGGAGGCGCCGCTCATCGAGCGCAAGGAGGCGAGATGCTCGCGAAACGTCGGGATAATCGCACGGATGATCGCTTCCAGCCGTGCGATCGTCCCCTTGTTCTGCGCTTTCGCGCGATCAATCGCCGCCACCAACAGGTCCAGCGCGTTGACGAACACCGCCTCGAACAGCGCTTCCTTGCTCGGGAAGTAGCGATAGAACGTCGGTTTGGTCATCCCGGCGGCATGGGCGATGTCATCCATCGAGGCCGCCTCGTACCCGCGCTCGGCGAAAACAGCAGCGGCGGCGTCGAGCATGCGCTCACGCCTTACTAATCGCCAATGCTCGTCAGAGACGGCGTGGTCCAGCACTTTTAACCTTCCGGTTCTAAATATTACTGGAGAGTTATATCACGCCAGCTACCCGCGTGAAAGCCCCCGTGGTGCAGTCTTACGGCGCATCAACACGGCAAATTTGCAGGTTTCCCTGCTGCTGCGCATCAAAGGCTTTGATCGGCAGGTTCTTGCCATCAGCGAAGTCTTCTATGAGCAGAAAATGGCCGATCCAGCGCCGTCTGACTATAGGACAATCACGTAACAATTTGAAATCAGGCCTAAAAAACTTCGTAAAATTTCACCTCCCTCCCGGCACGGCGGTTGCTGAAGCCCGTCAAGCCCTCCTCAAGGGGGCGTGTTCCAGGGAGGACTGACCATGAGTGATATTGCTGCGAACGAACCCATCGCACGGGCTGCATCGGCGCCTGTTGCAACCCCATCCGGACGCTTGCGTTCGATTTTCGCCGGCTCGGTCGGCAATCTTGTCGAGTGGTACGACTGGTATGTCTATGCGGCCTTCTCGCTCTATTTTGCCAAGTCGTTCTTTCCGGCGGGCGATGCGACGGCGCAGCTTCTGAACACGGCCGCGGTTTTCGCGCTTGGCTTCATCATGCGACCCATCGGCGGCTGGCTGATGGGCGTTTTCGCGGATCGCTATGGTCGCCGCACAGCGTTGACCCTCTCGGTGCTGCTGATGTGCTTCGGCTCACTGGTGATCGCGGTCACGCCGAGCTACCAGACCATCGGTATCTGGGCGCCAATCCTGCTGATTGTCGCGCGGCTCGTGCAGGGTATCAGCCTTGGCGGTGAGTATGGCGCGAGCGCGACCTATCTTTCCGAGGTGGCGGATAAGGCCAATCGCGGGTTCTATTCGAGTTTTCAGTATGTCACCCTGATCATGGGGCAATTACTGGCGCTGGCTGTCTTGCTGCTGCTCCAGTTCGTGTTTCTCACGCCGGCGCAGCTTGAAGCCTGGGGCTGGCGCATTCCCTTCGCCATCGGGGCGCTCTGTGCGCTGGTCGCGATGTATCTGCGCCGTGCGATGACAGAGAGTGATCACTTTGTTGCGGCCAAGCAGAAGTCGACCTCACGCCCGGGCTTTTCGAGCCATATCCTTGAGCTTGCCAAGCACCCGCGTGCGGTGCTCACGGTGGTGGGGCTGACGATGGGGGGCACAGTCGCCTTCTATACCTACACAATCTACATGCAGAAGTTTCTCGTGAACACGGTGGGCCTGACGAAGAACGACTCCACGCTGGTGTCGGCGGCGGCGCTTTTCGCCTTCATGTGCCTGCAACCCTTGTTCGGTGCGCTTTCGGACCGGATTGGTCGCCGTCCACTGCTGATCAGCTTCGGCGTTTTGGGCACGCTCGCGACCGTGCCGCTTTTGACGATGCTCTCGATGACGAAAGACCCCTGGCTCGCCTTTGGCCTGATCTTCATCGCACTGCTGATTGTCTCGGGTTATACCTCGATCAACGCGGTGGTGAAGGCGGAGCTTTTTCCCACCGAGGTGCGCGCCCTCGGTGTCGCGCTGCCCTATGCGGTGACCGTCTCGCTGTTTGGCGGCACGGCGGAGTATATCGCCCTATGGTGCAAGAGCATTGGCCATGAGGCGTGGTTCTACTGGTATGTCGCAGGGTGCGTTGCCTGCTCGCTCCTCGTCTACGTCGCGATGCCGGATACGCGAGAGACATCGCTGATCGACCGCGAGCGCTGATCTGGCCTTGATTGCATCCGGAGAGACCTCCGGGCTAGGTTTGCCCGGTCCGGAGGTTTTGAGGCCGATGATGAAGCGCTGGCGGTTTCCACTTTTCGGGTTGCTGCTCGCGCTCATGACCGGTGGTGGGGTGTTCCACCTCACGGCTGCCCGACAGGAACAGGCGCTGCGGCTGAGTGCCAGTCAACGCTCGGCGCTGATTGCCGAGACCTTGCGTGTCGCCATTGAACGCTTCCGGGCGGTGCCGGATCTTGCTGCGCATGCCGGCGAGATTACCGGGCTTCTCGAAGCGCCCGGCGAGGCCGCCTTGCGCCTTGCGAATGAGTTTCTGGAGCGCGCTGCGCGGAATACCGCGCTCTCGGCCCTCTATGTGCTGAATGCTAAAGGGTTGGCGCTTGCCGCGAGCAACTGGCGGGAGCCGGCCAGTTTTGTCGGTCATGACTATGCCTTCCGGCCCTATTTCACCGAGACGATCGAGAAGGGCTCGGGACGCTATTTCGGCGTAGGCGTGACGACGGGTGTGCCCGGTTATTTTCTGGCCTCCGCAATCCGGAAAGGAACCGAAACACTGGGCGTCACGGTCGCCAAGATCGATTTTGCGCCGCTCGAAGCCAGTTGGGCCAGCGCAGGAGAGCAGGTCGCCGTGCTCGATGCGGATGGCGTGGTGTTTCTGACCTCCCATCCGGCGTGGCGCTATCGCCCGCTTCGCGCGATCCCGGCGTTGCGTATCGCGGCAGTCGAGGGTGAACGACGCTACGCCGATGTGAAGCTCGGTCCGTCCATCCTGACGGAGGATGCCGACTCAGGTCTCGTGCTGGCTGAGCCTGTGCCCGGCACACCCTGGACGCTCGTCTTGCTGGCGGCGGATGATCTCGCGCGCCGGCAGGCCTTCGATGCGGCTGCGATGGCGACCCTTGGCGTGATCGTGCTCCTGCTGCTCGGCTTGATCAGCCGGATGCACGTCGCGCGCCTTCTTGCGGATCGCGCGGCACGGCAGGTTCTCGAAGCGCGCGTGATCGAGCGTACCGGCGCACTCCGGATCGCCCTTGAGCAGGTCGAGGCGGAGGTCGCCGAGCGGGCGCGGATCGACGTCGAACTGCACAAGACCCGCGATGGCCTCGTGCAGGCCGCCAAACTCGCGGCGATGGGACAGGCTTTCGCGGGGCTGGCGCATGAGGTCAATCAACCGCTGACAGCGCTACGCACCTATCTCGCGAGTACCCGTGCGTTGCTGGAACAGGGGGATGCCGCGCGGGCCAGCGGTAATATCACTGTTATGGCTGGCGCGGTTGATCGGCTTGCGGGCCTGACCGACGACCTCAAGCGTCTGGCCCGCCGCAGCGATGACCGGCGTGAGGTCGTCGATGTCAGCGCGGTTGCGGGCGAGATTTTGCGGCTTCTCAAGTTCCGGCTTGGGGATTCCGGCGTGACTGCCACGCTTGACGCGCTCGCTCCGGTGCCGGTTCTCGCCGTGCCGGGACGGCTCGAACAGGTCATCATGACCTTGCTGCTCAATGCCATCGATGCTGTGCGGGAGGCACCAGAATGCCTCATCCGGGTTGAGGTCAGCGTGCGGGAGGGGCGCGCTGACCTTGCCGTAATCGACGCCGGACCGGGGGTCGAAGGTGGACAGGTCGGGCGACTGTTCGAACCGTTTTTCACCACCAAGGAAGTGGGGCAGGGCCTCGGCCTCGGGCTGGCGATTGCCTATTCGATCATTGTCGATCACGGTGGCGCGCTTGCCTATGAGCGTCTTGACGGTCAAACCTGTTTTCGTGCGAGCCTGCCGCTCGCTGCCGGGAAGACTGCATGACAGAAGTCGAAAAACCTGCGCTGCTGGTGGTGGATGACGATCCGCTGGTGATCGCCTCGCTTGGTCAGTGGCTGGAGATTTCGGGCTTTGCCGTGGTCACCGCGATGTCGGTCGAGGCGGCACTCGGAGCACTGGAAGCCCGCACTTTCGATGCGGTGCTTACGGATATGCGGATGCCGGGGCGTGACGGGCTCGCGCTGCTTCATGCGCTGCGCCAAAGCCACCCCGCCATGCCGATCGTGATGCTCACCGGACATGGCGATGTACCGCTGGCAGTCGAGGTCCTCAAGGCCGGCGCTTTTGATTTTCTTACAAAGCCGCATGATCCGGATCGGCTGGTCGCGACTTTGCGCAACGCGACGCGGCAGAGCCGGTTGATCCGGCGTGTCGCGGCGCTCGAAACCGGCGCGGATGGTCTTGCCGCGCGCCTCATTGGTGCTTCACCGACGATGCAGCGCTTGCAGGCGCATATCCGTGCATTGCTCGATCTCAAGCTTGACGTGCTGCTCCTCGGAGAAACCGGAACAGGCAAGGAGGTCGTCGCGCGGGTGCTGCACGACTTTGGCCCACGGCGCGGCAAACCCTTCGTGCCGATCAATTGCGCGGCCGTTCCGGCGGAGATGATCGAGAGCGAGCTTTTTGGCCATGAAGCGGGCGCCTTTACCGGCGCGCAGACGACGCGGATCGGCAAATTCGAGTTTGCATCGGGCGGGACACTGTTTCTCGACGAGATCGAGAGCATGCCGGTGGCGGCGCAATCCAAGCTCCTGCGCGTGTTGCAGGAGCGGGTCATCGAGCGCATCGGCTCCAACCGGTCCATTCCGGTCGATTTGCGGATCATCAGCGCGACCAAGGTCGACTTACGTGTGGCATCGGACGCAGGGGCCTTCCGTGCGGATCTCTATTTCCGCCTTGCGGGCGACGAGGTGACGCTTCCCCCCTTGCGGGATCGGGGCGAGGATATCCTGCTGCTGTTCACGCGCTTCGCGGCGGTGGCGAGCCATGCGGCGGGACGCGCGCCTGGCGACCTTCCACCTGAGGCGGTCGAGGCGCTGCTCGCCTACCCTTGGCCGGGGAATGTCAGGGAGTTGCGCAGCGTTGCCGAGCGCTTCGGCATGGGCCTCGGACTACGGCTGGGCACAACTGTTGTTGAGGCTGCGGCTATCCCCTCAGGCGCCTTGGCCGAGATGGTCGATGCCTATGAAAGGCGCCTGATCATCGCCGCACTCAAGACCGAAAAGGGCTCGATTGCTGGTGCGCTGGAGCGCCTTGGGTTGCCGCGTCGCACGCTCAACGAGAAAATGCGGCGGCATGGCATCGAGCGGGCAGACTACGGGGGGTGAGCGTTTCCCGTGGTTCTTCTGCTGCATACTGCATTTTCTCATTGACGATGGGCCTTGCAATCGGCTCGAAAAGACCCCGACAAGACTTCAGGTGCCGGGAAGTAACCCAGCGCAAGGCATAGGCAGGAGACGTTCATGAACCAGATCGACCTCAAGGGCCGCGTGGCCATCATTACCGGCGGTGCGCGCGGGATCGGCTATGCTGCCGCTGAGCGGATGCTCACCTCCGGCGCTACGGTCGTGATCTGGGATATTGACCAGAAGGCGCTTGATGATGCGAAAGCCAGCCTCGGCAAGCTCGGCACGGTGTCGGGTGATATCGTCGAGCTCACCGATGAGGTCTCCATCGCAGCGGCAACCAAGGCCGCCGTGACCCGGCATGGCAAGATCGATATTCTCGTCAACAATGCGGGCATTACCGGCGGTAACGCCAAGCTCTGGGAGTTGGCGCCGGATGTCTGGCGCCGTGTGGTCGAGGTCAACCTCGTCGGGCCGTATCTCACTTGCCGCGCCGTGGTGCCGGAGATGCTGAAGAATGGCTATGGTCGCATCGTCAATATCGCCTCGATCGCGGGCAAGGACGGCAACCCCAATGCCTCGCATTATTCCGCCTCGAAGGCCGGGTTGATCGGGCTGACGAAGTCGCTCGCCAAGGAGCTGGCGACCTCGAATATTCTCGTCAACTGCATCACCCCGGCAGCGGCAAAGACCGAGATTTTCAACCAGATGAAGCAGGAGCATATTGACTTCATGCTCTCGAAAATCCCGATGAACCGCTTCCTTCAGGTTGAGGAAGCCGCCGCGATGATCTCGTGGCTTTCGAGCGAGGATTGCGCATTTTCCACCGGCGCGGTGTTCGATATTTCGGGCGGGCGCGCGACGTATTGAGGCCAGGATCCTGCGGCTGCGACCGCCGCGCGCTTGCGGCGCTTTCGCTTTCCCTCTAACCCAAGGGTTAACACGCGTTAAGGCTTTGGCCATGACGCGCTGATTCGCCTTGGGTTAAAGCTGCTTCGCAGTTTCAGAAGGGGTTGGCGTCGCTTTCATGGCCGGAATTCGTTTCTCCTGTTTTCCGGTGGTGAGCATTGTCCTCGCGCTTGGCGGTTGCGCTTCCGCGCCGGGCGTGGCGGACCCGCAGCTCGCGCTTGCCCCGAAATTCGACCATGCCAACGCCCGCCCGGCGACCGATCTGTCGCGCTGGTGGGCGCGTTTCGGTTCGCCCGCGCTGACGCGGCTTGTCGATCAGGCGGATATCGCCAATCTTGATGTCGCCGCCGCCGCTGCACGCATCGAAGAGGCTGAAGCGCAGGCGCGCGTCACCGGCGCGGTGCTGGTGCCGGGACTGACGCTTTCAAGCGATGCCTCGCGCAGCCAGAGTTCGGGGACGACGAGCCGGAGGGCCGGCGTGCAACCGGTCTCGCTGAGGAATTCCTTCTCCGGCGTGCTGGCGACGAGTTACGAACTCGATCTCTGGGGCAAGAACCGCGATCTTCTGGCTTCCGCCCGCGCGAATGTCGAGGCGGTGGTCTACGCCCGGGAAGTCCTCCGGCTTTCAACCCGCGCAGCGCTGATCAACGCCTGGCTTTCCCATGCCGCAACGCGCGATCGGCTGTCGATTGCCAGCGAAAACCTCGAGAATGCCGAGCGCATTCTCGGCGTCATCCGCGAGCGCCTCCGCGCGGGAACCGGCACGGCGCTCGATGTCGCACAGCAGGAAAGTCTCGTTGCAAGCCAGCGCGCGCAATTGCCGGACCTGCGGCAGAATATCGAACTCACACGCACCACCATCGCGCTGCTGCTTGGCCGTCCGCCGGAAGGCATGGCGGTGGCGGCGACGAGCCTGAAGGCGCTCAAAGTACCGGGCGCGACGCCGGGTATGCCGGCGAGCCTGCTCCTCCGGCGGCCGGATATCCGTAACGCCGAGGCGCAGCTTCTGGGCGCGGATGCCAACCTCGAATCGGCGCGCAAGGCGCTCTTGCCCTCGATCCAGCTCACGGGGCAGGGTGGTTTGCAAAGCGCGATGCTGAAGAACCTGCTTCGTCCTGAATCGACGATCTGGTCCTTGGCGGCAGGGCTCACGCAGCCGATTTTCGATGGCGGGCGGCTCAACGCCGAGGTCGATGCTGCCGCTGCGCGCAAGCGGGAATTGCTGGAGAATTACCGCAAGGCGATAGTTTCCGCGCTGGTCGATGTCGAAAACGCACTCGTCGGTGTCCGCGAAAGCGCGGCGCGCGAGGCGGCACTCTCGGTTGTTGTTACCAAGGCGCGCGAAGCGTTCCGCCTGTCGGAAGAACGCCTCAGGCTTGGCACAATTGACCTGCAAACCTTGCTCAACACGCAGAACACTCTGTTTCAGGCGCAGGAATCGCTGGTCCAGAGCCGCTTGCAACGGCTGCAAGCCTCGGTATCGCTGTTCCAGGCGCTCGGCGGTGATTTTGTAACCTCGCCCGAAGCGGCAGGATGGGTCGCGCTTTCACCGCGCGCCGGAGCAATGGAATGAAGGTCGGCAAGGTTCTCGCAGTTCTCCTTGTGCTCGGTGCAGCCGGGGGCGGCGGCTATTACTATTGGTCGCTACAGCAGAGTGAGACTGCGGCCCCGACACGACCCAACCGTCCCGGCGGGCGGCGCGGCGGGGGCGGTGACGGCCCTGTCGCTGTGCTCGCGACGGCGGTTCAGGCGAAAAATGTCCCCATCTACCGCGATGGCATCGGCAATATTCAGGCCTATGCACTCGTCACGGTCCGGAGCCAGATCGATGGCCTCCTGACGGCGGTCGAGTTCAAGGAAGGGCAGATGGTGACGCGCGGGCAAGTGCTGGCGCGGATCGATCCGCGCATCTGGCAGGCCCAGCTCGATCAGGCACTCGCCAAAAAGGCGCAGGACGAGGCCAACCTCGCCAATGCCCGCGTCGATCTTGCGCGCTACCAGCAGCTTGCGGCCTCCAATGCTGGCCCCAAGCAGCAGGCTGATCAGCAGAAGGCTGCCGTCGCGCAACTCGAAGCGCAGGTGCGTTCGGATGAGGCCGCGATCGACAACGCTCGCGCCTACCTCGCCTATACCACCGTGACCTCGCCGCTTGATGGCCGCGCGGGTCTGCGGCAGGTCGATCCGGGCAATATCATCCGCTCTGGTGATGCGGCGGGCCTCGTGACCATCGCGCAGATACAGCCGATTGCCGCGACCTTCGCGTTGCCGCAACGCGATCTTTCCGCCGCCGCCGCCGCACTTGCCCAAGGCGTTGTGCCGGTCGAGGCCCTTGATACCGATGGCCGCACGGTGGTCGCCAGCGGGCGTCTCGATGTCATCGACAATCAGGTCGATGTGACAACCGGCACGGTGAAGCTCAAGGCGGTCTTCCCGAATGCCGAGCAGAAGCTCTGGCCCGGCCAGTTTGTGACTGTCAGGGTCAAGATCACCGAGTTGAAGGGCGCGCGCGTGGTGCCGACCCCGGCAATCCGGCGCGGCCCGCAGGGCACGTTCGTCTATGTCGTTGGCGAGGGCGAGAAGGCCATCGTCCGGCCCGTCACCGTGACGCAGCAAGATGAGCAGGTCGCGGTGATCGACAAGGGTGTCGAGGTTGGCGAACGGATCGTCACCGCCGGTTTTGCGCGCCTCTCCGATGGCAAGGACGTCACCGTGACACTGGATGGGGAGGCGACCAAGCCTGCCGCTGCGCCCGCAGATGGCGCACCGCGTCAACCCGGCCAGCGCGGTAACGGCGAGCGTCGCCGCAACAATCCGAACGGCCCACCGAGTGGTGCGCCTCCTGGCGGCGCGCCCGGCGCTCCAGCGCCTGCGAGGCCCGTGCCGTGAACGTTTCCGCGCCCTTCATCGCGCGGCCCGTCGCAACCTCGCTGCTGGCGGTGGCGCTGCTGATCCTCGGGGTTATGGGCTATCGCGGCTTGCCGGTCTCCTCGCTGCCGCAGGTTGATTTTCCGACCATTGTCGTCACGACGAACCTGCCCGGCGCGAGCCCGGAGACCATGGCCTCGCTCGTGACAGGACCGCTCGAACGTCAGCTTGGCCAGATTCAGGCGATGCAGAGTCTGACCTCGACCAGCACCTTTGGGCGTTCACAGATCACGCTTCAATTCAGCCTCGATCGCGAGATCGACGGAGCGGCGCAGGATGTTCAAGCGGCGATCAATGCTGCCGGCTCAACCCTGCCGCGCACTTTGCCCTATCCGCCGACCTATGCGAAGGCCAACCCGGCGGATGCGCCGATTGTCACCCTGGCGCTGACTTCGAAAACGGTGCCGCTGCGCGTCCTCTCCGATTTCGCCGATACGCTGATTGCCCAGCGCCTCGCGGAAGTTTCCGGCGTCGGGCAGGTGTCGGTGCAGGGCGGCTCGAAGCCGGCGGTGCGGGTCAAGGCCGATCTTGCCGCGCTCGCGGCCAAGAACCTCAGCCTCGAAGACCTGCGCACGGCGATTTCCGGCGCGAATACTTCCGCGCCGAAAGGCTCGCTCGATGGTGCCAACCAGTCCCACGCTATTGCCGCCAACGACCAGATCACCAGCGCGAAGGATTATGCGCAGGTCACCATCGCGATGCGGAAAGGCTCGCCCGTTCTCCTGCGCGATGTCGCGGAGGTCACCGATGGCTTTGAGAACGAGCGCATCGGTGCGTGGCGCGAGGGGATGCCCGCCATTGTGCTCGATATCCAGCGCCAGACCGGCGCGAATGTTGTGGCGACAGTGGACCGCATCCTGCATGAGTTGCCGCGTCTCAGGCTCGCGCTTCCGGCCGATGTGAAGCTCGATGTCGTCTCGGATCGCACGGCAATGATCCGCGCCTCGGTCGAGGATGTGCAGTTCACGCTGGTCCTCTCGATTGGTCTTGTGATCCTCGTCGTGCTGCTGTTCCTGCGTACGGCTTCGGCCACGATCATCGCGGGCGTTGCGCTGCCGCTGTCGCTGGTTGGCACCTTCGCGGTGATGTGGCTCGCGGGCTTCAGCCTCGACAACCTCTCGTTAATGGCGCTGACCATCGGCACCGGCTTTGTCGTCGATGATGCCATCGTGATGATCGAGAATATCGCGCGTCACCGCGAGGAGGGTGCGAGCGGCGAGGAAGCCGCGATGAAGGGCTCTGCCGAGATCGGCTTCACCGTGATTTCGCTCACGGTCTCGCTGCTCGCGGTGTTCATCCCGCTCCTGTTCATGACCGGCCTTGTGGGGCGGATGTTCCGTGAATTCGCGATCACCTTGGCGATTGCGGTGGTGGTCTCGGCTTTGGTGTCGCTCACCCTGACACCGATGATGTGCGCGAAACTCCTCAAGCATCGCGCCGAGCCGGAAGCCGAGAAGAAGCCGGGCGTGCTCGGGCGTCTTTCCGCTGCACTGGGGGATGGCCTCGCGGCGTTCTACGCCCGCACGCTTGCCGTGGTGCTCAACCATCGTGGGCTCACGCTGGCCCTGACGATCCTGACGCTGGGGATCACGGTGGTGCTCTATGTCGGCATGCCCAAGAGCTTCCTGCCGGTACAGGATACGGGCCTGATCTCGATTGCTGTGCGCGCCTCGCCCGATGTCTCCTTTGCTGAAATGGCACGCCTTCAGGCCGAGGCGACGAAGGTTTTAAAAGCCATCCCGGAGGTCGCGAGCGTAGTCTCGGTCGCGGGTGTCGGCGGCGCGAACCCGACGCCGAACACTGCAACGCTAACTGCGACGCTGCAACCGCACGCCACGCGCAAGCGTTCCGCGGCGATGGTAGCGCTCGCGATGGATAACGCACTTGAAGCGATCCCGGACCTCTCGGCCTTTGTAAAACCCGTGCAGGACGTACAGATTTCGACCCGCGCGAGCTGGAGCCAGTATCAATATACGCTGGTCGCTTCCGATACCGCCTCCGTGCGCGATTGGGGCAACAAGTTGCTCTCGGCGCTGCGGCAGGACAGCGGTTTCACCAATGTCGCCTCTATTGAGGAAGACGAGGGCCTGACCGCGCGCCTCGCGATTGACCGCGTCCGCGCCGGGCAATTCGGCGTTTCAATCCAGTCGATTTCCGATGTCCTCAACGATGCTTTCTCGCAGCGACAGGTCTCCACGATCTACGGGCAGGCGAACCAGTATCGCGTCGTGCTCGAAGCCGATACGCGCTTCAAGGCGGACCCTTCCGCGCTTGAGCTCTTCCGTTTTCCCGGCACGGCGGGCGCGCAGGTGCCGCTGGCGGCCTTTGCCAAGCTCGAACGCACCACTGCGCCGCTGGCGATCAGCCATCAGCAGCAGTTCCCGGCCTTCACCATCAGTTTTGATCTCGCGGGCGGGCGCTCGCTCGGCGATGCGATCGCCGCCGTTTCCGCAGCCGAGACCGCCATCGGCATGCCGGCTTCCGTTACCGGGACTTTCTCCGGCGAAGCTGCGGAATTCCGTGCTTCGCTCGCGGGCCAGCCTTGGCTGATCCTCGCCGCGATTGTCGCGATCTACATCGTGCTCGGCGTGCTCTACGAAAGCTATATCCACCCGCTGACGATCCTCTCGACGTTGCCCTCGGCGGGCATTGGTGCGCTGCTCGCGTTGATGGCGGTGGGCGAGCACCTCACGATCATCGGTGTCATCGGCATCGTCCTGCTCATGGGCATCGTGAAGAAAAACGCGATCATGATGATCGATTTCGCGCTCCATGCCGAGCGCACGCGCGGGCTTTCACCTGAAGCCGCGATCATCGAGGCCTGCGCGCTCCGTTTCCGCCCGATCATGATGACGACGTTGGCCGCGCTCTTTGGCGCGCTGCCGCTGGCGCTCGCCACGGGGCCGGGTGCGGAGCTTCGCATGCCGCTCGGCGTTTCGATCATTGGTGGCCTGATGCTCAGCCAGCTGCTGACGCTCTACACAACGCCGGTGGTATACCTCGCGCTGGACCGTCTGCGCATGCGACGGGAGGCACCGCCTGTGGCGGTGGTTGAACCCACATGAGCGAAGGCGGAAAAGCAAGGACTAGCGAAGGCGAAAAATCAGGCATGAGCGACCGGCTCAACCCCTGTGAGCCTTTCATCCGGCGCCCGGTGGCGACGACCTTGCTGGCGCTGGGGATGCTGATTATCGGCACGGTCGCCTATCACGCGCTGCCCGTCGCCTCGATGCCGCAGGTCGATTTTCCGACCATCCGCGTCTCGGCCTCGCGCCCCGGTGCCGATCCCGAGACCATGGCGGCGAGCGTTGCCGCACCGCTTGAGCGCCGCCTCGGCGCGATTGCAGGCGTCACGGAAATCACCTCGACGAGCGCGCAGGGCTCGACCTCGATTTCGGTGCAGTTTGATCTCAAGCGCAAGATCGACAAGGCCGCGCAGGATGTGCAGGCCGCGATCAACGCGTCGATGGCGGATCTGCCGTCCGACATGCCGACGCTGCCGACCTTCCGCAAGGCCAACCCTGCCTCGATGCCGATCCTCGTCTTGGCGCTGACCTCCGCGACGGTGTCCTCCAGTGATATTTACGACGCTGCCGATACCATCCTCGTGCAGCGTCTTTCGCAGGTGGAAGGGGTGGCGGATGTCTCGGTCAGTGGCGCAGACCAGCCCGCCGTGCGCGTCGAGGTCGATCCGGCGGCGATTGCCTCGGCGGGTCTCACGCTGGAACAGGTGCGGCAGGCGGTGGCGGGCGCGAATGTCCTGACCCCGCTCGGGAGTTTCGATGGCATCAAGCAAAGCGAAACCCTTGCGATCTCCGGCCAGCTCGGCAAGGCGGAAGCCTACAAGGCGCTCGTGATCCGTGCCGCCAATGGCACGGTGATGCGCCTCACCGATATTGCGCGCGTCTATGACGGCGTGCGCAATATCCGTGCGGCGGGGAGTTTCAACGGCAAGCCGGCGATCCTGCTCAACATCACCCGCGCGGCGAATGCCAATGTCGTGGAAACGGTCGAGCGTGTGCGGGCGCTGCTGCCCGAACTTCAGCGCTGGCTACCGGGCGATGTCGAGGTCGTGGTGATGTCCGACCGCACCACGACGATCCGTGCGAGCCTTGAAGACATGGCTTCGACGCTGCTGATCTCCATCGCGCTCGTGATGGGGGTTGTGTACCTGTTTCTGGGGCGTGCGGTGCCGACTTTGGCGGCGGGTGTGACCATTCCGCTCGCCTTTGCCGGGACGTTTGTGGGCATGTGGGCGGCGGGTTTCAGCCTCGATAATCTCTCGATCATGGCGTTAGCGATCAGCGTCGGCTTCGTCGTTGATGATGCGATTGTCGTCATCGAAAGCGTCATCGAGCGCGTGGAAGCCGGGCTTTCACCGCTCGAAGCGGCTATCGAAGGCGCGGGAACCATTGCCTTCACGGTGGTTTCGATCAGCCTCAGTCTTGTCGCGGCCTTCCTGCCGCTGTTCTTCATTGGCGGCATCGTCGGCAAGTTCTTTCAGGAATTTGCGATGACCGTGGCCTTCGCCATCGCGGTTTCGCTCATCGCAGCGCTGACCATCACGCCGATGCTCTGCGGGCAATATCTTCGCCATGCCGAGCCGGGCCGGCTCCAGCTGGGCGTTGCGCGGCTGCTCACTTACCTTGTCGGGCATTACGAGCGCACCCTTCGCTGGGCGCTCAGGCGCATCTGGCTGATGATCCTCGTGACCTTCGCGGCAATCGCGGCCACGGTCTATTTCTTCCAGACCCTGCCGAAGGGCTACTTCCCGCAGGATGATACCGGGCTGATGTTCGGTTGGGTCGAGGCTGCGCCGGATGTCTCCTTCGACGCCATGCGGCAGTTGCAGGAGCAGGCCGCGAAAATTGTCTCGGATGATCCGGCGGTCAAGCATGTCGGCTCCTTCATGGGCTCTTCTGGCTGGGTGACGACGGTGAACACCGGGCGCCTGTTTGTGGCGTTGAAACCGCTCGCCGAGCGCGGCATGAATATCCAGCGCGTCATCGCGCGGCTCAGAGGCAAGCTCAATGCCCTCCCCGGCGTGTCCGTCTACCTTTCGGCGGTGCAAGATGTCCGCGCCGGCGGGCGGCAGGGCAAATCCGACCTGCAATTTACGCTCTGGAGCCCGGATCTTGCGCTGTTGCGCGATGCCATCCCCCGAGTGACGGACAGCCTGAAGGCGCTGCCGGGCCTTACGGATGTTTCGACGGATCAGGAATCGGGCGGCTTGCAGGCCGATGTAAAGATCGACCGCGCTGCTGCCGCGCGCCTTGGCGTTTCGATTGCCGATATTGATGCTGCGCTCAACAATGCTTTCTCGCAACGCCAGATCGCGACCATCTACGCCGACCGTAACCAGTATCGCGTGGTGATGTCGGTCGCGAGCGGGCGCGGGGGCGATACCGCCGATCTCGCGCGGGTCTTTGTGCCGGGGACGGGGGGCTTGCAAATCCCGCTTTCATCGGTTGCTACCTTCTCGCGTTCTCTCGCGCCGCTGGTCGTCAACCATCAGGGGCAATTTGCGGCGGTGACGGTGAACTTCGGCCTCGCGCCGGGTGCCTCAATGGGCGAGGCAACGACGGCCATTCGCGCGGCGGTTGCGGCCTTGCATCTGCCCGAGGAGGTGCACGCGGAATTCGCCGGCGATGCCGCCGCCTTTGATCGCAGCGCCAATTCGCAGGTTCTGCTCGTCGCAGGCGCGCTGATCGCAATTTATCTCCTGCTCGGCATTCTCTACGAGAGCTTGATCCATCCGTTGACGATCCTCTCGACGCTGCCCTCGGCGGGGCTTGGCGCGCTGATCGCGCTTAAACTCGCGGGGATGGATCTCACGCTGGTGGCGCTCATCGGCATCATCCTGCTGATCGGCATCGTGAAGAAAAACGGCATCATGCTGGTGGATCACGCGCTCGATGCGCAGCGCCGTATGGGGCTTGCGCCTGCAGAAGCGATCCTCGCGGCGGCAAAGGAGCGCTTTCGCCCCATCCTGATGACGACGCTCGCCGCAATGCTCGGTGCCTTGCCGCTGGTGCTGGGTGAGGGGCCGGGGGCGGAGCTCCGCCGCCCGCTCGGCATCACCATTCTCGGCGGCTTGCTCGTTTCGCAGATGCTGACGCTTTACACGACCCCCGCGATCTATCTCGCGTTTGATCGCCTGACCCGCGGGCGCAAAGCGATCGCGCCTGAAGGGCAATTGGTGCCCGGCGAGTAATCGTCGGTTTATCGTCCCTTCTCAAGCAGAGGCGCATCTGCGCTGCCCCCGTCAGGTCAAGCGATCATCAGGATGCGCGCGGAAGAGAGGGCCCGCGCAGACTTCAGGTATGGCTTGTCGAGCATCACAGCCGCGAGGATGAAACCGCTGCCCGGACAGAGCACACCCACGGTGGTTTCCCGGTCGCGATTGCGCGCGGTTGATGCTGATCACGGCGGGGCCTATGCTTGCCGAGAAGCTGACTTTCATCGCGCGAACGGAAGCCACGGGACTGGTGGTTGGCGCCCATATTCCGGCGATGCTGGCCTCATGCGTCGATAATAAGCGCGCCCGGCTGGTTTCCTGCGCGCTCGCGTAGCTCTATGAGTATTGGCGGGTGCATGGCGAGGCTCTTGGCGATGCGGAACCCTCCCTGAAGGCAGCCGAATAACACCATGGAACGCCATATCCTCACCCTGAACGCGGGCTCTTCCTCGCTCAAGTTCGCTCTTTTCTCCGCCGAAGCGCTGGTCTGCCTCGCCGTCGGGCAGATTGACGGCATCGGGGCTGAGCCGCATCTCGTGATCAGGAGCGGCGAGGGGCAAAGGCTGGTCGACGAACCGCTGGCTGGCTCCAGCGCGCCCAACGATCCGGTCGAAGCGATGGTTCTGGTGCTTGACCGGCTTTCGAAGACCTTTGTGGGGGCCAATATTGTCGCCGTTGGACACCGGATCGTCCATGGCGGCACGGATTATGGCGATCCGATCGTGTTGACGGCGGAGATTGAGGCCAGGTTGACCAAGCTCAACCCGCTGGCGCCGCTGCACCAGCCGCATAATCTTGCGGGTGTCGGCGCGGCCCGGCGTGCCTTTCCGGATGTGCCGCAGGTCGCGTGTTTTGATACGGCCTTTCATCGCGCGCATCCCTTCGTCAACGATGTCTTCGCCCTGCCGCGTGCACTTTATGACGCGGGCATCCGGCGTTACGGGTTCCACGGCCTTTCCTACGAATATGTCGCGGGGCGGCTGGCCGAGATCGCACCGCATCATGCGCGAGGAAGGGTGGTGATCTGCCATCTCGGCTCCGGCGCTTCGATGTGCGCGCTCCGGGATGGCCAATCGGTGGCCTCGACCATGGGATTTTCCGCGCTTGATGGCCTGCCGATGGGCACGCGTCCGGGCCAGATCGACCCTGGCGTCCTACTCTACCTGATGCAGGAAAAGGGCATGTCGGCGGCGGAGATTTCTGCTCTCCTCTACAGGCAATCGGGACTCAAGGGGCTCTCGGGCGTCTCCAGTGACATGCGCGTGCTGGAGGCCTCGGACAACCCGCATGCGCGGCAGGCGATCGACTATTTCGTCTTCCGCACACGCCGCGAGATCGGCGGTATGGCCGCGGCACTCGAAGGGCTTGATGCGATCGTGTTTAGCGGCGGGATTGGTGAGAACTCAGCGATGATCCGCGAATACGTGCTCGAAGCGATGGAATGGCTTGGGCTTGAGCTGGACCTCGACCGCAACCGCGCCGGTGCAGGTGTCATCTCTTCGGAGCGATCGCGCGTGCGGGTGTTTGTTATCCCGACCAACGAGGAATTGATGATCGCACGCCATACCAAGGCGATTGTGCAACTCTGATGCAGGCGGGGCTGATCCTACCACGCTGTTCACGTGGCGTGCCGCCAGTGTATCGAGGGATCGTCGCCGCATGTCACAGGGTCGGGTGCTTGTCTGATCCCTCATTCCTGAGCCTCAGGAGCCAGAGACCGACGAGCATAGCGGCGGCTGCGAGGAAGAGATAAGCTAGGCGCAGTCCCGAGATCGCCGATAGCAGCGCGATCAGGCCCGGTCCGAGAAGCAGGCCGGTATAGCTTGCCGTCAGCACCGCGCCGGTTGCTTCTCCTGCCCGACCAGCGGGCGCGCAGGTCGCGACTTCGCCGAGAAAGACGCCATTCCAGCCGCTCGCGGTGAGGCCGAAGCCGAAGGCAACGGCGGCCAGAAGCGCAGGGGCCGTTCCCGCAGGCAGTATCGCCATCGCACCGCCGAAGATACCGGAACCGATTGCGATGAAGGCGACCAGCCGCGTTGGTGCCAGACGCACCGTCGCGAACCCCCAGCCAAGGCGCCCGGCAAGACCGCCAGCCTGCGCCACGCCGAGGACGATGCCGGCAGTCACGTGATCCAGCGTCAGCGTGCCCACAAGAAACGTCACGAGATAGGCATTGAGCGCGAGTTGCAGCGCGGAAAGCGGGATGGAAAAGATCGCAAGACGCCGCAGCCGGGCGTTCTCCGACAGCAGGCGTAGCGCCTTGCGCAGTGGCAAGCCGTGCGAGGCCTCTCGCACCAGAGGGTCATAGTGCCGCGACTGGGCGGCGAAAAGAAGCGCTGCGATCCCCGCGATGCCGATAATCAACGCGTAGCCGCTTCGTGGGTCGACCATCGCCAGCACCGGCAAGGTGAGCGAACCGGTGATCGCGCCGATCTGGTTTCCGCATTGGCGGAGGGAGAACACAAGTGAGCGCTGCTCCGGGCGGGCAAGGCGACTGAGCAACGCCGAACTCGCCGGGGTCTCTGGCCCGAAGGCGAGGCCCAGTACCAGCCCAGCGGCCAGCAGCGCTGCCGTACTGCCGGTCATACCCAGGAACATTGCCCCGGCGACCGCAACCATGCACCCCGTCGCAACCCGGAAGGAGCCGATGGCACCGACCAGAACGCCGCCTTGCAGGGCGCCGAAAATCGCTGTTGCAAAGCAGCCAAAGACAAAGGTTGAGACTGCGCCTTCACCGATCCCGAGGCGCGGTGCCAGCACGCCCGGCGCGAAAAGCGCCAGCGAGACGACGGCCTGAAGAAGCGT
The DNA here is from genome assembly GCA_002256205.1 of Rhizobiales bacterium PAR1. Taxonomy (GTDB): domain Bacteria; phylum Pseudomonadota; class Alphaproteobacteria; order Rhizobiales; family Beijerinckiaceae; genus Rhabdaerophilum. The sequence continues at coordinate 161,479 of NKIW01000008.1, forward strand.
CATCGAGGCAAGGGCAGGCCAGAGCGCCGGCAAGGGCTTGGTAGTTTCCGCTGTCACGGTTAGTGTCGCTCCAGACGGAGGATCACATGCGCGCGGGCGGAATTTCCATTCATTGTGTTGATGTCGCGACGGGGCAACCTGCCAGAGGCATGGCAGTTTCGCTGCATCGGCTTTCCGCGGACGAGGTCTTGCTGGCGGTAGGCCTGATCGGCGCCAACGGCCAGCTCGATCACCCCACGGTGCGGGGCGAGGGCATCATCGCCGGAACCTATGAAGTCCGCTTCCATATCGGTGACTATCTCAGGGCGCAGGGTCAGTTTGCGGGCTTTCTCGATGTGGTGCCGTTCCGCTTCGTCATCGAGGATATCGGCCCGCATCTGCACCTGCCGATGAAGTTCACGCCGTACGGCTACGCGATTTTCAAGGGGGTGTGAGCCCTTCTGGCGCGAAAGCGTCACCGGATCCGCCGCGAAAGCCCGGTCAACCGCTCCATCACAACAAGGGCGACGATCGTCAGCGCGATCATAGCACCGGACACTGCGGCAATAGTGACATCGAGCTTGCCCTCGAGATCCTGCCACATGCGGATGGGCAGCATGTCGGTGCGCGCATCCCTGAGAAACAGCGAGACCGGCACATTGTCAAATGACGACATGAAGGCGATGAACGCACCTGCGAGAATGCCGGGACGGATCAATGGCAGCGTGATGCGCCGGAAGGTGTAGAACCGGCTCGCACCGAGGCTCGCCGAACTCTCCAGCAGCACGGTGTCAAGTTGGGCCAAAGCCGCGACCGTAGTGCGGATGACATAGGGCACGCAAACCACCGTATGCCCGATGATCAGCGTCACCGGCGAGATCGACCATCCCACAAGCGAGAAGAGCATCAGCGCCGCAAGGCCATAGGCCAGCGCTGGGAGCACAAGCGGCGACATGAAGACGGAATCGAGCACTTTCGCCGTCCATTTCGGCGAGCGCGCGATGCCGAGCGAGGCGGCGACGCCGAGGATTATCGCAAGGACCGTGGTCCAGAGCGCCACGGTAAAGCTGTTCCATGCCGCGAACTGGAGCTGCCACGCATCCCCGAGCGCAGCATACCAGCGGAGCGAATAGCCTGGCGGGGGAAAGCGGAGTGAAAAGCTGTTGGTGAAGGAGACAATCACCACCACCAGCGTCGGCATGATGAGCAGCGTCACGGCGGCAAGGCCGAGCAAGCCCATCACGAGGCGGAAGCTGAAGGCACCAAAATCGAGCGGGCGGCCATTCATGGGATCAGGCCTCCGCCGTGCCGCGCGCGAGGCGGCCGAGAAAATTGAACAGCGTCACCGCGCCTAGCACCGCGATGAGGAAAATCACTGAGATCGCTGCCGCGAAGGGCCAGTTATTCAGCGTCGAGGACTGCTGGTAGAGATACATCGGCATGAACAGCATCCGTCCGCCGCCGACGAGGCTCTGGGTGATGAAAGCCGTGATCGAGGCGGCGAAGGTTAGAAGGCACCCGGCGATGATACCGGGCAGGGAGAGCGGCAGGGTCACGCGGAAGAAGGTCCGCCATGCGCCCGCGCCCAGTGCCGCCGAGGCATCCTCGAGATTGGGCTCAATGCGCGAAAGCGCAGTGATCAGCGGCAGCACCATCAGCGGCATCTGCACCTGCGCCAGCGCCCAGACGACGCCGCCCTCGGTGTAGAGAAGCCGCAGCGGCGCATCGATGAGCCCAAGGCCGAGGAGCGTATTGTTGATAATGCCCTGCCGCCCGAGAATGACGATCCATGAAAAGGTCCGCACCACAACGCTGGTCAGCAGCGGCAGAACCACCACCAGCATCAGGATGCCCTGCGCCCAGCGCGGCGCCCGGACGTAAATCCACGCCAGCGGAAAGCCAAGGATGAAGCACAGCGCCGTGACCTTCACCCCGAGCCAGAGCGTTGAACCTAGCACGCCGAGCGAGAACGGATCGAGCAGGAAGCGGGCGTATTGATCAAGCCCGAAGCGGGTCATCGAGGTATCGGTGTAGAAGCTGACGATGATCAGCAGCACCAGCGGTGCGATGAAGAACAGCGCAAACAGCCCCGCCAGCGGCAAGGCCAGCTTGAGGTCGTATTGCGTGACAGGCGGATGGGTTGCGCTGCTCATATTTGTTCGGTTCCGGGTTTCCGGGCGGCCGGGGCCACCCTTTTCCAAGATCAGATCTTGATGTCGCGGTTGAACTTCTCGATCCAGCCCGAGCGCTGCTCGTTGATCTTCTTCCAATCCTGGAAGACGAATTTCTTCTTCATTTCGTCGTGATCCTTGGCAAGGACCTTGGCGATCTCGCCGCCCATCTTCACCTTGGTGTTGGTCGGCACGATGAGATAGGGGCTATCCATCAGTTTCGATTGCACTTCCGGCGAAAGCGAAGCTTCGATCAGCTTGAACGCCAGTTCCGGGTTCGGCGAGTTCTTGACGATATGGATCGTGGTCTTGAAGGCGATGGCGCCTTCCTTCGGGGCGACGAATTCCACCGGCACGCCACGCGCTTTCAGGATCTGGATCGCGTTGAAATTGCCCGGTCCGATATCGACCTGACCCTGCTGGTAGAGCGTTGCGAGCTGGCCGGGGTTGGCGGCCACCGCGCCGAGGTTCGGCTTCAGATCCTCGATCGCCTTGAAGCCGGCATCCACATTGGCTTCGCTGCCGCCCTTCATGCGGGCGATTTCGACAAGGAAGCCGGTGCCGAGCGTCGAGTTGAGGTTGGTGATGCCGACGCGGCCCTTGAATTCCGGCTTCCAGATATCCGCCCAGGAGGTCGGCGGGGTTTTGACCTTCTCCGGGTTGTAGGTAATGCCGACAACCTGAAAGAACGGGGCGGGGCCCATTGGGTCCTGAGCATCCGAGATCAGATCCTTGTAATGCGCGGACTGCGCAACCGGATAGGGCGCGGCGAGGTCCTGCCCGATGGCGACCAGCGCGGGGCCCGGATCATGCAGCATCACGTCGATCGGCGGATTAGCGCGTGCGGCGGTGACTTTCGCGATCTGGTCGACCGAGAGCATCGGGTCGAGCGCCATTTCGGCGTTGTTCGTGGCCTTGCGGAAGGCCGGCACCAGCACATCGCGATGCGCTTCTTCCCAGCTTCCGGTGAAGGTCGCGAAGACGAGGCGGCGGGCCTGCCCCATCGAGATGCCGGGAAAGAGATGCATGGCGCCCAGCGCCAGCGTGGTGGTGAGCATTTGGCGGCGGTTCAACATGCGTGAGAAGCTCCTGTTGGCTGAAGTCGAATCGTCAAGCGGGGTAGAGGCGCACGGAGGTCGCGTGCGTCGGTCGAAGCGAAACGCGGGTGCCCATCGCGAGCGGTGCAGCTCCGGCATCTCGTGGCCCTGCGACCTTGACGGCTGTGCCATCGCCGAGGCGCACCTCATGCACGACGCTGGACCCCAGCGGCATGCCGAGCGCAACCGTCCCATCGAGATCGCCCGCACCTTCGGAAAACATGAGATGCTCCGGCCGGATGCAGATTTTCACGCGCGCATTCTGCTGGATGCCGGGCGGGAGGGGGGCGGAAAGGTCACTGCCGTCGCCAAGACGCACCTGCGCCTGTCCGCCGTCCACGCCGCGGACAACCCCGTCGAGCACGTTCGAGGCGCCGACGAAGGTGTTGACGAAAAACGAGGAGGGCGCGTCGTAAACCTCTGTTGCCGGTGCGAATTGCTCCAGCTTGCCCTGGCTCAGCACCGCGACGCGGTCCGCCATCGAGAGCGCTTCTTCCTGGTCATGCGTCACGATGATGGTTGTTGTTCCGGCAAGGCGCTGGATCGATTTGATCTCGATCTGCATGTCGAGGCGGAGGTTCTTGTCGAGCGCGGCGAAGGGTTCATCGAGCAGCAGGATCGAGGGGCGCATGGCGAGTGCCCGCGCCAGCGCGATGCGCTGTTGCTGCCCGCCGGAGAGTTGGCGCGGATAGCGATCCGCCATCGGGGTGAGTTTGACGAGGTCGAGCATCTCGCGCACGCGGTTCTGCTGCGCGGCACGCGTTTCGCCCCGTGCCGCAAGGCCATAGGCGATATTCTCCGCCACGCTCATGTGCGGAAAGAGTGCGTAGTTCTGGAAAACGATGCCGATATTGCGCTGATGCGGCGGCAGGGCGTCAATGGCGTTGCCGCCAACCATTACTGCGCCCTCGCTCTGGCGGATGAAGCCAGCAATGATGCGCAGGAGCGTGGTTTTGCCGCAGCCGGAAGGGCCGAGCAGCGCCACCATCTCACCGCCCTTGATGTCGAGCGTCACATTGTCCACCGCGAGCGACCCGCCGTAGCGATGAGTGATGCCATTGAGGATCAGCGCTTGTCCTGACACAGTTCTTGCTTCCCACATCGACGTGTTTTGGTCGACACAAGTGTGCCGGTTTGTTGACAATTAGCAAGGCAAAGCCTGTGCCAAATCGTTAGGCATAGAAGCAAGAAGGGCAGGGGCAGGATGGCCGGATTTGGGCGGGTGCGACGCACGATCGAAAGCGCGCTGGGGCGCATTGCAGAGCATGACGAAGGGATGAAGGCCTTCCTCACGGTAGACGCCGAAGGCGCGCGCGCCGCTGCCGAAGTGCTGGATCATCTCCCGCCTCGTGGCCCGCTGCACGGCCTGCCCGTCGCCATCAAGGATCTGACCGATACGGCCGGGCTTCGCACGACTTATGGCTCGGCCTTGTTCGCGCAGAATGTCCCGGCGAGCGATGATCTCATCGTCGCGCGGCTGCGCGCAGCTGGGGCGATCATCCTTGGCAAGACCATGACGCCGGAATTCGGTTTCGGCGCACTCTGCAGGAATCCGCTCGGCGGGCCGACGGCAAACCCGTGGCAAACCGACTTGACCTCCGGCGGCTCTTCCGGTGGCGCGGCGGTTGCGGTTGCGACCGGCATGGTGCCGTTGGCCCATGGTACGGATTTCGGCGGTTCGGTGCGTACGCCTGCGAGCTTTTGCGGCGTGTTGTCCATCCGCCCGACACCGGGTGTGCTGCCCAATCCGGCGCGTGCGCTGGGCTATGACATGCTCTCGACGACTGGGTTTCTCGCACGCTCGGTGGCCATGCTCACCCGCGCGCTGAAAGTCACGGCAGGGCCGGATGCGCTGGACCCCCTCTCGATCAGCCTGCCGAAGGCATCAGTGGCCTTGCCCGAAGGCCCCCTGCGGATCGCGGTGACGGATGATTTCGGCACGGCGCCGGTCGCGGAAGGGGTTCGCGAAAGGTTACGTGCTGCGGTCGGTGCTATTCCACCGGACCTCGGAACCCTCACAACCGCGACGCCGGATTGCATCGACGCTTACGACATCTTCCACACGCTTCGCCCTGCGCTGATCCGGCGGCAATTCGGCCCGCTGATGGAGAAATTCGGGGATGACCTCACCCAAACCGTGCGCTGGTGGATTGATCGCGGCGCGGGGATCAGCGCGGCGGATTTCCTCGCCGCCGAAGCGGGGCGAACGGCGCTGGCGCGGCGTTTCGTGCGGCTGTTCGAGCATTTCGACGTCCTGATCGCTCCCGCCGCGAGCGTCATGCCGTGGCCGAACAGCCTTCCCGAGGTTACCGATATTGACGGAAAAGCGCTCGCTACCATCGTCGATTATCTCGCCGTGACCTTCATTGTCACGCTCGCGGGATGTCCTGTTGTGACGCTTCCGGCACCGCTTGGCGGTGAAAAGCTGCCCTTCGGCATACAGTTGATTGGCCCGCCGGGTTCGGATTATCGGCTGCTGAGGATCGCGGCGCGTTTCGAGAAAGCGGGCTTCCGCTTCGTACCACCGCCCCGCTATCGCTAGACCCAGCCGGCGCTCGCCAGCGCGGCTGCTGCGGGTGAGGGGCGTGCCTCGAGCCCCTTGGCGTGATCCTGAGCGACGGCTTCCTGTGCGATGATCGCAAGGGCTTCGACGCAATCGACGATTGGGAGCGGGGCGAGAGGGCGCAGCCTTGCCGCAAGCCCTGCAAGCCCCGCGCCGCCGAGAATGACCCGCGCTGCGCCATCCGCCTGACACGCCGAAACGGCATCAAGCAGGGCGGAAATCGCCGCATCAGGGCGCGCAAAGATATCCCCGCCGGTCAGTGTTGTGGTGCGGACCGAGGCGAGGCGGTTCGAAAAACCGGTGATCGCAGCGAATTCCTTGAGCATGGCCTCCCAGGCAGGGCCGCCGGTGACGATGGAAAACGGGCCTTCCTCGCGTGCAGCGAGCATCATCGAGGCCTCGGCCATGCCGATGACGGGAATGGCGGAAACCTCGCGCAGCGCAAACAGGGCTGGCTCACCAAAACATGCGAGGAGAACCGCGTCCCAGGACTGATCTGCGTGCCGTGCGAAGACGTCGAGTGCGGCATGCCCGCCGACGGCATAGCTCGCGCGTGTCGAGATATAGGGCGCACCGATGCGTCCGGTAACCGGGACGATTTCGGTGTTCGCGGGCAAATACGGGCGTATCGCGGTCACGACCGCATCGGTCATCGCCTCGGTGGTATTGGGGTTGATGCAAAGGAGGCGCATCGCTCAGGCGCTCTTGCGCGGCGCACGCGCCAGATGCTTGCCGCGCCCCTTGGCTCCGACATAAACCCCGTCACGCACCACGAACTGCCCTCGCAGCAGAGTCGAGACCGGCATGCCAGTGATTTCGATGCCCTCGTAGGGCGTGTAATCCGCGCCATGATGCAGATCGCTCTGCGCGATCTTGCAGGTTTTGTTCGGGTCCCAGAGTGCGATGTCAGCATCCATACCGATCGCAATTGCCCCTTTGTTGGGCAAGTTGTATGTTTTTGCGGCTTCTGTGGCGGTTAAAGCGACAAACTGGCTGAGGCTGATGCGTCCCTTGGACACACCTTCCGAGAACAGGATCGGCAACCGGGTCTCGATGCCGGGAATGCCGTTTGGCACCCAGCGGAAGCTGGAGCGCCCTTTGGGGTTCAGCTTGCCGGCCGGGTCATCATAACGGAAAGGGCAATGATCCGAGGAGAACAGCGTAAAAATGCCCTGCTGAAGGCCTTCCCAGCAGGCGATCTGGCTGTCTCTGTCGCGCGGGGGCGGCGAGCAGACGTATTTCGCGCCCTCCATCTCGACGCCCTTGAGGTCGTCCTCGGTGAGAACGAGATATTGCGGGCAGGTCTCGCCGGTGACTTTCAAGCCGCGCTGCTGCGCGCGGCGGATCTCTTCCATCGCCCCCCGGTTCGAGACATGGACGATGACAATCGGCACATCGATGAGTTCGGCAAGGGAAATCGCCCGATGCGTCGCCTCGCGTTCGACAGGGATGGGGCGCGAGATCGCGTGATAATAGGGCGCCGTCTTGCCGGATTGCTCGAGCTTGTCGGTCAGGAAGCGGATGGCATCGTAATTCTCGGCATGGATTTGTACGGTGGCGCCGGTTTCACGCGCGACCGAAAGCACCGAGAGGATTTCATAATCGCTGAGTGCCAACCCCTCATAGGTCATGAAGACCTTGAAGGAGGAATAGCCATCCGCCACCAGCGCCGGGAGTTCCTGTCCGAGGACGCTGTCGGTCGGGTCCGAGATGATGAGGTGGAACGCGTGGTCGATATGGCAATTGCCTGCCGCGAGCGCGTGATAATCGGTCAGTGCCGCGCGGAGCGATTGCCCCTTGGCCTGAAGGCAATAGGGCATCACGGTCGTATTGCCGCCGAAGGCAGCCGAAAGTGTCGCGGAGTTGAAGTCATCCGCCATGACGATCCCTGGCCCGGACGGCTGGGAGATATGGACATGGCTGTCAATGCCGCCGGGCAGCACCAGCTTGCCGCGCGCATCGACGATATCATCGGCGCCTGAAAGGCTCTCGCCGAGGGCGGTGATCCGTCCTTCGCGAATGCCAACATCGGCCACGAAAGTATCGGAGGCGGTGGCGATCGTGCCGCCCCGGATGATGGTGTCGAAAGCTGCCACGGTGATCCTCCTTGTTCGGCGGGTATTATTCAGACGGGGTTGAGACGCGGGTCGGTAAAAATCCGCCCCCAACCCTTGACGCAGTCCGGCCTCAGCCCGGCCTCGATCAGGCATCCCCACAGCGTGACGGAGACGGAGTCGAGAACCATGACATCCGATTTCGCCTCCATTTCCGGAGCAAGGCTTGCGCCATTCATGTTGGTGCAGAGGATGGTGATCACCTCGGGGTTGGCCGTCATTACTTCGGCCAGCATAGTGCGGATTTCTGGCTGCGAGACGGTGCCGAAGGAAAAATTATCGGAAATCCCGAGGTGCCGCTCTGCCGGACAAGCGATGCCGGCTGCGGCGTAGGTCGCGACAATTTTCGCCTGAACATCCGAGGTATAAGGCGAGACCAGCGCCTGCCTCGTCGCGCCCAGGCGCGCAAGAATATCGAGCAGGGAGAGCACGCAGGTGCTGGCCTTGATCCCCGTCGCGGCTTCGATGCGGGCCTTGAGGCGCCTGTCGCGCTCGAAGCCGAGCCAGCTCGCCGAGGTGCCGTTCCACGAGATGACATCGACCTTGGCATGCGCGAGAAGCTCTGCCGCGCGCAGGATTTCGCTGTCATCGAACTGCGCCAGCGCCCCCGGTGCCAGCGCGATTTCCGTGACTTTGAAGCGTGAGAAATGCGCGGTGATTTCCGGCGTTCCTGCCAGCATCCGCATCGTCACAGGTTCGAGGACCGTATTGGACGAGGGCGTCAGCATTCCAAGGCGGATCATCGGTCAGTATCCCATCGCACGAGGCAACCAGGTGACGACCGGCGGCACCAGCATGCAGAGCAGCAGCACGCCGTATTGCACCCAGACGAAGGGCCAGACTTCCTTCATGAAGGGTTTGGTCTCGACCCCGCTTACGCCCTGAACCACCATCAACACCACTGCAACCGGTGGCGTCAACATGCCGATGACCAGGTTGAAGACGAAGAGAAAACCGAAATGCAGCGGGTCAAGCCCGTATTCCATTGCGATGGGGTGAAACAGTGGCACCAGCATGATGTAGGCGGCATTGGATTCCATCGCGGTGCCGACGATGAACAGCAGCACTGCGATCAGCAGGTTGAAGACCAGTGGGTTTGAGGTGATGGCGCGTGTGAGCTCCGCGAGCTGTTTGGGCAGCATGTCGATGGTGAAGAGGAAGGTGATCGTCGAGGCGAAGGCGATCATCGCGCCGACAATTGCAGTGGTGATCGCAGCGCGCATCATCGCCTCGGGCAGGTCCGCAAGGGTGAGCTTCTTCGTGACGAACAGCCCGATCAGCAGTGCATAGACCACGGCGATTGCCGAGCCTTCGGTGGCCGTAAAGGCGCCTCCGATGATTCCGCCGATGACCGTCACCGGCATCAGGAAGACGATCAGCGAACGCCGCATGACGTTGAAGATATTGCGGAAGCTGAACTCCTGGCCCGAAAGTGGATAATCCCGCTTCCAGGCGACATAGGAGCACCAGCCCATCATCGCAGCGGTGAGGATGAGGCCAGGGACAACGCCCGCCATGAAAAGCCCGCCGATGGAAACGCTCGGCCCCGCCATCAGGGCGTAGACGATCATGGCGCCGGAAGGTGGGATGATCGGCCCAAGGTTTGCTGCGGCGGCTACCACCGCGCTGGCGAAAGGCAGGCCGTAAGCCTTGCGCAGTTCCGGGATCAGCGTGCCGGAGAGCGCGCTTGCATCCGCGACCGCCGCGCCGGAAACGGTCGAGAGGCCGGCGGCGGCGATCATGGTCGCATGGCCAAGGCCACCGCGCACGCGGCCCACGAAGGCATTTGCGAATTCGATCAGGCGCGGCATGATATCCGCCTTGATCATCAATTCACCCGCCAGCATGAAAAACGGAATCGACATCAGCGGGAAGGAGTTGATCGCGTGCAACATGCGTTGGGGCAGCATGTTAGCGTCCACCCCCGCCATCCACAGCCCGACAAGCGAACCGAAGCCGAGCGCGAAGGCGATCGGCATGCCGAGAAGCCCGACGACGAAGAAGGCAATCGTGATGGCGACGCTCATGGCTGGCCCTTTATTCGATGACGCCGACGCGCTGTGGCTCGCCAGAGAGGCACACTTCAAAGGAGCGCAGGGCGGTGTGGGCGATGCCGATGGCGACGGCGAGGTAGTAAAGCCCGCCGCTGAGGCCGAGCGAGGGGATTACCTCGTCCCAGTTGTCGCGCGTCAGGATGAAGGCTTCTCGGGCGATAATCACCATCATGAAGCCGGAAAGCGCAGCCATCGCCCGATAAAGCCGCTCGCGAGTCTCGGGCGTCACGGCTGTCAGAAGCATTTCCATCACGATGTGCCCGCCATCGCGCAAGGCGAGAGGGAGGGCGAGGAACACGGTCCAGACGAAGAGCAGCGTCGCGCTTTCATCGGACCAGTCGAGCGAGCGGTTGAGCCCGTAACGCATGACAACCTGCGCGGTGACGATGGTGAGCATCACGCCCATCATCGCCATGATCACCCGTTCGACCACCCAATCGAGGCTGCGCAGCGCAAGCCGGAACAGGCGGATCGCGCGGTATTGATCGAAGCGATCCGGCGGGACTTCCGCCAGCCCGGCAGCCATCTTACGAGGCCTTCTTGACTTCGGCGAGCACGCTGTCGATCAGCTCGTTTCCGAGGCGCTTCCTCAATTCATCGACAATACCGGCGGTTGCCTTGCGAAGTTGATCGATCACGGCAGGAGTAAGCTCGTTGTATTCCATGCCCTTCTTTTTCAGATCTTCCAGCGCCTCGGCGTCGGCCTTGGCGGCCACGGACCGTTGCTGGGCAATCGCGGTTTTCATGGCGGTCTGAACTGCGGCCTTGAACTCCGGCTTCAGGCCTTCAAGCTGCCGCTTGTTGGCGACCACCGCGATGAAATCGAAGAAATGGTCGGATTTGGTGAGATACTTCTGAACCTCGAAATAGCGCGAGGTCTGGATGTTGATGAAAGGGTTTTCCTGCCCGTCGATCACGCCCTGCTGCATCGCGGAGTAGATTTCCTTGACGTCCATCGCGACGGCGTTGGCACCGAGCGCACGGAAGGTGGCGAGGTGGGTTTCGTTGGGCTGGAGACGGATTTTCAGGCCCTTGAAGTCATCCAGCGTCACAATCGGGCGCTTGGAATTGGTCACCTGACGCGACCCGAGTTCCATGAAACCGAGCGAGGCAAAGCCCTTGTCCGCAAGCTTCCGGTCGAGCAACTCGCCGACCGGCCCGTCGATTACCTTGAAGGCGGCCTCGCGGCTCGGAAACAGGAAGGGCAGCGAAACCGCTTCGAGTTCTGGCACGGTGCGCGAGAGAAACGCCATGCCAACCCAGGTTGCGAAAACCGTCCCGGCGCGTGTGCCATCGACGTTTTCCTTGGCTCCGCCAAGCTGCATATTGTCGAAAATCTCGACCTTGATCTGATCGTTGGTCAGCCGCTTCACTTCGGACTGGAACAAGAGCATCGCCATCGAGCTTGGATGCTCCTTGGCGAAATTCCCCACGATGCGCAGCGTTGATTGCGCATGTGCAGCAAGACCGGAGAGGCCTAGGGCCAGCACGGCGGCGGAAAGCGTAATGGCGCGGCGATGAAGCATGGCAGACTCCTGCTCTGAAGGGCCTCGGAGGCAAGCCCGAGGTCGGATCAGGATTGTCGACAATCCGCATCGGGTTCTGGCACGACCTATGCAGTCCTTGTGCCATCTCAGGCTTCAGGCCGAGACAAGGATCACGCCAGGGAGAAGGCTCGTGCAGAATCCCCAAACCGGATCGCGTCTGGCGACGCAGAACCGTTACGCCTATGCGCCGATCACCGCGCGGGCCGACTATTCATGGCCCGAGGGCAAGCGCCTCGCGGTCTATGTCGCGATCAATCTCGAACAGTATTCCTTCGGGGAAGGCTTGCGCGAGGAGCTTGTCGGGGGCGGCCACGAGCCGGATGTGCTGAATTACTCCTGGCGGGACTATGGCAATCGCGTCGCAATCTGGCGGCTCAAAGCGCTATTTGACGCATTCGATCTGCCGATCACCCTGCTGGTCAATTCCGAGGTTTATGCTCATGCGCCCGGCCTGATCGAAGCGTTCCGGACGCGGGGGGACGAAATCGCGGCACACGGACGCACCAATTCCGAGGCGCAAGGGCTGCTCGATGAAGCCGGCGAGGCGGCGCTGATCGCAGAGGCGACTCAGACTATCGCGCGCCAGGAGGGCAAGCCGCCGGCGGGATGGCTCGGGCCGTGGCTGTCGGAAAGTCCGGTGACGCCGGACCTGCTTCACGAAGCCGGTTATCGCTACGTCATGGACTGGTGCATGGATGACCAGCCGATCTGGTTGAAAACTCGGCAGGGGCGCCTGTTGTCGGTTCCTTATCCGCAGGAACTCAACGATTCCTCGACGATTGTCGGCCGACGCGCCAGCGCGACGGATTTCGCGACCATGATCATCGATCAGTTCGATGAAATGCTGGCGCAAAGTGAGGCGCAGCCGCTGGTGTTCGGCCTCGCGCTGCATCCTTATGTGATCGGTCAGCCCTTCCGGCTGCGCCCGTTCCGACGCGCTCTGGCGCATATCGCCGCGCATCGCGACAGAATCTGGGCAACGACAGGCAGCGGCATCGCCGACCACGTGATCGGTCTGGATAAGGCGGGCCTAGCTCTCGGCTGATCCCCGGAGGATCGTGGCGAGATCGATCTCGCTACGTTGCCGGTCGCCGAAATCGAGCCGTTCCTCGATCGCGTCGAGATGCTCGATCATCAGCTTGGCCGCGCCTTCGGCATCGCCGCGCGCGAAAGCTTCCAGAATGTGTTCGTGCTCGTGGTTCGAACAGCTCGGGCGCCCCGGTTGCTCATAGGTGAGGATCACGAGGGATTCGCGCGTGATCAGATCCGCCAGAAAGCGACGCAGCAACTCATTATCGGCGATTTCCGCGATCAGAAGATGAAATTCGCCCGAAAGGCGGATCATTCCGGTGCGGTCACGCCTGTTGTCAGCATCTCTTTCGCGCATGAGATGATCACGCATGCGGGCGATGTCGCGCTTGGTCGCGTGCTGGACGGCCTCGCGCGCGATGGTTCCTTCGATCGCGCGTCGCGCGGCAAAAACCTCGCGCGCCTCTTTCACTGAAGGGCGGGTGACGGAAGCGCCGCGATTGGGCTCCAGCGTCACGATGCCGGTATGGGCAAGACGCGAAAACACAGTGCGGATGCGCGCCCGGCTGACTCCGAAAATCTGACGGATTTCGTCTTCCCGCAGGCGGGTTCCGGGCGGCAATTGCTGACGCGCGATCGCGGTATAAAGCCGGGCATAGATGTCTTCGTCGGAGAGCACGCCGTCCTGCCCCTCGGCCGGACCGGCGAGGTCATGCGGTTGCCGTTCCGGCATCTGGCCTCTCGCGCGGCGTGGATTTCTGGGTGGGCGGGTCGGCATCGGTTGAGGCCATTCCTCCGGTAAACCGGGGATCCGATTTGCATGCCGAACCCGCTTTGTCCAGCGATTCCATGATGTGATGAAAACGCAGGCATCGCGCTGTTAAATGATGCGCGGCGGCGAAAATTTTTGCTAACAATCATTCTTGGTTTTGTTGACAATTTTCGTCATGCTTCCGAAGCACCCTTGACGGAGTATCCCGGTGACAAAACCTTTTGCCCTTGCGACCATCACGCCTTCTGGAAACCGCGTCGTCGAACGCGTCGTGCAGGCCATGCTGCGTGATCTGCCGGATGCCTCGGCGCATTTCACCCGTATCCCCGTGGTGGGCGATACCGGCGGTGTCGCGGGCTACGATATGGCGCGCATGCTCGATGCGGCGACGCTGCTCTCGCATGCCCAGCCGGATGTGGTCTCTTGGAACGGCACGAAAGGCGGCGCGCTCGGTTTTGACGTGGACCGCGCGCTATGTGGCGAGATGACCGCCGCAACAGGCCTTCCCTCCTCGACAAGCGCACTCGCCATTCTCGATGCGCTGGCGCTGCTCAAAGCCAGAACCATCGCGTTGGTGACGCCTTACGACGCGGCGTATCAAGCCAAGTGTATCGCTGCCTTTGCCGCAAAAGGATATCCGACCGTGGCCGAACGCGGCAGTGGGCTCCTTGATAACTTTGCTTATGGCCTCGTTCCTGGGGGCGATATTGCGACGATGACCCGCGCGGCAATCGGCGAGAGGCGCCCGGATGCGGTCGTCTATTTCTGCACGAATTTCGGAGGCGCTGAGGTCGCGGCGGAAATCGAGGCGGCGTGCGATGTGCCGGTACTCGATTCCACTGCGCTTGGTGTCTGGGGCGCCTTGCGAGCGGCAGGCCGCAGCACCATACCGCTCGCGCATTGGGGTCGGATTTTCGCTCTCTGAACCTCTGCGCCGCTGTTTGGCCCGCGACGTGCTTGGCAACGGTTAACAGGTCTTAACCGCAGGAGAGTACCCATGACGACCGGCAATTCCCATCGAACGCTTGCCGTGCTGGCTTTGGCCGCGTTTCCCTTGCTGTCGGGTGCGGCGGTTGCACAATCGCCGACCACGATGCGCGCGGTGGGCAATTTCTCCTCCTCGGTCGCTCATTCCAAGGGGATCGAGACGCCGTTTTTTGAAGGCCTCGCGGCGGCGGCGGGCATCAAGCTCGAGATGAACTTCAACCCGATGGACGTTGTGAACGTCAAATCCGATGACGCGCTTCGCCTCCTGCGCTCCGGCGCCTTTGATGTCATGTCGGTGCAGATCGGGCAGGCCTCGCGGGACGACCCCTTCTTCGAGGGCATCGACCTTGCCGGTGTCTCCACCAACCTGCCGGACCTCAAGAAGGCGATTGATGCCTATCGCACGGCGTTCGACGAGCGCCTGCAGAAGAAGTTCAACGCCAAGGTGCTGACCTTGTGGCCCTTCGGCCCGCAGGTGTTCTATTGCAACGTGCCGATCAAGTCGGTCGATGATTTCAAGGGGCTAAAGATCCGTTCCTTCACGCCGACCATGTCGGGCATGCTTCAGAAGCTCGGTGCAACGCCGGTCTCGCTCTCCTTCCCGGAAGTTTACTCGGCGCTCGGCAACAAGGTCGTCGATTGCGGCATCACCTCGCCGAATTCCGGCAACACCGGCAAGTGGCCGGAGGTGACGACGCATTACGTGCCGCTCTCGGTCTCGGGTTCGGTGCAGGGCCATTTCATCAATCTGGCCTACTGGAACAAATTCTCGCCGGAGGACCAGAAGAAGCTCACGGCGGCCTTCAAGGTGCTCGAGGACAAGATGTGGGAATACGCCGCCTCGGGTACGGCGGATTCGGAAAGCTGCAACACCGGCGGCGAATGCAAGAGCGGCCAGAAGTTCAACATGACGCTGGTGAAGCCTTCGGCTGAGGATGCGTCGAAGCTCGCGAAGGCCGCAGCGGCGGGCGGTTTGCCGCTCTGGCGTGATGCCTGCAACAAGGTTGACCCGACCTGTTCCGACACCTGGAACAAGACGGTGGGCGCTGCGCGCGGCATCAAGATCGAGTGAGCCTCCTGTAGCCGGGCGGTCGTCCGCCGCCCGGCCCGACTACTCCTATCCCCGAGGTGCAGATGAGCCCGAGCGACAATCCCCTTAGCCGCTATGTCGAACCGGCGGCGCGACTGGCTGCCATCCTGTTTGGTTACGCGGTTCTCGCCTATGCGCTGTTGCTGTCGTTCGAGATTGTCAGCCGCAAGCTGTTCAACTCGTCCTTCAAGGGCATCGATGAACTTGGCGGCTTTGTGCTGGCGATCTCGGCCGCGATTGGCGCCTCCTACACGATGGCGCTGCGCGGTCATACGCGTGTCGATGTGTTCCTCGTGCGGATGCCGAAGAAGGTTCAGGCGTGGCTCAATGCGCTCGCGATGGTCTCGATGGCGTGCTTCGCCGGGTTCGCTGCCTGGCGCGGTGTCGCGGTGTTGCAGGACACGATTGAGTTTGGCTCGGTCTCGCCGAATCTCCAGCAGCCCCTGTGGATTCCGCAACTGATCTGGGTTGCGGGGTTGGTGCTTTTTGCCGTGATCGCGACGCTGTATGGCGCCCATGCACTCTATCTGCTGGCAATGGGCCGGCCGGAAATCAACACGCTTTACGGCCCGCTCAGTGTCGATGACGAACTGGATACCGAGCTTGAAGCCCTCAAAGCCCGCAAGGTGGAGGGAACCAATGGCTAATACGGCAACCGCGCTCATCGGCTTCATTCTGCTCGTCGGCCTGATGGGCCTCGGGCTGCATGTCGCCTTCGTGATGTTCTTCCTCAGCCTGATGGGCGCTGTCGTCTATCTTGGCTGGCCGCTCGCGCTCGAATATGGCACGCAATACTGGAGTTCGACCAACAACTTCGTGCTGGTGGCCGTGCCGCTGTTTGTGCTGCTCGGTGAGCTTCTCGTGCGCGGCGGCTTCACCGACCGGATGTATCGCTCGCTTTCGGATTGGCTTGGCTTCATGCCGGGTGGGCTGTTGCACTCGAACATCGGTGCTTCGGCGCTGTTCGCGGCGGTGTCGGGTTCGTCGGTTGCGACCGCTGCAACCATCGGTACCGTGGCGTTGCCGACTTTCGAGAAGCGCGGCTACGACCAGCGGCTGGTGCTCGGTTCGATCGCCGCAGGCGCGACGCTCGGCATCCTCATCCCGCCCTCGATCAACATGATTATCTATGGCGCGATGACCAACACGTCCGTTGGTCGCCTCTATGCGGCGGGCATCATCCCCGGTCTGGTGCTCACAGCGCTGTTCATGGGCGTGATCATTGTCGCCTGCCTCTGGAAGCCTTCGCTCGCCGGCCCGAAAGAGCCTGTGGCACCGCTGAAGGATCGGCTGAAGCGCCTGATGGATCTGGCGCCTCCGGTGCTGGTTTTCGCCTTCGTCATGGGGTCGATCTATGCCGGCTGGGCCACGCCGACTGAATCCGCCGCGCTTGGCATCCTGATCGCGCTCATCCTCTGCATCGCCAACCGCAGCCTCTCGATCAGGATGCTGCACGAATGCTTCCTCTCGACGCTCTCGATCACCTCGATGATCACGCTGATCGCGGCGGCGGCGTTCTTCCTCAACTTCGTGATCGGTGTCATGGGCGTGCCGACCATGCTGTCGAAATACATCTCCGGGCTGGGTGCTTCGCCGGGGCAGATGATCCTCGTGCTGACGATCTTCTACCTCATTCTCGGCTGTTTTCTGGATGCCCTCGCGATGGTGGTGGGCACCATCCCGATCGTGTTTCCGATTGTCATCGCGCTCGGGATCGACCCCGTCTGGTTCGGCATTTTCCTCGTGATCATGGCCGAACTCGCGCTGATCACCCCGCCCGTTGGTATGAACCTCTATGTCGTGCAGGGTATCCGCAAGACCGGCTCGATCAGCGATGTGATCTGGGGCGTGATGCCCTTCCTCATCGTGATGCTCTTGCTGGTCGTCCTGATCTGGTTCTACCCGGGGCTGGCGCTCTGGCTGCCGAAGCAGGCGATGGGCTGAGGTTGGCTTGATGAGGCGGACGCTGATCCGAGGTGCGCGCGTTCTGACGTTCGATGACGCCGGAACCGAGTATGCCAGCGCCGATATCCTCATCGAGGGCACGAAAATCGCCGCCATTGGGCCGGAATTGGCCGTGGCAAAGGCTGAAGCTATCGATGCCGAGGTGATTGAGGCCGAAGGCATGCTCGCCTTGCCCGGCCTCATCAACGCGCATCTCCATTCCCCGGCGAACTTTCAGCGCGGGACGCTTGAAGGTCTGCCGCTTGAGCTTTTCATGCTCTATGAGGTGCCGCCGCTCGCGAGCGAACCGCCTTCGGGACGGCTTTGCTACATTCGCACCATGCTCGGCGCAATGGAGATGCTCAAGCTCGGCATCACCTCGGTGCTGGACGATGCTTTCTACGTGCCCAAGCCGACGCCGGAAGCGATCGACGGCGTGATGCAGGCCTATGCCGATGCGGGCATCCGCGCGACCTCCACGCTCGACCAGCCGAATATTCCCGAGGTCGAGAAATACCCGTTCCTTAAAGAGCTTTTGCCTGCTGATATCCTCGCCGAGATGCAGGCAACGCCGATCACCCCGGCGGCGGAATTGCTGGCGCTTTACGATCATCTGATCACGCGATGGCACGGCGCAGAGAATGGCAGGCTCGGGGCAGGGGTCTCGTGCTCGGCGCCGCAGCGCGTTACCGTACCGTATTTCGAGGCGCTGTCGGCGCTGAGCAAAAAACACGATCTTCCCTTCGTCATCCACATGCTGGAGACGAAACTCCAGCGCGTGTTCGGCACGGAAAAACTCGGCAAATCGCTGGTGCACTACGTCCATGATCTTGGCTTGCTCGATGAGCGGATGCAGGTGGTGCACGCGATCTGGGTTGATGAGACGGATATGCGTCTGATGGCCGAGGCGGGCGTGACGGTGGCGCATAATCCGGTGTGTAATCTCAAGCTCGGCAGCGGGATCATGCCGTTCCGGCGACTTGGCGATCACGGCATCCCGATCTGCCTTGGCACGGATGAAATCGTTGCCGATGACACTGCCAATCTCTGGCAGGTCGCCAAGATGGCGGGGCTGATCCACAAGATCACCGATCCGGAATACCGAAACTGGCCCGAGGCGCGGGAAATCCTTGGCTGCCTTTTCGGTGGCGGCGCGCGCGCGATGCGCCGGGGTGGCGAGATCGGCGTGCTCGCGCCGGGCGCCGAGGCCGATATTATTCTGCTGGATCTGGATACCTTCGCCTTTACCCCGCTCAATGACCTCAAGCGCCAGCTCGTCTATTGCGAGAACGGCGGCTCGGTGCGCCTCACCATGGTCGCCGGCGAGGTGGTGATGCGGGATGGCGTGCTCACCCGCGTCGATGAAGCCGCCCTGAAGCGCGAGGCGCGCGCGATGATGGCAGAGTTCCGCCAGAATAGCGCTGAAGCCGATGCCGCTGCCGCGCGTCTTCTCCCCTATTACCGCGAGATGGTCCTGAAAGCCGCTGGCCGCGATGTCGGGATGCAACGCTGGGCGGGGCCAGCAACGCCATGAAGCTCTTGCTGATCAACGGCAATATGACACAGGCCGTGACCGATACGGTGGTCGCAGAGGCGTGTCGTGTTGCTGCGCCGGGCACGGAGATCGCCGGCGTGACGGCGACTTTCGGTGCGAATATCGTTACGCGTGAAGCCGAAAATGTGATCGCCGGGCATGCGGTGCTCGATCTTCTCGCCCGCCATCACGCTGGCTTTGATGCGGTGATCCTCGCGATTTCCTTCGATACCGCGCTGGAGGCCGCACGGCAGATTTCCCCCATCCCGGTGCTCGGGATGACGGATTCCGCCTTGATCGCGGCAAGCGAGGGGGGCGGAATGGTTGGCGTCATCCTCTTCGGCGGGGTCAGTCGCCCGCTTTACGAAGCGCTGTTCGCGCAGCTACCCGCCGGCAAGGCCGTTGCTGCGATCCGCGTGATCGAGATTGCCTCGGTCGCAGCCTATCTCGATACTGGGGCGCTGGAGAACGCCATTCTGGCCGAAGTCTCCGCCTTGGCGGCGACGGGCATTCATGCGGTCGTGATCTGCGGCGCGGCGATGGCGGGGATCGCCGAGCGGCTTCAGCCCCGTTCGCCCTCGCGTCTGTTCGATGGCATTCCCTGCGCGATCCGCCGCGCCGAGGCGTTAGTTCAGGCGGGCTGCGTGATACCGCAATCCATCGGTGAACGGGTTCAGGCGGTCACGGTTTCCGGCCTCAGCCCGGAACTTTCCAGGCTGATGTGCGACCCTCAATCCTGATGTGAAATCCGCCGTGCCAGTGCCTCGGGCAATCCGATGGTGGATTTGGCGGGCGGGCGACGGAAGGTTCCGGCCGTGGCTTTCCGCGGGGCGAGCGCGACCAGCGCTTCCGCCATTTTAACCGCCGCCGCCATCTGGTCGACCACCGGCACGGCGATCCTGTCACGTACGCGGGCGGCAAGCCCGGCCAGTGGCGCGCCCGCGAGGATCACGACATCGGCCTCATCTTCTGTGACCGCCCGTCCGGCCAGCGCGACGAGGAGGTCTTCCTTTTCGGATTGCACGTCTGAAATGGCACCAAAGCGCTCATCGAGCATACGGATGCTGGCGCAGCGCCCCGACAGGCCGTGCATCTCGACGCATTCCTGATACCAGGGGCCGAGCGCACGGGCGAAAGTTACGATGGAAAAGCGCCGCCCGAGCATGCAGGCCGCGAGCATCGCCGCTTCTGCCATGCCGACCACAGGCAGATCGAAGAGTTCGCGCGCACCCATCAGGCCGGGATCGCCAAAGGCGGCGATGATCGCAGCGTCATAGTCACGGTGGTGCTCGGCGAGCATCTCAAGCGCGATGGCCCCGCCGATCTGCGCCTCGGCGCGCGAGGCGATGTAGGGCACGCCGCGCGGCGCGGTGATTGGCACCAGTTCGGTACCTGCTGCCTTGGCAGCCTCGCCCGCCGTCTGCAACAGGGCCGTGAGGGACGGGCTGGTATTGGGGTTCAGCAGCAGGATGCGCATGGCTTCGAGTCTCAGATGCAAGGACTTGATATCATTCATGATCGCCCCCCTGCAACAAAGCATTGTGCTGCTCGCCGTGGGGCGGGAGAAATCGACTGAGTAGCGATATTTCAGGCAGATATGCCTTCAAATTATAGGCAAAAGCCCAAAAATAGCGTGGAATCCGCAGGCGCGGTCTTTGCCGGTATTAGAGATGCGTTGAGTGTGGCTTTTGTCGGGGCGGTCTTTAGTTGGCCCTCAGTGTTGGCTTTCCGGCGAGTGTCAGGACAATGACCAACGAATATTGCGGGCATCAAGCGCACAGAAATGGACGCTCTAGGACGTCTTCGGACATATAAACGGTGATTTATGTTGATTTTTCAGACGTTTGCGGACGATCTCGGACGTCAACGGAAGCCAAAATGGTGCCCTGGCCGGAACCGCATAAATTATTCAAACTATTGAAAATTAATGGTTTTTAAAAATTCTAAATCAAAAAGACCAACAAAAAGACCAACATTTTCGTTGGCTAGGGGCGGATAGGGGTGGATTTGAGTGAACTACTGATGGCGAGATAGCGCTTCCTGTCGGTCGTCCTTTGCCTTTTGGCATCCCTCAAAAAACCGGATGCTCAAAGTGCTCCAAAACTTGAGGTCTATTGAGAGTCAAGTGTGGTTGAGCATCACGAAGCAGGCTAAATTAGGCTGAAGTCGTCCTGATGCCAAGCTGATTTCGTATAATTATTGATATGTAATCCGAGGCTTCCAGGATCTGTCACAAAAAGATAATGCCATAGTCCATGTGAACCAAGTTGAGATACAGCTTTGATCCATCGCTGCGCCGCCTTTGACTTTATATCTGCGTCGTCGTTAGACTGCCCTTTAATTTCAATGATCAAATTGTTGCCTTTGTCGGTAACGGCAATGAAATCTGGGAAGTATTTGAGGGGTAGCCCACGGCGACGATATTGAATGAAAAAGCCAATCCTATCATTCTTAACCCAACGTAATACGCCGGGATGAGTATCAATTATGAACGCTGCGCTTTGTTCCCAAGTCTTGGTATCTGCGACCATTGCGTTGAGATGGCAACGATTGACGGGATAGATTGGCTTGGGCGTATGGAAATCGACGCAAAGCGTGCTGCCTCGACCGGATGCGCCCTGCGGAATGATCGCCACCTCGGCGTCCGATGTCGATGCTCCTTTTTTTACTGCATCGATCAAAGCGCCGATGGAAGCCTGCATGTATTCGCCAACAAGAAGCACGTCGCACGGTTGGCTATCGCCTTTCCGATCCAACTTCTCTGCAAGAAAGCGCTTGGCAGCAAGTGCTACGCGCGGAAACAATTGCTGCATCGGCACAGCCGTCGCGCCGTTGTCAGCCTGCCAGCGGACGCATACTTCCCGTGCAAGGCGGAAGGCGACCTGCTGGTCGCGGAACAGGGAGCGCCAATCTTTGAGCGAAAGCACAGGCTTTTCGCCTGGACCGTAAGCGGCAAGTGCGCCGTCCGGCGTTGTCAGCGGCGTCAGTTCGACAAGCTGAGGAATGCGCATGGGGTCAATGGTCACCTTCGCCACCTGTCCCCAGTCCACCGAAACCTCGAAGCTTCCCGACTGGTGATAGCCGGTCACGATTGGGAAGGCAATTTCGTATTCAGCCTTCTCGGGCACTGAAAAGATGTGATTGGGATCGTGACCTGCCACTGAGATTTTCCTCCACATGGAGTTAGAGTCCGGCCCTGATGAGGACGGACTGATGAAGCGAGCAAGATTCACGGAAGAGCAGATCATTTCTGTGCTGAAGGAGCATGAG
>NKIW01000017.1 GCA_002256205.1 Rhizobiales bacterium PAR1
GGCGGAAGAATCGGCCAAGCTCACCGCGCTCCAGACCCAGCAGCAGTTCGCGGTTCAGGCCTTCTCGGCCGGCACCCAGAACGCCCAGGGCCTGCTTCGCCTGCTCCAGTAATCCGGGCAAAGATCAGAAAATCAGGGCGGCAGGGAAACCTGCCGCCTTTTTTTGTTGGCTCCCGCGATAAGTTCCGGTGATTTTGGTGCGCGATGCCCCTGCCGGCAAAACAAATTCCGGAAAGTTGCGCGCAAAATCGCGAAAGTTAAGAAACCATCAACCCGCATGGTTAATGGTTCGGAAAGGTGGGCCGCCAGAAGCGCCCGCCAGCCCCTGTTTGCGCTTCGATGCGGATCTCATGCAATTGGACCCCGTCCGGAATCGGTATTTCAGCATCGGGAAACAGCAGCGTACGCTTCTGACCGACGAAAACCACGAGTGTCGATCCCCGGCCCTCAAGAATCCCCCGCGCGGTCTCTGCCAGCATGCGAGCGTAGGGCTCGCGCCGGTGTGCATCCGGAAACGCCGGATCGACCAGTACCGCGAGGGGCGCTTCCTCATGCGCATGCGACAGAATGAAGCGTGCGACATCTGGTCGCCATATCGGCGCAAGGTCCGGGTCCAGCCGCCAGACGCAATAATACGTGGCGCAGCGGGAGGGCAGGCTCTGCCAGATCTTGCAACCGGCGCCGGGTTTGCAATGCGGGCACCATTTGCCCGCCGGCTTGGGCGCCTCAAGCCAATCGATATCGAAAAGCTTGCAGCACAGCGAGCACGCCCCGCAAGGCTTCGAATCGACCGGAACAGCTTCCACCCATTTCATCGAGCATCCTTTCCCGGTGCGCCTGGCCCGGCGAGGCCAAGGAAAACAGAATTATGGTAAATGCCTTGTTAATTTTTCTATCTCAGGTTGTAATTATCGTTCAATCCAGTGATTCTTCGACGATGTCTGAAACGGGATATTTACGCGCCTGTGGTCAAATCTGAATTCAAGGAAGGAGGCCAGCCGTGGCCCTTAAAGTTGAGCTGAAGCCCAACGAGCGGATCATCATTGGTACCGCTGTGGTCCGCAATGGCGATCAGCGCACGAGCCTGATTATCGAGGGGACTGCGCCCATCCTTCGCGAGAAGGATATTCTCAGTCCTAAAACGGCTGACTCGCCCGCGAAATTGATCTACCTCGCGATCCAATTGATGTATATCGATGGTCGCGTGGCTGAAAATATTGCAACTTATAATAAATTACTGATCGATTTTCAGAATGCTGTACCAAGTTCTACCAATATACTCATGGCGATACACAACTATATATTAAACGCAGAGTTCTATAAGGCCCTCAAGGAAGCTAAACAGCTTCTGGCGTACGAGAGGAAACTGTTCGAGCATGCAGCCCGGAATTCAGGCTTACGCGAAAACCCAGATTCAAGCGCTCAGTCAGCGTGAGTTGGAGGCACGAGCTTTGCTCAAGGCCGCCAGCAAACTGCAGTGGTTGAAGGAAAACTGGGACCCTAGTGTTACGGTGATCGAAGATCCGCTTTCTCACAACCGCAAGGTGTGGGCGATCTTTCTGGCCTCCGCAACGGAACCGGATTGCACGCTTCCCCCGGATGCGCGCAAGAACATCATCGGCCTTGCCCGCTTCGTGATCAATCAGTGCATGAAGATCCTGTTCGAGCCCGATGTGACCAAGCTCGATCTGCTCATCGAGATCAACCAGCATATCGCGGCTGGTCTTCGCGGCAGCACCGGCAGTGATGTCGCCAACCTCAGCGCCCCCGCGCCGGGTCCGGAACCTCTGGCCGCTACCGGCTGATCGAGCTTTGCTACTCCAGACAGTAAATCGGCGCCTTGTGCGCCGATTTTTTTGTGCTCAGCAAAAGACTTGAGCCCGCCCCGGATAGCCGGCCCTGAACAAAAGCCTTCGCAAACAAAAAGGCGCCCGAAAGGCGCCTTTTTCATATCGGGTAACCCCGCCGCGGCGGGGAAGCCAAACTGCGAGGTTCAGAGATAATTCGCCAGCGAGAGTTTCGAGAGGCTCGACGTTACCTGGTAGCTCGCCTGAAGCTGCGTCTGGAGAGAGGAGAGTGAGGCTGCAACCTCTTCCGTGCTGGCGCTTTCGATATCCGAGAGCAGGCCGTTGAGAACGAGCTTGCGATCGCCATGGCGCGCCTTGGCATCGATCACTTGCGCGGTGCCGCGACCGAAATCGCCGTTGATCTGAAGGATCGCATTCGGACCACCGGTAGAATTCAGCGTCTGGATCGCGCGAGCGGTCGAGGCATCGAAACGATCCTGCGTCGAGGGAACACCCGGCGGATAGTCATCCGAGAGGATCACGCCCATCGCCACCAGTGAATCCCGGAAGGCCGCCTCGTTGGCGCGCGCGCCGAAGCTGATCGAGGTCCCGGAATCGACTTCCGCCTTCTGGGTGTCGCGGGCGTTGACGGTGGTATCGTCATCGCCCTGATACCAGATGACCGTCGGCCGGGCACCCGGCGCGGCATAGGCGGTTGCGGTCGCAAACGGCGGGCCGGAAACGCGCGGCGGCGGATTGGTGTTCGAGCCGGAGAAGAATTCCTGCGCGGCGACCTGCGCCGAGGATGAACGCAATTCACCCTGTCCGATGGCGGTCAGACGCGAGGTGATCGCCGACTGAAGATTAGCCGCAGTCAAGGCCGGTGTCGCGCCAAGCGTGAAGACCGTGTCATCGGAAGTGCCGGCCGTATCAACCGCGAAGCCGAGGTTCATGGTCTTGCCATCGGGCATCCGCACCGTCACCGACACGCGCTCGCCCGTGAGCGGCTGCCCAGTGAAGGCGAAGTTCACGGCGCTCGGCGCACCGGCAGGGCCCGTGACCGTGACATTGGACATGCCGCCGCCGACCGTACCGGCCACAAGCTTGATACCGAAGGGATTGCCAGCGGCATCCTCCGACAGGGTCGTCGTCGCGCCGACAAGGCTCGTCGTCATGCGGCAAAGACCGGTACCGAGATCGGCCTGACGCCGCTCGTCAACAACCTGACGCAAACCGGCATTGGTACCATCGCCCAGCATCAGAGTGTTGGCATCGACGACCGGCTTCACATCGCGCGAACGGCCGGAATAGACGTAAAGGCCGCCATCCTGCGTGTTGAGCGAGGAGACCATCTGTTCGAACTGCGCCTGAACCTGCTGCACCGCCGAGGTGATCTCGGGATAACCGCCGGTGCCGCGCGTTTTCAGAATGACCGACTGGGTGCCCTGCGTGAGCGTTTTCAGCTCATCCGTACTCTGGGTCATCAGCTTGAGCCGGGTATTGGTGACGTCGATGACGTCCGAATAGCCCTGCGCCACACCGATCTGGTTGCGGAAGGTGAGCGAACTCACGCGCTGGATGCCAAGACCGCCATAGGTCTCGGAACGCTGACCGGTAGAGATCTGGCGGCGCAGATCATCGAGCTGCGTCCGCATGTCGAGCAGACGGCTCGTGTTGCGCTGATTGGAGTAGAAGCCAGCGGCAAAGGGGATCATCGTATTAATGGAGCTCATCGGTTTAGATCCTCATCAGAGCATCGAACATATCGCGGACGGCGGACACGATGCGGGCGTTCGCCGAGTAGGTATTCTGGATGGCCACGAGATCGGAAAGTTCCTGATCCGTCTTCACGCCGGAGACATCGGCGGCGCGCGCCTGAAGCGTCGAGAGCACGACCTGCTGCCCTTCTGAGAGCGACTTGGCATTCCCCGCCGCCTGCGTCTGGGTCGCCACAAGGCGATCAAGGAACTGGCCGCTCGTGCCCTGATAGATCGCCGTCGAGCCGGTCAGCGCCACGGCGGGCGTGAAATCCGACTGCCAGGACTGGATCTGGTCGCGCAGGAAGCTCGGACGGGTCGGATCGCCGCTGTTCGTGGTGGTCGGAACCGTCTGGTAGACCACGAGACGGCTCGGATCGGCCAGCAGAGCCGGATTGATGCGGATGCCATTGGCATAGCCGACCTTCTGCGAGCCGGAATCCCAGGAACCCGAGTAGATCTGCGAGCCAGCATTGCCATCGACGAAGAACGGCATCGCCGTCCCCTGCCCGGTCAGCGCGGTGACCGTCGCACGCGCCGAGAGGCTGTTGACGTCGAGCGTATTGCCCGCGCCATCGTCGAGAATCTGCACGACACCGGCACCGAGATTGTTGACGGTGAAACCAGCGCCGCCCGGCACTGTCGCAAGGTTGGCTGTGATCGAGGCAATCGCAGCCGCCATGCCGCCCGAGAAATCGATCCCAAATTCGATATCATTCGGATCAGCCGTGACGCCAGACGAGAGCGGCAGCGCACTCGCGCTGTTGACCGCGATGAAAGAGACCTTCTGCTTCGTGCCGCCCGGCTGCTGGGTGTAGTTCAGCGTCACGACATTGCCGCTTTGCAGGGCACTGAGATCGAGATCAAAACCGGTCTGCGCGCCCACGGTGGCCGCAGTGCTGCTGATGGTTTTGTCACCGATCGAGGTGGTCAGCGCGGCAGCGAAGTCGTCGAGCTGGGCCTGCGTCTGGGTCAGCACGTTGTCGCGGAGATCGAAGAGCGCCGACATGCTGCCCGAGGACATCAGCCGCGAGGCGTTGAAGTCGATCTTGCCGCCGACCGGATCGGAGATGACGAGATGGCCGACACCGCTCTGGGCAATATTGGCATTGTAGAGCGACTGCGGGGTGATCGTGCGCTCATCAAACTGGAAGCGCAGATGGCGCCCCTGAACATAGAGCGGGCCGCCATTGGCGGTGTAAACGTTGTAATTGCCCGTTCCGTTGTCGGAAACGCGGACATCGAAGAAGGTCGAAAGCTGATCGATATACTTGTCGCGCTGGTCGAGAAGGCCGGCACGGGTATCGCTGTCGGTGATCTCGTTGAGCTTTTGCGTGGTACTTTCGATGCCATCGAGGATCGTGTTGACCTGCTGGGCCTGATCCGCGATTTTCGACTCGATTTCAGCGCGCATGGTCTGAACGTTGTTGCCGAGACTATTCAGCGTGGCGGTCAGGCTCTGGGCGTTGGCGAGCGCATCCTGCCGGGCGGTCGAGGAAGCCGGGTCCGCAGCAAGCTGCTGGATCGAGGTCGAGAACTTGGTAAAGACAGCCGTCACCGCCGTATTGCTCCCCGGCTGCCCGAAGAGCGAGTCGAGCCGCTGGAGATAATCGGAGCGCGTCGAGGAATAGGCCGCACCGCCAGATTCGGTACGAAGCTGCTTCTGAAGCAACGTATCAAGCATCCGGTCGATGGAAACCTGCTTGACCGCACCGGCGTTGATGCCGAGCGCGGTGGTTTCCTGCGTGGTCAGAACGCGGCGGGAATAGCCGACCGTCCCCGCATTCGCGACGTTGCGCGAAACAAGGCTCATCTGGGCCTGATTGACGGAAAGCCCGGAAAGGGCATTCTGCAGGCTCGTAAACAGTCCCATGCTATCCTCCTTCAGCCAGACCGGATGACCCGGCCCGGCACTGCCGTCACCGGACGATGTTCATCACGTCCTGAAGCATCTGCTGCGCTGTGGTGATGATCCGCGTGTTGGCCGAGTAGGCCTGCTGCGTGACGATCATCTTCGAAAACTCATCCGCGACATCGGCGTTCGACCCTTCCAGGGTGCCGCCAACGATGTTGCGTCCGCCATCGGCAAAGATCGGCTGGCCGGATTCGAGGGTCTCCTCGAACACGCCGCCGTCCTTGCGCTTCATCAGCGAATCCGCCGGAAACTGCGCGATCGGGATCTGTGCGAGCGCCACCGTCTGCCCGTTGGAATAGACCCCCATCAACCGGCCACCCTCGCCCATCTCGATGCCGGTCCGGGTGCCCGAGGGGTAGCCGTCCTGATTGAGCGTATTGATGTTCACGCTGCCATTGGCATCGGCGAACTGGGTGAGACCGGTGAGGCCAAAATTGAGATCAACCGTGCCGCTCGTCGCGCCGTTAACAACGAAAGGCTGGCTCAGGATGCCGGAGGCCGGCGAGGTCATGCGCCCGCTGGCGTCGAAGGTGACCGCATTCGAAACACGGGTCCATTTCGTGGTCGCGCCGGTCGCGTTCTGATCCGAGAGGTAATAGAGGCTCCAGGTCTCGGCACCCGCCGTGTTCGAGGTCTTACCCCAACGCATCTGAACATCAATCGGCGTGCCGATCCCGTTGTAGACGGTCAGCGACTGGCCCGAGATGGTGCGATCGACGAAGCCGGATTCGTCCGAAGCCGCGATGCTCGCACCGGTATAGGCCGCGCCGCTCAGAAGCTCGGAGCCCGGAATACTGATGTTGGCGATATTGGTCTTGGGATAGGACGGCACATTGCCGCGATATTCCATCTGCTGCGTCGGCCGCGCCGGAAGATTGTCGTTCGTCACCTGAAGGATTTGCAGCGCCGAGCCCGTCGCCGAACCGGTATTCGGATCAACCGGATAGCCCTCGAGGTAATAGCCAGCGCCATTGACGAGATAGCCGTTGTTCGTCAACTCGAAATCGCCACGGCGGGTGAATTGGTTGGCGCCCGAAAAGGCGGGCGAACCATCGACAAACGCCGTCCGCTCGCGCACCGCAAAGAAGCCCTCGCCGGAAATCGCCATATGCGTCGGCACCTGGCTCGGCAGGAAATCGCCCTGAACCGTCAACGTCCCGCGGCTGAACGCGCCGACCGAACCCGCGACTTCACGGTTGGTCGGAAGGTCCGGCACAAGGGTCGAAAAGGTCGTGTCGACACGCTTGAAGCCGGTCGTACGGCTGTTGGCAATATTGCCGGAAATGTTCTCGAGGGCGAAGCTCTGGGCCGTGAGCCCCGAAACCGCCGTCGTCATCGCACCGAAAATACCCATGAACGCAACCTCGTCTGGCAGCTGGAAAGACCCGGTCGCCCGGACGTTGCCTTGCGCAGCGCCCATCGACCGTGAGGCCTCTCCGGCATAATTCATGCCAAAGTTGCGTTTGATATTTTTCAACAACTTATAGTTGTATCGCCTTGCCACCTGGCTTTGGAGCCGGCGACGCTTGCCGACTGCCCGGCAAGGTTTGCCCAGCATCGCAAACGCATGAAGCCCGGGGGAAAGGGCTGCTTCCCCCCGGTTTTCATCGCGATACGCTGCGAGACTGTTGCTCATGGATTTACACCGCCTCAGCGGCATCCCCGGTTAGCGGATGATGTTGATCACGTCCTGCAGCATGGACTGGGCCGTGGTGACGACCTTGGTGTTGGCCGAGTAGGCCTGCTGCGTGACGATCATCTTCGAGAATTCATCGGCGATATCGACGTTGGAATTCTCGGTACTGGCACCGACAACCCCGTTGCCACCCGAGCTGACGAGCGGCTGGCCGGATTCGAGCGTCTGCTCGAAAGTGCCACCGTCGTTGCGCTTGAGAAGATTCGGCGCCGAGAAGTTGGCGAGCGCGATCTGCGCAAGGCCAACGGTCTGGCCGTTGGAATAGGAGCCCATCACGTTGCCGCCGCTGGCGACCGTGACGTTCTGGAGCGTGCCGGTCGGATAACCGTCCTGCACGAGGCGGCTCGGCTTTTCATGGCCCTGCGGATCGGCATACTGGGTCAGGCCCGTGGTGCCGAAGGTGAAGTTGATCGCACTCGAGGTCACACCATCAACGGTGAACGGGGTGGTGATGATGCCGGAAGCCGGCGAGGTCAGCTGGCCCGATGCCGAGAACTGGATCGAGTTCGACACCTGCGTCCACTGGGTCGTCGCGCCCGTGGCGGTGGTGTTGGACATGTAGTAGAGGCTCCAGGTTTCCGGCGCCGCATTGGAGGTCTTGCCCCAGCGGGTCTGGACATTGATCGGCGAGCCCGCCGAATCATAGACCGTTACGGTTTGCCCCGCGATCGTGCGATCCTGGAAGATCGTGGTGTCCTGCGCAGCCACCGTGGCACCGGTGTAAAGCGCGCCGGTCAGCAATTCCGAGCCTGGCGCCGCAGCATTGTAGCTGTTGGTCAGCGGCAGCTTCGGCAGGTTGGCTTCATAGTTGACCGTGGTGGTCGCCCGCGCCGGGAGGTTGCTTGAGGGCACCTGCATGACGCCGAGAGCACCGTTGATCACGCCCGTGGTGGCGTTGAGCGGATAGCCCATCATGTAGTTGCCGGTGCCGTTCACGAGATAGCCGTTGCGATCCAGCTCGAAGTCACCGCGGCGGGTGAACATCGTCGAGCCTGCAAAAACCGGCTGGCCGTTCGAGGTGCCGGTGCTCGTCTTGACCATGAAGAAGCCTTCGCCGGAGACTGCGACGTTCGTCCCGATCTGGCTGGCCTGAATGTCGCCCTGAACGGAGGCGGTGTTGCGGCTGAAGGCGCCAACCGAGCCCGAAAGCTCGCGGCGCGGCGGCAGATCCGGGACGAGATCGGCGAAGGAGGTATCGACGCGCTTGAAGCCCGTCGTCCGCGAATTCGCGATGTTGCCCGAAACGTTTTCAAGCGCGAAGCTCTGGGCCTGAAGGCCCGAGATCGCCGTCGTCATTGCACCGAAGATACCCATGGACCCGAACCCCGATCACATCAAAAAGAAACTGGTGGCGGGAACCAATACGCAAAACCCTTAGGCTCCCTGCCTGCCGGTCAAGGTTGGCAAGGGCCGTGCCACAAGTTGAAGATGATGTTTTTCAAGGGGTTAGAAAGCATTACACGCACTAGTTGCTGGCAATTTACGCCATGTGTCGTGCTCGATCACTGCTCAGGCGGCAGGATTTTCCGCAATCTTGTCTTGCATGACTGTTGATTTTACAACTTCTGATAGTATAATGGGGGTCAATTCAATGAACGGAAGGGGTCGGCAAAGGTCGAGGGCGGCAATTCCTACCCGGGCCGTCAGCACGCCGTTGAGCACCCCCTCGCCAAACCGCGCCGAAAGTCTTGCCGCGATTCCAGCCCCGAGAAATTGGCTCACCAGCGAATCCGCCATCGCCATTCCACCGGTGACCGCCAGATGTGACAGCACCCGCGTCGTGAGCCGAAGCAGGCCGAAACCGCTGGCGCGACCACCGTAGATCGTCGAGAGCTTGCGGATCAGCGCCACACCTTGTGTCAGCACGAAAAGCACATCAACGACGGCGCGCGGTGAGAGAGCCGTGACCACCGAAACCCGCTGGGCCGCCCCGGTAATGGCACGACGGGCAGCGGCATCCTTCTCCTGCAACAAGGCCCGCTCAGCGATGACCAGCAGCGTACGCGGATCGTGCAACTCTTCCAGCACGCGCGCGATCTCGGCGCGCCCGGCGGCAGATTGCGGATCGCGGGCATAAAAATCCCTGAGCGCGGTGACGAGCGCACGACTTCCCTTCGCCTCCGGCGCGACCAACAAGGCTTCCGCCCGCGCCCGCAGCCCCGCGACACGGCGCATCCGGAAAATCGCGAAGAGTTCTTGCAGCAGGAACAGCCCGATGCCGAGCGCCACAATCGCGATCAGTCCCAGCGCGAGCTGGCCAACCCACGGCGCTTTGGTTTCAAGCGAGACGACAAGGCTCCACGCCGCATCCGCAAGATAGAGCGTGAAGAGCAGCGAAACTGCCGTCCAGAATAACGAAGAGAGCGAGAAAAGTCCGGACTCCGCAGTCTTTTCAACCGGCTCTGGCTGCGTCTCGAACGGCGCAGGCTCAGCCGCCTCCTCAATCTCGATTTTCGCCTTTCCGCGCCCTTCGTCCTCGAGCGAAAACGCGCGCGGCGTGCGAGGGGCTGCCACTTGCGGGGCTTCGAGCGGGACTTCACGCGGTGTTTGGCGACGATCCGTCATTGCAGGGCATCTCCAAGCAGGAAATCGAGCGCTCGGGCGAGCCGGATCTGCGGAAAGCCAGAGCCGCCCTTGTCGCCCTCGTTCTTGCGCGCGGCGGGCGATGGCGGGCGAAAGCGCAGGAATTGCAGCGGAATGGTCTCGCCCTTGAAGATCGAGGCAGGGTCTTCCGGCAAATCGCCGGGGAAGATTGCAGCCTCGCTCTCACCGTCATAGACTTTGCCACCGAGGGTTTCACCCGCAATCGGAATACCGGCGACGCACGGCAGCTCGACGCCCTTCTCGCGTGCGGTGACCTCACGCGTCGCGCGGATCGCCGCCAGCGCGAGGCTTTCGCTCGGCGCCCCCGCCGCCTCAGCACGGTGATGTGCCCGCCGCACCAAGAGGCGCAAAATCGCCTCAAGCCGGTCGTGATTGACGTGATGAACGTGATCCGCCTTGGTCGCGGCGAACAGCACCCGCGTCACACGTGGGCTGAAGATGCTTGCGAGCAGCGAATTCTCGCCTACCCGGAAGGCCGCGAGCACATCGGTGAGCGCGTCTTCGAGGTCTTTGAGCGCTTCAGGACCGCCGTTGAGCGCGCCAAGCACATCGACAAGCACGATCTGCCGATCAATACGCGAGAAATGCCCGGCGAAGAACGGCCGGACGATCTTCGTCTTGTAAGCCTCGTACCGTCTTTCCATCAGCGCGGCATAGGAACCGGGCGGCGCGGGGGCCTCCGTGAGCCGGAGCGGTGCGAAGGTCAGCGCCGGTGCTCCCTCCAGATCGCCCGGCATCAGGAAGCGTCCCGGCGCCAGCGCGGAGAGTTCGCGCCCATCGGCCCGGCAGGCCCTGAGCGCAGCGGTGAACAGTTCCGCGAGGCGCTTGACCTCGGGCTCCTGCGCCTCCGCCAGAGGGTCGAAGATCGAGAGTGCGGCAAGATAGGCAGAGAACGGCGCTTGCCGCTTGCCGATCCCGGCCTTGGCCAGAGTCTCGGCGGAGAATTCGGCGTAGCTCTTGGAGAGTAGCGGCAAATCGAGCAGCCATTCACCGGGGTAATCGACGATATCGAGCGTGAGCTTGGAGAGTCCGCCTCCAAGCAATCCTGCCGGCCCGAGCAGCCCGGCGAAATGCCGCTTGCGGCTCTGGAAATCGAGTTCGAGGCTCAGCGCCGAGATTTGCCGCGTCGAGGCCGGCCAATCGCGGTTCGGCGCCGTCAGCGTCGCAAGATGCTCCTCATACGCAAAGCGCGGCAGGGTATCATCCGGGTGTTGCACGAGCCGCGCAGCGGAAATCCGCCCCTCACCCATCGCGCGGAAGCCCGGCAGCCGTCCGCCCGCAATCAGGGCATGCACCATGCCAGTGATGAACACCGTCTTGCCCGCCCGCGACAGGCCCGTGACACCGAGACGGATTGTCGGGTCGCCGAGATGCGAGAGATAAGCCCCAAAATTGGCGGTGCTGGCCTTCAGCTCTTCCCAGATCGTGCCTTCCGGCACCGACGATGTCGCGCTCATGGCTACCCTCTGCCCACACCCAAGCAATGGCGATCAGGCAGGAGAGTTGCAAGGCGCAAGATCAAAGAAAGGAACAAGATCAAAGAAAGGGGATTCCCCTCAATCCTCGTCGATCCCGCCGATCATGCCGGGCGTGACGAAATGGACGAGTCGCGCCCAGCCGGAATCGATTTCATCCCACGAGACGGGAAGTTCGAGATGAATGAGCCCCGCCGTGGGGAGTTTGCGTTCAAGCCGCCGCAAGGCATCCGGCTCGGAGGTCTCGGGATGAGCGAGATACAGCGCGAGCGATTGCAGACCGGGATTATGCCCCACCATCAGCACGTTGCGGGCAAAAATCGGGAGAGACTGCACAACATCGAGCAGCGCGCCGGGCTGCGCCTCGTAAATCTCCGGCATGAACCGCGGCTCCAGATCGGGAATGATCGATTTGATCCCGGCGAAGGTTTCCCGCGTACGCCTCGCATCGGAAACCAGCGCAAGATCGAATTCTTCCGCGAGCCCTTTGAGCTTTTCGGCCATCTTCGGCACGGTCGCGACACCGCGCGGCGCCAGCGGACGCTCGTGATCGGGCACGCCTTCCGGCCAGGCTGCCTTGCCATGCCGCATGAGAAAAAGACGTCGCACCATGGCCAACCACCCGCGAGCCCAGGCTCGCAACAAACTGCAACCCCGCGCCCTGCCTTTGCCGGAGCGCTGCTCCTTTCTTTGACGCGAGCAGGCAGAACATGCAAGGAAGGCGGCCCGCCGATCTGGCGTCCTGACCCTCGACTTAGGGATAACGAGCCCGATGCCCAACGATCGCCAGACCGATGTTTTCTACACGCATCGCGCCAAACCCTATTCGAGCGAAATCGTGCTGCGTCTTGGCAGGCAGTTGCTTGAGGTCGAGAAGGGCAAGTCTAAACAGAGCTACCCGCTCGACAAGCTCGAACGCATCCGCCTGAGCTATGCGCCGCGCAATGTCTCGCGCCTGACCTTCGTCTGCGAGATTCGTGCCCGTGATGGCCATAGTGTCACGATCAACAATCTCGACTGGAAATCGCTGATTCAAGTGGAAAAGGTCGATCCTGCCTACCGCGCCTTCGTTCAGACGCTGGTGACGCGCACCGCGGCGCTCAACCCGAATATCCAGCTCGCAGCCGGCTGCGGCATGATCCGTTACCGGCTGACGCAGGCCGTGGGGTTTGGTGTGACCGCCGCATTGATTGTCGCCGCCTTTTATTACGGTGGCCTGATCGGAGATTTCAAGGCAGCGGAGGGAGAGGCAAACCAGCACGCCGGCAGATTGCTGGCAGGCGGCAGCGTCGCCCTGGCCATCTATCTTGGCCTCTGGCTGAAGACCTTTCTGACGCGCAACCGCCTGCGCAGTTTTGCCGCGCAGGCGATTCCGGAGTCCGTTTTGCCAACGGGCTGATTGGCTTACCCGCGCACCACCAGCACCGAGCACATCGCGTGGCGAACGATGTTCGTCGCGTGGCTGCCGATGAGATAGGTCGCGAGCGTCGGCCAATGTGAACCGCAGACGATGAGATCGGCCTTGGATTCCTCGGCTTCGGCCAGCACCTCGTGATAGACGCCGCCGGAGCGGATGGCACTCGTCACCTTGCCTGCGGGCAGGCCGAGACCGTCGCCGAGTTCCTTGAGTTCTTTTTCGACGCGCACCTTCTCGCCGCTTTCGAAATCGGCAGGGACATATTCAAGGTAGGTTGAGGGGACGATCGGCATCACGTACACGAGGCGCAGCTCCCCGCCCCAGGTTGCGGCGAGGCCCTTGGCCTTCTCAAGCGCAGCCTTGGTCAACGCGAGATCGCTCAGATCGACCGGCACAAGCAGCTTCTTGAACATGGGATGTCCTTTCCGGGTTCCGCCGCCAAGGTGCGGCATCCATTGAACCCGAAGCTAGTCCCAATCGTTCCCGTCAGCCTTGCCGCAGATCAAAGCGCAAAAACACCGTTCCCGACGGGGGGAAACGGATCAAAGTCTTGCGGAAAGGATCGCTTGAGCAGTCTCAGGCCTGCCGCTCGGGGGTATGGACCACGAGGCCATCGAGCGCATCGGACACCTTGATCTGGCAGGAGAGGCGCGAATTCGGCCGCACGTCGAAGGCAAAATCGAGCATGTCCTCTTCCATCGGCGCGGCCTTGCCGACCGCCGCGACCCAGGCATCCTCGACATAGACATGGCAGGTCGCGCAGGCGCAGGCACCGCCGCATTCGGCTTCGATCCCCGGCACGGAATTGCGGATTGCTGCTTCCATCACCGTCGAGCCGTTTTCGGCGGAAACCTCGTGCCGCGCCCCATTGTGTTCAACGAACGTGATCTTCGCCATGCCCTGCTCCTGCGCACCGGATATCTCTATGGGCGGCGATTTAAGCCCTCCCACGCAACTTGGCGAGAGGAAACCGCGCTTTGAAGAGAGGAAACTTGGCAAAAGAAGAACCAACGAAACCGCCGGAAAAGATCAGCGGTATGGTAACGATGGTGCTCAGGCAGCCTGGGCAAACCCGTTGATCGCGCCAACAGCCTCGCGTACCGCGCCGGAGAGATCATCCAGCGCCTTCTGCCAGCTGGCATCACTGGCCGCGATCATAGCCTCGCACGCCTCGGCCTGCGCCGCGACCCGCCATGCGCCGACCGAACGGGCCGACCCCTTCAGCGTATGCGCAAGATCGGCCCGGCGCTTCTGGTCCGGGCTTGCCTGCAACAACGCAAGGACGGAGCGTGCCTGAATGACGAAAAGATCGAGAACCTCGCGCTCCAGCGCCCGATCTCCCAAAGTCTGGCGGGCGAGATGGACGAGATCGATCGCCCGTTCGAAGGAAGGCCGCACACCTTCCGGTTGAAGAGCATTCGCGATATACATGAAAAGACCCCATTCCCTGAAAAGGGCTCTCTGGCCCCTGCGAGCCATGAAGATGCGCTGGAAACCCTTAAAGTGACGCCAAAATAGGCAGATAAACCAGTCTTTTCCGCGTCTGATTGCCGTTAAGGTCGACAGCGCGTTAACGACGATTGCAAAGAGTTAACAGTTTGTGTTTCCGTCTGGCGCGGAGAACCGTAAACTAAGAATGAATTTGGTGGGCTGCCCGGATTGTGCGGGCGGGTTTTGTGTTGCCCGTTCGGAGGATGTTTCCGGACGCGCGCGATGCGGATGAGGGTGAGCGTATGGCCACGCAGAAGAAGAGCAAAGACGCAAACGAAGCGGCTCTGTCGGCGATTGAAGAAGCGCTCGGCTTGACCGGAACGGATGGTCCTGCCGTGACCACGCCGGCTGTGGCCGAACCCAGGGTCGAGGCCAAACTCGAAGCGCCATCCGAAGCCGCGCCGGCTGAAAGCGTCGCGATCGAGGAACCGCGTCTGCCCAAGATCGACGATCTCGATATTTTCAAGCCGCTCGACCCCGAACCTGCCAAAACCCCTGCCCTGACGGCGGACCGCGTTGAAGCCCCTGCGACAACGGAAGCGCCCGTACTGCCCGGCCTGAAGGTTCGGCGCGGCAACACGGAAAAGACCGCGACCGAAAAGTCCGCAGCAAAGGACGAGACCACCAAACCGCGCGAGCCCGCCTCTCAACCGGTGCAGAACTCCGAACCGCAGCCCGCGCCGCGCTCGACCCGCGCCCCGGTTTTGCCTGCGAATGACGACCTCCGCGCTAGCGTCGCCGATCTTCTTGCGCCGCTTTCAAACCCCGCTCCGAAAGGTCCGCTGGTTTTCGCCTTCCTGCTTTCGATCCTTTGGCTTGGCGGGGCAATCTATGTTCTGACGCGCCCGGATGGCTTCCTGCTCACGGCGGATAGTTCCCTGCGCGCCGGCGCGGAGATGCCGATCCTGATCGCGGCGCTCGCGATTATTGTGCCTATCATCTTCTTTTTCTCGATGGCCGCGCTTCAGCGCCGTTCGCGGGAGTTGCGCGTCTCCGCTCGCGTCATGGCGGAAGTCGCCGCCCGCCTTGCCGAACCGGAAGTCGCAGGCTCGGAAACCGTCTTCACCCTCGGCCAGGCAGTGCGCCGCGAGGTCTCCTCGATCGGCGATGGCATCGAACGCGCCGTCTCGCGCGCCAGCGAACTCGAAAGCCTCGTTCATGGCGAGGTGACAGCGCTCGAGCGCTCCTACGCCGACAACGAATACAAGATGCGTTCGCTCGTGAACGAGCTTTCCGCCGAGCGCGAAGCGATCATGGCGACGGCGGAACGCATCCGCTCGACCATCGAGGCCGCGCATCAGGGCTTCACGGTCGACATCGCGCAGGCCAGCACCTCGATTGCCGGCGCAATCGACGAAGCCGGTGGCCGCGTCGGCTTCCTGATCGGCGACAAGCAGACCGAACTCGTCTCGACGCTGGATCGCACCGCCAATCACCTCGCGGCAATCATCGCTGATCAGACCCGCGACATGGCGAGCCAACTCGATGGCGTCACCCGCAGCACCGCTGAGGCGCTGATGGCGTCACGCAGCGACATCGTCTCGGAAATCAACCGCACCGGCGCGGGCATTGTCGCCGAGATCGGCCAGACCTCCTCGACATTTTCGACCGCGCTCGGTGAACACGCCCAGACCGCTGCGGCCACAATTGAAGACGCCAGCCTGCGGACGACTGAAGCGCTTCGCGATGCCTCGACGAGCCTTGTCGCCAATTTCCACGAAGCCAGTAGCCTGACGATCCAGTCGCTTAGCGAGGTCACCGAGAATTCCGCGCGTTCGCTCCGCGAGGCGACCGAGACCAGCACAGCCCTCTTCCGCGAAACCGGGCAGGCCGTGACCACTCAGGTGCTCGAAGCCTCGTCGAGCGCAGCCCTTGCATTCCAGGAAGCCTCGGAATCGGGCACCGCCAGCTTCCGGGAGACCGCGGCGGAAGTGGCCAGCGCGCTCAGCGAGACGGCAGAGAAGTCGACCAGCACGCTTCAGGAAACCACCGGAACGATCACCTCGCAGATGCGCGAAGCGGCCGAAGCGGCAACAGCGGTCTTCCAGAGCACTGGCAGCGAGGTGCTCAACGCCCTCAACCAGTCGACCGAATCCTCAGCGATGGCGCTTCGCGAGACCAGCGAAACCGTGGCCGCGCGGCTCCTCGATGCTTCGCACGGCGCGACTTCGGCCTTCCACGAGGCGTCGCAGACCGCGACACAGCGCTTCGAGGAACTCGCTGGCGAAACGACGAACCGTGTCTCGCGTCATCTTGAAAACGCGACCCAGTCCTTCCGTGACGCCGGCCTCGCGCTGAAGTCGGAGTTCGACGAAACCGCATCTGTGGTCAGCGCGGCCTTCACCGAGAACGGCCGTTCGATCATGGAAACGGTTGGCAGCCGCGCCATCGAAATCAACGAAGCGATGCGCACCGCCTCGTCGGAACTCATCGAGGCGATGGAAAACCGCGGTATTGAAGCCGGACGCCTGATCGAGGAAAAGGGTGGCCGCGTCGCGGAAGAGATCATCCTCAAGGGTGGCAACCTCGCCGAGAAGATCGTCTCCTCCGCCAGCGCGCTCGAAGCCACGCTGCACGAGAAATCCGGGATCATCGAGACACATCTTGATTCCGGCACCAACCGCCTCGCTGATATCCTGACGATGCACGCCGATGGCATGGCCCGCAGCCTCTCGGGCGCGACCGATGTGCTCGGCGAGACCCTTCAGGAGAAGGCCCGCCTCGTCGAGCAACATCTCGACCACGGCACGGCGCGGCTCAACGGGCTTTTCGACAGCCACGGCAATTCGGTCGGCAGCAATCTCGACCGCGTCGTTAGCACGATCGAGCAAACGCTCCGCACCCAGACCGAGTCGCTAGAAGCAAGCCTTGCTGAACGTGGCCTCTCACTGGCCGAACTGATCTCGACCCGCGTGACGCAAGCCAATGAAGCCTTCGCGATCGCGGGTGAAAGCCTCTCGGGCATCATCCTCAGCCAGACGCGCGATGCCAGCACCGGCCTCAAGAATGAACTGGATCAGATCGGCACCCAGTTGATGCAGCAGGCCTCCGTGGCAACGGAAAAGCTCGCGCATTCGGGCCGCGATGTCGTTCAGGCCATCACCAGCCATGGCACCAAGGTCAACGAAGCGCTGGCCAACAACGCCATGCGGCTCTCGGAGACCGTTTCGGAACGCACCGCCGGCCTCAGCGAGAAATTCGGCACCTTCGAGAAAGCCTTCGTCGAGAAGGCCGATTCGCTCGAAGCCACCGTGATCGATCGTTCGACCATGCTGGCCGATACGCTGCACCTGCGCACCGGCGAGGTCACGGGCCAGCTCGAAAGCCTGCTCGGGCGCATTGAGGCGGGTCTCGATACCCGTGCCAAATCCATCGGCGATACACTGGCCCTGCGCACGCTCGAGTTTTCGCGCGTCGTCGGCGATACCGGCAACCAGCTGCTCGGCTCGCTCGAAAGCAAGGTCGAGAACTTCTCGGCCAAGGTCGTCGGACCGCTCTCGGCCCATGTCGCCGAGCTTGAATTGAAGGCTGACGAAGCCTCAAACCGTATCAGCTCCAGCCTTAACCAGAGTTCGGAGACGATCCTGCAACGCGCCGGCGAGGTCGAACGCAGCCTCACCGCGCTCAGCCAGAGCGTCAGCAGCGATCTGATGAGCAAGGCAGAGGAAGCCTCGACTCGCATCACCTCCCGCCTCGACCAGAGTTCAGAGGCGATCCTCCTGCGTGCAGGCGAAGTCGAACGCAGCCTCACCAATCTCAGCCGAGATGTCAGCAGCGAATTGATGAGCAAGGCCGAAGAGGTTTCGCGCCAGTTCGATGAACATGGCAACGGCTTCATGCAGGTGATGCAGACCCGCGGCCAGACCATGGTGGCAAGCCTCGAAGCTGCAACTAAGGATCTCGCGGGCCGTGTCACCACCTCCCTCGCCGAACTCAACGCGGCGATTGAATCCGGCTCGGCCTCCTCGCTCGGCGGCATTGTTGAAGCCAACGACAAGCTCCGCACCGAAGTTACGGCACTGCTCGGTCGCCTCAGCGATGCGAACCAGCTTCTCAACGGCATCGTCGGTTCGGCAACCAAGAGCCTCACCGAGGTCGAGGGTCGCATGGCTGAACGCGTCCGCGGGCTCGAAGCCACGCTTGCCGCGATCCTCTCCGCCTCGCGTGAAGGCTCGGATACGCTTGCGGCCAAGGTCGAGGCGATCCGTGCTGCCTCTGGCGATGTGCTTGGCCATAGCGAAACGCTCTCGAAGGAACTCGAGACCCGGACCGGTGCCTTGCAGTCTCTCACCAGCCAGCTCGGCTCAACCCAGAGCCAGGTCAACCACCTCCTCGGTGAGCGCCAACAGGCGTTCGAGGCCCTCACCAACACGCTGAACACGCGTGTCGAGGACATCGAATCGATGCTCCAGTCCTTCTCTGCGTTGATCGAGGAACAGCTCGAAAGCGCGCAGGCCAAAGCCCGCGACACTAGCGCGCTGGTCAACGAAACGGCCGAAACCGCCTCGAACGCCATCGGCACCCAGTTCGAGCGCATTCGCATCGAAAGCGGCAAGGAGCGGGAGCGCACCTCCGCCAGCCTGCGCGCAGCTTACGAGCAGGCCAACACCGAGATGTCGACGCTGTTCCACCGCACGCTCGAGGGCTTCACCGCAACAGCGGCGCAGTTCCGTCAGGCCTCGCAGGAGATCATTGTCGAGATCGAGACAACCCGTCAGGTGCTCCAATCGAGCGGCCTCGATATCCCGCGCGAAGCCAAGGAAGCGAGCGCCAACCTGCGCCGTGTCGTCTCCGACCAGATGCGCGCACTCAACGAACTTGGCGATATCGTCAGCCGCTCCGGCCCAGCGCTGGATGTCGCACAGCCGCAGGTTTCGCTCCGTCGCGAACCCGAGCCGCGTCCGGCCTATCGTGCACCGGAACCGGCCCCGGCTCCGCGCCCGGAAATGCCCCGGATGCAGGAATCGCCCCGCATGGAGGCTCCGCGCATGGAGCCGCCGCGTGCGCCAGTGCAGCGGCCGGTTGCCCCGCAGCCTGCCCCCGCCACCCGGCCGGCCGGCACAAGCTGGCTGAGCGGCCTTCTCGAACGCGCCTCGGACGATCAGGCTGCCTTCCCCGCAACGCGCGGCGGTCGCCCTGCCGATACGGCCTCCGCGAACCGGATCGAATCGCTCGATTCGCTTTCGGTCGATATCGCGCGGATGATCGATCATGAAGCGGCTGTGGAGCTGTGGGAGCGCTACCGCAAGGGCGAACGCAACGTCTTCACCCGTCGCCTTTACACGCTACAGGGGCAGGAAGCCTATGACGACATCCGCCGTCGCTATCGCCGCGACGCCGAGTTCCGCAAGACGGTCGATGCCTATGTCGACCAGTTCGAGCGGCTGCTGAACGAAGTGGCGGGCGATGACAGGGATTCGATGGTCGCGCGCACCTACCTCACCTCGGAGACGGGCAAGGTTTACACCATGCTCGCCCATGCAGCGGGTCGGTTCGATTAAAAACCGGCGTTCCTCGGGTTGGACCGCGAGGTCAAGACAGCGGAATGCCGCGAGCCCGAACGGGCGCCCGAGCTTATGCGAGGATTTGCCCCGAAATTGGTGATGCCGAAGGCAAGTCAATCCTGAAGGGCAAGCCAAAAATGGATACCGGAAAATCAGGGCGACCCGGCGGGTCGCCCTTTTTTGCCCGGTGCTCTACCGTTGAAAGTGGAAAAATCAGATCCGGGCAGACACCCAGCGCACGAC
This sequence comes from Rhizobiales bacterium PAR1, assembly GCA_002256205.1. Classification (GTDB taxonomy): domain Bacteria; phylum Pseudomonadota; class Alphaproteobacteria; order Rhizobiales; family Beijerinckiaceae; genus Rhabdaerophilum. The sequence continues at coordinate 19,890 of NKIW01000017.1, forward strand.
GTCGCGCAGCAGAGCTTGCGTCGCCAGATCAAGCGCGGCGCTTGCCACCGGCCCGCTGACCGAGCCCCCGGAAGGCACGCGACTGGTGAACACTTGCCCGGCGAGAATGCGGCCCGAGCGATCATTGACGATCTTGACGCTGAGTTCGATCACCGCCTCACCCGTCTTCTCGTCGATCCCGAAGGATCGGATCTCGGAATTGAGTTGCGCTGCCGGCACGAGCCGGTCACCGGGACGCCCGACGGCCTGAATCCGCGCGCCGTTCTCGAAGGTCTGGATCAGCCGGGTTTGGATCAGCTTCGGCAACCGGTCGGACCATTGTGCGTCCGGCAGGTAGGCGATGCCGCCCTCGCTCGTCCGGATCACGATGCGGTTGGAATCGAGCGCCTGCAACGCCTGCGGCTCAGCCACCACGAGCAATCCGCGCCCGCGTCCGCTCGAAAGGCCGTCACGAGGGGCGGTAAGATCATAGGTCGCGGGCGGCGCGCCGCCGCCGCAAGCGGAAAGCGCAAGCAAACCGGCAAGGCTCGCGCCCAAGCGCAGACCACGCGCCAACGACGCGCGCCCTGCACTCTCACCCGATATCACCCCAACCCGCATCACGCTGCTCTTTACCGCCTGTATTCGGGAATATTGGATTGCCCGCCAAAGAGCAATTGCGACGGGTTCCGTTCCAGCGAACGGACCGCGCGTGACAAGTCACCAACCGCCTTGCGCGAATCGGCCGTCAGCGCCTCGATTTCCCGCAAGCCCGGTCCGGTGAAGCGGTTGATTCCCGCCGTCATTTCCGCCGTCCGCTTGTCGAGATTGCTCGCCAGCGCTTTGATGGCTTTCGCCGCCTCGGCAATGTCATTCATCAGGCCGGAGACCTGTCCATCCTGACCACCGCCAAGAAACTTTTCGGCACCGGTCATGACATTGTCGAGCTTGTTGGCAGCCTGCCCGACTTTTTCGGTGATCCGGCCGATCTCCTGAATGGCTTCATCCACCGTGCCGGCATTGCGCCCCAGAGCATCGGCGAATTTCTGCGCGCCATCGAGGGTCTGGTTGAGCTTGCTGGCATCAAGCGCCTTGGCGACACGGGTGATTTCATCAAGCGCGGTATCGAGCTTTCCGGCGCTCACGCTCAGGCTTTTCGCGAGCGACGCCGAATCCGACAGCAGCGACGTAACATTCTGGCGGTTATCGCCCAACGCTTCGGAGAAGGTCGCGAAGTTGTTGACCGCCTTGTTGATCGCCGCCGTATCCACCGCACGGACCAGCGCCTCGGCTGAATCGGTGAAGCGCTCGAGACGGCTCGACAGGCTGCCGACCTTCTGGCTCATCTCGCCGACATTCGCGAGGAAGGAAGCAACGCCGGAGGAATTGTCACCGAGCGCCTTCGAGAAGGCCTCGACATTCTTCACGGTGGAGGAAATCGCAGCCTCATTCGCCCCCAGCAGGCTATCTGCCCGCGTCAGCACCGTATCGATCTTCGCCGAGAGGCGCTGAACCGTTTCGAGGATATCCTGATAGTCGGAGCGGTCCGCGAACAGGATCGGCTTTCCGCCAGGGTCCGCAGCCGCAAGGTCCGGCGCATTTCCTGCGCCGCCCGTCAGCTGCACCGAGGCAACGCCAGTCAGCCCTTGCGATTCAAGCCGCGCCTTGGTGTCGGTTTTCATCGGCGTCTGGCGATCGACCATGATGGTCGCGACCACCTTGCTGGGGTCGGAGGGCATGATCTCGATCGTTGTGACTTCGCCGACGCGGAGGCCATTGAAGCGGACGACGGAGCCCTTGGACAAGCCGGAAACCGAGCCGGTGAACACGATCCGATAGGCGCGCCGATCAGCAGCATCCCCTGCTCGCGAGAACCAGTAGACAAAGCCGAACGCTCCGGCGAGCACCGCCAGAGTAAACAGCCCGACAAGGGCATAGTTCGCCCGGTTTTCCATTCCGTCCCTGTTCCGCCTTTTCGGATGCGCACCCGAAAAACCCTAAAACTTCAAATCCAAAACACAAATGAGAAAGTGGGGCGAGGTGCGGTTCTCCCCGGATCGCTCCGGCACCTTAGGCCCGTTCATGCTGAAATTATGGCCGCGCACTCCCCCGCTGGGTATGAATCTGGCTGGCTCGCGCTCTGGGACCGTTGAAATAGGCCTGAAGCCAAGGGTGCGGATGCTTCGTGAGCTGTTCGAGCGTCCCCTCGCACAGCACTTTTCCATCGCCCAGCGCCGCGATGCGGTCGCAGATTCCGGCGAGACTGTCGAGATCATGGGTGACCATGAACACGGTAAGCCCCAGCGTCTTCTGCAAGGTGGCGATCAATTCGTCAAATTCCGCCGCGCCAATGGGGTCAAGGCCTGAAGTCGGCTCGTCCAGGAAGACGATCTCGGGATCGAGTGCCAGCGCCCGCGCCAGCGCCGCGCGCTTGATCATGCCACCGGAGAGTTCGGAAGGGAACCGCTCCGCCGCTTCCGGCTTCAGGCCGACGAGGCGCAGCTTCACCATCGCCATTTCGTCAAGCAATTCCTCGGAAAGCTTGAGATATTCGCGCATCGGGAACTGGATATTCTGTTTCACCGTGAGCGACGAGAACAGCGCACCATGCTGAAACAGCACTCCCCAACGACTTTCCACCAGCCGGCGGCGCTGGGAACTGACCTTGGCCATGTCATGGCCAAACACTTTGACCATGCCGCGCCGCTGTTTGACGAGGCCGATGATGGTCCTGAGCAGCACGGATTTGCCCGTGCCGGAAGCGCCGACAACGCCGAGAATCTCGCCCCGTCGCACATCCATCGACAGCCCATCCATGATGAGCCGTTCGCCAAACCCCACAGAGAGATCGCGCACCTCGATGATCGGGTGGCGGCTATCCCAGGGGTCATCCGCGTCGAGGTGCTGGGCAAGGGTGCTGCGAATGCTCATGAGGCCTCAATAATTGATTGCCGCGAAGAACATCGCAAAAAGGCCATCGACCACGATGACGACGAAAATCGACTTCACCACCGAGGCTGTCGTATGAGAACCGAGCGATTCTGCACTCCCGCGCACGGCAAATCCCTCGATACAGGCAATGATTCCGATCACCAGCGCCATGAACGGCGCCTTGATCATCCCCACCATGAAGGTGTTGAACCCGATCGCGCCCTGAAGCCGGCTGAAGAACACTTCCGAACTCACCCCGCCATAGACAAAGGCCACGACGCCGCCGCCAGCAATCCCCGCCATCGAGGAAATGAAGGTCAGCAGTGGCAGCGCGATGATCAGCGCGACGATACGCGGCAGCACCAGCACTTCAAGCGGATCAAGCCCCATGGTTTCAAGCGCATCGATCTCCTCGCGCATCTTCATCGAGCCGAGTTCCGCCGTGAACGACGAGCCCGAGCGGCCTGCGATCATGATCGAGGTCAAGAGCACTGCCAGTTCGCGCAGCACGAGAATACCGAGAAGATCGGCGACGAAATGCACCGTGCCGAAGGTCCGGAGCTGGAAGATCGACTGCTGCGCGATAATCGCACCGACAAGACACGAAATCAGCACAATGATCGGCACGCCGCGCATGCCAACGCGTTCGAGCTGCGTGACGACTGAGGGCAGACGCAACCGGGCCCGCCCGACAGCGAGCCGCCCGAGCGCGGCCACAACGGCACCGAAAAACGCTACACCATGGGCAAGATCGCGCCCGGCATCGACAACCGCCTCACCGACATCTGCCAGAAGGTGGTAGGCGCCATTGACCTCAATGACCGGCTCCGTCGGGCGTCGTGCAATCGCGACTTCGCCGAGCAGGGTTTCCTGCGCTGCCGTAAGGCCGGAGACAGCAACATCGCCGCCGCCCTCGGCCAGTCCGAGCCGCATCTTGTGGATGAGATAGGCGCCAAGCGTATCCATGCCGACAATGCCGGCGCACTCCAGCGTTAGGCGCCCCGATCCGTCTGCGGCCTTCCGCTCGCCGGCCACCTGCTTGAGCAACGCTTCCAGCGAAGCGGCATGGCCGGCATTCCACGACCCCGAGAGCACAAGGCTCGTCGGACCGGCGGTTGCCTTCGACCAGATCGCCCGCGGAGTGGCCATGAGTATCCTCGGAGCGGGGGTAAACGCTTAACCCCCCGTTAACACATTCCGTCAGCTAGCATTGTCTGACAGCTCCGGGCAAGGCAGGGTTGCGCGCGTTGTGCCGGGGCAACCAAAACAACCGGATTTCCAAGCAATATTCTGGAGTTGAATACTTGGAATAACAGGCTGTTAACCCATTTCCGGCAGTTTCTTGTGCAAAGTTTTGGCACATCTCCGGCGCATAAGCCGAGCGAGGTTTCTGATGTCATCGATGATCGTCAAACCGCCGGGAGACGGAAACGCCGACGAGCACGCTTTTGAACAGATCGAAGCTGCCGTGATGGAAACCCATCGCGGACGCTGGTTCCTCTCGGAATATGCCCGTCGCAACCGCCAGTCCGATACGGTGATGGTGCTCGAAGCCATCGAGAAGCTCCAGCGCAACGTCGGCGCGCGCGGCGGAGTCGCCCTGCCTTATGATCGTCTCCAGGGCGACATCATGGAAATGGCGCGCGCGATCGCCAATACCGAGCGCGAGATTCGCGCACTCCAACCCGAGCATGGTTCTGCGACGCAATTCGTCTCGGCCTCGGACGAACTTGATGCCGTGGTGGAAACCACCGAAAAGGCCGCCTCGACCATTCTCGGCGCCGCCGAGAAGGTGCAGGAATACGCTTGGACGATGCGCGAGCAGCAGGGCAACGAAGACGACTGCGACATGCTCGATTCCTGCGCCA
>NKIW01000009.1 GCA_002256205.1 Rhizobiales bacterium PAR1
ACGTCCATGCCGCCGTACTTGGCCTTCCAGTTGTAAAGGGTCGCTTCCGATATCCCATGCCTGCGCGCCAGGTCGGCGGTCTTCGCGCCGGCCTCATGCTCCTTCAGCACAGAAATGATCTGCTCTTCCGTGAATCTTGCTCGCTTCATCAGTCCGTCCTCATCAGGGCCGGACTCTAACTCCATGTGGAGGAAAATCTCAGTGGCAGGTCACCATATCCCCATCCCCAGACGTCCATTTCCGCCCGTAAGAGTCTGAAAAACCTCAACAATTCTAGGCTATACATTCCCTAGACGTCCTCAGACGTCCATTTCCGTGCGCTTGCTACCAACGTTTTCGTTGGTGCTCCTGTTGGCCTTGAGGCGAAGCCAACAGGCGCGAGGCCAACAAATGGCACTAACCAACAAGCAGATCGACAACACCAAGCCCGGTCCAAACATCATCAAGCTATCAGATGGCGGTGGTCTTCAACTTTGGGTCATGCCGAACGGATCGAAATTGTGGAACCTCGCCTACAGAGATAGCGCGCAAAAACAGCGCAAGCTCTCATTTGGCCCTTATCCGCGTCTGGGGTTAGCGGATGCCAGAAAGAAGCGCGATGAAGCCAAGGCTTTGTTGGCCTCAGGGATTGATCCAAACCAACAGAAGCGCCTCGACAAGCTCTCCAAGGCCATAAGCGACGCCACCACCTTCAAAGCCATTGCCGAGGAATACCTCGACAAGATGAAGCGCGAAGGGCGTGCAGCCTCAACGCTGGAAAAAACCGAATGGCTTTTGGCGATAGCTTTTCCTTTCATCGGAGAGCGCCCGATAAGTGAGATCAAGCCGCAAGAGATTCTTGCAGTTCTCAGGCGTCTGGGGCTGGACAAGAGACGGAGAACGGATTGCCTCTATAGCTATGCCGTTGCCGTTGAGAGCCCTTCCAGCGCCCTCCTGATGCGTCTCCTATCGGGTGGATGAGGAAAGCGTCTCCCAGACCATCGAGCTTGTCGGCAAGCCCTGTCGGTTCGGTGGGCGGCATTGGCTCGCAATCTGCCCGCGTACCGGGCTCACAGTCGCCAAGCTCTACAAGCCCTTGTGGTGCCAAGCGCTTCCTTGCCCGCAAGGCTTGGCGGCTCGCCTATCGGTCACAACGGACGGCAGCGGGTCTGGATCGCGCCCTTCAGCGCCGGGACCGCATCTTGTTCGCCAAGCTCAAATCGGATGATCCTTCCATGCCGATCAAGCCTACGTGGATGCGGTGGAAAACTTTCCAGCTTTGGGTCAACACCATGAACCAAGCCGAAGACGCCTTTGATCGGGATTTTGCGGCGAGGTTTGGAGGGATGGGTAATCTCTTGGGAAAATGAGGCAAAAGCAAAGGCAAAAAGGTAACTTGGGGGCAGGAAACGGAAGGGCAGTTTTTCGCTAGAAGAGCGGCAAATTGCCAATCGGCAGGTCGGGGGCTAGACTGTCGCATCCGGGCACCGTAACTTCCTTGGCCGTCAGCGGTTGTCCTGGATTCGGCGATTCAGTCGGAGAACTTGATGCGCCCAACTTTCATTGCTGGCGTTGTCGTCCGCGAACTTGCCCCGCATGCCGACGAGCGTGGGCGCTTCACCGAAATATACCGCGAGGCTTGGAACACCTGCCCCCCTAATTTGCAGTGGAATTGCGTGTGCAGCAATGCGCGCGTGCTGCGTGGCGTGCATGTCCACGCTGTGCATCACGACTATCTCTTCGTCGCTGCGGGTACACTCGTACTCGGTCTGCATGACATCCGACCGGAGAGCGCAACCCGCGCGAGCTCTGAGATGATCGTCATCGAGGCTGAGAAGCCGCTGGGTATCGCCATTCCACCGGGAGTTTGCCATGGCTTCTATTTCCCTATTCCCTCAGTGCACGTCTATGCCGTTTCGGAATACTGGAATGCCAAAGACGAACTGGGGTGTCGTTTTGACAGCCCGGAACTCGGTTTGGACTGGCCGGATCGAGAACCACTTCTTTCCGAGCGTGATATGAAGGCCGGCGACTACGCGCAGATGTGCCAGAAATATGCGGTGGCAAGCGAGCAATCCGGCTCAGGAGAAACCCGCTGATGGCCACGGTCGGCTTGTTCGGATTTGGTCGATGGGGAAAACTGATTTTCCGAGATCTGCGCATTCTTGGCGCTGAAGTTCGCGTGATAGTTCCCAGCGAGGAAAGTCAGCGGGCGGCACTTGCGGCGGGAGCAATGTCGGTGCAGGCGGATTGTGTGACGTCAGACGAACTCGAAGCCCTCGCTGACGTTGACGGCTATGTCGTTGCGGCACCGACGGTCCTGCATGCAGAGATCCTTTTCAAGCTGGTGGCGACGCGCAAGCCGATTTTCGTCGAGAAGCCCTTCGCGGTCGATAGAGATGCCAGCCGCAAGCTGGTCGATGTCGCTGGCGAGCGTATCTTCATAATGGACAAGTGGCGTTATCACCCCGGTATCGACAAACTAGCTGAACTCGTTCGCTCGGGCGTGCTCGGTGATATCGTGGCGCTGCGCTCCTTCCGGCTCGGTTGGGATAATCCGCATCGTGATGTCGATGCAATCTGGATCCTTGTCCCGCACGATCTGAGTATCGTCCAGCATATCATCGGCACCTTGCCAGCGCCGAGACTGGCGATGTCGCTCGGTGCTAACGGCATCGGAAACGATCTGCTCGCAATCTTGCAGGATGGCGACTCCGGCCCGAAAGTGACGATTGAGATTTCCGCCAACCATCCGGTGTCACGCCGAGCGGTCACCGTTATCGGCACGAAGGGCAGCGCGCAGCTTGGCGATTCCTACGATGACAGCGTTGTCTTCGCAGCCGGTGTGCCCAACGGCACTGCCGGCAAGCCTGAGTTGATTCCGGTAGGCGCGCAAATGCCGCTGCTTGCGGAACTGCGCGCCTTTCTAGCCCATCTCGCAGGCGGCCCACCGCCGCTCTCCCCTGCCATCGACGGTTTGCGGGTTGTTGAACACATTATCACTTTGCGGAAATTAGCGGGCATGTTGTCATGAACGGCGCGGATACGGCCGCGTTGTTCACCGTGCTTCTGCCAGTACATCGCCCACCGGCACTGCTACCTTTTGCCATCGAGAGCGTGCTTGCCCAGCGCGAGACGCGCTTCCAACTCTGCATCATCTGCGATGGCACACCATCTGAGACCGTTGCCTGCGCACAAGAATTCGCAGCGAGGGATGCGCGGATCAAAGTCTTCCCGTTCGAAAAGGGAGAACGCCACGGCGAGGCGCATCGCCACCATGTTCTCCAAGACGCTAACACCGAATTTGTTGCGCAGATCGGCGATGACGATCTCTGGTTTCCCGACTATCTCGATGAAATGGCGGCCCTACTCGTCCATGCCGATTTCGGTAATCTGCCTCAGACGGAACTGACCTCGGAGGGCAATATCGGGATATATGCCGAAGATCTCGACAGTCCTGTCGTACGCCGGAAGATGCTTGATGAAAAATGGAACATGGTCGGACCAACCTTTGTCGGTTACCGGCTGAGCGCCTACCGCCAGTTGCCAGAGGGCTGGAGCCCGGCACCGCCTGATATCTGGACCGATCTCTATATGTGGCGAAAGTTTCTCGCTATGCCGGGCTTCCGGTTCGCAACTCGATTAAGTGCGCAAGCACTAAAGCTCTCCGCTGAGACACGACAGGCGTTAACGCTAGCCGAACGAGTTACGGAAACGGCCACTTTAGCCGATCGTCTGCGTGATCCCGTCGCCCGCAGTCATTTCCAGATTAAGGCACTGGAGAAACTTGCCATCGGCCAACGCAATGAGCGCCAGCAGCTTGAAGCCGAAATCACCTCGCAGCGGCAAAGTCTGGTCGCGGAGCATGAGGCTCGTGAGGCACAACTCGAAGCAGAACTGATGCGAACTAGGAGCGACTTTGCTGCAACGCATCAAGAACTCACCCGTCGCCTGGAAGCGATCAGCGAGATCACCGATGGACTCGGCGCATCTCGGTCCTGGACTCTGGTGAGGAGCATGACGCCAGCCGGGCCGGCCATGGATCGCATTGCCGAACTCGCCCGCACAAAGGACGACTGAAAAACGATCCGGCAAAGCGTCTCCCAGACCACCGAGCTTGTCGGCAAGCCCTGTCGGTTCGGTGGGCGGCATTGGCTTGCAATCTGCCCGCGTACCGGGCTCACAGTCGCCAAGCTCTACAAGCCTTGTGGTGCCAAGCGCTTCCTTGCCCCCGCCCATAATTACTGTTGGCGTTGGCGCGACCCAACAGCCGTTAGCCAACAGATGTCATTGCCCGATGATAAGACTCGGGCGATCAAGACCATTGGCAAGGCCCAGTTAATCACCGCCGAGAAGAACCTAAGGCGCTGTGTCAGTCCTGTAGGGGACAAGGTTTGACACCCCTTGGGAAAGCACTGATGGTACTAAATTCGCCCGTGAGATTATCCCGATCTACGCAATGATGATACGCGCCCATGCCGCATTATCATTCATAGCCCATGAGATCATCTTCCGCTTCGTGGAGCACGCAATTCCGTGTGCCCTGAAGCCGGAGAACACCATGCCCTGCATCCCGCCCCCCGCAACTGCGGCAATCATCGGCTGCGGCGATTGCTTCGCGGCGTGAGCATCGGCGGCGCTATCCGGCACCCTTTTTCGTCGCTTTCGGAGAGCATCATGCCACAGATACCATCGAGCAATATTGCCTTCACACCGACCATCAAGGCGATCCAGCAGCGCAAAGGTTCGCGCCATGGTTATGCGCAGATGGAAGCGCGCGGCGGCTGGCAAACGACGATCACGTCCGAGCTTGCGACCTTCATCGATACGGTGCGGAGCTTCTATCTCGCGACCGCCAATGCCGAGGGCCAGCCCTATATCCAGCATCGTGGGGGCCCACCGGGGTTTCTCCAAGTGCTTGGCGAAAGCACGCTTGCAATCGTTGATTTCAAGGGCAATCGGCAATTCATCACGCAAGGCAACCTTGAAGAGAACGCCAAGGCCTTCATCTTCCTCATGGATTACGAAAGCCGTCGCCGGATCAAGATCTGGGGCACCGCGCGTATGGTCGAGGACGACACTGCCCTGATCGGGCGTCTGATGCCCGAAGGCTATACCGCGAGGCCGGAGCAGGTTCTGCTCTTCGAGATCGAAGCGTGGGATGCGAATTGCCCGCAGCATATTCCTCAACGCTTCGAAGCCGAGGATGTCGCGCGTGCCCTGGCAGCGCGCGATGCCCGCATCGCCGAACTTGAGGCGCGGCTGGCAGAGGCAACGAAGAAGGGCTGAGCCGCTCTGGCTCCTGCCCGGATGTGTCGTGCGTTTACAGGGCGTCCTTTTGGGGGCGCTTTTGCGCTCCCGTCAATGCGTGCCGTAGATGCGATCGCCGGCATCGCCGAGGCCGGGCATGATATAGCCCTTCTCGTTCAATCCGCGATCGATGGAGGCCGTCCAGATCGGCACGTCAGGGTGCTCGGCGCGCATGCGCTCGATGCCCTCAGGTGCGGCGAGCAGGCAGACATACCGGATATCCCTCGCCCCGCGTGATTTGAGGCGCTCAATCGCCGCGGTGGCGGAATTCCCGGTCGCGAGCATCGGGTCCGTGACGATGATCAGACGGTCGGCCAGATCATGCGGCGCCTTAAAGAAATACTCGATGGCTTCGAGTGTATCGTGATCGCGGTAGAGCCCGACATGGGCCACGCGCGCGGAAGGGATCAGCTCCAGCATGCCCTCCGCGAGCGCAAGGCCGGCGCGGAGGATCGGCGCAAGAACAAGCTTCTTGCCCTCGATCATCGGGGCATCCATCGCCTCCATCGGCGTTTCGATGGGCGCAAGGGTGAGCGGGAGATCCTGCGTCACCTCATAGGCGAGGAGCATCGCGATTTCGCGCACGAGACGGCGGAAGCCGGAGGTCGAGCGCGTTTTATCCCGCATTAGCGATAATTTATGCTGCACCAGCGGATGCTTGACGACTGTAACGCCCTTCATGGCGATCTCCCCCTACCCTTGATTAGAAAACCGTCCCGTCGCTGACGATCCGGAGCGGTGGCCCGCCGTCAGCACGGGCCTCGCGCGCAAGCTGCCTGCCGGTCGCCCAGGTGCCGCCTTCAAGCACCTTGGCGAGCGGAAAGTCCACGACGGAAACGCCAAGCACATTCCGGACCAGCGGCGCGATCTCATCGAGCAGCGCAACCGTCAACGCTCGCCATTCGATGATCACCGTGCTTTCGGGGCGGTATTCGCCTGCGAGAAGCGCCGCATCCTTCGGCATGATGACGCCGCCATCGAGAAACAGCCCGCCGTTGCGATATTCAGCAAGACCCGTAAGGGCATCGATGCCTTCGACCGACAAGCCAGCAGCGACAATCGGCTCGATCAGCGAATAGGAGAGCCATTGCGAGAGCTTGTGGAACGGCACGAGGTCGCTCCCCTCCGTGCCGTCCTGAAGCGCGGGATAGCGCCAGCAATCACCGAGTGGGACGCTGCCAAGGCTGAGGCGTGAGGGCCAGATCGGTCCGAGATGCGCCAGAACGGCTTCAAGAATGGCGGCAGCGGGCACCGCCCTGGGGTGCGCGGCGATCAGCAGATCGAACAGCGCACCGGGACGCGGCGCGCCGTCCGCATCGCGCAGCGTGGAAGCCAGGAGCACCTGCCCCAGCGCGTTGATCAGGCCCGCACGCCCCTCCAGCCCTTCGAGCGGATTTTCCGGGCCGACCTGAAAGCCCTTGGCGATATCCGCGGATGTAAATGCCGCAAGGCGCTTGGCATCCGCGCGCAGGGGTTCGTTTGGGTTGGCAGAGAAGGCACCAGCGGCAAACATATCGAAGCTGGCGAGTGCGAGCCCCTCCGAGCGCCCGACTGCCACGCCGGTCGCGGGATCGCGGTAGCGCCAGGTGGGCCCGGCACCGGCATCAAGCAGCACCGAGACTATGGCGAGATCGAAGGCCGCGCGGGCGCGTTCAGCCGGAGAAGGCCAGCGCGTTTCCGCAGCGAGCCGCGCCCAGCGATCCTCACCTGCATGCACAAAATGCCGCCAGCGAGCATGGAACGGCACCTTCAGATCCGGGTAAGCCGCGCGTGTCACCGTCGCCACCCGCGCGGCGAGCGCCGGAAGCCGATCGAGATGCAACACGAAGTGTTCGAGCTTGCCCGCGACACCAAGATCATAGAGCCGACGCGTCCGGGTGCGGACAGCGGCGGCGGAAAGCAGGTTTTTCGCGCGATCAGAACTTTTCAAGATCGCGCCCCACCACCTCAGCGAGACCATCCTTGTCGCGCGCGCCTTCAGGCGCGTAATAACCTGCCGCCTTTTTCGCCTCCATCTCGACCGAAGCATCATCGGGGATGAGATCATCGGGGATCGGCACGCGCTCGCCGATCTCGATACCCGCCGCATCGAGCGCATCGAACTTCATGTTAGACATCGAGACGAAACGGTCGATCCGGGTAATGCCAAGCCAATGCAGCACATCCGGCATCAGCTGCTGGAAGCGCGCGTCCTGCACCCCGGCGACGCATTCGGTGCGTTCGAAGTAGGTCGCGGCCTGATCGCCGCCCTCTTGCCGCTTGCGGGCGTTATAGACGAGGAACTTCGTCACCTCGCCGAGCGCCCTGCCCTCCTTGCGATTATAAACGATGAGCCCGGTGCCGCCTTTCTGCGCATCCCGCACACATTCCTCGATGCCGTGGATGAGATAGGGCCGGCAGGTGCAGATATCCGAGCCGAAGACATCCGAGCCGTTGCATTCGTCATGCACCCGGCAAGTGATCCGCGAGCGCCCGCCCGCGAGCCGCGCCGGATCGCCCATGACATAGGCCGTGATATTGCCGACAGGCGGCAGAAACACCTTCATATCCGAGCGCGTGACGAGCTCGGGATACATGCCGCCGGTTTCCTCGAAGAGCGTGCGTCGCAACTGCTTCTCGGTCGAGCCGAAGCGCTCGGCGATGCCCGGCAGCCACCAGACCGGGTCAATCGCGATCTTGGTGACGGCGATTTCGCCCTTGTCTTTCAGGATCGTCCCGTCCGGCGTGAGCGCGCCGGCAGCAACGGCGCTCTGGATTTCCGGCAGGGTCAGCCGCGCCTTGGTGATCGCGATGGTGGGGCGAAGATCCAGCCCCTCGGCGATCTCGCGGGCGAAAATCTCGGTCACGCGATGACCGTAGGGGTCGAGCGAGACGATCTTTCCCGGATCAGCCCATTGCGGATAGGGCCCGATATTCACGACCGGATGCGTGTTGGTGAAATCGGAGCGCACCTGCGGGTTCAGCACCCCGGCGGAAACAGCGAGCGCACGATAGAGCGAATACGCGCCGCCATGTGCGCCGATCACATTCCGATCCGCCGGCTGTGAGACCGTGCCGATCACCGGGCCACGCGTCACAGGATCGGCGGCACCCCAGTGGATCGGGTAGCGCAAGGACGCCGTGCCGGGTTCGGGATGGGATGTGAGCCGGATATGGCCCTTGCGATTGCTGCTCATGTCAGGTCCGCTGTTTCTCCGCCACCATCACCCCATGACGGCATGGAATGGGGCGGATCACCAGCAGAATTCACGCGATTCCCTACCTTTTTCTGAAGGTTGGTCGGGAACCTTCAGTGTACGAGTTCGCCCCGGAAGGCCCAACGCGTCGTGCGCTTCTCGACCGCGACGCAGAGCGCGTACATCAGCACGCCCATGATCGCGATGGCGAAGAGCCCGGCAAAGGTCGTGGCCGTATCATTCCGCGCGCCGGCCGAGAGCATCAGGAAGCCGATGCCGCGATTGCCGCCCACGGTTTCGGCAATCACCGAGCCGATGAAGGCGAGTGTGATCGCGACCTTCAGGCTCGCGAAAAGATAGGGCATGGCGCGCGGAATGCCGACTTTTGTCAGGATTTCGTAGTTTGAAGCGCCGAGCGAGCGCATCACATCGCGCATCTCGGGTTCGATAGTGGCAAGCCCTGTCGCGACATTCACGACGATGGGAAAGAACGAAATCACGAAGGCGGTGATGATCGCCGGCGCGGGCCCCACCCCCAGCCAGATCATCAGAATAGGCACAATCGCCACCTTCGGCACGGCATTGAAGGCGATCAGGAGCGGATAAAGCCCGGAATAAACGAAGGGGGATGCACCAATCGCAAGACCGATCAGCACGCCCGCGACGATGGCAAGACCGAAGCCGATCACGGTGGTCCACAGCGTCTGAAGGCAGAATTCGAGCAGGATCTGCCAGCGTTCCAGCGTCACCACGAAAATCCGGCTCGGGCGCGGCAGCACGATCTCCTCGATGCGGAAGCCGATGCAGGCGAGTTCCCAGAGGAGGAAGAGCACGAGGGTCACGAGCCAGGGCATCGCGAGCCTCAGCGCGTTGAGAGACTTCTCGCTGGTCATACCCGATCCTTGCTCATATCCGATCCCTGCATCACGCGTGCTCCTTGTGGATGCAGTCCCGCAGTTCATGGACGATATCGACGAAACCGGGCTTGAAGGTATCCTCCAGCGTGCGCGGTCGCGGCAGCTCGATGGGGCGTTTGAGGATGATCCTCCCCGGCCGCCTGCTCATGACATAGACCGTGTCGGCGAGATAAACCGCCTCGCGCAGGTCGTGTGTCACCAGCACGGTGGTGAAGCGCCGCTCCAGCCAGAGGTTTTGCAGAACGCTCCAGAGTTCCTCGCGCGTGAAGGCATCGAGCGCGCCGAAAGGCTCGTCGAGCATCAGGATTTCCGGCTCGTGAATCAGCGCGCGGCAGAGGTTCGAGCGCTGCTGCATCCCGCCCGAAAGCTGCCAGGGAAACTTGTCGCCGAAGCCGCCAAGCCCGACCGAAGCCAGCAAAGCCTCGACCTTGGCGACATACTCCGCCCGGTTGGCGCGGAAACGACGCTTGTGCGGCTCCACAACCTCGAGCGGCAGCAGGATGTTGTCGCGAGTCGTGCGCCAGGGCATCAGGGTCGCGTTCTGGAACGCCATGCCGACACCCTTGATCGGCTTTCTGACCACCTCGCCATGCACTTTCACGCTGCCGGAGGTCGCTGGCAGAAGCCCTGTGACGAGCTTCATCAGGGTCGATTTGCCACAACCGGAGGGACCGACCACCGCGATGAACTCGCCCTTGCCAATCGAGAGCGTGGCATCGGCGAGCGCGAGTGTCTTCTCGCCCTCACGGCCGTAGACGAGGCTGGCTCCGCTCAATTCAACGAGCGGCGCCGCCATTTCCGGTGTCATCACGGTCATTCTCCTGCCGCGCCGCTTACGGCGTGACCATGCGTTCCGCCTTTGGCGGCAGGAACTGGCTGGAGAACACCTTGGCCGGGTCCGGCGCGGTCGGCAGGCCGAAAGCTTCCGAGACATCCTTCACCGAGCGGGCAAAGCGCGCCGGATCGACATCGCCCATGCCGTTCGCCTTCACGTAAGGCGTGAGAATGTTCATCTTGAGCGACATATCGAGCCGCTCGGTCTCCAGCGCATCGTTGATCAGCGGATCACGCTTCTTCGCCGCCGCGATGCCAATCGCTGGATTAGCAATGACTTCCTTCCAGGCCTTGGCGGTGGCGCGCAGGAAGCCGGTGACCGCCTTGGGATTATTGGCCATGTCCGGCGAGATGATCACGCCGTTGCCGTAAACATCCATGCCGGCATCCGAGTAGGTCATGGCGACGATGTCATTGAGCCCGACACCGCGCGCCTTGAGATCAAGGATCGACGAGAAATAATGCCCCGAGATGAAATCCACCGAGCCCTGAACAAGGCTCTGCTCGCGCAATTGCGGCGTGAGATTGACATGCTCGACCTTGCCCTTGTCGATCCCCACCTTCTTGGCGAAAGCCGGGAACAGCCGGAACGAGGCATCGAACACCGGCGCGCCCAGCTTCTTGCCCTCAAGGTCTTTCGGTGCGCGGATCGGCCCCTTCTTGAGCGCAAAAACGCCGAAGGGCGGGAAATCATAGACCATGAACACGCTCAGAACTTCCTTGCCGGGGTTCTTGGCGTTGTATTCGATCAGCGAATTCACATCCGCAAACCCGATCTGGTAGGTGCCGGAGGCGACGCGCTGCACCGCGTTGGCCGAGCCCTGACCGGGGTCCATCGTCACGTCGAGCCCTTCGGCCTTGTAGTAGCCCTTCTCGAGTGCGACGAGGAACGGCGAGGTCGGCCCCTGAAATACCCAATCCAGCGTGAACTTGATCGGCACCTGCGCGAAGGCCGGGCCGCCGGCGACGCAACCGAGCGCGGTTCCCAGTGCCATTGCCGCAAGGCGCGCGGCGCGCTTCCATCCAGACATCGAGCATCCCCTGTTTTGGCGCCACTGAGGTGGCTTGTTGGCATTGTCGGGGAGCTTCAGTCCAAGAGCAATTGACCTCGGCCCCAAAGGCGATCTTGCGCACAGACTTCTGCTTTTTGCGCGCCCGGTTTGCCCCCGATGAAGACAGATTGCCGCACTCTTGGGTTGGTTTCAGCCGGCATGCCCCTCCCTTTTTGAGCTGTTCAAGGCGCTTGACTCTGAACGAAATCCGCTCAATTTAAAAGAACAAAATAGGAACATTTGATGTGTCTATCCCGCTCTCCCTTGCCGACATTCCCCTTGTCGCGCCTCTGGCCATGTCGTTGCCAAAGGCTGACGAGAACACTGTGCTGGCGCCCTTCCTGCACCCGGAAGGCTGTGTTGCGCCCTACCTCGATCTCCATGCCGCACGAGAGGCCGATGGCGCGGCGACAACCGGATTTGCGCTGGCAACGGCCCGGATCGCCGCGAGGGAGCGCCCTGTGCTCTGGGTTCGTCACTCGATGCTCGACCGGGAAACCGGGGTCGCCTATGCGCCGGGTCTCGCCGCCTTTGGTATGGCGCCGGCGCGCCTGATCCTCGTTCAGGCGCGCGATGCCGCCGCTGTGTTGCAGGCCGGGCTGGAAGGCGCGCGCTGCCCCGGCCTCGGTGCTGTCGTGATTGAACTCTGGGGCGATGCGCGGCTGCTCGATCTCACCGCGAGCCGTCGCCTCGCACTGGCGGCAAAAGCCTCGGGCACCGCGCTGGTGTTCAACCATATTGCGGCAACCCCGCAAGCCAGCGCGGCGGAGGCCCGGTGGCAGGTCGCAGCGCTGCCGTCCCGTCCGCTCGCGGGCCATGCGCCGGGGCATCCGACCTTTCTTCTGACCCTTCAGCGTCATCGCGCTGGTTATCCGCCCGGCACATGGTCTGTGGAGTGGAATTGTGATGAGTATCGTTTCTCCGCTGCCCCCTTCTCCCCCGTCGCCGGGCGGGAGTCCGCCCCGCCGCTATCTGGCGCTGTGGTTCCCCTTCCTCTCGACAGACCGGGTACGACACCAGAACCCGCAGGCCTTTTCCGCCGGGCTGGATAAGCGGCCCTTCGCGCTGGTCGAGAAGGTCGGTGGCGCGCTACGACTGGCCGCGCTCAACGCGGCAGCGCTTCAGGCCGGGCTTGCCTCCGGCACGGGGCTCGCTGATGCACGCTCCGTCGTCCCCGATCTCGTGACCGGCGAGATTGACCGGCAGGCGGATGCCGCATGCCTCCTCGCCGCGGCCTCGGCCTGCGAGCGCTTCACGCCGCTCGTTGCGCTGGATGGTGAGGCGGGGCTGGTGCTCGATATCACCGGTTGCGCGCATCTCTTCGGCGCGGAGGAGGATTTGCGCCGTGCTGTCGGGCGATGTCTCGCCGGTTTCGGGCTGACCGCGCGTGCGACTATCGCCGGCACGCCAGAGGCCGCGCGGGCTTTCGCGCGCTTTTCGCGTCACGGTATCCTCCCGCCGGGCAGCGAGACCAAGCACGCACGTGCCCTGCCGATTGCCGCGCTCGGGGCTGAAGCCGGTATCGCCATCGCCCTGACGCGTGCGGGGCTCAAAACCCTTGGTGATCTCGCAGATCGCCCCTCCAGCGAACTCGTTGCGCGCTTTGGTGCGCCTTTGGCGGCAGCGCTTTACCGGATTTTCGGACGCGAGGATATCCGCATCACACCGCTACGGGCGCCACCGGAGTTCATCGCGGAGAAGCATTTTCCGGAGCCGCTCTCCTCCATGGAAAGCCTGCTGGTGGTCCTGGAGCGGCTCGCGGGCGATCTTTCGGGGCTCATGGAGCAGCGCGGACAGGGCGGGCGGTGCTTTGAAGCGAGCTTTTTCCGCTCGGATGGTGCCGTCCGGCGTCTCGTGGTCGAGACTGCGCAAGGCACGCGGGATACCGCGAGCCTGATGCGGCTCATCCGCCTCCGGATCGAGGCGCTGGCGGACCCGCTCGACCCTGGCTTCGGCTTCGACGCCATCCGGCTTTCGGTGACGCGAAGCGAGGCGCTCGAGCCCGAGCAGCAGGGGCTGGCGGGCGGCAACGCGCCGAGGGATGCCGAAAACGCGGTCGCGGCGCTGGTCGACCGGCTGGTTGCACGCCTCGGACGTGAAAGTGTACGCCGCTTTCTCCTGCGCGATACCCACGACCCTGTGCGTGCGGCTGGCACTCTCTCCTGCCTTTCGGCTGTGGCGCCTGCTTCGGTGGGGACTGCTTCCCCGGAACCCGGTGAGCCACCTTTGCGCCCCCTGACACTGTTCGAACCGCCGCACCTCATTGAGGCGCTGGCAGAAGTGCCCGATGGCCCACCGTTGCGTTTTCGCTGGCGGCGCGTGCTGCATGATGTCGCGCGAGCGGAAGGACCGGAGCGCATTGCGCCGGAATGGTGGCTGCATGGCGCGCGCGCGCCGGCAACGCGGGATTATTATCGCGTCGAGGATGGCGCAGGGCATCGTTTCTGGGTGTTTCGTGAGGGTTTTTTCGAGGATTCCACCGCGCGCCCGCGCTGGTTTCTGCACGGGCTGTTCGCATGATCAACCCTCCGCGTTATTCCGAACTCATATCGGCCACCAACTTCTCCTTCCTGCGCGGTGCCTCGCCTGCCGATCATCTCGTGCTGACGGCGGTTCTTCTGGGTTATCAGGGGCTTGGGATCGCGGACCGCAACACGGTTGCGGGTGTGGTGAGGGCCTTTGGTGCGCTCAGGGATCTGAAGGAAGGCGGCGTCCTGCCGCCGATCCGAGTACGGGAAGGCTCGGGGCCGGGTGAATACCGCTATGCCCCCGCCGTCGATGAAAGCATTGATGATAGCCTGCGCACGCTGGTGCGTGAGCGGGCGCAGCGCTTTCGGCTTGTCACGGGTGCACGGCTCGTTTTCACCGATGGCACGCCGGAGATCGTCGTCCACCCCGCCAAGCGTGAGGGTTGGGGGCGGCTCTGCCGGTTGTTGACGGCGGGGAATATCCGCGCCGACCGGAAGGGTGAATGCCATCTCACGCTCGACGATCTCCTCACGGATTGCCGCGATCTCCTGCTAATCGCGATGCCGGATCGCGACCGGAAGCCCCTGCCCGCGCTGCTGGCGCGTCTGAATGAGGCTGCGCCCGGCGCAGTCTGGCTTGGCGCAACCATGCCGCGTCGGGGCGACGACCGGCGGCGGCTCGGAGCACTTCACGCCATCGCAAATGCCGCCGGGGTGCCGTTACTCGCCACCAATGACGCGCTCTACGCCGATCCCTCCCAGCGCGACCTTCAGGATATTCTCACGTGCATCCGCGAAGGCAAAAGCCTGGAGACCATCGGCCGTCTGCTCGAAGCCAATGCCGAACGGCACCTCAAACATCCCGCTGAAATAGCGCGACTTTTCGTCGATTGCCCGGAGGCCATGGCCGAGACCGTGTCGCTGCTCGCGCGCGTCGATTTCACGCTCGATGAACTCACCTACGAATACCCTGACGAGCCGGTACCGCCGGGCAAGGATGCGCAGGGCTGGCTGGAGGAACTCACCTTCCGCCATGCCGCGATGCGCTACCCCGAGGGCACTCCGCCCAAGGTCGAGAAGCTGCTGCATGACGAGTTGGCACTGATCAAAAAGCTCGAATACGCGCGTTATTTCCTCACCATCCACGACATCGTGCGCGTGGCGGAGGACAAGGGCATCCTCTGTCAGGGGCGCGGCTCGGCGGCGAATTCCGCCGTCTGCTACGTGCTCGGAATCACCTCGGTCGATCCGGCAGAGCATAACCTCCTCTTCGCACGCTTCATCTCGGAGGAGCGCCGCGAGCCGCCGGATATCGACGTCGATTTCGAGCATGAGCGGCGCGAGGAGATCATCCAGCATATCTACGCGCGCTATGGCCGGGAGCGCGCCGGCATCGCCGCGACCGTGATCCATTACCGCCCGAAAAGCGCGATCCGCGATGTCGGAAAGGCGCTCGGGCTCTCAGAGGATATCACCGCCGCGCTCTCCGGCACGCAATGGGGCAGTTGGGGCAGCGATATCACCCGAAATCAGGTCAAACAGGCTGGTCTTGACCCGGATAATCCTGAAATCCGTCGTGCGGTGGGGCTGGCCAAGCGCCTGCTAGGGTTTCCGAGGCACCTGTCGCAGCATGTCGGTGGCTTTGTGCTCACGCGCGGGCGGCTCGATGAACTCGTGCCCATCGGCCGCGCAGCGATGGCGGATCGCACCTTCATCGAGTGGGACAAGGACGATATTGCGACCCTCAAGCTGATGAAGGTCGATGTGCTCGCGCTCGGCATGCTCACCTGCATCCGGAAGGCGCTCGACCTCCTCAAGGATCACGAAGGGCTCGACTGGCGCCTGCCGGATGTGCCGAAGGATGACCCGGCGACCTATGCCATGCTGTGCCGGGGCGATTCCGTCGGCGTGTTTCAGGTCGAGAGTCGAGCGCAGATCAACATGCTGCCGCGTCTCAAGCCGAAGGTTTTCTACGACCTCGTGATCCAGGTCGCGATTGTCCGCCCTGGCCCCATTCAAGGGAACATGGTGCATCCTTATCTCAGGCGACGCTCCGGTGCGGAGCAGGTGAGCTTCCCCTCGCCTGCGCCACCGCATCCGCCGGACGAGCTTTATACCGTGCTCAACAAGACGCTCGGCGTGCCGCTGTTTCAGGAGCAGGCGATGCAACTCGCCATGGTCGCGGCGGAGTTCTCGGATATCGAGGCCAACCAGTTGCGCAGGGCGATGGCAACCTTCCGCAATCTTGGCACGATCCACCGCTTCGAGGCGATGATGGTCGAGCGGATGGTGAAGCGCGGCTATACGCGGGAGTTCGCGCAGAATTGTTACAACCAGATCAAAGGGTTCGGCAGCTATGGCTTCCCAGAGAGCCACGCCGCCTCCTTCGCCAAGCTGGTCTATATTTCTTCCTACCTCAAATGGCATTTCCCGGATGTTTTCGCCTGCGCCCTGCTCAACGCCCAGCCCATGGGGTTTTATGCCCCGGCGCAGATCGTCCGCGATGCCCGTGAGCACAGCGTCGAGGTGCGTCCGGTGGATATCAACCACAGCTTCTGGGACAATGTGCTCGAACCGGCCCGTCCCGGTGCCACGTCGCACGCGGGTAGGGTACCGCTCGCGCTCAGGCTCGGATTTCGGCAAGCCGAGGGTATCCACGAGGCCGAAGCCAAGCGGCTGGTGGCCGCGCGGCGGGAGGGATTTTCCTCAGTCGAGGAGCTTTCGACCCGGGCGGGTCTGCATGGCCGGCCTATGCGCGCGCTCGCCGATGCCGATGCCTTCCGCTCGCTCGGGCTTGATCGCCGTGCCACGCTCTGGGAGGTGCGTCGCCTGCCGGAAGATGACCCGCTGCCGCTTTTCGCCGCCGCCAACGCGCGCGAACTCGGCAAGGAGGCGGGTCTCCCCCTGCCCGCGATGAGCTTAGGCGAACATGTCGCAACGGATTACCAGACGATGCGGCTTTCGCTCAAAGCGCATCCGATGGCGCTGCTACGGCCGATTTTTGCCCACGAAGGCGTGTGCAGTTCAGCACAGACTGCCGCGCGCGCCGATGGGCGCTTCACGAAAACCGCCGGGCTTGTGCTGGTGCGCCAGCGGCCCGGCAAGGGCAATGCGATCTTCATCACGCTGGAGGACGAGACGGGCGTGACCAATTGCGTGCTCTGGTCGCGGCAGTTCGAGGCGCTGCGTCGGCCGGTGATGACCGCCCGGCTGATGCTGGTCGAAGGGCGCGTGCAGCGTAGCCCGGAAGGCGTGGTGCATCTCATGGCGAGCCATGTCGTCGACCGCTCCGCGACGCTGGACCACCTGTGGGAGGCGCATCAGGGCGGCATGGCTCTCTCGCGGGCGGAGGAGACCATCCCCTCACCTCTGAACCTTGCGCCGCCGCCGCGCCATCGCCACCCGAGAGACGCCCGTATCCTGCCCAAGAGCCGGGATTTTCATTGAAAACAACAAGATCAAAAAAGAATGGGGCGCTGGCCCGGCTACCCGGATCACGCGCCCCAGTCGGAGGGACTATCGCCGCGAACAGGACATTCAGGTCATTTTTTCGACCTCATCTGCCCTGTCTCTATTCTGGCGCCACTCTCACCGCGCTGCTCCCTGCGCGGGCAAGAGAGGTTTAACCAAGGCCCGGCGCGGCCTTGAATTCCTACTGACGCGCCACCGCCGCATCGCGATTGGTGCAGCATTCTGCAAAGGAATCCGCATTGAGGCAGAATTCATGCGCATGCTGGGCTGCCGTGCCATCCGCCAGCTCGTGATCGCAGCGCGACTTGTTTTCGCAGCGCGAGCAAAGACGGGTGATATCGCGCTCGGTGACCGGCGAGAATTCCCGGATCGCCGCGTCATTGAGGCCGAACTGGGCCATCATCTTCGCGACGCGCTCCTGACTCACCGGGTCCGCGTGCATCGCCTCTTCGAGGTCGTTGACGCTGAGACCGACGTCATGGGCCAGAGCTTCAAGAGTGTCCGGCCCCTGCTCCTGCAACCAGCGATACTCGGCGTTGCCTGACAGCGAATGGCCGATTTTCGATACAAACTGGGCGATCGTTTCGCCGAAAGAATGCGCGCTCATGGCGGTGTCTCCGTTCGCGAAGGAGACTACGCTGCGCCGTGCAGCCCGCCTTGAGATGGATCAATCCATTGCGATAAACTGGCCGAAAACTGCACAACACTCGCTGAATTCTGGCGTTGCGCTGCCAGGTGGCCTGCCCCGCCGACCTTAATCTGTTTTCCCGGAGGTCTCGCGAAAGGCTTTGGCATTCACGATGACCGGCGACTCACTCCGCAAGCCCATGCAGGCGTTTTCGAGCCTCGGCTCGAATCCCAGCCCGGTACCGATCCACGCGCCTTCCGGCTGGCCGCGCCCCTCGAATGGTACGGAGCCACGCATCCGAAGAAACAGCGTCAGCGTGTGAGAGGCCGCGACATCCATCGCCAGCGCAAGAAAATGCGTGCAGCCACGCGTCCGCCCCATCGCGGTCAGCACCGCCTCGCGGAAGCCGGCATTGATGCGGGTGCCGACAAGCCTGCGCACTGGTTCAACCGTGGCCGAGCATTGCGCAAAAGGCTGGTAATTGGCCTTCGGCTCAATGGAGAGAATTTCGAGTTCAGGCAGAGAAATCGTGCCTTCGATCGAGAGCGAATGAATGAGTTCCGGCCCGGCAGGCGCGGCATGGATATCCTCAAGGGAGGCAAAAAAGCGCACCAGACCGGCATTGACCGGCTCTATCCGGAGCTTCTTGACCCGCTCGACGCTGCCCAGCCCTTCCATCATGTTCCCCGGATTGTTCCAGTCAGGTTGTTCTGCCGCGGACCCGCTCGCGATGCGCCGTATATAGCCCGCTCGCGACAATGAGAGTGGCGCCAGCAAAAATCCAGCGGTCCGGAATGGTATTGAACACGAGATAGCCGATCAGGGTCGCCCAGACCAGCTGGATGTAAGAGAACGGTGCCAATGTCGAGGCGTTCGAGCGCTCCAGCGCAAACACGATCAACGCATGCGCCACAGCAGAGCCGATGCCCACTATGGTGCCCAGCATGATGAGATGAAAGCTCGGCGTGATCCAAACAAAAGGCAGCAAAATGGTCGTGCCTAAGAGCATGACTGCCGAAGACCAGACTATGGTGGTCTCGGGTGGATCGGTCGCGCTCATTGAGCGGGTCATGACATTGGAAAGTGCCCAGAAGGCCGCGCCGCCGAGCGGATAGATTGCCGCCATCTGGAACGAACTCGAACCGGGACGGACGATCAGAAGCATCCCGAGAAAACCGACAATGGTCGCGCTGACGCGACGGATGCCGACCTTTTCACCCAGAAACACCACGGCAAACACCGTAATCAGTACCGGCCAGATGAAATTGATCGCACTCGCATCCGCCAGCGGCAGATACGTCAGACCCGTGAGGAACAGCAACGAGGACATCAGCACGCCCGCGCCGCGCAGCACCTGCTTGAGCGGGCTATGCGGCAGGAAGATCGCCTTGCCTCTACGCCGATAGGCAATCGGCAAGGTGATGATCATCACGACTACCGAGCGAATCCACGACGCCTCAACCGGGTGTATCTGCGCCACCATGACTTTCGAGACGGCATCAGAGCACGCGAATATCAGCGCAGCGGAAAGGACAAAGGCTATCGCGAGCGGCTTGTTTTCAGCCGGGCGCTCTTCGAGTCGGATCATGCATGCAGTATGCTGATGATCTCCCGCTTGTCGACCAGGAATGCCGCCGCCTCCGGAATTAAACGCCCGGCGTCAGATGCTGTCGCAGATGGCCAGTGCGAGCGTCTGCGCTGCGGGCACGAGACTCGCCATCTCGATGAATTCCTCCGGTGTATGGCCGCCTCCGCCAACGGGCCCCACCGAGCATAGCGTCGGGCAGCCCGCCGCAGCGGTCAGGCCGGAGTCGGCGCAACCGCCAGTGAAATCCGCCGTCACCGTGATGCCATACCCTGCTGCGGCGCGGGTATAGGCCTCCAGCAGGCGGACGGATTCCGGTGTCTGTACCAGCGGCAGGAATTCGCCCTTGATGATCAGCTCTGCCGTCACGCCCTCGACCGCCGGCGTCTCGACGATTTTCCGGATGGCGCTGACGGCCTCCTCGCGCTGCGGCGGCTCAATATAACGCAGGTCGATTTCCATCCAGGCGCTCGGCGCAATGGTATTGACCGTCTGCCCACCACCGATCAGCCCGACATTGACCGTTATGCCGCGCTGAAGGTCCGTCAGCGCATGGAGCGGTGCGACCTTCTGCGCGAGATCGAGGATCGCCGAGCGACCCCGCTCGTAATGCGCACCGGAATGCGCTGCCTTGCCCACGGTCTCGACGCGCATGAAAACGCCGCCCTTGCGGCCACGCGTGACGACCTGCGTATTCTGATTGCCGGCGGGGGCATTCGCATTCCTGCGGCTGGGTTCCGCATTGAACACCGCGCGGCAGAGCTTCGCTTGCGCCGTGATATCCGGTGCGCAGGCCGGGGATGCGATTTCCTCATCGCTGGTGGTCAGCATCCGCAGCGGGGCGCCAGGCGCACCGCAGGCAGCGAAAGCCGCCATCACGAAGGCTTCGATCACAAGGCCGGATTTCATATCCGCGACACCTGGCCCATAGCCGCGCCCGTCCCGCACGGTAAAGGGTCTGCGCCCGGCCTCGCCATCCGGAAAAACGGTATCGCGATGGCCCATCATCAGCACCGGACGCTGATCCTTGGCCTCGGGACAGGGCAAATCCGCGATCAACGCATCGCCGAAGGTTTCATGCGGGATGACGGAGACCGAAAGCCCTTGCGCGCGCCAGAAGTGCTGGAGAACCTCACCCGCGGCATCAACGCCCGCCTTGTTGTAGGTGCCGGAGTCGACATTCACGAGTTCACCGAGCAAGGCGACCATCTCCGCCTCGTGTGCGGCAAGCCACGATACGACCGCTTGCGATAAACCGGTTTTGCTCATCCCGCATTTCCTCTCGTAAATCTACTTGCAAATGTTCCGTTAAATGGATCATATTTTGAAAATATGGGATTTCAAGTTCCATTTTTTGCAACTTCTGAAGATCGCATGACCATTCTCGCCAGCGCGGCCCATGTCCTGAGATGCTTTGACAGCGAGTGCACCGAGGTCACGGTGAGTGATCTCGTGACCCGGCTCGGCATGCCCAAGAGCAATGCCTCGCGCTTGCTGCGTGCGATGCGCGCAGTGGGTTTGCTGGAAACGGTCGGAGCCTCCAAGCGCTATCGTCCGGGGCGGCTGCTGGTTGATCTCGCGCGGGTCTACCGTCGATCTTCGACCTTGCTGGAGCACGCGAGCGCGGTGGTCGCGAAGGTTTCCTCTGCCTGCGGCCATACGGGCTATGTCAGCATTCAGGATGGCATGATGGTGATGGCGGTGACGGATCACCCCGGTTCCAATGCCTTGCGGGTCGTCAGCACCATCGGGCGACGACTCCCGGCTTTTGCGAGCGCCACCGGGCGCAGTCTGCTCGCGCGCTTGCCGGATGGCGAGGTCAAACGCCTTTATGCTACCGGGTTGAAGCCTCCCTCCCCGAGCGCACCGCAAAGCGTTGAGGAACTTCTCGAACGCCTAGGACGCATCCGCGAAAGCGGCATTGCGACCTCGTCGGACGAAGCTACGCGCGGCGCCGATGCGCTTGCCGTCGCGGTGGGCGATCCGGCAACGGGCGAGGAAGTCAGCCTCTGTATCGTCTTGCCCGCCTCCGCCGTCGATGCTGCTGAACGCGCGGCCATCGGTCAGGCGCTTTATGAGGGCGCTGCCGAGATCGCAGCCCTGACGGGCGATGCCTATTTTCCCCGCATGTCTGCGGCGGCCTGAGGACCATCATGACCAAAACCACTTCCCGCTGGCGCATCGGCTTTGATATCGGCGGCACCTTCACCGACTTCATTCTCTATGACGGCCAAGAGGCTTCGGTGACCCTGCACAAGCGGCTCACCACGCCGCATGATCCCTCAGAGGCGGCCCTCATCGGGCTCGAAGAACTCGTCGCGATGCGCGGCATAACGCTCGGTGACATCTCGGAAATGGTGCACGGCACGACGCTCGTCACCAATGCGATCATCGAGCGCAAGGGCGCGAAGCTCGGCCTGATCACCAGCGCCGGCTTCCGCGATATCCTCGAAATGGGGACCGAGCAGCGCTACGACATCTATGATCTTTTCATTGCCTTTCCCGAACCGCTGGTCAGCCGCGATCTGAGGCTTGAAGTGCCCGAGCGCATCGACGCGCAAGGGCGCATCGTTACTGCGCTGGATACGAAAGCGGTCGAGGCCGCTGCGGCGAAGCTGGTCGCGGCGGGATGCGAAGCGATCGCGGTTTCCTTCCTCCACGCCTATGCCAACCCTGAACATGAGCGCGCGGCGGCGGCCCTTATCCGCAAGGCGTTTCCGAGGGTGTTCGTCTCGACCTCCTCGGATGTTGTGGCGGAAATCGGCGAGTATCAGCGCACCGTCACCACGGCGGCGAATGCCTATGTGCAGCCGCTGATGGGCAAGTATCTCGAACGGATGGATGGGGCGCTGCGTTCGCGCGGCTTTGCCGGTCAGCTCCGGCTGATGCATTCGGCGGGCGGGCTGGTTTCGGTCGAAACCGCGCGCGCCTTCCCCATCCGCCTGCTGGAGAGCGGCCCGGCCGGCGGTGGTCTTGCCACCGCGCTTTTTGGCGCGCTGGCGGGCAAGAAGGACGTGATTTCCTTCGATATGGGTGGCACGACTGCCAAGGCCTGCATGATCGAGAATGGGCGCGCGGAAATCGCACCGATGATGGAAGCGGCGCGCGTCCATCGCTTCACCAAGGGGTCTGGCCTGCCGATCAAGGCGCCCGTGATCGAGATGATCGAGATCGGCGCGGGTGGCGGCTCCATCGCGGCGATTGACGAGGTGGGGCTCCTGAAGGTCGGACCGCATTCGGCGGGCTCGGACCCCGGCCCGGCCTGCTATGGTATGGGCGGGAAAAAGCCGACCGTAACAGATGCGAACCTCGTGCTCGGCTATTATGACCCCGGCTTCTTCCTCGGCGGGCGGATGAAGCTCGACCTTGAAGCCGCGCGGCGCGCCGTGGAAACGGTTGCAAAACCGCTCGGCATGTCGATCGAGGAAGCAGCCCTCGGCATCCACAAGGTGGTGGTCGAGAGCATGGCGGCGGCGGCCCGCGTGCATCTTGTCGAGAAAGGCAATGATCCGCGCCATTACGCCATGGTCGGTTTTGGCGGTGCGGGACCAGCGCATGCCGCGAATGTCGCGCGTGTCATGGGCGTTTCGGAGGTCATCATCCCCCCAGCCTCCGGCGCAGCCTCCGCGCTCGGCTTTCTCGCGGCGCCACTCTCGTTTGATGGCGTGCGTTCGCTCCGGATCGAATTCCGCGACGGATTCGACGCCGCTTCGGTCAACCGCGTGCTGGAAGCGCTCGAAATCGAGGGACGACGCCACCTCACCGAGGCGGGCGTTGCTGCGGGCGACATCACCATTGAGCGGCAGGCGGATATGCGTCTTGTCGGCCAGATGCACGATATCGCCGTGCCGCTTCCGCTCGGCCCGCTGACCTCGGCGGCGCTGCCGGCGATCCGTGAGGCCTTCGTAAAGGCCTACTCGGCACGCTACACATCCGTTTTCGACGGCGCGCGGATCGAGGCGGTGAATTTCCGTGTCCGTTGTGCCGGGCCGGTGCCGCAACTCTCGCTCAGCGGCGCGGTGGGCGGCGGCGACGTACAAAACAGCCTCAAGGGCGCGCGGAAAGCGTGGTTCGAGGATGGCGCCGCCGACGCCAAGGTCTATGACCGCTATGCGCTACGTTCCGGCGATATCATCGAAGGCCCGGCGATCATCGAGGAACGCGAGGCGACGACGATCATCGGCCCGCGTGATCGCATTGCAGTTGATGAGAGCCTCAACCTTGTGATTGCCGTCGCAGCGACGCGCGCGGCGGAGGTTGTCATCACGCCCGGCATGGATCGCCAGACCGCCGTGGCGCGCATTCAGGCCGACCCGATCGGGCTTGAGATCATGTGGAGCCGCCTCGTCAATGTCGTCGAGGAAATGTGGCTCACGGTATGCCGTACGGCGTTTTCCCTCGTGATTTCCGAAGCGCAGGATTTTGCCTGCGAACTCCTCGACAAGGATGGTGAGACGCTGGCGCATTCGCCGCGCGCGATGCCCGTGTTTAACCTCTGCCTGCCCCGCGCCGTGAAAGCGCTGCTGGCACGCTATCCGGCCGAAACGCTCAAGCCCGGCGACGTGCTCGTCACGAACGATCCCTGGCTCTGCGCCGGGCATCTCTTTGATATCGCTGTTGTGACGCCTTGCTTCCGCAACGGGCGGCTCGTCGGGCTGATGGGCACCGTCGGCCATGTCTCGGATATCGGCGGCACCAAGGATTCGCTTCATGCCCGCGAAATCTACGAAGAGGGCCTGCAAATCCCGCCCATGAAGCTCTTCGAGGAGGGGCGGCCGAATGAAACGCTGTTCCGACTGATCAAGGAGAACGTGCGCAACGGCGATCAGGTTCTTGGCGATATCCATTCCTTTGTCGCAGCGAATGCCATCGGCGCCGAGCGCCTGACGGCCTTCATGGCGGATTACGGGATGGAAGACCTCGGCGCGCTCGCCGATGTCGTCCAAGGCCTCTCTGAAAAGGCCATGCGCGAGGCGATCCGCGCGCTCCCGGATGGGGTTTACACCTCCACGGTGTCCAACAATCCGCTCGGGACGCCGATGCATTACCCGGTGAAGGTGACGATTGCCGGCGAAGCCATCGAGATCGACTTTGAAGGCGCGCCACCGCAGGTGCCGCAGGGCGGGCTCAATTGCACGCTGAATTATACTGCCGCGCACGCGACCTACCCCCTCAAGTGCATGCTCACGCCCGCCGTGCGCGGCAATGCCGGCTGCTATCGCGCGTTCACGGTGAAAGCGCCGGAAGGTTCGATCCTCAACGCGACCTACCCTGCCGCCGTGAACCTCAGGACGCGCACCGGCTGGTATCTCGCCCCGGTGATCTTCCGCGCGATTGGCGAGGCCGCGCCGCAGCAGGTGCAGGCTTTCACCGGGCTTGCTGTTGCGGCCAATATCTACGGACAGGATGAAACCGGGCGCTTCTATTCCGACATGCTGTTCTGCGGTGGCGGTCAGGGTGGCTCGGCGAAGGGGGATGGTCATTCCGCCCTGCTCTGGCCGACCTCGGCGGCGAATACCGCCATCGAACTCATCGAAAGCCGCGCGCCGGTGCTGGTGCTGGAGAAGGGCTTTCTCGCGGGTTCGGGCGGTGCGGGCAAGCATCGCGGTGGTCTCGGCCAGCGCGTGACACTGCGCAAGCGCGACGACGATGGCTTGCCGATGCTGGTCTCGGTCTATCCCGAGGGGGTCAACAATCCCATCCCCGGCCTCTTCGGTGGTGCAGCGGGCGGCAGCGCGCGCGGGCGCGTGCTCGATCTGGCCGGCGGCTTGCTTCGCGATTGCGGAACAGGACAGCTCGTCGAGCTGAAAACGACCGATCAAATCATCGAACTGGTGCTGGCGGGAGGCTCGGGCTTTGGCGATCCCGCCGAACGTCCGACTGAGAGCCAGGCGCGGGACCGCGCGCTCGGCTTTGTCAGCTGAGCAGGAACAACAGGTTTTAAATCAACCGCTTGACGAACCGGCCCCAAGGGGCAGACGTTAGCGGCAACAGGCGAAACGGAGACACCCCATGCGCAAAAAATTCCCGAAAGATATCTCGCGCCGTGCCTTCCTCGGCGCTGCTGGTGCCAGCCTTGCGGCAGTCACGCTGCCAGAGGCCGCCTTCGCCCAGAGCGGCGGGCGCAAGGTACTGATCATCGCCTCCAATCAGGATATTCCGAACCTGGACCCGCATATCGCGACGGGCTATTCCGCAAGCTTCCTGCTGCGGAACGTCTACGACAGCCTGGTGAAGATCGCTGGAAACCCGCCCAAGCCTGTGCCGGGCCTCGCCGCCTCTTGGACCTCCACGGCGGATGGCAAGGAATACACCTTCAAACTTGACCCTGCGGCGAAGTTCCACAACGGCAAACCGGTGACCGCGGAGGATGTGATCTATTCCTTCAAGCGCGCCATCCGCCTCAACAAGGGCAACGCCTGGATGATCCAGGGCGTCGTCGGGCCCGACAGCGTCAGCGCTGTGGATGCGACAACAGTGAAGTTCGCGCTGCTCAAGCCCTTCGCGGCATTCCTGCAGGTTTTGCCGTGGATCTGGATCGTCTCGAAGGCGGATGTCGAGGCCAACCTCGGCACGGATGACGGTCAGAACTGGCTACGGACCAACACCGCCGCCTCCGGCCCGTTCAAGGTGCGCCGCGCCGAGGCCGGCAACCTTTACGAGATCGAGCGCGTCGCTGATGGCTGGCAGAAAGGCGGCGGCAACCTCTCCGGCGCGATCTGGCGCATCGTGCGCGAAACCGCCTCACAGCGCCTGATGCTTCAGCGCGGCGAAGCGCATATCGCAGTCGATCTCACCTCCGAGGATATGGATGCGCTGAAGGACAAGCCGGGCGTCGTCTCGATCATCGAGCCGGAATACCGCACCTTCTCGATCAAGATGAACACCCGCCACGGCCCGATGGCTGACCCGGAATTGCGCAAGGCAATCTCCTACGCAGTCAATTACAAGGCAATTCTTGATGCCGCCGGCTATGCTGACCTGATGATCGGCCCGCTGCCAAACGGCATTCTCGGCCATAACCCGAACCTCGCCGTTTATCGCACCGATCTTGCCAAGGCAAAGGAGCATCTCGCCAAATCCAAGGTGCCGAACGGCGGCATCAAGCTCACCTTCGTCCATGTCTCGGGGCTTGAACAGCAGCGTCGTTGGGCGCTGATCCTGCTCGATAGCCTCAAGGCGCTGAATATCGAACTCGACATCAAGCCGATGATCTGGCCGGATATGGTCGCGGCCTGCCGCTCACCCGAGACCTTCCCGGACATGTTCCCGGTCTATCAGACCGCGAATTACGGCGATCCCGACAATATTGCCTTCGCCGCCTACCATTCCTCGCGCAATGGCAACTGGCAAAACGCGGTCTATGGCAACCCGGAAGTCGACGCCCTGATCGAAAAGGGCCGCTCGGAATCGGACGAAGCCAAGCGCATCGCGATTTATCGCGAGATGCAGGAAAAAGTGGTGGCCGATGCGCCGGATATCTTCGGCGTGCTCGAAAAGCGCAAGCTCGCGCTTCGTGACGCGGTGCAGGGTTTTGCTTTCGTCCCCGTGGCCTCAAACGCGGTCGAATGCCTCGGATTGTCGCTGAAATAACGGTTTCAGCCTTCCCGAAGAGCATTTTCGCGCGAAGCGGCTCCCGGTTCGCGTGAAGAAAATGCGTCAGGCATAAGGTAACCGATGCTTCACTTCATCCTCCGCCGTCTTGTTCTGATTGTGCCGGTGCTTTTCGGCCTGACGGCGCTTGTCTTTGCGATCGCGCGGCTTTTGCCGGGCGATCCGGTGGCGCTCGCCGCCGGGCCGAACGCGACCCCGGCGGAAATTGCGGCCTATGGCAAGGAATTCGGACTCGATCGGCCGCTCATTGTGCAGTACGGCGCCTATCTCTCGGGCCTGATGAAGGGCGATTTCGGCGTCTCAATCTACACGCGCCGCCCGGTAATCGAGGATTTACGCGCCTATCTCCCGGCAACGCTGGAACTCGTCTTTGCGGCGATGTTTCTTGCCATCGCCATCGGCATTCCGGCAGGGCTCGCGGCGGCGGCATGGCGCGACAAATGGCCGGATTATCTCTCCCGCGTCGTCGCGCTCGGCTCGATCTCGATGCCGCGCTTCTTTCTCGGTCTCCTGTTGCAGCTTCTGTTCGCAATGTGGCTCGGCTGGCTGCCGCTCGGCGGGCGCTTCCCCATCACCGAAGACCCGCCCGCGCTGGTGACGGGTTTTCTCACACTCGATGCGCTGATTGCACGTGATTTCACCGCCTTTTCGATCGCCTGCCAGCACCTTGTGATGCCGGCAATCGCCATGTCGCTCTCCCCGCTCGCGACGATCATGCGGATGATGCGCGCCTCGACGCTGGAGGTGATGCAGCAGGATTATGTGCTCACCGAGCGCGCGCTCGGCCTCTCCTCGCGGCTCATCATGCTAAAATATGTCTCGCGCAACGCGATTTCCGCGACATTGACCGTGATTGGCCTCTATTTCGGCTGGCTTCTCGGCGGCACGGTGCTGGTCGAGACGATTTTCGACTGGCCGGGCCTCGGACTCTACGCCACCAAGGCGGTGGTGACGCAGGATTTCATGCCGGTGATCGGCGTGACGCTGGTGATCGGAACGCTGTTCGTCTTCGCGAATTTCGCGGTGGACCTCCTCTACGGCGTCATCAATCCGAAGGTACGGACGGAATGAACGCCCAGGGCTCCGTTCCCGAGTCCGCGCGGCGCTATGCTCTCCGGCGGGCACTGTTCCGCTTCAGCCAGAGCGGACTTTCGCTCGTCGGCCTGGCGCTGGTGGTGACATTACTGATGATCGCTGTATTCGGGCCGAGCCTTGCGCCCTACCCCGAGCATCTCGGCGGCGCGGTCAACACCGCCGCGCGCTTCCGCCCGCCGTCGCTGGCGCATCCCTTCGGCACGAACGAACTGGGTCAGGATGTCTTCTCGCTGGTCCTCGGCGGCACCCGCGTTTCGGTTCTCGCGGGTCTTGCTGTGGTGATGCTCGGCACGCTGATCGGCACCGTCGTCGGTGCGATCGCCGGATACGCCGGGGGCTGGACGGATGAAATCCTGATGCGGATCAGTGATTTGAAGCTGACCGTTCCCGGATTGATTCTGGCCATGGCGGTGGCCGCCGCGCTCGGGCCGGGTATCCTCAACATGGTGATCGCCATCGCGCTGTCGTGGTGGCCGGGCTATGCGCGCCTCGTGCGCGGCGAGGTCATGGCCAAGAAGGAGGAACTCTTCGTCACCGCCGCACGGGCCATCGGCGCCGGACCGGGGCGCATTCTCTTCCGCCATATCCTGCCGAATATCCTGACGCCGGTGATCGTGAAAATGTCGCTCGACATGGGCTTCGCGATCCTCACCGTGGCGTCGCTCGGCTTCATCGGCATCGGCGTCAAGCCGCCGACGCCGGAATGGGGCTCACTCCTCTCGGTCGCGCGCGGCTACATGCCGGATTACTGGTGGACGGCGATTTTCCCCGGCCTTGCGATCTTCACCGCCGTTTTCGGCTTCAATCTGCTCGGCGACGGCCTGCGCGACGTGTTCGACCCCAAGGCGAGGCGCTGAGCATGGCTTCCCAAACCGTGCCCCCCCTGCTCGATATCCGTGATCTCCACCTCACCATGAAGAGTTTCGATGGCGAAGCGCATGTGCTCAACGGCATCGATCTGACCGTCAACCGGGGCGAAATCTGGGGGCTGGTGGGGGAAACCGGCTGCGGCAAGTCCCTTACCGGACTCTCGATCTCGCGGCTCGTTTCGACGCCGCCGGCCCGCTATGCGCGCGGCGAAATCCGCTTTGAGGGCGAGGATGTGCTCAAACTCTCCGAAAGCGCGATGCAGCGCCTCCGGGGGCGGCATATCGGCATGATTTTCCAAGACCCGACGACCAACCTGAACCCCAGTTTCCGCATCGGCGAGCAGCTCGTTGATGTCGCGCTGGCAGCGGGGCGGCATAGCCCCGAGATTCTGGGGCTCGAGGCCCGCGCCTCCTCCAGCGCGCGACGCATGGCTGCGCGAGCACTCGCGGAGACGATGCTCGACAAGGTCGGCATCCCGAACGCGGCGCAGCGGCTCGATGATTACCCGCACCAGTTCTCCGGCGGGATGCGACAGCGTGTGCTGATCGCCATGGCGCTGATCGGGCGGCCCGCCCTGCTGGTCGCGGATGAACCTACCACCGCGCTCGATGTTTCGGTACAGGCGCAGGTGCTGCGGCTCCTCACCGGCATGGTGCAGGAGTACGCAATGGGCGTGCTGCTGATCACCCATAATCTTGGTGTCGTGGCGGAGACATGCTCGCATGTCGCGGTGATGTATGCCGGGAATATCGTCGAGCGCGGGCCGGTGGCCTCGGTGCTCGCCGCTCCCGCGCACCCTTATACAACGGCGCTGCTTGCCGCGATCCCGACACGCGGCGTGAAGCGCGGCGATCTCAAGGGCTTGGCCGGCACGGTTCCCAATCTGATTCAGCCGCCGCCGGGGTGCCGCTTTGCACCGCGCTGCGCGCTTGCCGGGCCGGACTGCCGCGCGGACGTGCCGCCAATGATTGAACTCGGCGCAGGCCATGGCGCAG
This sequence comes from Rhizobiales bacterium PAR1, assembly GCA_002256205.1. Classification (GTDB taxonomy): domain Bacteria; phylum Pseudomonadota; class Alphaproteobacteria; order Rhizobiales; family Beijerinckiaceae; genus Rhabdaerophilum. The sequence goes on from NKIW01000009.1 coordinate 29,995, forward strand.
CGTGTTTGCGCGTTGCCTCGCAAACCGAGGCAGCGTGATGCTGGAGATCGAGAATGTCTCGAAGGTCTTTCCGGGTCGCCGCAGCCTCTTCGGCAAGAGCGAGCCGGTGGTGGCGCTCGATCAGGTCTCGCTCTCGGTGCGCAAAGGCGGTTGCTTTGGCCTTGTCGGCGAATCCGGCTCGGGCAAGACCACCCTCACCCGCTCGATCCTGCGCCTTGATGTGCCGACCTCCGGGCGCATCCTGTTCGAGGGGCAGGATCTCGCAAGCCTTTCGCCCGCAGCTTTACGGCACATTCGAGCGCGCATCCAGATCGTGTTTCAAGACCCCTATGCCTCGCTCAATCCACGGATGTCGGTGCATGATATCGTTGCCGAACCGCTGGTGATCCACCGCGACGTGATGGGCCTCGACAACCGCCAACGGACGGATCGCGCAGTGGAACTCCTCGCGCTGGTGGGGCTTGGTGCGCAGCATCTCCACCGCTATCCACACGAGTTTTCTGGCGGACAGCGCCAGCGGATCGGCATCGCTCGGGCCCTTGCGACCAATCCCGATCTGATCCTCCTCGATGAGCCGACTTCCGCGCTGGATGTCTCGGTGCAGGCGCAGGTACTGAACCTCCTGATCGACCTTCAGGACCGGCTCAGCCTGACGTATCTTTTCATCAGCCACGACCTTGGCGTCATCCGCTATGTCTGCGATGAGATTGCGCTGATCTGGCGCGGAAAAATCGTCGAAAAAGGGCAGACTGCCGCGGTTTTCGACAATCCGGCGAGCGAATACGCACGGATGCTGATCGCGGCCATGCCGGAAGTTCGTTCCGCTGCGACGCGTGAATAGAGAAAGCGTTTCTACCCGCTTGCATATCGCCAAAAATCATGGCGCTCTAGGCACCACGCGCCGCGACAGGCGTTCGACCATGGGAGCCGTCAATGAAGAAAACCACCCTCACCCTGCTTGCACTGGCCGGCATGGCTGCCGCGCCCGCCATGGCGCAGACGCTGGCGCCCAGCCCGACGCTCGATGCCATCAAGGCGCGCGGCTCGCTCGAATGCGGCGTGCATCTCGGCCTGCCGGGCTTTTCCTTCGCCAATGACAAGGGCGAATGGACTGGCCTCGACGTCGATTACTGCAAAGCGCTCGCCGCCGCGATTCTCGGCGATGCCAACAAGGTGAAATTCACGCCTACTTCGGTGCAGCAGCGCTGGCCGATCCTGCAATCCGGGCAGGTTGATCTCCTCTCGCGCAACACGACGATCACCTTCTCGCGCAATGCCTCGCTCGGCATCAACTTTCAGGGCATCAATTTCTATGAGGGCCAAACCTTCATCGTCCGCAAATCCGCCAACGTGAAGGCCGCCAAGGATCTCGACGGCGCCTCGGTCTGCGTTGCGGCAGGCTCGACGGAAGAGAAGAACGCGGCGGACTGGTTCCGCGAGCGCTCAATGAAGGTGACGATCACCAACTTCCAGAAGAATGACGACGCCATCGCCGCCTATGACGCCGGCCGCTGCGACGCCTACACCGCCGGCATCGGGGCTCTCGCGGGCCAGCGCGCCAAGCTCAAGGTGCCGGGCGATCATATCATCCTCGCCGAGCCGATCTCGAACGATCCGCAAGGCCCTGTCACCCGCTACGGCGATGAGCGCTATCAGGCGGTCGTGCGCTGGGTGCTCAACGGCATGATCGCAGCGGAAGCCCTCGGCGTGACCTCAAAGAACGTCGACGACATGAAGGCTAACTCGAAGAACGCAGAAGTTCGCCGTCTCCTTGGGGCGGAAGGCAATTTCGGCGCGATGCTCGGGCTCTCGAACGACTGGATGTACAACGCCATCAAACAAGTCGGGAACTACGCGGAGAGCTATGATCGCACGGTTGGCAAGGACTCCGCGCTGAAGATCGAGCGAGGCCAGAACCAGCTCTGGACCAAGGGTGGCCTGCTCTTCACCCCGCCGTTCCAATAAGCTGTGCCGCGCCCGATGCGGCTTTCCGCTCTCCTCTATGACAAGAAAATCCGCGACCTGATCTATCAGGTCGCGGTGCTGGGCGGGCTTGTCGCAACGGGCGTCTATTTCGTCCGCAATGCCTCTGAAAACATGGTCAAGGCCGGCATCGCCTCCGGCTTTGACTTCCTCGGTCGCACCTCGGGGATTGATGTCCCCTTTGTACTGACGAATTACCAGCCCTCCGACAGCATCCTCGCGCTGTTCTGGGCCGGGGTGGCCAATACGCTCTTCGTCTCGCTGATCGCGATGGTGCTGGCGACAGTCCTCGGCTTCCTGATCGGCCTCGCACGGCTCTCGAACCATTGGCTGCTCTCGACGCTTGCGGGCGGGTACATCGAGTTCGTGCGCAATATCCCGCTGCTGTTCTTCGTGTTGTTCTGGTATTTTGGCGTCATCGCTGCCCTGCCCCAGCCGCGAGAGAGCATCGGCTTTTTCGGCATCGCGTTTCTCAACAATCGCGGGTTGACGGTGCCAGCGACCGAGAGTCTCTCGGCCTTCGGCTGGGCGCTGATCGCCATTCTGATCGCCACACTTGCCCATTGGACCTATGCCCGCGTCGCCAAGGCGCGCAAGGAAGCCACCGGGCAGGATGCGCCGGTGATGCTGGTTGGCCTCGTGCTGCTGATTGGCGTGCCGGTGCTCGCACTGGTGGTGGCCTCCATCGCGACGCAATGGAGCATCCCCGCCCTGCGCGGCTTTAATTATCGCGGCGGCTTCGTGATTATCCCCGAGTTCGTCGCGCTGCTCGCGGCGCTCGTGACTTATACTGCCGGCTTTATCGCGGAAATCGTGCGTGGCGGCATCCAGGCGGTGGTCAAAGGCCAGCGCGAGGCTTCCTATGCGCTCGGTCTCACGCGCGGGCAGACGTTGCGGCTCATCATTATCCCGCAGGCGATGCGGGTGATGATCCCGCCGATGACGAGCCAGTATCTCAACGTTTTGAAAAACTCCTCTTTCGGCGCGGCGATCGCCTATCCGGATATCGTCAGCCTGTTCATGGGCTCGGCGCTCAACAATACCGGCCAAGCGATTGAAATCATTGCGATGACCCTCGCGGTTTATCTCGTCATCGGCCTCGCCGTTTCGGCGCTGATGAACGTCTACAACGAAAATACCAAGCTGGTGACGCGATGATGCCGGCCACGCCATCCACCTTCCGCCGCTGGCAGGCGCGGCTGTTTTCGACGCCGCTTCAGGGCGCGATCACGCTTGTGATCCTCGCGGCACTGACCGTTGCCGCCGTTCCTCTCATCCGCTGGGCGCTGATCAACGCGACATGGCAGGGCACAACGCGGGCGGATTGCGTGCCCGGAGGCGCCTGCTGGGTGTTCGTCAAGGCGCGGTTCCTGCAATTCATGGTCGGGTTTTACCCCGAGGCCGAGCGCTGGCGCGCGGGCCTCTGGGCGCTTCTCGCCGCGCTGGCGCTGATCGCGCTGATCAAGGCACCGGCTAAGCATCGCGGCAGCGTGGCGCTGGGTGTCGTGGTTTTGCTGCCATCGCTTGGCATCTGGCTGCTCGCGGGCGGATACGGCCTCAAACCGGTCGAAACCCGCGACTGGGGCGGGCTGATGCTCACCATGTTCATCTCGATCCATGCTGCGTTCATCGCCATTCCACTCGGCATTCTGCTCGCGCTCGGGCGACAATCGAAGCTGCCGGTGATCCGGCTGATCTCAATCCTCTTTATCGAATTCTGGCGCGGTGTGCCGATTATTGCGGTGATTTTCCTCGCTTCGCTGCTGCTGCCGCTGATCATGCCCTCCGGCGTGGGTGTCGACCGGCTGGCGCGCGCGATCATCGGATTGGGGCTGGTCATCGCCGCCTATATGGCGGAAGCCGTGCGCGGCGGCTTGCAGGCGCTCCCCTCGGGTCAGGCTGAAGCGGCGACAGCGCTCGGGCTCGGCTACTGGCGTGCGACACGGCTCATCATCCTGCCGCAGGCGCTGCGGATCTCCCTCCCCGCGATGACCAACGAGTTCATCGCGCTGATCAAGAACACGACGCTGGTGCTGGTGGTATCGATCCTCGATCTGCTCGGCGTCGCGCAGGCCTCGATTGCCGATCCCAACTGGGTCGGCATGAGCATGGAGGCGTTTGCCTTCTCCGGGGCACTTTACTGGCTTATCTGCTTTGCGATTTCGCGCTGGAGTCTGGCGACAGAGGCCAGCCTCGCACGGGCGACGGAGCGTTAGGCTTTCAACCGGTTCACCAGTTGATGCGGCAGGAGCCGGTCAGCCGGCGTGTCCCCGCCCCAGAGCGCCTGCAATTGGCCGACAATCGCCGCGCCGAAGCTCTCGTAGGGGATATGCACCGAGGAGAGCCACGGCGCGATCCAGCGGTTAAGCGGGCTGTCATCGACGCCAACGATGAGACAATCCTGAGGGATCGCCACGCCAGTTTCGCTCGCGAGGCGATAGGCGCCATAAGCCATGAGATCCGAGACGCAGAGCAGGCCCTTCGGCCATCCACCGTCGGCAACCAGTGCTTTTGCCGCCTGATAGCCGAGTTCGAGATGCTGGAGCGAAGAAGCTGTCGCGCGCCGCACAAGCGCAGGTTCAACACCCCGCTCTGCAAGGCGATTGAGGAAGCCAGCGACGCGATCCGCCACCGCCGTCGAGGTTAGCTTGGCGTGGAGAAGCGCCGGTTCGGCAATGCCTGATTCAAGGAGAAAATCCGCAGCATCAGCGCCCGCAGCCGCATTATCGATCCCGACGAAGGGCGCTTGCGGATGGCCTGGCTGCAAAGTTCCGGGCTGCCTGCGTCCAACCAGTACGGCAGGCTCACCGCGCGCGAGAAAGGCGGCAAGGCCGGGGCTCGCGACGGTCGAGACCAGCACGTAGCCCTGCACGAATTGTGCGCGCATCGCATCGAGGTATTCATCCTGCAAATCCGGCTCGTCGTGGGTATCGCACAGGATCATCACGTAACCGGCCGCCCGCAGCGCGGCCTCGGTTGAGGTCGCAATCGCGCCCATCGCGGGGTTATCGAGGTTCGGCGCCAGCATCGCGACAACCCGGCTCTCGCGCTTGCGCAGCGCCTGCCCGACCGAATTCGGACGATAACCGGAGGACTCGATGAGTGCCTGAACGCGCTCGACCGTTTCACGATTGGCGCGATCAAGCTGACCGTTGACGATGCGCGAGACGGTCGAGACCGAGACTCCCGCTTCCGCGGCGATACTCGCGAGCGACGCGCGCTTGGTCGAATTCCGTTGCATCGAGCCTCCCTCCTCGCTCCCTTTTTGAACATGGGATTGCGACGAGAACCAGCTTGACACGCTTGGCAAACGTTTGCCAAGATCATTTTCAAGATGGTAATCTGGATTCATGCGGCGACATTCCGCTCCGAAAACCACGTGCTTTCGCCTCGCCCAATGAGGCATCTCGGGAGGATACAACGATGAAAACTGCATTCCGCACCGCGGGAATCGCCGCGCTTGGGCTCACCGCCGCCCTACTGGCATCGACCAGCGTTCAGGCGCAGAACGTCAGCCTGCGCTACCTTTGCTATTCCGATGCCAACGAGTGCGAGGTCACGCGCGATCTCCTCGACCGTTTCGAGAAGGCCAACCCGACAATTAAGGTGATTGTCGACAAGGTCGGCTTCAACGTCATCCGTGAGCAGCTGGAGACCCGCCTTCAGGCTGGCGAAGGCCCGGATATGGCGCGCACGACCAGCCTGCCCGGCCTCAACAAGTATTATCTTGACCTCCGCCCCTACATCAACGCGGCCAACTGGGAAGCCAATTTCGCCTCGACTCTGCCGTGGATGCGCGTCGGCGCGAACGACAAGGGCATCTATGGCTGGATGACGCAGCTCACCGTGACCGGCCCATTCGTCAACAAGACGATGTTCGATCAGGCCGGCGTGAAGCTCCCGGCCCCTGGCGCGACCTGGGACGATTGGGCGAAGGCCGTCGCTGAGGTGCAGAAGAAGAACAAGCTCTATGCCGGCATGGTGATGGACCGTTCGGGCCATCGCTTCGCGGGCGTCGCGATCTCTTACGGCGCGAAGTACTTCGACAAGGACGGCAAACCGAGCGCGGTTGTCGATGACGGCTTCAAGGCCCTCGCCGAGCGCATGGTCACCTGGCACAAGGATGGCCTGATGCCCGCCGATACCTGGCCCGCCGCCGCCGGTTCGAAATACAAGAACGCTGGCGAGATGTTCATCAACGGCGACGTGGCCATGCATATCGCCGGTTCGTGGATGATCGCGAAGTTCCAGAGCGATATCGGCCAGAAATTCGAGTGGGTCGTGCCGCCGCAGCCGTGTGGTCCGGCAGGTTGCTCGGCGATGCCGGGCGGCGCGGGCATGGTCGCCTTCAAGGGCACCAAGAACCCGGCAGAAGTCGGCAAGGTTATGGAGTTTCTCGTCTCGGAGCCGATCCTCAAGGAATACTATGAGCGCACGGTGCAAATCCCCGCGCACAAGGGTCTTGCCGACAAGGGCCTGACCTATGGCGCGGATATCGGCCCGGCTTCGCAGGCTGCGCTGAAGCAGTTCACCGCAGATTTTGCGAAAATCGCCCCGGTCGCGCATCAGCTCCAGAGCTACGAGCGCAATGTTGCGGTGTTCAATGCGAGCGTGAATTACGTTTCGCAGGCGATCACCGGCACGCTCACCCTGCCGCAAGCCTACGCCAAGGTGCAGGAAGAGATCGACAACGCGGTGAAGAAGTAAGTCGCCGAAAAGACGTGGCCGGCGAGACCGGCCACTGTCGCGTTTTGAACCGAAGCGCCACTCCCAGTCGCAGACTCCCGGCCGAAAAGCCGGGCACGACGCGACGGTTTGTGCTTGCCCTTTTGAGGACTGTCCATGGCCAACATGCCCCAGACCAAGGAGACCGGATCGCCCTTCCGCCTGCTTGGCTTGGCGTGGGCGCTGCTCGGGGATGTGCTCGATCCGGTCTTCCGGGCGATCCAGAAGCACATCGGCGCGCATCGCATGGCCTATGTGTTTCTGTTGCCGAATTTGCTGGTTTTCGGTCTGTTTTCCTTCTGGCCGATGGTGCTGAACTTCTACATCGCCTTCACCGGCGGCACCTCGACCCTGCTGGCCGAGCGCCCCTTCGTCGGCCTTGAGAATTTCCGCGAGCTGCTCGCTTGCCCGGACTACTTCGACCCTAAAACCTGCCCGGTCGCGGGTTATTCTTTCTGGACCTCGCTGTGGAACACGCTGTTCTTCGCGCTGTTGCAGGTGCCGATCATGATCGTGGTGGCGCTCGCGACCGCGCTGGTTCTCAACCGTGACATTAGAGCGCGTGGCTTCTGGCGGGCGATTTTCTTCTACCCCGTCATGCTCTCGCCGGTGGTGATCGCGGTGATCTGGGACTGGATCCTGAAGCGGCGCGGTATTTTGAACGCTCTGCTCTCAGATGCAGTCGATGGCTGGAACGCCTTCGTCAAAACCCCGGTTTTCACGCTGGCCTTCGCCTTCGTGATCGGCGTGGTGGTCGCGAGCCTATTGCGTGCTGTATTGCCGAAGGGCTGGCGAGCCCGCATGCGCAGCCCCCTGCATATCGGCGTCCTGATGGCACTCGCCGCCTTCGGCATGACGATGTTCGGCTCTCCGCCGCAATTCCCGGCGCTGGTGCTGGCCGATTTCCGGCCAATCAACTGGCTGGTGGACGGTCGCTCGGGCTGGCCCATGTTCTGGGCGATCTTCGTCTACACCTGGGGGCATCTTGGCTTTTACATGCTGATCCTACTCGCCGGCTTGCAGGCGATCCCGCGCGATCTTTATGAGGCCGCCGAGATGGATGGCACGCCGAAATGGCGGCAACTCTGGCGCATCACGCTGCCGCTCCTGACGCCGACGATGATCGTCGTGGTGGTTCTGAGCCTGATACGTGCGTTTCAGGTTTTCGATGAGATCTATGTGCTGACGGGCGGTGGTCCGGGACAGGCGACGAAAATGATCGTCCAGCACATCTATGAAACCGCCTTCACAGGCGATGCCAAGCGCTATGGCGTCGCGGCAGCTTCCTCGGTGCTGGTGGCGGGTATTCTGATGCTGCTCACGATGCTTCAGCTCGTGTCCACGAAAAAGAAGGCCGGCGGATGATGACCTCAACCGATTTTTCCGCCTTTTTCGGGCGCAAGCGCGGGCGCAACGGCTTCGACTGGACCGATGCGCTCGCCTATACTTACCTCGTGATCGGCATTCTGATTGTGCTGCTGCCGGTCGTCTGGATGGCGGTCTCGTCGGTGAAGTCCCAAGCGGCGCTGGGTGAGAATGATCCGCGCATCCTCCCCTACGATCAGGCGCTGGTGACGCCGCCGAATGGCGGGCGCCCGCTTGGCGTGTTCACCCTGACGCGCGAGAACGGAACCGTCGAGGAAGTTGCGTTGGTCGCGCCGCGCGGCGCGAATGCGCTCGTCTATGCACTCTCCAAACCGAACGAGACTTTTGAAGTGCCGCGCAAGAGCCTCACCCGGAAGGATGTGCTCCAGCCGCATTTCGAGAACTACACGGATCCCACCATCGGGCAGGCCAGCACCTTTAAATTCCTGCGCTATTTCTGGAATTCGACCTTTGTGACAGTCGTCGCGACGCTGCTAACCCTGCTCACCAACGCGATGGCCGCCTTTGCGCTCTCGAAATACAAGTTCCGCGGACGCGATGCGATCGTGCTGATCATCGTGGCGACCTTGCTCATCCCGCCGACGGTTATTCTGGTGCCGCTGTTCATCACGGTGCAGAGTTTCGGGCTTTTTAACTCGCTCTGGGGCGTCATCATCCCCGCCGTCGCGACGCCGACTGGCGTGTTCCTGCTGCGCCAATACATGCTGACAATCCCGGATGAACTCCTCGAAGCGGCGCGCATGGATGGCGCTTCGGAGTGGAAAATCTTCTGGCGCATCATGCTGCCGCTCGCTCTGCCCGCGCTCGCCGTGCTCGCGATCCTCTCAGTGATCTGGCGCTGGAATGACTTCATGTGGCCGCTGATCGTGCTCACGCAGAGCGAGGTTTTCACGCTTCAGCTCGGCCTTTCGACCTTCAAGGGCGAGCTCAACGACAACATGCACTATCTGCTCGCCATGACGGTGCTGACGCTGCTGCCGGTGACGCTCGTCTTCGTCTTCCTGCAAAAGCACATCACCACCGGCATCGCCAATACGGGGCTGAAATAATGGCGACTCTCTCCCTCAAGGCGGTCACCAAGGCCTTCGGGCCGACCAAGGTGATCCACGGCATCGACCTTGATATCGCGCATGGCGAATTCATCGTCTTCGTCGGCCCCTCGGGCTGCGGAAAATCGACGCTTTTGCGCATGATCGCGGGGCTCGAAGACGTCTCAACCGGTGATGTCGAGATCGACGGTGCGGTCGTCAACGCCATTCCCGCCGCCGAGCGCGGCCTCGCGATGGTATTCCAGAGCTATGCGCTCTACCCGCACATGAGCGTGAAGCAGAACCTCTCGTTCGGGCTTGAAAATCTCGGAACGCCGAAAGCTGAAATCGCACGCCGGGTCGATGAGGCCGCGCGGATGCTTCGGATCGAGCCGCTTCTGGCGCGCAAGCCCGGCCAGCTTTCCGGCGGTCAGCGTCAGCGCGTGGCGATTGGTCGCGCTGTGGTGCGCGAGCCGAAAATCTTCCTCTTTGACGAGCCGCTCTCGAACCTTGATGCTGAACTGCGCGTACAGATGCGCATCGAGATCGGTAACCTGCATCAGCGCCTTGGCAATACGATGATCTATGTGACGCATGATCAGGTCGAGGCGATGACCATGGCGGACCGTATCGCGGTGCTCCGGGATGGGCGACTCGAACAATTCGGCAAGCCGCTCGACCTTTATAACCGCCCGGCGAACCTCTTCGTCGCGGGTTTCATCGGCTCGCCCCGTATGAATTTCCTCTCCGGCAAGATCGCCGGCGTCGGCGCGAACAGCGTCGATGTCGCGCTCGACGGCGGCGGCACTGTCTCCATCCCCTGTGCGCCCGAAGGCGCACAGCCGGGTGAGGCGGTCAAGTTCGGCATCCGCCCGGAGCATATCGGGCTGACCGTGAATGGCGCGGGGGATGCCGCACTTGCTGTGACGCTCACCGAACAGCTCGGTGGCGAGAGCTATCTTCACGGCGCGCTTCCCTCCGGCGAAACGCTGTCTATGCGTCTCGCGGGCCAGACGCGCGTTGCGCGCGGAGACTCCATCGGGTTGACGCTGGGTGAGCCCGGTTTTCGCCATCTTTTCCATACTGATAGCGGCCTTGCCTTCGCGCCGCTTGCCTGAGGCCTCGATATGCAGATTTTCACATCCGTTGGCGCCGTGACGCCGCATGCTCATGGGCTGGATGCTACACTCGAGAAGGGCTGGCGCCTGCGCATCCACGCGATGGATACCCACCTGTTGCGCGTTGTCGTCGAGCCGGAGGCCGGTCTGCCGGTAGATCGCACCTGGATGGTCGCGCCCGAGGGCGATGTGCCGTGGGAAGGCCGAAACCGTGAGGATCTGGCCGGTTTTTCCCCGCCTGTCGTGACGCATGGCGCGCGTGACGGGGCGACCACCCTCACGGCTGGCGATTTCAGGCTCACGCTGCATCATGCGCCTGTGCGCCTTGAGGTCGAGCAGCGCGTCAGTGGCGCGTGGCAGCCGTGGTTTACTGATCGCGGCACCGGCGGCTTTGCGCTCGCCGAGCATGGCAGCCGCGTCCGGCATTTCCAGCATCGCCCCGAGGGCGACCGCCACTTCGGCCTAGGCGACAAGACAGGGCCACTGGATCGTACCGGACGACGCTTCCGCCTCCTCCAGCTCGACGCCCTCGGCTATGACGCCGAAGCGAGCGATCCGCTCTACAAGCATGTGCCGTATGTGCTCGTGCAATCTGGCGGCGTTTCGGGCGGGATGTTCTATGACAGCCTCGCCCCGATGACCTTCGATCTCGGCAACGAGCGTTCTAACTACCACGGCATCTATCGCTACGTCGAAATCGAGGAAAAGGGCCTCGATCTCTGGCTGATCGCCGGGCCCGATGTCGCCTCGGTGACGAAGCGTTTCACTTCGCTCGTCGGTCGCCCGGCGCTAAGCCCGCGCTGGAGCTTCGGCTTCGCCTTCACGACCATGCACCATGCAGATGACCCGAACGCACAAGACGTGATCGCCAATTTTGCGGAACGTTGCCGCGCCGAGCAGATCCCGATCTCCGCGATCCATTTCGGCTCTGGCTATTCGAGCAAGGGCAAGCGACGCTATGTCTTTACGTGGAACAAGGACAAGTTCCCGGATGCAACAGCGCTTTTCGCCAAGCTGCGCAACCTCGGTTTTCCAACGGTCGCCAACATTAAACCAGTGTTGATCGACGATCACCCGGATTACGCGAGCGTGAAAGCCGCCGGAGGCTTCATCAAGGATGCCGCGGGGGAGCCGGTTCTGGAGCAATTTTGGGACGGAATGGGGTCCTATCTCGATTTTACCAACCCGGAGATGATCCGCTGGTGGCAGGAGCGCCTGAAAGCGCAGGTGCTCGACGCCGGGTTCGATGCCGGTTGGAACGACAACAACGAGTACGAGGTGGGACGCGAGGATTCCGTCGCGACCGGCTTCGGCACGCCACTCGATGCCACCGCGACGCGTCCGCTCAACGCCCTGCTGATGACCCGCGCGACCTATGAGGCAACGCTGGCGCGCAAGCCTGAGGCGCGCCCGTTCACGATCAGCCGCGCAGGCCCGCCGGGCATACAACGCTATGGCGAAACCTGGTCAGGTGACAACCTCACCTCATGGCATACCCTCAAGTGGAACATCCGTAACGGGCTTTCCATGGCGCTTTCAGGCATGTCGAAGGTCGGGCACGACATTGGCGGCTTCACCGGTCCGCGCCCGAACCCCGAGCTGCTCTGCCGCTTCGTCGAGATGATGGCGCTGCATCCGCGTGCCGTGATGAATTCGTGGAAGCCCGATGTTGGCGAGGGTCACCTCGCGGCGACCCTGCCGTGGACGCATCCGGAGGTCGTGCCGCACATCCGTGCCGCGCTCTCCCTGCGCACCACCTTCCTACCCCTGATGTACGCACTCGCTCATCAGGCGCATGTGGATGGCTCGCCGATCATCCGGCCGCTGTTCCATGATTTCCCGGATGATCCGCGCGCTTACGACGAGCATGACGCCATGATGCTGGGGCCGGATGTGCTGTTCTCGCCTGTGGTGATCGAGGGCGCACGCGAGAAGACGCAATATCTCCCCGCTGGCCCTGCGGGCTGGATCCATTACCAGACCGGCAAACTGCATGCGGCGGGCTCGACCGTGACGGTTCCAGCAGAGCTCGGTGCGCCGCCGGTGTTCATCCGCGCCGGCGCAGCGCTGGTGCTGGCGAGCGCGACGCCGGATGTGAAGCCGCATGACGCGCCGGCGCGACGGCTCTATCTCGCCATTGCCGGGCAGCATGGCTCCGGAACGGGCGCGCATTTCGAGGATGACGGCGTGAGCTTTGCCTTCAACACGGGCGGCGCGCTGGAACTCGGGCTCACTCTCGCGTGGGATGCGGATTCCATCTCTGTCACGCTGAAGCGGCCGGCGGGCAACTGGCCCCTGCCCTCGGAAAGCGATTGGCAGGTCGACGCACCGGGTCTCGGGAAGCGCAGGCTCGCGCTGAAGCTCGGCTGATACGCCATTACGAAACGCCGCATATTCCCATTGTCCCCCTCGCCGCATGATCTACATTCGCCGTCTCCTTTCGGAGACGGCGTTCGTCTGTCACGAGTGAATTCCTCTGCCGGGCGGATTGGGATACAAAAAGTCCACTGACGATTAGAGTTTTTCTGATCAGCGCTATGCCGCTATCCTAATCTCACAATAGTATTCGGAGTTTTTAACGTGATGAGAGTGGACGGCAAGCGAGCGCTGGTGACCGGCGCTTCAGGTGGGCTTGGGGCGCATTTCGCAACAATTCTGGCGCAATCGGGTGCGCATGTCGCGGTGGCGGCGCGGCGCGTTGCCGATTGCGAGAAAATCGCCAGCAGCATCGTCGCCAAAGGTGGCCGCGCAACGCCGGTTCGGCTCGATGTTGCGGATCAGGCCTCGGTAAGCGAGGCGCTGAAGGACATTGTGAGCGCGATGGGCGGGGTGGATATCCTCATCAACAACGCGGGCATTGCCAATACGGCACCTTGGCTTTCGACGAGCGAAGAGGCCTATGATGCGGTGCTCGACACCAACCTCAAGGGCGCATTTCTCGTCGCCAAGGCGGTCGCAGCGTCGATGCGTGATGCGGGAACTGGCGGCAGCATCGTCAATATCGCCTCGATCCTCGGGCTTGGCGTTACCGGTCAGGTCGGGCCTTATGCGGTCTCGAAGGCTGCGCTGATCCAGATGACGAAATCGATGGCGCTCGAATGGGCGCGCTTTTCCATCCGCGTCAATGCTCTTTGCCCTGGCTATGTCGAAACGGACATCAACCGCGATTTCTTCGCGACCGAGGCCGGCACAGCCATCATCCGGCGCATCCCGCAGCGGCGGCTTGGGCAAATGAACGACCTTGACGCGCCGTTGCTGTTGCTCGCCTCCGATGCTGGCAGCTATATCACCGGCACCACGCTGGCGGTCGATGGCGGGCATTTGCTCGCCCCCTTATAAGGACTTCAAGGATGGACTTCTCGATTTCTCCGGAACTCGACGCCCTTCGCCAGCGCATCGCCGGTTTTGTTCAGCGCGAGCTGATCCCGCTCGAAAGCGATCCTGCCGCCTATGATGCGCATGAAAATATCGCCCATGCACCGCTCGAGGCGATGCGGGCAAAGGCCCGCGCCGAAGGGCTCTGGTGCCTCCAGCTCAAGCCGGAAACTGGCGGACTCGGCGTCGGCCGCATGGGCATGGCCGTCTGTTACGAGGCGATGAACCGCTCGATTTTCGGCCCTGTAGTGTTCAATTCCGCCGCGCCGGACGACGGCAACATGATGGTGCTCGAAGCGATCGGCACCCCGGCGCAGAAGGCCAAATGGCTCGTGCCCATCGTCGATGGCAAAGTGCGCTCGGCCTTCGCGATGACAGAGCCGCATCCCGGTGGCGGCTCCGATCCCTCGATGATCCAGACACGCGGCGAGAAGCAGCTGGACGGAAGCTGGAAAATCTATGGCCACAAGTGGTTCATCACCGGCGCGGAGGAAGCCGCCCATTTTATTCTGATCGCGCGGACCTCGGATGATCCGAAGCGCGGCTTGACCGCTTTCGCCTTCCATAAAGACCAGCCCGGCTGGGAGATTACCCGGCGCATCGCCATCATGGGGCCGGAGGAGCACGGCGGACACTGCGAACTCACCTTCGACGGGCTGCATATTCCAGCCGAAGACGTGCTGATCGGCGAAGGCGCAGGGATGAAGGTCACGCAAATCCGCCTCGGCCCGGCAAGGCTCACCCATTGCATGCGCTGGCTGGGCCTTGCCAAGCGTTGCGTCGAGATCGCGACTGATTATGCCGCAACGCGCGAAGGCTTCGGCGTTCGGCTCGCGGATCGCGAGAGTGTGCAACTCATGCTCGGCGGGCTCGCGATGGAGATCGAGATCGGGCGCCTCCTTGTCATGAAGGCCGCATGGGAGCTTGATCGTGGCGGTTTTGCCCGCAAGGAAGTCTCGATGGCGAAGATTCAGGCCGCGAATACGCTCCACAAGGCCGCCGATATCGCCATCCAGATCAACGGTGCGCGTGGCTATTCGAAGGATACCATCCTCGAATGGGTCTATCGCTATGCGCGGCAGGCGCGGCTTGTCGACGGCGCAGATGAGGTGCATCGCATGGTGCTGAACCGTTTCCTGTCATCGGAGGGGCCGGATTTCTGGCATTGGCCGACAACGGGTGAAAAGCCGCGATGAGCGCGCCGGAATTCGACGTCGCGCGGCTCGATGCCTATCTGAAATCGGTGCTGCCGGGACTTTCCGGCACGCCGGAGATCGCACGCATCTCGGGCGGGCAATCCAACCCGACGTTTTTTGTCACCTATCCCACCCGCGCGCTCGTTTTGCGCAAGCAGCCGCCGGGGTCGCTGCTCCCTTCGGCGCACGCCATTGACCGCGAATTCCGCGTGCTCTCGGCGCTATGGAACACACCTGTTCCTGTGCCGGAAGCGCTGCATTACTGCACCGATGCCGGGATCATCGGCACGCCGTTCTACCTGATGACACGGCTCGACGGCCGGGTTTTCCATGAATGCACACTGGAGGGCGTGACCCCGGCCGAACGCACGGCGATGTATCTCTCGATGGCCGAGACACTGGCGGCGCTGCACAGCGTCGACCCTGAAGCCGTGGGTCTCGGCGATTTTGGCCGCCCCAGCGGCTATTTCGCGCGCCAGATCAGCCGTTGGGGCCGGCAATGGCAGGAGAACCGCACGCGCGAGGATGCCCATATGGATCGGCTGATTGCGTGGCTGCCCGCGCATATCCCGCCGGGCGAGGTCTCCGCCATCGCGCATGGCGATTTTCGCGTCGGCAACCTGATGTTCCACCCCACCGAGCCGCGTGTGATCGCGATCCTCGATTGGGAATTGGCGACGCTCGGGCATCCGCTGGCCGATCTCGCCCATTTCGGCATGGCCTGGCACACGGGGCCGGACGAGTATGGCGGCCTCGCGGGGCTTGATCTCGCTTCGCTTGGCATCCCCGCGCATCCGGCCTTAGTTGCGACCTACTACGCGAAAAGCCGCCACGGCGTGACGCTTGAGCCCTTCCATATGGCGTTTGCGCTGTTCCGCTGGGCGGCGATCTTTGAGGGCATCGCCTATCGCGCTAAAATGGGGACTGCGAACGCCGCGAATGCTGCGGAAGTCGGCGTTCTCTCTGCCGTTTTTGCCCGGCAAGCGGCGCGGCTGATCGACTAGCTTACTTCGGAATCCGCTCGACCGTGCCATCGAGATGCTGGCCGAGGATGGTGATGAGGCGTTCGGCATCGCGCGCCATCAGCGCGGCAATGATCGCGTCATGCTCGGCAAGGCCTTTGGCCCAGTTCTCCGGTGTACGCGCACCGCCGTAACGCACCTGCTTGATCCGGGCCTGAAGCTTGTCATGCGCATCGAGCATCACGGCGTTCCCCGCCGCGCGGACGATGGCGGAATGCGTTTCCTGATCGAGCTTGAAATAGCCGAGGCGATCCTTCCGGCCGTAGAGCGCCTTCATGTCCTCGTGGATTTTGCGGATGCCCGCGAGTTCTCCATCCGAGGCGCGCTCGCAAACGTGACGCGCGGCAGCAAGCTCCAGCGCCTTGATCACCTCAAGGATTTCGCGCACGTCGCTTTCCGAAAAGCGGCGGACGATCGCGCCTTTCGCCGGGATGATCTCGATCAGCCCCTCGCTGGCGAGCGTCTTGATCGCCTCGCGCAGCGGCGTACGGGAAACGCCGAGCGAGGCCCCCACCTGCCCTTCGTTGATCCGCGCGCCGGGCGCAAGCCGCCCGTCGATGATCATGTCACGAAGCTGGTTGAGCACGGCATCGTGCAACGTGACGCGGGTAATCCGCATCGCGCCATCCGCTGGCAAACTGGCGGCGGTTTCCGTAGTCATGGGCCCAGTTATCCTTCCCGTTCCATGGTTCGTCATAGGCGGGAACCCGTGTGGGCTGTCAAGCAGCTCGGCGCGCGAGGATCACGCCTTCACCTTGGGAAAGCGGCTCGAGCGCTTCGGGTGCCACCATTTCCCCTTGAGCACCACGCCCTCGGAGAGGATCCGCCGGTCGCCGATGAGGTGCTCACCGGTGACGTCGACGTAATCGAACTTGCCTTCCTTCACGGTGAGGATGGTCGCGTCGCCGAGCGCGCCGACCTTGAGCGAGCCGTATTCCGGACGTCGCAGCGCCATGCCAGCGTTGAGGGTCGAGGTTTTCACAACATCATAGAGGCTCATGCCAAGGCAGAGGAACTTCGACATCGTGGTGACCTGATCAAACGCCGGACCATCAATGCAGAGCTGATGCACGTCTGACGAGATCGTATCCGGCTGGAAGCCGTTGGCGAGCATTGCGCGCGCTGTCTTGAAGGCAAACGAGCCCGCGCCATGGCCGATATCGAACAGAACGCCGCGCTTCCGTGCCGCCAGCACCGCCGGTTTCACTGTGCCCTGCGCGGTGGCGGGCGAATTCGGGAACGGACGGAAGGCGTGGGTCAGCACGTCGCCGGGGCGGAGCATGTCCAGCACCTCCTCGTAGGAGGGCGGCGGATGATCGATGTGGCACATCAGCGGCATGCCGACTTCCTCAGCCACCTGAAGCGCCATGTTGAGCGGTGCCGTGCCCTGATCGCCTGAGGAATGCCGCCCGACCCGGACCTTGATGCCGACGATATGCTCGCGGTTTTCATCCGCGATCTTGGCACATTCCGCCGGGGCCAACAGTTTGATGTTCTCGCTCTCGCCGACCATGATTGTCTTCGAGAAGCCGTAAATGCCAGCGAATGAGACGTGGAGATAGGCAAGAATCCGCGCTTCCGAGCGCTCGATGACGTGCTTCTGGAAGCCGGCCCAGTTGCCCGGCCCTGCCGAACCGGTATCGACCGAGGTCGTCACGCCCGACGTGCGGCAGAAATCATCCGCATCGATGCCGAGCGAGGTGCCGCCCCAATAGACATGGGTGTGAAGGTCAATGAGACCGGGCGTGACGATATAGCCAGAGACGTCGCGTACTTCCGCCGCGCCCTTCAGATCCTTCCCGAAGCCGGAAACGCGGCCGTTGGTGAAGGCGACGTCCATCACGCCGTCATGGTTCTGCGAGGGGTCGATGACCCGCGCGCCCTTCAGGATGAGATCATGCGTCATGGCGTTTCCTCTTTGACATCTCTGTTCTCTGCGCTGGCCGTGTGCCTCATTCAGGCAGCACAGCCCCCTTGCGCTCGACGATCATCCGGTATTGCTCCGGCTCGCGATGGCGAGCAAAATTGAACACGGAATTCTTGTAGCTCTGGCCGAGATCGAGATCGCAGCGGGCAACAATCAACTCGTCCCCGCGCGTTACGGCCTGCGCAACAATCTCGCCCGTCGGCGCGATGATGCAGGAACCGCCGATCATCTCGCAGCCCTCTTCCATGCCACACTTGGCAACGCCGACGACCCATGTTGCATTCTGGTAGGCCGCCGATTGCATGACGAGGTGATTGTGAAAATCGCCAAGACGATCATGCTCCGGCGCAGGTGGGTTATGCACCGGGGTGTTGTACCCCAGCAGGATCATCTCAACGCCTTGCAGGCCCATCACGCGGTAGCTCTCTGGCCAGCGGCGATCATTGCAGATCATCTGCCCGAAAAGGCCGGATTGGAGGTCCACCCTGGCGCGATTGACGCCCCAGGATAGGTTTCCGACTTCGAAATAGCGCTTTTCAAGATGCTGGAAGGCGCGCCATGGCTCGTGCTCGGCATGACCGGGGAGATGAATCTTGCGGTATTTGCCGATGATCTTGCCGGATTTATCGACCAGAATCTGCGTATTAAAGCGGCGCGTCTTGCCGCCTTCCTCGGTCAATTCGGCAAAACCGAGGGTGAAGCCGATGCCCCATTCGCGCGCGGCGTTGAACAGCGGCGCGGTCTCGTTCGAGGGCATTTCGCGCTCGAAGAACGTATCCACTTCCGCCTGATCTTCCATGTACCAGCGCGGAAAGAAGGTCGTGAGCGTCAGTTCCGGGAAGGCGACGAGGTCGCAGCCGTTGGATCTGGCCTGCTTCAAAAGCTCGATCATCCGGGCGATGACCTGCGGACGGTTTTCAGACCGCTGGATGCCGCCGATCTGCGCGGCGCCGACCGTGATAACGCGGCTCATGGAGTACCCTCCTTACCCGACAACACCTGCTCGGGTATCAAGACTTGTTCGGGCGTTTTGCCAACGAGTTCCGTGTAAACGGCAGCGTCCGTCGCGCCCTCGGTGCCATAGAGCAGCACGCGCGAGGAGCCATCGAGCCCCAGCGCAGCGCGCATCGCCGGGTTCGCTGCTGCCTTGAAGAAGCCTGCGAGGCCCGCGACGCCGGATTCCCCGCCGACAACATGGAGGGCCGCCAACTCACGCATCGCGGCGATGGCTTCTGCGTCCGCCACGGTCATGAAGGCATCCGCGCCGGGTTCAAGGATTTTCCACGCGAGGATGGAAGGCTCGCCGCAGGCAAGGCCCGCGATGATCGTTTCAAGATCACCTGTGACGGTCGTCACCTTGCCCGCCGCCGCGCTTTCCGTGAGGCATGCCGCGTTTTCAGGCTCAACGACGATCAGTTTGGGGCGATCCGCGCCGTATTTCTCCCAACGATAGGAGAGCACCGCCGCCGCAATGCCGCCGACACCGCCCTGCACGAAGATATGCGTCGGCTTGGCACCGGCTTCTTCGGCTTCCATCGCCAGCACGGCATAGCCCTGCATCACATCGCGCGGGATATCCTCGTAGCCTGGCCATGAGGTATCCGAGACGATCTGCCAGCCATTTTTGGCCGCGGCTTCCGCAGAAGCGCGGACGGAATCATCGTAATTATGCCCTTCGCGCACAACCTCAGCACCGAACGAGCGGATCGCCTCCGCCCTTCCCTCGCTGACGCCTTCGTGCACATAGATCACGGCACGAATGCCGGCGCGGCGCGCGCCCCAGGCCACCGCGCGGCCGTGGTTTCCATCGGTCGCGCAGGTGACAACGAGGCCTTCCTTGCCACGTTTGACAACGAGGCGGTCCACCGCATAGGCGCCGCCGAGGGCTTTGAAACTTTTCAGCTCGAAGCGCCGGCCCTCATCCTTGTAGAGCACCTGCCCGACGTCAGTCTTGGCCGCGAGCGCCGGCAGATCATGTAGCGGCGTCGGCGTGTAGCCGGCCCAACCGCTGATGTGCGCGCGTGCCTCTTTCGCGCGGGCGATAGAAAGGATGGCCTGAAGCTCCGGACCATAGGCGCGCGCCCGGTCAAGCTTCGGGTTGAGAAGGAAATCAGGCATTTTTTATGGTTCCGGTCAGCAGCGGGTTTTCCGCCGCCGGGAGGTCATGGAGGTGGCAGGCCGCGACGTGTTTATGCGCCATCTGCCGCAGCTCCGGCTCTTCCGAGCGGCAGCGATCAAACGCATAGGGGCAGCGGGTGTTGAAGCGGCAGCCCTTCGGCGGGTTAATCGGGCTTGGCACATCGCCCTTCAGCAGGATGCGCTCGCGCTTGGCGTCCGGATCGGGGATCGGCACCGCTGAGAGCAGCGCTTTCGTGTAGGGGTGCATTGGCGCGGAGAAAATCTGGTCGCGCGTGCCCTTCTCGACGATCTTGCCGAGATACATCACCGCGATGCGATGCGTCATGTGCTCCACAATCGCGAGATCATGGCTGATGAACAACAGCGCGAGGCCCAGTTCCTTCTGCAGATCACAGAGGAGATTGACGATCTGCGCCTTCACCGAAACGTCGAGCGCAGAAACGGCCTCGTCGCAGATAATGATATCTGGCTCGGCGGCGAGCGCACGAGCAATGCCGATGCGCTGGCGCTGCCCGCCGGAGAATTCATGCGGCCAGCGGTTCACCGCGTCGCGCGGCAGACCGACCTTGTCCATCAGCTTGCCGATGCGTTCGTCGATCTCGGCTTCGTTCGTCGCGAGCCCGAAATTGGTAATCGGCTCGGCGAGAATATCCCGCACCCGCATCCGCGGATTGAGCGAGGAAAACGGGTCCTGAAAAACGACTTGCATCGATTTGCGCAAGGGCCGCAGCGCGGCACTGGAAAGCTCGTCAATGCGCTGACCGTTCAGCACCACCTGCCCTTCGGTGATGGTGAAGAGGCGCAGGATTGCCTTGCCAACGGTGGATTTGCCGCAGCCGGATTCGCCAACCAGCGAGAGTGTCTCGCCGCGATCAATCGAGAACGAGACGCCATCAACCGCGTAAACAAAGCCGGTAATGGTCGAGAACAGCCCGCCGGTAATGGCAAAGTGCTTCTTGAGGTCGTTGACCTGAAGGATCGGCTCGCCGGGATGGGTCACAGGCGTGCTCATGCAACCTCCGTGGCTTTTTCAGCGTAGTGACACGCCGCGATCTGCCCCGGCGCCTTCACTTCCAGCCCCGGCGCGACCTTGCGGCAAAGATCCGTCGCGATGGGGCAACGGCCGGCGAAGACGCAGCCCTCGATCTTCTTCTTGAGGCTCGGGACAAGGCCGGGAATTTCGGCCAAGCGCGCCGAGCCGCCATGAATGGAGGAGCCGAGTTTCGGCACCGCACCGAGCAGACCCTGCGTGTAGGGGTGCTTAGGCGATTTGAAGAGCTGGCGCACCGGCGCCTCCTCCACCTTGCGGCCCGCGTACATCACCACCACCTGATCCGCGACTTCCGCCACGACGCCGAGATCATGCGTGATCAGCATGATCGCCGCACCCACGCGGGTCTTGAGATCGCGCATCAGATCGAGAATTTGCGCCTGAATGGTTACGTCGAGCGCGGTGGTCGGCTCGTCGGCGATCAGAAGTTTGGGCGAGCAGGCAAGCGCAATCGCGATCATCACGCGCTGGCGCATCCCGCCCGAAAGCTGGTGAGGGTATTCGTTGACGCGCCGAGCGGGCTCGGGAATGCCGACCAGCGTGAGCATATCGATGGCGCGCTGGTGCGCATCGGCCTTCGAGAGGTTCTGATGGAGGCGCAGCGTTTCGCCGATCTGCTTGCCGATGGTGAGCACCGGGTTGAGGCTCGTCATCGGCTCCTGAAAGATCATCGAGATTTCATTGCCGCGAATGGCCCGCATCTCATCCGGTGTGCAATCGAGCAGGTTGCGGCCTTCAAAGCGGATTTGCCCGGCCATCTTGCCCGGCGGCTCCGGGATCAGGCGCAGGATCGACATCGCGGTGACGGATTTGCCGCAACCGGATTCGCCGACGACAGCAAGCGTCTGCCCCGCCTCAATGTTGAAGGAAACACCATCGACGGCGCGGTTCACCCCGTCCGGCGTACGGAAATGCGTCTGGAGCTGGTCGATTTCAAGCAGAGCCATGATCAGAGCCTTTTGGCCATGCGTGGATCAAGCGAATCTCGCAACCCGTCGCCGAGAAGGTTCACGGCCAGAACGGTGATTGAGAGGAAAATCGCCGGAAACAGGATGATGTGGGGCTTCACCTGCCAGAGCGTGCGCCCCTCGGCCATGATGTTTCCCCACGAGGGCACGGAGGGCGGGATACCAGCGCCGATGAAGGAGAGAATGGCTTCCACGATCATCGCCGAGGCGCAAATATAGGTCGCCTGCACGCTCATCGGCGCCATCGTGTTCGGCAGGATATGGCGGAAAATCAGCCTTGGCGTTTTGGTGCCGGCGGCAATCGCGGCATCGACATAGGGCTGTTCGCGCAAGGTGAGCACCACGCCGCGCACAAGACGCGCAACGCGTGGAATCTCTGCCACCGTAATCGCGATGATAACATTCTGCACTGAACCACGCGTCAGCGCCATCAGCGCCACCGCGAGCAGGATCGGCGGGATCGACATCATGCCGTCAATGATGCGCATGATCAGGCTATCGGCCCAGCGCACCATGCCGGAGACAAGACCGATGGCGAGACCGGCGATCGAGGCAAGCACTGCCACGGAAAATCCGACGAGCAGCGAGACCCGCGCCCCGTAAATCACGCGCGAGTAAATGTCGCGCCCCAATTGATCGGTGCCAAACCAGTAATCCGCGCTCGGCACGCGGGTGCGTTTCGCGGGAGCCAGCGCTGTGGGGTCCACGGTCCACAAGAGCGGCGCAGCGAGGGCGAGGAAGAGCATCAGCAACAGCAGCCCAGCGCCCACCGCAATGGCCGGGTTGCGGCGGCAATAGCCGATGAAACCGGTCAGTGGTGCGCGGGCCGGCAGCACATCCGGCAGCTGGCGCGCAACGACAACGTCTTTTTCCGTGAGAAGGCGGGTCATGACGGCTCCGTATACCTTCTCAATACCGAATTCTCGGGTCGATCAGCGTGTAGATGAGATCGACAAGGAGATTGATCAGCACGTAAACGAAGGAAAACATCAAAACGACACCCTGAATCACCGGATAATCGCGCCGCAAAATCGCATCGACGGTCAGGCGACCAAGGCCGGGAATGGCAAAGACGCTTTCGGTGACCACCGCTCCGCCGATCAGCAGCGCGATGCCGATGCCGATCACGGTAACGATGGGAATCGCCGCGTTTTTCAGCGCATGCACGAAAAGAATACTCGGCTGCGAGACCCCTTTCGAGCGCGCAGTGCGGATATAATCCTGTTGCAACACTTCCAGCATCGAGGCGCGGGTGATGCGCGCGATCAGCGCGATATAGACAAAACCGAGCGTGATCGCCGGGAGGATGAGGTTCTCGAACCACGGCCAGACGCCCTGAGAGAGCGGCGTATAGCCCTGCACCGGCAGCCAATCGAGCTGAAGCGCGAAGATATAAGCGAGGAGGTAGCCCACCACGAAGACCGGCACCGAAAATCCGGTGACAGAGACCGCCATGGCGAGGCGGTCGATCCAGCTTCCGGCCTTCCATGCGGCGATCACGCCCATGGGCACCGCGATGCCGATCGCCAGCACCAGCGTCACCGCCATCAGGCTGACAGTCGGCTCGATGCGCTGCTTGATGAGCTGCGTCACCGGCAGCGATGTGAAAATCGAGATGCCAAGATCGCCCCGAAGGACATTGAACAACCATTCGCCGAAGCGGATCAAAAACGGCCGATCCAGCCCGAGACCCTGCCGGATGCGCTCGACGTCCTGCGGGGTAGCCTGATCACCCGCAATCACCGCCGCCGGATCGCCGGGCGCAATATAAAGCAGCGAAAACACGAACAGCGCGACGAAGGCCATCACCGGAATGGTCGCGATGATCCGCCGGACGATAAACGCAAACATGGGGGCTGCCAGCTCCTTGCCAGAAAACCGCCCCGACGAAACAGCCGGAGCGGCAGAATTTCAGGAAGACATCAGGCCTTCGAAACGCCCCAGAAGAAGGGCAACGGGCCCTTCACGATGCCGGTGACATTCTTCCTCCACGCGGTGTAGCTGAGGAAGAAGCCGGTCGGCGCGAAGATAACGTCTTCGAGCGCAGCCTTATTCAGAGCAGCGATCGCCGCCTTCTCTTCGGTCAGATCCTTGGCGTCGAACCACGAGCTGACGTACTTCTCGGTTTCCGGGCTATCCGGCCAGCCGAACCAGGCCTTCTCGCCGTTGCCGCGGATGGCGGTATACGGTGCCGGGTTGAGGCAGTCCGCGCCGGCGTGCCAAGTGTGGAACATGCTCCAACCGCCCTGCCCCGGCGGGGTTTTCTGCGCACGGCGGGCGCCCACGGTACCCCAGTCGGTTGCGACGAAATCGACGGTCATGCCCATCTTTTTCAGAAGATCGGCGGTAACATCACCCATCGACTTGGTGATCGGCTGGTCCTGCGCCACGACGCAGGTGACGGGCTGGCCGGCATAGCCCGATTCAGCCAGAAGTTTCTTGGCTGCGTCGAGCGACTTCATCTTAAGAATTTCACCGCCCGATTCGGTATAAAGCGGGGTGTCGGGCGTGAAGAAACCCGGCAGCGGCTTCCAGAGTTTGGTGTCGTCGCCGACAACCGCGCGCATGAAATCTTCCTGATTCATCGCCGCGAGAACCGCACGGCGGGCCTTCACGTTGTTGAATGGTGCATGGAGGTGGTTCATGCGGAACGCGCCGATGTTACCCAGCGGATCAGCGATATCGACCGAGATATTGCGGTTGCCCTTGAGCACCGGCACGAGATCCGGCAGCGGCTGTTCCCACCAGTCGACTTCGCCGTTCTGAAGCGCGGCGGAGGCGGTCGCAGGGTCCGGCATAATGACCCACTCGATACGGTCGACCATCATCTTCTTGCCGCCGGCAAGCCACGAAGCGGCTTCGTCACGCGGCTTGTAATCGGCGAAGCGTTCGAACACCGCCTTGGCGCCCGGCACCCACTCTTCCTTCTTGAACTTCATCGGGCCGGAGCCGATGTATTCGGTGATCTGCTTGAAGGGGTCGGTTTCGGCAATGCGCGCAGGCATGATGAAGGTGCAGGGCGCATTGTTCTTGCCAAGCGCGAGCAGCATCTTCGGATAGGGCTTCTTCAGCGCCCAGCGGAAGGTAAGATCATCGACCGCGACAAGCTCGTTCTGGAGCGCGCGGAGCATCAGGCCCATCGGGTCGCGCTGCGACCAACGCACAAGGCTCTGCACGGCATCCTTCGCCAAAACCGGCGTGCCATCGTGGAATTTCATGCCCGCGCGGAGCTTGAAGGTCCAGACAAGGCCATCTGCCGAGACTTCTTCCTTCTCGACCATCTGCCGCTGCGGAACGAGGCTATCGTCAACGCCGTACAGCGTATCCCAGACGAGCGCTGCCGCGTTGCGGACGACGTATTGGGTACCCCAGATCGGGTCAAAATTGGCAAGGTTCGCCTGCGGCACGAAGCGCAAGGTCTTGGCTGCAGCGCCCTGTGACAGTGCTGGCGTCGCCAGACCGCCGCTCGCCGCCAGAAGCGCCGCGCCGCCCGTCGATTTCATGAAAGTCCTGCGATCCATTTTCCGTCTCCAGCTCCTGAGGCCATGGCGCACGTGGTGTTTCGAGGCCCTCGAAACCGTACCCCATCACAGTGTTTCTTTGCATGGATCACAAAGCCGGCGACCGCCCTTGCTTTCCACGCTCTCCCGATAGCGGCGGGGTTCACCCCCTGCCCTGTTTTTAACGGGACGTATGACGCCGGCAGCAAGCCTTGTGCCATTCGTTCCCTTTCGCAGAACAGCTTTCCAAGATCGCTGCCCGTTGGAGAAGATAGTTTCACCCCTTATTCAGAATGGCAAGATTGGATTGTTGCGACTAACAGTTCAGCCGCCGCGCCGGGGTTTGGTGATCCGCGCGAAGGGATTTCCAGTCTCATAGGCCGCTGAAGCGCGCAAAACGATGCGATCCGCGCCGAACGGGCCGACGATTTGCAAGCCGACCGGCAAGCCTGCCGCCGTCAATCCACAGGGAACAGAGGCCGCTGGCGCCTGCGTGATGTTGAAGGGGTATGTAAATGGCGTCCAGCGTGTCCAGTCCTCGCCATAGCGCCCGTGTGCAGGCGTCAGGCGCGACGCCTCAAAAGCAGGCACCGCAAGGCTCGGCGTTAGCAGGAGATCGTAGCGCTCGTGAAAGCGGGCCATCGCCAGCGCGAGTGTGTTGCGCTGGTTGAGCAACGCGTCGACATAGGCCGCTGCGGTGACTTTCTCGCCCTCTACCGCCACAGCGACGAGGCCGGGGTCCATCTTCTTCCGGTCTGCGGCGGAAATCGACCGCAACGCCAGCGCCGCGCCGGCTGACCAAAGCGTCATCAGCGTGTCGATGGGATCGACAAAGCCGGGATCGGCCCGCTCAACAATCGCGCCCAAGGCCTCGAAGCGCCGAGCCGCCGCCTCGGTGAGGGCCGCAACCTCAGGGTCGACCTCGACATCAAAGCCGAGCTTGGGCGAGAAGGCGATCCTGAGGCCCTTCACCCCATCGCCGATGCCCTCAAGGTAGTCGGGGATCGGGGCCAACGTCGCGGTCATGTCACGCTTATCGGGACGCCCGACGATATTCATCGCCAGCGCCGTTTCACGCACCGAGCGCGTCAGCGGGCCGAGATGGGCGAGAAAGCCCATCGTGGAGACCGGATAGGCCGGGATATGGCCATAGGTCGGCTTGAGCCCGAAGACGCCAGTGAAAGCGGCGGGAATCCGCACAGAGCCTGCCCCATCGGTTCCGAAGTGCATCACGCCGAGGTTCAGCGCTGAGCAGGCCGCAGCGCCGGCGGAGGAGCCACCGGTGGTCATCCGCGTATCCCACGGATTGCGGGTGATGCCAGAGAGCGGACTATCGGAAAGACCTTTCCAGCCGTATTCGGGCATGGTGGTTTTGCCGAGGAACACGGCCCCCGCCTCACGTAACCGCGCCGTGATGGGGGCATCCTCTGTCGCCGGCGCGCTCGAAGCCAACGCCGACCCACGACGACAGGGCCAGCCTGCAACGACGAGATTATCCTTGATCGTTACTGGTATGCCATCAAGCGGGCCGAGGGCCTCGCCCTTCATCAGCCGCGCCTCGGCGGCCTTTGCCATGGCGAGCGGAACGGCTTCGTCGCGGACGATGAAGGCGTTGATCTCAGGCTCGAAGCGGTCGATCCGCGCGAGGGTGTCCCGCGCCACCTCGACCGGCGACAGCGTTTTCGCGCGGTAGGCTGCGGCCAGACCAAAGGCATCGAGATCGGCGATTTCCGTCATGTTTCAATCCGTTACGCGGGTTGGCGAAGAAGGTGATTCCGGGACTTCAGAAACTGATTCAGGCATTCGCAACGTCGAGCACCACCTGCAAAAGCACGTTGGCCCCGGAAGCGATGTCCGCATCAGTCGAGAATTCCTTCGGGTTGTGCGATAGCCCGCCGATGGAGGGCACGAAGATCATCGCCGTCGGGCAGAGTTGCGCCATCATCTGCGCGTCGTGGCCCGCGCCGGAGATCATGCGGCGCACCGGCATACCGAGGCTTTTTGCCGCCCCTTCGACCTTGGCGATCATGCCGTCATCGAAGGGTGTCGGCGGGAAGCGTGCGAGATCACGCGTGGTGATCGTGAGATCCATCTGCCGCGCCATATCTTCAGCGAAAGCGCGGATCGCGGCTTCGGCCTCATCAAGCCGGGCCTGATCGGGATTGCGCAAATCCAGCGTCACGGTGACAGTTTCCGGCACGACGTTCACATTGCCGGGTTCGACGCGGATGAAACCCATATTCGCGAGCTGGCCGGGGATGCGCGTGGTGGTCTCATAGGCGAAGACATTGACGCGCGCAGCGAGAAGGCCCGCGTCTTTCCGGTATTTCATTGGGGTGGTGCCGCCGTGGTTGGGCTGCCCGCCAAAGGTCATTTCGAGCCAGGTGATGCCCTGAATACCGGTAACGGCGCCAATGCCGCCGCCCTCATGCTCCAGCACCGGTCCCTGCTCGATGTGGAGTTCGAAATAGGCATGCGCCTTCAGGAAGCCCGGCTTTTCCGGGCCCTCGTAGCCGATGCGGCGCAGCTCGGTGCCGAGCACGAAACCATCAGCATCCGCCTGGGCCTGCGCTTCCGCGACGCTCATGCCGCCGAGCCAGACATAAGAACCCAGCATATCCGGATGGAAACGCGCGCCCTCCTCGTTCGTGAAGGCGATCACCGCGATATCGCGTTTGGGGCGGATGTCGAGATCATTGAGGGTCGCAACAACCTCCAGCCCGCCGATCACGCCGAGCGCACCATCAAAGCGCCCGCCGGTCGCGACGGTATCGATATGCGAACCCATCACAACCGCCGGGCCTTCCTCCTGCCCCTTGAGGATGCCGACGATATTGCCGATGGCATCGACCTTCACATCAAGGCCCAGCGCCCGCATCTCGGCGCAGAGCCAGTCGCGTCCTGCCTTGTCCTCATCCGAAAGCGCGAGGCGGCGGCAACCGCCTTCGGGCGTCGCGCCAATACTGGCGAGCGCAGCAAGACGCGAGACGAGGCGGGAACCGTCGATGCGCTGGTTGGTCTGCATCTTTCGCCTCCCTAGACCGCAGCGGCCTTGATCGCGGCATCGAGGTCCGCGAAGAGGTCGTTCACGTCCTCCACGCCGGTCGAGAGGCGCAGGAGATCCAGCGGGCACGGCGTCCCTGCCCCTTCAATCGAGGCGCGATGCTCAATGAGGCTTTCGACACCGCCGAGCGAGGTCGCGCGCTTCCAAAGTGTGACATTGGCCGCTGCGCCGATCGCCTGCCTCTCTCCGCCTCTGAGGCGAATGGAGAGCATGCCGCCGAAACCGCCGGTCATCTGCCGCGCCGCGAGCGCATGGCCGGGATGCGAGGCGAGGCCCGGATAGAGCACCTCATGTACATGGGCGTGGTTGGCAAAGCGGGTCGCCAGCTCCATCGCGCTTTCGCAGGAGGCTTTGACGCGCAAGGAGAGCGTGCGCATGCCGCGAATGAGCAAAAAGGCTTCGAATGGCCCGAGGATCAGCCCCTGAATAGCGCGAACACGCTTGATGCGGGTCCAGTATTCATCTTCGGCGCGTGTCGCGAGCGCGCCGGCAAGCACATCGGAATGGCCGTTGAGGTATTTCGTCGCCGAATGCATCACGATATCCGCGCCAAAATCGAGCGGACGGGTGAGGATCGGCGTCGCGCCGGTCGAATCGACCGCGACGCGGGCACCGGCGGCATGGGCGATCTCGGAAACACCTGCAATATCGGTGATCGACCACAGCGGGTTGGAGGGCGTCTCGAGCCAGACGAGTTTCGTTGCGCCCGGCACCACGGCGGCGCGGACGGTATCCAGATCCGAGGTATCGACAAACGTCGTCTTGAGGCCCCATTCGGCGGCATCGTTCAGCAGCCAGTTGCGCAAGGCCCAGTACATGACGGTCGGCGCGACAATATGATCACCGGGCTTCAGCGCGAGGAACACCGCGACCGCCGCGCTCATACCTGAGCCGAGCACGATGGCGGCTTTCGCATCCTCCAGCATCGCGATGATGCTTTCAGCCTCACGCACGGTTTCGTTGTCCGGGCGACCGTAGATATTGCCCGTGCGATACTGGTTATCCGGGTCGCGCAGGAAGGTCGTGGTGACGTGGATCGGCGGCACAACGGCGCGAGTCGGCTCGTCGATCTTGCCCATGGCCTGAGCGGCCAGCGTGCGGGGGGACCAGAGTTTCGGATTTTTAGCCAAGTCAGGGCTCCTTGAGGCGCAACCGGCAGCGAAAGCCGCGCCTGTTCAGCGCAGCTCTACCGATCAGAGGTGTGGTTGGCGCCAATCCTCCCCATCGGCGCAAGAAGTGCAATCGCAAACTTGCCTCTATGTCAGGAGGCTGCGGTTTTAGGGTTGGCTTGATGGTCTTTGACGCTATGTTCGTTGCTCACGTGTCTCTGACCTTCATGGGATTCTCATGGCTATCGATCCGTCCATTCTCGCTCTCAAGGATGAAGTCTCGCGCTGGCGACGGGATTTCCATGAACATCCGGAGCTTCTGTACGAGGTGCACCGCACCGCGCGCATCGTCGCGGAAAAGCTGCGTTCTTTTGGCTGCGATGAGGTGGTCGAGGGAATCGGCAAAACCGGTGTTGTCGGCGTCATCCACGGGCGCAACGGGCCGGGCGGCAAGGTCGTCGGCCTGCGTGCGGATATGGATGCGCTCCCGATCGAGGAGGAAACCAACCTCCCGCATCGCTCGAAAACACCGGGAACCATGCACGCCTGCGGGCATGACGGCCACACTTCCATGTTGCTCGGCGCGGCAAAACATCTTGCCGCAACGCGTGACTTCGACGGCACCACCATCGTGATCTTCCAGCCCGCCGAAGAAGGCGGCGCGGGTGGCAAGGCGATGGTAGAAGACGGGTTGATGACCCGCTGGGGCATTCAGGAAGTCTATGGCATGCACAACATGCCGGGCATCGCGCCGGGGCATATTGCGCTGCGTCGCGGCCCGATCATGGCGGCAGCGGACCAGTTCACCATCGAAATCGAGGGCAAGGGCGCGCATGCGGCCGCCCCACACCTCGGGATCGATCCGGTGTTCATCGGTTCGCAGATGGTCGGCGCGCTGCAGTCCATCGCTTCACGCAACGCCGACCCGCTCAAATCGGTCGTCGTCTCGGTGACGATGTTCCACGCCGGCACCGCCTTCAACATCATCCCCTCGCGCGCGACGCTCACCGGCACGGTGCGCACGCTGGAAGCTTCGATGCGGGATCTCGCCGAGACGCGCTTCCGCGCCATCGTCGAGGCAACGGCAAAAATGCACGGCGCCGAGGTGCGCATCACCTATGATCGCGGCTATCCTGCGACGGTCAACCACCCGGCGGAGGCCGATTATGCCGCCGCGATCGCCAAGAAAACCTTCGGCGCGGACGCAGTGGACGATACTGTCGCGCCGATGATGGGCGGCGAGGATTTCTCCTACATGTTGCTGGAGCGCCCCGGCGCCTATGTCTTCATCGGCAACGGTGATTCAGCGGGCCTGCATCACCCTGCCTACGACTTCAATGACGATGTGCTGCCGGCGGGTATCCAGTTCTGGAGCGAAATCGCGAAGGCCAGAACAGCGGCGTGATTGAAACCGGCGGCCTAGCGCCGCCGGTCCGATTTGGATTCCCAGCCCCATATCAGCAGGTATCCGAGGGGAAACGCCAAGCCTAAACCCAAAACCGCCCCCCAGGAACGTGCAACGAAAGTGCGGTCCATGCGCGCTTTTGGCTGATACCCCTCCGGTTTGGACGTCAGGTCGTGCGCCATGATTGTCATGACCACTGCGATGGCGAGCTTTACCGCAAGCCTGAACTTGGCTTCGCCCATGCGCAGCTTGACGGCGAGCGATATCAGATTGCCCAGCCCGAAAATGTACAGGCATGCAGCGTAAAGGGCATCGACGGAAAATAGCCCGATCGCAAGGCAAGTTGCGCCTATCGTTCCCCAGATCTCAAGATGCGCTCGCACTTCTGTGTCAGAACTCACCTTGCGCTGCCTCAACTTTATTCAGCTCCGCCCCTCTTCGACCGCATGGCAGGCCACACCGCCATTTATTTCCGGGATTTCACGCATTGCCGGCGCCTCGGCCTTGCAGCGGGCGTTGGCGAGCGGACAGCGCGGATGGAAGGTGCAGCCTGAAGGCGGCGAGATCGGGTTCGGGATTTCCCCCGCGACCATGACGCGGGCGCGGCCGGACATCGCAAGATCCGGCACGGCATCCAGCAGCATCCGCGTGTAGGGGTGGCGCGGCGCGGAGAAGAGCTGCTTGCTTGTCGACACCTCGACCAGACGCCCAAGATACATCACGCCGATGCGATCCGCCATATGACGGACCACAGCGAGATTGTGGCTGATGAAGAGGTATGTGAGACCGAATTCCTTCTGCAAATCACGCATCAGGTTCAGGATTTGTGCCTGAACCGAGACATCAAGCGCCGAGGTTGGCTCGTCGCAGACGATGAATTCTGCGCTCGACGCCAAGGCACGCGCAATAGCGATCCGCTGGCGCTGGCCGCCGGAAAATTCGTGCGGAAACTTCTTGCCATCATCCGGGTGGAGGCCGACCAGTGTCAGTAATTCGCCGATGCGCGCCGTTACAGCCTCGCCCTTGAGTAGACCAAAGGCGTGGATCGGCTCGGCAATGATCCGCTCGACGCGCCAGCGCGGGTTGAGGCTCGCGTAGGGATCCTGAAAGATCATCTGGATACGCTTGCGCAGAGCCTGCCGCTCGGCGCTGCCCTGTACTTTCGTCATCGAGACGCCGTCGATGGTCACCTCGCCACCCGAGACCGGCAGCAGTCCGACCGCCATACGAGCGACAGTGGACTTGCCGGAGCCGGATTCGCCCACCAGCGCAAAGGTCTCACCCTTGCGGATATCGAACGAGAGCCCGTCGACCGCCTTGAGCCAGGCTTTCGGTGCCCCCTCCAGCACGCGGTTGAGCCAGGGGCGCGAGACGTCGAAGACGCGCTTGAGATCACGAACCTCGACGAAGGCTTTCGAGTTCTCGCTCATTTTGCACCCCCATCGTAGAGGTGGCAGGCAACGCGGTGGCCCGGCATGATCGCCGCGCCGGAGGAGAGATCACCCTTGGGATCACTCGGCTCCGGACGTTCGATGCGGCAGCGGTCCATCACGCGTTCGCAGCGCGGGTTGAAGGCGCATCCCTTCGGAATATTGGTGAGGCGCGGCATCGAACCGGGAATTTGCACAAGGCGCTCGGCCTCGGCTTCCAGCGTCGGGATCGCGCCCATCAGCCCCTTGGCGTAGGGGTGAAGCGGATGCTTCACGACATCGCGCACGGGGCCAATTTCGGCGACGCGCCCGGCATACATCACCGCGACGCGGTCCGCTGTTTCGGCGATAACACCCATGTCGTGCGTCACCAGCATCACCGCCGTCCCGCGTTCGCGGCAGAGCTTCTTGATGAGCTGGATGATCTGCGCCTGCACGGAAACATCAAGCGCGGTTGTGGGCTCGTCCGCGACGATGAAATCCGGCTCGGCGGAAAGCGCGAGGGCGATCACCACGCGCTGGCGCATGCCCCCAGAGAATTCATGCGGATAGCCATCGATGCGGCGCTCCGGTGCCGGGATTCCGACCTCGGCGAGAAGGTCGATGGCGCGCGCGCGCGCGGCGCTGGCGGAAAGATCGGTATGGGTCTGGATAGTTTCGATCAACTGCTCGCCGACGCGGTAAAGCGGGTTGAGTGAGGTCAGCGGATCCTGAAAGATCATCGCGATCTTGCGCCCGCGGATGCGGCGCATCTCCTCGGCGGGGAGATTGTCGATCCGCTTGCCGTGCAGCAGGATTTCGCCGCCCGCAATGCGGCCCGGTGGCTCGATCAGGCCGATAATCGCCGAGCCGGTGACGGATTTACCCGCGCCGCTCTCGCCGACAACACCCAGCACCTCGCCGGGCATGATATCGAAGGAGACGCCATCAATAGCACGCAGAATGCCGCGCCGCGTCGCGAATTCGACCACGAGATTGCGAACAGAAATGACGGGTGCTTGAGTCATATCAGGGCCTTGCACGCCTCACCTCAACTTCGGATTCAAGGCATCGCGCAGCCAGTCGCCGAGCAGATTCACCGCCAGCACGATGATCGCCAGCGTCGCGCCGGGGAAAGTGACGATCCACCAGTCGCCCGAGAAGAGATACTTGTTGCCAATGGAGATCAGCGTGCCGAGCGAGGGCTGCGTCGCCGGCAGGCCGACGCCGAGAAACGAGAGCGTCGCCTCGGTGATGATCGCGAGGCCAAGATTGATCGTGAGGATCACCAGCACTGGGCCGATGACGTTCGGAAGCACATGGCGCACCATGATCACCGGCGCGGTAAGCCCGACAAGCCGCGCAGCATGGACGTAATCCTTGTTCTTCTCGACCATGGTCGAGCCCCGGATGGTGCGGGCATATTGCACCCAGAAGCTGAGGCCGATCGAAATCACCAATACGGGAATCGCCGTGTCCTCGCGCGATGAGCCCTTGAACAACGCGTGAACCACGCCGTCGATCAGCAGTGCGATCAGGATCGCCGGGAAAGTGAGCTGCACATCCGCAACCCGCATGATGATGGAATCGACCTTGCCGCCGATGTAGCCCGCGAGCAGCCCAAGCGTGATGCCAATCGCCGCCGCGAGCAACACGCCGAGGCCCCCAACAATCAGGCTGACGCGCAAACCGTAGAGGATCGCGGAGTAAAGGTCCCTGCCCTGATCATCGGTGCCGAAAATGAAGCGCGGATCGCCACCATCCTGCCAGCGCGGCGGGATCGAGGCATCGGCCAGAAAGACCGTTGCGGGATCGAAGGGGTTGAACGGCGCAAGCCACGGCGCGAACAGCGCGCCGATGAACATCAACAACACGATGAACGCCGCAACCATGACGATTTTGGTCGATCTGAAGCTCGCATAAACATCGGAATCAAGGATGCGGGCAACGAGGCCAGGAGCATTATTCGCAGCCATATCAGGTTCTCCCGACCGTTTCGCATGGCCGGGCGCAAAACCGGTATCCACTTTTGCTGGCCATGCTCACGCCCTCATCGCCACGCGCAAGCGCGGATCGACGAAGCCGTAGGCGAGATCGACCAGGAGATTGATCATCACGAAGAGCAGGCCAATCAGCATCAAATAAGCCGCCATGATCGGGATATCGACGTTCTGCACCGCTTTCAAGAATAAGAGGCCCATACCCGGCCAGTTGAACACCGTTTCAGTAATGATCGCGAAGGCGATGATCGAGCCAAGCTGAAGCCCGGCGATGGTGATGACCGGAATGAGTGTGTTCTTCAGCGCATGGCCGAAGTGGATCGCCCGTGTCGTCAGCCCGCGTGCCTTGGCGAACTTGATATAATCGGTGCGCATCACTTCCATCATTTCCGAGCGCACGAGCCGCATGATCAGCGTCATCTGGAAAAGGCCGAGCGTGATGGCCGGCAAAATGAGCGCGCGGAGGCCGGATTTGGTCAGGAAACCAGTCGTCCACCAACCGCCAAGCGCCACGACGTCGCCGCGCCCGTTCGAGGGGAGCCACCCGAGGATGACGGCGAAGAGATAAATCAACAGGATACCGATCAGGAATGTCGGCAGCGACACGCCGACAAGGCTCACGGCCTGAAAAACCTGGGCGAGCACGCTGTCGCGCCGGAGCGCGCAGTAAACGCCCATGATCACACCGACCAGCAAGGCAAAACCGGCAGCGGTAAAAGCGAGCTCAAGCGTCGCAGGGGCGCGTTCGGCGAGAAGCTGCGTCACCGGCAGGCGGAACTGGTAGGAGGTGCCGAATTCGAAATGCAGCGCGTTCCAGATGAAGCGACCGAATTGCACCGGCGCGGGATCGTTCAGGCCAAGCGAAGCGCGCAGGCGGGCGACTTCTTCCTGTGGCGTATCGACACCGACCATCTGGTTGATGGGATCGCCGACAAACCGAAACATAACGAACGCGATCATCGCCACGGCGAGCATGACCGCCACGGACTGGAGAACACGCCGGATGACAAACGCAAGCATGGGAATCAGTCCGTTTGAGACCGCAGAAGCGGCGCAGGATGGCACCGCCTTCCGGGGTTGATCGCCTGTTTACAGACCACCAGCCCCGGGTTGCTTTTGGCAGAAGCAGTGCCTTACTGCTTCTTCGCCCAGTAGAGCAGGACCTGATTGTCCGCGCGCTGAACGAGTTCGACGTTCTTGGCGATGCCCCAGGCGAGCGCCTGCTGATGCAGCGGGACATAGCCGGCATCGGCAATCGCGATCGTGAAGGCTTCCTTGATCATTGCGTCACGCTTGGTCGCATCGGCTTCGACGAGGATCTTGTCCGTCAGCTCGTCGAGCTTCTTGTTGCAGTAGCCGCCGAGGTTCGATTCACCGCGCGGTGTGCCTTCAACGCGGCAGCCGAGGATGTCGTACAGCACGTTGTGGCTATCGAGCGTGCCCGGCGTCCAGCCGAGGAGGTAGAACGAGGTCTTGTAGCCACCCGGCTTCAGCACCTTGGCGAAATATTGCGCCTTGGGCTGGGCGTTGAGGTTCACCTTGACACCGATGCGGGCGAGCATACCGACAATCGCCTGGCAAATCTGGCCATCGTTGACGTAACGGTCGTTCGGGCAATCCATGCCGGTTTCAAAACCGTTCGGATAGCCAGCCTCAGCGAGAAGCTTTTTCGCGGCTTCCGGATCGAATTTCGGGTTCTTGAAGTCCTTCGAGCCCGAGAAAAGTTCCGGCGCGATCATCAGGGCCGAAGGGGTCGACAGGCCACGCATGACGCGCGCCTTGATCGTCTCCTTGTCGATGGCCATGTTGAAAGCCTGACGCACCTTCAGATCCTTGAAGGGGTTCTTGCCCTTGACGTTCGATTCGAGAAGCTCGTCACGCACCTGATCGAAACCAAGGAAAATCGTGCGGAGTTCCGGTCCGGCGAGCACCTTCGCCTTATCGGAGGCGTTCACGCGCGCGATATCCTGGATCGGAACCGGCTCGATGACATCGACCTCGCCCGAGAGCAGCGCCGCGACGCGGGTCGCGTCATTCGGGATCGGGGTGAAAACGATCTCGTCGAGATTATGCTCCTTCTTGCCCCAGTAATTCGGGTTGGGCTTGAAAACCGTCTTCACGCCCGGCTGATGGCTCTCGATCTTGAACGGACCGGTGCCATTGGAGTTGAGTGCGATATAGCTCGGGGTCGTGGCCGAGGCCGGGGTTGGCGCGGCGGAGTTATTCGCCTCGGACCACTTCTTCGGGACGATGTACCAGGTGTCCCACTGGGCGGTCATGATCGGGTTCGGGCTCGCGAGCGTCACCTCGATCGTGTGATCATCGATCTTCGTGAACTTCGCATCCTTTGGCACGCGGGTATTGAAATTCGAACCCGGCATACGAACGCGATCCGCGGAGAAAATGACATCATCGGCGGTAAAGGCGTCGCCATTGTGCCATTTAACGTTCTTGCGCAGTTTGAAAATCCAGCGCTTGCCGCCTTCGAGAATTTCCCAGCTCTCGGCGAGGCCGGGCCCGATCTTGAGATCTCTGCCGCGCGAGGTCAGGCCTTCATAAACGTGGCCATGATGCGCGAGGGTCGTTGTTTCGTTGAGGGTGTAGGGGTCAAGCGACTTGAGATCGCCCTGATTGGCGTAGCGGAGCGTTACCGCCTGAGCCGAAACGCTCGACAAGGCAAAAGCAGCAATTGCCGCGAGTCCGATCCGTTTGATCGACATGGTCTGGAAAACTCCCCGTTCGTTGACGACATTCTTCTGGTTTGCCGGTTTTCCGGCAGCAACATCCGGACGGCACCGAAACGACCGTCCAAAAATCTCCGACTGACATACAGGTTAGACGTGATTTTCCAGCTTGGTCAACCACGCATCGCCCACTTTGGCAGATCGGGCCACCAAACCTGCGTCCGCAGCATCAGATTGATGCAACCTGCAGCAGAATTTTCACGAATTGCCTGAAAATAGATGTGTGTGGTGCGTTTGCGCACAGCGCAGGCGCGGGATCACTGGCACAAAGCGCTGGGCGACGTTCGAAACCACCGCCGATTTGAATAACGCGTGTGTGTCGGTCAATATTGCGAATGGTCGCCGGATTCTTCGTCGGAGCAGAGCTTGAAACGCAAGATCACAGCTATTCTAGCAGCGGATGTCGCCGAATATACCCGGCTCATTGCCGAGGATGAGGAAGAGACGCTCACGCGGCTTGAAGCCTACCGCAAGGTGTTCGACGATTTCGTGGCCCGCGCCGGCGGACGCATCTTCAACACCGCCGGCGATGGCGTGATGTGCGAATTCGCCTCGGCCGTGGAAGCCACGCGCTGCGCCATCGACATTCAGGAATCGCTGCGCACAGCCAACATGGCGCATCCGGCGGAGCGGCAGATGCACTTCCGCATCGGCATTTCCATCGGTGATGTGGTCGAACGGGCGGGCGATCTTCTCGGTGATGGCGTGAATATCGCCGCGCGTCTCCAGAGCCTTGCCGAGCCCGGCAGCATTTGCGTCTCGCGGCACGTCCACGAAGCGGTGATGAACAAGGTCTCGGTGCCGTTCCGTGATCTCGGCAATCGCGAGGTCAAGAACCTGCCGCACCCCGTGCATGCCTTTGAAATCCAAATGGGCAGCACCCGCGTTCCGCCGGCTCTCATGCGACGGGACCCCCCCGTCCGCCAGAAATCGCCAGCGGCATGGATCGCCGCAGGGGTGATTGCCGCAGCGGCAGGCGGGACCGGCCTGTTCTTCGCCGGCCGCGGCTCCGCGCCGGTTCCCCCCACCACCCCGATAGCAGGTGCTGAAGTGGCGGGCGAAAAGCAACAAGGCGCGACCAGCGGCACGGTCTCGATGCCAGCCGCGACCGCGACCCCACCCGAGACGCCGGCGAACGGTTCGGTGGTGATCACCGAAAAACTCACACCCGCACA
The DNA here is from genome assembly GCA_002256205.1 of Rhizobiales bacterium PAR1. Classification (GTDB taxonomy): domain Bacteria; phylum Pseudomonadota; class Alphaproteobacteria; order Rhizobiales; family Beijerinckiaceae; genus Rhabdaerophilum. Next base: position 68,319 of record NKIW01000009.1, read on the forward strand.
GGCCTTCGACAGGCTCGCGCAATCCGGCGGTATCGTCCGCGATCCGAAATCCGCGCCTGAGCTTTACCACAACGCCCGCTCCTATGAGGCGCGCGGCGAGAGTGCAGCGGCGCGGCGCGATTACCTCGCCTTTGCGGCGCTGGGGACAGACTATGTCGATCCACTCCTCCGCCTTGCGGCGCTGATCCGGACGCAGGATGGCCGTGCCGGGGCCCGCGAGGCCTTCGCTGATCTTGCACAAACCAGGGGTCGGGCGGCGATGCTGGTGCATGCGCTCCAGTTCGAAGGGTTGGAGCGCCGCTCCCGCCTGGCCGCTTTCGCCGAGGCCAACCCGGATTTCGCGCCGATTCATGCTGTGCTGGCGCAGGAATTCGGCGAGGATCGCCAGAATGGGCAGACTATCTTTGATCGACGCGGCGAACTTGCAGCCCTTTCCCGCTTCCTCACCGCCGAGCGCGAGGGGCGGTTGGTGCCGTTCTTCCTCGACCAGAGTGTTCTTGCGCAATGGCTGGAGCGCGCCCAGAAGCGCGAGGCATTCCAGAAGGCTTTTTTCGCTGAAAATCGCGACCGCGTTGGCGCGCAGTTCATGCGGGCGGGATCAGGCTGGCAGGCGCAGGTCTCGCTACCGGAAGCCGCGACAGCCATCGATTACAAATTCGGCTCGATGCCGGATTTTCGCTCGACAGGGGCGCTGCAACTGCTTGATCAGCGCACCGGCAAACCGATGGCCAATCCCGGCTTTGAACTCCCCGCCAATCAGGGGCCGACCGATATCGCGCTGCGCTATCTTGATGCAGACGGACATCAGAGCACGGTCACAATGATCGCCTTCAACCCTCGGGATGCCCTGCTCAAAGGCCAGCGCGACATTCTCGACCGCTTCGCCAACAGCTGGATTGCCTTCGGAGACGGGCATAACCAGCACCTGCTGTATTACACCCACCTCGTGAGTTATCGCTGTGCGATCCAGCGAGCGGAAATCGGGCTGGATGGCGCATCGCCAACGGATCTCCTGCCGTTGCCGGCCTGCGACGAGGTCAATCCGCATTCCATCCCTGCGAATTCCGCGCCCTACATCCGGATCAAGCCGGAAGTCAAGAGCGCGACGCTGAAGATCACCTACGTCGGCGGGGATGTCTCCGAGGTCAAAACCTTTCTCCGGAAGCCCTGAAGGAGGATTTCACTTGCCGGAGCGCACGAGCAGAGCCGTCAGCTCGATGCCATTGCGCACGCCCATCTTGTCGAGCACGCGGGCGCGGTGAACCTCGACCGTACGCATCGCGATACCGAGATCCCCCGCGATCTGCTTGTTGAGACGCCCCTTGATCATCAACTCCATGACCTCGCGCTCGCGCTCCGAGAGCGAGGCCAGACGATCCTGCACCGCGCCGAGGCTGATCCGTGCGGCATGCCGTGTCGCTTCAAGCGCAAGCAACTCGATTACACGATCTACCATCTGGTTGTCGTTGAACGGCTTTTCGAGAAAATCCACCGCGCCGTTTTTCAAAGCGGAGACCGCCGCCGGCACATCACCATGGCCGGAGAGAATCACGATCGGTTGCTGCGCGCCGCGCGCGACCAGCCTGTCGAGCACTTCGAGCCCCGAAAGCCCTTGCATCCGGATATCGAGGATGACGATGCCGCGCATCTCCTGCCGCCAGGCTTCGAGAAACGCTTCGCCCGAGGCATACCCCACCGAGGCGATCCCGCGCGATTTCAAGAGCCAGGCGAGAGAATCCCGGATGGCATCTTCATCATCGACAAGGTGGACGATGGGGCCGGCGGTGCTCAAGAGGCCATCTCCAGTGCCACGGCGACGGGCAAGCTCAGCGAGAACACGGTGCCGCCCCCTTCCCGCGCGGCAACAGCAAGCCGCCCCCGGTGCATCTCGACGATCGAGCGGCAGATGTTGAGGCCCATACCCATGCCGTCAGGCTTGGTCGAAACGAACGGCTCAAACAGCCGTCCGCGCAGGGTTTCGGCAATCCCCGAGCCACGATCTTCGACGCGGATCACCACCTCGCCGGTTTGCGCCGTTACGGTCAATGTCAGCACGCGTTCCGGCGCGGGGGTCTGCACCATGGCCTCGACGCCGTTGCGAATGAGGTTCAGCAACACCTGCTGGACGAGGATGCGATCCACCTCGACCGATGGCAGCGTGCCTTCCTGCACGATCTCGATCCGCGCACCGTATTTCCGCGCCTCCGCTTCGGCGAAGGCGACACTTTCCACAATCAGCGGCACAAGTTCCGTCGGTGCGATTTTCGGCTCGCTTTTGCGGACAAAGTCATGCACGCGGCGGATGATCTGGCCAGCGCGTTGGGCCTGCCTGCCGAGTTTTTCGAGCGCGTCTGTCAGTGCGGCAGGCTCGGCCCGGTCCGAGCGGATCAGGTTGAGGCAGCCCGCGCCATAGCTCGCGATGGCTGCCAACGGCTGGTTGAGTTCATGCGCCAACGTCGAGGCCATCTCACCCATGGTGACGAGGCGCGCGGTGCGCTGGAGCGATTGATCCTGCGTCTTCGCGAGTTCCTCGGCTTTCTTGCGGTCGGTAATGTCGAGCACCGAGCCCATCCAGCCTGCATGGCGGCCCTGTGCATCGATCAGCGGCGCCTCGTAGATCAGAACGTCGAAAAGGTTGCCATCTGCGCGGCGGAATTGTAACTCGAACCCCTGCGGCGGTGCATTGCCCGCCAGCACGCGATCATGGATCGCACGGGTCCGTTCGAGATCATCTGGGTTCCAGTAGGGCATCGGCGGGCCGCGCCCGATGAGGTCTTCGGCCTCGACGCCGAGCATCCGGCAGAAGGCGGAATTGACGTAGATGATCCGGCCATCAAGGTCGCGCGCCCGCATCCCGAGCGTGAGCGAATCCTCCATAGCGCGGCGGAAAGCGGTTTCATCGCGGAGCGCGCTTTCGGCATCGAGCCGCTTTCGAACATGGCGATGTGCCAGCACCAGCGAGACCATCGCCAGCAGCGCGAGGCCGAAAATCGCCGAGACCAGCAGCGCATTGGTGCGATTTCCCGCCTTGAAATACGGCGTAATGTGCAGCGTCGCGCCTGGCAGTGGCGGATCGAACGCGATGGCGTGCCCAAGCGCCTCATCCTGCCGCTGGATGCGGGATTTGGTCGCAACCGCGTTACCACCGGCATCGGCGATGCGCAGATCATAGTTCTCGGCGATCCACCACGGCACATGCCGCGCGAGCAGCGCTTCGAGCGAGACGGTCGCGATCACGACGCCGCCGCGTCCGGCGCTTCCCGCGACGGGGGCCGCAAGATCGATCACCATCGGCCCATCGCTCTGGCGGCGCGCCATGCCATAAACCGGCCGCGCGGAGCCTCCGGAAGCGCGGCGAAACAGGGCAGAGCGGCTCTCTTTATCCGGCAGATCGACGGTCGGCGGCATGGCGAAACGAAGCGCGCCTTCACTGTCGAGCCAGCTGACGGACATCACCTCCGGGTTCGAGGTGATCATCTGACGGGCGCTGGCGAGCAGGGCCTCGCGCTCGATATCCCGACGGCCGGAATCAAGTCCAAGGCGCGAAAGCGCATCCTCGTCAGTCGCGAGCTGGAAGCGCAGCGTTTGCTCAACCCAGAGCGCATCCGTGAGCAGCGAGGCGCGCGCCCTCTCCTGCTCGTCGCGATCGAGGTAGCGCAGCAGCGCGCCGATCATGATCGCCAGCAGCGCGATGGCAATGAGCGGCATCGCAGCAAGGGCGCCGCGCGCAAACCGGTCGCGCCGGAGGGAACCGGCACGCGGAATGCGGCGATCAAGACCTGGCGTAGCGCTGGCCTTCGTCATGCCCTCTTGAGTTCTCCCGTCCTCTTGCGTTTTCCCGGTCGTCTTGATCGCGTGGTCTTGTTTGCCACGGCTTTCGTATCTTCCCCCATGACTTGCGCCAAATTAGTTTCAACGCAAGGCTTGAAGCGCTTCACATTCTGATTCCTGAGTCATTTCCGGGTGTTGTGTCGTCCTCCTGACGCTGGGGTTGACGATCTTCATGCAGTGATTCAGGCGCGTGATTCCAAAGTCAGGGCTTCCAACCGAAGTCGGGGCTTGCATGCACCGCCAGTGGTATGTTCGATCACGCCAAAACACGCGAAGAGGCTGCCATGCTCCATACCGAAGTCCAGTTGATGATCCGCGATGCTGCGCGCGAATTTGCCCGCGACCGCCTCAAACCCAATGCCGCGCAATGGGACCGGGAGCATCACTTTCCGGCGGATGTGCTCTCGGAGATGGGCGAACTCGGCTTCCTTGGCATGACGACGCCCGAGGAATGGGGCGGCTCGGCGGTCGGTGATGTCGCCTATGCGATGGCACTGGAGGAGATTGCGGCAGGTGATGGCTCGGTCTCGACCATCATGAGCGTGCATAATTCCGTCGGCTGCAAGCCTATCGCGACCTATGGCACCGAAGCGCAGAAGGAACAGTTCCTCCGCAAGCTCGCCTCCGGCGAATGGATCGGCGGCTTTGCGCTGACCGAACCGCAGGCGGGCTCGGATGCCTCCGCGATCCGCACCTGTGCGCGGGCAGATGGCAACAGCCATTACATCCTGAACGGGACCAAGCAGTTCATCACCTCGGGCAAGAACGCCAAGGTGGTGATCGTGTTTGCCGTCACAGATCCGGATGCCGGCAAGAAGGGCATTTCCGCCTTCATCGTACCGACCGATACGCCAGGCTACACCATCGGCCGTGTCGAGGAAAAGCTCGGACAGCACGCCTCCGACACCTGCCAACTCGTCTTCGAGGAGATGCGTATTCCCGCCGAATACCGCCTCGGGGCGGAAGGCGAGGGTTATAAAATCGCGCTGTCCAACCTTGAAGGCGGGCGCATTGGCATTGCGTCACAGGCGGTCGGCATGGCGCAGGCCGCGCTCGATGCTGCGACCGACTACGCAAAGGAACGCGAGACGTTTGGCAAGAAGCTCTTCGAGCATCAGGCCATTGCCTTCAAGCTCGCGGATATGGCGACGCAAATCCATGTCGCGCGGCAGGGTGTCATGCACGCCGCAGCGCTGCGCGAGGCGGGTCGCCCTGCCCTTACCGAGGCCTCGATGGCGAAACTCTTTGCCTCCGAGATGGCGGAGCGCGTAGCTTCTACCGCCATCCAGATTTTCGGCGGCTATGGCTATCTCGCGGATTTCCCGGTCGAGCGCATCTACCGCGATGTGAGGGTCTGCCAGATCTACGAGGGCGCGAGCGATATCCAGCGGATGCTGATCGCGCGCAGTTTGGCGTAGTCCGGGCAAGTTGGAACCGTCATGGCGAGGAATGAAGAGACGAAGCAATCCAGACTTTTCCGGTTCTGGATTGCCGCGTCGGCCTTTAGGCCTCCTTGCAATGACGTTTCGCCTTACGGCGCCGGGTTGCCACGGAGCTGATGCACCGCGTCGATCTTGTCGAGCACGTCGGCCGAGAGCTTCACATCCTTGGTGGCAATCGCGATCTTGAGCTGTTCCATCGTTGTCGCGCCGATCAGGTTCGAGGCCACGAAAGAGCGCGAGTTGACGAAGGCAATCGCCAGCGTCGCAGCATCCATGCCGGCTTCCTTCGCAATCGCCATGTAATCGCGCACGGCATCATCGACACCGGGACGCTGATAGCGCTGACCGCGGTTGAACAGCGTCGTGCGCGAACCCGGCGGCAGCGCGCCATCGAGATATTTGCCGGTCAGGAAGCCCTGCCCGAGCGGCGAATAGGCGAGCAGGTTCACGCCCTCACGGATCGAGAGTTCGGCCAGCGCCGTGTCATAGGTGCGGTTGACGAGGTTATAGGCATTCTGGATGGTCGCAACGCGCGGCAGACCGCTCTTCTCGCTCTCGAAGAGAAACTTCATCGTGCCCCAGGCGCTCTCGTTCGAGAGGCCGATGTGGCGGATCTTGCCAGCCTTCACGAAACCATCGAGCGTTTCGAGCACTTCGTAGAAGTTATCGTCATCCGCATTGACCGCAAACTCGGCGTCGATGAAACGCGTCGGGTTCGAGCCCCAGGGCATCACCCGGTTCGGGGCGTGAAGCTGGTAGAGGTCGAGATAATCCGTGCCGAGGCGGGCAAGGCTCTTGTGCAGCGCCTCGGTAATCTGGCCCTTGGTCAGGCGGCACTTCGAGCCATCATCACGGAACCACGTAAAATCGTTGCGACCGCAAACCTTAGAGGCGAGGACAATTTTGTCCCGATTCTTGCGCGCTTTGAGCCATGAACCGATGATCCGCTCGGTCGAGCCCTGTGTCTCGGCCTTCGGCGGGATCGAGTAGAGTTCGGCGGCATCGAACAGGTTCACGCCTTGATCAAGGGCATAATCCATCTGCTCGTGGCCTTCGGCCTCGGTGTTCTGCTGGCCCCAGGTCATGGTGCCGAGGCCGATCAGCGAAACCTTCAGGCCGGTACGGCCAAGCGTACGATATTCCATGCGGCAGTTCCTTTTGCGGGATCGATATCAGGTGAGATCATCATCGGTGCGGCGACCATCGCCCTCGTCTTCCTCACGGGCGGGGATGGCATAAACGCCGCCGAGCCAGCGCGAGAGATCGACATCGGCGCAGCGCTTCGAGCAGAAGGGGCGATAGTCCTTCACCACGAGCTTGCGGCAGATAGGGCATAGTGGCGCACGGATCGGTGCCTTGTCGTCGATGAGGTCATCGCTCATGCGGCTCACCGTTGACCGAGCCAGCGCAGATGCACGGGGAAGCCGGTCCCCTCGAGCAGCGCAGCCGTCTCATAAAGCGGCAGACCAACAACGGCGGTGTAGGAGCCGGCCATCTTGGTCACAAAAGCGCCAGCTAGGCCCTGAATAGCATAGCCGCCTGCCTTGCCTTCCCATTCGCCGCTGGCGAGATAGGCGTCAATTTCATCGGAGGCGAGCCGCTTGAAACGCACGCGCGCCTCCACCAGCCGCTGCGATTGCCGCCCCGACGGCAGCATCACCACCACGCTGGTGTAAACCCGATGCGCGCGCCCCGAGAGCAGACGAAGGCATTGCGCAGCCTCCGCCGCGAGCTCTGCCTTCGGCAGAATGCGCGAGCCGAGCGCCACCACCGTATCGGCGGAGAGAATATGGGACTTCGCGCGGGTCTCATCGTGCCGTGTCGCCTTGAAGGCCGCCTCGGCCTTCTCGCGCGCGATGCGCTCGACATAGACGCGCGGACGCTCCCTGAGGCGCGGCGACTCGTCGATCGAGGTCGCGAGCACATCATCAGGTGTGATACCGATCTGTTCGAGAAGCTGGTAGCGCCGGGGCGATGCGGATGCGAGCAGCAGCCGTCCCAACCCTTCGATCCCCTTCGCCATCCGTCCTGCCTCGTGTGATGTTTTACCAGCGCTTTGCCGGTGCGGGTTGGTTCTAGAGCATGCGGCGAAAAAGTGGAAACCGGTTTTTCGTGAAAAGCATGCAATCCCAACAGTGCATTCGCGCGTGCACAACAGGGCTTAGCGAATTCAGTTGCTTATCCGCGCTATCAGGATCACCTTCACGGGGTCGATAGGGCCGCGCTGGCCCCACCTCGCGCTGGCATTCTTCCCACTTCTTCCGCTGGCGAACGTTCCACATCCTTCGGACGGCACAGCGACCGTTATTCACCGTGAAATGCGCGACATTTCACGCCAACTGGAGGTCGTCATGGCCAAGGGACAGAAGAAAACCAATCGCGAAGCCAAGAAACCCAAGGCGGTGAAGGCCCCGGTTGCGGCGGCCGTCACCGTCTCGACACTGATGTCGAAGGGCACGCTGACGCCGCCCAAGGGCAAGAAGTAAGCTTCAGGCCGGAAGCATGGCGGTTTTGCCCGCCATGCTTTGTCAGGGTTTTGAATCCACCGTTACGGTCGGAACATTCGGCTGACGGGTCAGCTTGCTCGCGAACCAGCGGCAGACCACGTAGAACGTCGGCGTGAAGAGAAGACCGAAGATCGTCACGCCGATCATCCCCGCGAAAACCGCGATACCGAGCGATTGGCGCATCTCCGCGCCAGCGCCCTTGGCGACCACCAGTGGCACCACGCCAAGAATGAAGGCAAGCGAGGTCATAAGGATCGGGCGGAGACGGGTCCGCGCCGCCTCGATGGCCGCCTCAAGCCGCGTCTTGCCCTCATCCTCGGATTGCTTGGCGAATTCGACGATCAGGATCGCGTTTTTTGCCGCCAGCCCCACCAGCACCACCAGCCCGATATCGACGAGAATGTTCCGGTCGAGGCCTTGCAGGCGCACGCCGATCATCGCTGCGAGGATACACATCGGCACGATCAGGATGACCGAGAGCGGCAAGAGCCAACTTTCGTAAAGCGCTGCGAGCAGCAGGTAGACGAAGACCACCGCGAGCCCGAACGCAATGGCGGTCGTGTTGCCGACAAGCTTTTCCTGAAGCGCAATCTCGGTCCATTCAAAACCAAGGCCAGAGGGCAGCCGCTCGTTGGTGATCTTCTCAATCGCGGCGATGCCCTGCCCCGAGGAATAGCCCGGCGCGAGCGCGAACTGCACCTCGGCGGCGGGATAAAGGTTGTAGCGCGGGACACGATAGGCGCCCGTGACATCCGAGAATGTCGCCACCGAGCCAATCGGCACCATCTCGCCCGAGACATTGCGCGTTTTCAGGTTGGCGACATCGCGCAAATCGAGGCGATAGGGGTTATCGGCCTGCGCTGTAACGCGGTAAGTACGGCCGAGAATGTTGAAATCATTCACGAAGGCCGAGCCCATATAGACGGAGAGCGCCTCGAAGACGCGGCCAATCGGCACGCCCAGCATTTCGGACTTCGTGCGGTCGATATCGGCGAAAATCTGCGGCGTGCGGGTCGAGAACAGGGTGAAGGCCTGCAAGATGCCTGGTGTCTGCCCGGCTGCGCCAGCGACCATCCAGGTCGCGCCTTCGAGCGCCTGAAGGCCGCGCCCACCGCGATCCTGTACATAGCCCTTGAGGCCGCCCCCCGTCCCGATACCCGGCACGGCAGGCGGTTCGATAACGAGCGCGAAAGCCTCGCCGATGCCAAACATCTGGCGGCGAAGATCCGCCACGATGCCCGGCGTTGTCAGGCCCTTGGCGACGCGATCCTTGAAATCCGTGAGGCGCACAAACACCACGCCGGAATTCGGCGCATTGGTGAAGGTCGCGCCATCAAGGCCCACGATGGCAATCGAATTCTGCACGCCGGGGCGCGAGAGCAGAATATCCGAAGCGCGGCGGATCACGGCATCCGTCCGCTCCAACGACGAACCCGGCGGCAACTGGAAGGCTGCGATGAGATAGCCGCGATCAAGCTGGGGAATCAGGCCGGTCGGCACCGCGTTGATCTGCATCGCGGTGAGACCGATGAGGCCGCCGTAGACCATGAGCACCAGAAACGCGAAGCGGATCATGCGGCCCGTCAGCGCGCCATAGCCGCGTGAGAGCGCATCGAACATCCGGTTGAAGCCGTTGAAGAACGAGCGGACCGGGTGGAACATCAGCGCCTTCGCCCGCGACTTGAGGTGATGATGCTCCTCGTGGGGCGCATGCGCACGCAGCAGGATCGCCGCAAGCGCAGGCGAGAGCGTGAGCGATACGAAGGCCGAAATCGCCGTTGAGGCCGCAATCGTGATGGCGAACTGGCGATAGAACGAACCTTGCAGGCCCTGAATGAACGCCGTCGGGATGAACACGGCACAGAGCACCAGCGCGATGGCGATCAGTGCCCCGCCGACCTCATCCATGGTTTTATGCGCGGCATCAACCGGGGACATGCCCTGCCGGAGATAGCGCTCGACATTCTCCACCACGACAATGGCGTCATCGACAACGATACCAATCGCCAGCACGAGGCCGAAGAGCGAGAGCGTGTTGAATGACACGCCAACCATCGCCATCACGACGAAAGTGCCCACCAGCGACACCGGAATCGCGATAATCGGGATGATTGCCGCGCGCCAGGTCTGGAGGAAGAGGATCACCACGATCACCACGAGAACAATCGCTTCGAGCAGCGTCTTGATGACCTCGTTGACCGATTCCTGAATGAACTCCGTGGGGTTATAGATGACCGTATAGCCGACGCCGGAGGGGAAAACGGTCGAAAGACGCTCCATCTCGGCCTTGAGCGCTGCCGAGGTCGCGAGCGCGTTCGAGCCCGGACGCTGGAAGATGCCGACGCCCACGGCGTTCTTGTTGTTGAGATACGAGTTGACCGTGTAATCCTGACTGCCGAGCTCGACGCGGGCGATATCGCGCACGCGAACCACCCCATCCGCATCGGCACGGACAATGATGCTGCCGAACTGCTCGACATCCGTGAGGCGCCCGAGCGTATTCACCGAGAGCTGGAACGCACCGGGCGAACTCGCCGGCGCCTGGTTGATCGCACCGGCCGCGACCTGAAGGTTCGCTGCGCGCAGGGCCGTCACCACCTCGCCGGCGGTCAGATTACGCGCCGCCACACGCGCCGGATCGAGCCAGACTCGCATGGCGTAATCGCGTGCGCCGAACACCGTGACATTACCGACACCATCGACGCGGGTCAGCGCGTCCTTCACGTAGAGCGTCGTATAATTCGAAATGTACTGCTGGTCGCGGCTGTCATCGGGCGAAAGCATGTGCACGACCATCATCAGGTCGGGCGAGGCCTTACGCACCTGAATACCGAGACGACGGACGTCTTCCGGCAGGCGTGGCTCAGCAGCGGAAACGCGATTCTGCACCAGCACCTGAGCCTGATCGATGATCGTGCCCGGCTTGAACACGACGTTGATCGAGACGCGCCCATCCCCCGTCGATTGGGAATTGATGTAGAGCATGTTGTCGACGCCATTGACTTCCTGCTCAATCGGCGTCGCCACCGTCGCGGCCACAACCTCGGCGGAAGCGCCGGGATAAGAGGCGGTGATATTCACCGTCGGCGGCGCGATTTCGGGATATTCCGAAACCGGCAGGAAGCGCAGCGTAATCAGGCCGGAAATCGTTAACAGCACCGAGAGCACGGTGGCGAAGATCGGTCTGTCGATGAAAAAATGCGAAAATCGGAACATCAGGGTGCCTCTGGGGCCTAAAAAAGCGGGCGAAGGGCGGCGCTAAGCGCCTCATCCGGTTGGCCTATTTCGCGGGCGGCTTGATCTCGCCGGGCTGCGGGTTCACCACGCCGCCAGGACGCACCATCGGGTTGGCAATGCCATTGATAATTACCTTGTCATTGGCGGTCAGACCCGATTTGACGACGCGCAGGCCGTCCGACATCGGGCCGAGCACAACCGGCTTGGGGACGACCTTGTTCCCCTCCCCGACTGTGAGCACGACCTTCATGGTCTGATCGGAGACGATCACCGAATCCGGTACCATCAGCGCTTCGATCTCGCCGCCGAAGAGCTGGAGCCGCCCGAAGGTGCCGGGGGTAAGGAACTGATCCTTGTTCTCGAACACCGCACGGCCACGAATGGTGCCGGACTTAGCGTTGAGCTGGTTATCGACGAAGTCCATCTTGCCTTCGCGCTTCCAGTCCTTCTCGTCAGCGAGGCGGAGGCGAACCGGGTTCGCGGTTTCGCGTCCCGCTCCCTTGCCACCGGCCTGGATCATCCGCGAGAAACGCAGATAATCCGCTTCCGACGCGTCGAAAACGAAGGAAATCGGGTCCAGCGAGAGAATATTGGTCAGCAGCGTCGCACCGCTCTGCCCGCCCGTGATCAAGTTACCCGCATCGACGCGGCGATCCGAGATGCGGCCTGAAATCGGCGCACGCACCAGCGTCCATTCAAGGTTGAGCTCAGCGGTTTTCAGCACAGCCTCGGCGGCCTGTGTTGTTGCGCGTGCAGCAGCGAGGTTCGCCTTGCGCTGGTCGAGATCGCGCGCGGTGATCGTCTGGTTGCGCGTCAGGCCTTCGGCGCGTTCGACCTCGTTTTCCGCGAGCGCGACCTGCGCTTTGGCGCGCTCGACATCCGCCTTCGCACCCTCAACGGTGAGCAGGAAGGGTCGGCGATCAATCGTGAACAGGAGATCGCCCTTGCCCACGATCTGCCCGTCCTTGAAATGGATCTGCTCGATAAAGCCCGAGACTCTTGCCCGGATATCGACCTGCTCGCGCGCCTCAAGGCGGCCCGTATACTCATCCCAGACTGTCACATTGCGAGCGAGCGGGGTCGCCACCGTCACCATCGGCGCAGGCGGGCCCTGCGCGATCACGGCGCTGGAAACACTGGAAAACACAAAAACAGCGGCCAGAAGCGCTGGCGCGCGGCGAGCAAGGCTCGGCATGAAACCCCCGGAGTGAAAATGGTACCTCTCGCCTGTCATGAGGCGACGAGGAAATCTTTCCCCCGTTTTAGGGCTCGCACTCCCGCTTTCAAGTAAAGTTTCGTTCATGTGGGCAGACTGCTGACATTTTCCGGCAGGAGGCCAGCCGCGCGCGATTGCCCCGAGATGCGGAATTGCCGGTCTGCGGCATGCGCCGTGAATACCCGACGGTGCTGCCATTGCGGCAAGTACCCTGCCCTTAGCCCGTAATGTCATTCTGCTTTCAACTTACGCGGCCGCCCTTGATCGGGAGCCGGCTCGGCTCAGGCGACAGCGGCCTCATCGACGGCCTTCTTGGGGCCCCCAAAGCGGATATCCCGCATCGGCTTGGGACGTCCGAAATAGAAGCCCTGCACCTCGTCGCACTTGAGTGTTGCGAGTTCGATGAGCTGCTCGCGCGTCTCGACGCCTTCCGCCACCGTGCGCATACCGAGTGCATGGGCGAGTGCAATAATCGCACTGATGATCGGGCGGGCGTTTTCCTCCTGCCCCAACGTCTTGACGAAGGATTTGTCGATCTTGATGCAGTTGATCGGGTAATTCTGGAGGTAGGAGAGGCAGGAATAGCCGGTCCCGAAGTCGTCCATCGCGATCTGGATACCGAGCGCACGAATGGAATTGAGCAGGGCGAGTGTCTTGCCGTCATTCTGCATCATGATGCTCTCGGTGATCTCCACCTCAAGCCGCGAGGCATCGAGACCGGAAACGTCCAGTGCATCTTTCAGCATCGGCAGCAGCGATTCATGCCGCAACTGCGCAGGCGAGAGATTGACCGCCACCTTGATCGGCAGATCGAGCTGGGCCATTTCCACGCAGGCACGTCGGATCACCCAGGCACCGATGGGGACGATCAAGCCGGTTTCTTCCGCAAGTGGGATGAAATCGGCCGGGGACACCGAGCCGCGTTCGGCATGGTTCCAGCGCAGCAGCGCCTCGAATTTGGTCACCCGTCCGGTGTCAATAGAGCCGATCGGCTGATAGTTGATCTCGAAGCCGCCGTTATCGAGCGCCTCGCGCAGGTCGGCCTCGAGATGCCGACGCTTTAGCGCGGCAATCGTCAGATCAGCCGTGAACAGCATCGCAGTGCCGCGTCCGGCCGCTTTGGCCGCGTAAAGCGCGAGATCTGCGGCGATCAGAAGATCGGTCGTATTGTCCGCGTGTTCGTGCAGCCGCGCGATGCCGATGCTGGCGCCAATGGTGAGCACCTGACCATCGATTTCAAAGGGCTCCGCCATCATCAGGCACATGCGCTGTGCCAGCGAGAGCGCATGGTCATGCCCTTGCTGCCCCGCCATGAGAATCGCGAATTCGTCGCCGCCGAGGCGCGCGATCACATCGCCATCCCGGCAAGCCGCACGCAGACGTCCGGCCACGGCAGTCAGCAGGTGATCGCCGGTCGAATGGCCGTAGGTATCGTTGATCGGCTTGAAGCGGTCGAGATCGATCAGCATCAGCGCCGAATAGGCGACATCACCGGTCTGATCAAAAGAGCCGTCGATGGCCTCGCAAAGCCGCGCGCGGTTCTGAAGGCCGGTGAGCACATCGTGTTCAGCGAGATAATAGGCCTGCTGGTCGGCGAGGCGTTTGGCACGCGAGTGCCGTTCAATCAGGATCATGAATCCGATAAGCATGGCGCAAGCACAGGCCGCACCGATTCCGATCGCCAGAACGATATAACGGCTACGCGCCTCTGCATTGATCAGGACCGGTTCAATGACGCGGGAAACCTCGAAAACAGCGCGCACATCACCGATGTTCCAATCCTTCTTGACAGATTGCGGATCGGTATTGTGGCACCCGAGGCAGGCCTGAGTGGTCATCTTGTCCGACACGGCGACGCGCAGGATGCGTTTGCCGTCAACCAGTTCCTGACGCGATACCACCTTGTCGGGCTTGGTCTGAAACTCTTCCCAAGCCTGTTGCTCGAATTCCGTCATCTTGCGATCCGCGCGGTGCGGCCAGGGATAGGGACTGACGAGCGACAAGGTCGTCTCGTTCTTCGACATCAGCTCGGAGAGATCCTTCACCAGCGTCGCCGGCAGCGGAACTTCATTCGGATGGTTGCGGTAATCCATGCTGGGCTTGATGGTGCCGCCCGCCACAACCCGTGAGAGAATGTTCTGCGTGTAATAGCCGCGTACCATCTTGATGTGATTGATGATGTCGAGGTTGCTCTGCAGGGCGGTTTCCAGCGCAGCGTTGCGCATAGCCTGCGGCAAATAGATGCTGATGCCGGTGATGCCGAAGACAACAACCGCCATGACCGCGAGCACCGACAGGCGCATCGGGTTAAAGGCCGATAGCGCCGTCTTGCGTATCGGGGTAGCCGTCCTGGTGGAGCGGTCGGTCATCGGCGTATCAATTTTCCCGGCCAGCGAAACAAAATCTAGCCAGAAGCATTCGGCAAAACTATTGAATAGTCATGAATATCAGCTGCAGCTGGATTAGATTTTCAGACCGGGTTCAGCGCATTTTCGCAGCATGGATAATCATATCCGCCGCCTTTTCGGCAATCATGAAAACGGCAGCTTGCGTATTTGCAGAAACGATCTGCGGCATCACCGAGGCATCCGCTATCCTAAGCCCGTCGATTCCGTAAACCCTGAGTGTGGGATCCACCACCGCGTCGGTCCCTTGCCCCATGCGGCAAGTGCCACAGGTGTGATAGATCGTCTGGCCGTTGGCGCGGGCAAAAGCGAGCCACTCCGCATCGGTGTTGCACGTGGGGCCGGGGCTGAGTTCAGGACCACGATAGGCATCCATCGGCGCTTCGCCGAGAATAGCGCGGGCCATCTTCATGCCCTCGACCATGGTGGTTCGATCGGTTTCCGTGGCGAGGAAATTGGGGCGGATCGACGGTTGCACCATCGGATCGGGTGCCACGATATGGATCGAGCCGCGTGATTCCGGTCGCAACTGCGTCACGCCGAGGGTCATGCCGGGCGCCTTGTCGAGCTTGCGCTCGGCGGCATTGGCATAGCTCGCGTGCATAAAAAAATACTGCACGTCCGGCCCCGCAAGACCTGGACGGGTATGCACAAAGCCGTGCGCAAGCCCGGTTCCGAGCGTGAGAATGCCGGTTCGCATCGTAAAATACTGCGCGACGGCGAGCGCGAGCCGCCAGCCCCGCGTCGTTTCATTCAGCGTCACCGGCAGCTTCACGCGCCAGTTCATGCGCGTGCAGAAATGGTCGATGTAGTTATTGCCAACGCCTGTCAGCGCGTAGCGGACCGGAATGCCCGCTGCGCCAAGCACCGCCGGATCACCGATGCCCGAGAGTTCGAGGAGTTGCGGCGTCTGGATCGCCCCGGCGGTCAGGATGACCTCGCCTCGCGCCTTGAACCGGATCTCCTGCCCGCCAACGCGTGCCGTGACGCCCACCGCACGGTTACCCTCAAGATCGATCCGGGTGACATGGGCCCCGGTGCGCACGGCAAGATTTGCACGCCCGCGCACGGGTTTCAGATAGGCTTCCGCCGCGCTAACACGCCGCCCGTTCTTCTGATTGACCTGATAATAGCCGAAACCGGATTGATCCACGGCGTTGTAATCCGGATTGCGTTGGTGCCCTGCCTTTTGCGCCGCTGCGATCAGGGCTTCGGCGATAGCAGGACGCTCCTTCACATCGGTGATCGGCAGCGGGCCTGAGGTGCCCCGTTCGGGATGGGCAGGGCCGTCAAAACTCTCGATCTTCCTGAAATAGGGCAGCACATCGTCAAAGCCCCAGCCGGTGCAGCCATCTTGCGCCCAGCCGTCGTAATCCTGCCGCTGGCCTCGCACATAGATCATGCCATTGATCAGCGTCGAACCGCCAAGGCCCTTGCCGCGAGGAATGGCGATACGACGATTTCCGGTCGCGGGTTCCGGCTCACTCCAGAACCGCCAGTTGAACTTCTCGTTGACCAGCAGCTTCGAAAAACCGGCGGGAATGGGAATCCAGAAACCGTCAGGCTCGCCACCTGCCTCGAGCAGCAGCACGGAATGCTTGCCGGACTCGGTCAGTCGATTGGCAAGTACACAGCCCGCATTGCCACCGCCGACGATGATAAAGTCGAAGGTTTCGCTCATGCAGCGCTCCCCCCCTTCGGCAGCACCTTGCCAGGGTTAAGCCCGCTTTCGGGGTCAAGCGCGGATTTGATTTGCCGCATCAGCGCGAGTTCTTCTGCCGACCGCGTGCGCTGCAATTCGTTGACACGATATTGGCCGATGCCATGCTCGGCGGAGATCGAACCGCCATAGCGGGCTACCAGATCATGCACCGTGCGGTTGACAAGGCCGGCATCATGCTCGGCACTCACGAGCACATTGAAGTGCAGATTTCCATCGCCGAGATGGCCGAAAACATTGAGTTTCACGCCCGGAGTCGCGGCCTGCAATGCCGCATCCGCCTCCGCGACGAAGGCGGGAATTGCGGTCAGCGGCACCGAAATATCGTGCTTCACGCTCTTGCCCGAACGCGCCTCGCTCTCCGTGATGTTCTCGCGTAGGGACCAGAGTTGGCGCGTCTGTGCTTCGGATTCCGCAACAACGCCATCGAGCGCGAGGCAATCTTCGAAAGCGCCTTCGAGCAGCGTTTGCGCCGCATGCTTCAGGCCAGGCAGCGTCGAGGTCGCCTCCATGAGAACGAACCAGTCGGCGTGGGCTATCGGGCATTTCAGCCCCGCGAATTGCTCGACCAGCCCAATGGAGGGGCCGGAAATCAGCTCAAACGCCGAAAGCGCCTCCCCGATCTCGGTTTGCGCCTTGTCCAGCAATGCGAGCGCCGCCTCGGGGCTTTCCACTGCGACAAAGGCGGTCGTGGCATGGCGTGGCTGCGGGGTCAGGCGCAGAACCGCCGCCGTGATGATGCCAAGCGTGCCTTCCGAGCCGATGAAAAGCTGCTTCCAATCATAGCCCGCGTTATCCTTGCGCAGCCGCCTGAGGCCGTTGACGAGCGTGCCATCGGCCAGCACGACCTCAATCCCGAGCACCATGGTGCGCGTCATGCCATAGCGCAGCACGTTGATGCCGCCCGCATTGGTGGAAATCACCCCACCGACCATCGCGGAGCCTTCCGCCGCGAAACTGACGGGCAGAAACCGTCCCTTTTCCGCCGCTGCCTGCTTGGCAACCGCGAGGACCACGCCCGCCTCGACCTCGATGGTCAGCCCCACCGGATCGACCGTGCGGATCGTGTTCATGCGGCTGAGCGAGAGCACGATCTGGCGGCCGGAATCATCGGGTGCGGCCCCGCCCGCCATGCCGGTATTGCCGCTCTGCGGTACAATCGTAACACCCGCTGCGCGACAGGCTTTCACCACCGCTGCGACTTCCAGCGAGGTTTTCGGGCGCACCACCGCCAGCGGCTTGCCGGGAAAAAGCTTGCGCCAGTCGATCGCATAGCCCGCCATCTCCGCCTCAACCGTCAGCAGGCCGGCATCGCCGACAACGGAGCGGAGGGAGCTGAGAAAGGCGACATCATTCACGAAAGGGTCTCCAGAAATCCAGTGTCGACCGGGCGCGCCTTCCCGGCCATCACGCGTATCAGTCCCTTACCGACCTCGTAGGCCCCGGCAAAGGCGGCGCGTTCGAGCACCTTGGAAATCGTTGGGGAAGCCTCCCGGCCATGCACGCGCTCGATGGGCTGGTCAAGCCAATCAAAGAAGCTGCGCTGGATTTCGTCCGCCAGCATCCCGCCGTAGGAGGTGCCGCGTGCACCCTGCTCAACGATCAGCACGTTGTTGGTCTTGCGGATCGAGGTGCCGATGGTTTCCCAATCGAGGCTCGCGCGGTCCAGTGTTCTCAGATCAATGATTTCCGCATCGATTCCTGCGGCTTCGACCGCCTCCCTTGCGCGATGAATCATCGCGGAATAACTCAGGATCGTCAGCGCCGAGCCAGGCCGGACGACTTTCGCGCAGCCGAGCGGAATCACATAATCGAGGTTATCCGCCGGAATATTTCCCATCCGCTGGTAGAGATCGACATGCTCAATCACCAGCACCGGGTCCTCGCCCTTCAGTGCGGCGTTCATCAAGCCGATGTAATCGAACGGGCTCGACGGGGCGATGATGCGCCAGCCCGGCGACGTCGCAAACACACCCGCCGGATCGAGCGAATGCTGCGAGCCGTAGCCCGTTCCCATCGCGATTTTCGAGCGCAGCACCAGCGGGACATTGGTGGTGCCACCGAACATGTGCCGCGCCTTGCCGATCTGGTTGAAGACCTGATCCGCCGCGACCCACATAAAATCGGGGTACATGAATTCGACAATGGGGCGATAGCGCCCGTCCATCGCAAGCCCGCCCGCAAGTCCCGCAAATGCCGCCTCCGAAATCGGCGTGCCCAGCACGCGATCCGGAAAGGCCGCAGCCAGACCACGCGTCGCGCCATTCGTGCCACCCTTGAGGCGATGGATATCCTCGCCCATGATGACGAGGCGCGGATCGGTCTCAAACCGGCGATGGAGGCCATCGGCGATGGCATCGACGAATTTTCGCTCGACCATCGGGCCGGTGAAACTGGCTTCTTCGGCCATCATTGTGGGGGCATGCGTCGGAAGATCACCGCGCAGGCCGACATCCACGAAGGCCGTGTCCGGCCAGAGCGCGGGGCGGATTTGCCGACGGTTCTCGACCGGCTCGGTCAATTCCGACGCCAGCGCACTCATCAGGCCGGTCGCGCGGTTGCGCAGCGCCTGAAGATCGAGCTCCGAAATCAATTTTAGCGCCACCATCTCACGCCCGAGGCGGGTCAGGGGGTCACGTGCGCGCCATTCAGCCTCCTCCTCTTTCGTGCGGTAGCCGAAAGCCGAGCCCGGCAGCGGGCCGTTCTGATGGAAAAAGCGGTAGACTTCCGCCTCGATCAGCACCGGGCCCTTGCCTGCGCGGGCGATGGTGGTCGCCTCGTTCATCGCGAGGTGCACGGCGAGCGGGTCCATGCCATCGACGCGGAAACAGGGCATGCCAAAGCCAAGACCGCGCGCGGAAAGCCGCGTCTCGCGGCTCGTTTCGGCGATATGGGTCGCAACGGCGTAGAGATTGTTTTCGCAGAAGAAAATCAGCGGCAAATTCCAGGCGGAGGCGAGGTTCATCGTCTCCAGCACCGAACCGATGTTGATCGCACCATCGCCGAAATAGCTGACCGCGACATCGCCCGTGCCGGCGCGCTGCATCGCCATCGCCGCACCTGCCGCAAGGGGAGCACCGCCGCCGACAATCGCGTTGGTACCAATGGCGCCGGCTTCCGCCCACCTCAGGTGCATCGAGCCGCCGCGACCATGGCCAAATCCGGGCTCAAGGCCGAGAATTTCAGCAAGGCTGGCGTGCATCATCGCGCGCAGCGCGTCGGGGAACATCTCGCGCGGATCGAGTTCGGGCGCGATGTAGCGCAGCGCTTTGGCGAGAAACTGGTGATGCCCGCGATGCGAGCCATTGACCTGATCGGTGGCGCGCAGACCGACAACCGAGCCTACGGCCCCGCCCTCCTGGCCGATGGAGGAATGCGCAGGACCATGCACAAGCCCCTCACCTGCGAGTTCCAGCACCTCCTCTTCAAAGGCGCGGATCAGGTGCAGCTGCGTCAACATCGTGCCGAGCAGCGCGGGATCGGCCTTTTTCCAATCCGCCGGGGTTGAGCGGATTTCCACCCACTCGGCGGCAGGGGTGAGAAGCGTGCGGCGCGCCATGTTGGGCTCCTGAAACGGGTCGTCCTCAGACGAAAACAGAGTGCATTTTCTTCTTTTTGGGGTTCATTTTCTTCACGCGAACCGGTATCCACTTCGCTTGAAAATGCTCCCTAAAGGTAGCCATTTGCGGTAAATCCGCCGTCGAACACTGCGATATGGCCGGTCATGCCGCCGGCTTCATCGGAAGCCATGAAGGCCGCGAGATCGGCGATTTCGGCCGGGTCAATCATGCGGCGGAGCGGCGTTTTCGCTTCAAGTTTGCTCGCATCGAGCCGTCCGCGCGCGATGAGATCGGCGACCAGCGGCGTTTTCACATAGCCCGGCGCCATGCCGTTGACGCGCACGCCATGTGGCCCCCACTCGATCGCTAGCGCCTTCGCTATCGCCGCCACTGCGGATTTTGAGGCGACATAGGCGATGCGTTCAGGCGCAGCGACGACGCCATACATCGAGGCCATCATCAGGATGACACCCTTGCCGCGAGGCACCATCCGCCGCCCGGCCTCCTGCGCGGTGAGGAAGACACCGTCGAGGTTGATGCCCATCACCTTGCGCCACTGCGCGAAATCCAGCTCCAGCGTCGGATTGTTCTGGGAGATGCCGGCGTTCGCGACCACGATATCGAGTGGCCCGATTTCAGCTTCCGCGCGCGAAAATGCAGCGGCAACTGCTTCCGGCTGCGTGACATCGCAAGGGATCAGCGTGATGCCGGGCTTCCCCGCAAGCGCTTTGGCCGCCTCCGATCCAAAATCCAGCACCACGACTTTTGCGCCACGCTCGACGAAGCGTTCGCTGATCGCAAGGCCGATGCCCGAGGCACCACCGGTGACGAGCGCAACGCGGCCTTCGAGATTGCGGTTGCGATCCGTGCTCATGTTCGGAGCCCCATGTAGGCGGTCATCAGCGCAAGTTGCGCATCAAGCATCGGGCGCCCGAGGTGAATGCGGCAGCCTTTGGACTTGGCGGCGACAAGCAGCGGCGTCATCTCCGGAGACATGATGATCTCGGCGACGATCTGGCTTGGTTCAAGCGCACTGACATCGAGTGGCAACGGGTCTCCCTCGCGCAGGCCGAGCGAGGTCGCGTTCACGATGAGGTCATACCCTGCAACGGAGGTCGGCGCGGTTGAAACCGGCAGGCCGGGATGAACTTTCGCCAGGCGCGCCGCGAGGTCGTCCGATTTCTCGCGCGTACGGTTGGCGATGGTGAGATGCGTTACGCCCGCTTCGGCCAGCGCAAAGGCGATAGCATTGGCCGCACCGCCCGCACCTGCGAGATAGGCGCGCAGGCCTCTAGGGTTGATACCATGCGCCTTCATACCCTCGACGAAGCCGAGGCCGTCAAGCATCGTACCGGAGAGCGTGCCATCAGCGTTACGCCGGACGCAATTGACCGCGCCGATGGCTGTTGCATGCGGTTCCACGGTATCGCAGAGCGCGGCAATCGCGGTTTTGTGCGGCACAGTGATCACAAAGCCGCCGAGATTTTTCATCGCCCGTAGGCCCGTCACCACGGTTTCGAGCGCTTCCGGCGCGACATGGATCGGCACCAGCACGCCATCAAGACGATGCGCGCGGAGGTATCCGTTGATCGCCTGCGGGGTTTTGACGTGATGAATGGGGTCTGCGAGGATCGCGAGCAGCCGGGTATGACCAGTAATCTCCATCCCTCAAATCCCCAGATACACGGTCTTGATATGCGGATCGGCGAGCAAGCCCGCGCCGGTATTTGACATGGCGACACGGCCGTTCTCGAGCACATAGGCGCGTTTGGCGATCTTGAGCGCATGAAACGCCTTCTGCTCCACCAGCAGAACCGTGGTCCCCATGGCGCAGATGCGATCCACAATGCCGAACATCTGCTGGACGATCAGCGGCGCAAGGCCGAGCGAGGGTTCATCCAGCATCAGGAGTTTGGGGCAGGCCATCAGCCCGCGCGCAATCGCCACCATTTGCTGCTCGCCGCCTGAGAGTGAACCCGCGAGCTGGCCAAGGCGCTCGCGTACGCGCGGGAAAATATCGAGCACTTCCTCGAAGCGGCGTTCCGAGCCCTCCCGAGCGGCAGGGTGGTAGCACCCCATCAACACGTTGTCGCGCACGGTCATAACCGGGAAAAGCTGGCGCGCTTCGGGCACCATGATCAGCCCCCGCCCAACGATATCCGCCGGGTCCATGCCCGCGATATTCTCGCCGTTGAAGGTGATCGAACCGGCATTCGGCTTCACGAGGCCGGATATCGCGCGCAGGAGCGTGGTTTTCCCGGCGCCATTCGCACCGATGATGGTGACGACATCACCCTCTTCCACCTCGATGGACACGCCATCGAGAATGGCCGTCCGGCCATAGCCGGCGGAGAGATCAGAGACCTTGAGCATCGGCGAAATCCTCTCCGAGATAGGCTTCGATGACGCGGCGATCGCGCACGACCTTTTGCGGGTCACCCTCGGCGATCACCTTGCCACTGTCGATCACGACGATCCGGTCCGACAGGCTCATGATCGCCTGCATGTTGTGCTCGATGGCGATGACCGAAACGCCGGTATCGCGGATGGCGCGGATGATCCCGACCATCTTCTGCGTATCGGACTGGCTCTGGCCGGCCATCACCTCGTCGAGCAGCAGGATTTCCGGCTCGGTAGCGAGGGTGCGGGCAACCTCAAGGCGCTTGAGGTCGCCGATGGGGAGGTTGCGCGCCTCCACGTCTTTCAGATTTTCAAGCCCGACGAGCTTCGCCACCCGCAGCGCAGCAGCACGCGCATCCTCCACCCCGCGATGATGCAGGAAGGCGCCGATCATGATGTTCTCGACCACCGTCAGCTTGCCGAAGGGCTGTACGATCTGGAACGTGCGGCCCACACCTAGCCGCGCAAAAGCGTCTGCGCTGGTGGGAGAAGACATCACACCGTCGCGCCCGCGCACCGTCACCGTGCCGGCACTCGGCGTGAGAAAGCCGGACATCTGGTTGAAGAGCGTCGTCTTGCCGGCGCCGTTCGGGCCGATGATACCGAGGATTTCGCCGCGCTTGAGGTCCACCGAGACGTTATCGGTCGCGGTGAGACCACCGAACTTCATCGTGAGGTTCTTCGTCTCCAGCACCGTTTCACCCGGTGTGCCGGTGATTTGCTTGAGTGCCGGGGCCATGCGGTCTGCGCGCGGGCGGGCACCGGGAAGCCGATCCACCAGCCGGTTGAAGCGCTCGCCCAACGTTCCGACGAGGCCGCCCGGCAGCGTGATCGTGATCAGCACCAGCACCACACCATAGACAAAGCCATGCAGCCCGTTTGCCGAAGCGCCGAGCCAACCGCGCGCCGCTTCTGCAATCGGCACCACGAAGAGCGCTCCGAGAAGCGGGCCAAATACCGTGCCTAGGCCGCCGATCAGCGCATACATCGCGATTTCGACCGCAGTTGTCAGCGAGAACATCGTCGCGGGTTCGAGGAAGGTCATGTACATCGCGTGGAACGAGCCGACGAAGCTCGTCAGCCCCGCCGAAATCGCCACCGCCGCGAGCTTGGCGCGCGTATTATTGACGCCCGCCGCAGAGGCCGCATCCTCGCGCTCACGCACCGCCGTCAGGTAATAACCGAGCCGTGAATGGCGGATCGCGGCGGAGACCGCAATCGTTAGCAGGAGTAGGCCGAAGGCGATGATCAGGTAATTGAACTTGTCCTGAAAGATCATCCAGGCCCAGCCGAGCTTCAACGGCACGATGAGCCCCGCCGAACCGCCAGTCACGCCATGAAAATGGATGAACAGCAGGCGGATGACTTCGAGAAACGCAATCGTGGCCAGTGAGAAGAACGGCCCACGCAGGCGGAAGCACGGGTAGCCGATCACCATAGCGACAATGATGGAAACCACTGCCCCGCCCCACATGCCGATCCACGGCGAGAGGCCGAAATGCTGGATCAGCATAGCGGTAGTATAGGCGCCGAGGCCGTAGAACATCGTATGCCCCAGCGAGAGCTGACCGGCATAGCCGCCGACGATATTCCATGCGGTCGACAATGCCGCGAAGACGCAGATCGTCACGAAGATATGGACAACGAAAGGCGAGCCATTCAGCGCCGGCACGATCACCAGCAGCGAAAGCGCCACCAGTGCCACATAAACGCGCGGCTCGGTGATGCGGGCGAGAAGCGAGAGCATCTGGGACATCAGCGTCACTCCGTCCCGCGACCGAAGCCGAAGAGGCCGGTCGGCTTGAAGATGAGGATGGCGAGGAAGATCGCGAAGTAGACAACCTCCTTGAGGTCTGGCGCGATATAATACCCCGAGAGGCTATCGACGATGCCGATGATCATCGCGCCGAAAAACGCCCCCACCATCGAGCGCATACCACCCAGAACAACGACCACGAAGGCAGTCAGGACGAAATAGGTGCCGATAGTCGGCGAAACAGGGTAAATCGGCATGATGAGCGCGCTCGCAAGCCCGACGCAGGCGGCCCCGAGGCCAAAAGAGATGATGTAGATCCGCTCCACGCGGACACCCATCAGCATCGCGGCATTGCGGTTCTGCGCTGTGGCGCGAATGGCGCGTCCCAAAGGCGTTGTCTGCATGAAGGTGTGCAGCCCCGCCACGAGCGCAATCGCGCAGGCGAAAATCACGAGATGGCCAACCAGCACCGTAAACGGCCCCATGGCGATCGACTGGCGCACCGCCGGGGATTCGACCGAGTAAAGGTCCGCGCCAAACACAATCAGTGCAAGATTGATCAGCGCGGTCGAAAGGCCGACGGTGGCGAAAATCTGGATGTGCTCATCGGCATTCAGCAGCTTCTGGATGATGAAGCGCTGCACCAGCGCCCCCACCACGAACAGCAGCACGATCACCGGCACCGCCGAGACATATGGGTGCAGGCCAAAATGCTTCGAGAGCAGGTAAA
The DNA here is from genome assembly GCA_002256205.1 of Rhizobiales bacterium PAR1. Lineage (GTDB taxonomy): Bacteria > Pseudomonadota > Alphaproteobacteria > Rhizobiales > Beijerinckiaceae > Rhabdaerophilum. The sequence goes on from NKIW01000009.1 coordinate 93,123, forward strand.
CGGCATACATGCCGATCATCAGGAATTCGCCATGGGCAAAATTCACCACACGGACGATGCCGAAAATCAGCGTCAGCCCGACGGCGATGATGGCGTACATGCTGCCGAGCATGATGCCATTGAGGATCAATTGGACAAAAACGTCCATCGGCGCTGTCTCCACGCTTTCAGGTATTGCCACGCAATCAAGGCTTTGGGGATGCCAGCTTCAGAAGATCGGTATCGGAAAAGCACCCGCCGGAGCGCACAAGGGGGGAGGAAGCGCCCCGGCAGATGTTGGCCGCAAGAAGCGGCCTAACCGAAAGTGGCGTTAATTAGTGCCGACGCCAGTCTTCATCTTGGTGACGGCGGCCTCCGCCGGGAACACCGTTACGAGTTCACCGCCCTGCCACTGCATGATGAAGGGCGCGACGCGGGTGTTCTGACCCTGCTCATTGAACTTTGCGCCCCAGCCGGTCGGCGTGGTTCCGGCAGGGATATCAACTTTCATGACCGCTTCACGGATCGCCGGGCCGGAATAGTCCTTGGCGGCAGCCATCGCGTCGAAGAACACCTTCGCGCCCATGTAATTCGCGAGGCTATGGCCCGAACGCGGCTCAGTGCCATACTTCGCCTTATACTTGGCGACAAAGGCATCAATGCCCGGTGCCGCCTTGGCATTGGTCTTGTACTGCGTGAAATCGAGGTTGAGCGCGCCTTCCATATTGGCCGCGCCAATCGCGGTCATGGTGTCGCGCAACGAATAGCCGCCGCCCGCGCCCATGATCGCCTTGAGCTTGAGCCCCTGCTCCTTCATCTGGCGGAAGAACAGCACGGTATCGTTCTGGTAGGAGGTCTGGAGCACGACATCGACGCCTGCCGACTTCAGACGCAGGATCACCGGCGTCAGATCGACTGATTTCGCCGAATAGGGCAGCGTTTCAACAATGGTGATGCCCTTTTCCTTCGCGCGAGCGACCTGATAGCCCGTCACGGTCTGGCCGTAGAGTGAATCCTCATGGACGATGGCGACTTTCAGCGCCTTCACATCCGCGCCGAGCGCCGGAGCAATCGCTTCACCGATGGCATCGATCATGCGGTTCGCGAAATCCTTCGCGGTCGGATTCGAGCGATAGACGTTCTTGAAGCCGCGCTCAGTGATCGGATCCGAAATCGCGCCGAGCTCGAAATACGGCACGCCTGCGAGTTCCGCGACCTGCGTCGCCGCAATCGAAAGCGAGGAGGAATAGGTGCCGAAAACCACCGGGACTTTTTCCACCGAGGTCAGACGACGCGCTTCGCCGACCGCCTGATTGGGATCGACCGCATCGCCCTTGACGATCTGCATCTGCTGGCCCTTGAGGCCACCGGCTGCGTTGCGCTCTTCAATCGCGAGTTCCAGCCCGCGGAAACTCTCGTCGCCGAGAAGGGCAAGACCGCCGGAGAAGGGATAAAGCGCACCGATCTTGACCTGCGCGATGGCAGAGCCGGCAGAAGCCATGAGACCGGCAGCCAGAGCTACCCGTATAAACCGTTTCATCGTTTCCTCCTTGGTGGACCTGACTTTCGCAGATCAACAGCGTTTCCCGGATCGCCTCACGCTTCTTTTCGAGCGCCATAACGAGCCTTGCCCAATGCGGGCCTTTGAGATGCCAAGGAATTACAGGTCACCAAGTTGCCTGACAAGTGGAAATTTGCTAGCCAAGCGGACAAGAGCAAGCCGATAAGAGAATTGGACGCCCGATCCAACAGGGCGGAATCCATTCCACTCGAGGAAACCTGTCCCCGATCGGGGACCACTGAGGAGCATAAGCGCACCATGACGCTTCCAACCAGCATGCGACAGATCCGTTTCAACGGCGCCGGCGGCCCCGAGGTCATCGAGGTTGAAACCGCTCCCCTGCCCGTTCCAGGTGCCGGGCAAGTGCTGGTCGAGGTCGCGGCGGCTGGCATCAACCGTCCCGATTGCTTGCAGCGCGGCGGGAATTATCCGCCCCCGCCCGGCGCGACCAACGTGCCCGGCCTTGAGATTTCCGGCACGATTGTCAGCGTCGGCCCTGGCGTTGATTCCAAGCACATCGGCGACAAGATTTGCGCGCTGGTGATCAGCGGCGCCTATGCTGAATATGCCGTGGCGGATCTGCCATTGTGCCTGCCGATCCCGAATTCGCTGAGCCTCCTCGAAGCCGGCGGGATTCCAGAGAATTACTACACCGTCTACGACAACGTGTTTACGCGTGGGCGCCTGACCAAGGGCGAGACGATCCTGATCCATGGGGGTTCCTCAGGCATTGGCTCGACCGCGATCCAGCTCGCAAAACAGGCCGGCGCACGGGTGATCACCACCGTCGGGACCGATGAGAAGTGCGATTTCTGCCGCTCGATCGGCGCGGATCACGCGATCAACTACCGCACGCACGATTTTGCCGCCGAGGTGAAGACGCTCACCGACGGCAAGGGTGTCGAGATTATCCTCGATATGGTTGGCGGACCCTACATCCAGAAGAATATCAACAGCCTCGCACTGGAAGGCCGCCTCGTGCAGATCGCCTTCCTGCAACCGAGCAAGAACGAAATTGACCTGATGCCCCTGATGCTCAAGCGGCTGACGATCACCGGTTCGACGCTGCGTGCGCGTTCCGTGCCGCTCAAGGCGGCGATTGCCGAGAAGCTGCTTGCTGAGATCTGGCCGATGCTGGAGGCCGGCACGGTCAAGCCGGTGATCCATAAGGTGTTCCCGCTCGAACAGGCCCGCGAAGCCCATGCACTAATGGAATCGAGCGCACATGTCGGCAAGATCATGCTGGATATGAAGACATGAGCGCGGCTTCGCATCAGGGGGAAGTCGTTCTCGTCACCGGCGCGGGGCGCGGCATTGGGCAGGCGATTGCCGATGCCCATGCGGCCGCCGGTGCGCATGTAATCTATGTCGATTACGACGCGGCGCTTGCGGAAAATGCCGCCGCCGCAGCCCGTGACAAGGATTGGTACGCCATCGGCCTTGGCGCGGATGTCTCGAATGAAGCGGCAGTGAATGCCGCCGTTACGGCCGCCGTGGAAGCCTTCGGTCCAATCACGGCGCTGATCAACAATGCCGGGATTTCGCCGAAATCCGGCGCTGACGGGCGCAAATCGCCGCTATGGGAGATGCCAGCTTCCGAATGGCAGCGCGTTGTCGACGTGAACCTCACCGGCGCATTTCTCTGCTCCAAGGCCGTCGCTGCGGGCATGATCGCGGCGAAAAAAGGCTCGATTGTTTCGATTTCCTCGGTCGCCGGGCAGACCTACTGCGATTTCGTCGGCGTGCATTATGCCGCGACCAAGGCCGCGCTGATCGGTGTCACCAAGCATCTGGCTGGCGAACTCGGCCCCTATGGCATCACCGTCAATGCGATTGCGCCGGGCCGGATCACCACGCCGATGATGATGGGCACCGCCTCCACGACCAACGAGTTGATCCGGCAGGCGACGCCGATGGCGCGCTTCGGCACGCCCGATGAAGTCGCACAAACCGCGCTCTACCTCACCTCGCAGGCCTCGCGCTTCGTTACGGCGCAGGTCATTGATGTGGCCGGCGGATGGCTGATGACATGAGAAAGGGCGAAAATTCGATGACGGGGGCGAAGGCGGAGATTCGGTGACATGAGTGGTGAAGGCATCGATTTTACCGGCCAGACGCTGCTCGTCACCGGAGCAAGCGGCACTATTTGCCGCGAGGTCGCGAAGCTTTACCTGGGCCTTGGCGGAAACGTCGTTCTGACCGATCTCGATGTGCCGGCGCTCACCGCGCTGGCCGCATCGCTTGATCCATCCGGGAACCGCGTTTTGGTGATCCGCCACGATGTCACCAATCCTGCGGACGCCGAGGCGGCTTTCGCAGCCGCTGTGAAGCGTTTCGGCGGCGTTGATCATCTCGTTACCGGCGCCGGGCTATATCGCGATCGCACCATTGCTGAGATGAGCGACGCGGAGTGGAAACAATCGCTTGGCATCAATCTCGACGGCGTGTTTTACACCTGCCGCGCGGCGATTCCGCATCTCAACGAGGGCGCCGCCATCGTCAACATCGCTTCGATGGCCGGGCATCGCGGCAGCCATACGCATGGGCATTATGCGGCGGCAAAGGGCGGCGTTCTCACGCTCACACGCACGCTGGCGCTCGAACTCGCGCCGAAAATCCGCGTCAACGCGATCTCGCCCGGCCTCATCGACGGGCCGATGGTGCAGCCCCTGCTCGCCGTGCGCGGTCCGCTTCTGATGCAACAGACGCCGCTCAGGCGCCTCGGCACGCCGGCAGAAGTCGCGCGTGCCATTGCCTTCCTCTGTTCCGGTTGGGCCAGCTTCATCACAGGCGAGGCCTTGCATGTGAACGGCGGGCTGTTCATGGACTGATGGCATGAGCACAGATGCCCCCGCCCCTCGGAATCGAAGCCACAACGTGACGCTGACACGGGCGCCGGCGCTCGCCGATACGCTGGCGGCGCGGCTCTCGGAGGATATCCGCGACGGACGCCTCAAGCCGGGCGAACAGCTCCCGACCGAGCAGCAGATTTCGCTCGCCTATGGCGTCAGCCGCCCCACGGTTCGCGAGGCGATCGGACGGCTGAAACATGATGGCCTCGTCGTCACGCGGCAAGGTGCAGGTGCCTTTGTCGCGGACCCGAATGCGGCTTCGGTGTTCCGCCTTTCGGTCGCGGATTTCTCCAACAAGGATGAAATTCACAACATCGTCGAACTTCTGATGGCCGTGGAAGCCACAGCGACCCAGCATGCTGCCGAACGCCGGAGCGCGGCGAATCTTGCGGAAATTCGCGCACGTCTCGACGCGATGCAGGCGGCTATCGACCGCGGCGAGCCGGGCGTCGATGAGGATTTCGCCTTCCACCGCGCGATCATCGAAGCGACGAACAACCCGTTCTTTCGCGATCTCTCGGATTTTCTCGACCGGCGCGTGCGCAATTTCATTCGCACCGCGCGCCTCAATTCGGCGCGGCAGGCCGGCTTGCCGCAAGCGGTGCAGGTTGAGCATATCCGGATTTTCGAGGCGATTGAGCGACAGGCCCCAGCCGATGCCCGCGAGGCGGCGGAAAATCACCTGCGCAATGCGGCAAAACGACTCGAGCGTTATCTCGTTTTGTAAAGGCGTGTATCAGCCCCGAAGCACCAGCGCGGCCAGCCCGATCAGCACTCCCGCCAGCGTGCCACACAGGATGCTGAAATGCACGGTTGAGAACCCCGCGCCGCAATTCAAGATCTTCCGCACTGTCTGTTCCAAGCCGTCCTACCAACGTGTCTTGCCGTGTTGACCCATTTCGTCGTGCAATCTGCCCGCGCCCGATCTGCGACAATCTGCCTCACAAAGGATTGCATTTTGGTTATCCCACGAAGGCTCGAATTTTCCGTGGAGACCGAGTGCTGAAAACAAAGGTAGAAGGTCTGCAATCCGTTAACTAATGTTATTTAGGAATATAATCTGCATGTTTTAGGTTTTTGAACTGCCCTCCCCTTCCCAGACTATGGCTTAGATGAAAATTTACCATTTTAAGTTGTGCTGACGTATCTTTTCATCAGATTCTAGGGAGACGCTGAAATCCATAAAAGGCACTCATTCCTATTGAGGCGTTTTTTGGAGGTTATCCCTAGAGAGCTCGGCCGCTTTGAAAACTCTGGAACACTGAACATGAGCCACCAGCCCGACGTCGATAATGATTACAAGGTGCATCTGTCCTTCATGCGGATCGATGAGGCAACGGGGCAAGCTCTCCGTGAGTTCTGGCCGCATGTCCTCAAGGCGCTCCCGGTAATTCTGGAGGGATTTTATGCGCATCTTGGCCAGGTGCCGCAGCTTGTCAGCCTCTTGGGCGCGCAAGGCGCGCGCTTGAAAGGCGCCCAGCAAGACCATTGGGCGCGGCTGTTCAACGGGCGGTTCGATGCGGACTACATCGCCGGTGTCCGCCGCATCGGCCTTGTCCACAACAAGATCGGGCTGGAGCCGCGCTGGTATATTGGCGGCTATGCCTTTGCGCTGTCGCAGCTGACGGCTCTGGCTATCCGGACCTATCGCTGGCGGCCAAAGCGCCTCGACGCGGTTATCACAGCGCTCAACAAGGCCGTGATGCTCGATATGGATTTCGCGATCTCGGTCTATCAGGAGGCGATGCTGGCGGATCGCGCCAATCTCGAACAGAAGGAAACGATGATCGGTGCCTTCGAGCGCAAGGTGACTGGCGTGCTTGACAGCGTGACGGCTGCGTCCAGCTCCCTCAAGGCCACCGCTGCCAGCATGGCGAAGACCGCCGAGGCAACCTCGGAGCAGGCCTCGACGGTCGCTGCGGCATCGGAACAGACCACCATAAGCGTGACCTCCATCGCGACCGCGACAGACCAGATGTGCTCGGCCATCGGTGAAATCAACCGTCAGGTCGACAGTGCCCGCACCATCACCGAGCGCGCTGTCGCCGAGGCCGCCACGACGATCTCGGACGTACGCTCGCTGGCTGAAATGGCGCGCAACATCGACAGCGTGGTCAAGATCATCAGCGGAATCGCGGCCCAGACCAATCTGCTCGCGCTCAACGCGACCATAGAAGCCGCCCGCGCGGGCGAGGCCGGCAAGGGGTTTGCCGTGGTCGCCTCCGAGGTCAAGGCTCTCGCCAGCCAGACCGCGAAGGCGACCGAGGATATCGGCGCCCAGATCGCCGCCATGCAGGGCGCCACCGAGGCCTCCGCGATGCGCATCGATGAAATCGGCACCACCATCGAGACCATGTCGCAGATCACGACCTCGATTGCTGTGGCGATCGAGGAACAGGAAGCGACGGCGAAAACCATCGCGCACAACATCGAGGAAGCCGCCAAAGGCGCCGGAGATGTTGCCCAGAGTATCACGGGGGTCAGCGGGTCGGTTGCCAATACCAATGCCGCCGCGGCAGACGTCCGCAGCGCCTCCGAGCAGCTCGCCGCGCAAGGCGATACGCTCAACTTCGAGATCACGCGGTTTCTGGCCGAGATCCGGGTAGCCTGACGGCGCCCAGACGATCCCCGCCGGGCGCGACGCGGGCAAGCCGGTTTCCATTGCGACACGCGGGTGCCATAGTCCCGGCTCCCGTTTTGATTGCCGGACCTTGCAGCACCATGACGCGTCACCATCCTCGCCCAACCGGATTGGCCCGCTGGTCGCCCATGCGGCTCATCCGCTCGCGTCCACGCCTCGTGATTGCGCTGGTCGCGATGCCGCTGATCTATGTCGCAATTCCCGCCTCCCATGCCGCTTCAACTCGCCTGCTCGTGGCATGGGACGCGGGCATGGCGTTTTATCTCATCGCGATGGTGAACCTGATGTTCCGGGTGCCGGTGGCCGAGGTTCCCTCGCATGTCGCGCGACAAGACGTGGGTCAGAAGGCGCTGCTGATCCTCGCGATTATCGCCGCGCTCGCGAGCTTTCTGACCATTGCCGTGGAAATTCGCGCCATCCGGCATGTGGAAGGGTTCGATCAGGCGCTGCGGGTCGGCCTGATCCTGATCACGCTGCTTTTGTCGTGGTGTTTCGTGCAGAGCATGTTTGCCCTTCATTACGCGCATCTCTATTTCATGCGGCACGGCGGCAACGGACTGGTCTTTCCCGGTGTGGAAACACATCCCGATTTTGGTGATTTTCTCTATTTCTCGGCGACCATCGGGGCGGCCTTTGCCACCTCTGACGTCAGCATCACGCAGTCCGGATTGCGGCGACTGGTGCTCGCGCACACAGTGCTCTCCTTCCTGTTCAACACGCTGATTCTCGGACTTTCCGTGAATGTCGGTGCGAGCCTGCTCTGAACGCGCGAAAAGGCACCAATTCGATAAAATCTCACGCAAATTGTTTCATTGATGGTGACGCGTCCGGCCTAGTCTCCCATCCACTGGTCACTACTTCGGTTCCTGGGAACTCGCAATGTCAACCGCACGCGCCCTTCACGAGACATTGAATGCCTTCATCCTTGATGAAGCGGGAGCCACGTCGATTGAATATGGCCTTCTTGCCGCAGGGATGGCGACGGCGGTGATCAGCGCTTTTTCGAGCCTGAGCGATGCCCTTCAGCAAGGGTTTCAAGGCATTGGCATGCTGATCAATCCTCCGATGACAGCAGGCGCGAGCATGGCCCCCTGACGCGGCGACAGATGCCGGCGACCGAGTGGATTCATTAACCAGAACAGGCATTTTCGCGGCTAATTAGTCCTGCGGTAAGCGCTCGGACTTAGCATCTACCTCTGGCAATAGCGGGAAGCTCATCCTTACCGCCGGTGGTTGGCACATGTTCGGCGGTTTACGCAAAATCTCAACAAGAGTCGCGGCGTCCGGTCTCTTCAGACTTCCGGTCTTTTGCGGACTCGTGGCCCTTTCCGCGTGGCTGTTCACCGGCATCGGCTGGCTGATGTGGATCGAGTTTTTTCTCTCGGATTCGCTCTATTATCGGGAGAAGCGCGCGCCCAGCGGGGAGATTGTCATCGTGCAGTCCGATGAGGCAGCGGTCGCGGCTACCGGTCGATATCCGTTTGATCGCGAGCTGCTGGCGAAAGCCTTGGTACGGATGGACAATGCCGGCGCCAAGCGCTTTTACCTCGATACGCTTCTGACCCATTCTGCCAACCGAGATGAGGATGATGCCCTCGAATCCGCGCTCACAAAGTTGGGCCCGGAGCGCCTCGCCTTGACGATGGCGCGAAGTCCGTCGGAGAGGAGCATCGAAGGCAAGCTCATCATCCCGTTACCCCGTTTCGGGCGACATGCGACCAGCGCCACGCTCAACTATGCCTATGATCCGGACCGCCGCATCCGGAATATCTTTCCTCTTGGCACCTTGCCAGCTGTCCACGCAGCCGATTGGCTGACGGGCCGCAAGGGCGTGCCGGGCATCCCGCTACAACTGGATTTCAGCGTCGATCTGGCGCGCATCCCGGCGTTCAACCTGCTGGATGTTGCTGCCGGCAAGATCCCGGATGCAGCCTTTCAGGGAAAATCCGTCATCTTCGGGGTCAACGCCTATGTCGCCGGTCTGGTAGTCGATGTGCCGGTATACAAGCGGATTTCGCGGGCGGAGTTCGTCGCGCTCGCTGCCGAAACACGGCTTCAGCCTCAGCCGCTCTGGCGCCTCTCCGGGGTCAGTAGCTTTGCCTTTCTCTTCGGTATCGCGCTTTGCGTTAGCCTCCTGTTCCGGAACCTCCGGCCCGGCTTCGTCAATATCGCCTTCATCGCTATTCTGGCGGGCTGGATCGGCGTTGCCTCCGGCCTTCATCAGCAGACCGGCCTGATGGTGCCCCTCCTGCCGGCACTGGCCGTAATTTTGATCGTCTGGCAGCGCACGTTTCTCCAGACGAGCCGCCTCGGGCGCACCCTGCGGCAGATGAAACAGGCGGTTGTCGGGGTCGATCACGCGGCTTTGCTGGCTGCCATCGATGCGATGGGCGAACCGGCGATGCTGTTTGATCGCCACGCGCGCATTCTCGGCTCCAACAGCGCCTTCGGTCACCTTGAAAAGGTGCTCTCCGGAACGAAAGCCGTCGATCACACGCTTGTTGGCACCTTTGGCGCGGATGGGCTCGCCATCCTAGAGCGCCTCCATGCCGCAGAGGAGGCGCCGTTTGCGCTCAGTGTCGGGCATGGTGCCCATCGCCAGCATTTCGATGTCCGCATCCGGGCGATCCGGACACCGGTGGGGATCATCGGCGTGGCAGGCTTTACCGATGTTTCCCTTGCGCGGCGACGCGAGGCCGAATTGACCACGCTCGCCTTTGCCGATCCGCTGACAGGCCTGACAAACCGCCTTGCGTTCCATGCCCGGCTGGAGGCCGCTTCCGCCTCACAGGCCCCCTTTGCGGTGATGTTGATCGATCTCGACGGGTTCAAGGCGGTGAACGACGGTCTTGGCCATGATGCCGGCGATCAGCTCCTGATCGGCGTCGCCGGTCGCCTCCGGGATCTGATGCAGCCACAGGATATTGCGGCGCGCCTTGGCGGCGATGAATTCGCGCTAATTGTTCAGGTGGCGGAGCGGACCGCTGCCGTGGCCGCAGCCCAGACCGTGCTTTCCGCCATTCTCCCGCCCTTCCTGATCGACGGGCGCGAAGCCAGGGTTGGCGCGAGTATCGGCATCGCGATGTTTCCTGCTGACGAGCGCGACGGGCGGGCGCTGCTCAAGCTGGCAGACGCCGCGATGTATCGCGCCAAGGCGATCAAGCCGGCGGTCTGCCTGCACGGCGATGCGCCGCTGTCCCGCGGCGTGAGCGAAGGGCCGACCTCTAGACCGCAGACGGCGGCTTGATCCGGAACCACGCGACATAGAGCGCCGGCAGAAAGACGAGGGTCAGAAGCGTCGCGACCGCAAGCCCACCCATCACCGCATAGGCCATCGGGCCCCAGAACACGGTTGGCGCAATCGGGATCATCCCGAGGATCGCCGCCGCCGCTGTCAGCAAAATTGGCCGGAGGCGATGCTCGGTGGCGGAAATTACGGCGTCCCACGGCTTCGCTCCCCCCGCGATGGTGTGATCGATCTGGTCGATCAGGATCACCGAATTGCGGATCACCATGCCAATCAGTGAGATCACCCCGAGGATCGCAACAAACCCCATCGGCGCGCTCGCCGCCAGCAAGGCCCCCGCGACACCAATCAACGCCAGCGGAGCGGTGAGGAACACGAGGCCAAGCCGCTGGAAGCTCTTGAGCTGGATCATCAAGAAGGTCGCCATCAGCAGCAGCATGATCGGGAAGACCGCGAAAATGCTGGCCTGCGCCTTGGCGCTATCCTCGGTCGCGCCGCCCGTCACCACGGCATAACCCGGCGGAAGCTTGTCTCGGAATGCCGCGACCGGGCCGGCGAGTTCCTTCACTACGCTCGCCGCGACAAGGCCGGGCGCGACATCCGCCTGCACCGTCACGGTCGGCACACGCTGACGCCGCCAGATCATCGGCGGTTCGAGCACGTAGGAGAGCGTCGAGATCTGGCTCAGCGGCACCGAGCGTCCACCGGATGCATCGAGGCGCAGGTTACGCAGAGTTTCAAGCTGCGCCCGCTCTTCCGGCACGGCACGGGCGACGATATCGACGAGATAGGTCGCGTCCTTCACCTGCGTGATGGTCGAACCCGAGAGGATCGCATTGATATTGTTGGAGAGTTGCAGCGAGGAAATGCCCAGCACCCGTGCACGATCCTGATCGACCTCGACCTTGATTGTTTTGGCCGGCTCGTTCCAATCGTAGTTGATGTTCCGCGTCGAGGCGTTTTCGCCGACGACCTGCGCGAAGGCGAGCGCGATTTCCCGCGTTTTCGCGACATCCGGCCCCGAGATGCGATATTTGATCGGCCAGCCCACGGGCGGACCGAGTTCGAGCGGGCTGACGCGCGCCATGACATCCTCGAAGCCCTTCGAGAGCGCCTTTTCGATCCGTGCCTGCACTTCCGGACGCTGCTTGAAGCCCTTGGTGACCACCACGGCCTGCGCAAAAAAATCATTCGCCAATTGCGCATCAAGCGGCAGATAGAAGCGCACAGCGCCCTGCCCGACGTAGAAGGTCCAGTAGTCGATGTCCGGATCAGCCTTGAGGATTTCTTCGACGCGTTTGGCCACAGCCTCGGTCTTCTTCAGCGAAGTTGCGTGCGGCAGGGTCAGGTTGACGAGCAGTTCGGGCCGGTCGGAAGCCGGGAAGAACTGTTGCGGCACATAACGCATACCGGCAATCGAGGCAGCAAAAAGCCCTGCCGTCGCGGCCATGACGATGTATTTGTTGCGCAACGACCAATCGAGCAACCTGCCAAAGCGGCTTGAGCCCGGCGCAGCGTGTCCACCGTGCTTTTTCATTGTCGAGGAGAGGATAAACACGCCGGTCAGAGGCGTGAACAAGACCGCCACGACCCATGACGCAATCAGCGAGACGCCAACGATGACGAACATTGTGAAGCAATATTCCCCCGCGCCGCTTTTCGCGAACCCCACCGGCACGAAGCCGGAAATCGTCACCAAGGTGCCGGTCAGCATGGGAAACGCGGTTGAGGAATAGGCATAGGTCGCGGCGGTAACGCGATCGGCTCCCTCCTCCAGCTTGGTGATCATCATCTCGACCGCGATCATCGCGTCATCGACCAGAAGACCGAGTGCAATGATCAGCGCGCCGAGAGAGATTCGCTGGAGCGAAATGCCGAGCAGGTCCATCACCACGAAGGTGATCGCCAGCACGAGCGGGATCGCAATGGCGACAACAATCCCCGGACGCCAACCGAGCGCGAAAAAGCTCACGCCGAGGACGATAATCACCGCCTCGCCAAGGGTTTTGGTGAATTCGCCCACCGCTTCATGCACCACATGCGGCTGATCGGCCACAAGATGCACGTCGACGCCGATCGGCAGGTTGTCCGTGAGTTCGGCCATCTTGGCCTTGACGTTGCGCCCGAGGCCTTCGGCGTCGCCATTGCGCGCCATGGAGATCGCAAGGCCAATTGCCGGTTCGCCCTTGTAGCGGAACATCGGCTGGGCCGGATCGACATAGCCGCGCTTGATTTGCGCGATGTCGCTCATCCTGAAAAAACGGCTTCCCTGCCGGAGGTTGAGTGACTTCAGGCTCTCTTCTGAGGTGAATTCCCCCGAGACGCGAATGGTGATGCGTTCGCCGCCTGAATCCACCACGCCGCCCGGCGCGGTGGCGTTCTGGGCACGCAGCACCTGCTGCAACGTATCGACATCGATACCGAGCGCAGCCAGCTGTTGGGTCGAGAATTCGAGGTAGATTTTCTCATCCTGCGTGCCGATAAGATCGACCTTCGCCACATCCGGCACGCGCAGGATTTCGGTGCGCAGGCGATCCACCTCGTCGCGGAGTTCGCGATGGCTGAAGCCATCCGAGGTGAAGGCATAGATGATCGAATAGGTATCGCCGAATTCATCGTTGAAGAACGGTCCGACGATGCCGGAGGGCAATTGCGCGCGGATATCGCCGACCTTTTTGCGGACCTGATACCAGAGATCCGGCACCTCGGCGGCGCGAACGCTATCCTTCAGGTTGACGAAAATCACCGCCTCGCCGGGCTTGGTGTAGCTGCGGACGAAGTCGAGTCCGGTGATTTCCTCGAGCTTTTTCTCGATCTTGTCGGTGACATGGCGAACAGTGTCGGTCGCGGTCGCGCCCGGCCACATGGTCTTGATCACCATGGTCTTGATGGTGAAGGGCGGATCTTCCTCGCGGCCGAGCTTGCCGTAGGAATAGAGCCCGGCCATGGCGCAGATCAGCATGAAATAAAGGACGAGGCTTTTGTGCCGGAGCGCCCAATCGGAGAGGTTGAAGCTGCTCATTCCGCAGCACCTTCGATCAGCCGGACCTTCTGGCCCTCCCGGAGGCGGTTGACGCCCGCCGTCACCACGATATCGCCCTTGGCGAGCCCTTCGCTGACAACCACGCGATCCGCCTCATAGCGCGCGACGACCACGGATTTGAGCGTCACCGTACCGGCCTTCTGGTAAATCCAGACTGCGGCCTTGCCACCCTTGTCGAACAGCGCGCTGCCGGGAATGACCGCGACAGGCGCGGTCGTCGTCTTGAGACGGCCCGAGACCGAGGCCCCGAAACGCATCGGCTCGGGCGGGTTCTTGAGCGTGATCTTGGCGAGATAGGTGCGCGTGACAGGGTCCGCGACGGGTGAAACCTCGCGCACCACCCCCTCGGTGGTGACGTTAGGGCTGCTCAGGAGCGAGACGAGAATTTCCGGGCGGTCATTCGGCGAGCGATCACGGAAGGCGCTCTCGGCAATCGCAAAAACGGCGTCCTTCTCTTCCGGGTTGGCGAGGCGCACGACCATCTGCCCGGCGCTGACGATCTGCCCCGGTTCGGCGCCGGTGGCGGTCACGATGCCATCAAAATCCGCGCGCACCTGTGCATAGCCGAGCTGATCCTTGGCCAGCGCCAGCGCGGCTTTGGCGGAATCAAGCCGCGCCTCGGCGGAGCGGAGGTTTTTCAGCGCGGCATCGTAATTCGGGCGGGTCGTCGTGCCGGAAGCGAGGAGTTGGCCAAGCCGGTTTTCAGCCCCTTTGGCCTCGGAGAGCACGGCCTCGGCGGCGATGACATCGGCATCCGCTGAGCGCAGGCGGTTGACGTAATCCTGCTCGTCGAGTCGGGCGAGAACATCACCCTTCTTCACCGAAGCGCCGATATCGACGGTGCGTGCCACGAGCTTCCCGGCCATACGGAACCCGACGTCAATCTCCTGCCGCGCGCGAATTTCACCTACTGCCTGCCGGTCATCATCGATGGGCTTGGGGTCGATCACCACCGTGCGGACGGGGCGGATTTCCGGTGTCTTGGCCACTTCCTGCCCGCAGCCAGCCAGCGCGCCAAGCAAAACGAAGGGCACTACGCGCAGCGCCCCATTCGGATGCACGATTTTCCGATAGGTGATGGACATCAGCCCCCTCCTCGCCCCCGATCAGGGTACAACCTCATTCCGACCCCGCTAGGGGCCGTTGTTTCGCCTATCAGCACCAGAAATGGCGCGGAGTTGCAAGACGCATCCGCGCCGCAGGCCGGGCTTATCCTAAGCGGATCGCGGCAGGCCGTGGAAAAGTTGAGGCAATGATCTCCCCCCGATTCCAGAACAATCCTCCCGCATAAGGTTAAGCGGCAGCGCTCACAGAAATATTTTTCTCTTTTTATCCCGCAACCGGAGAAGCCTTCGCAGAAGGCATACAAAAACAGGACAATCCGAAAGTGCTTTTTCTTTTCAATGCGGTGTAGAATTTTCCTCCTTCACGGTGAAAGCATTTTCCATGGATCGCATCGACCGCAAAATTTTGGCACTGCTTCAGGAGCGGGCGGATATCTCACTCGCCGAGCTTTCGGACAAGGTCGGTCTGTCGCAAACCCCGTGTTGGAAGCGCATCCAAAAGCTTGAAGCCAACGGCACGATCATCAAGCGTGTAGCGCTGCTGTCCCCAGAGAAAATCGGGCTGGGGCTGACGGTTTTCGTTTCCATCGAGACGGCAGATCATTCTGCCGGCTGGCTCAAGCGCTTCGCCGAGGGTGTCGGCGCGATGCCGGAGGTGATGGAGCTTTATCGCATGGCCGGCGATATCGACTACATGCTGCGCGTCGTCGTTGAGGATATGGCGGCCTATGACAGCTTCTACAAGCGCCTGATTGAGGCGTTTCCACTCAAGAACGTGTCGTCACGCTTTGCGATGGAGCGTGTGAAATCCACCACGACCTACCGCATCCCCGCGCCGCCGGAAGGCGGCTGAACTCAGGCTGCTTCGGCGGCCTTGGCCGACTGTCCAGCGACATCCGCCAGAACTTGCACTTCAGCCAGAACTTGCACTTCAGCCAGAACTTGCCCGATCATCACCAGAACCGGCCCCGCGTCGTCCCATGCCGCGAGCTTTTCGGGCAGGTTCGCAAGCGTCGCAACGAGCTGGCGCTCATCCGAGCGCGTCGCGTTCATAATGGCAACGGCGGGCATTGCGGTGGAAACGCCGGCAGCGAGTGCCTTGGCCCGGAAGGCCGACAGCGATTTCCTCGGCATATAGAGCACGGTCGTCGCGGTAGGGTCGGCGATGGCCTCCCAGGCGATATCGCGCGGCAAGGCGCCATCCTGACCATGGCCAGTGAGGAATTGCAGCCGCCGCGCGACGGAACGCTCGGTCAGCGAAACGCCGAGCGAGGCCGCACCCCCCTGCGCCGCCGTGATCCCCGGCACGATCGTCACCGGCACACCGGCCTTGCGGCAGGCGTCGATCTCCTCGGTCGCGCGGCCGAAAATGCCGGGATCTCCGCTCTTGAGGCGCACGACATGCTTGCCCTCCCGTGCGAGCGAGACCATCAGATCGCAAATCTCGGCCTGCTTGCAGGAGGGGCCATGCCCTTTCTTGCCGACACGGATGCGCGTTGCCTCCCGGCGTGCGAGTTCCAGCACTTCAGGCGAGACGAGATCATCATGGAGGATGATATCCGCCGCCTGAAGCGCGCGCATCGCCTTGAGGGTCAGGAGTTCCGGATCGCCCGGCCCTGCCCCGACAAGGCTGACGTGGCCTGTCTTGGACGCTGCATGGCCGTCATCAAGCGTCGCCAGCAGCGCCTCGCGATCTTCAAGGGTTGGCGCGCGGTCCGGTTCGCCCAGCGCGCGGCGGGTGAACAGCTCCCAGAACGCGCGCCGCGCGGCATAGGCCGGCTTTCGGATCTGGACACGCGGACGCCAGTCGCGGGCAGCTTCCGCCCAGGCCTTGAGGCCTGCGGGGAGGATCGCCTCGATTTTCGCGCGGATCGCCTGCCCGAGGATCGGCGCGGCCCCATCGGTCGAAATGCCGATCACGAGCGGCGAGCGGTTGACGATGCCGCCAAACTGGAATCCGCAAAAGGCTGGCTTGTCGATGAGGTTATAGGCCGCGCCGGCAGCGCGCGCGGCTGCTGCGAAGCGCTCGGCTTCCTCAGGAGCATCGAGATCCGCGACCGCAAGCACGGCGCCTTCGAGGTCGTCCGGCGACCACATACGGGTATGGAGCGTCAGCGTTCCGGCGGGTGGATTGTTCGCAAGATCGGCGAAGGCCGCAGGGAATTCCGGTGCAAAGACATGCAAATCCGCGCCGCAGGCCGCGAGAAGTTCAGCCTTCCAGAGCGCGCCATCGGAGGCCCCCGAAAGCACCACGCGCTTGCCGGCCAGCTTGAAAAACACCGGCAGCACGGCTAGCGGGGCGATCCGGCCCGGTCTTTCCGCAACGGGTTTGCGCTGCTTCATCGTGCCGCCTCCGCGATCACGCTGGCCGCAGCGGGTGTTGCGGGTTTGGGCGGAAACAGCACCCAGACCAGCACCAGCGCGACAATCGCGAGCTTGAAAATCCACTCGGCCTTGCGGTGAGGGGCATCATTCATATGCCGCCTCCGTCGAGGGTCAGCGCGGCGTCACGGCGTTCAATCACCCGCGCCCAGATCGCATCGTGCGCCGCGCGCGCCAAAGGCCGCAGCACGAGATCGGCAAGGCCCGCGAGGAGCGCCGCCCCGCCCTGCCCCGAGGCGAGCCCGACAACCCCGCCCACCGCGAGCGCGGAGGCGAGCCGCCAACTTGCCCGCGTGAGCCGCTCGCGACGCTCCGCCGAGCCTTCCGGCCCGATGAGACGCAGCAGAACGCGGCCGAGCGCACCGGCTGGCTCATTTTCCTGCACGACGACAGAGGTATCCGGCAGCACGAAGCCGAAGGCGCTGGTTTCGTTGCTGAGCCGATCAATGAGGATGAAGCCGCCGAGAGTCGCGTTGGTGGCGTAGTCCATCACCCCAAGCTGGCGATCCAGCCGCAGCGAGACGACACCAATGCCATTGAGATCAAGGCCCCGTGCCGGCACCGAGGCATAGGTTTCGATGTCGATGGCGTGCCGAAGGCCTGTCACCGTGGCCTGAACCAGCGTGGTGCCAAGTTTGAGAAAGAACTCCGCGCCGGGCTCGACGCGCTTTTCGCCGGTCACGATCAGCCGCGCCTCAAGGTTTTGGCGCACGCGGGGACGGACCCCTGCGCGGGCGCCGCTGGCGGCCGCGATCAGATCGCCGCGCGAGAGGTCAATCTCGTCTTCCAGTACCAGCGTCACGGCCTGACCGGCGCTCGCCGACTCAAGATCGCCATCCGCCGTGACGATGCGGGCGATGCGGCTTTCGCGGCCCGACGGCAGCGCCTGAATAACGTCGCCCTTGGTCACGCGCCCGGAGGCGATGGTGCCGGAAAAGCCGCGAAACTCGGCATTCGGGCGGTTGACCCATTGGACCGGCAAGGCAAAAGCGGTGTCCGGCGCTTCACGCGGGGCAACGTCGATGGTCTCCAGCAGCGGCAGCAGCGCTGAGCCGCGATACCACGGCATCGCGGGCGAGGCTTCGGTGAGGTTGTCGCCCGCGCGCGCCGAGACCGGAATGCAGGTGATGCCGGTGAAGCCAAGGCTCGCCACCGTCGCGCGGAAATCGGCCTCGATGGCGCGAAAGACCGCCTCGTCATAGCCGACGAGATCCATCTTGTTGATCGCGACGATAACCTGCTTCACGCCCATGCTGGCGACGATGAAGGCGTGGCGACGCGTTTGCGGCAACAGACCTTTCCGCGCATCGACAAGCAGGATCGCAAGATCGGCGGTCGAGGCGCCAGTCGCCATATTGCGGGTATATTGCTCGTGGCCCGGCGTATCCGCGACGATGAAATGCCGCTTCGGCGTCGAGAAATAGCGATAGGCGACATCAATCGTGATGCCCTGCTCGCGCTCAGCCGCCAGGCCATCGACCAGCAACGCGAAATCGAGCGCCTTGCCGTTGGTGCCGAACTTCTGGCTGTCGCGGTCGAGCGCTTCAAGGTGATCGTCGAACACCGCGCCCGCTTCATAGAGAATGCGGCCGATCAGCGTCGATTTGCCGTCATCCACCGAACCGCAGGTGATGAACCGCAGCAACGCACGCTGCCCGGCGCGCGGCGCGATCACGACTTCCGGCGATGGGGCCGCGAGTTTGAGTGCCGCGCCCATCAGAAATAGCCTTCCTGCTTCTTGGCTTCCATGGAAGCCGCGCCGTCATGGTCGATGAGGCGGCCTTGCCGCTCGGAAGCGCGCGAAGCGTTCATTTCGGCGATAATCCCGTCCAGCGTCTCGGCATCGCTCTCGATGGCGCCGGTCAGCGGGTAGCAGCCGAGGGTGCGGAAGCGGACCTTGCGCATCTCGACGCGTTCGCCGGGCGCAAGCGTCAGGCGCTCGTCATCGCGCATGATCAGAGAACCGCTGCGCGCCACTACCGGGCGGGGCTTGGCGAAATAGAGCGGCACCACGGGGATATTTTCCTCGGCGACGTAGGCCCAGACATCTGCCTCGGTCCAGTTCGAGAGCGGGAAGACGCGGAAGCTCTCGCCCTGCCGCTTGCGGGTGTTGTAGAGGCTCCACGGCTCCGGGCGCTGGTTCTTCGGGTCCCAGCGATGGTCGGGCGAGCGGAGGGAAAACACGCGCTCCTTGGCGCGGCTCTTTTCCTCGTCGCGCCGCGCGCCGCCGAAGGCCGCATCGAAGCCGTAGAGGTCGAGCGCCTGCTTGAGGCCCTGCGTCTTCATCACGTCGGTATGGAGCTGTGAGCCGTGGCTGATCGGGCCGATACCGGCTTTGACGCCTTCCTGATTGGTATGCACGAGGAGATCCAGCCCGAGACGCTTCACGGTTTCATCCCGGAAACTGATCATTTCGCGGAATTTCCAGCCGGTATCGACATGGAGCAGTGGAAAGGGCAGCTTACCGGGATAGAACGCCTTCATCGCAAGATGCAGGAGGACGGCGGAATCCTTGCCGATCGAATAGAGCAGAACCGGCTTTTCCGCCGTCGCAGCCACTTCCCGCAGGATGAAGATCGCCTCGGCCTCAAGGCGCTGGAGATGCGTCATGGTGCTCATGCGGAAGCCTCCGCACGTATGAGGCGGCCATCAGGCCCGACATGCAGGCCGCATTCCTTTTTGGCTTCATCCTCCCACCACCAGCGGCCAGCGCGCTCCGGCTCGCCGGGCGCAATGGTCCGCGTGCAGGGCGCACAGCCGATGGAAAGAAAGCCTTTGGCATGCAAGGGGCTCACCGGAACCCTATGGGTTTCGGCAAAATGCGCCGCCTGAACCCGCGACCAATCGAGCAGCGGATTGAATTTGGTAAGCTGATAACCCTCGTCCCACGCAGCAAAAGGCGTCTCGCCACGCGTGGCGGATTGATCGGCACGAAGGCCGGTGATCCAGCCCGCAGCACCCTTGAGCACGCGCTTCAACGGCTCAACCTTCCGGATATGGCAGCAGGCCTTGCGCGCGTCGAGCGAGGTATAAAACCCGTCGATCCCCTGATCTGCGACGTAATCCTCCACCGCCTCATGGCGCGGGAAATAGGCCGCGATGCGGAGGCCGTATCGCGCCTCGGTCTCGCGCCAGAGCGCGTAGGTCTCGGGAAAAAGCCGCCCGGTATCGAGCGTGGCAAAGTTCACCACGATACCGCTTTCGGCAATGAGATGCGTGAGCACCTGATCCTCAAGCCCGAAGCTCGTTGTGAAGACGAGATCGCCCGTCACCGCCGCGCGGATGGCTTTCAGGCGCTCGACTGGCTTCAGCTGCGGCAGGGATTGCTCCAGCGCGCTCATTCGGCAGCCCCCAATTTGGCCGCACCGAGTTTTGCGGCCCATCTGCGGTCCAGAATGCTCGCACCTGCCGGATTGTGGTTGCGCTGGTAGGTGGCGCGAAAGGCGCGCGCCGCCGCAAGCCAGATCTCGATGGGCTGGCGGGCCGCGCTCTCCGCGGGAAGTTCCACCTCATCAAAGCCGCAGGCCAGCGCATAGGCGAACTGATCCGCGATCAGCGGCCCGACCGCGCGCAACGTGCCGCGAAACCCTGCATTCCTGAGCGATTTGGCGATGGAAAACCCGCGCCCGTCCGAAAATGAGGGGAAGGCAATCGCAATCAGCGCGAGGCTGTCGAGGTGCGGCGCAAGGTCCGCGACCTTGGTCGTGTTGGCAACTTCAACGCCAATGCCACGATTGCCGGCACGTGCGGCCAGCGTCGCTTCAATATCCGCGAGGGGGACGAGAACATGGCTTTCGTTATGGCCCACCGTGCGGCGATAGAGGTCGGCCTTCAGACCGTCGCGATCAAGCAGCATCGGCCGCCTCCTGTAAAAAGGCAGCCTTAAACGGCGCGAGACCAAGGCGGCGCACCGCTTCAATGAAGGTTTCGCCGTCCTTGCGGTGCGCGAGATAGACGCCTACGAGACGCTCGATCGCCGCGGGCACTTCTTCGGCGACAATGCCGGGGCCGAGGATTTCACCAATCGCGGCGTTCTCGGTCGCATCACCGCCGAGGGTGATCTGGTAGCTTTCCTCGCCGCGCTTCTCGAGGCCGAGAATCCCGATATGGCCGACATGGTGATGGCCGCAGGCGTTGATGCAGCCCGAAATCTTGACGTTCAGCGGGCCGATATCGCGCTGGCGCGAAAGGTCCGCGAAGCGTTTTTGCAGGCTCTGCGCGATGGGGATCGAGCGCGCCGTAGCGAGCGCGCAATAATCAAGGCCGGGGCAGGAAATGATATCGGTGATCAGCCCGACATTGGCTTCTGCGAGCCCCGCCTCCCCCAACGCCTGCCAGAGCGCGAAGATGTCCGCCTGTTTTACATGCGGCAGCACCAGATTCTGGTGATGGGTGACGCGGATTTCCGCATGCGAATAGCGCTCCGCGAGATCCGCGACGACGCGCATCTGCTCGGAGGTTGCATCGCCCGGCGCCTTGCCGATGGGCTTGAGCGAAATCGTCAGCGCGGTGTAACCCGGCGCACGATGCGGAAACGTATTGCTCTCGACCCAGGCGGCAAAGGCCGGGTTGGCGCGCTTGGCCGCTTCAAACGCCGGAATGATCGCCGGGAGCTTTTCATACGCCGGCGGCGCGAAATAGGCCGTGATGCGGGCCAATTCTTCGGTATCCGCTGGAATGGATGGGCCGTCGAGCATGGCAAATTCCGCCTCGACACGGGCGCGGAATTCCTCGATCCCAATCTCGTGCACGAGGATTTTGACTCGCGCCTTGTACTTGTTGTCGCGCCGTCCCTCGAGGTTGTAGACGCGCATCAGCGCTTCGAGATAGGTCAGCAACTGGTCCTTCGGCACGAACTCGCGCACGACCTTGCCGATCATCGGTGTGCGACCAAGGCCGCCGCCGACCATCAGCTCGTAGCCGATCTCGCCAGCGGCATTCATCACCACCCGCAAGCCGATATCGTGTGCAAGGATGGCGGCGCGATCATGCTGGGCGCCCGTCACCGCGATCTTGAACTTGCGCGGGAGGTAGTCGAACTCCGGGTGCAGGCTCGACCACTGCCGGATCAACTCTGCCACCGGGCGCGGATCTTCGACCTCGTCCGCCGCAACTCCGGCGAACTGATCCGCCGTAACATTGCGGATGCAATTGCCGGAGGTCTGGATGCAATGCATCTCGACATCCGCGAGGAGATCGAGAATCTCCGGCACATCCCTAAGCTTCGGCCAGTTGAACTGGAGGTTCTGCCGGGTTGTGAAATGACCGTAGCCGCGATCGTATTTCTCGCCGATCAGCGCGAGCTGGCGCAACTGGCGCGAGGAAAGCGTGCCATAAGGCACCGCGATGCGCAGCATATAGGCGTGAAGCTGGAGATAGACGCCGTTTTTCAACCGAAGTGGCTTGAACTCGTCGTCCGTCAGCGCGCCAGAAAGGCGGCGCTCAACCTGTGTGCGGAACTGCGCCACGCGGTCGCGGACAAAGGCTTCATCGAATTCGTCATAGCGATACATCGTGGTTCCTCAGACGAATTCTGCTTGCTTGCCGAGATCAGGCCGGTTTGACGGCCCCCGGACCTTGAAGCGTTCGCGGAAATGATTCGGCACCGGCAGGCCATGGGAGTCGCGGGTGATATCGACGAGGTAGGCGTCGACGACTTCCTGCCGCTTGAAGGCAGCCACGCCCTCGGCTTCCAGCGCCTCAGCGGTTGCCCGATCTTCCGCCACCAGCGCTTCACGCGGATCGCGCGACCAGCCGTTCGGCGTGAAGAACACGACATCACCGTCGAGCAGGTGATTGGCGAGCAGGATCGCCGGCAGCGGCGTCTGCTTGGGCGCGGACATCACGCAGCCTCCGCGATACGCACGGTGAGGCCGTCGAGCTCGTCCGACCAGATGATCTGGCAGGCGAGCCGCGAGGTCGGTTCGATCACCGGGAGTTCATCGAGCATTTCGAGTTCATCTGTGCGCGGCTCGGGCAGTTTTTCGACCCATTCCGGCGCGACGATCACATGACAGGAAGCGCAGAGGCAGGCGCCGCCGCAGCTCCCCTCGACACCCATTTTCTGGTCGCGCAGCAACTCCATCACGCGCCACCCCTCGACCGTTTCGAGGGTGTGGCGGCTACCATCGCGGTCAACCACGTTGAGAAAGGCCATCGCTTCGCTCATTTCGTTCTTAAAACAGAACGAAATAATATTTAAAACGAACAAATCTCTCAACCAGGCTACGCAGCCGATCTTTTTCAAAGTTCAAGGGAAAAAGGAAAAACTGTTCTCCGGCGTACCGGAAATGCTCGTTCAGTGGCTGAAAGCCGCTGCCGCGACCGCCGCGCCGAACGCGCCCAGAAGGAGCGCGCAACCGCGCGTGATCGCCTTGTCCTGTCCGCCGGCGACAAGGCCGCGCCGAAAGGCGGCCCCTGCCCCGATCCAGCCCAAAGAGGTGCCGGCGATGCTCGCTGCGACGAGCGCGCTGGCGGCAGGAACGCCAGCCTCGACCAGTGAGGGCCAGAGCGCCAGCGCGATCACCAGCGCTTTGGGGTTGAGGAGCGTTGTTGCGAAAACCGCGCGTGACGTTACAGCCGCGGTCGTGGCGCCAAGCAGCGCGTCGCTATGCCAGAGCCGCCAAGCGACATGGAACAGCACCAGCGCGGCAAAAAGCCGGAGCGGCAGCACGAGTTGCGGATTCGCCTCGGCCAGCGGGCCAATCACGCCGACGCCCGCCGCAATGGCCAGGCCATAGCCCGCCAAGGCCGCGAAAACGAGCCGGAACGGCGGCATTGGTGCGGAGACGCCCGCCGCGAACAGCAGCGCGTTCGTCGGGCCAGGCGCGGCCAGCAGGAGCAGAAGCGAAAGGACCACCGTGATCATGGATACCCTATGGCAGGCGCCACGCCCGAAAACCTTGAACTAAATCAAGCGGCATTCAGGGATTTGCTGAACTCACGGGCTTGCCGCCTCCTCAATCGGGAAAAGCCGCATCGCAGTGGGAACGAGCCGGACGGTTTCACCCTGCGTGAGCGCCAGAGCACTAAGATCGCGCAGCGGAAGCTCGACCTCAAAGGCGCGACTATCCTGTACCGCTGAAAGCTCGATCCGTGCCAGCGCGCCAAGCGTAAGAATGCGCCGCACGGTCGCCGGTACGCCATGCCCCTCCCCGCGTTCGATATGGAGATCATGCGGGCGCACGAAGGCCGCCGCACGCTGTGGAACAGTTTCGCGCGTCGGCAGCGCCACCCGCGCGCCAAGGGTATCGAGATAACCGTCTTTCACCTCGCCGAAGAGCTGGTTCGACGAACCGAGGAAGCCATAGACGAAGGCGCTCGCGGGGGCGGTATAAACCTCCGTCGGCGAGCCGATCTGCTCGATGCGGCCTCGGTTCATCAGCACGACCTCATCGGCGAGTTCGAGTGCTTCTTCCTGATCGTGGGTGACGAAAATCGAAGTGACATGGAGTTCGTCATGGAGTTGACGCAGCCAACTCCTGAGCTCCTTCCTCACCTTGGCATCGAGCGCGCCGAAGGGTTCGTCGAGCAACAACACCTGCGGCTCGACGGCGAGCGCGCGCGCCAGCGCGATGCGTTGACGCTGACCGCCGGAGAGCTGCAAGGGCGAGCGATCCGCCACCCAGGCGAGCTGCACGAGATCGAGCAGTTTCATCACCCGGCGGCGGATTTCCGCCTCGCCCGGTCGCTCCTTGCGCGGTTTGACGCGCAGGCCGAAAGCAACATTCTCGAAGACACTCATGTGGCGAAAGAGCGCGTAATGCTGGAACACGAAGCCGACTTGCCGCTCCCGGACATGGCGTTCCGTGGCGTCCTCTTCATCGAAGAGCACGCGGCCATGATCCGCGGTTTCCAGCCCGGCAATGATGCGCAGAAGCGTTGTCTTGCCGCAGCCGGAGGGACCGAGGAGCGCGACAAGTTTGCCCTTGTCGAAATCCAGCGTGACATCGCTCAGCGCGGCGAATTGCCCGAAATGCTTGGTGATGCCCTCGACGCGAATGCTCATCGCCCACCCTCCCGCGTGGATGTCCGGCTTGCCAGCCCTTCGACGAGGCTCTTCACCGCAATGGTGACGAGCGCCAGAAGCGCCAGCAACGAGGCGACGGCAAAGGCCGCCGCGAACTGGTATTCGTTGTACAAAATCTCGACATGTAGCGGCATGGTGTTGGTTTGCCCCCGGATGTGGCCAGAAACGACCGAAACCGCGCCAAATTCGCCCATCGCTCGGGCATTGCAGAGGATCACCCCGTAGAGCAGTCCCCATTTGATGTTCGGCAGCGTGACGCGCCAGAAGGTCTGCCAGCCCGATGCGCCGAGCACGATGGCGGCTTCCTCCTCGTCCGAACCTTGCGCTTCCATCAGCGGGATGAGTTCACGCGCGACAAACGGGAATGTCACGAAGACCGTCGCGAGCACGATGCCCGGCACGGCAAAAATCACCTTGATATCGTGGTCAGAGAGCCACGAGCCGAACCAGCCCTGGGCGCCGAACACCAGCACGTAAATGAGCCCCGCAATCACCGGCGACACCGAGAACGGCAGGTCTATCAGCGTGGTCAGGAAGGCCTTTCCGGGAAAATTATATTTCGCGATCGCCCAGGCGGCGGAGACCCCGAACACGAGGTTCATCGGCACGGCAATCGCCGCCGCAATGAGCGTCAACCGGATCGCGGATTGTGCATCCGGGTCGACCAGCGCCGCCCAATAGGTCTCGAAGCCTTTGCGGAAAGCCTCGGCAAACACCACGACCAGCGGCAGCAGCAGGAAAATCGCGAAAAAGCCGAGACCAAGCGTCAGGATCGTGGCGCGCATCCAGAAGGGGTCGCGCGTCGCAGAACGCGCCTGGAACGAACTTTCGCCCTTGTTCATACGAGAAACGGTGCCAGCCATCAGCTTTCCTTGCCTCCGGAACGCGCGACCCAGGCCTGTAAAAGGTTGATCACAAGCAACAACACGAACGAGACAACCAGCATCACACTCGCGATGGCGGTCGCGCCGGCGTAATCATATTGCTCGAGCTTGGTGATGATGATCAGCGGCGTGATTTCCGAGATCAGCGGCATGTTGCCCGCGATAAAGATCACCGAGCCGTATTCGCCCACAGCGCGCGCAAAGGCGAGCGCGAAGCCGGTCAGCAGCGCCGGAAACAGCGCCGGAATCACCACGCGGCGCAGGGTTTCCCAGCGGCTCGCGCCGAGGGAGGCTGCGGCCTCCTCGTATTCGGTATCGAGGTCTTCAAGGATGGGTTGCACGGTCCTGACCACGAACGGCAGCCCAATGAAGATCAGCGCCACCAGCACGCCAACCGGCGTAAAGGCGATCTTGATGCCGAGAGGCTCCAGAAACTGCCCGAGCCAGCCGTTCTTGGCGTAAATCGCGGTCAGCGAAATGCCTGCCACGGCGGTCGGCAGCGCGAAGGGCAGATCAATCAGCGCATCGACGATTTTCCGCCCCGGAAAGGAATAGCGTACAAGCGCCCAGGCCAGCATCAGGCCGAAAACGGCATTGATCGCCGCCGCGAGCAACGAGGCGCCGAAAGTCAGTCTGTAAGAGGCCATGGCGCGCGGCGCGGTGATCTGCGCCCAGAACTGATCAGCGGTCAGCACCGAGGTCTTCAGAAACACCGCCGTCAGCGGCACCAGCACGATCAGCGAGAGATACGCAACGGTGAAGCCGAGCGTCAGTTTGAAGCCCGGCAGCACCTTGCGATTGGCATAGGCTCCCGCCATCAGCGCCTCGTCATGATCTGGTCGTAGATCGTGCCGTCAGCGAAGTGCTCGCGCTGCACTTTCTCCCAGCCGCCGAGGGTATCCTCGACCTTGAAGCTCTGCACGGCCGGGAAGCGATCACGGTACTTCGCAAGGATGGCTGGATCGGCGGGGCGGAAAGAGTGTTTGGCGATGATCTCCTGCGCCTCCGCCGAATAGAGGAAATCAAGATAGGCCTTCGCCGCCTCGCGCGAATGGCGTTTCGCTGTCACCGTCTCGACAATCGCGACCGGTGCCGTGGCATCCACAGAGAGTGACGGATAGACCACCTCGAACTTGCCCTCGCCGAATTCCTTGGCAAGCGCCGTCGCCTCGTTCTCGAAGGTAATCAGCACATCGCCGATCTCGCGCTGTGCGAAAGTCGTGGTCGCGCCGCGCCCGCCGCCATCGAGAACCGGCACATTGGCAAAAAGCGCTTTGACAAAATCCTTGGCGCCAGCTTCGGAACCCTTGGTCTTGAGCCCATAAGCCCATGCAGCGAGATAGGTATAGCGCCCGTTGCCGGAGGTCTTGGGGTTCGGCACGATCACCTGAAGCCCTTCCCGCACGAGATCACCCCAATCTTTCAACGCCTTCGGATTGCCCTTGCGGACGATAAACACCGTCGTCGAAGTATAGGGCGCGGCTTCGAACGGGAAAGCCTTGCGCCAATCCTTCGCCACGAGACCACCGCGCTCGACGAGAATATCGATATCCGCCGTTTGATTCATCGTGACGACATCGGCCTCCAGCCCGCCGATCACCGATAGCGCCTGACGGCTTGAGCCGCCATGGGACTGATTGACCGCGATTCCCTGCCCGGTTTTCGCCTTCCACTTGGCGATAAACACAGTGTTGATGTCCTTGTAGAGTTCGCGGCTGACATCATAGGAGACATTGAGCAGGCTTGCCGGGCTTTGGGCGAAGGCGACGATTCCGCCGATCAGCAAAAACGATGCGACCAGAACAGCACGGTGCAGCCAGCCTTCAATCCGGGCTGAGAAGCCAGCCTTCACAGGGAGATAAGAAGCGAACATCGAAACCTCCAGCAGGAAGGGGCACCCTAGACGGCGCCCAACGTTCGGCGAAACGAACGAAACGTATGTCCTGCGATATAAGCGGGGAAACGCGAGAATGTCCGTTCTTTCTCGACGCAAAGGAGAGAAAGTCCGCCTATCCGGGCCTGTCAGGAGAATAAATTTTCCTAGGCAGTCAAACGGGGATGCACAAAAAGTGATTCAGAGATTCTCTTGATCTCCGTGAATTCACTCAGATTTTCCGCCTTCAAACGACAATCTTCGTCTTGGATTGTGCCTAGTGCTGCTGTCCCAGATAAAGCGCGGCGGCGCGGTCATCCGCCAGGAGGGTTTCCGCCGAGCCGCTCATCGCGACGCGGCCACCATCGAGGATCGCACCGCGATGCGCGATAGCCAGCGCCTGACGCGCGCGCTGCTCAATGAGGAGCACCGCCGCCCCCGTCGCCGCGAGGCTGGCGATGCGGGCGAAACTCTCCTCCACCAACGCAGGCGAGAGCGCCGCCGTGGGTTCATCCAGCACAACCACACGCGGACGGGTCATCAGCGCGCGGGCAAAGGCGAGCTGCTGCCGTTCCCCGCCCGAGAGCGAACCGGCGCGTGAGCGTCGCCGCGCGGCCAATGCCGGGAAGAGCACGAACATCTCCTCGATGCGCGCTTTCTGTCCCGTGACGCCCTCGACCACAGCGAGATTTTCGGTAATCGAGAGCGAGGGAAACACATTCGAAACCTGCGGCACATAGCCGATACCGGCGCGCGCGCGCGCTTCGACCGGGAGGCGCGTGATGTCATCGCCTGCGAGGCTCACGGTGCCGGAAAGACGCGGCAACAGGCCGAGAACGGCCTTGGCAAGCGTCGATTTCCCCGCACCATTGGTGCCGGCGACGACGAGGATTTCCGCCGGGGCGAGATCAAGATCGAGGCCGTTGAGGATATCGACCTCGGAATAACCGCCCCTGAGATTACGGATCGAAAGAATGCTGCTCATGCGGCCTTCCCTCCCCCACCGAGGTAGGCTTCGCGCACGGCAGTGTCCGAAAGAACGGCGCTGGGTGTACCCGACGCGATGATCCGCCCGCGATCCATCACGTGCATAGCGGAAACCAGCCGTGAGAGTGCGCCGAGATCATGCTCGATGATCAAAAATCCGGTTCCGCGCGCGTTCAATTCGTGAATTCGAGCCGAAAGTTCCTCGATCAGCACTGGATTGACACCCGCGAAGGGTTCATCAAGCAGGATGAGCCGGGCGCCGGTCATCAGCGCACGTCCCAATTCGAGAAGCTTCTTTTGCCCGCCGGAAAGGCCGCCGGCGGCGAGGTCCGCCACGCGCGTGAGACGAAGGAAATCGAGCGTCGCCGCAACCTTTTCCGCCACCGCCTTTTCCTCGGCGCGGACCTTGCCGGGGGTCAAAAACAGCCCCGCGAGGCTCTCGCCGGTCTGGTCCGGCGCGGCGGCGGCGAGGTTTTCGCGCACGGAGAGATGGGTGTATTCGCGCGGCACTTGAAAGGTTCGCACCATCCCGGCTCGCGCGCGGCGATAAGGCGGCAAGCCATCGAGCGCCACACTGCCAAGACTGACATGTCCGGCATCCGCCTCGATAAAGCCGGTGATCAGCGAGAACAGCGTCGATTTTCCCGCGCCATTCGGGCCAATAATCCCGGTGATGCCGGTTGTCGGCACGCTGATCATCACATCATCGACGACGCGGAGGCCGCCATAGGCCTTGGTGAGGTTGCTGATTTCGAGGCTCATGTGCGACGCGCCTCCCCCATGATCCCGCCGGGGCGGTAGAGCGTAAAGAGGATCAGCGCGAGGCCGACGATGCCGAGCCGCACGCTCGCCATTTCCACCTCGGAGATGAAAGGCAGCACATCACGCAGGAAGCGCGAGCCTTCGAGGAAGAGCATCAGGATTAGCGTGCCCGCGAGTGCGCCGGAAACCCGGCCCACCCCGCCCATGATGATCGCCATCCAGATCTGGAAGGTCACCAGCGGAACGAATTGATCGGGCGAGATATAGCCGATGTAATGGGCGTAGAACGCGCCGGCAAAACCTGCGAGCAACGCCCCCAGCATCAACACCTGCACCTTGAAGCGCGCGGGGTCTTTCCCCAGCGCTTTCACCGCGTCTTCGTTATCGCGGATCGCCTCGATCATCCGCCCGAAGGGCGAGCGGACGATGCGGCGCATCGCGTAGATCGCGAGGCCATTGACCAGCAGAAGCACCGCCAGTACGGCAAGGCTGTTCGGCAAGCCGACACCAAGGCCGGTAAAGAGTTTCGGGATGCCCGGAATGCCCTGAACGCCCTTGGTCAGCCATTTCTCGCTCGTCACCACGAGGCGCACGACCTCCGAAAACCCGAGCGAGACAATGGCGAAATAATCCTCACGCAGCCGGAGCGAGACCATACCAAGCGGCCATGCTGCCGCCGCTGCTAGCACACCCGCAGCAAGAAACGCCGGGAGCGGGTGCCAGCCCTGCTCTGCCAGCAAAGCCGCCGCGTAAGCCCCCACGGCGAAGAAGCCGACATGACCGAAATTGATGATCCCGGTCATGCCGTATTGCAGCGTCAACCCAAGCGCGAGAAGAACGTAGACCGCGGAAACGATGGCGATGGCAATGAGATAGGCTTCCATCATCTGGCTCCCGCAACCGTGCCAAAGAGCCCCTTCGGGCGCACCAGCAACACCGCCAGCAGCACCACGAACGAGAGCGCGATCTTGTAGGTGAAGCCGACGAAAGGCGTTGCAACCTCCTGCACGATGCCGAGCGCGATCCCCGCGACAATCGCGCCGCCCGCATGGCCAATGCCACCGAGGATCGCCGCAGCGAAGGCTGGAAGGAGTAATTCCCAGCCCATTTCGGGGCTGACCACCGTCTTGATGCCGACCACTGTGCCCGCAACGCCTGATACCGCGCCCGCCAGTGCCCAGAGCGCCATCATCACCTTTTGCGGCGAAATGCCGGAGACGCGCGCGAGCGAGGGATCATCCGCAACGGCGCGCATCTGCCGCCCGATCGGCGTGAGGTGCAAAATCGCGAAAACGATCGCGAGCGTCACCAGCACGACCGCGCAGAGGTTCACATCGTTGGGGTGCACGCGAATATCGAGGATGCGCCAGGGACGCACCATCGGCATGGGGAACACCTTCTGGCCATGGCCGAAGGCGACGCCCATCACGGCGCGGATCATAAACGCAACGCCAATCGAGGCGAGCAGCGCGGCCACCGAGGAACGCCCCCCGAGCTTGCGGAACACGAGCCAGTAGCCGATCAGCCCGACGACAGCACCCGCCGCCGCACCGAACAGACCGCCGAGCACAAGCGAGCCCGTGAGCCCTGCCCCGCTCAGCGCGGCGTAGGCGCCGAGGGTCATGACATCGCCGGTCGCCGCATTGGCAAAGCGGGCGATGCCGAACACCAGCGTTACCGCGAGCGCAGCGAGGCCGATCACCAGCCCGGAGACAATGCCGTTGAGCGCGAGTTCAGCGAAGGAAATCATCAGCTTGGGAATGCTTTCAAAGGGCCCGGCGACCGAACCGCCGGGCGCTCACCTTGAGGACAGGTCAGTTCTTGACGCGTACTTTCAGATCTTGACGACGTACTTGCGCTCGATCTTGCCCTTGGAGACGAAGCTCACCGAGAAGTCCGGCGTCACGTCGCCGTACTGGTCGAAATCGAGCACCGAGGACGCGCCCTCGTAGTTGATCTTGCCCTTCTTCAGCGCTTCCTTGCCTTCCGCGAAGGTCGAGACCTTGGTGCCGGCAGGGTTGGCGACCTCGCGGATTTTCGCATTGATCGCGGCGATGTTGGCGCCCGGACCGGCGGCTTCCATGGCGAGCGCGAGGGTGACGACCATATCCCAGGTCATCGCGGCATAGACGTTCGAGAGGCCGTCCTGATTCATGACCTTGCGATAGGCTGCATCATAGGCCTTGAAGGCTTCCGAGCCCTCGTTCGAGATCGAATCCACCGCAATCAGACCTTCCGAGACCTCATTGCCGACAGCTTTGACGAGATCGGGGTTCGCGGCCCATGCCGGGATGATCCACTTCGTCGTCTCACCCGACTGGAACCACTCGCGCAGGATGATCGTGGTGTCGGCGAGATAGGAGCCGGTGACGATGACATCGGGCTTGGCGGCCAGAACCTTCTGAAGTTCGGCGCGATAGCTCGGCTGGTTGGGCTCATAGACGACGGCCTCCAGAACCTTCCCGCCCTTGGCTTCCCACGCCTTCTTGAAGCCCTCGGTGTTGCCGATGCCGGAAGCGTTGTTGAAAGCCATGGTCGCCGGGCGCTTGTAGCCTTCCTTCTGGCAGATTTCGGCGAAGGCGCGACCGAAACGGTCGTTGGTCGCCTGATAGCGATAACCCAAGCCCTTGGCGTTTGCCGGCGGCACCGAGAGCGCCGGAGCGCCGGAGGTGTGCATGTGCAGAATGCCGGCATCGTTCGCGAGCGGAATCACCGCCAGTGACACGCCCGAGGCCCAGGTGCCAAGAACGGCCTGCACCTTGTTGACTTCAATGAGCTTTTTCGCCGCGAGAACCGCGGCCTGCGGCGTGGTCTGCGTATCCTCCGAGAAGACCTCGAACTTGCGGCCGCCCGCGCCCCCTGCCGCATTCACCATCTCGGCAGCAGCGACGATCATCTTCTGCATCCCCGAGCCATAGGGCGCGCCGGCGCCGGTCACCGGGTTCAGCGCGCCGATGCGGAAGCTCTCGGCTTGTGCAAATGCACGCCCGCCAAAGGTGGAGGTCAGCGACGCGGCGGCGAGCGCTTGAAGGGTCGAACGGCGAGAAAGGGTCATCATGGTCTCCCGGTTATTCTGAATTTTGGATGGCTTTTGTCAGACAGGCTTGTTTCAGTTCAGGTTTTTACGCTTGGCAATCGCACCGCCGCGCAGGATCAGCGGCATGTGGCGCCCCTGCCCGGTCAGCAGTGTGAGGTCGTCGAGCGGGTTGCCGTCTACGGCGATGATGTCGGCATGAGCACCCGGCGCGATCACGCCGATCAGCCCCTGCATGCGGCAGAGCTTCGCCGCGATATGGGTTGCGGAGGCGATAATCTCCTGCGCCTTCAAGACCCGACCGCGGATCACGAATTCCTCGGATTGGTGGCGGTGCATTTCGCCCAGAAGATCCGTACCGTAAGCCATAGTTAGGCCGGCATCGCGCATGATTTCGAGCGATTTCAGTCCTGCAAGGCGCACGTTGTCGATTTTTGCAACCGAATTCTTCGGGAAACCGAGCGAGGCGCCTTCCGAGGCCAGTTTCTCGTAGGTCACCAGCGTCGGCACCGCCACCGCGCCTGCATCGGCGGCGAAACGGGCGGTTTCGGTCTCGATGAGGTTGCAATGTTCGAGTGAATGCACGCCGCAATCGACCGCGCGGCGGATCGCCTCATCGGTATAGAGATGCGCGGAAACATAAGTGCCCGCGTTGCGCGCTTCCTCGACGATCGCGAGGATTTCTTCCCGTGCGAAGCCCATAAAATGAATGGGGTCTGTGGGGGACGCGACGCCGCCATTGGCCATGATCTTGATGAAATCCGCCCCGGCCTTGATCTCCTCGCGGGCCGCGCGGCGGCTCTCCTCGATCCCGTCGCAGATGCGCCCGAGCGCACCGAGGCTAAAGCCGGTCTTCGGCGTCGGGCGGTCATCGAAACGGCCGCGGAAATCGCAATGTCCGCCGGTCTGGCTCAAGGCCTTGCCGGACATGACGACGCGCGGCATCGGGATCACGCCCTCTTCCGCCGCGAGCTTGACACCAAAATCCGCGCCACCAACGTCGCGCACAGTCGTAAAGCCACGCATCAGCATGCCGTTCATGATGCGGATCGCACGCGACATCACCAGCGAATCCGGCAGCGTGGCATTCGCCCCGAGGTCGGCGACGCCGGCAATCGTATGAACATGGCAATCAATGAGACCAGGCATCGTAACGCGGTTCTTGAGGTCGATCACTCGCGCCTTGGCAGAGGTCACCTTCGCACCGACCTCCCTGATCGTGCCTCCCTCGATCAGGATATTGACCGGATCGGCAGGGCGATCCGTTGTGCCATCGACGATACGGGCGTTGGTGAGAAGCTGGAGGCTCATTGCGATTTGTCCTGATCAAGCGGCTTTGTACTGGTGGATTTGGCGGTTTCCGCGCCCGAAAGCTGGGCGCGCACGCTCGCCTTCCAGAATTCGAGCAGGCGGCGGTAGTAAGGTGGATCGTCGCGGAGGATCGTCTGGCCGATCATGCCGCGTATGAGACACATGGTCGCGTTGAGGAGGTCGCGACCGGCCTCAACGCTCATACCGTAGCGTTGCATCAACTCGCCCCAGATGAGGTCGAGCGCGCCATGCCAGCGGCTGACCACCGGCACAAGGCGCTGGCGGAAGGCGGCGTTGTGCCTTGCCTCGGGCAAATATTCGAGCGTGACGTAATAAAGCCGGTTCGACATCACGCGGTAGAGATAATCGATCAGCTCATCCGATGAGGTCGTCCCCTCCGCGACATGGGCGGAATAGGCGCGCAATTCCTCGATCACGCGCTCCAGCATATGTTCGATCGCGCCGGTCACGAGGTCTTCGCGGCTTTCAAAATGATGGGTCAGCGCACCGCGCGAGACACCCGCCGCCACCGCAATATCGCTGGTCGAGGTTTCGGCAAGGCCGTGATCGTGCATCAGCGTGACGGCGGCATCGAGAAGTCGCTGACGGGTTTCCGTCGAGCGTTCCTGCTGGGACCGGCGCTTCTTCGGCGGTATCGACACGCGTTAAGGCCTCTTTGAGGACACAACCAAAGTCGAAGCTAGGCAGGGGAAAACAAACCGTCAAGCATGTTTGTAAGTTGCGCAAGATGCGTCGGATCGGAGCTGTGGACGGGGTGAAGCAGCGCCCGGAAAAGACTCGGCAGCAAGATAAATCGCTTGAAAATCTGGCGTTTTCTGGCACGTCTCACGGCAGTTCGTTTTGGCCTCGGGCACCCCATGGCCAGCAGCCCAACCTGCTGCCAGAAAATTGGAATTCGATCCTCATGCGTCTCGCCAGCCTCCTCCTTGCCGTTGTTCTCGCCGCGATTGCTGGCATCTGGGTCTGGCTCGGCACGCCGGTACGCTTTCCAGGCATGGAAGCAGACAAGGGTGAACCGCTTTATTGCGTCTCCTACGCCCCCTTCCGGGGCAGCCAGACGCCGTTCGACCCAACAACGGTCGTGAGCTATGCGCAGGTCGAGGAAGACCTGACCCGCATCAAGAAGGTCACGAATTGCGTCCGCACTTACGCTTCCGACATGGGGGGCGACCATGTGCCGGCGATTGCCTCGAAGCTCGGGATGAAGGTGCTGCTCGGCATCTGGATCAACAAGAAGCCGGCTGACAACAAGAAGCAGGTCGATCAGGCGCTGGACCACGCGAAGAAATATCCCGAAGTCGTCCGCGCGATCATCGTCGGCAACGAAGTGCTGCTGCGCCGCGACCAGAACGGCGCGGAACTCGCGGCGATCATCAAGGATGTGAAAAGCCGCACGCAGTTCCCCGTGACCTACGCCGATGTCTGGGAATTCTGGCTCAAGAACCCGGAACTCTCGACCATCGTCGATTTCATCACCATCCACACCCTGCCCTATTGGGAGGATATCCCGATCGCAGCAGACAAGGCCGCCGCGCATATCCACGAGACGCGGATGGAAGTCGCGAAAACCTTCCCCGGCAAGGAAATCCTGATCGGCGAAGTCGGTTGGCCGAGTGCAGGCCGTATGCGGGCGGGCGCCCTGCCCTCGCTCTCCAATCAGGCGCGCATTCTCCATGATGTCAGCAAGATCGCGCGGGACGGGAACTACAAGTTCAACTGGATCGAGGTGATCGACCAGCCGTGGAAGCGTGAGGCGGAAGGCACGGTCGGCGGCTTCTGGGGCCTCTTCAACAACGGTGTCGCAGAGCCTAAATTCTACCCCGGCGAGCCGGTTTCCGATCACCCGCAGTGGAAGGCTCAGGCCGCGCTCGGCGGTATGATCGCACTGGCGATCTTCGGGCTTGCAGGCCTTGTCGCCAGCCGTGAGAAGCGGGTTTTCTCGGCGGAAAAGGCCGTGCTGATTGCCATCGTTGCGCTTTCGAGTGGCGCGCTTGGCGGCATGGTGATCGAGAAGCTCATTCTCGAAACGCTGCACCTTAAGGATTGGGTGTTCGGACTCGCCCGGACTTTTGCTGTCTTCGTCACCGGCTTCGTGGTCGCGGTTGCGATGATCCGGGAGGTGACCTGCCCGACGCTCGCCAGCGTTTCTAGCGGCCTCAAGGGCGATCTATGGCAGAAGGCGCTTGGCATGCTCTATGTCGCGATCTGCTTCTTTGCGCTTCAGGCGGCGCTTGCGCTGATCTTCGACAGCCGCTACCGCGATTTTCCTGCCGCCACGCTGACGATGGGGTTCATCCCCTTTGTGGCGCTGATGTTCCAGAATCGTGGCATGCTGGTCGCCAAAGGCGAACGCGCGCTGGCTATCGCGCTGATCGTCGCAGCGGGTTGGGTGATCTACTCGGAAGAGATCGCGAACTGGCAGGCGGTATGGTTCGCGCTGACTTTAGGCGGCGTCGCCCTGCTGCTCACCGGCGGGCGTGCGAACCGTCAGATACAGCAGCAATAACGCGCCCGCGCCGGACGCAATGTCCGCCTGATACAGCACAACCCCCATGCCGGCGGCGATCAGTGCCGCCTGGAAACGGGCACTCGTCGGGCGATAGAGCACGAACAGCGTAAAGGCGAGGATCACCCAGCCCCAGAGATGGAGCCGGAAGAGGTCCGAGGCGCCGGAGCGGATCATGCAATACCAGACGCTGGCGTTGTAATCACAGAAGCCACGCACGGTGTCGTTATCAATGAAAAGATGGCGGATGCACACCGCCGCAGCCGTCGCCAGAGCCGTGATGCCGAGCATCTTCACGAGGTTCGCGCGCTGAACTGCCATGTCTCATATCCTCGATAAAGAAACGCCCGGATACGGCTTACGTATCCGGGCGCTCTGATTTTGCAAGTCGTTTTGAGAACAACGCTTGTTTAGGGGAAGCGGCGATTGCCGCTTCAGGCTGTCTGCGTCGCCGGAACAGAACCCTGCTCATCGATATGCAGCGCGAGCGGGTGCGCCACGGCGATGCGCGCCGCCTGCTGAACCGGCGCAGGCACCGGCGTCAGCGGGCGATCGATACCCTTGTTGCCATCCTGGCTGGTGAGCTTCGGCGTCCGGCGCGGCAGGCGCTCAAGCGTCGCAAGGGCAACAGCGAAGAGGAACGGCAGGCTCTGCACCACCATCACGGCGGCGAAGATGTGGAGTTCACGCACGTCCGTGTAGTTGGTGAGATACACGGTGAGCGCCGAGGCCAGCAGCAGGCCACCGATGATCGCCTCGCTGCGCGCCGGGAATTCCTTGCCGGTGCGTGCCTTGCCGCCCTTGTCCGTGCGGACGAAGACCAGCTTGCGCATCTTGAGCGATGAGCCAACCGCGCGGGCAATGGTCCACTGGAGGGACATATGCGCGGCGAGTGCCAGTGCCATATCCTTCAGCGGCATGTTGACGCAGCGGCGATAGAGCAGCCCGAAATGCGCGAGCGAGACAAAGAGCATCGCGAGGATCGGCAGGGTGAGGATCTTGTCCGGCACCGCGATCGAGAGGAACGCGATCACCGGTGTCCAGAGGATGTTCAGGATCGCGATGGCGACGCCGATGCTCTCGTTGGCCATCCAGGAGAGCCAGCCGGCGGCGAACACGCGGCGCTGCTGACCGGTGAGTTGCGACTGGCCCGGCAGCATCGAGCGCCAATGCTTGTGAACGATCTGCATGCCGCCCGAAGCCCAGCGATAACGCTGCTTCTTGTAATCCTGGAAGGAGTTCGGCAGCAGGCCGTGGCCGTAGCGACGGTTGGTGTAATGCTGCAACCAGCCCTTTTCGAGGATCGAGAGGCCGAGATCGGTGTCTTCGCAGATCGTGTCTTCCGACCAGCCGCCGGCATCCTCCAGCGCCTTGCGGCGCACGAGGCACATCGTGCCATGGGTGATGATGGCGTTGGATTCGTTGCGCAGCACCATGCCGATATCGAAGAAGCCGGCATATTCGTTGTTCATCGCGGCATGGAGCGCCGAACGGTCGCCATCGCGGTGATCCTGCGGGGCCTGCACAAGGCCGACGCGCGCATCGGCGAAGGCCGGAACGAGGTCCTTCAGCCAATCCGGATGCACCATGTAGTCTGCATCGAGAACGCCGATAACTTCGGCTTCCGGCGCAGTATGTTCGAGCGCAATGGTCAGTGCCAGCGCCTTGAAGCCCTTCACCTGACCGACGTTCACATACTTGAAGCGCGGGCCGAGCTTACGGCAATGCTCTTCTACCGGGGTGCACATCGCCATGTCCGGCGTGTTGTTGATCAGCACGACGCACTCGAAATCCGGGTAGTTGAGGCGAGCAACGGAATCGAGCGTCGCCTTGAGCATTTCCGCTGGTTCACGGCATGCCGGAATATGGATCGAGACCTTTGGCAGCGTGCCAGTCTGCGCGAGCTTGCCGGCGGTGAGCAGGCGGCGCGGCGCGCGGCCAACCATGAACTGCGCGATCTCACTGATGAGGTTGAGCGCGACGATTACCAGCGGGATCAGCAGGATCATGCCGAGCGCAAAGGCGAAAACCTGACCGAACACGAAGTAATGGCCGGTCCAGTAACCGTAGACAGAGGCGGCCCAGGCACCGACACCGTTTGCGGCCACACCGAGCACAAGACTCTGCGGGATCGTCAGGCGGCCGGCGGCACGACCTTGAGCGAGCAGCAGCAGGACGCTGACGAGGAAGCCGGCAATCACAGCCACCGTTGCAGTGGTCTGGTAGCTCTGGTCCTTGATCGGGCCGAACCACTCGAACTTCGGCTGACGCGAGGTCGAGATCATGCCCCAGTACGGACCGACGCCACCTTCGAAGGTCTTCCACGGCTGGTCGAAGGCTTCGATGACGTTGTAGTCGATACCAAGCTTCTCGGCGCGGACGGCGAAGTCACGCATCACGGTAGCCTGCTCAAGGCGACCCGGCACGGCGGCGAAGCGGTTGTAACCACCCGACGGCCAGCCAAATTCCGCGATCTTGATACGCTTGTGCGGGTAGGCCGCCTGAAGCTTGTTGTACATCTCGATGGTGTTATCGACCGCCTGCGCGGCGGGGATGCCTTCCCAGTACGGCAGGACGTGGATCGCGATGAAGTCGACGGCGTTCACGAGTTCGGGATGGTCGAGCCAGACGGTGTAGATTTCACCCGTGGACAGCGGCACGCGGCCACCGGTTTCGGCGCGCACCTTGCGGATCACCTTGATGAGGTGCGAGATTGTGATGTCCTCTCGCGCACGCTTCACCTCGGGCTTGGTCGCATCGGCGGCGAAAACAGCCTTCTCCTGATCGGTCAGGGTCTCGCCCTTGAGCAGCGGAATTTCGCCACGGACGTTCAATTCGTTGCCGACGTAGATAGCTTCAACGTTGCGGTTCTTCTTCGCCAGCGCGATCACGCTGTCGATTTCGCGCTGGTTACGGATCGGATCATTGTCCAGCCACGCACCGGGAGCGACGCGGATGCCAAATTCATCGGCGATGGTGGGGATGAGATCGGCCCCTTCGGTCGCGGTGTAGGTACGCACCGCGCGGGTGTAGGGCGCCATCGCAGCCATATCGAGCCGGATCTGGTCCGCCGAGGGGATGAAACCGTCACCACGCTCGCGCTTCGTGCCTTCGAACGCGGTGTAGGACATGCTGGCGAGCCGCCCGTAGGAATCCGGCGCGGTGCGCTGATCCTGGAAACCCCACCAGAGGGCGGCATGGATGAAGCCGACCAAAAGCGTCAGAACGACCGGCAAGCGCTTGAACTGCCTGAAGAATGAATGGGCACTCACGACGTTATTCCACCATCGGATCACGTTGCAATCGCGGTAAAACGCCCGCGATCAGGGGGTACTGTTCAGCCGGTCTTGTGACCGATGAGCCAGCGTTTGCGTGGCAATGCCACATCGAACCTGTCTGCCAGATGAATGCGCCAACAGCTTTTGGAGAAATTCGAAATTCTCTTTTCCCCGCCTGCCCTTGACTGTTCTATTGCGATGCAAAAACAGCGCCAGCTTACGTTCATGGCCGAACGCAGGGTATTTCAGGACAAAGAGAGGGTAAAAATGCGCTCAGGGCGCCTTTTTGGGGGCGCTGGCAGCGGCTCTTTCTTCCGCCTGGCAGGCCTCTTCCAGCGCCTCGGCCAGCCCGAGCGAGCGGAGATAGCAGGGCCTGACCTCGACATTTCTGAACAGAACCGCGTCAAGGTAATCGTTCAGAATTCTGCGCGCCTCATCGCGGGTGAGGTTCGCCTTTTCGAGGCTTGGCGCGTTCATCGAACCAAGCGCCGCCAGCTTCTCCCAGCCCTTCGGCATCCGGATCGAGACCACGGTCGAGGGGGTCGAGAGGTTCTTGTAGGTCCAGAACGACCAGCCGAAGCCATGCGTCTCATTGAGCGTGCGGAATTCTCTGTTCCACGCGTTAGTCGCCTCGCCCGCCTCACCGAGCAGGATCGGCACCCGGTAGCGATCGGCAAAAGCGATGTATTCATGCACGACATCGCGCCGGGTGGCCGACCAGAACTTGTGGTAGGTATAGACCAGGTTGGGCGCGAAAGGCGGACTGAAAACCCGGAAATTCTGATCCCACTGCGCGCCGGCGAGGATCACGATGTGATGCGGATCGACCTCGCGAATCGCTGCCGTGACACGGCGGTAAAACGGTTCGAGACGAGGATTGAGGATATCCTCATCGTTGTAGGTCGAGATCGGCTCATTCAGCAGCTCATAGCCGAAAATCGCCGGTTCATCGCGATACCGCCGGGCAATCTCGCGCCAGAGCGCGGTGGTGCGACGCTTCTCGCGCTCAACATAGAACACCAGTGGAAAGCCGGTGCCATCATCGTGGTTCACGCCGGTCTGGCCGCCGGGCGCGGCGTGTAGGTCGATGATCACCTTCAGGCCGGCCTCGCGGCTCCAGCCGATCACCCGGTCGAGCAGCGCCCAGCCGGGGCCGGTGAAGCGCTCCTCGCCTCCCTTTTCCGGCTCGGCCATGAAGAGGCCGAAATGGATAGGCACACGCACGGTGTTAAAGCCGGATCTGGCCATGAATTCAATATCTTCGCGCGTGATATAGCGATCACGGAAGGTTTCCCAGAACCTGGCTGCTTCCTCCGCGCCAAGCGCGATTTCGATGATCTGCCCGATATCCCTAGGCGCGCGAGCGTTCTTGAACTTGAACATATAGCCTTCGGGCACCAGCCAGTTGCCAAGGCCAATGCCCCGCACCGGGAAGATCTCTCCCGTGGGCAGCACGAGATCGCGTCCCTTGGCTTGCAGAAATTTCCCGGCTTGCAGAAATTTCCCGGCGTTCAGAACTCCCGGCTTTGCGGGCTCCGAGGCCGAGGCAGGCCAAGCAGCAAAGGAGATGAGATCAATGCAGATCAGAAAAAGGATCACAATCCGCCGCACGCCTGCACTCCCGATGTTCAATTCAGGGTGAACTAGGCTTCCGGCCTGCCCCGGTCAATGATACCCGGTCCGGGATACGCAGTCGCGCTGCTC
Source organism: Rhizobiales bacterium PAR1 (assembly GCA_002256205.1). Classification (GTDB taxonomy): domain Bacteria; phylum Pseudomonadota; class Alphaproteobacteria; order Rhizobiales; family Beijerinckiaceae; genus Rhabdaerophilum. Next base: position 134,281 of record NKIW01000009.1, read on the forward strand.
GCGGACAGGACCCGGAATGTACGAACTCAAAATCCTCTTGCTGCTGGGCGTTGTCCTGCTGACCACCTTCCTGGTCGCGCGCTTCAGGATGATGCCGCTGATCGCCATCATTCTGGCGACGCTGATTTTCGGGGTTCTGGCCGGGTCCGAACCGCCATGGATCGCCAAGGGCTTCAACATCGGCTTCGGACAGACACTGGCGATGGGTGGCCTTGCGCTCGTCGCCGGGGCGATGGTGGCGGCGCTCGGCGCCGCCTCAGGCGCCGCCGCGTGGTGGCAGGCGCGATTGAGGGAGCGCGGGGTGCGTCGTCTTGCACTCGGCATGGCGTTTTTTGCAGGCCTCGGCGGCAGTACGATCGGCGCGCTTTCGGTGCTCACACCTGCACTTTCGCTGGCGAAAGCGGCAAGAACACGGCTTTCTCTGACCATGACGGCGACTGTTCATGCGGCGCAGGGCGCTCTTCTCCCCTCGCCGCTGCCGATCGCGGCGCTGGCGATTTTGGAAGGAAGCTGGCGCGCGGCGCTGATCTTCGGTCTTCCGCTCTTCCTTGTTCAGCTCGCGGTAGGTTGGGCCTATGCCCGGCGAGGACCGGATGACGAAGCGGCGCAAGACGAGGCTCCTGCCCTGCCGATGCGCCCCGCCGCCATCGGCCTCATCACGGCGATGGTGGTCCTGATCGCGCTCGTCATCATTCATGCGCTCGGGCAAATTCCGAGCGAGCCGTTCGGCTCCGGTGGCATCCGCGAGCGGCTGATCGGCGCGGGGCGACCGATGTTGCTGCTTCTCGCCGGGCTTTTGCTTTCACTCGCCTTCATGGGCCGGCAGGCGGCGCAGGCGTTGTCCGATACTGGTCCGCTGGTGGGCGCAGCGCGAAGCGTTGCCGGCGTCCTTCTCGCCGTCGGTGCGGCGGGCGGGTTCCAGATGGTGCTGCATTTCGACGGCTTTTCCGAACTCGTTATCGAGCGTATCGCAGAATTGCCGCCGATGCTCGGTCTTGTGATCCCGTTTCTGGTCGCGCTCGTCAGCCGGGCGTTGCAAGGTTCCGCGCTGACAGCCGCGATCACCGCGGCCGGGATCATGCAGCCGCTGGTCGGCCCGATGGGGCTTGGCAGCGAGGAAGCGCGTGCGCTCATGGCGCTCGCCTGCGCGATCGGCGCGATGGCGCTGCCGCACTTCAACGACGGCGGTTTCTGGCTCGCCAGCCATCAGGCCGGTTTGCGGGCGCCGCAAGGCCTTCTCTGGATCACCGGCGGCGCGCTGTTGCAGGCATTAACCGCCCTTGTTTTAATCATTACGCTTTCAAAATGGGCGATTTGAATTTTTAATGCGCACCTAGAGCCATTGCATGACCAGTGCCGCGAGAACGAGATAGCGGCCGATTTTCACGAGGGAAACCAGCAGCAGGAACCGCCAGAGCGGTTCGCGCATCACGCCGGCGATGACGGTCAGAGGATCGCCGATGATCGGCACCCAACTCAAGAGCAGCGACCAGTAGCCCCATCTGAGATAGAAGGTGCGTGCCTTGTCGATCTCGCGCTCCGAGGCCGGAAACCACTTGTGGTGACGAAAGCGCTCGATGCCGCGCCCGAGCACCCAATTCGTGAGCGAACCGAGGATATTCCCGAGGCTGGCGACCGCGATCAGCATCCAGACCGGCTGTGCGCCCGCAACCATCAAGCCGGCGAGTACGGCCTCGGATTGCGCAGGCAGGATCGTCGCGGCCACGAATGCGGCCAGAAACAACCCGGAATAGGCGGCAAAATCCATATCATGACCTGCGTCGGAGGTGCGAAATGTCCCCGGCTACGCCTAGCCCTCCTGAGCGGGCTAATCCAGATCGGCGAGCGAATTTTTACCTGCGGAACAAGTCTTCTCTGCGCAGCGTTTCCCGGTCGCGGCTTGAGGATTCAGCACTGATATTCGAGGCGATACAGGCCTGTATTGGCGTCCCCCATGAGGAGACCGCGGGCCTGTTGGTCAAAGATCGCGAGTGCCTTCATCACCGCAGCATCGCCGCAGCCCTCGATCAGTACCACCCAGTCCGGCGCGGCGAGGATATCCTTGCGGTCCTTGCTTTCTGCCGTTTTCGAGGCGCTGGCATCCTTGTCTGTCGTACAGAGATGCACACCAGCGATTTCCGGTAGCGCGGCCATAGCCGGAAGCACCTCACCAGAGAGCGTGACGATGACCTCGTCGCGCCGCGCCTCTTCCACCGCAAAGCGGATCGTTGCGAGCACGCCGCCAGCACCGGGGCCGAACGAGGCCTGCACCACGGTCAGCGCGCGTGAAGTGTTACGAAAGGCCTGCGTTGCGGTTCTGGTCCAGGGCGTCGGCGCATTCAGACGCGCGAGATAGGGCGCGCTGGTATGCACCGAGGCATCATGCGTCTCGTAAAGCGTGAAGAATTCCGGCTGCGTCGCGCCATCGAGCGCGATGAAGCGGCGACTGCGCAGGAAGCCGGGCACGGCGGCGCGCTCGGGCATGTGCTCATGGAGGTGCCAGGCGTAAAATTCCTCGCGCCCCTCCGGCGTGATGTCGTTCCAGATGCAGATCGCGCCCTTGCCCGCCAGTGCCATTAAGATCCTCAGTAAGTTGCCATGATCTCAGAACGGTTTCCGATCATCCAGGATCGATCGACCGCTCCATTTTGTTGTTTTGTCGCGTTTTCTTCACGCGAACCGGTTTCCACTTCGCTTGAAAACGCTCTAGTACGTTGCCCTGCCACCGGAAATATCGAACACCGCGCCGGTCGAGAAGCTGCACGCCGGGGAAAGCAGCCAGGCCACCATCTCGGCGATTTCCTCAACGCCAACAAAGCGCCCCATGGGGATTCGGGCGGTGAGATCAGCGCGGCGCGCGGGGGTGATCAGCGTCGCCATATCGGTGTCAGCGGCGGCGGGAGTAATGCAATTGACGAGAATACCCTTCTGCGCCAGTTCCTTACCGAGGGTTTTGGTCAGCGAGATGATCCCAGCCTTCGAGGCAGCATAAGCGGCTGCCATGGGCAGGCCTTCTTTCGCCTGAATCGACGAAACATTGACGATCCTTCCACGATCCGGCCCCGTTTGCGCCAGCATGCGCGGCACACAGACCTTGCTGACCAGAAAAGTCCCGATGAGATTGACCTCGGTAACGCGGCGAAACTCCGCCGCGCTGTGCTCCCAGAGCGGTGCGACTGGTCCGAGAATCCCGGCGTTGTTGACCAGCCCCCAGATCGAGCCGAACGCCGCCCATGTCGCTGATGCGGCGGCCTCAACCGAGGCTTCGTCGGCAATGTCGCAGGGGCAGGCGATATGCCCTCCGTCCAAGCCACTTGCACCGAGAGAACGGGCGGCCGCCTCGGCTTCCGCCGCATCCCGGTCCCAGATTGCGATGCGCCAGCCCTCCTGCGCGAGGTGCTGCGCGGTCGCGAGGCCGATTCCGCGCGCGCCGCCGGTGATAACAACAGCGCGGGCGGAGATTTTATCCTGTGCAGGCATTTTGCGCCTTATTTGGGAAGCAGGTCGTTGGTGAAGAAGGCGCTGGCCGGCATATCGGTTTTCAGCTCCTGAAATTCCTTCATGAGATCGAGCGTCATCTGCCAATCCGCAGCCGGCATGAAGCCGATGGCGGCTGTCGGCGCTGCCTTGGAGCGAACGAGTTTCAGACCCGCATTGAGCTGTTTCAGCGCCATGTCCTTGTCCATGTCGGGCTTGACCTTCACGCCGGCAGCAATCGCGGCGGCGGGGTCTTTCTCTGCATCGGCATAGGCCTTTTGTGTAGCGCGAATGAAGCCTTCGACAAGCTTGGGCTTTTCTTTGAGCGTGTCGGCATGCACGTGAATCGCGAGACCCATCGTGTTGGTGCCGTAATCGGCGTAATTGAACACCACCGATTGCACACCCTTCTGCTCAAGAATGAAGGGCTGGTTTTCCGAGCCGCCCAGCAGCGCTTCTGCGCGCTTTTCTAGCACCGAGACCATCTTGGTTGGCCCGTCGACGCGCAGGAAGTTGATCTTGGCGGGGTCGAGTTTGGCGTTCTTCAGCAGCGCCGGGAGAATGGTAAGGCCTGCCTCGCCGGTTGTCGCGGCGATGGTCTTCCCCTCGAAATCCTTCATCGACTTGATGCCGGAATCCGCCCGCGCGATGATCGCGAAGGGCGTGGTGTTCATAATGCCCATCACCGCCTTGATTGGCGCGCCCTTGGTGGCCCCATTGATGATGCTCGAACCGTCCGAGAGGCCGAAGGTATCGCCCTTCGCCGCGATGATCTGCACGGCGCGGCCCGACCCCTGCCCTTCACCGACCTCGAGATCGATGCCTTCGGCCTTGTAGTAGCCGCGCTCGATGCCGAGGTAGAACGGCGTATGAAAGCCGTAAATCAGCCAGTTGAGGCGCAAAGTCGCCTTTTCCTGCGCGAGAACCGGGGTCGAGAGCGCGATGGCGCAACCGGCAACAAATCCGAGTAGGCGTTTCATGGTGATCTCCCTGTTCCGGCCCCTTTTTGGCGCCGTGTTATTGAGGTGCATTCAAATCGGCGTTCCCACATCGCTCTGGCTGCGCTGCGAGACGTGCCAGGGGATGAGGATCTGTTCGGCGATCTCCACCGCCGCATAAAGCGCAAAACCAAGCGCCGTGAGAACGAATACTGAGCCAAAGGCCATCGAGGTGTTGAGGTTGCCGTTGGCCTCGAGCAGCAGGTAGCCAAGCCCGCGATCCGAGGCGACGAATTCCGCCACCACCGCCGCTGTTGCGGAGAGCGCTGCCGCGACCTTGATGCCAGTAAAAAGTGTCGGCAGCGCATGCGGCACCTTGACCTTGACGAAGGTGCGCCAACGTCCTGCGCCGGTCGAACGCGCGAGGTCCATGATATCCGGGTCGACTGAACGAAACGCCGTGATCGCCGAGACGACGACCGGAAAGAACGACAGCAGGAAGACCAGCAGCACCTTCGGCACCAGCCCGAAGCCGAACCAGATGATGAAGAGCGGTGCCACAGCGATCTTCGGCACGATCTGGAAAAAGACCAGCAGCGGATACACCGTCTTTTCCATGGATTTCGAAAAGGCCACCAGCAGCGCCAACGCAATGCCGATCACAACCGCGCAGCCAAAGCCGATCAGCATCGGCTGGAGCGTGAAGAGCGCAGCGTTCCAGTATTGCAGGCGGCGGTTGACCAGCTCGGCGAAAATCTCGCTCGGCGCAGGCAGGATATAGGCTGGCAGATGGAAGACGCGCGCCGCGATTTCCCATGCGAGCAAGAAGACCGCCACTGTTGCAGCGACCTGCAGACCGCCTCGAAACCGCCCGGCAAAAGCACCCTTCGCCGCCATCCTCAAACTCCTCCAGGATGTCCGTTGACGTGTTCTGCGACATGTGCAAACTGGATCATCATCCCTGATGGAACTGTGTCCCATTAATATGCGGGTCGTCAAGTCGCAACTTTCTCACTGTCTCGCGCTGTTCGAGACGATGTCCGACGCCGGGCGCGATCATCGCCTGACGGACCTTGCTGCGGCATTGGATGCGCCGAAAAGTTCCGTTCAGCGCCTGCTTGAGCATTTGATGGGCGAAGGCTGGGTGGAACAGGATGCCTCGACCGGGCAATACCGCCTGACCTTGCGTCTCGGCGTCCTCGGCCAGCGCTATATGCAGACAGCAGGGATCGCCGATGCGACACAGGGCATTCTTGAGCGCGTGGCACGACAGACCGCCGAGCTGGTGCGTCTCACGGTCGTCGACCAGCAGAAACTGATCTGGATCGGCTCGGCGCAGGGCGCGCCGGCGGGCCTTCTCTACCAGCCCTCGATGAGCGGGCGGATCGTCTCCTTCGCGACCGCCAACGGAAAGGCCTGGCTCGCGACGCTCTCCGATGAGGAGGCGTGTGAAATCGCGCTGCGTGACGGCCTCGGCAAGAACCCCGGCAATGTCGGCCCACGGGCGATTGCGACCATCGATCACCTCCGGCGCGAGCTGGATGTTGTACGCAACAGAGGTTTTGCGGTGGTCGAGGAAGAGGCCGAGCCCGGCGTTGCAGCCATGGCCGTAGCGGTGCGTGATTCTGCGACCGGGCTTGCGCTTGGCACGACCAGCGTCGCGGGGCCTGTCGTGCGCCTGAGACCGGAGCGGCAACAGGAGATCATCCCGGTACTGACAAGCGCCGCACAGGAACTCGCGCGCATCTGGCCGCTTTCGCGCCTCTCCCCAGCCCTCGAAAGCCGCATTCTGCCATGACATCCACCGGCATTTCCCTGCGCGGCGTCTCCAAGACCTATGGCGTTGGCGATCGGCCAACGCTGGCGCTCTCGCCCATTGACCTCGATATCGGTGACGGCGAGTTTCTGGCGATTGTTGGCCCCTCGGGCTGCGGAAAATCGACGCTTCTCCGGCTGATCACCGGGCTTTTGCCGCGTTCAGGCGGTGATCTCACCGTCTTCGGCAAGCCGGTCACCGGCCCTGTCACGGACGTTGGCATCGTCTTCCAGCAGCCAGTCCTGCTGGAATGGCGCAATGTGCTCGACAACGTGCTGTTCCAGATCGATATGCGCGGTCTGGACCGCGAAAAGTACCGCCCGAAGGCGCTTGAACTGCTCCATGCAGTCGGCCTCGGCGATTTTCTGGATCGCCGGCCGTATGAACTCTCCGGCGGCATGCGCCAGCGCGCATCCATCGCGCGCGGGCTTGTGCATGAGCCGCCGCTTCTGATGATGGACGAGCCTTTTGGCGCGCTCGACGCGTTGACGCGCGAGCAGATGCGCGTCGATCTCGAACGGCTCTGGCTCGAAACAAAAAAGACTGTGGTGTTCATCACCCACTCGATTGACGAAGCCGTGCTGCTGGCGGACCGTGTGGTGGTGATGTCCCCCCGTCCGGGGCGGATCGAAACCATCATCGAGATCGATATGCCCCGCCCGCGCGGTCTGGCTGCGCGCAAAAACCCTGTTTTCACTGAAGCCGTCGATGCGATCACCGAGATCTTCCTCGAACGCGGCGTTCTGCAAAGGCACCCGACATGAGCACTTCCTTCGCAAGCACCCTCCTCGCCGCGCGCCGCAGCGGCAAGACCATCACCGATTTTGCTGGCGCGCCGGAATCGCTCGCCGAAGCGGTTCGCACCCAGCGCGCGGTAATGGAAGGGCTTGGCGAAACCGTTTGTGGCTGGAAGGTCAACCCGCACCCCGAAGTTGGCGGCGTGTCTGCGCCGATCTTCGCCGGTGCATGCAAGGAAGCGCCGACGAGCTGGCCCTTTGCCGAGCGCCTGGTCGTCGAAGTGGAGATCGCGGTGCGCCTGAAGCGCGATCTGCCGCCGGGACAATACAGCCGGGAGGAGATCATCGCGGCAATCGAGGACATGAGCCTCGGGGTGGAGATGTGCATCTCGCGCCTGCCGGCCGGCCATACCGCCTCGCCCTGGACCAACCTTTCGGACAGCCTCGCCAACGAAGGCTACGTGATCTCGAAAGCGTCGATGCCGCTGGCCGCCGTTGATTACGCCAGCCTTCCCTGCATCGTGACGCTCGACGGTGAAACGCTCTACAGCGCCCCGGCAAAGCATCCCGTGGGCGATCACATCCTGCCGGTGATGGCCTATGCCAATGCGCAGAGCGACCTCGTCGGCGGGCTTCGCGCGGGGCACTTCATTACCACCGGCAGCCTCTGCGGCATGGTGCCGGTGCCGCGCAAGGGTACGCTGCACGTGAGCCTTGGGTATTTCGGCGAGATGACGCTGCCGATCGTTTAAGCTGTTTTCTTGTTTTCACGCCTTTTCAAGCGAACCGGCTCCCACTTCGCTTGAAAAGGCTCTAACTCCTGCGACTTCTAACTCCTGAGACCCGGCGCTTCCTGCCCGGTGCGCGCGACATATTCCGTATATCCGCCGCCGTAGGTGTGGATGCCTTCCGGCGTCAGCTCCAGCACGCGGTTCGAGAGCGCGGCGAGGAAGTGCCGGTCATGGCTGACGAACAGCATGGTGCCCTCGAACTGCGAGAGCGCCGCGATCAGCATTTCCTTCGTCGCCATATCGAGGTGGTTGGTGGGCTCATCGAGCACCAGCAGGTTCGGCGGATCAAAAAGCATCAGCGCCATCACGAGGCGGGCTTTTTCGCCGCCTGAAAGCACGCGGCAGCGCTTTTCAACGTCATCGCCGGAAAAACCGAAACACCCTGCGAGTGCACGCAAGGAACCCTGCCCGGCTTGCGGAAACGTGTCTTCCAGCGTCTCGAACACGGTGCGCTCACCGTCGAGCACTTCCATCGCGTGTTGCGCGAAGTAACCCATTTTCACGCCAACGCCGAGCGTCGCGCTACCCTCATCCGGCTCCGACGCGCCGGCGACAAGCTTGAGCAGGGTCGATTTTCCCGCGCCGTTGACGCCCATCACGCACCAGCGCTCCTTGCGTCGCACGTGAAAATCGAGTCCGTCATAGATCACGCGGTTGCCATAGCGCTTGTGCACGCCCTTGACCGCAATCACATCATCCCCCGAGCGCGGCGCGGGCAGGAACTCGAACAACACGGTCTGGCGGCGTTTGGGCGGCTCGACGCGCTCGATCTTGTCGAGCTTTTTCACGCGGCTCTGCACCTGCGCGGCGTGGCTGGCGCGGGCCTTGAAACGCTCGATGAAGTTGATTTCCTTCGCCAGCATCGCCTGCTGGCGCTCGAACTGCGCCTGCTGGTGCTTCTCGTTGAGCGCGCGCTGCTGGGCGTAAAACTCGTAATTGCCCGAATATGTGGTGAGCGAGCCGCCGTCGATTTCGACAATCTTGGAGACGATGCGGTTCATGAACTCGCGATCATGCGAGGTCATCATCAGTGCGCCTTCAAAGCCCTTGAGGAATTCCTCGAGCCAGATCAGGCTTTCAAGATCGAGATGGTTCGAGGGTTCGTCGAGCAGCATCGCATCAGGGCGCATCAGCAGGATGCGGGCGAGCGCGACGCGCATCTTCCAGCCGCCGGAAAGCTTGCCGACATCGCCATCCATCATCTCCTGGCTGAAACCGAGACCATCGAGCACCTCACGTGCGCGACCATCGAGCGCATAGCCGTCGAGCTCTTCGAAGCGCGCCTGCACCTCGCCATAGCGGGCGATGATCTCGTCCATCTCGTCGGCGCGATCCGGGTCCATCATCGCGGCTTCAAGGTCTTTGAGTTCTGCCGCAACTGCGCTCACCGGGCCGGCGCCATCCATGACTTCCGCCACAGCGCTGCGCCCCGCCATATCGCCGACATCCTGGCTGAAATAGCCGATGGTGATACCGCGATCGATCGAGACCTGCCCTTCGTCCGGGCTTTCCTCGCCAGTGATCATGCGGAACAGCGTCGTCTTGCCCGCACCATTCGGACCGACAAGCCCGACCTTTTCACCGCGCAAAAGCGCGGCGGAGGCCTCGATGAAGAGAAGCTGGCTGGAATTCTGCTTGGAGATATTTTCGAGACGAATCATGGAAATGCCGGTCCGGAGAAATTTCCCCGGAGCGTTAGAGCATGTTGATCAGGGTTGGAAGGGTTAGCCTGTCCGGTATTGCCGTTTCGGCTCCGGGCGGTAGGTCGCGAGTGGCCCCTGCCCGCGCCGGTATACCATCAGAGTCCGTAGGAAGCTCACCACGATATCGCCGGTCTGATTGTAGCCGATTGTGCGGATCTTCAGGATGCCTATCTCCGGGCGCGAGCCGGAATCGCGCTTCTCCAGCACCTCGGACTCGGCATAGAGCGTATCGCCCTCATAGACCGGATTCGGCAGACGCACCTCATCCCAGCCGAGGTTGGCGAAGACGTTCTGCGAGACATCCTGCACCGATTGCCCAGTCACCAGCGAAAGCGTGAAGCAGGAGTTCACCAGCGGCTTGCCGAAGCTCGTGTGCGCGGCGTAATTCGCATCAAAATGAAGATGCGCTGTGTTCAGCGTGAGCTGGGTGAACCACGCATTGTCAGTCGCGGTGATGGTGCGCCCGAGGGGGTGCTTGTAGACATCCCCAATCTCGAAATCCTCGAAGAAGCGGCCATTCCAACCCTGAACAACCGCCATTTTACCCTCGGAATGCCTGTCCGCCATCAACATCGAGCACCGCACCGCTGACATAGCCGCAGGCGGGCGATGCGAGGAAGGCCGCAGAGCGCGCAATTTCCTCGGGTTCGATCAGCCGGTTGAACGGCAGGCCGGTCAGCATTTCCTGCCAACGATTTTCATCGCCCAGCGCGTCCTTCGCCTTGGTTTTCGAGAGCGTGACGATGCGATCCGTCCGCGTCTGGCTCGGGTTGATGCCGAAGACGCGCACGCCCCATTCGCTCGATTTGCCACCGACCGCGCCAGTGAATGCCATCAGCGCGGCATTGCCGGTCGCGCCGCAGACGTAGTTGTAGCGCGGGCTGCGCCCCGCTCCGCCGATGATGTTGACGATCACGCCATCGCCCTTCGCCTTCATCTTGGCGAGGTAGAGCTGCGTGAGATGGATGTAGCCCATCACCTTGAGCGCCCAGGCCGCCTCCCATGTCTCCATGGAGAGATCAAGCAGCCCACCAGCGGGAATGGCGCCGGCGTTGTTGACGAGCACATCGATCTCCGGATGCAGCGCCGCGACGCGCTCGCGCTCGGCGGCCTGCGAGAGGTCCGCCGGACATAGCGTGACCGCATTGGGTGATGCGAGCGTCGCCGCTGCCTCGTTCAACTTGGCCGCATCACGCGCGACCAGCACAACCGAGCAGCCCTCTTCCAGAAACACCTTTGCGCAAGCGATGCCGATACCCTTCGAGCCACCGGTGATGAGAACGCGCTTTCCTGCGAGGCGAAGATCCATGGTTCAGGCTCCGGGAGTCTGGTTGGCGGTAAACCAGTCGCAGATCGCGCTTCCGGTCGTGAAAAGTACCTTGTCCGAGGCTTGCAGCACATCGAGCATGTGAACGAGTTCATGCATGCGATGCGGCACCGAGATCAGATGCGGATGCAGGCCGATGGCGAGCACGCGCGGGTTTTCCGTGCTCTCGGCTTCAAATTGGCGCAGCGTGAACTCAAGCCGCCGCGCCATTTCGCCCGTCGCGTGACGCTCGATGGCGTAGATGATGGAATCGTTGACCTCGACGTTATAGGGCATCGCCACCAGCGGCCCTGCTTTGGTCGTCATGTAAGAGGGAAGGTCATCGACCACCCAATCGCAAACGTAATCGACGCCTGCCGCCTTCAGGATATCCGGCGTATCGACAGTCTCGCGCAGGCCCGGCGAGAGCCAGCCGCGAACCTTCTTGCCGGTGAAGCCCTCGATCTTGTCGAGACAAGCCTTGATCAGCGCGCCCTCGCCGCCTTCGACGTGGTTCATCGCCTTCTGGTGCATGCCATGGCCGATGAATTCCCAACCGGCATCGCGCATCGCGATCGCTGCTTCGGGGTAAGCGTCTATCACACCCGCGTTGAAGCTCGTCGAAGCCGGCAAACCGCGCTTGGCGAAGAGATCAAGGATGCGCGGCATGCCGGAACGCATCCCGTAATCCGCCCACGAGAAATTCGGTACATCCGGCACGGTTTCACGGCCATGCGGCGGGGTGATGATGGTGCGCGGCATGGCATGATCGAACTGCCAGTGCTCCACATTCACCACGAGGTGCACGAGGATAGACTTTCCATCCATCGGCGGCAGTTTTGGCCGCGAGGAACTCATCCGGTAGGGAATGCGGGGATTGGCCATTGGCGCCTCAGCTGCTTTTTAATGCCCGCTGCCGCGCATTTCGGCCATGATCATCGCCTTGAAGCGGATAAAATCCGCCGTGGTGAGATCATCAATCGAGCGCGGGCGACGGAGCGAAATAGGGATGGTGCGGGTGATACGGCCGGGCCGTGCGGTCATCACGCAGATGCGGTCCGCCAGCAGGATGGCCTCATCGATATCATGGGTGACGAAGAGCACCGTCGTCTTGAGGTTCTGCCAGACCTCCAGCAGCAGCGCCTGCATCGAAAGCCGCGTCTGCGCATCGAGCGCGCCGAAGGGCTCGTCCATCAGCAGGGCGCGCGGCTCCATGACGAGCGCACGGGCGATGCCGACGCGCTGACGCATACCGCCAGAGAGTTGCACCGGCAGGGCCTCGTGGAACTGTTCCAGCCCGACGATGCGCAGGATTTCACGCGCGCGCAGCTCATAATCCGAGCGCGCGATTTTCTGCACTTTCGGGCCGAAAACTACATTCTCCCAGACATTGAGCCACGGCAGGAGCGAAGCCTCCTGAAACACCACGCCGCGATCTGGCCCCGGCCTTGCGACCGGCTGGTTATCGAACAGCAGCTTGCCTTCACTGAGAGGCTCAAACCCGGCGACAAGGTTGAGCAGCGTCGATTTCCCGCAGCCGGACGGGCCCAACAGCGCGACGAACTCACCCTCGGCGACCTCGAAATCCACATTATCGAGCGCGACGACCGCGCGCGCGCCACCGTAGGTCTTCGAGACGGATTGCAGCGAAATCGTACCCATAGCGCCCGCCTACTGGTTGAAATTCTGCATGCGGCGCCATTTCAGCACCCAATGCTCAAGGTGGACGATGGCCCAGTCCGACAGGAACCCGAAGAGGCCGATCGAGACCATATCGGCGATGACGATATCCATCCGCCCAACGTAATAGGCATCCCAGAGCACATAGCCGAGGCCGGATTTCACCGCGACCATTTCCGAGACGATCACCGCCGTCCAGCCGATGCCAAGGCCGATGCGAAGGCCGGTGAAGATCGAAGGCAGCGCCGCCGGCAGCACCACACGGCGCAAGATGTCCCATTGGTTCGCGCCCATCATCAAGGCGGCGCGGATCCAGTTTTTGTCGACATCCCTTGCACCCTGCGTTGTGTTGATAACGATGGGATAGAAGGCGCCGATGGTGATGAGGAACACCGCGCCGAAGTCGGAAATTCCGAAAATTGCGATGGAAATCGGCAACCACGCCGTGATCGGCACGGGCCGGAGCCACTGGATCGTCGGATCGACCATCGAGGCCGCAAGCCGCGACCAGCCGATCAGGATGCCAAGCGGCACGCCAACCAGCACGGCAAGGCCAAAGCCCTTGGCAACGCGCATCGCAGAAAAGGCAATCGCTTCCATCCAGTTGCCGACATAAGGCGAAAGCGTCATCGGCCCGGGCTTGTCGAAGGCCCAGACGAGCCACGCCTTCCAGACGCGGTCCGGTGTCGGCAAGGCGCCGCCTGCCACCGCGCCATTGGTGCCGGAAGCCTGCCAGAGAAAGAGCGCCGCCAGCGGCAAAATGAGCGCTAGCAAGCCCTTGCCAACGCGCGAGCGCAGGAAGCCCTGAAGCGATGGGTTTGCCCCTGATATGCCCGCTGCCGCCATGTGCCCCTCCGTCAGAGGGACGCCGCCGAGGTTCGGCGACGCCCTTTTCAACTTGTTTTATTCATGGCTCTCACGGATGACCCTTCCTTTGGAACGGTCAGGTTCGGGCCAAGTCCCTCGCATAAGCTCGGCGTCGCATTCGCTCCTAAAGCGGCCCCTTGTCTTGACCTATCGGTCAACCCTGATGGCCGCTGGCTTATCGAGCGTTACTTCTTCATCGCGATGGTAAGGAATGAACCATCCCAGTACTTCTCGATTTCGCCCGAGACGTCTTTGGGAATGACATTGAGTTCCGCGAAGGCCTTCGCCTGCCGCTTCACCTGATCCGGCGTGATGACCGGGCCGAGCTTGATGACTTCCGCAATTTTCAGCGAAACCTCGGGGTCAAGGCCGGTCAGCGTCGCAACAGCCTTGCCGAACGCTGCGGTGGAGCCTTCAAGTTCCTTCATCTTGGCGACATAGGCGGTCACGAAGCGCTCGACTGCCGCACGCTTGTTGGTGGCCGCCTCCTTGTTGGCCGCGAGCATGCCGAGTTCAGCACCGACGGATTTCGAGATCGAGTAATCGAGGTTCTTGGCGAAGGTACCGTAGCCTTTCATCACGGGAATGGATTCAAACGGCTCCCAGGTCACGATGGCGTCAACCTCGCCCTTTTCAAGCGCCTGATTGAAGTTCGCACCGCCGCCCTGAATGTTCACTGCATTGAACGAGGAATAGGGAATGCCCTTCTCGATCAGCGTCGCGGCGAACTGGAACCACACCGCCGACCCCGGCGCGATGGCGATCTTCTTGCCCTTGATATCGTCCCAGCTGTCAAACTTCTTGCCCTTGCCGGCGATGACATACTTCGGCGACGAACCCACACCCATAATGCCGACCATGCTGGTCGAGCCATTGGCGAGAGAGATCGCAAGATCCGCCGGGCCGACAGAGGCGACTTCGAGCGAACCAGCGAGGAGCGCTGTGCGGGCATCGGCGTAACGCGCGAATTCGACGAGCTTGATCTCGACGCCCTGAGCCTTGAGCGTATCCGCAATCAGGATCATCGGCGCGAGATGACCGACCTTCTGATAGCCGACCGTGAGCGTCACGGGCGGGTTGAGCGGCGCGGTCTGGGCAAAAGCCGTTCCCGTCAGGGGGGCAAGTGCCAATGGGGCCAGTACGGTGGCGGCGATGGAGCCGATAAAGTGACGACGCTTCATGTCCCTCTCCTTTATGCGCGGGCGGGCCTTTGCCAGCAAGCGCGATGCCGAAATTGCAGGTTCCGAAAATACAGGTTCAACGCCCCCGGAAGACGGGCGCACGCTTCTCCAGAAAGGCCTTTTGACCTTCCCGATAGTCGTTACTTTCAAAACACTGGGCCACCAGCGCCTCTGCCGTCGCCGCATCACGTTCGGCTTCGGGGCGCATCAGCTCGGTCAGCGCACCCTTGACCGCCTGCATGGTCAGCGGGGCATTGGTCGCCATGGTCTTGAGGTAATCGGCGGCCTTCTCGTCGAACACCGAACGTTCCCAGACCAGCGTTGCGATCGAGTAGCGCAGGGCTTCCCCGGCATCGAGAATGCGGGCCGAGAGTAGCAGATCCGCGACGCCAGCCATGCCGATACGGCGAACAAGGGCTTCAACCCCGCCATAGCCATAACCAAGACCGAGCCGCGCCGCCGGGATGCGGAAGCGCGAGTCGTGGCTCGCAAGCCGGAGGTCGCAGGACATCGCGAGCCCGAAGCCGCCGCCGAAACAGATGCCCCGGATAAGCGCGATGGTCGGCTTTTTTGCGCTCGACAGCGCCTGATTGGCGGCAGAAACCGCAACTTCATAGGCTGCGACATCGGCTTCCGTTGCCCGGACCTGTCCGAATTCGGAGATATCCGCTCCGGCACAGAAGGCTTTTTCACCCTCGCCGGTCACGACAATCGCACGCACCTCAGGGTCTGCATCAGCGCGCGCCACCGCTTCCGGCAACGCCTTCCACATGCCCAGGGTCATCGCGTTCATCCGCGCGGCATGGGCGAAAGTGATGTGCGCGAGACCGTCCTTGGCGTCATAACGGATCGAAGGGGTGGAGGCAGACATGATCTAGATAACCCCGCAGGATTTGAGACGTTCGATTTGCTCAGGCGTGAAGCCCGCAGCTGCGAGCACTTCGACAGTATGTCCGCCCTTGTCAGGAATAGTCGAGACAATCGCCGCCGGCGTGCGCGAAAGAACAACCGGCTGCCCCACGAGTTCGAATTCACCGCGCTCGGGATGCGTGACCTTCTCCGCGATGCCGAGATGCTTCACCTGCGGATCAGCGAAGACCTCATCCATGTGGTAAATCGGCCCGACGGGGACGTGATGCGCCTCGAAGACCTCGAGCCAATGCGCTGTCGTCTGCGACTTGAGGATAGGCGCCAGCGTTGCAGCGAGTTTCGGGCGGTTCGCGAAGCGATTGTCCTGCTTGGCAAAATCGGGATGTTTGGCCAGATCGGGATGCCCCAAAGCCTTGCAGAAATTCACCCACTGGCCTTCCCCGCCGACGCCGATGTTGATGAAGCCATCGGCGGTTTCGAGAACGCCCATCGGCGTCGAATAGGGGTGATCGTTGCCCGCTTGCGGCGGCACGACCTTATCGACGAGGTAACGCGCAGCTTGAAAATCGCAGAGCGCGATCTGAGCCTGCAACAGCGAGGTCTGCACCCATTGACCCTCGCCGGACTTCTCGCGCTCGGCCAGAGCGACTAGAATGCCAATCGCGGCATAAAGCCCGGCGGTGGTGTCGGCCACGGCGGCGCCGGCGCGCATCGGCCCCTGCCCCGGCTGGCCGGTGATCCACATCAGCCCGCCCATGCCTTGCGCGATCTGGTCGAAGCCCGCACGGGTACGGTAGGGTCCATCCTGCCCGAAGCCGGAAACCGAGGCGAGGATGATGCGCGGGTTGATCGCCCGCAGCGTCGCATAATCAATGCCGAGGCGGTCCTTCACATCGGGGCGGTAATTTTCGAGCACGACATCGGCGGTCTCGACCAGCTTGAGGAAAACCGCGCGCCCTTCGGGTTCCTTGAGGTTCAGCGTCATCGAGCGCTTGTTGCGATGGAGGTTCTGCATGTCATACCCAAGGCGCGGGCCGGACATACCCTCGTTCGGGTCGACACCATCAGGCGGTTCAATCTTGATGACATCGGCGCCGAAATCCGCGAGCACGCGGCAGGCGGTCGGCCCGGCGCGGACGCGGGTAAGATCGAGCACCTTGAGGTGATCCAGCGCGACCGGAGCAATCATGACATGGCTCGCCTGATAAGGGGACGCAGGGTCGGCAAATCCAACGCACGTTCGATGGTCGCGGCGGCGCGGATGAGGTCAGCATCGCGTCCGGGCCGGGCAACCAACTGAAGGCCGATGGGCATCTCGTGGCTGTCTTTGCCCGTCGCCAGCGTCACGACCGGCAGGCCGAGACCATTGGCAAACCGGGTGAAGGCTGAGAGCGCATAGAGCGCGCGGGCGGAAAATTCCGGGCTTCCCGGATCGCAGAGCGCGACCCGCGGAGTCTCGCAGGGCATCACCGGCAGCAGCAGGATATCGTCTGGGCCGAAGACGGCATCTAGTGTCTCGCCGGAGAGAGCTGTCAGCGCCGCGCGTGCGGCGGCAAGGTCGGACTCGCTCACTTCGGCACCCTTGCCGAGCCGCTTCGCCATGACAGGATCAAGGCTCCCGGAGGCAATACGCGCAGCATGGGCCCGATACGCCTCGCCCTGCATCAAGGTCATGACCGGAGGATCGCAGTCGCGGATCAGCGGTAGCGCCTCAGTATCATGGCAGGTGAAACCGGTGTGACGAGCCGCCTTCAGCACGCTTTCGAGCGCTTCAGCGGCGTGCGGCGCTTCGGCGGCGACATCGAGGGCAAAAGCAATGCTCCTGAACCGCATCTCCCTCGCACCCGAGGGTATCAGAACCGGGATCAGCGGCACAAAATCCGCAGCTTCAGGCGCCAGAAACCCGACCACATCGAGGCTCGGTGCGAGCGGCATGACGCCCTCGACCGGGATCAGACCGAAACTCGGCTTCCATGCCGAAATCCCGCAGCAATGGGCGGGAATGCGGACAGACCCGCCTGTATCAGTGCCAATAGCGAAATCCACAGCCCCTGCCGCTACCGCGACCGCTGAACCGGAAGAAGAACCGCCGCAGACATAAGCTGAATTGAGCGGGTTCACGGGGCGACCGAGCGCGGCGTTAGTGCCGGAGGGCTCATAGGCGAGCGCGGTCATCTGCGTCATGCCGAGGAGGTGTGCGCCCGCTGCTTGCAACATCCGGATGATCGCGGCGTCCGAAGCGGGTGCCGGCAGATCCGCGTCAGACGGGAGACCGCATCCCGGCGCACGGCCCGCGAGATCGAGGCAATCCTTGGCTGCGAAGGTCAGACCTTCGAGCGGCCCCTCACCTTCCGAAAACGAGTCAAAGCGCTCGACGAAAGCGTTGAAAGCATTGGACTCGTTTGGCGTCGGTTTCTTCATCGACGATCAGTCTATGCGCATTTACCGCCTTTGAGGAATTGAAATTCTCCGCAATCTGATTACGAAAAATTCGAAATCTAAGAAGATGCCTCATCAGGCTTGCGCAGCGTCGAAATCAGCAGGCGCGTCGCGATGGATTGCTCGCTATCCGTCGCCACCACGAGGTCGAGATCGCGCACCGCCCAAGGCTCGTCCAGCGTCACCAGCGCGATGCCCAAAGCCTCGGCCAGCGGACGCAAGGCTGCCTCGGGCAAAATGCCGATGCCCAATTCATGACCAACCATCTGGCACATGACTTCGAAACTCCGGACCTGCACGCGAAGCTTGAGAATGCCGCCCAACGCCCGCGCCTTTTCATCCACGAGCCGATGCACCGCCGTGCCGACTTCGAGCGCGACGAAATCCTCATCCAGCAGTTCGGCCAACGTCACCGAGGCGCGCATCGCCAGCCGGTGCGCCTTATGGACGGCCACCGCGAGCCGATCCTTGGCATAGGGATAGCGCGTCAGGCCAGAGACCGGCGCGCCGCGCACAATGACGCCGACATCGGCGATCTTGCGGTCCAGCGCCTCAAGCGTATCGCCAGTCGGGCGTTCCTCAAGGTCAATCCGGATATCCGGATGCTCACGGGCGAAGGCGGCCAAATCCGCCGCGAGGCTCTGCACCAGCGCCGAGCTTGAGGCAAAAACCCTGACACGCCCCCGAACGCCGGCGCTGTGATCCGCGATATTGGCCGTGAGTTGATCCCCCAGATGCAGCACCATCTGGGCATAACGCAGCATGGTGAAGCCCGCCGGGGTCGGCTCGAAGCCATGCGGCAGGCGCTTGACCAGCGGGGCGCCGACCTCCTCTTCGATCAGGCGCAGGCGACGGCTCGCGGCGGAAAGCGCGAGGTTCATGCTGTCCGCCGCGCGCGACAGGTTCCGCATCTCACAGATCGCCACGAAAAGGCGCAGGGACGTCAAATCATGGCGCAGCATGGGGCGAGCTTCTCAAGTGCCTCTCCTGGGAGCGGAGGAGACCGGAGGCACGCGGCGAAGTCAACGCCTTGTGTTCACCGATGCGGCACAGCGAAACCGGGCAGGCTCTGCGCGCGATGGTACTCCGCAAGGGCTGCGCCAGTGGCAATCCATGTTGCCTCGTCGGCGCGGATCCGGGACAACAGTGCGTCGAGCACGCGGAGTTGCGCCGGGCGCCCGGCTATCCAGTCATGCAGGGTTAGCACGAACAATCCGCCGTCTGCGGCGGTAGCCTCATAATCGAAAATCCATTCGGCGAGCACCTGATCCGGTCCGGTCGGCGGCCAGCGATCCGCGAGGCCCGTCAGCTTGAAGCGCGCGGTATCCTCGCGCGCCCAGGAGATCGGGATTTCGGTGATCTTCCCGAGCGTATAGGGCCAGTCCAGCCCTGCGAGCGAGCTGTCATAGAGCCCGAAACGCGCGATTTCGGCGAGCATATGCGCCGTCATTTCCCAGCCGGGCGCGCGAAAGCCGCGCGGTGTTTTGCCGGTCTGCGCCTCGAAAATCCGGATCGAACGTTCAAGCGCGGCGGTAAATTCCGCGTCCGAAACCTCGCGCACGGTTTCATGGGCATAGCCATGCAGGCCGACCTCATGACCTGCCGAGATCAGCGCAGGAAGAAGCGTGGGCGCACGTTCGGCGACCAGCGCGGGCACGAAAAAGGTCGCGGCTGTCTGGTGCCGCGCGAGCACGTCCTGCAAGGCCTTCAGCCCGTGGCGCAGGCCATGCTGGCGCTGTTCGAGTTCAGCGATGAAGCGCATCTCCGGCTCAGCGCGTGTCCGCCAGAGCAGCGGCGTGTCGGCATCGACATCGATGGAGATCATCACGGCGGCGCGTTTGCCGACCGGCCAAGGATAGGCGCTCATGCCGGATGCCCTCCGCTAACACCATCGACGCGCGGCACGGCAGCGACGAGCTTGCGTGTATACGCGTGCTTCGGGCGTTCGATAATCTCGTCCACCGGGCCGATTTCGACCATCTCGCCATGGCGCATCACGGCGATGCGATCGCAGAGGTGGGCGACGACCGAAATGTCGTGCGAAATGAATAGATAAGCGACACCGAGCCGATCCTTGAGGTCCGCCAGCAGGTTGATGATCGCTGCCTGTACCGAAACATCAAGCGCCGAAACCGGCTCATCGCAGACGATAAAACGCGGCTCGGTCGCGAGTGCCAATGCAATGCCGACGCGCTGTTTCTCGCCGCCGCTCATTTGATGGGCGTAGCGGTCCTGATAATGCGCCGGGAGACGCACGAGATCGAGCAGTGCTTTGACGCGCGCCGGAACCTCTGCGGCGGGCGCGAGGCCGAACCGAACCAGTGGTCGGGCGAGGAGATCGCCAATGGTTTTTCGAGGGTTTAGCGAGGAATCCGGGTTCTGGAACACGATCTGTGCCGCGCGCCGCATCGGCTCCAAAGCGCTCTGCGGCAGGTGCGAGACATCCTCCCCGGCAATGCGGATGGTGCCCGACTCCAGCTCGATCAGGCGCAAAATCGTGCGCCCGAGCGTGGTTTTGCCCGAACCGGATTCGCCCACCAGCCCAAGTGCTTCGCCCGCCGCGATCTCCAGCGAAATGCCGTTCACAGGGGAAATGCAGATCGGTTTACGGGTGGGGCGCCAGCCTTCGAACGCCCAGGGTGCATGGCCGATGGTGAAGGTTTTTGTCAGGTTTTCCACCATGACGACGGGTTCAGCGGTGGTTCGCCGGACAGGTTCTGACACGCCAGCGCCGTCATCAAGATGAGGCCAAGGCACGCCCACCAAGGCGTCAGCGCGGCCACAGCGAACAGCCCGCGCGCCAGATTCCATCAAAGTCTGTGACGCTGCGCACTGCGGCTGGGCGAAGGGACAGCGGGACGCAAAGCGGCAGCCCTGCGGTGGTGTGCGCAAATCCGGCAGGCGGCCAGGGATCGAGGCGAGGCGCGTTTTCCGCTCGCCGATCCGCGGAATCGCCGCCAGCAACCCCTTCGAATAGGGGTGCGTGGGGTTGGACAGCAGCGCCACCGTCGGCCCGCGCTCGACGATCTCGCCAGCGTAAAGCACAGCGGCCTCATCGGCGATGCGGCGCACCACGCCAAGGTTATGGCTGATGAACAGCATCGTCAGGTTTCGCCGCGCACGCAGCGTTTCGAGCAATTCGAGAATTTGCGCCTCAATGGTGACATCGAGGGCGGTCGTCGGCTCGTCGAGGATCAGCAACTCGGGTTCGGAAGCCAGAGCACCGGCGATCAGCGCGCGTTGGCGCATGCCACCGGAGAGCTGGTGCGGATAGGCCTCTGCCACCACCTCAGGCTGGCGAATGCCGACCTCATCAAGGAGTTCAATCGCCCGCACCAAAGCCTGTTTTGGCGTGTAGCCACGCTTGTGAACAAGCCCCTCGCCCACCTGTTCACCGATTTTCAGCGAGGGGTTGAGCACCGAGAACGGGTCCTGAAACACAAGCCCCATGCGCGAGCCCCGGATCTCGCGTCGTGCCTCGGCCGAGAGCGCCATCAGGTCTTCGCCGTCGAACAGGATTTTGCCCGAGGCGATCCGCGCTTCGCCGGGCAGAATGCCCATCGCCGCAAGCGCGACCGTGCTCTTGCCAGAGCCGGATTCGCCCACCAGCGCCAGCGTCGAGCCGCGCGCGATGCTGAACGATACCGAGGTTAGCGCCTCGATTTCGCCACCGGGCGTGCGATAGCGGATGGTGAGGTCTTCGACGCGGATCACGAGACTTTCCCCACGCGCGCTTTCAGACGCGGATCAAGCCGCTCGCGTGCACCATCGCCGATGAGATTGATGCCGATCACCAGAAGGCACATTGCAAGACCCGGGGCGAGCGCTAGCCATGGCGCGCGATCGAGAAACGAGCGTGCCTCCGCGATCATCAGGCCCCAATCGGAGCTTGGCGGTTGTGCGCCAAGGCCAAGAAAGCTCAGGGCCGAACCAAGCAGGATCGCGTAGGTGACGCGCAAGCTCGCCTCGACGATCAGCGGCGGCCATGCGTTCGGGAGAATTTCCCGGAAGAGGATGTAGGAGGAACTCTCGGCACGCGCCCGGGCCGCCTGAATGAAATCCTCGCCCGCAAGTGAGAGCGTGACAGAGCGGGTAAGCCGCGCAATCGGCGGGATATAGACAAAGCCCACCGCCACCGCCGTCTTCCAGAGCGCGGGCGGGGTCACGGCTAGGACCAGCAGGCCGAGCATGATCGGCGGGATCGCCATCATCACATCGGCAAGGCGCATCAGGCCTTCATCGACCCAGCCGCGAAAATACCCCGCAGCGAGGCCCATCGGCACGCCAATCGCGAGGCTGACGAACGTGGCGCTCGCGCCCATCGCCAGCGAGAGCCGCCCGCCCATCAGGAGGCGCGAGAGCACATCGCGGCCATATTCGTCGGTGCCGAGCCAATAGGTTGCATTCGGCGCCAGAAAGCGCGTCCGCATCGAGATCGTATCCCACGGATGCGGCGCGATCCACGGCGCGAGCAGGCTCAGGAGCACGATGACGCCGGTGATCACAAGCCCCGCTTTCAATTGCAGCGGCATCGCGCGACGCGGGGCGGAAGGGCTCATTTCAGCTGACAAATTCTTAGCTGACATGACCGCCAAACCGGATCTTGGGGTTGAGCCATGCGTAAAGAAGGTCCGCGACGAGATTGGCCAGCGCGTACATCGCCGCCACGACGAGAATGGCCGCCTGAAGCGTCGGCAGATCGCGGTTCTGAATCGAAAAGACAACAAGACGACCGAGCCCGGGATAGGCGAAGACAGTCTCCACCACGACAATGCCCCCCATCAGACGCCCGAAATCGAGCGCAAGCACAGTGATCGTCGGAAGCAGGGCGTTGCGCAGGGCATGGTGGAACACCACCACCCGCTCGGGCAGGCCCTTGGCGCGCGCGGCGTTGACATAGGGGCTTTGCATCACCTCGATCATGCTGGAGCGCGTGAGTCGCGAGACATGCGCGAGATGACCGAAGACCAGTGTGATCGTCGGCGCGATGAGATGCGTGAGCCAAACCCAGAACCCTGCCGACATCGGCTCATATCCCGAAGCCGGAAGCCAACCGAGCCATGAAGCAAACACGATGATCACCACGATGGACCAGAAGAATTCCGGCACCGCGATGCCGATATAGGTCGCGATGGAAATACCGTGATCGAGCGCGCGGCCATGCCGGAGCGCCGCGAGCATCCCGAGTCCGACGCCGATCAGCGCAATCAGGACGAAGGAAAAGCCGGTGAGCATCAAGGATCGGCTGACCGCCTCCCAGAGCATGGGGGCGATCGGCCTTTTCATCAGCGGGGACTCGCCGAGATCGCCGGAGAGAAACCCCGCCGCCCAGCGGGCGTATTGCTGCCAGATCGGGTCGGTCAGCCCAAGCTTGAGTTCGAGCGCCTTGACCTGATCCGGCGGCGCAAACGAACCCAGGATCAGGTAGGCGACGTTCGCTGGCAGCAACGCCGTAATCGTGAAGACGAGCATCGAGACAGCCACCAGCACCAGCACCACGAAGCCGAGGCGTCGGAGAATGAAGGCTGTCATCGCTGCGGCCTTTCGATCAGGGCTTGATCGAGACAGTGGCGAGTTCCAGCCACTGCATCGGGGTGGATTTGAAGCCTTCGACCTTCTTGCTCACGCCATTCACGTGGGCTGCCGAATAGGCGACGATGCTCGGCACGGTCTCTTCGACCAGTTCCTGAAAGGTGCCGAAGAGTTCGGCGCGCTGCTTTTCGTCGTTGGTCTTGCGGGCGGCATCGAGCACGTCATCGACGCGCTTTTCCTTGTAGAGCCAGAGCTGGTTATTCCAGCTCCCCGCCGAATGGTAGAACGGGTAAACCGCCGTATCGACCGTCGGGCGGGCGAAATATCCATCGACATACATCTGCGCCTTGCCCGCGACATTCGCCGTGTAGGAGGCGAAAGGCACGCGCTGGACCTCGATGCGGATACCCGCCGCTTTCGCCATATCCCGCACTGAAACCCCGACGCGCACGCGCTGTTCACGCTCCTGAGGCACCTGCATCGGCACATCGAAGCCGTTCGGGTAGCCGGCTTCGGCGAGCAGCTTCTTGGCCTGCGCGATATCCGGCGGGTTGAACTTCAGCTTCTTGTTGAAATAGGGGTGGCTCGGAGGGATAGGGCTGAAGGTCGGATCGCCCTGCCCGAAGAGCGCGAGTTCGACAATCGCCGCCTTGTCGATGGTCAGTGCCAGCGCTTTGCGTACGCGGACATCATTGAATGGCGGGATCGCGTTGTTGAGGATCACGCCGTCCCAGGTCGGAGTTGCGACGCTATCGGCGCGAAGGTTCGGGTTGGCCTTTACCTTGTCGACGGATTCGTAAGGCATGCTCCAGAGGATATCGATCGCGCCGGATTCGAGTGCTGCGAGGCGGGCAGCGGATTCGGGGATGATGCGAAGCGTCACTGCATCGAGTTTCGGCTGGCCCTTGAGAAAATAATCCGGGTTCTTGACGACTTCGAGCCGGTCACCTGGAGACCAGGCCTTGAACATGAACGGGCCGGTGCCGACCGGCGCGGTCGAGAGCGTACCGATCCGGTCCTTGGCGACGATACGCGTCTGGCGGTCCGCGAAGATATCGGCAAAGCCTGCGTAGGGGATCTTGAGCGAGAACCGCACTGTCAGCGGGTCCACCGCTTCGACGGTTTCGACCATGCCGAGGTTGGTGCGGGCGCGCGAACCGGTTTTGGGGTCGAGAATGCGCTGGATCGTCGCTACAACGTCATCCGCATCGAGCGTCTTGCCGTGGTGGAACTTCACGCCGGGACGAAGTTTGAAAGTCCAGGTCTTGAGGTCTTCCGAGGCGCTCCAGCTTTCCGCGAGATCGGGCGAGACGGTCATGTCAGGATTGATTTTGGAGAGACCGTTGAACAGCAGATGCACGTAGACGTATTCATCACCGATGGTCGTCAGCGCGGGGTCAAGCTGGGTCAGCGTTGTGCCGAGCGCAACGCGGAGCGTGCCTTGTGCTGCGGCGGGCGTGAAGGCGGTGGTGACAGCCAGTGCGGCGGCAAGCCCCGCACCAAAGATGAATTTCCGCATGGTCTTCTCCTGAAGGTGTGGGTTCAATGCGCCGGTGGAAGAACGAATTCTTCCGGCCGGACAGCGCGTTCGACATAACTATCCGCCATCGGCGCATACTCGTCCCAGAGACTGGCGAGACGGCCGATGGGGTCGGGGTCGCGGTCGACCCGAAGGTCGACGTAGGGAAAACTCTCGATATGGACGACAAGCAGAGAGGCCGAGACCAGCGGCACGAATTCGCTGCCGGCTTCCTCACCAGCCTTCAGCGCGGCGATGAGGCGGCTTGCCAGCGGCGCGGCGAGATCAGCCTCGAAGGCGCGGACCATGGCGCGCGGCACCTCGACCGAGCGCACGATATTGCCGAGCGCAACACAATCCTTGCCGTGCACCTCGTCGCGCTCAACCTTGACGTTCGCGCCGCTATAGGCCGCTGTGCCGCCGATACGGTCGATAATCGCGAGCTGCCGCCAATGCCTGTGCGGCGTTGCGGCCACCACGGCATCCATCGCCTGCTGGGCAGTAAAGCCACGCTCCAGAAGCTCAAGCGC
Source organism: Rhizobiales bacterium PAR1 (assembly GCA_002256205.1). Taxonomy (GTDB): domain Bacteria; phylum Pseudomonadota; class Alphaproteobacteria; order Rhizobiales; family Beijerinckiaceae; genus Rhabdaerophilum. Next base: position 159,667 of record NKIW01000009.1, read on the forward strand.
GAGTGGGCCAAGCCGTGGATCCGTGCGATGCTGGGTCAGCGCGGCCCCTACCCCGGCCTTCGCGAAGGCGCAGCGTGAGCCGACAGCAATCGAGGAAGTCGTCACGACAAGGCCAAACATACCGGTTCGGGCGCAACGCCCCGCGATGGAATAGGTCATCGGTTACCCGCCTTGATCGCCACGACATCGACCTCCATGAGAAGTTCAGGGCTCGCCAGCCCCTTGATGATCACGCTCGTGACCGCCGGTGCGGTGTTGCCGAGCCGTTTGAGGATCACAGCGTTGACGGCGGCGAGATAGGCGCGATCCGTGACGTAGATCGTCAGCTTGGCGATATCGCCGAGCGTCGCGCCGGCCTCTCCGAGCAGGATTTCGACGTTCTCCATCGCCTTTCCGGCCTGTGCCGCCGCATCGCCGATGCCGTAAAGCTTCTCGTCGAGCCCCATGCCGGTCTGACCGCGCAGAATGACGCGATTGCCCGCCACAACGGCCATGCAAAGATCGATGTTGAGCGGCTGCGCCTCCGTGCCGTAGCGCGCGGCGCTCGAATGGTAGGGCCGTACGCGGCTGTGCGGCACACCGCCGACCTTCGGGATCACGGTGACGTCGATCTCGAAGGCGATATCCTCGCGGGCAAAGGCACTGGTGACGATGCCGGTCGAAACGGGCCTCACCCCAACCAGATGCTTGCCGATCATCGGGTAAACCGACTGGCGATAGGCGCGATCCGAGATGTAGACCGTCATCTTACAGATGTCTTCAGGCGACGATCCGGCCTCCTTGAGCAAGGCACAGAGATTGGCGAGTGCGACATCCGCCTGCTGGCCAGCAGCGGCAATCGAGCGGCTTTTCGTCACCGTGCCGGTATGATCGAGGCTCGCCCCGGTCTGGCCGCGCACAAAATATTCAGCATCGGTGCCGAGCACCATCGAACCCTGCCAGGGAAAGCCCTGCCCGTGCCAGCTTTCGAAGGTGTAGGGCCGCGTATGGCGTACAGGCGCGGTCGGGATCGCCGCTTCGGCGTCGATCTGCACAATGAGATCAGGCTCCGGCAGCCCCGCCACTACCAGCCCCGTGCTAACAGGATGGACATTCGGCAGGCGCTGGCTGATCGCGCGATAAACCTCGGCACGATAGCCCCGGTCGACGATACAGGTTGTGAGCTTGGTGAGATGCGCGAGTGTGCCGCCTACCGCCGCGAGCGCGCGTTCGAGTTCATCGAGCGCGGCATGGGTCTGTTTTGCAGCATCGCCCTCCGCAAGCCCCGAGCCAGAGGCGAGCGCATTGGCCCCCGAAAGGAATACCCGTTCACCCGAACGCACTGCGCCGGCGATGGAAACGCCCGTCAGCCCCGGCAGGTTCGAGGGTTTGATATCCGCGCGCTGCATCTTCGGCTCCGATGTCGTCATGTGAGGCTCGCGCCGAAATTGGTCGCGGGATTGAATTCGGGGCTAAGACGCCCCGAGGGCGCAGCTGCCCAGCCGCCGGGACGGCGGATCAGCTTGCCGCTGCCCGGCGCGGCATGGAGCGCGCCATCGGCCATGATTTCCCTGCTGCGCAGGAAGACACGCTCGGGCCACCCCTTCACGGTATACCCTTCAAAGGGCGTGAAGCCGGTTCGGTCATGCATCATCGCGTCGGTAATCGTGACTTCGGTGTCAGGATTCCAGATTGCGATATCGGCATCGAAGCCGGGCGCGATACGACCCTTCTTGGCTAGGTTATAGATGGAAGCAGGGTTCGCAGCGGTCAGTGCGGCGAAGGCCTCCAGCCCCCGTTCGCCGAATTCCGGCCGTCCCTTCGAGACAAGCGCATCAAAGAGCAGCGGTAGCCGCGTTTCCAGCCCCGGCAACCCGTTGGCGATCTGCTTGAAATTGGCGCTCGGCCCCGCCGAGAGCTTGCCGCTTTCATCAAACCGATAAGGCGCATGGTCCGAAGACACCGTCTGGAGGTCACCAAGCGCCAGAGCGCGCCAGAGCGCAGCCTGATCGGAGGCCTCGCGCGGGGGTGGCGAGCACATCCATTTCGCGCCCTCCATGCCGGGCTTATCGAGGTCATGACGCGTGAAAAACAAGTATTGCGGGCATGTCTCGGCAAAGACCTTGAGTCCCTCGCCGCGCGCCTGCCGCACCACGGCGGCGCCCTCGGCGGTCGAGACGTGAAAGACCATCACCGGTTGGTCGATCAGCGCGCACATCGCGATGAGACGCGAAATTGCCTCGGCCTCGGAAGATCGCGGATGGCTGATCGCGTGGAATTTCGGGTGGGTATAGCCCTTTTCGACGAGCTTCTTGCCCATCCAAGAGATCATCCCGTGGTTTTCGGCATGAACGCAGATCAAAGCACCATTCTGCCGCGCCGCCAGCAGGAGATCGAGCAGCGGCTCGTCATCGACCTTGATCAGGTCATAGGTCATGAAGACCTTGAGCGAGGAATGCCCTTCTTTCACCAGCGCCGGAATATCCTCGCGGATGGTTTTGGCATCCGGATTGGCGATGATCATGTGGAAGGCGTAGTCGATCAGCGCACCCTTCGCACCAAGGACTGTATAATCCTCGACCACCTTGCGCAGATCGAGCCCACGATGCTGGGCCGCGAAGGAAACCAGCGTGGTCGTACCGCCAAAGGCCGCAGAAGTCGTTGCGCTTTCGAAGGTATCAGCGTTGAGCAAACCGCCCGCCGAGACCTGCTCGACATGGGTGTGGCTGTCGATGCCGCCGGCGAGCACGAATTTGCCGGTGGCGTCGATTTCCCGCCTCCCCTTGGCCAGCCCGAGGCCTATCGCCGCGATGCTTTCGCCGCGAAGGCCGACATCCGCAATAAACCGCCCCTCGGGCGCGCCAATGGTGCCGCCCCGGATCACCAGATCGTAGCTCTCGCTCATCGCGCCACCCTCTTCAGGCTGAAGCCATCAACACACATGTTCAGCGACCCAGCTAGCAAGAATCGTACAAGCCTCGAGAAAGTCATCGATCTCCATCGCTTCATCCGGGTTATGGCTGCCGTTCTCGTTGCGCACGAAAATCATGCACATCGGCACGCCCGCCGCCGCGAAGGCCGCGGAGTCATGCGAAGCCGGACTGCCGAGCGAAATCGCGGGAATTTCGTGCTCGCCCGCCAACGTGAGAAGGCGCGCGGCGATCGCAGGGTCGACCGGCCCGACAGCGGCAGAAGCCCGCGGCCCCAGCTCGAAGCGAACGTTGCGCAAAGCCTCGATCTCGCGGATCGCCGCATGAAAATGCGCCTCAAGCCCGGCCAGAACGCTAGTGTCATACGCCCGGATATCGACGCTGAACGCAAAGGCGCCCGGCACGATGGTCAGGCCATGCGCGGCGCTATCGGTATGGAAGCGGCCAAACGTCACCGCCATCGGGATGCCCCGGATCTCATGATCGCGCCAGAGCCGGTCCATCCGCATCGCAAGGTCGGCACCCGCCATCGCGGCATCCGCGCGGAACTTCATCGGCGTGCCGACATGGCCATGTTTGCCGACGATCCGCGCCTGCGGATAACGGACATTGCCCGGAATGCCGCTGCAAATCGCCATCGGCACGCCAAGCTCGACCAACGCCGGCGCCTGCTCGATATGCACTTCGAGAAACGCGCGGACGCTGGCCGGATCAAGCGCGCGTTCCCCTGCCCGGATGCGCTCCGGCGCGGCGCCGCACTCCGCCATATGTTCGGCGAGCGTGCGCCCGGTATCGACGCGACGCGCCTCCAGCGCGCCTTCCGGCAAGGTGCCGAGCGCGGAACGGCTCCCGATATAGGAGACCTGAAACCAGACGCTTTCCTCCGCGCGCACGCCCATCGTCACGATATCGCAGGCGGGTTTGACGCCCAGCTTGCGCAGTGCGGCGGTGACGATCAGCCCGGCGAGAACCCCCGCCGCACCATCGAAATTGCCGCCATTCGGGACGGAATCGAGGTGCGAACCCATCAGAACGCGCGGCGCAGCGCGGTCCTGCCCCGGCCATGTGACATAGGTGTTCTCTGCGGCATCGGTGGTGATGCCAAGCCCCTTCTCCACCGCATAGGCCCGGATGAGATGATGGGCGAAATTCTCGCCGGGGCCGTAGGTATCTCGCATGATGCCGGGATGTCCGGGTGATCCTTCCGCCAACTGCCGGAACAGGCGCTCCGCGCGGGCCCGCTCGGCCTGCACGGCTTGCCTAATCGCGGCGGGCGAGAGGACGGTTTTCGTCACGGCTTGGCTCCGATATCCTTGGCTCCGATATCCTTGGCTCCGAAATGGTTGGCTCCGAAATAGTTGGCGCGCACAGCGGCACCGATCAGGTTCACGATCAGGCGTCCTGCAGTCATGCAGGTGATCTGGTTGACATCAACGCGCGGGGTGATCTCGACCACGTCCATCCCGACGACGCGCCCTTTGGCGACGAGGGCGCGGATCAGAGCGCGCGCCTCGGGAAAGGTCACACCGCCGGGACATGGACCGGCAACGGCGGGTGCAATCGAGGGATCCATGCCATCAAGGTCGATGGTGATGTAGTAGCGCCCGCCATCGGGGATGCGGTCGAGCACCGCCTGCGGACCATTGTCATGGAGGTCATAGGCGGTGACGAGATTCGCGCCATAGGCAAGCGCAGCGTCGACCTCCTCCGGCCGGGCGCTGCCCGTGGCGCGCAGGCCAATCTGGAAAATCTCGCCGATATGCGTCATCTCGGAGGCACGGCGGATCGGGCTCGAATACCCTTCGGTGACGCCATTCACCTCTTGCCGCCAGTCGAGATGCTGGTCGATCTGCACCAGCGTGATCGGCCCCTGATCATCAAAGGCGCGCAAGACCGGAATCGGCACGCCATGATCGCCGCCGAGAATGATCGGCATGGCTCCGGCACGCAAAATCTTGCGCACCGCCGCCTCGGTGCGGCGATAATGCGCTTTCAGGTCCGAGGGATCGCCGATGATATCGCCACAATCCACCGCGCGGATCGGGCGGTTGTCGTAGAGTGGGCCACCGAGATCGAAATCATAGCGCTCGATGGAGCGGATGATGCGATCACTCGCGCGGCGCATCGCGGCGGGCATGTTGGTCTGGTCGTTGACGATTTCGGTGAAGGTGTAGGCATCGCCCCACGGCACACCGAGAAAGGCGATATCTGCCGCGAGGTTGTCGAGATCCATCGCAAGTTCGGACCAAAGAAAGGTCTGGTGGCCCACCTTGGGCGTGCTGGTCAGGATCATGTCAGGGCTCCCATCGGGTCATCTCAGGTGTCCAGCCCATTCTCGTTATCCAGCCAGGCGATTTCGCCCTTGGGCGGGCGGATATCCGGGTTGGCCTCGATCATCCGCTTCCAGACCCGCTCGGTGACCGCCTGCGCCTCGTCAAGCAACGCCCGCTCATCGAGCGTGGTGACGACGCGGTCGCGCATCACGAATTCCCCATCCACCATCACGGAATGAACCGTACCGGGGTGGCCGTAATGCACGATGTTCGAGGCGAGCCGGATAATCGGGCGAAGCGCTGGCGTATTCAGGTCGAGAATAGTCAAGTCGGCCTTCATGCCGGGCACGAGCTGGCCGATCTGATCCGCGGCGCCGACGCTTGCCGCTCCATTGCGCGTGACCATGTCGAGCACATCCTGCGGGGACGGCGAGATACCGCCTTCTGCCTCGCGGCCCCGTCCGGTACGCTGAACAATCGAGCCGATGGCCATGGCGTGAAACATGTCCTCGCTCATGTTATCGGTGCCGATCGCGATCTCGACACCGGCATCGCGGATGCGTCCGAGCAGCGCCTTGTGCAGCCCGCGACGGCTGAAGCTCGCCGGGGTATGCGCGAGCCGTGCCTTGCGTTCCGCCAGAAGATCGATGTCCGCAGCAGTGCAGAAGGTCCAGTGCGCGGCGCTGAGTTCCGGGCCGAGCCAGCCTTCGCGATCAAGATAGGCGGCTGGCGTGAGGCCATGCGCTGATTTGACCGCGGCGACTTCTCCGAGGCTCTGCGCCAGGTGGCAGGTGCGGGTCAGTCCGTGCTTCTGTGCCATCTCCAGCAGCGTCGCCAGCATGCGCGGCGAACAATTGTCGGTAGCATGCGCGGCGATCTGGCAGTTGACGCGCCCTGCGCGGGTACCGTGCCATGTGCTCACAAGTTCCTCAGCACGCTCGATAAACATGCGCCCGAAAGCTTCATCGGTCGAGTAGTCACCAAAGCGGATTTTGCGCGTATCAATGTCGGCACAGCTTTCCGACAGCCAGAGCCGGAGGCCGGTATCCGCCATGGCACCGGCATAGGTCGTCACGTGGCGAAAGGGATCGACCAGCGTCGTCGTGCCGGAGCGGATCGCCTCCAGACAGCCGAGCGCGGCCATGACTTCGCGCTCATGCCCGGTCATCGTGTAGGAGATCGGCGACATATAGCGGTAGATGATCTCGCCATCCCAGTCCTCGACCGTGCCGCGCAGCGCGGTCAGCACGGTATGAGTATGGGCGTTGATGAAACCAGGCAGAACGGCAAGACCACGCCCATTCATCCGCTCGGCCTGCGGGTAGGCCTGCACCAGTGCATCGGTCTCGCCAACAGCGGCGATGCGACTGCCTTCAATAGCGATTGCTCCCCGCTCGATCACGCGGCGCGTGGCATCGCAGGTGAGGATAGTCGTGTCGGTGATAAGAAGGTTCATCGTCACTCGCCAGTTCTGATGCCAGATCAAAGCATGAGACAGATTGTGCATCGCGGCAATCATCGGAGCTATGATTTCTTTGTCCCTACTATTTATGGTCTGAATACTCTTTCTGATTGAGCAGTCGCGTATCAACGCTTTCCAAGCGGCGCCGACCTGCTAGCATCGGCACTCCTGTCCTCGCATCGAACCGGCCCTTGATGAACTTGCGTCAGATTGAAGTGTTGCGGGCGCTGATCCGGTGTGAAACCACCGTGGGCGCCGGGCAGGAACTGGGCCTCTCCCAGCCTGCCGTAAGCAATGCGCTCAAGCAGCTCGAAACGCAGCTCGGGTTTGCGCTGTTCGAGCGGATCAACAATCGCCTGTTTCCGACAGAAGAGGCGCGGACAATCTACGCCGAATCCGAGCCGATTTTCGCGATGCATGCGGCGCTGGCCGCGCGGGTCCGCGACCTCAAGGAGCATCGCACGGGTCTTGTGCGGATCATCGCGACCCCGCCGCTCGGCTATAGCGCCGTACCGATCGCGCTGAAGCGCTTTCTCGCGCGCAGCCCGAAAATCCGGGTGTTTTTTGATGTTCGCCGCTTTGAAAACGCGCTCAGCGCGGTTGAGGACGGCCATGCCGAACTCGGCTTCGTCATGGGCCTCCGCGAGACGCCGCCGACGCTGGAGAGCGAAACGCTGTTTGAAGGCCATATGGTCTGCGTGATGCGGCAAGATCATCCGCTCGCGCGCCAGCCCGTCATCCGCCCCTCCGATCTTCGGGAGGAGCCGCTGATCGCGCTTGAACACGGCACGCGGATGGGCACGCTGCTGCGCAAGGCCTTTGCCGAAGCGGGCGAGGCCTTCAGCTATGCTGTCGAGGTGCGCTACGCCAATGCCGCCTGTGTTCTGGCGGAAAACGGTATCGGCGTTGCGGTCGTCGATCCGCTTTCGGCGATGTATGGCCATTATCCGAACCTTGTTGCGCTGCCGTTCGAGCCGCGCACGGCAGTTTCTGCCTCGGTGGTTTATTCGAAAAAGCGCCCGCTTTCGGTGCCGGCGCAGGCCTTTCTCCAGGATATGCGCGTCGCGGTCCGCGAGGCGACCGATGCGCTTCAGACCCAGCTTCAGAAGGACAGCCCATGAGCAGAACCGGCGGACGCCCCGGCACGATCCTCGTGATCAATCCGAATTCCTCCCAATCGGTCACCGCTGCGATTGATATCGCGGTGGAGCCTCTGCGCATCGCGGGCGGGCCGACCATAGAGGTTATCGATCTCCCGGAGGGGCCGCCCGGCATCATGACCCAGCAGGATAGCGACAGCGTGATCCTGCCGCTCGCCCGGCTTACGAAAGCTCACCCGGCGGATGCCTTCGTGATCGCCTGCTTCTCCGATCCCGGACTTCACGCCGTGCGCGAAGCGGCGGGCGGGCGCCCGGTGATGGGCATCGCCGAATGGGGCATCCTGCGCGCGCGCACGCTTGGCGAGCGCTTCGGCATCATCGCGCTTTCGCCCAACAGCATCAAACGGCAGCAACGTCTGACCCGCACGATGGGCGTCGACAGCCGCTTCGCCGGGAGCTGGTCCGTGGGCCTGAGCGCGGCGGAAAGCGCTGAAGCCTCGATCCGCGACCGGATGATCGAGGCCGGGCGGGCGCTGGTGCAAACCCTGCGCGCGGATGTCGTGGTGCTCGGTTGCGCCGGCATGGCCTCGCATCGCAGTGCCATTGAGAAGGCCATCGGCTGTCCGGTGGTGGAGCCGTCGCAGCAGGCGGTCGCCGCCGCGATGGGCGCGCTGCTGCTCCGGGAACCGCCAGCAGGCACCTGACAAGCCCCATCTTTATCCCTCGATTGCGTGCTGACTTCGAACTCTTGCGCCTTCTGTTTTCGGAGACCCCATGTCCATCCCCCTGCCCCGGCTGATCGTGCTCGCAAGCCGCATTCTGACCCGCGAGGGCATTCTCGACAGTTTCGGCCATGTCAGCGCGCGAAACCCGGAACGACCGGATCGCTTTTTCCTCTCGCGCGCCCGCGCCGCCGGGCTTGTCGATGAGGCGGATATCCTTGAGCTTGACCTCACCGGTGCGCCCGTCACCGAAACGCCGCACCGGCTTTTTGCCGAGCGGGTGATCCACGCCGCGATCTATACCGCGCGGCCGGATGTCCAGGCGGTATGTCATCATCACGCGCCGCAAATGCTGCCGTTCTGCAACGCCGGCATTGAGTTGGTGCCGGTTTTCCATCTCGGCGCGACGATGGGGCCGAAGGTGCCGTTCTGGGATTCGCGGGATGAGTTCGGTGACACCAACCTGCTCGTCTCGACGCCCGAGCAAGGCGCGTCGATGGCCAAGGCGCTGGGGCCGAACTGGACCCTCCTGCTGCGCCGTCATGGCGTCACCACCGCAGGCCGGAGCGTGCCAGAACTCGTTTTTCGCACGATCTACGGCAGCCGAAACGCTGAAGCACAACTCGCGACGATGCAGATCGGCACTATTTCGCCGCTAACACCGGGCGAAGCAGCGCTGGCGGAGGAATTCAACCTCAAACCGATCGCGCTGGATCGCGCATGGGAGCAATGGCAGCGAGGCGTGGAAAGCGCCTAGCGCCGAAATACCCTATCTTTTTGTTTTTTCGCATTTTCTTCCCGCACACCGGCATCCGGCTGGTGCAAAAATGCGCTGGACGCACCCGGCGGAACGACTATCCTCATCCAACATCAAGAGGAACGCTGCATGATCCCCCTTTCCCGCAGAAGCTTCATCGCCGCGACGGCGGGTGCGCTTGCCAGCACGCAGGCCTTGGGTCAGGCCGCTTATCCCACCCGCCCGATCCGGCTGATCGTGCCGTTTTCGCCCGGCGGTTCCTCGGATTTCACCGGTCGCCTGATCGCCCAGAAGATGAGCGAGACGCTCGGGCAAACTGTTGTGGTCGAGAACAAGCCGGGGGCGAATGGCATCATCGGCTGCGACATGATCGCGAAGGCCGCGCCTGACGGCTATTCCCTGCTGATCGTGCCGCGCGAAATCGGCGTCAATCCAAGCATCACCAAGACGCTGCCATTTGATGTTCTCAAGGATTTCACCTGGATCGGCCTTGCGACCGAGGGGCCGTTTGTGATCGTCGTGAACCCGAATATCCCCGCCAAAACCTTTGCCGAACTCGTGGCGCTGGCCAAGGCGCAGCCGGGCAAGCTCTCGTACGGTTCCATCGGCAACGGCAGCATTTCACATCTCAATGTCGAGGCGCTCAAGCA
>NKIW01000001.1 GCA_002256205.1 Rhizobiales bacterium PAR1
CGCGCCGCAGCGTGTAACCGAGATCCGGCTGGGGCTCGATACGCGAATAAAGTGCCGAAAGCGTGACGTTCTTGAACGCCGTTGTCGAGGCCTCGGCATCAAGGCGCTTGAGACGCAGGTTGGCATCGTCAAAGCGACCGCGCACCGTGAACGAGGTGGTCACATTCGGCTGAACAGTCACGGCCGTCACAAAATCGGACTGGCGCGATTCAAGGCCGCTATCCCGCCCGGTATTGGCGAGATCATATTGCGCGTATGAGTTCCGGCCCGCGAGGTGAATCGACTGGCCGAAGAGCAGGCTCGCGTAGAAGCCGTTGTTGGCGTTGAAAGAATAGCGCGTGCCATAATTGAGGCGCGAACCACCTTCCGAGCGGTCATAGCCCGAGAACTTGTTGAGCGAGAAGATCGAGTTCTCGTCGAACAGCAGGCTCTGCGCATCTTCGTTCGGCAGCTTGCCGATACGGGTTTCGTTCGGTCGAACGATGACCTGCGCGATGGGTTCGATATGATGCGTGCCGAAGCTCGCCGCCGCGAAGAACGGATAGCGATATTCAACACCCACCATGGGCATGCCGCGGAACAGGAAATTGCTGGAATTTCCGCCAAAGAAGTTGCCCTGATTGTCGTTGCCATAGCGGCCCGTCGCGAAAACATCGTTCGGAGAGTTATATCCCGTCTGCTGGACCTGCAACCAGGTGAAATCGCCCCGGAGCCCAGCGAAGGGGGTCCAGACTTGACCAACCGGATCGATGAACTGTCGCCGCCACGAAAGATCTACGCTGGTGCGCGCATATTCGCCGGCAAAGCCGCGCAGCAGGCATTGTCCGGGCCGATAGGCACCACCCGCAGCCGTTGCGCAGGCGTAATACTGACCTTCGTTGGCGTTGTAGAGCAGCTTGGTCGGCACAATGCTTCCCGTCGCGCTGGTGATCGGCTGGTAGAACGCCGCATCGCGCTTGGTGAAGGCCGCATTCGCCGTCAGCTTGAGTTCACCGCCGATACCATCGGGCGTGAAGCGGCGATCAAAATCAAACGAGGGGGTCACGTTCCCGATCTGCGGCTGCCAGTCAACCGTGGAGAGACCGAGGAAGTGATACGCGGAGAGGTCGAACCAGCTGCGTTCGCCGCGCCCCTGAAGATAGACTTTCGAGATCGATTCCTGAAAGAAAGTCGAGGAGAGGCTGGTCGGCTTCACCTTGTAATCGGTGAAATAGAACTTGTCGGTCGCAATCGCGCCATCCCAGCCGAAAGTCCACTTCTCGTTGAGATAGAATTTACCGCGCGAGGAGATCGAGCCGCGGAAGGTGCGGTCGCCCGCGCCCTGCCAATGCAGCGGGCTGAAGGCCGAGCGATCCTGCTGGAAAATCCCGTTGGCGCGGATGTTATACGAGCCATTCTCGGTCCGCTGGCGCCAGAGCACATCGCCATGGAAACCCTGCCGCGAGAAATACGACGGGGTGAAGGTGACGTCATAGCTTGGCGAGATCGCCCAATAGATCGGAATCGAGGCGCCATAGCCAAGACGCGTCTTGGAGACGATATGCGGCGCAAGTACACCCGAGAGCCGCGCAACCGACGGGTCCGGCGCCGAGAAGAACGGCAGATACGCAACCGGCACGCCCCAGAACTCAAGGCTCGCCTTCTCGTAGTAGATGCGCTGTTCGGCGTTGTTGTGGATGATGCGCGCGGCCTTCACCTGCCAGAGCGGCGGCTTCTCCGGGGCTTCCTTGCACGGTTCGCACGAGGTAAAGGTGCCATTGTCGAACACGGTCTGCTCGCCGCCGGTACGCTCGGCGCGCGGAGCGGAAATGCGGCTCTTGGTGGTCGTCTCGACACGCAAGCTGTCGACGAAACCATCCTTGAAATCATCCGTGAGATTGAAGCGGTCACCATAGGATTTGGTGCCGTCGGCCTCGGTCAAGCGGGCGTTGCCCTCGGCGTAAACGCGCTTGTTCTTGCGATCATAGATCACCCGGTCCGCTTCGAGAACGCGGCCCTGATAATAGATCTGGACATCGCCAACCGCGCTGACCTTGTCGTTGTCGCGGTCGTAAACGACCTCGCGCGCATCGACGAGCATGCGGGATTTCTTGTCGTTCCCGGCCTTCGCCATGAGGCGCTCGTTCAGCGTCTGCGCCTCAGCAAAATCGGGCGAGGCGAGGGCGAGAACTGCGAGCGCAACCGATCCCAGAAGGGCTTTGCGGATCATTAACCAATTTTGCGGAAACTTTGAAGGAAGCGCGGTCATCAGCCGTCTTCCTTGCTCAAAAGCGTGAAAATGGAGAAGGCCGAGGCCATGGCAGGCGCAACCCAAGCGGCGGCTGTGGCTGACACCACACCCGCATTTCCCAGATCCTGTGCGACTTGTGTCGCCACATAGAGGGTAAAACCCGCGCTCACGCCACCCAACACCATTCGAGCCAGACCACCAGATCGTAAAAACTTTAAAGAAAAACAAGCGGCCAGCAATACCATCGCGACAAGCAAGCTCGGACGAGCCAGCAGAGTCTGATACACAAGGCGATACCGCGTCGCGTCGAGCCCGGCAAGTTCCAGTCGCGAGACAATTCCCGGAAGCGACCAGAATGACACAGCCTCACCCGGACCCAACGATGAACGTACTTCATCTGGCGTCAGATTAGTGGCCAGAAGATAGCTCTCGAAATTGCCCGGCTCGACATCGATCGAGACCACGCGTGCCTTGGAAAACCGCCAGTAGCCGGACTTGAGAACAGCCTCCGCCGACTCGATGCGTTCGAGCAGCTGGTTCTTCGAATCCATCACATAGGCGGTGACACCGCGTAGGGTATCCGTCTCGGAATCGAAGGCCGTCGCACGCAGGATGGCCTCGCCATCGACCGAGCGCTGCCTGAGCCAGACCACCTTGCCGAGGGTCGCTCCGCCACGCCGGAAAATCTGCGTTTCAAGCGCCGTCGCCTTCTCCTTCAGGGAGGTCGCGAGCGGATTGTACACGGTCGTGACCAGAACGCCGGTCACCAGTGCGACGATCAGCGCCGGGGCAAGAAATTGCCAAGCCGAAATGCCGGCGGCGCGCGCGATCACCAGCTCCAGCTTCCGCGACAACCCGATGAAGGTCATCATGCCGCCGAACAGCATACCGAAGGGGATGACCTGCTCCGCCGTGGTCGGCGTGCGGAAAAACGCGAGCTTGGCCATGGTGCCGGTACCGGCGCCGACCGCATCACCGGCGCGGCGCATCAGCTCAACGAAATCCAGCATGTAGATAAGCAAAAACACCGTCGCGAAGACGATGAGCATCGAGCTCGTGAAGCGCTTGGCAAAATAGAATCCAAGAGTTTTGCCGATCATGGTGTTTTGCCGATCATGGGACGCGACCGATCATGCGCGCGCTCCGAAGCGCGCCGCCAGCCAACGCTCGACAAAACCGTACATGGCAGCAAAATCGATCCATTGCCGCCGCTTGATCGGCCAGAACGCGCGCCAGGCATAGATCGAGCCGCCAATCGTCACGCCAAGCGGCACGAGATACATCGCCCAGACGCCGGCCGAGGTGCGCACGGCAAGGCTCGCGGCACCAAAGCCGGCGATACGCATCAGGATGAGTGCAGCGACAGCGCCGAAGATCGCCGTACCCCGGCTCTGCCGCGTCGTACGAGCATTGCCGAGCGCAGCAAAGGCAATCGCCAGCGTCGCAATGGGGTAGAGCGGGTTCGTCAGCCGGTCATGCAGCTCGGCGCGAAACCGCCCGAGAATCGATTTGACGAAACTGTCCTCCTTGTCGAGGAAGATCAGGTCCGTTGTCGTCCGCTCGCGCGGCTTAAGCTGGTAATTGCCGGTCGCCTGCTCAAATTGGTCGAGATCGAACACATAGCGCTCGAAGGCCACGATGGAACTGTCGCGCTGAAGCGCATCCTGCCGCTGCATCGAGCCCTGTTCGAGCAGGAGGTAAGTACTCTTGTCGACCTCGGTGATCAGCCCGCGTGCGGCAAGATAGGTCGAGGCCGTCTTGGGGTCGCGCGAATCGTGGATCAGCACGCCGCCCATCGCGCCGCCAGGCAGGCGCTCGCGGAAGTGGAACACGATACCCTGATCAAGACTGATGAACTTGCCTTCCTGAATGATCCGCGTGACGACATCGGCGCGGATCTTCGTGATCAACGTCCGGAGCGCGCGGAAACTCTCGGGAATTGCATAGAGCGTCATCGCACCGACAAGCACGGAAACCGCGATGGTCAGAATCACCAGCGGGCGCAGAATCGTACGCGGCGCGATCCCCGCCGCATTCATCACGATCAGCTCGCTGTCCCCGTTGAGGCGATTGAGCGTGTAGAGCACCGCGATGAAGAGCGCGAGCGGCGCAATCACCATCACCAGCGCCGGCAGGCCGAACAGCGTGACCTGTAAAAAGATCAGGATTGTCTGGCCCTTGCCAGTGACGAGGTTCATCTCGCGCAGGGCCTGCGTCAGCCAGATCACAGCCGTCAGAGCGCCCAGGCAGGCGAGGAAGGCGCCGCCGGCAATTCTGAAGATATAGCGCTCGACCAGCGACATGCTTTCTCCGCTCAACGTAGCTTCTCTGGCGGGAAATCGCGGCAACGGCAAGGCGCGAGAGCACGCTCAGCCTTAAATTCGACCCGGTTTTGATGCGCTGTTGCAGCCAAGGTTCAGCCATTGCTTGCGAAGGCGCGTCATCCGCTTCACTTTCGCATCCGACTGCCGCTGATTCCGCGCGCGCCGCGCTGTGCCCGGCTCCATGAGGGGCGGCACACGTGGCGGATCATGAGAGGATTTGGAATGCCCCACACAGTGAAGATTGCTTTCGCCGGTTTCGATGAAGCCTTTCTGCCGGTTCTGGTGATTTTCGCCGGCAAGGATGGCGCGCTTGACAGCGATGCCGCCGGCCGGTTGGGCAAGGCAGCCGTCGCGCGCATCCACGCCGCGGCGGAAGCCGAGAGCTTCTCGGGCAAGGCTGGCGCCACCCTTGCGCTGCCCGCCGAAACCAGCCTCGGCGACAAGCCGGTGCATCTCGTTGTGGTCGGCGCGGAAAAAAGCGAAACTCCGATCGATTTCCTCCGCCTTGGCGGTCAGGTGCAGGCCAAGCTGCCCAAGGGGCGTGATGCCTCGATCCTCGCCATCCTGCCCGCCGGCGCGTTCGAAGCCTCCGAAGCAGCGGAATTCGCCCTCGGCATGAAGCTCGCGGCCTATCGCTTCGACCGCTACCAGACCCAGAAGAAGGGTGAGGATGCCGAACCCAAATCCATCACCGTGACTCTGCTCGTGACGAGCCCCACCGCTGCGCGCAAGGAAATGAAGGCGCAGGAAGCGATCTATCACGGCGTTGAAATGGCGCGCGATCTTGTCAATGAGCCGCCGAATGTCCTGACCCCGGTCGAATTCGCTGACCGTGCGGCAAGCCTCGAAAAGCTCGGCGTCGAGATCGAAATTCTCGACGAAAAGGCGATGAAGAAGCTCGGCATGCGCGCGCTGCTCGGTGTTGGGCAGGGCTCCGCCGAGGAAAGCCGCGTCGTCATTATGAAGTGGTTCGGCGCCAAGGATGAGAAGGCCCAGCCCATCGCCTTCGTTGGCAAGGGCGTGGTGTTCGACACCGGCGGCATCTCGATCAAGCCAGCGGCGGGCATGGAAGACATGAAGGGTGATATGGGCGGCGCGGCGGCGGTTGTCGGCCTGATGGCCGCGCTCGCAGGCCGCAAGGCCAAGGTCAACGCCATCGGCGCCATTGGCCTCGTCGAGAATATGCCCGACGGCAAGGCCCAGCGCCCCGGCGATATCGTCACCTCAATGTCCGGCCAGACCATCGAGATCATCAATACCGACGCCGAGGGTCGGCTCGTGCTCTGCGATGTGCTCTGGCACGTCAAACACAAGTTCGACCCGAAGTTCATGGTCAACCTCGCGACCCTCACCGGGGCGATCATGGTCGCGCTCGGGCAGGAGCATGCCGGGCTGTTCTCAAACAACGATGATCTCGCCGCGAACCTCCTCAAGGCTGGCACCGCGACGGGCGAAAAGCTCTGGCGGATGCCGCTCGGCGCGGAATACGACAAGCAGATCGATTCGAAGTTCGCGGATGTGAAAAACACCGGCGGGCGCAACGGCGGCGCGATCACTGCCGCGCAGTTCCTCCAGCGCTTTGTCGATGGCTGCCCTTGGGCGCATCTCGATATCGCCGGCACGGCGATGGCCTCGCCCTCGAGCGATATCAACAAATCCTGGGGCTCGGGCTTCGGCGTGCGCCTGCTCGACCGGCTGGTGGCGGAGAATTACGAGGGGTAATGCCTCTTTGTCATTGCCGGGCTTGACCCGGCAATTCTGCTCACTCCGAACGAATGGATCACCGGCTCAAGGCCGGTGATGACAAAGGCGTGCAAGAATGTCCGAAATCCTGTTCTACCATCTCACCAGCCAGCGCCTTGAAGTCGCGCTGCCGCTGCTGCTCGAAAAGACGGTCGAGAAGGGCTGGAACGCGGTGATCCGCTCCGGCACCGAGGAGCGGCTTGCCGTGCTCGATGAGGCGCTCTGGTCCTACAAGGAAGACAGCTTTCTCCCGCATGGCCGCGAGGAGGAGGGCGAGCCCGAACATCAGCCAATCCTGCTGACGCTCAACGACATTCGCCCCAACGAAGCCGAGGTGCTGTTTCTGGTGGATCGCGCGCCGCTCCCGGCGGAATATGCCTACGAGCGCGTCGTGCTGATGTTTGACGGCGACGACCCCGATGCGTTGGAGGACGCGCGCGCCGCGTGGAAGACTGTCAAAGGCCTCGGCCATCCTGCGACCTACTGGCAGCAGGACGGCAGCCGCTGGGTCAAGAAGGCGTGAGATTGTCGCCATGGATACGCATCAACTCATCCAGCAATTCATTGCCGCCGGCACGCCGATCGATACGGCGTGGAACATGTTCATTTTCGTCCACATCACATTGGTCGGCGGCATTTATGCGATGAAACGCAAGATGACGCTGCTGGAGCGCTTCTTCGTCACGCTGTTCTATTCGGTGTTCGGCTGGATCAACTGGAACGGCCTGACCGCCGCCTACAAGCTCTACAACGCGATCCTCGCGGATATTCAGGCCACCGGCAAAGGCGCCTCGCTCTACACCGCGACTGTGGAGTTCCTGCACACGCATAATGCCAATGACCGCACGATGCTGGTCTCCATCGTGCATGTCTCGGCGTGGATTCTCGTGGTGTCGTTTATCGTCAGCGAGGGACGCATCCCGCACAAGAAGGCGGGGGCGTAAGGAGATCATGAGTGTCTTTCCCGACGCACCGAAGGTGCGGGCGGGAATCTTACTGCCTAGCCGCCAATCTTCTCCGCAACCAGTGCCTGCAAGCGCATGAGGTTGCGATCATAGATGCCGCGTTCGGCGAGGTGGTGCACGGTATTGTAGAGGTATTCGGCACCGGAGCCCGCATGGCCGCAGGCCGAGGCGAGATAGTCCGCCACCACCTCGTGTTCGAGCCGGCCGAGATAGGCCGGGGACTGCCGGTTCATGACAAACGCAATGGCCTGCACCGGGGTCTCGCCCTCTGGCTCGACCGTGATCCAGCGCGGCAAGTTGTTCGGCGGCTTGGCGATGAATTCGCGCCGGAACAGCTTGTTCAACGTTGCCTCGGGGGCCTCATCGGAAAGGCGATAGAGCACGCCCTTGCATTGCCCGCCGCGATCCATCGCCATCATCACGCCCGGAACCTCCGGCGTGCCGCGAAACCGCGTGATGCGAAAACAAAAGCTGCGATGCCAGCCGTGCGCACGCGCCTTGCGCTCTTCGATGTGGTCCACCTCAGGCTTCCAGATCAGCGAGCCGCAGGCAAAGAGCCAGAGCGGGCTCGCCTTGGGGCGCATCGCGAGCATCTCGTCGACAATCCGGGCGTAGTCGGCATCGGAGAAATACTCGACCTTGGGGTCAAGACCGGGGTCCGCCACCACGCGCTTGGTGCGCGCGACGTGATCCGGGGTCAACACCAGCGCCCGACGCGACATTCCAGGCTCTCCCTCTTCATTGCAGCGCACACTGTGGCGGAAAAGAATGGAGAAGCAAGTGCTTAACCTGCCTCGATCTCCGCCATTACGCCGAGCCAGAGTTCTTCGGTCTGCTCGATATGTTTCACGAGATTGGCGCGATCCTTCGTGAGCTGCGCCGCTTTCGCCGGATATTTCGAGAAGATATCCGGTGCCGTTAGCGCGATATCGATGCGCCCAAGCAGCGTCTGGTATTTCTCGATCTGCGCTTCAAGGAGGCCCGCCTTGTCCTTAAGCGGCTTCAGATTGGCGCGGCGCTCGGCCTTGGCGGCGCGGTTCTCGGCGGTGGAATTCTTGCCAGCCTCGCGCGGCGTATCATCGCTGGAGGATCGCCCGGAGACGATCAGCGCCTCGTAATCGTCGAGATCGCCATCGAAGGTTTTGACCTGTCCATCCGCGACCAGCAGCAGCCGGTCGCAGGAGGCATCGAGGATCGCGCGATCATGGCTGACGATAATGACCGCGCCCTTGTATTCCGCGAGCGCCTCGACGAGCGCCTCGCGCATCGGGATATCGAGATGGTTCGTCGGCTCGTCGAGGATCAGCAGGTGGGGGCCGTCGAAGGCCGCGAGCCCGAGCAGGAGACGGGCCTTTTCGCCGCCTGATAGCTTGGCGATCTGCGTTTCGGCCTTGTCAGCACCGAAACCGAGCTGCGCCGCTTTCGAGCGCACCTGCGCTTCACCCGCCTGCGGCATTTTCCGCCGGACAAGGATATAGGGCGTATCGTTCTCGGAGAGTTCGTCGAGCTGATGCTGGGCGAAATACGCGACCTTCATCTTGGCCGAGCGCACCACCGAGCCCGATTGCGGCTCAAGCCGCCCGGCGATGAACTTCACCAGCGTCGATTTGCCGTTGCCGTTCTGGCCGAGAAGCCCGATGCGATCGTCGTTCGAGATGAAGAGATCAAGCCCGCGCAACACCGTGCGGTCGCCATAGCCGATGGAGGCCTTGTCCATCGAGACGATGGGCGGCGCGAGTTCCTTCTCCGGGCTAGGAAGATACAGCTTCGCCGATTCCTCATGTGCGAAGGTGACCACGGGGCCGAGTTTTTCGAGCTGCTTGACGCGGCTTTGCGCCTGTTTCGCCTTCGACGCTTTCGCCTTGAAGCGGTCGATGAAGGCGCGCAAATGCTCGCGTTGAGCCTCCACCTTGCCGGCCTCCTTCTCGAGCTGCATCTGCTTTTCAGCGCGCTCTTTGGCGAAGGTCGCGTAGTTGCCGCGGTACAGCGTCATTTTTCCGCGATCTAGATGGAGAATGTTGTCGCAAACCTCGTTCAGGAAATCCTTGTCATGGGAAACGATCAGCAGCGTGTTCGGATAGCGCTTGAGATGCGATTTCAGCCAGATCGCGCCTTCAATATCGAGATAGTTGGTCGGCTCGTCGAGCAGCAGCATATCGGGTTCGAGGAACAGCATCGCCGCGAGCGCGACGCGCATCCGCCAGCCGCCGGAGAAATCCGAACAGGGTCGTGCCTGATCTTCCGCCGAAAAGCCGAGACCGGCGAGAATCGCCGCTGCCCGTGCCGGGGCGGCGTGCGCGCCGATGTCATAAAGCCGGGTCTGGATATCCGCGATGCGCGTGGCGTCGGTCGCTGTTTCCGCCTCGTGCAGAAGCGCGGTGCGCTCGGTATCCGCCGCCAGCACATAATCGAGGAGGTTGATCGGCCCGCCCGGCGCTTCCTGCGCGACATGGCCCATCTTGGCGCCACGCGGCAGGCCGAAGGTGCCCGATTCCGCCGCGATCTCGCCGAGCAACAGCCGGAATAGTGTGGACTTGCCGCAACCGTTGCGGCCCACCAACCCGCAGCGCGCGCCATTGGGCAGCACAATGCTGGCGTTGTCGATCAAAAGGCGTGGCCCGAGGCGATAGGTTAGTTCGTTGAGTGTCAGCATGCCCCGTCTATTGGTCGAATGCAGCCGCCGAGGCAAGCGATGATGCGGATAGCGAGGGCCTATCGAGCGCGGGAAAAGCCCGAAAGCCCCAATCGACTTTCGTTTAACTTTATCCTAATCCTGCACGAACGGAGCTGATCGCTCCGATGGATTTTGAAAAGCAGCGGCAAAAGTCCGCTCGGGGAAGAGGGGTCTACACATGAAAAAGCTGATCGCTGAAGCATTCGGCACTGCCGTTCTGGTTCTTGTCGGCTGTGGCTCGGTGGCGCTCGCCGGTTATGGCAACGCCATGCCGCTGGGTATTCTGCCGATCGCGCTGGCGTTCGGCCTCTCGGTGACGGCAATGGCCTATGGCATCGGCCCGGTTTCGGGCTGCCACATCAATCCGGCCGTGACCGCCGCCATGATCACCTCGGGCCGCATGTCGGCGGGCGAGGGCGTGCAGTACATGATTGCGCAGGTCGTCGGCGCCTTCATCGGCGCGGGTATCCTCGCGGTGATCCTTGGCGGTAAGGCGGGCACGGTGTTCGGCCAGACGACGTTTGATCCGGCGAAGTTCTCGGTCGGCGCGGCCTTCCTCGTCGAATTCATCTCGACGATGATCTTCACCGTGGTGATCCTCGGCGTGACGCAGGCGAAGGGCGGCGGCGGCAATGTCGCGGGCCTCGTTATCGGCCTGACGCTGGCGCTGCTCCATCTCGCTTTCGTGCCAGTAACCGGCAACTCGCTCAACCCGGCCCGCACGCTCGCGCCGAACCTCTATGTCGGCGGGCAGGCTGCTGCGCAGATCTGGCTTTACATCCTTGCTCCGCTTCTCGGTGGTGCGGTTTCGGGCTTCCTGTTCAAGAGCGGCACGCTCTCGTCGGACGCCTGATCCGCTTTTTTCACCCGAACCACTTGCGTTTTCACCGTCCGGCGGGCTAATCCCCGCCGGACGAATTTTTTATCATGAGGCAGGACAAAATGGCCCTTCAGCGCACCTTTTCCATCATCAAGCCGGACGCGACCAAGCGTAACCTCACCGGCGCCGTGAACGCCGTCATCGAAAAGGCTGGCCTGCGCATCGTCGCGCAGAAGCGTATCCAGATGACGCGCGCCCAGGCCGAAACCTTCTACGCCGTGCACAAGGAACGCCCGTTCTTCGGCGAACTCGTCGATTTCATGATCTCGGCGCCGGTCGTTGTGCAGGTTCTCGAAGCCGAGAACGCGATCCAGCTCTATCGCGACACCATGGGCGCTACCAACCCGGCGAACGCCGCCGAAGGCACCATCCGCAAGCTCTTCGCCCTCTCGGTCGGTGAGAATTCCGCGCATGGTTCGGACTCGGTCGAGAACGCCGCGATCGAAATCGCGCAGTTCTTCTCGGGCAATGAGATTGTAGGCTGAGCATTTTCGAGCGAAGTGGCTACCGGTTCGCGTGAAGAAAATGCGAACAAGATAAAAGCCAGTTTGCCCGCAGCGTTGAATTTCAAAAGCCGGGGTTCGCCCCGGCTTTTTTTGTAATGCCCGACCTTTTTGTGATGAATGCCCAACAAACTTTGATTGGTCGCGGCCCGCGCTTTCCCGCACAGTGCTGGCGACTCACCGCATTCTCCTTCCGGAGGCATCCTTGCCTTTACGCGACACACTTCTTGCCCTGCTGGTGGCCTTCATCTGGGGCTCGTCGTTCGTTGCGATCAAATTCGGCGTCGAGGAAATCCCGCCGATCCTGCTGACCGGCCTGCGCTTCCTGTTCTCGGCCGTTCCAGCAGTGTTTTTCATCCCGAGGCCGCGCATTCCGGTCTGGATCATCATCGCTTTCGGTTTCACCCTCGGCGTGATCAAGTTCAGCCTGCTGTTTCTCGGCATCAAGCTCGGCATGCCGATCGGTCTGACGTCGATTGTCGTGCAGATGCAGGTGTTTTTCACGATTCTCATCGCGTTCTTCGTCTATGGCGAGGCGCCAAGCCGACTTCAGATCATTGGTGCGCTGATCGCCTTTGGCGGCATCGTGATCTTCGGCTACGAGCGGGCACAATCCGCGCCGCTGATCCCGTTCCTGACCATCCTTGGCGCAGCGTTTTTCTGGGGCATCGCCAATAACATCGGCAAGAAGGCGGGCAGGGTGGATATGCTGGCCTTCATCGCCTGGGCGAGCCTTGTCGCGCCACTGCCACTCTTCGCGCTCTCCTACATCTTCGAGGGGCCGGAAGGCTTCATCCATGCCTTCACCGCGCCAAGCCTCAAGCTGGTGCTGAGCGTCGCCTTCATTGCCTATATCGCAACGAACCTCGGCTTCGGCCTGTGGAGCAACCTGCTGTCACGCCACCCTGTCAGCGTCGTGACTCCGTTCGCGCTGCTGATCCCGATCGTCGGCATGGCCTGCGGCGTGCTGTTCTTCGGCGAAAAGCTGACGCTGCCCATCGCCATCGGTTCCGGGGTTGTCTTTGCCGGCTTGCTGATCAATGTTTTCGGGGATCGCCTGATGCAGCGTTTTCGCTGACAATCGGAGGACTGTAGATTTGAATGCTCCGGTAAAATCGCTTTTCCGCCCCTCCGTCTGCCCGCACGATTGCCCGAGCGCGTGTTCGCTTGATGTCGAGGTACTGCCCGAGGGCAAGATCGGGCGTGTGCGCGGGCTCGCGAGCCAGAGCTACACCGCGGGGGTGATCTGCGCGAAGGTCGCGCGCTATGCCGAGCGCATCCATCACAAGGACCGGCTGACCAGGCCGCTGCTGCGCGTGGGCCCGAAAGGCGCCGGCGCGTTCCGCGAGATCAGCTGGGATGAGGCATTGGATCGCGCCGCCGAGGGCTTCCGCGCGGCAGAGACTAAGCACGGCCCCGAAACTGTCTGGCCCTATTACTACGCGGGCACCATGGGCCTCGTGATGCGGGACGGCATCAACCGCCTGCGCAACGTGAAGCGCTATTCCGGCTTCTACGACACGATCTGCACCAACCCGGCATGGACCGGCTATGTCGCCGGCACTGGCAAGCTGGCGGGCGCGGACCCGCGCGAGATGGCGAAATCCGACTGCGTCGTGATCTGGGGCACGAATGCCGTGCACACGCAGGTCAATGTGATGACCCACGCGATGCGGGCGCGAAAAGAGCGTGGTGCGCCTATTGTCGTCGTCGATGTGTACATGAACGAGACGATGCGGCAGGCCGATATCGCGCTGCTCGTCCGCCCCGGCACGGATGGCGCGCTCGCTTGTGGGATCATGCATGTACTCCTGCGCGACAACCTCGCGGACCGGGCGTATCTCGCGCAACACACCGATTTTGGCGCCGAATTCGAAGCGCATATGGCGTCCCGCACGCCGGAATGGGCCGAGGCAATCTGCGGCGTTCCGGCCGCCGAAATCGAGGCCGTTGCGCGACTCTTCGGCGAGAAGAAGCGCTGTTTTTTCCGCCTCGGATATGGTTTTGCCCGCCAGCGCAACGGCGCGGTGAACATGCATGCCGCGCTTTGCATCCCCACGCTGATCGGCGCATGGCAGCACGAGGGCGGCGGTGCGTTTCATTCCAATTCAGGCACCTATGGCCTTGTGAAGCGGATGATTGAGGGCACGGATGCCGTTGATTCCAAGGTCCGCATGCTGGATCAATCGCGGATCGGCGAAATCCTGACCGGTGATCCCGCTGCGCTCAAAGGCGGCCCGCCAGTCACCGCGCTGCTGATCCAGAACACCAATCCGGTCAATGTCGCGCCGGATCAGCGCAAGGTCATCGCCGGATTTGCCCGCGAGGACCTTTTCACGGTCGTCCACGAGCAATTCATGACCGAGACAGCGCTTTACGCCGATATCGTGCTGCCCGCGACAATGTTCATGGAGCACGACGACCTGTATCAGGGCGGCGGGCATACCCATCTGATGCTCGGCCCGAAGCTGGTCGAGCCGCCGGGCGAATGTCGTACCAATCACGAAGTGATTGTCGCGCTTGCGGAACGCCTCGGTGCGCAACACCCTGGCTTTCAAATGAGCCCGCGCGGACACATTGACTACGCGCTGCGCGAAGCCGGCAAAGGTTCGCTCGAAGCGCTGGAAAAGGAAGGCTTTATCGATACCGATCCGCCGTTCCGCCGCGCGCATTTCCTCGAGGGTTTTGGCCACCGCGACGGCAAATTCCATTTCTCGCCGGATTGGAAGAAGGTTCCGCTGAAATCCGATGGCCTGATGGGGCCATGGCAGGAGATGCCGCATTTTCCGGATCATTGGGCCGCGATCGAGGCGGCAACGCCAGAATTCCCGTTCAAACTCGTGACCGCGCCGGCGCGGCAATTCCTCAATTCAAGCTTCACCGAAACGCCGGGCTCAATGAAGCGCGAGATCGCCCCGAGCCTGATGCTCCACCCGGAGGATGCGGCGGAGCTTGATGTCGGAGTAGGCGAAATCGTCATCGTCTCCAACACACGCGGCGCGGTGGAACTCGCTGTAAAGCTGTTCGACGGGGTGCGCCGCGGCGTGGTGATCGCCGAGGGCATCTTTCCGAACAAGACCCACCGGAAGGGCGAGGGCATCAACGTGCTGACCGGCTCGGACCCGGTCGCGCCGCGCGGTGGCGCGGCGTTTCACGACAATGCCGTGGCGATCCGGAAGGCTTGAGGCTTACTTCAAATCAGGGAAATAGCGCGCCTGCATCCGCGCTGCGTAAGCCGCGAGGCTAGGGTACTTGCGCGCTTCATCACTGATCGCACTGGTAAAATGCGTCGTGAGCATGCCCGAAACCGTGGCGTAAACGCTGGCATCCGAGCCGCAAGGCGCGTCGCCGCCGAGGAAATCGCGGGAACCAAGATAATCCGCGAGCGCCTTGAGGCCGCGCGCGGCAATGGCGAGGCGCTCCTCCGGCGTATAACGCCCACTGCCTTGCCCGAAAAGGTTGCGTCGCACCTTGCGCCGAACCATGGCAATTATTATCCCGCGAATGAGGGCCGGTGCCTTCTCGAAAAACTTCGCCGGACCGCGATTAAAATTCTCGTCGATCATCCAGCGGTCATGGACGGCAAACCAGTAGAAATGATCCTCGCAGAGCTTCTCGAAAGCCCATGCCGCCGCGACGGCCTCGGCGCTGGCGCCCTTGTCGAAATCTACGCCGTATTTCTTTTCGAGGTTAAAGCGGATCAGCGTTGAATCCGGCACAAGCTGGCCGTCATCATCAAGCACCGGGAACTTGCCCTTCGGCGCCTTTTTGAAATCCGCCGGAGCTGTTTTGTACGCGAGCCCAGCCATCTTCAGCAAAACAAGCGCCTTGGTCACAAAGGGGCTGGGGTCGGCAAGGCCGAAGGCGGAACCAAAAACATAAAGCGTCAACATAGAAGTCTCCCGTTTGTTTCTGGAGTTGTCTTACGGCAGCACTCCTGACACTTTCTGTCAGGAGATTTGGCGTATTCAAGAGGCGATCAGGAGGCACCATGGCACGATCTGACCGCTTGATGACGCTGACGCAGGCCTTGCGTCGCCGTCGCCACCCCGTCACCGCCGCAACGCTTGCCGAAGAAACCGCCGTTTCCGAGAGGACGATCTACCGCGATATCGCCAGCCTTCAGGCGAGCGGGGTTCCAATCCGGGGCGAGGCGGGTATTGGCTACGTGCTCGAAAGCGGATTCGACCTGCCGCCGCTGATGCTGACAGCGGAGGAATGCGAAGCAATGATGCTCGGTGCGCGCTTTGTCCGTCAGCGCGGCGATGCGGCGCTTGGGCGCGTCATCGACGATGCCATCGCCAAGATCGAGGCGGTGCTGCCCGAAAACTTACGCCTTTCGATGAGAGAAGCCTCGCTATACGCACCTGTCTTTGGCACCATGCCGAGCGAGGTGATTTCCGTTGAGGAATTGCGCCGCGCGGTGCGTGACAACCGCAAGATCCGCCTGCGCTACCGCGATCTCTCAGAGCGCGAGACGACACGCGTCGTCTGGCCCGTCTTGCTTGGATATTTCGAGCGCACGCGCGGGTTGGTAGCGTTCTGTGAAATGCGCAACGATTTCCGTCACTTCCGCACCGACCGAATGCTCGAGCTGGAGGTATTGGAGAGTCGCCCGCCGCGTCGGCGCGCGGTGCTGCTCAAGGAATGGGAGAAGACTCGGGATTCCTGTGAACACGCCATCACGGGCGTGGACGGCCCGGCAGACCTCAGGCCCGCAAGACCCGGTTCCCCGAAATCCTGAGCGCACCGGAGGCGAGCAACCGCAGCGCCTCGGGGTAAAGCTTGTGCTCTTCCGCCAGCACCCGGGCAGCGAGACTGGCTTCGGTGTCATCATCGCGCACCGGCACCGCTGCCTGGCCGATGATCTGCCCCTCATCCATGCCGGGCGTCACGAAATGCGTCGTGCAGCCATGGAGCTTCACGCCAGTTTCGAGCGCGCGGGCATGGGTATCGAGACCCTTGAACGCGGGCAGGATGGCAGGATGAATATTGATCATCCGCCCGAACCAGTGCTCGCAGAACCCGGCACTCAGCAGGCGCATGAAGCCGGCGAGGCAGACAAGCTCGATGTTGTGCCGGTCAAGTTCCGCCTGCATCGCAGCGTCAAATGCCGCGCGATCCTTGCCGAACGCCTTGTGCTCGATCACGGCTGTCGCGATCCCGTTCGCAGCGGCAATCGCAAGGCCCCCGGCCTCCGGCTTGTTTGAGAGCACAAGCGCGATTTCCGCAGGATAATCCGACGCCTTGGCGGCCTCGATCAGCGCCGCCATGTTCGAACCACGTCCGGAAATGAGGATCGCGGTCTTTTTCCGGGACGACACCATCAGCGGAGCAGTTTGCCACGCGGCCGCACGAGCGGCTCGCCTTCGGCCGCAATGATCGAACCGATTTCGCTGACGGTTTCGCCCTGGGCCTGCAGCAGCGCGGCAACTGCCGCCGCCTGCGCCGGCTCGACCACGATCACCATGCCGATGCCGCAGTTGAAGGTGCGCAGCATTTCCGCTTCCGCAACCCCGCCGGCCTTGGCCAGCCAGCCGAACACCGGGGGCGGGGTGATCGCGTCAAGGTCGAGATCCACGCCAAAACCTTCCGGCAGAACGCGCGGAATATTGTCGATAAAGCCGCCGCCGGTGATATGCGCCAGCGCCTTGATCGCGGCGCCCTCTGGCGCATGGAGCGCCGCGAGCAGTGATTTCACGTAAATGCGCGTCGGCGTCAGCAGAGCTTCGCCGAGGGTCATTCCCTTGGCGAAGGGCGCCTCATCATCCCAGCCGAGGCCGACATGCTCGACGATGCGCCGTACCAGCGAATAGCCGTTGGAATGGACGCCGGAGGAGCCAAGACCGAGCAGCGTATCGCCGACCTTGATGGTGTCGAGCTTGGGCAGAAGCCTACCGCGCTCCGCCGCGCCGACGGCAAAGCCGGCGAGGTCGTAATCGCCCTTGGCGTAGAGGCCCGGCATTTCGGCGGTCTCGCCGCCAATCAACGCCGCACCGGCCATCCGGCAGCCCTCGGCGATCCCCTTGACGATAGAGACGCCAACATCAGGCGTCAGCTTGCCGGTCGCGAAATAATCGAGGAAAAACAGCGGCTCCGCGCCCTGCACGACAAGATCGTTCACGCACATCGCGACGAGATCGATACCGATGGTCTCGTGGCGCCCGCTGTCAATTGCGATCTTGACCTTGGTGCCGACACCATCATTCGCCGCGACGAGAATCGGGTCCTTGAAGCCCGCTGCCTTGAGATCAAAAAGCCCACCGAATCCGCCGATTTCCGCATCGGCACCGGGGCGGCGCGTCGCGCGCACCAGCGGCTTGATATCTTCGACCATCGCATTGCCGGCATCGATATCAACGCCCGCATCGGCATAGGTTAAACCATTCAAACCCTTGGGTGCAGTCATGGCAGTCTTTCCATTAGACGATACTTAACCGAACAGTGGCGCAAGTTGTCGCACCCCAGCCGTTTCACGCATTGAATTTTCTAAAAATACACGTTTCCGGCTCTCTTTGATCGCTCGTAGTACGTGGTCACATGCCGGAAAGGCAATCCCCGATGGGCAGGCTCTTTTCAAAATTTCGAGCAAAACTCACCGATCTTCGCAAAAGTGCGAAGGGGACGGTGACGATCATTTTCGGTCTGAGTGTCGTTCCAATGATGGGACTGGCCGGACTAGCCATTGATTATTCCAGCGTTTCAAAATCACGCTCGGTGCTTCAGGGCATTGCGGATGCCGCGACGCTGTATTCGGTTTCCGATCTGATCGTGAAGCCGAACGTCAGCTGGACAGAGCAGAAGGCCGCAAGCCTTGCAGCGGTCAAGAAGGAGTTTGAATCGCTGGTCGACGGGCTTGGCGCCAAAGGCAACCTGAGTTCGGTTACCTATGATGCCACGATTGCCAGCAATGTCATCACGATCAAGACCTGTTATGTCGGGACGCAGGCAACAACGGCGCTGAATATGGTCGGCGTTTCGAGCATGACCTTCGAGGGATGTTCGCAAGCCTCGTCTGCGCCGCCGCTCTATGTCAGCGTCTATGTGCTGGCCGATGCGTCAGGCTCGATGGGCGTCGGCGCGACGGCTGAGGCCCAAGATATCATGATTGCCAAATTGGGCTGTGCATTCGCCTGCCATACGCTCAACTGGAAGACTGCAGCTGAGAATCCGGATTGTATCAACCGCGGCAGTTGGCAGGATGGAAGCAAAACCACTGATTGCGCTCACAAAATTGGCGTTCAAACACGCTTTGACGTGATCAAGACAGCTTTCGCCAGCGTGACCGAACAGGCTCAGGCGATGCAGAAGATTCCGGACCAGTTCCGGTTTGGCGTTTACAAATTCAGCAACCAGATCACCAAGGTACAGAGCACGACCACGTCGTTTTCAGCGACCAAGTCGGCCATCATGAATATGCAGCCGGATACTGTGGGGGCGGGCTCCAACATCCGCTATGCCTTCAAGCAGATGAAGAACGAATTGCCAGTCAGTGGCGATGGCAAGTCGGCAGATACACCGAAGGTGTTCCTGTTGCTTATGACCGACGGTGTTGAGAGTAACGTTGATGAATATGTCAGTTGCTCCGGATCGGGATCTAGTCGGGTCTGCAGGACCAATGGAAGCTGGAACTCCGACCCCAACTTTACCGTCAACAGCACGGGGTTCTGGAGCGGCTCGGAACGCTCGCAGGCGATAGATCCGGCAATGTGCAATGATCTAAAAAGCAAGGGCGTTGTGATCGCTACGCTCAACACCGAGTATTTCGTGTCAGAGAAGGCAGCTAAAAGCGACGGTCGATTTGCGACAATCAAATCCGATCTTCAGCCCAAAATCCGCGAGACGATGCAGAAATGTGCAACGCGGCCCGATCTCGCCTTCTATGCGACCACGCCGGGCGAAATCCAGAAGGCAACGTCCGCAATGTTCCAGTCGCTGATGGAAAAGGCGCGGATCATCAAGTAAGCGCCTGATCGGGATTTGAGATCAAGGCCGGGCCAATTGCCCGGCCTTCTTTTTGTGCGCCCGGCTTTTTCGTGTCTGCCGGCGGATTGTCGAATATCGCATCCTGTTCGTCCGGATGATTTTCGTCTAGCATCGTTCAAACGATGACCATCGCTAATGCCCTGACACTGCTCCGCCTGTGCCTGATCCCGCTGATCGTGGTGATGATCCATGAGCGGCGGTTCGATCTTGCCTTCTACACCTTCACCATCGCCGGGATCACCGACGCGCTTGACGGCTATCTCGCGCGGGTGATGAACCAGCGTACCGAAATCGGCGCCTATCTCGATGCTTTGGCCGACAAATCCCTGATTGCCGCGAGTTTCATCGCGCTCTACGGCATTCAGGCCGTGCCCTACTGGCTGGTAGTGCTGGTGATTTTCCGCGATCTGATGATCGTCGGTGCCGTCGCGATCGCCTGGTTGCTGAATAATCCGATTCCCATCGAACCCTTGCGGATCAGCAAGTGGAATACCGCCGCGCAGATCGTTGCGGTGTCCTTCACGCTGGGGGCGGGGGCTTTCGGGCTCGACTGGCCGGACGTGGCGCTCGGCTTGCAAGGCCTCGTTGCGGGCTTGACGCTGATTTCGGTCGCGGCCTATTTCGCACGGTGGTTCCGGCATATGGCCGAATGAACCGGACCTTGGAAACAGGAGCAGGCCAGATATGACCTTGCAGCGGCAGATCAGCTTCTGGATCACCTGCCTTCTCGGGCTGGTCGCCTTTCTCTACCTGTTTTCGAGCGTGCTGACGCCCTTCGTCGCTGCGCTGATACTGGCCTATCTGCTCGACCCGCTGGTGGATTGGCTGGAGCGGATGCGGCTTGGCCGTCTCACGGCGACGCTGCTGGTGCTGCTGCTCTTCGTGTTGATCTTCGTGGTGGTGCTGCTCGCCGCCATGCCGCTGATGATCAACCAGACCTCGGCGCTCATCGCCAAACTGCCCGAATATGTCACGCGGCTGCAAACACTGGTCGCAGAGCAGGGCGGGCCGCTGTTCGAGCGCTTCGGCGGCACGGACCGACTCAAGGAAATTCAAGGCCAGCTTGGCTCCAGCGTCGGCGAGGGTGCGAAATGGCTCGGCGGCATCGTCACCTCGCTGCTCTCCGGCGGACATGTCATTCTCAACCTGATCTCGCTCCTCGTGCTGACCCCGGTGGTCGCCTTCTACATGATCCTCGACTGGGACCACATGGTTGCAAAGGTCGATGGCTGGCTGCCGCGCGACCATCGCGACACGATTCGTGAACTCATCACCGAGATGGACCGCTCGGTGGCTGGTTTCCTGCGCGGGCAGGCGACGATCTGCCTGTTTCTCGGCCTGTTCTACGCGATTGCGCTGTCACTCGCCGGGCTGCACTTCGGCTTCGTGATTGGCATCATTTCCGGTCTCATCGGGTTTATTCCCTATGTCGGCTCGCTGACGGGGCTTTTGCTCTCGGTTGGTGTCGCAATCGCGCAATTCTGGCCGGATTGGACGATGATCCTCGTCATTCTCGGGATTTTCGGTGCTGGGCAATTCCTCGAGGGCAATGTCTTGCAGCCGAAGCTCCTGGGCCATGCCCTTGGGTTGCACCCGGTCTGGCTGATGTTTGCGCTACTGGCCTTCGGCTCGCTCTTCGGCTTTGTCGGCGTGATGATCGCGGTGCCGCTGGCAGCGATCATCGGCGTTCTGGTACGGTTTGCGCTCCGACAATATCTCGCAAGCCCGGTATTTCATGGCTATCGCGGGTCCAAGGCGGCAACGGATGAGGCGAACGCCCCGTGAAGGAAACGGGACAGTTGGTCCTGCCGCTTGGCGGCGCGCCGCGCTTTGGCCGTGACGATTTCCTCGTCGGACGGGCCAACGATGCAGCCTTCGCCTATATTGAGCGCTGGCCACGCTGGCTCGCTTCCGCTGCCGTGCTGGTGGGGCCGGAGGGCAGCGGAAAATCGCATCTCGCCGCGATTTTCGCCGCAGCTTCCAACGCAACGCTGCTGCGTGGCGATCACCTCGACCGCGACGCTGTGCCGTTCCTTGCAAAAGGCAAGGCGCTGGTGCTGGAGGACTGCGACCGCTTCCCGCCCGAAGAGGTAGCGCTGTTCCATCTGATCAACCTCGCGCGGGAAACCGGGCTCTTTATCGTGCTCACGGCACGCCTTGCGCCCGATCTCTGGGGCCTGCAAACGCCAGACCTGCTCTCGCGCCTGAGGCTTCAGCCGCTGCTGGAGCTTCATGAACCCGATGACGCGCTCCTCGGCGCACTCTTCGTGAAGCACTTTGCTGATCGCCAGATCATGGTCGACGCCAATGTCGTGACCTACGCCATGGCGCGCATCGAGCGCTCATATGCGGCGGTGCAGCGGCTTGTCGCAGCGCTGGATCAGCAATCGCTCATCCGCAAACGCCCGGTGACGCGGGCGCTGGTCAGCGAAGTGCTCGACGGTTCCGATGCCGGAAACGACGACACCTGATGTGCATCATCTCGGGCGGTTTGAGCTCGGAAGCGAAAAATTCCGCTTCACCTGTTGTTATTCTGTCATAATCTGATCGCATCAGGAACACTGAAGCGGTTCAACCGGTATTCCGGCCATCGGAACCGGCAGTTATTGAGGTTCATAAGACGATGCCGATTTCCCAGGATGTCAGTGGCCTTTCCCCCAAGGAACTGGCGCATCATCCCTCTCGCTTCGTCAACCGCGAACTCTCCTGGCTGCAATTCAACCGCCGCGTGATGGAAGAGGCGGGTAATAGCGGCCATCCATTGCTCGAACAGCTCCGCTTTCTGTCAATTTCCGCCAATAACCTCGATGAATTCTTCATGGTCCGGGTCTCGGGCCTGATGGAACAGATGATCGCCGGGGTGCAAACCACCTCGGATGACGGACTGACGCCGGAACAAGCGCTTCTGAAGATCACCGATGAGGTCGAGGCCCTGACCGCCGATCAGCAAGATCGCTGGCGACGGCTGCGCTCGGCGCTGGAAGTCGAAAAGATCGTCGTTCTGACGCCCATAGACCTGCGCGAGGAGGACGAATCCTTCCTGCGCGATCATTTCCTCGCCTCGATCTTCCCGACGTTGACGCCGCTCGCGATTGATCCGGCGCATCCGTTTCCGTTCATCCCGAACCTAGGGTTTTCGCTGGCTCTCAGCCTCGCGCGTCAGACCGATGGACGGGCGCTGCGCGCGCTGATCCGCATGCCGCAGAAGCTGGAACGCTTCATCCGCCTGCCGGATGTCGATGGCGCGCTGCGTTTCATCCTGCTCGATCAGGCGATGACGCTGTTCATCCCGAAGCTGTTTCCGGGCTACGATCTCAAGGGCATCGGCGCGTTCCGCGTGATCCGCGACAGCGATATCGAAATACTCGAAGAGGCGGAAGATCTGGTCCGCACCTTCGAAACGATGCTCAAGCAGAGGAAGCGCGGCGTCGTCATCCGGCTTGAAATTGAAGCCTCGATGCCGGAAGATCTGCGCAATTTCGTCGCTCGTGAGTTGCGCGTAAAGCCCCGCGAAATTTTCGTCGTCGACGGCATGTTGGCCTTGAACGATCTCTCGCAGCTCGTGTCCATCGACAGGCCGGAACTCAAATTCGTACCCTATGCGCCACGCTTTCCCGAGCGCGTGCGCGAACACGGCGGCGATTGCTTTGCCGCGATCCGCCAGAAGGATCTCGTCGTTCACCACCCCTACGAGAGCTTCGATGTGGTGGTGAACTTCCTCGAACAGGCCGCCCGCGACCCTGCCGTCGTCGCGATCAAGCAGACGCTCTACCGCACCTCATCAAACAGCCCTATCGTGCAGGCACTGGCGGAGGCCGCCGAGGCTGGCAAGAGCGTCACCGCGCTGGTTGAACTCAAGGCCCGCTTTGACGAGGAAGCCAATATCCGCTGGGCGCGCGACCTTGAGCGTGCCGGCGTGCAGGTCGTTTACGGCTTCATCGACCTCAAGACCCACGCGAAGCTCAGCCTTGTCGTGCGTCGCGAGGCGGCCGGCCTCCAGACCTATTGCCATGTCGGCACCGGCAATTACCACCCGATCACGGCGAAGGTTTACACGGACCTCTCTTATTTTACCGCTGACCCTGCCATCGGGCGCGATGTCGCGCGCATCTTCAACTACATCACCGGCTATGCCGAACCGACGGAAATTGAGCGGATGGCGGTCTCGCCCGTCACGCTGAAAAAGAAGCTGCTGGAGCATATCGCCGCCGAAACCACCTTCGCGAAGGCCGGGCGCCCGGCGACGATCTGGATGAAGTGCAACAGCCTCGTTGATCCGGAGATCATCGACGGGCTTTATGAGGCGAGCAACGCCGGCGTGCAGATCGAGCTTGTCGTGCGCGGCATCTGCTGCCTCCGCCCCGGCATTCCGGGGCTTTCGGAGAACATCCGCGTGAAGTCCATCGTCGGGCGCTTCCTCGAACACGCCCGCATTTATGCGTTCGGCAACGGCCATACGATGCCGCATGCAAAATCCGTTGTGTATATCTCTTCGGCAGACCTCATGCCGCGCAACCTCGACAGACGCGTGGAATCCTTGTGTCCGATCATGAATCCGACCGTTCATGAGCAGGTTTTGGGGCAAATCATGCAGGCGAACCTGCTTGATAACCAACAGAGCTGGCGGGTCTTGCCGGATGGCTCATCATTCCGCATAACGCCGGGCGAGGGTGAGGAAGCCTTCAACGCACACCGTTACTTCATGACGAATCCGAGCCTCTCCGGTCGTGGAACATCACTCAAACTGTCGAGTCCCAAGCCGCTCACGAAAAAGCGCGCAACGGCTGCCGAATAAGGCGGGCCTTCGCACGCCCGTGCGAAGGGGGTAGGTGATGCCGGGTTCCAGTATTTCCCAAGGTCCGGTCGCGGTCATCGACATCGGCTCGAATTCGGTTCGTCTCGTCGCCTATGACAGGCTTGGGCGCGCGCCCGTGCCGATGTTCAACGAGAAAAGCCTTTGCGGCCTCGGTCGCGAGGTAGCGGTAACAGGTCTTCTGCCCGCCGATGGTCTTGTACAGGCGCGCGATGCGCTCAAGCGCTTCCGCGTGCTTTGCGATCTCATGCAGGTCGAACGCCTGTTCGTTCTGGCGACCGCCGCCGCGCGCCGCGCGACCAACGGCCCCGCTTTCATCGCCGAGGTCGAGCAGATCTTGGGTGAACCGGTGTCGATTCTTGCCGGCACGGAAGAAGCGCGCCTTGCTGCGCTCGGGGTAATCTCGGGCCTCCATCGCCCCAATGGCCTCGCGGGCGATCTCGGCGGCGGCAGCCTCGAACTCATCAGTGTCGAGGATGGCCAACTGGGGCAGGGTGTCAGCCTTGATCTTGGCGGGCTCGCCCTGCGTGATGCCGCCGGTCGCAACCTCAAGAAGGCGGCGAAAATCGTCTCGGACACGCTCTCCAAGGTACCCGACCTCAACCGGATGCAAGGCCGCGATATTTTTGCGATCGGCGGCACATGGCGCGCGCTGGCGCGTCTCTACATGGCGAAAACCGGTTATCCTCTTAACGTTCTGCATGGCTATTCGGTCAGCGCCAAGCTCATCGCGGAATTTTGCCGCGAGGTTCAAAAGGCCGATATCGAAACGCTGCCGGCGATCAGCGAGATCGCGCGTGAACGCCGTCCGCTGCTGTCTTACGGCGCTTTGGTACTCGAAGACCTGATCGCACGCACCGGCGCGGCGCGCTTCGTAATTTCCACCAGCGGTGTGCGCGAGGGCGTGCTTTATGCGCAGCTTCCCGTCGCGCTCCAGCGCATCGACCCCTTGCTCGCCGGTGCCCGCGCGCTGAGCGATCTTCACGCCCGCGCGCCAGCCCATGCCGATGAGCTCATCGCCTGGACCGATGATTTCGCCCGCTCCGCCACCCCGAACGAGGACGAGAGCGCAGCGCGCATCCGCAAGGCCGCTTGTCTGGTTTCCGAGATGGCATGGCGCGCGAACCCGGACTATCGCGCCGAGGAAGCCGCGCGGATGATTGCCTTCGCCGCGCTGCCCGCCATCGATCACCGCGAGCGCGCGTACCTCGCCAGTGTCCAGCACGCGCGTTACGAGGGCCTGACAGAGAACACCGTGCCGCCGCTGCGATCCCTGCTGACGCCGAAGGAAATTGATGAGGCGCGTGCGCTCGGCTGCCTGATCCGTGTGGCGTATAATATTTCGGCGGGTCAGCCCGGTGTTCTGAAGCGCACGCCGATCCGCGTGGAAGGCGGCAAGCTCGTGCTTTTCCTGCCGCCGGCTTTTGCTGACCTCTCAAACGAGCGCCTCGTCGGCCGCCTGAAGCAGACCGCCAAAATGCTCGGTATCGGCCATGAGGTGCGGATTACCGCCTGAAGGTTTTTCAGGCGACGAAAATCCAGACCGCCCGATCACGGGTTGACCGAGTGCCTTATTCGCGCGGCACCGTCACTACGCGGCCCTTGTCGAGCCCGAGCAGCACTTCACCGCGAATGAGTTTCAGCGCGATCTGTCCGAAAATCTCGCCACGCCAGCCCTGAAGCACCGGCATATCGCCTTCAGGCTTGGCGGCAAGGCGGTCGATATCCTCGGCCGTCGCGATCAGTTTCGCCGCGACATGATTGCGCTCCGAGACCGATTGCAGCAGCACCTTGAGAAGCTGCACCAAGGCGCCGGAGCCCCCGCCGCGCTCCTGCTCGAAGGCGGGAATCGTCGCAGGATCACGCGCCTTGCCGCGCACCACCGCTTCCAGGATGTCGCCACCCGCGCGGGAACGCTCGAACCCGTTGGGAATGGCACGCAGGCGCGAGAGGTCTTCAACGGATTTCGGCTGTGCGACAGCGATTTCGGCGAGGCCATCATCCTTGAGGATGCGCCCGCGCGGCACATCGCGGCTCTGCGCCTCGCGCTCTCGCCATGCCGCGAGTTCAATCAGGATTGCACGCTCGACCGGCTTGCGAATGCGGGCCTTGACGCGCATCCACGCTTCTTCAGGCTCGATTTCGTAGGTCTTGGGGTTATTGAGGATTGCCATCTCATCGGCGACCCAACTCATCCGGTCGCTCTTTTCAATGCGTGCCATCAGCTTTTCATAGACGATCCGCAGATGCGTCACGTCGGCAGCGGCATAGGTCAGCTGTGCTTCGGTGAGGGGACGGCGCGCCCAATCCGTGAAGCGCGAGGATTTGTCGATCTTCGCACCCGCAAGCCCGCTCGCAAGGCTCTCGTAGGAAACCTGCTCGCCATAGCCGCAGACCATCGCCGCGACCTGACTGTCGAACAGCGGCTTGGGGATCACCTTGCCCTGCGTCCAGATGATTTCGAGATCCTGCCGCGCGGCGTGGAACACTTTCACCACCCGCTCATCCGCCATCAGGGCGAAAAACGGCGCGAGATCCATGCCGTCCGCGAGCGGATCAACGAGCACGATCTCCTCCGAACTTGCCATCTGGATCAGGCAGAGCTTGGGGTAATAGGTCGTCTCCCGCAGGAATTCGGTATCGACAGTTACGAAAGTGTGCGTCGCGAGGCGCTCGCAGGCCGCCGCCAGAGCGGTGGTGGTCGTGGTCAGGGGCGGAACGGGCAGGTGGGTCGACTGAGGCATCGGGCGGAACAGTCCGGATTTGAAGCGTCGGCGGGGCGGAAAAGGGCGGATCCCCGGCGCCCCGGCGGCGGGAAAAGAAACGGAAGTCACGGCCTCTAGCTGAAAAAATGGCGCTTGTCCTCCCCCATGGGGTATCATTCCGCGCGTTCCGGCTTGACAATCGGGGGGTGGGGCCGCTCTTGTCCGCCGCGACTGTCAGGCTTGCCGCGAATCCCGCGTCGCGAGCCTGAAATCGTTCCGGATTTAGAGCCTTTTCGCGAGAGAATGTCGTCGTCATGACCGCCACACCCCATCGCTATCGTACCCACACCTGCGGCGCCCTGCGCGCGGCGGATATCGGCGGGCAGGCCCGCCTTTCGGGCTGGTGCCACCGCATCCGTGATCATGGCGGCGTGCTCTTCATCGATCTTCGCGACCATTACGGCATGACGCAGATCGTCGTGGACCCGGATAGCCCCGCCTTCAAGGACGCCGAGAAAGTGCGTTCGGAATGGGTGATCCGCGTTGACGGCAAGGTGCGCCAGCGCCCCGCCGGCACGGAGAACGCCAACCTGCCGACCGGGCAGGTCGAGATGTTCGTCACCGCGCTAGAAGTGCTGGGCGAAGCCAAGGAATTGCCGGTTCCGGTGTTCGGCGACCTCGAATACCCCGAGGATACGCGCCTGACCTATCGCTTCCTCGATCTTCGCCGCGAGAAGCTGCACAACAACATCATGATGCGCGTGAAGGTCGTCGACCATATGCGCACCGCGATGAAGGGCGCCGGCTTCAACGAATTCGCGACGCCGATCCTCACGGCTTCCTCGCCGGAAGGCGCGCGTGACTTCCTCGTCCCGAGCCGCATTCATCCCGGCCAGTTCTACGCGCTGCCGCAGGCTCCGCAGCAGTACAAGCAACTCCTGATGATGGCCGGCTTTGACCGCTACTTCCAGATCGCGCCGTGTTTCCGGGATGAAGATCCGCGCGCGGATCGCCTGCCGGGTGAATTCTACCAGCTCGATCTTGAAATGAGCTTTATCGAGCAAGAAGACGTGTTCCAGACCATGGAGCCGATCATCTCCGGCATTTTCGAGACCTTCGGCGGCGGACGCCCGGTCACCAAGAACTGGCCGCGCATTCCTTACGCGGAATCCATGCGCAAGTATGGTTCGGACAAGCCGGACCTGCGCAACCCCATCGTGATGCAGGATGTCTCGGATATCTTCCGCGATTCCGGCTTCAAGGTCTTCGCGCGCATTCTCGAGGACAAGAAGAACCAGGTCTGGGCGATCCCCGCTGTCGGCGGCGGTTCGCGCGCCTTCTGCGACCGCATGAACAGCTGGGCGCAGGGCGAGGGGCAGCCGGGCCTCGGTTACATCATGTTCAAGGCCGATGGTGACAAAACAGTCGGTCAGGGGCCGATCTCGAACAATATCGGCCCGGAAAAGGCCGAGGCGATCCGCGCCCAGCTCGGCCTCAAGGATGGTGATGCCGCCTTCTTCGCGGCTGGTGATCCGGACAAGTTCGTGAAGTTCGCCGGCGCCGCCCGCAACAAGGTCGGCGAGGACCTGAACCTCACCGACAAGAACCGCTTCGAGTTCGCGTGGATCGTCGATTTCCCGATGTTCGAATACAACGACGAGGACAAGAAGGTCGATTTCAGCCATAACCCGTTTTCGATGCCGCAGGGCGGCCTTGATGCACTGCTGAATCAGGACCCGCTGACCATCAAGGCGTTCCAGTACGACATCGCCTGCAACGGCTTTGAACTGGCCTCCGGCGGCATCCGCAATCACAAACCGGAAGCCATGGTGAAAGCCTTCGAGATCGCGGGCTATGGCGAGGAAACCGTGGTCGAGCGCTTCGGCGGCATGTATCGCGCATTCCAGTACGGCGCACCGCCCCATGGCGGCATGGCAGCGGGCGTGGACCGCATCGTGATGCTGCTCTGCGATGCGCAGAACCTGCGTGAAGTCGCGCTCTTCCCGATGAACCAGAAGGCGGAAGACTTGCTGATGGGGGCGCCTTCCGAGGCTTCGACCAAGCAGTTGCGTGAACTCCATCTGCGGCTCAACCTGCCGGAGAAATGAGTAAACCCGGCAAAATCGACGCCGAGATCGGCAGAAGCGATCTCAAGCGGCTGGTGAGCGAGACATGGCGCGCCTATTGGTGGCGCTATGCGCTCGCGCTCGGCATGCTTGCCGTTGTCTCCGCCACGACAGGTGCCACAGCCTGGCTGATGAAGGGTGTCATCAATGACGTTTTCATCGCCAAGGATTGGTCGGCGCTGGTCTTCATCGCGGTGGCGGTGCTGGTGCTCTATGTCGCGCGCGGAGCTGCCTCCTACGGGCAGGGCGTGATGCTCTATTTCATCGGCACGGACCTCGTGGCCGATGCACAAAGGCGGCTGATCGCCAAGCTGATGCGCGATGATGTCGCGACCATGCTCTCGCGCACCTCGTCCGAACTCGTGCAGAAACTCACGCTCGCGGCAGATTCCGGTCGCCAGCTGCTACTGACGCTGGTCACCGGCCTCGGACGCGACATCCTCACGCTCGCCGGCCTGCTGGTCGTGATGGTGCTGCAAGACCCGATGCTTTCGCTCGTGGTTCTGGCGATCATGCCTGTCGCGGCAATTTTCGTCGGCCAGCTCGGCAAGCGGATCAAGACCGTGCTTAAGAAGCACATCCATGTCTCGATCTCGATTGCCGATCAGCTCCGGCAGGTCGTGCAGGGTTTTCGCGTCATCAAGGCCTTCGGCGCGGAAGCGGCGATGAGCGTGCGCCTCGACGAGACAATCGCGGAACAGCGCAAGCAGGGCCGCAAGATTTCCGTGCTCTCCGCCCGCACCCAGCCCATCGTCGAGACGCTGGCGGGCATCGCGGTGGCGGTGATCATTCTCTACGGCGGCTGGCGCGTGATCGTGCATGGCGCGACGCCGGGC
The DNA here is from genome assembly GCA_002256205.1 of Rhizobiales bacterium PAR1. Taxonomy (GTDB): domain Bacteria; phylum Pseudomonadota; class Alphaproteobacteria; order Rhizobiales; family Beijerinckiaceae; genus Rhabdaerophilum. Next base: position 29,786 of record NKIW01000001.1, read on the forward strand.
GAGTTCTTCTCGTTCATCACCGCCGTGCTGCTGGCCTATGACCCTGCGCGACGCATCGCCGGTGCGCGCGTGCAGATAGAGCAGGGGCTTGTCGGCCTCAGGATGTTCTACGAGATGGTCGACTCCGTGCCGCAACATGCGGATCGGCCTGATGCGAAGCCTTTGCTGCTCGGAAAAGGCGAAATACGCTACGAGGATATCCGGTTTTCCTACGAGGAAGGCGCACCGCTGCTCGAAGGCGTGAGCCTTGTCGTCGAGGCCGGAAAAACCACCGCCTTCGTCGGCGGCTCCGGTTCGGGCAAATCGACGCTGCTGAGCTTGCTACTGCGCTTCTGGGAACCCCAGAGTGGCGTGATCCGTGTCGACGGGCAGGACATCGCCGGTGTGACGGCGGCAAGCTTGCGCGGGCATATGGCCTATGTCGGGCAGGATGCCTTCCTGTTCGATGGTTCGATCCGCGATAACCTCTGCATCGGCCGACCGGATGCGACGGATGACATGATCACCGCCGCCGCGATGGCTGCGCAGGCGCATGATTTCATTCTGGAACTGCCGCAGGGCTATGCCACGCCAGTTGGCGAGCTGGCCTCGCGTCTCTCGGGCGGGCAGAAGAGCCGCATCGCCATCGCCCGCGCGTTTCTGCGTGATGCGCCGATCCTCCTGCTCGACGAGCCAACCGCTGCGCTCGATGCCCATGCCGAAGAGGCGATCCGGATCACGCTCGCGGACCTTGCCAAGGGGCGCACGACAATCATGATCGCCCATCGCCTCGCAAGCGTGGTCGGCGCGGACAAGATCGTGGTGATCGAGGCCGGCCGTGTCGTCGAATCGGGGACGCACGCTGAACTGATCGCACAAGGCGGGGCCTATGCCGCGCTTTATGCGCTGCAGGTGGGCGAAGTCTAGGCGTGGGAGAGGGGACGAAGATGTCGCTGCGTCGTCTGCTGCCGTTCCTCGGGAAGCCCGGTTTCAAGGGCGATACGACCGTTTCCATCGCCTCGACCGCGCGGGTCTCCAAAGATAGCGAGGTCGGTTCCTACAGCTATATCGGCCACCACAGTTTCGTGACGCGTGCCAGCATCGGGCGCTACGTCTCGATCGCCAACTACGTCACCATCGGCGCGGGCGAGCATCCGGTGGACAGGGTTTCCACCAGCGGCCATTTTTATGCCGAGCCCTATGAAACCCTGACAGCGGGAAGCTGCGAGATCGGTGCGGACAGCTGGATTGCCGTGGCGTCGATCATCCGGCGTGGCATCAGGCTCGGGATCGGGACGGTTGTCGGGGCGAATTCCTTCGTCAATGCCGATGTGCCGGATTTTGCGATTGTCGCCGGCTCTCCAGCCAGGCTGATCCGCTACCGCTTTTCGGAAGCCAAACGCGCCGCGATCCTGGAAAGCCGCTGGTGGGAGCAGGATCGCGACGAGGCTGCAAGGCGCATCGGAGCCATCGAAACCGCTTACCCAGAACCCAGCACACGCTGAAGCAACGCCCGGGCGCGCGCCTTGAACGTCAGATCGCGCTGGCCGTAGACGGTTTTGGGCACGCCTCCCGCCGGAACCACGCTGCCAAACTCGCCAGCAAGCTTGCCGAGCACGGCAAAGACATTGTGCTCGAAGAGGATGCGGCGGCGCGCTTCGGCAATCTCCGGCAGGCGTTGCTCCCAGGGATCTGTGTCGAGAACCTGCAGGATGGTCGCGATGGCCTCTTCAGGCTGCTCGATATCGATCGGCGTGAAAGAGTCCTCAGGCATGTACTGCGAGAGATTGGCGCAGCCCGAAAAGATCGGATACGCCCAGCCAAGGTAGGCATCCGCCGTTTTCTCGGTCCAAAAGTGCGGAATATCATTGTTTTCCAGCACCAGATGATAGGCGTAGGGCAGAATGGCATCGGCCTTGTCGTCGATATCCTGAAATCCGCGCCCGAACACATGCAGGCGATCCCCAAGCCGCGCTTTCAGAGCCTCGACCAGCGCCAGCCGCGCGCGATGCTTCGGCAATTGCGTCTTGCCCGAAATCACCACCGATAGGGCGCGGGCTTTCGGCGGCGGCGGCAAGGCGGCAATGGCATCGGCATCGAGGTTGGTGATCAGCCCGTCCTTGCCAAAACCGACGCCGAAGAACCACGGCAGCGCCGGCTGTGTCGCAATCCAGCGGCCAGAATGCCCCTCGGGCCTGATCGGGCCATAGACCACGCCGAACTGATCGAGAAAGCCCTTGCGATAGGTCGTGATTCCCGGCGGCTCGGACAGGATGACGATGCGCCGCTCCTTCGGCACCCCGGTCCGGAACGGCTTGCCCGGATCGTCATAGACCACAACGAGCGCGCAATCCTCCGCCACCGTGTTGAGGGTGACGTGCCACCCCTCAGGCAGAAGATCCTCGCCCGGCATTTGCCGAAGCCAGGGATAGCGTGCGTGCACGGTCATCAGGGCAATCGAAGGCATTTTGGGCACTTTCCGCTGTGTCATGCCCTCCTGCGAGGCGAGACGCCCCATGTCAACCGGATGTGAGACTTGCAAGCGGATTTCGCGCTCGATAAGGACCGCATATGGCAACTCAACCGCGCATCCCCCCTGACCAGACAGAGCGCAAGACCCAGGTCGCGGTGCAACTCCATGGCGGGCTGGGCAACCAGATGTTTCAGGCCGCCGCAGGGCTGGCGCTCGCCGAACGGCTCGGTGCGAGCCTGTTGTTCGATACCTCGCGCTTTCGCGACAAGGGTCTGAGGGCCTATGCGCTCTCGGCCTTCGCGCTCTCGGCCAAGGTTCTGCACGAGACGCCGACACCGCTTGCCGCGCTGCGTCGGGCTATCCTCAAAGGGATGGGCAGGAAAAGTGCCACGCAGCCCAACTACTGGCGCGGGCGATTCTACCGCGAACCCCATTTCCATTTCGATCCGGGTTTCACTCACCTGGCCGGTGACACGATGATCGCGGGGTATTTCCAGTCGCCGCACTATTTCGCCGGTTACGAGAGCCATATCGCGCTGGTACTGGCACCCGAGAAACTGATGTCGAACGCCGCGCTGCATCTCGCGGAAATCCTGAACGGCGAGGCCAGTGTCGCGATCCACCTTCGGCGTGGCGACTTCGCCGCTGATCCAAAGGCTGCCGCCGTTCACGGGGTGCTCGACTGGAGCTATTATGATCGTGCTGTGGCGCATATCCGTGCGCAGCAGCCCGAGGCGCGGTTCTTTGTCTTTTCAGACAACCCGGAGGCGGCTGCAGAAGGCGCAGCCCGCTGGCCGAACGCCGAGCCGATGGCGGGCACCAGCGCAGGCGACGATCTCTTCCTGATGAGCCGGGCGCGCCATCACATCATCGCCAATTCCTCGTTTTCCTGGTGGAGTTGCTGGCTGGATCGGCGGGAAGGCGGCATTCGCATCGCGCCGGAGCAATGGTTCGCAGCGGGCAATCCGCAGGAAACACGCGACCTTTGCCCTCCTGAATGGCTTCGCCTATAAGCGGCCATGCCTCAATCCTGCATGCTTGGCGCCCTGCTCATCAACCTCGACCGCGACCCGGAGCGCCATAGCCATATGGCAGCGGAATTCGAGCGTATCGGCCTGCCTTACACACGGATTCCGGCGGTTCTCGGCCTCGGCATGCCGGGGTGGGTGAAGCCATACTTTCTGGACGCCAGCGGTAACATCGCTTCAGGCCTCAAGGCCGGGGAGGTGGGCTGCTATGCCAGTCACCTCGTGGTGGCGAAGCATCTGATCGATTCAGGTCGCGCTTACGCCCTGATCTGCGAGGACGACCTCACGCTGCCGGATGATCTCGTGCCGCTGCTGGAGTCAGCCCTTGGCCGCCTGCCAGCCGGATGGGATATCCTGCGCCTCTCGAACCCGCCGAAGGCGGCCTACAGCGTGATCGCCGATCTGCCGGCCGGGCGCGATCTCGTGCTCTATTCGCGCGTACCGAACAACACCGGCTGCCATCTCCTGAGCCGGAGCGGCGCGGAAAAGCTGCTGGCTCCGGGGGTGCGGTCGCTTCAGATCGACGAGCATCTACGCCGCCCGTGGCGGCTCGAAATGGAAACCTATGGCATCGCGCCGGCGCCGGTTATCTCGAATATTTTCGATTCCACCATCGATGCGATCAGCGATCGTGGGCTGGGGCTGGAAAGCTGGGTCGCCAAAACCCGGCGGCGCGATCTGGGCAGTCCCGCGGACTGGCTGCGTCAGATCATCTGGCAGGTTGGCCATCTCGGCGTTCCGGGTGTGCTGTCGGCGTTTGTCAGAACGCATCTGGCTTCGCTCGGGAAGAGGCGGGGACAGGGTAAAACGGCAAAAGTCGATCCTCTCCTGCGGATGAAGGCCTGAGCGATGCGGATCACCATCGCCATTCCCACGCGGGAGAGGGCTGAATTTCTCGCCGCGAGCCTGAAGACCTGCGTGGCCGTCTCTGATCCGGATCTGGAAATCCTCGTTTCGGACAACGCCAGCGCGGACAACACCCGCGCCGTGGTCGAAAGCGTTGTCGATGCCCGTGTCCGCTATGTGAACACCGGGCGCCGCGTCAGCCAGCGCCAGAACTTCGAAAACGCCATCGCCCAATCCACCGGCGACTATGTCATGATCATCGGGGATGACGATGCCGTGCTGCCCGGCCAGTTTGCGCGCCTGAGAACCCTTCTCGAAACGCGCAAGCCCGCTGCCCTGTCATGGCCAGCCCTGTTCTACCATTGGCCCGGCCCGGAAAAGCGCGGCGGGGGCGGGCGCCTGCGGATTGCGCGGCGCTACCTCTATGGCGACGTCTTCTCGCGCACGGCGGAGACGCATCTTGCGGCCATCGCGCGGCTGGAGCGGGCGCGCGAAGACCTCTCTCCGAAGCTCTATCACGGTGTGCTCTCGCGCCGCGTGCTCGAAGACCTCAAGGCAAAAACCGGTCAATACCTGATGAGCGGCCAGATCGACGCCTATATCGCGGCGGCAGCGCTGGACAGCATGGAGGCCTACGATTACGTGCGCCACCCCTTCACCATTCTGGCGATGGGGCCAAAGAGCGGCGGCTCATCGGTCGCCGCGCAATTCCGTGCCGGTGATGCCAACGATACCGCGCGCCTCGTGGCGGATGAAGCCGAAGCCGATCCGGTCATCGAACCGATGCGAATGCCCTTTCCCGCGCTCGGCTTCTATCTCCTCAACGGGATCGAGCAGGCCCGCCGCATGGCGGCAAAAGAACAGCTGCACCTCGATTATGGCGCCTATCTCGGAATGATCGGCGAGCAACTGGAGAAGGTGAGCCATCCGGCGAGGGCGCGGGGCCTTGAGCTTTTAGAAGGGTTGTTCCGGGATATCGGCCAGGAGGAGGCGATGGTACCGCGCCTGAAGGCACTCACGCAGCACCTTGCCAACTGTCCTGAGCCGAGGCCGGATCGGGCATCGGCTTCCGGCCTGACATGGAAACAGCGGTTTGAAGCGCTCTCGATGATCGAGCCGCACCGGATCGCCATCGACCTGAAGCCACGCGGCCTTGCCACAGTCGATGGCGCGGCGCGGGTTGCCGATGATCTGATCGGGACGGCACCGGCGGGCGAGGGAGGCATGGCCATCGACGCCGGTATGCGTTGGCGTGGCGCGCTCTGGCGCGCCGCGACCATTCTCGCTGGCAGAAACCCCTAGCGCACGCGCTTGACGTAACAACCCGGCCAATAGGTGACGCGCTTGCGCACCACACCCTCGTTGAACGGCCAGACCGGCTCCTCGATGATGAAATTGGCGTTCTCGGCCACGAAATCCTTCGCTGCCTGCTCGGGATTGTCGGTCGTCCATTCCGGCTTGGTGCGCGGACCGCCAACAACCTCGCCCATGATGCCATCGGTCGCGACGATATACGAACCCGGCGTCACGATATCGGCATAGGCGCGCAACTCGTCGAGCACATGCTGGCGGGTGTGGTTGGAATCGAGGATCACCAGCACCTTTTCACCGGGCTTGATCTCAGCCCGCACCTTGGAAACCGTCTCCGGCGCGGTCGAGGAACCATCGACAATCGAGATGAGGTTTGCCAGCGGATGGGCATTGATCGCGGCGCGGTTGTGATCGCGCAGCGAAAGCTCGACGCCGATGACGCGGCCCTTGTCCATCGCCTTGAACAGCGTCGCGTAGAAAATCAGCGAGCCGCCATGGGCAACGCCCGTCTCGACGACGACATCCGGCTTCAGCTCCCAGATCAACTCCTGAATGCGGATCATGTCTTCCGGCAACTGGATCACCGGGCGACCGAACCACGCGAAGGAATAGACGTACTTCGTATCCCACCCCGCGCGCAGCCATGCCTTCGACATCGCCTCGAAGGCTTCCGGCGTATCGAGCCCATGGGTACGGGTGCCTGCCTCGTCTTCGACGGTGACAATCGAGGCCTTGTCGTCATAGGTCAGTTTCATCGTCAATCCTCAGGCGATGCAGCCAGAAGCGCCGGCAGCGCCTCAAGCACGGATTGAGGCGCATGGCCGAACTCGCGGGCCAAGCGCTCAACGGAAAGGGGCGAGAAACGCATCGCCGGTGCATGGGGTTCGAAATGGCAGGCGATGCCGAGGGATGCAAGCGTTTCCGCGAGCATCCCGTTCGAGACATTTCGCCCGGAAGCCACGTTGTAGAGCCGCTCGCGGCCTGATTGCGCGATCGCGATCAGCGCGGAAACAGCACTCTCCACATCAAGGTAGTCCTTTTCCGCATCCGGTGCAGTGCGAAAGGTCACGCGCCCGGTGCGGCGCGCTTCGTCCAGCACTGCCGCCAGAAACGACTGCGACGGCGCGGGCACCCCGAAAAGATTGGAGAGCCGCGCCACCCGGATCGCCGGATTTTTCAACGTAAGGCACAGCGATTCGCCCGCGATCTTGGTCGCGTTGTAGAGATCATCCGGGTTGTTGGGGTTTAGCGCCAGCGCTGCCCCCTCCAAGGTATCCGCCTGCTGGCGGTAAACCCGCGTCGAGGAGAGATAAAGGAAGCTCTGGTAGGTGTAATCATGGAGCGCCGCATAAAGCTTCTGCACCTGCGCATCGACCGTTTCGAACGGCTTTTCGCGAAAATCCGCCGTCATGCCGATGGTAAAAATTACATGCCCGAGATCGGCACCCGGTGTGGGCCAGTTCGCGCGGGTAATGCCCTGCACAACATGCCCCTCGGCCTCCAGCCGGGATACGAGCCGCGAGCCGACAAACCCTGCGGCGCCGAAAATCGCAAAACGGCTCACGGCTTCAGCCCCCGTTTGCCGACGATCCGACCGGGGTTGCCCCCGTAAATCGCGTATTCCGGCACTTCACCGCGCACCAGCGAACCCGCTGCAATCACAGCGCCCTTGCGGATCATCGCGCCATCGAGCAGCACGACATTGGCGCCGATCCAAACGTCATCTTCGATCAGGATACCGCCGCGCGAAGGCTGAAAGCCTTGGCTTCGGATCGGCTTGTCCGGGTCCGAAAACGCGTGGTTTGTCGCGGCAAAGGTGCAATTCGCCGCCACCAGCACATCATTACCGATGGTGACGCCATGGCCAGAGTAGATCACGCAACCCGAATTGATGTAGCTGTTCGCGCCGATCACCACATCGCCCGAACCGCCCGCGAACTTGATCTTGACGAAGGCATCGATCATCGCGCCAGCACCGATGACGATCTTAGAACCGCGCATTGAGGTTTCAAGATCGGCGAGGGGAGATATCCGCGCGCTGGGGTCGAAAACGTGCATCATCCACCCCCGATCAGCGGCCATGATGCGTCCGCTTCGTTGATCAGGATAGGTTGGGCAGGCCAATGGATCGCCAGCATCGGATCATCCCAGCGCAAGCCGCGCGCATGGCCCGGCGTATAGGGACGACCCATCTGGTAGAGCATATCCGTTTTAGCTTCGAGCGTCAGAAATCCGTGCGCAAAGCCCTCGGGAATGAAGAGGCCATCGCCCTTTTCTGCATCGAGTTCGAGCGTGATGTGCTGATAGCGCGTGGCGCTGCCCTCGCGGATATCCACCACGACCTCGAACACGCGCCCTTGCGTGATCCGGATGAACTTTGCCTCAGCATGCGGCGCATCCTGCCAGTGCAGCCCGCGCAGCGTGTGCATCGCCGGATTGCGCGAAAGGTTGATTTGCGTCGAGGAAAAGGCGATCCCGGCGCCTGCGAATTCCTCCGGGCAATAGAGCCGCGAAAACGCGCCGCGCGCATCCCGGTTCGGCGTCTGGACGACGCGGATCACACCGGGGAGGGCGGTTGACTCGAAAATCACGGAAGCACGCGCGTTTCAGGAATGGCAATGACGAAACGCCCGCCATTCTCGCGGATCGCCGCCATGCTGCTCGTGACTTCCGCCGCGATGTTCCACGGCAGAATGACCACATAATCCGGCTTCGCAGCAATCAGCGCCTCCGGCGAGACGATCAGAATATGCGTGCCCGGTGCGAGCTTGCCTTGCTTGGCATGGCTCGCATCGGCAATCATCGTCAGCGCATCAGCGCCGAGGCCGCAATAGTTGAGGAAGGTGTTGCCCTTCGCCGCAGCGCCATAACCCGCAACGGATTTACCCTCGGCCTTCGCCTTGGCGAGAAACGCGAGGAACGAGGTGCGTGCATGTTCTGCCTTCGTCGAGAACCCGCGATAGGCCGCGCTTTCCGCGTCATCCAGCCCCAGCGCGTGCTCGGCAGCAAGCGTCGTCGCCACCACGGGCGTTGTGACGTGAGAAGCCCCGGCGCGGCAGGCGAACACCCGCAGCGAGCCGCCATGCGTCGGGAGCTGCTCGATATCGAACACACGCAAACCGCAGGCTTCAAAGATGCCCTTCACCGCGTGGAGCGAGAGGTAGCTATAATGCTCGTGATAGATGGTATCGAACTGCACCTTCTCGATCATGTTGAGAAGATGCGGAAATTCGAAGGTCGCGACACCCTCCGTCTTCAGCAGCCGGGTGAAACCGGTCCCGAAATCGCGGATATCCGGTACATGCGCGAGCACATTGTTGGCTGCAATGAGATCCGCTGATTTCCCTCGCGAAACCAGCCGTTCCGCTGTTGCCGTGCCAAAGAAATCGACCTCGGTCGCAATGCCTTTGGCGATGGCCGCTTCGGCGGTATTCTGCGTTGGTTCGATGCCAAGCACAGGGATCCCGACGGCGTGAAAATGCTGAAGAAGGTAGCCATCGTTCGAGGCAACTTCCGCTACCAACGACATCTTGCCGAGCCCAAAACGCGCGATCATCGCCTCGGCATATCGCTTGGCATGTGCAACCCAGCTCGTCGAGTAGGACGAGAAATAGGCGTAATCGGCGGTGAAAATAGCATCCGCCGGCACGGAATGATCCGCCTGAACGAGAAGACATTCCGGGCAGATGCTGACGACCAGTGGAAAACGCCGCTCCGACGCTTCCTCACCCGGCGCGAGATTGTTGTTGGCGAGCGGCTGCTGGCCAAGATCGATCATCGGCAAGCCAAGCGGCGTTGCGCAAAAACGGCAGCAGGGGCGGGCGGCAGAAGTACCGGTGGCAAGCGTCATCTGGAAATTCCGGAATTCAGGGTCTGATAGGCCGCAATCTGCTGCATCGTAAGCTCGCGCGCAGGTTTACCCGCAGCGCGTCCGGCATACCACGCGGCAGTCCAATCGAGCGCGAGCCGCCCGGCGAGGCGATCACCGATGCCCAGCAGACGAGCGCGGGCGGGATCGAGGGAGAGGAGTTTCATTTCACGCGGAGCGGTAGACGCCGCCGGATCAAGCTTCCAGCTCTCGGCAGCCCCCAGCGCCGGAAGCAGGACATCCGCGATCTCGGCCACGGTGATCGGCACGCCGGGGTCCGGCCCGATATTGAGCGCAAGCGGCACATTGCCTGCCGCGAGCCGCTCGGCATAGACAAGATAGCCGCAGAGGCAATCGAGCACATGCTGCCATGGGCGCGTTGCATCCGGGCTGCGCAGCACGAGCGCTTCGCCGCGTTCCGCCGCGCGGACGATATCCGGCACGATGCGATCTTCGGAGTAATCGCCGCCACCGATGACATTGCCGCCGCGCGCCGTTGCCAGCCTAACCGGTCCGGTCGTCGGAAACCGCGCCGCACGCCAGGCGCCGACGACCTGTTCCGCTGCCGCCTTGGAGGCCGAATAAGGATCATGCCCCCCGAGAGCATCCTCCTCCCGGAAGGCGCGGCCCGTATCGTCGTTGGCGTAGACCTTGTCTGAGGTGATGACGAGAATCGCCTGTGCCGACGCCGCCTCGGCCAGCGCTTCAAGAAGGTTCGCCGTACCGCCGACATTGGTGGCAAAGGTGCCATGCGGATCGCGGTAGGACCGTCGCACCAGCGCCTGCGCGCCAAGGTGCAGCACGACCTCGGGCTGCGTCTCTGCAACGATACGCCGGACAGCCTCAAGGTCGCGCAGATCTGCGACGTGATGGCAGCAGAGCGAGGCGACATCGGTAGCTTCGAAATGATTGGGATGGGTCTCCGGCGCGAGCGCAAGACCCGTGACCTTTGCGCCCATATCGGCAAGCCACAGCGCGAGCCAGCTTCCCTTGAAACCAGTATGACCCGTGAGCAAAACACGCTTGCCAGCCCAGAAAGCGGGATCGGGCAAGGAAACCTGCGGGAGGGCGGCCTTCGAAGGCGCGGGCAGGCTCACGCCCAGACCTTCCACGGCGCTTTTCCGTTATCCCAAAGCGATTCCAACAGGTTTTTCTCTCGCAGCGTATCCATCGGCTGCCAGAACCCGCGATGGAACCACGCCTGCAACTCGCCATCTTCCGCGAGGCTTTCGACGGGCTTGGCTTCCCAACTCGTGGCATCCCCCTCGATCCGGTCGATCACCGAGGGCTCAAGCACGAAAAACCCGCCGTTGATCCACGCGTTGTCGCCCGGCGGTTTCTCGATGAAGCGCTGAACCGTTTCACCCTCCAGCTGAAGCGCGCCATAGCGTCCCGGCGGGATCACGGCGGCAAGCGTCGCCTGCTTGCCATGCGCCTTGTGAAACGCCACCTCGGATTTGATGTCGATATCGGAAACGCCGTCGCCATAGGTGAGGCAGAAGGTCTCGCCGGGGGTGAGGTGATGCGCCACGCGCTTGAGGCGCCCGCCGGTCATTGTGGCTTCGCCAGTATCCACGATGGTCACACGCCACGGCTCGGCCTTGGACTGGTGATAGGTCACCGAATTGGTGCGGTGATCGACTGTCAGATCGGAGTTGTGCATGAAGTAATTGACGAAATACTCCTTGATCATATGCCCCTTGTAACCGGCGCAGATGATGAAGTCGTCGATGCCGTGAAAGGCATACATCCGCATGATGTGCCAGAGAATCGGCTTGCCACCGATCTCGATCATCGGCTTCGGACGCAGGGTTGTTTCTTCGGAAATTCGCGTGCCGAGACCACCCGCAAGAAGAACTGCCTTCATGTCATTATGTCCGACTTTTCAGGCACTCGAATCGCCTGCCGAATCCACATCGAAAGATGGATTTTGTTAGGCCGAATGTGCTGAAAATTCAACCGAACAGCCCGGATAGGGGACCAAGACTTACTCACGGCGGAGCAGGCTGCGTTCGAGAAAATCCCAGAACGGGCGATGCCGGAAGTCTTGCGTCAGCACCGCAGGATCATAGTCCTTTGCCACCCAATCGAGAAACGGGACTGTCTCATCGGGGTGCGCGGCGAGATAGGCCTCGAACAGGGCATCGAGAATGCCGGTCCGGGACGCGGAAAAATGCAGAAACCGCGCTGAAAGCTGCTTTCGCGCTTCACGGACGGAAACGCCTTCAACAACAAGAAGATAAAGTGCCGACAAAAGCCCCGCGCGATCCGCGCCGGACTTGCAGTGCAGCAGCACGGGCTGCGCGATCTTCGCAAAAAATGCCGAGGCACCGAGCAGCGCCTCGCGGCTCGGTGCCTCGCGGGAGAACAGCGGAAAGGTCTCATAGGCGAGGCCGTACCGCTGGCAGGCCTCCGCAACAAGCGCATGCCCACCGTGGCGCGGATCGTGCCGCGCCGTGACGATGGTGCGAAGGCCATGGCGAGCCGCCCAGGCAATATCGCCGGGGTAGGGCTGGTTCATCCGCCAGGCACGAGGAGCAATCTGCGCACGATTCTTCCAGAAGAACCGCAAAACGCCGAAATCAACGAAGAGGAAGTCAAACCACGCCGCGCGTCGCCCCGCCGCATCACGGATCGGCTCACGAAACCGCGCCCGGTCCGGAAACAGCCGCCGGGCGATCCCGGTCCTGAGGCGCTTGAACGGCGCCAAACCTCAGACCTTCTTGAGAAATTCGGTGCGCAGCACGAGCCCCTTGATCTTCTCGACCCGGCACTCGATGAGATCGGGATCATCGGTCAGATGGATGCCCTTGATGAGCGTACCGCGTTTGACGGTTGAGGAGGTACCCTTAACCTTCAGATCCTTGATGACCTGAACCGAATCGCCCTCATTGAGGACGGTGCCGTTGCTGTCGCGCACGACGATATCCGACATTTTCTGATCTCCAAGATGAAAAGAGTTCCGCGCAAAGGCCGCGACCGCTTCGCGCTTAGCGCCAAAGCGGCACAAAAGAAAGTCATCTGGGCCAAAAGTCATGCACAAGACGAGGGGCCGTACGCCGAGCTATTCACGGCAGGAAGATGCGGTCTTCCACATGCGCAGTCCTGAGGTATCGTCACCGGGCGCCCTTTCGTGTAACCGAAGGGGAGAAACTGGCTGATCAGGCCTAAAACGAAAACACCAAGAACGAAAACGAGCCAAGGGGGAAACGATGCCGGTTGAAATGTCGAAGGATCTCCGTTCGGGCGCGCTGGTTTATCATCGGCTGCCGAAACCCGGAAAGCTGGAGATTGTCGCCACCAAGCCGCTCGGCAACCAGCGCGATTTGGCGCTCGCCTATTCTCCCGGCGTCGCTGCTGCCTGTGAGGCGATTGCTGACAACCCCGCTGAAGCGGCGAACCTCACGATCCGCCAGAACCTCGTCGCGGTGCTCACCAACGGCACTGCCGTGCTCGGCCTCGGCGATATCGGCCCGCTGGCCTCCAAGCCTGTGATGGAAGGCAAGGCGGTTCTCTTCAAGAAATTCGCCGGGATCGATGTCTTCGATATCGAGGTCAACGAGAAGCGCGTCGGAAAGCTCGTGGATATCATCTGCGCGCTGGAGCCGACCTTTGGCGGCATCAACCTTGAGGATATCAAGTCGCCGGAGTGTTTCGAGGTCGAGGCGCAGTGCCGCGAGCGCATGTCGATTCCGGTGTTCCATGACGATCAGCACGGAACAGCGATCATCGTTGCGGCTGCGATCCTTAATGCGATGCAGCTCGCCGGCAAGCCGCTCGACCGGGTGAAGCTGGTAACATCCGGCGCGGGTGCGGCGGCGCTTGCCTGTCTCAACCTGCTGGTCAGCCTCGGCGTCTCCCGCGAGAACATCTGGGTCACGGATATCGACGGTGTGGTCTACAAGGGCCGCCCCGTACCGATTGATCGTTGGAAGGCGGTCTACGAGCAGGAGACGGACAAGCGGACGCTGGCAGAGGTTATCGAGGGAGCCGATATCTTCCTCGGCCTGTCGGCGGCAGGGGTGCTCAAGCCGGAACTGCTCAAGAAAATGGCGGATAAGCCGCTGGTGATGGCCCTGGCCAACCCCAACCCCGAGATCATGCCGGAACTCGCACTTGAGGCGCGGCCGGACGCCATGATCTGCACCGGACGCTCAGATTACCCCAATCAGGTCAACAACGTCCTGTGCTTTCCCTATATCTTCCGCGGCGCGCTTGATGTCGGCGCGACCACGATCAACGAGGAAATGAAACACGCTGCGGTCCGCGCCATTGCGGAACTCGCGCGGGAAGCCTCTTCGGACGTCGTGGCGCAGGCTTATGGCGGCGCATCGCGCAATTTCGGCGCGGAATCGCTGATCCCGAGCCCGTTCGACCCGCGTCTCATCCTCCGCATCGCGCCAGCGGTGGCGAAAGCGGCGATGGACAGCGGCGTGGCGCGCGCGCCGATCGAGGATTTCTCGCATTATCTCGAGCGGCTCGATCGCTTCGTGTTCCGCTCCGGCTTCATCATGCGGCCGATCTTCCGCGATGCGCGCGAAGACCCCAAACGCGTTATCTACGCCGAGGGCGAGGATGAGCGCGCGCTCCGCGCCGCGCAAACCGTCGTGGAAGATGGCATCGCGATCCCGATTCTGGTCGGGCGTCCGCAGGTCATCGAGCAACGCATCAAGCGCTTCGGCCTCTCGCTGAAGCTCGGCAAGGATGTCAGCCTCATCAACCCCGAGGATGATCCGCGTTACCGCGATTACGTCCAGACCTACCTTGATATCGCCGGGCGCAAGGGCATCACGCCGGATGCCGCGCGCACGCATGTGCGCACCAACAACTCGATTATCGCCGCGATTGCCGTACGGCGCGGCGATGCCGACGCGATGATCTGTGGGCTGGAGGGGCGCTTCCGTTCACGCCTCCAGATCATCCGCGATATTATCGGGTTGGCGGATGGCGTCACCGAGCTTGCGGCCATGACGCTGATGATCACCAACAAGGGCGCGTTCTTCCTCGCCGACACCCATGTCAACGAGGAGCCGAACCTGCATCAGATCGTCGATATCGCACTCCGGGCCGCCACCGAGGTCAAGCGCTTCGGCATTGCACCGAAAATCGCGCTGGTCTCGCATTCTGATTTCGGCAGCCACGATTCCATGAGCGCCCGCAAGATGCGTGAAGCGGCGCGGCTCATCGCGCAGCTGGCCCCCGATATCGAGGTGGATGGCGAAATGCAGGCGGATTCGGCGCTTTCCGATGTGGTTCGGGGCCGCGTGCTGCCGGATTCACGCCTGACCGGTGTTGCGAACATTCTGGTCATGCCGGATCTCGATGCCGCGAATATCGCCAACGAACTCACCAAGGTGATCGGTGATGCGCTGCCCGTCGGCCCGATCCTGCTCGGCACGGCATACCCCGCGCATATCGCGACCTCGACCGTCACGGCGCGCGGCCTCGTCAACATGACCGCGTTGGCGGTGGTGGAAGCGCAGGGGCGTGAGAAGGCTTGAAGCGCTAAAAAAAGATCTGATTGCATAAAAAAGCCGGGCATTTCGCCCGGCTTTTCGTTTGTGATGTGGACCCGGCTTATTTCGCCGAGGCCTCGAACTTGAGCTTCTGAAGCAGCACGGTCGGGTTGGACTGCGCAGCAGCAAAATCCATCATGGTGACACCGGTCGGCACATTGGCGCTAGCCTTGACGTGCAGCTTGCCCGGCGTGCGAATGAACTTCGCCACGGCATCGGAAAGCGCTGCCGCATCGGCATGCCCACCCATCACGGAGCCAAGGATCATCGGCGCCATACCGGACATTTCCAGCTTGAACTGCTCCGGTGTCTTCTTCTGGTCGGCTGCTGCCTGCGCCAGGACCTTCTCGAAGCCGCCCTTGTTCTCAAGGTCGATGGTCACGCTCTGGACATTGCCGCCCATCAACGTCACTGGCCAATTCTGGACCGGGTTTTCAAACAGTGGGCGCTGGATTCCGCCAAGTTCACCCTTGAGGCTGACTTTGCCGAACTTGCCCATATCCGCCATAATATCGTCGATCATGAACCGCGACTTGCCTTCATCCCAGGTCGCTTTGATGCGCGCCGAGAGATCGACTGTGTCAATCCCGAAGGCCTTCAGGCTGGCCACACCCGGGTCGGTGGACTTCGACGGCAGCGGCACGGCGAGGTTCGAGAGCACAAAATCAACCCGCGTCGGGGACAGATTGACGAAGGAAGCAATCGTCGCGTCGAACGAGGCGAGCTTGAGCTTCACGCGGTCGCCAGCAGGGGCTTCCTTGCCGCCGGCCTTGGCATTGCCGGATTTCGCGGCGGTGTCTTTCGCCGGGGGGAAATCGGCGTCAATGCCTTCAAGCTTGAAGCCGAAATCCTTGATCGTCAGCCCCTTGGCCGCTTCGGTCACGGATTGCCGGAGCGCAGCTTCGGCCCGCTGAGCCTCTGCTGATTTCTTGGCGCCCTTGGCGTCTGGCGCGGCGGTAAAGACTTCCTTCATGCCAAGCATCATCAGGGCATAGATATCGCCCTGTTGAGCAACCTTCTTGATGCTGAAGCCGCCATCCTCCTTGCCTGCCGGATCGGAGGCCTTGAACACAATATCGCTGACCGAAAACAGCGGCGCAGCTCCGCCGGCGAAGGTGATCTTGCCCATGCCGCCATTAAAGGTTACGCCGGTCGCCTTGTCCTTGGCGACAACGCGCGCGCCCTCGACCTCACCACCGCCGAACTCGAACGAGGGATAAACGTTGAGGAAATAAGACAGCATTTTCATGCCGTTGTCCGAGTCTTCAGACTTGATTGAACTCTCGACAGCAATGTCAATGATGTCGGACGGCGCCTGTTTGGCAAGGCGCGCCTTGAACCCGGCGGCCGTCATTCGGCCAATATGGACGGTCGCGTCTTCCATCTTGATATCCATGGATTCAAGATCATAGCGGCCATGCAGCACTTTCATCGGCGCCTTTCCGGTCGGATCTGATGTCCCCATCCAGCGAAACAAGCCCGCGAGATCGATGGTCTCCATCGAGAGCTTGCCGATGAGCGTCTCCGTGTTCTGCATTTTCTCGCCGGCCTTCATCTTGCCGGACTGCCGTCCCCCCTTCATCACCAGACGCTCGATCGCACCCGCCTTGATGTTGGTGGCCTCGAAGCCCTCGTAGACCGTCGTCATCTCCTGCTTCGGGGATTTCATCCGCCACTCGACGCTGGCGATCGCGATCCGGTCCGCATCGAATTTTTCGAGCTTATCGGCAAGGCCGGCGATGCCAGTCGACTTCAGCAGCGCTTCAAGCTCCGCTCGGGCCAAGGTCGATCCGGTAATCGAGAGGCCTGTCAGCGTCACACCACCCGCGACATTCGGCAGATCGATCTTGTCGATCGTAATGTTTTCCTTGGCGAAGGCCCGCACGATACCGAAGCGACCATGGCTGTCCGGGATCAGCGACAAGGTCACCGGCGCAAGCGCCGTGGCCATCAGCAGGGCGGCAAGGCGGCGACGCGCCCGGCTGCTGCTGGTGGCGAAAAGAGAGGTCGGGCGGATGGCAGTCGCGAGAGCATGGCTCAAGGGAATTCTCCTGGGAGCAGGGTAAATCGGATCAAGGCGGTCGAAAAACTCGGCAAGTCGAAAATGGACAAGGTCGGTGGCGGCAGAAGAGAGCCTTCAGCGCAGGATTGCACTCAGACGGCAAAACGCAACGCATGACTGTGCGTTAGCGCACAGGACAGTTTCCGAGCCGTTACCTTGCCCCAGATTTCTGAGTCCGTCAGCAGGAAACACGCGCGTCCCGATCCTGGCGCTCGACTTGCGTGAAGACCGTGGAACGCTTATCGCTGGACAAGCTGAAAGAGACCCCGATGCGCCGGATTTCCGCCCTCCTGATTGTTGTCGCCGCCGTTCTGACGGGCTGCGCGGATGGCAAACACAAGGTTCTGCTGCCCGTGGATGGCACGACGGCCGGGACAACGCGCGTCGATCTCCTCGTAGCGACAACCCGGATGCGCTCGACCGAGCCCGGCGAGATGTTTTCCGGCGAACGCGGCCACACCATGAGTTTCGCCGATATCGGCGTTTCCATTCCGCCCGACAGCGCCCGTGAAGTCGGGCAGGTGCAATGGCCCAAGGGCAGCGCGGCCAATCCCGCGACTGAATTTGCCACCGTTCACGCCAATATTGTCGAGAGTGCCGAGGCCGCAACGCTGTTCCGCGCGGCCGTGAAGCGCCAGCCCTCGCGCCGCGTACTGGTGTTCGTGCACGGCTACAACACGCAATTCGCTGATGCCGTCTATGGTTTTGCGCAGTTCGTGCATGACTCCGGCACGCCTGCCGTACCGGTGCTGTTCACATGGCCTTCGCGGGCGAAGCTTCTGGCTTATGGCTACGACCGCGAGAGCGCGAACTTTTCTCGCGATGCGCTCGAAGGCGTATTACGGGCGCTTGCGGCGAACCCGGACGTCAAAGAGGTCTCCGTGCTCGCGCATTCCATGGGCAACTGGCTCACCGTAGAAGCTCTGCGGCAGATGGCGATCCGCAAGGAAGGGATTCCGGCGAAGATCCGTGATGTCGTGCTTGCCGCGCCGGATATCGATGTCGATGTTTTCCGCCGTCAGATCAAGGTGATCGGCGAGCGGCGGCCCAACATGACGATTTTCGTCTCGCAGGATGACAAGGCGCTCGAGGCCTCCCGGCGCGTCTGGCAAAGTTCTGCGCAGCTCGGCGCGATCGACCCGGAAAAGGAACCGCTGAAGGGCGATCTCGCCAAGCTCGGCCTCACGGTGATCAATCTGACTGATGTGAAGTCGACGGATTCCCTTGCCCATGGCAAATTCGCCAGCAGCCCGGAGGTCGTGCGCTTTATCGGTAATCGCCTTGCCAGCGGCACGACGATTGGCTCGGGCGGGGAAGGTTCGGGCGCGGCATCTGTCGGCATGTTGCTCACAGACGTCACCAGCAAGGCCGGGCAGGTCGCTGGCGCGGTCATCACCGCGCCACTCGCTATCGTCGATCCCGGAAGCCGCGAAGCCCTCGGCGATGCCATCGGTCAGGTTGTCGGCAAAGACCCGGCGGAATAAGGCCGACAGCATGTTGCGCAAAAGTGGGGACCGGTGTTGCGCGACAACATGCGTCAAACCAGAAAATTAAAGGCTAAAGCTCGTCCCGCAGCCACAGCTTGCCGTGGCATTCGGATTGCGGATCTGGAAGCTCTGGCCCATCAGCTCGGTGACAAAATCGAGTTCCGACCCTGCCAAAAGCGGCGCGGAAACCTCATCGACCAGCACGGTGATGCCGTCGCGTTCAATTTTGAGGTCATCCGCTTCGGCTCCACCGGCGATATCGAACTTGTACTGGAAGCCGGAGCACCCGCCGCCTTCCACCGAAACCCGAAGCATCGCGCCGGCCGGCTCCGATTTCAGGATATCGCCGATGCGTTTTGCGGCACGTTCGCTTACGACAAGCGGCGCAGCGTTGAGCGTGCCGGGCGGGGGCGGGGCGGAGGGAGTAGCGTTCTGGATCGCGAACTTCAGGGCCATGATCATGTCAGCGCCGGTTCAAGGCCGGAGCCGCCTTTCGTTTGTCTCCTCCCGAATGTAAGGATGAAGATCGATTCCGGCAATGCGTTACCCTGAAAAGAGGCTTCGGTGCTATTTCATCGCGACCGCCCGCTCTCGCCCTTTGCCGTCGATCACCGCAAGAGCCGGGGCCGCCTTCTGCCGGAGGCCGCGTCGCCCACGCGCAGCGAATTCCAGCGCGACCGCGACCGCATCATTCATTCCAACGCCTTCCGGCGCCTCAAGCACAAGACGCAGGTGTTCGTGGAGCACGAGGGGGACCACTACCGCACCCGCCTTACGCATTCCATCGAGGTCGGCCAGATTGCCCGCTCGATCAGCCGTATCCTTGGGCTCGACGAGGATCTGGCGGAGGCGCTGGCGCTGGCACATGACCTTGGCCACACGCCTTTCGGCCATGCTGGCGAGGATGCACTCGATGCGCAGATGGCCGCTTTCGGCGGTTTCGACCACAATGCCCAGACCTTGCGGATCGTCACGCGCCTCGAGCGGCGCTACGCCGCTTTCGATGGCCTCAATCTGTCATGGGAGACGCTGGAAGGGCTGGTGAAACACAACGGCCCGCTCGTGGATGCCAAAGGCAAGCCCATCGGGCGCTATCTCAAGCATGGCATTCCTGGTGCTATTCTTGAATATGATCAGAAACATCCGCTCGATCTTTCAACTTACGCTTCAGCAGAAGCGCAGATTGCCGCCATTGCGGATGATATCGCCTATGACGCGCATGACATTGATGATGCGCTGCGCGCCGGGCTCTTCCCCTCGAAGGATTTGCGCGAGGTTCCGTTCCTTGCCGCCCTGATCTACGAGATCGATACGCTTTGGCCGAACCTCGACGAGGGCCGCAAGGGCCACGAGATCATGCGCCGGGTGATCACCCGCTTCGTGGAGGATGTTGCGGCGGAAAGCGAGGCGCGGATCATCGCGCTTAACCCGCGTTCTTCCGACGATATCCGACGCGCGGATCGCCCCGTGATCAGCTTTTCATCGAGTTTTGAGCCAGCAGAAAAGGAGCTGAAGGCTTTCCTCTTCCGGCGCATGTATCGCCACGAACGCGTGCAGAAACTGCGCGATGCCGCGACCGAAATTATCGAGAACCTGTTCCTGCGTTACATGGCGTCGCCGCAGGAGATGGGTGAGGCTCATGTCGATGCGCCAGAGGACGAGGCCCGCCTTGCTCGCCGCGTCGCGGATTATATCGCCGGCATGACCGACCGCTTCGCTATTCAGGAACATCAGCGATTATTTGACGCCACGCCTGCGCTGAGGTGAATCCTTGCTTCCGCGCTCAGAGCGCGGAATTCCTCGCATAAGCTCGGGCAGTCATTCGGCCTTCGGAAGAAGGGCAGGTGAGCGCATCCGGTTTGACGCAAAGCCCGCACTCGGTTAGGCGAAAGACTACACTTTTCCTTGAAG
This sequence comes from Rhizobiales bacterium PAR1, assembly GCA_002256205.1. Taxonomy (GTDB): domain Bacteria; phylum Pseudomonadota; class Alphaproteobacteria; order Rhizobiales; family Beijerinckiaceae; genus Rhabdaerophilum. Next base: position 50,267 of record NKIW01000001.1, read on the forward strand.
AAACGCATCTCATGAACATCTTCCACGCCTTTGCCGCCGACCTTCAGGCGGTGCTCGCCGCCATACCCGAAACCGCGGGCCTTTCCGCCGAAGCGCGTAGCCGCGCCACGGTCGAGCCGCCGCGCGATGCGAGCCACGGCGATCTTTCCACCAACGCGGCGATGGTGCTTTCCAAGGAAGCGAAATCAAACCCGCGCGCCCTCGGCGAAGCCATTGCCAAGGCACTGGGGGCGACCGGTAAATACGCGAAGGTGGATGTCGCCGGCCCCGGATTCATCAATATCACGCTGAATTCGAACGCCTTCGAGGATGTGATCCGCGCCGCGAATGTCGCCGGCGCTGGCTACGGACGCGGCACCCTCGGCGGCGGGCGCGCGATCAACGTTGAATATGTCTCCGCGAACCCGACCGGGCCGATGCACGTCGGCCATGGGCGCGGCGCGGTCTATGGCGATGCGCTCGCGAACCTGCTCGCCTTCGCCGGCTGGAAGGTCACCCGCGAATACTACATCAACGATGCGGGCAGCCAGGTCGATGTGCTCGCACGTTCCGCGTTCCATCGCTATCGCGAGGCGCTGGGGCGTAATGTCGGACCGGTGGGTGAGGGGCTCTATCCGGGCGATTACCTCGTTCCCGTGGGTAAGGCGCTTGCGGAGAAATACGGCGACAGCCTTGAAAAGATGGCAGAAACCGAATGGCTTCCGCTGCTGCGCCGTGCCGCCATCGACGGCATGATGGAGATGATCCGGGGCGATCTCGCCGCCATCGACATCCGCCATGATGTCTTCTTCTCGGAAGCGACCTTGCAGGGCAATCCCGACAAGGTTGCCGCGACCATTGCCGATTTCCGTGCTCGCAACCTCATCTATGAGGGACGTCTGCCGCCGCCGAAGGGCCAGAAGGACGAGGAGTGGGAAGACCGCGAGCAAACGCTGTTCCGCGCCACCGATTTCGGCGACGATGTGGATCGCCCGCTGCTGAAATCAGACGGCGGCTACACCTATTTCGCCTCCGATATCGCCTATCACGCCAACAAGTTCGAGCGCGGCTTCGCCGAGATGATTGACGTCTGGGGCGCGGATCATGGCGGCTACGTCAAGCGGATGCAGGCAGCGGTGAAGGCTGCTACGGCCGGCAAGGGAGCGCTTGAGGTGCGCCTCTGCCAGCTCGTCAAGCTCATGCGCAACGGCGAGCCGGTGAAGATGTCCAAGCGCGCCGGTGATTTCGTCACCCTGCGCGACGTCATCGATGAGGTCGGGCGCGATGCGATCCGCTTCATGATGCTCGATCGCAAGAATGACGCGGAACTGGAGTTCGATCTCGCCAAGGTGATCGAGCAATCCAAAGAAAATCCGGTCTTTTACGTGCAATACGCCCACGCCCGAATCGCTTCTGTGCTTCGTCAATCGGCAGCTGTGTTTGAAGCCAAGCCTCTAACCGAAGCAGAAATTGTGGCGGCGGACCTTTCGATCCTCAAGGACGAGGCCGAACGCGGATTGATGCGTCTTATCGCCCAATTCCCGCGTTTGATTGAACAATCTGCCCAGACCAGAGAGCCGCATCGTGTGGTTTTTTACCTCTACGATCTCGCAAGTGCTTTTCATGGCTTGTGGAATAAGGGCAAGGATTCGCCTGATTTGAGGTTTATTAATAACGATGACCGAAAAGGAACATTGGCGAGACTGGCGCTCGTCAAGGCCGTCAAGACGGTGATTGCCAACGGGCTAGGCCTGTTGGGCGTCTCCGCCCCCGACGAAATGCGCTGAGGCGCATGGCCCTGACCCGCCACTCGCCCATGTGTTTTGCGTGATGGAGGAGGTCAGCTATGGATCGGAACGGTCAGGTTCGCAAAGAGCCAACGCTGGCAGATCTTGAGGCGTTTGAGCAGTTGCTGCGCGATAGCCTGCATTCGGGGCCAGAGAAGACCCCGGCTGCAAGCCCGGCACCACCAGCGACAACAGCCAGCCCCGGCCAATCGGCGGATGATGCCGCAATGGCGGAACTGGCGCGGCTGATCCAGACGCCTGTCGATTTTGAAACTCCGGCATTGCGCGGGACCATTCCCGAACCTGTGCCGCAGCCTGCTCCTGCGCCGCAAGTTCCCGAGCATCATCTCCACGGCGCGGCGGAAGCCACGCTGGCCAATGAATGGGCTTCGACGCCAACGGTTGAGGCCAGCTTCTCTGCTCCGCTGGTTCAGGCGCAGCCGGTTTCCGCGCCGGCAGCCGAACTTGATCCGCTTGCCTCCTTCGAAGAGGAACTGCGCCGCTTCGATGCCATCCGCACACAGGAACAGCGGCCTGCCGATCAGGTCGCGGCCAATCTGCACACAGAGGCCGAGCAGCTTCATGCGCAGGTGCAAGGCATGGCCCAGACACAGGGTCTGCATGCGCAACCCTATGCGCAGGAAAACCCCTACGAGCACCTGACGGCCTATGAGCCCGTCACGGCGCCGGAGCGCGCCCATGCGCCAGCCGAGGGGGCGCCATCAGAGCCGGAAGCCAACTGGTATGCCCCCCCGATGGCGGACTATCCGGACCCGACGCGAGACTTCGCGCAGGAACAGGCTGCGGAAACCTCGCTGAATGCCGCCGAGGAACGCCTCGCTGCGGAAGCGGCCGCAGCGGCAGCCGCCGCCGATGCAGCAGGAAAATCTCGCCGTTCCAAGGGTGTTTTCATGGCCCTCGGCGGGATCGCCGTGGCCGGAATCGCGGTGATCGGCGGCACTTTTGCTTTCGGAACCAGCAAGAAGGGCGGCTCGGGCGACGTACCGACGATTGCCGCCAAGACAGCGCCGACGAAGGAAAAGCCCGCCGATCCTGGCGGGATGGAAATTCCGAACCAGAACAAGCAGGTGCTCGCCCCGCGCAACACGCCGGAGACGAAACCGGCCGCCGTCGTCAACAGCACCGAGCAGCCGCTCGATCTCAATCAGGTCGCCAAGCGCGATGGCGTGCGTGTCATCGCGCCGAGCCCGATGCAGAACGGCGGCACATCCGATCCGAGTGCCCCGGGCGTTGAACCGCGCCGCGTGACATCGATTCGCCTCGGTTCGGAGGCGCCGCCTGCGCCTCCAACTGTTGTCTCTCCGACACCGGCCCCGGTTGCACCGCCTCTGCCGCCGTCCGGTGCCTCCGCGCGCCCCTCGACACCTACACCGCCAGCCCCCGTTGCGCAGCCGCAGCCGCGCCCGGTGACGCCGCCGGTTGCTGCGGCAACGCCTCCGACGCCGCCAGCCGCCCCCAAGGTCGAGTCACGCCCTGAAACGCCGAAGGCGACGCCACCAAAGGTCACGACTGCGCCGGCAGCCCCCGCGCCGAAGGCAACGCCGCCGAAGGCCGCGCCACGCGCACCGCTTTCGCTCGATCCGGTCAAGCAACCGCCTGCCGCAGCCAATGCGGACGACGACGATGCGCCGGCGCCAGCACCTACCCGTACGACATCCGGCGGCGGTGGCGGTTATGCCATCCAGCTCGCCTCTCGCCCGACCGAAAGCGATGCCCGCACCGCGAGCGGTCAGCTCAAGGCGAAATTCGGTTCTGCTATTGGTGGTCGTTCACCAAGCGTCGTTTCCGGTGAAGCGAACGGTCAGACGGTGTATCGCGTTCGCGTCAACGGCTACAGCCAGGCCGATGCCGTGGCGGCTTGCGCCAAGGTCAAGGCGGCCGGTGGTGGCTGCTTCGTGACCAAGCAGTAAGCCGGGGCACGGAAACAGAGGTATGGCCAAGGCGATGAAGCCGATCATCTTCGGCGCTGCTGGCCAGCGCCTGACCAACGCAGAGGCGGCGTTCTATGCCGAGCATCGCCCCTGCGGTTTCATTCTGTTCAAGCGCAATGTAGATACGCCGGAGCAGGTGAGGGCGCTCGTCGAAGAGATGAAGCGGGCGGCAGACAATCCCGACGCGCTGATTTTGATCGATCAGGAGGGGGGGCGTGTGGCGCGCCTTCGTCCGCCGCACTGGCGCGATTATCCCTGTGGTGCCGACTACGGCAAACTCTGGGCCGTGGACCCGGATCTTGCGGGCGAAGCTGCCTTTCTCGGCGCGCGCCTGATCGCGGATGATCTCGCCGCCCTCGGGATCAACGTCGATTGCCTGCCGGTGCTTGACGTGCCGGTGCCGGGCGCGAACAACATCATCGGCGACAGAGCCTATGGTACCAACCCGACCGTGGTGATGGCGCTGGGTCGCGCCGCAGCGCAGGGCCTGATCGAGGGTGGCGTCCTTCCCATCATCAAGCATATTCCTGGCCATGGCCGTGCGATGGCGGATTCGCATCTCGCGCTGCCGGTTGTCACGACGAGCCGAACCGCGCTGGAAGCGCATGATTTCCCGCCGTTCCGTGCGCTGGGCGATCTCAGCCTCGCGATGACGGCGCATGTCATCTTCACCGCCTATGACGCAAAAGCACCGGCGACAACCTCACGCATCGTGATCGACGAGGTCATTCGCGGCCAGATGGGCTTTGACGGCCTGTTGATGAGCGACGACCTCTCGATGAAAGCACTCTCGGGTGATTTTACCGCACGCCGCGACGCCGTTCTTTCGGAAGGCTGCGATGTCGTGCTTCATTGCAACGGAGTTATGGAAGAAATGACGCCCGTCGCGGCGGGCTGTCCGACGATCTCGAAGCCTGCAAGGAAGCGGCTCGATGCCGTTCTTGCTGGCCTCAAACGGCCAAAGCCAGGATTCGATCGGGGACAAGCCGAGGCTCGTCTCGCCGAACTTCTTGCCATGCGGCCCTGAAAGGCCGATCTTGCGGCCTTGCGCGCGCCCCGGAGAGCGGACGCGCTGTAAGGAGCCGCGTCGTGGCAACCAAGCCGCCCCAGCATGAGGATTTCGACTTCGAAGCCAGCGAACTCGCCGAAAGCGAGGGAGCGCAACGCTTTGTGATCGATCTCGACGGCTTTGAAGGCCCGCTTGACCTGCTGCTGGACCTTGCCCGGCGCGACAAACTCGATCTCCGCACAATTTCCATTCTCGCACTTGCGGATCAGTACCTCGCCTTCATCCGCGAGGCGCAGCGCCTGCGGCTCGAGGTCGCGGGCGATTATCTCGTCATGGCAGCCTGGCTGACCTATCTGAAATCGCGTCTGCTGCTGCCGAAAAAGCACCACCCCGATGAGCCGGAAGCCGATGCGCTGGTGCAGGATCTTGCCGAGCGGCTGAAGCGCCTCGAAGCCGTCCGCAAGGTCGGCGTCTGGCTCGGGGAGCGCCTATCCGAAGCACGCGAAAGCTTTCCGCGTGGCAACGCCGAAACGGTGGTGATCGAAAAGCGCCTTGCGTGGGAAGTCAGCCTGACGGAACTCGTCGCGGCCTATGCCGAGCGGCGTACCCAGACGGTGAAGTCGCACTACAGGATCGCGCAGCGCCGGACGCTCTCGATTCCCGAGGCGCGGGAAATTCTTGAACGGCTAATCGGACGTGCTGCCGAATGGTGTCCGCTGGATATCCTGCTCGAAGCCATCCAGCCAGCACAGGCCGAAAAACGCAGCGCCAAGGCCTCGTCTTTTGTCGCCGCGCTTGAATTGGTGCGTGACGGATCGCTCGATTTGAAGCAGGAAGAGGCCTTCGCGACGATTTATCTGCGCCGATCCACACGGACAGTGCAAACCTGAGGCTTTCATGACGCATCCGGTCATGCGCGCAGTCACCGAGGAAAACGATGCAGCCGAAGGCCGCTTCGCCCATGGCGTGCGCGTGGCCGAGGCACTGCTGTTCGCAAGCCATGATCCGCTGGCGGCGGAGGATATCGGTCGTCTGATGCCGGTCGGTGTCGATGTCGAGGCGGTTCTGGGCGAACTGGAGCGGCTTTATCGCCCGCGCGGGGTCAACCTCGTCCGCCTCGCCGGCAAATGGATGTTCCGCACAGCGCCGGATCTTGGGCATCTGCTGAAAAAGGAAACCGAAGAAGCCAAAAAGCTCGGCCGTGCCGCGCTCGAAACCCTCTCTATTATCGCCTATCACCAGCCGGTGACGCGTGCGGAAATCGAGGAATTGCGCGGCGTTTCGACCCAGAAGGGCACGCTCGATACGCTGCTGGAGGCCGGCTTCGTGCGCATGCGCGGGCGTCGTCGCACGCCCGGTCGCCCTGTGACCTTTGGCACAACGGAAACCTTTCTCGTCCAGTTCGGGCTCGACCGCATCAGCGATCTGCCGGGCCTTGAGGAAATCGCCGGGGCAGGGCTCGTCGAGGCGCAAATCCCGGCTGGCCTTGGCATTCCGCTGCCCTCGGATGATGCGACCTTGCGCGCAGACGAAGACCCTCTGGAGCCTGATCTCTTCGATATCATGGCCGAGGAACGGCTCGAAGAACTTGCAAACGAGGCTCCGCTGAACCCGGATGGTGACGAGTCACCTGAAGCGACCCCATCCGAGGAACCGCAAGCCCTAAATAGTAAGCATGCCCCGGAGGATACCCATGGCGAACGCTGAAACCGGTCAACGCCGGCTCCGCGCTTCCGCCGTCATCCCCGCCTCGCTGACCTTCGAAAATGTCACGCGCCGGTTCGAGGGCAAGGAGGCGGTCTCCGATGTGAGCTTCACCGCCGGCAACGGCGAGGTGATTTGCCTGCTTGGCGCCTCGGGCTGCGGAAAATCGACGCTCTTGCGCCTGGCAGCGGGCATCGAAGTGCCGGATTCGGGTCGAATCCTGCTCGACGGCAAGGAAATCGCCGGTCCCAAAACCTTCGTTGAGCCGGAAGATCGCGGCATCGGCCTCGTGTTTCAGGATTACGCACTGTTTCCGCATCTCGATGCGCTCAGCAATGCGCGCTTCGGCCTTGGTGATCTCGCCAAGCGCGAGTCGCTCTCGATCGCAGATGCGGCACTGCGCCGCGTCGGCCTCGGGGATCGCCTGCGCGCGATGCCGCATGAACTCTCTGGCGGCGAGCAGCAGCGCGTTGCTTTGGCCCGTGCAGTGGTGCCGCGCCCGCGCGTTCTCCTCATGGATGAACCCTTTTCGAACCTCGACCGCCGCATGCGCGATCAGGTTCGCGAGGAAACCGTCGCTGTCTTGCGCGAAACCGGTGCTACAGCGCTGATCGTCACGCATGACCCGGAAGAGGCGATGCGCATTGCCGACCGCATTGCCCTGATGCGCGCCGGCAAGCTGATCCAGATCGGCGCGAGCCGCGATATCTACAACAACCCGGTCGATCTCGAAGCCGCGCGTTTCTTCTGCGATCTCAACGAGATCGAAGCCACGGTGAAGAACGGACGAATCGAAACCGCGCTCGGTACTTTCCCCGCTCCGGGCAAGCAGGATGGCGAGCGCGCCATCGCCGCCATCCGCCCGCAATCGATACGCCTGAAACCGGCAGGCTTCTGCCTTTCGGGGCGGATCATCTCGCATCGCTTTATCGGCGAAGTCGATCTCGTCGAGGTTGCGGTACAGGGGCTCGACCGAACCTTGCGCGCCCGCGTGCAGGATGCCCCCGCAACGAAGCCCGGAAGCGATATCGGCGTGGATATCAAGGCTGCGGAAGTTCTGGTGTTTTAATTGAGCCGATTTAACCCGCTGTCCGCCCTTGTTTTTGCCGTCAAGACCCCCTAGTTTCCGAGCCGAACTCTGGCGTCACAGGCGTGGCGGCGGACCCTTTTTATTCAGTGACGCGCCCTTGGATGAGGGCCGGTTTGGAGGCGTTCCATGGGCAGCATGAGCATCTGGCATTGGCTGGTAGTAGCGGTGATCGTGCTGCTGCTGTTCGGGCGTGGCAAGATTCCGGAGCTGATGGGCGACGTTGCCAAGGGCATCAAGTCGTTCAAGGCCGGCATGAAGGAAGACGACGTCGCCGCCAAGGCCGACGAAGTCAAAAAGGAACTCGAGACCAAGGTTGGCGAAACCGTCTCGAAGACCGAGCAGAAGGCCGGCTAAGGTCAATTTTTTGCACCCCCGGCGCACATCGCGTCGGGCGAAAAGGGTGACGTAGCGCGTCATGTTTGATGTCGGCTGGAGCGAAGTGGTTGTCATCGGCGTTGTCGCGCTGGTGGTGATCGGTCCAAAGGAATTGCCGGGCGTGATCCGCACCGTGGGGCGTGCCGTGGGCAAGCTCCGCACGATGGCGGGTGACTTCCGCACGCAATTCGATGACGCGATGCGTGAGGCGGATCTTCACGAGGTCAAGAAGACCTTCACGGAAGCCGCCGACGCCGCGACCTCTGCGGCGAACAGCTTCACCGAGCCGGTCACCGACCTCCAGAACGAGATTCACGCCGCGACATCGGAAGTCTCGAGCGCAGTCAATGCCAGCGAACCGGTTTCCGCGCCCGTGATCGAAGCGCCGGCGCCGGTCGCCGAACCGGAACCGGAAGCAGCACCCGCGCCGAAAAAGCGTCGCAAAAAGGCCGATACCGCCGGGGAAGACGCATGAACGCGATTGTTCCCGCACCAGAACCCGGCCCCGTCTCGACCAACACCGCCCCCTCGCGGGATGGTCATGAGGACATCGAGGCTTCGCGCGCCCCGCTGATTGAGCATCTTATCGAGTTGCGCTCACGCATCATCAAGGCGCTGATCGCGTTTTTCGTGATGACCATCGCCTGCTTCACGGTGGCGAAGCACATCTATGCGATCCTGGTCTACCCCTACGTCTGGGCTGCCGGCGGGCCGGAAAAGGCACCGCTGATCTACACCCATCCGCTCGAATATTTCTTCGTCCAGCTGAAGCTGGCGGTGTTCGGCGGCGCGTTTCTCGCCTTTCCGGTGATCGCGACGCAGATCTACAAGTTCGTCGCCCCCGGCCTCTACAAGGACGAGAAGGACGCGTTTCGCCCCTATCTCATTGCAACGCCGGTGTTTTTTGTGCTCGGCGCGGCGGTGGTGATGCTGGTCGCGATGCCGATGCTGATGAAATTCTCGCTCGGCATGCAGCAGGTGCCGGAAGCCGGGCAGGCGCCGATTACCTTCCTCGGCAAGGTGGATGATTACCTCAGCCTCATCATGACGCTGGTTTTCGCCTTCGGCATCACATTCCAGTTGCCGGTGATCCTCACGCTGCTCGCGCGCATCGGGCTCATCGACGCGCAGTTCCTCAAGGACAAGCGGCGCTATGCCATCGTGCTGGTGTTCGTGGCGGCGGCGGTGCTGACTCCGCCGGATATCCTGAGCCAGTTCTCCCTCGCGATCCCGACGCTGGCGCTTTACGAACTCGCGATTCTCTCCGTGAGTTACGTCGAGAAGAAGCATAAGGCCAAGCGCGCGGCGGAAGACGCGGCGGGTAGCTGAAGCCTGTCATTCCCGACGCGCCAAAGGCGCGAACGGGAATCCAGACTTTACAAATCGCGATAAACCTCGCCAAAGAACGATGCAGCAGCCTGCAAAAGCGGGCATGACACATTCTGTTGCCGTTTTCGATTCGCGAGCCCTGACATGCACGACATCCGCGCCCTTCGTGAGAACCCCGCTGCGTTGAAAGACGCGATGCTGCGCCGGAACAAGCCGGAGGAGGCATCCAAGGTCGAGGCCGTGCTCGCGCTGGATATCGACTATCGCGCCCGGCTCACGGAGAAGGAAACGCTGCTAGCGCGCCGCAACGCCGCCTCGAAGGAAATCGGGCAGGCGATGGCGCAGAAGGATGCTGCCAAGGCCGAGGCCCTGAAAGCCGAAGTCGCGGCGGGCAAGGAGCGTCTTGCCGCGCTCGAAGGCGAAACCGCCGGGATGGAAGCACAGATCCGCGACATTCTCTCCGGCATCCCCAATGTGCCGAATGCGGATGTGCCGGAAGGCGCGGATGAACACGGCAATGTGGTTGTCGCAGGCCCGAAGCAGCACGCGGAGATCGCGGGCGGCGCGCTGCCCATTCCGGCCAAGCGCATCGAAACAGGCTCGGATCACGTCGCGCTCGGCGAAGCCTTGGGCATGATGGATTTCGAAACCGCAGCGAAGCTTTCCGGCGCGCGGTTCGTGGTGCTGCAAAAGGGTCTTGCGCGGCTCGAACGCGCGCTCGGGCAATTCATGCTCGACACGCACACGATGGAGCACGGCTACACCGAGGTGAACCCGCCGATTCTCGTGAAAGACGACGCGATGTTCGGCACCGCGCAGTTGCCGAAGTTCCGCGAAGATCAGTTTGCATCCATTTACCAGATTTCAATTGCGGATGATGAATTCGAAGTTCATCCGATGGAGGTTCCTGGCCAGATCGACGTTCGCTTTTTGGGTCCAAGGAAAGCCGAACTCGAACGCGCATTCACCGGCAGGGTCGATCTTAATAATCCCAAAATCGGAGAGGACGGAAAAATTGTTGGGATTCGGCCAGTACTTCAATCCAACTACTGGCTCATTCCCACCGCCGAAGTTCCGCTGACCAACCTCGTGCGGGAGAAAATCCTCTCGGAGGAAGAGCTTCCGCTGCGCTTCACCGCGCTGACCCCGTGTTTCCGGGCCGAAGCGGGCTCAGCGGGGCGCGATACGCGCGGCATGCTGCGCCAGCACCAGTTCAACAAGGTCGAACTCGTCTCGATCACGACGCCGGAAACCTCGGCGAATGAGCACGAGCGCATGATCACCTGCGCCGAAACCGTGCTCAAAAAGCTCGGCCTGCATTTCCGCACCATGACGCTCTGCACCGGCGACATGGGGTTCGCGAGCCAGAAAACCTACGATATCGAGGTCTGGCTGCCGGGCCAGAACACTTATCGCGAGATTTCTTCCTGCTCGGTCTGCGGTGATTTTCAGGCCCGCCGCATGGATGCGCGCTTCCGCGCAGCCGGCGAAAAGCAGACGCGCTTTGTCCATACGCTCAACGGCTCGGGCGTCGCGGTCGGCCGTTGTCTCATTGCGGTCATGGAAAACTACCAGAACCCGGATGGCTCGATCACCGTGCCGGATGTGCTGCTGCCCTATATGGGCGGCATCAAGCGGATCGAGCGGTGACGCGACCTGTCATTCCCGACCGAGTAAAACGAGGAGCGGGAATCCAGGAAAGTCCGGTAAGGCACAAGGAAGACTGGATTTCCGTTCGATGCTGCGCATCGTCGGGCATGACACGGCGAGGGGACGACACGCCACGCTAGGAAAACGCCGGGGTATTCCCGACAATAGTGGCTGAGCACTGATTCTTTCATAGCCCGAACGGGCGCCCGAGCTTATGCGAGGGAAACCGCGCCGGAGGCGCAAACACCATGCGCATACTGGTCACCAATGATGATGGCATCCACGCTCCGGGCCTGAAGGTGCTGGAAAAGATCGCGAATGAACTCTCGGATGACGTCTATGTCGTCGCCCCGGAGAGCGATCAATCCGGCGTCTCGCACTCGCTCTCGCTCAACGATCCGATGCGCCTGCGCGAGATTTCACCGCGCCATTTCGCGGTGAAGGGCACGCCGACCGATTGCGTCATCATGGGCGTTCGCCACATCCTGAAGGACAAGAAGCCCGATCTCGTGCTCTCTGGCGTCAATCGCGGCCAGAATGTCGCGGAGGACGTCACCTATTCCGGCACCATCGCGGCAGCCATGGAAGGCACGCTGCTCGGCGTACCCTCGATCGCGCTAAGCCAGGCCTACCCCTATGGCGATCGCGGCGGCCTGACCTGGGCGACCACCGAGAAGCATGGCGCGGGGATCATCCGCAAGCTGCTGGAGATCGGCATTCCCAAGGGCATCGTGATGAACGTGAACTTCCCGGCGCGCGCCGATGGCTCGGTCGCGGGCGTGGCCATTGCTGTGCAGGGCCAGCGCAATCAGGCGCTTCTCGACGTCGAGCAGCGCGCGGACGGGCGCGGTATCCCGTATTACTGGCTCGGTTTCGGGCGCGGCAAGATCACGCCCGCCGAGGGCACGGACCTCCATGCGCTCGCGGATGGCAAGATCTCGATCACGCCCCTCCGGCTCGATCTCACCGATCTGCCGAGCCTCACGCGCCTCGCGGACGCCTTCGACGCGTGATGGAACCTGCCGCCGGAACCCCTCTGGATCTGGCGGCGTCGGCTGAGCATGCCGGCGCGGAAGGCACGGATGACGCCGCGCTCGCACGCTTCATCATGGACTTGCGCTCGCGCGGTTTGACCGATCCGGCGCTGATGACCGCCTTCGAGCGCCTGCCGCGCGGCGAGTTCATTCCCGGCTTTGCGCCGTCGCAGCTCTATTCCACGATGGCACTGCCGCTGCCCTGCGGGGAGGAGGCGACTGACCCGTTCAGCCTCGCGCGCTATCTCATGCTGCTCGATATCCGGCCGGGCCTGCGGGTGTTGGAAATCGGCACGGGTTCAGGATTCCTGTCGGCGATTCTTGCGCGGCTCGGCGCGGGCGTCACAAGCTATGAACGCTATCGCACCTTGCTGCGCCGCGCCGAACGCGCCTTCCGCAGCATGGGAATCACCACCGTGGTGCCGCTGCTGGGCGATGGCCTCACGCGCCTCGACCGCGCCGACAGTTTCGATCGCATCATCGTCAATGGTGCGGTGGAAACGATGCCGCAGCACTTGATGGATCGTCTGAACGCAAATGGCATTGCTCTGGCGCATCGCCGGCGCGGGCTGGAAACGCAGCTTGTCGTCTGGAAGAAGGACTTGACGGGCTTTCCCGTTGCGCAAGAGTGCGGCCCCTCGCGTATGGGCCTGATGCGGGCGGGAATTCCTTCCTGTCTTTAGGCAGTTTCGTACGATTCAGATTCGATTCACCTTACCCTTCAACCTGACCTTAAGCTGAATCCGGCTTTATTTCGGTTCATCGCCTTTGATGGTTACCGGGTGAGTCGAGTAATGCGTAAGTATGGTTTGAACGGCGGACGGGTTAAACTGCTCGCTTCAGTAATGACAGCGGCGCTTCTGGGCGCATGCTCGTCGGATGTCACGCGGTTTGGCGACGATCCCTTTCAAAGCCCGTTCAATTCGCGGGCGGCTTTTGATCCGGCATCGACGAACTCGGTGAACCGTCAGCGGACACCTTCGGTGCCGCGGCAGTCGCTGCCGCCGGTCACGAGCAGTCAGATCTCTTCGGTCTCCACGCAGGCACTGCCAGCGCCGAGCCGACCGATGATGTCGACGGCTTCTGCCCCGCTCACCACAGGTTCAATCGGGCGCCCGACCGTGGGCTCTGTCGGTACCTCGAATTATCCTTCGCTCAGCGCCGTCTCATCGCGTCAGCCGAGTGTTCTTGGTTCCAGCACCGGTTGGTCCGCGGTCGGCGGAACGCCCGTAACGCTTCAGCAGGGTGAGAACGTCAATTCGCTCTCGAGCCGCTACGGCGTCCCGGTCAGCGCGATCATGGCGGTGAATGGCCTCTCCAGCACCAGCCAGCCGCAGCCCGGCCAGCAGATCATGATCCCGGCCTATAACGCTGTCCAGAGCGGCAAGACGGCAGCGACATCCTCGGCTACCTCGGTGATCCAGCGTGCGCCGATGCAGGCCGTTGCCGCCCAGCCGCTGCCGCCCGTCAGCCCGATGGCATCCTCGCCGATCCCGCCGCGTGCGGTGCAGGCCATGCCGGTAGCGCAGCCGATCAAGGTCGCCGCTGGTCCGGCGCGCATGGTGACGCCGCCGATTGAATCGGATGCAGAGAAGCGTGCTGCCGCCAAGCTCAAGGAACTCAAGGCCGGCAAACCCGCGCCCAAGGCCAATGATGACGACGAGGAAGAGGACGACAAGCCCGCCGCGCCAAAGAAAAAGGCCGACGACACCAAGCGTCTCGACGAGCAGAAGCGCGCTGATGCCGCCAAAAAGGCTGCCGAGATGAAGGCCGCTGAAGCCAAGGCAAAGGTCGAGGCGGAAAAGATCAAGGCTGCAAAGATTGCAGCAGCCAAGAAGACCAAGCTCAAGAATGACGACGAGGTCACCACCTCATCGATCTCCGACTCCAAGCCTGTAGCGCGTGCCTCGCAGCCGATGCCGGGCAAGCCGGAACCGGAGAAGGAAGCAACCGCCCCGACGCCTACGCCTGCAGCGGAGTCTGATGACAGCGGCAGCTTCCGCTGGCCGGCGAAGGGTCGCGTGATCTCGGGCTTCGGTGCCCGTGGCACCGGCGGCGCCAACGATGGTATCAACATCGCACTGCCCGAGGGTACGCCTGTCAAGGCGGCTGAAGGCGGCACGGTTGTCCATGCCGATGATGCGCTCAAGGGTTACGGCAAGCTCGTTCTGATCCGCCATCCCAATGGCTTCGTCTCGGTTTACGCTCACAACGGCGAGCTGAAGGTGAAGCGCGGCGAGAGCGTCAAGCGCGGTCAGGTGATCGCGGCTTCCGGGCAGAGCGGCAACGTCACGGCACCGCAGCTCCACTTCGAAATCCGTAAGGGTGCGACCCCGGTCGACCCAATGAAGCAACTCAGCGACTAAAAGGAAATTCGGCGCGGTTCTCGCGAGACCTTGGATCGGGCCGGAATAGCCCCATCGCCTCCAAAGAAAGGGGCGGTGGGGTTTTCTTTTGCCCATTAGCCTGCAGAAATATTGGTTATCGAAACCTTGCCGATATTTGGTTCAATTCAAAGATCAGTTGAATCAAATTTTGAAAAAATTGCGCTAGTTCTTCTCATGTGGTCACGACCTCGGGACGCCTTGGCCGGGCCACACCTCACAACCCATCGCCTCCAAGGAAAGGGGCGGTGGGTTTTCCTTATGTGATCAGCGACGAGGCAGTCTCAATAGCCGCCGCTACCGTCACTCCCGTTGCCGCTCCCCCCCGGGTCCCGCGCTCCGACCTGCCCGGCAGGAGTGGAGACCGCGCAGAGCGCGCATCTCACAATTCGTCTTCTTTTCGCACTGGACTCGTCTGCCGGGAAATCCGCTCTACGATAAGGGGATGGGGGCTGAATTGGGGCCGATAGCGGCACAGACAATCCTTGCGGGATACACAGCCGTCTCCAGCAGCTCCTGACATATCCTGACAGTCGCTAGGTCCATTCTCCACATATCAAAAATGGAGAAACGAAATGCGCAACTGGATCGGGATCGCCTCGGCGGAACATGTCGCACGGGGACGCGCTGGAGGCTTCATGCAGGTCTGCCACGGCAAGGGCGGACCGCTCCGGCGGATCGGCGCAGGGGACCGCGTCGCCTACTATTCGCCCGGTCATGTTTTCGGCGGCCCCTCGACCACGGCAAACCGCTGCCAGAGCTTTACGGCGATCGGCACCACGCGGGATGATCGCGTCTACCAGTTTGATATGGGCGGCGGGTTTATCCCTTTCCGCCGCGATGTCGATTGGCTCGATGCACACCAGGCCTCGATCCTGCCGCTGCTGGAGACGCTGGAGTTCACGCGCGGCAAGAAAAGCTGGGGCTACGCCTTTCGTTTCGGCCTGCTGGAGATTTCGGATCACGACATGGATGTGATCGGAGCGGCGATGGGGGCGATGGTCGAAGCCTAGGACAGACGAACGGTATTCAACATCGCTGGAACGATCCGGCGGTGGAACGGAAGAACAATGGCGAGGTAGAGCCGTCCAAGCAGATTGTGTGGGGCAACCAGCGTTGTCGTCCGGATGCGCGTTCCGCCCGACGGCGAATGCAGGGCATCGATCACAATCCGAAAATCGAGATGCCAGTCATCAAATCCGAGAATAAGACGTTCCGGCGTTCGAAGGACCACTGGAAACCCGCCAATCGCGTCGATCTCCGGGCGATCATTGTCTTTGACGCCTTTCAGTCCAATGAGCGTGACAATCCGGTCACGCCAGCGCATGAGCAGGGTGATCCAGCGCGGAGGCTGCAAAAACACGCGTTGAGCGGCACTTTCGGCGGGTAGGCCCTGATCTTCAACGTCAATCGCATAGGCATCAGCAAAGGTCATGCCGCCAAGCAGGTGTAGCAACGATGGATCCGTCTCGACGGCCTGCGCAATCATGCCTTAACCCTCGATCTTCTTCCCCAGCCGGCCGGCGAGATCGTTGATGTATTGCCACGCCACACGGCCCGCACGCGAGCCACGCGTCGTGGACCATTCCAGCGCCTCATGGTGCATCTCGGCAACGGGCATATCGAGCCCGAAGTGAGCGGCATAGGCGTCGATCATCGCGAGATATTCGTCCTGGCTGCACTTGTGGACACCAAGCCAGAGGCCGAATCTGTCCGAGAGCGAGACCTTTTCCTCCACGGCCTCATTGGGGTTGATGGCGGTCGATTTCTCGTTCTCCATCATGTCGCGCGGCAGCAGATGGCGACGGTTGGAGGTCGCATAGAAGAGCACGTTGTCCGGTCGTCCCTCGATGCCGCCATCGAGCACGGCTTTGAGCGACTTGTAGGCATTTTCGCCCGCATCAAACGAAAGATCGTCGCAGAAGAGGATGAAACGATAGGGCGCAGGCCGCAAAAGATTCATCAGCGCCGGCAGGCTTTCGATATCTTCGCGATGGAGTTCAATGAGCTTGAGCGGAAAGCCCTTGGCAATCATCGCGCCATGCGCGGCCTTGACGAGGCTTGATTTACCCATCCCGCGCGCGCCCCACAGCAGGACGTTGTTCGCGGTGTGCCCCTCGGCGAAACGACGGGTGTTATCGACGAGAATGTCGCGGATATGGTCGATTCCGACGAGCAAATCGAGCGGAATGCGGTTGATCCGCCCCACAGGCTGCAAAACGCCGCGATCCCTATCCTGCGCCGAAGCGTGCCAGAGAAAGCCATCTGCCGCATCGAAATTCGGCGCAGGCGGCGGGGGCGGGGCGATCCGCTCCAGCGATTCGGCAATGCGGGTGAGGATCGGCAGCAGGGCGGGGTCAGAGAGGGACATCAGCACATCGGTCGTTAGGAGATGAAAAACGTGCCGACGGGTTAGCCCATCCGCAGCGCATACGCCAGCTTTCCACGCCTCCTGGCCCAGCAAAAGCAGGAAAACGCGGGTCACGAACTGAATTTGCCAAGGAATGTTTGCGTTTGGCGTTTGCCTCACTATATTCCGGCGCAAATCGGCAATGGGGTGATCCGTATCGCCCCTCTTTTTATGGAGTACGCAGTGTTTATCACCCCAGCTTTCGCTCAGGGCGCCGCCGCGCCGGGCCCGAACGACATGGTTATGCAGCTCCTGCCGTTTGTTTTCGTGCTGATCATCATGTATTTCCTGCTCATTCGCCCGCAGCAGAAGCGCGCGAAAGTGCATCAGGAAATGGTCAAGAACCTGCGCCGCGGCGATGTCGTGGTGATGAATTCCGGCATGATCGGCAAGATCACCAAGGTGATTGACGAGGCCGAGGTCGAGGTCGAGATCGCCGATAACGTCAAGGTGCGGATGCTGCGCGGCATGATCGCCGAGGTGCGCAACAAGACCGAGCCGGTCGCGAGCTGACTCGGCACGAGCTTGACCGGGAAGGGCGCCCGCCGCGCCCGCCGGTGACGCAGAAAGAGGGCGAATTCCCTTGGGAGTTCGCCGGGATTTGCCGGCCTGGCCGGTTTTACAGGTAATCGACGCCGGCGCGGCCGGTACGGGGTGGCATGTTCAGACAATCGACTTTCAGGACCGTTCTGATCGCGCTGACGCTGTTTCTCGGCACCTATTTCACGCTTCCGACCATTCTCGGCCCGGATTCGATGAAAAAGATCGCCGATGTGCTGCCGTCTGCGCTGGTGCCTACGAAATCCGTCAAGCTCGGCCTCGATCTTCAAGGCGGCGTTCACGTCATGCTGGAAGCCGACAAGGTCGGCCTGATGCGCGATCTCGTGCGCCAGCTGCAGGAAGATGTCCGCCGCGTGCTGCGCACTGAGCGCGTCGCGCCGACCGGCGGCATTGTCGCCCAGCAGCGCGGCGTGAGCTTGCGCGTGCCGGATACGGCGCAGCGCGCCAAGGTTCTGCCTAAGCTCCAGGAGCTGGCGACCCCGGTGGCCAATGCCGTGATCGGCAATACCGGCCAGCGTAGCCTTGAGGTCGTCGACCTTGGCGATGGGCTGATCCAGCTCGCCGTAACCGATGCCGAAATCAACGAGCGCGTTCGTCGCGCCACCGACCAGTCGATCGAAATTTTCCGCAAGCGTATCGACCCGGATGGGGTTAAAGAGCCCTCGATCCAGCGTCAGGGCCTTGAGCGCATCGTCGTTCAGGTGCCGGGCGCGAAGAATTCCAAGGAAATCACCGACGTTCTCCAGCCAGGCAAACTGGAGTTCCGCATGGTCGCGGAGCCGGGTGCCGCGCCGAATGAAATCGAGACTCTGCAATACCGTGAAGAAGAAGGCGGTGGCGCCATTCAGGTCGAGCGCCGCGTGCTCGTGCAGGGCGAGGATCTCACCTCCGCCGAGCCGGGCTTTGACCAGCGCACCAGCGAGCCGGTCGTGAACTTCCGCTTCAACGTCAAGGGCGCGCAGGCTTTCGCCAAGGTGACGACTGAGAATGTCGGTAAGCCTTTTGCGATCATCCTTGATAACAAAGTGATTTCCGCCCCGCGCATCATCTCGCCAATCACGCAAGGGCAGGGCCAGATCTCGGGCCGCTTCACGGTGGAAGCCGCGAACAAGCTTTCGATCCTCCTCCGTTCGGGCGCGCTGCCGGCCTCGTTTACGCTGGTGGAAGAGCGTACGGTGGGTCCGGGTCTTGGGCGCGACTCGATCGCGGCAGCTACGGTCGCCTCGGCGGTTTCCGCCGGTGCCATCGCGGTGTTCACGCTTGCGACCTATGGCGTCCTCGGCGGCATCGCGCTGGTCGCGCTCGCGCTCAACGTCGTGCTGATCTTCGCCTGCATGTCGCTCATTGGCTCGACGCTGACCTTGCCGGGCATCGCGGGTATCGTGCTGACGATGGCGGTTGCGGTCGACTCGAACGTGCTGATCTATGAGCGCATCCGTGAAGAGCAGATGGCCGGCCGCTCCGCGATTTCGGCGCTGGATGCTGGCTTCACCCGCGCGCTGGCGACCGTCCTTGATGCCAACATCACCGGGTTCCTCGCGCACGCGATCCTCTATTTCGTCGGCTCCGGCCCGGTGAAAGGCTTTGCAGTCACAACCTGTATCGGCATCGCGACGACCATTTTCACCGCCTTTACGCTGACACGCGTGATGGTCGCCTTCTGGTACAAGACGTTCAAGCCCAAGGTCGTTCCGATCTGAGCCGGCAGGCTCCTGTCGGAATTTCGCGCCGTTCACCTCTGTTGGAAATTCGCAGGTTTTTGAATTCGAATGAAACTGCTTCGCTTCATCCCGGACCACACGAATTTCGGCTTCATGCGGTTCCGCCGCGTGAGCTTCCCGTTCTCGGCGCTGGCTTCCATCGTCGCGGTCGTCGCATTCCTGATGTTCGGCATGAACGTGGGCATCGACTTCAAGGGCGGCACCGTCGTTGAAATGCAGGCGAAAGCCGACAAGTTCGACGCGCATAGCATTCGCGAGACCGTTCACAAGCTGAACCTTGGCGAAGTTGAGGTGCAGGAGTTCGGCACCGGTCGCGACGTGCTGCTTCGTGTCGGCCTTCAGCCTGGCGGTGACAAGGCTCAGAACGAAGTCGTCGTGAAACTGCGTTCGGTCTTTGAGGACAAGTTCGAGTTCCGCCGCGTTGAGGTCGTCGGCCCGCGCGTGTCGGAGGAACTGGTCCAGAACGGCATCATCGGCGTGCTGCTCGCGCTGCTCGCGATCCTGATCTACCTGTGGTTCCGCTATGAATGGGAGTTCGCGGTTGGCGCCACCATCGCGACCATGCACGATCTCGTGCTGACGGTTGGCTTCTTCGCGATCACCCAGATCCAGTTCGACCAGACATCGATAGCCTCGATCCTGACGATCATCGGCTATTCCGTGAACGACACCGTCGTGGTCTATGACCGAATTCGCGAACTCCTGCGCAAATATAAGAAAATCCCGATCAGCGAAATTCTTGATCTGTCGATGAACACGACGCTTTCGCGAACCGTCATCACCTCGATGACGACCATTATTGCGCTGATCGCGCTGGCGATTTTCGGTGGAGAAGTGATCCGCGGCTTCTGCCTTTCGATGCTTTTCGGTGTCGTCATAGGCACCTATTCGTCTATCTTTATCGCTGCACCGATCCTGATTTACCTTGGCGTTCGCGTCGGGGAGGGCACGGCCTCCAGTGCAGCCAAGGCTGAAACAGCGAGCACCTGAGATGAATGACGCGAGAGATCAGGGTTTTGTGCCGGGCGGTCATCAGATCGACTCCTACGGCAACGGCGGTTTTCGTTTCGCGGGCATGTCGCACAAGGGCTCCATCATCGCGATGCCGACCGGCATCCAGTCCTGGGCCTGCTCGATGCCAAGCCGCATCGACATCATGTCGCTGACGCCCGTTCTCGCGGAAGTCGGCCAGATCGATATGCTCCTTGTAGGCACCGGGGAGAAGGCGCTTTCGCCGGATTCACCCTTTGCGCAGGCGATGCGCAACCTCGGCGTTCCGGTCGAGGTCATGGATACCGCTTCCGCAGCCCGGACCTACAACGTGCTGTTCTCGGAAGGTCGTCGGGTCGCTGCCGCGCTTCTGGCCGTCGGCTGAAACCGACTTTTCTCACAACGCCCCTGCTTTTCTTTGGCGCGTCCCGCGCCATATCCCTTTCAGGGAGGGGCGGGGACGACAACCGCCAAAGACCATGAATTCATGCGCGCCATCCCCCGCACCGGACCTTGACCAGGCGTTTGGCGAATGCCTTAAACACGTCCGTGCTCTGGACCCGGATCGATATTACGCCTGCCTTTTCGCCCCAAAAGCCAGTCAGGCAGCGCTATTCGCGCTCTATGCCTTCAACGCCGAAATCGCCCGGATCCGCGATCTGGTATCCGACCCCATGCCGGGCGAAATCCGGCATCAGTGGTGGCGGGAAGCACTTTCCTGCCCATCCGTCGATACCGAACGGCAAAACCCGGTCGCGACCGCGCTACTCGCGACACTGAAACGCTTTCATCTGCCGCCCGAACCGCTGCTCGCGCTGATCGAGGCCCGCAGCTTCGACCTTTACGATGATCCGATGCCGACGTGGCTCGATCTTGAAGGCTATTGCGGCGAAACCTCCTCGGCACTCATCCGCCTCGCGAGCCTTATCCTCGCGGATGGTGAAGAGGCCGGCTCGGCAGACCTTTGTGGTTACGCGGGTGTCGCCTACGCCATGACCGGGCTGTTGCGCGCCTTTCCGATCCACGCGCGGCGACGCCAGTGCTTTGTACCGCACGAGACGCTGATCGCCTGCGGGGTCTCGCTCGATGACATCTTCGAAGGCAAGGACAGCGACGGCCTGCGTGCCGCATTGGCCATGATGCGCCAGCGCGCCGAGGGCCATCTCGAGACATTGCGCCAACGGATCGGCGAGCTCGACCGCCGTATCCGGCCCGCCTTCTATCCCGTCAGTCTTGTGCAGCCCTATCTCGATGCCATGGCACGACCGGATTATCGCCCGTTCGAGACGCGGGTTGATCTCTCGCCGATGCGCAAGCTCTGGCGCATCGGTCGCAACGCCTGGCGTGCGCGCGCCTGAACGCTAGGACATTTTCCGATGAAGCGGATGCCGGTTCATCGAAAAAAATGCGATAAAACAAAAAGATAGAACAATCGATCTGATTTGGTCAGATCGGCTATTCTAGTCCGAATCGAGCATCCCGAGCCCGGCAGTTCCAAGCCCATGCGCTGCACGCCATTCCGCCATCGCGGCTTTGGCCCGTGCCGTGATCATCCGCTTTTTCGCCGCCGCCTTGTCCTTGCCCTTGAGGCGCTTGCCTGCTTCATCGCGGGGTGCCGCTTCAAAGGTCGGGAACAGGCCGAAATTGACGTTCATCGGCTGATACGATTTCGGCCCGCCATCGATGGTTTCGATGTGTCCGCCGGTGATATGGTTGAGCAGCGCGCCGAGCGCGGTTTCCGCCGGTGGCGTGGTGATCTCCTGCCCCAGCCGTTCAGCGCGGGCAAAGAGTCCGGCAATCAACCCGATAGCGGCGCTTTCGACATAGCCCTCGCACCCCGTGATCTGGCCGGCGAAGCGCAGACGCGGCTGCGCTTTCAGCCGCAGGCGGGTATCCAGCACACGCGGCGAGTTGAGATACGTGTTGCGGTGAATGCCGCCGAGGCGTGCGAATTCGGCCCCTTCAAGCCCCGGAATCATCCGGAAGATCTCAGCCTGCGCGCCATACTTCAGCTTCGTCTGGAAACCGACCATGTTGTAGAGGGTGCCGAGCTTGTTATCCTGCCGGAGCTGGACAATTGCATAGGCTTTCACGGTCGGGTTGTGCGGGTTAGTCAGGCCGATCGGCTTCATCGGGCCGTAACGCAAGGTCTCGGGGCCGCGCTCGGCCATCACCTCGATCGGCAGGCAGCCGTCGAAATAGGGCGTACCTTCCCATTCGCGGAACTCGGTCTTGTCACCGGCGATAAGCGCCGCAACGAAGGCCTCGTATTGCGCCTTGTCCATCGGGCAGTTGATGTAATCCGCGCCGGTGCCGCCGGGCCCGGCCTTGTCGTAGCGCGACTGAAACCACGCGACATCCATATTGATCGACTCGCGATGGACAATCGGCGCGATGGCATCAAAAAATGCGAGTGATTCCTCGCCCGTGACGCCACGAATGCCCTCTGCCAAGGCCGGCGACGTGAGCGGACCTGTGGCGATGATCACGCTATCCCACTCGGCTGGAGGAAGCCCTGCGAGTTCGCCCCGCTCCAGCGTGATCAGCGGATGCGCTGCGAGCTCCGCCGAAACATCCGCCGAAAACGCATCACGATCCACCGCCAGCGCCGACCCCGCCGGCACCTGATGCCGGTCCGCCGCGCGCATGATGAGCGAGCCAAGCCCACGCATCTCGTGATGGATGAGCCCGACGGCATTCATATCCGAATCATCCGAGCGGAAAGAGTTCGAGCAGACCAGCTCGGCATAGCCTTCGCTCTTGTGCGCCTCGGTCATCCGCACGGGACGCATTTCATGCAGGACCACGGGGACGCCAGCAGAGGCGATTTGCCAAGCGGCCTCGCTGCCGGCAAGGCCACCACCAATGATGTGAACGGGAGAGGGAGATGTTGTTGTCATGCCGGCTGAATAGCGCAACTCATCCGCGCGCGCGAGGCTTACAACAAAAAAAGGCCCGCCGAGGCGGGCCATTCGTGCGAAGCGGTGAGGGAGAGCACCGCTTCGCGTCAGGAACTCGAAAGTTCCGGAAAATCAGATGCGGGAAGATCAGGCGTTGACCGCGTGACGGGCCGCTTCTTCGATCGAACCGCGGTTCAGGCCGATATCGGCGAGTTCGCGGTCCGAAAGCTGCGAGAGGATCTCGATGTTGCGGCGATAGCGAAGCCAGGACTGGATGCGGGCGAGGATGTGGGTGAGGATCATGGTCGTTCTCCGAAAGTGAATTGGGTCGCTGCTCGAAACCGGCATGTCCCGCGAGGGACGCTGTCTTTCTCTTCAGCACAGGTGCTCTTGTGCAGTGCAATAAAGGCAAAGTCTAGGCAGACCTTCAGCTTAAGCGGCCTTCTGATCTGCGCATTACGCATGGCTCATTGACCAAATATTAAGGTTCGGAGAGGCTTGGTCGGTTTTCAGGCTGGCGGAATGAAGACCTGCGAGATCGTTTTGAAGACCGGGAGGGCTTCTGTACGGGCAAAATGCGCCGATAACGCCGGATTTCGCGCCAAATCGATCATCCCCGGATGCACATCGGTCAGAAATCGCAGCATCACCCCGACGGCAATGTCGGCGTGCCCAATTTTTGAGCCGAACCAGAAGGGCGTCACAATCGCAGCGCGGGCCTTTTCGAGTTCGGCGATGGCACCGCGAATCTGGACACGGCAACGATCCACCCAGAGGTCCGACACTTGCTCATGCATCCGCTGCTCGTAAAAAAGGCTGACAACCTTGTCGCAAATGCCAGTCGCGAGCGCAGCGATCTTGATCGCACGATGCCGCATCGGCTCATCGCGCGGAAACATCACGCGCTCCGGCGGTGCAAGGCTATCGATGTAGTCCAGCATGGCATGGCTCTCGATCAGAACCTCGCCATCATCCAGCACCAGCGTCGGCACGCGGGTGAGCGGATTATAGGCCCGGATCTTGTCCGCATCGCCAAAGGAAGACCACGGCTCGTGTCGGAACGGCAGGCCATACAGTGTCAGGGCGATCCCGACGCGGCGGACGAACGGCGAATCATACTGGCCAATGAGAATCATGCTGATGCTCCTGCAATGATCCCCTCCGGCCAAAATCTCCCGGCAAAAGGATCGTTCTATTTTGGAGGCCGCCGTGCAAGCACTTCCTTGAGGAAGCGCCCGGTGTGGCTGGCTTTCGCTTTCGCGATCTCCTCCGGCGTGCCTTCCGCGACAACGCGGCCACCGCCATCGCCGCCTTCCGGCCCCATGTCGATCACCCAGTCAGCTGTCTTGATGACCTCGAGGTTGTGCTCGATCACGACGACAGTATTGCCCTGATCAACCAGCTCGTGCAGCACTTCCATGAGCTTTGCGACATCGTGGAAATGCAGACCCGTGGTCGGCTCGTCGAGGATATAGAGCGTGCGCCCGGTCGCCCGTCGTGAAAGCTCCTTCGAGAGCTTGACGCGTTGCGCTTCGCCGCCGGAAAGCGTGGTCGCCTGCTGGCCAACCTTCACATAGCCGAGGCCGACGCGCGCCAGCGTTTCCATCTTGTCGCGGATGGACGGCACGGCCTTGAAAAGGCTCGCGGCCTCTTCCACCGTCATATCCAGCACATCGGCGATCGATTTGTCGCGGAACTTCACTTCCAGCGTCTCGCGGTCATAGCGCTTGCCCTTGCAGACATCGCAGGTGACGTAAACATCCGGCAGAAAGTGCATCTCGATCTTGACGACACCGTCGCCCTGGCACGCCTCGCAGCGCCCGCCCTTGACGTTGAACGAGAAGCGCCCCGGACCATAGCCGCGCGCTTTCGCCTCGGGCAGGTTGGTGAACCACTCGCGGATCGGCGTGAACGCACCGGTATAGGTCGCGGGATTGGAGCGCGGCGTGCGCCCGATCGGGGATTGGTCGATGTCGATGACCTTGTCGAGGTGTTCGAGCCCCTCTATCCGTTCAAAGGGCGAGGGGTGTTCCATCGCGCCGCTAAGCCGCCGGGCAACGGCCTTGTAGAGCGTCTCGATCACGAGCGTGGACTTGCCGCCGCCGGAAACGCCGGTCACGCAGGTGAAGAGCCCGAGCGGCACCTCGACAGTCACGTCCTTGAGGTTATTGCCCTTGGCGCCGACAAGCTTGAGGCAACGCGCCTTCTGCCGCACGCGGCGCTTTTTCGGGATCGCGACGGATTTCCGACCCGTGAGATAGTCTCCCGTGAGCGACTTCGGATCCGCCATCACCTGATCGGGCGTGCCTTGAGAGACGATCTCGCCACCATGGATACCCGCGCCGGGACCGATATCGACGACATAATCGGCCTCGCGGATCGCATCCTCATCATGCTCGACCACGATCACCGAATTACCGAGGTCGCGCAGACGCCGCAACGTGCCCAGCAGCCGCTCGTTGTCACGCTGATGCAGACCAATGGAAGGCTCATCGAGCACGTAAAGCACACCCGTCAGCCCCGAGCCAATCTGCGAGGCGAGGCGGATGCGCTGGCTTTCCCCGCCCGACAGCGAGCCGGAACCACGGCTGAGCGTAAGATATTCCAGCCCGACATCGTTGAGAAACCGCAGGCGATCACGGATCTCCTTGAGCACGCGCCCGGCGATTTCATTCTGCTTCGACGTCAGCTTGGCCGGCAGCGTCTCGTACCAAGCCGCCGCATCGCTCACAGAGAGTTTGGCGATCTCGCCGATATGGCAACTGGCGATTTTCACCGCCAGCGCCTCGGGTTTGAGGCGATTGCCGCCGCAGGCCTGACACGGCGTCTCGGACATGAACCGCGAGATTTCCTCACGGGACCAATCGCTTTCAGTCTCCTTGTAGCGCCGCTCAAGGTTGGTGATGATGCCCTCGAAAGGCTTTCTCACCTCATAGGCCCGCATGCCGTCGTTATAGGCGAAGCGGATCGGCTCCTGCCCGGAGCCATAGAGCATGACGAGCTTGGCGCTATCGGCGAGGTCTTTCCACGGCTTCGTCATCGCAAAACCATAGTGGTTCGCGAGCGCTTCGAGCGTCTGGCCGTAGTAGGGCGAAGAGGATTTCGCCCAGGGCGCAATCGCACCCTTCTTGAGGCTGAGGCTTTCGTCCGGCACAATCAGCATCGGATCGATGGTCATCTCATGGCCGATGCCGCCGCAGGTCGGGCAGGCGCCGAACGGATTGTTGAACGAGAACAGGCGCGGCTCGATCTCGGGGATGGTGAACCCCGAAACCGGACAGGCGAATTTCGACGAGAAGGTCATCCGGCGCGGCTGACCCGCATCGTCTTTCTCGTCGGCCCATTCCAGCACGGCGATGCCATCCGCCATCTCAAGCGCAGCTTCAAAACCTTCCGAGAGGCGCGAACCGATATCCGGCCGCACCACGATCCGGTCGATCACCACGTCGATATCGTGCTTGAGTTTCTTGTCGAGGGCAGGGGCCTCGGAAATCTCGTAATACTGTCCATCGATCTTGACGCGCTGGTAGCCGCGCTTGAGAAAATCCGCGAGTTCCTTGCGATATTCACCTTTTCGACCCCGGATCACCGGCGCGAGCAGATAGGCGCGGGTCTTTTCCGGCAGGGCGATGACGCGATCCACCATCTGGCTGATGGTCTGGCTCTCGATGGGGAGGCCCGTGGCCGGCGAATAGGGCACGCCGACACGCGCCCAAAGCAGGCGCATGTAATCGTAGATTTCGGTGACGGTGCCGACCGTCGAGCGCGGATTGCGCGAGGTGGTTTTCTGCTCGATGGAAATTGCCGGCGAGAGCCCGTCGATCTGATCGACATCGGGCTTCTGCATCATTTCCAGAAACTGGCGCGCATAGGCCGAAAGGCTCTCGACATAGCGCCGCTGCCCCTCGGCGTAGATCGTATCGAATGCCAGCGAGGACTTGCCCGAACCGGAAAGCCCGGTGAACACCACGAGCTTGTCACGCGGAATAACGAGGTCGACGTTCTTGAGGTTGTGCTCGCGCGCGCCGCGCACGGAAATCGTCCGCTCGCCGGGAAACCGTACGGATGCTTCGTCAAACAGACTCTCGATGCGGGCCGCCTCAGTTGAGCGGGCCGTTTTGGCTTTGGGCATGGCTATCCGGCAGAGGTTCGGGGAAAAGGAAATCCCTCTTAAACTAGGTCAGCGGATGCGACTCTTCAATCCAGCGAGCAAATTCCGCCGTTCGAATCGTGCCGGATCAGCATGCACGATTCCGGCAGATCAACAAGAACAAAAAAGGAACGAAAAGGCTGTGAGGTGGCACTTACTGATTGTCGCCCTCGATCTGACTGCAAAGAGCCCCGACGATGCACTGGGGATTGTCGCGGGAAGGGCCCATAAATGGGCGAGCCACTTCCGTTCGCATGCAGTAGCCGCCGTCGCGCACCACACGTTCATAGGTTTCAGGGCCGGTCGAGAAAATCACGACGCCTTGCGCCTCCAGAAACGCCGTCGCCGCCGAGCAGGTCATGCTCGCCAGAGGCACGCGCGTCTGGGCATCTGCCAGCGTTGGGAACAGAGAAGCGGCAGCAAGGGCCAGAACCGTGGCGCGGATCGTCATGAAAAGTCCTCCGGTGCGTCTTCCTGGGAGATACAGGTCATGGTCTCGCAAATGTCGACGGCAAAGACAATCCACAGTCATGGATAGGCGCGGAATTCACGCGCCGACGAGTTGTGGACAAGCCGAACCGGCGCTGTCCGCCGCCCGCATCGCGCATTATGGTGCGCCGCTTGAGAAGTGAGAAACGGACGGAGCGAGAGCGATGGCAGGCAGCGTCAACAAGGTCATTCTGGTCGGCAATCTGGGGCGCGACCCCGAGACGCGGCGCCTTGGCAACGGCGATCCGGTCGTCAACCTGCGCATCGCCACCTCCGAATCGTGGCGCGACAAGGCCACTGGCGAGCGCAAAGAAAAGACCGAGTGGCATTCGGTGGTGATTTTCAACGAAAACCTCGCCAAGGTCGCGGAGCAGTACCTGCGCAAGGGCTCCAAGATCTACGTCGAGGGCCAGCTCCAGACCCGCGAGTGGCAGGATAAGGACGGCCAGAAGCGCTATTCGACAGAAATCGTGCTCCAGCGCTTCCGTGGCGAATTGACCATCCTCGATGGTCGTGACAGCGGCGGTGGCGGTGGCCGCGAAGTCGATGACCAGAGCGGCGGTAGCTTCGGCGGTGGCGGTGGTGGCGGTCGCAGCAGCGGCGGCGGAAACTTCGGCGGCGGCGGCGGTGGCGGCGGTGGCGGCGGTGGTAGCCGTCCGGCCGGTGGCGGCGGCGGCCGCCCGGCGGATCTCGACGACGATATTCCGTTCTAAGACCCTTCCGAAAACACTGGAATGAGCAACGCCCGGCCTACAGAGCCGGGCGTTTTCATGTGGATCCGGGTGTTTTCATATGGATCAAAGGCGGGCTGGCGGAACGCCCGATACACAGGCTCATGATGGCGGTTCCCGATGGGGACCGCCGGAGAGACCGGCAAGGCGTCAGGCGAGCGCCGCGCCTAGCATGGCCAGAAGAGCAAAAGTGAGGGTGAAAGGGGGATTCGGTGTCTCTGTCATCGAAGACTCGCAGAAAAAGCTGCACCACAAAGGATTGGGATAGCGTGAAACTACGCGGGAAATTTAGAAAATCCTTCCCCTAAAGACAATCAGCGTTGACGGGATGGGAAGATAATTCCAATTTATCGAGCAAGGACAAAGCCCTGATGCGGGCGTCACAGGCGGGGACGAAAATGGATTCTTTTGATCGGGCCATCCTCACCCTCATTCAGGCCGATGGCTCGCTGCCCCTGAATGAAATCGCCTCCCGAGTCGGTCTGTCGCCCACGCCGTGCTGGAACCGCATCCGCAAAATGGAGGAGAGCGGCATCATCGCCAAGCGCGTCGCGCTGCTCGATGCGGCGAAACTCGCGCTCGGCGTGACCATCTATGTCTCGATTGAAACCTCGGATCATTCCGAGGGCTGGCTCGCGCGCTTCGCCGATGCCGTGCGCGATATGCCGGAAGTGGTGGATGTCTACCGCATGTCCGGCGATGTCGATTACATGATGCGCGTCGTGGTTCCGGGCATTGATGCCTATGACGATTTCTATCGCCGGTTGATCAAGGCCGTGCCGCTGAAAAACGTCACCTCTCGCTTCGCGATGGAGAAGATCAAGGCGACCACCGCCTTGCCGCTGGAGCAATCGCCGGTTTTTAAGGCGCGCAAAAAGACGCTGAAGGCTTAAGCTGCTGCGACCATCGGGGGTCGGAACAACAGGCGCATCGGCCCGCCGCGATAGGCGATCTCGCCAGATGCGACGAAACCCGTCGCTTCAGCAAGGCGGATTGAGGGCGTGTTTTCCGGGTTGATAATGCAGGCAAAACGCGGCGCCACAATATGCGCATCGCCCCAGGCCAGCGCGGCATCGAGCGCCTCGCGCGCCAAGCCTTTGCCATGAAATTCGGGCCGCAAGACCCAACCCACCTCCGGTTCGCCCGAGAACGAAGGCTCGGAGTGGCGATGCAACTCGTGAAACCCGACATCGCCGACAAAAGCGCCGGTTTCGCGATATTCCACGCGCCAGAAGCCATATCCCAGCAGCGCCCAGCCGCCTGCATAGCGCAGCAGGCGCATCCAGACTTCCTCCTCGATGAAGGGCTTGCCCCCGAGATGACGGACAACAACAGGATCGCCCCAAAGCGCGAGCGAATCGGCGAGGTGTTCGGCGGCATGACCGCGCAGGATAAGGCGCGGTGTTTCAAGAACGGGGGCAGGGAACATCGGGTGATCCGTCACATCACGGCTTTGATGCCGTCAATCACAAACTGCACCGCCAGCGCGGCGAGCAACACGCCGAGGAGGCGGGTCAACACGAGATTACCCGTCACGCCGAGCAATTTCGAGAGGCGATCCGCCACCAGAAACACCGCGAAACACGAGACCGAAACCAGCGCGATCACCGCAACCAGTGCGCCGAGCCGTATCGTCTCGCCCTGTGCCGAACCGGCGAGCAGCATCGTCGCGGTAATCGTGCCCGGTCCGGCCATCAGCGGAATCGCCAGCGGGAAGGCGGCAACGTTGCGGATGTGATCCTCGTCGATTGCGGTCCGCGCGACATTGGTTTTCCGTCGTGCGCGCAGCTCGAAAATCATCTCGAAGGCGATCCAGAACAGCAGGAGACCACCCGCGATCCGGAACGCCGGAAACCCGATCCCCAGCGCGCCGAGCACCGGTTGCCCGAAAAATGCAAAGCCGAGCATGATCAAGCCGGCGATAAGTGTGGCACGCAGGGCGACCGAGCGGCGCTCCGGCGCGGTCATGCCGAGCGTCAAACTCAGGAAAATGGGCGCCAGCCCCGGCGGATCGACCGTGACCATTAACGTGGTCAGGGCAGAGAGAAAATACTCGAGCGCGGCGGCAGAAATCATCGGGCGTGCTCCGGCGCGAGGCTTGCCTCGTCGCATCGATCAATGTTAATGACACTTACATCGCGAAGTCGTCGTGGCGCGGAAAAACCATGACGTGAGGAAAGTCATGACTCTCGCTCCCTTTTACGCGGCCCCCGTGTTTATCAAAGTACATATTATCGCTGCGCTTACGGTTGCGAGCCTCACGCCGCTCCAGTTCTGGGGATTTCGCAAGGGCAGCCTGCCGCATCGCGCCTCCGGCTACCTCTGGCTGGGGGCGATGCTGGTGGTGGCGATTTCATCTTTCTGGATTCGGGCGTCGGGGCTTGAGCCGCGACTTGGCCCATTCAGTTTCATTCATCTTCTGTCCGTGCTGGCGCTGTTCTCCATCTACACCGCCATCCGCCATGCACGGGCAGGGAATATCATCGGCCATCGCAAGACTTTGATCGCGCTTTCAATCGGCTTCTGGATCGCAGGGGTGTTGACCTTCACGCCGGACCGCATCATGGGGCAGATAATCGGTCTCTGAGCCCGACTTATCCCCATCCGGCATTCGCTTCTCGCCCCGGAATCGCCTAGAACCCGGAGCAGGGGTGTGAATTCAGAGTCGCGCCCGCTCGCGCGTTGCGCTCCGGCCGTGCGCGGTCCTGTCGAATAGACTTAACCAGGGTTCATCCTTGTCCGACGATAAAAACAACGAAAAGCCGATTGGCCCCGCTTCTGGCGACGGCTCCGATATCCGTACCATCTCGCTCACCGACGAGATGAAACGCAGCTATCTCGATTACGCGATGAGCGTGATCGTGAGCCGCGCGCTGCCGGATGTCCGGGACGGCCTGAAGCCCGTTCACCGCCGCATCCTGTTCTCGATGCACGAGAATTCCTACACGCCGGACAAACCCTACCGGAAGTCTGCGCGCGTCGTCGGCGACGTCATCGGTAAATACCATCCGCACGGCGACCAATCGATCTATGACGCCATGGTCCGCATGGCGCAGGATTTCTCGATGGGCCTGATGCTCATCGACGGGCAGGGCAACTTCGGCTCGGTCGATGGCGATCCGCCCGCCGCGATGCGTTATACCGAAGCGCGCCTCTCCAAGGCCGCGATGCACCTTCTGACCGACCTCGACGAGGATACGGTCAACTTCCAGCCGAACTACGACGGCTCGGAGCACGAACCCACGGTGATGCCGGCGCGGTTCCCGAACCTGCTGGTCAACGGCGCAGGCGGCATCGCCGTCGGCATGGCGACCAATATCCCCCCCCATAACCTCGGCGAAGTGATCGATGCCGTGCTCGCCGTCATGGCGAACCCCGCAATCGAGATTACCGAACTTAACCAGATCGTTCAGGGCCCGGATTTCCCGACCGGAGGCCTTATTCTCGGTCGTGGCGGCATCCGCCAGGCGTTCGAGACCGGGCGCGGTTCGGTGATCATGCGTGCGCGGGCGACCATCGAGGAGATCCGCAAGGACCGCGAAGCCATCATCGTTCACGAGATTCCGTATCAGGTGAACAAGGCCTCGATGATCGAGAAGATCGCCGAGCTGGTGCGCGACAAGCGTCTCGAAGGCATCTCGGACCTGCGCGACGAATCCGACCGCGACGGCATGCGCGTCGTCATCGAGCTGAAGCGCGACGCGATTGCCGATGTCGTGCTCAACCAGCTCTACCGCTACACCCAGCTCCAGTCGTCCTTCGGCGTCAATATGGTGGCGCTCAACGGCGGCCGCCCAGAGCTGATGAACCTCAAGGATATGCTGGTTGCCTTCATCGCCTTCCGCGAGGAAGTGAGCAGCCGCCGCACCAAGTTCCGTCTCAATAAGGCGCGTGATCGGGCGCATGTGTTGGTCGGTCTTGCGATCGCAGTGGCGAATATCGACGAGGTCATCGCCACCATCCGCACCTCGCCGGATGCGCCGACCGCGCGCGACCGCCTGATGACCCGGCATTGGCCGGCGCAGGATGTCGCGAGCCTGATCGCTCTGATCGACGACCCGAAGCACCGCATGGCGGAAGATGGCACCTACATGCTGTCCGAGCGGCAGGCGAATGCCATTCTCGAACTGCGCCTGAACCGCCTGACCGCCCTCGGGCGTGAGGAAATTTCGGACGAACTCGAAAAGATCGCGGCGCAAATCCGCGACTTCCTCGATATTCTCGGCTCGCGCGCCCGCATCTTCGGCATCATCACCGAAGAAATCATGGCGGTCCGCACCGCGCATGCGGTGCCGCGTCGTACGGAAATCATCGAGGCCGACTCGGATTTCGAGGACGAGGATCTGATCGCTCGCGAGGATATGGTCGTCACGTTCTCGCACTCGGGCTACATCAAGCGTGTGCCGCTCTCGACCTATCGGGCGCAGCGCCGCGGCGGCAAGGGCCGCTCGGGCATGTCGACGCGCGACGAGGATTTCGTCTCGCGCCTCTTCGTGGCCTCCACGCATACGCCGGTGCTGTTCTTCTCCTCTGCCGGTCAGGTCTATAAGGAAAAGGTCTGGCGGCTTCCGCTCGCCCCGCCGAACGGGCGCGGCAAGGCGCTGATTAACATGCTGCCGCTCGAAAAAGACGAGCGCATCACCACTATCATGCCGCTCCCCGAGGATGAAACTACCTGGGATGCGCTCGATGTGATGTTCGCCACCACTTCCGGCAACGTCCGGCGCAACAAGCTCTCGGACTTCATTCAGGTCAACCGCAACGGCAAGATCGCAATGAAGCTCGACGAGGGCGACGCCATCGTCGATGTCGCAACCTGTTCGGAAAGCGATAACGTGCTGCTGACGACAGCGCTCGGCCAGTGCATCCGCTTTGAAGTCGGCGATGTCCGCGTCTTCAAGGGCCGCGATTCCACCGGCGTGCGCGGCATCAACCTCGGCAATGACGATCGCGTCATCAGCCTGACGATCCTGCGCCATGTCGATGCCTCGGTCGATGATCGTGCGGCCTATCTCAAGATGCGCCGTGCCATGGCCAATGAGGAAGGCGCCGACGAAGCCATCGAGACGGAGGAGGGCGCCGAGAACGCCGCTCCCCTCAATCAAGAGCGCTATATCGAGATGAGTGCCGCCGAGCAGATCGTGCTCACCATCTCCGAGAACGGCTACGGCAAGCGCACCTCGTCCTACGAGTACCGGATCACGGGGCGCGGCGGCAAAGGCATCGTCGCCATGGCGGTCAACAACCGCAACGGCAACCTCATTTCCTCCTTCCCGGTGGAAGAGAGCGACCAGATCATGCTGGTGACCGATGGCGGGCAACTCATCCGCTGCCCGGTCAACGGCATCCGCCTTGCTGGCCGCTCGACGCAGGGCGTCATCGTGTTCAACACGGCAGAGGGTGAGAAGGTCGTCTCGGTCGAGCGCGTCTCCGAGCCGGAAGGCGAAGAGGGCGAGGGCGAAGCCGGGGAAGTGACAACGGGCGGTGAGGTGTAAGCATTGCAAAAGGATAGATTTGATGTTTGAGATCGGAAAGAGATATCAATTCAATATGGTTAGCTATGATCCTACTGGCCCCGGGGGAACGCAAACCTTCAATGCGATTATTTCTGAGGTTCATCTTCCACTTATCAAAATTCAAAAGATGGACGGCCCAGAGATCATCAACACCCAATCAAGTTATTTTATTAGCGCTGAGCTTTCAAAATACCAGTAGCAGAGCAAGACTACAGAATAGCAGCATAGCTGCTGTCATTCCCGACGCGGCAAAGCCGCGAGCGGAAATCCATCTTCTTCCCAGCTTCAGGGCTGGATTCCCGCTCCTCGCTCTGCTCGGTCGGGAATGACACCGCCCCCCTTGCCCTCCACCAAAATCGGTCTAACGTAACGGCTTATCCGAGGGGCGTCGCGTCAGCGGCTGAGATCGGGGGAATGTCCCCGAGCACCCTTTGAACCTGATCCGGGTCATGCCGGCGAAGGGACGGGATGCTTCGCGGTTCACGCCGCCCAACCTGCTCCAGAGCCGCATCACCTCATCGCAACTGCGCATGGAGTGCTGCCAAATGAATAAACCCATCTCCCCCAAATCCATGATGCCCGCGCCGGAAACGGTGACGACGGGACCGATCATCGGCTCGCGCAAGGTCTATGCAGCGCCGAAAGCGCATCCCGATATCAAGGTGCCGTTCCGCGAGGTCACGCTGACCGATCCGCTGGAACCGCCGGTCCGCATCTATGACCCCTCCGGCCCCTATACCGAGGCAGATGCCCGGATCGACCTCGCCGCCGGCCTGCCGCAGGTGCGGGAAGCATGGATCGCCAAGCGCGGCTTCGAGACCATCGCCCCGCGCGCAGTGAAGCCGGAGGACAACGGCAATATCTCCGTTGAAAAACTGGTGCCGGAATGCCCCGCGACGCGTGCGATCCGCGCCGCGAAGCCGGGCCAGATGGTCACGCAATATGAATTCGCCCGCGCCGGCATCATCACCGAGGAGATGATCTACGTCGCGCACCGCGAGAACCTCGCTCGCGAAGCCGCATTGCCCGGCGCCACCGAGCGCTGGAAGGATGGCGAGAGCTTCGGCGCTGCGGTGCCCGAGTTCGTGACGCCGGAATTCGTGCGTAGCGAAATCGCGCGTGGCCGGGCGATCATCCCCGCCAATATCAACCACACCGAGCTGGAACCCATGGCGATCGGCCGGAATTTTCTGGTCAAGATCAACGCCAACATCGGCAATTCGGCGGTGACATCCGGCGCGGCGGAAGAGGTCGAAAAGCTCGTCTGGGCGACACGCTGGGGCGCGGATACCGTGATGGACCTCTCGACGGGCCGCAACATCCACAACATCCGCTCGTGGATTATGAGGAACTCCCCAGTGCCGATTGGCACCGTGCCGATCTATCAGGCGCTCGAAAAGGTCGATGGCGACCCGACCAAGCTCGATTGGGAAGTCTTCAAGGATACGCTCATCGAGCAGGCTGAGCAGGGCGTTGACTACTTCACCATCCACGCCGGCGTGCGCCTGCCGTATGTGCCGCTGACCGCGAACCGCGTCACCGGCATCGTCAGCCGTGGTGGCTCGATCATGGCGCGCTGGTGCCTCGCGCACCACAAGGAGAGCTTCCTCTACGAGCGCTTCGACGAAATCTGCGACATCATGCGGAAATACGACGTGTCCTTCAGCCTCGGTGACGGGTTGCGCCCTGGCTCGATTGCCGACGCGAATGACCGCGCGCAATTCGCCGAACTCGAAACCCTCGGCGAACTGACGCAAGTCGCCTGGGCCAAGGGCTGTCAGGTGATGATCGAAGGCCCCGGCCATGTGCCGATGCACAAGATCAAGGAGAACATGGACAAGCAGCTGAGGGAATGTGGCGAAGCGCCGTTCTATACCCTCGGCCCGCTGACAACCGATATCGCACCGGGATACGATCACATCACGTCGGGCATCGGCGCGGCGATGATCGGCTGGTTCGGCTGCGCGATGCTCTGCTACGTCACGCCGAAGGAGCATCTCGGCTTGCCCAACCGCGATGACGTGAAGACCGGCGTCATCACCTACAAAATCGCGGCGCATGCGGCAGACCTCGCCAAAGGGCATCCGGCGGCAAAGGTGCGCGACGATGCGCTGAGCCGCGCGCGGTTCTCCTTCCGCTGGGAGGACCAGTTCAATCTTGCGCTCGATCCGGATACGGCGCGCAGCTACCACGATGAAACCTTGCCGAAGGATGCGCATAAGGTCGCGCATTTCTGCTCGATGTGTGGCCCGAAATTCTGCTCGATGAAAATCACGCAGGATCTCCGCGCGGAAGTTCAGGCCATGGGCGAGAACGAGCGCGCAGCGATTGAAGGCATGGCGGAAAAGGCGCGGGAGTTCGTGGAAACCGGCAGCCAACTCTACGTGGAACAGACCTGACCCAAACGACGCGCTGGCCATGCGCTCAAAAATAGGGCATGGCCAGCCGGATGGGTGAGGGACTCTCGATGACGAAACCGGTTGTTCTCGAAAGCGTCGCCGCTTTGCGCCAATGGCGCGAGGCCCAGCGTAAGGCGGGTCACCGCGTCGGTCTTGTGCCGACGATGGGCGCGCTCCATGCCGGGCATATCAGCCTCGTGACCGGCGTGAAGCAGGTCACGGACAAGGCCGTTGTATCGATCTTCGTCAACCCTACGCAGTTCGCGCCGACAGAAGATTTTTCGAAATATCCCAGAACGTTTGAGAGCGATCTTCATCTTCTTTCAGAAGTCAGAGCCGAGGCAGTTTTTGCACCGCAAGTCGCGGAAATGTACCCGCAGGGATTTGCCACGACGGTCAGTCTTGACGGCCCGGCCAAGGTCGAGCTGGAGGACAAATTCCGCCCGACACATTTTTCCGGCGTCGCAACCGTTGTCTCGAAACTGCTGCTGCAAGCCATGCCAGATGTCGCGATTTTCGGTGAGAAGGACTTCCAGCAGCTCGCTGTGATCCGCCACATGGCGCGCGATCTCGATATCCCCGTCGAGATCATGGGCGGGCCGACCTTGCGCGAAGCGGATGGCCTCGCGATGTCATCCCGTAACGTTTACCTCACGGTGGGGGAGCGGATGGTGGCACCGATTGTCCATCGGACGCTTCAGGCTGCGGCGGAAATCGTGCGGCGCGGGATGCCGCTCGCGGTAATCGAAGCCGAGGCGGCCGATCGCCTGACAAAGGCAGGATTGGTAGTCGATTACGTCGCGATCCGCGATGCACTCAGTCTTGCGGTGCCAATGGAGTGCGCCGCACCGGCGAGCTTGCGCATTCTCGTCGCCGCCAGCCTCGGGCAGACACGGCTGATCGACAACATCGCCGTCTGACTGCCCTCAGCTCGCCTCCAGCGCCTTCCGCGCCTCGGCGAGTTTGGTTTTTGCCTCCTTGGAGAGGACGGGGAATTTGAGATCAAGCGTCTCCATCTCGGCGATGATCGCCTGCATTACCGCAAGCCGCATAAACCACTTCTTGTCCGCCGGGATGACATACCACGGCGCGTGGTCCGCCGCTGTGGCGCGGATCGCCTCTTCATAGGCGCCCATATAATCCTTCCAGAAGCCGCGTTCGGTGACATCGCGCGCGTTGAATTTCCAGTTCTTTGTCGGATCATCGATCCGCTCAAGCTGGCGTTCCTTCTGCTCGTCCTTGGAGACATGGAGGAAGAATTTCATGATCTTGGTCCCGGCACGGGCGAGGTGACGCTCGTGATCGGCGATGGCTTCGAGCCGTTCGGCCCAGAATTTCGGGCTACCGGGCTTGGGACCATTTGCCGGAAGATGCTGCGCGCCGAGAAATTCAGGATGCACGCGGACCACCAGCACTTCCTCGTAATACGAACGGTTGTGAATACCGATCCGCCCGCGCTGCGGCATCACCTTGGCCGTGCGCCACAGGAAATCGTGGTCAAGTTCCTCGGCGGAGGGCGCCTTGAAGGAATGCACCTCGCAGCCCTGCGGGTTTACCCCGCTCATGACATGCTCGATGGTCGAATCCTTGCCCGCCGCATCCATCGCCTGAAGAATCATCAGCACAGACCAGCTGTCAGCTGCGTAAAGCCGCTCCTGCAGATCGAACAGTCGAACCTTGCCTTCGTCGAGCAGCGCCTTGCCTTCGTCCTTGGTCAACTCGTGCCCGCCGAGCCAGTTGGTCGGATAATCGGCGAGAGAGAACTTCGCCCCGCTGGTCACGCGGAAGGGAGCAACGAACCTGGCGGCATCGGTGATCGGCATGGAAACTCCTCGATTTCGACCATTCCGGTCATGGTGTAGCAACAATCTGCGCAAACACCGTACATGGCAACCTTGCCAGAGCCTGGCGTCCATCGCATAGACGGGCGATGGAACATGCAATCATCTACGACTGCGACGGCACGCTGATCGACAGCGAGCATATCGCAGGCTCAGTCTGCGCCGAAGCGCTCACCTCCATCGGGATACCCATGACGATGGAGCGGTTCAACACCCGCTTCAACGGCATCCCGGCGGTTAGAACCTGGGAAATCCTGCGCTCTGAGATTCCCTTTCCGCTGCCGGAGGGGTTCAACGAGGCGATCAATGCCGAGATCTACCGACGCTTTGAGATTGAATTGCAGCCGATCGACGGCGCGGCGGAAGCGATTGCGACCATCGGCGGCAATCGCGCGGTAGCCTCCTCGACTCGTCTGCCGCAGCTCAAGGCCAATCTTGAGCGTACGGGCCTCGCATCGCTCTTTGGTCCGCATATCTATTCCGCGACACAGGTCGCGCGGGGCAAACCCTCGCCGGATGTCTTCCTGTTCGCCGCGAGCCAGATCGGGGTCGACCCCGTCCATGCCATCGTGATCGAAGATTCAGTTGCGGGCGTCACGGCGGGTCGCCGCGCGGGGATGCGCGTCATCGGTTTTCACGGCGCGTCCAACGGCATTGTCGATCTGGATGCGAAGCTCGTCGAAGCCGGCGCGGCTTTTGTGATTTCCCACATGCGCGAACTACCCGATGCGGTGGAAAGACTGCTGGGGCGGATCGAATAACGGCGCAAGCGCTTGAGTTTCGCGAAGATTGGCCCTAGTCGATTTCGCAATGATCTGTTCTGGCGGGAGCCCGAATGCCGCACATCGCCTTTTATGCCGGATCGTTCGATCCGCCGACGAACGGTCACCTCGACGTGATCCGCCGGTCGTTTGGCCTCGCGGATGAGCTGATCATCGCCATCGGCACACATCCCGGCAAGGCACCGCTGTTCTCGATCGAGGAGCGCGTTGCGATGCTGGAAGCGGTGGCGCGCCCTATCGCCAACGGCAAAAAATTCACTGTCGCAACCTTTGGCGATCTCACGATTGATGCCGCGCGCCGCCACGGGGCCACCACGCTGATCCGGGGCCTGCGCGATGGTACCGACCTTGATTACGAGATGCAGCTTGCGGGCATGAACGGCACCATGGCGCCGGATATCCAGACTGTGTTCCTGCCGTCTTCGCCCGATGTTCGCCCGATTACCGCCACGCTCGTCCGTCAGATCGCAGGCATGGGCGGCAGGGTTGCCGCCTTTGTGCCGGAGGTTGTCCGACACGCACTGGCCCAGAAATTCGGCAAAGGCGCCTAACGCGCCGCTGCCTCTATCCTCATGGCATCAGGAGAAACCATGCTTCGCCGTACTCTCATCGCCGGTCTCGTTGCCCTTGCGCCCGCGCTTGCCGTGGCGCAGGCCCCGAAGCTCGATCCGCAGAACACGCTCCAGATCGACCTCAAGGACGGCAAGGTGCTGATCGCGCTTCGCCCGGACCTTGCGCCCAAGCACGTCGAACGCATCAAGACGCTGGCCAAGCGCGGCTTTTATGACGGCATCGTCTTCCACCGCGTCATCGAAGGTTTCATGGCCCAGACGGGCGATCCGCAGGGCACCGGCATGGGCGGTTCGGACCTGCCGAACCTGCCGGCGGAATTCACCCCGGAGCCGTTTGGCCGCGGCACGCTCGGCATGGCGCGTTCCTCGGCGCCGAACTCGGCGAACTCGCAGTTCTTCATCTGCTTCGCCGATGCGAGCTTCCTGAACAACCAGTACACCGTGTTCGGCAAGGTGGTTCAGGGCATGGAATTCGTCGACAAGATCAAGCGCGGCGACAAGGCCAACAACGGTTCGGTCTCGAACCCGGACAAGATGCTGAAGGTCCGCCTACTCGCGGATGTGAAGTAAGAAAAACGCGAAGCCGAGCAAGGGGCTGTGTGCCCTTTGTGAGGGATAAAGAAGGAAGAATACCATGGCGGATGCCGAAAACACTCTGATCCTCGACACCACCAAAGGTGTGGTGACGATTGAAATGCGCCCTGATCTGGCGCCGGGCCATGTTGCCCACATCAAGAAGCTCGTCCGTGAAGGTTTCTATGATGGCCTGAGCTTCCACCGCGTCATCGACGGCTTCATGGCGCAGGGCGGTTGCCCGAACGGCACCGGCACCGGCGGCTCCGACTATCCGGACATCAAGGCCGAGTTCAACGCCGAGCCGCATGTGCGTGGCATCTGCTCGATGGCTCGCGCCGCGAACCCGAATTCTGCCAACTCGCAGTTCTTCATCGTGTTCGACGACGCGACCTTCCTTGACCGCCAGTACACGGTCTGGGGCAAGGTGACCGAGGGCATGGAAAACGTTGACAAGTTCGCCCGTGGCGAGCCGGTCCGTAGCCCGGATCGCATCAACAAGGCGACCATCGCCGCCGATGCGTAAAGCTGGCCTTTAATCCCCGGCTTGACCGGGGATCCTGCACAAGAACCAATGGCCGGGCTTTCGCCCGGCCATGCCGTTTGGAACCACCATGCACACGCTCGCGGACTACGATTTTCATCTGCCCGAAGAGAGGATCGCGCTGCACCCCGCGAGCCCGCGCGATTCCTCGCGCCTGCTGGTCGTGAGGTCCGGCGCTACGCCCGAGCTTTCCGACCACATCTTCGCCGACCTTGTGGATCAGCTTTCCCCCGGAGACCTCCTCGTCTTCAACGATACCAAGGTCATTCCCGCCCGCCTCCTTGGCACGCGTATCCGCGAGGAAAACCGCATTGGCATTGAGGCGCTGCTGATCAAGCGACTCGACGAGAGCATATGGGAAGCTTTCGCCAAGCCCGGCAAGCGGTTGAAACCGGGCGACAAAATCGTCTTCGGCGAGGTCAACCCGGTCTGCCTGATGGGGCACCTCGTGGCGGAAGTGATGGCCAAGGGCGATGAGGGCATCGTGACGCTGCGCTTTGATCGCGCCGGCGCATTTCTCGATGAAGCCATTGCGCTCGTCGGCGGCATGCCGCTGCCGCCCTATATTCTCGAGGCCCGAAAGCGCCTCGGTGACGCGAACGCCAGCACCGATGCCGCCGACTACCAGACGATCTTCGCCGCCAAGGACGGCGCCGTTGCTGCGCCCACGGCCTCGCTGCATTTCACACCGGACTTGATCAAACGTCTTGATGCCAAGGGCATCGGCCATGTTTTCGTGACACTCCATGTCGGGGCAGGGACGTTTTTGCCGGTAAAGGTCGATGATCTCGACCTGCACAAGATGCACGCCGAATGGGGTGAGGTCAGCGCTAAAGCCGCCACGTGCATCCGCGAA
Organism: Rhizobiales bacterium PAR1; assembly: GCA_002256205.1. Lineage (GTDB taxonomy): Bacteria > Pseudomonadota > Alphaproteobacteria > Rhizobiales > Beijerinckiaceae > Rhabdaerophilum. The sequence continues at coordinate 91,595 of NKIW01000001.1, forward strand.
GTTCGCGCACGTGGTGGCCGGGTGATTGCCGTGGGCACGACCGCGTGTCGTCTGATCGAAAGCGCGGCAGCTTCCGGTACCATCGCGCCATTCGTCGGCGAAACGGATATCTTCATCCGGCCCGGCTACCGGTTCCGCACCACGGATGCACTGATCACCAATTTCCACCTGCCGAAATCGACGTTGCTGATGCTGGTTTCAGCCTTAGCAGGGTTCGAGACCATGCGCCGCGCCTATGCGCATGCCATTGCCGAGAGCTACCGCTTCTATTCCTACGGCGATGGTTCGCTGCTATTTCCCGAGGTTCCATGACCAACCCCGATTTCCAATTCACCATCCACACTCGCGATGGCACAGCTCGGCAGGGCACCATTGCGATGCCGCGCGGCGAGATCCGTACACCCGCCTTCATGCCGGTCGGTACCGCTGGCACGGTGAAGGGACTCTACATGGATCAAGTACAGGGAACCGGCGCGGATATCATCCTCGGCAACACCTATCACCTGATGCTGCGCCCCGGTGCTGAGCGTGTCGCACGCCTCGGCGGTCTGCACGAAATGGCACGCTGGGATCGCCCGATCCTCACGGATTCGGGCGGTTTTCAGGTGATGAGCCTCGCCGCGCTACGCAAGCTCACCGAAAACGGCGTGACCTTTCAGAGCCATATCGATGGTTCCAAACACGAACTGACGCCCGAGCGCTCGATCGAGATCCAGCACCTGCTCGACAGTAACATCATCATGCAGCTCGATGAGTGCATCCGCCTACCGGCTTCTGATGAGGAAGTGGCGCGTGCGATGCGGCTCTCGCTGCGCTGGGCCGAGCGCTCCAAGGCCGCCTTTCACGCGCTTGTGAAGCCGGGTGAGGGGCGCGCGCTGTTCGGCATCGTGCAGGGCGGCACGAACGAAACCCTGCGCCGGGAAAGCGCCGAGGCGCTCGCTGCGCTGGACCTTCCGGGCTATGCCATCGGTGGCCTCGCGGTGGGCGAACCACAGGCCGAGATGCTCGCGACCATCGAGGCGACCGAACCCTTCCTGCCGAAAGAAAAGCCGCGCTACCTGATGGGCGTCGGGACGCCGGACGATCTGATCGAGAGCATCGCGCGCGGGGTCGATATGTTCGATTGTGTGATGCCGACCCGTGCCGGACGTCACGGCACCGCCTACACCCGCTTCGGCAAGATGAACCTGAGGAACGCCAAATTCGCCGAGGATACGCGGCCTCTCGACATCGCCTCATCCTGCCCGGCGACGCGGGATTATTCGCGCGGCTATCTCCATCACCTGACCAAGGCCGACGAAATGCTGGGCCAAATGCTGCTGACATGGAACAACATCGGCTATTACCAATTCCTGATGGCTGGCGCGCGCGAAGCCATTGCCACCGGGCGCTATGCCGAATTCGTCGCTGAGACAAAGGAAGGCTGGAAGCGCGGCGCGGATTGACCTTGCGCAACCCCGGCCTGCTGGAATTCCCTCGGCGATAGGGCTAATCTTGACCGATATCCATGCGTGAGTGAGTCCGCAGATGAAATTCTCCCTTCTCAACCTCATCCGTGAGGGCCTATCCGGCAATATGGGCTGGCCGCGCCAATGGCGGACGCCAGAACCCAAAGCGGCCTACGATGTCATCATCGTCGGAGCGGGCGGACACGGCCTCGCCACGGCCTATTACCTCGCCAAGGAGCACGGCATCCGCAACATCGCGGTGCTCGAGAAGGGCTGGCTCGGCGGTGGCAACACCGGGCGCAATACCACGATCATCCGCTCCAATTACCTCTGGGAAGAGAGCGAAGCGCTCTACGAACACGCGGTCAAGCTTTGGGAAACGCTCTCGGACGAGCTGAACTACAACGTCATGTATTCCCCGCGCGGCGTGATGATGCTCGCGCACACGATTCACGATGTGCAGGTGACGAAGCGGCATATCCACGCCAATCGCCTCGCGGGCATCGACAACGAATGGCTCTCCCCGGAGGAGGCAAAAGCCTTCTGCCCAATCCTCAACATTTCCAGAGACATCCGCTACCCGATCCTTGGTGCGGCGCTGCAACGCCGTGGCGGCACGGCGCGACACGATGCTGTCGCCTGGGGGTATGCGCGCGGCGCGGATCGCCTCGGCGTCGACATCATCCAGAATTGCGAGGTCAAGGGCATTAACCGCGACGCGACCGGCAAGGTCACAGGTGTCGAGACCACGCGCGGTTTCATCGGCGCGGGCAAGATCGGGGTAGTCGCCGCAGGGCATACCTCGGTGCTGATGGGCATGGCCGATATCCGTATGCCGCTTGAGAGCTATCCGCTGCAAGCCCTTGTTTCTGAACCTGTAAAGCCATTGATGCCTTGCGTGGTAATGAGCAACACCATCCACGCCTACATGTCGCAGTCGGACAAGGGCGAGCTGGTGATCGGCGCAGGGACAGATCAATACATCTCCTATTCGCAGACCGGCGGGCTGCACATTACCCAGCATACGCTCGATGCGATCTGCGAGCTTTTTCCGATGACGCGACGCCTTCGCATGCTGCGCAACTGGGGTGGCATTGTTGATGTCACGCCGGACCGATCACCGATCATCGGCAAGACGCCGGTGGAAGGGCTGTTCGTCAATTGTGGCTGGGGCACCGGCGGCTTCAAGGCAACGCCCGGCTCGGGTCATGTCTTTGCGGCTACGATCGCCAAGGGCGAGCCGCATCCGATCGCGGCGCCGTTCACGCTGGAGCGTTTCACAACAGGCCGGTTGATTGATGAAGCCGCAGCGGCTGCTGTAGCACATTAAGGACGCGAGGATTAAAACATGAAAAAACCCGATGATTGTTATTTTTTTGATGAAAAAACAGATCCATCTCATGAACGAGATGGACGCACCAAAGGAAATAATGAATATCAAAAAGTAATAAATAACATTATGATATATTCTGTAGCAACAATTGCGCTTCCTATTATTTTCTTTAAAGATATTTTTCAAGAAAAAATTGATTCTGGAAAAAATATTGCGTTTTTTATAATTCAACAAAGTTATTTAGCAATTCTCCCATTAACAGGTTATATTTGCCTATTTTTTTGTATGTATTGTTGCATTCAATATATAAATTATTCTGGATTTTATTTAAGACAACTAGCAAGAATAATCAATTGTGACGAATGGTTACAAACAAGAGAATCAATAAAGCTTCAAAGCGATATGCAATTTTTCTACAATGGCGCGTGGATTGGATGGAGCATGGGAACGATCTCAATCCTCACTTTCCTTATCTTCTACCGGAAATTTTCTTCTGATGCGCTGATGTAGGGAAATTCTGTATGCTCCTGATCCATTGTCCTTATTGCGATTCAAACCGTCCCGAAACCGAGTTCCGGAATGCGGGCGCTGCGCATATCCTGCGGCCCTCTGACCCGGCGACGACGAGCGACGCCGAATGGGCGGAATTCCTCTACCTGCGCGAAAATCCGAAAGGCACCATCGCCGAACGCTGGCGGCATGTGCACGGCTGCGGGCGCTTCTTTAACGCGATCCGCGACACGGTGAGTGATGACTTCGCAGTAACCTACAGGGCGGGCGAACCGCGTCCGGGGACAACGCCATGAGCATGCTTCGTACGCCGTCCGGCGGCCGGATCGACCGCACCCGCGCATTGCGCTTCACTTTCGATGGCCGGCTGATGCAGGGCCATCAGGGCGACACACTGGCCTCCGCCTTGATCGCCAATGGCGTTCATCTGATGGGGCGCTCGTTCAAGTATCACCGCCCGCGCGGACCGATCTCCGCCGGTGCGGAAGAGCCCAACGCGCTGGTGACGGTTACCCGTTCCGGGCGCTCGACACCCAATCTGCGTGCAACCCAGATCGAGCTTTATGAAGGCCTCGCCGCATTGAGCCAGAACCGTTGGCCCGCGCTCGATTTCGATATCGGTGCGATCAACGGGCTCATCTCGCCGTTCCTCGGTGCGGGCTTCTACTACAAGACCTTCATGGGGCCGAAGGCTCTCGGTTCGAACTGGGCCTGGACGAAGATTTACGAGCCGGTGATCCGCGCCGCGGCCGGTCTTGGCCGCGCGCCAGAAGGGCCGGACCTCGACCGTTATGCCAACCGTTTCGCCCATTGCGATGTGCTGGTGATTGGCGGCGGCGACGCGGGGCTGACCGCCGCGCTGGAAGCCTCGGCTGATGGCAAGGCAAGTGTCATCCTCTGCGACGAGCAAGCCGAATTCGGTGGCTGGTTGCTCAACAGTGATGGCGCATGGCTCGGTGAGACGCTGGCAACGCTCGCCAGCCGCCCCAATGTTCGGATGCTCCGGCGCACGCAGGCTTTCGGCTATTTCGCGCAGAATTTCGTCGCGCTTCAGGAGCGCCTGACGGATCATCTCGCCGACCTACCGGAAGGCACGCCACGCGAACGTCTCTGGCAGGTCAGGGCAGGCGAGGTGATCCTCGCGACCGGTGCCATCGAGCGCCCGCTGGCCTTCCCGGATAACGATCGTCCCGGCATCATGCTCGCAGGCGCTGCGGAAACCTATGCCACGCGTTACGGCGTCCGGCCCGGCACACGCGCGGCGATCTTCACCGCCTGCGACAGCGCCTATGGTGCCGCACTGGCACTGAAGGCGGCGGGTGTGGAGATCGCGGCGATTGTTGATATTCGCCTCAAGCCAGATCCTGCTTTGGCAGCTCAGGCGCTTGAAGCAGGTATTGCAGTCCATAGCGGTACCGTGATCACCGGCACGACCGGGGGAAAACGTGTCTCCCATATCACCATCGGCAAGCTTCAGCCGGATGCCAGCGTGCGCGGCGCGGACCAGCTCGCGTGTGATTTTGTCGCGATGTCTGGCGGCTGGGTGCCTTCGGTGCATCTGTTCTCGCAATCGCGCGGCAAACTGCGCTGGGACGAAACGCTGAATGCCTATGTGCCGAACATCACAGCGCCGGGGCAGAAGCAACGCTCGGTCGGCGCCTGCGCCGGCGCCTTTTCCGCCGAGATGCGCGGCGCCTTCAATGGCGCGACGCCGGTGCCGGGTGATCCGGCCAAGGTGAAGGCCTTTGTCGATTTCCAGAACGACGTCACCGCGCGCGATATCCGCCTTGCGACGCGCGAGGGGATGCACTCGGTCGAGCACGTGAAGCGCTTTACCACAACCGGCATGGCGACCGATCAGGGCAAAACCTCAAACATGAATGCGCTCGGCATCGTCTCCGAGGCGCTGGGCAAAAGCCTTCCCGAGGTTGGTCTCACGACCTTCCGGCAGCCCTATACGCCGGTGACCTTCGGGCTTTTCGCCGGGCAAGCACGTGGTGACCTCTTCGATCCCGTCCGTAAGACGCCGATCCATAATTGGGCGGTGGCGCAAGGCGCAGCCTTCGAGGATGTCGGCCAGTGGAAGCGCGCGCATTATTTCCCGCAAAAGGGCGAGGACATCCACGCCGCCACGAACCGCGAATGCCGCCTCGTGCGCGGAACTGTCGGCATTTTCGATGCCTCGACGCTCGGCAAGATCGAGCTTGTCGGACCGGATGCGGCGGAATTTCTCGAACGCGTCTACGTCAACAACTGGAAGAACCTCGGGGTGGGCCGCTGCCGCTACGGCATCCTGCTCAACGAGGCCGGCTTCGTGATCGATGACGGCGTGATCGCGCGCCTCGCGCCGGATCGCTTCCACATCACCACGACGACCGGCGGCGCGGCGCGCGTCTTCGCGATGTTCGAGGATTACTTGCAAACCGAATGGCCGGACCTCAAGGTCTGGCAGACCTCGATCACCGAGCAATACGCCGTGATCGCCGTGCAAGGCCCGAAGGCGCGCGCGGTGCTCGCACCGCTCGTCGAGGGCATCAATCTTGCGTCGGAGGCTTTCCCGCATATGGCGATCCGCGAGGGGCGCATCTGCGGGGTGGAGACGCGGCTCTTCCGCGTCAGTTTCTCGGGTGAACTTGGCTTTGAGGTCAATGTACCGGCCTCGCAAGGGCGTGCGGTCTGGGAGGCGATCCACGCCGAGGCCATCAAGCAGGGCGGTGGTGCCTATGGCACCGAGGCGATGCACGTCCTGCGCGCCGAGAAGGGCTTCATCATCGTCGGGCAGGAAACCGACGGCACCATGACGCCGGATGATGTCGGTCTTGGCTGGGCCATCGGCAAAGCCAAGACCGACTTTATTGGCAAGCGCGGGTTGATGCGGCCCGATCTCATGGCGGCAGGGCGCAAACAACTCGTCGGCCTTCAGACCCTCGACCCCAAGGTCGTGCCGGAAGAGGGCGCCCAGATCACGGCAGAGGCGAACCCCGCGCCCGGTACAGCCGCGCTCGGCCACGTCACCTCGTCTTACTGGAGCGAGACCTGCGGCCGCTCGATCGCGCTAGCCGTGATCGCCAATGGGCGCGCGCGGGTCGGCGAGGTGCTGCATATCCCGATGCCCGGCGGTGCCATTGCGGTCACCGTTGTCGCCCCCGTGTTCTACGATCCCAAGGGAGAACGGCTCAATGGCTAAAACCTTGATGGCGGAACCTCCAAAATCCAAACCCCGGCTGCCGAACGACGCCATCGCGTGGATCACCGCCGCGCCGCCGCTGGCGCGCTTCATTTTCCGGGGATCGCCGGAGGCGGAAGCTGCGGCAGGCTCAGCCTATGGCCTCGCATTCCCGAAAGCCCTCAACCGTGCCGCCAGCATCGGCGAGCGTGGCAAGCCCGGTGCGCGCGTTGCCCTGCGGATCGGGCCGGATGAGCTTCTGCTGATCGTCCCCATCGCGGAAGGAAAAGCAGTCCAGACCGCACTCGAGACCGCAACAGCCGCGCATCCACATAGCCTTGTCGATATCTCGGATCGCCACACTGGCTTCGCGCTCGAAGGCCCGCACGCCGCCGACCTGATCAACGCCGGCTGCCCGCTCGATCTCGATGAACGCGCCTTTCCCGTTGGCATGGTCACGCGGACGCTGCTCCACAAGGCGGAAATCGTGCTCTGGCGCATGGGTCCGACGCTGTTTCGCGTCGAGGTCTGGCGCTCCTTCGCGCCATACGTGGAAGCGCTTCTGGAGGAAGCCGCACACGATTTCCTTTAGCCGTATTTTGCCCAAACCTGTCGCGCCCGGTTTCCCTTTCGCGCACGAAACGGTAGACACAGCGTCAGGTGATTGCCGTGAGGAGAGTTTGCTGTGACTGCCAAGCTGATTGACGGAAAAGCCATCGCAGCCAGCCTGCGTGCCGAACTCGCCGCACGCATTGCCAAGCTGACGGAGGCCGGCGCGCGCAAGCCCGGCCTTGCCGTGGTGCTGGTGGGGGAAGATCCGGCAAGTCAGGTCTACGTCGGCTCCAAGGTCAAGCAGACCACTGAGATCGGGATGCTCTCGATAGAGCACCGTTTGCCAGCCGAAACCACCGAAGCCACGCTGCTGGCGCTGGTCGCCAAACTCAACGCCGACCCCACGATCGACGGCATTCTCGTACAATTGCCGCTGCCGGCCCACATCGACGCCGACAAGGTGATCGAGGCGATCACGCCGGGCAAGGATGTCGATGGCTTCCACCCGGTCAATGTCGGTCGCCTTTCAACCGGCGGGCGCGCCTTTGTACCCTGCACACCGCGCGGCTCGATGAAGCTGATCAAATCCGTCCGCGAGAACCTCTCCGGTCTGCACGCCGTCGTGGTTGGGCGCTCGAACATCGTCGGCAAGCCGATGCTGCAACTGCTGCTGGCCGAGAATTGCACGGTCACGGTCGCGCATTCGCGCACGAAGGATCTGGCGGAGACCTGCCGTCAGGCGGATATTCTCGTCGCGGCAGTCGGACGTCCGAGGCTTCTGAACGAAACCCATGTGAAGCCCGGCGCAATTGTCATCGATGTCGGCATCAACCGCATCGCGGATCCCGCGACCGGCAAGAACAAACTCGTCGGCGATGTTGATTTCGACCGTGTCGCCCCTGTCGCGGGTGCGATCACCCCGGTTCCGGGCGGCGTCGGCCCGATGACCATCGCATGCCTGCTCGAAAACACGCTCGAGTCCTACGAAGCGCAGACGAAAAAGTCCGGGCGATTTGACGCCGTCACGGAATGGATCTGCGCCTCGGGCAATATCCAGCCCTAACTAACGGCGCTCAGCTTTTGGCTTGAGCCATCGCCGCGAGTCGCGTCGGAAGCTGCGCCTTGAGCGCGAGGCGTTCGCGCGTCGTCATCCCGATCCAGCCGGCGATTTCCGATCCCGTCCGTCCACAGCCAAGGCACCAACCGGTCACGGAGTCGATCACGCAGACCTTCGTGCAAGGGCTCGCCGGATCAATCAGGCTCGAGGTGTCAGAGGGGGAAGCGTTACCGGTGACCATGGGAAGCGAAATGCTCTCCGTTCAAACCGGGAAAAGGAAAAACCGAACCTCGAAAGGAAACCTTGGTGAGCTCGATGGGATTCGAACCCATGACCCCATGATTAAAAGTGCGGGTCCTGCTTAAAGCCCTGAGCACTCTCTGACAACCCCTTGCACGAAATCGCTTGCCTTTTCAAGACCATGCAACCAAGAGTTGCTTTTGGTTTTCAAGGGCTGCATCCGAGCGGAAGACGCCTCCTGAGGACCTTGCCGGCTTTTTTACCGGCTTTTTTCTGGGCCTCAAGGAGAACAAACCATGCACAAACCCGCCCGTGGTCCCCGCACCGAGCGGCTGACCGACAACACCGTGGCACGCATCCCCCTCGCGCTCAATGGCCAGCACGTCATCCGTGACGCGCTCTGCCCTGGGCTTTTCGTCGTCGTCGGCAAGCGGGCCAAGACATGGACCGTGCAAGGCGACCTCCGGCGAGGGAGTGAGCGCCAGACGATCAAGATGGCCCTTGGCCGGACGGACGAGATTGACGTCGCGGAGGCGCGGCGGCTCGCGGCGGACGTGCTGGACCGCATTCGTCGGGGCGAAGACCCTCGCGGCGGCGCGGCAACCGGGGCGCTCACCCTGCGCGCGGCGATGGAGGCCTATTGCAAGACCATGATGCGCCGGGGGCGCTGCGACCGGAGCATCGACGGTGTGCGCGACGGCGTGGAGCGCGTGCTGAAGGCGTGGGTTGACGAGCCCTTGGTGAACCTCGGCAAGGACCGTCGCCGCGTGGTCGAGCGGCACGACGAGCTGACCGAGCGCCACGGCCCCTATGCCGCCAACGGCGCGATGCGGACCCTAAGGGCGATCTACAACCACGCGATGAAGCTCGACCCCGACCTTCCGCCGAACCCCGTCCGCGCCGTCACCTTCAACGCCGAGACGCGGCGCGACACCGGCATGGGCGCGGCGGACTTGCCCGCATGGGAGGCCCAGAGGGTGGCGCTGAGCAACCCTATCCGGCGCGAGTTTCACCTCATCACCCTGCTGACGGGCAGCCGCCCCGAGGCGCTGCGGCTCGCTCGCTGGGAGCACATCGACGTTGCCCGCCGCGTTCTGCGCATCCCGTCGCCCAAGGGCGGGGCGAAGCGCGCCTTCGACATTCCGCTCTCGCGCCCGCTGATCCGCGCACTCATTCGCGTTCGACGCGTCGGGCTCGTGCTGTATCCCCGGCAGTCGGTCGAATGGATTTTCCCCGCCGCTTCCGCCTCTGGGCACATTGCCGAGCACAAGGAGCACCGAGAAGACCTGAGCAAGTGGGGCAACGACTTGCGGCAGACCTTCCGCAACATGTGCGCGCTGGCGGGCATCGACCCGCTTTCGAGCCGCCTGCTGATGAACCATCAGGTTAGCCGCGACGTCCATGACGGCTACCTGACCAAGAGCGCGCTGATGGACAGCCTGCGGGCCGCGCAGGAGCGCGTTTCCACGGCGATCATGGCGGGCCTCGCAGCCCCGGTTCCGAAGCGCCGGGAGACAGAGAGCAAGATGGCTGATCCGGCTCCCGCCCGCGCTGCGCGGACAGAACGCAAGCCTTCCCCACGGGACGGACGCATTAAGTCTCAGCACATTTCCAACGCAACCCTTTGATGTTGCGTTGGAAACTAAACGTCAAAGCTCACTTGTTGTAAGTGATTACATCAAAGAAAACCGATCCATCAGGATTTTTCCCGACGGTTTGTACCGTCAGAGAATTTCCAGACGTATCTAGTTTCCTAGCGTAAGGGCCACCGTAAACACCAGCCTTCTTGAAAAAGCCGATAGTAACATGATCGTTCACTTTGTACGGCTCGATTGCATCAACGTCCTCGCGGCCATAAACGGGATGGTCCTTGCCATCGTAATACGCTGTATAGCCCCACTCATAGGACTTTCCTGCTTTTGATCCTTTGACTGTCAATTTGTAGCCGTTTTCGAGCTGTTCATAAAACCGCGTCTCGAAATTAGGGCTAAAATTGCTACTGAAAATCGACTTTCCATTGTCAATTTTCCATTCAACTCCAAAAAGTGCGGTGTCGGCCATAATTAACCTCCCATCTGTGCTGGCGTACCAGCGACATGTATTGTGGAGAAATAACAATACAAATCAATGTCAGTTTCAAAGACACCAAGCGCCATTCGTGAGATTGGCATTTGGAATGCTGGTTTTCCAAGAATGCCGCATTTGCCGCCCTCATGCCCGCACGCGTGCGAGCGCGATCGCGCGAACCGAATGACTAATGATCGACGTGGAACGGGCTGCCCAAGGCAGCGGAAGTGCTGCCTGCGCTGTGGCTTGCGCCGCTTGGGCAGCTTGGCGGGCGACAAAAGGACGTGGGCTAGGACGGCGGGCTACTTATCCTGTGCCTTCTCTCGCCAGCGCCGGTCTTGTTCGGCGGTCATCCGCTCGTATTCCTCCCGCTGGAAGCGGCGCTCCTCGTCCCGCGTCTTGAAGCGGGGATCATCTGGGCCGGTTTCGCGTGCTCTTGTCGCCATGTAGCGCTCGTAGATTGCCGCACGCGCCTTGGAAAGATTGGGATTTTCCGTCGCGCCATTGTGCCAAGCGACGTCGCCGCGCAGCATGTCCCAGTGCTGGCGGCACTGTTCGGCAGTTGCCAGCCGAAGCCATGCGCGGTCGCCTTGCCGTACCTCGCCATTCTCGATGTAACGGGGGCGATACCGAATGCGCTTCGGCAATTCACCCCCGATCTTGGGCAGGACGAGGCGCAAGAACGCTTCCAGCGAATTTGCAGTTGCGCCGCCATCTAATCGGCGAAATGCTTCCATCAGCTCGCTTTCGGGAACCTCCACTTCCCATGCCAAGCCGCCCACTAAGCTCCTGTTCCAAAGGCAGCCGAGCCACCATGCCTCGGTCTTGGATTTGCAGTCGTAGAGGTAGCCGGGCGGAAGGGGGCGCTTGGGCTTGCGTGCCATCGGCGCGCGCTTGGGTGGTTGGTCGCGCCATCGGGCCAGCCGGTCTTCGGTCGCCACCAGTTCCGCGCCTCGGGCTTTGAACAAGCCGCCGAGCTCGCCTCACTCGTGCAGCGCGCGCAAGACCGCCTGCGACGTCTTGAGCTTCCGCGCCACTTGGGCAATGTCCAATTCGCCAAGAGCGAGCATGTCCTGGCGAAATCTCTGCTTGCGGGTGCCTGCTGACTGGGCCATATTCTGTTCTCTCCCGGTGTTGCTCGTTCTGGGTCTATGCTTGGCAAATACTGCACAGTTCGGCAATCGTGATCGTGAGCTTCGCCGGGTTGCTTGAGAAAATGGCGGTTCGCTTGATTGCCTGCCCCGGACCCAAGGGGTCCTAACCAACTCTCTCTAAACAATAAACTTGAGAAACTCCGCTTTGGGGTCCCGACGACGTGTGCCTTTGGCCCAGGGGGACGGGGACGCAAAAAGCTCCGTTCTCTTTCTCTCTTATATTCTCTCTATAGAAATATAGAGAGAGATAAGAAAATAGAGTGTTCGCTGTTTTTGTAATGGGTTAGCCGGACTTAGGTGCGGGGTGAACAAACGGCAAGACCCGAGCGATCCGCCCACCCTCTCCTTGGGCATGTCCCCAAATACTGGCCCCGTTGCCTTCTGGATTGCCCACGTTGCGTGCTCTGGGCATCACAGTGCCAGAAACCATAGGGAGCTTGCCCATGCCGAAGAACCTCACCAGCCGCCATAGCCCCGCGCCGCTCGCCGGGGGCGTTGTTTGTCTCTCGACCGGAGATCGCGTCTATTGCCGTGCTTGGCACGCATGGTGGCTTGCCAAGCTCTGGCATGGCGAGGTTCTGCCCGGTCAGGGCTGGCCGCTGGCCGTGAGCCGTGCAGAGTTGGAACGCGACTATCTCGCTTGGGCGCGAGAGCATAGCGAACTCGCCCTCTACACGGTGCCGGTAGAACAGGCGCTCTACTGGCCGACCCGCATGTCGTTGGAAGACTGGTCGTGCCCCGAGCTTGTGCTCGACCCGCTTCCCGCGATGCGCGCCCGCTGGAATGAGGCGCTGTTCCCTGTTCACTGGCCGGAACCCGAGCCCACCCGGCGCGCTGCCCGTTCCCCGTCGCGCCCGTCAGACCTTTCTCGCCTGTTCGCCGCCCATGTTGGCGCGCTCGTTCCACAAGGTGAATTTATCGCCGCGTAAGCGAGCCACCCAGACACTTCATCTCCGGGGCGGGGCGCGCAAGCGTCCCGCCGCGCATCATTTCCCGCCGTGCCACGTCGGGAAGGACGGCGGCGCGGACGGTTACTGACAGCGCAGCCCGCCTGCCTTGGGCATGGTTCACGGCGTCGGGGTGTTTTCACTCCTTGTCCGCCCCGGCACTTCATGGTCCGACTTGGCCACTCGCTTGCGTCGCGGGTGGCCTTTTTCTTCCCGGCCCATTGTTCCTGATTTCGTGCGGTTGCACCGGGAGGCAGAACGTTGCCATGAGCAACGAGCCCGCCACCCCCGCCGCCTACATGACCGTCCGAGAGGCCGCAGCCTTCGTGCGTGTTCACCCCGAACACCTCAAGCGGCTATGCCGACAAGGGCGGGGCCCGCGCGTGATCCGCCTCGGTCGCGCCTTGCGCTATGCCCGCGCCGACCTCGACGCATGGATGGCGCAGCACGCACAGGGAGCCGTCGCTTGACCGACGCGCACGCCTTGGGCGTTCCCGCCGATGAGGACAAGCAGGCCATTCTTCGGGAGCTTCGGGCCAACGGTGCCATGCTGCGCTCCATCCGCAAGCAGAAAGGCGCGCGGGACGCGCTCAACTATCGGGGCGTGATGGCCGGGCAACCCGACGCCCGCGACAATATCCCCGAAGCCGCGCGGGCGGTTGCCGAGTTGCGCCATTCCACTCTGCACCCCATCGACTGGGCTGCCATCTGCCTCGCCGCCATCGCATCCCCGAAGCTCGACCGCTTCGCGCTCGAACGGATCGCCCTGCACTTGGGTGCGGACGCGGCGGTGCTACAGGCCGCGTTCGGCTGGCTGCCCGCTACCCGCCCGGCCGGCACGGTTGCCGCCAACCCGTTCTATCAGAACCTCGTCAGGAGCAAGCCCGGCTACCGATTGGCTCGGCCTGAGGCACCGGACCAGCGCGCGGCCCTTGGGCTCTTCCTCGCGGGGCGTGACCCGGCGCTTTCCGAGCGCATCATCGACGCGAGGCCCGCCGCATGACTTCAACCGCTCGCCCAGACGAGGCAATTGACTTCCTCCGAGCCCGCGACCTGCCCGTGTGGCACGTGCGCTGCCCAAATGGGGTCGCCAAGGCACTGCATCCCGACCGGCATAGCCAGATCATCCTTCGGGCGATGCTGACCGAGACGCCCGAGGCGTATCGCGCGCTGCTTCACTGGCTGCCCGCTCGACACTACGGCCACGACTGGCCTGCGAGCACGCCCGCCTGTGCCTTCCCTTGGGCCATTGTCCGCTCGCCGCTTGAAGCCGATGCGCGCGGCCCGCTGCCCGACTTCGGCATTCGCCTTGGCGAGCACGTCTGGCGCTTCCACCCTGTCCGCCACGCCTCGCACGCCGAGGCGATGGAGCGGGCGCACGTCATCGCCGCGACCATCCCCCTCGCCACGGCATGGGACCCTCTCGCCGGGGTGCCTCTGCCGGGAACGGGCGGCGCGGCGGTTGTTGGGCGGGAGGGTGCAGGATGAGGCCGGTCGTCCGCCCCCATGATGCCCAGTCGGAGTGGCCGCGCCTCCAAACCTCCGCCAGCGCACGGGGTCTCTCCGTTCTCCACCGCGCAAGGACGGTGGCGAGGACGGCGCGGCCATGACGAAACCGCACATCCGAGCCCTGCCGGGCCAGAGCCGCCTGAACGGCGGCGCGCGCCGGGTGGACCCGGCCAAGCTCGCAAAGGCGGAGGTGCGTGCCGCCCTCAAGGCCGTTCAAGTCGCCCGAAGGGACCACGGAACCCGGCTGACCCGCGCCGCCGAGGGACACGCGACAGACATCATGGCGACCCGCCGCGTCGTGCGCGAGGCGGAGCGCCGATACCGAGACCTGACAGGAGAGGACTGCCCATGACCACGCCCATCGACACCAGCGTTCCGCTGGACCTGCACCCGGAAGCCCTCGCGCCGCTGGCCGGAACTTTCGCCCCCGACGACATGCCGGGCAAGATGGGCCTTGCCCTTGGGCAGGCCGCGCTTGCCGAGATGCACGACAGCTACCGCAAGATCGCCACCGCCGCGTCCGCCATTCAGGAGAGCGAGCACCGCGTCGTCTCGACGCCTGCTGGGCTCCGCGTTGGGCGCGCTGACCTTGGGCCGCTGGTGGATGCCGCCAAGGCTGCTTTCGACCGCACGGCGCGCGCTGTCGATACTCGGTTGAAGTCGCTTGCCGAGGAACAGGCGGGGCTCGCCAAGCGCATGGAGAGCGTGCTGACCGAGCCGTCGCGCAGCGCCGTCGGCATCGCGCAAGCGAGCGAGGTGCGGACCTATCTCCGCTCGCTGGAGCCGGGCAAGGCGATGACGGTCGCGCTCGACTCCATGCGCGCGGGCGACCGCGTGACCGCCGCCGCCGTGCTCACCGCGCCGCCCTACCTCTCCGGGCTCGATGCCGAGAAGCATGGCGAGCTCCGCAAGCTCGCCGCCGCGACGCTGGAACCCCGGCTCAATGCCGCCATCGACGGGTTGGAACGCATCACGGACCACGTGCGCCGGGCCTCACAGTCCTATGTCGCGCTCTACGCCAAGGTGACGCGAGCCGCCAATGCCGGGCCGGGCGCGCGGGCTCAGGCCGCGTTGAAGGAGCTTCACAGTGTCTGACGAGCCAATGGTTGAGACCCTGCGGCGCTATTGCCGCGACCGGGACCGTGACGTGTTGCGGCTTGAGGGAGAGGTTGCGGATTTGCGCAGGGAACTCGACGCCGCACGCACCGCCCCCTCTGGGCAGGTCGCACCTGAGCCCGAGCCCGCCGATACGATCCTTCACCGAATGCTTGAGGAGCATAGCCCATGACACGCAGCATCAAGCCGACGTCCCGCCGCTTCGAGCGGCAGATGGTCCGCACCGTCACGCAGGGGCGGCAGTTCGGGGACGGACGCCGCTCGCCCCGCGTGGTGCAGGCCGGCACGACCAGCGCCGCGCCACTCACCTTGGGCGCTACGCAGACGCAGCACGACATCACGACCGACGGCACGGGCATCGCCCGCGCGGTGCAGGTCGGCACGGCAGGGCAGTTCGCGGGCCAGCGCAAGCTGGTCCGGCTCGTCACGCGTACGGGCGCGAGCGACACGTTCACGCTCGACGCCGCAAGCCTGCTCAAGCCCTCCGGTGCGCCGGTCACGTCGCTGACGTTCAACGCGGCGGGGCAGTCTGCCCTGCTGGAATGGAACGGGCGGCGCTGGGTGGTTCTGGACACCATCGGCGCGGCGCTGGTCTGACCTTCTGATCGTCTGTCGTTGAGGCGGGCGGGATTTCTCCCGCCGCGCCGGAGGTTTGCCCGCCGCCCTTGGGCAAAAGGACGGCGGGGAGGACGGCTAGACGCCTGCCGTGTCCCAGAAGTCGGGCTCGGAGACACGCCTTGCCGACTTGCGCTTCTTCGCACGGGCCTCGTTCCAAGCCATCTCGGTCAGCAAGCGCCGCGCCTCGCACATGGCCTCGCGGTGGTGAGGAAGGGCCGCCGTCTCCCGGGTTCGCCACTTCTCGCCGTCGGCAAGCCGCTCCTCCAAGTCGGCATGCACCATCGCTTCGGTGCAATCCCACCAAGGCTCGCCGCGTGCCAAGCTCTCGCCATTCAGCACGTTGCGAGCATCTTGAATAATGTCGAGGTGTCCGATGCAGTAGTCTGGCCCATCGAAAAACATGTTCTCCGAGCGGAAGATCAGGCGTGCGACCTTGGAGTTGCGCTTGCTGTAGATGCCGAAGCATTCGTCATCGTCGCTCATGCCGAACTTCCAGCGTCAGACGTGAGCGAGCTCGCTGCATCTTCACCCAGCGCATCACAGAAGACGGCAAGGTAGGACTGTACGAACTCGTCAGAGCGCGGGTTGTCATAGTCGTGCCAGTCCACCGAGAGGCTGAGCTTCCAGGCGCAGCCGCCCATGTCGATTGCGCCGCACTGATCGACCTGCCGCTGCCAGATGGCGAGCACTGCCGCCAATTCGGAGCCCTCGCCGCTGCCAAGCACGAATGTCACTGGGTATGTCATCATGGTCTTGTTTCCTTCGTCGTCGAAGGTGCCGACCGTGGACTGTCCGAGGTTGTGCGGGCAGCAGACGGCCGACACCGGGTTGGGTATCATTGCCGTCTGTGCAGGCCTGTCACCTGCAAGGGGGAAATCGGCTGAAAGCCGGGACCACCGTTTTCGTGGACCTCTCAGACGCCCAGAGACAAGCACAACAGCCGGGGGCGTTCACATCACCAACATCAATGCAGGCGCGTGAATCTCGCGCGCGTCGCGAATTTGCAACACCAAGCGTGATCGTCAGGGTGGAGGACCTGAAATCTGATGCGAGCATTGCAGGTTGTGTGGGGAATAACGGGAAAAAGACGGCAAAAAAGCAGTCAATGAGGTTTCAGTTCGACGTAATCGCCATAACCTTTACGCTCCAACATTCCGCCAATTGAGGCTTCAGCAGCCCGATGGCGAGCATCTTCCCTTGCCTGCGCCTCGCTAATCGCAAGCTCAGCGGATAGGCGCAGCAAGCTTATAATACCATTTCCGACACCGATGGCCCTAAAAACAACAATGGCAAGAGCCATCACAATAAAGGCGTTGAGGATGCGCATCACCTCAAAGGAAGAGCTCTCCAAACCTGCCCAAGCAAGCGGAATCGGCACCACCAGCGACCACTCCACCATCTTCCCGACGATCACCAGCAGGCTCGCCACAAGGGAAACCAGAAACAGCCCGATCCAGACTGCCAATTGCCGCCGCAAAGCGTCTCGATAATCAATCAGCTTTTTTACCGACAGGTTTCCCGCGCGCAGGACGCTTGCGGTCAAAACCATCGTGGGCAACACCCCTGCCATCATCAGGCCGAACAGCGCAATCAGCTCTTGGGTGACTTCCTTGAAAGCCTTGTTCGGAAGCAGCCAAAACGAAAGGATACCGGCGAGCACTATGGCTCCCAGTGTCCAATGCGATCTCAGGCTGTTCCAAAAATTCTTCATCCGTCCACATAGCCGTTGCTAACGAAGCTCTTATAGCCCTCATATAGGGCGCGAGCCACATCCGCTGTCTTTAAAAGGCTCCCCAATGTCTCGACGTTCGCAGGGTAGGCCAGTTTTTCGATTTTCCCGTTTTTCTGACGACCACCCGGTCCCTTGAGGGTCAATTCATCATCGGGAATGTTGCGAAGCAGGCGATTTGTGTCATCAATCGTCAGAGACTGCCGCTTGCGCCGCTGGCCTTTGAAGCGAATCTGAAGCGTAACTTCAATTTGGGTATCGTTTGCGGCGAATTTCTGGATATCGGCCTCGTCCATACCCGCAGCCTTCAACACTTCCAACGCGTTTGTTTCGGCAACGCCACGAGTCGCCGTCTCAACGGTGGGCAGATGCTGATCGGGCAACAACTGATCCGCCCCTTCGGGCACAAACGGCTTCGGTTTGAAAACGACTTCCTCGACTTGGCTCAACTGCATAGCGCCACCAGATGCCGTCAATTCTGCAAGCAGGATGACATGCGTCCCTTTCGGAACAGTTGCGGTCGCCTCGGAAAGCAGCCAGCTTAGATAACGCTCTGCCCGAGAACTGGATACATCAGCCTCGATCAAAACCACGTGGTTGCCGACCGCCATGAAATACAGCACACCGCGCAGTGGCTCATGGCCATCCGGTGGCTTGGCTTGGGTAAGGTTGTATGCCTTCACCCCAGTCGACAGTTGGAGAAGCGGCAAGTCCGCGCCGGGCTCGAAACGCACGAGCTCTCCGAAAAAGTACTCCGACTTATCGTCGATGTAGTTCAAAACAAGCGTTCCGTATCCATTGTCGTTGTATTGCCGCTGAGCGGGATTGTCGCCAAGGATTCCAGAGCCATGCGGCTGCTTGAGGCAGGCTGAAATTGCCTGCTGAAGTGTTTGAGTGCCAAATGAACCGGCAATATCATCCAATTTTCGATACTGAACAGTGACCTTCTTGCGCGCAATAACGGACATGGCCAACTCCAAGCTGAATCAATTAAGTCCAATACGCAGCTTGAACCACTTTCGTTGAGCGTGCGAGAGGGCGGAGCCATATCCGCGCATGTTCTTGTAATGTTCTTGTGCGAATTGTCAACGCCGAGCTTGGCCTGTGGCGTCCGGAGGCAGCAGGCCGTTTTCAAAAGACGGGAAAAGACGGCAGGGCGTCTTGTCGGTTCCCCGGCCTAAATCGTTGATTTTATAGGGAGGAAGTGGTGAGCTCGATGGGATTCGAACCCATGACCCCATGATTAAAAGTCACGTGCTCTACCGACTGAGCTACGAGCTCTCACCGTCTTTCCTGCCGTCCTTAAAAGCCGGCAGAAATCCTAACCCTCTATATGCGCAATGGAAAAACCAATACGCCACCCCGATTAAAAGTCACGTGCTCTACCGACTGAGCTACGAGCTCACACCAAGGTGAGGGGGCCTGATAGAGTGTCCTGCCCGCCGGGTCAATGCGGCAATGCGGTTCTGGTGTGCAAGGCGTGAAAAATCTCCGACCTCAAATCGGCAGGGTCCTGGAAAAAGCTCGAAGCATGAAAAAGCCGGGCTGATAGCCCGGCTGATCCTTGTCTCAAGGGACGCAGCGTTCTGCTCAGGCGAGCGGCGGAATGCGCAGCATCTGATGCGGGTAAATCTTGTCAGGATGGCTGAGCATCGGCTTGTTGGCTTCGAAGATCACCTCGTACTTCGCGCCCTTGCCCTTGCCATAATGCGTCTCGGCGATCTTCCAGAGCGTATCGCCCGACTTGACCTCATACATGGTCGCGGCCGGCACTTCCTGCGCGACGATCAGCTTCGATTCGACTTCCGATACGCCCATGGTGTTGCCGAGTGCGAGGATGATCTTCTCGGCTTCGGCGGTATTGGTGGTCGAGCCGCCAACCGTGATCTTGTTGCCAGAAACCTGAATATCGAGCCCATCGACATTAAGCCCGTGCTTGGCGACTTCCTTGGCAAGCTCGTCAGCCGGTGCGGCCTGCGCTTCGCTCGCGCCGAAGACCTTGTGGCCGACGGACTTGATGAAATTGAAAAGACCCATGAAAACCTCCCACAAAGGGCTCAAGGCTGAACCCGGTTAACGAGTTATTCCTTCACGCGCCCCGAAACAAGGCCCGGCACGGATTGAACGCAAACCTTGCGGGAATTTTTCACCACGCCGAACAGCTTGCCTCGCATCCCCAGACGATTCCGGCTAAATCGCATTCTCAAGAGATTTGGGTGAGGGAAAACCGATGGCGAACGCGCGGCGCATTCTCGGGATCGTTCTGGCGGCAGGTGAGGGCACGCGGATGAAATCCGCCCGGCCCAAGGTGCTCCATGAGGTCGCGGGGCTCAGCCTTGTCGGTCATGCGCTGACCGCGGCCCACAAGGCTGGCGTCACCGATCTGGCCGCTGTCATCGGGCCGGATCGTGCGGATGTCGCAGCAGAAGTGGGGCGTCTCGTGCCCAGCGCGAAGGTCTTCGAGCAGCGCGACAGGCGCGGCACGGCCCATGCCGTATTGCAGGCCGAATCGGTGCTCGCCAAGGGTTTTGATGCCGTGGTCATTCTCTTTGGCGATACGCCGCTGGTGCGCCCCGAGACCATTAGCGCGCTGGGCGAGGCGGTGCAGGGCAACAATGCGATCGCCGTCATGGGCTTCACCGCGAAAGACCCAACCGGCTATGGCCGCCTGATCACCAGCGGCGCTTCGCTGGAAGCGATCCGCGAGCACAAGGATGCCACTGACGCCGAACGGGAAATCCGCCTCTCCAACGGCGGGCTGATGGCGCTGCGCGGCGATATCGCGCTCGACCTCCTGAAATCCGTTGGCAGTGCCAATGCGCAGAACGAATTCTACCTCACCGATTGTGTCGCGCTGGCGCGGCAGCGCGGTCTCGGTGCTTCGATAGTCGAGGTGCCTGAAGAGGAAGCGCAGGGCGTCAATGATCGCGTCCAGCTCGCTGCCGCCGAAGCCGTGCTCCAGCGCCGCCTGCGTGAGTCTCATATGCGCAATGGCGTGACGCTGATCGCGCCGGAAACCGTGTTCTTTGCGCTTGATACCGTGATCGCCCGCGATGTTCTCATCGAACCGAATGTCGTTTTCGGCCCGGGCGTTATCATCGAGGAAGGTGCGGTGATCCATGCCTTCAGCCATCTCGAAGGTGCGAAGGTCGGCGCCAAAGCCACCGTCGGCCCCTTCGCGCGACTCCGGCCCGGTGCGGATCTGGGTGCAAAAGCCAAGGTCGGCAATTTCGTTGAAATCAAGAACGTCGATCTCGGCGCGGGCGCCAAGGTCAGCCATCTTACCTATCTCGGGGATGCCTCGGTCGGTGCCGAGGCGAATATCGGCGCAGGCACCATCACCTGTAATTACGATGGCTTCCGCAAGTTCAGGACGACCATTGGCGCCAATGCCTTCATAGGCTCGAACTCGGCGCTTGTCGCGCCCGTGACGATCGGCGATGGCGCCTTTGTCGGCTCGGGCTCTGTCGTGACGAAAGATGTTCCGGCGGATGCGCTGGCCGTGGCACGCGGCCATCAGATCACGAAGGAACGCTGGGCGGTGAGCTTCCGCGCCCGTCCGGAGAACGTGGCAAAGGCGAAGAAAGATCGCTGATCAGTATCGCCTCCGCTGGCATACCGCGTGCACGCGCACCGGTCACAAACGGTATTTCAACGTGATTTGTGCCATTCCTTGCGGGCTGGCACTGAATACGCCATCGGGATTCGCTTCAAAAAGGGACTGATATGTGCGGCATTGTCGGCATTCTGGGTAACGAGCCTGTGGCGTTTCAGATCGTCGAGGCGCTGAAACGGCTTGAGTACCGCGGCTATGATTCCGCCGGCATCGCCACGATGGAAGGCGGCGCGATCGCCCGTGTCCGCGCAGAAGGCAAGCTCAAAAACCTTGATGCCAAGCTGCGCGAAGCGCCGCTTTCCGGCCATGCCGGCATTGGTCACACGCGCTGGGCCACCCACGGCCGGCCGACGGAGAACAACGCCCACCCGCACGCCACCGACAAGCTCGCGGTTGTGCATAACGGCATCATCGAGAACTTCCGCGAATTGCGCGAGGAACTCGTCGCGGCTGGCGCTGTCTTCGTCACCCAGACCGATACCGAAGTCGTCGCGCATCTCGTCACGCATTACATGAACACCGGCCTCGGCCCGAAGGAAGCTGTGGCCAAGGCACTGCCGCGCCTGCATGGCGCCTTTGCGCTTGGTTTCATTTTCAAGGGCGAGGAAAACCTGCTGATCGGCGCCCGCTGCGGTGCGCCGCTCGCCGTAGGCTATGGTGACGGCGAGATGTACCTCGGCTCGGATGCACTGGCGCTGGCACCCTTCACCGACACCATCTGCTATCTTGAAGAGGGCGATTGGGTGGCACTAACGCGCGAAGGCGCGAGCTACTTTGACCATGCCAACACGCCGGTCAAGCGTAAGACCCAGAAAAGCCAGGCCGGAGCCTATCTCGTCGACAAAGGTAATCACCGTCACTTCATGCTCAAGGAAATCTACGAGCAGCCGGAAGTGGTGGGCCGCACCTTGGCGCATTACGTCGATATGAGCGCGGGCGCAGTACAGCTTCCCTTCGCCCTCCCATTCGACTGGAAGAACCTGCGCCGCATCTCGATTTCGGCCTGTGGGACGGCGTTTCTGGCCGGGCAGATCGCGAAATACTGGTTTGAGCGCATTGCGCGGATCCCGGTCGAGATCGATATTGCGTCGGAATTCCGCTATCGCGATGCGCCGCTCGACAAGGGCGAGCTGATGATCGTCATCTCGCAATCGGGCGAAACTGCCGATACACTGGCAACACTCCGCTACGCCAAGGAGCAGGGCAACCATATCCTCGCGGTGGTAAACGTGCCGACCTCAACCATCGCCCGCGAGAGCGATGTCGTGGCCCAGACGCTTGCCGGCCCGGAAATCGGTGTCGCCTCCACCAAGGCATTTACCTGCCAGTTGACGGTGCTCGCGAGCCTCGCGGTCGCCGCCGCCCGCGCACGCGGCGCCATTGATGCCGCCCGCGAAGCCGATCTCGTCAACCAGCTCATCGCCGTGCCCGGCCTGATGGCGGATGCACTTCGCTATGAAGCCCCGATCGAGGAACTAGCGCGCGATATCGCCAAAGCGACCGATGTGCTCTACCTCGGGCGCGGCACCTCCTATCCACTGGCGATGGAGGGAGCGCTGAAGCTCAAGGAAATCAGCTATATCCACGCGGAAGGCTATGCCGCCGGCGAACTCAAGCATGGCCCGATTGCCCTCATCGACGAAGTTCTGCCGGTGATTGTTCTCGCGCCAAAGGACCATTGGTTCGAGAAAACCGTCTCGAACATTCAGGAAGTTGCCGCGCGTGGCGGTCGTATCGTGCTGATCGGCCCCAAGGGCGTCGGCGAGGCAGCAGCGATTGAGACTCTCGCCGAGATCGAAATGCCGGATATGGCGCCCGACTTCTCTGCGCTGGTCTATTCCGTACCTGTGCAGCTCATCGCCTATCACACCGCTGTCGTGATGGGCAAAGACGTCGACCAGCCGCGCAATCTCGCAAAAAGCGTCACGGTGGAGTAACGCCGGCCCACGCCAAGGCTCTGAAACGAAAAACCCCGCCAATCGGCGGGGTTTTGTTTGTTCTACTCGATAAGTGGCCTCAGGCGGCACGCACCTTATCGAGGAAGCCTTTCATTTCATCGCGCAAACGCTGCGACTGCGAGGACATGACATCCGAGGAGGCGAGGACGCGCCCGGCCACCTGCGTTGCCTCCTGCGCTGCCGTGCTCACCACTGTGATGCTGCTCGAAACTTCACCGGTACCCTGCGAGGCCTGCTGCACATTGCGGGCGATTTCCTGCGTCGCGGAGCCCTGTTCGGCAACGGCCATGGCGGTACGGGAAGCCATATCGTTGATCTTGCGGATGGCATCGGTGATTTCGGTAATGACGGTCGTCGCCGCCGAGGTGGCGTTCTGGATTTCCGTGATCTGGCCGGAAATCTCCTGTGTCGCCTTGGCGGTCTGGGAGGCGAGTTCCTTGACTTCCGAGGCAACCACCGCGAAGCCGCGTCCAGCTTCACCAGCGCGCGCAGCCTCAATGGTGGCGTTCAGTGCCAGCAGGTTGGTCTGGCCCGCGATTTCCTGAATCATGCCGACAATTGCGCCGATTTTCTGGGTCGCAGCGGTCAGTTCCGAAACCTTTTCGATCGTGCGATCAGCCTTGACGGCGGCATCGCCTGACATTTCGCTGGAGAAACGGACCTGGCGACTGATTTCCTCGACCGAAGCCGAAAGCTCTTCGGTTGCAGCGGCCAACGAATGCACGTTTACCGAGGTCTGTTCGGATGCCGTGGACACCGAAAGCGCCTTCTGGCTCGTCTGTTCGGAAGTCCGCGTCATAACCTGTGCCGAAGATTGCAGTTCCTGGGCATGGCCGACAAGCTCATGGACGATCCCGCCGACGCTCTCTTCGAACGCCTGCGCGATCGCCGCCATGGCGTCGCGCTTGTCCGTCTCGGCCTGTTCGCGATCTGCATCGCGCTGATGCGCAAGCGCCTGTCGCTCGGCCGCATTGGTTCGGAACACTTCGAGCGAGGACAAAAGATTGCCAATTTCGCTGATACGGCTCTTCCCTTGCGTTCCGATATCGAGATTACCCTCAGCCAGCGAGGTCATGGCACGTGTAGTGGCGGCTAGTGGACCGGTAACGTAGACCTTGCAAAGTAGGAAATAGGCCGAGAAGAGGAAGGCTGTAAGCCCAAGCGCCAACCAGTTGAGTCTTGCCGCTACGCCAGCAATTTCAGAGCCCTGCGCGGTTTCCTCCGCACTAGCCTTCTCGATGGCGTCGGAGGCAACGGACATCTCCTTCTCAAGCGCTTCGAAGGCTTTCATAAATGCGGGGAGGGCACTTCGTGCATCTTCCGGCTTGCCTGCAACGCCGAGGGCGACAAGTTTTTCCGCATTGGTGACATAGTCATTGAGTGGTGCTTTGAGCCTCGAAAGTGCATCCTTGACGTTGGCGGGAAGCGCCAGCTTGTCCTGTGCCTGAATGGCTTCGCGAAAGATCTGCGCCGACTTCTTGAGGTCGTCTCGCGCTTCGACCACGATGTCCGACTGATCGGTCGTCACCGCATAAAGCGCTCTGAAGACAGTACCGCGCAAATTATCGTGCATCATGTCCGCCGTCATATGCTGGCGGAGGGAGGTCACGAGCGTTTCCATGCGCTTGCCGCTCTCTTCGAAAGAAGCTGAAGTGCGGAAACTGGCGGCAGCACTCACGAGGCCTCCCGCTAGAGCAACACCACAGGCAAAACCGACAATGGATTGCAGCTTCATTTCGGCTTCTCCCGATAACTTCAACGGAAGGAGACAAGCACCGCTTGATTAAAATACCATTAGATTTTGAGACAAATCAAAAAGCATAGCTCTGGAAACAAACTTGTTACGATATCAAAACAGCAAAATGGGCGCCGGAGCGCCCATTTTTTAAGCAGATTAAGAGTAGCTGAAAAGTTCCGGTTCCACATTTCCGCGAAACCGGTCTCAACTCAGCGGCGCTGCGCCATCGGCGTGTATTCGCGGCGCGGCTCACCTGTGTAGAGCTGACGCGGGCGACCGATGCGCTGACCTGGATCCTCGATCATTTCCTTCCACTGGCCGATCC
Organism: Rhizobiales bacterium PAR1; assembly: GCA_002256205.1. Lineage (GTDB taxonomy): Bacteria > Pseudomonadota > Alphaproteobacteria > Rhizobiales > Beijerinckiaceae > Rhabdaerophilum. The sequence goes on from NKIW01000001.1 coordinate 116,678, forward strand.
AGCCGACAGTTCGCGCGAGCGCAAACAGCACGGTGAACATGTCGGTCGGGAAACCCATCGCCTTGAGGGTGATGCCCGAATAGAAATCGATGTTCGGATAGAGCTTCTTCTCGATGAAGTAGGGGTCCGACAGCGCGATGCGCTCGAGTTCCACTGCCACGTCGAGCAGCGGATCGTCCTTGATGCCGAGTTCGTTGAGAACCTCGTGGCAGGTCTTCTGCATGATCTTCGCGCGCGGATCATAGTTCTTGTAGACGCGATGGCCGAAGCCCATCAGGCGGAACGGATCGTTCTTGTCCTTCGCCTTGGCGATATACTTCGGAATGTTGTCGACATGGCCGATCTCCTGCAGCATCTGCAGGGCGGCTTCGTTCGCGCCACCATGCGCCGGGCCCCAGAGGCAGGCGATGCCGGCCGCGATGCAGGCGAACGGGTTCGCGCCCGACGAGCCCGCGAGGCGGACAGTCGAGGTCGAGGCGTTCTGCTCGTGATCGGCGTGCAGGATGAAGATACGGTCGAGCGCACGGCTCAGAACAGGGTTCACCTTGTACTCTTCGCACGGCACGGCAAAGCACATGCGCAGGAAGTTCGAGGTGTAATCGAGATCGTTCTTCGGATACACGAACGGCTGGCCGATCGAGTACTTGAACGCCATTGCTGCAAGCGTCGGCATCTTGGCGATCATCCGCATCGAGGCGACCATGCGCTGATACGGGTCCGAGATGTCAGTCGAGTCGTGGTAGAAAGCCGACATAGCGCCAACCGAAGCCACCATCACCGCCATCGGGTGCGCGTCGCGGCGGAAACCCTGGAAGAAGCGCATCATCTGCTCATGCACCATGGTGTGGCGCGTGACGCGATAATCAAAATCTGCCTTCTGGGTCGGGGTCGGAAGCTCCCCATAAAGCAGCAGGTAGCAGCTCTCGAGGAAGTCACCATGTTCGGCAAGCTGCTCGATCGGGTAGCCGCGATACAGCAACACACCTTCGTCACCATCAATATAGGTGATCTTGGATTCGCACGCCGCGGTGGACGTGAAACCGGGATCATAGGTGAACATGCCGGTCTGGGCATAGAGCTTGCCGATATCGACAACCGCCGGCCCGATGGTGCCCTCTTTAACCGGAAGATCGATGACCTTGTCATCCACCTTCAGGGAAGTCGTGTGCGCGGTCATGGCAAACTCCTCTTCGATCCTTATCGCACGGATTTAGCACGGAGATCACTCCGGAAAGACCCGCGACATATGGCGCTGGCAACGCGATTGTTGCAGTGCCGCATTTTCGTCCCAGAACCCCTAACTTAACATCTGTTCAGGTTCAAGTTCGGCTTCTGGCCAATAGGTCAAAACTGATGAAATCAGTGAACAGACTTTCGACGGATATGCACGTCAGGGTTGCTTAGAGGCAATCCATGATTCGACCAAGGCTCTCCTCACGGCCGAGCACAACGAAAACGTCGAAAATACCCGGCGAGGTCGAGCGTCCCGTCAGCGCAGCGCGGAGCGGCTGTGCGAGCGCACCGAGCTTGAGCCCGGTCGCTTCCGCCTCGGCCCGCACAGCGGCTTCGAGGGTCGCAGCATCCCATGTCGCAGCGGCTTCGAGACGGGGCAGCAGCGCCCGGAGGACATCACGGCCTCCCTTGGCGAGAATGTCGGTCGCTTTCTCATCTGCCGCCAGCGGGCGTTGGGCAAAGAGGAACTTCGAGCCATCGACCAGTTCAACGAGAGTTTTTGCGCGTTCCTTGAGGCCGGGCATCGCCGCCAGCCACTGCGCGCGGCGGGCAGGGGTCAGTTCCGCCAGCAGGGCCGGGCCACCTTCGGTATGCGGCAGCATGGCTTCAATCGCCGCCAGCAATTCCGCGTCCCCGGTCTGGCGCATATAGTGACCGTTGATGTTCTCGAGCTTGGCAAAATCGAAGCGCGCTGGTGAACGGCCGACGTTCTTGAGATCGAACGCCGAAATCATCTCCTCGGTTGAGAAAATCTCCTGATCGCCATGGCTCCAGCCGAGACGGACGAGATAATTCCTCAGCGCAATCGGCAAGTAGCCGAGCGCACGATAGGCATCGACCCCGAGCGCGCCATGGCGCTTCGAAAGCTTCGCGCCATCCGCCCCATGGATCAACGGGATATGCGCCATCGCCGGCACTTTCCAGCCCATCGCCTGATAGATCTGCGTCTGGCGCGCGGCATTGGTGAGATGATCGTCGCCGCGCACAATGTGCGTCACGCCCGTATCGTGATCGTCAACCACCACGGCAAGCATATAGGTCGGATTGCCGTCCGAACGCAGCAGCACGAGATCATCAAGGTTGTCATTGGTCCAGGTCACCCGACCTTGCACGAGATCATCGACACTGGTCTCGCCGGTCAGCGGCGCCTTGAGGCGGATGACCGGCTTGAGGCCTGCGGCTTCTGCAGCGGCGCGATCCGCGTCCGAACGCTCGCGCCAGCGCCCGTCATAGCGCATCGGCTTGCCCTCGGCCTTGGCCTTCTCGCGCATCGCGTCGAGTTCCTCGGGCGTCGCATAGCAATGATAGGCGTTACCGCGCGCCAGCATCTCTTCGGCGACCTCCCGGTGCCGCGCGGCCCGCGCGAACTGGTAGGTCACCTCGCCATCCCAATCGAGACCGAGCCACTTGAGGCCATCGAGAATCGCATCGATCGCTTCAGGCGTTGAGCGCGCGCGATCCGTATCCTCAATGCGCAGCAGCATCTTGCCGCCGAGTTTCTTGGCGAGCAGCCAGTTGAACAGGGCCGTTCGCCCGCCACCGATATGCAGGAAGCCGGTGGGCGAGGGGGCAAAGCGGGTCACAACAGGATCAGGCATCAGCAGCGCTCGAAATTCAGGTAAAGGAGGAAGAAAGGGCAGGGATTGGTAAGAATTGGTTCCGGGTCCGCATTGCGAACGGACAAGCCGCGATCTAGCATCGCGCACCCCTGAACGAAAGCGGATTATGCACTCAACCCGCGCCAGAGACGGCATTTGCCCGAGGTTTTCCGCCTGTCCGCTGGCGTGGCAGATCTTCTCGCACGCCGGTTTCGGGAGAGTGACGTGCCGCGCCCGCGCCTGACCCGTCCCGGCGCTGTGGTGGACGTGCTGCGCCCCGGCCTCGGGCTCGGTGATCGCACCGCGCTCGTCTATGCCGCCGTGCGCGGATGGCTCGTGGCCAATCTTGCGCGCGAACACGATTACCGCTCCGGTTTTGTCTGGCTGCCGGTCGCCTTCGGCCTCGGAATCCTGACCTATTTCGCTGCCGCTGAAGAGCCGAGCTTATGGGCCGGACCGCTTCTCGCGCTGATCACGTTCATGGCCCTGCGCCGCACGGAAGGCATCCCGCGCTTCCTGTGCCTCTCGTTGCTGATGGCCGCTTCGGGCTTCGCCGCCGGCGCCTTTCGCACAGCTCTCGTTGCAAGCCCGATGCTCGACCGGGATCTCCTCGTGGAAGTCAAAGGCTTCGTTGAGGCCGTTGACGATTATCACGGCCGCCAACGCATGATCCTGCGCCCCACGGCGATGGAGAGTATTGCCGAGGCCGCCCTGCCGTTCCGTCTCCGGATCGGCGCGCCGGGGCGAAACGGCCCCCAGCCGGGTGATTTCGTGGTGCTGAAAGCGCGGCTCGCGCCCCCTTCGGAAGCCGCGCTGCCGGGCGGCTATGATTTCCGCCGCGAATCCTTCTTCCGCTCCACGGGCGGGGTCGGTTACGCCATCGGCCCGGCCCGAACCGAGGCGCCGCCGGGCGTGGCGCCGCTCACCTTACGCATCAACGCCGCGATCGACCGCTGGCGCAATGCCCTGACCGATCGTATCGCCCGCGCAATCGGCGGGGATGCGGGCGCGCTTTCCGCCGCGCTGATCACCGGCAAGCGCGGCCTGATTTCCGAACCCACCAACGATGACCTGCGCGGCGCCGGGCTTTATCATGTCGTCTCGATCTCTGGCCTGCACATGGTACTGGCAGCGGGCGTGCTCTTCTGGTCAATCCGCGCGCTGCTGGCGGCAATCCCGGCGGTTGCCCTGCGCCGTCCGATCAAGAAATACGCTGCCGGCGCAGCGATGTTCGGCGCCACCTTCTACTGCATCTTTTCCGGCAATGAGGTCGCCACCGAGCGTTCGCTGATCATGACGCTGGTGATGCTCGGTGCGATTCTGGTGGATCGCCCGGCGCTCGCAATGCGCAACCTGGCGATTTCCGCGCTGATCGTCATGGCGCGAGAACCTGAATCCGTGCTCGGACCGAGCTTCCAGATGTCCTTTGCAGCCGTAGCCTGCCTGATCGCCGCCAATCAGGTCTGGCGGGAATGGAAGGCCGGTCACCCCGCCCCACCGCGCGGCCCGCTCGAAAGTTTCGGCCACAAGCTCCTGTTGTCGTTTCTCGGCATCGCCGCCACAACCATCGTCGCCACACTCGCGACCGCACCATTCTCAGCCTACCACTTCCACCGCCTCAACCCCTACGGGATCATCGGCAATTCGCTCGGCATTCCCATGGTCTCGCTGATCGTGATGCCGGCTGCCGTCGCGGGTACGCTGCTCGTGCCTTTCGGCCTCGATGGCATTATCTGGACCATCATGGGCTATGGCGTCAGCGGCATGTTGATGGTCGCGCAATGGGTGGCGGCGATCGAAAACGCCAGCGTCACCGCTCCCAACATGGAAGGTCTGGCGTTCGGGCTGCTCGTCACGGGCCTCATCATTTTTGTCAGCCTTCGCACCAGCCTGCGTTGGCTCTCGTTAATCCCGCTGGCGCTTTGGCTCGTGCAACTGAGATCGCCCGATCTACCGGATATCGTTATTGATCCAACTGCCAGAATGGCGCTGATCCGGGGTACGGATGATCGCTACCACGTTATGGCCGTTGGCACGCCGAGCAAATTCACGCTCTCGCAATGGTTGCCCGCCCTTGGCGATAACCGCACAGCAACCGACGCGAGCCTGCGCGACGGCGTTCGCTGTGACAAATCAGGCTGCATTGGACGTCTCAGGGACGGACGCCAGGTTGCTCTCGTTGCTCGCCTCGACGCCTTGCGCGAGGACTGCGCCCGCGCTGATATCGTCATGACGCCACTTGCTACCATTGCCGCTTGCGATCGTGCCAAAATTCTCGCCCGCGATCATTTCGACCGCTACGGCGCCACCCGTGTTTCAACACGCACCGCGACAGACTGGCACCTTCAGACAACACTCGACCCGTCAACGGATCGTCCATGGCGTCGAAAACCGAAATCCGCGCCTATCCTCCCGGCGAAAACCAGCATCGCCAGTGTTCCCTCAGAGCAGGAAACCGCGGAACCCGCCCCCAGACATCCCCGAAAACGCATCCGCGAAGCAACTCCTCGTATGCCCGAAACGCTGGAAGATGATCCCGGCCTGACACCCCGCGCTCAGTAACGCCGCACGAGGCTGACAAGCCGGCCCTGAACGCGCACGCGATCCGGTCCGAAAATCCGCGTTTCGTAATTGGGATTGGCCGCTTCGAGCGCCACGGATGCACCGCGCTTGCGCAACCGCTTCAGAGTGGCTTCCTCGTCATCGATCAACGCCACAACGATATCGCCGCTCTCCGCTGTCTCCTGCTTGCGGATCACCACGAGATCGCCGTCGAAAATCCCCGCCTCGATCATCGAGTCACCGCGCACTTCCAGCGCATAATGTTCGCCATGGCTGAGAAAATCGGGCGAAACATCCACTGTATGGCTGCGACTCTGGATCGCGGAAATAGGCGTGCCCGCAGCAATACGTCCCATCACAGGGATCGCAATGGAACGCGATGGCTCCTGATCAACAGGAGGGGGAGCCGAGGAGGGGGTTCTGACCTTGCCAAGATCCCCCTCGATCACGCTCGGCGCAAAGCGCTGGCGACCGGGGCGCGGGACATGCGCATCCGGCAGGCGGATGACCTCCAGCGCCCGCGCGCGGTTGGGCAGACGGCGAATGAAGCCGCGTTCCTCCAACGCCAGAATGAGCCGATGAATGCCGGATTTCGACTTCAGATCCAGCGCTTCCTTCATTTCGTCGAAGGAGGGCGGAACACCATTCTCGGTCAGGCGCTCGTGGATGAAGCGCAGCAATTCAATCTGCTTCTTGGTGAGCATAGACCCCGAACTCCCGCAGAATCGGTTAAAACAAAAGCGGAACACCTTTACCATGTTCCGCCCATGTTCCGCAAGTGTTCACAAAAACAACCCTGAATTGCCGATCAAAAAATCAATCGGTTTTCGTGATGGGTCAGGTTTTGAGGATGCGGCAGGGGCTTCCGGTGGTGGCTTCTGGTGCAAAAGGGGGGCGGATCACGAGCGCCGAAGCGCCCGCATAAACCGACAAGAGGGAAGAATCCTGGTCGCCCGGCGGTGTCGCGATAAGCCGCCCGTCGGCATCGCGCGTCAGCGTTGCGCGCAAGTAATCCTGCCGCTCATCATTGGCGGGCAGGGCGCGCCCGAGAAAGGCCGGCTCGCCCACATCTGCGCCGGCTTCGCCATCGCCCTGAAGCGCGGCCAGCAGCGGCATCAGAAAGAGCCGCGCGCACACCAGCGCCGAGACGGGATTGCCCGGCAGCCCGACGAGCAGAATCGCGCCAAGACGACCGAAATTCAACGGCTTTCCCGGCCTCATTGCAATTTTGTAGAAATCGAGCTTCGCACCACGGGCAGCCGCGACTGGACGAACGAGATCATGCTTGCCGACGGAGGCGCCGCCAATCGTCACCAGCACGTCCGCCGGCCAGCCTTCCGCCACATCAAAAGCCGCGTTGAGGCTCGACTCGGTGTCGCGCGCAATGCCAAGATCACGCACCTCGGCCCCAGCTGCGCGCGCCATGGCCGCAATCGCGAAGGCATTCGTGGCGACAATGGCATCGGGTGCACTGGTCGCGCCGGCCGCGACAAGTTCATCGCCCGTCGCGAGAATGGCCACGCGCGGGCGGCGAAACACCGGAATTTCCGCATGGTTCATCGCGCCCGCAAGTGCAATGCGCCCCGGCGTCAGGCGGAGGTGCGCACGAAGACCAATCTCGCCAGCCTTGAAATCGCGCCCGGCGCGCCGAACAAAGGTGCCCGGCGCAAGCGTGATTTCGCTGCACACCGTTCCCTCACGTGCGGCCGCACGTTCCTGCAACAGCACGGCATTCGCGCCCGGCGGGACAACAGCACCGGTAAAAATGCGGACGGCCTCTCCGGGCTGAACAGCCCCGGAAAAAGGGTGACCCGCCGCACTTTCACCGATGAGGCGCAGGGGCTTTCCCGGCGGATCGGTGTCAGCGGCCTGCAAGGCGTAACCATCCATCGCCGAGACATCCGCTGGTGGCTGGCTGCGCAGGGCAACAAGATCACCCGCAAGCACGCGGCCATCGGCCTCAGCGACCGGAACCATCTCGACGTCTTTGGGAAAAGTCTCGGCAGCAGCGAGAATACGCACCAGCGCATCCTCGACGGGCAGAAGCCCGGACCGCCCAGCGCCGGTCACGAAGCGGACTCCGCACGCCAGTCACCGGATTTGCCACCGGACTTTTCAAGAAGCCGGATCCCCTCGATCCGCATGCCGCGATCAACCGCTTTCGCCATGTCATAAATCGTGAGACATGCGACGGATACCGCTGTCAGCGCTTCCATTTCCACCCCGGTTTGGCCGGAAACGCGAGCGAGGGCGCGGACATGGAGCCCTGGTAAGCTGTCGTCTGGCTCAATATCCACGGAAACCTTGGTCAGCAGCAGCGGATGGCAAAGCGGGATCAGCTCATGCGTCTTCTTCGCCGCCATGATGCCTGCAATGCGCGCGACAGCGATCACGTCGCCCTTTTTGGAGAGGCCTGAGCGGATGAGATCCAGCGTCGCCTTTTCCATCACAACACGCCCTTCGGAGAGGGCTTCGCGTGTCGTGACGGCCTTTTCACCGACATCGACCATATGCGCGGCGCCCGCCGCATCAAGATGCGTGAGCCGCGCGTCACTCATGCCGCCACTCCGAGGCCGAGCAAGGTGCGGGTCGCGGCGGCAACATCCGCCTGCCGCATCAGGCTTTCGCCCACAAGGAAGGTAGAGATGCGGGATTTCGCGAGGCGGACGCAATCGGAATGGGTGAAGATGCCACTTTCACCGACGATAATGCGATCCTCCGGGATCATCGGTGCAAGGCGCTCGGAGGTTTCGAGCCCAACCTCGAAGGTTCTGAGGTTGCGGTTGTTGATGCCGACAAGGCGCGACGGCAGCTTCAGCGCGCGTTCTAGTTCTTCCGCGTCATGCACCTCGATCAGCGCGTCCATCCCGAGGGATTGCGCACAAGTCGTCAATTCCAGCGCTGCGGCATCATCGACCGAGGCCATGATGACGAGGATGCAGTCCGCGCCCATCGCCCGTGCTTCGTAGACCTGATAGGGCTCAAAAAGGAAATCCTTGCGGATCACCGGCAGGCTGCATGCGGCACGGGCCGCGATCAAGTATTCCGTCGCGCCCTGAAAATACGGGCTGTCGGTCAGCACAGAAAGGCAGGTCGCGCCACCCTCAGCATAGGCATTCGCAAGGGCAGGGGGATCGAAGTCGGCGCGGATCAACCCCTTGGAGGGGCTTGCCTTCTTGATCTCGGCGATCAGCGCAAAGCGATCCGCCGCCAGATGCGTCTCAATGGCACGGATGAAACCGCGCGGCGCATCTGCATCGGCTGCGCGAGAGCGCAGCTCGGCTTCGGAAACCCGCGCCTTCGCAGCGGCGATTTCCTCGCGCTTTGTGGCTTCGATTTTCTTCAGAATATCCGTCACGGTTTACATCCAAAGCCCGAACGGGCGCCCGAGCTTATGCGAGGAAACAAAGAAGAAAAGTCGGCTTCGATTTTCTTCAGGATGTCGGTCACGCCGCGGCACCTGCATTCGAAGCAGCGACTACGGCTGCCAGCACGACCTTCACCTTGCCGGAATCGAGCGCTGCGGCAGCCTGCTTCGCGCCGTCCTTGAGATCGGAGGCCTTGCCGGCAACCACCAGCGCGGCAGCGGCATTGAACACAGCGATATCGCGATAGGCGTTCTTGGCGCCATCGACGACCGCCGTCAGCGCGGCAGCATTCTGGCCCGGCTCGCCGCCCTTGAGCGCATCCGGATCAGAGAGCGGCAGGCCCGCGTCTTCGGGGTTGATCTCGAAGGCGCGGATCTCGCCACCCTTGAGCTCAACGACCGAAGTCGGTCCCGTGGTTGTGATTTCATCAAGCCCGTCCGATCCATGCACGACCCATGCGGCTTCCGTGCCGAGATCCCGCAGCGTCTCGGCTATCGGCTGCTGCCACGACGGCGCGAACACGCCGAGGAGGATGCGCGAAACACCCGCTGGATTGGAGAGCGGGCCAAGGAGGTTGAAAATCGTCCGCGTGCCAAGTTCCGTGCGCACCGGACCGACATGCCGCATCGCCGGATGATGCGCCGGCGCGAGCATGAAAGCAAAACCGGCCTTCGCGACGCAAGCCGAAACCTCCGCCGGCGTGAGGCCGATCTTGACACCAAGCGCCTGCAAGACATCCGCCGTGCCCGACTTGGACGATGCCGCGCGATTGCCGTGCTTGGCAACCGGCACGCCGCAAGCCGCGACGATCAAACCCGCCAGCGTCGAGACATTCCAAGAGCCGGAGGCATCGCCACCCGTGCCGACAACATCGATCGCGCCCGGGACATATGGCACCGCGAGCATCTTGCCCCGCATGGCTTTGACCGCGCCAGTGACTTCATCCACCGTCTCGCCACGCACGCGTAGAGCCATCAGGAAGCCCGCGGTTTGGGCGGGGGTCGATTCGCCGGAAAGAATCTGGCTGAACGCCACCTCGGCCTCGGAGGCCGAAAGCGGCAGCCCGGCGGCAACTTTGGCGATAAGCGGCTTGAACGCATCCATACTTCGAAACCCTTAGGCAGCTCTCGTGCAGGCGTTGAATTCCCGCGCGAGGGTGAGAAAATTCCGGCAAATCGCGGAGCCCTGTTCGGTCGCGATGGATTCGGGGTGAAACTGCACGCCGTAGATCGGCTTGGCGCGATGCTGGAGCGCCATCACGAGGCCATCCTCGGAGCGCGCAGTGGCGATCAGCGCCTCTGGCATCGTGGCGGCCTCGACCACCAGCGAATGATAGCGCGTGACATCAAGCGGGCCATTGATGCCCCGGAACAGGCCCTTGCCATCATGCGTGATGCGGCTGACCTTGCCATGCACCGGCCCGACGCGGATCACCTTACCGCCGAAGGCCTGCCCGATGGCCTGATGGCCAAGGCAGACGCCGAACAGCGGCACTTTGCCCGCCGCAAGCTTGATCACATCGAGCGAAATGCCCGCCTCGTTGGGCGTGCAGGGGCCAGGCGAAACCACAATGGCCTGATGCCCGCGCGCCAACAGTTCTTCCGCGCTCATGGCATCGTTGCGGATCACGTCGATCTTCGCGCCATGCGCCCCGAGGGCGTGCACGACGTTGAACGTGAAGCTGTCGTAATTGTCGATCAGGGCAACGCGCATGACTTTGCTTTCCGATGAGCGGCGATTATTGCCCGCGTTTCCCGCGCGATGCAAACCGCACCGCTTCCTCTGCCGCGCGGAACAGCGCCTTGGCCTTGTTCTCGCATTCGGCCTGTTCGGATGCAGGGTTGGAATCGTGGACGATACCCGCGCCAGCCTGCACATGCATCACGCCGTCTTTCACAACAGCCGTGCGCAGCACGATGCAGGTGTCCATTGCGCCATCGGCCCCGAAATAGCCGATAGCACCAGCGTAAGCGCCGCGCTTGTCCTTTTCGAGTTCGTCAATGATCTCCATCGCGCGGATCTTCGGCGCGCCGGAGACCGTACCGGCCGGAAAACCGGCAGAAAGCGCATCAATGACGTCATATTTCGCATCAATCCGCCCTTCGACGTTCGAAACGATATGCATCACCTGGCTGTAGCGCTCGACGAAATAGCTGTCGGTGACGCTGACCGAGCCAATCTCCGAGACACGGCCGACATCGTTGCGCCCGAGATCGAGCAACATGAGATGCTCGGCACGCTCCTTGGGATCGGCGAGAAGTTCTTCCTCCAGTCGCTTGTCCTCGGCGAGCGTCGCGCCGCGCGGCCGCGTGCCGGCGATGGGCCGGATCGTGACCTTACCGTCCACCACCTTGACCAGAATTTCCGGGCTCGAACAGACGATCTGAAACTCAGAAAAATCGAGATAACAGAGATAAGGCGAGGGGTTCACACGGCGCAGCGCGCGATAAAGCGAGAAGGCATCAAGATCGAACGGCGTCGAGAACCGCTGGGAAAGCACGACCTGAAAGATGTCACCCGCGAGGATGTATTCCTTAGCCGCCGCCACCATCGCCTTGTATTCGTCGGGCGTCGTGTTCGAGACCGTCGTGGGCAGACGGGCATCAAGGTCCGCTGCATCACCGGCATAGGCGAGGGGAGTATCGAGCGCGGCAACCGCCGCGTTGAGACGATCAGAGGCCGCTTCATAGGCCGCTTTCGCGCTTACGCCCGTTTTGGGGAAAACCGGCGTGATGACAACGAGTTCGTCCTTCACCGCGTCGAACACCACGAGAAGTGTCGGGCGGATCATCAGGGCATCCGGCACGCCTATGGGATCGGCCTTGGCGGCGGGAAGCCGCTCCATATGCCGCACCATATCATAGCCAAGAAAGCCAAACACGCCCGAAGCCATCGGCGGCAGACCCGCGAGATGCGGAATGCGGCTTTCCGCAAGCAGGGCGCGCAAGCTGTCGAGCGGCTTTCCGGTCAGCGTCTCCACCTTGCCATCGCGCGAAATCTCGATGGCGTCGGACTTGCAGCGCCATGTCAGGTCCGGCTTGAGACCGATGATCGAATAGCGCCCGCGCACCGCGCCGCCTTCGACCGATTCGAGCAGGAAGCTCGGCCCGCCAGCGGCAAGCGCCTTCATCTTCAGGTAGGCCGAGACTGGCGTTTCGAGGTCGGCGACGAGCCGGATCGCAAGGCACTGCGCTTCGCCCGCGCCGTAGCGCGGCTCGAAGACGCTTGAAGAAGGCTCTATCGACATCGGCAGTCAGTCTCAGTTGTTCTGGCCAAGCGCCTGATTGAGGATCGCCTGATTAATGGTAACGCCCATCTGCTTCTTCAGACCGGCGGTATATTGCGCCATGATGTCCTCCGAAAAACCCTGCGCGATCTGGCGCGGCAAGCCCGACTTTTCATCCAGCGCCGCGTCATAGGGCGTCAGCGTCGCGGTGACCGGAACGATCAGCGCGCGGCTGGTGCCATCTGCAACGAGCGCGGAGACTGGCTTGCCGATCGCACCAGCAAAGGCACGCTCGACACCGGCCTGACCGAGAACGGCATCGCGCCCGCCACGCTTCACGCCGGGGATGCGCTGAACCGTTAGTCCCAGCTCGGAAGCGATGAGGGTCAGCGACCCACCTTCCTCGATCTTCTTGACGTAGCCGGTCATCTTTTCAGAGAGCGCCTTGTCGCGGAGTTCAGCGATCAGGCGGGTTTTGACGTCGGCCTTGACCTCATCGAAGCTCTTGTCGCGCGCCGGCTCGACGCCATTGACCTCAAACCAGATGCTCCCGCCGTCGCGTTGCTGAAGCGGTTCGTTGTCAAGACCGATATCCGAAGCAAACAACGCATTGATGACATCCGCACCACCCGGCAGCGCGACGCGGTTGCCGGTGCCGTCATTGCCCTGGCGATCCACCGCCGCAATCGCAACGGTCGGAACGCCAGCAGCGACAGCGGCTTCGGCGAGACTCTTGCCGGCGATGCGCTGCTCTTCGATCTTCTTGGTCACGGCTTCGAGCTTGCCGCGAATGGTCGGATCGCGCGTGAGCTTGTCAGCGCGCGCTTCGCCCTCGATCTGCGGGCGAGCGACATCAAACGGCGTCACCTTGGCTGGCTCGATCTTGAGAACACGCACCAGTACGAAGCCGAAGGGATCTTTCACCGGCGCACTGATCTTGCCCGCTTCAGCACCAAAAATCGCGGCGCGCAGTGCCGCATCGCCGATTTCGCCCGCCGCCTTGAGGCCAAGATCGACATCGCTTGCGCTGAGCTTCTTCTCCGCGAGCAATGCCTCAAAGGTGCCGCCGGCCGTGACCTTCTCCGCGGCAGCCTTGGCTTCAGCCTCGGTATCGAACAGCACGCGCTGCGCCTGACGCTTCTCGGGCGAGCCAAAACGGCCCGAGACCACGAGGCGGTCATAGTAGGCCTTGAGATCGGCCTCGGTGACGGTCAAACCGGCGGCGAAATCATTCGGCGAGGTGACGATCAGCGTCGCCTTGCGGGTCTCGACTGTGCGGAACTCTGCCTTGCGCTCTTCAAAAAAGGTGGTGAGGGCAGCGGCATCGGGTTCGGCGGGTGCGGCGACCTTATCGACCGGCACCACCACAACATCAAGCGTGCGCTCCTCATCGCGATACTGGTGGATTGCGCGCTGGAGCGTCTCTGAGCTGGTCATGCCACCGACAAGACCATTCATGAGCTGCATGCGCACCACGAGATCGGCTTGCTGCTTCAGGAACGCCTGTTCCGAAAGCCCGGCCTGTTGCAGGGCATCGGCGAGGCGATTGCGATCAAACTGGCCGGCAACACGGAATTCCGGTGATTCCGTCACCGAACGCACCACCAACGCCTGATCAACGGCGAGGCCGAGATCACGAACCTTCTGGTTCAACGCGGCTTCGTCGATCGAACGGTTGATCAGCAGGCGATCAAGCCCGAAGGCGCGTGCATCCTCTGTCGTGATCGGGCGGCGCGATTGCTGCTGGATGCGGCGAAGCTCGGTGTTGAAGCTCGCGCGGAAATCATCGGCGCTGATCTTGGTCGAGCCAACCGTCGCGACGGTGCGGTTGATGCCGCCCTTGAAAATATCGCCGATACCCCAGATCGCGAACGAGATGATCAGGAACCCCATGATGACGGTCAGGACGAGACGTCCGAGCCATTTCGAGGAGGCAACGCGGATGGCATTCAGCATGGGGGTAGCGGCCTGCTATAAAGAGGGACAAGTGGGGCGGGACCATATGCAGCAGGAGCCGGGAAGGCAACACGGCAAAAGCGGGGGAAAGCCAGCAAAGGCCGCGAAACGCGCGATCTTCTCACTCTGAGGTTGGATTGAAGCGGCTTGCACGGCATGTTAACCCGCGCCGCAATGAAATCCGAAAGATCAAGGAGAATCCCCATGCGCAAGCCGCTCGTAGCTGGAAACTGGAAGATGAACGGAACCCGCGCGAGCCTCAACGAAATCGTTGAGATGGGTAAGGCCTATTCTCTGGCCCTGCGCGGCAAGGTCGATATGCTGATCGCTCCACCCTCAACCTTGCTCTATACAGCCTCCGCCGTTGCCCTGGGTACCGGCATTGCGATCGGCGCGCAGGATTGCCACGCAGGCGCGGCAGGCGCACACACCGGTGATCTTGCCGCAAGCCAGCTCTTCGATGTCGGTGCTAGCGCGGTCATTGTCGGCCATTCCGAGCGCCGCGCTGACCATGGCGAAACCGATACGCAAGTGAAGGCCAAGGCCGAAGCCGTGATCGCGCAGGGCATGGTCGCGATCATCTGCGTCGGCGAGACGAAAGCACAGCGCGAAGCCGGCAAGGCGCTCGCTGTCGTCGGCAAGCAGGTCAAGGGCTCGATTCCGGCGGGTGTGAGCGCGGATCAGGTCGTGATCGCCTATGAGCCGGTCTGGGCCATCGGCACGGGCCTCACGCCGACGCTGGCCGATATCGCAGAAGTCCACGCCGACATCCGCAAGACCATCGCGCGGCTTCTCGGCAAGGAAACCGCAGCCAAGATGCGCATTCTCTACGGCGGCTCTGTAAAGCCAAACAACGCCAAGGACATCCTCGGCCTTGCCGATGTCGATGGTGCGTTGGTGGGCGGAGCCTCGCTCAAGGCGAGCGATTTCATGGGGATCGTCGAGGCGGCGTGAATCAGCTAGAACGCAGCGCGGGTCTAGGGAGAGGTCAAAACTTTGGCGTTCGGGGACATCAATCGGCGGCGCTTTATCGCACTGGGTTCAGCCGGGAGCCTACTGGCGCTCAGCGGCTGTGCCACCGTTGGTGTCTATCGCTATAAGGTCGCGCTGGAATTCGATACGCCCTCCGGCCCCAGGAGCGGCTCGACGATCCTGGAAGCGACCTACGGCTGGCACGCCACGCTGGAAACCATGTTCGCCGAAGACCTCTCCATTCGGGGTGAGGCCATCTACGTTGACCTCGGTCAGGACAAGTTTGTCGTCGGACTTCTCAATACCGGGCGTATGCTGCCGCTACCGGCGCTCTACGATGTTCTGGGCTGGGCTCGCCCCGACATTCACGAGCTTCGCGCGCACGAGGGCAAGCTGAGCGGAAAAGCGCCCCTTCCGGGTGGGGAGGCGCCGATCCTCGTGACGTTCACCGGTCTCGACAATCCGGACACGGTCAAGCTCGTGTATGAGGCCAAGCTCAATCGTCGCCTGAGCTACTCCTATGACTACGAGCGCAAAATGCAGTCCGTAAAAGAGGTGTCCCGCGGATCGGAGGTGACATCCGACAACTTCGAGGCCGCCTTCGGCAAAGGCTATGTGTTGCGCGGCGCGACACTCGAAATCGTCGATCCGAAAACGCCCTTCACGACGACGGTTCGCGACAAGCTCGGCGCCATCCTTTCACGCATCGGGAATGCCGGCCCTGTTGTCGAGGGCGTCATCACCGAAACGAAATCCGTCTTCCGGCTGCAACGGACCCATCTGGTTCAGGGTCTTTAGGGCGACGGGACCTTTCCTCCGGAAGCCTCCGGATTTTCGGCACCTCCTTTTCGGCCTTCCTTGGATTTTCCCTTTCCCAATGCCCATATTGTCGCTAAGAGGCGGAAATCCTTCTTCTGCCGGAAAACCGTAGGCTTCCATGGAAACCGTTCTGATCGTCGTTCACCTGCTGATTGTCATCGCGCTTTGCGGCGTGGTGTTGCTGCAACGCTCTGAGGGCGGCGGCCTTGGCATGGGCTCCAGCCCGTCGGGCTTCATGACTGGTCGTGGGCAGGCGAACCTTCTGACCCGCGCCACCGCCATTCTCGGCACGGCGTTCTTTGTCACCTCGCTCGCGCTGGCGATTCTTGCCGCACGTGGCCGGGCGCCGACTTCGCCGCTGGATGCCGCCGCGCCGCAGCCGCCGACCACACAAGGCGCGCCGGCGACGCCGGGCAGTGCGCCAAACGTGCTTGACCAGCTCAAGCAGCTTCAGGGCGGCACACAGCAGCCCAAGCAGTAACATTTCACGGCCTTCACTGAGATAAAGCGCCGTCCTTGTGGATGGCGCTTTTTCTTTTGCGCGAATCGATTCGATAGAGCTAAAGATCAAGTCCCATGACGCGATATGTTTTCATCACCGGCGGCGTGGTTTCTTCCCTTGGAAAAGGCCTCGCATCGGCGGCTCTGGCAGCCGTCCTTCAGGCACGCGGATACAAGGTCCGCATGCGCAAACTCGATCCCTATCTCAACGTTGATCCGGGCACGATGAGCCCGTATCAGCACGGCGAGGTTTTCGTCACCGACGATGGCGCCGAGACCGATCTTGACCTTGGTCACTACGAGCGCTTCACCGGCCGCTCGGCGATCAAGCAAGACAACATCACCACCGGACGCATCTATCAGGAGATCATCGCGAAAGAGCGTCGCGGGGATTATCTCGGCGCGACTGTGCAGGTCATTCCGCATGTCACCGATGCGATCAAGGATTTCGTCGTCTCCGGCAACGAAGGCTATGATTTCGCGCTGATTGAAGTCGGCGGCACCGTTGGCGACATCGAAGGCCTGCCGTTCTTCGAGGCGATCCGCCAACTCAAGAACGATCTGCCAGAGAAGCACGCGCTGTTCGTGCATCTCACGCTGCTGCCGTTCATCCCGAGCGCGGGGGAGCTGAAAACCAAGCCGACCCAGCATTCCGTGCAGGAACTGCGTTCGATCGGCATCCAGCCGGATATCCTGCTGTGCCGGACGGATCGCGAGATCCCCGATGGCGAACGCCGCAAACTCGCGCTGTTCTGCAACGTCCGCGAAAGCTCGGTCATCGAGGCGCAAGACGTCGATCAGATCTACGCCGTGCCGCTCGCCTATCATGCCGAAGGGCTGGACACCGAGGTGTTGCGCATCTTCGGCATGCCGCAAGAGGCCGCGCCGGATCTCTCGCGCTGGCACCATATTGTCGACACCCTCCGCAACCCGGAAGGTGAGGTGACCATCGCCATCGTCGGCAAGTATACCGGCCTCAAGGATGCGTATAAATCGCTGATCGAGGCGCTGGTGCATGGCGGCATCGCCAACCGCGTGAAGGTCAACCTCGACTGGATCGATTCGGAAATCTTCGAGCGTGAGGACGCCTCGTCCTATCTTGAGCATGTTCACGGCATTCTCGTACCGGGCGGCTTCGGCCTGCGTGGCGCCGAGGGCAAGATTCAGGCGGCGCGCTTTGCCCGCGAACGGAAAGTGCCGTATTTCGGCATCTGCTTTGGCATGCAGATGGCCTGCATCGAGGCGGCGCGCAATCTCGCCGGCATCGACAGTGCGTCCTCGACCGAATTCGGTCCTTGCACGGAGCCGGTCGTCGGCATGATGACCGAGTGGATGAACAAGGGCCAGCTGGAGACCCGCGCGGCGGGCGGCGACCTTGGCGGGACGATGCGCCTCGGCGCCTATGATTCCAAGCTGGTCGCCAACTCGCGCATCGCCGGGATTTATGGCTCGACGACGATCAACGAGCGCCACCGTCATCGTTTCGAGGTCAATATGGCCTATCGCGACAAGCTCGAAGGCAAGGGCCTGCTGTTCTCCGGCGTCTCGCCGGATGGCCTCCTGCCGGAAACGGTGGAATACCCGGATCACCCATGGTTCGTTGGTGTGCAGTATCACCCCGAGCTGAAATCGCGCCCCTTCGAGCCGCATCCGCTGTTTGCGAGCTTCATTGAAGCGGCGATGGTGCAAAGCCGTCTCGTTTAACCGCCTTTTCCCCAGCGCTGTGTGGCAA
Source organism: Rhizobiales bacterium PAR1 (assembly GCA_002256205.1). Taxonomy (GTDB): domain Bacteria; phylum Pseudomonadota; class Alphaproteobacteria; order Rhizobiales; family Beijerinckiaceae; genus Rhabdaerophilum. Next base: position 134,645 of record NKIW01000001.1, read on the forward strand.
CGCACTGCGCTCGGGCGCCGGATTTGCTTTTCATCACGTCATCCCTGAGGCATCCTGCCGGAGGCCATCAGGAGGACAGACGATGTTTCAGGCAGGCAGCGGCGTGATGAGCTCACTCCTCGGAATTCCCTATTTCCTGCTCTACTTCGCGGTTGGCGCCGCGATCATGGCGTTGTTCATCATCGTCTATATCCGCGTCACGCCGCACGACGAGTTCGCGCTGATCCGTGCCGGGAATTTCACGGCGAGCATGGCGCTCTCGGGCACGATCATCGGCTTTGCGATTCCGCTCTCGAAGGCGCTGGCGCAGGCCGTGAGCATTCCGGATCTGCTGGTCTGGGCCTTCGCCGCGTTCATCGTTCAGCTACTGACCTATGGTATCCTGCGGCTTCTGATGCGTGATTTGACCAGAATGATCGAAACCAACACGGCCGCTGCGGGCACCTTGCTTGCTGCCGGTTCCATCGCGAGCGGCATGTTGAACGCCGCAGCGATGAGCCTTTGAGGCCCGGAAACAGGAGCTTCCGATGAAGCGTTCCCATGTCATCGCCCTCGGTGCTTCCGGCCTGATTGCCGTGGCACTTGTTTCCGGCCATGGCGACCAGCGCATCACCCAGGACGAAGCGCCCAAGGATGCCGCCATCTATGCCAACGCGCAGGAGTGCATCCGCGCCGGCGTCCTTGCGGCCGATGTCTGCGAGGTGGAATTCCAGAAAGCCGCCGCGACGCATGTCACCGCCGCGCCGAAATTTACCGATCAGACGGCCTGCGAGAACCAGTATGGCGCAAGCCAGTGTCGCCCGGCGACACACAACGGTTCCTCGGTTTTCGTGCCCGCCATGGTCGGCTTCATGGTCGGAAATTACCTGTCGAACCAGCGCAACGCCCAGCCGCTGCTGCCGCCGAACCGGCTTGGTGCCGCACCGTGCCCACCGGGCATCACACCCGCGATGCAGCCGGGATGCCTGATGCCCCGGCAGGCGAGTACCACCTCCTCAAGCGGCTCCTCTGGTTCGTCCTCAAGCTGGCGCTCCTACTCGACCTCCAACGGTAGTACCGTTAGCCGGACCGATGCCGGCAACGGCACGACCAAGGTCGAGTCGGCGGCGACGCACACCAGCGCCCGCAGCACGTCGAGCAGCGCCTCGTCGTCCACGGCAACGCGCGGCGGTTTCGGCTCGACCGGCCACGCCACCGCATCCGCGAGCTCGTAAATCATGCGCAGGATCACGGTTCCCGAGCGCCCCGATTGGCGGCAGAAGGCCGAGCACGTCGGTTTCACGTTCCATAGCGCCGAAGGGCGCCCGTATTGGGATGAAACCGGCGCTTTCGCCTTTACGCTGCGCGAGATCGAGGAAGATATCGAGGCGCCGGCCGCGGAACTCGAGGAAATGGCGCTCGAATTCGTCGGCAATGCCTGCCGTGACGAGGAAATCCTGACCCGTCTCGCCATTCCGCGCGAATTCTGGCCGGAAATCTGGGAAAGCTGGCAGCGCGGAGATCGCAATCTCTATGGCCGCTTCGATTTCGCCTATGACGGGCAGGGGTCTGCCAAGCTCCTCGAATATAACGCCGATACGCCGACGGCCCTACTCGAAACCGGTGTCTTCCAATGGCTATGGCTTGAGGAAATGATGGCCAACGGGCAATTGCCCAAGGGCTCGGACCAGTTCAATTCCGTCCACGAAAAGCTGATCGCTGCGTTCCAGAACTTCCGCAATGGGCGGCCCTACGCGCTCCATCTCGCCTGCATCGGCGAGAGCGAGGAAGATCGCGGCACGGTGGGATATCTGGAGGAATGCGCGCAGCAGGCGGGCGTGAAAACCACCTTCCTTCGGGTCGACGAGATCGGCCTGACCAAGGACGGCAAGTTCGTCGACATGCAGAACATGCCCATCGAGCTTCTGTTCAAGCTCTACCCTTGGGAATGGATGATGCGCGAAGACTTCGGCAAGGCAATTTCCGGCTGCGGCACGCAGTTCATCGAGCCGATCTGGAAAGCGCTGCTCTCCAACAAGGGGCTCTTGCCTTACCTCTGGAAGATGGCGCCGAAGCACCCGAACCTCGTTCCGGCGTATTTTGCCAATGAAACCGGTGCAGACCTCGGCCAATCCTATGTCGAAAAGCCGCTGTTCTCGCGGGAGGGTGCGAATATCCGCCTTTTCGAGCGCGGGCGCGCGGTGGGTGATACCGAGGGACCTTACGGGCAGGAAGGCTTCATCCGCCAACAGAAGATCCCGATCCCGGATTTCGGCTATGGCCATGTCATCCTCGGGGCGTGGATGGTCGCGAGCGAACCGGCGGGCATGCTGGTGCGTGAGGACAAATCGCCGATCACCGGCAACCTCGCGCGTTTCATTCCCCATTGCATAGAGCCGTGATCCGGGGCTGACCTCGTGCTGCTGGAATGCTAGAAACCCGGCACAGGGTTTGTCTAGGCAGAGGTTTCATGGCGCGTGCACTCGATCATTTTGTTCTCGGCGTTGCCGATCTTGACGCCGCCGGAGCGCGCTTTGCCGCGATGGGCTTCACAGTTGGGGCACGCAACAAGCACCCCTGGGGCACGGAAAACCGGATCATCCAGTTCGCGGATCAGACCTTTTTCGAACTGATCACGGTAGGTGATGCGAGCGCGATCCCGCCACACGCGCCGCGCCACTTTTCTTTCGGTGCGTTTGTTCGGGATGCCCTCGCGAAGAAAACCGGCCTTTCCATGCTGGTGCTGAAAAGCGCGGACGCCAAGGCGGATACCGCGGAATTCGCGCGCCTTGGCATCGGTGATTTCGAGCCTTTTCATTTCGCGCGGAAGGGCAAACGCCCGGATGGCTCCGAGGTCGAAGTCGCCTTCAGCCTCGCCTTTGCCGCCGAGCCCGCCATGCCGGATTGCGCCTTTTTCGTCTGCCAGCAGCATTTTCCGCAGAATTTCTGGTCCGGTTCGGCGCAACAACACACCAATGGCGCAACGGGCGTGCGTCGCGTGACGATCGTTGCCGAGAACCCCTCGGACCATCATATTTTCCTCTCTGCCTTCGTGGGCGAGCGGGCCATGCGGTCGACCTCTTTCGGCATCGAGATCGCCGCCGGTCAGGGGATCATTGAGATCATCTCGCCCGAGGGCTTCCGATTCCGTTACGGAACGAAGGCACCGGCCGCACCGTCCCCTACCTTTGCAGGGCTTGAAATTGCGACCACGAAACTGGAAGGCATGCACGTCAAGGGTTTCGAAACTCATGCAGGGGGCCTCACCGCACCGGCTGATCATGACTTCGCAACCGCACTTCGGTTCGTTCCTGTTGGGGGAGTTGCAGTATGAAGAAGATCATTATCGCGCTTGTGGCGATTGCGGCCGGCTTTCTCGGCTACAAGATGATGGCGAAGGATGAATGCCCCGGTGGCAAGGCCTTCGAAACCGTTGCCGAATGCCAGGCCTCGGGCCTCACGGCGGACGTCTGCTCGACGAGCTTCAAGACCGCGCAGGAAAAGTCGGCCTCGTTCAAGCCGATTGAATCGATGGAACAGTGCCAGCTCCGCTATCCGCATTGCGAGCAGAAGGGGCCGACCGCTTTCGTTCCCTCGATCCACAAGGTCTGCATCGTGGCTGGCAAGCCGGCAGAGCCGCTTTACGGCACGCTCGGCATGAATATCGCCGGCGGCCATTAATCTCCTGATATCGGTTCTCCGGCTCTCGCCGGAGGACCGAATTCACGCTAAAACAAAGCCATGAATCGCGCATCCCGAGGCTTTGTTTTCTTTCTGATCGGCGCTGTCGCCGCCGCGATCGGGTGGTTCGCCTGGAACGGCGAATGCCGCGATGGAACCGTTTTCGCCACCGAATCGGGTTGTCGCGAAGCTGCTGGCTTTAATGCCGCCTTCTGTCGCGAGGCCTTCAAACAGGCGCACGCGAAGGCCACGATGGATTACGCGCCCTTCCGCACCCAGACCGAATGCCTGGAAAAATTCCCGGCCTGTGTTCCGCACGGCGTGATCACCGGTGGCTTTGTCCCGACCCCGCGCGGCACTTGCGTTGCCCGTATCGCAGGCGGTATCTCCGGCATTCCGGTTTACCAGCGCCTCGGCGCGAACCTGTCATCGCGTTGAGGTCTTATGCCTGAAACCACCGTCAACATCGGCAAGGTTGCCTTTGGCAATCACCTGCCGTTCTCGCTGATCGCCGGCCCCTGCCAGATGGAAAGTCGCGCCCATGCCTTCGAGATGGCGAGCGCGCTCAAAGAGATCTGCGGGAAGCTCGGCATCGGGCTTGTCTATAAATCCTCCTTCGATAAGGCGAACCGGACCTCCGGCAAGGCCGCGCGCGGCATCGGTCTCGACAAGGCGCTGGAGGTCTTCGCCGATATCCGCCGCGATCTCGATCTGCCGGTGATCACCGATGTGCATGAACCCTGGCAGTGCAAGGCTGTGGCAGGCGCGGTCGATGTGTTGCAAATCCCGGCGTTTCTCTGCCGCCAGACCGACCTTCTGATCGCCGCTGCCGAAACCGGCCTCGCGATCAACGTCAAGAAGGGGCAATTTCTCGCGCCCTGGGACATGAAAAACGTCATCCAGAAGCTCAGGGATGCCGGTAATGATCGCGGCATGGCTTGTGATCGCGGCACCTCCTTCGGATACAACACGTTGGTGACGGATTTCCGCGGGCTGCCGATCATGGCCGAGCAATGCCAGTGCCCGGTGATTTTCGATGCGACGCATTCGGTGCAGCAACCGGGCGGGCAGGGCGGTTCCTCCGGCGGTCAGCGCGAATTCGTGCCGGTTCTGGCACGCGCCGCGCTCGCTGTGGGCTGCGCCGGACTCTTCATCGAGACGCACGAGCACCCGGACAAGGCGCCCTCAGACGGTCCCAACATGGTGCCACTGAAGGAAATGCCGGCCTTGCTGGCCCGCCTCAAGGCCTTCGATACGCTTGCTAAATCCTGAGGAGTCTCCATGCCCGTCATTCTCGCGATCCTCGGGGCCATGATGTCTGGCCTCTTCATGTGGGTGGTCTGGGGTAACGGCATGGAGGTCATCAACCACTGGCTCGACCAACGCAGCGCGAGGACCAAGACGGAGAAGGATGCCAAAGCCATCGCGGCCGCGCGCGAACGAGCCGCCCGTGCGCCACTCCGGGCCATTGAAGACCCCCGCGAGGCGGTGATGGTGCTGCTCTCCAAGCTTGCGATGCTGCGCGGCGATATCACGGCGGAGCAGAACGTGGCGCTAAGCCGCATCGCGATGGAACGCCTCGGTCTGCCCGGCAAGGCCGAGCACCACACCGCGCTGGCGGCCTTTGCGGCCAAATCCGCAGCCAGCGCGGATTCCGTTGTCACGGATCTGATGCCGCTGCTCTGGGCGCAACTCAGCGCCGAGGAAAAAGCCGATTTCTTTGCGATGCTCGACGAGATCGCGGCGCTTCATGGCGGCCCGACAGAGCCGCAGGATCAGATGATCACCCGCATCCGCACGCGCCTTGAGGCCAAATTCTGATCCTGCCACGGGTGGAGCATCACGCGGTCTGGCTGGCCCTTTCGAGCGCCGGCAGCAGCTTGGTTTCCACCAGCGCGGGAGAAAGCTCGCGCCCGATCTTGGCAACAAAGCGCCCATCAGCCCGGAACACAAAGGTTGAAGGCACGCCGCGCTGCTTCAGCCCGCGCACGTAGATCTTGTGAAAATCAATCGAGAGCCGGTGATACGGATTGCCATGGCTCTTGAGGAAATCCGCGACATTTGCCGCCGTATCATCCACCGCAAGACCAAAAAGACGAATGCCCGGTCGCTCCGAAAGGCTGAGCAGCGTCTCGTGCTCATCGCGGCACTGCGGGCACCACGAGGCCCAGACGTTGAGCACCGTTACGCCCTCGTCAAACGCGGCGCGCGTCACCGCAGGAACAACCTCCTGATGGCGCAGGGCGCCCGGCACGGCCTTGAGATCACCCTCGACAGGCAACACCGGAGTCAGGAGATCAATCCGACCCGTTTCAGCTGCGAAGCCGACAAGCCCGAGCGCCGGCACGCCGAGGACAGCAGCGCCGCCAATCAAATTCCGCCGAGTAAGAAAGACCGATTTCAGCATCCTGCCGTCCGTTATGTTTTGCCTGACGTGTGAAGCGACACCATCGGCCCGTAAGGGTTGGCAAATCCTGAATCCGGCGCTCCGCCTTTGAAGCGAGGTTGATGGTTCCTTGCGCCGATCATCAACGTCCGCGATAGGGCGGTACACCCTGATCCGGCAGGAAGATGTTCTTGGGCATCTCGCCATGCTGGTAAAAGACATCGATGGGGATGCCGCCGCGCGGATACCAGTAGCCGCCGATGCGGAACCAGCGCGGGTGAAGCAGGTCCACAAGCTGCTTGCCGATCGCCACTGTGCAATCCTCGTGGAACGCCCCGTGATTGCGGAAGGCGCCGAGGTAGAGCTTGAGCGACTTCGATTCGACCAGCCAGTCGCCCGGCACGTAATCAATCACGAGGATGCCGAAATCAGGCTGCCCCGTTACCGGACAGATCGAGGTGAATTCGGGGCAGGTGAAGCGCGCGACATAATCCGTACCGGCATGCGGGTTCGGAACGCGGTCGAGCGTGGCTTCCTCGGGCGAGGCAGGCAAGGCGGAAGCCTTGCCGAGCTGCATGGTTTCAAACGGGGCCTTGCTCATTTCGTTTATCCTGCCGATTTTTAACGCCGTAACGGCTTTCATCTTGGCGTCGATGTTTGTATGAGCGGCTCACTTATAGGATTTGCGCGAATTTCCAAGCGCAGAGCGTTCACAACCCTATCCGGAGCCTCCCATGACCCTGATCGTCGATGTTCTCGCCCGCGAAATTCTCGACAGCCGCGGCAATCCGACCGTCGAGGTCGATATCGTGCTCGAAGATGGCTCCATGGGCCGCGCGGCGGTGCCCTCGGGCGCCTCGACCGGTGCGCATGAGGCTGTGGAACTGCGCGACGGCGGGTCGCGCTACCTCGGCAAGGGCGTCGTCAAGGCGGTCGAGCATGTCGTGACCGAGATTTCGGAAGCCATCATCGGCATGGATGCGGAAGATCAGGTCGGCATCGATCAGGTGATGATCGACCTCGACGGGACGCCGAACAAGTCGCGCCTCGGCGCCAACGCCATTCTCGGCGCGTCGCTCGCGGTGGCGAAGGCGGCGGCGGATGCGCGCGGTCTTCCGCTCTATCGCTATGTCGGCGGCACCTCGGCTCGCATCCTGCCGGTCCCGATGATGAACATCGTCAACGGCGGCGCGCATGCCGACAACCCGATCGACTTCCAGGAATTCATGATCATGCCGATCGGCGCCGAAACCTTCGGCGAAGCGCTCCGTATGGGCGCGGAAGTGTTCCACACGCTCAAGAAGGCGCTGAAGGACAAGGGCCACAACACCAACGTGGGTGACGAAGGCGGCTTCGCGCCGAACCTGCCGTCTGCCCCTGCGGCACTTGATTTCGTGATGCAGGCGATTGAAAAGGCCGGTTACAAGCCGGGCCGCGACGGCGATATCGCTATCGCGCTCGATTGCGCCTCGACAGAGTGCTTCAAGGACGGCGTCTACGATTACCACGGTGAGAAGAAGAAGCGCGACATCAAGGCGCAGGTGAAATACCTCGAAAAGCTCGTCGCGGATTACCCCATCGTCTCGATCGAGGACGGCATGGCCGAGGACGATTGGGAGGGCTGGAAGCTCCTCACGGATCGTATTGGCTCGAAGTGCCAGCTCGTTGGCGATGACCTCTTCGTCACCAACGTCGAGCGCCTGTCTCAGGGCATCAAGACCGCGACCGGCAACTCCATTCTGGTGAAGGTCAACCAGATCGGCTCGCTCACCGAAACGCTCGCCGCCGTCTCGATGGCGCAGCGTGCGGGCTACACCGCCGTGATGAGCCACCGCTCGGGCGAAACCGAAGATTCGACCATCGCCGACCTCGCTGTGGCGACCAACTGCGGCCAGATCAAGACCGGCTCGCTCGCCCGTTCGGACCGCACCGCGAAGTACAACCAGCTCCTGCGCATTGAGGGCGAACTCGGCGATATGGCGATCTACGCCGGTCGCTCGGCGCTCAAGGCGCTGGCTTAAGCCGCGCGCAATCTGTCATTCCCAACGCGGCCATGAGGTATCCAAAAGGATAAACTTTGGGCGCTAGTGGGAATCCAGATCAAGGCCGCCGAGAGGTGGCCTTTTTCATACCTTGATGGGTGTCTGCGTTACCCTTTCTCCACATCTCTCTCTTTTTGCCAAAATATCTGACCTTTTGCTGGACGACCCAAAACCCGCGCTCCATAAGTTTTCCAAGGAGCCTTGCTCGATGAATTTTTCCCCCCGCGCGCCCATTTCCTCCCGGACATTGGGCGTCCTCGCGATGCTCGGCGCCATGACGATTTATGGCGCGAATTTTCCGATCTCGCGACACGGCATACAACATGGCCTGACCCCTGCGGATATGACCGCGCTGCGCTTCACCGTCGCCGGCGTGCTGATGCTGCCCGTCTTGCTACGTGCCGGTCTGAAGGATTGTGCGGGGATCGGTTGGGGCAGGGGCCTTGTTCTCACCCTGATGAGCGGTTTTCCCATCGGCCTCCTGATGATGCTCGGCCTTTCCTATGCGCCAGCGTCTCATGGTTCGGCGATTGGCCCCGGGACGGTCACGGTGGTCGGGATTATCGGCGGGCGGCTGCTGTTCGGCATCAAGCCGACCTTGCCGGCGCTCGCCGGTGTCGCCTGTGTGCTCGTCGGCCTCGGCGTGATCGCGACCGCCAGCTCGACCGGCGGGAGCGCGACCATGCTGCTCGGTGATCTTTGCTTTGTCGGGGTAGGGATGATCTGGGGCAGCTATCCGCTGCTGCTCATGCTCTGGAAGGTCGATCCCCTGAAAGCCGCCGCTGTGCTCTCGGTGCTCTCGGCCATCACCTATATGCCGTACTACGCGCTGACCGAAGGTGGCCATATTTTCACGCTGCCGTGGAGCGTGCTGCTGCTCCATGGCTTCAACCAGGGCGTCCTGAATGTCATTGTCGGGCTTTGGTGCTGGGGCATTGGTGTAGCGAAACTCGGGGTTGCCACAGCGGGACGCTTTCCGCCGCTGATCCCGGTCATCGGCACGCTGATCGGCATTCCGCTGGTGGGGGAATGGCCAGGCCCGTTACAGTGGCTCGGCGTGAGCCTCATCGTGACCGGCCTTGCCGTCGCCGCAATTAGGCCCGCCGTGCAGCGCCAGAATTCATAACACCGAAGACCTCAGGGATGACCTAGGAAAACGGGATACATGATTCGCATAAGACATATTATGGAACTAATTTCGATGCAGGAAGACACGTAGTGCGCATCACGACAACGGCATTTCTGTTTTTATATTCAGAGAGATACCGCGCGTTCTTCGCAGATTTTCACTCAGGATGCGCGCGCACTCAGGATGCGCGCGCATTCCATTCGATGCGCATTCCATCGTAGGCTGGAGCAATGCCCTCGCGCATTTCCCGCATCAGCCGACCGTAATCAAGATCGGTGTGGAGATTGGTCAGCACAGCGCGCTGCGGTTTCTGGCGCTCGATCCAATCCAGCGCTTCACCGAGGCTGAAATGCGTCGGATGACGTGTATCGCGCAGCGCATCGATCACCCAGCAATCAAGCCCGTGAAGCCAGCGCACGCTGCTATCCGGGATCTCGTTGACATCAGGCGTATAAGCGAAATCATCGATCCGGAATCCGAGCGCTTCGATCGTGCCATGAACCAGCGGAAACGGCTGCAAGGTGATCGTTCCGCCGGCACCGTCGAGCGTGAACGGCGCCTCGTTGTCGATGAGATGGCCGGTCAGGATCGGCGGATAATCGCTGCCCTGAGGCGTTGCAAAACAATAGCCGAAGCGCGAGGTCAGCATGCCCATGGTGGTGCTGTCTGCATAAACCGGCATGCGCTTGCGCGACACGATCGCAAATGGCCGCAAATCATCGATTCCGTGGGTGTGATCGGCATGTTCGTGGGTAAAAACCACGGCATCCAGCGCTGGCACTTCGGCATCAATGAGCTGCTCGCGAAGATCCGGCGACGTGTCGATCAGAACACGCGTCGTGCCGCCCTCGCCAATCCGCTCGACAAGGATCGAGCAGCGGCGGCGACGGTTTTTCGGCTCATCAGGGTCGCATTTTCCCCAGCCCTGCGCCACGCGCGGTACCCCGCCCGAGGAACCGCAGCCGAGGATGGTGACGACCATTTTCGCCATATCAGCGCGCCGTCAGGCGGCTGAAAAGCCGGTTCGTATTCGCTTCGAGGATCGGCGCGAAAGCCTCCAGCGGCACGCCGCGCACACTCGCCAGCACGGCTGCGGTATGCGCAGTATAGGCTGGCTCGTTGCGCTTGCCACGATGTGGCATCGGCGCGAGAAACGGCGCATCGGTCTCGACCAGCAGTCGATCTTCCGGCGCTTCAGCCGCAATCGCGCGGATTTCCTCAGAATTCTTGAAAGTCAGAATGCCAGAAAACGACAAATAAAGCCCAAGCGCGACGCCGCGCCGGGCGAGTTCCGCACCTGATGAGAAGCAGTGCAAAACAGCCTTGAAAGCCCCCTTGCCCATCTCGTCTTCGAGAATGGCGATCATGTCATCATCCGCCGCGCGGGCATGGATGACGAGCGGCAGACCGGTGATCCGCGCCGCCTCGATCTGCATCCGGAACGAGGCCTGCTGCTGCGCTGGCGTCGCCTTATCGTAGAAATAATCGAGTCCCGCCTCGCCGATCGCGACGCATTTGGGGTGATCAGCCCCCGCAAGAACATCCGCCAATGTCACATCCGGCTCTTCCGCGGCGCTGTTGGGGTGCGTGCCAACGGTGAACCAGACATTCTCGAACCGTTCGGCGAGCGCGCGATACACCGCAACCTTGCGAACGCGCGTCGAGATCGTGATCAGGCGCTGGACGCCTGCGGCACGGGCACGAGCAACAACGGCCTCGATTTCCTCGGCAAAATCAGGAAAATCGAGGTGGCAGTGCGTATCGGTGAGAATAGGGGTCATCCCCCCTTCCCTTCCTTGCCAGGGGTTTGCCCTTCAGTCTCCGCCTCAACATAGCGCGGGAAGAGCGCCGTCGGTGCCGGAAGTTCCGTGCCGGATGTCAGAGCAAAACCGGCTTCGGCATGCGCGAAATCGCGGCTGTCTGCCGGAACGGCCAGCAAATCCAACAGCTTCGGTGCCGCCAGCGGAATGAACGGCTGCGTGAGGATGCCAATGATGCGCAACACCTCTGCGGTCACCCAGAGCACAGTTTCCATGCGCGCGGGATCGGTCTTGCGCAGCGCCCAAGGGGCCTGTCCGGCGAAATAGCGATTGGTATCGCCCACAACCTTCCAGATCGCATTGAGGATGCTGTGAAGCGCGAAGTCATTCATCGCTGCGCGTGCCTCGGCACGGAGCGCGTAAGCCGCGTCGAGCAGCACCTTGTCCTCATCGCTCAACGGCCCCTTGGCCGGGATTTTCGCCTCGCAGTTCTTGTTGACCATCGAGAGCGAGCGCTGGGCAAGGTTGCCGAGATCATTCGCAAGGTCAGCATTGAGCCGCGCGACAATCGCCTCGTGGCTGTACGAGCCATCCGCGCCGAAGGTAATCTCCCGCAGGAAGAAGTAGCGGAAGGCATCGAGCCCGTAGTGCTCCGCCATGGCGATCGGTTCGAGCACATTGCCGGTCGATTTCGACATCTTCTCGCCGCGATTGTTCAGAAACCCATGCGCGAAGACGCGCTTGGGCACCGGCAGACCAGCGGACATCAGGAACGCCGGCCAATAGACCGTGTGAAAGCGGATGATATCCTTGCCGATGAGGTGCAGGTTCGCCGGCCAATAGGGATAGCGCTCGGCGCTCTCATCCGGGAAGCCGCAGGCGGTGATGTAATTGGTCAGCGCATCGACCCAGACGTACATCACATGATCCGGCGCATCTGGCACCGGCACGCCCCAACTGAAGGTCTTGCGGGAGATCGAGAGATCCGTCAGGCCGCGCTTGACGAAGCTCACCACCTCGTTTTTCCGCGTCTCCGGCCCGATGAAATCGGGGTGGGCATCGTACCAGTCGAGCAGCTTCTGCTGGTAGGAAGCCAGCTTGAAGAAGTAGCTCTCCTCCTCGACCCATTCGACTGGCGCGCCGGAAGGCGCAAATTTCTTGCCACCGTCGCCCGACGTCAGCTCGTCCTCGCCAAAGAAAGCCTCGTCGCGCACCGAATACCAACCCGAATATTTCGAGAGGTAGATGTCGCCGTTGGCCTCCATGCGCTTCCAGATTGCCTGGCTGGCATCGTAGTGGCGCGGCTCGGTCGTGCGAATGAAGTCATCGTTGGTGGCGGCCAGCGTTTGGCCCATGGCGCGGAAGCGCGCCGCATTGCGATCCGCAAGGTCCTTCACCGGCAGACCTTCGCGCTCGGCAGTCTGCACCATTTTTAGGCCATGCTCGTCCGTGCCGGTGAGGAAGAAGACATCCTTGCCATCGAGCCGCATGAACCGCGCAATCGCATCCGCCGCCAGAAGCTCATAGGCGTGGCCGAGGTGCGGCGCGCCATTGGGATAGGAAATCGCGGTGGTAAGAAAAAAGCGGTCTTTCACGTCGGGCCCCTAACTGGGTGATACAAACAGGAATCGGCGCAATGTCAGCGCCGTATGTCGTTCTATCAGCGCTGGGCGTCAGAAACCAGCGTTGCAAGCTCATCGACGAGCGTCATGACAAAGGCACGGCGATCAAGGTTTAGCGCATCGAGCCGCGCGGCATTCTCGCTCATGCGTGACCAGAACTCCGCAAGCGCCGAAGCGCGAAGCACGTCGCCGGTACCGGCGCGCATTCGGATGGCTTCATGCAGCCAGCTTTCGAGGATTTCAAGGAAGTCAGTCAGCGCCTGCTCGCCATCGGTGCCGGTGCGGCACGCCTCGGCGATACGATCAATTTCCGCGTGGCGACGCTTCGGAAGCGCGGCGAGAACATCATCGACGAGTGCAAGAAAGGCACGAAACCCCGACTGCCCGAGGCGCAGGGCGCGCTTTACCGAGCCGTTGGCGCGCATGGCGGCGGTATCATCGAGCGCAGCAGCGTTCGAGATCGCGGGCACGAGCTCCTTCAGCACGGTGGGTGCGAGCATTGAAAAGCTCAACGTCCGGCAGCGCGAGCGGATCGTCGGCAACAGGCGCTGCGGTTGATGCGTCACCAGCAGGAAAATCGCCCGCGACGGCGGTTCTTCCAGCGTCTTGAGGAGCGCGTTGGCGCTGGCGTTATTCAGATCATCCGCCGCATCGACGATGATCACGCGCCAACCGCCGAAGGCCGAGGTTTTCTCGAAGAGATTGAGGCTATCCCGTGTATCCTCGACGCTGATTTCACTGCGGAATTTCTTCGTTTTCGGGTCATACCGTCGCTTGAGAACGCCCAGATCGGGGTGCGCATCATTGGCGACGAGATGCGCGGTGCGCGATGTTTCCGCCACAGCGAGACTGTCGGGCGACCCGCCGAACAAGGCATCGCCGCCCTCACGCTCGGCTTCCGCGAGCAGGAATCGCGCGGCACGATAGGCGAAGGTCGCCTTGCCGATCCCTTCCGGCCCGACCAGCAGGAAGGCATGATGCAGCTTCTTACCATTGTAGAGGTCGAGAAAGGCCTGTTCGGCATCTTCCTGCCCCAGAAGCGAGAGCATCTCGCGCGGATGCGGCACGCCCGGCACGCGGTCGATTTCCGGCACCTCCCCTGTCTGGGGTGGCATGAAATGGATACGACCGGCCATCAGCCCGCCATTTCAGCGAGATGCTCGCCCAGGCGGTCCTGAACAGTGGCGAGCACCACAGCAGCCACGCTCGCCTCGTTGGCGGCCGCGTCGACCACTGCGAAGCGCTCGGATTCGCCCTTGGCGAAGGCGAGAAAGCGCGCGCGCACATCCTCGTGGAACGCAAGGTCGGCCTTCTCGAAAGTATCGACTGCCGCCGAACGCTTCTGCGCGCGAGCGAGGCCGATCTTTGGTGGAAGATCGAGCAGGATGGTGAGGTTTGGCTCCAGCCCCGATGTCGCCAGAATGATCGAGGCCTCGATCGCCTCTGGCGCGATACGTCCGCCCTGATAGGCGCGAGTGGAATCGGTGAAGCGATCGCACAGCACTACGCTCCCTGCCATCAGCGCCGGTCCGATGAGCGCGCGGATATGTTCGCGTCGCGCGGCGGCAAACAGCAACGCCTGCGTCATCGCATCGGAGGAAGCTTCGGGCGAGAGCAGAACGGCTCGGATCGCCTCGGCGAAGGGCGTACCGCCAGGTTCGCGCGTGACGACGACACGATGCCCCAGCGCTTCGAGTTCACGCGCGAGATGGCGGATCTGCGTCGATTTTCCCGCGCCTTCGCCGCCTTCGAAGGTAATGAATGCTCCGGGGTGAATCACGTTTTTGCCTTGCCTGTATTGTCTTGGCCCGTTTCGGCCGGTTTCTGCGGCCCTGTTTTTACGGGGTCTGTTTCGCCGGGTTTCGAGCGCGCGCGCGCCTTGTCGACAACCCATTGCCAGCCATTCTTGGCGACCTGCCGGGAGCCTTCCATCACCGCGTCGCGCGCGCGGGCGATGACACCGCCGGGTTCCACTGCACGCGCGGCCACAAGCGGCGCGACCTGCACCACGCGGCCATCAAGCACGACTTCAAGACGCGCGATCTCCTGCCCCTCGGCGATGGGTGCCGGCACCGGCCCGCGATAGGCAAGCCGGAGCACGGTGCCATCGTTCGTGCCACGCAGCAGCGGCAAACGAACCTCACGCGCCGTTTTGACCGGCACGGACGCCGCAGCGCCACCGTAAACCGAGACATCACCCAGCTCAGCATTGGCGGCAAAAAGCGTGCGGATTTCAAAGCGTCGGAAGCCCCATTCGATGAGCTTGCGCGCTTCGAGAGAGCGCTCCTGAGCCGTCTCAAGGCCTGCGACCGCAATGATTACCCGCCTTCCCTCCTGCATGGCGGAACCGACAAGTGCCTGCCCGGTTTCCGGCAAATAGCCGGTCGCCAGACCATCGGCGCCGATCTCCATGGTCAGCAGCGGATTGCGGCTGACCTGCCGGTTCTTGCCGAGCGGAAAATCGCGCTGCGCAAACAGCGGGTAATAATCAGGGTATTCCTCGATCAGATGCGCGGCGAGCTTCACGAGATCGCGCATCGTCGTCACCTGTCCCTCGGCGGTGAAACCGGTGGCATTTCTGAATTCGGTCGAGGTGAGGCCCAGCGCGCGGGCATGGGTGTTCATCATCTCGACAAAGCGGTCCTCCTTGCCGGCGATGTTCTCGGCAAGGGTCAGGGCGGCATCGTTCGCGCCACCAACAATCAGCCCCGTCAGCAGTTCAGAGACCTTGATCACCTTGTTCGGCGTCAGCAACATGTTCGGATTGCCGGAAACCGCACCGCCACGCCGCCAAGCGTCGGTCGAGACAACCATATCGCCCTCGGGCTTGAGCCGTCCTTCACGCAATTCACGGAACACCAGCGTGATGGTCATCAGCTTGGCGAGGCTGGCCGGAGCGATCTTCTGGTCAGCCTCACGCTGGAAGAGTACGGAGCGCGTCGAGTAGTCGAACAGCAGGGCCTGCTTCGCGCCCGTATCGAAGGCAGCGGACTTGTCCTGTCCGGCCTTATCCTGCGCCACGACAAGGCTGGCCAGCGGCACGAGCGCCGCAACCAGAAAAACGTGCAGAAATCGGAACAGATGCAACACGAAGCGGCCTCCCCCTCCTATTTGCCCAAGGGGGGGCATGAGATCAACACGGTTACCGAAGATTTGGAGGGCTTACCCGTCGAATATCACACCGGAAAGGCGTGATCAGGTCCGCTTGCCTGGTTGCGTCGGCTCGAGTTCGCCGATCCGCGAGAAGGCATGGTCCTTGCCGAAGCGCGAACGCCCGCCATCCATCGACTGGAACGAGAGGTCCGCCGAGCGAGGATGCGTGTTCGCGCCGATCTTGCGGCTCGGCGGCGTGGCCACTGGCCCGATCGGGCCCGAGGCGCCACCGATGGTCTCGAGATCAAATGGGCGCGGCGGCGGAACCGGGAGGTTCGAAACCGGCGTGAAGCGCGTCTCGGTGATCAAACCGGCGTTTTCCGGCGCGGGACGCGAAATCGGCGCGGCAGAGGGCGCGTTCGATGTCGCGCTGAAGGACATCAGAGAATTGCTTTGCGCCGGACGCGCCGTAGCAACCGGCTCCACCGAGGCAACCATGGTCGGGGCGCCAGTGCCCGCCGGGGCGATCGCGGGGCCGCGTGTATTCAGCGAAGCAACCAGCTTGGTGTCATCCGAACCGGCCAGCGCTGCGGGGCCGAGATAATCGATCTTCACCCGTGCCGTTCCGAGATGCTTGAACTGGAGAAGATTTGCAGTGCGCTCGGAGACGTCCATCACACGGTTGCCGTGATAGGGTCCGCGATCATTAACCCGCACCACGATCGAGTGGTTGTTGGTCATGTTGGTGACGCGCGCATAGCTCGGGAGCGGCATGGTGGGATGCGCGGCAGAGATCGAGTTTCGATCATAAACCTCGCCGTTGGCCGTCTTGCGACCATGGAAGGCGACACCGTACCAGCTCGCATTGCCGCTCGCGGTGTAGCCGACCGGCTTTTCACGCGGCACATAGGTGCGTCCAGCTACCTGATAGGGCTTGCCGATCTGATAGCGGCCGCCACCCTTCGGCGCATCCTCATCCATGCCGACAACGCGCGGGCTGGCCTTGCCGTATTTCGGATCGGAAAATGCGCCGATTTCCTTGGAATTCGACCCGCCGCGACCACCACTCTGATTGGCACAGTTCGCGAGGGTGAGCGCCAGAAGGGACACGCCAGCCACCTTGAGCATGCCGATGGAAAGAGCAGAACCGCCCTTCCCCAAAACCGCTGCCTGATGCTGCATATGCCCCCCGATACCGCTTATGTCATGAGCCTCGACGAGGCGCCGGAGACTCACGAACGCATAAGACTTCCTGAATCCATTCACGCAAACGTGATGGATCACGTCAACAGAACATCCAGAATAAGGCGGGTTAAAGGCGAGCGGCGGTTCGGTCAAGATGCGGCGCCCGGTTGGGTTTCTGCTTCGTTAACAGCAGCGCCCTATCACGGCCAAATGTGAAATTCTCCGCCCTTCCCGCTTGCGTCCGAGCGCCGAACAAGGCATTTCCTTTCCCGCCGGATGGGTGGCCGAGTGGTTTAAGGCAGCGGTCTTGAA
Source organism: Rhizobiales bacterium PAR1 (assembly GCA_002256205.1). Lineage (GTDB taxonomy): Bacteria > Pseudomonadota > Alphaproteobacteria > Rhizobiales > Beijerinckiaceae > Rhabdaerophilum. The sequence goes on from NKIW01000001.1 coordinate 151,834, forward strand.
AACCGCCGTAGGTGGAAGCCTACCGTGAGTTCGAATCTCACCCCATCCGCCAGCGTATGAGCGCTATCTTTCCTCATGTTCCGGGCGATCACTTCGCGGCATCCATGGTTTCCTCGACCCACGCGGCGGTTCGCGCGACAGTCGGGATGCGCGCACGGTCAGGATGAAGCAGGAGGTAGAGCGGTCGCTCGGCCTGACCGCCTTCAATCGCCACCATCTCAAAACGGTGATCCGCACGCCCGATGACCTCCGGCAGCATGATTTCCGCACCCAGCGCGAGAGCCGCCTCGATCAGCACATCGTTGCGGCTTGAGCGCAAGGCGATGCGTGCGCCCTTGCGTGCCGCGCTCGATTTTGGTCACGAGATCAGCATCGCAGCCGATGCCTGCGCAACCCGCGATCTGCCGGGCATTGGCGGAGCGATCCCGGCAGATGTCATCCACCGTGCAACACTTGCAGCACTGGGCGATCACCATGCGCTGATCGCAGATGTCGCGGAGCTGGTGCAGAACCAGGCATGACGCACACCGTCACGCGCGTCGTCTGGCGCGGCTACGACGTGGAGCCGTTGGCCCTCCCCGCCTCCACCGCTAAGGAGGGCGGTGAGCAGCGGCCACCAGCCGCTCGAGTGCACCGTCAAGAAGTCGGATCATTCCTTAGTTCTTCGGCACGCGGGGCTGCCCAGTACACGATAGCCGTACTGAGCGGATAGGCGGCAGTAAACCCCAACTCGCGCGCCGCGGCTCCCGTGCTCGACGGTGCGGGACGCTGTTGCAGAAAGCCGGCAAAACCTGTGTTGATCGTATGGGGAAACTCGACATCCAGTCCAGGATAGTTCTGCCGGACGGCATCTACAAATTCGCCAAGGGTATGCCAATGCCCGCTTGCTACATTATAGACGCCCTGCTTGGGCGCTCCCGCATCGAGCGCAGCGAGATTGGCCCTCGCACAATCGCGGGCATCGATGAATTCCTCGCGCCCGCCCCAGAGAAGAAGCGGATCATCGAGCACGACCCTTTTTCCGGCACGCACCCCCGCGACCAGCACGGCAAGAAGCCGCCCCGGTACGCTGGTGGGATGCTCGAGCGAACCGCCAATGACCGCGCCATATCGCAATGAAACCACGTCAACGCCGTAGAGATCGCGATAGAGCAGCGCGAGATGTTCGCCGGCCAGTTTGCTTGCTGCATAAAGACTGGCGGGGCGCTGGCTGATCAGCCGAAGCGGCTCATCCTCGATCATCGGGCCAGGACCATGACCGCCGAACGTGGTGTAGGCAACAGTGGTGGAACTCGCGAGAACCACGCGCTTCAGGCCTGTTTCACGTGCGAGATCGAGCAGGTTCGCCGTGCCCATCACATTGACGCGGATACCGCTCAACGGGTCCTTGCGGATGCCGGTCGACAACATCGCGGCGGTATGGATGACGCGGGTGATACCGTGGCGGCTGAGCACATTGGCGAGTGCGTCAAAATCCGAGATGTCGCAGGTTTCAAAGGTGACGCCGTCCGGCAGGCTCGGCGGCGTGCGGATGTCGATCACCACGACGCGCTCGCCGCGCGCGGCCAGCAGTTCGGCTGTCAGACCGCCAATGACACCCGCCCCGGTAACGAGTACGCTCATGGCGTGCCTTTCACCCCGGCGCCTTCTTCCAGCACGAGGTGATAAACGCGGCCTTCGAAGTGCTTCATCACCTCGCCAATGCGTGTGCGGACTTCCTGCCGGATGGGGCTTGCGAGCGCCGCATGCATATCCGCCAGCGTTGCGAACCAGAGGTCGAACACCATGTAGACCGGCGGCGCGCCTGCCTCCTGTTCCACCGGGCGGCGCAGGCGAACCTCACGAATGCCGGGATAGCGCGCGATGGCGGTGAGCACTGTCGTTGCCATGTGATGATCGAAATTTACGCGGTTTTCCTCTGCCACATGGCCTTCGAGAACCGCCGAGCGGATAATCATCGGGCTTTCTCCTCATGAAATTCCGGGGCGAGCAGACCGGCAACGGATTTCTCGGTCGCGGTGAGATGCGCATCCATCAGGGTTGTTGCGCGGGCGACATCGCGGTCCAGCACGGCGGCCATGATGAGCTGGTGCTCGGCGTTGACGTCTCGCACCTCCGCCTTGATCTCGCGATGATGCAGCAAACGCACCTTGCGATAGCGCTCTGAATGATCCGCCAGCATGTTCCAGAAGCGCAGCAGCCAGCTGGAACCGCATGCCGCGACCAGCGCACTATGGAAACGCCGGTGGTGGATTTCCCATTCCGCCGCAGCGCGGCGATCCTCAACATCCGCCGGGAGCGGCGTGCGCGAGAGGAGATGCATCGCGGCGACGATTTCCGCCTCCCAAGCCGCGTCCCCGTGTTCGATGGCGGCGGTGAGGCAGGCGCGTTCGATGATCCGCCGCGTGGACATCAGATCAACGAGTTCGGCGAGCGACGCCTCCGTGACACGGCTGCCGCGATTGGTTTCTGCCTCGACGAGGCTCTCCGAGGAGAGCCGCATCAGAGCCTCGCGGATCGGCGTCAGGCCCAATTGAAAGCGGTCCTGAAGGTCGGCGGCGCGCAGGCGCTCGCCCGGCATCAGATCGCCATGCAGGATTTCACTGCGCAGGCGGCGGTAGGCACGTTCGGCCTGCGAGAGATCGTCGAGGTGGTTCATGATGCGAGTCACATTTATGTTGACAGACATATTTTATAAAATCACTCTTGCTTTATGACAAGTGAATTCGAACAGGAGAATGGCATGGCAGGATCGGGTTGGAGCCTTGCGACGCTGGAAGTGGGTGGCAAGCCGATTGGCTGCATCAGCCTCGGCGGGCAGCATTATCGCCTCGGCCCCTCGCTGGCGCGCGTCGGGCTTGCCGGTGTCGAGAGTGTCGCCGCCCTCTTTGAGGATTGGGAAAGCGCGCAAAAGGCGCTCGACGCCGCGGTGGCAAAGCTCGATCCGGCAGATATTGTCACTGGCGGACGCCTCGCGCCGCTGCTCTACCCCGGCAAGATCCTCTGTGCGGGTGCGAACTATTTCGACCATCTCGCCGAAATGGGCATGCCCGGCGCGAAGAAGGAGGATCAACGCCTGTTTTTCTTCATGAAGCCGCCGCGCAACGCCGTGGTCGGCGAAGGCGCGACGGTCCATATGCCGATTGGCACCAAGGCGTTCGACTGGGAAATCGAGCTAGCGCTGGTCATCGGCAAGCGGGCGCGCAACGTTTCGGTAGAAACCGCACTCAGCCATGTCGCAGCCTATTCCGTCGCCATCGATTTCTCCGCGCGCGATCACAACCGCGCGCCGGAAACCTTCTACAAGCTCGATTGGGTTGCCGGCAAAGCCAACGATACCTGCTGCCCGATTGGGCCGTGCCTCGTACCGGCCTCGGCGATTCCCAACCCGCAGGATATCGGCCTCAAACTGTGGGTGAATGGCGAGTTGAAGCAGAACGGCCGCTCGACCGACATGATCTTCACCATTGCCGAACAGATCGCGACCGCCTCTCGCATCATGACGCTTGATCCGGGCGATGTCCTGCTAACCGGCACCCCCGCCGGCGTGGGCGTGCCGAAACAGACCTTCCTTTCCGTGGGCGACACGGTTGATGCCGAAATCGAGGGCATCGGCCGGCTGTCCGTGACGATCCAACCCTCGCGCTGATGCGCGCTTGCCACCTTTCGGAGGATACCATGATCTCTCGCCGTGAAGCTCTGACGGGCGCCATCGCAGGCGCACTTGCCGTTCCTTTCCTGCCGCGCCTCGCTGACGCGCAGGGCGCCGCACAAATCCGGATTTCGACCGCCGCGCCGCCGTCCGATTTTCTGGCCAAGGCGCTGGAGCAGTTGAAGGCGGAAGTCGATGCCGCGAACGCCGGGCTCAATGTCAGCGTCCACGTCGCCTCGACGCTGTTCAAGCAAGGCACCGAGGTTCCAGCGCTCCAGCGCGGAAACCTCGAAATGAGCACGATGACCACGTTCGAGGTGGCCCAGCAAATCCCGGAACTCGGCTATTTCAATCGGGGCTACCTTTTCAAGGATCATGCGCATCTGCGCCGGGTGTTCGACGGGCCGATCGGCGAGAGCTACCGCGCCATTGTCGCCGAGAAGATGGGCATCGAAATCCTCGCGACGCATTATCTCGGCACGCGGCAAGTCAACCTACGCCAGAAGCGCGCGGTCAAAGGCCCGGCCGATCTCGCCGGCGTCAAGCTCAGGATGCCTGCCGGGCCGGAATGGCTGCTGCTCGGGCGCACGCTCGGCGTCAGCCCGGTGCCGATGGGCATGCCGGAAGTCTATCTCGCGATGAAAACCGGCACGATCGACGGGCAGGAAAACCCGCTCTCGATCCTCAACGCCGCCAAGCTGCATGAGGTCTCCGAACAGGTGGTGATGACCTCGCATATGCTTCAGCCGGTGCTGTTCTCGATTGCCAAGCCGGTCTGGGACAAACTCAATGCAGACCAGAAGAAGCTCCTGAAGGCTGCGGCCATCAAGGCCGCCAAATGGGGCGATGGTGCCCGCCTTGCCGATGAGGCCAGCATCATCGATGCCCTCAAGGGGCGTGGGCTCGCGGTCGATGTCATCGATCTCGCCCCGTTCCGCGAGGCGGCGAACAAGGCTTACGACGGCGCAGAAGCGACCAAGGCCTGGGATTTGGCGGGTCTCAAGCGCATTCAGGATGCGTGAGGCACCCCGATGCACCCCGAGCCCCCGCTATCCGGCACGCCCTCGCCGCCTGAAACGCCCGTCGCGCGCGTTCTTGTCCGGCTGCGTGATGCGGCGAACTGGATTTCCGGCATCATGTTCGTGCTGGTCTTCGCGATCTTCAATTACAAGATCGTCTCGCGCTATCTCGCGCATGATGAGCCTGCATGGTCGGACGAGGTCTCTGTGATCCTCTTTGTCTGGATCATTTTCTGGGCGAATGCGTTTCTGGTTCGCGACCGCGAGCAGATCACGTTCGATCTCGCCTATCGCCCGATGCCGGACGGGATCAAACGCATCATGGCGATCGCGCGGGTCATTCTGATCGGAGGCATCTTCCTCTGGGCGTTGCCCGGCTCGCTCGATTACCTCGCCTTCCTCTGGCGTGAACGAACGCCGGTGCTGAGCCTTCGGCTCGACCTCATCTATTCCTGCTTCGGGCTGTTCATGGTTGCGGTTGTGGTGCGATCCCTTTTTGCGCTCAGGCGCCTTCTTGGGCCTCGCTGGCGCGACGCGCTGTAACTTTCAAAGGAACGCGTCATGTCGAACGGTTTGTGGATGCTGTTGGGCGTTTTCACCCTTGCCGCGCTGCTCGGGGCGCCGCTGGGCCTCTCGATGCTGGCAGCAGGTTTCGCCTATCTCGTTTCAACGCATCAGGATGTCGGGCTCGTCGTCGATCAGACCATGAACGGTCTCTACAACAGCTATCTGCTGATTGCCGTCCCACTTTTCATCTTCGTCGCCAATGTGATGAACGCCAGCGGGGTGATCGAGCGTCTGCTGGCGTTTGGCGCCGCGATGGTGGGGCATCTGCCCGGCGGGCTCGCGCAGGTGAACGTGGTCTCCAACCTCATCTTCTCCGGCATGAGCGGCAGTGCGGTGGCGGATGCCTCCGGTCCGGGTCTGATCGTGGCGCGCATGATGACGCGGAATGGCCGATACCCCAGAGGCTTTGCGGCAGCGACTTCGGTCGTCTCCGCGACGCTTGGGCCGTTGATGCCGACCTCGATCCCGATGATCTTCTATGCGCTCATCGCTAATGCTTCCGTCGGCGCGATGTTCCTCGGCGGGTTGGTGCCGGCAGCCCTGATGGCCATTTCCCTGATGGGTGTGATCGCGATCATCGCCCGACGGCGCAATTTTCCACGTGAAGCGCGCGTGAGCTGGGCGGAAACGCCAGCCATTTTCGGTCGGGCGATTCTGCCGCTCGCCCTGCCCGGCCTGTTGCTCGGACTGATCTATTCCGGCGTCACCACCCCCACCGAGGCGGCGGCAATCGCGGCGAGCTATGCGCTGATCCTCGCCTTTGCCGTGTACCGGACGCTCCGCCCCGCCCAGTTGCTGGGCGTGATTTCCGATACCGTGAAAGCCACAGCCATGATCGCCCTGATCATGGCCGGAGCCTTCGTCTTCAACTATGCCGTTGCCAATGAGGGCGTGCCGACCCTGATCCAGACGACGTTCCTCAAATGGAACCTCTCGCCGACCGGCTTTCTTCTCTGCGTCGACCTCCTGATGCTGCTGCTTGCCATCGTGCTCGACGAGGTGACAATCCTGCTGGTGATCGTGCCGCTGCTGGTGCCCATCGCGCAGAGTCTCGGCATCGATCTCGTGCATTTCGGGATCGTGGTGGTCCTCAACATGATGGTCGGGCTGACGCTGCCGCCGCATGGGCTGTTGCTGTTCGTGATGAGCGGGCTGACCGGCACGCCGCTCTCCGAAATCTTCCGCGAGGTGCCACCTTTCATTGTGGCCATGCTCGGCATCGTGATCCTCGTCACGTTCTTCCCGGAATTCGCACTGTGGCTGCCGCGTCATGCCGGACTGATCAAGCCGTGAACCGGGCGAAGACCATGCCGGAAACCGCCTTCATCACCGGTGCGGCACAGGGTATTGGCCTCGCGATTGCCAGACGGCTCGCGCGTGATGGTTTCCGTGTCGTGATGATGGATCGCGCGCGCGAGCCGCTTGAGCAGGAGAGCGCCTCGCTGCGGGCGGAGGGACACGAGGCCGTTCCCGCCCTTTGCGATGTCTGTGATCGCGCCTCCGTCGCAGCCGTCATCGCGGAGGAGGCGCAGGTCGATGTCATGGTCACGGCGGCGGGAATCTACAACGATGCGCATTTTCTCGATCTCGACGAGGCGCGTTTTCGCCAGATGCTTGACGTCAATGTCATCGGGACCTTTCTTCCGGCGCAGGAGGCGGCAAAGCGGATGGAGGCAGGTGGACGCATCGTCACCATCTCCTCGCGCGGAGCGCTCGGCGGTACCCGTTTTGCGCATTATGTCGCGTCAAAAGCGGCGGTAATCGGCCTGACGCGCGCCATGGCGATGGAGCTTCGCGACAAGCGTATCGCGGTCAATTCCATCGCGCCGGGCTTTACCGATACGCCGATGACGCGCTCTGCCCCACCCGAGATGTTCGCGGCCTGGGAAGCGCTGGAGCCTGCCGGCAAGGCGGCATCTCCGGCTGAAATCGCCCATGCCGTCGCGTTTCTGGCAAGCCCCATGACGCGCTTCATCACCGGGCAGACGCTCTTCGTCGACGGCGGCAAATCGCTCGGTGGACTTTCCATTTAGTGCCCCCCGGATTTTAACCTGCCCTGAATTCGTTTCCGGGGTTTGATGTGTCCCGAACGGACCGGCAAAGCTGCAGACAACCGCAGTCAAGCTGCAAGAGAGGCAGAACGAACCTCGGGCTGGATCAGGTCACGGGGCAATATCAAACGTCAAACGGCACGACCGGTTTACGCTGCGCGATGTCACCCGCACGCCATTCGGCCAGCGACATCGTCGAGAGGTCAAAGATCTCGCGGGTCAGCGAATAGCCCTGCCCGCCGAGCCTTCCGATGGCGTCCAGCGCGACGGGATCGACATGGTGGTTGGCGTTGACAAGGTTCGCGTGGAAATGCGCGTAAACGACCTCGCCAAGGATGATTTCGCGTGAATTGCCGATACCGAGCGTGGTGTGGTGGCGGCATTCGAAGGCGACCGGCGCGTCGATGATGCGTGGCGCGGCCACTTTCACGCCCGGCGCGGTCGCGAGCCCAGCTTCGCGCATCTCGTCAATGCCCGGCTCGAACGGCACGGCGCAGACATTCATCGCCTCAAGGATCGCATCCGAAACGATGTGGATCGTGAACCCCAGGGTTTCGCGGATATTGCGCCCGGTATCCTTCTGCGCGCCGGTGGGCCGGTATTCGACACCGAGCGCGAGGATCGCAGGATCTGCCGAGAGGCAGTTGAAAAAGCTGAAAGGCGCGGCATTGGCGATACCGTCCTTCGAGATGGTCGTGACCAGCGCGATGGGACGTGGGATCACAGCGCCAATCAGCAGCTTATAGCGCTCGCGCGGGCTCAATGCGCCAAAATCGAAGGTCGTTACATCGCGTGTCATGATGACTTGAGGCCTTCCTTGCGGGCAAAAGGAGCGAGGAGATCGCGGATATCTGCTGAATTTCGCGGTGCGAGCACGGCGCGGGCCGCCACCGCTTCGAGGTGGTGATCCATCACCGCCATGGCCTCTTCGGCATCACCGCGCTTCAGGGCTTCGATCAACTGGCGATGTTCACTCACAGCGCATTCCGAGGAATGCGGGCGGCCATACAGCGCGAGAATGAGCGAGCAGCGCGAGCTTACCTCCTGCACGTAGCGGTCGAGCAGTGCATTGCCGGTCATTTCGGAAAGCAGGATGTGGAATTCGCCCGCCAGGCGGATTGATTCCGGGCCGTCGCGCCCCTGCGCCTCATCTTCAAGCCGGACATGAGTTTCGAGGGTTGTGACCTGCTGCGCGGTCAGTCGTCCCGCCAGCGACTGCACCACGAGCCGTTCCAGCGACCGGCGAACATCAAAGACGTCGCGCGCTTCCTCCAGCGTCGGATAGGCAACGGAGGCGCCTTTATTTGGCTTGAGTTCGACAAGCCCTTCCACCGAGAGACGCCCCAAAGCCTCGCGCACTAGCGTACGGGATACGCCGAGCTGTTCGCCAATCGAATCCTCCGGCAGCTTCATGCCAGGCCTCAGCGCCTGCTCGATGATCGCGCGGCGAATGGCGCGATACACCGATTGCGCCCTCGAGCCCTTCGGCTCGGCACGGTGGGCCCCACTCGCTTTTGCGCTCATCTGGTTTGGCATCAAACGGTCCCTGCTCCTGATCAGGAGCCCTTCTCTCACGAAGCCCACGCGGTTTCCATAAATCGCTTGCGCATCCAAATCGCATACAATACGCTTCTTGAACCGTATGCAATATTGAATATTTCTTGTGCGCATTTGCTGCAAAAATGCGCAAATCGCACGGGAAAAAGCAGGCTACACCGCAACAATTCACCGGCCGGATTATGGGCAGCGGAGAACGCGCCTGAAGCGGCCAATCACCACGGGAGACGTTGATGTCGAGAAATTGGTTCCAGAACTCTCCCCGCCTGCTGGGGGCGACCGCTGCCCTCGCGCTGATGGCCGTCACCACCCCGATGGCGGCTCAGGCGCAGGGTAAGGTGCTCAAGTGGGGTGCCGGACGCGAGATCGCCTCGCTCGATCCCTATTCCTTCGGCGAGACCTTCACACTCTCGGTACTCAACCACGTTTATGAGGGCCTGGTGCGCTACACCGGCGATCTCAAGATCGAGCCGGCGCTGGCGGAAAGCTGGGAGACTGTTTCACCGACTATCTGGCGCTTCAAACTGCGACAGGGCGTGAAGTTCCACAACGGCAATACCTTCAATGCCGATGACGTGCTAGCCTCGCTTGCCCGCGTGACGCATGACACCTCGCCGCTCAAGGGCAACCTGCCGGCCTATAAATCCTCGAAGAAGATCGACGATTATACGGTCGAGATCGAGGTCAACGGCCCCTACCCGCTGCTGCTCAATGATCTCACCAACATCTACATCTTCGACAAGGAGTGGATGGAGGCCAACAACACCTCGCTGCCGACCGATTCCGGAAAGGGCGTGAAGGGTTATGCAACCGACAACGCCAATGGCACCGGCCCGTTCTTCGTCGAGAGCCGGCGCGCCGACGCCAAAACCGTGTTTGCCGTCAACCCGAGCTGGTGGGACAAGCCGAAACACAACATCTCGAAGATCGAATTCACGCCAATCACCTCCTCCGCGACCCGCGTAGCTGCGATGCTCTCCGGCGAGATCGATTTCACCAACGTCGCGCCATTGCAGGATCTGCCGCGCCTCGCCGCCTCGCCCGACATCAAGGTGCTCCAGACCAACGAACTCCGCACCGTGTATTTCGCCTTCAATCTCTCGGACAAGATGTACGAGAGCGACGTGAAGGACAAAAATCCCTTGCAGGACAAGCGTGTGCGCGAGGCCCTTTACCGCGCCATCGACATTGACGGTGTGCAGAAACGTGCCATGCGCGGCCTCTCGCGCAACACCGGTGCGCTGGTCGCCCCGGCGATTCCGGGCTATACCCCGGCGCAGGACGAGCGGCTGCCGTTCGATCTCGACGGCGCGAAGAAGCTCCTGACCGAAGCAGGGTATCCCAACGGCTTCTCGTTCCAGATGAACTGCCAGAGCGATGGTCTCGTCAACGAGGAGGAGTTCTGTCAGGCGGTGGCGGCGATGTGGTCGCGCGCCGGATTCAAACCGAACCTCTCGATGGCACCGCGTGCGCAGCAGGCACCGAAGCGCGTCAAGGGCGAGTTCGACGTGATCTCTTTCGGCTGGGCCAACGAGCCGATGATCGATGCCTATTCTATCCTCGTGCAGGTCATCCGCTCCAAGAGCGGCACCGGCGGTGTGTTCAACTGGGGCAACTGGGGTCGCCCGGACATGGATGCACTGATCGACAAAGCGGGGGTGGAACTCGACAATGCCAAGCGCATCCCCATGATGAGCGAGGCACTGATGATCGCCAAGAAGGAGCACCTCTTCATTCCGCTACATCAGCAGCCGATGGCCTGGGCGACCCGCAACACGGTTTCGACCATGGTGCAGGCCTCCGACAACAAGCCGAGGCTCTGGCTCACGCAGATGAAGTGAGCTTTGATGCAGTTGACCGGCGTGGAATTTTCCACGCCGGAGAAGTGCATAAATTCAGTCGCGTGGTGTGACGCAAAACCAGTATCCACTTTTGCGCACCATGCTCCGGAGAGAACGGGATGCTCGCCTTCCTCGTCAAGCGCCTCCTGAACGCCGTCGGCGTGATGCTGGCGGTTGCGTTCCTCGCCTTCATGATCTTCCGCTTCGTCGGTGATCCGGTTGAGCTGATGCTCAACGAACAGGCGAGCCAGGCGCAGCGCGATGAATTGCGGATGCGGCTAGGGCTCGACCGCAGCTTCTTTGTCCAATTCGGCACCTTCGTTTTCAACGCCATGCGTGGCGATTTCGGCATCTCCTACCGCAACCAGCAGGAGGTGTTCACACTGATCGTCGAACGCTTCCCCGCGACCTTCGAACTTGTGCTGGTCGCGACGTTCCTGTCGCTCGCCATCGGCATTCCGCTCGGTGTTTATTCCGCGATCCGCCGCGAGAGCCTTGGCGCGCAGGCGATCCAGTTCATCTCGGTACTCGGGGTCTCGCTGCCGAGTTTCGCACTAGGCATCCTGTTTATTCTCCTGTTTTCCGTGACGCTCCAATGGCTTCCCGCCTTCGGGCGCGGTGAAACCGTCGCGCTCGGCTGGTGGACGACCGGACTGTTGACGCCGAGTGGCCGTCTCGCGTTGATCCTTCCGGGTCTCACACTCTCGCTGTTTCAGATCACACTAGTGATGCGCCTCGTGCGGGCGGAAATGCTGGAAACCATGCGCACCGAGTTCATCCGCTTCGCGCGGGCACGCGGATTGCCAGATGGGTCGATCCATTTCCGTCATGCGCTACGTAACTGCCTGATGCCGGTGATCACCGTGACAGGACTTCAAATCGGCAATCTCATCGCCTTCGCGCTGGTGACGGAAACCGTGTTCCAATGGCCGGGCATGGGGCTGCTGTTCGTGCAGGCCGTAACCTTCGTCGATATTCCGGTGATGGCGGCCTACCTCATCATCGTTTCATTCATTTTCGTGACGCTGAACACGCTGGTGGACCTGACTTACGCGCTGGTCGATCCACGCCTGCGGCAGGACGCCTTGGCTGGGGGCGCGCATGGCCGCTAACGCTTCAACGTTCAAACGCCTTTTCGCTTCAGATCTCGGCTACAGCTTCCGCCAGTCGCCGGTCGCGATGACATCGTTCGTTCTGCTGGTTTTCCTGATGCTCACGGCGTTTCTCGCGCCGTGGATCAGCCCGCAGGACCCGCATGATCTCAAGCAGCTTTTCATCGACAAGGCTGAGCTGCCGCCGATCTGGGCGAAAGACGGCGAATGGCCCTTTATCCTTGGCACTGACCCGCAGGGGCGCGATGTGCTCTCAGCTATCCTCTATGGCACGCGGATTTCGCTGATCATCGGCCTTGCGGCGGTCGCGGTCTCGATGACCGTCGGCGTCGCCATCGGCCTGATGGCCGGGTTTTTCGGTGGCTGGATCGACAATCTCTTGATGCGCATCGGCGATACCGTGCTCTCAATCCCGACGCTGCTGGTCGCCATTCTGGTGAGCGCGATTTTCCGTGGGCTACTGCCGCCGGCAATGCGTGATCCCTTCGCCGCGATCATCCTCGTGCTCGCCATCGCGCTGACGGGCTGGGTGCAATATGCGCGGACGGTTCGCGCCTCCACGATGGTTGAGCGGCGCAAGGAATATGTGCTCGCGGCGCGGATTATCGGCGTTTCGCCAGCGCGCGTGATGCGCAAGCACATCCTTCCGAACACGCTGACGCCCGTAATGGTGGCCGCGACGCTGAACCTCGGCCTCGCCATCCTTTCGGAAGCAACCCTATCCTTTCTCGGCGTCGGCATGCCGATCACACAGCCCTCGCTCGGCACGCTGATCCGCATCGGCAACCAGTATCTCTTCTCCGGCTCGTGGTGGCTGGTGGTGTTTCCCGCGCTTCACCTCGGGCTGATCGTTCTCGCCGTCAACCTCCTCGGTGACTGGCTGCGCGATGCGCTCAACCCCAAACTTCGTTAGAAAAGGTTCGTCGATGAGCACCGCGCTCCTGATCAAGAATACGCGCCCGATGGGCGGCGAAACCGCGGATATCCTGATCCGCGACGGGATTATCGCGGCCATCGGCCCGAACCTGACCGCACCAGATGCCACCATTGAGGATGCGGGTGGCGATCTCGCATTACCGGGGCTTGTCGAAGCGCATACGCATCTCGATAAATCGCTCTGGGGCATGGGCTGGCGGCCGAATGATGCCGGACCGCGCCTCATCGACAAGATTGACAATGAGCGCCGCCTCAAGCGCGCGATTAACATCGATCCGGCGCGCCAATCCGCGCGGCAGGTGGTGCTTTCGGTCAGTCATGGCTCGACGCATATCCGCTCCCATGTCGATGTCGATACCGATCACGGCCTCTGGGGCATCGAGGGCGTGATGCGGACGCGAGCGGATTATGCCGATATCGTCGATATCGACATCGTGGCGTTTCCGCAGTCCGGCCTGTTGCGCCGCCCCGGCACGCTCGAATTGATGGATCAGGCGATGAAGGCCGGCGCGGATGTCGTCGGCGGGCTTGACCCTTGCGCCATCGATCGCGACCCCAAGGGCCATTGTGATGCGATTTTTGCGCTCGCCGAGAAATACGGCAAGCCGCTCGATATTCACCTGCATGAGCCGGGTGAAATGGGCGCGTTCTCGTTCGATCTCATCTTTGAGCGCACCCGCGCGCTGGGGATGAAGGGGCAGGTTGTGGTGAGCCATGCCTTCTGCCTTGGCACGCCCGATCCCGATCTCGTGAACCCGATGATCGAGCAGCTCGCGGAACTCGATATCGGCATCATGACCACCGGCCCCGCCTCGCGCCCGGCTCCGCCGGTCAAGCGGCTGCTCGATGCGGGCATCCGCGTTTGTTCGGGCTCGGATGGCATCCGCGATACCTGGGGGCCCTATGGCAACGCAGATATGCTCGAACGCACCATGCTCGTGGGCCTGAGGAACAATTTCCGCCGCGATGATGAGGTGGAACTTGCGTTCCATGTCTGCACGCAAGGCGGCGCGGACATCATGCGGCTAGAGAACTATGGCCTGAAGGTCGGCGCGAAGGCGGACCTGATCATCGTCGAAGGCGAGACGATCACCCATGCCGCTGTGGCGCGGCCCGCGCGGCGCCTTGTCGTCAAGCATGGCAAGATCGTCGCCCGCAACGGCGTTTGCAACCGGACTGCACCATGACTTCGCCGATAGCCAGGCCACGCCCGAAAGGCCCTCACCTCATCACGGCACGATGGGTGGTGGGACATCGCGGTGGTTCGCACATCCTGATCGAGAATGGCGAGGTCGTGTTCGAGGATGGCGCGATCACCTTCGTCGGGCGCAGGTACGGCGGCCCGATTGCGTCGCGGCGCGACTATGGCAACGCGCTGGTTGGTCCCGGCTTTGTCGATCTCGACGCGCTCTCGGACCTCGACACCACGATCCTCGGGTTTGACAACCAGCCTGCGACGAAAAAGGGGCGCGTCTGGCCACAGAGCTATATCGAGGCCGGGCCTTACGAGATGTATTCGCGTGAGGAACTCGCGTTTCAGAAGACCTACGCCTTCGCCGGACTGATCCGGAACGGCATCACCACCGCGCTGCCGATTGCCTCACTGTTCTATCGCGCCTGGGGCGAGACGGTGGAGGAATTCGACGATGCGGCGCTCGCCGCCGCCGATCTTGGCCTCAGGGTCTATCTCGGCCCGGCTTATCGCACCGGCAATCAGGTCGTCGCGGAAGACGGCACCATCGGCACGTATTACGACGAACCGCGCGGGCTCGCCGAACTTGACGCCGCAGTTGCCTTTGCGGGGCGCATAGAGGGCGCTGCCGGTGGGCTTATCCGCGCCATGCTTTCACCGGACAGGATCGAGACCTGCACGCCGGAACTGCTGCGGCAGACCGCCGCCGCCGCGCGCGATCTCGATATCCCTGTTCGTCAGCACTGCTGCCAATCGAAAATCGAATACGATCTCGTGCTCAAGCAGCATGGCATGAGCCCGCCGGAATGGATGGCGAGCCTCGGCTATCTCTCCGAGCGCAGCCTGTTGCCACATGGCACTTACGTTTCCGGCTCGCGCTATATCGACCGCCCCGGTCGCGATCTGGAGATCATACGGGATTCGGGCGCGAGCCTCGTCCATTGCCCGCTGGTCTCTGGCCGGCACGGTGGCACCATCGACCATTTCACACGCTACCGCGAGATGGGCCTGAAGATCGGGCTGGGCACGGACACCGCCCCGCCCGACATGATCCTCAATATGCAGGTGGGCATGATCCTGACACGGGTGATGGGCGGTTCCGCCGCCGTGGTGCGTTCGGAGGATTACTACAACGCCGCAACGATTGGCGGTGCGGATGCCTTGCAACGGCCCGATCTCGGGCGACTCCAGCCCGGCGCGCGAGCGGATATCACCGTGTTCGACCTTGACCGCCCGCATCTCGGACAGGTGATCGACCCGATCCAGACCATGATGCTCGCCGGGCATGGCCGCGACTTTAGCCATGTCATCATCGACGGGCGGTTTGTCATGGAAAACCGCGATATTCCGGGCCGCGACGAGGCTGTGGACAAGGCGCGGGCGCAGACCCAGTTCGAAGGTCTGATGGCGAAATACCCCGAACGCACACTGCATCACCCGCCAACATCTCAGATATTCTCGTCAAGCTTTCCGGTGGATCGCACGGGCGAAGGCCCTCACCTCTGGGGCAACCCATGAGTGGAGCCCCACCCCTCCTTGCCGTGGATCATCTTGAGGTTGTGTTCGATACACGCCACGGTCCGCTGCGGGCCCTCGATCATGTATCGCTGGAGATTAGCGCGGGGGAAATTCTTGGCGTTGTCGGCGAATCGGGCGCCGGAAAATCCCTCACTGGCACGGCCATCATCGGCCTTCTTGATCCGCCAGGACGCATCGCCGGTGGAGAAATCCGCCTCAATGGCCAGCGGATAGACAATCTCCCTCCTGAGGCGATGCGCAAGCTGCGCGGAAAGCGCATCGGCGCGATCTTTCAGGACCCGCTAACCTCGCTCCACCCGATGCTGACCATCGGCGAACAACTCATCGAGACGATCCGCACGCATCTGCCGCTCGATGCGGCAGCAGCGCGGGCGCGGGCGATCGACCTCCTCACCGAGGTCGGGATTCCCGCCCCGGAGGTCCGGATCGATCATCACCCGCACCAGTTTTCCGGCGGGATGCGCCAGCGCGTCGTCATCGCGCTAGCGCTCGCGGGCGAGCCGGACCTGATCGTCGCCGATGAACCCACAACCGCGCTCGATGTTTCCATTCAGGCGCAAATCACCACGCTCCTGAAGCGCATCTGCCGGGAACGCGGCGCTGCGGTGATGCTGGTGACGCACGATATGGGCGTCATCGCCGAAACAGCAGACCGTGTCGCGGTGATGTACGCCGGGCGCATCATCGAGACCGGGCCGGTCGAGGCCGTGACGCGTGCACCACGTCACCCCTATACGCGTGGGTTGATGGCCTCGATCCCCTCGATGCGGGTGCGCGAAGCGAGCCTCCACCAGATCGATGGCGCGATGCCACGTCTCACCGCGATCCCGCCGGGTTGCGCCTTTAACCCGCGTTGCCTCGGGGCTTCGGCGCGCTGTCGGGTTGAAAAGCCCATGCTTGAAGCCCTGCCCCATGCGGTCGCCTGCTGGCACCCCGTAGCCGGGGGTCCGCATGGCTGAGGAGAACCCCATCGCGCTTACGGTCGAGGACGCGACTTGCCATTTCGATGTTTCGGCGCCTTGGCTGACGCGCGTGTTGCAGCAAAGCCAGCGCCGGATTTTGAAGGCCGTTGATGGCGTATCCTTCACCGTGCCGCGCGGCAAGACCTTGAGTATCGTGGGGGAATCCGGTTGCGGAAAGTCGACGCTGGCACGCATGGTGATCGGCCTGCAACCGTTGACCAGCGGCAAGATTGCCTTCCCGCCGCTCGCAAGGCCGCACGGCACCTTCGCTCCCCCGCGTTTGCAGATGATCTTTCAGGACCCTTACGCCAGCCTCAACCCGCGCTGGCGCGTCGGCGAAATTGTCGCCGAGCCGATCCGCGAATTGAAGCTGATGGTCGGGGAAAGCGCGATTCAGGCGCGGATCGCCGAGCTTCTGAACATTGTCGGCCTCGCGCCTGCCGATGCCGCGCGCTATCCGCATGAGTTCTCCGGCGGCCAGCGCCAGCGCATCTCGATAGCCCGCGCGCTGGCGACGGAGGCAGATTTCCTCGTTTGCGACGAGCCGACCTCGGCGCTTGACGTCTCGGTTCAGGCGCAAATTCTCAATCTGATGCGCCAGTTGCAGGACGAATTCGGCCTCACCTACCTCTTTATCAGCCATAATCTCTCGGTTGTCCGGCATATGTCGGACGAGATCGCGATCATGTATCTGGGTCGCTTCGTTGAGACCGGCCCGGCAGAGCAGGTTTTTTCCGATCCGCGCCATCCCTATACGCGGCTGTTGCTCGAAACGATTCCGAGTGTCGAGACGCCCAATCGCGCCCGCACGCCGATGTCCGGTGAGGTGCCGAGCCCGATAGCGCCGCCTTCGGGCTGTCCGTTTCATCCTCGCTGCGCCTTGGCGGAGGCGCGCTGCCGCACGGAACGCCCGCGCCTAACCGGGAGTGGACGTCAAGTCGCCTGCCACGTGACAGCAGCCGTGGCGCCATGACAGCCCCTGCTGAAATCACATGACAAAAGGTATGGTGTGGCTGTTCTCATCGTGGATGAAGCCATGGGACTTCCAATTCTGATGTCGGATGAGCTGCACCATGATATTTTGTGGAATGTAACCAACCGGAAGAATCGTATGAAACTCCTCATCCGTTGCACCATGCTCGCCTTGTTTATTGCGACGCTTGGAACCTTGCCGGTCACCGCGCAGGAGAGACGCCCGGTGCTGGTCTTTGCAGCCGCCAGCCTCCAGACCGCGCTCAACGCTGTTGCAACGGAATGGCAGAAAGAAGCCGGCAAAGAAGTGAAGTTCTCCTATGGCGCCTCTTCAGCCCTCGCACGGCAGATCGAGCAGGGCGCGCCCGCTGATCTCTTCGCCTCCGCCGATCTGGACTGGATGGATTGGGCCACCGAGCGCAAGCTAATCAAAATTGGGACGCGCCGGACGCTCTTGGGGAACGCACTCGTGCTGATCGCGCCAAAAGAACTGGCGACCCATCTCGTGATCGCGCCGGGCTTCCCCCTCGCGCAGGAGATCGGGGACACGCGCCTTGCGACCGGCAATCCACAGTCCGTTCCGGTCGGCAAATACGCCCGGCAGGCGCTGATGGCGCTCGGCGTGTGGGAACAGGTCGGCCCACGCATCGCCGGTGCGGATAATGTCCGCGCGGCGCTGTCGCTGGTCGCACGCGGTGAGGCCAAATTCGGCATCGTCTACGAAACCGACGCGCGCACCGAACCGCGCGTGCGGGTTGTCGGCACTTTCCCGGCCAGCAGCCATTCGCCGGTAGTGTATCCTTTTGCGGTCACCGCCACCTCGACCAACCCGGACGCCGACGCATTTCTCACCTACCTCAGCTCGCCCACCGCGCGGCGCATTTTCGAAAAAGAAGGCTTCTCGATCCTGAAATAAGCGCTGGGGCGTTCAGCGTCCGGTAGCCCCAGCTATCCCGCCGCCCGGCCTAAGCGACGGGTTATCCCTTGCCGGGTTATCTGCCCTTGGACTTGCGCCAGACCTCGAAATCCACCTTGGTTTGAGGGTCTGTCGCCGGGTACAGTCCGAGAATCGACCGCCCCTCGAGCACTTTCTCGGTCACGAAATCCTCGAAGGCGGTCATTTCCACGGCTTCGGCGGCGATCTCATCAGCAAGATGCGCGGGAATAACGATCACGCCTTCCGCATCGCCCACGACCACATCGCCCGGAAACACCGGCGCATCGCCACACCCGATTGGCACGTTGGCCTCGATGGCGTGATGCAGGGTGATATTCGTCGGGGAGGACGGGCGAGCATGATAGGCATGGATCGACAGCGCCTCGATCTCGGGACTGTCACGGAAGCCCCCATCAGTCACGATCCCCTCGACGCCGCGCACCATCAGGCGGGAGACCAGGATAGCCCCGGCCGAGGCGGCGCGCGCATCCTTGCGGCTGTCGATCACAAAGACCGCACCCGGCGGGCAGTCCTCAATCGCCTTGCGCTGGGGATGGGCGCGATCATTGAAGACCGTGATCGGGTTGAGATCCTCGCGCGCCGGAATATAGCGCAGCGTGTAGGCTTCCCCGACCATGACCTCTTTCTTGGCCTTCAACGGCCGGACATCCTGAATGAACTGGTTGCGCAGGCCGCGCTTGAACAGGGCCGTCGAGAGGGTGGCAACAGAAACACCCCTGAGTTTGGCGCGGGTTTGATCGGAGAGAGCCATGGTCGGACCTTTTCAGAAAATGGCAGGTTCGGAGACTGGCGCGCCAAAACCGGTTTCAAGGAAATCGAAGTCGCAGCCCTCGTCGGCCTGCTTGATATGGCGCGAGAACATGTAGCCATAGCCGCGCTCGTAGCGCGGCTCGGGCGCCTTGAGCGCCGCGCGGCGCGCTGCCAACTCTGTCTCCGGCACCTCCATGGTGATGGTGCGCGCCGGAATATCGAGCCGGATGATGTCGCCGGTTTTGACGAGCGCGAGTGGGCCTCCGATATAGCTCTCGGGTGCCACATGCAGGATACAGGCGCCGTAGGACGTGCCGCTCATCCGGGCATCGGAAATCCGCACCATGTCGCGGATACCCTGCTTGACGAGCTTTTTCGGGATCGGAAGCATGCCCCATTCCGGCATGCCCGGACCACCGAGAGGCCCGGCATTCCGCAACACAAGAACGGTATTCTCGGTGACATCAAGATCTTCGCGGTCAATATTGGCCTTGAGGTCCGCATAGCTGTCGAACACCAGCGCCGGGCCGGCATGCTTCTGGAATTTCGCGCCGGCGGCGGAGGGCTTGATGACGCAGCCCCGCGGCGCGAGATTGCCGCACAGAACCGCGAGCGCACCCTCCTTGTAGATGGCGTTATCCAGCGTGCGGATGACGTCATCGTTGTAGACCTGCGCGCCTTCAAGGGATTTTGCCCATGTCTCGCCTGAGGCATTGATTTCATCGAGCTTGAGGAACGGCCTGAGTCGCGAGAGCATGCCGAGAAGGCCGCCCGCGTAATAGAAATCTTCCATCAGGTATGTATCGCCCGAAGGGCGGATATTGGCGATCACCGGCACCTTGCGCGAGGCGGCGTCGAAATCGTCGAGCGTGACATCGATTCCCGCGCGCCGCCCCATGGCGATGATATGCACCACGGCATTGGTCGAGCAGCCCATCGCCATCGCCGTGACGATGGCATTGTCGAAGGCACCGCGCGTCATGATCTTTTGCGGGGTGAGGTCTTCCCAGACCATCTCCACCGCACGCTGACCGGTGAGGCTTGCCATCCGGATATGGTTGGCATCCGCCGCAAGGATCGAAGAGGCGCCCGGCAGCGTCATGCCCAGCGCATCGGCGAGCCCGGTCATGGTCGCAGCGGTGCCCATCGTCATGCAGACGCCATAGGAGCGCGCGATGCCGGTCTGCATCTCGTTCCACTGCTTTTCGTTGATATTGCCCGCGCGGCGCTCATCCCAGAATTTCCACGCATCGGACCCGGAACCGAGCGACTTTCCGGCATAATTGCCGCGCAGCATCGGCCCGGCCGGCATGAAGATCGCGGGAACCCCGGCGCTTGTTGCACCCAGGATGAGGCCGGGCGTTGTCTTGTCGCATCCCCCCATCAGCACGACACCGTCCACCGGCTGGGAGCGGATGAGTTCCTCCGTCTCCATCGCGAGGAAATTGCGATAGAGCATCGTCGTCGGCTTCACGGTGCTCTCGGACAGCGAGATCGCCGGAAGCTCCACCGGGAAGCCACCCGCCATCAGCACACCGCGTTTCACGTCCTCGACGCGCTGCTTGAAATGCGCGTGGCATTGGGCAAAATCCGACCAGGTATTGAGGATGCCGATGATCGGTTTGCCGCGAAACTCGGCATCCGCATAGCCCATCTGATTCATCCGGCTGCGATGGCCGAAGGACCGCAGATCATCCGGGGCAAACCAGCGGGCCGAACGCAGGTCTTCAGGTTTTTTGCGTGTCATGGTTCTTTCCTTCTCGCATCATTCTGCTTCAAAGGCCGGGTAGCCACTTTTTGGAATGATGCTTTTCCCGGTCTCAGGATTGCAGGCCCCAGCGCAGCACCGTTCGGCGCTCGATGGTGCGGAACACAAGGTTTTCAACCACGAGGCCGATCAGGATCACGGTCAAAAGTCCGGCAAAGACGGAGGGAATTTCCAACAGGTTGCGGTTCTCGAAGATGAACCAGCCAAGCCCGCCCTGCCCCGAGGACACGCCGAAAACCAGCTCCGCCGCAACCAGCGTGCGCCAGGCGAAGGCCCAGCCGATTTTCAATCCGGCGAGAATGGAAGGAAACGCCGCAGGGATCAGGATCTTGCGGATATAACCAAAACCCTTCAGCCCATAGTTCCGCCCCACCATGCGCAGCGTATGGGAGACCGCCCGGAAGCCGGAATGGGTGTTGAGCGCCACCGGCCAGAGTACCGAATGAATGAGGATGAAGACGAGGCTGCCGTTGCCAAGGCCAAACCAGAGCAGCGCCAGCGGCAAGAGCGCAATCGCCGGCAAGGGCGAGAGCATCGCGGTCATGGTTTCGAGGAAATCGGACCCCAGCCGCGTGTTGATCGCCGCGATCGTCAACGCGCCCGCCATGATGACACCAACGCCATAGCCCAACAGCAGGACCTTGATCGAGGCATAGGCGCGCTGAGGGAGCGAGCCATCCCGGATATGCCCGATGAGCGCAGTGATGGTCTCGCTCAGGGTCGGGAACAGCAGCGGATTGTTGGTCCAGCGACCGTAGACTTCCCACAAAACAGCCAGAAAGAGCAGCAAGGCCGCTTTGCGGACGAAGCCATTTTCCCACACCCGTTCAAGGAACGAGAGTTCACGCTCGACCTCGCCGCTGGCCTCGCCGGCGCTTTCACGCAGGATGATCCGGGCCTTGCTCATCCGTGAGCCTCCTCACCGGTTTGGGCGAACAGGAGATCGTGGATATCCTTTTCAAGCCGCCCCGCCGAACCATCCGTCGCTGAAGCCGTATCAACATCGACGACTTCGGCCTTCACGCGGCCGGGATGCGGTGAAAGCAACAGGATCCGGTTCCCGATCCGGATCGCCTCCGCGATGGAATGGGTGACGAACATCACCGTGAAGCGCGTCTCTTCCCAGAGCTGCAAAAGCTCATCCTGACAGGTGCGGCGCGTCAGCGCGTCAAGAGCCGCAAAGGGCTCGTCCATCAGCAGGATATCGGGTTCCATGGCCATGCCGCGCGCAATCGCGACGCGCTGTTTCATCCCGCCCGAAAGCGTATGCGGCAAGGCATCAAGCACCCGCGTGAGATTCACCTTCTCGATATAATGACGCGCCTTCTCC
Source organism: Rhizobiales bacterium PAR1 (assembly GCA_002256205.1). Lineage (GTDB taxonomy): Bacteria > Pseudomonadota > Alphaproteobacteria > Rhizobiales > Beijerinckiaceae > Rhabdaerophilum. The sequence continues at coordinate 174,040 of NKIW01000001.1, forward strand.
TCCGCCTCCTTGCGCGAGAAACCCCGCGCATCAATCAGCGGAAAGGTGACGTTTTCAAGCACGGTCTTCCACGGCAGCAACTGGTCGAATTCCTGAAACACCATCATCCGATCCGGGCCAGGCTCGCTCACCCTGCGACCGTTGATCGTGATCGCCCCTTCGGACGGCGCGAGATACCCACCGACTGCCTTCAGCAAGGTCGATTTTCCGCAGCCCGAAGGTCCGAGAAGCACGAAACGATCCGACCGGTTGACGGTAAAACTCACCCGTTCCGTTGCCGTGACCAAGGCTCCGGGGGTCTTGTAGCGCAACGTAACGCCGTTCACATCCAGCAGGGGCGCCCCTGCCGCAACCGCTGTTCCGGCCATGTCAGTTGCCCGGCAGATCATGCGCGATGGGGAGATAATAATCGCTCCACGCACCCGGCTTTGTCCTGAGCGTACCGGTCCGGTTGAGATGATCGGCGAACTTCATGGTACCTTGCGGGTAGATGTTCCATTCCATCATGCCCGGCTGCTTCAGCAACTCGAGCAGATCGGCGACATCGGTCTTGTCGCCGGTGATCTCGCGATAGATTTCAACCGCTTCCCGCGTGTTGGTTTCGATAAAGCTCTTGGCCTCTTCCGCCGCCGCGCGCACGGCCTTGATGAAGACCGGATTGGCATCCGCGAACTTGGTCATGGCCATGAACTGCCCCTGCGAGAGCGGACCACCGATCACATCGGGTGAATTCAAAATAACCCGCGCGCCCTCGACCTGCTTGAGTTCATAATGCTGGAAGGGCGGTGCCGCGAAATGCGTCTTCACTTCATGCGAGGCATTCTTCATCGCGATATAGGCATCGGGATGACCCATCTGAACCGTATTGACGTCCAGTCTGGCGTAGTTCTCCGGGCCATACAGCTTGCCAACCGCCATTTGCAGCAAAATGGCCTGCGTCGAGACCTTGATCGTCGGAACCGCGATCTTGTCAATTGGGCCAAAATCCGAAATCGACTTGATGCGCGGATCGCGCGTCACCAGCGCCAGCGGCTGGGCGGAGGACGCCACGACGCCCTTGACCCCGCCCTTCGTCCGATCCCACAGCAGCAAGAGCGGACCTGTCCCCGTGTTGATCATATCGACATTGCCAGAGAGCAATGCGTCCTGCTGGGCTGAGGAGGAGTTGAAGCTCAGCCATTTGACGCTCACCCCCTTCAGGCCGAGCCGTTCGGCGTGCTTCTCGAAAAGCTTGAGCTTCTCGATGACATGCGTCGGCATGTACAGGATGCCCTGCTGGCGCGAGACCGCAAAATCCGTCTTTTGCTGCGCATGCGCCATCGAAACGAAGGCGCTGATGACGGCAGTCGCCGCCACGGCCAGCCTGAGCAGGGGGCCTTTGCTTGCCATGATGAGGTCTCCTCCGGTGTGCAGATGCCCGGCCCGTCACAAAACAACGAGAACCGCTCCATCCGTTTTGGATGGACTGCTTATGTGTGTTAGGGCACTAATACATTAGTGTGTCAAGCAGCATGGATAGAGGGGTGCCTCGCCCCTCAATCCGGGCTATCGGTCGGGCTGAAAATTGCGGGAGACAAAATATGGATAGCCACTCCGACCCGTTGACCATCCCGCGCGGGCGCGGGGCACAGAGCATTTTTGATGCCCTGCGTGACGAAATTATCGCCCTGAAGCTGACCCCCGGCACGATTCTCTCGCGCATCGAGTTGCAGACCCGGTTCGGATTGAGTTCTTCGCCAATCCGGGATGCGCTGATCCGCCTTCAGGTGGAAGGTCTGGTCGATATCTTTCCCCAGCATGCCACGGTCGTCAGTCCGATCGACCTTGAACGCGCCCGGCAGGCGCAATTTCTGCGTCGTTCGGTGGAACTCGAAATCGTCCGCCAACTGGCGCTCGCCCCGGGAACCGCGCCGCTCCAGAAGCTCAGAAGTCTCATTCGCCAACAGGCGACGCTGGCGGAACTGGGTGAATATGAAACCTTCACGACGCTCGATCACGCCTTCCACCGCGCGATGTATGAGGCGGTGCGGCTTGTGGATTTATGGGATCTTGTTCGCCGGCAAGGTGGCCATATCGACCGGCTGCGGCGCCTGAACCTGCCCGTGAGCGGCAAGATGCAGGGCATCATTGAGGATCATACGGCCATCGTTGATGCCATTGCCGCAGGAAATCCGGCGGCCGCGCAGGAGGCGCTACGTGACCACCTCTCGCGCTCGATCCAGTTCGTCGGCCAACTGCGCGAGGCCTATCCGCAATATTTTTCCCGCTAGGCGACCAGCCACTCGCCACGTGATGGCCAACGAGGACTTTGGCCAGCGACCAGGCAGGAAGTCCGGCGGTTGACGCGCCCGCAAATCCTTGGTCCCCTGTCTGCCAGAAAAATGCGTGCGGGAAACGATTGCCGATGTTCAGCTTCAACACCACCAAATCCATCGTTTCAGGCCCCGGCTCGACCGGAAGCATTGTACAACTCATCCGCCCGGTTCTGGGCGAACGCATCCTGCTTGTCACGGATAAGGGCTTGCGCAAGCTCGGCCTTCTTGAAGGCATTCTCCGACAACTGGCAGCGGGCGGCATCTCGGTCGCGATCTTCGACGAAGTTGCTGCCGATCCACCGGAAGACAATGTCCTCGCCGGCGTCGTTGCCGCGAAAACCCATCGTGCCACCGGTGTCCTGGCCGTGGGCGGTGGCTCGCCGATGGATGTCGCCAAGGTCATCGCGCTCGTCGCGAAAAGCGGAGAGACACTGGCGAGCGCTTACGGCGTCGGCAATGCCAAGGGGCCACGCCTGCCGCTGGTTCTGGTGCCGACAACCGCCGGCACAGGCTCCGAAGTCACGCCAATCGCGATCCTGACGACGGGCGAAGCCGAGAAAAAGGGCATCGTGAGCCCCCTGCTTCTACCGGATATGGCCATTCTGGATGCCGACCTTACCGTCGGTCTGCCGAAGAGTGTCACGGCGGCCACCGGCATCGATGCGATGGTTCATGCCATCGAGGCCTATGCCTCGGCCTCCGCCAACAACAACCCGATTTCGCGTACGCTGGCGCGCGAGGCACTGCGGCTTCTCGGCGCGAATATCCGCGAAGCCTGTTTCAACGGCACCAACCGCGAGGCGCGCGGCGGCATGCTGCTGGGCTCGCTTCTGGCCGGGCAGGCCTTTGCAAACTCCCCCGTTGCCGCCGTCCATGCCCTCGCCTATCCCATCGGCGGGCATTTTCATATCCCGCATGGGCTCTCGAATGCGCTGGTGCTGCCGCACGTGTTGCGCTTCAATATGCCCGCCGCCGCGACAGCCTATGGCGAGATCGCAGCGGATGTTTTCCCCAAGTTCGCGGAAACACCGCTGGAGGAACGCGGCGCGGCGTTTGTCTACGAGCTTGAAGCACTCTCTCGCGCCCTCGATGTGCCCCAACGCCTGCGCGATGTCGGCATCCCGGAAGACGCGTTGCCGATGCTCGCCGCCGACGCGATGAAACAGACACGGCTCCTGATCAACAATCCGCGCCCGCTCGATGAGCGCGACGCGTTCCAGATTTATCAAGCGGCGTTCTAGAGCCCCAAGTCCGCTCGGCTTGCCTCGCCCAGATCCCAATAGAGCCCGGCCATCAGGCCCAGGGCTTCGCGGATCAGCGCAAAGGGGACATGCTCGTTCGGCGCATGCTGCGAGCAACCGGGATAGGAATGCGGCACCCAGATCGTCTTGAGGCCGAGGAGATCGCAGAAGACATCATTCGGCAAGGCGCCGCCGAGGTTCGGCAACAGCGCCGGTTTCTTGTTGCTCGAACGCTGGATGGATTTGAGCGCGAAATGTACCGCCGGGTGATCCGGATCAAGCCGCGTCGCGGGGAAGTTATTCTCCCGTGCACTCAAGACCTGCACCATCTTGAGCCCCTGACGATCCAGATGCGCCCGGATCGCCGGCAGGATATCCTCGGTCTCGACGCCCACGACATGGCGCAACTGACAGCGCGCAAAGGCACGCGGCGGAATGGCGTTGACCGGCGTTTTCGGATTACCGGTTTCAAAGGCCAGCACCTCGAAATTGCACCAGCCATAAACGCGCTCCACGGGCGTCAGGCCCGGCTCACCCCAATCGGGATCGATCTCGGGATCGCCGGGGCCGGGCTCCAGCGTGCAGTCCGCCAGCGCTGCGCGCACATTGGCCGGAATGCCATCCTTCGGCACCAAGGCCGGCACGCGGATTTCGCCCTTAGGGCCGACGATCGAGGCAATTGCATGCGCAAGCTGAATACCGGGGTTGGAGAGAAGCCCGCCCCAATTCCCCGAATGATGGCCCCCTTCCCGCGCCTCGACGACGAGATCGACAAGCGCCGCACCACGCGCGCCGAGAAACACCGTTGGGCGCGTCGCGGAGAGGCGCGGCCCATCGGAGGCAATCAGGAAATCTGCCGCGAGCAAGTCCTTGTTGGCCTCGCAGACCTGGTGCAGGCCGGGCGAGCCGGTCTCCTCACCCATCTCAATAATCCACTTGGCGTTAAAGCCGAGCTTGCCGCGCGCCGCGATCACCGCGGCCTGCGCCGCCATATTGATCGAGTGCTGCCCTTTGTTGTCGACCACGCCGCGCCCGTACCAGCGGTCGCCGCGCGTCTCCATTTTCCACGGCGAGAGACCCTCTTTCCAGCTGTCATCAAGGCCGCGAATGACATCGCCGTGGCCGTAACCGAGCACAGTCGGCAAATCAGCGCCTTCGATACGCTCGGCAAAGAGAAACGGCGCCTTGGCGGCAGGATGTTCGAGGATGCGGGTCGCAAAGCCCATCGCCGCGAAGGCCGGGATCATCTCGGTTGTGAGGTAAGCGACGAGATCCCCTGCCCGGTCCGGGTTTTGGCTCTCGGTGGGGATGGCGATGCGCCGCGTCAGCACCTCGGCAAAGCGACCGGAATCGAAATCGGCATAGACCTGCGCAACAGCGCTCTCACGCGACATGGGTTTCTTCCTCGACAAGATGACAGGCCGCCGCGCCGCCATGGGCAGGCTTGAGCGCTGGCGTTGTGGTGGTGCAGGCCGGCACAGCGTCCGGGCAGCGGGGGTGGAAAACACACCCCGAGGGCGGGTTCAGCGGATCAGGAAAGCCGCCCTTGAGGCCAATATCCGGCACGCCTGCCCCCGGCTCGGGTGTCAGCACGGAACGCAGCAGCGCGCGGGTATAGGGGTGCTGCGGCTTGGCGAACAGCCGGGCCGCTGGCGCGACCTCGACCATGCGCCCGAGATACATCACGCCAACGCGGTCCGCGATATGCTCGACGACCTGAAGGTTGTGCGAGATAAAGAGATAGGTGAGGCCGAATTCGCCGCGCAACTCCATCAGAAGATTGAGGATTTGCGATTGCACAGAAACATCAAGCGCTGAAGTCGGCTCGTCGCATACAATCAGTTCGGGGTTCAGAATGAGCGCCCGTGCGATCGCCACACGCTGACGCTGACCGCCTGAAAGCTGGCTCGGAACATGGCGCGCAAAGCGGCTCGGCAGCCCGACGCGGTCGAGCATTGCAACCGCTTTATCCAGCCTCTCCGAGGCATGGCCGATGCCATGGATAGAGAGCGGTTCGGCAACCGTTCCGGCGATGGAACGACGCGGATTGAGCGAGGAATACGGGTCTTGAAAAATCGGCTGCACCAGCCGTGCCAACTCCAGCCGCGGGATCGTTGTGACATCGCGCCCGTTGAGCGTGATGCGCCCGTCGCTCGGTTTCATGAGGCCGGTGACGATGCGTCCAAGCGTCGATTTACCGCAGCCGGACTCCCCGACGATGCCGAGGATTTCACCCGGCGCGAGGGCAAGATCGATGCCGTTGACCGCATTGAGAATTGCGGGCTTGCGGAACGCGCCCTGCGCGATCTCGAACCGCTTGGTGACGCCTTCGATAGAGAGCAAAGGAGCATTCATCACACGCTCTCCCGCACACAGCGCCAGCGATGCGTGCCGGCGTGCCTCTCGGGAATGTCGCCCGCGCAATCCGGCCCCGCGAGGGAACACCGGTCACGAAAGGCGCAACCCTGCACCTCGCCAATGAGCGAGGGCACAACGCCGGGAATGGCACCGAGCGGTTCGCCGGGCTTCGTGCGTCCTGGCACCGGGATGCAGGCCATGAGGCCGCGCGTGTAGGGATGCTTCGGCGCAGCAAAAATCGCCTGCGCCGTCCCCTCCTCAACAATTTCGCCGGCATACATTACCGCGACCCTGTCAGCGACGCGCGCGACAAGCCCAAGATCATGGGTGATCAGCATCAACCCGAGGCCGAACTCCTGCCTCAAATTCGCAAGCAAATGGAGGATTTGCGCTTGAATTGTCACGTCGAGCGCAGTCGTCGGCTCATCTGCGATCAGCAGCTTCGGGCCGCACATCAGCGCCATCGCGATCATCACACGCTGGCGCAAGCCGCCCGAAAGCTGATGCGGGTATTGGGTGAGGCGCTGCGGACCGTTGGCGATGCCGACCTTGTCGAGAAGGTAGAGCGCCCGTTCGCGCGCCTCGGCCTCGCTGGCTTTGTTGTGGCGGCGGTAGCCCTCAATCAACTGGTTTCCGATTGAAAAGATCGGGTTGAGCGAGGTCATCGGCTCCTGAAAGATCATGGCGATAGCGTCGCCGTTGAGGCTTTCGCTTGCCGCAAGATCAAGCTTGCGCCCCTCATAGGCGAGCGTATCGAAGCTGCGCCGCGCCGCCTTCGGCAACAGCCCCATGATCGACATCGCGGTCATGGATTTGCCGCAACCAGACTCACCCACGAGGCAGAAGGTTTCGCCCGCATTCACGGCAAAGGAAATGCCGCGCACCGCGCGCAGCGGCCCGCCGGTGGTGGCAATATCGACCAGGAGGTTCTCAACCGCGAGAAGCGGAGTCATCTCAGCCTCTCCTCTTTGGCACGATGAGATCGCGGAGGCCATCGCCAACGAGATTGATCGCGAAGACGAGCAGCGCCAGCATCGAACCGGGGATCGCGATCATCCAGAAGGCAAAAAACATCATGGTCTTGGCCTCGGCAATCATCAGCCCCCAGGAGGGCAACGGTGGCTGAACGCCAAGACCCAGGAAAGAGAGCGCCGCTTCGAGCAGAATGGCGCTGGCGGCCTCGACGGTCGCGACAACGATGAGCTGCGGGAAGACATTCGGCAGCACCTCCTTGAGGATGATGCGCGGCACGCTGGCACCAGCTGCTTCGGCGGCGGCAATATAGTCGAGCCCTCTCACCTGCTGCGTCGCGGCGCGCATCACCACCGCGATACGATCCCATTTGAGAAGGCCAAGGACGAGGATCACCACAACAAGCGAGCCGCCGATCATCGCGACCACCGCGAGCGCCACCAGCACCACGGGAATCGCCAGGCGAGTCGTGATGAGAAACGTGATTGCGAGGTCCACGCGTCCGCCGAAATACCCGGCGAGCAACCCGAGCGTGGTACCGATCAGCCCTGAAATCAGCATCACCGCAAAACCGATCAGCAGCGAGATCCGCGCGCCATAGAGAATGCGGCTGAGATAATCCCGCCCAAGGTTATCGGTGCCGAGAAGATGCGCGGGGTTGGCCTTGGGGCTCCAGAAGGGCGGGATGAGTCGCCGCCCCAAATCCTGATCATAGGGGTCGAACGGCGACAGGAGTGGTGCAAAAATCGCCATGGCGAAGATGACACCCAGCAACACAAGCCCGATCACCAACCCGCGGTGGCCCAGAATCCGTTGGAAAGTTTTGCCCGCCATGCTGCTCTTGCTTGCCATGTTCTTGCTTGCCACGCTCTTGCCCTCAGGCGAGGCGGATGCGCGGATCGATCCATGCATTCACAAGATCGGCCAGCAGCGTGAGCCCGACGTAGGCGATCGAGAGCATAAGCAGGATCGCCTGCGTCACCGGGAAATCCTTATGCGTGATCGACTGATAAGCGAGATAGCCGAGGCCATCGAGCGCGAAAATCGTCTCGATCACCACCGAGCCACCGAGCAGCAGGCCGAGCTGCACGCCCGCGAGCGCCACCACCGGGACCAGCGCATTCGCCAGCGCATGCTTGAGAACCACGCTCGCCTTCGAGAGCCCTTTGGCACGCGCGGTTCGGACGTAATCCATCTCCAGCGCATCGACCATGCCAGCGCGGACGATTCGCATGAAAGGCGGCGTGATGTAATAGCCGAGTGTGATGGTTGGCAGCACGAAATGCAGCCATGTGCCCGAGCCGGAAACCGGAAGCCAGCGGAGCTGCACCGAGAACAGCATCACGAGCACCAACGCGAGGAAGAAGTTTGGCAGCGCCTGCCCGGTGACGGCGATTCCCAGCGCCAGCCGATCCACCCATCCGCCCTGATAAACCGCCGCCAGCACACCGAGCGGAACGCCGATCAGGAGCGCGAAGGCGAGTGAGGCCACGGAGAGGATGATCGTGTTGCCGATCTTGTCAGCAATCAGCGGCATCACCGGCGATTTGAAATAGAGCGAGGTGCCGAAATCCCCCAGCGCCGCATGGCCGAGCCAGTCGAAATACTGCACCATCAACGGCCGATCGAGCCCGTTGAGCTTGCGAATGAGCTCGATATCCTCGGCGCGCGCGCCTTCGCCCGCGAGCGCGATGGCGACATCGCCTGACATCCGGAGCAGCATGAAGCTCAGGATCGAGACGAAAATCGCCACCGCAAGCGCGGTGCCGAGCCTCTTGAGGGCGTAACCGAGCATCCTCCGTTACTTCCAGCTCATCTCCCAGAAGCGCGGGATTTCATCGGGGTATGTATTGAACTGCAACGCGCCGTTCGCAACGTAATGCGTCGTGAGCGAATAAAGCGGCACACCGAGCACGCGCTCCTGAATCATCCCCAACGCCTTGGCATAAGCCTCCTTGCGCGCGGCCGGATCGACCGAGGAATCGCCCTTCTCCAGCAGGTCGCGCACTTCGGGATCGCGCGCCATATCATCCGAGAGGAACTTGAAATAAACCGGCGTACCGGCTGACACATCGTTCACCGAGAACGATCCCCAGGTCTGATGCGCAATCGCCGCCTTGTTGAGCCGGAGGTGCTCGCGCATCGCGGCATATTGCAGGAACTGGAGCTTGGCGTTGATGTGGATCGAGCGCAGCGCGCCAATCATCGCCTCGGTCTGGTCGCGCTCGCGGTAAGCGACGATTTCAAGCTCAAGCTTCTTGTCCGGTCCGTAGCCGGCTTCCTTCATGAGTTCGCGCGCCTTGGTCAGGTCGTAGGCGTAGCGCGGCGCGAGTTTATCGTCACAGCCGAACTGCGTCGGAAAGCAGATCGCGTTGATGATGCGCGCCTTTTCGCCCACGAGCTGCTTCACCATCGCTTCGCGCGGGATCGCATGGGCAATTGCCTTGCGAACCCGGATATCCTTGATCGCCGGCGTCGGAGATTGCTCCGTCAGGTTGAAGTTGAGGAAAACGATACGCATCGTCTCACCCTCAACGACCTGCAAATGCGGCACGGCCTTCATGCCGAGCGCCTGATCCACCGCGACGCCCATGATGAAATCGAGGTTTTCGGACATCACCTCGGCGGTCTGCGTCTGCCGATCAGGAATGAAGCGGATCTCGAGGTTCTTGATTTTCGGCACGCGCTTGTTGAGGCTCGCCGGGTAATCCGGGTTCGCCGTCAGCTTGATCGACTTGCCGATGGTATGCTCGACCACCTTGTACGGCCCGGAGCCCACGGGTTTGGCGTTCATGCCAAGCGGCCCGGCCTCGGCGTAATATTTGCCCGAATGGATCACGACAGGCCCGGCGAGGTATTCAATCGCCGCCGGGAAGGCACGCTTCAGCTTGATGCGAACCTGATATTTGCCGAGCTTTTCGGCGCTTTCGATCCAGTTGACGTTGGTTTGCGTGGTGACCTTGTTTTCAGCCTTACCAACGAAATTCAGCGTGTAGACCACATCGTCGGCATCAAAATCCTGCCCATTATGGAACTTTACGCCCTCGCGCAGATCAAGATCGAGCGTTTTATCGTCGACCCACTTCCAGGATTTGGCAAGCTGCCCCTTGTATTCATTGGTCACAGGATCGCGGAAAATCAACGTATCCCAGACGAGTTGACCAAGGATCACACCAATACGGACGTTGTTGAAATAGGGGTCGACATTCTCCGGCACCTGCTCATAGGCGAAGCGGATCGTGTCATCCTTCTTGCCGGCAAAGGCGGTGCCGGAAAGCGCCACCATCAGCGCGCCGACCATCAGGCCGGTTTTGAGTTTCAGCATCGACATCTCCCATTTCCGCATAACGGTGCCTTCCGTTTCAGGTGCATAGACTGCATGAGCGCATGGCGCCTCACAACAGGAATGTTTATGACAAGGCCCATACAGGCCGAGCGTTTTTGGCCCCCTTCGCTTGTCAGGTTACCCCGATGAAACCATCGCGTCAGCTTTCCGATCTTGTGGCCATCATGGCGGCACTACGACACCCCGAAACGGGCTGTCCGTGGGATGTCGAGCAGGATTTCGCTTCCATCGCACCCTATACGGTGGAGGAAGCGCATGAGGTGGCGGAGGCCATCCAGCGCGGCGATATGGTCGATCTCTGTGACGAGCTGGGCGACCTCCTGCTTCAGGTCGTCTTTCACGCCCGAATGGCAGAGGAAGCCAGGCATTTCGCCCTGCCCGATGTCATCGAGGCGATCACCACCAAGCTGATCCGCCGCCATCCCCATGTCTTCGGCGATAAATCCGCAGGCAACCCCGGCGCGGTGAAATCGCTCTGGGAGGCAATCAAGTCAGAGGAACGCGCCGAGAAGGCCGCGCGCAAAGCCGCATCTGGCGTTGTCGAGCCGGCGAAGAGCCTGCTTGACGGCGTTCCGCCCACACTGCCCGCGCTCACCCGCGCCGTGAAGCTCCAGAAAAAAGCGAGCACCGTCGGCTTTGACTGGAACGATCCGCGTGCCGTTCTCGCCAAACTTCGTGAAGAAATTCAAGAAGTTGAAGAGGCGTTCGACAAAAAGGACACGTCCGCCATAAAGGATGAGATCGGCGATATGCTGTTCGTCATCGCCAATCTCGCGCGCCACGCCGATATCGAGCCGGAAGGCGCGCTCGAGGGCACCAACATGAAGTTCCGGCGCCGCTTCGCGCATATCGAGGCAGCACTTGCCGCACAAGGACGCGACCTTGCTGGCGCGACACTGGAAGAGATGGATGCGCTCTGGGATGAGGCAAAAGCTCTGGAAAAAAGAGCTAAATAGCCCTATCGCCCGGGAAATTTGCGCGTGATGCGCCCCATTTCGGTGGCACCAGCACGGATTTTCAGCGTCACTTTGCCGGTTCGGCCATTGCGCCGCCCGAGCACTTCGGCATTCTCGTAAAGCCAGGCGAGACCTGCGCCATCGCCCGCATCGAGGGTGATTTCGAGCGTCTCGCGCCCTTCGGCGAGCCGCCTCTCGATCTCGGCGAGAAGGTCCGCCACACCCTTGCCAGTGAGCGCCGAGACGAGCACCGGAGCGCCCTCACCGCGCCGTGTCGCGACTTCCTTGAGCCGACGCGCCTCTTCCGGCGACAGCAAATCGGCCTTGTTCCAGACCTCGACAATCCGCTTTTCCGCCGCCCCGGAGATGCCGAGATCCGCAAGAACGGACTTCACATCGAGTTCCTGCGCCTCGGTATCCGGATTGGCGATATCGCGGACATGGAGAATGATCTCGGCGGAAATCACGTCTTCCAGCGTTGCGCGGAACGCCGCGACCAGCTGCGTCGGCAGGTCCGAGATGAACCCGACCGTATCGGACAGCACAACCTTGAGGCCATGCAGCAGCGAGACCGCGCGCGTCGTGGGATCGAGGGTCGCGAAGAGCATATCCTTCGCCAGCACTTCCGCTTCGGTCATGCGGTTGAAAAGGCTCGATTTTCCGGCGTTGGTATACCCCACCAGCGCAACGGTCGGATACGGTACCTTGTCACGGCTGGCGCGATGCAGTCCGCGCGTGCGCTTGACGTCCTCGAGGTCTTTCTCGATCCGCGTCATGCGCTCCTGAATGAGCCGACGGTCGGTCTCGATCTGGGTTTCACCCGGGCCACCGAGAAAGCCGAAGCCGCCACGCTGGCGTTCGAGATGGGTCCAGGAGCGGACAAGACGCGATTTTTGATAGGCGAGATGCGCAAGCTCGACCTGCAACCGGCCCTCACGGGTCGAGGCGCGGCGGCCGAAAATCTCGAGGATCAGTCCGGTCCGGTCAATCACCTTGGCCTTGAACGCCTGCTCAAGGTTGCGCTGCTGCACGGGGCTGAGCGCGCAATCCATCATGACGAGCGAAATCTCTTCTGCCTCGACGAAAGCGGTGATCTCCTCGACCTTGCCCTGCCCGAGAAAGGTCGCCGGGCGCGGTAGACGAATCGGCGCGATCTGGCTCGCAACGATGGTGAGATCGATCGCCATCGTCAGGCCGATCGCTTCATCAAGCCGCGCCTCCTGCGTGCGCAGGCTCAGCGCGCCTGCTGCCGTGGCCGCACGTTCGGAAAGATAAGGCCCCACGACAAGCGTGCGCGTCTGGAGCGCAATCGTCTTCTCGGGTTCGAAGGCGCCCTGCTTGACGGCTCTGGTGCCGCTACGGTTCTGAAGGTCGGTCGTGGCCGTATTCCGTCTCTCGGAGGCAAAACGCCTCAGTCTTCGTCGTTCGGACCCGGAAGATGGATCGGCGAGGCCGGCATGATGGTCGAAATCGCGTGCTTGTAGACCAGCTGCGATACCCCATCGCGCTTCAGCAACACGCAGAAATTATCGAACCAAGTCACCGCGCCCTGCAATTTGACGCCATTGACCAGAAAGATCGTGACTGAAATCTTGTTCTTACGAACGTGATTAAGAAAATTATCCTGTAAACTCAGCGTCCGTTCCGTCGCCATTTTTTTCACCCGTTTTTTTAGCGCGGCGTCTTTCCCGTCTGGAATACGATTCCAGATTGGGATCCCTCACCCTCAATTTGGATCGGAACCCGCGAGAAGCACAAGTAGGAAAGTCACGTCAGGCCAAATTTGCTGCACTGCAACCAGTTGACGCTATCCTGCATGTTTCGCGCGCCTTGCCAAGGGATTTAAGAGCACACTGTTAGACTTAAGAACATGGGGCCGCACCGCAGATCATATCCCCAGCGACTTCAACTTCCGGTGTAGTGCGGAGCGCTCCATGCCGACGAATTCCGCCGTGCGCGAAACATTTCCGCCGAAACGGTTGATCTGGGCGATGAGATATTCGCGTTCGAACACCTCGCGCGCCTCCCGCAGGGCCATGGAAAGCAGACGTTCGCCCCCGGCTCCGCTGGGTGTCGCGGGCGCAGAGGAGCCGACATCCTGCGGCAGCATTTCCGCAGTGACCTCTTGATTGGCATCGCCGCCAGCCAGGATCATTAGCCGCTCGACGTTGTTCCGCAATTGGCGGATGTTGCCCGGCCAGTCATGTGTTTGCAGGATCGCCATGGCATCCATCGCGATCTTGCGTTTGGGCAAGCCGGAGGAAATCGCGATCTGCTGCATGAAATGATCGATGAGCGCAGGAATATCTTCCCGGCGCTCCGCAAGCGAAGGCACGCGGATCGGCACGACGCCGAGGCGGTGATAGAGATCTTCACGGAAGCGCCCGGCAGCGATTTCCTCGCCAAGGTCGCGGCTGGTCGAGGAGATAATCCGGACATCGACATGCACACGCGCCGAACCATCGACCCGCTGGAAGTTCTGATCGACCAGCACGCGCAGGATCTTGTTCTGCGTTTCGCGCGGCATATCCGCGATTTCGTCAATAAAGAGCGAGCCGCCATGGGCCTCTTCCAGCGCGCCGATGCGCCGCGGGCGCCCCTTGGCGGCTTCAACGCCGAACAGCGCCTCTTCCATGCGTTCCGGCGTGATCGCAGCGGCGTTGATGACCACGAACGGCCCGCCAGCACGCGACGAGGATTGGTGCAGCGACCGCGCGGTCAATTCCTTGCCTGAACCGGGCGGTCCGGAAATCATCACGCGGGCATTCGTCGGCGCAACACGCTCAATCTGCTGGCGCAGCTGCGAAATTACCGTCGATTGGCCAATAATCCCGTCTGGCTCGCCAGAGCGGGTCTTGAGATCGCGGATTTCGCGCCTCATCGCGCTTGATTCGAGCGCCCGCATCGCAACCAGTACAAGGCGATCCGCCTTGAACGGCTTCTCGATAAAGTCGTAGGCCCCCTGCTTGATGGCAGCGACAGCCGTTTCGATATTGCCGTGACCGGAGATCATCACGACAGGAATTTCCGGGTGCAATTCCTTGATAACGTCAAGCAGTTGCAGGCCATCAAGACGGCTGCCCTGAATCCAGATATCAAGAAAGATCATGTTGGGCCGCCGCGCTTCAATCGCGGCCAACGCCTCGTCCGAATGTCGGGCAGTGCGCGTGGTATAACCCTCGTCGTCCAGAATGCCGGCCACGAGATCGCGGATGTCGGCCTCGTCATCCACAATCAGAATGTCGCTTGCCATTTATCGGGCCCCCTCGCTGGGTCGGGTAGTGGAAATCTCAGCGCCGGGCTGTGCGGTAGCACACGGCAGATGAATACGGACAAGCGCACCGGGTAGAGGCTGGCCTTGTTCCGGCAGCGGATCGAGCAGTTCGATTCCCCCGCCATGATCCTCGAAAATTTTGGCGACAATCGGTAGGCCGAGGCCAGTGCCACCATCGCGCGTGGTCATATAGGGCTCAAGCAGGCGCTGGCGCCCTTCCTTGGGGAATCCCTTGCCGTTATCCCGAATATCGATCAGCACTTCGCTCTCGGTCGGCGGCGGCAGGCTGATCTCGACGCGACCCTTGCCTTCCGCTCCGCTCGGGGATTCGGCAATCGCCTCGCAGGCGTTTTTGATCAGGTTCTGCACCGCCTGACTGACGAGTCGTCGGTCGAAACGCGCCAGAACCGGCCCCTCCGGCAGGTTCTCTTCGATGGTGATCGCCGGATTGCCGACGCGCATCATGAAGGCGACTTCACGCAGCGTCTTGACGATGTCGTCATTCACCGGCTGCGGCTTGGGCATGCGCGCAAAGGAGGAGAACTCATCCACCATGCGCTTGATGTCCTCGACCTGCCGGATGATCGTATCCGTGCATTGATCGAAAATCGGGCGATCCTCGGTGATCACCTTGCCGAATTTTCGCCGGATACGCTCGGCGGACAGCTGGATCGGCGTCAACGGATTCTTGATTTCATGGGCGATGCGCCGGGCGACATCGGCCCAGGCTGAGGTGCGCTGCGCGGTGACGAGGTCGGTGATATCGTCGAGCGTCACGACATGACCACCCGCAGTGTCGCCCGTGACGCGCACCGAGAGCATGCGCTCGACGCCGCGACGGCTGACCGTCACCTCGTTCTGCATCAGTTTCTGCGAGCCGGCGCGCGCCTCCTCGATGATCCCGGCGATCTCGGGGAAGAGATCGCCAAACGGACGATCATGCACATCCTGATCGCCGAGCGAGAGAATGAGCCGCGCCATCGGGTTGACGAGGCTCACCTTGCCGTCCGCATCAAGCCCGATCACGCCGGCCGGCACACCGGAGAGCACGGCCTCCATGAAGCGGCGGCGCTGGTCGATCAACGCATTGGCTTCGCTCAGGCTATCGTGCTGCTCGCGCAGAACGGTCGTCATGTTGTTAAAGGTCGCGCCGAGCTGGACAAGGTCGGTGCCGATTTTCGCCAGCGGCACCTGCACATAGAGGTTGCCGGCAGAGACCTGATCAGTCGCCTGCATCAGTCGCCGGATCGGGTCGACAAGCCGGTCTGCGAAGGCAATGCCGAGCAGTACGGAGGCGAGCAACCCGATCAGGGTCAGCAGCGCGAAAACCAGCGCGATACCGTATTGCGTCGCGTTGCGGCGCGCTTCGAGCACCTGATATTGCAGCACGCCGGAACGGGCGATGACCGGGAATTCAAGCATGCGCGGGTCGATGCCACGCGCGACCATGAGGTAGGAATCCGGACCGAAATTCTTGAGCTGAATCAGCCCACCGATGGATTCGCGGCTGAAGAGACAGGAAGGCTCATCCGTCGCGGCATAGCGAAAATCCTCAGGTGAAACCCCCGGTGGCTCGACCTTGCGGCCCTCAACCTCAGCCTTTTCGACCATCGAGCCGTCTTCCTTGAAGATCACGGCATGAGGAAAGCCGAGCGAAGCGGCACGTCCGTTGAAAAAGCCCTGAAAACCCGCCTTGTTGCCCAGGAAGAAGCCGGAAGCATTCACGCGATCAAGATCGGCGCCCATGAGGCGCATTTCCCGCACGAGGTTCTGGCAAATCTGCTGCTGGAAATTCTGGCTGATGACATCGGCATTTTGCACCAGCGCCTTCAGATCACCCGAGAACCACGGCGTCAGCCCGCGTTCGAGCGCGAGCAAACCAGCCCCCGCGACCAGCGCCGTCGGAACCGCCGCCACAAGGCTGAACAATCCCACGACGCGCTTGTGGAGCCTCGCGCCGGAAAGCCCGGCCTGATTGGCGCGCCAGAGGCGATACAATTGCCGGAAAACCAGCGCCAGCAGCGCCAGAATGAGCGCAACATCGATGCCGAGCAGCACGAGCACGGCATTCTCGCTGGGTTCGATCCCGAGCGAGCCCATGAGAAACAGGAAGGTGCCGACCGCTGCAATCAGGGCGATACCGACAATCGTCGGTGCCCAGAGCGAATGGATCGGCTCATCGCGCGCAGCAGCAGGAAGTATTGTCGCACCGCTCTCCTGCGCCGCACCATCCGGCAAGGCGGAAACAGACATGGCTGCATCAGGCACGTCGGGCGGCTGTCCCGGACGGCTGGTCATGGACGAAAACCTGTCATCGACACGGGGTTGTCGCAGCTCCATTCCAGGGTCGGCGAAAAAAATCTGCCAGATTTGCCGTCCCCGGCGATGCGGAGTGGCGGCGAATCTTCGCCCCAGAGATTTGGCGCGAATGACTCATCCGCGCAACACTGTTGTTGGATTGCGACAATTCTGCGGCGGATAAGCCGCTCTGCACAAGGCCGGTCAGGGGCGTTGCACCTACCCGATCGCGCTGGTCATCCGGATGCCGAGTTCGCGGATTTTCTTGCGCAGCGTGTTCCGGTTGAGGCCGAGAAGATCCGCGGCCCGCACCTGATTGCCATTCGTGGCCGCGAGTGCCGCCGCCACCAGCGGACGCTCGAATTCCACCAGCAAGCGATCGTAGAGGCCAGCAGGCGGCAATTCATCGCCGAAACGAGCGAAATACGTCTTGAGATAGCCCCGGAAGAAGACTTCCAGCGTCTCGCCGGAGGGGACCGCCTCCACGATCCGGGTTTCGACCTCTCCTCCGCGCGGCGCCGCGCGGCGGACCACGACCAGTTCATTCTCGATGGCGTTGACGCCAATCGTGTCATCCGGGTGCAGAGCCGCAAGGCGGCGCACCATGTTCTCAAGCTCGCGGATATTGCCCGGCCAATCGTGGCGCTTCATGCGCTCGAGACCGGCCTGATCCACAACCTTTTTCGGCAGGCCTTCCTTTTCGGCCTGCGTCAGGAAGTGACGCACAAGGTCTGGCACATCGCCGAGGCGTTCGCGCAGTGGCGGCAGGCGGATCGGCACCACCGAGAGGCGATAATACAGATCCTCGCGGAAGAGCCCCTTCTCGATGAGCGTCACCAGATCCTTGTTGGTCGCAGCCACGATACGCACATCGGTCTTGATCGGCGTGCGACCGCCAACCGTCATGTATTCGCCCTGCTGGAGCACACGCAGAAGCCGTGTCTGCGCTTCCATCGGCATATCGCCGATTTCATCGAGGAAGAGCGTGCCGCTCTCGGCCTGCTCAAAGCGGCCCTGAGAACGGTTCTGCGCGCCGGTGAAGGCGCCCTTTTCGTGGCCGAAGAGTTCACTTTCGATGAGATCGCGCGGGATCGCCGCCATGTTGATCGCAACAAACGGACCTTTGCGGCGGCGCCCGAAATCATGCAGCGCGCGCGCCACAAGCTCCTTGCCGGTACCGCTCTCGCCAGTGATCATCACGGTGAGATCGGTGTTCATGAGACGCGCGAGAACGCGGTAGACGTCCTGCATCGCGGCGGAACGACCCACCAGCGGAATTTCCTCGGCCGGTTTGGCGGCCGGCGCACCTTCCGGCTTTGCCTCATCGGCTTCCGGGTGCTTGCGCGCATCGCTGCCCGCAAGAGCCTGCCCGACAATGCGGATCATCTGATCGAGATCGAAAGGCTTCGGCAGATATTCGTAAGCGCCGCGTTCGGAGGCCCTGATCGCGGTCATGAAGGTGTTCTGCGCACTCATCACGACGATGGGCAACTGCGGGCGCGCCCGCTTCATGCGCGGCAGGAGTTCGAAAATATTCTCGTCGGGCATTACAACATCGGTGACGACGAGGTCGCCATCCCCCGCTTCCACCCAGCGCGAAAGCA
This sequence comes from Rhizobiales bacterium PAR1, assembly GCA_002256205.1. Taxonomy (GTDB): domain Bacteria; phylum Pseudomonadota; class Alphaproteobacteria; order Rhizobiales; family Beijerinckiaceae; genus Rhabdaerophilum. The sequence goes on from NKIW01000001.1 coordinate 192,404, forward strand.
CATGAGCGCTTCCGGTGGCTCGAACGTCGTATCCCGCGCGCATCAGCGCTTGCGACACCACCGTCCGGATGGCCAGATCGTCATCCGCTACAAGGATCAGGTGCGCCATACCGTTTTGGCCCTCGTCTGTCTCGGGTGTCCTGTCCCAGATGTGGAACCGGATCGCCCGCAATGTCCGTTACCGTTCCCGTTCCTGATGCATGGGCAGGAGAATGCGGAACATGGTCTGCCCCTTGAGGCGTTCGCATTCGATAACCCCGCCATGATCACTCACGACTTTCGCTACCAGTGCAAGACCGAGGCCAGTTCCGCTCGCCTTGCTGGTAACGAAGGGTTCGAAGAGATGCGGCAGGAGATGATCAGGAATACCCGGACCGTTATCGAAGATGCCCACCTCGAACGGCAGCGCGACACGCTGCGCGCTCGTTGGCACCACCACGGAAACGCCGGGGCGGAAGGCCGTGGTGAGCGTGATCCGTCCGCCAATGGTCTCCGGTCCAATGGCTTCGGCGGCATTCTTGACGAGGTTCAGCAGCGCCTGGATGAGCCGGTCGCGGTTAGCGAGAATGGGCGGCAATGAGGGGTCAAACCGGTGCTCAAACGCGATATTGGTGCCAAAACCGCTCGAAGCGAGACGGCTGACGTGGTCGAGCACTTCATGGATATTCACCAGCGCCATCGGCACCGGGCGACCATCTGAGAAGACCTCGAAGCGCTCGACGAGCCGCACAATGCGGTCGACTTCGGAGCGGATCAGCATGGAAAGCGGCTTCTCCGCCTCAGGCAGCGAATGCTCAATGAGCTGCGCCGCGCCGCGAATGCCGGAAAGCGGATTCTTGATCTCGTGCGCCAGCATCGAGGCCATGGCGCCCACGGAGCGCGCGGCATCGCGATGGGTAAGCTGGCGGTTCATCTTGTCCATCATCGCGCGCGGCTGGATGACGAGCAGCAAATGCTTGTTCGTGTCGATCAGCGGCGCAGCGTAGATATCGGCAATAAGCTCGCCTTTTCCGGTCTTTGAGACCGCAAGGTCGATGCCGTATTCGGTGACGCTGCCACCCTTGGCGCGCACATGATCGAGCAGCAGGATCAAGGGCGAACCGGGCGCAAGAATTTCATCGAGCGCCCGCTCGCGCAGGCGCAATCGCCCGGCACCGAAGTGCTGTTCGGCAGCGGAATTGGCAAAAACGATATGGTTGGTGCGATCCAGTTCAACGACCGGCATCGGCATCGCATCCATCAGGTTCCGGACGTCTTGGGTCTTTTGAATGGGGTTCATCCTCTGGTCAGGCAGCGATGCCGGCATGTCCCTCAGGACTGGGCAGGTTCAGAAAGATGGCCTCAAGAAACCGTCTTACCTGAGCCGGATCAACGGATTGCAAGATTTCAGCCAGTTCCGGCGGATCAATCACAGCGCCACGGCGACGCGCTTCCTCCGCATAGGCCGCGACATGCTTGCGGGCATGGCGGACGCCCTGCTGCGCACCGAGACTTTCGATGAGGCTCATATAGTGTTCGCATGCCCCCGCCGCGAGATCCGCACCGGCAGGCACCGGCAACGCTAACCCCTTGAGACCAGCAGCAATTTCTCCCACCAGCCAGGGGCGACCCAGTGCGCCGCGCCCAATCATCACGCCATCCGCGCCGGAATGCTCCAGCGCCGTACGTGCCTCCTCCAGCGAGGCGATATCGCCATTGACGATTACCGGCAGGCGCGTCGCAGCTTTGACCGGCGCAACGGCCCGCCAGTTCGCCTGCCCTTTGTAGAACTGCTGACGCGTACGGCCATGCACCGTGATGAGCGAAAGCCCGCAATTCTCGGCTCTGCGCGCCAGTTCCGCCGCATTGAGGCGTGTTTCATCCCATCCGAGCCGCATTTTAAGCGTAACGGGAATGGAAACCGCCGCACGTACCGCCTCGATCAGGCTCTGCGCATGATCGAGATCGCGCATCAGCGCCGAGCCGGACATGCCTCCGGTGACGCGTTTTGCCGGGCAACCCATATTGATATCAAGCACATGCGCGCCGGAAGCCTCTGCCACCCGAGCGCCCTCGGCCATGGCGGTTGCCGCGCAGCCCGCGAGCTGGACGATATGCAGCGCGAGCCCGTCGCCTTCGGCCCTCAGGCGGGATTCCTCGTCGCCAATGGCCAGTTGATCCGCCGCAACCATCTCGGAGACGACCATCCCGGCACCAAACCGCGCGGCCACTTTCCGAAAGCCGTAATCGGTCACGCCGGACATCGGCGCAAGCGCGGCAGCGCCCGGAAGCGCATGGTCAGCCAGCATGAGGTTTGGCAGCTTTGTAATCATATTGCCTATTTATTGAGCAAAATGCTCACGTTCACGCAGTGGCGGGAGACACCAAACGCATGTAGGATGCAACTTGCCCGTTTGTGAGCAGTGCAGCCGCCCTTATCCAGAGCGGTCAGCATGGTTTGGCGAAGTCATGAGCGGAAACACCACTGCCGGGCCGCTCACCCCATCAGGACAAGGGCCATTCACTACAAGGGCTTGAGGTCTCCCGCAATCGGGCGATTGACGACAGGGCCAAATTTCCCGATGGAACGAACCTCGCTCCAACCGCCGGGACACTCGATGACCGCTCTCTCCTCCATTGCCGCCCTGATTGTCGCTGCCGGGCGCGGCGCGCGTGTCGGTGGCGCAATCCCAAAGCAGTATCGCATCGTCGCGGACAAGACGGTGCTGGCACATACACTGGCAGCTTTCGGCGCAGTGGAAAGCATCGACCGCATCGTCACCGTGATCCATCCGGACGACAGCGCAGAGTATGAAACCGCCGCTCGCAAAAGCACCGTGACCGAGCAGCGCCTTGCCTCCGCATTTGGCGGCACATCGCGGCAGGCGTCCGTTCGGCTCGGCCTCGAAGCACTGGCCAATGCAGGCTTTCCGGCTGACGGGCTGGTGCTGATCCATGATGCAGCGCGCCCCTTTGCCAGCGAAGCGCTGCTCTCACGCGCCATTCTGGCCGCCGCGCGCCATGGTGCGGCGATCCCCGTGCTCCCTGTGCCGGATACCCTCGCCATCGTCGATTCCGAGGGACGGCTTGCCGGCAATCACGACCGCGCCATGGCGCGCACCGTTCAGACGCCACAGGCCTTCCGCTTCGAGTTGATCCTCGGCGCGCATCGCCGCGCTGCCGCTGACGGGCGCGAGAGCTTTACCGATGATGCCAGCCTTGCCGCCGCATATGGCACCACGGTTCACACGTTCGCCGGTGATGCCGCGTTGTTCAAGATCACCGAGGAGCGCGATTTTCTTCGCGCTGAACACCACCTCTCGCCTTTGGCCCGCGAGACACGCACCGGCATCGGCTATGATGTTCATGCCTTTACGGAAGGCGATCACGTCTGGCTTGGCGGCGTCAGAATCCCGCATAGCCATGCTCTGCTCGGCCATTCGGATGCGGATCCGGTGCTGCATGCGATCACCGATGCGCTGCTCGGCACAATCGGCGATGGCGATATCGGCATGCACTTCCCACCCTCAGACGAGAAATGGCGCGGCGCGGCCTCGCATCTCTTCCTTGCCGATGCGGCACGGCGCGTCACCCAGCGTGGCGGGCGAATCGTTTCGGTGGATTGCACTGTGGTCTGTGAAGCGCCGAAAGTCGGCCCGCATCGTGCGGTGCTTCAGGCGGAAATCGGTCGCATTCTCAGGCTTTCCGCCGAGCGTGTCGGCGTCAAGGCGACGACCTCGGAGCGGCTCGGCTTCACCGGCCGCCGCGAAGGCATCGCCGCGATTGCGATTGCCAGCGTGGCGTTTTAGCGCGAAGCTCGGATTTTATCCGAGGTCTTCATCCCCATGCCCGCCAAAGTCACCGTTCCCGCCCTCGCCCGCCGCGTCCTCTCCGAGGCACGCAAGAACGGCTACACCATCGCCACGGCGGAATCCTGCACCGGCGGCATGGTCGCAGCGGCACTGACCTCGATCGCAGGCTCGTCGGATGTATTTGATCGCGGCTTTGTCACCTATTCCAACGCCGCCAAGAGCACGATGATCGGCGTGCCGGCCAAGCTGATCGAGAGTGTCGGCGCGGTCTCCGCCGAGGTCGCCGCCGCCATGGCGGAGGGCGCATTGAGGGCGTCAGGCGCCGGGTTGACGGTGGCACTTACGGGCGTTGCTGGTCCCGGCGGCGGGACGGATGCCAAGCCGGTCGGGCTTGTGCACATGGCTGCCGCGGCGAAAGATGGTCGCGTGATGCGCGCCGAACATCGGTATGATCCCGCGCTGGGGCGTGCAGGTATTCGTCGCGCCGCGATGATCGATGCACTCGAAATGCTGCTCGATCTTGCGGCCTCAGGCACTCACTTCGCGTAGTGGCGCCAGAGCGCACCGAGGATATTGGAGAAATCATCGGTCCAGGCCTCACCGCCACGGTCGACCGGCGGCACCCAGCCCTTGGCCGCAAGCGGCTCCAGCGTCTCCTTGCGATGCGCCAGCGCAACCACGACCGAGGCGTTGCGATCCCCGTGTGAGAGCTTCACCTCAGGGTTATCGTAGCGGATCAGCGCCGGAACCCCGGCCCGCCGCGCCAGCGCGGCAACAACGCTTTCCAGTTCCAGATGGCGGTTGGAGATATGCACCGTGAGGATGCCGCCGTCCTTCAGTTTCGCAAGGTAAAGCGCAAACGCTTCCTCCGTCATCAGGTGCATCGGAATGGCATCCGACGAAAAGGCGTCGATGACGAGGTGGTCAAAACGCGCGTTGGCTTCCTTGGCGAGCGTCAGCCGCGCATCACCGAGTACGATCCGGGCATCCGGCGCGCAGTCCCGGAGAAAGGAGAAATAGCGCGGGTCGCGCGCGATCCGCACCACTAGCGCGTCAATCTCAAAGTACGTCCAGCGATCCTTCTCTGCGCCGTTACAGGCATGCGCACCGGTACCGAGGCCAACAACGCCGATATTGCGCCCAGCCTCCGCCCCGACGGTTGCGTTGAGGCTCGCAGCCATCGCGCCATCCGGATGATAATAGGTCAGCGGGATCGGGCGGCCTGTGGTCGGCGTCCCGTCATCATTGAGGATGCGCTGCGCGCCATGCAGCGTGGTGCCATGCGCAAGCAGGCGGAAATGACGCTCCTCGCCGAGCTCGATTTTGTGTACGCCGAAGAACGAGCGCTCGTAGATCGGCTTATCGGTGAAATTGCGGAGGCCTTCGAGGCTGACAAGCAGAAGCGGCAACATCGCCAGCACAACAGCCGGATAGCGAAACAACACCATGGTACCGAAGGCCGCGAACAGGAAGATGAGATTGAGTCGTGGCGCCATCTCCTCGGTGCCATAGGCGCGGACGAACATTAGCACGGCGAAGCTAAGAGCCAGCACCAGCGCAATCTGGATGAGAGCCACGCGCAACCGCGTCTTCCAGAGCGCTTGCGAGGCAGCTACCGCCGCAACCACGAGGATCGGGTATTCGAGCACGCGGTCAAAGATGAACGGCGCGATGAGCCCGCAAAAGAGGCCCCCCAGCACGCCGCCGAAGCTCATCCAGAGATAAAACGCCGTGAGGTGCTCCGCCGCCGGGCGCATCGCATAGAGCCGAAAATGACAGACGAGCGCGGCAAGGAAGAAGAACAACACATGGACCAGCGGCGCCAGCGCTGAATTGTTGAAACCGTAATAGCTGTAAACGACGAGCCCTGCCGCGCAGAAGCTCATCAGGCGATCAACAATTCCCATCGGGAACGGCGGCTTATCGCGGAAAATCAGCACAAAGGTCAAAAGGAAAAGTGCCAGCGGCATTACCCAGATGAAAGGCGCCGAGGCGATATCGGTCGAGATATGCGCCGTCACCGCGACCAGTAGGCCCGAGGGAATGAAGCTGAGCGCGATCCACCCAAGGATGGTTTTCGCGGCGGGATGACTGGTCACGACCTCGCGGCGGACCTCCCCCGCATCCGGCGCCTTGCGGATGACGTACGCTGCAAGCGCAATCAAGGCGATCAGCAGCAGAAAGCCACCCGACCAGCTCAGGGATTGTGTTCTGACCCGCATCAGCGGCTCAAAGGCGATGGGGTAAAGCAGCAGCGCGCCAAACGAGCCGAGGTTCGAGGCACCGTAGAGGAAATACGGGTCTTTCGCCCAGGGATGACCTGAACGCGCGAACCACGCCTGCAACAGCGGCCCATTCCCCGAAACCGCAAAAAAAGGCAGCCCGACCGAGAGCAGGAAGACGCCGATGAGCCAGAACGCCTGCCCTTCCGCCGGTGGTTCGCCAAGCCGGCCACTCACGGCAATCGGCAGCACGAACGCGGTCACGATCAGCAGCGCGAGATGCACGATCATCGCCGTGCGAAGCGGCAGGTAGCGCGTCGAAAGATGCGCATAGCCATAGCCCGCGAGCAGCAGTGCCTGAAAGAAAACCATCGCAACCGACCAGACGGCCGGCGATCCGCCGAGCTGCGGCAGCACCATTTTGGTGAACATTGGCTGGATGCTGAATAGCAGAAAAGCCGAGACGAAAATCGCGGCGGCAAAGGCAGCGAGCGTACCGCGACCGGCCGTGGCGGGAATGGCGATGTCAGGCGCGGTCGATGCTGTCACAGGAGGTTCGGCTGTCACGGGCGGGCTCGCTCAGGGTGGGGCGAACGAGCCATGACAGCAAACGGCGCATTTTTCGTTAAGTCAGCGGCTTTCTCGCGGCGAGATGATCTGCGCGAGCCTCGAACGCCTCTGCCATCTTGCGGAAGACTTTCTCGAACACGGCCCCGGCCAGCATCTGGAAGGTGCGGCTCTTGAACTCATAGTCGATGAAGAATTTCACGTCGCAGCCGCTGGGAGATGCAATAAAAGTCCAGCGGTTTTCGAGGTGCTTGAACGGCCCGTCGACATAGGTCACACGGATCTGGTTCGCGGCGCGATCGAGTTCCACCCGCGTCGTGAAGGTCTCGCGGATCATCTTGTAGCCGATGGACATATCGGCCAGCAGCGTTGTTGTCCCGCCTGCCTCGCTCCGCCGCCGGATGTACAGGCTCTCGCACATCGGCACGAATTCAGGATAGCGTTCGATATCCGCGACAAGATCAAACATGACCTGCGGCGAATGCCTGACGGGACGTGTGGTCTCAAACTTCGGCACGGATTACTTCCGCGCCTCGCGGTTCGCCTTCAGCTTGGCGAAATCCTCGCCGGCGTGGTGCGACGAGCGCGTCAGCGGGCTCGCGGAAACCATCAGGAACCCCTTGGTGTAGGCGATGGTCTCGTAGCCCTTGAATTCATCGGGCGGCACAAAGCGGATCACCGCATGGTGCTTTTTCGTCGGCTGGAGATACTGGCCGATAGTCAGAAAATCGACATCCGCCGAGCGGAGATCATCCATCAATTGCAGGATTTCGTTCCGCTCTTCGCCTAGGCCGACCATGATGCCGGACTTGGTGAAAATCGTCGAATCCAGCTCCTTCACCCGCTGCAAAAGCCGGATCGAGTGGAAATAGCGGGCGCCGGGCCGCACCTTGAGATACTTCGAGGGCACGGTTTCAAGATTGTGGTTGAAGACATCGGGTCGCGCCGCGACCACCACCTCCAGCGCGCCTTCCTTGCGCAGGAAGTCAGGCGTCAGGATTTCAATCGTGGTTTTCGGAGACGCCTTGCGGATCGCGCGGATGGTCTGAGCAAAATGTTCCGCACCGCCATCGGCGAGATCGTCGCGGTCCACTGAGGTGACAACGACATGAGTCAGGCCAAGCTTGGCCGTCGCCATGCCCACATACTCCGGCTCGTTAGGGGCGAGCGGCGCGGGCATACCGGTCTTCACATTGCAGAAGGCGCAGGCGCGCGTGCAAGTGTCGCCCATGATCATAAAGGTCGCGTGCTTCTTGTCCCAGCACTCGCCGAGGTTTGGGCAGCCCGCCTCCTCGCACACCGTGACGAGGCCGTTTTCCTTGACGATTTTGTGGGTTTCCTTCCAGCCCGGCGAGCCCGGCGCCTTCACGCGGATCCAGTCCGGCTTCTTCTGGATGGGATTATCCGGCCGATGCGCCTTCTCGGGGTGACGCAGGTCGCCCGACTTCTTGCGCGGATCATTGGTGAGAAGATCAATCGTGGCCATGAGCGTCCTCGTCTTTCCTTTCACCTAGTGAAGATGCGGGGTTTCAGCAAGTGAGCCGAAGGCATGGGCGGCATGACAAGAAGGCGGAACCGGCAGTTTATCGGTTGAGCCAGCCGGTTTTCGCGCCATAGTGCAACAGGTTGAGAAGGAGTAGCGATGATGAAGCGGTGGCACCTGGTTTACGCCTTGGCACTGGCCGCTTTCTTCGCGCCATCCGCGCATGCGAACGACAGTCAGGCCGAGATCGCCATCGGCGGTCTTGTGCTCAAGCAATCGAACGCGATCCGCCTTGAAAGTCAGGATCTTTTCATCTCGAAAGAAGAAGTACGGGTGAACTACCGCTTCACCAACATCTCAGACCGCGACATCGAAACGCTGGTCGCCTTCCCGCTGCCCGTCTGGGAGCCGAGCCCTATCAGCGCGATCCCCGATTTCCGCAAGGAACTCAATTTCCGTACATGGGTAGAAGGCCAGCCGCTCGCGCTGGATTTCGTCGAGCAGGCCCATGCCGCGGGGCGCGATATCACCACGCTTCTCCGCCAGAACAACATTCCGATCATGCCCATTCCGGAGGTCTTCGACGCCGCGATTAACCGCCTTTCTCCTCAAATCCGTAGCAGCCTGATCAAGGACAAGCTGATCGAGGAAGAAGGCGAGATGAACGGCGTCAAAAGCTGGGGGGCGCGCTGGAAAATCACCACCAATGTCACCCGGCAGCAGGTTTTCCCCGCCGGGCGCACCATCCGTGTCGAGCATCGCTACAAGCCCTTCGCGGGCGGCTCGGTCGCCGGCGCCTATAACGCGGATGCGCGGCATCAGGGCTACTTCCGTGAACGCGCGCAGAAGTTTTGTGTCGATAACGATTTTCTACGTGGATTCGACGCGCGCCTTGCCAAAATGCGCGACAAGCTCGCCTACAACGAGGTCTGGCTTGGCTATGCCCTCAAGCCCGGAGCGAACTGGCTCGGGCCGATCAAAGATTTCCGGCTCGTCGTAGACAAAGGCCAGCCCGACAGCTTCGTCAGTTTCTGCGCCAAGGGCGTCAAGAAGATTGGCCCGACGCAATTCGAGGTGCGCTACACTGATTTCAAGCCGACGCAGGACCTTTCGATCCTGCTGATCGAGTTCCCGAAGCCCTAGGGACTACCCGAAGCCCTAGGGACTACTTGCCGAGAAACCGCCCGACGACAATCACGATGGCGCCGCCGAGCACCGCCGCAACAAGGCTATGGAGAAACGGCCCACCGACAAAAACGCCGAGCATTCCGAGCACGATATGCCCAACTACCGCGCCCACCAGTCCGACAATGATGTTGCGGATGATGCCGCCCGAACCGCCAACAATCAGGCTCGCGAGCCAGCCTGCGATGCCGCCGAGGATAAGCGTGATGACGAGAGGGGGAATGATCATGGAGATTTTCAGTCCTTGATATTCAACGCGCGGCGCACCCAATATGCACCGCCTTGTGTCGTAAAAACAACCAGAACTACCGCGATGGCACGATCCCATCCGATGTTGCCTGTAAACGGGTGTGCATCAGTCCATAACACCCCCGTTAAGAACGGAGCCGCAAAACAAAGAGGATTGAGAGCAGCCATGACTGCTTTCTGACCTTTGTTGCTTACCTCCCAACTCATGCTTTCCCCCTCACGCATTCAAGGCCTTCCCATAAGCGTCGAGCACGCTTTCCTTCATCATTTCCGAGAGCGTCGGATGCGGGAAGATCGTGTGCATCAGGTCTTCCTCGGTGGTCTCGAGGTTCATCGCCACAACGAAACCCTGAATGAGTTCGGTGACTTCCGCACCCACCATATGCGCGCCGAGGAGCTGGCCGGTCTTCTTGTCGAAAACCGTTTTGACAAGCCCGTTATCCTCACCGAGCGCGATGGCCTTGCCGTTGGCGCCAAACGAGAACCGCCCGACGCGCACTTCATGGCCCGCCTCCTTGGCCTTGGCTTCCGTGAGACCGACCGAGGCAACCTGCGGATGGCAATAGGTGCAGCCCGGAATCTTGCGCTTGTCCATCTCATGAACATGCAAGCCCTTGATATGCTCGACGCAGAGCACGCCCTCATGCTCAGCCTTGTGCGCAAGCATCGGCGGGCCGGCGACATCGCCGATGGCATAGATGCCCGGCACGTTGGTGCGGCCATAGCCGTCGATCACGACGCAACCACGATCCGTCTTGATGCCCAGTGCCTCAAGCCCGAGGTTTTCAATATTGCCGACGACGCCGACCGCTGAAATCATCCGCTCGGCGGTGATCTCCTGCTTGTTGCCTTTCTCATCCTCAACGGTGGCAGTGACGCTGTTCGCGCCCTTCACAACCTTGGTGACCTTGGTCGAGGTCAGGATTTTCATGCCCTGCTTTTCGAAGGATTTGCGGGCGAGCGCGGAGATTTCCGCATCTTCCACCGGCATCACCTGCCCCATCACCTCGACCACCGTAACCTCGGCGCCCATGGTGCGATAGAAGCTGGCGAACTCGATGCCGATCGCGCCCGAGCCCATCACGATGAGCGACTTGGGGATCGCCGGCGGCACCATCGCCTCGAAATAGGTCCAGATCAGCTTGCCATCCGGCTCGATGCCCGGAAGGCTACGCGGCCGCGCGCCAGTCGCGACGATGATGTGCTTGGCGGTATAGGTGCCCGCGCCCTGAACGCCCTTGGGAATGGGGTTTTGCGGCAGCATCGGCAGCTTTTTGGTGTCCGTGACAACGATTTCGCCCGGCTTGGTCAGCTTGGCCTCGCCCCAGATCACGTCGATCTTGTTCTTTTTCATCAGGAAGCCGACGCCGCCGTTAAGGCGCTGTGAAACCCCGCGCGAGCGCTTAACGACCTCGGTCGCATCCGGCGTCATCGTGCCTTCAAGCTTGAGGCCGTAGCTCTTGGCGTGCTGCGCGTAATGCAGGATTTCCGCCGAGCGCAGCAGCGCCTTCGTGGGGATACAGCCCCAGTTGAGGCAGATGCCGCCGAGATGCTCACGCTCGACAATCGCTGTCTTGAAGCCGAGCTGGGCAGCACGGATCGCGGCAACATAACCGCCCGGACCCGAGCCGATGATGATGATATCGTATGCGGACATGAGAACCCCGTTTTCTTATTGGAATTTCGCGAATTGCGCCGATTTCGCGCAATCCTCGTTCAAGGCACCGAACGCCTTGTCGGCGGCGGCAAATTTGGTGGCAAATTCGGCGGGCGGCAGGGCTGCAACCTGCTCGGCAATCTCGTTGAGAGACCAGCTCAGCGCGGAATAGCGTTCGCGCGCGGTCTCCGGCGTGAAATTGGCGAGATAGGTCCCGAGCGCGCCGAAGCGATAGACCAAACCCTTGAGGTCGCGGCGTGCGACTTCAGCCGCTGGCTTGTCCAGCGGCGCGTGGCTATTCGCCTCCTCGGCCCGGAGGCGGAAGGCGAAGAAAGCTTCGATGATATCGCGACAGGTCTTGAGGTTTTCAGCGCGCAGCACGTTCTGCTGCACGCTTTCGATGTTCTTGCGATAATTGAAACTCTGGCTGATCGAAGAGATCAGCGAGAGCGAGGCAATCAGCAGCGAGAGCGTGGGGAGCGAGAGAAGGCGCGGGAGAACAGAGGCGCGAAACGCCGGTTTTTCGTCCATTCTCCCTCCCTTCTGGCGGCCCTACTTGGAGAGCATCGCGTAAAGCTCGTCTTTCAGTTTCAGCCGCTGCTTGCGCATGGTTTCGAGGTGCGCATCGTCGGTGGGCTCGATGTCGGTCTCGGCGCGGTGAATGGCGCGGTTGACCTCGTGATATTCCTCATAAAGCTTCGCGAAGTGCGGCTCCGAGGTCTTCAGCTTCTGGATTTTGAAGGCATGTTCCGGAAATTCGGCAAGCAGTTCGTGCGGGGTATGCGACATCGAGTTTAGGCTCCTTAAGAGGGAATTCTCCCGTAGAAACCTTAGTGCACGCCCTTTGTTCCTCCTTGATCCCCGTCAATCTGATAAAATAGCGCGAACCGACGCGACGAGCGCTTCGCCGATCGCCCGCGTGTTCGCGCCATCGAGATGCACACCATCGACCGGCGAAGCCGTGGCGACACTCGCCGCGTCGTAGAATCCGCAGCCCATTTCATCCGCCAGCCGGCGATAATAACCCGCGAGCTTTTTCGACTCGGTTATCGCGCCCTCGAACATCTCCGCGAAGAAGGTGTCACCTGTCGCCACGACATGCGGTGGCGCAACCACAATGACCTTCGGCGGCGTATAATCCGGCAGACGCGGCGAATGCTTCTGCACGATCTCGACGCAGCGCTTCATGCCGAGATACGCCGAGGCGGCATTACCAGCGGTCGCAGGTTTGAGGTCGTTGGTGCCCAGCATCAGAATCGCCACTGCCACGGGGCGATGCGAATGAAGCATGGACGGCAAAAGTCGCGCGCCGTTGCGATCACAATCCGCGAGGAAATCATCGAATGCCGTGGTGCGCCCGCCCATGCCTTCGGTGACGACATCAAAGCCCGCACCGAGCCCAGCCGCCAGCGCATTCGGCCAGCGGTCGGCATAGGCGTGGCGCACGCCGCCTGCCTCGGGGTTGGTGCCCCAGGTCAGGCTATCGCCATAACAAAGGATAGTTTTCATGGGGTTGGCTCCCGAGGCGAAGGATTGACGCGCGTACCGCTACGCGCGCCGGCTTTCGCTATGCGGCGATGCTCAGACGAGCATACCCATCGGGTTCTCGATGAAGCCCTTGAAGGACTGCATCAATTCTGCACCAAGCGCACCATCGACCGCCCGATGATCGGTCGAAAGCGTGACGGACATCACGGTCGCGATGGCGAGCTGGCCACCCTTGACGACCGCACGCTGCTCGCCCGCGCCCACAGCGAGGATCGTCGCATGCGGCGGGTTCACGATGGCGGCAAAGTCCTTGACGCCGAACATGCCGAGGTTCGAGACGGCGGTCGTGCCGCCCTGATATTCCTCGGGTTTCAGCTTCTTGGCCTTCGCGCGGGCCGCATAATCCTTCATCTCGTTGGAGATGGCCGAGAGCGTCTTGGTTTCCGCCGCGCGGATGATCGGCGTGATCAGCCCGCCGGGGATCGACACCGCGACGCCAACATCGGAATGCTTGTGCTTGAGCATCGCGTTGTCGGTCCACGAGACATTGGCTTCCGGCACAGCCTTGAGGGCCAAAGCGATCGCTTTGATCACCATGTCATTCACGGAGACCTTGTAAGCCGGCTTGCCGTCCTTGACCGGAGCGGCCTTGTTGATCTGCTCGCGCAGGCCAAGGAGCGCATCGAGCTCGCAATCCACCGTGAGGTAGAAGTGCGGCACGGTCTGCTTGGATTCAAGGAGGCGGCGCGCGATGGTCTTGCGCATGCCGTCATGCGGCACTTCCTCGTAGGAGCCTTCCGCGAAGAGCTTCTTGACCGCATCTGCCGAGGGACCGGAAGCCATGGCGGTTGGGGCAGCAGCAGGAGCCGCGACGGGCGCAGCCGCACCCGGCATCGGGATGATTTTCGCACCGCCGCCCGCTTTGGCAGCCTCGACGTCGGCCATCACGATTCGGCCATGCGGGCCGGAGCCAGCGACAGCAGCAAGGTTGATGCCCGCTTCCTTGGCTATACGCTTGGCGAGCGGTGACGCGAACACGCGGGAGCCGGCAGAAGCGGCGGAGGCAACAGCAGCAGGAGCAGCAGCCTGAGCGACCGGAGCCGCCGCAGCTGATGCAGCCACCGGAACAGGCGCAGCGGCAGGCGCAGCAGCGCCACCACCAGCAGCCACGGCCTTGGCGTCTTCGCCTTCAGCCGCAATCAGCGCGATGAGCTGGTTGACCGGCACATCCTGCGTGCCGGCAGCCACGACGATCTTGGCGAGAATGCCTTCATCGACCGCTTCCACTTCCATGGTCGCCTTGTCGGTCTCGATCTCGGCGATGACATCGCCGGATTTGATCGTATCGCCTTCTTTTTTCAGCCATTTGGCAAGGTTGCCCTTTTCCATCGTGGGCGAAAGGGCGGGCATCAGGATATTGATGGGCATGGTATTTTCTCCCTTTCCTGATGCTTAGCGATACAACACGGCCTTGGCCGCCGCGACGACCTCGCCCACGTTCGGCAGCGCCAGCTTTTCGAGGTTGGCGGCGTAGGGCATCGGCACATCCTTGCCGGTCACGCGGATCACCGGGGCATCGAGATAATCGAAGGCCTCTTCCATGATCTTCATCCCGATTTCGGCGGTGACACCCGATTGCGGCCAGCCCTCTTCGATGGCAACGCAGCGGTTGGTCTTCTGGATCGAGCGCACAACCGTCGCGATATCCATCGGGCGGATGGTACGGAGGTCGATGACTTCCGCCTCTATCCCCTCGCCCGCCAGCGCCTCCGCCGCCTTCATGGCGTAGGTCATGCCGATGCCGAAGGAGACGATGGTGACGTGGTGGCCCGGCCGCACGACCTTCGCCTTGCCGATCGGCACGGTCCAGTCATCAAGCTTCGGCACATCGAACGACTGCCCGTAGAGGATTTCGTTCTCAAGGAAGATGATCGGATTCGGATCACGGATCGCCGCCTTCAGAAGGCCCTTGGCATCCGCCGCAGACCACGGCTGGATAACCTTCAGACCCGGAATCTGGCTGTACCACGCCGCATAATCCTGGCTGTGCTGGGCCGCCACGCGCGCCGCAGCGCCGTTCGGACCCCGGAACACAATCGGGCAGCCGAGCTGACCGCCCGACATATAGAGCGTTTTCGCCGCCGAGTTGATGATGTGGTCAATCGCCTGCATGGCGAAGTTGAAGGTCATGAACTCGACGATGGGCTTGAGGCCCGCCAGCGCCGCGCCGACGCCGATACCGGCAAAGCCGTGCTCGGTGATCGGCGTATCAATGACGCGCCGCGCGCCGAATTCCTGCAACAGGCCCTGCGTAATCTTGTAGGCGCCCTGATATTCCGCGACTTCCTCGCCCATGACGAAGACATCACCGTCACGGCGCATTTCCTCAGCCATCGCGTCGCGCAGCGCTTCGCGCACCGTGGTTTTCACCATTTCCGTGCCAGCCGGGATTTCGCCCGAGGCATCATAGCCCGGCACTTCCGCGCGCGGCGCAGCCGGAACGGTCGGCGCAGGTGCCGCCGCGACAGGCGCAGCGACCGGTGCCGCAGCAGCCGGCGCGGACGCGGAAGCCGCAGTGCTCGCATCCTCCCCCTCGCCCGCGATGATCGCGATGCGGGTGTTCACGGCGACATTTTCGGTGCCATCCGCGATCAGGATCTTGGCGAGAATGCCTTCATCCACGGCTTCCACTTCCATGGTCGCCTTGTCGGTTTCGATCTCGGCGATCACGTCGCCGGCCTTGATCTTGTCGCCTTCCTTCTTGATCCACTTGGCGAGCGTACCGCTCTCCATGGTGGGGGACAGCGCGGGCATCAGAACATCGATGGGCATGGGATTAACGTCTCTCTTGAAGCCATGTTGTGATTAGGAGACCGCGGGCCAGAAAAACAGCAGAAGGATAAAGAGCGGCGGAACTACACTTCCCGCCAGAAGTACCTTTGCCATTTTTGACCCGCGTTGAGCCCGCGCAAGATATTCAGACCAGTAGCCCCAAGGGCGATAACGACTGGGTTTGAGATCTAACGGCATCGGCTCGTACTTCGTGACCCAATAATCAGCGATGATCCAGACGAGCGCCCAAATGACCGAAAAGGCCAGAAAGAGTGTCGGCTTCATCGCTGGGTCCATCATTCAGCTCACAGCGTGATATCGGTCCAGAGCTCGGAGACATCCGGCTCGGGATCGACAGTCGCGAATTCCGCGCTCTCGTTGACGACACGGCGAACCTCGGCGTCGATCTTCTTGATCTCGTCCTCGGATACCTTGTGCTTTTTCAGAAGGCGCTCGCGCACCTGCTCGATGGGGTCATGCTCGTTGCGCATCTTGTCCACTTCGTCCTTCGAGCGATACTTCGCCGGATCGGACATCGAGTGGCCGCGATAGCGGTAGGTCTGCATTTCGAGAATATAGGGGCCCTTGCCGGCACGGGCGAATTCCATCGCGCGGGCACCGGCCTCGCGCACGGCCTGCACATCCATGCCATCCACCTGCTCGCCGGGGATGTTGAAGGAGAGGCCGCGCTTCGAGAAGTCAGTCTGCGCCGAGGCACGGGTCACGGCAGTGCCCATGGCGTAGCGGTTGTTCTCGATCACGTAGATCGCCGGCAGGCTCCAAAGCTCCGCCATATTGAAGCTCTCGTAGACCTGCCCCTGGTTCGAGGCACCGTCGCCGAAATAGATCATGCTGACCGCGCCGTTCGAGCGATAGTGATCCGCGAACGCGAGGCCGGTGCCGAGGGCTACCTGCGCACCGACGATACCGTGGCCGCCGAAGAACTGCTTCTCGCGGCTGAACATGTGCATCGAGCCGCCTTTGCCCTTGGAGTAGCCGTTACGGCGCCCCGTCAGCTCGGCCATGACGCCCTTGGCATCCATGCCGCAGGCCAGCATATGGCCATGATCGCGGTAGCCGGTGATCACCTGATCGCCCGGCTTCGAGGCCATCTGCATGCCGATGACCACCGCTTCCTGACCGATGTAGAGGTGGCAGAAGCCGCCAATGAGGCCCATGCCATAGAGCTGGCCGGCCTTTTCCTCGAAGCGGCGGATCATCAGCATCTCGCGGTAGGCGAGCAAATCCTCGTCCCGCGTAAAGGGCTTGGGGGCCGAGGTCTTCACCGCCGGTTCCTTGCCTGCCGTTTTGTCAGCTGATTTCGCACGCGAAACAGTCGCACTGCTCGCTTTGGCCGCTTTGGAAGCCATGAACACCCCTCACAATTCGTTTCGACCCTGGTAGCGCCTGAGAGCGTCTTGATTCCCGTTGCCGGGAATTCTTTATTCGCCCTTAGGCTTACCGCGTTTTGCCACAAACGCCAGAGGCAAAAAACCCGTCCAACAGGCAACAGCCCTGTGCGCATTACGCATAGGTCACATCAACAGACGCAAAATATTGCACTGCACAACAGAATTTCGTGAGAGTTTTGGAAGAGCCTTGCGTCAAACGCAGGGCTGATGCGCATTCAGAAGCGCAGCATACATCAACGATCCAGCAGAATGACGACGTCGTTCTTGTGCGCGATGTTGAGCATCAACCGCTGGCGCTCATCAAGTAGATCGCGGTCAATTTCGCGGCCCGAGAGCTGGTTGATCCGGCGTTCCCACGCAAGTCGTTCGGTGCGGGCCTCGGCGATTTTCACCAGTGTCGCCTCGGTCTTACGCTTGGCTTCCTGCTTGGCGATCAGGCCGCGCTCACCCGTGTTGGCGGAATGCGCGAAATAGGCGCTGGCCGACCACGCGATGGTATGGAACGCAATCAGGAAGCCGATACGCCGGCGGCGGGTACGAATGATCATGCCATCAGTATCCCGCCGCAGGGTTAAGGAGGCGTTGAAGCCGCCCTGAAATCACGCGGCCTGTCGACGTGCCGCGATCGTCCTGAGCGACTGCCGGACGAAGGAGAAGAACTGCCACAGCAGGAACAGCGCCGCCGGTGCGAGCAGTGCCGCACTGATCGGCTGCGTGACGAAGGGCGCGAAGCTGCCGCGGCTGATCAGCAGCGCGCGCCGGAAGTTCTCCTCCAGCATCGGACCGAGAATGAAGCCGAGCATCAGCGGTGCAACATCGAGTTTCAGGCGCAGGAAGGTGTACCCGAGCACGCCGAAAATCGCGGTGACATAAACGTCATGGACGTTGCTGTTCACGCTGTAGGTGCCGATGCAGCAGAAGAAGAGGATGCCCGGAAACAGTGCGCCATAGGGAATTTTGAACACTGAGAGCCAGTAACGCACCATCGGCACGTTGAGGAACAGCAGGAAGCAGTTGCCGATCCACATCGAGGCAACGAGGCCCCAGAAGAGGTCCGGATGCTGCGCAATCATGTTCGGACCGGGCTGAATCCCGTTGATCACAAAGGCCGCCATCATCAGCGCCATCACGGCGTTCTCCGGAATGCCCATGCTCATCAGCGGGATGAAGCTGGTGCGCGCTGCGGCCTCATCTGCCGCCGCCTGACCGGCGACGCCTTCAATCGCGCCCTGCCCGATCTCGTCCTTGTATTTGCTGAGCTTCTTGTCCACGGCATAAGCCGCAAACTGCGCAATCACCGGCCCGCCGCCCGGCATGATGCCGAGAATGGAGCCAACGACGCTGCCGCGCAGCGCGCTCGGGATGATGCGCTTGAACTCGGGCCAGGTCGGCATCAGCTTGATCGCGCCGTTGAAGGGTGATCGCCGCTCCTTGTTGTCGAGATTCTTGGTGATCTCGGCGATGCCAAAGCACCCAAGCGAGACACTCACGAGGCCGATGCCATCGTAAAGCGAAACCATGCCCATCGTGAAGCGCTGGGTGCCGGTGTAGACGTCGGTGCCGATCTGCCCGAGGAGCACGCCGACAAGGCACATGCCGAGACCATCGAGCACGCTGCCGGTCGTCACCATGGAAACGCTCAGGAAGCCGAGCAGAACCAGGGAACAGTATTCCGTAGGGCCGAAGAGAAGCGCGACCTTGCTGAGCACCGGCGCGAGCCAGGCCAGCACCACAATCGCCACCGTGCCGCCGATGAAGCTCGACACGCCCGCAGTGAACAACGCGAGACCCGTCTTGCCCTTCAGCGTCATCTGATAGCCGTCGATACACGCCACGATACTCGCGGCATGGGGAATTTTCATCGTGATGGCGCTGACATTGTCGCCGTATTGCGCACCATAATAGATGCCCGCGAGCATGATCAACGCGCCGCCCGTCGGCAGCGAATAGGTCAGCGGCAAGAGGAGGCTGATCGTTGCCAGCGGGCCGAGGCCCGGCAACAAGCCGATCAGCGTGCCGATGATGCAGCCTGCCGCGCAGAACATGAGGTTGTTGATGGTGAGGGCGTGGCTGAAGCCGAACGCCAGGTTGTCCAGAACTTCCATTGTCTCCCCTCCCTCAGTACAGCGGCAGCTGGAATTTGAGACCCACGCGCATCGCAATCGCGATCAGAGCGAGCACGGTGGCAATCTTGAGCGTGCGCGACAGCGAAAAGTCGTCGCTCGCCAGCGATGACATGAACACCATCACTACCAACGCAACGAGCATATTCACGTATTCGGTGATCACGGCGAAGGTCACGAGGCTGACGGTAATCAGCGTGACATTCCGCCAGTGGAAATCGAGCGGTTTCGCCTCAAGCAACCAGGACTTGATGACCATGCCGATACCGACAAAGAAGAGAAGGCCGCTGACCATCAGCGGGAAAAGCCCCGGACCGGGCTTGCCCAGCGTACCGATCGAGAAATTGGGCGCCTGAAGGCCAAACAGCAGCGCAATGGCTGCAAGAAACAGCCCCTTGAGGACATTCTGGTTATTCATACGCGCTTCCCGCTCCCCAACCGCCACCACTCTTGACGGTGGTTTGCAGCCCAAAAACTCATCTGTTCAAGGACGATCGCCCGCGTTGAACCGCCAGCGTTCAGAATCCCTCGCGAGACCATACCCATATTTAAGCCCTGAACAACCAGTGCCTTGCACTTTCGGCCTAGGCCATTTGTGGATTTTCCCCGATTTAAAGTATCACGCAGCTTACGGCGCCGGAGGCCGCGAAACACGCTAGGGAATTTTACACACGCCAATGCGCCTTGCGGCACCGCCGGGCTGGCGGTTTTGCGTTGACGCGTCGCGGATTTCTCGCAAATCTCGCGCGGTTAGCCGGCCAAGGGCTTTTCGGCGCGTCCGCACGAGAGGCCACCCGGTTCCGACATTCCAGCGTTTCTGTCCCTCAGGTGATCCCATGATTTCGCGCCGGCTGCTGATCTCCGCTTTTTCGCTTGGCCTTCTGGCCTCGGCGCCCATCGCGGCGCGGGCTCAGAGCCTCAACGTGCTCTGTGCGCCGACCGCCCAATGGTGCGAAGCGATTGCCGCCGCTTTCGAGCGCGATACCGGCGTGAAGGTCGGCATGGCACGGAAATCGGCGGGCGAAATCCTGGCGCAGATCAAGGCTGAATCCCAGAACCCCAAAACCGATCTCTGGTTCGGCGGTTCGGCGGAAACGCACCTTGCCGCAGCGGAACAGGGCCTTTTGCAGGCTTACACCTCCCCCAACATGAAGGATCTTCACCCTTGGGCGCTCAAGGTCCACGAGCAATCAGGCGGGCAATCGGTCGGTGTTTCCTCCGGCGCGATTGCGCTGGTGATCAACAAGGAGATTGCAGCCAAGAAGGGCTTCAAGTTGCCCGAAGACTGGAACGACCTCCTCGATCCGGTCTTCCGCAACGAATTGCAGATGCCGAACCCGAATTCTTCCGGCACGGCCTATACGATTGTCGCCGGGCTGATCCAGCTCTGGAATGAAGATCGCGCTTTCGATTACCTCAAGAAGCTGCACGCCAACATCAACGCCTACACCCGTTCGGGGGCTGCACCGCTGCGCGCGGTGTCCCGAGGGGAAGCAGGTGCCGCGATCAGCTTCAACATGGAAACGCAGGCCGACATCGAAAAGGGCTTCCCGATCACCTTCGGCTATCCCAAGTCCGGCACGAGCTATGAAGTCGCGAGCATGTCGCTGATCAAAGGCTCGCGCAATCAAGCCAACGCCAAGAAGTTCTACGACTGGTACCTGACCGGCGCTGCGCAGGATATCGGTGTTGCGGTGGGCGAATTCCATGTCCCCGCCCACAAGAGTGCAAAATCCGATCCCCGCCTGCCCGACATGAGCAAGATCAAGCTCGTCGATTACGATTTCAAGAAGTTCGGCGCGGTCGAGATGCGCAAGCACATTCTCGAGCGCTGGGAACGCGAGGTCGGCTCGCTGCCTGCCGCCCGCTAAGCGCGATCAAGGCCCTGAGTGATGAGGCTATCGCCCGCGAGCGCGCTGACCTGGGGGCTATCCGCCCTCGGGGTCTTCGTGCTGCCGTGGTATATGCTGGAGGATGGCCTCACGCCAATGCGGCTCTTCGGGCTGATCGGTTCCGAGGTTGAATACGCCTCGGCGGCGACGGCGGCCGCCTGGTTCGGGCGATGGTGGCTCTGGCCACCGGTTCTGGCGGTGCTGATTGGCCTGCCCTCTCTCATGCCCGGTCTTTCCCGAAGGAGCGCGGCACTGCTGCGCGGCGGCGCAGGTGCTCTTGGGCTGACGAGCGTGATCGCGCAGGGATGGCTGATCGGCATTCGAGGCTGGAACTATCCGGCACTGGAGGCGGCATTCGGTGCCCTGCCTTCCGGCCAGTTCGGTATCGGCCTTGGCGGAGCGGCGGCCTTTCTGGCCTTCCTTCTGATGATCACCGATGCTCTGGCGCTGAAAGGCAAATTCGGTGGTGACCGCTTCGTCGCGGGTGCCGTCGGCATTATCGTTGCGGCCATCGCGATTTTCACAATCTGGCCGGTGCTGACCATCCTGTCGCAAGCGTTCGGCATCGCCAAAGGCGAGACAGCAGCCGTTGTTTTTGCGCAGCGATTCTTTCACGCCAAGGTCTGGGGTCTGGAGTGTCTCGTCTCGCGCTCGGCCTGCGGCGTGGCGTGGAACACGCTGGCGCTTGCACTTTCAACCGCGTTGGCGACCACCCTGCTAGGCCTCTGCTTCGCACTGATCGCGATACGAACTGGTTTTCCCTTCAAGTCGGGCCTGCGCCTCCTGACTGTATTGCCAATCGTCACGCCACCGTTTGTGATCGGCCTTGGGTTGATCCTGATCTTTGGCCGCTCCGGCATCGTCAATCAGGCAGCGGCGCATCTCTTTGGCGTGGAACTGGGCCGGTGGATCTATGGCTTCAACGGTGTCTGGCTGGCGCAGGTCTTCTCCTTCACGCCTACTGCCTTTCTCGTGCTGATCGGCATCGTGCAGGGTATTTCGCCCACCATGGAAGAGGCCGCGCAGACCCTGCGCGCCAGTCCTTCACGCACCTTCAATGCGGTCACGCTGCCGCTGATGATGCCGGGCCTTGCGAATGCCTTCCTCATCGTTTTCATCGAGAGTCTGGCCGATTTCGGCAATCCCATCGTGCTCGGCGGCTCATTTGGCGTGCTCTCAACCGAAATTTTCTTTGCCGTGGTCGGGGCGCAGGTGGATTTCGGACGCGCGGCCGCGCTGGCGCTCATCCTGCTGCTGTTCGCGCTCACCGCCTTCCTGATCCAGCGTTTCTCGGTCGGCTCGCGCTCCTATGTGTCGATGACCGGCAAGGGCGAGACCGGTCTTGCGCAGGGAGTCCCGACGTGGGTGCGGCGCGTGGCCTATACCGTGGCGTTGCCGTGGGCAGTTCTCACCGTTACCGTTTATGCGCTCGCGCTCGCTGGCGGCTTTGTGAAGATCTGGGGCCGAGACTGGACGCCGACCCTTGAGCATTTTGCCCGAGCCTTCGCGATCGACCATGGCGTCAAGGGCATCGTCTGGTCGGGCGGCGCATGGTCGTCGCTGTTCACGACGATAAAGCTCGCGGCCATTGCAGCACCGATCACTGCCGCACTGGGTCTGCTCGCGGCATGGCTATTGACGCGCCAGCGCTTTGCCGGGCGCACCGCACTCGAATTCGGGCTGATGCTCTCTTTCTGTGTTCCCGGCACCGTGACCGGCGTAGCCTATATTCTGACCTACAACATCCCGCCGCTGGAGATCACCGGCACGGCGCTGATCCTCGTGCTGTGCTTTATCTTCCGCAATATGCCAGTCGGCGTCCGTTCCGGAATGGCGACGATGAGCCAGCTCGACAAAAACCTTGACGAAGCCGCCGCGACGCTCCGCGCCTCGACCTTCCGCGCCTTGCGCGTCGTGATCCTGCCGCTGCTCAAACCTGCGATCATCACCGCGCTGACCTATTCCTTTGTCCGCGCCATGACGACCGTTTCAGCGGTGATTTTCCTCGTCTCGGCGCAATATGAAATGGCCACCGTCTTCATCATCAACCGGGTGATCAATGGCGATTACGGCCTTGCGATTGCCTATTCGACCGTACTGATCGTGCTGATGACAGCGGTCATCGGCCTGATCCAGCTGGGCGTCGGCGAACGGCGGCTCGTCCGTCGTGAACCCTCGGTCCCTGCGAAGGAACGCCACGCATGAACGCCCCCCGACACGCCGCCGATGTTCGCCTTGAGGGTATTGCCAAGCGCTATGGCAAGGTGACCGCCGTCAAGCCGCTCGATCTCGTGATCGAAGCTGGCACGCTGGTCACGCTCCTCGGCCCCTCCGGCTGCGGCAAGACCACGCTGCTGCGGATGATTGCCGGGCTGGAACGCGTCTCGGAAGGGCGCATCCTTATCGGCGGACGCGACGTCACCGACTTTTCCGCCGGCGAGCGCAATGTCTCGATGGTTTTCCAGTCCTACGCGTTGTTTCCGCACATGAGCGTGCGGGAGAACGTCGCTTTCGGGCTGATTTCGGAAGGCGTGGCCAAACAGGAAGCCCACGCGAAGGCAGAAACCGTTCTGGCCACCGTGGGTCTTGCCGGCTTCGGTGATCGCTTCCCGTCGCAACTCTCGGGCGGTCAACAGCAGCGCGTCGCCGTGGCGCGTTCGCTGGTGCTCGAACCCGATGTGCTCCTCTTTGACGAACCGCTCTCGAACCTCGATGCCAAACTCCGCCGCTCGATGCGAGAGGATATCCGCGCACTCCAGCAGAAGCTCGGCCTGACTGTGGTCTATGTCACGCATGACCAAAGCGAAGCGCTCGCGGTCTCGGATGTCATCGTGGTGATGAAGGCAGCGGAGATCGCCCAGGCCGGCACGCCGCGCGCGCTCTATGAGGAGCCGGCAAACGTCTTTGTCGCGACCTTCATGGGCGAGGCAAATCACGTGAAGGGCGAGATTCAGAGCATCGATGGCACCGAAGCCACGGTCAGGCTCGATAGCGCCACCCTCACCCTGCCCGCGCGCAGCCTCGCGCCCGGCCCTGTCGATATTGTCATCCGCCCGGAAGCCATCCGCATTGATCCCGCTGATACGCCCGGCGGCCTTGCCGCAACCATCGCCACCGCGACCTACATGGGCGCGCACGCCGAATATAACCTCGAGACGCCCGTCGCCCGGCTGTTCGCAATTGTGCCCGAAGCGGAAGGCCTGTTGTCAGTCGGTAGCGCGGTCTCGCTCAGCTTTGCCCGGCGCGGAACCATCCTCGTTGCGCCGTGATAACCCGCTTCACGTCAATGACATGATGCGCCTCTATCGGCTCTGCTGAGGCGAACACAACGGCCTTATCATCACTCTGTCGCGGCAACCCGGAGCCTGACGCATGACCCAGCATATCCCCGGCGCGCGCTTTCATGCCCTGATTCTCAAGGCACGCGAGAAGCCGCCGCTCCCCACCGCCATCGTCCACCCCTGCGATGATCTGAGCCTTCTGGGGGCGGTTCAGGCCGAGGAAAACGGGCTGATCGCACCGCTCTATGTCGGCCCCCGCGCGAAGGTTCTCGCGACGGCGGAAGGCGTGGGCATCACGCTAGACGAAAGCCGGATCATCGATGTTCCGCACAGCCATGCGGCCGCATCGCGCGCAGTAGAACTCGTTCGTGAAGGGCGTGCGCAGGCCCTGATGAAGGGCAAGCTCCACACGGATGAACTCCTCTCCGCCGTGCTCGACAAGGAACGCGGGCTCAGAACCGAGCGCCGGCTCAGCCATGTTTTCGTACTTGATGTACCGCTCTACCAGCGCATGCTGCTGATCACCGATGCCGCGATCAACATCTCGCCGAGCCTCGAAGACCTGCGCGATATCGTCCAGAACGCACTCGATCTCGCTGTTTCGATGGGAATCGAGATCCCCCGCGTTGCCCTGCTCTCGGCAGTGGAGACCGTGACGGAAAAACTCCCCTCGACCGTGCTGGCCGCCGCCATCTGCAAAATGCGCGATCGCGGGCAGATTGTCGGCGGGCTGGTCGATGGCCCCCTCGCCTTCGACAATGCCATTTCGCCCGAAGCCGTTGCCGCCAAGGGCATCATTTCAGAGGTCGCAGGCAAGGCGGATATCCTCGTGGTGCCAAACCTCGAAAGCGGCAACATGATCGCCAAGCAGTTGATCTATCTCGCAGGTGCGGAAGCGGCTGGTATCGCGCTCGGCGCGCGGGTGCCGATCATGCTGACGAGCCGTTCCGACACACCCGCCGCCCGCCTCGCCTCCGCGGCGCTGGCCTGCCTCCACGCCGGTTTCTTGCCAAGAAAACCGGTGACATGAGCGGGACGACCCGGTTCAAACACCCGGACGGAAGCTCTACGCCACCTTCGCCACGTTGAAATGCAGAATGCCGGAATCAGAGGTGTTGCGGGACAGCGTCACGCGGTTTCGACCACCCGATTTTGAGGCGTACAGCGCGACATCCGCCTCGCGCATCGCATCCTCGAAGTTTGAGCCCGGCAAGCGCTCGGCAACGCCGATGCTGGCCGTAACCGTGAGAGGTCCGGCCGCCGTCTCGAAGGGCTCATCGGCGATGGCAAATCGAATGCGCTCGGCCACTTCGCCTGCGATATGCAGCGGTGCATGCACCAGCAGCCCGAATTCCTCACCGCCGAGGCGTGAGAACTGCTTGTCAATCGCCGAAGCCCGCCGCGCAATCACGCGCAAAACCTCATCGCCGATATCATGGCCATAACGGTCATTGATCTGCTTGAAGTGATCGACGTCGAGCATCAGGATCGACACCGGCGCGGAGGCGAAGCTGTTTTTCTCCAACTCTTCGAAAAACGACCGGCGGTTACGCAGGTTCGTGAGGCTGTCGTAGGAGGCAAGACGAATGAGATCGTTCTGTGCCGCCAGCAGACGCCCCGCCGCCCGCAACCGGGCCAGCAACTCGCTCGCGCGTGGCGGCTTGGTGATATAATCGTCAGCGCCGCTATCGAGCGCCTCGACGAGTTTCAACTCATCCCGCGAGGACGAGAGCACGATGACATAGACCGGGCGGGCATTATCGGTGCAAAGCTTGGCTTCCCAGCACAATTCGAAGCCCGAAATCGTCGCGAATTCGATCGCCGTGATCAGCACGTCGAATTCCTGCCCGGACCGCATGAAGGCCAAAGCCTCATCGGCATCGCCGGAGCAGACAATCTCGTGCCCGTCGGCCGAGAGCATATTGGCGACAATTGTCCTGCCAATGCGGCTCGGCTCTGCCAGCAGAATACGCATGATCGAAGAAATTCCCACCTAGAAAGCAGGATGAAACTAGGCAGGAATGATTAAAAAATTCGCATGAAAATAGGAAAATTTACCGATCAATCACACCTTTCAGTTGTATTTTTCTAACTCTCCCGCTTGATCGCGCTCTCATGCCAGCGGAACAGCAGGCGATGGGCGATGTAGGAGGTGGCAAGAAAAATCGCAATTCCGGACATGGAAATCATCAGAAGCGCCGCAAACATGCGTGGAATCTTGAGCTGATATCCCGATTCCAGAATGCGATAGGCTAAACCGGAAGCCGAACCGCCCGTCCCTGCAACAAATTCGGCCACAACCGCACCGATCAACGCCAATCCGCCAGAAATTTTTAGCCCGCTCAGAAAATACGGCAATGCTGCCGGCAAGCGCAGATAGCGCAGGGTCTGCCAGCGATTCGCGCCGTAAAGCTGGAACAGCGCGACAAGATTATGATCGGCGGAATTCAGTCCCATGATTGTGTTCGACAGGATCGGGAAAAACGCGACGATCCACGCGCAGATCAGCAGCGAGAGATTCACATCGCCAACCCAGATGATGATCAGCGGTGCAATCGAGACCACCGGCGTCACCTGAAGCACAATGGCATAGGGCAGCAGCGAGCGCTCCAGCCACTTCGATTGCGTGAAGAGGATCGCCAATGCCACGCCAACACTCACCGCCGCAATCAACGCGGCAAAGGTGATCCGGAGCGTCACCCAGAGCGCGACAGAAAGCGTCGGCCAATCCGTAATCAGCGTTTGGAAGATAATCCCCGGTCCCGGCAGGATATAGGGCGGGATGCCCTTGAGCCGCACGATCCCCTCCCACACAGAAAGGAAGATCACGCCCATTGCCAGCGGCGCGAGAATGCCCGGCCAGCGACTCTTCGGCAGGCCGAGGACAGTCTCCTCCTGTGCATAGACTGGCGCGGCATCCTGATCGGTGCCTTTGGCGGAAGTCGGGGAGAGGTCAGTGCTCATATCTTAGGCCTATGCGTCAATGGCGGCTTTGAGCGCCTCGGAACCAAGGCGGCACAGGTGGGCGTAATCCGCCGAGGTCCGGAAGAGGTTGTCACGCGGGAACGGCGCATCGACCATCACTTCACTCATCACGCGCCCCGGTCGCGCCGCCATCACGACGACGCGCTGCGAGAGATAAACGCTCTCGAACACCGAATGCGTCACGAAGACCGCCGTGAAGCGGTTGCGCTCCCAGAGGGCGAGGAGATCGTCGTTGAGCTTATGCCGCGTGATTTCATCGAGCGCCGCGAAGGGCTCATCCATCAGCAGAACCTTCGGCTCGGTGACGAGCGCGCGGGCAATCGAAACGCGCATCTTCATCCCGCCCGAAAGTTCGCGCGGGTAGGATTTCTCGAACCCCTTGAGCCCGACGAGATCGAGCATCGCTGCCGCTCTGTCCCGCGCCTCGCCCGCATTCATATGCTTGAGGCGCAAGGGGAGTGTGACATTTTCCAACGTCGGCGCCCAGGGGAGAAGCGTCGGCTCCTGAAAGACAAAACCGAGGCTATGCTCCGGCTTGCCATAGGCATCGGCACTCTCCGCACCCGGCCAGTCGATTGTCCCGGCGCTCGGTGCGGAAAGATCGGAAATCAGGCGGAGCAGCGTCGATTTCCCACAGCCCGAGGGGCCAAGCAGGCTGACGAACTCGCCCGGGAAAAGGTCGAGATCGACATCCCGCAAGGCGAGCGTGCCGTTGGAGAATTTCTTGGAAAGGCCGCGCACCGAAACCAGCGGGCGCAGACCCGATGGCTTCGAGGCACTATTGACCATTGGGGCCGAACTCAAATGCCGACGCCCTTGTTGATGAAATCAAGGTTGTAGGCCTTGGAGACATCGATATTCGCCGGGAAAACGCCCGTCGCCGCCATCTGGTCATAGAAGTTCTTCCAGCGCACATCTGTCATCGCGCCAAGCCCAAGCTTCAGCGCATCGCCAGAGAGAACAATGCCGCGCTCGGTCATGACTTTCAGCGCATAGGCGATCTTGTCGTCAGTCATGTCGGGATTGGCGGCCTTGATCAGTGCGTTGGCGGCAGCATTGCCTTCGCCACCCTTCATATAGGCGGCCCAGCCTTCGAGGGTCGCGTTGACGAAGCGCTGCACCACGTCCTTCTTCTCGGTCATCATCTTGCGGGAGATGTTGATCGTCGTGTTGTAGTTGTCGAAGCCAGCATCGGCGATGAGATGCACGAGCGGCTTAACGCCGCCTTCCTTCTCGATCGCGAACGGCTCGGAGGACAGGAAGCCCTGCTGGCAGACGCCCTTGTCGGCAAGGAACGGCGCCATGTTGAACGTATAGGGGCGGATCTGCTCGTCGGAATAGCCGAATTTCGCCTTCAGGAACGGCCAATACGAGGTGCGGCCCGCGCCGCCGACGAGGATCGGCTTGCCCTTGAGTTTGGTGAAATCGTCGTTCCCCTGCCCCGGGTGGCAGATAATGACCTGCGGGTCTTTCTGGAAGATCGAGGCGATGCAGAGGAACGGCAGGCTCTGTTCGACATAGCGGATCGCCTCGAAGGAGTTCGACATGATCATGTCGACCTGCCCGCCGAGGAGGAGCTGCGAGGGGTTCTGCTGCGGCCCGCCCATGCGGATATCCGCGTCAAGCCCGTACTTTTTATAGATCCCGTTGGCGAGCGCGTAATAGAAGCCGCCATGTTCGGCCTGCGCGCGCCAGTTGGTGAGATAGCTGACCTTGTCGAGCGTCTGTGCGCGGGCGCTGCGCCCCGCAACTGGCACAAGTGTGGCTCCGCCGATCAAGCCGAGAGCCGCCCTGCGGTCGATGCGAAATGTCGTCATGGTATCCCTCGCTCTTGTCTTTTTTGCTGTGCGCGATGCGCGATCCTGAAGGGACGAGCAACGGCTATGCCAGCCTGCCGCCGGGTCTCCCTTGGGCAAGCCGTTTGTCTTTTGATCACAATGCCTTTTCTAGGGCCATGTTGCCTAGAGGCAAGGCTCTCTCACGAACTTGCGATCAACAGGGAACTGCCGGCAACGAAATAGAAACCGTAACGCGCGCTTTTCCGTCGCGCGACTGAACACACCCCGAAGAACGGGCAAAGGGTACGGCTTTCGAGGATCGGGTTAGGTCATTTTTTAATCAATTGTGGCCCTCTGAAACCCTGATCAGATTAACCGTATGAGTTCATGGCACATTCCAGCGCACCAACCTTCGCTTCCGCCGGTCCGGAATCGGACACGGCATACAAGCCCTTGGCGTATCTCGCGCCAATGGATGGCCTGCGCGCACTGGCTGTCCTGCTGGTTCTCTGGAGCCACATTCCGTTCGTCCCGGAAATTCCCTTCACGAAGCTCTCGTGGGAAATCACCCAAAAGCTCTCGATCGGGTATTTCGGGGTCGATATCTTCTTCATTCTCAGCGGCTTCCTGATTACGAGAATTCTGCTGAACACCCTCGAGAACGAAGGAAAAATCTCGCTCCGCACCTTCTATATCAAGCGGGCGATCCGGATATTCCCGGTCTACTACCTCTGCGTCCTGTTCTACGTGGCTTTCTTCGCCTTCGACGGGAGGAGCCTCGTCAGCCTGCTGACCTATTCGTTCAATTACTATCACGCGCTGCACCCGACCCCGCACCCGCTCGAGCACACCTGGTCTCTGGCTGTAGAAGAGCAGTTCTATCTCGTCTGGCCGTTTCTGGTGGCGATGATCCCGGCTGCGCGCGGCAAGCTGATCACCGGGCTTTTTATCCCGTCCTTGGCCGCAGCGCTTGCTCTTGCC
Source organism: Rhizobiales bacterium PAR1 (assembly GCA_002256205.1). Taxonomy (GTDB): domain Bacteria; phylum Pseudomonadota; class Alphaproteobacteria; order Rhizobiales; family Beijerinckiaceae; genus Rhabdaerophilum. The sequence goes on from NKIW01000001.1 coordinate 222,330, forward strand.
TTTGCGACCCTGATGGAGGGAACCCTTGCTGGCGACATGATCTACATGTCGAGCCTGACCCGGATGATGTCGCTTTCGCTGGGCGCCTCGCTCGCCTACCGCGAAAACACGACGAGCAACCTGAGCCCGCAGCAAGCCTGCGGTATCATCGGTCTTGGCGTGAGCCTGCTGCTGCTTGATTTTGTACTCAGATCATTCCGGATCATTCCGGCAGCGGGGTATTTTCAGGCGTTTGCGCTGGTCGGTTTCGCCCTGCTGAGTTTCGGCGCCGTCGCTTTGCTGCTGTCCCCGGATAGCCGCCTGATGCAGAAGGCACAGAGCTTCCTGACCCTGTCACCGCTGCGTTATATCGGGCGAATCTCCTACGGGCTCTACCTCTATCACTATCTCCTGCTCTACGTTCTGGGTATCCAATTGGCGGAAACCGAGGCGAAGGGCGCTTCGGGCAGCACTGTTCTGGCCTTTATCGTCCTGACATTCGGTTTGGCAGCACTGTCGTTCCGATTCTTCGAGGAGCCGTTGCTGCGACTAAAAAGCCGTTTCGCACGCTCCTGAACGGTTGGAAATGCTGCAATGCAGGAGTAGGCTCGACGTAACTCGTCTCAGCCCTCTTCATGCGGAATGTCTCCATGAATGTTCACGCTACTCCCGGCAGCACCAGCCCCGCCGTTGACCCTGCCCGCATCACCGCACTCATCGCGGACCTCGGCGATATTCCGGTGATCACCGAGGAGAAAGTGGTGCGGAAAAGAAGCCGCGACTTCTTCTGGTATTCGCCGATTCTCAACGAAGAGCTGTCCAAAAAGAGCGCCGACATCGTGGTTTTGCCGCGCAATGAGGCAGAGGTAATCCGGATCGCAGCAGCCTGCGCGAAGCATCGCATTCCCATCACGCCGCGCGGCGGGGCAACCGGCAACTACGGACAGGCCGTACCTCTTGAAGGCGGCGTATTGCTCGATCTCAATGCGCTCACCGGCATCGAATGGGTCAAACCCGGTCATGTCCGGGTCGGCGCGGGGATGAATATCGGCAAGCTTGACGCCGAGCTTCGCCCGCAAGGCTGGGAGATGCGTATGCACCCCTCCACCAAGCGCACCGCGACCATCGGCGGCTTTGTCGCCGGCGGCTCGGGCGGTGTCGGCTCGGTGATGTATGGTGGCCTGCGCGAGCCGGGCAATATCCTCGCCGCGCGCATCGTCACGGTGGAGGAAACCCCGCGCGTCATCGAACTCCGGGGCGATGCGGCGCAGAAGATCAACCGCGCTTATGGCACGACGGGCATCATCACCGCGCTCGAAATGCCGCTGGCGCCGGCCTACCCGTGGCTCGATGTCATCGTCGCTTTTGACGACTACAAGACATGCCTTGAATTCGGGCGCGATGTCGCCCGCGCTGATGGCGTGATCAAGAAGCTGCTCTCGCCCATCGCAAGCCCGCTGCCGGAGTATTTCGGCCAGATGCGCGCGAACTGCCCGGACGGAAAGGCGATTCTCGTCGCAATGATTTCTGAGGCGTCGTTCGAAACCTTCTCGGATCTGATCGCCGGGCGCGGCACTATCACGCTCAAGGCGCCGACCGTCGAGGAACCGGGCCAGATCCCGGCCTACGAATTCACCTGGAATCACACGACGCTTCAGATGCTGAAGGTGGATCGCTCGATCACCTACCTTCAGTGTCTCTTCCCGCCGGATCGCTTCGTCGATACCATTCTCGATATGGCGGCGATGTTCCCGGACGAACTGATCCCGCATTGCGAATTCATCCGCTTCGGCGGACAGGTCACGTGCTCCGCCCTGCCCGTCATCCGCTACACGACGAAGGAGCGGCTTTATGAAATCATCGCTGCACACGAGGCCCATGGCGTGATGATCGCCAATCCCCATGTCGTGAGCCTGGAGGATGGCTCGCGCCACAAGCGCGCCGATGCTGACCAGATGGGCTTCAAGGCCGAGATCGACCCCTACGGCTTGCTCAACCCCGGCAAGATGCGCTCCTACATCCCTGTGAAAGCATGAGAATTCTCTATCTCTACTGCCACCCGCTGGATGACAGTTTCCACGCTGCGATCCGCGATGCCGGCATCGCAGCGCTGCGCGCGAACGGCCATGACGTTGATCTATGCGACCTCTACGCGGAAGGCTTTCAGCCCGTGCTCACCGCCGAGATGCGGCGTGAGTATCACGACACCAGCCTCAACCGGAAAGGCATCGAGGGTTATGTCGAGCGCCTCCATGCCGCCGAGGGCATGGTGGTGCAATTTCCGACATGGGCGTTTGGTTTCCCGGCGATGCTTAAGGGCTATTTCGACCGGCTCTTCTCCCCGGGGATCACGTTTGATCTCACCGACCCGGCGCATGTGAAGCCCCTGCTCCCGAAACTCCGGAGCGTCACCGGCATTTCGACCTATGGCCGCCCGCGGCTTCAGGCGCTGTTTGTCGGCGATCCACCGCGCAAGATGATCACGCGGTATCTGCGCTGGTACGCTGGCGCGCGTGCCCGCATCCGCTATCTCGCGCTCTATCACATGAATGTCGCCACTGAAGCGCAGCGGAAGGCCTTTCTGGCGCGCGTTTCGACCGAACTCTCCCAGATCCGCTGAGGCATCATGCGCAAAACCCACTGGTACGACCTGACCGCCCGCGATTTTGCCGCCCTCGACAAGGAGCGGACCATCGCGGTGCTCCCCATTGCCGCGACCGAACAGCACGGCCCGCATCTCTCCGTGGGGACGGATTCGATCATCGCCGGCGGCATGATCGAGGAAGTCACGAGGCGCCTGCCGGAAGCGCTTTCAGTTCTGTTCCTGCCGATCCAGATGATTGGCAAATCGAACGAGCACCTGCGGTCGCCCGGCACCATCACGCTTTCGGCGGAAACACTGATCCGCGCCTGGACCGAGATCGGCGAGAGCGTCGCCCGGGCGGGCATCAGGAAACTGGTGATCGTCAATTCCCACGGCGGCAATGTCGAGATCATGGGCATTGTCGCGCGCGAATTGCGCGTCCGCTGCGGGATGCTGGTTGCGCAATGCGCCTGGCGGCGGCTCGGTGTGCCGCAGGGCCTGTTTTCGGATACCGAGAACAATTTCGGCATCCACGGCGGCGATTTCGAGACCTCGGTGATGCTGCATTTCGCGCCGGACCGCGTACGCAAGGACAAGGTGGCGGATTTTGTCCCCAAGTCGATCCAGATGACGAAGGATTACACCCAGCTCCGCATGACCGGCTTCACCTCGATGGCGTGGATCGCCGAGGACAATCACCCCGAGGGAGTCGCCGGTGAAGCCCATCTCGCGACAGCGGAAAAGGGCGCGAAAGCCGCGGAATTTCAGGCGCTGCGCTTCATCGAACTGTTGCAGGACGTGGCGAAGTTTCCGCTTGAGGATTTGGCTTGATCAACGCGCTCTTTGTTTGTTCTGCGAACAAGCTTCGCAGCCCGACAGCTGAACAAGTCTTCTCGACATACAACGGCGTGGAGACGGACTCTGCCGGTCTGCTGGAAACGGCTGATACCCGCCTCTCTCCTGAGCAAATCGAATGGTCGGACATCATTTTCGTGATGGAAAAGCGTCACCGTTCGAAGCTATCGAAACAGTTCAAACGCTACCTGAACGGCAAGTGGATCATCTGTCTCGAAATACCGGACGAGTACGAATACATGCAACCGGAACTAGTCGCGCTATTGGAGCGGAAAGCCGGACCATTCCTCCGCCGCTGAGCCCTCACCCCAACCCGCCGCCCAACCCCTTGAAAAGAAAGTTCTTCCCCGCCTTGAAATCATAATCAGGGTCTTCCCATGCAATCATCTTGCCGGGGTTCAGAAGGCCTTGCGGGTCAGCCTCGCGTTTGAAGGCAAGCTGCGCCTCGTCCGTCTGCTTCATGCCGCCCTCTTCGAGCGTGTAGCGGTGCGGGTTGAAGATCGGCGCGCCCATATCCTCATGGATGGCCATGATCTCTTCGAGCCGTTCCTCAGTGGTGAACTTCACCATCGGCAGGCCAAAGCACGTCACCTTGCCGTCGAAGCGCACGAATTCGAGGTGGCAGGCGACCTCATCACCAAATTTCGCATTGATCTTCTCGACAAGTCCGATCTGGTTCGGGAACGGGTAGAGCACCTGCAAATAGGTGATTTTCGGATCAACCCGCAATGCACGCAACGTGGTGTGGTTCCACGAGAGTTCGAACACCGGCGGCAGGCCCTTGGCCGCCTCTTCGCTGAGGGTATCCGATCGCATCAGCACCTCGGCGCCCTTCCAGCGCGCGGTGAAGGCGAGCAACGGGTGTAGTGCGAAATCCGCAACCATGATCAGCACGACATGCTTGTCGCGTGGCAGAAGTTTTTTATGCCGCAGGAACGTGTCATGCGGCGCAGGCGCGGCAACAACCCCAAGCTCCTTGAGCAGCAGCCCATCTTGCTCGCCAAGGGCATTCGCAAATTCACTCGCGCGTCGCAAATCATCAAAGCCGACAATCAGATCGACCCAGGGGTAAGCGGTTGCCAGCGGCACCTCGCATTCCGTGATGATGCCGTTGGTGCCATAGGCATGCGCGACTTTCAGAAGATCATCGCCGGAGAGTTCGAGCACACGTGGGCTCGCCTCCATGGTCATCACTTTCATGCGGATGATGTTGCCGTAATCCCGAAGGCCGCCCCAGCGGATTGAGCCGATTCCTCCCGAACCACCGGCAATGAAGCCGCCGATGGTCGCGGTGTGATAGGTCGAGGGATGAAGCCGCAATTCCTGCCCGGATTTCGCGCGCGTCTCATGATCGATTTCGGAGAGGATCGCACCCGGACCGGTCACAACGCGTCCCGGCGCGATGGATTTGACCGCCTTCAGCGCCGAAAGGTCGAGCACCACACCGCCGGAAAGCGGCATCGCCTGCCCGTAATTTCCAGTCCCCGTACCGCGCGGCGTCACCGGAATGCCGAGGCGGTGGCACTCGCCGAGCACCGTTAAGAGCTCCTCTTCATTCGTGGGAATGACGATGAGGTTGCCGACAACAGCGTCGAGCTGGCGCTTCAGCGTTGGCGAATACCAGTAGAAGTCACGGCTCTTCTGCTTCAGAATCGCCGGATTATCATCGGTTCTGATGGCGCCAAGGCGGGCCTTAAGCGTTGCGATATCATGCGGCATGTGAAATCCTAGAGTCCGTCGAGTTCAGCATATTCGGGCAGCGGTGCGTCGATCGCCTTGCCGTTGATCAGCACCAGCCGATCGGTCTGCGGGCGGCACAGAAACTCATTCATTGTCCGCGCCGAGAAGATCACAAGGTCTGCTGCAGCACCGACCTTGATCCGCCCCTTCTCGGGCATTCGCATCTGAGCGGCGGGTCGGGTGGTCAGCGTCTCCAGCCACGGCCGTGCAGAGTGGTCAAAATGCAGGATGCGCGTCGCCTCGCGGAAGACCTCAACCCCGTCGAGATCGCCATAGGCATAGAACGGATCGCGGGTGTTGTCGGAGGCGACCATCGTGGAAACGCCAGCCGAATCAAGCTCATGCAGTGGCGCGACCCCACGCCAGCGCGGCGTGATGCCCGCCTGCCGGTCTTGCAGATACATGTTGCACATCGGCAGCGACACAACATTGAGCCCCGCCTCGGCCAGTTTTCCGGTGACGCGTTTGCGATCCTCATCACTCATCAGCGCGAGTGAGCAACAATGACCCGCAAGCGCCTTGCCCTTGAATTTGTGGCGGATCAGCGCATCCGCGATCACCTCAAGGCTGCGCGCATCGGGCGAATTCGATTCATCGACGTGGAAATCAAGGTCGAGTCCGTCTGTTTTCGCCACACCGACCATCTTGTCGAGCGCGGCTTCGAGCTTGGCATCGGGTGCTTCGCCGAGAAACGTCACCGCTCCGAGAATGCCCTGATAACGGCTCACAGTCGCGACGAGCTTTTCGAATTCATCAGGGTTATCCATCACATTGACGATGGGCATCAGGCAGACAGCCTGAAGCGCGATGCGGCCATGCCATTCGGAACGCATCTCGTCGAACACCGGCCAGGAGATGCCGATCTGTTTGCCAATGCTGTCGAGATGCGTGCGGATCGCGCCTGTGCCGTGATGCAAGGCCGAACGCAGTGCGAAATCCATTCGCGCCTGCACATCCTCGGCGGTCCAATACGCCTCGCGGTCGCGCCCAACAGTCTCGCGCGCGCCGAAAAACGTCCCATCCGGGTTCGGCGCGCGACGGAACACATGGCCCTTGTCGAGATGGGTGTGGATATCGATGAGACGCGGCAGCACCAGCCGCTTGCCACCGGGCAGATGCGGAACACCGTCCTGCGGGGCGGCACCGACCACGACCTCGGCGATTTTGCCGGCCTCGATCAGCAGTGAGGCTTTGACAAGCCCATCACGGCTTGTTTCGGGCGGATCATCGCCGGAAAAGTCGGTGATCGCCGCCGGCAGACTGACACCATCGAGCCAATAGCGCACAAGCCGTGGTGGAACCTCAAACTGCACGCTTCTCTCCCTGATCTATCTTCGCCGGCGCCAGACCGAATTCACCTTGATCCCAAATCGCCTTGATCTGAAGCAAACCCGATTCCATTCTTCACGGGAAGTCCAGCGCATCTATCTTGGCGCCCCGGAAGCATTTTCAAGCGAAGTGGGCGCCGGTTCGCGTGAAGAAAATGCGACAGAAAAAAGCAGAGCGTTTTTCGACGAATGGAAATTCGGAGAAAATACACCGAAAGGAATGAGAATGGCCGCCACCCCTATTAATCCCGGTGCGATCCGTGCGCCATTTGCGGCTTATTCTCATGCCGTGGTTGTCGATACGCCCAAGCGGATGCTCTTTGCCTCCGGGCAACTTGGCGTTTCGCCTGACGATGTTATCCCCGAGGATATCGAAGCGCAGGCCGTGCTCTGCTTCGAGAATATCCGCGCGATCCTCGCCGAGGCAGGGATGGATTTCTCCCATGTCGTACGCTTCACCGCTTTTGTGACCGACAGGGCGTATTTTCCCGTTTATGGCGCGGTCAGAAGCCGCTATGTCAGCGGCAACGCTTTTTCCTCGACGCTCGTCATTGCCTCTGGCTTTACCCGCCCTGAATTCAAGGTGGAGGTCGAGGTGACGGCGGTCGCCTGACACGCCCGGATTATTATGACCGCTCCTGCTCCCAAGATTTCCTTCGTTTCGCTCGGCTGCCCGAAGGCGCTGGTGGATTCGGAACGCATCATCACCAAGCTCCGCGCCGAAGGCTACGAGCTGACGAAAACCCACGCGGGTGCCGATCTTGTCATCGTCAACACCTGCGGCTTTCTCGATAGCGCCAAGGCTGAAAGCCTCGATGCCATCGGCAAAGGCATGGCGGAAAACGGCAAGGTCATCGTCACGGGCTGTATGGGTGCCGAGCCGGAGCAAATCCGCGAGGCCTACCCGGGCATTGCCGCGATCACCGGACCACAAGCCTACGAGAGCGTGATGAACGCGGTGCATGACGTCGCCCCGCCGCTGCACAACCCGTTCCTCGATCTCGTGCCGGAACAGGGCGTGAAGCTCACACCGCGTCATTACGCCTATCTGAAAATCTCGGAGGGCTGCAACAACCGCTGCACTTTCTGCATCATTCCGAAGCTGCGCGGCGATCTTGTCTCGCGCCCGCTCGCCGAGGTGATGCGCGAAGCGGAAAAGCTCGTCAAAGCCGGGGTCAAGGAACTGCTGGTCATCAGCCAAGATACCTCGGCCTACGGCGTTGACCTGAAGTACGCCCCGAGCCCCTGGGGCGATGTCGACTATCGCACGCGCTTTCTCGATCTCGCCAAGGCGCTCTCGACCCTCGGCGTCTGGGTCCGCATGCACTATGTCTACCCCTACCCGCATGTCGATGAGGTGATCCCGCTGATGGGCGAGGTTGCGGCCAGCGGCGGCATGGTGCTTCCCTATCTCGATATTCCCTTCCAGCATGCGGCACCGAATGTGCTCAAGGCGATGCGCCGCCCCGCGCATCAGGAAAAGACCTTCCAGCGCATTGAAAAATGGCGGGAAATCTGCCCGGACCTTGCTATCCGCTCGACCTTCATCGTCGGCTTCCCCGGCGAGACGGAGGAGGATTTCGAAGAACTTCTGAGCTTCCTCACGGCGGCGAAGCTGGAGCGCGTCGGCGCGTTCAAGTACGAGCCGGTGCGTGGCGCCACGGCCAATGATCTCGGTTTTGAGGCAATTTCTCCCGAGGTGCAGCAGAAGCGCTATGACCGCTTCATGAGGCATCAGCAGCCGATTTCAGCCAAACTCCTGCAACGTCGCGTTGGCCAGCGCATCAAGGTGATCATCGATGAGGCCGGCCCAACCGTTTCGAAGGGCCGTTCGATCTGGGATGCGCCGGAGATCGATGGTTCGGTCTATGTCGCCTCGCGCCGCCCCTTGCGTGCGGGCGATATCGTCTCGGTGAAGATCGAGCGCGCGGATGCCTATGACCTACACGGGGTCGCAGTGTGAGCCTCCTCCCCCGTAACGGCGGCGATACCGGGCAAATCAAGCCCGAAATGGTCTTCGCTGCCCTCATCGGCTGCACCTTCCTCTGGGGTTGGAGCTTTCCGCTCACCAAGATGATGACTGGTGCTTTCCCACCGATCACGCTGGCGGCTTTGCGCGGTGGCATCGGCGCGGCAACGCTGATCCTCTGGTTCCTCGTCATGCGCCAGAGCGTGCTGCCGCAAAGTCGGAAGGAAGTCCTCGACTGGATCGTCCTCGGCTCGCTCAATGGCTGGATTCCGAACCTACTCGTGGCTTACGCGACGCAGTTCCTCCCCGCCGGTCAGGCCGCGATGATTCAGGCCTGCGGACCGCTCCTCACCGCATTGATGGCGAACCAGCTCTTTGCAGACGAAAAACTGACCGCAACGCGCCTCATCGGCATTCTCATCGGGTTTGCCGGCGTCGGCCTGCTGGTCGGCCCGCGCATGGTCGGCGCCGGGGCAACGCCGCTTGCAGCCACTGCGATGCTTGGCGTCGCCTTCTGCTATGCCTCGGGCAATATCTACGTGCGAATGATGCCGGTCGCTGACCCGAAGCGCCTCGCGCTTGGCCAGCAGATCTGCTCGGCAATCGCCGCCACAGAGTTCACACTGGCGACGGTGGGTGCAGCGAGCTTCGCGGCCGTGCCCGCGAATATCCTGCCAATCCTCGGGCTGGGTATGATCGCCACCGCCGCCCCCATCGTGATCTTCATGTATATCCTGCGCGCTGCCGGCCCGACGCGCGCCTCGCTAACGGGATACATGGTGCCGGCTTGGGCGGTAGCGATTTCTGCCGTGGTGCTGGGCGAAACCATCGGTTTCCGCGAAGGCCTCGCCGGCGCGATTATCCTCGCCGGGGTTTACATCGTGACGCGCGCGAAGGCGCGCACTGTCTGAACTCATTTATTCCGCTGGCATCGCTTCGCGGTTGCGCTGCCGATTGGGTTTACGGAAGCGGCGGCGGACATAAATCGTCAGGCCAGTTCCAAGCAGCCCGACGAAGCCGATCGACGTCACCAGCACCATCATGCCGGTCCAGCTGCCAAAGGCATTGCCCTCATGGAGCGCACGCGGCCAGTTGGTTTGCGTGAGCGTGATCCCGGAACGGCTGACGTTGTAGACATTAAAGGCACCGCCCTCGTTGATCCGCGCAAGAAGGCGCGGCCCGCGCTGGCGGAGCCAGATCAACCCACCAAGGTCGCGCTCTTTGCCCAGCATCTGCACCGCCTCCTTGATCGGCGGCAGCGCGGCACGATCCTGCTTCACCGGTGTGGCGAAGGTGATGCCGAATGCCAGCATCAGCCCGGTGATCGGCGAGACCGCTAGGATCGGCAAGCCGAACCAGGCCATGCCCTGATGCCAGCCGGAAATCGAATTCCTGAGGCGCGGCCAGCCCATGAAAACACCAAGGATAATCAACACGATCATCGCGATGGTCGAAGCCGTCACCACCCAGCCGAGATCGAACAGGAAATGCTCATGCAGTCCGCGCGCCGTGCCGAAAATCTCGGAAAGCGTCGTGGATTCATCCTCGATCACCGCACCAGTTTTGAGATCAAGCTCGGTCGAACCGTCCTCGCCCACGCCCAGCAACTCGATGCGGTTCTCGTAAGCCCTGATCATCACGCCACGCGCCTTGCTCTCGGGATCATGCTTGTCGAGTAGCGCGATGATCTTTTCCGGCGGGAGCGAAGCACCGCGCGTCGTTGCATCCTGAACGATTGGCTCAAATGAGAGGATCAACCCGGTGACGATCACCACCGCGAGCGGAATGGCAAAAACGAGTGTAATCCAGCGATGGAGGCGCAGAAGCAAAGGTTTCATGATCAAATTCCGTCAGAATGGGCGGTTGCTCCCCGCCGGAAGCAGGCTCCATCCAGCACCACATGCTGCATTGCGTCAAATGAGCGTTTGTTAATGTTGATCTCAAACAAGAACGGCGGCCCGCAAGGACCGCCGTTCTGCCAGCTTCGAAGCCTATTGGCGGCTTACTTCGGAATCGTGCCTTCGATGCCCTGCACGTAAAAATTCATGCTGGCGATCTGGCCGTCATTGAGCTTGCCGTCCTTGCATTCCACGGCCTTGCCGTCCTGCGCAATGATCGGGCAGGTGAACGGGTCGATCTTGCCTGTCCGGATACCTTCTTCGGTCTCCATCGCGAGCTTTTTCACGTCATCCGGCATATTGACATAGGGACCCATCACGACCTTGCCCTTGGCAAGACCGTCGAACACGTCCTGGCTCTGCCACTTGCCTTCGAGCACGGCACGCGTGCGCTCGACGTAATACGGCGCCCAGTTGTCAATGATCGAGGTCAGGATGTTCTTCTCGGCGAACTTCGACATATCCGAGGCCTGACCGAAGGCATACTTGCCACGCGCAGCTGCCTGCTGGAGCGGCGCCGGGCTATCCGTGTGCTGGGTGATGATATCCGCACCCTGATCCATCAGGGCCTTGGCGGCATCGCCTTCCTTGCCCGGATTGAACCAGTCGAACGCCCAGGCCACCTTGATCTTCACATCCGGATTAACCGACTTCGCGCCGAGATAGAACGCGTTGATGCCCGCGACCACTTCCGGGATCGGCATCGAGCCGACGTACCCGATCGTGTTCGACTTCGTCAGCTTGCCCGCGATCTTGCCGATGATGAAGCGGCCTTCGTGGAACTTCGCCGAATAGGTCGAAACGTTCTTCTCGCGCTTGAAGCCGGTCGCGTGCTCGAACATCACATTCGGATACTTCTTCGCGACTTTCAGCGTCGGCTCCATGTAGCCGAACGAGGTCGTGAAGATCAGCTTGTGGCCGGTCCGGGCGAGCTGCTCGATCGAACGCTCGGAATCGGCTTCCGGCACGTTCTCGATGAAGGTCGTCTCGACCTTGCCCGGGAACGCGGCTTCAATCGCCTTGCGGCCGACATCGTGCTGATAGGACCAGCCGAAATCGCCGACCGGACCGACATAGATAAAGCCTACCTTGAGCTTTTCCTGCGCCATGGCCGGGCTCGCGAGCCCCAAGGCCAGCGCGAAGGCACCCAGTGTGATGGATGCAAATTTACCGGATGAAATAGACATGTGCCTTCCCCAAAATGCTGCGCGATGTCATCAACCCTCGCGCGCCACGCTCCGCGACACGAGGTGAGTTTCTTCTTGTTCTATCGCTCCGGCACAAACGGTTGCCCGAGCGACCCCGCAGCCCCTGCGCCCTTTCGGCCCGAAAGCGAAAGCACCAGCAGCGCCGCGATGGTCATAAGATACGGTAGCGCCGAAAGCAGTTGCGAGGGAAGTGCGATTGCACCAGCCTGCGCATGAAGCTGTGCAACTGTGATGCCGCCGAAAAGATAAGACCCCAGCACCAGCCGCCAAACATGGCCGGCAGCGAAAACCACCAGCGCCAGCGCGATCCAGCCGCGCCCGGCGCTCATACCCGGCGACCAGAAGCGGGTGTAGATCAGCGAGAGATAAGCCCCAGCAAGGCCCGCCATCAGCCCGCCAAACAGGATCGCCCAGAAGCGCAGTTTGCGCACAGGCAAACCAAGCGCGTGCGCGGAAACATGATTTTCACCGACGCTCCTGAGCAGCAGCCCGATACGGGTGCGGTTGAGCACGAAGGCCACCAGCACGATCAGAATGAGCGAGAGGAAAAACACCACATCGCCCGTGAAGATCGCCTTGCCGAGCAGTGGAATGTCCTTCAACACCGGAATTTCAATCGGCGGGATCGCCGCGCGCGGCTGACCGACGAAATCCTGCCCGATGAGGCCCGCAAGACCCAAACCGAGAATGGTCAGTGCGAGGCCGGTCGCGACCTGATTGGTGGCAAAAAACACCACCATCACGCCGAACAAGGCCGAAAGCGCCATGCCCGCCAGCGCCCCGGCCAGCAGGCCGACCACCGAGGAATCGGTGAGTACGGCAACGGCGAAACCTGTCGCTGCGCCGACGATCATCATGCCCTCGACGCCGAGGTTGAGGATGCCCGCACGCTCGACGACATGTTCGCCAAGCGCCGCGATGAGCAGCGGCGTGGCGGCGGTCATGACGGTCGCGATGATAAGAGGAAGCGTATCGATCATGGGGTCAGCCTCGCATCATGCGCCGTCCCGGCGGATTTCCAGCCGGTAACGGTTGAGGGTCTCGCCGAGGAGCACGCACATCAGCAGCAGCCCCATGAAGAAACGGGTGAGATCGAACGGCAATTTCAGTGTCACCTGCGCGCTCTCTGCGCCGATCAGCAGCACCGCGATGACAATCGCCGAGAGCGCCGCGCCGACGGGCGAGAGCCGCCCGAGGAACGCAACGATAATCGCGGTGAAGCCTAGCCCCTGCCCGAAGCCGGGCCGGAGTTGTCCCACCTGCCCCGACACCTCGATCACGCCCGCAAGCCCTGCGAGCGCACCGGAAATGAGGAAGACCAGCACCGTGATCCGGCTCTCGTTGAAGCCGGCGAAATTCGCGGCGCGCGGCGCATCGCCGCTTGCGGAAACCGCAAAGCCGAAGAGCGTCCGCCGGAAGAGCACGAAGGCCACCGCGACGGCGATCAGCGCCAGCACAAGACCGGCGTGCAGCCGTCCGCCTTCGAACAGCGGTTGGAGCACGGCGGAATCGGAGAAGGCAACACTCTGCGGGAAATTATAGCCCTTGGGGTCGCGCCAAGGCCCCCGCACGAGATAATCGAGCAGGAATTCGGCGATATAAACCAGCATTAGCGACGTCAGGATTTCGGAAATCCCAAAGCGCGTCCGGAGCAGTGCCGGGATTGAGGCATAGACGAGCCCGCCGATGGCCCCGGCGATCAGCATCAGCGGCAGGATCCAGAACCCGCTCATGCCGTGGGTGAGGATCGCGACGCCACCGCCACAAATGCCGCCGAGCAGGAACTGGCCCTCGGCGCCAATATTCCAGCGGCTAGCGCGGAAGCAGAACAACAGGCCGATCGCGATCAGGATCAGCGGCGTTGCCTTCAGCAACACCTCCTGCATGGCCCAGGGGTCGGTCAGCGGTTCGCGGATGAACACGTTAAACGCCGTCACGGGCGATTTGCCCATCAGCGCGACAATCGCGCCGCCGATCAGCACGGCAACAAGCAGCGCCGCCACCGGCGTCAGGAACTGTCGCAGCGGCGTAACCGTGCGGCGGGGAACAAGGGCGAGGTGGAAGCTCATATGTGGGCCCCTTCCCCATGCTCGCGGTGCGTCATCATCATGCCGATCGCTTCGCGCGTGACGTCGTGCACGCGCTGGGCTGGCGAAAGCTCGCCCTCCCGCATCACAACAATGAAGTCCGCCAGCATCAACGCTTCATCGAGGTCTTGGGTGATCACAAGAACCGCCGTGCCTTGCCCGGCTAGATCGATTAGCGTCTGGCGGATATGCGTCGCGGCGCGCGCATCGACGCCCCAGCTCGGTTGATCAATCACGATCAGCTTCGGATTGCGCTTCACCTCACGCCCGACGATGTATTTCTGGAGATTGCCGCCCGAGAGCTGCGCCGCGAGCGGATCCGGCGAAGGCACGCGCACGTCGAAGCGCTGGATGATATCGCCAGCGACATCCATCAGCCGCCCCTTGTCGATGAACAGCCCGCCGATCTTCTCGGTGGCGTGCCAGGAGAGGACAATGTTGTCCGAAAGCGCGGTCTGCGGCAGCGTCGCCTGCCCGAGCCGCGCCTCCGGCACGAAGGCCGCCCCGGCGCGGCGGCGCGCGTTGATATCCGCTGCGGTCACATCCCGACCGGCGATGCGGATCGTCCCGCTGGTGACGGTACCGCCCTCACCGGAAATCGCGGCGTAAAGTTCGCTCTGACCATTGCCTGCGACGCCCGCGATGGCGACAATCTCGCCCGCGCGTACGCTGATGCTGGCTTCGCTGAGGCGCACACCATGGATCGATTCCGCTTCGACCGTCAGTTTTGTGCATTCAAGCACCGCTTCGCCATAGGAATGCGCAGCGGCGGCCCGCAAATCGATCACCCCGTCGCCGACCATCAGACCCGCAAGTTCACGCGCCGAGACCGCGCGCGGATCAGCCTCCGCGACAACGCGGCCCGCGCGCAGGACGGTGGCAGCGGTGCAGAGCCGACGCACCTCTTCCAGCTTGTGGCTGATGAAGAGCAGGCTCGCGCCTTCCGCCGCCAGCTTGTCGAGCGTTTTGAATAGCGCCTCGCTTTCGGAAGGTGTGAGAACCGAAGTCGGCTCATCGAGGATGAGCAGTTTCGGATCCTGCATCAATGCCCGCAGGATCTCGATGCGCTGCCGCTCGCCGGCAGAAAGCGTATAAACCGGGCGATCCAGATCAATCGCGAGGCCGAAATGCTCGGCCTTTGCGCGCACTTTCTCGCGTAACGCCTTGTCCGCCACCGCCCCTTCGAGCGGAATGGCGATGTTTTCGAGCGCCGTGAAATCCTCGAACAGCGAGAAATGCTGGAACACCATACCGATGCCGCGCGCACGCGCCTCGCGTGGCGAGGACAACGTGACCACCTCGCCGTTGATGCGGATTTCACCCGAGTCCGGCGAGAGCAGCCCGTAGAGGATTTTCACCAGTGTTGATTTGCCGGCGCCGTTTTCGCCAAGGAGGGCATGAATCTCGCCAGCATGCAGCTTAAGATCAATCGAAGAATTGGCCATGAGTGCGCCAAAATACTTCGTGATCCCGCTCAGTCTGACTAGTTCACCCATCGATACGCGCCCCCTGGCAAGATGTGTCTGTTATGGCAGCAACACGGTGGAACCCGTGGTCTGGCGCCCTTCAAGCGCCCGATGCGCATCCGCCACCTTGGCAAGCGGGAAAGTCTGCGTCGCCGGGATCTTGACGGTGCCGTTACCCACGGCTGTAAACAAACGCCGTGCCATCGCGGCGTAGCGCTTCGGATCGTTGATGTAATTGAACAGCGTTGGCCGGGTGACGTAGAGGTTCCCCTTCTTGCCCAGAAGCCCGATATCGAACGACGTGATCGCGCCCGAGGCATTGCCGAAGCTCACGAGATAACCGAAGGGCTTCAGGCAATCGAGCGAGGCGGGATAGGTCGATTTGCCCACACCGTCATAGACAACATCGCAGAGCGCGCCCTTGGTGATCTCCTTCACGCGCGCCGCAAAATCCTCCTTCGAGTAGTCGATGATATGGTCGCAGCCGTGCTTTTTCGCGAGTTTGGCCTTTTCGGGCGATCCCACCGTACCGATCACCGTCACGCCCAGTGATTTCGCCCACTGGACGAGGATTGAGCCTGTACCGCCCGCAGCGGCATGCACGAGGATGGTATCGCCCTTCTTCACCTTGTAGGTTCGGAACAGCAGATATTCCGCTGTCAGGCCCTTGAGCATCATCGAAGCACCAGCCTCGAAGCTCACCTTGGCCGGCAGCTTGACGAGCGAGGCCACGGCGATGTTCCGCGCGCTGGCATAGGCGCCGAGCGCGCCGACATAGGCCACGCGGTCGCCCACCTTGAAGCCGGTGACGCCTGCACCCACGGCCGTCACAACGCCCGCGCCCTCGTTGCCGGGTGTAAAGGGCATCGACGGCGCCGGGTAAAGACCCGTACGGAAATAGGTATCGATGTAATTGAGGCCAATGGCCTTCTGCTCGATCTGGACTTCGCCAGCGCCCGGTGCGCCGAGTGTGGTATTTTCAAGCGAGAGAACTTCCGGCCCGCCGTACTGGGCAACGCGGATCACCTGAACCATCTTGGTCTTTCCTTTTCTGACTCGCTTGCCCGCGCAAAAAGCAGCCCGGCAGCGAAGGGGTTGTTGGGGACAAGTGGTGCATCATTCCGCCCTGATTTCAAGCGCGGAGTTGACTTGGGAACCTGTCATCCAAAGCCGTGCATCACGGATGACTGATATTTGACTTGTCTCGGGTTCCTTGACTTGTCTCCTTGCCAAGGCGGACCAATTCATCTTGATGAGGGCAAACGGAGCGGAACATGGCCAGAGAAGATCTTGGGAAAGCGCCTTTCGATGCCATCGTGGTTGGCGGTGGTGCAGCAGGGCTTTCGACCGCCATCGGTCTGGCGCAAGGCGGGCTGAGCGTTGCCATTCTGGGCGTGCCCGACACCCCGCGCGATGATGGCCGCTCCGCCGCGCTGTTCCAGTCGAGCCTCGATTTTCTGGGCAGCCTCGGCGTTGAGGAAGCGCTCAAAGCGGCTGGCGCACCGCTTCGCGCGATCAAGCTTATTGATATCACCGGCGCGCTGGTGCGCGCACCGACCACGACCTTCAAGGCTGCGGAGATCGGTCAGGCGGCGTTTGGATGGAATATTCCAAACGCGAAAATCATTGAAGTGCTGAGCGCCGAGGCCCGCGGAACGGCGGGCCTTTCGGTTTCCTCTGCCTTCATCGACCAAGTTGACGACACGGGCGAATGCATCCGCGTGACCACAGCGGATGGTGCGGTGCTCGAAGCTCGCGTGCTCATCGGCGCGGATGGCCAGAAATCCCGTGTCCGCGAGCAGGCCGGCATCTCGCATCGGGTGAAGCCTTACCCGCAAAGCGCAATTACCTGCCGCCTGAGGCATCCGAAAGACCACGAGGACGTAAGCCTTGAATTCCATACCCGCGAAGGGCCGTTCACCTTCGTGCCGGTGGGGGATGGCCTCTCGGCGCTGGTCTGGATCATGAAGCCGGAAAAGGCTGAGGCGATGCTGAAACTCTCGCGCGAGGCTTTCGCGGAGGCCGTGACGCGGCGTTCGAATGCGATCCTCGGCACCGTCACGGTCGAGGGGCCGATGGCGGCTGTGCCACTCCAGAAGCTTGTGGCGGATCGTCTGGTCGAAGGCCGCATCGCACTCGTGGGCGAAGCCGCGCATGCCTTCCCGCCGATTGGCGCGCAGGGGCTCAACCTCGGCCTCAAGGACGTCGAAGCGCTGGTCAAGCGCCTCACGGCGGCGAAAGCGGCAGGCGAAGACCCGGCGAGTGCCCTGCCCGCCTACGCGCGCGACCGCAAGCTTGATGTCGAGATGCGTTCGGCAGGCGTTGATGTGCTCAATTCCGCGCTGATCGCGGATATCCTGCCGTTCGACATCGCCCGCGCCGCCGGGCTGGCAGTCCTGCGCGATGTCGGGCCGATCCGGCGCCTTGCCATGCGCATCGGCGGCTGGAATAGCCCGTTCAGGGCTAAAATTCCGGCGTAACTACCATACGGGCAGCTTGTTCTCGGCAATCAGCCAGAGCAGGCCCGTGACGGTCAGGATCGAGACCAACGTGCCGACGAGCACGCCCGAGGAGGCACGCTCGACATAGGTCTCGTATTGCCGCGCCATGACATAGACATTGAGCGCGGGCGGCAGGCCCGCCATCAGGGTCGCGGTCAGGATCCACACACGATCAAAACCGCCGACCATGCTCAGCGCGACGAATATCAGCACCGGATGCAGGATCAGCTTGACGAAGAGATGCACCGGCATCTCTTTCGGCACGCTCGTCAGCGGGCGCAATGCCACAGTGACGCCGAGCGTGAACAGCGCCACTGGTGCGGCGGAATTCTTGAGCAGAACCACCATGGTGTCGATCGCCTGTGGTGGCTGCCAATGGAAATAAGCAGCCGCGACGCCGAGAAAGGTCGCGACGTTGAACGGATGCGAGAAAATCCGCCACAGGACGAGCTTGGTCGTCGCCCAGAGATTGACCTTCTCTGTGCTGCCCAGCGCCATCAGGAACGGCAGAATCGTGAACAGCAGCATCGAATCGAACACGAAGATCAGCGCCGTCGGCACCGAGGAGGCCGTCCCCAACGCCGCCAACGTCAGCCCCGGCCCCATGTAGCCGATATTCGAATAGGCCCCGAAAACACCCTGAATGCTCGATTCGCGGATGTTCCCCCCGGTCACCAGCAGCCCGACGCCGAACGAAACACAGAACACAATATAGGTGCATAGCGTCGTCGTGGCGATAAAACGCCAGTTCGTCAGTTCCTCGATTGGCGTCGCGCCGATCAGTTTGAAGAAAAGTGGCGGCAAGGCGATGTAAACAATGAAGAAATTCATCCACGCGAGGCCGCTCTCGGGGATTTTCATGAAGCGCCCGCAGCCAAATCCGAGCAGGATCAGACCAAAAAACGGAAAGGCTAGCGAAACAACAGGGCTCATGGGCAGGGTCTGATCACGAAAAGCAGGGTCTGAGCACGCAAAAAGGCCAGCAACGCTTGACGAAGCCGGAGTGGATCGAAAAAAAGGAAGTTCGCTCTAACATCTTCGGAGCGGACGGGAAATCGTCATTCCATTGCGAATGAACATGCCGCACCCGATCGCCGGACATAGCGCCCTTTTCAGGACAGACCTTGGCCCCTCCACCGCCCTCCTTCTTCAAGCGCACGCAATTCGGTGCCGAAGCCCTTGGCTTCTCGACCCTTGCCGCGCTGATCACGAGACTTGGGCCGGACCGGGCAAGCGCGATCTCCGGTGCGGCCTGGCAGCGCCTCGCACCGTTCAACAAGCGCCATGCCCGTGCAGAAGCGCAGATGCGCGCCGGCGTGCCCGACCTCGGCGACGCCGAAATCGCCGCTAACCTCCATGAAATGTGGGGCAACCTCGGCCGCACGACCGCCGAAGCGTTTCACATCGGTGCGCTGATCGCAGATCAGGATCGTTTTCGCATCGGCGAGGATACGCGCGATGCCATCCGCGACGCCAAGACGCGCGGCGCGGTGTTTGTTTCGCTCCATCAGGGTAACTGGGAACTGGCGGCGCCGCTGCTGAATCATCTCGGCCTGCCGGTCGCGGGCGTCTACCAGAAGCTCCAGAACCCGTTGGTGGAAGCGAAGGCCTCGCTGTTCCGCAGCCCCTATTATGGTCTTGGCCTCTATTCAAAAGGCAATGAGGCCGCGCGACAGCTTCTGAAAATCGTCGGCAATCGCGGAACCGTCGCCATCATGGCCGACCTGCGTGATCTTTCCGGCGTTGCGGTGCCGTTTTTCGGCCAGCCCGCGCCCTCTACCGGCTTTCCGGCGTTGCTGGCGCGCGGACGCGATGTGCCGCTTTACGCCGGCGTCGTCTTTCGCGAGGACGGCGCCACCTTCCGCATCAGGACAATGGAAATTCCGGTCTCCCGCAGCGGAGATCGCGAAACCGATATCGTTGAGACGACAGCGGCGATCCAGCGCTGTTTCGAGGCCTATGTGCGCGAAAAGCCGGGTCAATGGATGTGGGGCCATCGCCGCTGGCGGCGCTAAACTGTCATTGCGACCACGGCAAAAGTATTCAACCTCTTGAGAGCGCGCTGAAAATGCTTATGTTCGCTTCCCTGAGGGTAGCGTTCATGAAATCGCGTCAAGCCAAATACACCATCGGACAGGTGGTCAAGCACCGGATCTATCCGTTTCGCGGCGTCATTTTTGATGTCGATCCGGAGTTTTCCAACACGGAGGAATGGTGGGAATCCATTCCCGAGGATGTGCGCCCGCGCCGGGATCAGCCGTTCTATCATCTCTTCGCGGAAAACGAGGAGAACGAATACATCGCCTATGTCTCCGAGCAGAACCTGCTTCCGGATGAATCGGGCCGCCCGCTGCGCCACCCGCAGATCGAGGAAATGTTCGAGAAGGGCTCGGAAGGCCAATTCGCGCCAAAGCATCACTCACTGATGAACTGAGGTTTCAGCCACGGTTTGTGCTGTTGTCGTCACCGTTCGATCCGACCCATAAAAAAGCCCGGCTGAGCCGGGCTTTTCATTTTCTGGCGGGCGAAAACCTTACGGCTTCGGCGGTTGGGTGCCCTGACGCTGCTTGAGCAACTCCTCACCCTTTTTCTTGAGATCGTCAGCCCCCGGCGCAGGCGCCGCACCCGGAGCCGGACCGCCTTGCTGCATCTTGGCCAGCGTTTCCTGATCGATACCAGCGCTGTCGAAAGCCTTGCCGAAGTTGCCGAGCGGCACTTCGAAATTCACTTCCTGACCGATCTGGTTCTGCATGTCGATGCGCAGAGAGGTGCCCTTCTTGAGCGCAGCGATCATCGCGTCATTGATTTCACCTTCAATGAAGCAGCCCTGCTGGAGACAGATCTGGAACTTGCCATTCACCGGCGGCGCGCCTTCCACCGCAAGGCGCACGCCCGGCGGGATCAGGAACGTCAGCGGCACGAGAATACGGGCAAAGCGACGATTGTCTTCCTTGATCGCGTAAACTGCGATCGCCATCACCGGCTGGTTATTCTCGGCCACGAAATCGCGTGTGGTGTAGCAGACCGTCTTCTTCACGGCCGGGTCTTCACCACAAACCTTGAGCCATTCACCCTGATCCGGCGCAGCCTTAAGCGGCACCTTGATCCCGGCATTTGCAGGCGGGGCGGCGGGAGCAGGCTGGGCTGCCTTCGGTGCCTGCGCAAGCGCCGTAAAGCTCACGAGACCATTGAGTGCGAGCCCGGCAAGCCCCGCAACGCAAGCAGTCGTCGTTTTCAGCGATATCATCGTTCGATCCTCATTCCCGCGAGCATAGCTTTCCCGCTTCCTCTAACCGTCTTTCCCGTCATTCTGCAAGCGTTACGCGCAGCTTGCGACAAGAACCATAGGCTCGATCAACCGGGATTGCGGCTGAAGCGTGACAGCGGTGGAAATCTCGCCTGCAAAGGCTGTAAATTTCCCGCCGGTTCGAGGGAAAATCACGGGAGCTTACCGTCAAACCGCACACTACGATGGTAGAGACCCGCGCGCTTGCGTATTCTCTTGCGATGACGGTAACCCGAATCATTCCGGCGCTTGGCGCAAGTTTGCTGCTGCTGGCGAGCCTCCTGTCCACTCCGGTTCGGGCGGACGAGGCTCCTCATCGCCACGCCATTGCCATGCACGGCGAGCCGGACCTTGCCGCCGGCTTCACCCACCTGCCCTATGCGAACCCGGACGCCCCCAAGGGCGGCATCTTGCGCCTTGGAATTGCCGGCAGCTTCGATTCACTCAACACCATGGCGATCAAGGGCAATGCACCGACCGCGATGGTGCCTTACATCGTCCAGCCCCTGATGATGCGTTCGGCGGATGAGCCCTTCACGCTCTACGGACTGGTGGCGGAAACGGTCGCCTCGCCGGAGGATCGTGCTTATGTCGAGTTCCGCATCAACCCGGCCGCACGCTTCTCGGACGGGCACCGGATCACCACGCGCGATGTCGAGTTTTCGTGGCAGCTGTTCACGACACGCGGGCGGCCCAATTATCGCGCCAACGCGGCCAAGGTCGAGAAAGTCGAGATCCGCGACCCGACGACGATCCGCTTCACTTTCAAAACCGCCGGCGATCAGGAATTGCCGCTGATCATCGCGATGATGCCGGTGCTGGCGGCTCATGCGACCGACCCGGAAAAATTCGAGACTATGGGCTTCAACGCCTTCCTCGGCTCGGGACCGTACAAGCTGGAAAGTGTCGAACCCGGCACGCGCGTGCTGCTCAAGCGCCGCGCCGACTATTGGGCCAAAGACCTGCCGGTGCATCGCGGGCTCTACAATTTCGACACGATCAGTCTCGATTTCTTCCGTGATTCCAACACACTGTTCGAAGCCTTCAAGACAGGTCTGCTCGATCTGCGCATCGAAATCGACCCGACCAAATGGCGTGAGGGCTACAAGATCGCAGCCGTCGAGGATGGTCGGATCATCCGGGAGGCGATCCCGATCAAGGCGCCCAAGGGAATGAGCGGCTTTATCTTCAACACCCGCCGCCCGATGTTTTCGGATGTCCGTGTTCGTGAGGGGCTATTCTCGCTGTTCGATTTCGAATGGCTCAACAAGAACCTCTTTGCCGATGTCTACAGGCGCACCGGCAGCTTTTTTGACGAGAGCGAGCTTTCCTTCCGCTCGGGTCCGTCCGACGCACGCGAGGCGAAAATTCTCGGCGATGCGCTGGCAGCACTCCCGCCAGCTATTCGTGATGGCACATGGCGCCCACCGGTTACCGATGGCTCGGGTCGCGATCGCGCGGTGATGAAACGCGCCATCGAGCTCTTTTCGTCTGCGGGCTACGGCATCCGCGACGGGCGCATGGTGAACCTCAAGTCAGGCGAACCTTTCACGTTCGAATTGATGGTAACGAGCCGCGAGAAGGAGCGCATCGCCCTCGCCTTCGCAGATGGTCTGAAGCAGGTCGGCATTTTCCCGACGATCCGGCTGGTGGATTCGAGTCAATATTGGGCGCGCGTGCGCCAATTCGAGTTCGATATGATCATTGAGGGCTACGTTGTTGGTCCCTCGCCCGGTCAGGAGCAAGCGAACCGCTGGTCAAGCCGCGCCGCAAACCAGCCCGGCACGCTCAATTGGGCCGGTGTACGCTCTCCGGCGATTGACCGCACCATCGAGGCGCTGCTCGCCGCCCGCAGTCGCGAGGATTTCGTGGCCTCCGTCCGTGCGCTCGATCGACTGTTGATCGCGGGACATTACGTGCTGCCGCTCTACCACCTGCCGGACCGCTGGGTGGCCCGTTGGCGCCACATCTCCCGCCCGGATCGGCTGGCGGCGTACGACTTTTTGCACGACAGCTTTTGGTTAACGCCGAATCGATAGAATATGGGTTCTTGAGAAAATTGGATCGGAGACGCGAAGCGCTGCGGTCCATAGAGGGAACTGGAGCGTTGATCATGCACCAGACACATGCACAAGATGCCCAGGCATAGCGGCCCCCAACTGCCTGATCCTTGGGATCAGCTCACCCTGAAGGCGCTCGCGATGCGCGGCGCCATGACATCGCCGGCGCGGGTCTTCATGCGTGATTGCCCGGCGCGCGAGGCCTGGAACGGCGTCGAGCCCCGCACCCTGACCTTTGACGCCTTTTACAAGGCTGCCCATTTTCTCGGCGCCCAGATCCGGACTCTCGGCGTTCAGCCCGGCGAACGGGTGCTGATCCTGCTTCCGAACACGGTGGAAGCCCCGATTTCCATCCTCGCCTGCCAGCTTGCCGGCGCCGTTCCTGCGATGGCGGCAGCCGATGAGCGCGCCGAAGTGCTGCGCGCGGCCGCCGAACGTTGCGGCGCGACTATGGTCATAACCACAGGGCGGGTCGTTGATCTGGCACTCGGTGAAAAGGCCCGGCAGGTCGCCGCCAAGGTGATGTCCGTGCGCTGCATCGCCGGCTTTGGCCTCGGCTTGCCCGAAGGGATCGTCAGCCTTGAGGGCTGGTCGGAAGAAGATATTGACGAGCTGCCCGAGCGCGATCGCCATCAGTCCCAACCCGGCCTGATGACTTTCGGGCGTGAGGGCTCCAGCCTTTGCGCCTTCTTGCGCACCGAGGGGCAGATGGTCGCCGAAGCGCTCGCGATTTCGAGCGTCCTGCGTCTCGATGGCCGTCGCGGGTTGATTTCCCTGATGCACCCCGCCGCTGCCGCAACCATCGCCGCGAGCCTGCTGCTGCCGCTCCATGCCGGTGCCAGCGTGCGCCTCGTTGGTCCCTATGATGGCCAGACGCTGGCTGACGTTCTCGACGCCGATCCCACCGCCTTCGTTTTCGGGCCGGATCATTTCATGGCGCAACTCAATCCGGACAGCTTCGGCGATGGTCGCCTCGGCAATGTCGCCGGCTTGCTGGCGCTGACGCGGATCGAAACGCCGGATGCGAAAATCCTGTCTGCCGGCAAGATGGATGCGGCCTTGCTGATCGATTTCATCGAACGCGGGATCATGACCAGCCTGAAATGGCCGAGGGATGGAAAGCTCACGCTGCCAGCGATCTATCCGCACCCGATGGAAAGCGTGCTACCGGAAGGCACTGTGATGCTCGCCCATGAGGTCGGCGCGAATGGGCCGAACTTCACCGGTTTTGGCGCTGCGGCGATCATCCGCCGCGAAGAGGCCGGAAAAGCGGCCTGATCACTTCTTCTTCTCGGCGATGCGGGCGATATCCGTCATCAGCGCTTGCGTTGCCTTGAGCCGCACCGTCGGATCTTCGAAGGCGCCAGCAAAGACGATCTTCATATCAGGCCGTACCTTGGCCGTTGTCCCCTTCTCGGTGACGTATTTCACAAGTCCGTTGGGGTTCGCGAAGCTGTTATCCTTGAAGGCAATGATGATGCCCTTGGGGCCGGCATCGACCTTCTCGACATGCGCGCGACGGCACAAAAGCTTGATCGCCACGATCTTCATGAGCTGGCCGATCTCAGGCGGCAGCGGCCCGAAGCGGTCGATCATTTCGGCAGCGAATCCTTCGATCTCGCCCTCGTTCTCGACCTGACTGAGCCGACGATAAAGCCCCATGCGGATATCAAGGTCCGCGATATAGCTTTCGGGGATCAGAACCGGCGTGCCGATGGCAATCGTCGGTGACCAGGCCTCTTCCTCCGGCAGATCAAGCCCTGATTTCAGTGCGGCAATCGCCTCTTCCAGCATCTGCTGGTAAAGCTCGTATCCCACCTCTTTGATATGGCCGGATTGCTCATCGCCGAGGAGATTGCCCGCGCCACGGATATCAAGATCGTGACTCGCCAGCTGGAAGCCGGCGCCGAGGGTATCGAGTGATTGCAGCACCTTGAGCCGTCGCTCGGCGTTTGGCGTGAGCTTCTTGTTCACCGGCAGGGTGAAGAGCGCATAGGCGCGGGTTTTCGAGCGCCCGACGCGCCCCCTCAACTGGTAGAGCTGACCGAGGCCGAACATATCGGCGCGGTGGATGATCAGCGTGTTGGCCGAGGGAATATCGAGACCACTCTCGACGATGGTGGTCGAGAGCAGCACGTCGAACTTGCCGTCATAGAAATCGCTCATCACCTGTTCGAGATCGGTCGCGGACATCTGTCCATGGCCAACGCCGACGCGGACTTCCGGTACGTTCTTTTCGAGAAAAGCGCGGACCTCGCCCAGATCGTCGATACGCGGCACGACATAGAAGGATTGCCCGCCCCGATAGCGCTCGCGGAGCAGTGCCTCGCGCACGACAAGCGGATCGAACGGCGCAACGAAGCTGCGCACGGCGAGGCGGTCCACCGGCGGTGTCGCGATAATTGAGAGTTCGCGCACCCCCGTCATGGCAAGTTGCAGCGTACGCGGAATCGGCGTTGCCGAGAGCGTGAGCACATGCACCTCGGCGCGAAGCTCTTTCAGGCGCTCCTTATGGGCCACGCCAAAATGCTGCTCCTCATCGATGATCAGCAGCCCGAGATCCTTGAACTGCACGTTCTTGGCGAGAAGCGCATGGGTGCCGACGACGATATCGACCTTGCCCTCGGCCATTTCCTCCTTGGTCTTCTTGACATCCGCCGCCGCGACGAGGCGCGAAGCCTGCGCAAGGCGCAAGGGAAGCCCGGAAAAGCGGTTCTGGAAGGTCTTGAAGTGCTGGCGCGCGAGCAGCGTCGTCGGCACGACCACAGCCACCTGCTTGCCGTTCATCGCCGCAACAAAAGCTGCCCGCAGCGCCACCTCCGTCTTGCCGAAACCGACATCGCCGCACACAAGCCGGTCCATTGGGCGTCCGGAGGCGAGATCATCGAACACGGCGTCAATCGCGCCCTGCTGATCCTCGGTTTCATCGAACGGAAACCGCGCGACGAACTCCTCATAGACGCCCTCGGGCGGAACGAGGCGCGGGGCCTCGCGCGTCATGCGCTGCGCCGCGACCTTGATCAACGCGCGCGCCATATCGCGGATGCGCTGCTTGAGCTTGGCCTTGCGGGCCTGCCAGGCCCCGCCGCCGAGGCGGTCGAGCGTCGCGTCGGTCTCTTCCGAGCCGTAGCGGGTCAGAAGCTCGATGTTCTCCACCGGCAGGAACAGCTTGTCGCCACCCGCATAGTGAATTTCGAGGCAGTCATGCGGCGCACCGGCCACCGTGATCGTGTTGAGCGAGACAAAGCGCCCGATGCCGTGATCGACATGCACCACGATATCGCCGGCCTTGAGGCTGGTGAGTTCGGTAATGAAATCCTTCGCGCGCTTCTTTGAACGCTTCGGGCGCGTCATCCGCTCGCCGAGAATGTCCTCCTCGGAGATGAGCGCGAGATCGCCAGTCTCGAAGCCTTCCTGAAGCGTCACGGTCATCAGACCGATCTCGCCCTTGGCCAGCTCTTTTGCTTCGCGCAGCGATTTCAGCGGCCTGAGCGCGGAAAGACCATGGTCGGCCAGCACACCGCCGAGCCGGTCGCGCGCGCCTTCACTTGCCGCCGCGAAGAGAACGCGCTTGCCCTGCCCTTGCAGTGCGCGCGCATGGAGCGCCGCCGCCTCGAACACATTGGCGTTGGGGTCATTGCGCTCCGCGGCAAAATCGCGCCCCTTGCGCGTTCCGCCGGCAAGAATGATGCGCTCACCGCCCGGCGCCATCGAGAAGCCGGAGAGTTCCACCGAGGCCTTGCGCAGGCCCTGCCAGTCGGCGCGGCTGCGATACAGCGCCTCGGGCTTCATCGGCTGATAGGGAACGCCCGCAGCGCCCTCTTCGATGGCGCTTTTGCGCGCGTCGTAATAGTCCGAGATTTGCGAGAAGCGTTCCTCCGCGGCGCCATCGGCCTGCGCATCGAACACGAAGGTCGTATCCGGCACAAAGGCTTCAAGCCCATCGAGCCCGGCATGGAAGAGCGGGAGCCAATGCTCCATGCCGATATGGCGGCGCCCTTCGGAGACATGCTCGTAAAGCGTATCGCCCCTGAGCGGAGCGCCAAACGCTGCGAGATACCCTTGCCGGAAGCGCTTGATCGTTTCTGTGGTGAGCTGGAATTCGCTCATCGGCACGAGATCGAGCGCCCGCAGCTGCGCTGAGGAGCGCTGCGTCTCAGGATCGAACGAGCGGATGCTCTCGAGCGTATCGCCGAAGAAATCGAGCCTGACGGGCTCGGCAAACCCCGGCGGGAAGAGATCAACAATGCCGCCGCGCACCGCGTATTCGCCGACATCGCGCACGGTCGATCCGCGAGAATAGCCGTTCATCTCCAGCCATTTGGCAATGTCGTCAATGTTGAGCGCATTGCCCGGTGCGCAGGAAAAGCTCTGCCGCGCGACAAATGCCGCTGGCGGAAGCTTCTGAAGCGCCGCATTCACCGTGGTGATCAGAACACGCGGGCGCGCGCCGCCGCGCGAACGAACCAGCCGCGCAAGACACTCCATCCGCCGCGCCAACACAGAAGCATTGGGTGAAGCGCGGTCAAAGGGCTGACAATCCCAAGCCGGAAGCGAGAGCACCTCGATCTCCGGTGCAAAGGCACTCAGGGCGCCCTGTACTTCGGCCTGCCGCAATCCGTCGCGTGCGACAAACGTCACCAGCGCGGGAACGTCATCGCCCTTGGCAAAACGCAGACGCGCGAGTTCCGCGAGCACCAGCGCGATCGCGCCATCGGCGACCTCGCCAATGGTGACGGCTTCTCCTTTGGCGAGCGCGTGCTCAAGCCCTGTGACGGCAAGCGGTGAGAATAACATGGTCTTTACTGATGAATCGGGCTCGAATGGGCGTGAAACGCCTTGATCGCCGCAAAAATCGGCGTGTCGAATTCCGGTGGCACCGGCTCGGCGCCCGTGAGCCACGCGAGAAGATCACGATCATCCTCGTCGGAAAGCTTTTCGAGCACATCAAGGTCCGCCTCGTTGAGGCTGGCGATAACGCTCTCGGTATATTGGCCCATCAGGAGGTCCATCTCGCGCGTGCCACGATGCCACGAACGGAACAGGATGCGCTTGCGCCGGGGATCAAGGTCCGCCGAAGTACGGGAAAGTCCGGTCATGCTCACGCCTTGCGGAAAAAAGGAAGAGCTGAGGAAAAAGGGCGCTTGGTCGGTGAAGTCAAGCCGAAAACGCCGGCCGGGGCTTGGAGCACGCACCTGCGCGGTGCTATCCCTTGGGGATGCGGCCCAGCCTCCTCGATCCCTACTTTGCGCCCGTGACCCGGCTCGCCGGCATCGGCCCCAAGCTCGCACCGCTTTTCGATACGCTGGTGGGCCGTACGCCGGAGTCCGCGCGGCTCGTGGACCTGCTGTTCCACCTCCCCATCGACCTCGTGGATCGCACGCTTTCACCCTCGATCATGGCCGGGCCAACGGAAGGAATCGTCACCCTCAAGGTGACGGTGGAAGCGCATCGCGCTGCGCCACCGGGCCGCGCCAAAGCGCCACATCGCGTCACAGTGGGCGATGAAACCGGCGATGTCAGCCTAGTGTTCTTTCGCATCCCGAAGCAGCAGATCGAAACCATGCTGCCCCTCGGCGCGACGCGGATTATTTCAGGCCGTATCGAGCTTTTCGACGGCATGCGGCAAATGGTCCATCCGGATCGGATTCTGCCACTCGCGAAATTCACCGAGGAAGATGCGCTCGAACCGGTTTACCCGCTGACCGAAGGATTGACCTCGCGCCGTGTGCATCTCACTGCGTTGGCGGCGCTGGAAAAAACCCGCGATCTGCCTGAATGGCTCGACCCCAGCCTGCTTGAGAAGAATGGCTGGCCCGCCTTCCGTCATGCCCTCGCGCTGCTGCACAACCCGAAAGAACAGGGCGCGTTCGGCGCGGAATCGCCCGCATACAAGCGCCTCGCCTACGATGAATTGCTCGCCGGGCAGATGGCGCTGCAACTCGTCCGCGCGCGCGAGAAAGGCCCTTCCGGGCGCAGCCTCGTCGGCGATGGCGCCTTGCGCGCGAAAATTCTCGCCGCCCTGCCCTATGGGCTGACCGGCGCGCAGAAGCGTTCGCTGACCGAGATTGAGGCCGATCTCGCCAAACCCGAACGCATGTTACGCCTGCTGCAAGGTGATGTCGGCGCTGGCAAAACCATCGTTGCGCTGCTCGCGATGGCCAACGCCGTCGAGGCGGGCACACAGGCCGCGATGATGGCACCGACGGAAATTCTCGCCCGCCAGCACGCCGAGCGGATCGCTCCGCTCGCAGAAGCGGCAGGCCTGCGGCTCGGTCTCCTTACGGGGCGCGCCGGCAATGCCGAGCGCAGTTCAACGCTCAAACGCCTCGCATCGGGCGAAATCAACATCATTCTGGGCACACACGCGCTATTTCAGGAGGATGTGACCTTTGCCAACCTCGGTCTTGCGGTGGTCGATGAACAGCACCGCTTCGGCGTGCATCAACGTCTTGCACTCGCCAAGAAGGGCGAAGCCGTCGACCTCCTCGTGATGACCGCGACGCCGATCCCGCGCACACTCGTACTCGGCTATTTCGGTGACCTCGATGTGTCGGTGTTGGATGAGAAGCCTCCGGGGCGCAAGCCGGTCGATACGCGCCTCGTCAACCACGAGCGCCTCGAAGAGATGATCGCCGGGATTGGCCGGGCGATTGGTTCCGGCGCACGGGTCTATTGGGTCTGCCCGCTGGTGGGAGAAAGTGAAAAGCTCGAACTTGCCGCCGCCGAGGAGCGCTTTGCCGATCTCGCGGAACGCTTTCACGGCAAAGTCGGGCTGGTGCATGGCAAGATGGCCGGCGCGGACAAGGACAGCGTCATCGCGCGCTTTGCCTCCGGCGAACTCTCGGTACTCGTCGCCACGACCGTGATCGAGGTCGGCATGGATGTGCCGGAAGCCACGATCATGGTGATTGAGGAGGCACAGCGTTTCGGCCTTGCGCAGCTCCACCAGCTCCGGGGCCGCGTCGGGCGCGGCGGCGACAAATCGACCGCGATCCTGCTCTACCGCGGACCACTTTCGGAAACAGCGCGCGCGCGGCTCGAAATCCTCCGCCAGACCGAGGACGGCTTCCGCATTGCCGAGGAGGATTTACGCCTCAGGGGCGAAGGCGATGTCCTCGGAACGCGCCAGTCCGGCATGCCCGGCTTCCGTATCGCCCGGCTCGATGTGCATCAGGATCTGCTCAGAATGGCGCGGGACGATGCGGTTCTCGCCTTCTCGCGCGATCCCACGCTTTCCAGCCCTCGCGGCTCGGCCATGCGGGCGCTGCTCTACCTTTTCGAGCGCGAAGAGGCGATCCGCCTGATGGATGCGGGTTAGCTAGCCCGGCTTTTGAGCCGCGCCGCTGCGGTGATCGCCGCCTTGCGCGGGTCTTCTTCCTCGGGCTTGAGCAGCCCGAGCGACATCACGATTTTGGCCGCATCATCGACCGTAATCGGCACTTCGATGACCTTGTTGCGTGCGACATAGAAGAAAAATCCGGTTGTCGGGTTGGGCGCGCAAGGCAAAAAGACGCTGATGAAATCGTCGTCCTTGGGCAGGCCCGTCGTGACTTCAGCACTCGGTGGGGTCGATGGAAACACGATCGACCAGCAGCCTGGCGCGGGGTATTCCACCAGCGCGACAGAGCGGAACGATGTGCCGGATTGCGAGAAAACCGTCTCGAAAATCTGCTTCGTGGAACGGTAAAGCCCACGCACCACCGGCATCCGCGCGAGCAACGTCTCGCCGAAATCGAGCATGGTGCGCCCGACGAGGTTCGCGGTCAGGAAGCCTAGGATCGTCAGACCAAACACCAGCACGAGAATACCAAAACCGGGAATCGCAAACGGCAGATAGGTCTCGGGCAGGTAAATCTGGGGGATGATGGGCTTCACCCAGCCATCCACCCAGTTGATGATCCAGAAGGAGAGATAGATCGTGATGACCACCGGACCGCTGACGACAATGCCCGTCAGAAAGTAATTACGCAGCCGTTGGCCAGCAGTCAGGCCTCGGACAACGGGCGGCGACGGGAGGTCAGGATCAGGAGTAAAACCAGTCATGAGTCATCTCTCGCGAGCTTTTGCCGCAAGGTCAAGCACCACGCGGGCCGCCAATTCACTGGGGGCCGCGCCCTCCATCCGCATCAGCGATTCCAGCCGTGTGAAGGCTGCCTGCTGCGCGCGCAACTCTGGTGAATCCGTGAGCAGCATGTTGAAAGAACGCCCCAAATTCTCTGGCGTTGCCACCTCCTGAATAAACTCGGGCACGACATTTTCACCTAGCACCAGATTGGGGAGGATCGCTGAGGAGGCCGTGATGAGACGTCGCGCAATCGCCGCTTCCCAATTCGCCACCTTATAGGTCGCAACCATCGGAATACCCGCCAGCGCAAGTTCCAGCGTCACCGTGCCGGAAGCAGCAAGTGCGGCGCGCGCTTCACGCATTGCCGCGAGCTTGCCTTGCTTCTCAGCGATGATCTCGATGCCATCCAGATTGGCGCCGAGCATGGTCCGGATTGTTGGAACGAGATGCGGCAGCGTGGGGATTACCCAGCGCACGGTATCGCCGGGCGGACGCGCCAAATCCTTCGCCTTGAGAATGAGCGGCAACAACCGATGCAACTCGGACATGCGGGAGCCCGGCAGCAGCAACACAGTCTGATGATCGAGGCTCGCGCGCCGCGCCGCCTCTTCCGGTGTCTGCGGGCGCATATCGCCGAGCTTTTCGATCAGCGGATGCCCGACATAGGTTCCTGGTGGCCCTTTGAGCCGCGCCAGAGCCGCCGGCTCGAACGGCAACAGGCAGAGCACATGATCGATGTAGGGCCGCATCGCCGGTGCGCGGCCCGGTCGCCACGCCCAGACACTCGGACAAACCCAATGCACGATCGGAATTTCTGGTGCGGCGGCACGCACGCGCTTGGCTACGCGCTTGCAGAAATCCGGCGCGTCGATGGTGACGAGAATGTCTGGCTTTGCAGCGATAATGGCCCGCGCCGTTTCGCGGATCCGCCGGATGATGAGCGGCAGTTTGCGGATAACCGGACCAAGGCCCATCACCGCAATATCCGATTGAGGAAACAGCGTTTTCAGACCCTCGGCGGCGAGCGCCTCGCCACCAACACCAAACGCTTCATACGAAACGCCTCGCGCTGTAATGGCGCGCAGGAGGCTTGCGCCAAGCTGGTCGCCGGACGCTTCCCCGGCGACAACAGCCACGCGCAAGACTTTCATCGCCTTATCCCGCCTGCTCGGCCGGCCGCACTTCGCGCGGCGTGCAGATCGAACGGTCGCCACCCTCACGGATAAAGTCGAGGATCTCATGCACGAGCGGATGCGCCTCGAATTCCAGTGCTACGTCTTCGACGCGTTCCTTCAAGGTGCCTTCCGGCGCAAAAAGCAGGCGATAAGCACGGCGCAGATCATGCACCTCGTTGAGGTTGAAGCCACGGCGCTTGAGACCAATGATGTTCAGACCCGAAAGCTGCGCTTGCCGGCTGTCGCCCACCGCCATGCCATAGGGGATCACGTCGTTCCCCACGCCCGACATTGCGCCAACAAAGGCGTGGTCGCCGAGACGGACGAACTGATGCACGCCAGCACCGCCGCCGATGATGACAAAATCACCCACGCGGCAATGCCCGGCGAGCATCACATTATTCGAGAAAACAACGCTGTTGCCGACAATGCAATCATGCGCGACATGGCTGTACGCAAGGAACGTGCAGTCGTCGCCCACCTTGGTCAGCAAACCGCCGCCGGCTGTGCCGGGATTCATGGTCACGCCTTCTCGAATCGTACAACGCGCACCGATCTCGAGGCGTGATATCTCCCCCTTGAACTTGAGATCCTGCGGTTCATGCCCGAGGGAGGCAAATGGGAAAATCCGCGTCCCCACGCCAATGCTGGTGTGCCCGGCAATCGCGACATGGCTCTTGAGGTCAACCCCGTCACCGAGTGTCACATCCGGCCCAACTATACAGAAGGGGCCGACACGCACGTCCTTGCCGAGTTGCGCGTTGGCATGCACCACCGCACTCGGATGAATTTCAGCGGCCATTGATGCCTCTCACTCGGTCACAACCATCGCGCCGAGCTCAGCCTCGGCCACGAGTTGCCCATTCACTTTTGCCTCACCCTTGAACCACCACATGTTCCTGCGGCGATTGATTTGGGTCAGATGATATTCAAGCTGGTCACCCGGTACGACGGGCTTGCGGAACTTGCACTTGTCGATGGTCATGAAATAGACGAGCTTCGCACGCCCACCCGCATCGCCCGATGCCACGCAAGCCGCCCCGGCCGCCTGCGCCATACCTTCGACGATCAAAACGCCGGGCATAACCGGGTCACCGGGAAAATGCCCCATGAAATGCGGTTCGTTGAAGGTGACATTCTTCAGGCCGAGGATCTTGCGGGCCCCATCGAGCATCGTCACCCGATCCACCAGAAGGAAGGGATAGCGGTGCGGCAAACATTCCATCAACCGTTTGATATCCAGCGCTTGTGGCGCCGCGCTCGCGGTCTCCGCCGCTTTTCCGGTATTTTCCGTCATCGTCAATAACCCCTGCAAAAATTCGGGACTGAAGCCCGGCCCGTTCCCCGCGCAACGCGGAGAAGGCTCAGCCTTTGCTGGCTGGCGCCGGATTAGCCTTCAGATCCGTTTCACCCTTTTGAACCAACCGGCTCACCGCCGCAACCTCGCGGAACATCTGGCGGGCAGGCTTTGCAGGAGATCCAAGGTATTTGGCACCGGCGGGAACATCATTCATGACGCCGGACTGCGCGCCAACCTGTGCCGCCATGCCGATGCGAAGATGGCCGGCCACACCGGATTGCCCTGCCATCACGACATAATCTTCGAGCACCGTGGAGCCGGAAATGCCAACCTGCGCCACGATCACGCAATGCCGGCCAATCGTCACATTGTGGGCGATCTGCACAAGATTGTCGATCTTGGTGCCCTCGCCGATCACCGTATCGCGGTTGGCTCCCCGATCGATCGTCGTATTGGCGCCGACGTCGACATCATCCTGCAGAATGACACGTCCAATCTGCGGAACCTTGAGATGCCCCATCGGCCCCATGGCGAAGCCAAAACCGTCCTGCCCGATCCGGGCGCCGGTATGAATGATGACCCGGTTACCGATGAGCGCATGAACAACCGTCGCGTGGGCACCAATGGCGCAATCACGCCCGATCCGAACCTCGGGTCCAATGACAGCATGCGCACCAATCAGCGTACCGCGACCAATTTCCGCGCCTTTGCCAATGATCGCACCAGGATCGACAATCACGCCGGCCTCAAGTCTCGCTTCCGGGTGGATATAGCTACCCGGAGAAATGCCGGTGGCACCAAAGACCGATTGCGGTCGCGCGGATGTCGGAAAAAGCAGCAGCGCAGCCTTGGCAAACGCGCGATAGGGCTCGTTCGAAATCAGGGCCACGCAATTGGCCGAGAGCCTGTCCGCGAACTTCGGCGCAATGAAACAGGCTGTAGCCCCCGTTTCGCCGGCGAATTTCGCGTAAGCCGCGTTGTCAAGAAACGTGAGATCCCCGATCCCCGCACCTTCGAGCGGGGCAATCGAGCGAACCTCCAGCGAACCCTGCGAAGCCTCGGCAAGCCTCGCTCCCGTTGCTTCCGCAAGCTGAGCCAGCGTGAGAACCGGGCAAGTTGGAAAAAATTGCGGTGCAGACATCAGGATCATGCCGCGAGGCGGAAAACCGCCTCGCGTTGGCGCGCTTAGAAGCGCGCACCGCCCGAGAAGCGCAGGGCCTGCAGCTTGTCGCCACCAGAGCCTCTCACGCGGGAGAGAGCATAAGCATAGTCAATGCGGATCGGACCCAGCGGCGAAGCCCAGAGAAGGCCCGCACCGATCGAGGAGCGGATCGAGCTATCGTCCTTGACGTTGAGGCACTCAGACTGCGCCAAACCTGCCGGACAGTTATTTCCCGGACCGCCGTTGATCGTCCCGTCGCGGTTCACGTCAATGAACCTCTTACCCTTGTATCCGAAGAGCGTGCCAGCGTCAGCAAACACGGCGCCCCTGAGACCAATCTCACGCGGAATCCCAAAGATCGGGAACGTCACTTCTGCAGTAGCACCCGCATAGGTCGTACCACCGATCGCATTACCTGTTGCATCCCCGTTAATATCACGCGGACCAATACCAGACGTTGCGAAGCCGCGAACCAGCTCAGGTCCCATGTAGAAATTGTCCAGCACGCGCAGCTTCTGGCCACCGAATGCCTGCATATGGCCGCCCTGGATCTTCAGCATACCAATGAAGTCATCCGTGATCGGGTAGTAATAGCGAGCCGAACCGGTGATGCGCGCGAAATGCGAGTCGCCACCAAGGCCAGCAACCTCCGGCTTCAGCTCGGCAAAAATACCGCTCGAAGGATCTTTGTTATTATCAAGCGAGTTGTACGCAAGGGTCAGCCCGGCAAGTGACGTTACTGCAGAGCCGCGGGCTTCCTTCATCGCAATCGATGCTTCGCCATCGAGAACGCAAGGATCACCGGCAAGTGCACCAACCGCGCAATTGTCATAGGGATAGCTGGCCGAATTCGGAATTTTGATCTTCTGCTGGTACAGCGAATAACGCGCACCGACCGAGAATTCCTCGGTAATCGGCACACCTGCACGCAGCGTGAAGCCCATCGTCTGGGAACGATAGCGCTGATAAGATGAGGCGTCGCTAAACTTGTTGAAAACATCAAAGCCAGCCGCGATCCGGCGATCCATAAAGAACGGCTCGGTGAAAGAGAATTCGCCACCACGGGACTTCTGACCATTCGAGACCGCCAAGCGGGCAAACTGGCCCTTGCCCTGGAAGTTGGTCTCCTGAACCGAAACTTCCGCCAAGAAACCTTCCGAGGTCGAATAACCACCGCTGACCGCGAAACTACCGGTCGCTTGATCTTCGACATCGACCGTGATGATCACGCGGTCCGGCGCAGAACCGGGCTCATTCGTAATCTTCACAGTCTTGAAGAAACCAAGATTCTTCAACCGGCGCTCGGCACGATCAACAGCTGCCTTGTTGTAGGCATCGCCCTCGCCGAGGTCGAATTCGCGACGAACAACATAGTCACGGGTGCGGGTATTGCCACGAACCACGATACGCTCGACATAAACGCGCGGGCCTTCTTCAACCGAATAGACAATGCGGACAGTCTTGGAAGCCGCGTCGCGATCACCACGCGGGCGAACCTGCGCAAAAGCATAACCACGCTGGGCCACTTCACGGCTGATGCCATCAACCGACTTCTCCACGTCCTCGGCGTTGTAGGTGTCGCCCGAACGGGTGCGGACAGCGCCCTTCAGACGCGCGGTGTCGACGTCAGCAATACGCGATTCAACATCAACGCCTGCGACCGAATACTTCTCACCCTCGTCGAGCACGATATTGATGAGGTAACCCTTGCGCTCGCCATCAAGTTCCGCCGACGAGGAAACCACCCGGAAATCGGCATAGCCGTTCTTCAGGTAAAAACGACGGATAAGCTCGAGATCGGCAGCAATGCGGTCAGGATCATAGATATCCGAGCTCTTCAGGAAGCTCAGGAAGTTCGACTCCGTGGTCGACATCAAGCTCTTGAGCTTCCAGTTCGAATAAACGGAATTACCCTGGAAAACGATAGCGGTAACGCCCGTCTTGTCGCCCTCGGAGATCGAGAACGTCACATCGACGCGACCATCCGGCTGATTGGTGATCTGGGTGTCGACCTTAACGCCCGCACGGCCGGCACGGCTGTAAAGTTCACGAATACGGGCGACGTCCTGATCAACCACAGAGCGATTGAAGGCACCACGCGAAC
Source organism: Rhizobiales bacterium PAR1 (assembly GCA_002256205.1). Taxonomy (GTDB): domain Bacteria; phylum Pseudomonadota; class Alphaproteobacteria; order Rhizobiales; family Beijerinckiaceae; genus Rhabdaerophilum. The sequence goes on from NKIW01000001.1 coordinate 259,100, forward strand.
GCGACTGAACTTCGCCGATCAGAACCTCAGTCTTGATCTTGGAATTGCCGATGAACGAAACACGATTGATCAGCGAATGCTCGACAACGCTTACCACCACGCCCGAACCGGCGCGGGAGATACGGACATCCGAGAAAAGGCCCGTGGCGAACAGGTCCTTGATGGCCTGATCGATTCGGGCAGGCGTGTAGCTTTCGCCCGGTGCGAGCGTCACAAAGGAGCGGATAGTCTCCGCTTCAACCCGGTGATTACCGCGCACCTGAACGCTCTGGGCAGCAGCCGGAGCCGCCACCGCAAGCATCATGAAAACCGCTGCAAAAGCGACAAGGGCGCGTCGAAACACCGCGTTCATGCTGCTGCTAACAGAAAAACCAGACATCCCGTCAACCTACCCCAATAATTGCCCGCACCCGCATGAGCCATCAAGGCGCACACGAAACGAAGGGAGAGTATCCTTAGATACACCACCACACAGATTTTCTTCTAGCCAATCAGCCAATCATTGCAACTGAGAAGACTGACTTGGTTACGAATTCCTAACTTCCGTGCCTATCGCGCAACGCTTGGAGCCAGACCGGGTGTCCGGCTGGCTCCTTGATGCGTCGCGAAGATCGCGGCCTGCGTCAGAATGCAAGCCCTGTCAGATGGATGATGTCATTCCAGGTAGAAAACAGCATCAGCGCCATGACCAGAGCAAACCCCACCCGGAAGCTGATTTCCTGCGCTCGCGGGCTGACCGGGCGACCAAACAGCGCCTCGATCGCGTAGAAAACAAGGTGGCCGCCATCGAGCATCGGAACCGGCAGCAGGTTGATCAGGCCGATCGAGATCGAAAGAATGCCTGAGAGGATCAGCAGCGGACCGATTCCCGATTCGGCGACCTTGCCAGAGATATAGGCGATGCGCGTCGGACCCGAGAGCTGGTCGGCGCGTTCACGCCCCGAGAACAGCCCGCCGATGTAATTGCCGGTGCGCTCGATGACAAAGGCGATCTCGTGGACGGCAGTCGAGGAGGCTTCCACAAGGCCGAAATGCTTGGTGAAATGATGCTTCGGATCAGCCGAGGCCACAAAGCCCATCACCGGACGGCGATCCGTACCGAGCACGGTCTTGCGCGTCAGAATTGTCGGCATACCCTTGAGTTCGATTTCGCGGGCATCACGCTCGATGCGGAAGGTCAAGGTCTGGCCTTCGCTGATCGTGACCTTGCGGGCGACTTCATCAAAGGTCGTGACAGCCTCGCCATCGACGGACAGAACGCGGTCGCCAGCCTTGAAGCCCGCGACTTCGGCGGCAGACTGCTCGGTCACGGCACCGATCACCGGCTCAAGCTGGGTGCGCCCCACCACCATGAAGCTCACGGCGAAGATCACGAAAGCGAGGATGAAGTTGGCAATCGGCCCCGCCGCGACAATCGCTGCGCGCTGGGGAATCGACTTATGCGGGAAGGAATCGTTGCGATCCTCGACCGGCATTGCGTCCATCGCCGCCTGATCCGGCATACTCGCGGCGTTGAGATCGCCCTTGAACTTCACGTAGCCGCCAAGCGGAATGGCCGAAAGCGCCCACTCCGTGCCCTTGCGGTCATAAAAGCGGGCGATGCGCGGGCCAAAGCCCAGCGAAAAGGTCTCGACCTTGACGCCACACAGGCGTCCCACGAGGAAATGCCCCATCTCGTGCACGAAGACGACAAGCGCCAACACAAAGAGGAACGGGAGAAGATAGCTCATGAAGTTCAGGAAGAAATCAAACCCGCTGGTCATGAAAGCTGGCACGCTGGCACCTCGAAGAAAGAACCCTGTCGCCAGACCGCGGATCGGAGCCGCTAGGTCTTAACGATTTGTTAAATATGGGTGCCATCTCGTTGCGGCAAACACAAGGCAGCCGCCCCGGCATTCTGCCGTAATGGTTAAGGCGCGGGGATGGCGCCGAAGAACAGAAGCCCCCTCGCCGCCTGCCCCGAACCGCCTACCGCGATGCCGATGATCGCGGCGAGAATCGCGGCGAAAATGAAGCCATCGAGCCGATCCATGAAGCCACCATGGCCAGGGATAAGCTTGCCTGAATCCTTGACGCCGAAGCGACGCTTGAAAGCGGATTCAAAAAGATCGCCGAAGATCGAAGCCAGCGAGAGAACCGCCGCAAGCCCTGCGTGATAGAGCGCAAAGCGACCATAGCCGAAGGCAGCCATCAACGCCGTTGCTGTGCCCATGCCACCGAGGATGCCGCCACAAAACCCGGTCCAGGTCTTGTTCGGGGAAATGCGCGGTGCCAGCTTCGGCCCGCCGAGCGTTCGTCCGGTGAAATAGGCGAAAACATCACTCGCCCAAACCACAGCGAAAAGAAACAGGATCGCCAGAAGACCGTAATACTGACCCTCGGCATCCGAAGCGCCGGTGCGCAGCACGATGACCGAGAAGAACAGGCCCACGGCATAAACGATGCCCGACGCACCCCAGACCGCGAAGTTCGGCTTCGTGCGCGTGATCGTCATCCATTCTTGCAGGACGAGCAGGGCCAGAATGGCCCAGACCGCGATAAAGAGCTTGCCGCCAACCCATGTGCTGCCGAGGGCTAACACGGCGAGCACCACGGCGGAAATCACACGCAACTGGAGTTCGCTCATTGTTCGCCCACTCCCGCAACCGCCATCAGATGCCCCCGAAGCGGCGGTGACGCCGACCGAATTCCGCGAGCGCCTCATCGAGCGCCGCCTCATCGAAATCAGGCCAGAGCACAGGAGTGAAATAGAACTCGGTATAGGCGCTCTGCCAGAGCAGGAAATTCGAGATGCGCTGCTCGCCCGATGTGCGGATCATCATATCCGGATCGGGGATGTCCGCCGTATCAAGCGCGCGCCTGAAGGCCTCTTCAGAAATCGCCTTGGGATCAAGCCGCCCGGCAGCCGCTTCCGTCGCCAGTTGCCGCATCGCGCGCAGCATTTCAGCCCGCGCGCCATAATTGAAGGCGACGACAAATGTCATGCCGGTATTGCTGCGGGTCGTCGCCTCGGCCTCTTCGAGCAGCGAGAGGATATCCGGCGAAAGCCCCTCGCGCTCGCCGATCAGGCGCACGCGGACATTCTGTTTGTTGAGCGAGGACAGATCTGCCCGGATGAAGAACTTCAGCAGCGACATCAACTCGCCGACTTCCTCGGCAGGGCGCGCCCAGTTCTCGGTCGAGAAGGAATAGATCGTCAGATACCCGATGCCGCGCGCAATCGCGGCCTTCACAAGCCGACGAACTGCCTCCAGTCCGGCGCGATGGCCTGCAACACGCGGGAACCCGCGCCGCGTTGCCCAGCGGCCATTGCCATCCATAATGATCGCAAGGTGGCGGACGCCATGCGCGCTGCCTTTACCCGAGACAGCATCAGGCTCGGCAGCACCGGCCTCGGCGGCCCGTTTTGAAACCGAACCCGGCATCGTCAATCAAGCCCCTCCCCGGGAGAACCGGCGAGAGCACCGGTTCGGTACGCGGCTTAAGCCGCTTCGCGTATTGATGCGCTGTGCCTCGTCAACTCGCAAGCGCTGGCGAGACAAATTCCTGAGGATGGTTCCCAAACCGATGAGGTCTGGATCGCGCAGACCTGGACCTGAATGGACCCTAGACCTGCATGATTTCCTTTTCCTTGTGGACCAGCAGTGCGTCGATCTCGCTGATGGTCTGATCCGTGGCCTTCTGCACCTGATCGGAATGACGGGAGGCCTCGTCCTCGCTCATCTTGCTGTCTTTTTCGAGCTTCTTGATGGTTTCGAGCGCATCGCGACGCACATGGCGGGCAGCAACACGCGCGCCTTCGGTGTACTTGTGCGCGGCCTTGACCATTTCCTTGCGGCGCTGCTCATTGAGTTCCGGCAGGCGCACGCGGATCGTCTGCCCCTCGGTCTGCGGGTTGAAGCCGAGCGGCGAGTTGCGGATGGCCTTTTCGACCGGCTGCACCATCGAGCGATCCCACACCGCGACCGACAGAAGGCGCGGCTCTGGTGCCGTGACGGTCGCGACCTGGCTGAGCGGCATACGCGCGCCATAGGCCTCAACCTCGATCGGATCGAGGATATTGGCGGAAGCACGGCCCGTGCGCAGCGACCCGAAGTCATTCTTCAGCGCCTGAATAGCGCCGGTCATGCGCCGCTTGACATCGTTGAGATCAAATTCGCTCATCAGCCCGTCTCCATTCCAGCGCGGGAGAGCTTGAACGGTCTCGCCGCTCTCCTCCCGTTATTCGCAAATGTTCCGCCTTTTCCTTGTCGGATGCGCCGGCAAAGATCAAGCCGCGTGGACCGGTTTCACACCGTGACCAGCGTCGAACGGCCCTTGCCCTGAAGCACGGCGGCAATCGAGCCGCGCTCCTGAATGGCAAACACCGCGATCGGCAGCTTGGCGTCACGCGCCAAAGCAAAGGCCGCCGTGTCCATGACCTTGAGATCGTTCCGGATCACCTCGTCGAAGGTCACCTTTTCATAGCGCGTCGCGGTCGGGTCCTTGCGCGGGTCCGCGGTATAGACGCCATCGACCTGCGTCGCCTTGAGCAACACGTCACATTCCAGCTCCGCCGCCCGCAGCGCGCCGCCGGTATCGGTGGTGAAGAACGGATTGCCGGTGCCGCCGGCGAGCAGCACGATGCGGCCCTTGGAGAGGTGGTCCGCCGCCTGCTGGCGCGTGTAGGTCTCGACCACGGATGGCATAGCTACGCCGGACATCGCCCGTGCCGGCTGACCAAGAGACGTCAACTGCGCCTCCAGCGCGATGACATTCATCACCGTGCCGAGCATCCCCATCGAATCGGCCGCCGGGCGCGAAAGTCCCATGCCGTGCATCTGTGCGCCGCGGAAAATATTGCCCCCGCCGACAACCACCGCGATCTCGACGCCAAGTTCGGCAGCCTCGATCAGGTCTTCAGAAATCTGCCGCACCGTCGGCTGGTGAATGCCGAACGATTCGGAGCCGAGCATCGCTTCACCGGAAAGCTTCACCAGCGCGCGCTTGAAAATCGGCACACCGCCGCGCTCTTTGCCTGCCACGGACATGGCTTTCCCCTTCTTGATGCTTCTGGAACTCGAAAAACCGCCCACGAACAGCAGCTCTCATGAAAAAGGCGGCTCGCGCCGCCTTGATCAGAACTCTTTTCCGCGAGGAAACGATTTTAGCCGTTTCCGCCGACCGCCGCAGCCACTTCGGCGGCGAAATCAGAGGTTTCTTTTTCGATGCCTTCGCCGAGGGCGTAACGCACGAAGCCCTTGAGGACGATCGGCGCGCCGGCAGCCTTTTCGGCTTCCTTGACGGCCTGTGCCACGGTCTTCGACGAATCATGCACGAACGGCTGATCGACGAGGCTGACTTCCTTGAAATAGGTCTTCAGGCCCGAATCGACGATCTTCTCGACGACATTGTCCGGCTTGCCCGAGGCCTTGGCCTTTTCGGTGAGGATCGCGCGCTCACGGGCGATGACATCCGCCGGGATCGACGCCGAGTCGAGACCCTGCGGGTTCGCCGCCGCGACATGCATCGCAACCTGACGGCCAATCGCACCAAGCGCTTCGGCATTGCCGGTCGATTCGAGCGCGACGAGCACGCCGATCTTGCCAAGACCATCGCCCACCGCGTTATGCAGATACTGCGAGACAACGCCGGCGTTGACCGACAGGGCCGCCGCACGACGCAGCGACATGTTCTCACCGATGGTCGCGACGAGGTTTGAGATCGCGTCCTGAACCGAACCACCGCCCGGATAGGCCGCCGCCTTGAGGGCTTCGACTTCAGTGCCGGTCTTCAGCGCAACATCGGCCACTGTGCGCACAAGCGCCTGGAACTGGTCGTTGCGGGCCACGAAGTCGGTCTCGGAGTTGAGTTCGACGACAACGGCCTTGGTACCGACAACCGTAAGGCCGACAAGACCCTCAGCAGCCACTCGGCCAGCCTTCTTGGCGGCCTTGGCAAGACCCTTCTTGCGCAGCAGATCCACCGCCGCTTCCATGTCGCCAGCAGTCTCGGTGAGCGCCGACTTGCAATCCATCATCCCTGCGTCGGTCTTCTCGCGCAGTTCCTTGACCATTCCTGCGGTAATCGCGGCCATGGCAGATCCCCTTTTTCAATCCAATGTCTCAGCAAGAAGCCGCAACCATCCGGCTGCGGCCTCGGTGACTTTTTTGGTCCGGCCAGACCCTGAAAAAGATCAGAGCCGGAAACGGTTTACGCCGACAAGGCGCGGGCGGTGTCGAGCCAGCCTTCGCGGGTCGCGCGACCGTTGAGCTTCAAGGCGCCATCGAGGGCAGCCACATCGGCATCGGTCATGGCGGCAAGCTGCCAGAAGTGGAAGATGCCATATTCGTTGAGGTTGGTCGCGAGCTGCGCACCAACACCACCGAGCTTGGTGAGGTCATCCGGCGCACCCTGCGGCGCGAGGAGCTTCGTGAAGCCTTCCGCCGGAGCGGTCACAACCGGGACTTCCTCGGCGATCGGCTTGATCGAGGCACCAAGGTCCACACCGAGCGAGGACTGGCTGCGCGAAATGCCATCCACAGCGGCGCGCGCCACGAGATCGCAATACAGCGCCAGCGCACGGCCCGCGTCATCGTTCGCCGGGATCGGGAAGGTCACACCATCCGGATCACAGTTGGTATCGACGATTGCCACCACCGGGATGTTGAGGCGGTTGGCTTCCTGAATGGCAAGCTGTTCCTTGTTCGTGTCGATCACGAACAGAAGGTCCGGGGTACCGCCCATATCCTTGATACCGCCGAGCGCACGGGTGAGCTTTTCCTGCTCACGGGTGAGCATCAGGCGCTCTTTCTTGGTCAGACCAACCGCGCCACCGGCGAGGGTCTCGTCAACCTTGCGCAGGCGCTGGATCGAGTTCGAGATGGTCTTCCAGTTGGTCAGCATGCCGCCGAGCCAACGCGAATTGACATAATACTGTGCCGAAGCCTTCGCGGCAGCGGCGATCGGCTCCTGGGCCTGACGCTTCGTGCCAACGAGCAGGATGCGACCGCCACGAGCTACAGTGTCCGAAATCGCTTCGAGCGCGCGATAGAGCATCGGCACCGACTGGGCGAGATCGATGATGTGGATATTGTTCCGGGTGCCAAAGATGTACGGGGCCATCTTCGGGTTCCAGCGGTGAGACTGGTGACCGAAATGCGCACCAGCTTCGAGAAGCTGACGCATCGAGAAATCAGGAAGTGCCATAGTCGTTCTCCGGTTAGGCCGCCGCAGGGACGAGTCGCCGCCAACCGGCGACACCGGATCGATCGAAATCGAAACCCTGCGTGAGGAATAGGCCGCGCCTAATCCATCAGCGCGGAAAAAGCAAGTCGGGCGCGACCAAAAACACCGAGGGAGCGCACATAAACACCGCGAAGAGCCTCAAAACACAAACCGCCACTCGATCAGAAAGACCCGCGCAGCCTTTCCAAAAACTAATAGGGCTTCACGTCGAGAATGCCCGCTACGCTCGCCAATGCGCTCATCTGCTGCGCACCAAGATCAAATCGTCCCGGAAGGCGCAAGTCGACCTCTCCGCCATCCGAGAGCATCACCGTCATCGAGATTTCGCCGTCTCCGCCACGGCGAAGCACCTTGTCGAGGCCAATGATTGGCGTCTCGCCACGCCCGCGCCCTCCCACAACCGCATGCTCGGAGACAAAAATCCGGATGCCGCGCTGCGTGCGTTGCAAGGCCTTGTCGAGCGCCTCCATTTCCAGAATGCGGATGCGCAAATCCTCGCCATCAATCGAGCCCGCAATGGTCAGGAACAACGGCGTACCGACCTCCAGCAATTCGCGATTTTTGGCCATCATTTCCGAAAACAGCATCGCCTCGAATTGTCCCGTGCGATCGGAAAGCGAGAGAATCGCAATCTTGTTGCCGTTACGGGTCCGTTTGACATCAATGTCGAGCAAGGTCGCGGCAAGCCGCGCATGCGACGCGCCATTCCTGACCGCGCGCTGGAAGGTTACGAAATCGCTCAGAGACGAGCGGTCCAGCAACGTCGAGAACTGATCAAGCGGATGTCCCGACAGGAAGAACCCGGCTGCCGCATGTTCTCGCCTTAGACGCTCCGGCAACGTCAGCGGTTCGGCTTCCGGCAACACCAGCGGAGCGCCCTCCCCGCCGCCGAAAAGCCCCACCTGACCACTGGCAAGTTCAGCCCCGTGCGCATTGGCTTCAGCGACAATCGCCTCCAGCCCCGAGATCAGCCGTCCACGGTTGGCATCAAGGCAATCGAGTGCTCCGGCGCCAATCAACTGCTCGAGCGTACGCTTGTTGATCTGGCGAGGATCAATCCGGCGGGCAAAGTCGGTCAGGGATTTGAACGCCTTGTCGCCACGCGCCACGACAATCGAGCGCGCGGCTTCCGTGCCGACCCCCTTGATCGCGGCGAGAGCATAGAGAATCGCGCCATTGCGCACATCGAAAGTGACGTCCGAACGGTTGACATCCGGTGGCTCGACCCTGATCCCGAGCCGCTGCGCCTCACGGCGAAATTCGCCAAGCTTATCGGTATTGGAAAGTTCGAGGCTCATCGAGCCTGCGAGGAACTCCACCGGATGATTCGCCTTGAGATAAGCGGTCTGGTAAGCGACCACCGCATAAGCCGCCGCATGGCTCTTGTTGAAGCCATAATCTGCAAAGCGCGCGAGCAGGTCAAAGATTGAATCGGCATCGGCCTCCGCGACGCCGTTTTTCACAGCACCCTCGACAAAGCGCGCACGCTGCGCATCCATCTCCGCCTTGATTTTCTTACCCATCGCGCGGCGCAGCATATCCGCCTCGCCAAGCGAATAGCCGGACATCACCTTGGCGATCTGCATCACCTGCTCCTGGTAGACGATGACGCCACAGGTTTCTTCCAGGATCGGCTTGAGCAGGGGATGGGCGTAATCCGCCTCGCGCCGCCCGTGCTTCACATCGCAATAGACCGGGATATTCGCCATTGGACCCGGTCGATAAAGCGCGACCAGTGCAATGATATCCTCGATGCGGTCGGGCTTCATATCGACAAGCGCACGCCGCATGCCGCCCGATTCCACCTGAAAAACGCCGACGGTTTCACCGCGCGAGAGCATGGCGTAGCTCCGTGCATCGTCGAGCGGGATTTTGAGGAGATCTACCTCAATCCCCTGCCGGGCCAACAAATTCACTGCGCCTTGAAGAACCGTCAGCGTTTTGAGGCCCAGAAAGTCGAATTTCACCAGTCCTGCCGGCTCTACCCACTTCATGTTGAACTGCGTCACCGGCATATCCGATTTCGGATCGCGATAGAGCGGCACCAGTTCTTCAAGCGGGCGGTCACCAATCACGATGCCGGCGGCATGGGTCGAGGCGTGGCGGTAAAGCCCCTCAAGCTTCTGCGCGATATCGAGCATGCGCCCGACCGCCTCGTTTTCCTCGGCGGCGGCGCGCAGTTGCGGCTCTTCCGCAATAGCTTTTTCCAGGGTGATCGGGTTGGCGGGATTCTGCGGCACCATCTTGGTCAGCCGATCGACCTCGCCGTAGCGCAGGCCGAGCACGCGCCCGACATCCCGCATCACGCCGCGCGCGAGGAGCGTTCCGAAAGTGATGATCTGCGCAACGCGCCCCTCGCCATAGCGGCGAACCACATAGCGGATCACTTCATCGCGGCGGTCCTGACAGAAATCGATATCGAAGTCTGGCATCGACACGCGCTCGGGATTGAGGAAGCGTTCGAAGAAGAGCCCGTAGCGCAAGGGATCAATATCAGTAATCGTCAGCGAATAGGCCACGAGCGAGCCCGCGCCCGAACCGCGCCCCGGCCCGACCGGAATATTCTGCTGTTTGGCCCACTTGATGAAGTCCGCCACGATCAGGAAATAACCGGGGTATTTCATCCGGTCGATGACCGAGAGTTCGAAGGCGAGCCGCTCCTCGTATTCCGCAACCGTCAATCCCGGTGCTGGTCCATGCGCGGCAAGGCGGGCGGCCAAACCGGCAACGGCTTGCCGGTTCAACTCAGCCGCTTCCGCCCCCTCCTCCGAGCCGGAGGTAAACTGCGGCAGAATCGGTTTGCGAGTGCGTGGGCGATAATGGCAACGCTGCGCAATCTCGACACTCGCGGCCAGCGCGGCAGGCAGATCGGCAAAAAGCGCGATCATCTCGTCACGGGTCTTGAAACGATGCTCCGGCGTCAGCCGCCGACGCTCAACCTCATCCACCGAGCGACCGCCCGCGATACAGAGCAGTGCGTCATGCGCCTCGAATTCGTCCGTGGTCCCGAAGTGCACATTATTGGCGGCGACCACCGGCAGATGCGCTTCGACCGCGAGATCGAGCAACGCGGGTTCAATGGCCCGCGCCTCGGCAAGACCGAAACGTTCAAGCTCGATGTAGAGATGATCCGGAAACAGGGTCTTCAGAACATCGAGTCGCGCGCGAGCAAGATCGACACCGCCGAGATTGAAGGCTCGATCAATAGGGCCGACGCCGCCGCCAGTCAGCGCAATCAGCCCCGCCGTGCGCCCCTCCAGCCCCCGGATCGGCAGATGGATTCCCTCTGCGGCAGGGCTTTCCAGAAAGGCCCGGCTCGATAGCGCCATCAGGTTGGAATAGCCCACCTCATCTGCCGCCAAAAGGACAATCGAACCGCGCGATTCGAGTGCGGAATTGGGCCGGTTGCGGGCGATGGGTCGGTCCGCAAAATCAACGACCAGTTCGATGCCGATGATCGGTTGGACACCGTATCCCGACATCTTTTCAGAGAATTCAAGCGCGCCGAAGAGGTTGTTCGTATCGGTGATCGCCAATGCCGGCATCTTGTCGGCTTTGGCGAGCGTCCCGAGTTTGCCGATCGGGAGCGCTCCCTCCAGCAGCGAGAAGGCTGAGTGGACATGCAAATGAACGAAGCCGGGTCCCCTCGTCATGCCCGCACCTTCGCCATCATACTCACTCCCTCACATCATCAGATCAGCGGCCAGTTCCCGCTTACCCCTGTCAAGACCGCCATCATAACGAAAAATGCTCCGATCGAAGCCAGTTCGATCATCTCTTCCACAGCCCGCATGACATCCTCCACAAGAAGTTACAGTACCGCGACAAGAAGTGTGTTCTTGTTTTGTTCTAACTGATATCCAAACGTTGTCAAGCGGCATTTTGGGAGCGATTCAGGAGGAAATGCGGGCGCGCCAGCGCCTAAAGGCTAAAATCGACCAGATCGCCTCGACAAGACCGAGCGGCCAGGCACCTTGCAGAAAGCCGTAAGCGGAACCGGCAAGGCAGGCAACGGCAAAGCCGAGTACATACAAGAGATGGCGGTCTTCCTGTGCGTAGGTGACGAGCATCACCGTAACCGCCGCAAGGCCGAAGAGCGTGAGTGGATCGAGACTCACGGCAGGTCGACTACCCGCCCCTCTTTTAGCGTAATCCGGCGATCCATCCGCTGGGCGAGTTCGAGGTTATGCGTCGCCACCAGCGCCGCAAGGCCGGATTGTTTCACCAGTGCCGAGAGCGTCGCGAAGACATGCTCGCCGGTCACGGGGTCGAGGTTACCCGTCGGCTCGTCTGCCAAAAGGAGGCGCGGCGTATTGGCCACGGCGCGCGCGATCGCGACGCGCTGCTGCTCACCGCCCGAGAGTTCACCAGGGCGATGCTCGATGCGATGTGAAAGGCCGAGAAAGCCGAGAATTTCCGCCGCGCGCGCTTCTGCTTCCGGGACGGAAAGCCCGGCAATGCGCTGCGGCAGTACCACGTTCTCCTTGGCTGAAAACTCCGGCAGGAGGTGATGGAACTGGTAGACAAAGCCGATATCGGTCCGTCGCAGCTTGGTCCGCGCGAGATCATCGAGCCCGGCCGTCGCGGTCTCGCCAATGAAAACCTCGCCGGTATCCGGGTGCTCGAGAAGCCCCGCGATATGCAGCAGCGTTGATTTGCCCGCCCCCGAGGGCGCAACCAGCGCGACCATCTCGCCGGGATTGAGTGTGAGATCGACGCCGGAAAGCACGGTGACGGTGTTCTCGCCCTGCGTATATGCACGGCAGACATTCGCGAGGTGGAGCGCTGGCACTGTCATGATGTTACTCCGCCCGCAGCGCTTCGACAGGGTCAAGCTTGGCCGCGCGCCACGCGGGGTAAAGTGTCGCGAGGAGCGATAGCACCAGCGCCATTACCACAATGGCGATGACCTCCGAGGCCCGCACGTCGGACGGCAATCGCGAGAGGAAATAAAGCTCGGGCGGGAAAATCTGCGCGCCGGAAAAGTAGGAAACCACCTGCCTGAGGCTCTCGACGTTCCAGGCGATCACAAGACCGAGCAGGAAGCCAACGAAGGTGCCGCCAACACCAATGGCCGCGCCAGTGATGATAAAAATCGAGAGGATCGAGCCGCGTGTCGCGCCCATGGTACGCAGGATCGCGATGCCGCGCGCCTTGTCTTTGACCAGCATGGTAAGGCCGGAAATGATGTTCAGCGCGGCAACGAGGACGATCATGGTCAGGATGAGGAACATCACGTTACGCTCCACCTCCAGCGCACCGAAGAAGGTCCGGTTGCGGAAACGCCAGTCGGTGAGGCCGTGCGGTTTGCCGACCGCCTCGCGGATCAGCGGGGCGTAATCGTCCATCCGATCGGGATTATCGACAAAAACCTCGATCAGGGCCACCTGCCCTTCGCTGTCGAAATAAAGCTGCGCTTCTGCAAGCGGCATGAAGACGAAGCTCGCATCGAACTCGCTCATACCGACTTCGAAAAGTGCCGCAACCTCATAGGATTTCTGGCGCGGTGCCGAGCCGAACGGCGTCGAAGGGCCTTTGGGCGAGAGGAGCTTGATCTTGTCGCCGACACCAACCCCGAGATAACCGGCGAGCCGGCGTCCGATGGCGATTTTCTCCGAGCCGTCAAAGGCATCGAGGGTACCGTCGAGAATATTCTTGGAGACCGAGGTGAAGCGCTTGAGATCTGCCTCGCGCACACCGCGCACCAGCGCACCGCTGGTTGCCCCTTGCGAGGCCGCAAGCACCTGTCCCTCGACGATTGGCGCCGCGAGCTTCACGCCCTTGACCTTGCTGACGCGCTCCGAGATCGCCTCGTAATCCTTCAGGCTCTCGGCATAAGGCTGGATGAAAGCATGGCCGTTGACGCCAAGAATCTTGCCCATCAGCTCCTGACGGAAGCCATTCATCACCGCCATCACCACGATGAGCGTCGCGACACCCAGCATGATGCCAGTGAAGGAAAAGCCCGCAATGACGGAAATGAAGCCGTCGCGGCGACGCGCGCGCAGATAGCGCCACGCAACGCCCCACTCATAGGAGCCGAAAAGCGACTTGATGCTCACGATGCAATCCGCTCCACAGCATCCGCCGGCGAAAGCGTGACGCGCTCGCCCGTTGCGCGGCGCTTGAGTTCGACCTTGCCGTCTGCAAGCCCCTTGGGGCCGACGATGATCTGCCACGGTAGACCGATGAGATCGGCGGTCGCGAACTTCCCACCCGGACGCTCGTCGGTGTCATCGATCAGGCAGGAGAGACCACGCGCTTCGAGCGCGGCTTCAAGCTCGCCCGACACGCGATCCGTCGCGCTGTCACCGGGTTTGAGGTTGAGGATGGCGACATCGAACGGCGCAATCGCGTCCGGCCAGATGATACCGGCCTCGTCATGGCTCGCCTCAATGATCGCCGGCACAAGGCGGCTTGGTCCGATGCCGTAGGAGCCCATATGCACCGGCACATCCTTGCCATCCGGCCCGGTCACCACCGCGCGCATCGGTTCGGAATACTTGGTGCCGAAATAGAAGATGTGCCCGACCTCAATGCCGCGCGCAGAGACGCGGGAGGCTTCCGGAACGCCGTTGAAGGCGGCTTCGTCATGCATTTCCTCGGTGGCCGCATAGAGCGAGGTCCACTTGTCGACGATCTTGGCGAGGTCTTCGCGGGAATCGAAGTTGGTATCCGGCCCCGGCACCGCAAAATCGAGGTAATCCTTGTGGCAGAAAACACCGCTTTCGCCGGTCGAAGCGAGAATGATGAACTCGTGCGAGAGATCGCCACCAATCGGACCGGTATCCGCCCGCATCGGGATCGCCTTCAGCCCCATGCGCTCGAAGGTGCGCAGATAGGCCACGAACATGCGGTTATAGGCGTGTCGTGCACCGGCCTGATCGATATCGAAGGAATAAGCATCCTTCATCAGGAATTCGCGGGAGCGCATCGTGCCGAAGCGCGGACGGATTTCGTCGCGGAACTTCCATTGCAGATGATAGAGGTTTAGCGGCAGGCTCTTGTATGAGCGCACATAGCCGCGGAAAATCTCGGTGATCATTTCCTCGTTGGTCGGCCCGAACAGCATCTCGCGCTCATGGCGATCCGTGATGCGCAGCATTTCCTTGCCATAGGCGTCGTAGCGGCCCGATTCGCGCCACAGATCGGCAGACTGGATCGTCGGCATGAGAAGTTCGATCGCACCCGAACGGTTCTGCTCTTCACGGATAATGCCGCAAATCTTGTTGAGCACCCGGAGGCCAAACGGCAACCAGGCATAAATGCCCGCCGACTCCTGACGGATCAGCCCGGCCCGCAGCGCCAGACGATGCGAAATAATCTCCGCCTCTTTCGGCGTTTCACGCAAAATCGGCAGGAAATATCTGGAAAGGCGCATAGGAACTCCAGCGGCAGGTCCGGTCGGTTGCTAACCGGAAGACAAAAAGAGTGTGGCGACAGCACGAGCTGACACTTCGAATCTGCTTCTGTCATAATTCGGCCCGCTTGCAAATGCGAGAAGCCATCTCAAACCGGCGGTTTCAAGGCAGTGAAACGCGTTGGAACGCCTTCTGTTCCGCTTCGAAGGACGCCAAAATCTCAGAGGCGAAACACGCCGTACACATTCAATTTTTTCTATGTTGCACCGCATGAAGACTCTTGGATTTTGAGTCTCTAAGAGGGTGTTTGTCAGGCGGGGTTCCGGGTTGCTGCAACACGCAACAGGATAAGCAAGACGAACAAACCCCTCAGGGGCAAAGCTCACAAGGCAATGCTCTGGCCGTCCAAAAACAAACAAGCAAAATTATAAAGCAGGGTCGAGGCCCTGCTTTTTTCTTTTGTGCGCCAATCAGGTGCAGTCGGTTGTTAAAGCAACGCTTTCACAACAGCGGCAAAAGGAAGCGCTCGAAAATCCAGAAAGCCACCGCCGAGACCAGCGTGTTGATCACAACGATCTTGAGGATCGGCGTGCGCGATGGCGCGCCGGGATCGGAACCGGGCGAGACATCACCTGCCTCCAGTTGTGAGCGGATGCCGATCGGCAAAACAGCAAAAAGCGTCGTCCACCAGATGACGAAATAGATCGCAATTGTGCTCGACGTGCTCATGACGCGCGAACCTCCTCGAGTTCGGTCAAGGTACCGAGAAAATCCTTGGGGTGCAGGAACAGAACCGGGTTGCCATGTGCCCCGATTTTCGGCTCGCCGTCTCCCAGCACCCGCGCGCCATGCGCAACGAGCAGGTCCCGCGCCGCACGGATATCGCTGACCTCGTAGCAGATGTGGTGCATGCCGCCATCCGGGTTCTTTTCGAGGAACTTGGCGATCGGCGAAGTTGCGCCGAGCGGCTCAAGAAATTCGATCTTGGTGTTCGGCAGCTCGACGAACACCACCCTGACACCGTGCTCCGGCAGATCCTGCGCCTCGGAGACCTTCGCGCCGAGCGTGCCGCGATACATATCGGAGGCGCGGACGATGTCTTTCACCGCGATGGCGACATGGTTGAGACGACCGATCATGCGAATTCTCCTTCCAAGATTTTGTATCCCACCCGCCTTATCCGCCAACCGGCGCCCACTTGGCGGGCGAATGCGTCATACCTCGAGCACCAGCACCTTGGTGACTGGCTTCTTGTCCCAGATTTCGGCGATCCCCGCGCGTACGCCGCGCTCGATGGCGGTGCGCACCACACTGGCATCGCGCCGCTTGGCCTTTGGCATCGACTGATAGACCTCATCGACGATGTCGCGGACATGCTCGAGCATCGGCTCTCCCTCGTCATCCGCCGACGGCAGCCCGATGATCTCGACCTCAATATCCGAAGCGATGTGGCCTTTTTCATCAATTGCCAGCGCAATCATGACCACGCCGACGTAGGAGAGCTTGCGTCGCTCGCTGATTGCTGAATCCTCCGAGGAGATCAGCAGGGAGCCATCCTTGACCAGCTTGCCCTTGGGAATTTCATCGACAATCGCCGCGTCACCTGGCGCAAGGCTGACAAGGTCGCCGTTGAACGCGCGGATCACCGTCGGCACGCCCATTTTGCGCGCAAAATCACGATGCAAGCTGAGGTGCATGGCCTCGCCATGCGCAGGGATCGCCACCTGCGGGCGGACCCACTCGTACATGCGGCGCAGCTCTTCCTTGCGCGGATGGCCCGAGACATGGACCAGCGCATCACGATCCGTGATGATCTCGACGCCCATTTTTGCCAGATTATTGACAATGCGGCCGACAGACTTCTCGTTGCCCGGAATGGTCCGGGAGGAGAAAATCACCGTGTCACCGGTGGTCAGCGCAATATCCGGATGCTCGCCTTCGGCTACACGCGCCAGCGCGGCACGCTGCTCGCCTTGTGAACCGGTGAGCAGAATCACGCATTTATCGCGCGCAATCGTCTTGTAGCGATCCGGCGCACGAAAACCGGGCAGCCCATCAAGCATGCCGAGTTCGCCGGCGACATCGGCGACGCGGTCCATCGCACGGCCGACTAGAATAACCTCGCGCCCGGCCTCCACAGCGGCTTCGGCCACAGCGCGGATGCGCGCAACGTTCGAGGCGAAGGTGGTTACGGCCACCCTGCCCTTCGCGCCAAGGATAAGCTGACGCAGCGTTTCCTTCACCTCGGTTTCGGAGGGAGAAATGCCTTCGCGCGTAATGTTGGTGGAATCGCAGATGAGCGCGAGAACGCCCTCATCGCCAACTTCCCTGAGGCGATTGCCATCCGTCGGCAAGCCGACCAGCGGAGTCTCGTCGATTTTCCAGTCGCCGGTGTGCACGACGGTGCCATGCGCGGTACGGATCACCAGTGCCATCGATTCCGGGATCGAATGCGCGACCGGGATCGTTTCGATATCGAACGGACCGAGTGTGAAGCGGCTCGCCTGCGTGATGCCGCGCACGGGAATGCGCGGCGCACCGGGCTCAGAAAGCCGCCGCGCTTCAAGTAGGTTCGCCGAGAACGGCGTCATATAGACCGGACAGCCAAGGCGCGGCCACAAATCCGCCAGCGCGCCGAAGTGATCCTCATGCGCATGCGTAATCACGAGGCCGAGAAGGTTCTTCTTCTCCGCGACGATAAATGACGGATCGGGGAAGATCAGGTCCACGCCAGGCAGATCGTCGCCTGCGAAGGAGACGCCGCAATCGACCATCAGCCATTTGCGGTTCTTGCCGGAGCCGACGCCATAAAGCGCCATGTTCATGCCGATTTCGCCAAGACCGCCTAGGGCTGCGAAAACAAGTTCACCGGCTTTCATTCAATTCCCCTCGCCGCGCGCTCGGGCGACGTTATGTCGTCGATCGGAAAAACGTCTCCGACCAGGATCGCTTCGATGCCGGTTTCCGTCTCAAGAAGCAAGGCGCCTGTGGGATCGATCCCCGCAAAGGCGCCGATCCGCTCGCCGCCCGGCGGCTTGACCTTGAGCCGCGTACCTTTCGGAAGCGCGTATGTGAGCCAACCCTGCCGGATGACTTCAAATCCGGAGCCTTGATCGAACAGCGCAAGGTTGGCCGCAATGCGGTCAGAAAGCGTGGTAAAAAGCCTGTCACGATCAATATTTGTGGTGTGGTCGCGGAGCGCTGTCGCGCGCTGATCGAGCCCTTCGGGGAAATGCGCGACATTAACGCCCATCCCGAGTGTGATGCCCGTTTCGCCCCCCTTGAGGCTCGTTCCCTCAAGCAGAATACCCGCAACCTTTGCCCCCATCAGGAGGCAATCGTTCGGCCATTTCAGATGCAGCACGCTCGAAAGACCGGGTGCCAGCACCAGAATGGCCTCAGCAAGACTGATACCCGCGACGAAACCGAGGAGCGGCGCATAGCGCGGCGGACAGGGCGCTGCCAACCCGAGGCTCGCATAGAGGTTACCCGGCGGCGATTGCCACGCACGGCCATGACGCCCGCGCCCCGCCGTCTGCTCGTCCGCCACGATCCAGAGCCGGTCTGCACCGAGTTCAACGGCGCGCAGGGCAGCTGCGTTGGTCGACTCGGCACATGTGACATGAAAAAGCTGAAACCCGGCCGCTTGCGCAGCCGGGGATAAGGTCAGGTCGGTAGCCTTTTCGGCAAGCAAAGCCTCGTTCGGCACAAGGCCGGAGAGATCAGGCCGCATCAGAACAGGGATTTGGCCGCCGCCGCCGCCATGGTGCGGATCGGGTTGGCGAAAATGGCGAAGAACACCACGAAAGCCGCCGAGGCCCACATCACGCCCCGCACTTCAACCGGCGCGACACCGAAAGACGGCGCCGGCGCATCGAAGTACATCACCTTGATAATGCGGAGGTAGTAGAAGGCGGAGACCACGCTCGCCACGATACCGATGACCGAAAGCCAGAACAGCTTGGCTTCGATCGCGGCAGCGAAGACATAGAACTTGCCGAAGAACCCGCCGAGCGGCGGAATGCCAATCAGCGAGAACAACAGCGCCGCCATCACGAAGGCAAGGCCGGGATTGTTGCGAGAAGCACCTGCGAGGTCCGCCACAGTTTCGAGTCGGCCCGTTGCACCCTGCATCGCAAGGATGACAGCGAAAACACCAAGCGTCATGGCGAGGTAGATCGTCATGAAAATCACGACGCCTTCAACGCCCTGCACCGTGCCGGCAGCGAGGCCGACAAGCGCATAGCCCATGTTGCCGATAGAGGAATAAGCCATCAGCCGCTTGATATTGCTCTGCCCGATCGCCGCGAAGGCACCGAGGATCATTGAGGCAATCGCCGAAAATGCAATGATCGGTTGCCAATCCTTCACGATGGGGAGGAAGGCATCGATCAGGATGCGCGTCGTCATCGCCACTGCAGCCATTTTCGGCGCGGTCGCGAAAAAGGCAGCGACCGGCGTGGGCGAGCCTTCATAGACGTCCGGCGTCCACATGTGGAAAGGCACAACGCTCATCTTGAAGGCAAGGCCAGCAACAATGAACACTAGGCCGAACATCACGCCCGAGCCGTGCGCACCAGCGACCGCCTTGGCAATCGTCGGGAAGGTCACCGAACCGGTGAAGCCATAGACAAGGCTCATGCCGTAAAGCAGCATGCCCGAGGAGAGCGCGCCGAGCACGAAGTACTTCAGCCCTGCTTCCGAGGACTTCACGTTGTCGCGGTGAATCGCCGCGACGACATAGAGCGCAAGGCTTTGCAGTTCCACGCCAAGATAGAGCGAGATCAGCTCATTGGCCGAGCACATCATCATCATGCCGATGGTCGAGAGCAGAATGAGGATCGTGTATTCGAACCGGGCGATCTTCTCGTCGACGAGGAAGCGAGACGACAGCAGAATCGCCGCTACGGAGCCGATCAGCGTCAGGATCTTCATGGCACGGGCGAAACCATCGACCACGAAGGCGTCGTTGAAGGTCGAAACCCGGCCCTGCCCTTCGAGCAGAACGAAACCGGCCACCACCAGCGCGATCACGGCGATGGTGTCGATCAGCTTCTTGGCACCATCGCCCTTCAGCGCGCCGAGCAGCACAAGACCAAGCGCGGCAATCGCAAGGATGATCTCCGGCAACGCGGGGCCGAAAGCAGGCAAGGGAGACATGGCCGGAGCAAGAGCGTTATTCATGGTCGTTCCTCACTGCGCCAGCACGGCAAGCTTGCCACTGAGCCCGGTTTGCACCGCGCTCAGGATCGCGTCGACCGAAGCCTGGCTCATGGAAAGAATGGCATTGGGCTGGACGCCGAAATAGATCACCAGCGCCGCGAGCGGCACGAGCAGCGCGAGTTCACGCCCATCGAGATCAGGGATCGTCTCCAACGCGTGCTTCTCGAGCTTGCCATAGACGACGCGGGCGAAAAGCCAGAGCGCATAGGCTGCCGACAGGATCACGCCTGTGGTCGCGAAGAACGCCACCCAGGTGTTGGCCTTGTAGGAGCCCAGCAGCGTAAGGAACTCCCCGACGAAGCCTGAAGTGCCCGGTAGACCAACATTCGCCATCGTGAACAGCAGGAACACCAGCGCATAAAGCGGCATTTTGTTCACGAGGCCGCCGTAGGCCGTGATCATGCGGGTGTGCATGCGGTCATAGACAATACCAACACACAGGAAGAGCGCACCGGACACCAGCCCATGGCTGACCATCTGGAACACTGCGCCCTGTACACCCTGAGAATTGAGCGTGAAGAGACCCATCGTCACAAAGCCCATGTGCGCGACGGAGGAATAGGCGATCAGCTTCTTGATATCCTCCTGCATCATCGCGACCAGAGAGGTGTAGATGATCGCAATGCAGGAGAGCGCAAACACGAGGTTCGAGAAATAGAGGCTCGCCTCAGGGAACATCGGCAGCGAGAAGCGGATGAAGCCATAGCCACCCATCTTCAGCAGCACCGCAGCCAGGACGACCGAGGCCGCCGTCGGCGCTTCAACGTGCGCATCCGGCAACCAGGTATGGACCGGCCACATCGGCATCTTCACCGCGAAGGAGGCGAAGAACGCCAGCCACAGCCAGTACTGCATCCCCGCCGGGAACTTGAACGCGAGCAGCTTGACGATATCCGTCGTGCCCACGGTCCAATACATCGCCATGATGGCCAGCAGCATCAGCACCGAGCCGAGCAGCGTATAGAGGAAGAACTTGAAGCTCGCGTAGATGCGCCGCGCACCGCCCCAGATACCGATGATCAGGAACATCGGGATAAGGCCGGCCTCGAAGAACACATAGAAGAGCACGAGATCGAGGCTGGTGAAGACGCCGATCATCAGCGTCTCGAGCAGCAGGAACAGCGCGTAATATTCCTTCGCGCGATCACGGATCGAATAGAACGAGGCCGCGATGCAGAATGGCATCAGGAAGGTTGTCAGGATGACGAAGGGCATCGCCACGCCGTCAACGCCAAGCTGATAGACAATCGCCTCACCGAGCCAGTTCATCCGCTCAACAAGCTGGAAGCCCGACTTGGCGTTTTCAAAACGCGCGAGCGCCACAAGGCTGAGCGCGAAGGTGACGATCGTGGTCCAGAACGCACCCCAGCGTACGTTCTTGAGGCCGGCCTCGTCATTCTTCTGGAGAAGAACGAAGGCCGCACCGATGAGCGGAAGGACGAGAAGCCCCGAAAGAATGCCGAAGCCGAACATCAGTGCGCTCCCCCCGAGAACAGATACCAGGTGACGAAGCCCGCGACGCCGAGCAGCATGGCGAAGGCATAGTGATAAACAAAGCCGGTCTGGAGTTTCACGACGCGGCTGGTGACCTTGAGGACCAGCGCCGAGACGCCATCCGGACCGAGGCCGTCGATGACCATGCCGTCGCCCTTCTTCCACAGGAACGTGCCGAGGCAGCGTGCCGGACGCACGAAGATACGGTCATAAAGCTCGTCGAAGTACCACTTGTTGAGCAGGAACCGGTAGAGCGCGGGATGACGCTCCGCGAGGCCCTTCGGCAGCTCCGGCCACTTCAGATAGAAGCAATAGGCCAGCACAAAGCCTGCGATCATCATCACGAAAGGCGTCCATGGCACCCAGCCCGGCAGCTTGTCGTGATCATGCATGTCATGGAGGGTATGGTTTTCCGGTCCCATGAAGATCGCGCCGTTCCAGAAGCGCGCGGCATCATGGCCAATGAACTTCTCGACGAACGGGAAACCGGCCAGGATCGCGCCCGCAGCCAGAACGCCAAGCGGGATCAGCATGACCATCGGGCTTTCGTGCGCGTGGTCATAGGTGTGCTTGTCGGCGCGGGTCTCACCCATAAAGGTGAGGAAATAGAGCCGCCACGAGTAGAACGAGGTCATGAAGGCCGCGAGTACCACGCACATGAAGGCATAGACGTGCCCCGGCTGGTGAGCGACATACGCCGCCTCAATGATCGCATCCTTCGAGTAGAAGCCCGCCGTGAACGGGAATCCGGTGAGCGCAATCGTCCCGATCGCCATCATCGCCGCCGTGAACGGGATCTTCTTGGCAAGGCCGCCCATCTTGCGGATGTCCTGCTCGTGATGCATCGCGTGGATGACCGAGCCGGCCCCGAGGAACAGCAGCGCCTTGAAGAAAGCATGCGTGAAGAGGTGATAGACGCCAGCGCCATAAACGCCGGTACCGAGCGCCACGAACATGTAGCCGAGCTGCGAACAGGTCGAATAGGCGATGACGCGCTTGATGTCGTTCTGCACGAGGCCAACGGTCGCCGCGAAGAACGCGGTCGTTGCGCCCACCACCAGCACCACACTCTGCGCAAACGGAGCGTATTCAAAGATCGGCGACAGGCGCGCGACCATGAAGACGCCAGCGGTCACCATCGTCGCGGCATGGATGAGAGCCGAAACCGGGGTCGGACCTTCCATCGCGTCAGGCAGCCAGGTGTGGAGCAGGAACTGCGCCGACTTGCCCATCGCGCCCATGAACAGGAGGCACGCGGCCAGCTCGATCATCGGCACCTGATAGCCAAGAAAGCTCACGGTCATCTTGGCCTTGCCGGCAACGCCCGCGAAGATCGGATCGTACGCAACCGCGCCGAAAACCCAGTAGACGAGGAAAATGCCAAGCGCGAAACCAAAGTCGCCAACGCGGTTGACGATAAAGGCTTTCATCGCCGCATCATTCGCGGACTTCTTCTTGAACCAGAAGCCGATCAGCAGATACGAGGCAAGACCCACGCCTTCCCAGCCGAAGAACATCTGGACGAGGTTGTCCGAGGTCACCAGCATCAGCATCGCGAAGGTGAAGAGCGAGAGATACGCCATGAAGCGCGGCCGGGCCGGGTCTTCATGCATATAGCCGATCGAATAGAGGTGAACGAGCATCGACACCGTGGTGACGACGACGAGCATCACGGCCGTCAGGCTGTCGATCCGAAGCGCCCAATCGGCCGAGAAGGTGCCGACATGGATCCAGTCGGCGACCAGCACGCGGACCGGCGCGCCACCACCAACGGCGACGTTGAAGAACATCGTCCAGGCGAGCACGCAGGAGACAGCGAGAAAGCCTGTGGTGATGACTTCGGCAAAGCGCGAGACGCCCTCCGAATGCGGCGAAACTTCCGGCGCATGGTGGTCGTCATGGCCGTGATCATCGTGGCCGTGGTCGGCCCCATGATCGGCATGGCCAGAGTGGTCCGCATTGCCGAAGGCAAGCACATCGCTGGCCTTGGCCGCGCGATGCGCCAGAAGGCTCGCAATGCCGGCCAGAATGAAGCCGAGAAGCGGGAGGAATACGATTGCCTGGGCCATGATCCGCCTCAGCCCTTCATCACGTTGATGTCTTCAACCGCGATCGAACCGCGATTGCGGAAATAGACCACGAGGATCGCAAGACCGATCGCCGCCTCCGCAGCAGCCACCGTCAGCACGAGCAGCGCGAAAACCTGCCCCGTAAGATCGCCGAGATGGGTCGAGAAGGCGACGAGGTTGATATTCACGCTCAGGAGGATCAACTCGATCGACATCAGGATGACGATCACGTTCTTGCGGTTGACGAAGATGCCGAGGGCACCCAGCGTAAACAGCATCGCGGCCACGACGAGGTAATGTGAAAGCCCGATCACCATGGTCTCAACCCTCCAGCTTCGCGGCATCGGCGCGCTGGACGCCAACCGTCGTCACACCCTGCCCCGGCTGCACCGACACGACGCTCATGGCCGAAGCCTTGCCGCGCGCGTTCTGCCGCATCACGTCCTGACGCTTCACCCCGACGCGCTCGCGCAGCGTGAGCACGATGGCGCCGATCATCGCGACGAGCAGGATCAAACCAGCCGCCTGAAAGAAGTAGACGTATTCTGTGTAGAGCACCCGCCCGAGCGCGCGGGCATTCATCGCATCAACTGGCGCCGCAACTGCAGCCTTCTTGAGCGCGAGCGCTTCCGGCGCGAGCTGCCAAGTGCCGACAACCAGCGCGACCTCAACGAAGAAAATGCCAGAAATCACCACGCCAATTGGCAGGTATTGAAGAAAGCCCTGCTTGAGTTCGGCGAAATCTACGTCGAGCATCATCACGACGAAGAGGAAGAGCACCGCTACAGCGCCGACATAGACGACGACCAGTATCATCGCGAGGAATTCAGCGCCCATCAGCAGGAAGAGACCCGCCGCGTTCACAAACGCGAGGATGAGGAAGAGCACCGCATGAACCGGGTTGCGCGAGGCCACGACCATCACGGCCGAGGCCACCAGCAGGCCCGAGAACAGGTAGAAGAAGAGGGTAACGACGTTCATGGTTTTCCCCTCAGCGATAAGGCGCGTCGATCGCGATATTGCGCGCGATTTCCCGCTCCCAGCGCGCGCCGTTCGCGAGCAGCTTGTCCTTGTTGTAGAACAGCTCCTCGCGGGTTTCGGTCGCGAATTCAAAGTTCGGCCCCTCGACGATGGCATCGACCGGGCAGGCTTCCTGACAGAAGCCGCAATAGATGCACTTCGTCATGTCGATATCGTAACGCGTGGTGCGGCGCGTACCGTCGTTCCGGCGCGGGCCGGCTTCGATGGTAATCGCCTGCGCCGGGCAGATTGCCTCGCAGAGCTTGCAGGCGATGCAACGCTCTTCCCCGTTGGGGTAGCGGCGCAGCGCATGCTCACCACGGAAACGCGGGCTCACGCGCCCCTTCTCGAAGGGGTAATTCAGCGTCGGCTTCGGCTTGAAGAAGTAGCGCATGGCGAGAAAGAACGCCGATACGAATTCCTTCAGGAGGAGGCCCTTGGCGGCCTGTGCGAGTGACATGGGGTTCCCTCTCCTTACCGATACCAGCCGGTGAGCTGGAGCACGCCCGCGACGATGACCACAGAAGCAAGGCTCAGCGGCAGGAAGACCTTCCAGCCAAGGCGCATGAGCTGGTCATAGCGGTAGCGCGGCACCATGGCCTTCACCATCGCGAACATGAAAAACACGAAGCCGACCTTGGCGATGAACCAGATCACGCCCGGCACCCAGGTGAAGGGCGGAATGCTCAGCGGCGGTGTCCAGCCTCCGAGGAACAGGATCGTGGTCAGCGCGCACATGGTCATGATCGCAACGTATTCGCCGAGCATGAACAGCAGATACGGCGTCGAGCCATATTCCGACATGAAGCCCGCGACGAGTTCCGATTCCGCTTCCGGCAGGTCGAACGGCGGACGGTTCGTCTCCGCCAGCGCCGAGATGAAGAAGATCACGAACATCGGGAAAAGCGGGATGAAGAACCAGTTCAGCATCGTGAACCACGGCATCCCGAGCGCGGCGGCGATGCCGCCCTTGTTCTGCGCCTCGACGATATCCGACAGGTTAAGCGCGCCCACGACCATCAGCACCGTGATGATCACGAAACCAATGGAAACCTCGTAGGAAACCATCTGCGCCGCCGAGCGCAGCGCGCCGAGGAACGGATACTTCGAGTTCGAAGCCCAACCGCCGATGATGATGCCGTACACACCAAGCGACGAGATCGCGAAAATGTAGAGTACGCCGACGTTGATATCCGCGATGGCCCAACCATCCGCCACCGGCACCACGGCCCAGGCGGAGAGCGCGAGAACGCAGGTCAGTAGCGGCGCCAGCAGGAAGAGAACCTTGTCGGCCCCCGCCGGAATAACCGGCTCCTTCAGCACAAACTTCAGCAAGTCCGCGAAGCTCTGGAGCAAGCCGAAGGGCCCCACTACGTTCGGGCCGCGACGAAGCTGCACCGCCGCCCAGATCTTCCGATCTGCCAGCAGGAAGAATGCGATGATGACGAGCAAAGCCACCAGAAGCACGAGGCTTTTCAAAAGGATGATCAGCGCCGGGACAAACCATGTCGTCTCGACCCAGAGATGGCGCACCACCGCAAAGACGACATAGGCCGCAACACAAAGAGCAACCAGCGCGAAGGCACCCAGCGCCAGCGGCAGCCAGTTGGACTTCTTTTTCGGGGCCGAGGGAGTGATATCAACCATGAAACCGCTCCTTATTCCGCTGCAATCTTGGCAGAGTCAGCAGCAAGTGCCGCGCATTCCGCCATGATCTTTGAAGCCCGCGCGATGGGGTTGGTGAGGTGGAAAGCCGAAACCGGGCTCTCAAAAGCCGCCGTCCCCGCCTTGCCGCTAGCCTTGGCGAGCCCGGCGATGGAACCGGCATCCGCCGGGGTCAGGCTATCGAGCACCGCGAAATGCGGATGCGCCGCATAAAGCGCCGCACGGAGCTGGCCAAGATTGTCAAAACCGAGCTTCGAGCCCAGCGCTTCGGAAAGCGCACGCAGGATTGCCCAGTCCTCACGGGCATCGCCCGGCGGGAAGCTGGCGCGCGCCGTCATCTGCACACGCCCTTCGGTGTTCACATAGGTCGCGGACTTCTCGGTGTAGGCCGCGCCCGGCAGGATCACATCAGCGCGATGCGCCCCGCGATCCCCATGCGTGCCCTGATAAACAACGAATGCACCAGCCGGAATATCGATCTCATCCGCGCCAAGATTGAACAGCACGTCGAGCGCGCCCGGCGCCAGCATGCCGGCGGTATCAAGACCGCCCTCGCCCGGCACAAAACCAAGGTCC
The DNA here is from genome assembly GCA_002256205.1 of Rhizobiales bacterium PAR1. GTDB lineage: Bacteria > Pseudomonadota > Alphaproteobacteria > Rhizobiales > Beijerinckiaceae > Rhabdaerophilum. The sequence continues at coordinate 285,735 of NKIW01000001.1, forward strand.
AGAGCGCCGACAAGGCTCGCTTCGGTATGGAGAATGTTGAAGCCGTTCCAGCCGTCTTTCACGACGCCGATCGACGCCGCAGCCTTCGCTGCCATGGCGAGAATGGCCGCGCCATCCGGACGGTTGAGCGCGCCCTGCCCGATGATGAACATCGGCTTTTCGGCTTTGGCCGGCAAATGATCGACAAGGCTCGCGAGCGTTTCCGGCCCGGCACCAAGATAGGTGTAGGGATAGGAAAGATCGGCCTTCTCGCCGATCACGCCGATGATCACCTTACCCTTGAGGTAGCGCTTGCGGATACGCGAATTGAGCACCGCCGCTTCCTTGCGCGGGTTGGTGCCGACAAGCAGGATCGCGTCGGCCTCTTCAATGCCGGCAATGGTCGAATTGAAGAGATAGCTCGCACGGCCGTTCGCCGGGTTGAGCGGCGAACCGGGATAGCGCGAGTCGATATTCTTCGAGCCGAGACCGTTGAGGAGCGCCTTGAGCGCAAACATCTCCTCGACACCGGCGAGTTGGCCTGCGAGTGCACCGATGCGCTCCGGCTTCGACGCCTTCACCTTGGCGGCGATCGTGGCAAAGGCCTCGGCCCAGGTGGCCGGACGGAGCTTGCCGTTCTCGCGGATATAGGGGCGGTCCAGCCGCTGGGTCTTCAGGCCATCCCAGATGAACCGGGTCTTATCCGAGATCCATTCCTCGTTCACCGCCTCGTTGAGGCGCGGCATGATGCGCATGACATCCCGGCCACGCGTATCGACACGGATCGCCGAGCCGAGTGCATCCATCACATCGATGGATTCGGTCTTCTGGAGTTCCCAAGGGCGGGCGTTGAACGCATAGGGACGCGAGGTGAGCGCACCGACCGGGCAAAGGTCGATGACATTACCCTGCATCTCCGAGGTCATGGCCTTTTCGAGATAGGTGGTGATCTCGGCATCCTCGCCGCGGCCCAGAAGGCCAAGCTCGGTGATGCCCGCGACTTCGGTGGTGAAGCGGACGCAGCGCGTGCAGTGGATGCAGCGCGTCATCACAGTTTTCACCAGCGGGCCGATATATTTGTCCTCGACGGCGCGCTTCGCTTCCGAATAGCGCGTGGCATCCTTGCCATAGGCCATCGCCTGATCTTGCAGGTCGCATTCGCCGCCCTGGTCGCAGATCGGGCAATCAAGCGGATGGTTGATGAGGAGAAACTCCATCACCCCTTCGCGCGCTTTCTTGACCATTGGCGTCTTGGTAAAAATCTGCGGCAGCGAGCCATCCGGCCCGCCGCGCACATCGCGCACGTTCATCGCGCAGGAGGCCTGGGGCTTCGGCGGACCGCCCTTCACCTCAACGAGGCACATGCGGCAGTTGCCGGCGATCGAGAGCCGCTCATGGAAGCAGAAGCGCGGCACTTCCGCACCAGCCGCTTCCGCCGCCTGCAACAGCGTGTAGTGCGGCGGCACATCAACTTCGACATCATCGACGAGGATTTTGGTCATCAGGCTCACTCCGCCGCGACGCGCACAGGCTCGCTGTGCGGATTGGCTGAATACTGGTCGATTTTCTTCTCGATTTCGCCCCGGAAATGCCGGATCAGGCCCTGGATCGGCCATGCCGCAGCATCGCCGAGCGCACAGATCGTGTGGCCTTCGATGCGGGTCGAAACATCGAGCAGCATGTCGATTTCGCGCTTCTGGGCGCGCCCCTCGGCCATACGCGCCATGACGCGAGCCATCCATCCGGTGCCTTCACGGCACGGCGTGCACTGACCACAGCTCTCATGCTTGTAGAAATGCGAGATGCGCGCGATGGCTTTGACGATATCAGTCGACTTGTCCATCACGATTACCGCCGCCGTGCCGAGGCCGGAGCGGAGTGCGCGAAGCGTGTCGAAATCCATATGCGCGTCCATGATCTGCTCAGCCGGCACCAGCGGCACCGAGGAGCCGCCCGGAATGACGCACTTCAAGTTTTCCCAGCCGCCGCGAATACCGCCACAATGCGTATCGATCAGTTCGCGGAAGGTAATGCCCATCGCCTCTTCGACGTTACAGGGCGTGTTCACATGGCCGGAGACGCAGAAGAGCTTGGTGCCGACATTGTTCGGACGGCCGATGCCGTTAAACCACGACGCGCCACGGCGGAGGATCGTACCCGCCACAGCAATGGATTCGACGTTGTTGACCGTCGTCGGGCAGCCATAAAGACCCATGTTCGCCGGGAACGGCGGCTTGAGGCGCGGCTGGCCCTTCTTGCCTTCGAGGCTCTCCAGCAGTGCGGTTTCTTCGCCGCAGATATAGGCACCGGCGCCGTGATGGACGTAGAAATCGAACGGATAGCCGTGCTTGTTGTCCTTGCCGATGAGCTTGGCCTCATAGGCCTCATCAACCGCCTTCTGAAGCGCGATACGCTCGGCAATAAACTCGCCGCGGATGTAAATATAGGCAGCATGCGCGCCCATCGCGAAGGAGGCGAGCATCGCGCCTTCGATCAGCAGATGCGGATCATGGCGCAGGATTTCACGATCCTTACAGGTGCCCGGCTCGGATTCGTCCGCATTGATGACGAGATAATGCGGACGACCATCATTCACCTTGGGCATGAAGGACCACTTCATGCCGGTCGGGAAGCCTGCACCACCGCGTCCACGCAGGCCCGAGGCCTTCATCTCGTCGATAATCCAGTCACGGCCCATCTCGAGGATGTGCTTAGTGCCGTCCCAATTGCCGCGCTTGAGCGCGCCTTTCAGGCCCGGATCCTGCCGGCCGTAGAGATTGGTGAAAATGCGGTCGCGATCGTGAAGCATGCCGCTATATCCGGTTCGGGTTGGAGAGGATCACTTTCGCGATTTCCCCCTGCTTGGTTTCAACTTCAGAGACGAGCGTGGAATCGTTGGTCCATTCCGCGCCGTCATAGGTCACACGCGTGACAAGGATCCACTTGCCCGCCGGAAGATCGGCGAACTGGAACCTGCCCTGCATGTCGCATTGCGTCTTGCGGATGGCCTTGCCGTGGGTCTCGTTGAGATCTTTCGAGTTCGCGATGCGGTTGCCCGCGCGATAAACCTCGACCCATTCGCGAAAATACCCGGTCGCCGGCACGAGATAGACAACCCCGCCTGAGCACCGCGCGAGCCAGCCATTCGGACGGCGCAGGAACCCCTCACCGTCGATGCTGGCCTTGCCTTTGGCGAGATAGGCCGCGTGCTCGCGGTCATCGAAACCGACCTTTTTCTCAACCTCGCCGCCGCAGGCCGACAGCGCCCCCACGACGAGAGCAACACTAAGCGCACCCTTCAACCCACCAAGACGCGCAGCCGCAAACGCCGGTTCGAACGAACCGCATCTGGCGTGCGCATTGGGGTTGGAGAGGTTCATGCACCTGACCTTATTTGCGACCGGCGCCGCCGGCAGCCAGTTCGGCAGCCTGGCTCATCCAGTCCTCACGATCAATCCGACCCGAGAACGAGAGATAGGCCCCGACCCAGCGGATCTGCGCGCGATCCCATGCCGCGATCTGATCGAAATGGAAGATTCCGAGGCTATGAAGCTTGGCCTCGTTGACCTTGCCGATTCCCTTGATTTTCTGAAGGTTATCGGGCTTTTTTTCGCGTGCCTCGGCCAGACCGGCAGGGCGTTGACCGACCGCATCCGCCTTCTGTTCCGGCGTCGCATCCTTCGGCAGGCTGGCAATCTTGGCCGAAACCTCGGCTTCTTCCGCCGCAATAGCGGCTTCATCAAGCTTCGCGGCAGGCATAGCCACCGGCTTTGCAACCGGTTCCGGCGCCTTCACGGGAGCGGGAGCAGCCGGAGCGGCAGGTGCCGGAGCACCACCAGCGGCCTTGGCGGCTTCGGCAGCCTTTGCAGCCTCTTCCTTGGCCTTCTTCTGCGCGGCAACACGCTCGTCGAACGCCTTCTGCCACGAACCGACGGCTGTGCCGTCATAAAGCGAGGCATCGAGCAGCGTCTTGATCGAATCCTTCGGCTCGGACTTGGTCCGGCCGTTCTGCGGGCCGATCTTGACCGGCTTGCCTGCGGCCAGATCGTCGATCAACTTCGTCAGGGTCTCGGTGGTGAGATCCTCATAAAAATCATCATTGATCTGCACCATCGGCGCATTGGTGCAGGCCCCGAGGCACTCAACCTCAAGCCAGGAGAACTTGCCATCCGCCGTGACGTGACGCTCGTCGCCAACCTTCGCCTTGAGCACCTTCTTGAGGTCCTCGGCGCCCATGCAATGGCACGGCACAGTGCCGCAGAGCTGGATGAAGTTCTGCCCCACCGGCTCAAGGTTGAACATGGTGTAGAAGGTCGCGACCTCAAGCACGCGGATGTTCGGCATGCCGAGCACGCTGGCGACATGTTCGATTGCGGCCTTGGGCAACCAGCCACCGGCCTGCTTCTGGGCCTGCCAGAGCAGCGGGATGACGGCGGAAGCCTGTCGCCCGGCGGGATATTTCGCGACCTGCGTTTCGACCCACGCCTTGTTGGCGGCATCGAAGGTGAAGGAGGCCGGCTGAACGGCATCAGGAGCTAGGCGACGTACGGACATCTCGATTCCTCGAACGCGCGGTTCTCTCGCGGCGCAGCGAACGTTCGGGTCTTACCACCCTCAACGGCGGGGGCAAGACTCGAAACACGAAAAACTCATCTCGACACACCCGACATTCGGGTGATCCACAATCACACATGGACCGGCAGCATCAGAAGCAGGCGGTATCCCGCTTGAGCTGGCGGTTGGCGTCGCGGCTGATCCGCATCAGGCAGGTGCGGATTTCACCCGAACGCTGGAGCATCACGACAAAATCGGGGCTTGTATTGGACGTCCTGTCCATCGTCTTGACTTCAAAACCCTGCTTGACCAGCGCTTCCAGCGTCACCGAGGAAGCCGGCGGCGCGGCCGGTGAAAGATGCGGCCCCGGGATTTGTGGAACCTGCGGTGCTTGGGGCGCAGGCGGGGTCTGGCCCGGCAGCGGGCGTACAAAAGGGTCAGGTGTCTGGGCCATGGCCACTGGTCCCCAAAAGAGACCGAAGGCCAGAGCACAGACCGGTGAAAACTTCACCGGTCGACTTCCCCGAACACGATATCGAGCGAGCCGAGAATCGCCGAGACGTCGGCCAACATGTGGCCCTTGCACATGAAGTCCATGGCCGAGAGATGCGCGAAACCCGGCGCCTTGATCTTCACGCGGTACGGCTTGTTGGTGCCATCCGCGACGAGATACACGCCAAACTCGCCCTTCGGGGCCTCGACGGCGGCATAGACATCGCCCGCCGGCACGTGGAAGCCTTCGGTGTAGAGCTTGAAGTGATGGATCAGCGCTTCCATCGAGCGCTTCATCTGCCCGCGGGTCGGCGGGACAACCTTGCCGTCCGCAGAAGAGATCGGCGTCTTGCCATCCGGACCGCGCAGCTTGGCGATGCACTGCTTCATGATGCGGATGGACTGGCGCATCTCTTCCATGCGGATGCAGTAACGGTCGTAGCAATCGCCGTTCTTGCCGATCGGAATATCGAATTCGAGTTCCGAATAGCATTCGTACGGCATCGAGCGGCGCAAATCCCACGCCGCGCCCGAACCGCGCACCATCACGCCCGAAAAGCCCCACTTCCAGCAATCATCAAGGTTGACGATGCCGATATCGACGTTCCGCTGCTTGAAGATGCGGTTATCGGTCAGCAGGCCTTCGAGATCGTCGCAAAGCTTGAGGAACGGATCGCAGAAGGCGTCGATATCGTTGACGAGATCCTCCGGCAGATCCTGATGCACGCCGCCGACGCGGAAGTAGTTCGCATGCATGCGCGCGCCGCAGGCACGCTCGTAGAAGATCATCAGCTTCTCGCGTTCCTCGAAGCCCCAGAGCGGCGGGGTGAGCGCGCCCACGTCCATCGCCTGCGTCGTGACGTTGAGCAGATGTGAGAGGATACGACCGATCTCCGAATAGAGCACGCGGATGAGCTGACCGCGCTTCGGCACGGAGATGTTCATCAGCTTCTCGATCGCGAGGCAGAAAGCATGCTCCTGATTCATCGGCGCGACGTAATCGAGCCGATCGAAATAGGGCGTTGCCTGCGAATAGGTCTTTGCTTCGATCAGCTTTTCGGTGCCGCGATGCAGAAGGCCGATATGCGGATCGGTGCGGGTCACAATCTCGCCATCCAGCTCCAGCACGAGGCGCAGCACGCCGTGCGCCGCCGGATGCTGCGGGCCGAAGTTGATCGTGAAATTACGCATGTTCGGTTGTTCGGTCATGGCCTTACGCCTTCGCCTTCTCGTCGCCCGGCAGCACGTAATCGGTGCCTTCCCACGGCGAGAGGAAATCAAAATTGCGGAATTCCTGATTGAGCTTCACCGGCTCATAGACGACGCGCTTTTCGGCGTCGTCATAGCGCACCTCGACAAACCCGCTCATCGGGAAGTCCTTGCGCAGGGGGTGGCCCTGAAAGCCATAATCCGTCAGCAGGCGGCGCAGGTCCGGGTGCTCGGCAAAGAGGATGCCGTACATATCGTAGGCTTCGCGCTCGAACCAGTTCGCGCCCGGAAACTCGGGGGTGATCGAGGGCACCGCCGTCGCGTCGTCGGTCTGCACCTTGATGCGAACACGGCGAACATGCTTCGGGGACATGAAGTGATAGACCACGTCGAACCGGCGCTCGCGCGCAGGGTAATCGACGCCACAGATGTCCGTGAGGTTGATGAAGGCACAATCCGGATCATCGCGCAGGAAGGTCACGACGTCGAGGATCGCGGCGCCTTCCGCATGCAGCGTGAGTTCACCAAAGGCGATCTCGTGCCCGGTTACCTTGCCCGGCAGCGCTTTTTCGATATGCGCGGCGAGAAGTTCGAGACCTTCGCTCATGTATAGATACCCCTAAACCACGAAATGAGGCCTTGTCGGTAGGCTACGTCTTTTTCACTGAACCAAGCGCGACGCCTGCCAATATCGACAATCAGAAACACTGAAACGTCGCTATCAGGAGGTTCGCCATCCCCAAAAAAGATACGCCCCACAAACTCATTCTTCTCTATCGTCGCAGGATTGTGCAGAAATGCTGTGCATTCACACAAAATCTTGTCGAAGACACTATTTGAACCAACAGCGCATTCAAACTGGTGTTCCAGCTTGGAAACGAACTGATCTGTTTTGTGCCCTATTGAACGTAATCTGATATCTCCACGAAATATCGAAATATCGTTCTCGAGCACCTCCTCTTCCCAACCCGTGATCAACAGGTCCGCAGCAAAGCCGCAAACAACACCATCACTCACACCTTCTGCCTCAAACGATACAAATCGCTTTGAAGACGCCAATTCAGAAAATTGGACATTGCTCAGTTCAAATACCAAGCCTGCCAATGGCTTCCGATCGCCACCTACTAGGACCCGTTCGTTAGGTAGAAGGTCCACTGCAGCAACTTACCGTTCGATCGTCCCGGTGCGACGGATCTTCTTCTGAAGAAGCAGCACACCGTAGAGCAGCGCCTCGGCGGTCGGCGGACACCCCGGAACGTAGATATCGACCGGCACGATACGATCGCAGCCACGCACCACAGAGTAGCTGTAGTGATAGTAGCCACCCCCGTTGGCGCAGGAGCCCATCGAGATCACATAGCGCGGTTCCGGCATCTGGTCGTAGACCTTGCGGAGCGCAGGCGCCATCTTGTTGGTGAGCGTGCCGGCGACGATCATCACGTCCGACTGGCGCGGCGAGGCGCGCGGCGCAAAACCGAAACGCTCAACGTCATAACGCGGCATCGAAAGCTGCATCATCTCGACCGCGCAGCACGCGAGACCGAACGTCATCCACATCAGCGAGCCGGTACGGGCCCAGGCGATGAGATCATCCGTCGCCGTGACGAGGAAGCCCTTGTCGGCGAGCTCGTTGTTGATCTCGACGAAAAACGGGTCCGTCGCGCCGATAGGCCGGCCCGTGGCGGGGTCGAGAATGCCCTTCGGCTGCGGTGCGACAAGCGTGTTCATGTCAATTTCCTTTGCGCGGAAAAAAGAAAAAGCGCTGGCGGGATCAATCCCACTCCAGCGCGCCCTTCTTCCACTCGTAGACGAAGCCGATGGTCAGAACGCCGAGGAACACCATCATCGACCAGAACCCGAAAGTGCCGACATCCTTGAGCGCAACCGCCCAGGGAAACAGGAAGGCGACTTCAAGGTCGAAGATGATGAAGAGGATGGCGACCAGATAGAAGCGCACATCGAATTTCATGCGCGCGTCATCGAAGGCATTGAAGCCGCACTCATACGCCGAAACCTTTTCAGGATCGGGGTTCTTGTAGGCCACCGCGAACGGCGCCACGAGCAGCGCAACACCGATGACGATGCTGAGGCCGATGAACAGGACAAGCGGGAGGTAGTCGATGAGAAGCGTTTGCATGGTTCTCCCGATTAATAGAGCCTCGCCCTTCGCGCAAGCTTCGAGGCAAGCATACCCGACCTTTTGTTGACGCAAAAGCGCCGCACTGCACAAGAACCGGCGATGAGGCTGCCGGGCGTGGCTGCCCGGAGCGGCAGACAAGGCCCCAGACCATCGAGCGCACGGGCAACAGAGACACCCCAGCGCGTTGAACGCAAGGAGATATCGTCGGGGCGACACGCCCGAAACGCTTGCGATTCGTATTGTTTCATGCGGCAATCAGATGTCGGACTTCGCTAGGAAAGCGGAGGCTCCGCATGTCCAGCCCCCGATGGGAGTCGCTTATGCTGAAACATATTAAACGTGCCGGCCTTGTTCTCGCCATCGGTCTGGTGGCGCTGGCCCCTGCCCTCGCCCGCGGCCCCGGCACCTATGCGGTCAAGGGCAAAGCAGGCTCGGCAGGTGGTGGCGGCTATACCGGTGCCTCGTCACTCACCCAGACCAGTTCCGAGACATGGTCGATCGTCTGGAAGATCGGCAGCCAGACCTGGACCGGCTACGGCATCGGTGACGGTAGGGTCATCGCCCTCAATTTCACCGGCAATGGCCAGACCGGCGTGATGCTCCTCGTCGCGAAAGACGATGGTACCGGCTATAATGCCGCGTGGTCCTACACCGGCGAGCGCAAGGTTGGTTACGAGGATTGGACGAAATAATCTGCTCGCAGCTATTTCCCCTTCCGGCTCAGCGCCACAGTCGCAATGATATCAGGATAAGCCCCGAGCGCGAGCAGCGGAAGTTGCTCGCCCGGATGGCCGGGCAAAAGTCTTTGGTGAAATAGTGCATCGCCCCCTCGGGGGTGCTGGTCTCAGCGCATGTGGTGGGAGCCAGCCCCCTCATCATCAGAGGGGATGAAATGGCGCGGGCGACGGGGCTCGAACCCGCGACCTCCGGCGTGACAGGCCGGCACTCTAACCGACTGAGCTACGCCCGCATCCAATTCGTCGCCGGGGAAACACGAGGCGTCCCCGAGCGAGGCCGCACGGTTACGCGAAGGAAGATGACCCTGTCAAGCAAGAACCGGAAATTTCGTCCGCTCTTTTTTCTTGCGCGCCAAACCGTGTCAAAATCGGTCAGAGTGAGGGCGAACCGAGACGGTAGCGCCGCACCTCCTGGCCGGAGAGCATGCGGATCTGGTCCGCTGGAATCGATTCGGCGAGACTGATCAGCTCCTGACTGCCGCCGACTCGCGCCACATAAGAGCGCAGCGCGGTGATTTCACGATCCCCGGCGAAGATTCGCCCACCCTTGGCACCGCCCCCGGCCGGGTCCAGCATCCAGGTCTTCGCCGACATCCGATGCACGCCGAGGCGAGCGCCATTCGGCACCACGCGCTTGCGGGCACCCATCAGCGAATAAACGCAAGCCGACGCGCAATGACCGGGCATGACGCCTACCGACCCCATGGAGGAACGCTTGCGCCCGGCTGCCTGCGAACCCAGCATCACGGGCCTGCCAACCACAACGGCAGCACCAGCATCATGCAGGAGCGAACCAAGCTGAAGCGCGCTCTCGACATTGCCGCCGGGTGAATTGAGAAACACGACCGCGTGTAAACCTGGCACCTGTAATTGGCGGCGCAGGAATTGCGAGAATTGCGCCGGCGCATCCGACGTGATCTCGCCCTCGGCGATCACCGCACGGCGGCAGCTCGTCTCGTCACAGCGGTTATCAATGGGAACAGTCGAAAATTCCATCGCGCGGGCGGCGGAAGGCGCCAGCCCCGAGGCGGCAACAAGCCCCGCCACACCGGCAGCGCGCAACAATGGGATAGCAGCAACGGCTTTACGCATGGATCCTCGGACCCCCTCACACAAACGCACCACCATACAACGGCGGCGTCAATAGGGTGAACGAACGAGGTTTCCGAAAGGTTCACAAGAGGCCGGAACCTTTCGGATTTCGCCTTGGCAAAAACGCCGCAGGCACGAGACTTGCGGCGCTTGGAGAGCAGATCAGTCCTTCAGTGCGCGGATCATACCCATCGCCTCGGTGGAATAATCGGCGCAGGCCTTCTTCTTGTCGCGATTGATATCGGCAACAACCTTGTTCCACATCGCGTCACGCACTTCATCCTTGAGGCCGGCGGCTTCCTCGGCGGCGTCTGCGGCCTTCTGAAGCTTCTCGTCCTCGCTATCAGAGAGATCGAGTTCGCAAAGCTGGGCGGTGGCCGCGATGACATAGAGGATCGCCAGCTCGTCGATTTTGGTAGGCGCCTGAGCCGCAGGTGCAGGAACCGGAGCGGCGGCGGCAGGCGGCGGGGCCGCAGGTGCAGGAGCCGGAGCGGCGGCGGCAGGCGGCGGGGCCGCAGGTGCAGGAGCCGGAGCAGCAGCGGCAGGCGGCGGGGCCGCAGGTGCAGGAGCCGGAGCAGCAGCGGCAGGCGGCGGGGCCGCAGGTGCAGGAGCCGGAGCGGCGTCAGTAGCGGCAGGCGCGGCAGGCGGTGTTTGCGCACTTGCGCTGGCGGCGAGCAGAATGCTCAACAGCGCGGCCTGACTGGTGCGCGCGAGAAGATTGGGCAAGCGGTTCATGATCAAGTCCTCTTCCCGGTCACTTACTCGTCGCACTGAACAACGACGACCTTGCAGGCCTCGTTGCCGCAATTGGCAAGGGCCTGCCGGCGCGCGGCCCCCTTGGTCGCGGCATCCGCGCTTCCCCAACGGTTCCCCGAAACGGCATACCCCCCGCAGGTTTCGAAAGTCACCGCAACCTTGCAGGACTTGTTCTTGCCTCGGCAGCTCTTGAGCGCCCCGGCCTTCGCGTCATCCTCGGAGTCTTCTCCGACGACCCAGCCCCAGCCGATCTCGTCCGCGGACTGCCCCTTGCCATCACTCACCGCAATGGCTCCCCAGGCGAAGGCACTGGCGGGTAACAAGGCCAGCAGCCCGGCGAGAACAAGCGATCGAATTTCCGGTTTCAAGGGAACCTCCTTGGGCGTTGGGGGATTTTGGGCATTGAAGGAATTATGAAATCAGCGCCCGGAAGGTCACAGAGTCGTCCGGCCCTGTAAAGCCGCATCGCCGCGTCAAACGCGGCACAGGGTTAATTTCGGGTAAGGCAAATGGTGGGCGATGAGAGACTCGAACTCCCGACATCCTCGGTGTAAACGAGGCGCTCTACCAACTGAGCTAATCGCCCGATCCCTTCGCAAAGCCAAAAGCGCTTCACCGGATCGATAGCGGAGAGCCTAAACACCATCCCGATTGGCTTGGCAACCGGATTTAGTCTGGCCACTGGTTTTCCCTGGGGCCCGGCGTTTGATGGCGGATCGCGATAGACCCGCCCGGCGCATCGTCCTTTCGGCGCGCATCCAAAGGCGAATCCCCGGTTGCGCCTGCGCGTGATACAGGTCTACGAAGTGTGACACGGTCGTCTGTCGCCGGATCAAACCATAACGAAGCTGTCACATCAGCTCGACGTGCCAAGGGAGGCCTCGGGGATGCGCATTGCGCTTCTTGCCGACATTCATGCCAATCGCGAAGCGTTTGAAGCGGTGCTGGCGCGCCTGCAATGGCTCAAGATCGATAAAATCGTCCTGCTCGGAGATATCGTAGGCTATGGGCCAGACCCTGCCTTCTGCGTCGAAACGGCGGCAGAGCTGGTCGCAGGTGGTGCGGTAGCCGTCGTCGGCAACCACGATGCCGCCATCGACGGCGATGCAGATGATATGAATGCCGTTGCCCGGCAGGCCATCGAATGGACGCGAACAAAACTCGATGCGGCGCACCGCAGCTTCCTCGCCGGCCTGCCTGAGACCGAAACCGAGGGCGATACGCTTTTCGTCCACGCCAGTGCCCGCGCGCCGCGCGCCTGGGAATATATCACCGGTCCTGTGCAGGCCGAGCGTTCGCTGCGCGCCACCCCGGCCCGCGTCACGATTGTCGGTCACGTTCATGCGCCGCACCTCTGGCGGCTGACGACGACGGGCGTCGCAACCGGCCATGCCCCGGTGTCAGGCATCGATATCCCGCTGGTGCGCAGCCAGGTCTGGCTCGCCGTGATGGGCGCTGTCGGCCAGCCGAGGGATGGCAATTGTGCCGCCGCTTTCGGCGTTCTCGATACCGCACGCTCGACGCTGACCTACGAGCGAATTGCGTATGATCATTTCGCAACCTGCCGGAAAGTGCGAGAGGCTGGTCTGCCCGAAGCTCTGGCCAACCGGCTTTTGCGCGGGCGCTGATCGGGTGATTGAATAAGGAACGGCCATCTTGGGACGCATGCAGCTTGAGACAGGAACCACGCTCGACGGGTTCCTGATCGGGAACAAGATCCACGAAGGCGGCATGGCCGAAATCTGGGAGGTCACCAAGGAAGGGATCGATATCCCGCTGGTGATGAAAGTCCCGTTGATTCTCGATGGCGACGATCCCACCATGATCGTCGGCTTCGAATGCGAGCAGATGATCATCCCGAGGCTTTCCGGCCCGCATGTGCCGAAGTGCATCGCGCTCGGCGACTTCTCGAAGCAGCCCTACATTGTGCTCGAACGCATTTCCGGCGAGAGCCTGCTCAAGCGCTTCAAGGAAGCGCCGCTCCCCATCGCGGAGGTTGTGGAACTCGGCGCGAAGATCGCCACCGCGCTCGCCAGCCTTCATGCGCAGGACGTGATCCACCTCGATCTCAAGCCCTCGAACATCATGTTTCGCACAACCGGCGAAGCGGTCTTCATCGATTTCGGCCTTTCGCGCCACCTCAAACTGCCGGACCTTCTGGCTGAGGAATTTCGCGTGCCCATGGGCACCGCACCCTATATCGCGCCGGAACAGGTTCTGAAGCTGCGGGAGGAACCGCGCAGCGATCTCTTTGCGCTCGGCGTGCTGCTATATACCCTGGTGACCGGCGAACGCCCCTTCGGCAACCCCAAGCACACCACGAAGGCGCTGCTGCGCCGACTTTATGAGTCGCCCACCCCTCCGCGTCTCATCCGCAAGGATATTCCGGGCTATTTGCAGGAGATCATCCTGCGTTGCCTTGAGGTGAAGCCCGAACGCCGCTACCCGACCGCGCGACAACTTGCCTTCGAACTCTACCACCCCGAGCAGGTCGCGTTGACGGATCGCGCCACGCGCGAGAAAACCAACTGGTTCCGCAACATGATTGCCGGGCGCATCGGCGGTTCCGGCAAGGCCCCGCTCACCCGCCTCGAAAGCTACCGCCACGCCGCGACCGCACCAATCATGATGGTCGCGGTCGATCTGGCGCCGGAACAGGTCGCACTGGCCACGGATCTGCGCGATCTCGTCAAGCGGCTGCTGGTGACCTCACCGGATTCCCGCCTCGCCTGCGTCAACGTGCTGAAAACCGCGAAAATCGGCCTCGATACGCTGGTCGAAAATGATGGCACCTCGATCCACGTCAAGCGCCTTGTGGAACTGAAGAACTGGGCAGCGGAAATGCGTCTGCCACCAGAGCGCATCACCTTCCACGTGCTCGAATCGCCCGATCCGGCGGAGGCCCTGCTGACCTTTGCCAGCAACAACCATGTCGATCACATGCTGGTCGGCGCGCGCGGTTCAGGCGGCGTCCGGCGTTACCTCGGCTCGGTCTCGACCGCCATCGTCGCCGAGGCGAGCTGCACGGTGACAGTTGTGCGCCATCCGGCGGAAGACAAGCACCACGACGAAACGGAAACAGCAGCAGAAGAAGCCTAGGGCGGGAGACAAAATGCTCTAGCGCTGTTCGCTGGCGTCCCGTGCAAGCCTGAACTTCGCCAGTTCTGTCGGGCTGAGCCAATAGATCTCATCCGAAGAGGTTTTGTCGATCAGCGAGACAAGGCCCTGATCGATGCCCATTTTCCGGAAGTACTGGAGATAGGCATTACGAACCTCGTCGTGATCGACCTTGCCGTTGACCGCCTGCCGCGTCGTCGGATCAAGCACCGTGGGGCCGGTGTGGGATTTATGGACGCCGATCCGGCTGCCCTTGACATAAAAGCGCTTGGTGCCCGCCGCGAGCACGATGACGCAGGCAGAGGCACAAGTCCCAGCCGTGAGCCCCTGCCCGCGCGTGACGATACTGCTCACCGGGCGACCAACCAGTACCATCATGTTGAGTTTACGGATCACCGCACCAAGGGTTGCCGCACCGGCAGTAAATCCCCCGGGCGAATCGAGCAGCACCATGTTGGAGAGTTTTTCGCGCGCGCCGGCGGTCTGGATGAACTCGGCGAAGAGCACGTATTCGTTCTGCTGGATCGTCCCGGAGGCGACGATCACCTTCGGGCAAGTTCCCTTGCAGCTCGGCAGATCGGCATCGACCAGATCATAGGACATGGCCTGCACAGGCGCCGCCAGCATAAGCCCGAGAGCCAGAACACCACCGCCCGCAAAAACTCGCCAAAGCGCGCCCCTGAGCATCACGCAAAACCCCCTGTCCAACCGGGACGAACCCAACATGCCACAGCCAAGGCGCAGGCGACAACAAAAACGCCCCGGTTTCCCGAGGCGTTGATGTCACAGCATGGACAAGCGCTTAAGGCGATTGTCGATCAGTGCATCATCCCCTGATCCCGTTCAGGAAAGAGATGATGCACCGGACTTAATGCGCGAGCGCCGAAAGCTCGTCGTCTCCTTTGGAAGACGCCGTCGCCGCGGCTTCCGGTTCCACCCAGGTGATCGGTTCTGGCTGGCGGATCAACGCCTGCTTGAGCACCTCATCCATCCGCGAAACAGGGATGATCTCCATCCCGTTCTTCACATTGGCCGGGATATCCGCGAGATCCTTGACGTTATCCTCGGGGATGAGGACAGTCTTGATCCCGCCGCGCAAAGCCGCGAGCAGCTTTTCCTTGAGACCACCGATCGGCAGCACACGACCCCGCAACGTCACCTCACCTGTCATCGCAATATCGCGGCGGACGGGAATGCCCGTCATCACCGAGACGATGGCGGTCGCCATCGCGATACCGGCGGAGGGCCCGTCCTTCGGGGTCGCGCCTTCGGGCACATGGACATGGATGTCGCGCGTATCGAACAGCGGCGGCTTGATGCCGAATTCGATAGCGCGGCTGCGGACGTACGACGCCGCCGCCGAGATCGATTCCTTCATCACGTCCTTGAGGTTGCCAGTGACGGTCATCTTGCCCTTGCCGGGCATCATGACGCCTTCGATGGTCAGGAGTTCACCACCCACCTCGGTCCAGGCAAGGCCGGTTACGCCGCCCACCTGATCCTCGGTTTCCGCCATGCCGAAGCGATACTTCGCCGGTCCGAGGTATTCCTCGACCTTGGCTTCATCGATGACGATGGACTTCACCGGCTTGTCCGTCCCCGCCGACAGTAGGATTTCCTTCACAGCCTTGCGGATGAGGTTGGAAATCTCGCGTTCGAGGTTACGCACGCCGGATTCACGGGTGTAGCGCCGCACCAGAAGCTGCAAAGCCTCCGGCGTGATTGACCATTCCTTGTCATCGAGACCATGCTTCTTGAGCGAATTGGCGATGAGATGCTTGCGGGCAATCTCGGCCTTTTCATCCTCGGTGTAGCCGGCGATCCGGATGATTTCCATACGGTCCATCAGCGGGCCGGGAATGTTGAGCGTATTCGCTGTCGTTACGAACATCACGTTCGAGAGGTCATAATCGACCTCCAGGTAATGGTCGTTAAACGTCGTGTTCTGCTCGGGGTCGAGCACCTCAAGCAGCGCACTCGACGGATCGCCGCGGAAATCCTGCCCCATCTTGTCGATTTCATCGAGCAAGAAGAGCGGGTTCGAGGTCTTCGTCTTGCGCAAGCTCTGGATGATCTTGCCCGGCATAGAGCCGATATAGGTCCGGCGATGGCCACGGATTTCCGCTTCATCGCGCACACCGCCAAGGCTCATGCGGATGAATTCGCGGCCCGTCGCCTTGGCGATGGACTTGCCCAGCGAGGTCTTGCCGACGCCCGGAGGACCGACAAGGCACAGGATCGGCCCGGTAAGCTTGTTCGCCCGGCTCTGCACCGCGAGGTACTCGACGATCCGGTCCTTGACCTTGTCGAGGCCAAAATGATCGGCATCGAGGATCTCCTGCGCAAGGCGCAGATCCTTCTTGACTTTCGAGCGCTTGCCCCACGGCAGGGCCAGCATCCAGTCCAGATAGTTGCGCACAACCGTCGCTTCTGCCGACATCGGCGACATCTGACGCAGCTTGCGCAGCTCGTGGAGCGATTTCTCCCGCGCTTCCTTGGAAAGCTTGGTGCGGGTGATCTTTTCCTCGAGTTCAGCCAGTTCGTCCTTACCGTCCTCGTCGCCGAGTTCCTTCTGGATCGCCTTGATCTGCTCGTTGAGGTAATACTCGCGCTGGGTCTTCTCCATCTGGCGCTTGACGCGCGTGCGGATGCGCTTCTCGACCTGAAGGACCGAGATCTCGCTTTCCATCAGCCCGAGCACCTTCTCAAGGCGCTTCGAGACCTTCACGACTTCCAGCACGGCCTGCTTATCGGCGATCTTCACCGCCAGGTGAGAGGCGACCGTATCGGCCAGCTTGGCGTAATCCTCGATCGCGCCAATGGTGGAAACCACATCGGGTGAAACCTTCTTGTTGAGCTTGGCATAGCCCTCGAATTCGTTCGTCACCGAACGGGCCAGCGCCTCGGTCTCGACCTTGTCACCATAATCCTCGGCGAGCACGCTCACTTCGGCTTCGAGGAACTGGTCGTTCTCTATGGTCTTGAGGCGCTTGGCGCGGCTCACGCCTTCCACCAGCACCTTCACGGTGCCATCTGGCAGCTTGAGAAGCTGGAGCACGGTCGCAAGGCTGCCGATCTGATAGATCTGGTCCTCAGCCGGGTCATCCTCGGTCGCGTTGAACTGCGTCGCCAGCAGGATGTGGCGATCGGACTTCATCACTTCTTCGAGCGCCTTGATCGACTTCTCACGCCCGACGAAGAGCGGAACGATCATATGCGGGAATACGACGATATCCCGCAGTGGCAGCACCGGAACCACTTCCGTGGTGCCGGGAACGGGTGCAGGACGCTTCTTGTCAGCGCTCATGGCTCTATCCTTGATTCAAACCGCCCCGTCCGTCAAAGCCGGAAATGGGCACGGCCCCCGGCAGCATACCGGGAAAGGTGACGGCATCGGCTCCCTGATCCCCTTACAGGAACTTCGGGATTCCCGTCCCCGCTTGTCGCGCCGGACGCTGGAAAGGCCCGTGAGGCGCCCATCCGATACCAAGTTGAGTAGAACGTGGTGTCGATTCGGCTCGCTTGCAAGGCCGGCGTGGGTCCGGCAGGGGCCAAATCGTGCTTCACGTTATGGTGAGGCCTCCATGCCACACCCGAAACGAAAACGCCGCACGGAAAAAGGCTCCGCGCGGCGTGAAAATCGCCTCAGGGGGCTCGGAAACGCCGCGCTCAGGCGCTCGCCGCTTCCGGTTCTTCCTTGCGCTCGCCGTAGATGTAGAGCGGCTTGGCTTTACCTTCGATGACCTCGGCACCGACAACCACCTGCTCGACGCCATCAAGGCCCGGCAGATCGAACATCGTATCGAGGAGAGTGCCTTCCATGATCGAACGAAGGCCGCGCGCGCCAGTCTTGCGTTCGATGGCCCGGCGGGCCACGACCGAGAGCGCATCGTCGTTGAAGGTGAGTTCCACGTCTTCCATCTCGAAGAGGCGCTGATACTGCTTGACCAGCGCGTTCTTCGGCTCGGTCAGGATGCGCTTGAGCGCGTCCTCATCAAGGTCTTCCAGCGTCGCGATGACCGGCAGACGACCGATGAATTCCGGAATGAGACCGAACTTCAGCAGATCTTCCGGTTCGACCTGACGGAACACCTCACCGACGCGGCGATCATCCGGGCTCTCGACCTTGGCGCCGAAGCCAATCGAGGTGCCCTTGCCACGCTGCGAGATAATCTTCTCCAGGCCGGCGAACGCGCCGCCGCAGATGAAGAGGATGTTGGTCGTATCCACCTGCAGAAATTCCTGCTGCGGATGCTTGCGCCCGCCCTGCGGCGGAACCGAAGCGACCGTGCCTTCCATGATCTTCAGCAGCGCCTGCTGGACGCCCTCGCCCGAAACGTCGCGGGTGATCGAGGGATTGTCCGACTTGCGGGAGATCTTGTCGATTTCGTCGATATAGACGATGCCGCGCTGGGCGCGCTCGACATTGTAATCCGCCGCCTGCAACAGCTTCAGGATGATGTTCTCGACGTCCTCGCCGACATAGCCGGCTTCGGTGAGCGTCGTTGCATCGGCCATCGTGAACGGCACATCGAGGATGCGCGCCAAGGTCTGGGCGAGATAGGTCTTGCCGCAACCGGTCGGGCCGACGAGCAGGATGTTCGACTTCGCCAGTTCGATATCGTTGTGCTTTGTCGCGTGGTTGAGGCGCTTGTAATGGTTGTGAACCGCCACAGCGAGCACGCGCTTGGCGTAGAACTGGCCGATGACATAATCGTCGAGGATCTTGGCGATTTCCTTCGGGGTCGGAACGCCATCCTTCGCTTTCACGAGGGTTTTCGATTCCTCACGGATGATATCCATGCACAGCTCGACGCATTCATCGCAGATGAAAACGGTCGGGCCCGCGATGAGTTTGCGGACTTCGTGCTGGCTCTTGCCACAGAAGGAGCAATAGAGGGTGCTCCGGGAATCGCCACTTGCGGTCTTGCTCATCGCCTGTCTCCTATCCGGCTCCAGAAGGACAATGCCTCGGCTAGACACCGGTTTCGGCGCTCCCATCGGCAGCGCGCACTTTTGAACGACACACTATCGGTTTCGGGAAACGAAAGAAACGTTAATCCCGGCTAAGTTCCGTGCGTCCTGCACATCAAGGGTAATAACTTGTTCCCTCATTGCAAGTTGCAGGCCATCAAAAAGCCCGCCCAGGCGCCCCATTTTGGATCAGGAACGCGTGAACGGGCGATTTTCGAGAAGACGTGTTGCCTCAAAGCGGCTTCGGCGGCTCCGGCTCTTCGGTGCGCTTGGTGACGACCTGATCAATGAGGCCGAACTCCTTGGCGGCGTCGGCGGTCATGAAGTTGTCGCGCTCGAGCGCATTGTGGATCACCTCGTAATCGTTACCGGTGTGATGCACATAGATCTCGTTGAGGCGGCGCTTGAGGCCTTCCACTTCCTTGGCGTGGATCAGGATGTCCGTCACCTGCCCCTGGAAACCGCCAGACGGCTGATGCACCATGATGCGCGCATTCGGCAACGCGAAGCGGTGGCCCTTCTCGCCTGCCGTCAGCAGGAGCGACCCCATCGAGGCTGCCTGCCCCATGCAGAGGGTCGTCACCGGGCAGCGGATGAACTGCATCGTATCGTAGATCGAGAGGCCCGATGTCACCACGCCGCCGGGCGAGTTGATGTACATCGAGATTTCCTTCTTCGGGTTCTCGGCTTCGAGAAACAGAAGCTGGGCGACGATGAGGCTCGCCATCCCGTCCTCTACCGGACCGTTGAGGAAAATGATGCGCTCACGCAGGAGGCGCGAGAAGATATCAAAGGCCCGTTCGCCGCGGCTCGATTGCTCGATGACCATCGGAACGAGGGAATTGTAGGTTTCAATCGGATCGCGCATTCCGGCCTCGGTTTCTTATTTACGGCGAGATTCGCCGCCGGTTTTCATCTCTTCACCTCAACAGATAGGCATCGAATCCCCACCTGAAAAGGTCACGCGCCTAGAGGTAGCGCGAAGAAGTTCACGAATCGTATGAATCGGCGGGCTATCCGGCAATCCGGAAACGAAAGAGCAACCGCGCGCCCCAGCCGAGCAGCAGGCCCCAGAAGGCGCCACCGATGCCAAAGAACGACAGGCCCGACGCCGTGACGAAAAACGTCAGCAGCGCCGGCAAGCGTTCCGCCTCGTCTTCCGTCGCGCCCTTGATCGCGCCACCAAACGCGCCGATCAGTGCGAGGCCTGCCGCCGCCTCAATCAGGATTGGCGAGGCATGAAGCACCAGCGCCGCCGCAATCGCCGCGAGCGAGGCGAAGAGAATATAACCGATGCCGGAGAACACCGCCGCGACATAGCGCCGGCTGGCGTCGGCATGGGCATCGTTCCCTGCGCAAAGCGCTGCCGTGATCGCCGCGTAATTGATCGTCGGCGCACCAAAAATCGCAGTGAGCGTCGAAAGTCCGCCCGTGACCAGCAGCCCCTCTCGCATGGAATGTCTGAACCCAAAGGTCGAAAGCACGGCTAGTCCGGTAATATTCTGCGACGCCATCGTGACGATGAACAACGGCAGCGCGAGGCCGAACAGCGCCTCGATGGTAAAGGTCGGCATCACCAGCACGGGGTATGGTAGGTGAAACCCGCCAAGATTTGCTGCCCCGCCCTGCATCAGGATCGCGCCCAACGCGACAGCCCCCGCGGCCGGCACCGCCCAGAGGCGGGCAAAACGCATCATCACCAGCCAGACTGCGAGAATCGTGAGCGCCACAACAGGCAATTCGCGGATCGCCACAAACGGCGCAAGGCAGAGTTTCAACAGCACGCCAGCGAGCATCGCATTCGCAAGCGCTTTGGGGATCGCGGCAATCAACCGCGCCAGAGGTTCCCAGAAAGCCGTGAGCACAATCAGCGCACCGACGATCAGAAAGGCGCCCGCCGCCGCCGGAAAGCCCCCCGCCACGGCACCAGTGGTCGCGAGCAGCGCCATGCCCGGTGTCGTCCAGGCGACGGAGACCGGCATCCGGCTCCTCAGACTGAGGATGATCGAGGCGATGCCCTTGGTGAAACCCACGAGCATCAGCCCGGAAGCGATCTGTGTCTCGGTTGCCCCCACGGCCGCGAGGCCCTTGATCAGGATCGCGACCGAACTCGCATAACCCACGATCGAGACAATCAGGCCCTGAATCGCGCTTTGGCCCGAAAAATCCGCGCTGAAATGCCGCGCGCTGAGCGGCGCCACCTTGTCCGTCATGAAATCCGTCCCGCCGCAAGGGCACCGCTCAAAAAGCACCGCTCAAAGAAAACGCCGCCCGAGCTTGGGGCGGCGTGATGATTCTGGCAATCGGCGAGGCGCGCGGCCCCGCCGGATTATTCGGCCAAGAATTATTCGGCCAAGAATTATTCGGCCTTGTCGTCAGTCTTTTTGGCCTTGGCCTTCTTCGGCTTTTCAGCCTTCTCGGCCGGCTCGGCGGCTTCATCATCGGCCATCAATTCGGCACGGGTCACGGTCTTCTCCGTTACCTTGACGCCAGAAAGAAGGTGATCAACGACCTTTTCCTCGAACAGCGGCGCGCGGATTTCGGCCAGCGCCTCAGGGTTCTTGCGATAATACTCGAACACCTGCTTTTCCTGACCGGGGAAAGAACGCGCACGGGCGACGAGCGCCTGCGTGATCTCCTGATCCTCAATCTTGATCTCGGCCTTCTGGCCGATTTCAGCGAGGACGAGGCCGAGGCGCACGCGGCGGGCGGCAATGGCGCGATATTCCTCGCGGCCCTTGTCTTCCTCACCAGCTTCGAACGTCTGGCCAGCGCGCTGCATGTCCGCCGTCACCTGACGCCAGACAGCTGCGAACTCTTCCTCGAGCATCGTCGGCGGCAGATCGAAGGTGTAGAGCGCGTCGAGACCATCGAGAAGCTGACGCTTCATCTTCTGGCGGGTCTGCTCGACGAGTTCCTGACCGAGCGACTCCTTGACGGCCTCGCGCAGCTTGGTGACATCCTCAAGACCGAACTTCTTGGCCAGCTCATCGTCGATCACAAGATCGCCCGGCGCCTGGATAGCCTTGACGGTGCAGGCGAATTCCGCTGCCTTGCCGGCAAGGTGCATCGCCTGATAGTTCTCCGGGAACATGGTCTTGACGAGCTTTTCCTCACCGACCTTGGTGCCGACGAGCTGCTCTTCGAAGCCCGGAATGAACTGGCCCGAGCCGAGGATCAGGTCGACGTCGCCGCCAGTACCACCCTCGAACGGAACGCCGTCGATGGAACCGGCAAAATCGATCGTCAGCTTGTCGCCGTCCTGCGCCTTGTCCTTCGCGCCGCGCGGCGCATAGGGGCGATTGGCCGATGCCATGCGCTGGATGGCTTCATCGACATCCGACGCCGGAACCTCGGCGACTTCCTTCGTCACCGAAATGCCGGAGTGATCCTGGATCTCGATCGTCGGCAGCAATTCGACATCAACAGAGAAGTCGAGATCGGCCTGGCCCGCGAGAACCTGCTCGATGACCGCCTGATCTTCCGGCAGGTTCACCTTCGGCTCAGCGGCGAGGCGCACGCCACCTTCTTCAACGATCTGCTTGTTGGCATCGTTGACGGCGTTCTGGACCACATCGGCCATGACCGACTTGCCATAAACGCGCTTGAGGTGCGCAACCGGAACCTTGCCGGGACGGAAGCCGTTGAGATTGACGCGGCCCTTGATGTTCTCGAGCTCCGTATCGAAGCGAGAAGTCAGATCGGCGGCGGTCACGACCACCTTGAACTGGCGCTTGAGCCCTTCGGCGAGGGTTTGGGTAACCTGCATGATGAACCTTGATGTCAAATTCCGGGTTTCGGCATCTCGAGGTTCATCCCCGTTGAGCCTTGGCCCGCTTCGATCCTGTTTGCCCGCCAAAGCGCGCGGTGATTTCTGTTCGTCCTTCCAGCCCCGAGGGGATAAAAGGACATTGGACGTCTCGCGGCTCTGGTGCGGGCGAAGGGACTCGAACCCCCACGACTTTCGTCACCGGAACCTAAATCCGGCGCGTCTACCAGTTCCGCCACGCCCGCTTAGAGCAATTTTCCGCGTTCTGGAGGCTGGAGAGCCCCCGCAAATGCGGCGCGCACAACAAAAGCCCATCGGACCCCCGAGTGCCATGCGCGGGCCGGGTCTATATCACGCTTTTCCGGCTACGCAGCAAAAATCTGCATGGTTCAGCACGGCTAGTGCCGCGTTTTTCAGCCCTCCCGCGACACGTTTCGGAGGCCTCGGGCAAGCTACCCCCTTGACGGGCGCTGGAACTGGGCCAAACACCCCTGATGGATTATCGCTGGCCTCCTGTTCTGGCGATGCTGCGGGAGATGATTGCCTCGTGCCGACCGGACCTTCCCCGTCTCTTGCCCCGTCTCTTGATCTTGACCGCCGACAGGCCTTGCTCGGCGTGGCCATAGTCGTACTAGCACCCGCTGCGAGCTTTGCGCAGACCGCCCCGACCAAATTGCCGGAAACCAAGGCAGCGGAAGCCAAAACCAGTGCTACGCCACATATCCTGCGCCTGCGCGCGGAGGTTCAGCCCCGCAAGATCGGCACGCCGGAGCAATCCGAATCGCGCCTTTTCCGCCTCACGGAACTCAATGCCGAAGGAAAGCCTGTCACGTCGGGTTTCCCGGCTTTCCGAGCGAAAGCGGGCGATACGGTAACACTGGAGATCGAAAACACGCTCGATCAGCCTACCGGCTTCCATATCCGGGGCCTGCGCGGTCCGAATGCCGCCGATGGCATGCCGGGCCTCACGACAACCCCGATCCAACCCGGCGCGAAAGCCAGCCTGACCTTCCCGGCGACGCAGACCGGCACGTTCCTCATCGCGCCGACGCTGGCCGAGCGCGTATCCGAGCAGAACGCGCGCGGCCTGCATGCGGCCTTCATCGTCGAGGAAGCCAATCCACCACCCTTCGACCACGATCTTGTTCTCGCGGTCAGCGACTGGCGGCTCGATGACAAAGGCGTGCTGGTGGAGGATTTCCTGTCGCGGCCTGATTCATCCCGCGTCGGGCGTCTCGGCAACCGCCTCGCGGCCAATGGCCTGCCGGCACCGGGCAAAATGAGCGTCCGTCCTGGTGCGCGCCTGCGCATCCGGATGATCAATGTCTCGAACGCACGCGTCATTCCGCTCAAGGTCAGCGGCTTCGCGGCCGAGGTCTATTCGATCGATTCGACACCCTGCCAGCCGTTTGATCCGTTGAAACGCACCGTGATTCTCGCGCCGAACTCACGCATTGAGATGGTGCTGCAAGCGCCGCCTGAAGCAGGCAAGGACGGCGCCATCGAAGCCAAAGTCGGCAACGGTATCCCTATTTTTGCCTATCGGACTGAAGGAGAACCCCTGCCCGCCAAAGACAAGCTTGCCGCCCTGCCCGATCCGGGCCTGCCGCCAGCGATACGGCTTCAGGATGCCACGCGCGTAGACGTCGCGATCACCGGTGGCATCGGCACCGAGCCTCAGGAAGCGGAACCGGCGGCACTCACCAAGCGATTCCCCGATCCCAAACGCATCTTCACGATCAACGGCAGCAAGAACGAAGGTTTCGCTGGCAAGCCGCTCGTCAGCGTTAAACGCGGCAAGGTGCTGGTTCTGGCGCTGATGAACCAGACGAGCTGGCCGCAGGTGATTGCGGTGCATGGCCACGCCTTCCGCCTGCTGCACCCCTTCGACGATGGCTGGGAACCCTATTTCCTCGACACGCTCTACATGACACCGAAAACCACGGCGCGCATCGCGCTCATCGCCGACAATCCCGGCAAGTGGGCGATCCGCTCGACCATTGCCGAGCATTTCGGAACGGGCGTCGCGACCTGGTTCGAGGTAACGTGAGTACGCGGCGCGGGTCTGGTGATATCTTCGAAAGAACGGCGCCCTACAATTATTCATATTGCCTAAATATTAGTCATATCGCCACTTTTGAAATCACTCTCTGCCTTTGTAGCACGCGAGTGCTCGCAAAACCCGCATCCCCTATTGACGAATTTCGCGCTTTCGTGGTGTGAGACAATCATATTTTCAACCACTTCACCGCTTGAGAGAGGTCCCGCAATGAAGAAGATCGAGGCGATCATTAAGCCCTTCAAGCTCGATGAAGTGAAGGAAGCCCTTCAGGGCATCGGCGTGCAGGGCATCACGGTGATCGAAGCCAAGGGCTTCGGTCGTCAGAAAGGCCATACGGAACTCTATCGCGGCGCTGAGTATGTCGTTGATTTCCTTCCCAAAGTGAAGATCGAGGTTGTCCTTCAGGATGCCATGGTCAACGAAGCGATCGAGGCGATCAAGAATGCAGCCCAGACCGGCCGCATCGGGGATGGCAAGATTTTTGTTTCTTCGATCGAACAGGCGGTCCGGATTCGGACCGGCGAGACCGGCGGCGACGCGGTTTGATCCGCGTCATACCGGTTTTTGCCCTTAAGGTTCATGCGAACCTTGTTGCCGGTTGAAACCTTTTCGGACGCGCCGGGCTGGCCCGGTTCTGGCGCGATCCTTGCTCTCGAAAGCTCCAGAGTGATCCGGAGCATTCTGGGGGTACAGTTTGACTGGGCCGGCTCTTCCCGGAGCCAATGCTTGAGACCGATCACCGCCGAGTTCACGAAACTCAGAGCCAACGTCGAACGATAAAGGACACGACGCGTATGAAGACGGCAAAGGATGTTTTGAAGTTCATCAAGGAAAACGACGTGAAGTACGTCGACTTCCGCTTCACCGATCCGCGCGGCAAGTGGCAGCATTGGACGTTCGATGTCACCATCGTCGACGAGGAAGCGCTTGAAGAAGGCGTGATGTTCGACGGTTCGTCGATCGCCGGCTGGAAGGCCATCAACGAGTCGGACATGATGCTGAAGCCGGACCCGGCCTCCGCCCATCTCGACCCGTTCTTCGCCGCCTCGACGCTCGTCCTCAACTGCGACGTTCTCGAGCCGGCGACCGGCGAGCCTTACTCCCGCTGCCCGCGTGGCATCGCCAAGCGCGCTGAGATGTACATGCAGTCGACCGGCGTGGGCGACACCGCCTATTTCGGCCCGGAAGCTGAGTTCTTCATCTTCGACGACGTGAAGTTCAAGGCCGATCCGTACAACACCGGCTTCAAGCTCGACGCGTCGGAACTGCCGATCAACGGCGACGCCGACTATGAAGGCGGCAACCTTGGCCACCGCATCGCCACCAAGGGCGGCTACTTCCCCGTTCCGCCGCAGGACGCTTCGCAGGACATGCGCGGCGAAATGCTCGCGGCGATGGCGGCGATGGGCGTTGTTGTCGAGAAGCATCACCACGAAGTCGCTTCGGCCCAGCATGAGCTCGGCATGAAGTTCGGCACGCTCGTGACGATGGCCGACCACATGCAGATCTACAAGTACGCGATCCACAACGTCGCGCAGTCCTACGGCAAGACGGCGACCTTCATGCCGAAGCCGGTATTCGGCGACAACGGTTCGGGCATGCACGTTCACCAGTCGATCTGGAAGGGCGGCAAGCCGATGATGGCGGGCGACAAGTACGCCGGTCTTTCGCAGATGTGCCTCTACTACATCGGCGGCATCATCAAGCATGCGAAGGCCCTGAACGCCTTCACGAACCCCTCGACCAACTCCTACAAGCGTCTCGTCCCGGGCTATGAAGCCCCGGTTCTGCTGGCCTATTCGGCCCGCAACCGTTCGGCCTCCTGCCGTATTCCGTGGACGAATTCGCCGAAGGCCAAGCGCGTTGAAGTCCGCTTCCCGGACCCGATGGCGAACCCGTACCTCGCCTTCTCGGCCATGCTGATGGCCGGCCTCGACGGTATCGCCAACAAGATCGATCCGGGCGCCGCGATGGACAAGGATCTCTATGATCTGCCGCCGAAGGAACTCAAGAAGATCCCGACCGTGTGCGGCTCGCTGCGTGAAGCCCTTGCCTCGCTCGACAAGGATCGCGGCTTCCTCAAGGCCGGCGGCGTGTTCACCGACGACTTCATCGACAGCTATATCGAGCTGAAGATGCAGGACGTGATGCGTTTCGAAATGACCCCGCATCCGGTTGAATTCTCGATGTACTACAGCCTCTGATCA
Source organism: Rhizobiales bacterium PAR1 (assembly GCA_002256205.1). Taxonomy (GTDB): domain Bacteria; phylum Pseudomonadota; class Alphaproteobacteria; order Rhizobiales; family Beijerinckiaceae; genus Rhabdaerophilum. The sequence continues at coordinate 312,823 of NKIW01000001.1, forward strand.
GGTTTTGTTATCGATGCAGACAAGAAGGGCGCCTCTCGGGGCGCCCTTTTCCTTTGGACAATTGACAGAGCGGGGTTTTCAGGCAGATAGCTCGAGCCTATGTCGATCCCCGTCTTCCGGCGCGCAACGCGCGATGACCTGACTGCGATTGTGGCCCTGCTTGCCGATGATCCGCTCGGCAAATCGCGGGAAGATTCCCGCCTGCCGCTTGACTCGGGCTACCTCTCCGCCTTCACCGCCATGGATGCAGACCCGAACCAGTTTCCGCTGGTCGTGGAGCAGCATGGTATCGTTGTCGGCTATTTGCAGCTCAGCTTCATTCCCGGCCTCAGCCACAAAGGCCGCTGGCGCGGGCAGATTGAATCCGTGCGCGTTGCCGCGCATCTGCGCAGCGCCGGCCTTGGCAAGGATATGCTGAAATGGGCGGTAGGGCGCTGCCGGGCGCGCGGTTGTGGCATCGTACAGCTCACAACCGACAAGGAGCGCCCCGATGCGCTCCGCTTTTATGAAAATCTCGGCTTCACGGCGAGCCATGAAGGCCTGAAGTTGCGCATCTGATCCGGCGAACAACCGCCGGACAGCAAGGCTCAGACCGAGGGGCGCCAGCCGCCGAGCGAAGCCACCATGCCGGTCAGCCCGAAATGATGGGCCAGTGCGGCGGCGCTACCGGTGACCGCTACGAACAGCGCGATCAGACGCCCCGGACGCTGCGGGGCGACATAACGCACATCGAAATCCGATTCTTCAAATCCAAAGGCACAGCCGGTCGCCTGGGCACAATTTTCGAGGGTCTTCAGGCCCGGCGTCGTCATTTTGGATACTCCTGTTGGCTTCTGGATCGTTAGAACGAATGTTAGTCCGGACATGGTGAAGGCGAGCTTAACGCACCGTTCCGGTCAGCGTTCATCGCAGCGTTTTGTGCCAATGTGATGACGGAAGGGTTGCGGTCACCGCAGGCTTCTCCCACATTCGGGATCATGAGTGCCTTCAATGCCTTGCTCGACCGGTTTGGTCGCTGGATCGCCCGCCGCGCGAGCGATGGCTCCAGCGGCTACGAGCCTTATCTTTCAAGCCGTCCCGACTTCATCGCGCGCTTCATCCAGCCTGGCGATGTGCTGCTGATCGAGGGCGGACGCTCGAAAATCTCCTCCGCAATCAAATATCTGACCCAATCCACCTGGAGCCACGCCGCGCTCTACATCGGCGAAGCTCTGGAGCAGAACGATCCGGAAGGGCGCCCGCTGACCTTGATCGAGGCGGAAATCGGCGACGGCATTGTCGCAAGCCCGCTGGAAAAATACGCAAGCTTCAATGCCCGTATCTGCCGACCGGTCGGGCTGACACCGGAGGATCGCCAGAAGGTCATCGCCTACGCCATCTCGAAACTCGGCGGGCAATATGACCTGAGGAACATTTTCGACCTTGTCCGCTTCCTGCTGCCGAACCCGCCGGTGCCGCAGCGCTTCCGGCGCAGGATGCTGGCGCTAGGATCGGGCGAGCCGACCCGTGCCATTTGCTCGACATTGATCGCCGCCGCCTTCGAAAGCGTCCGCTACCCCATTCTGCCGCGCATCGAAATCCAGTCGGATTCCGGCGTGCAAGGCTCGGGAGTAAGAAATCCCGGCGCTGGCGTCCCGGACAGTATGAGCCGCGCACGTCGTCGCGAAGTGCTGCATATCCGCCATTCCTCGCTGTATACGCCGCGCGATTTCGACGTTTCGCCCTACTTCGATATCGTCAAACCGACGGTCGAACTCGGGTTCGATTACAAGACGCTGGAATGGGCATCCGAGAATGAGCCCGGCTAGCCACTCAGGTTGGGGATGACATCGGCCAGAAGGCGCAGCCCACCTTCCCTCGCCCTGTTGTGTGGCATAGTGAGAAAGAACGAATCACATATCGACGTGAGGCTAGGCCTTCATCGGGCCACAGCGGGCAACAGGTAAAAGCGGGTATGGCGTCGAACACTTCACCGGCACACGATCTCTTCGGGCAGCTTGAAAAGGCGGCCAAGGACATGGTGCGCGAGGTCAAGGCGGCGGCTCCTCCCACAGCAGCGCCTGCCACAGCAGCGCCCAAGCCGGTTGCGGCCCCTGTTGCTATGCCAGCGCCTGTTGTACCTGCGCCCGCCCCGACCAAGGCATCCGCGCCCCTGCCCGCCTCAGCCGCGACGAGTGGCGCGAACTCCGGCGGCTATGATGGCTCCGCAATCGAAGTCCTTGAAGGGCTTGAACCCGTCCGCCGTCGCCCCGGCATGTATATCGGCGGCACCGACGAGAAGGCCCTGCATCACCTCTTCGCGGAAATTCTCGACAACTCGATGGACGAAGCCGTCGCTGGACACGCGACCTTCATCGACATTGAACTGGACGCGGAAGGCTATCTCTCTGTGACCGATAACGGGCGCGGCATTCCGGTCGATCCGCATCGCTCGGACCCGACGAAGTCCTCGCTCGAAATCGTGATGTGCACGCTGCACGCCGGCGGCAAGTTCGACGGCAAGGCCTACGAGACCTCCGGTGGTCTCCATGGTGTCGGTATCTCGGTGGTCAACGCCCTGTCGGAATTCGTCGAGGTCGAGGTCGCACGCGAGCAGCAGTTGTACCGCATGCGCTTCTCGCGTGGGCTTCCGCAGGGACCGCTGGAACATGTCGGCCCGGTGCGGAACCGTCGCGGCACCAAGGTGCGCTTCAAGCCCGATCCACAGATCTTCAAGACGGGCCATACCTTCTCGCCTGCGCGCCTGTTCAAGATGGCGCGTTCGAAGGCCTATCTGTTTGGCGGCGTTGAAATCCGCTGGTCCTGCGCGCCGAGCCTCCTGCCCACCACCGGCGAGACGCCGGAAAAGGCCGTGCTGCGCTTCCCTGGCGGCCTTGCCGATTATCTCGCCCGAGAGATCGAGGGCAAGGTGATGGTGCTGGACGAGATTTTCGCCGGCAAGCTCGACAAGCAGGGCCACGGTGCCTGCGAATGGGCCATCGCCTGGTATCAGCATGATGACGGCGCCATCGCTTCCTACTGCAACACCATCCCGACCGGAGATGGTGGCACGCATGAGAGCGGGCTGCGCGTCGCCTTGCTGCGCGGCCTGAAGGATCACGCCGAGCGTATCGGCCAGTCGAAACGCGCAGCCGTCCTGACGACTGATGACATCATGACCGGCGCTACCGTCATGCTCTCGGTGTTCATCCGCGAGCCGGAGTTTGTCGGCCAGACCAAGGACAAGCTTGCGACCACCGAGGCGAGCCGCATCGTCGATAATGCGGTGCGCGATGCCTTTGACCATTGGCTCGCAGGAAACCCCGGCAAAGCACTGAAACTGCTGGATTTTGTGGTCGAGCGTGCGGAAGACCGACTGCGCCGCCGCGCCGAGAAGGATGTTCAGCGCAAAACAGCCGTGCGCAAGCTGCGCCTGCCGGGCAAGCTCGCGGATTGCACCTCGAACGCGCAAGGGGATACCGAGCTTTTCATCGTCGAGGGCGATTCGGCGGGCGGCTCGGCCAAGCAGGCGCGTGATCGCATGACACAAGCCGTCCTGCCCCTGCGCGGCAAAATCCTCAACGTCGCCAACGCGACGCGCGACAAACTCACCGCAAACCAGCAGCTTGCCGACCTGATGCTCGCGCTCGGATGTGGCGCCGGTAACCACTACCGCGACGAGGAACTGCGCTACGGCAAGATCGTCATCATGACCGACGCGGACGTAGACGGTGCGCACATCGCGTCGCTGCTGATCACCTTCTTCTACCGGCAGATGCCGAAGCTGATCGAGAACGGCCATCTCTACCTCGCGATCCCCCCGCTCTTCGTGCTCAAGCACGGCGGCAAGTCGACCTATGCCCGCGATGAAGCAGAGAAAGAGCGCCTGCTCGCCACGACCTTCAAGGGCAAGAAACCCGAGATCGGCCGCTTCAAAGGTCTGGGCGAGATGATGCCGGCGCAGCTCAAGGAAACCACGATGGACCCGCGGAAGCGCCTCATGCTTCAGGTCCGCGTGATTGCCGATGAAAAGGCCGGGACGGATGATTGCGTCGAACGCCTGATGGGCAACAAGCCTGAAGCCCGTTTTGCCTTCATCCAGGAGCGGGCGGCGTTTGCGGACGAACTGATCGACGTCTGAAGTCGGCTAAGCGCGCAGGACGTGTAATCATGTCGCACCGGCTCAAAAAATGGCAATTTCCTGAAATCCTGCCGTCCTTGTTTCGGGAAAATTGTGTTTTGGCGCCACAGCTTAGGTAAACTAAGCAGTGAAGAGAAAAATATTCTATTTTACAACCATGAATTGCGAATTTGTTTCTTCTTTTAAACGATTTTTTAGAGGCCATGCCGCCTTCTGAGCAGACAGACGTCGCCACAGGAAGTGAGCCCTCATGTCCACTATTTCCGCCCGTATGATCGCAGCGCTAACAGCGCTGTTTTTTTGCACGGTTGCGCTTGCTTACATTGGCTGGACGACGCAAGCCAAACAGGCCGATGCCCTTTCCGAAGTCTATAACGACGCCGTGATACCCCTACGCAATCTCAAGGTGATTTCGGACCGCTACGCCGTGGATGTCGTGGATGCGGCTCACAAGACGCGCAATGGCAATTTCAGCACCGCCGAATCGCTCAAGGCGATGAAAGCCGCGCTGGCCGAAATTGACGAACTGTGGGGCAAATTCCGTAGCCAGCGGCATGCTGCCAAGGAGATGGAACTGGTCAAAATCGCGGATGAAAAGCTTGGCCCGGCCCACAAGGCCACGGAAACGCTGATCAGCCTCATCGAGAAAAACAATCTCGAAGCGCTTGCCCAGTTCACGATCAAGGAAATGTATCCGGCGATCGATCCGGGCACCGATGCGATTGGCAATTTGATCGAATACCAGCTCAACCAAGCCAAGGCGATTCAAGAAGAGGCGGCAAAGGCAAGCAACAGTGCGCGCCTCGTCCTTATGGGTTTTGCAGCGCTCGCCATCCTGGTCTGGGGCGCCGCCGCGTTCTACACCATCGGCGGCGTGGTACGCCCCCTCAAGCAGGCTATCTTCACGATGGACAGCCTCGCCAAATCAACGGTCGGCTCCAGGGATCTCGGCATCAATCGGCTGCAGCGGCTCGCGGATATTGAGATCAACGGCATCGACCGCAAGGATGAATTGGGCGACATGGCGCGTACGCTGTTGACGTTCAAGGAGGCTGGCATCGAGCGTCAGCGGCTTCGCCTTGAATCAGAGGCCGATCAGCAAGCCCGCCATGAGCGCGCCATTCAGGTCGAAATGCTGGTCGCAGATTTCGAGAATTCCTCGATGAGCATCGTTTCATCGGTGGCGACCACCTCCGCTGAACTGGAAGCCTCTGCCAAGATGATGCTGGAAGTCGCACATACCGCCAGCGAGCAATCCGACCTTGTCGCGGCAGCCTCGCATCAGACGTCAAACAGCGTATCGGCGCTCTCCTCCGCAGGCGATGAGCTGGCGATGTCGATCGGAGAAATTGGCCGGCAGGTCGAGCAGTCCTCGCGCTTTGCCGCCGAGGCGGCCGCCAAGGCACGGGCGACCGATGCAACGGTCGGCCGGCTCAATCAGGCCGGCAAGGCCATTGTGGAAGTCGTTGACCTCATCAAATCGATCGCCGCGCAGACTAACCTGCTCGCGCTCAATGCGACAATCGAGGCGGCGCGTGCGGGGGAGTCCGGCAAAGGCTTCGCGGTGGTTGCCTCGGAGGTCAAGCAGCTTGCGGCCCAGACCAGCCTCGCGACCGACGTTATTTCCGAACATGTCGAGGCGATACAGCATGCCTCAGGCGAATCCATCACCGCGATGCGCGAGATCGCCGGCATGATCGAGGAGATCAATCACGTCGCCTCATCGATTGCCACCGCGGTCACCGAACAGAGCCAGGCCACGCAAGGCATCGCCGAGAATGTCCAGCAGGTCGCGCAAGGCACGTCACATGCAGCAGAGAGTATCGGCATCGTGAATGAGGCGGCAGCCAACACCGGTGCCGCAGCCAGCCAGGTGCTCAGCGCCTCGGTGGAACTCGCTGAGCAAAGCCAGCGCATGCGTGATCACGTCGATAGATTCCTGCATCAGGTGCGCACGGCATAAGCACACCAAATGCCGGAAATGGAATCAGGGCGCCCCGGAAGGCGCCCTTATTTTTTTGCGGTTTGCTCAGCGGCCAAACCAGCCCGGTCCGTGCATCCCCGGACCCGGCGGCGGACCATCCGCCCCCCCCGGCCCCATCCGGCCGAAAGGCGGGCGGCGGTTGACGAGTTCCTCCACGCGGGATTTTTGTTTGTCATCGAGCGCCGCATAGAAGCTCTTGGTCGGCTGGACTGTCTTTTCGGCGGTGTCCGCCGCCTTGCGCAACACCGAGGCGAGCTTTTCGAGCCGCTCTGGCGCCGTGGCGTTGCCCTTGACGGCGAAGTTGTTGCACATCTCGTCGCGCAGATCCTTCAGCGCCGGCACCAGACCGCTCGCGAGTTTGTCGAGTTCATCATTTTGCGCCGTCGTCAGATCGAGGTCAGCCTTGAGGAAAGCGCGGGCAACGCCCTCGAACTTCAAGGGGTCACGTTCGCACATGCGCTCCATGCCCCCTGCACGCTGCGGTCCCATGCGCCCTTGTTCCATCTGGCGCCCGTGCCAGCGGCGACCATAATCGCCACCATCGCGTGCCCAGTCCGCGATACCGACGCCGACGCCAATCGTCACGATGGCCGCGCCGGCAAGGATCCATTTCGAGGTTTGGCTGCCGAAAAACGGCTTCTTCTCGCTCATGTCTCAACTCCTGATATCGCCCGCCACACCGGAAGGAAGCGCTGAAAGTCGCGTCAGTTCAACTTAAAGCTTGGCAATGTTCCGGACAGATCGCGGCAAGCCGGCGCGAGAGCTGTGCAAAGACCATCGCCGGACACCACTTTTTAACCCTGCTCCTTCATGGTCTCTTCACCATGATATTCGGGAGGAAGGCATGAGAGAATTGATGACGCTGTTTTCCGGTGAACGCGGCATGATCGGTCGCGCAGTGCTGTTCTCCATTGGCCTTGTCGCCTTCACGTTGGCTGCCGGACAGGGCCTCGTGGCGCTACTCACTATGGCGATTCCGGATCAATCACAGCGGATTTCAGCCAATTCCCCGCCACCTGCGGCCCGGACTTATACCGTAACGCGCTCGGTGATGGACAATTCGATCACCACCGGTTCAATCAACCCGCCGGCGGGCGTGCGCGTCGATCCGTGCAAGAATTGAGCGCAAGACCTGATCAGCAGGAAGGAGCCCCGGACCACGACGATAGTAGTTCGGGCAGCCTGAGCGTCGGAGTTTTGCCTTATGTTGCGGAATTCCGGCGTCTTTTTGAAGTTTAACCTTGCATTTTCCGGCGGTTTCCCGCTTAACCACTGCATCGTCCGCCCTTGTAGGGGCATGAAGAGTCGGCCCGGATTGTGAGGTCGCTCGCCTGCGACGATCCATGGTGCTCATGACCTTTTCCGAACTTGGCCTCTCCCAGCGGGTGATCGACGCGGTTACCGCCGCCGGCTACACTGAACCGACCCCGATTCAGGCCCAGGCCATTCCCCACGTACTCCAGCGCAAGGATGTCCTTGGCATCGCGCAGACCGGCACCGGCAAGACCGCTGCCTTCACGCTGCCAATGCTCTCGATCCTTGAACAGGGCCGCGCCCGCGCTCGGATGCCGCGCACGCTGATCCTCGAACCGACGCGCGAACTTGCCGCGCAGGTCGAGGAAGCATTCGTCAAATACGCGCCGAACCAGAAACTCAACGTCGCCCTGCTCATCGGCGGCGTTTCTTTTGCCGATCAGGATGCCAAGATCACCCGCGGCGCCGATGTGCTGATCGCGACGCCGGGCCGCCTGCTCGACCATTTCGAGCGCGGCAAGCTGCTGCTGACCGGCATCGAAATCCTCGTGATCGACGAAGCCGACCGCATGCTCGACATGGGCTTTATCCCTGATATCGAGCGCATCGCCGGTCTCTGCCCCTTCACGCGGCAGACGCTTTTCTTCACGGCCACCATGCCGCCGGAGATCAAGCGGATCACCGACCAGTTCCTCTCCAATCCGGAAGTGATCGAGGTCGCCAAAGCCTCATCGACCGCGACGACGATCACCCAGAAGCTCGTCGCGACGCACGGCAAGGATTACGAGAAACGCGAGACGCTGCGCCGCCTGATCCGCGATGCGCAGGCACTTGAAGATGCAACTGTTCTCAAGAACGGCATCATTTTCTGCAATCGCAAGAGTGAGGTCGCGACCCTGTATCGCAGCCTCCAGAAGTACGGGTTCTCCGTAGGCGCACTTCATGGCGACATGGATCAGCGCTCGCGCATGAACGCGCTCGAGGCCTTCCGTAAGAACGAATTGACGCTGCTCGTGGCATCGGACGTTGCCGCGCGCGGCCTCGACATTCCCGATGTCAGCCACGTCTTCAACTTCGATATTCCGCATCACGCGGAAGATTACGTTCACCGCATCGGTCGTACGGGTCGCGCGGGCCGCCTCGGCTCGGCGTTCACGCTGGTTTCGCGCGGCGACGAAAAGTATCTCTCGGCCATCGAAAAGCTGATCAACAAGTCGATCGAGTGGGAACTCGGTGACCTGTCCTCGCTGCCGCCGCGTGAGGAAGGCGATGATGATCGCCCGGCACGCCGTGGCCGCGAACGCGATACCAAGCGCGAAAGCGCGCGTCGCAGCCCGCGTGGCGGCGAAGGTCGCGAGCATGTCCGCACTGCCAAGGAACAGAAAATTCTCGATGCGGTCGGCGGTGGCGAGGCGGATCTCGAACCCGCTGCCCCGCGCCCGCCCCGTGCGCCAAGGCCGGAGCGCGCTCCGAGGCCGGAACGCGCGCCGCGGGAAGCACGTCCCGAGCAGGCCTCGACCGAACCGGCTGTCCGCTCCGAGCGCCCTGCCCGTCAGGATCGCCAACCTCCACAAGATCGCCCGGCGCATGAGCCGCGTCGCGAACGCGATTTCAGAGACGAGCCGCGTCGCGATCACACGCAGCGTCGCCACCGGGATGACGATGGCCCGACGCCGAAGGGCTTCGGCGATGCCATCCCCGGCTTCCTGATGGCCGGTTTTGGCGGCAAGAAGTAAGCTCACTTGGTAAGAAGATACAAAAACGGGCTCTAAGGCCCGTTTTTTTTATGGACCGCCTGTTATGCGGGCTTCGTTTTGGACTTTGCCAGAGCTTTGGATTTCGGGGCTGCCTTAGCTTTTGCAGGCTTCGCCGCCTTGGCGATTTCGGCCCGCCGTGAAGCCCCCAAAGCCTCGCGCACGCAAGACCTCAGCAGATCCTCGTCGTCATAGGCCTCCTCCGGCATGCTGAAATAGGCCATCACGGCCTGCCCACCGGTCTTTTTCTCGTAGGTGAATGGGCTGGAGCCGAGCGCAGCAAAGAAGGCACGGTTCTCGTCGTCGACCTTGAGATAAAGCACGCCTTCGATCTCAAGCGCGAAAATCGCCCCATCCGAATAGATGCCGTGGCCCCCGAACATCCGCCGCGCCGACACCGGCACGACGGGTGAAAAGAACTCGGTGATATCCGCGCTATCCATGTCTCACAGCGTCAGGGCATCCGGCGTTGCCGGCGTGATCGCCACGCTCTCGCCGCAACCGCAAGCCGAGGTCTGGTTCGGATTGTTGAACACGAAGGTCGAGGCAAATTTATCGGTCTTCACATCCATTTCCGTGCCGAGCAGGAACAGAACCGCCTTGGGATCAATGAGAACTGTGACGCCCTTCTCTTCGATCACCTCGTCATGCGGCGCCTTGGCTTCGGCATATTCCATCGTGTAGGACATGCCAGCGCAGCCGCCGTTCTTGACGCCGACGCGGATGCCAACAATCGGCTTCTCTGCCGCAGCAATTGCGGTGCGGATGCGCTCGGCGGCGGCATCGCTGAGCGACATTACCTTGAACCGGCTGCGTGGAGCGGGCGGGCGGCCCGGTGAAGATAGTCCAGTTTCCATCATCTCAACCTCCGATCCGGGTTCAAGGCCCGGACGAGCTTCATTGGAGAACAATATAGCGCATTTTTGCGCAAAGAAACCGCCTGATTTGCACCAAAACGTGATCCGTTGCGCGCAAGTGCCGTACGAATTCCTGTGATGTTACCGGAACAGGCGTTGCGAAAGCATAGCAAGAGCCGTGAGATGCGCCTCCCTATCCGTTCGAGTACACCATGATTCTGCCTTCTCCCCTGCCGGTCCTGAAAACAGCGCGTCTTGTCCTGCGTCGCCCGATTCCATCCGATATCGCGGATCGGCACGCGCTCGGGCGCGATCCGGACATTTACCGGATGCTCGGCGCGAATTCGGAACGGCTCCTGCCTCTCACCGAGGAGCAGGCAAAGGCCTGGGTCGAGAATATCGCCGGCCATCCCGCGACGTGGGTGATGGAATGGCAGGGGCGCGCGATTGGTGAAATCCTGCTCGATAATTTCGTCGAGGCCGACAAGCGCGCCGCGCTGATCATCGGCATTCTCGCTCCCGAGGCCATCGGAAAAGGCCTTGGCACCGAAGCCATTACAGCGATTGCGGAATTTGCCTTCGACACCCTCGGCCTGCACAAACTTTCGATGCGTGTGCTCGCGTTCAACACGCGCGCCATCCGCGCCTACGAGCGGGTCGGCTTCACCCGGGAGGGACTGGAGCGCGAGAGCGCGTTGATCGGTGGAATCTGGCACGATGATGTGATCGTCGGGCTGTTGAAACGTGACTTCGACCGTCTGCGCGCCGGGCGCTAACTCATTTCAGACGGACGTAAATCCCGCTGAAGCTGACATTCATGCCGCCGCAACCGAGATTATCCTCGACGACGAGATAGCGGCCATAAAGCCGCAGCCGCGCCTTGCAGTCGGTCCGATCGTCGTCATAGAGCGGTTTGGTGCCGTCATAGCCTTCGCCGAGCGCGAGCACATTGCCGCGCGGTGCGGCCTGCCCTTCAAGCTCGCCCATGTTCACTGCGCCGCGCTTGATCCGGCCGGGGTCAAGTGCGCCGAAAGTCGCTTCGCCCTTGACCATCAGTTGCCCACGCATGCCGGGCAAAATGGTGATCTCCGCCTCGGCGGAACGCGTCCATGTTCCGATCCACGCGGCAGTTGCAGGCGGCTCAATCCGGACGGGTGTCAGCGCCCCTGCCGGGAGGTAACCGTTGGTTTCCGGATACATCCCTTTCGCCTTCTTGGCACCGGGCGCGATGTAGGTCGTGCAGACAAGCCCTTCACGCGGTGACAGCGCCAGAACCTCATCCTCCGGCACAACAAACCCCTTGCGCTGACAGCCAGCAGCATCAGACGGGCACTGCGGTTTGGCTTTGGAGCGGCTTTCAATAAAAGGCACGCGCGGCGCGGTCGCCGAAACCCGCATCAGAGCGATGGGGCTGGGCTCGCCATAGGGCAGAACGCCGGGGCATTGCCCTTCATCGAGGATCGACTTCTGCGCCAGCGCCGGCGAGGCCATGCTACCGGCAACAATGAGCAGAACGGCCTTGAACACCTTGAAGCGCATGAGAAATCCTGTCGCGAAGCGGGAGCGACAGGGAACAGTAGTTCTCACGTTTGCGCAAGTCCATGCGCACGCTCACGCTCGACACGAACGAAGCTCGTCTCACCACATATCGAGTGCGACGCGGGCCTCATCCGACATGCGCGACTGATCCCACGGCGGATCGAAGGTCATCACGACCTTGCAGCCAGAAACGCCCGGCACGCCGAGGACCGCAGTCTCGACCCAGCCCGGCATTTCGCCCGCCACGGGGCAGCCTGGCGCGGTCAGCGTCATGTCAATCGTAATGAAACGCTCATCCGAGATATCGATGCGGTAGATGAGACCGAGTTCGTAGATATCCGCCGGGATTTCCGGGTCATAGACGGTTTTCAGCGCCGCGATGATGTCATCGGTCAGCCGGTCAAGCTCTTCGGGCGAGAGCATGCCGGGCGTCGTGGCAACCGCCGCGTTCTTCTCGGCACTCTCCGCCGCTTTGGGCTCGGTCTGGGTGGTATCTTCGATCATGGCGATCTTCCGTTCCTCGATCGGCTCAGGCAAAGAGCTTGTCGGCCCGGATCAAGGCCTCGGCAAGCCGATCAACCTCGTCGCGGGTATTATAAAGGGCAAAGCTCGCGCGGCACGTGGCCGTGACGCCAAAGCGCTTCAGAAGTGGCATGGTGCAATGCGTGCCGGCACGCACGGCGACGCCCTGACGGTCGATCACGGTCGCGATATCATGCGCATGGGCATGCTTGTGGCTGAAGGAGACAATCGCCCCCTTGTGCTTCGCACGCCCCAGAATCGAGATCGAATTCAGCGCCGAGAGCCGCTCGGTGGCATAAGCCACCAGCGCATCCTCATGCGCGCGGATCGCCGCCTTGCCGAGCGATTGCACGTAATCAATCGCTGCACCAAGCCCGATCGCCTGCACCAGCGGCGGCGTACCCGCCTCGAAACGATGGGGAGGCTCGCCGTAGGTAACAGTGTCCTCGGAAACCTCGCGGATCATCTCGCCACCGCCAAGGAAGGGCGGCAACTTGTCGAGCCACGCCTTCTTGCCATAGAGCACACCGATGCCCGAGGGACCGTAGAGCTTGTGGCCAGTCATGACGTAGAAATCCGCGTCGAGATCACGGACATCGATATCGAGATGTACCGCCGCCTGTGATCCATCGACCACCACGGGAATGCCGCGCGCATGGGCGAGTGCAATGACCTCTTTCACCGGCACGATGGTGCCAAGCGCGTTGGACATCTGCGTGATCGAGACAACTTTGGTCTTCGGCCCGAGCAGCTTTTCGAAGGCGTCGAGCAGGAAATTGCCTTCCTCATCGACCGGAGCCCACTTAATCACCGCGCCATGCCGCTCACGCCAGAAATGCCACGGCACGATGTTGGAATGGTGCTCCATGATTGAGAGGACGATTTCATCGCCCTCACCGAGATTGAGATGCCGGCCCAGCGACGAAGCCACGAGATTGAGGCTCTCGGACGCATTTTTCGTGAAAATAATCTCGTCAACCGAACCCGCACCAAGAAACCCGCGCACCTTTTCGCGCGCGGCCTCATAGGCATCCGTCGCAGCATTGGCGAGGTAATGCAGGCCGCGATGCACGTTGGCATATTCGGTCTCATAGGCGAGCCGCATCCGGTCGAGCACCTGCGCCGGCTTCTGCGCCGAGGCAGCATTATCGAGATAGGTCAGCGGCTTGCCGTAGGGTTCCAGCGCCAGCGCCGGAAAATCCGCACGTACCCGGGCGAGATCGTAGGTCATTTCTTTTCTGCCTTCGCAGCGGCCTTTCGGCGTTCATCGACCAGCAGGCCGCCCTGCCCCCAGTTTTCAGTGCTGACTTCCTGAAACACGATATGCGTATTCTCGGGGTTCTTGCCGAGCACGCGCACCAGCGTATCGGTGAAATCGCGCACGATTTCAGCCTTTTGCTCGCGCGTTGGCCCTTCAAGCACCTGGATCGTGATCACCGGCATCAGGCCACCTTTCGCGCCGAAAGCCAGACGTGGACGCGCTCCGCGAGCGCTTCACGCAAGCCCTCATGGGTCACAGCATCAAGTGCTTCATCGAGGAAGGCCTCGACCAGAAGCGCCTCGGCGTCAGCACGCGGCAAGCCGCGCGCCATGAGATAGAAAAGCTGGTTCTCATCGAGCGCGCCGCAGGTCGCGCCATGCGCGCAGACAACGTCATCTGCGAAGATTTCCAGCTCCGGCTTGTTCGACATGCCGGCCTCATCCGAGAGCAGCAGCGCATTCGACGCCATCTGCCCATCGGTCTTCTGCGCATGCGGGCGAACGATGATCTTGCCCTGAAATACGCCCTGTGCCTCGCCATCGACCACCGTCTTGAAGAGTTCGCGGCTCTCCCCGTGCGGAACGGCATGATCGACAACCAGCGTCGTATCCGCATGCTGGCGACCCCGGATCATCGTGGTGCCACGCAGATCGAGCTTCGCGTTCTCGCCCGCATAGGTGATGAACACCTGATGCCGCGAGGTCTCCGCGCCAGAGGTGAAGCCGAGCGACATCAGCTCCGCGTCGGCACCGAGGCTGGCGGCGAGCGTCGAAAGCGCGAGCGCCTTGTTGCCGGAAATGTTCAGGCGAATGTGCTGAACTTTTGCCCCCTCGCTAATGAGCAGTTCCACCACCTTATTGGCTTGATAGGGAAGATTATCCGGCCCCTCGTGGCTCTCGTAGAGCAGCACTTCCGCGCCCGCCCCGACCGAAACAACAACGCGGGAGTGAACCGCGAAGGCACTGTCATGATGATCGACAAACGCGAGATGCAACGAAGCCTTCTCGCCGGCAGGAACTGAGATAAACGCACCCTTGCTGGCAAACGCGGTGTTGATATCCACGATGGCATCGTTGGCAGCGCCCAAAGCCGTACCGAGTTCTGCGGCACCGGCAAGCAAAGCCGCGTCGAGCTGTTCGAGCTTGGCTGCCCCGATCATGCCGCTGGCGGATTGAAGCCGCCCATTGGCGAAGGTCACAACCGGAATGCCCTCCACGCCAACGTGCTGGCTATGGATCAGCTCGCCTTCAACCGGCACTTCCGGTGCCACGCTCCGCATCAAATTGCGGATGTCGGTGTAGTGGTAGCTCTCGACGCGGCGGCCCGGCAGGCCAGCCTTCTCGAAGCGCGCGAAGGCGGCCGCGCGCGCGTCTTTCGCGCCCGGAAGAGAAGACTTTTCGCGCTCGAAGCGCTCGATCAGCGCCGTTTCAGCCGGCGTGCGCATCTGGATGACGGGCGCGGGCATCAGGCGGCATCCGAGAGGTATTCGGCATAGCCGTTCTTCTCAAGCTCAAGCGCGATTTCCGGCCCGCCGGATTTGACGATCTGGCCGCGCGCCATTACGTGCACGGTATCCGGCACGATATGGTCGAGCAGGCGCTGGTAATGGGTGATGACCAGCATACCCCGGCCCTGCCCGCGCAGCGCGTTGACGCCTTCCGCAACAATCCGCAGCGCGTCGATATCAAGGCCGGAATCGGTCTCATCGAGGATGCAGAACTTCGGGTCGAGCAGCGTCATCTGGAGGATTTCCATGCGCTTCTTCTCGCCGCCCGAGAAGCCGACGTTCAGCGGGCGCTTCAACATATCCGGGTTGATGCCGAGTGTCGCCGCTGCGCCGCGCACCGCCTTCATGAAGTCGCCGGGCGTCAACTCTGCCTCGCCGCGCGCCTTGCGCTGGGCATTCATCGTCGCCTTAAGGAAGGTCATGGTCGCAACGCCCGGAATTTCCAGCGGATACTGGAACGCAAGGAAAAGGCCCGCCGCCGCGCGCTCATGCGCTTCCATCTCCAGGATATTCACACCGTTGAGCAGGATTTCACCTTCCGTGACGGTGTAATCCTCCTTACCGGCGATGACATAGGAGAGAGTCGATTTGCCCGAACCGTTCGGGCCCATGATCGCAGCGACTTCGCCCGCCTTCACCGAGAGCGTGAGGCCATTGAGGATCTTCTTGCCGTCGATTTCGACGTGGAGGTTCTTGATATCAAGCATGTTTCGGTTTCCCAAAAGTTTGTCATGGCCGGGCTTGACCCGGCCATCCAGGTCACCCGAGGAATTTCTGGATCACCGGGTCAGGCCCGGTGATGACAAAGAATGCGTTAGCCCATCTTCGCCTTCGCCTGCTTGATCTTCAGGTTGATCGTCGCAAGCTGGCGGTTGAGCGCATCGACCTTGCTACCGGCGGCGGATGGCAGCTTCCGGCCGGGCAACTGCCGACCGAGATCAGGCGAGAGCGCAGCAATCGCATCGGTGATGCGGGTGCGTTCGGCTTCGAGGGTCACGATGTCAGACATCTCAAGTACTTTCCGTTGTCGGCATCTGCCGTGTCCAGTTTCCCGGCCATCTGTCGATGTGACCGAGAAAACGCCAATCTGTTTCGTCCGCTTTCATTCGCCAGAGCGTGAATTCCGGCGGATCCGGAAATCCGCTCCAGACACCACGCTCGGCGATGAGGTAACTGTCCGGCCCGCGCACCGCCTCCCGAAAGAAGTCGATGGAACCAACTGCACCTTCGTCCGGCCACTCATCCGGCCCGAGAGCAACCGGCTGCCAAGTGAGCGGCAAGCCATAGATCTCGGCGAGTTGTTCAAGCTGCCACCATCCATGCCCCTCAGGCGCGGCGGTCGCCGGGTCAACATCCGACTGCCAACCCGCCCGCTTCGCCACATCCAGAAACCAGGATGCGTGCGCAGGCGCCTCACTCATCCCACGCTACCCTCAAGGCTGATCGCGATCAGCTTCTGGGCTTCCACCGCGAATTCCATCGGGAGTTGCTGGAGCACCTCCTTGACGAACCCGTTGACGATCAGCGCCACGGCTTCTTCCTCGTTGAGCCCACGCTGCGTGCAGTAAAAGAGCTGATCCTCGGCGATTTTGGAGGTCGTCGCCTCGTGCTCGAACACCGCGCTGGAGTTCTTGCTCTCGATGTAAGGGATGGTATGCGCGCCGCACTCCTGCCCGATCAGCAGGCTGTCACAGTTGGTGAAGTTGCGCGCGCCGGTGGCCTTGCGATGCGCGGAGACCTGCCCGCGATAGGTATTGTCGGATTTGCCCGCCGCAATCCCCTTGGCGATGATCTTCGAGGTCGTGTTCTTGCCGAGATGGATCATCTTGGTGCCGGAATCGACCTGCTGCATCCCGTTCGAGATCGCGATGGAGTAGAATTCGCCCGAGGAGCCTTCACCGCGCAGGATGCAGGACGGGTATTTCCATGTAATCGCCGAGCCGGTCTCGACCTGCGTCCACGAGATTTTCGAGCGCGCACCGCGGCAATCGCCACGTTTCGTCACGAAATTGTAGATGCCGCCCTTGCCCTCGGAATCGCCGGGGTACCAGTTCTGCACCGTGGAATACTTGATCTCGGCGTCTTCAAGCGTCACGAGTTCGACAACCGCTGCATGAAGCTGGTTTTCGTCGCGCTTCGGCGCCGTGCAGCCCTCAAGATAGCTGACGTAAGAGCCCTTGTCGGCGATAATCAGCGTGCGCTCGAACTGGCCGGTCTTCGATTCGTTGATGCGGAAATAGGTCGAAAGCTCCATCGGGCATTTGACGCCCGGCGGAATGTAAACGAACGAACCGTCAGAAAACACGGCGGAATTCAGCGTCGCGTAGAAATTGTCGGTCGCCGGCACCACGGTGCCGAGATACTGCTTCACAAGCTCGGGATGCGTATGAACCGCCTCCGAAATCGAGCAGAAAATCACACCCGCCTTCGCCAGCTCCGCCTTGAAGGTCGTGACCACGGAGACCGAGTCGAACACCGCATCAACCGCGACGCGGTTCTGCGGCTCGACGCCCGCCAGCACTTCCTGCTCGCGCAAGGGAATGCCAAGCTTGGCGTAGGTCTTCAGCAATTCCGGATCGACCTCGTCGAGCGACTTCGGCCCGGCGGTCGATTTCGGCGCGGAGTAATAATGCAGATCCTGAAAATCGATCGCCGGATAATGGCAGCGCGACCATGTCGGCTCCACCATCGTCTGCCAGCGCTTGAACGCCTCAAGACGCCAGTCGAGCAGCCACTGCGGTTCGTTCTTCTTCGCCGAGATGTAGCGAACGATATCCTCGTTCAGCCCCTTGGGCGCGAGCTCGGACTCGATGTCCGTCACGAAACCGTACTTGTACTGGTCAACATCGATGGTTTTGACGGTTTCAACCGTCTCATGCACCGCTGCCATATCGTCCTCCTCTTCGGCTTCAAGGGCCGAGGGTTATGCAAAAAAAGGCTATGCTGCCTTAGTTTTCGCCCGCCTCTGTATCTGGCGCGCGAGCGAATTTAGGCAACGTTCGAGATCGTCAAAAACTGTGGTCGGGCCGATAGAAACGCGAATCGCGCCCGCTTTGACCCCATCAGGCATGCCCATCGCGGTCAGCACATGGCTAGCCTTAACCTTGCCCGACGAGCAGGCCGAACCGGAAGAAACCGCGACGCCATCCAGATCAAACGCGATGAGCGCGCGCTCTGCAGCAAGGCCGGGAACGGCGAAACAGGTGGTGTTGACGAGGCGCGAAACACGCTGACTCAGAATGGCAACATCCGGCGCCAACCGATTCAGGTGATTCTCGAATTCACCCCGAAGCTGAATCATTCTCTGAACCGCTTCATCCATCTCGCGAGCCACCCGCGCAGCAGCACCCATGCCGGCAATGCCGGTCAAATTCTCGGTGCCACCACGCTGGCCGCGCTCCTGACCTCCCCCGCCAATGAAGGCCTCAGCCAGCCGCGTACGGCTGTCGGGGAACACAATCGCGCCGACACCCTTCGGACCGCCGAACTTGTGCGCCGAGAGGAAAATCGCATCCGCGCCGAGCGCCTTGATATCGAGCGGCAGCTTGCCCGGTGCCTGCACCGCATCAACAATCAGCGCACCACCTGCGGCATGAACGATGCCCGCCAGCGCCGGAATATCTTGCACAACGCCGGTCTCATTATTCGCGAGCTGGATCGCCACCATCGCCGGACCGCCCTCCGCCAGCATGGCTGTCAAAGCAGCGGTATCGACAAGCCCGTTGGCATCAACCTGGACAAACGAAGCACCAACACCGGCCGCCGCGATCACCGCCGCATGCTCCACCGCCGAGACCATGGGGCGCATCGCGCAGGCGATATCCTTGCCGCAGCAGCCAGAAAGTCCGGCACGGAACAGCGCATTCGCCGCCTCGGTCGCACCGGAGGTGAAGACGACATTTTCCGCCTCACCACCGACAAGCGCGGCGAGATCAGCCCGCGCCGTCTCGAGAATAGCGCGCGCAGCACGACCCTCGGTATGGATCGAGGACGGATTTCCAAGACAATCGAGCGCCACCAAGACAGCCGCCTTCGCCGCCGGATGGACCGGCGTCGTCGCGTTCCAGTCGAGATAGGCGCGCGGCGCGGCCATCATGTCTCCCAATTGAAGCTGTCCCGAACTGAGGTCAAACCCACGAAAATCGTCGCATTTCACGGCTGGCTATGCTAACGCCCACCGCCGGACGCGTTCGGGAACCCAAGCGCTCTGTCGCAGTTTCAGATCGGAGGCTTCTTTAGAACCATTCTAAGAAGCGTTCCACATCCAATACTTAGCGGGTGCACCAGCCCCGTCAAGAACAACATGCGCGCAAAGGGTCGGATTTTACGTCCGTTTCACTCCTTTTGCCGCCAGAAGACGGAAGAGTTCATGCCTGAAGTCATCTTCAATGGCCCCGAGGGTCGCCTCGAAGGTCGGTATCAGCCGGCGAAGAAGAAGGGTGCCCCGATCGCGATCGTACTGCATCCGCATCCGCAGTTCGGCGGAACGATGAACAACCAGATCGTCTATCAGCTCTTCTACACCTTCCTGGATCGCGGATTCTCGGTACTGCGCTTCAATTTCCGTGGCGTCGGCCGCTCGGAAGGCACCTTCGATCACGGCACGGGCGAGCTTTCCGATGCCGCCTCCGCGCTCGACTGGATGCAGGCTGTCAACCCGGATGCCCGCTCCTGCTGGATCGCCGGAGTTTCTTTCGGTGCCTGGATCGGCATGCAGTTGCTGATGCGCCGCCCGGAGATCGAAGGCTTTGTCTCCATCGCTGCGATGGCAAACCGCTACGATTTCTCCTTCCTTGCGCCCTGCCCCTCCTCGGGCCTCTTTGTCCACGGTGACAAGGATCGCGTAGCCCCGGTCAACGAGGTGATCGCGGTGATCGACAAGGTGAAGGTGCAGAAGGGCGTCAAGCTCGATCACGAGACCATCGAAGGGGCGAACCACTTCTTCGAGAACCGCGTCGACCAGCTCGTCGGCACGGTTGGAACCTATCTCGACCGTCGCCTGGGGATCATCCGGGATTAAGTCCCCGGAGGCCTCCATGCGGCAAAGGCGGCATCAAGGGCCGCCTTTTTCTTGACCAAACCAGTCCAGCCAACGGTGCGACCATGACCGACTTCAAGCCGAAATCCGACTTCCTCAAAACCCTGATCGAGCGTGGCTACATCCACCAGTGCTCCGATTACGAAGGGCTCGACGCGCTGGCCGCGAAGGGCGAGGTCACGGCCTACGTCGGCTACGATTGCACCGCGCGCTCGCTGCATGTCGGCTCGCTGATCTCGATCATGATGCTGTCGTGGCTGCAAAAGACCGGCAACAAGCCGATTGCCCTGATGGGCGGCGGCACGACCCGCGTCGGCGATCCCTCGGGCCGCGATGAAACGCGCCGCATCCTCACCATCGAGGATATCAATGCCAACAAGGAAGGCATTCAGGGCGTTTTCGACAAGATCATCCAGTTTGGCCCCGGCAAATCCGACGCCGTCATGGTCGACAATGCCGAATGGCTGACGACACTCAACTACATCGAAATGCTGCGCGATGTAGGCCGGCATTTCTCGGTCAACCGCATGATGTCGATGGATTCCGTGCGCATGCGCCTTGAGCGCGAGCAGGAACTCTCCTTCATCGAATTCAACTACATGATTCTGCAAGCCTATGACTTCACGGAGCTTTCGCGCCGCTATGGCTGTAACCTTCAGATGGGCGGCTCGGATCAATGGGGCAATATCGTCAACGGCATCGATCTCGGTCGCCGCATGGGCACGCAGCAGCTTTACGCGCTCACCTGCCCGCTACTGACCACCGCCTCGGGTGCAAAAATGGGCAAGACGGCATCCGGCGCGGTCTGGCTCAACGCCGATATGCTCACCGCCTATGATTACTGGCAATTCTGGCGCAACACCGAGGATGCGGACGTCGGCAAGTTCCTGAAACTCTTCACCTTCCTGCCGATGGAGGAAATCCGCCGGCTCGAAGCTCTGGCCGGTGCCGAGATCAACGAGGCAAAAAAAGTGCTCGCGACCGAAGCGACCGCGTTGATGCACGGTCGCACGGCAGCAGAAGCGGCGGCGGAAACCGCCAGAACGACCTTCTCGGGAGGGACGGCAACCGCTCTGCCGAGCGTCGAAGTCACCAAGGGCGAGCTGGAGGCCGGTCTCGGCGTGCTCGCGGCGTTCGTGAAGGCCGGTCTTGTTCCCTCGAATGGCGAAGCGCGTCGTCAAGTGCAATCGGGAGGCCTGCGCGTCAATGATGCGGTGGTCACCGATCCGGCGCAGATCCTCAAGCCCGCCGATGCCATCAATGATGGTGCGATCAAGCTCTCCTTCGGCAAGAAGAAGCACGTCCTGCTGCGCCCGGCGTAACGCGACGCGACGATCATGGCCGGGCTACGCCCGGCCATCCATCACTCCAAGCATTCACGCCACGAGAGGCGGCTGGGCTACTGCTCGCGCTGGATCTCGAAGAATTTGCGCAGGAAGCCCGGTGCGATCGCGCTGACAGGGTTGGTGCGGAGCACCGGCGCGCTCGCCTTGCCGGTGATCACGAAGGGCACCGCAAAAAGACCCTCGTATTGCGAACCACCCAGAATCGGTCCGAACAGCGGTACGTTGGCAAAGAGGTTGTTGAGCCCATAGGCCGGCACAAAGGCGCCTTTGAGGCTGACAATGTCGTTTGCATAGTCGAGCACGCCTTCAAGCGTACCGCCGATCTGCGCGCCCCACATCACCGCTTCCTTGAGATCAAGGCGCCCGGACTTCCGGACGAAATCAGCCCGAAGCTTGGTGAAATGCACATCATCGGTCTCGGCAATCCGCGAGGCAGAGGGCGGACGACCGCTGGCCGCGACCTGCCGCAAGCTTGCCTCGCCCCGGATCAGGAAATCGCGGACCTGTACAACGCCCTGCTGCGATTGTGGCCCAACCTGTAACTCGGCCGCCAGCCGTCCACCGATCATCCGCGGATAAATGTCGAGGAACCGGGCGAGCGCCCCGCCATCGCTCGAACTGGCGTTGATGGCGGTCTGATCGCCCCGCACCTCGCCCGACTTGACACTAAGGGCTGCACTCCCGAATTGGCCCTTGACCGAGAGCGCGGTGATCCTGCCGTTGCGACGAGAGGCCTTCGCCTCCGCAGCACTCATCAGCTCACCGTTGAAGCCCACGAGCACCGTGGTCTGAAGATCGAGATCGATATCCGGCGGCTTCTCGCCCGCCTTGCCATCCTCGATCTTTCCGCTCTGGAAACCGCGCATGAATGGCCGGAGATCGAAGGAATTGCCGGAAAGCGCGAGCCTGAGCACCCCTCGGCTCCGCTCTGCCGTCAGTTTGGCATTATCGCCGGCAGAAATCCGGAACTGGTTGAAGTCCGCTTTCCCGAACTGGCCATCGCGCAAAAGTTCGACTTTGCCGCGCAGGCTGGCGGGCGCGAGATCAAGCTCAAAGCCCTCAAGAGTCGTGCCATCGGGCCGGGTCAGGACTGCGAATTTGGCCCGCCCCGCCTGCCCCGCGCGCTTGGAAAGCCCCGGAAGCCCGGTCTCGATTTTGGTTTTGACGAGATCCAGCTCGACATCAATCGGGCCCGGCTTGCCGAGCGGCACGCTGAAGGTCGCGGCAATCGGCCCGGTGACCGTGGGACGCAGATCAATGCCACGCTTGGCCAGGATCGCCTCATCCAGCACCGATTTAACGAGGGCGACCGGCGTCTTGCCGGCATCGGTTCTGAATTCGATATGGTTGAGAACGCCGAGGATGCGTCCTTCGCCCTTACCCGAGATCTGCCCGGACTTGGAAACGAAGCTGAAAGCCCCCGCTTCGAGCCGCTCGCCCTTGACGATATTGTCGATCACGACACCCTTGGTCTCGGCACGGATCTCGACCCTGGTGTCCTTCTGGGAAGGCGTCGCCGTCAGCGGTAGAGCAAGGCTCGCCTGCCCCTGAAAGGTGCCATCGGTCACGGTGGCATCGGGCGGCAGGCCAACCAGATTCTTGAGCGAAGGCGCGGAAAGGAAGGCCAGAAGGCCGTCGAGCCGGCCCTGTGCCGAAACCGTCATCTCGAGCAGCGCAGGCCTGAGCGCGGTATTCGCAACAACAAGCTTTGCGCCCTGAAGATCGAAACGCTGACCGCTCGCCGGCTCGATCCAGCCGCTCGCAAGCTCGATATCGGCGCGGCGCCCGGTCGAAACGCCGCTCGCAATCACGCCGTGAATCGGCATGGCATCCTTTACCGGCCGCATCGTCACGCCCTCGACCCGATAAGACAGTTTGATCGCGGAATCCGGCACGGGGCGACGGTTGAAGGCATCCTGAAGGGCTTGTCCCGCCAGATTCGTTTCAAGTTTGATCGCCGAGAGTGTTCCGGCTTCGACATGCTGGATCAACCAGTGCCGAACATTCGGCGCCACCCACACCGGCCAGACGCGCAGGGCCTGGCGCATATCGAACGTCTGCCCTTCGAGGTTGGTGACCATCGAGCCGCCGTTTTCGAGCGAATAGCTGCCCTGAACCTGTGCGACACCGGCGCCCTTACGAATATCCAGCTTCTCGAGCACGAAACTTCTGAAATCCGGCGCGATGATGCCCTGAACAGAGGCCGCATCGAGCGCCAGCGGTGGTTCCGCAGCCGAGAGGCGATCCAGTTCCGCCCGATCCGCTGTCAACGCAAGGCGAAGACCCGCACCGGGTTCTGCCATGGGCGAGAGGGTTCCATGCAGCAGGAAATGCGTCTCGTTGAAGCGCACTTGCAGGCGGTCCACGAGAACATCCGGCAAGTCAGGCTTCATCCTCAGGTCCAGCGTCGCCTCGTCGAGGGTAAAAGGCGGCATATCAGGATCTGGCGGCACGATATGCCCGCCGCGTGCGGAAACGGAAATGCCGGTTTCCGTCAGCACATTCTGAGATGAGAGGCGCGAAGTCAGCCTGACGCTGATCTTCAGGTCGGGATCAATCCCGGGAAAGGTCATGCCGAGAAGCTGCGCGATCCCCCCTGCCGTCAGATCGCCGGTATCGACCAGAATGGATTGCCCACCATCGGATGTCGGCGTCACCTTGCCAACAAGATCGATCCCCTGTGTCTGCCCAGCTTTGCGGATGCGCGCGATGAGATTGCCGGCACTCTCGCGCGTCACGGAGGCCGTAATCCCGTCATGGATCACGGTTGCGCCGCCGTCATTCTTGCGACGCAGAACCGAAATCTTGCTGCCTTCAACCGTAGTCAGGGCTCGAAAGGCCGGATCTTGGCCGGAAACCGCGAAATTCACCGCCGCCAGGGCAGCACGCAGCAGGGCCAAGGCCTCGTTGGCGTCGAGCGCGCTATCTGCAGCGGCACGGTCCGGCATGACAAGGCGCAGCCCCTCAAAATGGATCGTCCGCGCCTCGGGAGAGAGTGTGAAGAGCGAGAGATTCGTCAGGCCGACGTCGGCGCGATCAAGATGGGCCTGTGCGCCAGTCTCTGGATTTGAAATCGCCAATCCCCCGACCGTGAAGGTCGGGTGCAATCCGGAGAATCGCACCGCAGCTTCATCGAGCGCGAGGGTATTGGCAGGTCCGAGTCCGGCATGCAGCAAGCCGACGAAATGCTCGCGCAGGAAAGCGGAATTCTTCTCGCGCTGGATCGACCAGACAAAAAGTCCCGCCGCCACGAACATCAGAGCGATCACACTGGCAATGCCGATGGAACACCACCCGAGAACGCCAATGCGACGCCGCCGCACAAGGCACGTTTCGCCCTGCGCGTTGACTTCAACGTGCTCTCCAAGGTGTTCGGCGTGTTCCTGTTCCAAGTTCCTGCCGTTCCTGATCCTTCCTTGCAAGACGATCGCCTTGCGAGACGGCTGCAACCGCCTCACCCTCCCCATAGCAGGTGATAAGAGGCGACCAAGTCGCATCGTCCGCTACGCGCCGAATTCATGGGTATTTTCACATAAATGACGTCAAAATGAAGGATCGGAGCGCCTTGTTTTGTCCACTTTGCCGGCTACCGCGCCACCTCTCCACAAGGAGATCGGCAGAAGGGCCGAATCGCCTCTCGCCAAAGCGAGGGTGTCGCCCCATTTTGACCAAGGGTCACGCCGGAATGCTAGGCATTCGTGGCACCGCACAGCCATCTGAAATATGAACTGAAGGAAGTTACGCATGACGACCAAGGCTCCCCTCGCCGCTGGCGACAAGGCTCCGGCATTCACGCTGCCGGGCGATGGCGGCACCGAGATCTCGCTCGCAAGCCTCGCCGGCAAGAAGATCGCGCTCTATTTTTACCCCAAGGACGACACTTCGGGCTGCACCAAGGAAGCCATGGAATTCAATGCGTTGCGTGCGGATTTTGCCGCAGCCGGCACCGAGATCGTCGGCGTTTCGCCCGATAGCGCGGCAAGCCACGACAAGTTCAAGAAGAAATACGAGTTGGGTTTCGCCCTCGCTGCCGACGAGAGCAAGGCCATGCTGGAGGCCTATGGCGTCTGGGTGGAGAAGAGCATGTACGGCCGTAAATACATGGGCGTCGAGCGCTCAACCTTCCTGATCGATGCCAGCGGCAAAATCGCCCGCGTCTGGTCCAAGGTGAAGGTGCCGGGCCATGCAGCAGAAGTCCTGGAAGCGGCAAAATCGCTCTGAAATTCGCGCTCAAGCGCGCCAAAGCTGC
Source organism: Rhizobiales bacterium PAR1 (assembly GCA_002256205.1). GTDB lineage: Bacteria > Pseudomonadota > Alphaproteobacteria > Rhizobiales > Beijerinckiaceae > Rhabdaerophilum. Next base: position 338,254 of record NKIW01000001.1, read on the forward strand.
CTCTCAAATGGGCATTTTAGCGATGAATTAACCCTAACAATCCATGATCAGACCATCGGTCATGGATCTTTTGGGGTCATTGCGTTCAATGTTCATCCGTACACCCGTTCAAGGCCCCCTCGCCAATTCCAATGCCCGCCTCGCTGTGCTGCTCCGCTCGGAGCGCGGCACCAAGGTCATCGAGATCGGCGATCGCACCATCACCGCGCTGCTGATTCTCGCCGCCGCGCTGATGGCCTGGTATCTCTTCGCGACGCTTTACCTCGTCCTGCGCGATGATCTGATGATTTCAGTTCTGACCGGCCAGCGGCGCTCGCACTACGCCTATGAGGACCGGATCGTCGAACTGCGCTCGAAAATCGACAAGATCACGGCCCGCCAGCTTCTCAATCAGGACACCATCGAGGATCGCGTCGCAAGCCTTGTCGCGCGGCAGGCCGAGCTTGAAGCCCGCCAGATGGTGGTGACCGATCTTGGTGGTCGGGCTGAACGCGCCGGCATGTCCGTGGCGACGCGCCCCGCGCCCCTTCCCGGCATCTTGTCCGACAGCGAAATCCCGACTGGCGCCATCGCCCTGCCTTTTGCAGACCCGACGCCGCGCAAGCCGCAGCCGCTGCCCGCAGAGCCAATGGTGCAACTTCCTGCACCCGCCCCCAAGGGCTTTGAAGCGCCGAAGATGCGCGGCCCGATGGAAGCCATCGTCAATGAGGTCGAACGCCGCTCCGGCCGAATGGAAAAGGCGCAGATCGAGGCGCTCGGCACCATCAGTCAGGTGGCCGAAGTCGAGATCGCCAAAAGCCGCAAAACGGTCGCCGCCATCGGGCTCGATCCGTCACGCTTTGGCCGCAACGCCTTCGGTGTCGCACCGATCCGCAAGCTCGTTCCGCTCGACGACCTGATGCTGCGTAATGTTTCCGGCGATGCCGCCGCCAATACCGCGATGGGCGGCCCCCTGTTGCCGCCGGTGACCACCCGCACCGCAAACGAACAGTTCGAAGTCGCCATCGGTCAGGCCGAAAGCGCGCTGGAAGGCGCAAAGAAGGCACGCTCGATCCTGCGAGCGATCCCGGTCGGTCGTCCGCTCAGCGAGCGCTACGACCTGTCCTCCGGGTTCGGCACGCGGCTCGATCCGTTCACGCGCGGCCTTGCCCTGCACTCTGGCCTTGATTTCCGCGCGCCCACCGGCACGCCAATCCGTGCCGTGGCAGCCGGTCGAGTCGTTGAAGCCGGAACAGCCGGCGGCTATGGCCGCATGGTCGAGATTGATCATGGCTACGGCCTTGCGACCCGCTACGCGCATATGTCGAGTATCGCGGTCAATGAGGGCGACCTCATTGAGAAGGGTGCGATCGTTGGTCAGGTTGGCTCAACGGGTCGCTCCACGGGCGCGCATCTGCACTACGAAGTGCGGATCGACGAAGACGCCACCGACCCGATGCGCTTCGTGCGCGCCGCCGGACTGCTCGGAACGCCTTGAGCATTTGAGGCGCCGAGTGTCGCAAGGATTCGCGGCCTTGTTTGCAAAACTGCAAGAAAGATGTTGCAACCGCTAAGCTCTTCCAAAATCTCTCCTTAACAGGCTCGCGATACACTTTGTCGCATTTCCAGAATGGAGTTTCCGGTGAGATTGCGTGGGCTGTTTTTGATCGCGCAGGTAGTTCCTGCGGCACTGATTATTCTCACCGCCGGTTATGGTGTCTGGGGTCTGGCCGACATCATGGAGCAGACCCGCATCGAGCAGCAGTTCAATGATGCGCGCTATAGCGTCATGGGGGCATCCTTCAGCAATGAGGAAGGCCGCGTCGATGCCCTTCTGGCGCACGCCATGGCCGACGATCCTGCCGCACAGGAAAAGGCTCGCAAGGACATCAAAAGTCATCTGACGACCGCGCAGGACTGGATCGCCAAATTCCCGGAAGGCAATCTTCCCGAGGAGGTGCGGGTCTTCCGGGCCGACTGGATCAAGGCGGTGAACGCCTTTCAGGAAGCCAGCCTCGCCTATCTTGCCCAGCCTGCCCGCGGTGATGCCACGTCGCGCGATCTCCTTCGCGAGATTCAAAAGCGGCGTTCGGCGATCGGTGCGGCGCGATACAAGATGTCCCCAGCGCTTGAAGCTCTGGTGAAAGAGCAGGGTGAGCGGATCGAGATCGCAATTGCGACCTTCCGGATGCGGCTGATCATGCTCTGCCTGATCTCCATCGGCCTGAGTGCGCTGTGCTACCTGCTGATGACCCGTCGGGCGATCCGTCCGCTGGTCAGCATCGCCGGAGCAATCGACGAGGTCAGCAAGGGTAATACCGAAGTTGTCATCAGCGAGACGAAGTACAATGACGAAATCGGTGTTCTGAGCCGCGCTGTCCGTCAATTTGTGGAGCAGACGCGGTCAGTAAGCGCTTCTCATGCGGACGAGCGCCGCAAGATCGCGGCGGAAATTGAAAAGAGCCAGCGGTTCAGTTCCGCAACCAGCGCCTTCCAGAGCGCCACAGATACGATCCGCCAGACGCTGACCTCGGATGTTGAAAGCCTGGCGCACGCATCGCACGATGTCGGCAATCTTGCCGGAATCGCCAGCTCCCGCGCCAGTGAATTTGATCACGCCCTTTCCTCCACCTCGCGCGATGTCGCCGAAATTTCCGCTCTGACGCAAAATCTTGCGACATCCGTCCATGATGTTTCAGGTCAGGTCGAGCAATGCGCCCAGAGCACAGAGGCGGCCAATCGCGACGTCGTCACCTCCGTGGATCAGATTGATACCCTGTCATCCGAAATCGAGCGGATCGATGCGGTATTGCAGACGATCGAGACCATCGCCTCCCAGACCAACCTCCTCGCGCTGAACGCGACGATCGAGGCAGCACGTGCAGGCGAGGCTGGCCGCGGCTTTTCCGTCGTGGCCACGGAAGTCAAAGCGCTCGCCGGACAGACAGCCCGCGCCGTGGGTGAAATCGAAGCCGTCATTGGCGCCATCCGGGGAACGGGTGACAACATCCGGACCACCATGTCGTCCGTCGTCGCGCGTATGCAGGAAGCAGCCCAGCTCTCGAACGCCCTGTCTGCCCGATTTGCCCATCAAATCAGCGCGATCGGACAGTTGAGCGAGCGAACACATTCGGTGTCAGACACAGCACAATCCATGGCCAGCAAGGCAGTCGAACTCTCGGATGCCGTGATCAGCTCCGCAGACTCGGCCCGCGCGCTGGACGCGATTTCCGAGCGGATCACGCGCGTTTCAATGGAACTCGATCAGTCCGTCAGCCACTTCGTCGAAACCGTCGCGGCCTGACACCGGTAAGGACGCGCCCCACAAGGGGCGCGAACGCTCTTAATCGATATCGTCGACGATGGTGCCTTCGGAGCCATGGACACGCTGCGCCAGCGCGGCCTCGATAAAGGGATCGAGCGCGCCATCGAGCACTTCCCCCGGGGTTCCGGAGGTCACGCCCGTGCGCAGATCCTTTACGAGCTGATAGGGTTGCAGCACATAGGAGCGGATCTGATGGCCCCAGCCGATATCGGTCTTGTTGGCCTGTTCGGCCATCGCAGCCTCTTCGCGCTTACGGAGCTCCATCTCGTAGAGGCGCGCGCGCAGCATTTTCCACGCGAGTTCGCGGTTCTGGTGCTGTGAGCGTGAGGTTTGGCTCATCACCATGATGCCGGTCGGCATATGCACGAGGCGCACAGCCGATTCGACCTTGTTGACGTTCTGGCCGCCGGCACCCTGCGCGCGCATCAGGTCGATACGCACATCGCTTTCGTTGAGGTTGATCTGGATGGAATCATCCACCACCGGATAAACCGTTACCGACGCAAAGCTCGTGTGCCGCCGGGCGTTGGAATCATATGGTGAAATGCGCACGAGGCGATGCACACCCGCTTCGGTCTTCGCCCAGCCGTAGGCATTGCGGCCCTTGATCTGCATCGTCACGGACTTGATGCCCGCTTCTTCGCCGTCCGACATTTCCATGATGTCGACCTTGAAGCCTGCCCGCTCGGCCCAGCGGACATACATCCGCATCAGCATCGAGGCCCAATCCTGGCTCTCGGTACCGCCCGCGCCCGAATGCACTTCGAGGAAGGTATCGTTGGAATCCGCCTCGCCCGAGAGCAGCGCCTCGACCTGACGCTTGGCGGCTTCCGCCTCCAGCGCTCGGATCTGCGCTTCGCCTTCGTCGATGGTGGCCTGATCGCCTTCCATCTCGCCGAGTTCGATCAGCGTCTTGGCGTCATCAAGATCCTGTTCAAGTTTCAGGATGCCGTTGAGCTTGTATTCGAGATCGGACCGTTCGCGCGTGATTTTCTGCGCGGTGCCGGAATCGTTCCAGAAATCAGGGTGCTCGACGCGAGCGTTCAGTTCGAGAAGGCGTTTGGTGGAAACATCCCAGTCAAAGATGCCTCCTCAGCAGCCCGACTGACTGCTGGATGGCCTCGACCATCGCTTCGATTTCGGCGCGCATATCGCTGCTTTCCGTCTCTTCGTCTCGCCCCGCACGAGGGTTCGCGTGGGATCAGAGGGCGGGCATAGCCGAGGGCAAGACCCGCTGTAAAGGGCAAGTCCACTGCAAAAGGAAGCACCGCTGTAGACCGCCTCGATGGGAACTTGGGCTAGTAGAGACCGCCGGTAGTGGAACCCACCGGGCTTGCGCCCCCTTGCGCCGCGCCACCGCTCGCCGCCGTACCGAAGCTGTAGCTCTCCGGCGGGGCGGTATTGGGCTTGAACGGCTCGAGAATCGCCTGCGGATCGCCTGCGCTGGTGCGCTGACCATTCGCGAAGTTCACGCGGATGAACTTGATGCCCGGCGGCACGCGGAACGACAAGTTCGGCTTACCTGCGAGCGCCTCGCGCATGAAGTCGCGGAACACCGGCGCAGCGTACTGACCCGCAGTCGCGGAGTTGCCGAGCGAGCGCGGCTTGTCGTAACCGAGATAGACGCCCACCGCGAGATCGGGCGAAAAGCCAACGAACCACACGTCTTTTGCGTCGTTGGTCGTGCCGGTCTTGCCGGCGAGCGTGCGCCCGAGCGGCTTGACCACGGTTGCGGTGCCGCGCGTGATTACGCCTTCCATAATCGAAACCATCTGGTAAGCGGACATCGGATCGATAACGCGCTCGCGCTTGTCAACAAGACGCGGCTCATCCTGCCCAGTCCAACCTTCGGCCGCACATTCTTTGCACTGGCGTTCGTCGTGACGATAAATCGTCGCGCCCCAGCGGTCCTGAATGCGGTCAATGAGTGTCGGGCGGATGCGGCGACCACCATTGGCGAGCATTGAATAGGCCGCCGTCATGCGCAGCACTGTGGTTTCACCCGCGCCGAGCGACATCGCCAGAACCGGCAGCATGTCATCGTAGATGCCGAAGCGCTTGGCATATTCCGCAACGAGCGGCATTCCGATATCACGCGCGAGGCGCACGGTCATCAGGTTCTTGGAATGCTCGATGCCGTAGCGCAGGGTATGCGGGCCGGTCGATTTACCGTCATAGTTTTCCGGTCGCCAGACCTCCTGCCCCGCGCCCTGATCGACTTCGATCGGCTCATCGAGGATGATGCTGGAGGGCGTATAGCCATTATCGAGCGCGGTGGCATAAACGATCGGCTTGAACGAGGAGCCGACCTGCCGCAGCGCCTGCGTCGCACGGTTGAACTCGCTCTTGTCGAAGGAGAAGCCGCCGACCATCGCTTTGACGCGCCCCGTATGCGGGTCCATCGCGACGAGCGCACCGGAAACTTCTGGAACCTGCCGCAAGCGGTATTGGCCCGGCTTCGTGTCAATCGGCTCGACATAGACGACGTCACCGGAATTCAGCGCCTCACGCAGACGCTTGCGCGGGAAAACGCGCGCACTTTCCGCCGTAATCACGCCGGTCTCGCGCTTGCGGTCGATCTGACCGCCGCCGAGCTTGGCCGGCTGCAGGCCGATCTGCGCCTGCGAATCGTCAACCGAGAGCACGACCGCGAGCCGCCAGGGATCGATATCGGTCAGCGTCGGCATTTCCGCGAGCTGCGCGCCCCAATCGCCGGTCGGCGGGATCTTGTCCGTCGTTCCGCGCCAGCCGCGCGCCTCATCGAAGCGCACGAGGCCATCCGAGAGCGCCTTACGGGCGTAGATCTGGAGCTTCGGATCAAGCGTCGAGCGCACCGAAAGACCGCCCTCATAGAGCTTCTTCGAGCCATAGCGTTCGGCCAGATCGCGCCGCACTTCCTCGGCAAAGAAGCCGGCGGCGTAGGAATTCGGCGAGAGCTGGCGGAAAATCACCACGAGCGGCTCGGCGCGCGCGGCATTGCCGTCCTCACGCGTGATGTAGCCGTTCTCGACCATGCGATCGATAACGTAGTTCCGACGTGTAACCGCGGCTTCCCGGTTGTTGATCGGGTGATAGGTCGAAGGCGCTTTCGGCAGCGCTGCGAGATACGCGACTTCCGCAATCGTCAGCTCATGAACCGATTTGCCGAAATAATTCAGCGCAGCCGCCGCGACGCCGTAGTTGCCGCCGCCGAGGAAGATCTGGTTGAGGTAAAGCTCGAGGATCTTGTCCTTCGAGAAAGTGGATTCCAGCCGGAAGGCGAGCAGCGCTTCCTTGATCTTGCGGTCAAGGCTCTGCTCCGGCGTCAGGAAGAAGTTCTTCGCGACCTGCTGCGTGATGGTCGAAGCGCCCTGCTGGCGCCCACCGGCCGCCTTGCCGCGGATGATCGCACGGGCAATACCCTCGGGGTCAACGCCACCGTGCTTGTAGAAATTCTTGTCTTCCGCCGAGATATAGGCAGCGATCAGCAGCTTCGGCATCGCCTGAATCGGCAGATAAAGGCGGCGTTCGCGTGCATATTCGGCAAGCAAGGTACCATCCGCCGCGTGGACGCGCGTCGTGACCGGCGGCTCGTATTTCGCCAGCTGGGCATGATCCGGCAGGTCCTGCGAATAGTGCCAGACCACATAACCAGCCACAGCCGCGCCCAGCAGCCCGACCAGCGTGGCCGTTCCGAACAGAAACGCGAAAAAGCGCGCGATCATCCGCATGCCGCTATCCATCCCTCGCGAAACATCAGTTTCGCCCTAAAGTCGCCCCTGCCCGAAAACCGGTCGAGGGTTCAAATCACCAACACCAAACGTTACCAGCCTTGAGCCGGAATTTGGGAGATCCGCCTTCCGCCTGCAAGGACCGAAAGGATCAAATGCAAGAAGTATAATCTCATCATGCCATACATTTGGAGGCGCCAAATACCAGAACGCGCCGACAACAACAAACACATCCGAGAGAAATGCTGAAACCGTGGCCGAAAAACGGCACCTCCCGGTTTAGCGGGCATCAATCCGGTATTTTTGTGGAAATCGCATCGCGCCCGGAGGTCAAAAACCGCACGAGCGCCTCACCCAGCCCCTGCGCAAGCCTGATACGGGATGATTCGCTCGCGAGGACCGCGACATCCTCGGCATTAGAAAGATACCCGAGTTCAATCAGGATCGACGGCATATCCGGCGCGCGCAAAACCTTGAAACCTGCGCTGCGCAACGGGGTCTTGTGCAGCTTTGCACCTTTCTGGATCGCGTTCGCCGTATTGCGCGCGACAATCTGGCTGAAAAGCCGCGTCTCCCGCCGCGCCAGATCGAAGAGGATATCATCCACACCCTCGCGCGCCTCATCGGAGATATCGAGCCCGGCGACCTGATCGGCCCGGTTTTCCTTTTCCGCGGCCCGCGCGGCCTCGGCATCCGACGCGCGATCGCCGAGCGTGTAGACAGAAGCGCCACGCACATCCGCCTCGCCCGCAAGCGAATCGGCATGGAGCGAAACGAACAGCGCCGCGCCTTTCGAGCGCGCAAAGGCGACACGCTCGGCGAGCGGGATAAAGCGATCATCCTCGCGCGTCATCTGCACTTCGATGCGCCCATCCGCCTCAATCGCCTTGCGCAGCGCCTTGCCGACTGCCAGCACAAGCTCCTTTTCGATCTCGCCCTTGCCGCCCGAAGCGCCGGGATCAATGCCGCCATGCCCCGGATCGATCACCAGCAAAGGCTTCGCCCCCGCCTGACGGGTGCCGAGCGGCCCGGTGAGCTGCGCCCGTGTTGCAAGGCGCCGTGCTTGATCGGCCTTCGCCTGCTCGTCGAAGCGCGCCTGTGGCACCGCCTTGATCTGCGCCACCAGCCGAACCGTGCCACCTTGCCGGACAAAATCGACACGCTCGATCAATGCCGGACGGGCAAGTTCCAGCACAATGCGGGATTGCCCGAGCATGAACAGCCCGGCGCGCCATGCCGAAACCGGCCCGAGCCCCCTAGACGAGGAGGTTGTCACACCCGCGCTGAAGGCTGCCCCCTCAAGGTCGATCACCAGCCGCGCGGGATTGGCGAGCGCCTCGACGCGGGTTTTCACCTCATCCGTCAGATCGACCACGAGGCCGGCGCCATCCGGGCCCTGATCTTCCACAAGGTGGACCGCCCGCGCGAGCACAAACGAATCACTGGCGCCGGGCAGTTTCGCCCCTGGAACAGTAGGCGATGGAGGCGTTACAGGTGTTTGCGCAAAAACAGGCGCACACGACAGAAGAAACACGGAAACAACAAGGGATAACAGCGCACTAAGGTGCATTTCAAGCGCCAGCCCCTTCAGGCGTGCCACGCCCCCGTTGCGCATTAAGAAGAATGATCTTCCCGCCAAAGCCTTCGTTCCGCTTGCAAAAGCTGACCCTCAACCTTAAACGGGGTCTACGGTGCATTCTGTACCGGAGCAAGTTTTCGTTGAACCGAGACTCCCGCCACGGGAGCACGCCGGTTCCTCAGCTCCGGACCGGGATGCGGGAAACGCCGCCGGAAGCCTTTGTCAGCCGGGTCTTTGCCCACTTGGCAATTTCGCTTTTCGGGCGTGCGTACCCGTGGTGCGCATTTCGCGCGCCTTTTCGAGCGAGGATGGCGTTGATGCCAGCATTGAAGATGTCGATTGAGACGTCATTCTCCGGAAGCCCGGGATTCTTCGGAATGCCATCGGCCTCCGGGGTGCGCGTCTCCGACGTCGCTGTGCCTCTCAATTCCCTGCTTCGCCTCTCGAAAATGCCGCTTTCTGTCCTCACTTGGCCAGCCCGGTCCGTCCTCTGGTCTCTCCCCGACGATTACCGTCCTTTCTCCCGTCGCCTGCTTCAGGGCCGGGTCGCCGTTCGGCGCGCTTATGCCGCGTCCGGGGTGAGCGGAAGGACCAATTCCCCATCAAGAGATTGCAATGACAACAAAAATGCTCATCGATGCGGCACACCCGGAAGAGACCCGGGTTGTCGTGATACGCGGCAACCGGGTTGAGGAGTTCGATTTCGAATCCGCCAACCGGCGCCCCCTCCGCGGCAACATCTATCTGGCGAAAGTCACGCGCGTTGAACCGTCGCTTCAGGCGGCCTTCGTCGATTTTGGCGGCAATCGCCACGGCTTTCTTGCCTTTTCCGAAATCCACCCGGACTACTACCAGATCCCCACCGCCGATCGCATGGCCCTCCTCGCCGAGGAGCGCGATGCGGCGCGCGACGATGACGCCGATGATGAGGACGGTCGCCGTTCCTCGCGTAACAACCGTAGCGCCCGCCCGAAGCGTTCGCGCGGCGGCAATCGCGATCAGGTCGCTTCGCAGCCGGTAACGGATGGCGAAGGCGGCGAGGAAGCTGAACGCGCCGAGGTTGAGGAAGCTGAAGCGGAAGCCGCCGCCGATGACTTGATCGCTTCGGACGAATCTTCGGAAGGCTCGTCCGGCCATATCGAGCAGGTTGATGCCGGCTCGGGCGAGAACGGCAATGGCGAAGACGTCGTCAACGAGGTTGGCGGCGGCGGCGACGCGATGGAAGAGGTGCCGACCCGGAGCCAGCATCGTTCGCGCAAGCAGTACAAGATTCAGGAAGTCATCAAGCGCCGGCAGATCTTGCTGGTACAGGTGGTCAAGGAAGAGCGCGGCACCAAGGGCGCTGCGCTGACGACCTATCTCTCTCTCGCGGGCCGCTATTCGGTGCTGATGCCGAACACCGCGCGCGGTGGCGGCATTTCGCGCAAGATCACCAACGCGGTCGATCGCAAGCGCCTCAAGTCGATGGCCTCGGAACTCGAGGTGCCGGATGGCATGGGCGTCATCCTGCGCACCGCCGGTGCCTCGCGCACCAAGGTCGAGATCAAGCGCGACTTCGAATACCTGATGCGCCTCTGGGAGAGCGTCCGCTCGCTTACCCTGGAATCGACCGCCCCGGCACTCGTTTATGAGGAAGGCTCGCTGATCAAGCGTGCCATCCGCGATCTTTACTCCAAGGATATCGAGGAGATTCAGGTCGCGGGCGAGGAAGGCTATCGCGAGGCGAAGGACTTCATGCGCATGCTCATGCCGAGCCATGCCAAGGCCGTCCAGCCCTACCGTGACGCCACGCCGATCTTCTCGCGCTTCGGCGTCGAGAGCCAGCTTGATGCGATGTTCTCGAACATCGTGACGCTGAAGTCCGGTGGCTACATCGTCATGAACCAGACCGAAGCGCTGGTCGCGATCGACGTGAACTCGGGCCGTTCGACCCGCGAACACAACATCGAGGACACCGCCCTCAAGACCAACCTCGAAGCAGCCGAGGAAGTCTCGCGCCAGCTCCGCCTGCGCGATCTCGCTGGCCTTGTCGTGATCGACTTCATCGACATGGAAGAAAAGCGCAACAACAAGGCCGTCGAGCGCAAGCTCAACGAATGCCTCAAGAATGATCGCGCACGCATCCAGGTCGGCCGCATCTCGCATTTCGGTTTGCTCGAAATGTCGCGTCAGCGCATCCGCACCGGCGTGCTCGAAAGCTCGTCCGTCCCCTGCCCGCATTGCGCCGGCACGGGTCTGCTGCGTTCGACGCCGAGCCTCGCGCTTCATGTGTTGCGCGCGCTGGAAGATACGCTCCTGCGCTCGGCGACGCACGACATCACGCTGCGCACCCGCCTTGAGACGGCCTTTTACATCCTTAACCAGAAGCGTGAGAGCCTGACGGCGCTCGAAGCCCGCTTCGGCGTTACGGTGACGGTTGTCGCGGAAGCCACCCTCGCACCGGGCCAGCATTTCATCGTGGAGCGCGGTGAACCCGTGCAGCCGCGCATGATTGCGCAGACCGTCGACGGCGAAGGCAATGCAGAAGCGCCGCGTCCTGCCGAGCGCCATCAGTTGCGCCCCGGTGCGCCGCGCGTTGTTCATCCCGAGGATATCGAGATGGACGAGGCAACCGAAGAAGAGATCGAGGAAGAAGAGGCCGCCGAGGCTGAAGCCGCCGGGGAAACCCGTACGGGCCAGGCGAGCGGTGGTGAAGGCAGCGAAGAACGCAAGAAGCGCCGTCGCCGTCGTCGCCGGGGTGGTCGCGACCGCGATGGCAACCGCGAGCCGGGCGCCCCGCGCGCCGAAGGCGCTGCACCGACCGAAACCTCCGACGCTGAAGGCGATGCCGAAGGTGACGAGGATGGTGAAGGCGATGAGGGCAACGAAACCCGCGCCGGCCAGCAGGAACAGCCAGGCGATGCCGAGCGCAAGCGCCGACGCCGTCGTCGCGGTGGTCGTCGCAACCGCCGCGACCGTGAGGATCGTCCGGGTGAAACCTCGGATGAAGCTGGCGAAACCGACAGCAGCGATGAAGGCCTGAGCGCCGAAGCGCAAGCCGAGGCCGAACCCGCAATGGCACCTGTTGAGGCCACACCGGCGGTAGAAGCGCCTGTTGTTGAGGCCGAAGCCCCGGCCAAAAAGCCGCGTCGCAGCCGCGCTGCCAAGGCTGAGGCCACGGTGAGCGAAGAGGCCGCACCGGCTGAAAAGCCGGCCAAGGCTCCGCGTAGCCGCGCAAAGAAGACTGCTGCGGAAGCACCGGCTGAGGCTGCTGCTCCGGCTGTCGTGGAAACGGCGCCTGAAGCCCCGGCCATCCCGGAAGTGCAGGCCGCGCCTGAAGTGAAGGCCGCGCCGGCACCGGTAGCACCCAAACCGGCCCCGGAGCCGGAACCGGAAGATCCAAATCGTCCGAAGCGCTCAGGCTGGTGGAGCCGCGCCAAGCAGGCCTTCAGCGGCAACTAATGCCACGATCCAGATGGAAATCAGGCCCGGGAAACCGGGCCTTTTTTTTGTTGTCGTATCTGAATGGGCAATGGGGTGCGTGAAAATAGCGCTGCGAAAATTCACGAACTATTCACGGCATTTTTTTGGGGGGCATGCTACAAAAACTCAACGCAGCGGCACAGAAGAGCCCTCAAACGCGGTTCGGACGGTCACTGCAAAAAGGAATTTCAGCACGTAAGTCCCTAGCAGTTCTTTGCCAGCCGAACTGCACTATATGTACTGGAAGCAGAAAGAAGGGGTCGGGAAACCGGCTCCTTCTTTTTGTTTTCAAAAGGAAATTTCAGGTTTCTTCACAAGCGGAAAAGACCAAAAAAAGCCTCCGCAGCAGCGAAGGCTTCTTCAAGGCTTTTGATTGAGGCTTCAGAGGCGCAGAGCGCTCTTACCACCAGCGCGAGGTCGTAACTCGTCCGACCTGATCCTCAATCACCGCACCAAGCGAGAAAAGCGTCTCTTCGTCAAACGGGCGGCCGATGAGCTGAAGCCCGAGCGGCAGGCCGGAGGCATCCGTTCCGCCCGGCAGCGCGAGGCCCGGCAGGCCCGCCATGTTCACGGTGACGGTGAACACGTCGTTGAGATACATCTGCACCGGGTCAGCATCCGCCATTTCCGCGATACCGAAGGCGGCGGACGGCGTCGCCGGGGTCAGGATCGCATCAACGCCGGAAGCGTAGGCATCCTCAAAATCCTTCTTGATCAGCGTGCGGATCTTCTGTGCGCGCAGATAATAGGCGTCATAATAACCCGCCGAGAGCACATAGGTGCCGATCATGATGCGGCGCTTCACCTCACGACCGAAACCCGCAGCGCGGGTTTTCTCATAGAGATCAGCGATATCCTTGCCCGGCACGCGCACGCCATACCGCACGCCATCGTAGCGCGCGAGGTTAGAGGATGCCTCCGCCGGGGCGACGATGTAATAAGCCGGGAGTGCATATTTCGTATGCGGCAGGCTGACATCGACGATTTTCGCGCCCGCTGCGCGGAGCATATCCGCACCCTTCTTCCAGAGCGCCTCGATCTCGGCAGGCATGCCCTCAACGCGATATTCCTTCGGAATGCCGATCGTCTTGCCGGCAATGGACTTGCCGACAGCGGCCTCGAAATCCGGCACGGCGAGATCAACCGAGGTCGAATCCTTCGGATCATACCCCGCCATCGAGGTCATCAGCGCCGCGCAATCCTTGACCGTCTTGGCGATCGGCCCGGCCTGATCGAGCGAGGAGGCAAAGGCCACGATGCCCCAGCGCGAGCAGCGCCCGTAGGTCGGCTTGATGCCGACCGTGCCGGTGAAGGCCGCCGGCTGGCGGATCGACCCGCCGGTATCGGTCGCGGTCGCGCCAAGGCAGAGGTTTGCAGCCACGGCAGCGGAAGACCCGCCCGAGGAACCACCGGGCACAAGCAGGCCCTTCTTATCGCCCGACAGCGCAGCCTTCGCCTTGCCGTTATCCCAGTTTGCGGGCTTGAACGGGTTGACCACCGGCCCGAAAGCCGAAGTCTCGTTGGAGGAGCCCATCGCAAACTCGTCGTTGTTGAGCTTGCCGAGCATCACCGCGCCATCGCGGAAGAGCTGGCTCGTGACCGTGGATTCGTATTTCGGGATAAAATTACCGAGAATTTTTGAAGAAGCCGTGGTGCGCGTGCCTTCAGTCGCGAAGAGATCCTTGATGCCGAGCGGAATGCCCTCAAGACGTCCCAACTCGCCCTTCGCGCGGCGTGCATCCGAGGCCGCAGCCATTTCCAGCGCCTTTTCTGGCGTTTCCAGCACATAGGCGTTGAGCGGCCGTGCGGCCTCCATCGCGTCAAGATGCGCCTTGGCAAGTTCAACCGCGGTGAACTTCTTCTCGGCAAGACCCTTGCGGGCATCATCCAGCGTCAGGGCGGTCAGATCGGTCATGATGGGCTCGGCAAATATCGGGAAAGGGGAAAGCGCAGGAGGGCGGCTCAGGCGGTTTATTCAACCACCTTCGGTACGAGGAAGTAGTTGTCCTCGCTTTGCGGCGCATTGGCAGTGACGAGGTCGGCTTTCTCGCCATCGGTCACGATGTCCTCGCGCATTTTCAGCGCCATCGGCGTTACCGAGGTCATCGGCTCGACGCCATCGACATTGACCTCGCTGAGTTGTTCGACAAACCCGAGGATCGCGTTGATCTCGTTCTGCATTCCCCCGACATCGGCCTCCGGCAGCGCGATGCGGGACAGCCGGGCGATCCGGCGGACGGTGGCAGCATCAACGGACATGGGAACGACTCTCCGGATAAAAAAGGATTCCCCGCGCTCTTATCAGAACGCGGGGGCGCATGACAAATATCTTGAGGCAGGAAGCGCCATGAGGTGCGAATGTTGCCCCGATCAACCGATCGAGAACTGCATCGGTTCCTGCACCGTGAGATCCAGCAGACGCGTTGCCATCGGCCCGAGTTCGCGCTTGAAATCGTCAAGCGTACCGGTGAGCGCGCCGAACGTACGGAAATGGCACGGGATCACCGCCTTGGAGCGCGGGAAGAACCGCCGCACCGACAGCGCCGCCGTCGAGGGGCCCATGGTGAAGCGGTCGCCAATCGGCACGATCACGATGTCGGGCTTGTGAAGCTCCTCGATCAGCCCCATCCCGGCAAAAATATCGGTATCGCCCATGTGGTAGATCACCGGCGCCCCCGGCACCTTGATGATCGCACCATTGGCCGACCCCAGCGTCTGGAAAATCCCGTTTTCCCACACACCCGAGGAATGATCCGCGCGCACCAGACGGATCGAGACACCATTATGCTCGACATTGCCGCCAGCATTCATCATCTCGATGGAAAGCGGCTTGCCGGTGGCCATGCCTTCCCACTTGTTCATCAGCCACTGGCCGAGATCCCAGTTGCAGAACACGGTGGCGCCAGTGGCCGCGGCAATCGCAAGGCTGTCACCGATATGGTCGCCGTGACCATGGGTGATCACGATATCGGTCGTGCCCTTGATCGCCGCAGCGAATTTTTCGGCAACGGTCCCCTTGCCTTCGCTCTCGAAGATCGGATTGCCGTTGAGGAACGGATCGACAAGAACGCGGCGATTGCCGCTTTCGAGGGCGAAGGCCGAATGGCCAAACCACGTAATTTTCATGGAGACGTCTCCTCGCTAGAGCATATTGTTCGAAAACGTTTTATGAGCCTCAGGGCAGATGACCAAACACTTTTTTGCACTGCACCAATTCTGAGAGTTGCGACCGGAGTATGACGTGACACAACCGAACTCCCCCTCGCCGCCTCCTACCAAGGCCAAGCCTAACCGTGATCTCGCGGTCGAGGATCTGCTCGGCACCATCCGGCCTGGCCAGCGCCTGCTGGGGCTCGATCTGGGTGACAAGACCATCGGCCTCGCGCTGTCGGATGTTCAGTGCTCGATCGCAACGCCGATGAAAACGCTGGTGCGCGCGAAATTCACCAACAATGCCGCCGAACTCTTTGCGTTGATGGAGAAATTCGATATCGGCGCGCTGGTCTTCGGACTGCCGCTCAACATGGATGGCTCGTCCGGCCCGCGCGTTCAGGCAACGCGAACCTTCGCACGCAACCTCAGGAACCTCCGGGATATCCCGATCTTGTTCTGGGATGAACGCCTTTCCACCGTCGCAGCCGAGCGGGCCTTGCTATCGGTCGATCTCTCGCGCGCCAAGCGTGCGGCGGTCATCGACGCCACAGCAGCGGCCTTTATCCTGCAGGGCGTCCTCGACCGCTTTCGTGATCTTGCACGAAAAAAGGCTTCCGGAGAACCGGAAGCCTATCTGGATGAGGAGCAACGCTAGGGAAGCGCCAGGCTGACTGCTGAAGCAGCCAGAGGGCAATGCCATGATGCTTGTTGGGCATTTTGGCAATCGCGAGGCTCATGCAGGCCCAACCGGGCCAGTTGAACCGTTATCGAATGTCGGGATTCGGGTTGCCATACCGTTGATTGACACCGCGTTGGCCACCAATGATCTGCCGACCCGTCCCAGGGTCATATTGATAGCGCTGGCGCGTTTGCGGCCCCTGATAGACGACCCCCGGACCGTCGACCCGGTTGTTGTACACGCGGCGTTGGCGCGGCTGATGATAGACAACGCCGGGACCGCCGTAATACGGCTGCTGAACATAGCCCGGCTGCTGGTAGTAATATTGCGGCTGCGGCTGATCATAATAATAGCCATCGTCGACGTAATACTGACGGCGGCGCGACTGCGAATTCGCGATGATCGCACCGCCAACGATGGCCGCACCGATCAGCGCCGCAGCGGCAGCACCGTTATTGCCGCGCCCGCGACGCACAACGCGGCGACGCATCGCGACATCCACCATGGGAGCCCCGCCGACATCGAGCAGTTCGCTCGCGTGGCCAAAGGCACCCGCTGCAGAAGCCGGGGTGTACGAAAAGGCCGCGAGCGTGAGTGCCACGCCGAGAGTAAGCCCACCAAGACGCTTCATTTCAAGGTCCTCCAAGACCAGCGGGCCAAACTGTCGGCCCTGACCGGGCACCAACGATGGCACCCAATCCCTTGCTTAATTTTCTATTACCCCGTCGATAAATCAATGCTGAACATCAAAGATGGTTTCTCTTCATCGCAAATTTCGTTATCCCCTTTGAAGACGATACCTTTTTTGAGCGCCGCCCTCATCGCCGAGCCCGCCCCTTGATCCTCGATACCCTGATTTCGGTTACTCTCGTCATTGCGCTCGGCTTGTATTTGCGGCGGACACTGCTGCCACGAGAGGAAGATTGGCGCGGGTTCGAAGCCATTTCCTACTATGTGCTGGTGCCGCTTCTGGTCGGAAAAACACTCGCCATGGCCAAGCTTGGCGAAGTGCCCTTTGTTCGCCTCGGCAGTACACTGGCGGGAACGGTACTGATCTTTGCCGCAGTTCTGCTGGCCATCCGCCCCTGGCTCCAGAAACTGCTGCTGACCGATGCGCCCGGCTTCACCTCGATCTTTCAGGGCGCTTTGCGCTGGAATTCCTTCATCGCCCTCGGCTTTGCCGCCAACCTCTATGGAAATGAGGGCGTAACCCTTACCGCCGTTGCGATTTCAGCGCTGATCCCGCTGTTGAATGTGCTCTGCGTCTTCGTGCTGCGGAAATATGGCACCGGCGAAGGCTCGCTGCTGCGCGGGTTGGCCACTAATCCCTTTATCGTGGGAACGCTGGCCGGGCTGGTGCTGAATCTTGTCCTGAATACCACCGGGCTGATCATCCCCCGCTCCATTGTGATGGGCCTCGATATCGTGGCGCAATGCGCGCTGGGTTCCGGCCTGCTGCTGGTGGGCGCCGGACTCCGCCTCCATGATTTGCAGCGCCCGAGCCGCGCGCTGATCGCTGGCGTTGCGCTCAAATTGCTGGTCACACCGCTGATCGGCTTCGGACTGGCGATGGCCTTCGGCCTGACAGGGAAAGTGCTGGTGATCGCGATTATCTGCCTCGGTGTTCCGACCGCCAGCGCCTGCTATCTCCTCGCCCGCAAGATGGGCGGCGATGCTCCGCTGATGGCGGCGATCACCACCGCGCAGACACTGGCCTCAATGGTAACCCTTCCGCTGCTGCTGGCTCTTTTAACCTAGAGAGCCGCTAACGAACGGCCCTCGCCACCCGGTTGCCGGGCAAGCGCGTGACGGAACCGGCCATTTCAAGCTCAATCAACGCCTCTTTGACCGCGCGCGCCGAAAGCCCACTCATCCGCGTGAGAACATCAATCTCAATAGGATTAACGGCAATGAGTTCGAGAAGCTGCATCTCCGGGCTACCGGCGACCGGCGCCTCTTCCTCGTTGTCTGAATAGGCTTCTGCTGTGGGTTCGCCCTCGGCCTCATCCCATTCCTCGAAAAGCGTCGCGCTTTCTTCACTCGGCTTTTCGCGAAAGAGGCGTGGCGCGCGCTCTGCATCGCCCGCAAAAGGCGCGAGAACCCCGAGAATATCCTCGACGCTGGTGACGATGGAGGCACCCTCGCGCAGAAGGTCGTTGCTGCCCTCGCATCGCGGATCGAGCGGCGAGCCCGGCACAGCGAAAACCTCGCGGCCCTGTTCGTTCGCCATGCGCGCAGTGATCAGCGAGCCGGAACGTCGTGCCGCCTCAACCACGACAACCCCGAGCGAAAGCCCGGAGATCAGCCGGTTGCGACGCGGAAAATCCCGTCCACGCGGCGACAATCCGAGCGGCATCTCCGAAACCGCGACCGCCCTTGCAGCTATTTCCGCATAGAGCGCCTCGTTTTCCGGCGGATAGGGCTTGTCGAGCCCGCCGGCAAGCACGGCAGCCGTACCGCGATCAAGGCTCGCGCGATGAGCCTCGGCATCAATGCCACGCGCGAGGCCCGAGACGACGAGATACCCTGCCTCGGCGAGCCCCGTTGCGAGGCGCGCCGCCATTTTCCGGCCAGAAGCCGAGGCGTTCCGCGCGCCCACCAGCGCCACGGCCGGGCGATGCAGCAACTCGGTATCACCGCGTACGGCAAGGATCGGCGGCGGACCATCAATTTCGAGGAGCCGCGAGGGATAATCCTCTTCGCCCGAGGCCAGCAGCCGTACGCCAAGGCGATCGGCTTGCTTCATCTCGTTTTCAGCTTCTGCCACTGTGGGAATGCGCACATGCCGCCCGCGCGAGGCCGCCAGAACGGGCAGATTTTCGAGCGCCGCCGCCGCGCCGCCGTACCGGTTGATCAGCCCCTGAAACGTCCGCGGCCCCACGCCTTCCGACCGCGACAACCGCAGCCAATCGAGCCGTTGGCGGTCGCTGAGGCGGATGCCGGAGCGCGGCATCATCCCTTCTGGCCGATCTTGCCCTCGGTTCCGAGCAACAACCGGCGAATATTCGGGCTATGCTTCCACCACAGCAGTGCGACCATGATCGCGACCGCGCCGCCGATCCCCGCGCCGATTGCGCCGCCAAGATCGAGGGCGACCCGCGCGACTCCCGTCAGCAGCGAGGCGACCAGCGCGGCGAGCGAGGAATAGCGCGTGAGATACGCAATGCCGACCCAGATCGCGCCGAATAGCACCACGCCCGGCCACCACAGCGCACCAACAACGCCGATGAAGGTTGCAACCCCCTTGCCACCCTCGAATTTCAGCCAGACGGGATAGAGATGGCCAAGAAACGCGCCAAAACCGGCCAGAATCGCCGCCGTCTGCCCCCAGCGCGCGGCGATCAGCACCGCCACCGTACCCTTGAGCGCATCAAGGAGCAGCGTCGCAGCGGCCAGATCCTTACGCCCCGTCCGCAGCACATTGGTCGCGCCGATGTTCTTCGAACCGATCGAGCGGATATCCTCGGTGCCCGCCATGCGCGTGAGCAGCAAACCGAAGGGAATCGAGCCGAGGAAGTAACCAAAGCCAAGCGCCAGCGCGACGTTCAGCCAGCCAAATGCGGCAAATTCAGCCATCTTTCCCCCGCGATACTCTATCCTGGATCAACGATAGGAGTGGACGATCCGTCCCGCAACCATCGTCATCATTACCTTGCCGGAAAGCCGCGCCTCATCGAAGGGCGTATTCTTGCAACGGGACTTTAGCGCTGCCGCTTCAACCACCCAAGGATAATCCGGATCAAGCGCAATGAGGTCCGCGGGTGCGCCCTTGGCCATGCGCCCTGTCTCCAGCCCGACGAGCTTCGCCGGGGCCTCGGACATCGCCTCCAGCAGACGCGGCAAGCTGATATGGCCAGCTTCGACCAGCCGCAGCCCGGCAGAAAGCATCGTCTCCAGACCAATGGCGCCCGGCGCACATTCGGCAAACGTGAGCCGCTTGGTCTCGACATCCTGCGGGTTGTGATCCGAGACGATCACGTCGATCAGCCCTTCGGCCACCGCCTCGACCATGGCAAGGCGGTCTTCCTCGCCGCGCAAGGGAGGGCTCAATTTCAGGAAGGTTCGGTAGCCGCCGATGTCCATTTCGTTGAGCGTGAGGTGGTTGATCGAAACGCCTGCAGTGATTGGCAGACCTGCCTGCTTGGCACGGCGGACCACATCAAGGCTTTCGCGGCAGCTCACCATCGCGGCGTGATACCGTCCGCCGGTGAGTTGTACGAGGCGCATATCGCGTTCAAGCATGATGGTTTCGGCTGCGCGCGGAATGCCGGGCAACCCGAGGCGGGTCGCAAATTCGCCCTCGTTCATCACGCCTTCGCCGACAAGGTTCGGATCTTCGACGTGGTGGATCACCGGCATGTCGAAAACGCGCGCATAGGTCAGCGCGCGGCGCATCACCTGCGCATTGGTGACGGGACGATCGCCATCCGTCACCGCAACGGCACCAGCCGCCTGCAGGAGACCGATTTCGCTCATTTCCTGCCCGCGGCACCCCTTCGTGAGCGCCGCAGCAACGCGGATATGTACAAGCGAGGTATCACGCGCACGGCGGAGCACGAAATCCACTACCGCCGGGTCATCGATCACCGGCGAGGTATTCGGCTGGGCGATGACCGTAGTCACGCCGCCCGCCGCCGCCGCATGGCTCGCCGAACGCAGTGTCTCGCGATATTCCTCGCCCGGCTCGCCAATGAAAGCGCGAAGATCCACAAGTCCCGGCACGAGGAGCGCACCCGAGCAATCCTGCTCCTCGGCCTCGGTGACCGATCCGGCAACGAGATGGGATCCGAAATCGCGGATCACGCCTTCGGAGACCAGCACGCCACCACGCTGCTCGCGCCCCGTGACAGGATCAAGCAGGCGCGCATTGGTGAGAAGAACGGGGCGATTAGCGGTAGTCGTCACGGCGATACTCCCGGAGACGGCGGAAACTGGCGCCGAGCCCATAGGCCGTCAGCAGCACGACGAGAATGGTCGGCAAGAGCATCAGCCCCTGTGTAATCGATTCGGAGGAAAGCGAGCGCAGCCCCTCGCCAGCCTGTCCGCCACCGCGCACGAAATAGGCGCAGAGCAGCACAGCGACACCTATCGCAAAACCGATGCCGCGCATCAGACCGAGAATGACAGCAAGGACCATCGCGCCAAAGCCAATGGGGCTGATAACCTTGCGCGCGCCTTCGACCACGATGAGATATTGCGAAAGCTTGCCGCCCTGCCCGGTAGAGCCACCGCCAAGCAATACATCGGAAAATTCGATGAAACCGGCCACCAGAAACGGCGCGAACAGATAAAACGGCCGGAAGCGCGCATCCTGATCACCGATAAGCCACACCCAGAGCGAGGCCGCCAGCGCAATGCCCCAGCGCAAGAGCGGCTGCTGCATCAGCATCAGCACCAGATCGCCAAAAAGGGCTTCGACCATGTTCATGCGTCACCCATTCGATCCGCGCCGGCGCGCTATCCAGTAGTCGGCAATCTCCAAGGCAAGCCCGACAGCAGCCAAGATTCCCAAAGCAATCCAGCTCTCTTTCGTCGATGTCTTGATCGTGTAAATCGCCCAAATACTCAGAACACCGAGGATGATACGGCGTATCAAGCGCTTCTGAATCAGCACTTCGAAGAGAAAAAACAGGAACTCGCTCATCGCGCATCACCCATTCGGCAATCTCCGCGCCAGTGCTTCGAGCACCGCCATACGGATGGCGACGCCCATCTCAACCTGCTCGCGAATGAGGCTCTGCGCGCCATCTGCGACATCGGAGGCAATCTCGACGCCCCGGTTCATCGGGCCGGGATGCATCACGAGCGCATCGGGCTTGGCGTAGGCGAGTTTCTCGCGGTCGAGCCCGTAGAAGTGGAAATACTCCTGCACGGAAGGCACATAGGAGCCGTTCATCCGCTCGCGCTGGAGGCGCAGCATCATCACGATATCCGCGCCTTCAAGCGCGCGCTTCATGTCGGTGAAGACCTCGACACCGTAATGCTCAACACCCGCCGGCATCAGGGTCGGCGGCGCACAGAGGCGCACGCGGGCACCAAGCTGCTGGAGGCAGATGATGTTCGAGCGCGCGACGCGGGAATGCGCGATATCCCCGCAGATTGCGACCGTCAGCCCCTCGATCCGGCCCTTGTTGCGGCGAATGGTGAGGGCATCGAGCAGCGCCTGCGTCGGGTGCTCATGCGCACCGTCCCCGGCGTTGACCACCGAGCAATCGACCTTCCGCGCGAGAAGATGCACCGCCCCGGCAGCATGGTGGCGGACAATGATGATATCCGGCCGCATCGCGTTCAGCGTCATCGCGGTATCGATCAGCGTCTCGCCCTTTTTGACGGACGAATTTGCAACCGACATGTTCATTACGTCAGCGCCGAGACGCTTGCCCGCGAGTTCGAACGAGGCCTGAGTTCGGGTCGAGTTCTCGAAGAAGAGGTTGATCTGCGTGCGACCACGCAGGCTCGATTTCTTCTTTTCGACCTGACGCGAGACCTCGACGGCCTCCTCGGCAAGATCGAGAAGGCCCTCAATATCCGGGCGTGACAACCCCTCGATCCCGAGGAGGTGCCGGTGCGGGAAAACAAAAAGCGATGGAGCGGTCATGGTAAGGACGAAGCACTAGAAGCTTGCCGCCCTCCCCGCAAGCGCCGGGAAAGGTTATCCTCTTAAAAGCGTCACGCTTTTCGGGGATAGGTATGTTCCGGCACAGGAAAGCGCCGCGCAAGAACATCGGCGGCATAGTCGGCGGCAGCCTTCTTCACGCTTTCCGCAAGAGCAGCATAGCGCTTGACGAAGCGTGGCGCACGCGGCGGTGCGGAAGGCCTGCTCGCGGCCTTCCTCATAGCTTCCGAACGGCAGATCAACGATCACGAGGGCACGCGAGGTGGCCCGCATCACCGCCTGCGCATTCGATACCGCCCGGCTATGCCCAGAGCAAGGCAAGCGCTAGATCGCCTGTCTGGCGGCCTCGACGATATCACGGATACCATGGTCAGCGCGGCGGGTCAGATCAGCTACCGTCTCCATGTTTCCGGTGATCAGCTCAACGCCGCGCGCCGCTTCCTGCATGTTGTGGGACATGTCGCTGGTGACAGCGGCCTGCTCCTCAACCGCAGCGGAAATCGAGATCGAAATCCCGTTGATCGCGGAAATCGTCTGGCTGATGGCATCAATCGCGCCTTGCGCAAGCTGGCTTGAAGCCTGCACCGCCATGATATGCGCGGAGATATCACCCGTGGCTTTGGCGGTTTGCGCGGCAAGGCTTTTGACCTCCCCTGCGACGACGGCAAAGCCGCGTCCGGCGTCACCCGCGCGCGCCGCTTCGATGGTCGCGTTGAGTGCCAGAAGGTTGGTCTGGGCGGCGATCTGCGAGATGAGTTCCACCACCATGCTGATCTTGCGCGCATCCTCAACCAGGCTGGCAACCGTCGCACCCGCCTGATTGGCCTGCGTGACCGCCTCGTTGGAAATGTCGAGCGCCTTCATCACCTGGCTGTTGATCTCGGTGACCGAACTCGAAAGCTGTGCCGAACCTGCCGCAACAGCATTGACATTCGCCGAGGCTTCCACGGCGGCAGCGGCGGCACTTGTCGCCTGCTGGTTGGTGCTGGCGACGGCGTCAGCGATGCCGCGCACACCGGTATTCACCCGTTCCTGCGCCGCTTCCCGCTCGATTTGCGCGGTTTTCGCCGGCGTGATGTCGGTCGCAAACTTGATAATACTGGAAATGCGGCCCGAGGGATCGAGAAGCGGATTGTAGGATGCCCGGATCCAGACGGTCTTGCCGCCCTTGCCAACCCGGCGGAAGACGGCGGATTGCACTTCACCTTGCCGCAACCTGTCCCAGAACTGGTGGTATTCGGGCGCGGCGGCATCCTGAGCCTCGACAAACATCCGGTGATGCTTGCCCTTAATGTCCTCTGGCGCGTAGCCGAATGTCGAAAGAAAATTCTCGTTGGCATCAAGAACCGTCCCGTCGAGGGCGAATTCGATCACCGCCTGAATGCGATTGATGGCCTGCAACTGGCTTTCAAAATGGGCGCGGCGGGCACGGGTTTCCGTCACATCGGTTGCGAAGATGAAGGCCTTGTAAGGCGTGTCACCCCGGAAAATCGGATTGAATCGCGCAAAAACCCAGACTTCCTGCCCATCCTTACGGATTTGACAAATCTCGCCAAAGTGAGGCTTTCCGGATTTTATTCCTTCCCAGATTGCGCGATAGCCGGCCGATTCAAGCGTGGATTTCGCCGTAAGGACAGCGGCATTCTTCCCGACGATCTCGGATTCAGAATACCCGAAAAGCGTCAGAAAATTAGCGTTGGCTGATAGAATTTTACCGTTGAGGTCACACTCTGCCGTCGCGTTAGCCCTGCGAATCGATGCCACAATCCTCGATGCATCGCCACCCAGATCGAAATTCATCGTGTTTCCTTACGCTCGGCACAAGCACACCAGTTCCTGTGGCAATATGTCACAAACCTGTAAACAGACTATTTTCCTGCCTTATAAATATGCAGACGCTCCACGACACCGCCCGATTCAGCTCGCCATTTGACAAACGAAACGGCGCTCGTCACTTATCCGCGCTTGCTCGGAGTGGGGTCGCATGGAAAATCGCGTTGTCATCGTCGAATCGCCGTCCAAAGCGAAGACGATCAACAAATATCTCGGTCGTGGTTACGAGGTGATCGCCTCGTACGGCCATATCCGTGACCTTCCCTCCAAGGACGGCTCGGTCGACCCCGACAACGACTTCGCGATGATCTGGGAGATGGACGGGCGCGGCTCGAAACAGATCTCCGCGATTGCAAGCGCCGTGAAGGATGCGGACAGCGTCATTCTCGCCACCGACCCGGACAGGGAAGGTGAAGCGATCTCGTGGCATTTGCTCGAGGCGCTGAAATCCCGTCGCGTGCTGAAAGATAAGAAGGTCGAGCGCGTCACCTTCAATGCCATCACCAAAGATGCCGTCGCTTATGCCATGGCGCACCCGCGCCAGATTGATCAAGCGCTGGTCGATGCGTACCTTGCGCGCCGCGCCCTCGACTATCTTGTCGGTTTTCAGCTTTCCCCGGTGCTTTGGCGCAAATTGCCGGGCGCACGCTCGGCAGGTCGCGTGCAATCGGTCGCGCTGCGCCTCGTTTGTGATCGCGAAAGCGAGATCGAGCGCTTTATCACCCGCGAATACTGGTCGCTGATCGCCAAGCTCGCGACACCCAAGGGCGAGGAATTCGAAGCCCGCCTCGTCGGCGCGGATGGTAAGAAGATCACGCGCCTCGATATCGGTTCCGGCAAGGAAGCCGAGGACTTCAAGGCCGCGCTGCAAGCCGCAACCTATAAGGTCGCGACGACCGAAGCGAAGCCCGCCAAGCGCCACCCCTACCCGCCCTTCACCACCTCGACGCTTCAGCAGGAAGCCTCGCGCAAGCTTGGCATGGCGCCGGCCATCACCATGCGGATCGCGCAGAAGCTCTATGAAGGTATCGACATCGGCGGCGAGACCACCGGTCTCATTACTTATATGCGTACCGACGGCGTCGATATGGCGCCTGAAGCGCGCACGCAGGTTCGCGCTTTCATCGCCAAGGGCTACGACAAGGGCTACCTGCCCGACGTTCCCCGCGCCTATACCACCAAGGCGAAAAACGCGCAGGAAGCGCATGAATGTATCCGCCCGACGGATGCCTTCCGCATCCCCAAGGCCGTGCGCAGCGCCCTTTCGGACGACGAATTCCGCCTTTACGAACTGATCTGGAAACGCACCATCGCCTCGCAGATGGAATCGGCGCGCATGGAGCGCACCACGGTCGATATTCTCGCCACAGCCGGCGCCCGCAAGCTTGACCTGCGCGCCACCGGACAGGTCGTGCTGTTTGATGGCTTCCTCACGCTCTACACCGAGACTTCGGATGACGATGAGGACGAGGAAAACCGTCGCCTGCCCGCGATGGCCGCCGGCGATCCGCTTGCCAAGAAGGCGCTGACCACCACGCAGCATTTCACCGAGCCGCCGCCGCGCTATTCAGAAGCGAGCCTCATCAAGCGCATGGAAGAACTCGGCATCGGTCGTCCCTCGACCTATGCCGCAACGCTCGCCGTGCTGCGCGACCGCGAATACGTGAAAATCGAAAAGAAGCGCCTTGTTCCCGAGGACAAGGGCCGCATCGTCACGGCGTTTCTGGAAAGCTTCTTCCTGAAATACGTCGAGTATGATTTCACCGCCGATCTTGAGAACGACCTCGATCGCATCTCGAATGCCGAGGTCGACTGGCGCCAGGTGCTGCGCGACTTCTGGAAGGACTTCAAGGCTGCCGTTGAAAGCGCCAAGGAACAGCGCACCACCGCCGTGCTCGACGGGCTCAACGAACACCTTGGCCCGATGATCTTTCCGGACAAGGGCGATGGCACCGATCCGCGCACCTGCCCTAAGTGCGGCGCGGGCCAACTCTCGCTGAAGCTTGGCAAGATCGGCCCCTTTGTGGGCTGCTCGAACTATCCTGAATGCCGCTACACCCGCCCGATCTCCTCTCCAAACGGCGAGGATGGCGAAGGCGGAACCGGCACGATGGTGCTCGGCACCGATCCCGATACCGGCCTTGAAGTCACGATCCGCGACGGGCGCTTTGGACCCTATGTCCAGCTCGGCGAAGGCGAAAAGCCGCGCCGCTCCTCGCTCGCCAAGGGCCAGACGGTCAAATCCGTCGATCTCGAAGCCGCGCTGTTGCTGCTTTCGCTGCCGCGTGAAGTCGGCAAGCACCCGGAAGATGGCGAGCCGATCCTCGCCAATATCGGGCGTTACGGGCCTTACGTTCAGCACGGCAAGACATACGCCAACCTTGAAGCGACAGACGATGTCTTCACCGTCGGCATGAACCGTGCGGTCGATCTCATCGCAACGAAGCGCGCGGGCGGTGCAAGCCGCTTCGGGCGCGGTGCAGGCGTTCCTGCAGGCCGTATCGTCGGCCAACACCCGGATGGCGGCGATATCACCGTGCGCGACGGCAAATACGGCGCGTATGTCAACTGGACGACGGTGAATGCCACAATCCCCAAGAACGCCAACAAGGACGAAATCACCCTTGATGGCGCGCTCGGCCTGATCGCCGCGCGCATCGAGGCGACCGGAGGCATTCCGGCAGCCAAGAAGGGTCGCGGCAAGCCGGCAGCGACAGCAAAACCCAAGGCGGAAGCCAAGCCGAAAGCAGCTGCAAAGCCAAAAGCGGCGGCGAAACCCAAGGCTGCTGCAAAGCCGAAAACAGCCGCGAAGAAGGCCGCGAAGGAATAACGCGGACATCCCGGATGGGGATGAAAGCCATGTGGAAATTCCGCATGGCTTCGCTACCGCTCGCGTGAAACACTTCCCTCTCACGTGAGGGACGAATCGCATGCTTGAAGGCATCACCATCCTGATTTTTCTGCAATTCCTCGGCGAGATCATTGCCGGAGTGACGCGCGTGCCGATACCCGGCCCTGTCATCGGGCTCGGCCTGCTTGCGGGCTTCGCGCTTCTGCGCGGGAAAATGCCGGAACCCATCGTGATTGCCGGCGATTCCATCCTCAAGCATCTCTCGCTCCTTTTTGTGCCGGCGGGCGTCGGCCTCATCGCCTTCGGCGACAAGCTGATGGCGGAGGGCACGCGCCTCATCATCCTGCTCATCGCCTCCACCGCGATCACCATGACCGTGACGGCCCTCGTCTTCCGCTTCCTGACGCGGAAGGACGATGCGGAGGAAGCGCCATGACCTTTCGCCCGCTCGACCCGACCGTTTTCTGGATTTACCTGGCTGAACAGCCGCTGTTTTTCCTCGCGTTGACGCTTGCCGCCTATCTCATCGGTGACCGCATCGCCGCGAGCACCGGACGGCATCCCGTCGCGAATCCCGTATTGATCGCGATCCTTCTCGTCGGAGCGGTGCTGCTGGTCTCCGGCACACCACACGCCCGTTATTTCGAGGGCGCGCGCTTCATCCATGTGCTGCTCGGCCCGGCGACCGTGGCCTTGGCGCTGCCGGTGTTCCGCAACCGTGCACTGATCGCCAAGCAATGGCGCGCGATTGCCGGCGCACTCTTCATCGGCGCGGTGACAGGGATCGCGAGCACACTGGCGCTCGCCAAGCTTCTCGGGCTTTCAAGCGCGACCATCGCCTCGGTTGCGCCGAAATCGGTCACGGCCGCGATTGCCATGGGTATTGCCGAACAGGTCGGCGGCGTGCCGCAGATCACGGCGGTGATCGTCATCGCGACCGGTATTCTCGGCGCCATCATGGTGACGCCTCTGATGAACCTGCTCCGCATCAAGGATTATGCGGCGCGCGGCTTTGCGGTGGGCATTTCGGCGCATGGGATTGGTACGGCGCGGGCCTTGCAGGTCAACGAGAAGGCCGGCGCCTATGCCGCGCTCGGTATGGCGCTGAACGGGCTGATGACCGCGATCCTCGTGCCGCTGTTGCTCTGGCTCTTTTTATAAGGTCGCCCTTCCGGTGATCGGCGGGCTGTGCGAGAAGAGACTATGACGCGTCACAAAGGCCCTCCCTCCGCTCCTGCCCAGCCTCGCCGCAAGCCGAAGGTTGCGGGCGCCCGCCCCTTCCCGAGCCGGGAGGAGATTCTCGCCTTCATCGCAAGCTCGAAGGGCAAGGTGGGAAAGCGCGAAATCGCGCGCCATTTTGGCCTCAACCCGGCCAATCGGATGCTGCTGAAGCGCGTTCTCAAGGAAATGCAGGTCGAAGGCGCGCTGGAGCGTGAGCGCGGCGGGCTCCACCATGCCGGTACGCTCCCGCCTGTTCTGGTGGCGGATGTGCTCAAGCAGGATCGCAACGGAGACCTCATCGCTGTCCCCGCCGAATGGGATGAAGCGCGCGGCGCTCCGCCGCACATCGTGCTACCTACGCCCCGGCGCGGGCGCGAGCTGGGCCCCACTCCGGGCCTCAACGACCGGATTCTCGTGCGCATTGAGCCCATTGGGGACGATGAGGACGACGACGAGGAGGAGAGCGGCCCCGCCTATTCGGGCAAGGTTATCAAGGTGCTCTCGCATCAGGCGAAACGCGCGGTCGGCGTCTTCCGCCTCGGCAAGGATGGTGGCGGACGGCTGGTGCCGATCGACAAGAAAGCACGCGGACAGGAAATCGCCATTCCCGCCGGTGTCGCGGTGGGCGATGCGCAGGATGGCGATCTCGTCTCGGTTGAGCTGGGTCGCGACTCGCGCCTTGGATTGAAAACCGGACGCATTCGCGAGCGCCTCGGCTCCACGACCTCAGAGCGCGCGATTTCGCTGATCGCGATCCATACCCATGAAATCCCGAATGTGTTCCCGGATGCAGCCCTGCGCGAAGCCAATGCCGCGCAGGAAGCCACCCTGGCCGGGCGCGAAGATTGGCGGAACATTCCGCTGATCACCATCGATCCCGCCGACGCCAAGGATCACGACGACGCAGTCCATGCGGAATACGATGACGATCCCGGCAATGCGGGCGGGTTCATCCTGCATATCGCGATTGCCGATGTCGCGGCCTATGTCCGGCCGAGATCGGCGCTCGATGATGAAGCGCTGGAGCGCGGCAATTCGGTCTATTTCCCGGACCGCGTTGTGCCGATG
Source organism: Rhizobiales bacterium PAR1 (assembly GCA_002256205.1). Taxonomy (GTDB): domain Bacteria; phylum Pseudomonadota; class Alphaproteobacteria; order Rhizobiales; family Beijerinckiaceae; genus Rhabdaerophilum. Next base: position 367,730 of record NKIW01000001.1, read on the forward strand.
CTGCCCGAGCGCATCTCGAACGACCTCTGTTCGCTCAAACCCGGCGTCAACCGGGCGGCGATGGCGTTGCGGGTTGTGATTGATAAAGCGGGTCGCAAGCTCTCGCACAGCTTCCACCGCGTGCTGATGCGCTCGGCGGCAAAGCTCGCCTATCAGCAGGCGCAGGCTGCCATCAATGGCAGCAGCGATGAGACGACCGGCCCGCTGCTCGAACCGGTGCTCAAGCCGCTCTGGGCAGCCTACGAGGCCCTGAAAATGGCGCGCGAAGCCCGCGAGCCACTGGATCTCGACCTGCCCGAACGCAAGCTCGTGCTCGACAAGCAAGGTCATGTGATCGACGTGATCGTGCCGGAGCGGCTCGATGCACATCGCCTGATCGAGGAGTTCATGATCCTCGCGAATGTCGCCGCGACGGAAACGCTCGAAAAGGCGCGCGTGCTGCTACTCTACCGCATCCACGATAACCCCAGCCTCGAGAAAATGCAGTCCTTGCGTGATTTTCTCGAGACCATCGGCATTTCCCTCCCCAAGCAGGGCTCGGTCCGGCCGGAACTCTTCAACCGCATTCTCGCGCGGGTGAAGGACACGCCGAATGCGCCGCTCTGCAACGAGGTGATCCTCCGCTCTCAGGCGCAGGCGGAATATTCACCGGATAACATCGGGCATTTCGGCCTGAATTTGCGCCGTTACGCGCATTTCACCTCGCCGATCCGCCGCTATTCGGACCTGATCGTCCATCGCGGGCTGATCACCGCGTTGAAACTCGGCAAGGATGGCCTGCCCGAAACCACGCTCGACGATATGCGCGAGGTCGGGGCCCGCATTTCCGCCGCCGAGCGCCGGGCCATGGCTGCCGAGCGCGAAACCACGGATCGCCTGATCGCGCTCTACCTCGCCGATCAGGTCGGCGCGAGCTTCCGGGGCAGAATCGCCGGGGTGACCCGTGCTGGCCTCTTCGTGAAGCTCGATACAACCGGCGCGGATGGCTTCATTCCCGCTTCCACGCTCGGCAACGATTTCTTCCGCCATGATGAGGCGGCCCATGCCCTCACCGGCTCACGCACCGGCGAGAGCTACCGCCTCGGCGATGGCGTCAACGTCAGGCTCGTGGAGGCCCAGCCGATGGCTGGTGCCCTGCGCTTTGAAATGTTGAGCGAGGGGCGCTATGTAAAGGTGACCGGCGGCAAAGGCAGAGGCGGCAAATCCTCCTTGCGCCCACGCGATGAGGGTGGTTCAAGAACCGGCACTTTCGGAAAGCGTGCGGGCTTCGCGCCATCAAGGGGCCCCTCTGGCAAGCGCGGCAATCGCCCCGGCTTCATTGAAGACTGATCGAACAGGAAACATCATGCAGGAATGGTCGAACGTCGCGAAAACCGAGCCGCTCCCGGAGCGGAACTGGAAAGAGGCGATGATGCGCGGCATGCATTGCCGCTGCCCCAACTGCAATCAGGGCAAGATTTTCAAGAGCTTCCTCAAGGTCAACCCGGCCTGTGAGGTCTGCGGCGAACGCTTTGACGGCCATCGTGCCGATGATATGCCGCCCTACATCACCATCATGATCGTCGGGCATATCATCGTCGCGGCGAACCTCTTCTTTGAGCGCTCGGCCGAATGGCCGATGTGGTGGCACATGGCGCTTTGGCCCACGCTCACCATCATCATGACGCTGGCCATCATGCAGCCGGTCAAAGGCGCGCTGATCGCCTATCAATGGGCGCTGAGGATGCACGGGTTTGACCCGCATGGCGATATCCATGCCATGCCCAGCGCCGCGCCCTGACCCCTCGGAATTCCCATGCTGACCAACGAAGAAAAGCTCGCGCTTCTCGCCAAGGAAACCACCGACCGGCGCTGGCCACCGCGCCGCCCCGTTGATGCCGCGACGCTGATCGTGCTCGATCGTGAAGGCCCGAAGCCCAAGGTTCTGATGGGTCGACGCCACCCGAACCTCAAGTTCATGCCGAATGTCTTTGTCTTTCCGGGCGGGCGGGCAGAAAAATCCGATGCCGCCGTTCCCGTGGGCACGGAGCTTCGCCCGCCGGTCGTTGAAAAGCTGGTCGCCCGGACCTTGCGCGGCAACGCGGCACGCGCGCGGCGGCTGGCGCTGGCCTCGATCCGCGAGACTTTCGAGGAAACCGGTCTTGTGATCGGCAAACCCGGCACGCCGCCGAAAGCCGCGCCGGCAAGCGGCCCCTGGGCGGATTTCCTCGCAACCGGCCACTTGCCGGATCTCGCCGCGATCCATTATCTCGGCCGCGCGATCACCCCGCCGAACCGGCCCAAGCGCTTTGACACCCGGTTTTTCGTCGTCGATGCTTCCGCTGTGCAGCACACGGTCGAGAATGTCGTCGGCCCGGAATCCGAGCTGATCGAGCTCGCCTGGCTGACCCTGGCCGAAACCATTTCGATGCCGCTTCCCTCGATCACGCGGATCATGCTCTCCGAGCTTCACAGCGCCGTGGAAGAAAAGACCCTCGGCACCAGCGCGCCCTTGCCGTTCTTCTACGAACGGCACCGCAGCCGCCTGCGCGATCTGATCGAGTAAGCCTTAGAACGGCAGTTTCGGCACGGTGTTCGCCGCAGCGCCGGGCAAGGGCTGGAGTTTCAGCTCCTTGGGAACCTGAAACAACGCCGGATGCTGGGCCTGTCGCATCAGGCTCGTCGCCGTGATCCTGATCTCGCCGAATTCAACCGCAACCGGAATGCCATCATCGGTCACGCAGAGCTTCTGGCCCTGAACCATGAAGTCGCGGCAGGATTGCCCGGCGATCTGGCGCGTTTCGCCCACCTCTTGCGGCTGGAACGGGCCAAGCGGCGGCGACTTCTGCGCAAAGGCACCCTTCTGCCCCTGCGCGATCAGGATCACGACATCGCCCTTGACGAGATCGCGCAGCATCACCTGCTGCGAACCATCGAGCGCCTCGATCCTGAGACGCTTGACCGCCGCCGAATAACGCACACGCAGCGTCTTGTTCTGCGGCTCAAGCCGCCAATCCATTTCGAAATCGGCGTTGCCGAACAGGGTTCGCGCGGGTGTTTGCGCCAAACTGCCGGAGGCCCCGCCCAACAGCGCCGACATGGAGAGACCAAGCACAAGCGCAAGAGAGACCGGTGTCAGAGATTTTCCGATATTCGACATCAGGATGGGCCACTAAAACGGGTCGGGGCGGCGATTCGCTCTCGCAATCCTAGCACGGAACCCCGAAACGCGCGGCGCCGGGGAAATTTGACCTAAGGACCTTCATGACAAACGACAACGCAGCACCGGGCGGCATACGCGTCATCGCAGCAGCGATCATGCTGATCACGCTTGTCGGCGTCGCGCTCTCGGTCTCCAACCCGCTGCTCTCGCTCACGCTGGAGCAATGGGGCACCTCGAGCACGCTCTCGGGCCTCACAGCGACCGGCGCGGGGCTGGGCACGGTGCTGATCGTGCCGCTGGTTCCGCTCCTCGCCCGGATGCTCGGCATCCCTGTGGTGCTCGGCGGCGCGCTGGCGGTCTCGGCGCTCGGGATGTCGTCGTTTTATCTCTTCCCGAATATCGCGGCATGGGCTGCACTGCGCTTCATGCTCGGCTGCGGTCTCGGGCTGATTTTCACCCTCGCGGAATACTGGATCAACGCCGCCGCCCCGCCCGAGAAGCGCGGTTTCGTGATGGGCTGCTACGCAACAGCGATTTACGCCGGCTTCGCGCTGGGGCCGATCATCTTCGGCCTTGTCGGCACGAAAGGTGCGTTGCCGTTTCTTGTCACCGGCGGAATCATGGCTCTGGGACTGATCCCGCTGGTCCTCGCGGGCAAGCGCGCACCACGCCTCGATGAGCCCGCGACCGGCACCGTGCTCGGCTTCATCTTTGCCGCCCCGACCGCAACCTTTGGCGCCTTCATCTTTGGCGCGCTGGAAACCGGCGTCATCATCATGCTCGCCGTTCATGCCGTACGCCTTGGCTTTACCGAGTTGCAGGCCGGAACGCTGCTAAGCGCATTCACGCTCGGAAATGTGCTGTTCCAGCTCCCCATCGGCCTGATTTCCGACCGCGTCGACAGACGCAAACTGCTGCTCACCCTTTCGAGCTTCTCGACCCTGCTGGCGCTCGCCCTGCCCTATGGTCCGCCGGACATCTGGCGATTCGCCGCGCTGCTCTTCTTCCTCGGCGGCATCTCCGGGGCGATCTATTCGGTAGGCCTCGCGCATCTCGGCGCGCGATTCTCCGGCACCGATCTCGCCTCCGCCAATGCGGCCTTTGTGATGCTTTACTCCATCGGGCTGATGGTCGGCCCGCTGCTGATCGGCTATGCAATGGACAAGGCAGGCGTTCTGGGCCTGCCGCTGGCGGTCGCGGTCATGCTGGGCAGTTACGCGCTGCTCGTGCTGGTGCGGCTGCGGCAGAAACCGTGAGCGTTTCGGCAGGAAATTGGCGTCACTCGCCAATTGAAGTCTTGACTTCGCCCCGCCCATTGCGCATACGGACGCCTCACGCCGGGCGTCTTTCGCTCGGCGCTTTGTTTCATGCGGACGTGGCAGGCCTGTTCTCCACACCGAACTCGCCGGAGGATTGATTATGGCCAAGGCCACGACGATCAAGATCAAGCTGCTTTCGACTGCCGACACCGGCTACTTCTACGTCACCAAGAAGAACGCCCGTACCGCCACTGAAAAGCTGGCGTTCAAGAAGTACGACCCGGTCGCCAAGAAGCACGTGGAATTCAAGGAAACCAAGATCAAGTGATGCGTGCCGCTTCGGCGGCATCCTGACGCGATCTCGGAAGTACGAGCGAAAGCACGACCGACGAAACAAGGCGCCCAAAGGCGCCTTTTTCTTTGTCTTCAGCGTGTTGGAAGAAAATGACTGGCCCCAGGAAAGCGGCCAGCCCAAGGAAAGCGGCCGGCCCAGGAAGGGGCGAGGAGGCAACTCCCCCGTTTCCTGAACCGGCCTGACCCCGTGGGACTCAGGAGATGCGGCGGACCTGAACATCCCGCGAGGAATTCGCGGTGCAACGGCCTCGGGGCGGGCACCGGTGATTCCATCAGAGGGGTAAGGCTAGCCGAGTCGCGCTGAATGGCAAGGATTGTTCGATTCAGGTGCGTAAAGAAACGCCGCCCCTCAAAGGGCGCCGCAAGATTCGTTCAGCGAGAATGATTCAGCCCCGAGAATCGAGAATCCCTAGGGCCGTTTAATCGCTCAAGCCGCGGCGCGCACGCAGTTGCGGCCCGAACGCTTGGCTTCGTAGAGCGCGGCATCGGCCTGCTTGAACAGCGCATCGCCCGAGGCTGCGGCCTTGCTGGTGGTCGCAATCCCGATGGATGCCGTAACCAGCACCGTCTTCTGCCCGCCAGACACCGTGAAAGGCGTCTTCTCGATCGACGTGCGGATACGCTCGGCAACGCGCTGGGCTGCGAACGGCTCGGTATCGGGCATCGCCACCACGAATTCCTCGCCGCCGAAGCGCGCGACGATATCGATCCCGCGCACGGCCTGACGCAGACGTTCGGCGCATTCGCGCAGCACGTCGTCACCGACATCATGGCCATGCTGATCGTTGATCGACTTGAAGTGATCGAGATCGAGCACCAGCAGCGACACTGCCGCCCCACGCGCGACATCATCGCTCATCAGGCTGGAAAGCTGGGTCTGGAGATAACGGCGGTTGTGCAGCTTGGTCAGCGGATCGACGATCGCCAGTTCCATCGACGCCTTGAGATTATCGCGCAGGCGCTCCTGATAGCGTTTCTTGCGGATCTGCGTCGTCACACGGGCGATCAGCTCGTTCCGGTCCACCGGGCGGATGAGGTAATCATTCACCCCCATATCGAGCGCGCGGTGGATGCGCGGGTCTTCGGGCGTTTCCGCCAGCACGAGAATCGGCAGGTTGCGCATCTTGTTATCGGCGCGGATCTGCGAAATCAGCCGCAAGGGGTCGGCGCTGTTGAGGCCGAGACTGAGCACGGCAACGTCGTACCCCACTTCCGACAAGCGGGTCATGGCCTCGGGCGCATGCACCTCGATTTCAACCGTATGATGCTGCTGGAGCGCTGCGCTCATCCGGTCAGCGGCATTGGCGCGATCCTCGATCAGAAGCACGCGTCCGTTCTGGCCATCTTCGGCGGCCGCCATGGCGAGCGGGTCCGGCAGACCGAGACCGCTGGAGCTGACAGCACGGGCCCGCAACTCGTCGGTGAGGTTCTTGAGGCGCGCAAGGCTGCGCACACGGGTCAGCAGGGCAAGTTCGTTGATCGGCTTGGTGAGGAAGTCATCGGCGCCGGCCTGAAGCCCCGCCAGACGATCAGACGGGCTGTCGAGCGCCGTCACCATGACGACAGGAAGATGCGCCGTCGAAGGGGCAGCTTTCAACCGACGGCAGACTTCATAGCCGTCCATGCCGGGCATCATGACATCGAGCAGCACGACATCGCATTCGCCACGTTCGCAGATGTCGAGCGCCTGCGGGCCGCTCATGGCGGTCACTACCGAGAAATATTCCGCCGTCAACCGAGCCTCGAGCAGCCGGATATTGGCAAAAACGTCATCGACGATCAGAACTCGCGCGGTCATGTGACCCCTACCCTTTGAAAACCGTCAGAAAACGCGCGTCAGCCGATGAAGCTACGAACGGTTTCGATAAACTTGGAGACCGAAATCGGCTTGGAGAGATAGCCCTCGCAACCTGATTCCCGGATGCGCTCCTCATCGCCCTTCATCGCGAAGGCCGTGATCGCTATCACTGGAATCTGGCGCAGGTGCTCGTCTTCCTTGAGCAGCTTGATGATATCGATGCCGGAAACCTCCGGCAGCTGGATATCCATCAGGACAAGATCCGGATGATGCTGGCGCGCCAGATCGAAGCCTTCGAGGCCTGCGCGCGCTTTCAATGTCGAATAGCCATGCGCTTCAAGCAAATCGTTGAAGAGCTTCATGTTGAGGTCATTATCCTCAACGATCAAAACGGTCTTGCCCATCCCCGGCTACCCGTACCCCGTTGGTCAAACGGCGCGTTCCGGAACGGTCCGCACCTCTCGGCAAACCTAGCGAGGAACCCTGAATCAATCTGTAACCAGTGCATTTTACGCGATCAGCGCTGCCGCCTTTGGCAAAGATGGTTTAGAGAGAATTTCGTTTCGGCCCATCCAGGAGAGATGCCATGGCGATCCGGCATGAAAACCACGATCCCGAGGCGATGGCGATCGACGCCCTCGGATACATCGCCGAAGACCCCGAACGGCTCGACCGTTTCCTCGGCGTGACCGGGCTCGACCTTTCCACGCTGCGCGCGGCGGCGAGCGAGCCGCAATTCTTCGTCGCCGTACTCGATCACCTGCTCTCGGACGAAGCCCTGCTCCTGAGCTATGCCGCTAACCGCCGCCTCAACCCCGAAGCCATTGCGCTCGCCCGGAAACGGCTGGGCGGCGCGCATGAGTTTGATGCGTAGCGCTTATTTCTTGCAAGTTTTCTATTTCTTGCACGCCTCGACCGGCAGCGGCTCATAGCGCACAGCGCGGGCTGCGAGGCTGAATTCGGGGAATTCGAACACGAGATCGCTGACAACGCCATTTGCAAACGTCACCGAACGCATGGTGTAAACCGGCACGCGATCCCCCGGTGTATTGTCGTAATAGGCGATGGAAATCGGCCAGCGCGGCACGGAATCAAGCGCGGCACCCCGCACAGCCTTCTCGAGTCGCTCGTTCTTGTCGCCTTCCATCTTCGCGCCGATGGTCGCGGTCGTCTCGAAGATGCGCTCGCCGCCTTCCGAGCCATCGAAGAGCCGGGCATCGAAGCGCCGCTCGCCGCTCTGTGCGGCCTGCAACAGGCCGATCATCATCGCCGAGGGAAACTGCACGGAACCGTCGAAATCACCCTTCTTGCCCTTGGGGCGGGTCAAGGCGACCGAAACCGAACCGTCCGCGACGCGTTTGGCCTCACCATCGGCATTGCGCAGCACCTGACCATTGATCTGGTTATTCACGGTGAAGCGGAAGTTTTTCCCCAGACCGTCTTCCCAGAGATTGACACGAAAATCGAGGTTCCGAGTCTGGCCATCGGCATCGGCAAGACTGGTTGCCTGCCGGAAATTCGTCGCGAACCCTTCGCAGGTGTTCCCGGTGAACTCGATGGCGATCACGCCAGTCGCCGAGGCGAAGAGATTGCCCGATTTCGGACCAAGGCTCACCTCATAGGCAATCCTGTGCGGTTGAAGCTCGATCGCCGCCGCGCCGCTTGGCGCCGCCATCGCGACAGATGCGCTCGCAAAGAGCACCGGAACACCAGCAAGAAGGACGAGAGAAGACCGGGTGGAGGTAAATTTCATCGGGCGTCTGGCTTTCATCAGCAGGGATGATTCGGCAAAGCCCTCGGCCTCGCCACGAGAATGCGTATCATCATGGCGAAGCACGTGGCAAAATTCCGGCGAAATACCGTGAACAAGCCGTCAATGGGTGTGAAAATTTCGCTTTTCTACCGATTTTTGGGGCTGTTTCCACATCCGTCAAGGCATTACGCTACACCCACGTCCCAGCCCCACGGAGAGTTTCATGTCCAAAGTCGAAGCCAGATTGCGCGAACTCGGGATTACCCTCCCGACCCCCGTGGCACCGGTGGCGAATTACGTGCCCTTTCGCCGCAGCGGCAACCTTCTGATCCTCGCCGGGCAGATCTGCGCCGGGCCGGATGGCAAGATCGCGGATCGCCACAAGGGTAAGCTCGGCGGCGCAGTGACGCCCGAAGCCGGCGTTGAGGCCGCGCGCTTTTGTGCCATCAACCTCTTCGCGCAGGCAAAAGCGGCGCTGGGCGATCTCGACCGGATCACCGCTTGCCTGCGTCTCGGCGGCTTTATCGCCGCTACGCCAGAGTTTTCCGCCCTCCCCGGCATCATGAACGGCGCTTCGGACCTGATGGTCGCGGTGCTGGGCGAGGCGGGCAAACACGCGCGCTCGACCGTTGGCGTGCCGGTGTTGCCGCTCGATTGCGCCGTGGAAGTCGAAGCCATCTTCGAGGTCGAGTAAACCCTGATGGCCCTGCCTTACACGCCAAAGCCTCTGCCACCGGGCGCACTCGCCCGGCCCATCGCGCATCGCGGGCTGCATATGCTGGCCAACGGCATCGTCGAGAATACCAAGAGCGCCTTTGCAGCAGCGATTGCAGGCGGTTTTGGCATTGAATGCGACATTCAGGCGAGTGCCGACGGCGAGGCCATGGTGTTCCATGACTTCCTGCTGAACCGCCTGACGACCGCCGAAGGGCGCACCGACAGCCTCTCCGCCGAGGCCCTGAAGCGCCTCGCTTTCAAGGCCGGCTCAGACGGCATGGGCACGCTTTTGGAGCTGTTCGACCAAACCGCCGGCAGGGTTCTACTCGTCGTGGAGGTCAAAAGCCGCTTCGATGGCGATAATCGCATCGCCGGGCGGATAGCGGACCTCGCGAAGGGCTACACGGGCCCGCTGGTGTTCAAATCCTTCGATCCGGAGAAGATGATCGCGCTCCGCGAAGCAGGTGTCACGCACCCCATCGGCATCGTCGGCGAGAGCGATTACGAGCATCCGGAGTACGCGCTTCTCTCCGCCGAGCAGAAGCGCGGCCTCGCAAACCTCCTGCATATCCCGCGCTCGCAACCCGATTTCATCTCGTGGAACCATAAGGATCTGCCCTCCGCCGGGCCGTTCCTCTGCCGTTCGATGCTCGGTCTGCCGGTGATGAGCTGGACGATTCGCAGCGCCGAAGCGGCGGTAAAGGTCGCCTCCCACATCGACCAGATCGTCTTCGAAGGTTTTCTGCCCGCGTGACATTCAGGCCCTTGGAGGAACGCGCGAGCGCGGTACATCTAGGCGATGACCGACACCGCGCGCTCCTCCGCAAGACCTGTGACCATTGAGGTTCTCACCGCCATCGGCGATATTGCCGCCGGTGAATGGGACCGTTTGGCGCATGGCCCGCGAGAGAACAAAAATACGCGCGATTTCAGCGCCTTGCTGGCGGCAATCGAATCACCCACGCCTCGTCTGGATTCAAATCCTGAGCGCCCTGATTCAGAAGATGAACAGGCAGAATCAGAACACGAAGCCGCGGAATCATGCCATGAGGAAGACGAGGCCAACCCCTTCATTTCGCATGCCTTTCTCTCGGCACTGGAGGAGTCCGGTTCGGTCGGAGGCAAGACCGGCTGGACGCCCCTGCACCTCATCGCCCGCGACGCCGAGGGGCGCGCGATCGGTGCCGTTCCGGCCTATGCGAAATCCCATTCGCGCGGCGAATATGTCTTCGATCACGCCTTCGCCGATGCCTTTGCGCGTGCCGGCGGGCGCTATTATCCCAAGCTTCAGGTTTCAGTGCCCTTCACTCCGGCCACCGCTCGCAAGCTCCTGATCGCGCCTGAAGCCGAGCCGGATGAAACCCGTGCGGCCCTCGTCGGCGGGCTGACATCGCTGCGCGAGCGCATCAAGGCTTCTTCGGTTCATGCAACCTTTCTCACCGAGCAGGATCGCGGCTTTCTCGATGAGAGCGGCTTTCTCCTGCGTACCGATCAGCAATTCCATTTCATCAATCGGGGCTATCAAACCTTCGAGGATTTCCTCACCGCCCTCGCCTCGCGCAAGCGCAAGGTGCTCAAGCGGGAGCGGCGCGAGGCGCTGGCCAACGGCATCACGGTCGAATGGGTAACCGGCAAGGATCTCACCGAAGCGCATTGGGACGCGTTTTTCGCCTTCTACATCGACACCGGCAACCGGAAGTGGGGCTCGCCCTATCTCACGCGCGCCTTCTTCAGCCGCATCAACGAGACCATGGCGGATAAAACCCTGCTGGTGATGGCAAGACGCGACGGGCGCTACATCGCCGGCGCGCTCAATTTCATCGGCCAGAACGCGCTCTATGGCCGCAACTGGGGCGCCATCGAGCATCACCCCTTCCTGCATTTCGAGCTGTGCTACTATCAGGCAATCGACTTCGCGCTCTCACGCGGGCTTTCCCGTGTCGAGGCAGGCGCTCAGGGCGAACACAAGCTCGCGCGGGGCTATCAACCGGTCAAGACATGGTCCGCTCATCGCTTTGCCGATGCCGGTTTCCAGCGCGCCGTGGCGCATTATCTCGATCACGAGCGGCAGGAAGTCGATCACATGCAGGCCGAGCTTGAAACGCTCACCCCGTTTCGGCGTGGGCCTGCCGCCATCTGACGGGATAGCTTTGTGCGAAAACGCACAGGAACCAAATGCACATTCGGGCATTGTCAACTCTGGCGCAGCAGCGCACACTGCCTTGGCGGGCGACACAGGATCACGAGTCGTCGAGACGGGGCTTCAACCAGGAGGACTTCGCGAATGGATATGGAAACGCGTGCTTTGGAGGACAAGGTCCTCGATCGTCGTTCAACTCTCAGGGCCCTGTTCGGCCTGGCTGCTGTTGCCGTGGGCGCAACCGCCATTCTTGCACCGGCTGCCGCTGAAGCGGCAACACCGACCCCGACACCTGCTCCCGCCGCGCCGGCAAAGGACAGCGAAATCGGCAAAGACTCCGAGCTGCCGAAATCAGATCCGACATACTATTACCGCCGCCGCCGCGTGTTCTACCGCCGCCGGGTGTATTACCGCCCGCGCCGCGTCTATTATCGCCGCCGCTACGTGCGCCGCGTCTACTGGTAAGCCCGGGAGGCCTACCCGACGAAGGGCAGCTCCGGCTGCCCTTTTTCGTGTTGAATGCTGAAAATCTTTCGAGCCGATGGAATGCAGATGACCTACGATCCCAACAACATCTTCGCGAAAATCTTGGCGGGCGAAATCCCCTGCCACAAGGTCTACGAAGACGATGCGGTGCTCTCGTTCATGGACATCATGCCCCGGTCTCCCGGTCACCTGCTGGTGATCCCCAAGGCACCTGCACGAAATCTGCTCGATATTGCGCCGGATGTGCTGACCAAGCTCATCCTCCAGACCCAACGGATCGCCAAGGCTGCCGTTTCCGTTCTCGGCGCCGATGGCCTGACGCTTCAGCAGTTTTCGGAAGCCGCTGGCGGGCAAGAAGTCTTCCATATCCACTTCCATGTGTTGCCCCGCTGGGAGGGCATCCGGCTGCAATCCCATCCCGCGCCCAAAGCCGATATGGCGGTTCTTGCGGAACAGGCGGCCAAAATCCGCGCTGCACTCGGCTGATTGCGCATGAGGCCTGCCGTTACGGCGGTTCTCGGTCTCGCCGCCTGGATGGCTTGCGCCCCGGCGTCCGGCACGCCGATGCGGGTGCTGGACCTTTATGACGAACCTATGGTGCTCACAGGCGATATTCTCGCCCGTTACGCAGCCGGAAACCCGCCTGATCCGTTAAAAATGCCGTTCGTGCCACGCATCCGCAGCGCTTTCGCGCGCGCGGATATCGCGGCCGATCCTGTCACGGGCGCGAACGAGGTCAAGCTCGGCCCTTACACCATTGCCCCGACTCGGATGGAAGACGACAAGCGCGGCAATGTCGTGGTGCGCCTCCTGAATGCAGGCGTCAGCTCAACGGTGACCTTCGCCTTTGACCGCACGTCGGGAGACTGGCTAATCACTGACATCCGCTACGGCAACGGCGAAACCCTGCGCAAACTGCTGCAAATCCCGGCGCCGAGGTAGTCAATCACCACCTAGTGCTGCGCGAGATAACCTACGAGCACCAGCAGCGCCTCTCCGATGAATACCCCGGCGACAATCGAGCGACGCACCGCGAAATAGGCGACAAAGCCGCCGGCAAGTGCTCCCCAGCGCCAGAGCGCGGGAACCACGGCCAGCGCACCATTCGGACTCAGCAGCAGCTTGGCAACAACCCCGGCCATCAGGGCGGTCGCCACGGCCCGCACCCAGACGAGGATTTCAGAATCCTCTGACAGACCCTTGACGAGAAACACCGCGACCCAGCGCCAGATTTCGCTTGGCAGAAAGCCGACGAAAATCACGACAATATAGGGCCAGAGCCCGCCGGTCGCGTAATCGAGATGGGCGAAAAACGCGCTCATGCGGCCTCGGCCCGCGCCCGGATCAGGCGATGGATCAGGTAGGCGAGTGTACCCATCCCTACCCCGCCGAAGAGCAGATCAAGGCCCGGCGGTGCGAGTGCTGCAATGATGGGAGCGGTCCCGAAGCCGAGAATGATCGCCAGCCAGTCGATCGCGCGGCGCGCACCCGCCGCCAGTGCAACCGTGAAGTACATCGGGGAAGTAAACAGGAGTCCCGCCGCCAGCGCTGGCGGCAGCTCGGCAATCAGATAATAGCCAATGCCCGTCGCGAGGGTCGCTGCGCCCATCACCGTGTTGCAGAAGCCGAGATAGAAGGGGATCCGCGTCTCGCGCGGCATCAGCGGCAAGCGCCGCGTGCCCTCGACCCAGGCGGTCGCGGCGACATAATGCGCGAGGATCAGCATCAGCCAGGTCGGCGTTCCACGCTTGGCGGCGCGCCCTTCGCTCGCCGGTTCCGGCGCCTCCTGCAGCAACGATAGCAGCGTCATCGACATCGGCACAAAACGGATCGAGGAGAGCGAAACTGCAATCGCCACCGCCGGGAGCGCGACCCCGGCCGCAATGGAGCCGAAAAGCACCATTTGCCCCGGACCGGCCCAGATTAGCATCGTCGAGAGTACGCCCGCCCCCATGGGGTAGCCGATATCACGGCAAAGCCCGCCGACGCCGACGAGCGAGCACATCAGCATGAAGCTTGGCATCCCCATCGCCGCGCGAATGCCCGCCCAGACATGGCGCCAGGGCGACACTGCTGCCTCCGGCGGAAGCGGCTCGGACGAAGCGGGTTTTGAATCAGCGACCATGACAATGGTCGATTGTTAGGCCGCAGGCGCGGCGGCGTCGAGGATTTTTCAAGAAGCGCGGACCCAAAAAGGATTCCGCGCTCCGAGACTTGGCGGCAAGGGCTCATCCAGAATGACAAGCCCTTGCCGGTGACATTGGACCCGCATCACTTGGCGAGAAGTCTCACTTGGCAAGAAGTCTCACTTGGCGAGAAACTCGCGGATCGCGCCTTCCGCTTGGGACATCGACAACACACCATCGAGATGGCCGCGATCACCCTGCAACTGCACTTGCGTCACCGAGACCCCGGCGTCCTTGAGGCGCTTGGCCGTATCCTCCACACGCGCGGGCGGGAAAACGAGATCCTTCGGCGAATAGATCATCAGCATCGGCGCTTTGATCTTCTTCACGCCTTCGTCCAGCGTCGTGCCCCCCATCACGAAGGTTTGGTTGGCCTTGGCGAGATAAAGAAAGTGGTTCGCGTCGGAGACTTTTGCGCGCGCGGCGCCTGCGCCATCGAGCACGGTTTCGATCTGATAGCGCTTGTCATGACCGCTGACCGGGTTCTCGCCCTCCTTCGCCGGCTTGCGACCGAAGGCCTTGTTCGCCCAATCGCCGTGATTGGCATGCAGCGTGACGATCTTCAGCGCCTGCGCGAGGCCGGCGTTCGGCGGGGTCTTGCCGTAATAATCGCCGTTGTTCCAGTTCGGATCGAGGCGGATCGGCGAGGCCCAGATATCGAGCCAGCCGATGAGGTTGCCGTCAGCCTCGGCGGAGGAAATCACCGGCATCGCCTTGCCGACCATCTCGGGGTGGCTTGCAGCCCACTCGTAGGTCTGGAGACCGCCCATCGAAGCGCCCGCAACCATCACCATCTTCTTGATACCGAGGCTCTCGACGAGTGCCTTCTGCACCTCGACGAAATCACGGATCGTGACGATGGGGAAATCCATGCCGTAAGGCTTGCCGGTATCGGGATTAATCGAGGCCGGGCCGGTGGTTGTGGTCATCGGGTCGCCAGTCGCGAGATTCACGAGCGTATCGGAAGAGAGAACGAAATACTTGTTGGTGTCGATCGCCTTGCCCGGTCCGATGATCGCGTCCCAGTAGCCCGCTGCGGCATCCGCTTCCTTGTACTTGCCCGCAGCATGGCTGTTGCCGGAGAAGAAGTGGCAGATCAGGATGGCGTTGGATTTATCGGCATTGAGCGTGCCATAGCTTTCCCAGCCGACCTTTACACCCTTGATCGTCTTGCCGGACTGTGTCGTAAAGCTCGGAAGTTCAAAGACTTTCTTCTCTGTCATGAGGCTCTGGGCAGAGGCCGGCAGGGCCAGCAGAGCCGCGGAAACCAGCGCGGCGGCAAACAGCTTTTTCATGAAAAATCCTCCCGGATATGCCGCCCCTTTGTGGAGCGATCCGGGAGGATTTGAGCCTGTCAGTTCTGCCCCGTCAACGGGGCAAACGGGGAAACTAGCCTCCTGCGTTTATTTCTTCAGCGGCAGCTTCGGTACCGGCGAACGGCGGGGTTTGTTGCCACCATCATCATCCGGCGCCTCGGGCGCAGGGAGCGCCGGAGGCGGCGACTTCGAGGCGACAGCCTTTGGCTTGGAAGCTTTTTTCGGCGCAGCCTTCTTCGCCTTGGGTGCGGGCTTCGGTGCCACGGGAAGTTTCTCGGCCTTGGGCTGAACCGGCCCCTCGGGGAATTCGAAGCCAAGCTTCCTGGTCCCCTCCTCCTCGATGACAACCACGCGCACATTGCCGCCGTTCTTGAGCTTGCCGAACAGCACTTCCTCGGCGAGCGGCGTCTTGATCGCAGACTGAATGAGCCGTCCCATCGGACGCGCGCCCATCGCATCGTCGTAGCCATGCTCGACAAGCCAGTCACGCGCGTCGTCAGCAAGACTGATCGTGACATGCCGATCCGCCAGTTGCGCCTCAAGCTGGGCGATGAACTTGTCGACGACCTGCGCAATCACCTCACGTGGCAGATTACCGAAGGAGACAACAGCATCGAGCCGGTTGCGGAACTCCGGCGTGAACAACCGGTTGATCGCCTCGGTATCATCCCCTTCGCGCCGGGCGCGGGTGAAACCGAATGCGCGCTTCGCCATATCAGACGCACCGGCATTGGTTGTCATGATCAGGATGGTGTTCCTGAACTGCACTTCCTTGCCGTTGTGATCGGTCAGCTTCCCGTGATCCATCACCTGCAACAGGATGTTGTAGAGATCGGGATGCGCCTTCTCGATTTCATCGAGCAGAAGCACGCAATAGGGGTTCTGATCGACACCATCGGTCAGCAAACCGCCCTGATCGAAACCGACATACCCTGGAGGTGCGCCAATAAGGCGCGAAACCGTATGGCGCTCCATGTATTCGGACATATCGAAGCGCAGCAGCTTTACACCGAGAACAGATGCGAGTTGCTTGGCGACCTCAGTCTTGCCGACACCTGTTGGACCCGAGAACAGATAACAGCCGATCGGCTTTTCTGCATCCCTGAGGCCCGCGCGCGCGAGCTTGATGGCGCTGGAGAGCTGTGCAATCGCCGCGTCCTGCCCGTAAACGACACGCTTGAGCGTCGTTTCGATGTTTTTCAGAACCTCGGCGTCGTCCTTCGAGACCGTTTTTGGCGGAATCCGCGCCATCGTGGCAATCGTCGCCTCGATCTCTTTCAAACCGATGGTCTTCTTGCGCTTCGAGGGCGAGAGCAGCATCTGCGAGGCGCCGGTTTCATCGATCACGTCGATGGCCTTGTCCGGCAGCTTCCGGTCATGAATGTAGCGCGCAGAAAGCTCCACGGCGCCCTTGACCGCCTCGTTGGTGTATTTCAGGCGATGGAATTCCTCGAAATAGGGCTTGAGCCCCTTGAGAATTTCAATCGTATCGGGGATCGAGGGCTCATTGACATCGATCTTCTGGAACCGGCGCACCAGCGCGCGATCCTTCTCGAAGTACTGGCGGTATTCCTTGTAGGTGGTCGAGCCGATGCACCGCAGCGTACCCGCAGCCAGCGCGGGCTTGAGCAGGTTGGAGGCATCCATCGAGCCACCGGAGGTCGCGCCAGCACCAATCACGGTATGAATTTCGTCGATAAACAGGATCGCTTTGTGGTGCTGCTCGACCTCTTTCATCACCTGCTTGAGGCGCTCTTCGAAATCGCCGCGGTAACGTGTGCCCGCGAGCAGCGTGCCCATATCGAGCGCATAGACGGTCGCATCCGCGAGCACATCCGGCACCTGCCCGTCGACAATTTTTTTGGCAAGTCCCTCGGCAATCGCTGTTTTGCCGACACCGGGGTCGCCCACCAGCAGCGGATTGTTCTTCTGCCGGCGGCAAAGAACCTGAATCGTGCGGTTGACCTCGGACTCGCGCCCGATCAACGGGTCGATCTTGCCCGTCTTGGCCTTCTTGTTGAGATCGGTCGCGTAGGTCGCGAGCGCACTCTCTTTCTTCGGCTTGTTGTTCTCGGCCTGCCCGCCCTGACCGGGTTGCTCGAAATTTTCCTCGTTGCTTTCTTCCTCGACGCCGCGCGGACTGCGGACCTCGGAGGCACCGGGGCGCTTGGCAATACCGTGGGAGATGTAATTCACCGCGTCATAACGCGTCATTTCCTGCTCTTGCAGGAAGAAGGCGGCATGGCTCTCGCGCTCGGCAAAAATGGCAACAAGCACATTCGCGCCGGTGACTTCCTCGCGGCCCGAAGACTGGACATGGATCACCGCGCGCTGGATCACGCGCTGGAACCCAGCCGTCGGCTTGGTGTCTGTCCGGTCGCGGACGATGAGGGCCTCAAGTTCGGTGTCGATATAGGTGACAACCGTCTGCTTGAGGACATCAAGGTCCACATTGCAAGCCTGCATCACCGCGGCGGCATCCGGATCATCGATCAGCGCCAGCAGAAGATGTTCAAGCGTCGCAAATTCATGCCGACGCGAGGAGGCATGGCCGAGCGCCTGATGCAGGGCGTTTTCGAGACTTTTCGAAAAACTGGGCAAGATCCCGCTCGCTTTCCTGGTTTGGCGCACCATCGCGCCCCGTCGTCGTGTCGTCCGAGTAGCAAACCGGCCCCCTCTTCAGGTGCCGGGCCGTCTCACTTCTTTTCCATCACGCATTGCAACGGATGCTGCTTCGACCGCGCGAAGTCCATCACCTGCGTGACCTTGGTCTCCGCGATCTCGAAGGTGAAGGTGCCGCACTCTCCCACGCCATGATGGTGGACGTGAAGCATGATCAGCGTCGCCTCCTCCTCGTTCTTGTTGAAGAACTTCATGAGCACGTGAATCACGAACTCCATCGGCGTGTAGTCGTCGTTGAGCAACAGAACGCGGTACAAATCCGGCCGCTTGCGGGCGGTGCGCGTCCGGGTGGCGAGCGCCGTACCATTTTGCGGGCGAGAGCCCATACCCTGCCCGCTTCCGGCCATCGTCAAACGCCCTGCACTGGAGCCATCCTCCAAGAGGAAGCCCGAAAATTCCATGCTTCGCAAATCAGCGATCATGGAAGAGAGGTTATGCCGGTTTGCCATACAATCAAGCGGGTTCCGAAAAGAAGGCCGTGCCGGACGGCAAAAAAACGGCTCAAAAGCGAGAATGCTGCAAGTCGCCCGAAGCTGATCTAGGCAGCTCGAGGCTCCGTTTAAAGGGGCGGCGCGCAACAAAAGCAAAATCACCGCATGGCAGGCAGACAACAAAAAGCCCGGCCTTGCGGCCGGGCTAATTGGGCGGGGAATTCTCCCTGCAGATTCTGGCAAAAGCCAATCGGACGATGGTTCGCCCGACTGATCCTTACTTGCCCTGAACCTTGGCGATCACGCCTTCGAACGGCTTGAAGGTTTCCTTGGTGAGCTCGGTGAAGAGTTCGCCAACCTTGGTCGCGTGGGCAACGTAGCCTTCGTAGGCAGCCTTGGCGGCTTCGGTCTGGATTTCGATGGCCTTGTCGAGCGTCTTCACGCCAACGAGCTTCTCGAAGGTGGCCGAACCGGCTTCAACAGCCTTCTTCGAATAATCGGCAACTTCCGTCGCGATGGCCTGAACGCTCTTCTGCTGAACAGCGAGCGCCTTGACGGCGTTGTCGAGGTTCTCTTTGCCGAACTTCTGGATGTCTTCGAACGAATTGATCATGGTAGTTCCCCTTGTTTCGTCGCGAGAGCTTCTGCGCTCCAGCTGCCCCTCCGATCTATGGTGCACCGCACAAAATGTCAAGCAACTATTTTGCGGTGCAGCATGAGACTTTGATATAGCTCAAGGTCCGGCATGCATATCTGAAGGGCACGCAATCTGCGATTTCTGCCGCCGGCTTAACTCCGGGGTAACCAGACTGGCCGCATTTTAGCTCAGGTTTCGAGCTCGCTGCTCGGTCAGGTTAGCGCCCAGTAAGGGCGTTGGAGTAGTCAGTATGCGTTTTTCCTGCGTTGGTACGCCGCGCCTTGCCCCGGCAGCGCGAGCGTCTGCATCCCTGATTCTCGCGATTCTGGTCACAATCGCGATGGCGGTCCCGCAGGCTGAAGCGCGTCGGCGTCGTCATGCCCCCGCTGGCGGCGGCTACAACCCTCCGTATGCCTCCATTGTCTATGACGTGAACTCCGGCCGTGTTCTGCAATCCACGAACCCGGATGCCCATCGTCATCCCGCTTCCGTCACCAAGGTGATGACGCTCTATATGCTGTTTGAGCAGCTGGAGACGGGGCGTTTCAAGCTCAGCACCGAGCTGCCTGTCTCACGCGAAGCTGCGAGTCAGGCCCCTTCGAAGCTTGGTCTGCATCCTGGCGAGACAATCTCGGTCGAGGATGCAATCAAGGCACTCGTCACCAAATCGGCGAATGACATCGCTGTGGTTGTGGCGGAAGCCATCGGTGGCGACGAGGAACGTTTCGCCGCGATGATGACGAAGAAGGCGCGCTCGATCGGCATGAGCCGCACGCTGTTCCGCAACGCTTCTGGCTTGCCGAACCCCGAACAGGTGACAACAGCCCGCGATCTCGTAACCCTCGGCAAGGCCATTCAGGACCGCTATCCGAAATACTATCCTTATTTCGGCACCCGTGTGTTCACCTATGACGGGCGCGGACATCGCAATCACAACCATCTTCTGGGTCGTGTCGAAGGGGTTGACGGCATAAAAACCGGCTACACCCGCGCATCCGGCTTCAATCTGCTGACCTCCGCCAAGGCGGATGGTCGCCACCTCATCACCGTCGTGCTCGGCGGCCGCTCGGCGCGCATCCGCGATCAGCAGGTTGCGTCACTGATCGAGAACCACATGGACAGCGCCTATGCCGGGCGTCGCATGACCGCCAAGACCGTCGATGTCGCCTCACGCGATCCTGCGGATGAGGAAGAGGAAGACGGCGGCACACCGGCCAAATCCGCGCAGACCACTGCCGCAGCACTGCCGCCTGCCCGCCCCGGCGCAGCCCCTGTCGGGCTGATGCAGGCGACCGGCCTGCCCCAGCCGCCGAACCGTCCGCGTACCGCTGTCATCGCGGAAACCGGCATCCGCCCGCAGAGCGAGGAACAGAACCTCACCCGTGGTCGTCCGCTGGCGCTGGCCGCGAGTGGCTCGACCAATATCGTCCAGAGCGCAACAACGCCGCTGGCGCTCGTCGGCACTACGCCGCGCTCCCCGGCGATGCGTTGGGTGCCGGGACCGCAGGCTGCAGATGTCGGCAGCCGCAATCAGAATGACGGCCGCATCGTACCGCCCGGCAGCGTCCGCTACACCAATGCCCTGCCCGGCGAGCCGGTGAAGCCGGATGACGATCAGCCGCTACCGAGCACGCTGGCTGGCAAATCCATGGCGGAGGCGAACGGCAAGTCCGAAGCGCGCGTGCCTTCGATCGCAAAGCGGGCCGAGACCGCCGCCGCGACACCGCCGGAAGCGCCCAAGCGCGTGGCTGCCGCCGAGCCTGCGAAGGAACTCGCCCCTGCGAAGTCCGCCCCGGCGGCACGCACCGGCTGGATCATCCAGCTCGCCGCCACGGACAGCGACGCCAAGGCGCGCTCCATCCTTGATTCCGCCATCGAGAAGACGGGCAAGCTCCTCAAGCAGAACGAGCCCTTCACTGAAGCCGTGACCAAGGGCAACGCGACCTTTTACCGCGCGCGCTTCGGCGGATTCGAAGGCGAGAACGCGCAGGAAGCCTGCAAGGCGCTCAAGCGCTCCGGCTTCAACTGCATCGCCCAGAAGCTCTGAAAATCAGCCCCTAAGGATCCGGAGAACCCGCGATGCTGGACCCGTCCCTCGCCGAACTCGATGAACTCTGCGCCGACCTCAGCCGTCCGCTGACCCGCGCCTCAACTGCGGCGGCTGGCCGCCAGAGCGATATCCTTCGCACGGTTGACGAGGGCCGCCAGATAGGTCGAGCCGCCCCGATCGGGGTGAAACCGCGCGATCAACGCGCGATGCGCCGCGCGAATGGCCTCCTCGGTGGCCCCCGGCTCAAGGCCAAGGACTTGATAGGCCTCCTCGTCACGCATTTCACCCATGCTCGCCGGCGATCCCTGCCCCGCTGCCGGGTCGAATTGCACGTGCTGACGCCATCCGGGCACCCGGCGGTCCAGATCCTGCGCGACGAGGCTTAACCCCTGCGGATCGCTCGCCGCGAGTTCCCGCGCGAGCATCACCAACTGTTGCGGCGCGAGGCGTGAATATTTCTGCCCCGCAAAGGCGCCCGCCAGAATTTGCGCCTCGATCTCCCCGGACCCCAGGTCAATCGAGACCATCAATGCCGACGTGCGGATTTCGCTGCGTCGTGCCCGCCCGATCGGGTCGAGCGCCGCCGGTAATTTGAAGCCGAGCAGCCAGGCCGAGAGCGAAATCAGCACAATCGCAAAATCGATCCGCCCCTTGAGCGCGAGCATGATTCCGGCGCCTCCCGCCACGGCACCGACGAGCTTGCGAGTCAGCGGCGAGAGCTGATCACCGGTCTTGCGGCCTGGCCCGATGGCAAACCACCACACGATGGCACCGAAGACGACCGTTGAAATCAGATACTGCATGCGAGCGGCCTCTTTTCGACAAGCCTCTATTTACCGTGAGAAACAGGAATTGGAAGCATTCACCCCATGGTCATGCTGCAATGCAACAATTATAGAGGACATTTGAGACTTTCGTATGAGACCGGAGATTCCCATGGCTGTCACCGAAGCCGAATTTCACCGTCTGGCGCAGGAACGCTACGCCCGCGCCCTTGAGAACGCATGCCTGCGTGCCGATGCCGAGGATACGCAGGAACTCGCGCATTGGCGCGCCACGCGGGAAGCTGAGTTCCAACAGCATCTCGACGCCAACCCACCGCTGGATTTCTGGGCCTGGCTGTTTGACCTCGCCCCTTGCGAAGTGGCGATGCATAAAGCCTCCTGAGCGCGGGTTCACAGCAGCCCGAGCGCGCGGAGTTCCTCGCGCATCGGCTCTGGCATGTCCTCCGGACTGTCTCCCGCCGTGATATCCTTTGGCGCATCGGCCGCCGTCAGATAACGCCAGCCCTGAAACGGGCGACAAGGGCGGAGCTGCACCGGCACCACCTCCGGTTCCAGCACCAGATGGCAACGCGAAATACCGTCTTCCCCGGTGAAAGGCTCAATTGCTTCAATGCGTTGACGCGCGGCAATTCGCCCCTTGATCACCCAGTAGAGCGAGCCTTCGCCGACGATTTCGTCGATCCGCTTCGGCACCATCCGGGTCGTATGCACCTGCCGGTAGGGCCGCCCGAGACGCTTGTGCAGAAGCCGCGTCTCCTCGATCCAGGATTCGAGATCCGGGATGGACTCGCAGCCCACGCAGAGTTTGAGAATATTCAGCGCCATCAGGAATCAGGCCGCCGCTTCCGCAATCGCCATGATCCGCACGCCCTCACCCAGCTGGCTACCAGCCTCGAACGCGATATTCTCGACCGTTCCCGCGCGCGGTGCGAGCACCGGATGCTCCATCTTCATCGCTTCGACGATGGCAACACGTTGGCCTTTCTCGACCACATCGCCCTCGCTGACGAAGAGCGCAACCAGCTTGCCATGCATCGGCGATTTCACGTTACCGCCTGCGTCGCCGCCATGATCGTCGAACGAAACATCAAGCGCATCGATGAGCGTCAAGCGGGTCTGGCGACCGCGATCGAGCACGTAGACATCCTCGCCGGCCGTCACCAGCGTGAATTCGCGGTCGGCAACCTCTTCGCCGCCATAGGCTTCCTCACCGGCCGCATCTAGCGCCAGCGTGATCTCCTCGCCTTCCGCCATGACGCGCACGGATCCCGCACGCCCCGGCGCCTTGGCGAAACCGTCGGCATCGTTCCACGGGTCGGTCGCCCAGCCGGAACGGGCCATCGCTGCGGCATCGACACGCGCCTTTTCCTCGGCCACGAGGGCGAGAGCGCCCGCGGCAACGGCCTGCATGTCGAGCGCGGGCGGCACAGCGCCAAGGGCCTCAAGGTTGCGATCAATGAGACCGGTATCGAGCTTGCCCGCGCGGAAATCCGGGTGATCCAGCAAGGCGGTCAGGAACCGCGTGTTGGTCTTGGGACCGGCGACGATCGAGCCGAGCAGCGCATCGCGCAGCCGGTCGAGGGCTTCATCGCGGTTAGCACCATGGGCGATCACCTTGGCGATCATCGGATCATAGAAGGGCGTAACTTCGCCGCCCTCGATCACGCCGGAATCGATGCGGATACCCTCGCCACCTGCGAGTTGCAGCGCATGAAGCTGCCCGGTGGACGGCAGGAAGCCGCGCTCGGGCTCTTCGGCGTAGAGCCGCGCCTCGACCGCGTGGCCGGAAATCGAGAGGTCGCCCTGCACCACCGGCAGCTTTTCGCCTGCCGCGACGCGGAACTGCAATTCGACGAGATCGAACCCGGTGATCGCTTCCGTCACCGGATGCTCGACCTGAAGCCGGGTGTTCATTTCCATGAAGTAGAAGCCATCCGGCCTAAGCCCCTTCGAGCCATCGGCGATGAATTCGACCGTACCGGCGCCAAAATACCCGACAGCCTTGCCCGCTTCCACCGCCGCTTTGCCGAAGGCCGCGCGCGTCTCGGCGGACATGCCGGGCGCAGGCGCCTCCTCGATCACCTTCTGATGGCGGCGCTGCATCGAACAATCGCGTTCAAAGAAATGGATGACGTTGCCGTGCTGATCACCGAAGATCTGCACCTCGACATGCCTCGGCGCGAGCACGTATTTCTCGATCAGAACATGCGCATTACCGAAGGAATTCCGGGCCTCGCGCTGACAGGAGGCGAGTGCCTCGTCAAAATCAGCGGCTTTGTCGACACGGCGCATGCCCTTGCCGCCGCCGCCGGCAACCGCCTTGATCAGCACCGGATAGCCGATCCCGTCCGCCTCGGCTTTCAGGAAGGCGCCATCCTGATTGGCGCCGTGGTAACCCGGCACCACCGGCACGCCCGCCTTTTCAACGAGCGACTTGGCGGCGTCCTTCAGGCCCATAGCGCGCACGGCTGAAGGCGGCGGGCCGACGAAAACCACACCAGCTGCGGCACAAGCCTCGGCAAACTCGGCGTTTTCCGAGAGAAATCCGTAGCCCGGATGGAGACATTCCGCGCCCGACTGCTTTGCCACATCGAGAATGCGCTCGGTGACGAGATAGCTCTCGCGTGCCGGCGCAGGGCCGATGCAATAGGCCTCATCCGCAAACGCAACGAACGGCGCTTCGGCATCCGCCTCGGAATAGACGGCAATGACGCGCATGCCCATGCGGCGGGCCGTACGGGCTACGCGGAGGGCGATTTCGCCGCGATTCGCGATCAGGACGCTCGAAAACATCGTGGAATTCCGATTTTGATGGGCACGGGAGGGTGGATAACGTTAGCGGCCAGACGATGCAATTTTGTTGCTGACTTGTCCATCCGCCTCCCGTTGGAGAGATGGGCCTTGGCGTCGCGCGTCGCGCCAGACGCTGAGGAAAATCGCGCCCGCAGCCTGAAACGCGAGGCCAATCAGGAAGATATCCAGCAGGATTTCCGGTCCCTGGCTCGGTGAGATCCGCGCGACGAATCCGATCGTTGCAAAAGCGGTTGTGGAAATCGCATCGTTCCGGCTCGAAAGCCATGTCGCGGTCATCAACGGGTTGTCGTTGCTGCGAAAGCGCAGCATCAGACCAACCACGAACAGCGCAAGACCAATCGCCGTGAAGGCCGACCATCCCGCGACCCATGTCTCGGCGCGTCG
The DNA here is from genome assembly GCA_002256205.1 of Rhizobiales bacterium PAR1. Lineage (GTDB taxonomy): Bacteria > Pseudomonadota > Alphaproteobacteria > Rhizobiales > Beijerinckiaceae > Rhabdaerophilum. Next base: position 392,664 of record NKIW01000001.1, read on the forward strand.
CCCGGTCGCGATCTTGTCCCAGAGGTCGTAGGCCGTGTGCGAGCCTGCAACGAGCATCACCAGCCCTACCCCGAGCGCCGCAACCTCCTCCGCTCGCCGCCCACGCCCGAAAATCGCCAGCGCAACCAGCCAGAGGATCACGTCATAAACCCAGTCGATGCCATCCTTCAGCAGAAAGCGGTTGCCGATGGCGAGAGCATAGAGGGTCTGGCTCGCGGCCAGACAGGCGATCACGCTGACAATCAGCAACACGCGCCGGCGATAGGCCAGCGCCTCGGGATCAACGAGAATGCCGGGATCAACAGGAAAAGGATGGGCATGCGTCTCGCTCATGCCCGCGATGTTGCATGGAGCGCGGAGCAAAATCTACAGTGCGTCAACACCATTGAACACCGGAACACCGCGCCATGACGATCACCGTCCGCCCCTCCCGCCCGGAAGATATCGCGTGGGTCCATGCGATCTACACGCCCGCCGTGCTGCACGGCACGGCTTCCTTCGAACTGGAACCGCCGGACAGGGAAGAGCTTGCGCGCCGCCGCGAGGCCATTCTGGCGGATGGCTTCCCCTATCTCGTTGCCGAACGTGGCGGGCGGATCGTCGGCTATGCCTATGTCGGGAAATATCGCCCACGTCCGGCCTATCGCTATGCCGTGGAGGATTCGATCTACATCGCGCCGGATAGTCGGGGTCAGGGCGTCGGCAAGGCGCTGCTGGCTGAATTGATCCGCATCTGCGAGGCGATGGGGATGCGGCAGATGATCGCCGTCATCGGCGACAGTCTTTCCGCCGGCTCGATCAATCTGCACCGTGCGCTGGGCTTTACCCTCTCGGGCACGGTGAAAAACGTCGGCTACAAGCACGGACGCTGGCTCGATCAGGTGATCTACCAGCGCCCCTTGGGCAACGGCGCCGAAACGCCGCCCGCCTGATGAGGTTGGGCGAATTACTTCGCCGCCACCACCATGATCTCGACCTTGTAATCCGGCGTCGCAAGGCTGGCTTCTACCGTCGCGCGCGCCGGGGTGTTGCCGGCGCTGACCCACGAATCCCAAACCGCGTTCATCGCGCCGAAATCCTTCATGTCAGCGAGCCAGATGTTGGTACGCAGCAGCTTGGTCTTGTCGGTGCCGGCGGCGGCCAGAAGGCGATCGATCTCGGCGAGAACCTGCTTGGTCTGGGTGGTCACGTCAGCCTTCGGATCATCGGCCACAATGCCCGCGAGGTAAACCGTATCGCCGTGAATGACGGCTTTCGACATGCGTGCGCCGACTTCAATCCGCTGGATGGATGCCATGTGTCTCTCCTGTAAGAATTGGGAACGGGCGAGCCCCTGCCTGCCCGGTGAAGAATGCCTCTCGGTACCGCGAGAGAGCGCCGAGATCAACGCAAGAAGCGTAGCCTTAGCCGCGCCCGACGAACGGCATCTTGGTCGCCATGACGTTCATGACGAGCACGTTGGCTTCCGGCGGCAGGCTCGCCATGTGCAGCACGGAGCTTGCGACATGGCCGACATCCATCACCGGTTCGACCGCCGTTTCGCCGTTGGCCTGAAGCACACCGGTGGTCATGCGGCGCGCCATATCGGTCAGCGCATTGCCGATATCGATCTGCCCGACCGCGATGTTGTGCTGGCGACCATCGAGCGCGCCGGTCTTGGTGAGGCCAAGCACAGCATGTTTCGTCGCGGTATAGGCTGCCGAAAACGGACGCGGCGCATAGGCCGAGACCGAGCCGTTGTTGATGATGCGGCCGCCCTTCGGGGTCTGCTTCTTCATCACGCGGAAGGCCGCCTGCATGCAGTAGAAAACGCCGGAAAGGTTGGTATCGACCACGGCCTTCCAGGCTTCCACCGGCAGTTCATCCCACTGCACCGGTGGCGCGCCAATGCCGGCATTGTTGAACACGACATCAAGCCGCCCGAATTTCGCGACCAGCGCGTCGAAAGCGGCGTTGACAGCCCCGTGGTCCGACACGTCCGCGGAGAGCGCGAGGGCGTTGTCGCCGGAAGCGCCCGCGAGGGAAATCGTCTCCGCAAGGGCATCGGCGCGCCGCCCCATCAGGCCGACCTTGTAGCCGTCCTTCAGGAAGGCAAGCGCCACCGCGCGCCCCACACCCGAACCTGCGCCTGTGATGAGCGCTATCTTACCCTGACCCGACATGCTTCACTCCCTGTTGGCAAAAGCATTTTCGAGCGCCGTGTTCTGCGGTTCGCGTAGAGAAAATGCGACTTTAAGAGAGGCGAAACTAGCGGCGCACGCCCGGCTTGTCATGCGGAAAAGCGCGCCCTGCATACTGTATTTTGAGGCGCAGCCGAAAGCGGGCCTCCCTCGCCCGCTAAACGACAGCGAGCATCGGTTCGTCGACCTCGGCGCGCTTCACACCGGCATGAGGCGAACGCCACCAGACGACATGCCAGGTCAAGTCAGCATGCGTGATCGTCTCGCGCCCCATCAGTGAGCGGGTGCGCAGGACGGGGTTAAGCTTGGCCGCCGCCTCGTCCATGTAGGTAATGAGGCACATCCGGCCGAGGCGCTCGAGCCTGTCGACCGCCGCCCCGACATCCTCAAGCAGATAGATCATCTCGCAGGCCACCACGAGATCGGCCGGCGGTGTGGTCGGAGGAGCCTTCGAAAAGACATCGGCGGCATAAAAGTCCGCGCTTTCAACCCGTCGAACAGCACGGGCAACCGCACGCCCACTGATATCGACACCGATCAACCGATGGCAATTACCGCGCAGCGCCTCGGATTGCAGACCCTCCCCACACCCCACCTCCAGCAGGGTGCCGCAGATGCCGATTTTTTCGGCGATCAGGCGGCTCGTCTGCTTAATGCGATAGTGTTCCTTGTCGTTATCCAACGCCCAAGGGTCAGGGATGACGTAGAGCAGGTCATGCTTCTGAAAAGACGTGAGCGGCAAGAGCCGGAGTACCAGAATGTGCCACGCCCGCCTGAGAAGATACACCATGCCTGCCCCATGTTTCATTCTTAAGCACTTGCTAACCAATCGTGCTCTCGTACGAACAGAGGGAGCAAGCCGGATGCCACATCGGGCATGCCGGCGAAAACCACATTGGAAATGATCAGGGCTATCGTGCGGTCAGCGCAGCACGCGCGGCGGCAATCGCATCGCGCACCGCCGCATCTGGACGGATACCGGCGCAGCGCGAGCAGAGCCCATTGCGCCGAGCGATCTCGATGGACAAATGCCCCGACTCCTGCGCCGCCAGCGTGACGAGATGCGCAATGCCGACCGATTCAATCTGCCGGATCACCGTGGCATCGACGCCCTTCACAGCGAGCAGGATGTCACGATCAGCGGGGGAAAAGGGCACGATATGCTCGCCTAGATCGCTTTGTTGCCGGTCTCTCACTGTGTCGTGGTCGGGTTTAGCCTGATCTTACAAGGCTTTAATGCCCATTGCTCTCTCTGGCTGATGCTATCGCATTTTCAAGTGCCTTACGAGCCAGAGGCGAGTTACGCCAACAGGTTGAGCCAAGCTGATGAGATATCTCAGAACAAAGGGCATTCGCCTCATACCCCGCGAGTGTCTTGAGATCTGAAACACCGAATTCCTCAAGGCGCTGGATCACTTTCGGCCCAACTCCTTTGATCGCCAGAAGAATGATACGGTCCGAATCCGAAAATGCCATCTCCCTCACATCCTGAACACGCCGAACTTCGTCTCGGGGATCGGCGCATTGAGCGCGGCGGAGAAGGCCAGCGCCAGCACCCGGCGCGTTTCGCTCGGCAGGATGATGCCGTCGTCCCAGAGGCGCGCGGTGGCGTGGTAGGGCGAGCCCTCCTCCTCGTATTTCGCGCGGATCGGCGCCTTGAAGGCTTCTTCGTCCTCCTGGGACCATGCCTTGCCCTCGGCGTCGAAATTGTCGCGCCGCACGGTCGCCAGCACCGAGGCCGCCTGCTCGCCGCCCATCACCGAGATGCGGCTGTTCGGCCATGAGAACAGGAAGCGCGGCTGATACGCCCGCCCGCACATGCCATAATTGCCCGCACCGAACGAGCCGCCGACAAGCAGCGTGATCTTCGGCACTTCGGCGGATGCGACGGCGGTGACGAGCTTCGCGCCATCTTTCGCGATGCCGCCCGCCTCGTACTGGCTGCCGACCATGAAGCCCGAGATGTTCTGCAGGAACAGCAGCGGAATGCGGCGCTGGCAGCACAATTCGATGAAATGCGCACCCTTCTGCGCACTTTCCGAGAAGAGAATGCCGTTGTTGCCGATGATGCCCACTGGAATGCCGTGGATCGAGGCAAAGCCGGTCACCAGCGTCGTGCCATAGAGTGCCTTGAATTCATCGAAGCGCGAACCATCGACGATGCGACCGATGACCTCGCGGATATCGTATTGCCGCTTGAGATCGGTCGGCACCAGCGCTTCGAGATCGGCGATATCGAGCACCGGGTCTTCCGCTTCGCCAATCGCGATGTCGATATTCTTGCGGCTGTTGAAATTGGCGACGATGCGTCGCGCCAACGCCAGCGCGTGCTTGTCATCCGCTGCGTAATAATCCGCGACGCCCGAGCGCCGGGCATGCACATCCGCACCGCCGAGGTCTTCAGCACTCACGACCTCGCCGGTCGCGGCCTTCACCAAGGGCGGGCCGCCGAGGAAGATCGTGCCCTGCTGGCGGACGATGATCGTCTCATCCGACATCGCGGGCACATAGGCGCCACCGGCGGTACAGGAGCCCATCACGACTGCGATCTGCGGGATGCCCATACCCGAGAGCCGCGCCTGATTGTAGAAAATGCGCCCGAAATGTTCCCGGTCCGGGAAAACCTCGGTTTGGTGCGGCAGGTTCGCGCCACCGGAATCGACGAGATAAAGGCACGGCAACCGGTTTTCGCGGGCGATTTCCTGTGCACGGAGATGCTTCTTCACGGTCATCGGGTAGTAGGTGCCGCCCTTGATGGTCGCATCGTTGCAAACGATCATCACCTCGCGACCCTCGACACGCCCGATACCGGCGATCATGCCCGCGCCGTGAATGTCACCGCCGTACATGTCATAGGCCGCGAGCGCACCAATTTCGAGGAAGGGCGAACCGGGATCGAGCAGGCTCAGCACACGGTCACGCGGCAAGAGCTTGCCACGCGAAAGGTGACGCTCGCGCGCCTTATCCGGTCCGCCGAGCGCCGCCGTCGTCCGTCGCGCCAGAAGCTCAGCGCGGATGTCGGCCCAGGCTGCCGCATTGGCACGAGCCTCGACAGAGTTGCGATCGAACGCGGAGCGAAGAACGGCCATATCACCCTCGTAAAAAAAGCGCGGGGCCCTGCGGCACCCGCGCTTCATATTCCCGTTTCTGCGCTGTCTTTCAACGGCAATAAAATAACGTCAACAGGTCAACAGCGCCAGATCAGCGGCGCCGAGTCAGCGCCGCATCGACTGGAGCTTGTCGACGTTATCGACCGAAGCAATCTTCCACGGCTCGGCCACCGCCGCCTGATTCCACTTCTGGAACGCCGGAAGGTTATAGATCGCGTCGATATATTCATTCGCGACCCGATCAACCGGGATTTCATAGGAGCGGATGCGCGTCGCAAGTGGGGCAAACATGGCGTCAATGGCGCCAAATTCACCGAAGAGGAAGGCCCCGTTGCCACCGGCTTCAAGCCGAAAACGACGCCAATAATTGACAAGGCGCATCACGTCAGCCTCGGCGGCGGCGGTCATCCGACCGGCAGCACGACGACGCAGGTTCATCGGGCACTGCTGGCGAAGCGCCTGAAAACCGGTGTGGATTTCCGACGCCATCGCGCGTGCAATCGCCCGGTATTCGATATCTTCCGGCCAGAGTCCGGCCTCGGGGTGCAGATCATTGACGTATTCGATGATTGCCAGCGATTCCCACACCATCAGGTTGCCGTATTTCAACGCCGGCACCAGCCCAGTCGGCGAATATTGCATCACCTGCTGCTTGGTATTGGGATGATCGAGCGGAATCAGAACTTCCGCAAATGGAACGCTCCGCCCCGCCATCGCCAGCCACGGCCGCAACGACCAGGACGAATAATTCTTGTTGCCGATGACCAGCGTCAGCTTGGGCGGAAACTTCGGCTGCGCGCCGTGATTTGTGCTGACCATTACGGCTTCTCCTCATGCTTGACGTACGGGGCCTCGATGGCACCGCCAGATTTCTTCCAGGCGCCAAATCCGCCTTCAATATGCGCGACGGGTTTCAGGCCCATCTGCTGTGCCGTATGCGCGGCCAACGCCGAACGCCAACCACCGGCGCAGAAAAAAACAAAGGTCTTGTCCTGCTGGAATTGCGGCTTGGCATAGGGACTATCCGGATCGATCCAGAATTCGAGCATGCCGCGCGGACAATGGAAGGCACCGGGCATCCGCCCTTCCCGCTCCAGCTCCCGTGGATCACGGATATCGACGAACTGCACATCGTCCCGTCCGAGCAGGCCCTGCGCTTCCTCGAGAGTGAGCGTCCGGATGGCCGCATTGGCCTCGGCTAGAAGCGCTTTGTAGCCCTTGGTGATCGTCTGCGCCACGAAATGCCCCCGAATCGGCTCTGGAACTATTCTGTGTTGTAAACAATCATCGATCTCGCGCAATCCGCGAACATGCGCGCCAGATGCCACAACGCCGAGGTTCTGCAGAAAAACTCGTTCGAAAGCGTAAAAAGCGATGACATTTCCGTGCGGCACTTGACCGCAGGAACTGACTCGGCGACGAGCATGCTCATGGAATCACATTTGCCGACCGCTGCCGAAATCGAGATCCGCATGCTGGCCATCGCTGCCGAGCTTGGGCCTGAAAAATCACTTTGCCCCTCCGATGTCGCGCGGGCACTGACCGGCACGCATCCGGAACAGTGGGGGCCGCTTATGCAGCCGATCCGCAAGGTCGCCGTCCGTCTTGCAATGGAGGGACGCATCGTCATCCTGCGGAAGGGGCGCGCGGCCGATCCTGCCGACTTCAAGGGCGTCTACCGGCTTATCCAGCCCAGACACGAATAACGAGCCAGGACAAGAATAGCCGATCAAGACACGCATAAACCGAGGCAAAACGCTGCCTAGTTTCCTTCCTCGGCAAGGAATTGTTGATCAAGAAATAGGCAACCCAGCCTGCTACCGATTGTCGCAGCCTTTTCGTAACTCTTTGCCCTCAGCGTGCGAACCAGAAGTTTCGTTGCGTTTGAGGTTAAAATGAACCTGTTGCGTGTTTTTTTTCGCGAAGAGCGGGGGGCAACTGCCGTCGCCTTTGCCGTTGCTCTCGTGCCATTGCTCGCCACCTTCACGCTGGCGCTCGATTACGCTTCGGTCAACCAGACCCGTTCGTCCTATCAGTCGGTCGCGGATTCCGCCGCGCTGGCTGGCGCGACAGCCTCCACCACGGATACGGATGAAATCCGCAAGACGCGGGCGAAGAACTGGTTCGATGCCATGGCATCCAGCCAGCGGCTTCCAGCGAGTGATATCAATGTGACCGTGAAAGATGGTCAGGTTGAGGTTACCGCCAACGTGACAGTGAAGCCGATGATCAACATGATCGATCTCGGTAATTACACGGTCCAGGTTCGCTCTGTCGCAATGATCTCGCAGGAGGTGATCCACCGCGTTCTCGATGTTGCTATGTGCATTGATGCGACCGGCTCGATGCAGAACACGATCAACAGCGTCAAGGCGCGCGCCCAGAATTTCTCGACCGACCTCAACAACGCGTTGAAGGCGCGCGGCCTTGAAGCCTTCGATCACATGCGCATTCGCGTCGTTTATTACCGGGACTTCGCGGTCGATAAGGGGCCTGTCTACTATCCCGGTTGGGGCTGGTATGGCGGCAAGGCGATGAGCACATCAGACTTTTTTGTCCAGCCCGCCAAAAAGTCGGATCTTGAATCTTTTATCGGTTCGGAATCAGCCTCTGGCGGTGGCGATGAGCCGGAGTCGAGCTACGAATGCATCAACGAGGGCATGTCCTCGAAATGGTTCACCAAGGGCAATCCGATCCCCGATACCGCTTTCAAGGCGGATGAGGTCTATCCCGTGATCATTCTGTGGTCGGACGCGAATGCCTTGCCGATTCCGCATTGGAATTCGATCAATTCGGGCCAATACCCTGCGAATATGCCGCAATCGGAAACGGCCTTCCGTAACAAATGGAATACTTCCAGCGTCATCGATCAGAAAAACCGGCTGCTGGTTCACTTCGGCCTGTGCAACGCAAATTCATGGAGCTTTGCCCGTTCGCTCGATGGCTACATGTGCGGCGGCAGCCTATCAGACGGCAACACCAACATGATCAACAAGATCGCCGATGTAATGGTGGTCCGCTTCCAGAACCGTCTGACGCGTCTGGCAAAATAGCGAAATCCGCGAACCGGTCTGCAAATGCGGCGTCGCCCACCGATTGGGCAGTCAGGTTCATGCTAAATAGAATGTCAATTCGATAGAGCTGTTTTTCGAATATTATCTTTGGCGAATATTATAAATATTATGTGACATAATGTCCCAAACCATAAAGTTGGGTTTGTCACATGCGTCGGATCAAAGAGTTCTGGAAAGATAGAAGGGGTGCCACAACGGTTGTCATGGCGTTGGCCATGGTGCCGGTGATGAGCATTCTTGGCATCGCGACCGACTACGCCAAGGCAACAAGCCAACGCAATGCCTTGCAGCAGGCAATCGACGCTGCGGCAATTGCCATTGCGAAAGATCCTGATGCCAACCTGATCTCTAATGCCGACCTGAAGGCGCGTGCCGTCGCCTACGCCAATGCAGCAGTGGGCAATTCCCCGGTCGACAACATGTCCATGACGGTCAGCATTGATGCGGACCGAGCAACCCTTTCCGCCAGCGGGACGGTGAAGTTGAATTTCGGCGCCTTCCTCGGCGCGGATACGCTGACTGTCGCCTCAACTGTCACCGTCGAACTCTCGAAGATGAAAAACGTCGAGATCGCGCTGGTGCTCGACAACACCGGTTCGATGGGCGGTTCAAAGATCAACGAGCTCAAGAAGGCCGTGAAGGCGTTGATCGACTTCTTCGAGCCGCGCATCAAGAACCCCGATGACGTCAAGATCGCGCTGGTGCCCTTCACCAATGTCGTGCGGACAAATTCTTCCTGGATGCAAAGCTGGATGCTGAAGTCCACCCCGCCCAACAACTGGCAGGGTTGCGTGCAGGATCGCAATGCGCCGTATGACATCACCGACCAGCCGCCGAGCGCGGGGGTTGGCGACTCGCTCTATCCGGTGACGTCGAGCTGCGGTGGTCTCGCGGAAATCATTCCGATGACCAACAACCTCACCGCCATTCGCGCGGCTGCGGACACGATGATCGCATCGGGCTCGACCGACGTGCCGCTCGGCATTGCCTGGGGCTGGCATGCGCTGTCGAACGGCGTTCCGTTGACACAGGGCAGCCCTGACAGCACGCCCAACGTCATGCGCGTCATGGTGGTGCTGACCGATGGCGAAAACACCGCGCACCGCTGGGCGAATGACATCGATGCACGGATGAATCTCGTGTGCTCGAACGTCAAGGCGCAGAACATCACCGTGTTTACCGTCCGTGTGCTCGACGGCAACCAGACGCTTCTGCGCAACTGCGCCACCTCAACCGCGCATTATTTCAACGTCACGAACGCCTCGCAGTTAACGCCGGTCTTCGAGCAGATCGCGCAGACCATGTCGAAGCTGCGCATCTCGAAATAATGCCTTCATGGACCGGGGAAAAACGCTCCGGTCCGTCCCATGGCGTAATAACCCGCAAGACCGAACCACTCTTTCACCGCGATATCGAGCCGTGACAGCCCCTTCGAGAGGCTCGGGAATGGGTTGCGCTTGTCGCCCCAGCCGCTGGTGCGGAAATCAACGGGATAAGCCTCGACCGTGAATCCGGCCTGACGGAAAATCCCCATCGAGCGCGGCATGTGGAAGGCCGAAGTCACCAGCAGCCAGCGTTCGCCGGCCTTGGGCTGGATAAGGTCGCGCGTGAAAATCGCATTCTCATAGGTATTGCGCGACTTGTTCTCGAAGATGATCCGCTTGGGATCGAGCCCAAAAGCGCCGATTTTCTGGGCGATCTGGTCAGCCTCCGGCACACCGGAACCGATCATCGCCCCCGCGCCACCAGAAAATACGATCTTCGTCTCGGGAAAGCGCCGCGCCAGCGCGAGCATCTCGAGAATGCGGTCGCCCGCCTCGTTCAGTTCGAGCGGATAGATGCGCGTCGCGGAAGCCTCGGGATCCGAGGCGCCGCCGAGCACGATGATACCGGTGATGCCCGGCACCGGCCCCTCGGTGCCATTCTTCGCCCTCCAATCCGGAAAGCGATCTTCCAGCGGCAGGATCACAAAATTCGGCAAGGGCGAAAGGCCAGCGAGGCCGATCACCAGCAACATGAACAGCGTAAAGGCTGCGCCGCCGCGCCGACCGGTGATCAGCGCCCAGACGACGCCGACAACGGCCAGCGCGAGCAGGATGTTCGAAGGCGTGGTGAAGAACCAGAGGATTTTGCCAAGCGTGTGCATCACCCGCTTCTAGCGGAGTTTCTGGGCATTTGCAGGCATGAATGCGGCAACCGCAGGGATTATCCGCATTCCTGTACGATGAGGCTGGAACGCACCCAGCCGGGGATCATCTTGCCCCGGCGCGGCCCGGAATAGATCACCGGCGCCCAGCCCTTCGCCTCGTTCCGCGTGGAATCAAGCTGAACATCCTCACCGAACGGCACTTTCACGAGGATTTTCGATTTCGCATCCGGCTTCTCGCGCACCGCGACGAAGCCATCCTTCGTTTTCTTCACGTCGCAGAAGAGCGTGGCGTGGGCGGGAGAAAGGCCAACCGCGAGCAAAACGCTCGCAAAAGCCAGCAACTTTGTGAAACCGTCGCTCATCGCATTCACCTGCAAACGCTCAGCCCCCCTTCGAGAACAGCTCCCGCCCGATCAGCATACGACGGATTTCGCTGGTGCCGGCGCCGATCTCATAGAGCTTGGCGTCCCGCAGGAGGCGGCCCGTCGGGTATTCGTTGATGTAGCCGTTGCCGCCGAGAAGCTGGATCGCATCGAGCGCGACCATGGTGGCCTTTTCCGCCGCGTAGAGGATCGCACCGGCGGCATCCTCGCGCGTGGTTTCACCGCGATCACACGCCTTGGCGACGGCGTAAACATAGGCCTTGCAGGCGTTCATGCCGACATACATGTCCGCGACCTTGCCCTGCACGAGCTGGAATTCGCCGATCGCGCGGCCGAATTGCTTGCGCTCATGGACATAGGGCATGACGATATCCATCGCTGCCTGCATGATACCGAGCGGCCCCGCCGCCAGCACTGCGCGCTCGTACTCGAGACCGGACATCAGGATATTGCCGCCCTTGCCTTCATCCGAGAGGCGGTTTTCCTCCGGCACTTCGCAATCCTGAAACACGAGTTCGCCGGTCTCCGAGCCGCGCATACCAAGTTTGTCGAGCTTCTGTGCGACTGAAAAGCCCTTGAAACCTTTCTCGATCAGGAAGGCGGAAATCCCCTTCGGACCCGCATCGGGATCGGTTTTCGCGTAAACGATCAGCGTCTCGGCGGTCGGCCCGTTGGTGATCCACATCTTCGAACCGTTGAGGATGTAGCGGTCGCCCTTTTTCACCGCGCGCAGCTTCATCGAGACGACATCCGAGCCTGCCCCCGGCTCGCTCATCGCTAGCGCGCCGAGATGCTCACCGGAGATCAGCTTGGGGAGATAGCGCGCCTTTTGCTCCTTGCTGCCCCAGCGCCTGAGCTGGTTGACGCAGAGATTTGAATGCGCGCCATACGAGAGACCCACCGAGGCGGAGGCGCGCGAGATTTCCTCCATCGCGACGACATGATCGAGATAACCGAGGCCCGTGCCGCCATCTTCCTCCGGCACCGTCATGCCGTGGAGGCCCAGCGCACCCATTTCCGGCCAGAGATGACGCGGGAACCAGTCCTCGCGATCCACCTTTTCTGCCAGCGGCGCGATCTTGTCCTGCGCAAAGGCGGCGACGCTCTCGCGGATCGCATCAGCGGTTTCGCCAAGGTCGAAATTGAACGGCTTCGCAGCGTTGGGGATCACGGCTCTCACTCCCGGTATGATTCTTATTAGGACAACAACACTGACATAAATGTCGCATGCCCATGTCACAATGAAAAGGTCATCACCACAATGAAAACTGCGGAGCCATTTGGCTAGCCCGTCGATGGGCGAAGGTAGCGTTTTCACGCGCCCCTCCCGTTCAGGAGCCGCTAACCCTTCCCGGCGAATGCCGCATGACCTTAACCGGCTCGTGACCAGCCTGCCCTAGGTTTCTCTCTGACGAGGGATTGGGATGTCTGACAGTCAACACGCCGGCGGGAACCCCGAGAAGGCAGGTGCGACGCATCTGCTTGCCGTGGTGATGCGCCTTTATGCCCGCCACGGCGCAGCGGCGGCAGCCCTCGGCGTGCGCCTGAGCGCGGCGGGGCTCGCCTATCTCCTCCAGATCGTGCTGGCGCGTAGCCTTGGTTCGGCCGATTATGGCACCTTCAGCTTCACTTGGAGCCTTGTGACCATCGGCGGCTTTCTGGCAACCCTCGGGTTCGGGCAAATCGCCGTGCGGTTTCTGGCGCAGTATCACCATGATGGCCAGCACGGTCTTGCGCGCGGGTTTTTGCGCGCCGGCCTCGCGGCGAGCCTCATCGGCAGTCTTGTTATCGCCTGCGCTGCGCTGCTGATGCGCCCTGCCCTCGAACAGGGCTACGGCGAGCTCTGCACGGCAACCTTGACCATAGGGCTGATTTCCCTGCCCTTTTTTGCGCTGACGGACTTCATGGAAGGCGTCGCCCGTTCGCAGGGTTGGACCATCCGCGCGCTGGTGCCGCCCTATATCGTGCGACAGGGTCTTCTCATCCTGATGCTGCTCGTTGCTCTTGTTATCGGCAGGAAAATCGGCGCGGAAACCGCCATGCTCGGCGCGCTGATCGCAACCTTCCTTGCCGCATTGACACAAGCAGCACTGCTGATCGGCAAACTGAAAGCCGCAATCCCGCGCGAACCGGCGTATTATGCTTTTAACATCTGGAATGAGGCGGCGCGCCCGACGCTGCTCTCCGATCTCGCCCTGCTCGCCCGGCAGAACATGGATCTCATCGTCATGGGACTTCTGGCGCCACCGGAAGCCGTGGGCCTCTATTTTGCGGCAACCCGCGTCGCCTCGCTGCTCGGCCTCATTGATTTTGCCATCGGCGCAGCCTTCGGCCACCGGTTTGCACGCGCCGCGCGGGAGGATGGCACCTCTGGCACGCCCACACAGCTCGGGAGCCTCTATGCTGAGGCACGGCGCCTCACCAGTCTGCCCGGTCTCCTCGCCGCCGTTCTGCTGATGCTCGGCGCACCGATCTTCATGTTGCTGTTCGGACCGGCCTTTGCGGCAGCGGTTGTCCCCGCGCAAATACTCCTCGCAGCGGGCGGCCTCAAACTGCTGATTGGCCCGGCGGAAGATGCCCTGAGCATGGCGGGGCACCCGGAAACCGTCTGGCGCGCCAACGCCATCGGCGCTCTGGTGATGACCATCCTCTGCCTGATGCTGACCCCGCACTGGCAGGCACTTGGCGCCGCGTTTGCTGCGGCAGGCGGCATCATCGCAACCAATCTGATGTTGTTGCGCGGCCTGAAGGAGCACCTCGGGATCGCGCCACTTCAGCGCACCAGCGCAAAGGCTCTCGCATGAAAACCGAGCGCTATATTGCCGAATTGACGAGCCTGCCGGCCTTTGAGCCTGAACGCGAGGGCTGGAGCGCACTGGCCCGCGAGGCCATCGAGCCCAACCCCTTCTACGAACCCGGCTTCCTGATGGCCTCTGCCCGCAACCTCGAGCGCCCGGATGCGATCATCCTGCTCGTGGTACGGGATTCGGCCCGCAACAACCGCCCAGTCGGACTGTTTCCGCTGTGCTGGCCGCGCCTGCGTGACGGCATCCTCTTCGGCGCGATCAGCCTTTATCGCAACCCCTACACCAGCCTTTCGACGCCGCTGATCCACGCCGATTGCGTGCCCGAGGTGCTCGACGCCGCCTTTGGTCTGCTCGCGGCGCCCGGTGGTCAGGCCGATGTTCTCCACATGCCGCTGATCAGCGCGAGCCGCCCCTTTGGCGCGGCGCTGGCTGCCTATTGCGCGGGTCGCGGCCTGCCGCAACGGATCGGGAGCCAGTTCAGCCGCGCCGCCATTGAAACGACACTCTCCCTTAGCGAGTACCAGCGCGCCCTCGCCAGAAACACCCGCAAATCCCTCACCCGCAAGCTGCGCCGACTGGAAGAACGCGGCCCCGTCGCCTTCACGACCATCCGCAAGAACAGCCCGGAAGGCCAAAAGGCGCTAGATGAATTTCTCTATCTCGAGTCCCTCGGCTGGAAAGGACAGCGCGGCACAGCGCTCGCGAGCAAACCGCAAACGCGCGCCTTTGCACTCTCCGCCTTCGGCACGGGAAACGATGGTCCCGATCTCTTCTTCGAGCGTCTCTCGGTTAACGGGCGCACCATCGCGATGAACGTCAACCTGATCGCACAGCGCGTCGTCTACACGATCAAGACCGCCTATGATGAAGCCTACGGCGATTACAGTCCTGGCGCACTGCTCGACTGGAATACGATCCGCTTCGGCACCGCCGGTGCCGGCATCGCCCGCCTCGATTCCTGTGCCGATCCCGGCCATAGGATTGAGACGATCTGGCGGGAGCGGGAAAGCATTGCGACATTGATCGTCGGCGTTACGGCAGCTGTTGCCCCAGCGCGCCTTGACCGCATCGAAACCGGCATGCGCTGGATGTCTCGCGCAATTGGCGGAGCCAAGGCCCTGCGTGACAAGCTCGCCGGCGCGGCCTGAACAACGCAAAACAATCGGAAAATCAGAGAATTGACGCACGACCCGGATTCAATCCGGGAAGTGCCTCATGTGATTTAGCCGGCACTATTCGCTATCCGGCATCGCCTCTTCCGCCAGCGCGACCTGACGCGAAATCACGCCGTTCAGAGCGAGGTAGCGCGCCCAATCCTTGCGGGTACCGGCATAGGCATTACGATCCACTGCACCCTTGATCCCCGGTACGCGCCCGGTGGTGGTGAACTGCCAGATCTTCCAGCCACGCGCGTTGTATTTCTCATGCGGCTCGGCAGCGACGGACCTCAGCCAGAAATCATTGTCGATGGAATGCCCCTCGAGCACATCGGCATGGAAGGGAATATCGGTATAGATCACCGGCTTCTTGCCGGTATGTTCCGTCATCGCCTTCAGCATGATCGCGATTTTCTGGCGCGCCAGTTCGGGGTCGATGCGCTTCGGGCAGGTCTTGGAATGCCCGTTCCACTCGACATCGAGCACCGGCGGGAGCGCATCCGCATCCCGAGGAACGTTCTGCTTGAACCACGAAGCCTGCTCCTCGGCCGAGCGGCACCAGAACATGAAATGATAGGCGCCACGCGGTAGACCGGCAGCCCTTGCGCCTTCCCAGTTGGCCTTGAAGCGCTCATCGAGGTGATCGCCGCCCTCAGTCGCCTTCATGTAGACGAACGCGGTACCGGCGCGCTTGACCTCGGCCCAATCGATATCGCCCTGCCATTTGGAGATGTCGATGCCATGGATCGGATAGCGGTGCGCTTTCGCCACGCCAGGATGCGGCTTCGTATCACTCTTGAGCGGGTGGTACGAGGCTTCAAAGCCGTTGCCGGTCGAGCAGGCCGAAACAGCCAGCGAAAGGCCAAAGCCGAGGAGGCTCGCCTTCAGAAGGCTGGTGGTTTTTGCGAAAACTGTCTTCATCTTACGCCGCCTGAATTTTGGAAGCATGATCGGAAGTCCCCGTCCGCGACGCCAGTTCCGAAGCGACGACCGGACGGCCAAAAAGATAACCCTGCAAGGCGTTGCAGCCCGCAGAAGCAAGAAAGCGCTGCTGGGCCGGCGTCTCGATGCCTTCCCCGACCACCAGCATGCCCAGCGAACGCGCCAGCGCAACCACTGCCGTGACGATCATCGGCGATTCCGGCTTGTCATCCAGATTTGCGACAAAATCACGGTCGATCTTGAGCACATCGAACTTGAAGCGCAACAGATGGCTCAGGCTCGAATAGCCGACGCCGAAATCATCGATGGCAATGGCGATCCCGAGGCTGCGCAACTCGTCGATCACATGCGCCACGCCGTCGCCGTCCTCGACGAGGCTCGTTTCCGTCAGCTCTAGGCAGAGGCGCTTGGCCGGCACGCCATGATGGATCAGACGCTCGGCGACATAGGAGACGAATCCCGGTGACAGCAACT
Organism: Rhizobiales bacterium PAR1; assembly: GCA_002256205.1. Taxonomy (GTDB): domain Bacteria; phylum Pseudomonadota; class Alphaproteobacteria; order Rhizobiales; family Beijerinckiaceae; genus Rhabdaerophilum. Next base: position 408,940 of record NKIW01000001.1, read on the forward strand.
GCCGCCCGGTCGCGTTGACCGATATGCGGCCCTGCCCCCGCGGACCGAGCTCTTCAAGTGCCTTGTCGAGCACGAGGTTGCCGAGGCGAACGATGAGATCGGATTGTTCGGCGAGGGGGATGAATTCGGACGGCGGAATGATCCCCCGCTCGGGGTGACGCCAGCGCACGAGACTTTCGTGGCCCAGCAGTTTGGTCGGGTCGAGCGCATCAACAATTGGCTGATGCGCGAGGAACAGTTCGCCATGATCGAGCGCATCGGCGAGTTCGCGCTCCATCTTGCGCCGCGCGAGCTTCTCTTCCCGCATCGAGGCTTCGTAGATCAGCGCCGAGCCAGCCGGATTGCGCTTCGCCACTGTGACGGCGATGTCTGCCAGGCGCAGCAACTCCTCGCAATTGCCCGGGAATTCCGTCGAGGAAACAACACCGATGTTCACACCAATTTGCGCCCCGCTCTGGTCGAGCAGCACACGCTCTTTCATCTGGCTTGTAATCGCCGCATGGAGGGCCTGAAGCGCGGCATCGGCCAATGTACCGGGCACCAGTGCAACAAAGGCATCGCCCCCGAGACGGGAGAGAAACGCCTCCGGACCAAGAGCTTCCGCGAACACAGCCGCAGAGCGGATCACCACCTGATCGCCAAAACGATAGCCCAAAACCTCGTTGACCCACTTGAGGCCAGAAAGATCAAGGATGAGCAAGGTCACCGGCTCGAACTGGCCGCCGCTCGCTTCAATAGACCGGAAGCGCTCGAACAACGCGCGGCGGTTCGGCAGGCCAGTCAGCGTGTCGGTGAGAGCCACCGCCTCGACTTCGCGGATCTGTTGTAGGAAGCCATCGCGCGCGGAGGCCCAGTTGCGCCGCAAAAACAGCATGACAGCGAGGCCAACGAACAGAATTCCGCTCATGACAGGATAGACATAGGCCGAAACACGCGCCGAAAAGCGCGTGCTCATCCAGCGCAGCACAGCGACAGTATCGCCACTGAAGCCGGCCAGATGCACCTCGCCTTGCGCCTGCCCTCGCGCCTCACTGGCGGACATCACCGGCAGCAGGTTGATTGAAAAGCTCTCAAGATCGATCGCCATCGCGGTCAGATCGACGAGCGAAAGCAGCAGGCCGTCCGCTTTGCCCTCACCCGGCAGGCGCCCGACCAGTGCGACGGACTGCGCGCCCTCGGCGCCCAGCAGCATGAAATCGACGCGCTGGCGCTTGGGATCGAGCTTTTGCAGCGACGACAGGGCGTCGCGAAGCTGCTGCTCGGCACCCGGCTCCCGGATAAGCTGCGTGATCCGCGCGCCTTCGAGCGCGGAAAGGTCGAACTGGCCGGAGGTTTGCCGCAGCAAAGCACGATCCTGTGGGCGCGCGGCAAGCCAGAGCGAGGTATCATGGGCAGATTGCGGCAGCTCGACGCGGAAATCCGCGACCATTTGCGAGAGCTGACGATTGACAATGGCGGTTTCTGTTTCGAACGCACCATGGTCCATCACCCGCGTCGTCCAGGCAAGCACACCGAGAACGGCCACCGCAACCGTGACGATTGCGACAACACCCATATCCAGCGCGCGGACGAGCGAGCGTCCATACATCGGGCATTCTCCTGCATTTGTGCCATTCGGTTTGGCTGACAAACCCTTAATGCGACGTGCAGAAGTTTATTTAACGAATCAGAAACTCCGGCTCCGGAGCCCTCTTTTTGCCTTAGCCGAGGCCAAACCACAAAGTCGCAACGCCCAGAAAGGCGAAGAAGCCGACGATATCGGTCACCGTGGTCACGAAGGGCCCGGAGGCCACCGCCGGATCGACACCAAAGCGTTCCAGCGTCAACGGGATGAGCACGCCGGCAAAGCCCGCCGCGACCAAATTGACAATGATGGCAATGCCCATCACGAAGCCAAGCTGGGCATTCGCGAACCAGAAGGCGGCGATGCAGCCCATCACGACCGCAAAGGCGATGCCGTTCATCAGCCCGACGAGAATTTCGCGCACGACGAAGCGCGGTGCGCCGCCCGAGCCAATTGCCCGCGTCGCCAGAGCACGCACGGCGATGGTCATGGTCTGGGTGCCAGCATTGCCGCCCTGACTGGCGACAATCGGCATCAGCACTGCAAGTGCGACCATCTTTTCAAGTGAGCCCTTGAAGAGGTCGATCACGCCCGAGGCGAGAATGGCGGTCAGCAGGTTGATGAACAGCCACGAAAACCGCGCCTTGGCGGTCTCGAACACCGAATCGGAGAGTTCTTCATCCGGATTGACACCGCCGAGTGCACGAATCTCGGCATCAGCCTCCTCATCGATGACGTCGACGATATCGTCGAAGGTCAACACGCCGACGAGCCGTTGGCCGCTATCCACAACAGGAATCGAGACCAGATTGTAGCGCTTGAAGAGCTCCGCGACCTCGTGCTGGTCGTCGGTGGCCAGCGCGACATGCTCGGCCTCATCCATAATCGCCTGAAGCTTCTCTCGCCGCTGCGTGCGCAACAGGCGATTGAGCGAAACATGCCCGACGATCTGGCCAGCGGGATCGACCGTAAAAATCTCGTAGAATTCATCCGGCAGATCGGCAGAGTCGCGGAGGTGATCGATCATCTGCCCAACCGTCCAGAACGGCGGCGCGGCGATGAAATCGGTCTGCATCAAACGGCCGGCGGAATCCTCCGGATAGTCAAGGCTCCGTTCGAGCGCGACACGCTCCGGCCCCGGCAGATTGGCGAGAACCTCCTGCTTGTCCTCGGGTTCAAGGTCTTCAAGAATGTAGACCGCATCGTCTGAATCAAGATCGCGGACGCCCTTGGCGATTTCCTCATTCGAAATTTCTTCCAGGAGGTCTTCGCGAACCGAATCCTCGACTTCCGTCAGCGCGGTAAAGTCGAACTCCGCGCCCATGATCGCAACGAGCCGCGGACGCTCATCGGCATCGAGGGCCTCGATGATGTCGCCAAGATCGGCCTCGTGAAGGTCGCCCGCAAGCCGGCTCAGCGTATCGCGATCCTCGGCACGGATCGCCGTCTGGATTGCGAGAATGATCTCTGCCCGGATATTGCCCTGATCATCGCGAATGCTCATTTCGACTTCAGCCGGCATGGTCGCGCGATTGGAAGGCGGGGCTTCAACCATGGCATAGCTTTCGGAAATGGGGGCTTCAGCGAGAGGACGACATAAAACGCCTTCGACCCTCTCTTAGTCCAATTTTATCGAAGGTCGATACCGCTGTTGTGAAGATTTTGTAACATTAGGGCTGGCAAGTTTGCTCGCTCAACCGGATGCCACCAAATGCTTCGTCGAATCCTGACCTGTCTTCCACTTGCCATCGCGTCACTCGCGCTGGCATCGCCGCCCGCGCTGGCTCAAGCTTGCGGCCCCGGCACGCTAGGTACATCACGGGTGATGGCGGTTTCGCCCGGAAGCAACGCGCATTTCGGCACGAAATCCTACGATAGATCCTTGCCGCTTCAGCCGCGCGAAGTCGTGCTGACCTTTGACGACGGGCCCCTGCCCGGTCCAACCGATTCGGTGCTCGATTCGCTCCGACGCGAATGTGTGAAAGCAACCTTCTTCCTTATCGGGAGCAATGCGGCGGCCAATCCCGGCTACGTTCGGAGAATCGCGGCCGAAGGGCATACTCTCGCGAACCATTCGATGACCCATCCCTGGACCATGCGGACAATCCCGCATGATGTGGCGTGGAAGAATATTCTCGACGGTGAAGCAGCCATCGAAGCCGCTGCAGGCCGGAAAATCGCACCTTTCTTCCGTTTCCCCGGCTTTGCTGATACGCCCGGCCTGCTCGATGCGCTCGACAAGCGGGGAATCGCCACCTTCGGCACCGATCTTTGGGCAAGCGACTGGAATGTGATGCGCGCTGATACGCAGCTCGCGCTCGTAATGGGACGCTTGCGCAAGAACAACGGCGGAATCGTGCTCTTTCACGACACCAAGAAGCAAACAGCCGAAATGCTACCGGGCTTCCTCGCCGCCTTGAAGCAGGAAGGCTTCCGCGTGGTGCACATCACGCCCTAGGCTGCTAATCCGCGCAAGCAGACACCGCACGCAAAAAAGCCCGGAAAATCCGGGCTTGTCGGCAGATGAGGATTTAAGAAAGAGAAGATTTGGTGCGGACGAGAGGACTCGAACCTCCACGGTGTTACCCACTAGCACCTCAAGCTAGCGCGTCTACCAATTCCGCCACGACCGCACACTGGTCAACCGGGCCGCGAGGCCCTTGCCAACCGAGGGGCGCTGTCTAACAAAGCCCGAGAGGGATGGCAAGCGACAAAGACCACTCCCTCCCGGAAAAATCATCCGCATCGATTTTGGATCAGTTTTCGTCGATCGGACGGCCAATAAAGTGACGATCCACCTCGGGACGGCGGATCAGGCTGGTGATTTCGACCTGAATGCGCTTGCCCTGCACAATCACCTGACCGCGCGCGACGGGAAAATCATTGGCAAGAATTTCGACTTCGTCGTTTTCGTTCGAATCAAGCTCGATCACCGCGCCGCGGCCCATGCGCAGCAGATGATGGATCGGCATCTGCGTCTTGCCGATCACCACCGAGATTTCGATATCGACACTCTCGACGGTATTGATGCGTTCCTCGCCCGACATATGCACTTCCCTTTGCGCCGCAAGACCACGTTGCCCGGCTATCCTCGTCCATCCTGTGACTCTGGACTTGACCCGGCAATTTCTGCCCATCTATGTCCCATGGTTATGGTCAACAGCCCGTTAACGCCGCCACTTTTCGGTCGAAATTCCGAACCCGACATCGCCGTCGAGTGGATCACCCGTGACGGGCTGACGAGCTACCCCGATGCACTGGCTTTCATGGAGACGCGCGCAACCGAGATTGCGGAAGGCACGGCGCGCGAATGCGTGCTGCTGGTCGAGCATCCGCCGCTCTACACATCGGGCACCAGCGCGAAGCCGGCAGATCTCATCGATGCGCGTTTCCCGGTGTTTGAAGCCGGGCGTGGCGGGCAATTCACCTATCATGGGCCGGGACAACGGGTTGCCTATGTGATGCTCGACCTGAAGGCCCGCAAGCAAGATGTACGTGCCTTCGTCTCCGCGCTCGAAGCCTGGATCATCGGCACGCTCGCCGCCTTTAATATTCGTGGCTTCACCGATCCCGCGCGCGTCGGCGTCTGGGTGCAGCGGCCGGATAAGGGCGAAGGCTTCGAGGACAAGATTGCCGCCATCGGCATTCGCCTGAGGAAATGGGTCTCGTTCCACGGCATTTCGCTCAACGTCGAGCCGGATCTCACGCATTTCTCCGGTATTGTCCCCTGCGGCATTGCGGAGCAGAAGCTTGGCGTCACTAGCCTTGTCGATCTCGGCTATCCTGTGACCATGGAAGACGTGGATGTCGCGCTGAAACAGGCCTTCACCGAAACCTTCGGAGCCACGCGATGACATCCCTGCCCTTCATGCTCCGACGCGGCTGGAAGCCGGGAGACCTCGGCTGGGTGATCGGCGAGCATGGCCGCTACTACGATCTTGAATGGAAGCTCGGTGTCGCCTTTGAGGCAAAAGTCGCCGAAGCCATGGGCGCCTGGATGCAGCGCTATGACCCCGCCCGCGATCTGCTGCTGACAGCGGAAGATGCAGAAGGCCCGCTCGGCTCGATCAGCCTTGACGGCTCGGGTCCCCTTGCCGCAACCGATGGCGCGCGCATCCGCTTCTTCATCATGGCGGATCGTGCCCGTGGACGCGGCGTTGGCAAGGTGCTGGTGGCGGAGATGATGACGTTTATCCGCGCAGCAGGCTTCACCCGCGCCTTCCTGACGACCTTTCGTGGCCTTGATGCTGCGCGCAAGCTCTATGAAACGCACGGCTGGGTGCTGACCCACGAAGAACTGGATGAGAGCTGGGGAACGCCACTCCATGAGCAGCGCTTCGATTGGAAAGCCTGAGGCGATTCGATATCTGCTTTTCGTATTTTATTCGCGCGAACCAGTGTCAACTTCGCTCGAAAGGCTTTTAGCCTTCCCAACTCCACTTGTCGGTTGCGCGCTCGCTTGCGCCAGGCCGCGCCTTGTTCGGCGTCACGCCGGCCACGGGACCCACCGGCCCGGCCGCGCTCCAGCCAGCGAGTTCCTTGCGGTATGCTGGCGGCAAGCCAATCGCCTCAGCGGCATCGAGAATCGATTCAAGATACCCCGGCCTCGGCTTCCCCGGCACAGCGGAGGATGCGACATAAACCAGCGAGCGCTTGGCGCCCGTTGCGGTAATCACCGGCTGATTGATCTTGGTGTAAAGCCCGCGATCCAGCCCCTCGAAGCGATCCAGCGGCTTGAGATCACTCATCGCGAGATCCCAAAGGAGGCCGTGCACTACGCATCGCGGATCACGAACGACGCTGGCATAGCCCTCGGACATGATGATGAAGCGATGACGCGGCAGCCGCGCGAGCCCGAGCGGCTTGGAATTCGGCGCACGTTTGGCCATATCGGCCACGTCCATATTGGCACCGTAAGCGAAATAAAGCGGCATCTCAGCGCCCCTCCGGCCCGGAATAGGCTCGCTCGACCTTGGCGATACGTAATTCGTAATGCTCATACCACCGCGTCTGGCCAAGCTTCTGCGCGCCAAGATGCAGGGTGTTGTTCTTCCACGCGAGAATGGCGGCTTCATCGGTGAAATAGGCGTTGGTAATGCCAAATCCATCTGCGTCGCGTGCGGATTCGGCACCCAGACATCCCGGCTGCTGCAAGGCGAGGTCGAGCATCGCCTGGGCCATCGCACCATAGCCGTTGTCGCCCTCGGTGCGAAGGCTGGAAAAGGCGACGACATAATATGGGGGGGATGGTAGTTTGGCGAAACCTTGGGCCATGCAATCCTCTCAACGCAAAGGGTCGCGGAGAGAAGCACGAAGAATCGCCCGTCGCAACGCGAGGACCAACCGGCATTCGATGAAATTTCAGCGGCCATCCATCGCGGATGTGAATGGCTTAGTCCCCGCGTCCGGCCACGCGCTCCTTCGTGGCCGGATCAGGCGGTCAGTGTGCTGCCATCAGGCGATGGTGCGCATGTTTCAGCGCCAGCGCGATCAGGCGCTCCGGCACATCGTTAAGTTCCTTGACCAGCGCGAACAACAGCGCTGGAACCGACGGCGACGGCGCATCGGCGACAACGCCAACAAGCCAATCAAGGTCGGTCTCGGAAACCTTGCCGCAGGGGTGATTCTGCCAGACGAGGAATTCAACGAGGCTCTCAACGAAATACGAGGTCCACTCCGTCGCTTCGTTCGCCTTGGCGTGATCGAGCGAGAGGAGATATTCGGCCTCCTCGCGGTTCTGGATCACGACGAAAGCGCGCGAATCGAGGCGGTCCGCGATCGGCGACAAAGCGCCCGTCAGTCCAGCCTGCTCCAGAGCCGGACTCGCCGTTGAAATTGCCAAGGAAGTCATTGCCGAGGCCGCCATGTGCCTGTTCCCTGTTCGCGAGAGCTTTGGCCCTCTTTGTTGATCCCGGCGATTTTTGAAGTCGCCTGTTTGTCGTCCGCCTGTCGAAACGGAGCGTTTTCGCTCTCGTTGGTATGCACTGTGCGGTCTAAGCGTTGCTCAAACCTTTCGATGTGCGCTGGAGCACAAGTTGCGGTGAAGGCTTCGCCACCAAACGCGCTTAATCCAATCTTGCCGCGCCGAGGTCAGCATCCATTCCCATGCTCCCCTTTTACGTGCCATGATGCGGCGAATCCGTGATCGAAACGGGATGGAATTGGGACAATGATCAAAAATTCGCCGCTCGCTGAAGCCGAAGCCCTGCTGGATCGGGTCAGCCTGATCGATGGTCACAACGACCTTCCCTACGTCGTCTGGATGCACAAGGAGGCGCGCGGCGACGTCAAACTCTGGGATGCCGCTCGCGTTCACCCCGAGACTGACACCGACATTCCCCGCATGCGCGCAGGCAGGATCGGCACACAGATCTTCACCGCTTTCATCCCAACGATGGTGCCGGACCCGCTGCGCGCGCGTCTGGAAGTCATCGACGTGATGCTCCAGCTTGAGCAGCTCTACCCCGAAACCTTCATGCCGGTCCTGAAGCCCGATGATATCACGATAGCCAAAAAAGCCGGCAAAATCGGGCTTTTCAAGGCGGTTGAAGGGCTGGTGAGTGTCGACAAGCTCGCACATCTCAGGCTGTTCCATGGCATGGGCATCCGCCTCGTGACGCTCTGCCACAACGAGACCCTGCCCTTCGTGGACAGCGCAACCGATAAACCCGGCGCACAGCCTTTGAGTTCCTTCGGCACGGAAATTATCGCCGAGATGGAACGCCTTGGCCTCATTATCGATCTCGCGCATGTCTCTGCACCCGCGCAACACGCGGTGCTCGATGTCGCCAAGGGACCGGTTATCATCAGCCACGCCAATGCCCGCGCGCTCTGCGATCACCCCCGCAATGCGCCGGATGACGTCATCAAGCGCATTGCCGATGGTGGCGGCATTGTGATGCCGACCTTTGTGCCCGCCTTTTTGCAGCAAAGTGTCTATGACCGGCTTAAGCCCGTGATGGACGGCATGGGCAAGATGAAGGAAGGCATCGACAAGCCAACCTATCGCCAGCACAAGGAAGCCGCCTTCAGCCTCTTTACCCGCGACGGAATCGAGCTGATCTGCGACCACCTCGAGCATATGCGCAACCTTGCGGGCAGCGACGCGCTCGGCATCGGCTCGGATTTCTACGGCGGTCCCAATCCGCCGGGACTGGAGGATGCCAGCCGCTTCCCGCACCTCTTCGCTGCGCTCAGCCAGCGGGGCTGGAAAACAGGCGAGCTTGAAAAGCTTGCAGGCGGCAATTTCGAGCGTGTCTGGCGCGCGGTATATCGCGAGACGCCAGCGATGTAAGCGGCACCCCGAATATGCAGGTCACGTTCGGGGAGAATCAGGCGCGCGGCAGGCAGGCTTTCAGCGCGTCCATATGTGCACCCAACTCATCCGGCGGGGCGAAAGTGCCTGTCGGCGGCGCCTTGCGCGCCTTGTCGAAGCGCTCAATTTCAACCTCGACCGCCTTGCGCTTGTCGTCTTTCTCGCCGATCGGGTTGAGCGCATTGAAATAGGCGCAGGCTGTGACATGCAGCGGCAGCGCATTTCTCGCGGCGAGATTGCAAACCTGCCGGACAATCGAGACCGGGAACATATCGCGGCGGCCATAAATCGCCAAAGTCACGCCGACGAGAGCGATGGTCGCCTGCGTATCGCCCTTGAGGGCACGGGCGCGCGCCTTTTCGATCGCGGCGCCCGGCTCCTCGCCATTGGCAATCTCTTTCGCCCCGGCCTGGTGATAGCGGTCGAGAATCAGGTTGAAGCGCCGCATCAGGTCCTGACAGGCAGGCGGAATATCTTGCGCCTGCCCCAGCCCCGGCATCACCATCAGCGCTGCCGCGACGAGACTAACCTTGATGCGCTGCGACCAACGCGGCAGCGGCCAGGAAATCCGACTTCCGGAAGCCCCGGCGCTCGGCGGCTTCCTCATCGATTCCCCAGACGGAAGTTTCGAAATCGGCATCGACCTCTCCCGCATCAAACCCGGCCTCGGCGCTGATGATGCCATCGGCCACAGCAATCGCAAGCAGGGCCGAACCGGAAATCGTCGTCATGACATGGAGCGCCGCCAGAGCTGCCGCAGAGGTATGGCGCGAGACCGGCACACGCAGGGCTTCGATCGCCCCCGGCGCCTGCTCGACAAAGCGGATCCCCTCGGACAGGAGGAACCGCGCGCCAAAGGCCTCACGGACATAGGTCAGCGCCGGATCCCAATGTTGCGCCTGAAGCGCAACAAGCCGCTCCGGTTCACCCGCGCGATAGCAAACAAGATCGGACCCGGCATATTTCAGGATATCGTCGATCACTTCCTGCCGCGCCCCGGCGACATGATCGATGGCGGCATGCAGCATCCGCGTGACGGGCATCACCGAAGGATCGATCAACTCGACTTGCGCCGCCCATTCCGCCGCCAGCAGCGCAGCAGCGGCTTCGGTATCCGCGCCGAGCGGGTTCCTGAGCTTGGTTTTCGCGGGGCGGCCATCAAGCAGCAGCGCGTAGAGCCCGTCGCGGAACTCAACCGTGACCTCAGTATAGAAGCGCTTCGGCAGCTTGGCCTTGAGGCCAGCGCGCGCGGAACGGACGGGATCGTATTTGGCCGGATCTTCGCCGTCGCCAAACCAGTCTTTGGTCAGATCATCTCTCATGGGGCGGGAAATAGGCCGAATACGGCCCGCTGTCACCGGCTGAATTGGTCGATCAGCCCGGCGAGATGGTCAAAATCCTCGGCAATCACTTCCGCACCGGCTTCGAGAAGCGCATCACGCGGCTGAAAACCCCAAGCAACCCCGATGGCCCGCGCACCGGCAGCCTTGGCCATCGCCATATCATAGGAAGAATCGCCGATCATGATCGTGCGGTTGGGGCCAATTCCAGCCTCCGCGCACGCCTGCCGGACCATCTGGGGATGCGGTTTGGAGGGCGCGTCATCCGCCGTCTGGATGGTGGTGAAAAGCCCGTGCCAGCCGTGCTTGTCGAGCAGCGCCGTCACGCCGCGCTGGGATTTGCCCGTCGCGATGCCAAGGGGGCGCCCCTTGAGGCTTTCCAGCAAGGTCTCCGCCCCCTCAAAGAGGGGCTGGGGAATAGCGTTCGCCGTACGGAGGCTCGCAAAGGTTTGGCCATAAACCTCGACCAGCTTGGCCACTGGTCCTTCCGGCCCCACGAGAACTGTGAAGGCTTCGATCAGCGAGAGCCCAACGATGGAAAGCGCGCGCTGGCGCTCCGGCATCGGCAAAGCCGTCGCGGCGAAGGCTTCTGCCATCGCCGCGAGAATAATTTGCTCGGAATTGACGAGCGTGCCGTCAACATCAAAGAGAAGGAGTGTATTCCTCACGCGCGGGTATTGCACTCGCGCATGAAGGTCTTGAACTCGCGGGTACCGCGCTCAAGCTTCTTGGTCTCGGCTTCCTGACGGCAGGCCAGCATCTTGCCAAGCTTCGGATCTTTCTTGGCGGCACACTGTTGCATCGCCGTCTTGCGCTCTTCCTCGGTGAAGCGCTGGGTCTTCAACTCATCACGGCAAGCATTGCGCACTTCCTTGACGTGCTCGCGCTGGGCGTGGCGATCCATCTTGCCGCCGCCCGGACCACCGGTCGCGCCGCGTTTTTCCTGCATGCACTTCTGCATCGCATCACGTCGTTCCGTGCCACGCAGCTTCGAATCGACCTGATCGCGGCAAGCATCGCGCGCTGCCCTACCATCCAGCGGGGCAGCCGCAGGGCTGGCCGGGGCGGCCTGCTGGGTGGGTGCGGGTGCGGGTGCGGTCTGCGCAAGAGCAACGCCAATCGCGAAAATGCAGAGACCGGCGCCAATGGCAGCGGATTTGACGAATGTGGAAATCTTCATGGCAATGCCCCTTGGCTGTGAAGCGATCGAAAGACAAGGAAAGGCATAAGCCCCGCCAACCTTCCTTCGCATGAAGAAACGCTAAACTCTTGGTAATGTTCCGCCGTGTGGAGCATTTTCCGATCAAGTGGATACCGGTTGATCGGAAAATGCGACAAGGAATAAAATTCTGCCCCACCCAGCGCAACTTTGTCGGCTTGCCCGCCCAAAATCCGTTACTTCTCGGGCGCGTCGTTGATCGGGTCATACTGCGAGAGATCGAACCCGAGGAGGTTCCAGCTCTGCTGCATGTGCGGCGGCAACGGTGCGGAAACGTCAAGAATCTCGCCCGTCCGCGGATGCGGAATCATGATCCTCCGCGCCAGAAGATGCAACCGGTTCTGGATGCCGCCCGGCAGCTGCCAGTTCTCCTTGTCGAAGTACTTCGGATCGCCAACGATGGGATGACCGATCTCCGCCGTATGCACGCGCAACTGATGCGTTCGCCCGGTAACAGGCTTGAGTGACAGCCATGACATCTTCTGCGCCGCGGTATCGACCACGGCATAATAGGTCAGCGCGTGATCAGCGCCATCCGCACCATGCTTGGCGACCTTCATCTTCTGGTCGCCGTGCTCGTCCGCGCCCTTGGCGAGCCAGCTCGACACGCGTCCCTGCCGCACCTTCGGCACACCGGGCACCAGCGCCCAGTAGATCTTGCGCGCCGAACGCGAGCGGAAGGTTTTGGCCAGCGTCGAGGCCGCCAGCCGCGATTTCGCGACGATCAGGCAGCCCGCCGTATCCTTGTCGAGGCGATGCACGAGCCGCGGCTTGACGCCATCGGCATCGCGCAGAGATTCAAGCAGCCCATCGACATGCGTCGTCATGCCCGAACCGCCCTGCACCGCAAGCCCATAGGGCTTGTTCAGCACCATGAGATCCTTGTCCTCATAGAGCGTGATGGACTTCAGGAAAGCCGCATCCGCCGCCGGGCCACCCTTGCCGGGGCGTCCGCTCATAGGGCGGGCCGAGGTCGCGGCAGGGACTGCCATGCCGCCGGCGCCGCCAGTCCGCGTGCGCGCAGCCTTGGGCGTCTCCCCCGCGTAATGGATGCCAGGCGCCACCGGCTCCGCCTCTTCGGCGCGCTCCAGCGGTGGAATCCGGATCATCTGCCCCGGCTCGATCCGGGTCTCGGCCTTGGCACGGCCGCCATTGACGCGAACCTGCCCGGTTCGCAGCAATTTCTGGAGATGTCCGAACGACAAATCGGGAAAATGCGTCTTGAACCAGCGGTCGAGCCGCATGCCGGCTTCGTCTTCTTTCACGTTGCGCGTGGAAACGCCGCTCATGATCTTATCCCCAAGGTCGCGAGGAGGCACTTGCCCGGCCCCGCGCGACGTAAAACAATCCAGTAGAACGGCGATCAGCGGGCAGCGATCCCGCTTCCGAGCCAAAGCCCGATGAAAACCGCCACCATTGACAGAACGACCGACAGCACAAGGTAGAGCGCAGCCTTGAACGTCGCCTCCCCCAGCCACAGCCCTGCGGTATCGAGCGCAAAGGCCGAGAAGGTGGTGAAGCCGCCGAGGACACCCGTCATCAGCAGGATGCGCGCATTCTGCCCCCCGAGATCCGGAAGCGGAATCGTGCGTGCAAAAACGCCCATGATGAAGCAACCGACGACATTCACCGTCAGCGTCCCGAACGGAAACCCGGTTCCTATCAGGCGCGCAGCGCCAAGCCCGACGAGCCAACGCCCGACGGAACCCAGCCCACCGCCCAGAAACACGAGAAATGCGTGATACATCGGCCCCTTTTGGCTGATACCGCGCCGCGAAGCAAGCACAGCGGTGCGAGGGCCAAAACGATGTTCCCGGCGCCTCCGCCAAATCAGATGCTTCAGGAACGCTGCACGCGCCTGTCAGCCCTTATTCATGTCGTGAGCATAAGATGGTTCACGTTGAGATCGAGCAGCCCGCCGGAGAGCTTCTTCACCGGAACATGCACGATCCCGATGGCCGGAAGGGTGCGTTGCGTTCACCCCTATGTTTCCGGTCGCGCGCCCGCCCGCTCCATGGCTCCTGTCGACAAGGACGACCACCATGATCAACACGAAGACCCTCTCCCGCCGTGCCCTCGTTACTGGCGTGACGCTTGCCGCTGCCGCGCCGGCTCTTGCCGCCACGTCTGCCGCAACTGGCACCACGTCGATCGCCAAGCTCTGGGCAGAAGCCCAGGCGCTCGGCTCGCAGCTTGCCACGCATCGCAGTGCGATCACCGCTGCGGCCAGCAATGGCGGCATCCCCGGCTGGATGCGCCTCGGCGGCGAAGCCAATCGGATCGCCGAAGCGCGCTACGGCAAGCTGATCCAGATCCTCAACACCCCGGCGAAAACCGCCGGCGATCTCGCCATTCTCGGCAAGGTTAGCCAGGACGAGGATATCCTCAGCGGTGCCCGCAGCTGGGCTTCCGAGCGCCTCGCCTCGGCAGCGACCAGCCTCGCGGCCTGAGCCTGACGAGCCAAGATCTAGAAGCCATGCCCGGAGCGATCCGGGCATGGTTTTGCCGAGTTCATCGTCACCAAAACCCTCTGAAATTTGCTGGCATTTGAATTGCAATGCTGTGGCCAGCGGCTTGGGCGACGGGCTGCCCAGTGCCAGTACGGCGTTTCAGGAGTATTCCATGATCCCTCTCGCAGCAGCGGGTCTTTTTGCCGGTCAAAAGGCCGCATCGGCCCTGTTTTCAGGCCAAAAAGCCAATTCTACGACATCGCGTGACAAGCTTTTCGACAAGTTTGATCAGAACAAATCCGGCGATATCTCGCTTGAGGAGTTCCTTTCCGCCGGGCAGAAAGTGCCGGGCGGCAAAAACGGCGCGGATGACGCCAAGGCCAAGGCGCTCTTCTCGAAGATCGACACCAACGGCGATGGCAAGATCACCAAGGACGAGGTTTCGGCCTACGACACCAAGGCGACCGCCGAACTTCAGGACGCCATGACCAAGCTTCAGGAGCTTCTCGGCAACCCCGAGGGTGCGAAGAAGAAGCATGGCCATCACCCGAAGCTCTCAGACATCTTTGACAAGGCCGATGCCGACAGCGACGGTTCGCTGACGCTGGGAGAGCTGAAAGCCGCTCTGCCGGGCGATGCCAGTGCCGCCACGGCCGATGGCAGCAGCAAGGCTGAAAAGCTCTTCGCCAAGATCGATATCAACGGCGACGGCAAGATCTCGAAGGATGAGATCAAGGCCTTCGAGGACGCCAGAAAAGCCAAGGATCAGACCGGGGCGCCGGTCCCGGCGGCAATCTCGGATGCGGATCCGACTAGCATCGTTCAATCCGCCGCAGACTTCCAGTTCTCGGTGCTGATGCAGGCGATGAACGCTTACGGCAAGGGCAAACACGGCCACAAGCCAACCACGCCGCAGACCGACACCGGTGCCATGACCTCCATCACCGGCGCAGCGGCCTGAAACACCTGAGGGGGCTCTGACCCCGAGCCCTCGACCAGAAGCCTTTTCGAGCCCAAAGAGACTTCGAGCCCAAAGAGACCCGGCCGCTGCCCGCAGGCCGGGTTTTTTATTTCCGCTCGCGCCTGAGCTTCTCCCAGAATTCGAGCCGCTTGCGGATTTCGCGCTCGAACCCGCGCTCCGGCGGATCATAGAAATGCTGACGCCCCAGCGCCTCGGGCCAATAATCCTGCCCCGAGAAGGCATGCGGCTCGTCATGGTCGTAGGCATAGCCTGCGCCGTACCCCTCGCCCTTCATGAACTTGGTCGGTGCGTTGAGGATGGTTTTCGGCGGCGTGATCGAGCCTGCGCTTTTAGCGACCCGCACCGCCGATTTCCACGCGACATAAGCCGCGTTCGATTTCGGCGCAGTGGCGAGATAGATCACGGCATTGGCAAGCGCGAGTTCACCCTCGGGCGAGCCGAGTTGCTCATAGGCCTCCGCGGCCGCGCGGGCATGGACCAGCGCCTGTGGATCGGCAAGGCCGATATCCTCCACCGCCATCCGCACGAGCCGGCGCGCAAGAAAGCGCGGATCCTCGCCCGCATCGCACATCCGGCAGAAATAATAGAGCGCCGCGTCGGGATCCGAACCGCGAATCGTTTTGTGCAGTGCAGAGATCAGGTTGTAGTGGCCGTCTTCGCTCTTGTCGTAGATCGGGGCGCGGCGATTGATGACGCCCGCGAGCCCCGCTTCATCGAAGACTTCGTCAGGGCCGGCAGCCCGCCAGATTTCCTCGGCGAGTGTGAGCGCTGCGCGCCCATCACCATCCGCCATGCGCGCAAGAGCCTCGCGCGCCTCTGATGTTAGCGGCAGCGGCTGCCCGGTGACCGCCTCCGAGCGGTTCAGGAGCCGCAAGATCGCATCTTCGTCGAGGGATTTGAAGGTCAGTACCCTCGCGCGGGAAAGCAGCGCCGCGTTGAGCGCAAAGGACGGGTTTTCGGTTGTCGCCCCGATCAGCGTGATCGTCCCATCCTCCATTACCGGGAGGAAACTGTCCTGCTGGGCACGGTTGAACCGATGGATTTCATCGACGAACAGCAGCGTGCCCTGCCCCATCTTGCGGCGCGTACGGGCAGTTTCGAAGACCTTCTTGAGGTCGGCGACGCCGGAAAATATCGCCGACACCTGTTCGAACGCAAGGTCCGTCTCGTGCGCGAGCAAACGCGCCACTGTGGTCTTTCCGGTGCCAGGGGGGCCCCACAAGATCAGCGAGCCGAGCGAACCGGCATTGACGAGGCGCCGCAGCGCCCCGCCCTCGCCCGTCAGATGCTCCTGCCCGACGAGATCGGCCATCACCTCTGGGCGCATGCGATCGGCGAGCGGCCGCATGGCATCGCCCTGTCCTTCGCTATGTGGCCCTTTTTCCAGCACGATCCGGCTCCGCTCTGCTTCAGCCGCCAAAAGCAGTGGTGAAAGTCTGCCCGCCGCGATTGAACGTCACACGCCAGAGATAGGTGCGGACCTTGGTGATCTTGTCGAGCGCCGGCGTATCCTCGATCCGCTGGCCATTGATCGCGAGAATCACATCCGCTTTCTGGAAGCCGACCTGATCTGCCGCCGATCCCGGCTCGATTTCGCTGATCGCCACGCCGGCATCCACCCCGTTGAGGGAGAGATCCTCTTTCACTGCCGGCGAGATATTGATTGCCGTGACCCCCTGAAAGGGTGAATTCGCTGTCACCTTGACCGGGCTTCGGGCTGGTGTCTCCGGCGCCGGGACGAGTTTGAGCGTCACATCCTGCTTCTTGCCAGTGCGGAGGACTGTCATCCTCGTGGTACCTCCGAGTTGGCGGGTAGCGAAGCGATAGCCGAAGCCGTCCGGGTCATCGATCTCGTTACCATCAACCGAGATAATCACATCCAGCCGCTTGATTCCGGCCTGCTCCGCCGGTCCTCCGGCCGTCACGCCCGCCACCAGCGCGCCGATCGGACGGCTCAGACCCAGCGTTTCCGCCAACTCGCTCGTCACCGGCTGGAGCGAAGCGCCAAACCACGGACGCCGCACCACACCACCGCCGTTCTTGGCGCTCTCAATCACCGAACGGACCATATTGGCGGGGATCGCAAAGCCGATGCCGTGGCTACCGCCGGATTTCGAGAAAATGGCCGTATTGATGCCGATCACGCGACCTTGCATGTCCACCAGCGCACCGCCCGAATTGCCCGGATTGATCGCAGCATCGGTCTGGATGAAGAACTGATAGTCGGAAATCCCGACCTGCGTACGGGCCAGCGCCGAGACAATGCCCTGCGTCACGGTTTGGCCGACACCAAACGGGTTGCCAATCGCCAGAACGAGATCGCCAACCTCCAGCTTGTCCGAATCGCCAAGCTCCAGAAACGGGAAGCTTTCCTGCGACTTGATATGGAGAATCGCTAGGTCGGTCTTGGGATCGCGCAGCTTGATCTCCGCCTCGAATTCACGGCGATCCGACAGCGAGACCTTGATCTCCGTCATCCCCTCGATAACATGATGATTGGTGACGACAATGCCGTCCTTGGCAACCAACACGCCCGAGCCGACCGATTGACGCGCGCGTTCCGGCTGCGCCTGGCCGCCGAAAAAGCGCTCAAAGAACGGGTCGCCCTCGTAAGGGTTCCGGACCTTGCTCTGCTTTTGCGAGGCATAGACGTTCACGACTGCCGGCGCTGCCGCCTTGACGATCGGCGCGAACGACAGCGCCGTCTCGGCGCGCGAAGTTGGCGGCAGTTTGAGCCCCTGTGCGGCGGCAAAACGAGGTTGAAATGCCAGCGTTGCGAAAAGGGCGACCGCGAACATGCCGATGGAGCCAGGCATTTTCAACATTTGCTTCCTTGCGCTCATAATTTCTTTCACCTTCACCTGCGACACTAGCAACCCTGCCCGAGGGAGTAGGCCGTGCTCACCCAACTTGTCTATACGAGTCGCCCGCGTTTTGACGTCTCCACGCCCGACGGGCGGCTGACGCTCGAAGAAATCGCGAGTGCTGCGCGCATTTTCAATAGCTCCAAGGGAATCACCGGCGTGCTGCTTGCCGGGAACAACTGGCTGTCGCAGGTTCTCGAGGGCGATTCAAAGGAACTGACACCACTCTTGGCCCGAATTCTGGCGGATCGGCGGCACGACTGTCTCGTGATCGTGGAAATGCGCCGCGTGACCGAGCGCCGATTCGGCCAATGGACCATGGGGATCCGCACGCTTCCGATGGCGGAAATCCCGATCGACCGGCTCGGCGACATCACCGCCGAAGAAATCAGCGCGCTCACCCGGATTGCCACGGACTGAAAAGGCTTCGGGCCTGAAATGACCTGGAAACGGGCGGCAATAAAAAAGGCGGCCGAAGCCGCCTTTCAAAACTCTCTCGCCAACAGCGATCAGGCTGCCGACTCATCCTTCGGCGCTGCCGCGGCGCGGGCCTTGTCGGCCTTGCCCTTGGCTTCAACGTCGCGATCCACGAACTCGATCACGGCCATCGGGGCCGCGTCGCCGTAGCGGAAGCCAGCCTTCATGATGCGAAGATAGCCGCCGTTGCGCGAGGCATAACGCTTTGCAATGACGTCAAAAAGCTTGCGAACGACGCTCTCGTCCTTGATCTGCGCAATCGCCTGACGGCGCGCATGCAGGTCGCCGCGCTTGCCGAGGGTAACGAGCTTTTCAACGATCGGGCGGAGATCCTTGGCCTTCGGCAGCGTCGTCAGGATCTGCTCATGCGTAATGAGCGACTGCGACAGGTTGGCGAACATCGCCATACGATGGCTGGACGTGCGGCCGAAACGACGGCCACGGAAACCGTGATGCATATTGGCTCTCCTTGATTATGACGATCGCCGTGCCACGGCACGACCGTCCTTTTATGGGAGGGCTAATGCCCTTCCCTAACGACCCGGGCGCCAGCGGCGCCCGGTATAAAATCAGTAGTGCTCCTCGAAGCGCTTCGCGAGGTCTTCGATATTCTCCGGCGGCCAACCCTGCACTTCCATGCCGAGGTGGAGGCCCATCTGCGCCAGCACTTCCTTGATTTCGTTGAGCGACTTGCGGCCGAAGTTCGGCGTGCGCAGCATTTCGCTCTCGGTCTTCTGGATGAGGTCGCCGATGTAAACGATGTTGTCGTTCTTGAGGCAGTTGGCCGAACGCACCGAAAGCTCGAGTTCATCGACCTTCTTGAGCAGAGCCGGGTTGAAGGCGAGATCGGGGATCGCTGCCTGCGTTTCCGGCTTCTTCGGCTCTTCGAAGTTGAGGAAGATTTCGAGCTGGTCCTGAAGGATACGGGCCGAATAGGCCAGCGCATCTTCCGGGGTGATCGCGCCATCGGTCTCGATGGTCATGGTCAGCTTGTCATAATCGAGAATCTGACCCGAACGGGTGTTCTCGACACGATAGGAAACCTTGCGAACCGGAGAGAACAGGCTGTCGACCGGGATCAGGCCAATCGCCGCATCTTCCGCACGGTTGCGCTCAGCCGGGACATAGCCCTTGCCGGTCGCACAATGCAGTTCCATGCGCAATTCCGCCCCCTCGTCGAGGGTGCAGATCTCGAGTTCCGGATTGAGAACTTCGATATCGCCCGTGACCTGAATGTCGCCGGCGGTAACAACGCCCGGACCGGTCTTGCGGAGCAGCAGGCGCTTGGTGCCCTCGCCCTGCATCTTCAGCGCCACGTCCTTGATGTTGAGGACGATGTCGGTCACGTCCTCGCGGACGCCGGCGATCGACGAGAACTCGTGGAGCACGCCATCGATATGGATGGCGGTCACCGCAGCGCCCTGCAACGAGGAGAGCAGGATGCGGCGGAGCGAGTTGCCGAGGGTCATGCCGAAACCACGCTCAAGCGGCTCCGCGACGACAGTCGCCACGCGCGTGGGGTCTTCCCCCCCCGACACTTCGAGCTTCGATGGCTTGATCAGGTCCTGCCAATTCTTCTGGATCACGTGCGGTTACCCTTGAGCTTATCCGAGACGGCAAATGGGCACCGCAGGAAGCGGCGCCCGTTTTCATGAACGCAACTAAGTATCAGACGCGGCGGCGCTTACGTGGGCGGCAGCCGTTATGCGGGATCGGGGTCACGTCGCGGATCGAGGTAACGGTAAAACCCGCCGCCTGGAGCGCGCGCAGCGCCGACTCACGGCCCGAACCCGGACCCGACACTTCCACCTCGAGGGTGCGCATGCCGTGTTCCGAAGCCTTGCGGGCTGCGTCTTCCGCCGCGACCTGCGCCGCATACGGAGTCGACTTCTTCGAGCCCTTGAAGC
The DNA here is from genome assembly GCA_002256205.1 of Rhizobiales bacterium PAR1. Lineage (GTDB taxonomy): Bacteria > Pseudomonadota > Alphaproteobacteria > Rhizobiales > Beijerinckiaceae > Rhabdaerophilum. Next base: position 429,058 of record NKIW01000001.1, read on the forward strand.
CCATCGTGCCGGAGGATGACCACGAAATCGCGTTGCCCTGGGCATCGGTGATCGTGATCATCGTATTATTGAAAGAAGCATTCACATGCGCGATGCCAGAAACAATGTTCTTGCGTTCGCGGCGGCGAATACGTTGAGCTTCCTTGGCCATATCGTCTTGAGCCTTCGTGTCTCGAACCGGTCACGGCGCCGGTGCGGCGCCGCGATAAAACCGTTTGTCGGAAAATTACTTCTTTTTGCCCTGAATGGGCTTCGCCTTACCCTTACGGGTGCGGGCGTTCGTGTGGGTGCGCTGACCGCGAACCGGCAGGCCACGACGGTGGCGCAGGCCACGGTAGCAACCCAGATCCATCAGGCGCTTGATGTTCATCGCGACTTCGCGGCGAAGATCACCCTCGACGATATAGTCGCGGTCAATCGTCTCACGGATCTGAAGAACCTCGGCGTCGGAAAGCTGATTGACGCGACGATCAAGCGGAATACCCACCTTCTCGCAGATCTCAACAGCATTCACCGGGCCAATGCCATGAATGTAGCGCAGTGCAATGCACACGCGCTTCGACGTCGGAATGTTAACGCCCGCGATACGAGCCACGTCATTTCTCCTCGTTTGACGACCACAACGCCCTTTAGGAGCGCTATCGCCGCGCGATGGTCGCAGCCCTGAAAGGGTCTGCCGACCGATCACCAAATCCGTTTTCCGACCGGCTTCCCTGCCCTCATGAAGAAGGCAAATGGAAAAATATAAAAACGCGCGAGTTTCCCCGCGCGAACGGCCTCATCGGTAAGGGCTTGCGGATAAACGACATCGCCGTCCTTCGTCAAGCCCTTATTCATGAATCCCGCCGGTAATTCACGTATCCGGCGGGGTTTAGTTATCGCGACAGCCTTAGCTGCCGAGAATCGCATCAAGCGAAGCCGCAACTTCTGTGATCGGCTTCATGCCGTCAATCACCGAAAGCTGGCCACGCGCAGCATAAAAGGGTGTCACGGCCGCCGTATCCCGGTTGTAGGCCGCAAGGCGGGTCTTGAAGACTTCCGGATCATCATCCTTGCGGACCGGCTGACCGGCGGCCTTGGCCTCCTCAGCACGATTGACGATGCGCCCCACAAGCGCTTCCTGATCGACCTGCAGCTCGATCACAGCATCAAGCTTGAGATTCTGGTCCGAGAGCAGCTTTTCGAGCGCCTCTGCCTGAGCCACCGTACGCGGGAACCCGTCAAGGATGAATCCCTTCGCTGCATCCGGCTCAGCGACTCGATCCTTGATGATCCCGATCACGATCTCGTCCGAGACAAGCCCACCCGATTCCATCACCGCCTTGGCCTTGAGGCCGATCGGCGTACCGGCAGCTACAGCCGCGCGAAGCATGTCGCCGGTCGAGAGCTGCACAATTCCGTATTTCTGAACGAGGCGTGTCGCCTGCGTCCCCTTCCCCGCGCCGGGCGGGCCCAGCAAAATCAACCTCATCAGCGCCTGCTCCCTCTCAACTTGGCCTTCTTCACGAGGCCCTCGTACTGATGCGCGAGCAGATACCCGTGCACTTGGGCCACCGTATCCATCGTGACCGAGACAACGATCAGCAAGGACGTGCCTCCGAAGTAGAACGGAAGCGAAGCCGCCGAAATGAGAAATTCGGGTAAGAGACAAATGATGGTGAGGTAGGCAGCACCAAGCACGGTGATACGGGAAAGCACATAATCAATGTGCGATGCGGTCTTCTCGCCCGGACGAATGCCCGGAATAAAACCACCGTGCTTCTTCAGATTATCAGCCGTTTCCGTCGGGTTGAAGACGATAGCGGTGTAAAAAAACGCGAAAAAGATGATCAGCGCGGCATAGAGGAACATATACAGCGGGCGCCCGTGCCCGAGGTAGGTGTTCATGGTTTGGAGCCACTGCGGGCCACCCTGCTGCGCAAAGCTCGCAATTGTCGTCGGCATCAGCAAAAGGGATGAGGCGAAGATCGGCGGGATAACACCCGAGGTGTTGAGCTTGAGCGGCAGGAAGGAGGTTTGGCCCTCGTAGACCTTATTGCCCATCTGGCGCTTTGGATAATTGATCAAGAGACGGCGCTGGGCACGCTCCATGAACACGATGAACGCCACAACAGCGCCCGACATCAGCACAACGCCAAGAATCAAGCCCGTCGAGACCGCACCCTGACGGCCGAGTTCCAGCATACCTGCCAGCGCGGCCGGCAATTCGGCGACGATACCCGCGAAAATGATCAGCGAGGTACCATTGCCAATGCCGCGGCTAGTGATCTGCTCGCCGAGCCACATCAGGAACAGCGTACCGCCCGTCAGCGTGATGACGGTCGAAAGGATGAAAAACGGGCCAGGATTCGCGACAGCAGAACCCGACGACGACAAGCCCACCGCGATCCCATAGGACTGGAACAGCGCGAGAATCACCGTGAGATAGCGGGTGTATTGGTTGATCTGGCGACGGCCGGCCTCGCCGTCTTTCTTCAGCGACTCAAGCGTCGGCGAGACGGTCGTCATCAGCTGAATGATAATCGACGCCGAGATATACGGCATGATGTTGAGCGCGAAAATCGCGAGGCGCCCAACCGCACCACCTGAAAACATATTGAACAACCCAAGCACGCCCGCTTGCTGCTGCTTGAAGATCTCCGTCAGCGCCTCAGGATTGATGCCAGGCAGCGGGATGTAGGTGCCGAGACGATAGACGATCAGCGCGCCAAGCGTGAACCAGATCCTCTTTTTGAGCTCTTCAGCCTTCGCCAACGCGCCAAAATTCAGGTTTGCTGCAAGCTGTTCTGCTGCCGATGCCATCTCGTCCCCTGTGGATTCGGGTGAATCCGATCCGTTTAGGCCCAAAGCGCGCGGACAACCCGGCGTTCGGTCGCCTTCCTGATCCTTTTCAGCGGTTTTCCGCCGGAGAAACGGGGCGCAAAGTCGTCAGCGCTCAAGTTCCGGCGAAAGACGCGTGGAGGATCTTCCGTCGAAATAGAGCATGTTGCGCAAAAGTGGAAACCGGTTTTGCGGCAAGCATGCGTCCGGGAAATAGGAACGGCGCCGGGCAATGTCACCCGGCTCCGTAATTTTTTTTCAGGCCTTGGCGTCAGCGAGCAGCTTCACGGAGCCGCCAGCCTTCTCGATCGCCTCGACAGCGCTCTTCGACGCACGGAAAACTTCAAAGGCGAGCTTCGCCTTGAGTTCGCCAACGCCGAGGATCTTGACGCCGTCACGCAGCTTCGAGCAAACGCCCGCCGCCACGAGGCTCTCGACCGTCACGGTCGCGCCCTTGTCGAGGCGGCCAGCATCGATCGCTTCCTGAATACGACCGAGATTGACCTCGTTGAGGTCGGTCGCGCCGATGTTATTGAAGCCGCGCTTCGGCAGGCGACGATGCAGCGGCATCTGGCCGCCTTCGAAGCCCTTGATCGCCACGCCGGTACGAGCCTTCTGGCCCTTGACGCCGCGACCGCCCGTCTTGCCCTTGCCGGAGCCGATACCACGGCCGACACGCATACGGTTCTTGGTTGCGCCTTCGTTGTCACGGAGGTCGGTGAGTTTCATGATCGCCTCCCTCACTCTTCGATGATGCGGACCATGTGCGCGACCTTCGCGACCATCCCACGGGTAGAGGGATTGTCAGGAAGGACCGAGCGACGGCCAATCTTGTTAAGCTTCAGGCCGATCAGTGTAGCGCGCTGATCGGCCGGACGGCGGATCGGGCTGCCATACTGTTCGACAGTGAGGGTCTTCACGGGTGCCTTGGTCATGGTTCAGCCCTCACGCGTCAACGGCTTCGCCACCGTCGATATCACGACGGCGAGACTGAAGAACCGAGACCTTGAGGCCACGACGAGCGGCAACAGTGCGCGGCGAATCTTCGGCCTTGAGGGCATCGAAGGTCGCACGGACCATGTTGTAGGGGTTCGACGAGCCGAGCGACTTCGCCACGACATCGTGCATGCCGAGGCATTCGAACACGGCGCGCATCGGACCACCCGCGATGATACCGGTACCAGCCGGCGCAGCGCGAAGGAGAACCTTGCCGGCGCCATGACGGCCCGGAACGTCGTGATGAAGCGTACGGCCTTCACGCAGCGGAACGCGGATCAAACCACGCTTCGCGCTTTCGGTCGCCTTGCGGATCGCTTCTGGCACTTCACGGGCCTTACCATGACCGAAGCCGACGCGGCCCTTCTGGTCACCAACCACCACGAGAGCAGCGAACGCCATGCGGCGGCCACCCTTCACGGTCTTGGCGACACGATTGATATGGACGAGCTTGTCGACGAATTCGCTGTCGCGCTCTTCCCGGTTGTTCTCGCGATTGCGATCGCGTCCGCCTTCGCGGCCACGGCCACCGCCGCCTTCACGTTCTGCTGCCATAGGACATTTCCTTACTTGCGCGAGGACAAAAGGCTCCCCGCTCGCTTGGGTTCTGACGGATCGCCGGGGTTCGAATTTGAATCCTCGGAACCACTTCCGTCAGGAACTTAAAGTGGGCTCAGAAGTCGAGCCCACCTTCACGCGCGCCATCGGCCAGAGCCTTGACGCGGCCATGATAGATGTAAGCGCCGCGGTCGAAGACCACGGCCTTGACACCGGCGGCAAGCGCACGCTCGGCCACGAGCTTGCCGATCGCCTTGGCGGCTTCGACATCTGCGCCGGTCTTGAGCTTCGCCTTGACGTCTTTTTCGATCGTCGAGGCAGCCGCAAGCGTCACGCCATTCGCATCGTCGATGATCTGAGCATAGATCTGCTTCGACGAACGGAAGACCGAAAGACGCGGGCGACCGTTGGAGGCCACACGAATAGCGTGCCGAATGCGCGCCTTGCGGGCCTGGGTAGTGGTAAGATGTGCCATGTCCCTGATCCCGCCTTACTTCTTCTTGCCTTCCTTGCGGAAGATGAACTCGCCCTCGTACTTGACGCCCTTGCCCTTGAAGGGTTCGGGGCCACGCCAGGCGCGGATCTCCGCGGCGACCTGTCCGACCTGCTGCGCGTCAATACCGGACACGACGATTTCCGTCGGCTTAGGTGTGACGACCGCGATCCCGTTGGGGATCGAGAACAGGACGGGGTGAGAATAACCCAGCGAGAGGTTGAGGTTCTTGCCCTCGACCGCTGCCTTGTAGCCAACACCCGTGATTTCGAGCTTCTTCTCGAAGCCCTTGGTCACGCCGACCACGAGGTTATTGATGCGAGCGCGGCTCGTGCCCCAGAGCGCGCGAGCGCGCTTGGTCTGGGTGCGCGGATCAACCATGATCTGGTTGTTCTCGAGCTTGACCGCGACATCGTCCGGAACGACGAAAAAGAGTTCGCCCTTCGGACCCTTGATCGTGACCTTCTGGCCATCGATCGTGGGGGTAGCACCGGCCGGGATATCGACCGGCTTCTTGCCAACTTTTGACATGGAAACCTCCTTCCCGACCTTAGAATACGGTGCAGAGCAATTCGCCACCGACGTTCTTGTCGCGGGCATCGTGATCCGCCATCACGCCCGACGGAGTCGAGATGATGGTGATACCGAGGCCGTTGGCAACGCGCGGGAGCGAATCAACGGGGCAGTAAACGCGGCGGCCCGGCTTCGAGACGCGCTTGATTTCACGGATCGCCGGAGCGCCCTCGAAATACTTCAGCTCGATATCGAACTCGGTACGGCCATTATCAAACTGTGCTTCGGAATAGCCACGAATGTAGCCTTCCGCCTTGAGCACATCGAGAACCCGGGCGCGGAGCTTGGAGCCCGGCGTCGAAACGCGGGACTTCTTGCGCATCTGCGCGTTACGGATACGGGTGAGCATATCGCCCAGAGGATCGTTCATCGACATGATGCCTCCTCCTTACCAGCTGGATTTCACGAGGCCCGGAACGAGCCCCTTGTTGCCGAGTTCGCGCAGCGCGATACGGCTCATCTTGAACTTGCGATAGACAGCGCGCGAGCGGCCCGAAACTTCGCACCGGTTACGGATGCGGATCTCGGCCGAATTGCGCGGCATCTGCGCCAGCTTCAGCGTGGCAGCGAAGCGCTCCTCGATGGAGACTTCCTGATTCATAATGATCGCTTTCAAGGCCTCGCGCTTACCAGCAAACTGCTTGGTAAGGCGCTGACGGCGCTTGTTCTTTTCGACCATGCCTTTTTTGGCCATTTATTTCACTCCTGGTTTCCGCGTCTAAGCGAAAGGGCCGAGCCCTGGTGGCTTACTGCCGGAACGGGAAGTTGAACAACTTGAGGAGAGCACGGGCTTCCTCATCGGTTTTTGCGCTGGTGCAGACGATCACATCCATACCCCACATCTGATCAACCTTGTCGTAGTTGATCTCCGGGAAAATGAGATGCTCCTTGATGCCCATGGCGTAGTTGCCGCGACCATCAAAGCTCTTGGCATTGAGGCCACGGAAGTCGCGAACGCGCGGCAGAGCGATCGTGATAAGACGGTCAAGGAACTCGTACATGCGCGCCTGGCGAAGGGTAACCTTCGCGCCGATCGGCATGTTCTCGCGCACCTTGAACTGCGCGATCGCCTTGCGGGCGCGGGTAATCACCGGCTTCTGACCGGCAATCGCCGCCAGATCCGCTGCCGCAACCGAGGCCTTCTTGGAATCAGCCGTCGCTTCGCCGACGCCCATGTTCAGGACGATCTTCTCGAGGCGCGGGATTTCCATGACGTTCTTGTAGCCGAACTGCTCCTGCATCTTCGGCACGACTTCGTCGCGGTAGAACTTCTTGAGCCGGGGCTCGTATTTGGTCACATCAAGCATCGATCAGATCCCCCGAGCGCTTGGCGAAGCGAACCTTGCGGCCATCTTCGAGCGTCTTGAAGCCGACGCGGGTCGGCTTGCCGTCCTTCGGATCGGCAACGGCAAGGTTGGAGAGGTTGATGGTCCCCTCCTTCGAGATGATCCCGCCGGTCTGGGTCTGGGACTGGCGCTGATGCTTCTTGATCATGGCAACGCCACGAACAACCGCACGACCGTCATCCGGACGCACTTCAAGCACTTCACCCGACTTGCCCTTATCGCGGCCGGTGATGACGACAACCTTGTCGCCTTTTTTGATTTTCGCGGCCATCACAGCACCTCCGGCGCGAGCGAGATGATCTTCATATGCTGGCGGGCACGCAATTCGCGCGGCACCGGGCCAAAGATACGCGTGCCGATCGGCTCTTTCTGATTGTTGATCAGAACAGCCGCATTGCTGTCGAAGCGGATCACCGAACCGTCTGCACGGATGATGTCCTTAGCGGTCCGAACAACGACCGCCTTCATGACGTCGCCCTTCTTCACACGGCCTTTCGGAATCGCTTCCTTGATCGACACCACGATGATGTCGCCAACGCCGGCATACTTCCGCTTCGAGCCGCCGAGCACCTTGATGCACATGACGCGGCGCGCGCCGGAATTATCGGCAACGTCGAGATTGGTTTGCATCTGGATCATGAGCTGATCCTTCCTTTCTTTCAGATCGGTTTCCGGCCGGCCCTGATGGACCTTTCGGACTACGCCTGACGAGGGAGCGCAAAACGCCCCCTCCCCCTGAAGCTGTTAGGCTTCACGTTCATCGTCTCTATCGCAGTCATGCGAAGCGCGAAGCCCTACAGACTTCGCGCCCAAAGCTCAAGAGCAATAATGAGGTGAAACGGCTTTTTAGGCCTTCTGCCCACCCGCCAGGACAACCCAGCGCTTGAGCTTTGACATCGGACGGGTTTCCTCGATGGAAACTTCGTCCCCCACCTTGCAGGCATTCGCCTCATCATGGGCATGGTAGTTCTTCGAACGCCGGACGGTCTTCTTGAGAAGCGGATGGGTGAAACGACGTTCCACCTTGACCACAACCGTCTTGTTCTGGACATCGCTGACGACGACGCCCTGGAGAATGCGCTTGGGCATATGTGTCTCCTCAGCCTTTCGCCGCGGCGGCGAGTTTGGTGCGCTGGATGGTCTTGACCCGAGCGACATCACGCCGGACCTCGCGCACCCGCGCCATGTTCTCCAGCTGACCCGTAGCACGCTGGAAGCGCAGGTTGAACTGCTCCTTCTTCAGCTTGACGAGCTCATCCTGGAGCTGATCGACAGTCATCACCCGAAGGTCGGAAAGACGCTGGTTGGATTTCATGTCGCCCTCCCTTATTCGGCGATGCGCTGGACGAAGCGGGTCTTGAGCGGCAGCTTGGCAGCGGCCAGATCAAGGGCTTCGCGAGCAAGTTCGGCAGGCACGCCGCCGATCTCAAACATAATCTTGCCCGGACGGATCTTGCACATCCAGTATTCGGGCGAACCCTTACCGGAACCCATGCGGACTTCCGCCGGCTTCTTCGACACCGGAACGTCCGGGAACACGCGGATCCAGACGCGGCCAGCGCGCTTCATATGACGGGTCATTGCGCGGCGGGCGGCTTCGATCTGGCGCGCAGTGATACGCTCCGGATCCATTGCCTTCAGGCCGAACTCACCAAAAGCGAGTTCAAACCCGCCCTTGGCAACGCCCTTCACGCGACCCTTGAACTGCTTACGAAATTTCGTGCGCTTCGGTTGCAACATGGCTCAAACTCCTCACGCCTGTTCGGGCGCGCGGCGGCCCTGCGAACGGTGATCCTGCACTTCGGCGCGCTTGTCCTGCGCCATAGGATCGTGTTCGAGGATTTCGCCCTTGAAAATCCAGACCTTGATGCCGCAGGTGCCATAAGCCGTATGAGCCGTGGCAACCCCGTAATCCACATCCGCACGAAGCGTATGCAGCGGCACGCGGCCTTCGCGATACCATTCCACGCGGGCGATTTCCGCACCGCCGAGACGGCCCGACGAGACAATCTTGATGCCTTCGGCACCCAGACGCATCGCGGACTGAACAGCGCGCTTCATCGCACGGCGGAAGGCCACGCGGCGCTCAAGCTGCTGGGCAATCGAATCCGCGACGAGCGTCGCGTCGATTTCCGGCTTGCGGACTTCGACGATGTTCAGAGCGACTTCGCTCTTGGTCAACGTCGCAATCTGCTTGCGCAGCTTGTCAATGTCAGCGCCCTTCTTGCCGATCACCACACCCGGACGGGCGGAGTGGATCGTCACGCGGCACTTCTTGTGCGGGCGCTCGACGATGATCTTCGAGACGGCCGCCTGCTTGAGAACCTTCATCAGCTCTTCGCGGATCTTGAAGTCCTCGTGCAGCATCGAACCGTAATCGGCCGAGTTTGCGTACCAGCGGCTGTCCCAGGTGCGGTTGATGCCAAGGCGCAGACCAATCGGATTGACTTTCTGACCCATGACTTATTCCCCCGCCTTCTGAGCGACGACGATGGTGATGTTCGAGAAGGGCTTGGTCACCCGACCCGTACGACCACGGCCGTGAAACTGGATGCGCTTCATGACAATCGACTTGCCGACGAACGCCTGGCTCACCACCAGTTCGTCGATGTCGAGATCATGATTGTTCTCAGCATTCGCAATCGCGCTTTCGAGGCACTTCTTCACATCGCGAGCGATGCGCTTCTGGCTGAACTCGAGATCGGCAAGCGCGGTCGAAACCTTCTTGCCGCGAATGAGTTGGGCGACGAGGTTGAGCTTCTGGGGGCTGACGCGGAGATTCCGCGCAACCGCCTTGGCCTCGGTCTCGGCCTCGCGCCGGATATTGGCAACCTGGCCCATGTTACTTCCTCTTCGCCTTCTTGTCGGCCGCGTGACCGTAATAGGTACGCGTCGGCGCGAACTCGCCGAACTTCATGCCGACCATTTCTTCCGAAACGTTCACCGGCACGTGCTTGGCACCATTGTAAACGCCGAAAACCAGACCGACGAACTGCGGCAGGATCGTGGAGCGACGGCTCCAGATCTTGATGACGTCGTTACGCCCAGAGGCCCGAGCGGCCTCTGCCTTCTTCAGAAGGTATCCGTCGACGAACGGACCTTTCCAAACTGAACGCGGCATGAGCCTCTCCTTACTTCTTACGAGCGTGACGCGACGAGACGATAAATACGTCCGTGCGCTTGTTCGAACGCGTCTTCTTACCCTTGGTCGGCTTACCCCACGGGGTAACCGGATGACGACCACCCGAAGTACGACCTTCACCACCACCGTGGGGATGGTCGACCGGGTTCATCGAAACACCGCGGTTATGCGGGCGGAAGCCGAGCCAACGATTACGACCGGCCTTGCCGAGCGAGATGTTCATGTGGTCCGGGTTCGACACCGCGCCAATCGTGGCGAAGCACAGGCCGGAAACCAGCCGCTGCTCACCCGAGTTGAGGCGCAGAATGACGTAACCCTGATCGCGACCGACGATCTGGGCGTAGTTGCCCGCCGACCGTGCGATCTGGCCACCCTTGCCGATTTTCATCTCGACATTGTGGACGATCGTACCGACCGGGATATTCGCCATCGGCATCGCATTGCCCGGCTTGATGTCGACGTTTTCACCGGCAACAACCTGATCGCCAACGTTGAGACGCTGCGGCGCGAGGATGTAGCTCAGGGTATCGTCAGCATAGCGGATCAGTGCAATGAAGGCGGAACGGTTGGGATCGTACTCGAGACGCTCAACCTTGGCGATCATGCCCAGCTTGTCGCGACGCTTGAAGTCAACGACGCGATAGGCCTTCTTGTGCCCGCCGCCACGGAAGCGGACGGTCACACGACCGAGGTTGTTACGACCACCGGCGGAGTGCTTGCCTTCCGTGAGAGCCTTGACCGGCTTGCCCTTGTAAAGGTCAGAACGGTCAACGAGCACGAGCTGGCGAGTGCCGGGCGTGATGGGATTGTAATGCTTCAATGCCATTTCAGTCTCTCCCGTCTCACAGGCCGGTCGTGACGTCGATGGTGTGGCCCTCGGCGAGGGTCACAACCGCCTTCTTCACATCCGACTGACGGCCGATCGTGCCGCGGAAGCGCTTCACCTTGCCCTTGCGGACCAAGGTGTTCACGCTCGTCACTTTCACGTCGAACAATTTCTCGACAGCCTCTTTAATCTGGGGCTTCGTCGCGGTTTTGGCGACCTTGAAGACGACCTTGTTGTGCTCCGAAAGAGCAGTCGCCTTCTCGGTAATCACCGGCGAAAGGATGACGTCGAAAAGCTTCGGATCGATGCTCATGGTCATTCCTCTCAATCGGCGAAGCGCTGCGCGAGCGCATCGAGCGCCGCCGTGGTCAGCACGAGCTTTTCACGACGGAGGATGTCATAGACGTTAATGCCCTGAATGGGCAGCACGTCGATGTTCGGGATAGAGCGCGAGGCCAACACGAAGTTGTCCTGCAGCTCGGCGCCACCGATGAACAGCGCGTTCGACAGACCGAGCTTGCTGAAGATATCCTTCAGATCCTTGGTCTTCGGCGTGCCGACTTCGGCCTTGTCCAGCACGATGATCTGGCTCTCGCGAGCCTTGACCGAAAGTGCATGCTTCAGCGCGAGCTGACGCACCTTCTTCGGCAAATCATGCGCATGGGAGCGCGCGATCGGCCCGAAGGCGCGGCCACCACCACGGAACTGCGGCGCCTTGGCCGAGCCGTGACGGGCATTACCGGTGCCCTTCTGTTTGAAGAGCTTCTTCGTCGTACGATTGATCGTCGAACGCTCCTGAGCCTGATGCGTACCGGCCTGGCGCTTGGCCAGCTGGTAGCGCACCATGCGGTGCAGGATGTCGGTGCGCGGCTCGAGACCGAAAACGGCCTCTGCCAGCTCGACGGTACCGGCTTCAGCGCCGGCCAATGTGGTGATCGCGAGTTTCATCGCTCTCAGGCCTCCGTCTCAGCAGTCGAAGCCGCAGATTCACCACCGACGCGGAACTTGCCGGGAACCGGCGCATCCTTCGGGGCGGGCTTCTTGATCGCGTCACGAACGGTGATCCAGCCACCCTTCGTGCCCGGAACCGCACCCTCGACGAGGATGAGGCCGCGCTCGACGTCCGTCCGAACCACCTTGAGGTTCAGCGTCGTCACGCGCTCGACACCGAGGTGACCCGGCATCTTCTTGTTCTTGAAGGTCTTGCCCGGGTCCTGACGGCCACCGGTCGAACCGATCGAACGATGCGAAACCGACACACCGTGGGTGGCGCGCAGACCGCCGAAGTTCCAGCGCTTCATACCGCCAGCAAACCCCTTACCCGTGGTCGTGCCCGTCACGTCGACGAACTGGCCCGGAACAAAGTGATCGGCGGTAATTTCGGCGCCGACAGGGATCACGCCCTGATCGTCCACGCGGAATTCCACGAGCTTCATGCGCGGCTCGACCTTGGCGATCGCGAAACGCTCGCGCTCGGCCTTCGAGACGTTCTTCGGCTTGGCCTTGCCCGAACCGAGCTGCAGAGCGACGTAGCCGTCCCGCTCGAGGGTCCGATGTGCCACAACCTGGCAGCCATCCAACTTCAGTACCGTGACAGGAACGTGTTCCCCGCCCTCGGTGAAGACCCGGGTCATCCCGAGCTTCTGTGCAATTACCCCTGACCTCATGGGCGTTATTCCTTATTCCAGAGGAGGTCTACAAAACTGAGAGACGTTCGCGAGGAACGGGTTCTCAGAGGCGAATTTCGACGTCGACACCGGCGGCGAGGTCGAGCTTCATCAGCGCGTCCACGGTCTGCGGGGTCGGATCGACGATATCAAGCACGCGCTTGTGCGTGCGGATCTCGAACTGCTCACGGCTCTTCTTGTCGACGTGCGGCGAGCGGTTCACGGTGAACTTTTCGATCCGCGTCGGAAGCGGAATCGGGCCGCGCACCTGGGCGCCCGTACGCTTCGCCGTCGAAACGATCTCGCGAGTCGACGAATCGAGCACGCGGTGATCGAAGGCCTTAAGGCGGATGCGGATGGTCTGTCCGTTCATCGCTTTTTTTCCTTGGCTTGCTGCCGATCCCCAGATTGGGCGCGGAGGCAGAGACACGAGGGTTACCCCTCAAAACTTGTCGGCAACGAAAAAGTGCATCGCCGCCAGACGGCGATGCACCTGATTAAAGGCAGGAAATCAATCCTGGATGCTGGCGACGACGCCGGCGCCGACGGTACGGCCGCCTTCACGGATCGCGAAGCGGAGCTTCTCTTCCATCGCGATCGGGGTGATCAGCTCGACATCGAACGAGATGTTGTCGCCCGGCATCACCATTTCGGTGCCGGCCGGCAGCGTCACGATGCCGGTCACGTCCGTCGTGCGGAAGTAGAACTGCGGGCGATAGTTCGCGAAGAACGGGGTATGACGACCGCCCTCTTCCTTGGTGAGGATGTACGCCTCGGCCTTGAACTTCTTGTGCGGCTTCACGGTGCCCGGCTTGCAGAGAACCTGACCACGCTCGACGTCTTCACGCTTCGTGCCGCGCAGCAGCGCACCGATGTTGTCGCCCGCCTGGCCCTGATCGAGCAGCTTGCGGAACATTTCGACGCCCGTCATGACGGTCTTCTGCGTGTCGCGGATGCCGACGATCTCGACTTCCTCGCCGACCTTGACGATGCCGCGCTCGACACGACCGGTCACAACCGTACCACGACCCGAGATCGAGAACACGTCTTCGATCGGCATCAGGAACGGCAGATCAACCGGACGCTCCGGCTGCGGGATGTAGCTGTCAACGGTTTCCATCAGCGCGAGGATGGCTTCGCGGCCGATCTTCGGGTCACCGTTGTCGAGCGCGACCTTGGCCGAACCCTTGGTGATCGGAATGTCATCGCCCGGGAAATCGTACTTCGAAAGAAGCTCGCGCACTTCCATCTCGACGAGTTCAATGAGCTCGGCGTCGTCGACGAGGTCGACCTTGTTCATGAACACGACCAGCGCCGGAACACCGACCTGACGCGCCAACAGGATGTGCTCGCGGGTCTGCGGCATCGGGCCGTCCGAGGCCGAAACCACGAGGATCGCGCCGTCCATCTGCGCCGCACCGGTGATCATGTTCTTCACATAGTCGGCGTGGCCCGGGCAATCGACGTGCGCATAGTGGCGCTTGGCGGTCTCATACTCGACGTGTGCCGTCGAGATCGTGATGCCACGCGCCTTCTCTTCCGGCGCCTTGTCGATCTGGTCGTACGCCGTGAACGTCGCGCCGCCCGTCTCCGCAAGAACCTTCGTGATCGCCGCAGTCAGCGACGTCTTGCCATGGTCAACGTGACCAATCGTGCCGATGTTGCAATGCGGCTTCGAACGAGAAAACTTTTCCTTGCCCATGGAAGGCACTCCTGACGTGGCTGCTATAAGACTCTGGCTGCGATAAAACCTTCGACGCACAAAGGCCCCTGAACAAAGGAATCCCCGAGCGCACTTGGCGCGCCGTTTAGGCGGGTTTGATGGCAAATTCAAGGGGTATTCCCGCAAACGCACTGCCGTGGTGAATTCCGCCCCGCAGAACCTGAGAATCAGGCAAGGTATGCTCTCCTCCGCACCGTCTATGGGCTCCCATGCGCAAGCTTCTCTCTGCCGTCATCATCGCCGCCTTCCTGCCCGTTGCTGTCCTCGCGGCAAACCCCGAGCCTCCCCCCACCCTTCAGATGCGCAATCTGACATGGCTGGAGATCAAGGCGGCGATTGATCGCGGCTTTACCAGCGTGATCGTTCCGAGTGGCGGAATCGAGCAGAACGGGCCGCATATGGTGCTTGCCAAGCATGATTTCATTGTGGGCTATGCGGCGGAGAGGATCGCCGCAGGCATCGGCACGATGCTTGTGGCGCCGACATTGTCCATCGTCCCGGAGGGAAGTTTCTCGCCGCCCTCCGATAACATGCAATGGCCTGGCACCATCGGCCTGAGCGATGCCGCCTTTGAAGGCGTGCTCGACGGCGTCGCGCGCAGCCTGAAGCAGGCCGGCTTCAAGACGATCATTTTCATCGGGGATCACGGCCAGAGTCAGGCCCCGCAGGCCCGCGTCGCCGAAAAGCTCACGCGCGAATGGCGCCGCGACGGCGTGCGCGTCTTTCAGGTGATCGAATATTATGACGATACCGCGCAGACGAAAATGCTCGAAAGCCGGGGAGAAACCGCCAAGACCATCGGCGAGCATGCCGGGCTCGTGGATACGGCGGAACTGATGAGCATCGCGCCGGAAGCGATCCGCCCGGAGGGCCTGAAAAACCTGCCCAGACCTCTGGCGGAACTCGGCGCAAGCGGGGCACCCGAAAAGGCGACGCCCGCGCTTGGCAAGGAGTTGATCACGATCCGGATCGAGGCCGCAATCGCGAAGATCCGCTCACTTCTCGGCGGCTGAGGAAGCCGGTTCCCCCGCTGGTTTTGTCGCGGGCCGGAAGGACTCGTAGAACATCTTGAAGGGCACGAACATCTGGCCAATGAACCCCTTGGGGAAGTTCGGATCGTCGACGCCATAGTTCGACGGCAGCTTGCCCTCCGGCATGTAGAAGGTGCCGAACATCAGATCCCAGATCGCAAAGGTCGAGCCGAAGTTCATGTCGCCGCCCTCATCGACACCGGTGTGGTGCCAACGGTGGAACACCGGCGTCGCGAAGACATACTTGAGCGGTCCCAAAGTCCAGTTGAGGTTCGAGTGAACCCACGCCGCCGTAGCGATATCGAAAGGCACCAGCGCGACCATGATCCACGGCGGAATGCCGATGCCGATCATCAGGAGATTGACCATCGCCGCGCCAAACAGCCGGTTGACCGGGTGAATGCGGTACATCGCCGTCCAGTCGAGATCGACGGGCGAATGGTGCACGGCATGGAAGGGCCACATCCGGCGGCCGTGAAAAATGCGGTGGCTCCAGTAGAGCAGGAAGTCCGTCCCCAGCACATAAACCGCGATCTGAACCCCGAGCGGCGCGGTTGAAAGCAGCCCCTCGCCTTCCTTAAAGAAGGCGGTGATGTCATCCGGCCGCACCTTGCCGTGCATCACGAGCATCACCAGCATGACAGCGATGAAGCGGATATATGGCGCCATCACGTCGATCGCAAAGCAATAGACGACGTCGGTGAGCATATCTTTGCTCTTCCACCACACCTTGCCGGGATTGCAGGCCTGACTGGAAAAATAGCTTAAACCGGCAAACACGATCCCGAGGCCGATCATCCAGGGGATTTCGGTCTTGATAATGGACCAGACGTTCTCGGCAATCGATAGCGACATATCCATGGCAAACCTCATGTGCCTCGCCAAACCCTGCACCGGGCAGCGGCTTGCGTTCCGCAGCTTTTCACGCTCGCGCGAACGCTAGGCCGGACCTGTAAAGATTTGTTTGCCCCGGCGTTTTTGTCGCATCCCGGCCATTCGCTAGAAAGCCGGCAAATAATTGCGCACAATCAATGCAAAATCCGAATTTCAGCGGGAATATGAAAGAATTATGCCATTTTGGCAGAGAAAAAGGGAGTTTGAACCGGATATGATCGACGAACGGGAAATTGCGATAGATCAACAGGGCGTGACGGCTGCGGAAGATGCTGCCAAGCCGGTCAACAGCGCCAACCCGATCATGAAAGCGGCCGGAGCGCTGGCCGCGTCCAAGCCGGAAGCCGAAGCGGAAGTCACTACCCGCAAATCCCTCAAATCCGAGCGTCGCGAAGCGCTGCGCCGCATGGAGGCAGACCCGGATGCGGTGCGTCGCGCATTTGAATCCGGCACATACCCTTACGAGGATCGCCTCTCGGAAAAGGCGCATCTCCAGCAGATGGCGCTGTTGCAGGTCGAACTCCTGAAGGCCCAGAACTGGATCCGGCAAACCGGTCAGCGCATCGTGGTGCTGTTCGAGGGCCGCGATGCCGCCGGCAAGGGCGGCACCATCAAGCGCTTCATGGAACATCTCAACCCGCGCGGCGCCCGTGTTGTCGCGCTCGAGAAACCTTCAGAACGCGAGCGCAGCCAATGGTATTTCCAGCGCTATGTGGAGCATCTCCCCGCCGCCGGCGAGATCGTGTTCTTTGATCGCTCGTGGTACAATCGTGCCGGTGTCGAGCGCGTCATGGGCTTCTGTGAACCGGCGGAATACCTTGAATTCATGCGCCAGGCGCCGCTGCTGGAACAGATGTTCGCACGCTCTGGCATCCGCCTGTTCAAATACTGGTTCTCGGTGACCCGGGACGAGCAGCTCCGGCGCTTCAAATCACGCGAGAGCGATCCGTTGAAGCAGTGGAAACTCTCGCCGATCGATGTCGCCTCACTCAACAAGTGGGACGACTATACCGAGGCAAAAGAGGCGATGTTCTTCTACACCGACACCGCCGACGCCCCGTGGACGATCATCAAATCCGACGACAAGAAGCGCGCGCGGCTCAACTGCCTCCAGCATTTCCTCTCCTCGCTCGATTACCCGAACAAGGACCGGAACGTCGTGGTCGGCTGCGATCCGCTGATCGTTGGTTCGACCGTCCATGTTGTGAAGAACGCCGAGCATATCCTCGGCAAATCGCTGCACCCACAGGCGCGCCGGACGGAAAAATAAGGCGGCTTAGCCCGGCTCGTGCGGCTTCGGCCGCGCCAGCAATCCCGAAATCGCCTGCTTCGCCTGCCCGAACCACATCTCGAACGGCAGCACGAAGAGCTTTACCGGATCGGTACCGGGGATACCGTCGTTCTCGGCGCCCATTTTCTCGTGGCACGGTGTCGTCTTGTAATAGGTGCCGAACAGCCAGTCATAGAACGGGATCATGTTGGCGAGATTCTTCCCGTAAGCCTCCGGCACGTCGGCATGATGCCAGCGATGGAAGTTCGGCGAGGCCAGCAGCCAGTTGAACGGGCCATGATCGATATCGAGTTCGAGGTGGACATAGGCGTTGTGCAGCGACGAGAAGATGAAGGCCATCACGATCATATCCGCCGGAATGCCGATCCAGGTCAGCAGCCCGATGTAGGAAATCTTCATCAGGATGACTTCCAGCGCATGGACGCGGAAGGTCGTAAAGCCATTCACGTGCGTATCCGAGTGATGCACGACATGGATCGGCCAGCCGAACTTCGTGTGCATGAACCGGTGGTTCCAGTAGTCCGCGAAATCTTTGGTGATGATCCCCGCCAGCGCGGTGACAATCCACGGCTGCGCCGCCCAGAAGCTCGCGGGCACACTCGGGATATTCAGCTTCGCGTAAAGCCCGGCAGCAAAGCCCGAGAGCGCAAAGACGATCGGGCTCATGAAGATGTTGAGCATCAAAATCGCAAGAGAGGACAGCGTATTGGTGATCGCCGCACGCGAAAGCACCGTCTTCCGCGCGCCAGTCAGCGCTGCCAGCACGACAAAAACGAGGATGAAACACACCGCGATCGCATTGAGGGTATTGGTCAGGAAATCCCGGTAGATCCCGAAAAAATACTGCACCAGCTCGCTGATCATCTGCTTTTCCCGCCGTCTCGTTTCCGAACAGGTAGCACTGCGGGCTAAAGAAAGATTTGACGGGATCCTGCTGCGCGGCGAACGCGCCCGGAAACAGGCATGGACGCAGCCTGCCACAGCCGCTAGGCTGTTGAAGCGCGCTGTGAACGACGCGATTCAAACTCTCGATAACAGTCTCCAACCCTTTGACATGACATGCTGATTCAAACCCTCTCGCCGGATAATTACCAGCATGTTCCGTGGAAGAATGGCGGCGGCGTCACCACAACCATCGCCTCGGAAAAACGGCAGGGGGTCGAGGGGTGGGCGGGCATCCTCTGGCAGCTCGGCCGCACGAAGATTGTCACGCCAGCGCCCTTTTCCGACCTGACCGGTTTCGAGCGCCTGCAAGTCGTGATCGGTGGCAGCGGCCTCGTGCTCGAAACGCCGGAAGGCGAGATCAACCTGCGTGAAGCCTTTCTCCCCGTGCGCTATGATGGCGGAACGCCCATCACCAGCCGGCTGGAAAACGGCCCGGTCGAGGTCGTGAACCTGATCGCGAGCCGCGATTTTTGCGCCATAGATCTCATCGTTCTCCGCAAGGGCGAGAAGGTTCTCCTGCCTGCCGCCCGTCACATCCTGCTCGCGCCGGAAGCGCCCGCTGGCATCGGGATCGACGGGCAAGAGCATCCGCTCGCCATGAACCACGCGCTTGCCTTTGAGGGCGCGGCGCAGGTCTACCTCCATCACGGCGTGATCCTCGTCGCCAGCATCAAGCCGCGCTGAACGCATCAAACAGGAACCATCATGAGCAACGATACCGGGATCAATGGCGCGGAGAGCCTTGTGCGCACGCTTGTAAAAGGGGGCGCGGATGTCTGCTTTTCCAACCCGGGCACCTCGGAAATGCACTTTGTCGCGGCGCTTGATCGCGTCGAGGGCATGAGCTGTGTGCTCTGCCTGTTCGAGGGCGTCGCCACAGGCGCGGCGGATGGCTGGGCGCGGATGACCGGGCGCCCCGGCCTCACCCTGCTCCATCTCGGCCCCGGCCTCGGCAACGGCCTTGCGAACCTCCACAACGCGAAGAAAGCCGGAACGCCTATCGTCAATATCGTCGGCGAACACACCACGCAGCACCTCTCCTATGATGCGCCGCTGACCTCGGACACCGAAGGCGTCGCGCGCCCGATGTCGCATTGGGTCCGGACCGGGCGTGACAGCCTCGGCATTGCGCAGGACGGTGCGGATGCCATCACCGCTGCCTCGACCGCCTCCCCCGCCGGGCCGGGCCAGATCGCCACGCTGATCCTCCCCGCCGATACAGCCTGGGGGCCGGGCGCGGCCCCGGCAACGCCCGCCGCACCGCCGGTTCGCGGGAAAGTTTCCGATACTGCGATTGCGACAGCCGCTCAGGCGCTGAAACTGGGTGCGGATACGCTGCTCTTCCTCGGCGCGGATGCCGTGCTTGCCGCTCCGCTTATGCTTGCAGGCGCAATTGCCAAGAAAACCGGTGCGCGGATCATGGGGCGCACCTCGCTCTCCCGTGTGGAGCGTGGCGCAGGCCGCGTCGCCCTGCCGCGCCTGCCCTACCCCATCGACATTTCGCTGGAGACTCTCAAACCCTTCAAACGCATCGTGTTGCTCGGTGCGCCCGATCCGGTCGCCTTCTTCGGTTATCCCGGAAAACCAAGCCGTCTTGCCGCCGAGGGCACCGAAATCATTCCGGTCGCGGATGGCACACACGACCTGATGGATGCGCTCGAACGGCTCGCGGAAGCCACCGGCGCCCGCGCGGCCAAACCGATCCTCGCGCCCCTTGCCCGGCCCGCGCTCCCGAAAGGCGCGCTTACGGCGGAAACCGCGATGGCCTCGATTGCCGCGCTGATGCCGGAAGGCACCATCATCTGTGATGAATCCGTCACCTCAGGGCGCTTTACCGGCCCGATCACCGAGAATGCCGCCCCACACGACTGGCTGCAGATCACTGGCGGCTCCATCGGCATTGGCCCACCGCTGGCGCTGGGGGCCGCAATCGCCGCGCCGGATAGGCAGGTGATCAACCTGGAAGCCGACGGCAGCGCCATGTATACGCTGCAAGCACTCTGGAGCCAGGCGCGCACCCACGCGAAAGTCGTCACCGTAATCTGGTCGAACCGCTCCTATGCGATCCTCACTGGTGAACTCGCCGCTGTCGGCGCGAAAAATCCAGGCCGCAAGGCCCTCGACATGCTCTCGCTTGAAAATCCGGCGCTCGATTGGGTCGCCCTTGCGCATGGCATGGGCGTGCCGGGCGTCGTCGCGGAAAGCGCGGAAAGCTTCACCGAGGCGCTGCGGGCCGGCCTTGCCGAGAACGGCCCGTTCCTTATCGAGGCACGGATCTAAAAGGCCCGCGTTTTACTTCAGGGCACCGGTCCTCAGTGCTTCCCAAACCCGGAGCGGCGTCGCTGGCATTTCGATTTCGCTCGCCCCCACAGAGGCGAGCGCATCGTTGACGGCGTTCATCACGGCGGGCATGGCGCCAACCGTACCCGCCTCGCCGACGCCCTTGACCCCAAGCAGGTTCGCCTTGGTCAGAACCTCATTGAAATGTGTCTCGAACGACGGCGCATCATCGGCGCGCGGCATCGCGTAATCCTGAAACGAGGCCGTCAGCAGCTGCCCGGAGGATGGGTCGTAGACGATATTCTCGAGAAGCGCCTGACCGAGCCCCTGCATGATGCCGCCATGCACCTGCCCCTCGACAACGAGCGGGTTGAGAACCTTTCCGACATCCTCCACCGCCCAATAGCTGACGATGCGGGTCACGCCCGTTTCAGGATCGATTTCCACTTCGCAGACATGACAACCGTTCGGGAAATTCGCCTCCGCCGGGCTGCTGACGACGTTGGCCGTCAGCCCGATTTCCATGCCGCGCGGCAGACGCGAGCGATCAAACGCGATGCGCGCCACCTCGCCGATGGAAACGCGTCGATCCGTGCCGGCGATGGTGAACCGGCGATCGGCAAAAGCGATATCGCCTTCCGAGGCCTCCAGCACATGTGCAGCAATGCGCTTGCCCTTCTCGATGATGCGATACGAGGCCTCGCGCACCACGGTCGAGCCCGCAGCCGCCGAGCGCGATCCGCCCGCGCCATGGCCGTGATAGACCTGATCGGTATCGCCGAACACGGTACGCACTTTTTCAAGCGGCACGCCCAATTCGTCATGGAGCACCTGCGCCAGCACGGTCTCAAGCCCGTGCCCATGCGAATGAAGGCCGGTGAGGATCACCGCGCCCCCTTCGGCATCGAAGCGCACCTCGACGAACTCTTCCTGCGGCGCGCCAGCGGGGCCGCCGGCGATCTCGATGGCGTTGGCAATGCCGATTCCCCGCAACATCCCCTGCTTTTTCGCCGCGGCGCGACGCTTCGGAAAGCCCTTCCAGTCCGAGGCCTCAAGCGCCCGGTCGAGATTGGCTTCGAAGGCGCCGCTGTCATAGGTGAAGACGAAACCGGTCTTGTAAGGCAGTGCGGAAGGCGGAATGAGGTTGCGTCGCCGGATTTCCGCCCGGTCGATCCCGAGCTTGCGCGCCGCCGCGTCGATCACCCGCTCGATGACATAGGTTGCTTCAGGCCGTCCCGCGCCGCGATACGGTCCGGTCGGCGTCTCATGGCTGAAGGCCCCGGTGACACGCGCGAAGATATGCGGCGTAAGATACGGCCCGGCGAGCCCGCCGAGATTTCCAACCGGTGAATGCAGCGTGTTGGCGCAGAGCTGCGCGCCGAGATTGGCCACGCCTTCGGCATGGAGCGCCAGAAACCGCCCCCTCGCGTCAAGACCGAGGGTTGCACGAAACACGATGTCACGTGCATGCCAGTCCGAGAGCAAAGCCTCGGAGCGCGTCGCCTGCCAGCGGACGGGGCGCCCGGTCTTGCGCGCGAGATACAGCACCAGCGCCTGCTCGACAGTGGCGGCGATTTTTGCGCCGAACGCCCCACCGATATCCGGCGAGACAATGCGCAGATCCTGCTGCGACACCTTGAGAATGGCAGCAAGTTCCGCCCGAAGACCATGCACCATCTGGTTGCCGGTGGTGAGCACGAAGCGCTTGGCCCGGCTGTCGTATTCGCCGACCGCGTTGCGGTTTTCCATCGGACTTGCCGAGACACGGGAGATATCGAGATCGACGCTCACTCGATGCGCAGCATCCGCCAGCGCACGATTGACCACCGCCTCCTGCCCGACTTCATGCACGAAACAGACATTGTCGGGCAGGTAATCCCAGACTCGCAGCGCGCCGGGCACGAGGAGGTTCCGCGTGCCGGTGATCGAGGGTTGCGGCGCATAATCGACATCGATCGCCTCGGCGGCTTCCTGCGCCTCGGCATAGGTCTCCGCGACCACCGCCGCCACGGCTGCGCCGACAAAACTCACGCGCGTCGTCGCCAGCAGCGGAAACGGTGGTTCAGCATGGGGTGAACCATCGGCCCGCTTGCGCTGGAGTTTCGAGCGCAGGCCGGTGATTCCGTCGCGCTCAAGGTCAGCGCCGGTGAGTACGATGATCACGCCGGGCATCGCAGCAGCGGCTGCAACGTCGATGGAACGGATCAGCGCCGAGGCGTGCGGTGAACGCAGCACCACCATGTGCAGCGCACCCTGCGGCGCAACATCGTCGGTATAAAGCCCATTTCCTGTGACATAGCGGGCATTCGCAGCAGGCGAAATGCGCTGGCCGACAAGCGTTTCGGACGTCATGGTCGGATCGCTCCTGTTTCAGAACCGCTTGTGCAAACGCCGGTCGATCGCCAGCAGTGCGCTGCTCACGATGGCCGCAAAAACCACCAGCATCAAGGTAATCGCCATGATGATATCGACATTGTGCAACCCGATGGCGTTCATCAGGAGATAACCGAGGCCGCGTTGTGAGGCGAACATTTCACCGAGCACCGTGCCGATCATCGTCAGTGAAAACCCGATCCGGAAACCGGTGAAAATCTCCGGCATCGCTGCTGGAAAAACGATCTTCGAGATCGTCGCCCAGCGCGAGAGCTTCATCACGCGGCTCGCCTTGAAGTAGATCGGCTTGATGTTTCTGACCGCGTTAATCGTGAACAACGCGACCGGAATGAACCCATGCAGCGCGCCGAAGGCGATTTTCGCCGAAACTCCGAGACCAAAACTCAGGAGCAAAATCGGGTAGAGCGTCACCTTGGGGATAGAATAGAGAGCGATCAGCATCGGCTCAAAAACATCCCCCGCGAGCTTTCCAAGGCCGAGCAGCAGGCCAATCGCCAGCCCGAGCAGCGCGGCAATCGCCAGCGCCGCCGCGAAAGCCTTGCCGGTCTCGACGAGATGCGGCCAGAAGCTCGGGCGCGCCAGCAGCTCGGCGGAAAAACGCAAGGTTTGCCATGGCGAACGCAACGCAATGTCGCCAATCGCCCAGTAGGTCATCTGCCACGCGACGATCAGCACAACGCCCAGCACCAACGGGCCGATGAGGTTGAGGCGCGCCGTACTCATCTCAACCCTCTTCGTTGCAGTAATCGCTTTTCCCACATCCCAAGCAACATGTTGACGGTGATGGAAACTGTCATCACAAGCAGGATTAGCGGGTACATCGTGGCATTGTCGAAATTATTGTACGCAAAGGCGATTTCAAACCCGACGCCCTCGGTCGAGAGGATGAATTCCGAGCCAATAATGCCGATCAGCGCATAGGCCACGGCGAACTTGACGCCGGTCAAAACAAAAGGTGCCGCCGAGGGTAAGGTGATCTTGTTCGCGGTTTCGAACCAGCCCATCCGCGCCATGCGGGCTGTTTTGAGCAGCACTTTGGGCACGCGATCAAGCCCGTTGAGTGTATTCACGATCACCGCGACGACACCCAGCATAAAGGCGATGATGATTTTCGGTGCATCACCAAGGCCGAAGAGGATGATCAGCAGCGGGTAGAACGCCAACACCGGCACGGCGTAATAGGTCGCAAAAAATGGATCGAGCGCCGCGCGAATACTCGCGATCCGATGGATCACGACCCCCGCCAGCATCCCGATGCTCACCGCAAGAAAAAATGCCAGTGCCGCATTCGAGAGCGTTTTGCCAATCGCGCCGTTGAATTTCCCCGAGGCAAGCAAGCGCCAAAGATCCGCGCCGATCCGGCTCGGCGGCGGCATGGTGAAATTGTCGATCACACCCATCCGGCACAGCATCTCGACAAGGCCGATCAGCCCCGCGATCACCAGAAGGCGGAGAACGACAACGAGCCTCATGGGCGATCCATCCGCCCAACGGATTTCATGGATTCTGCCCTCAGCCACTGCCAGAGTCTTGCGGTGACATGGCCGAACTCGGGCTTCTCGACGATAGTCGAATCGCGGGTTTCCGGCCAACCCGTCTCAACAATTTCAAGCAGTCGCCCCGGCCGCGCCGACATCACGCCGATGCGGTCCGCGAGCATCGCGGCTTCATCCAGCGCATGGGTGATGAGGAAAATCGTCGCGCCGGTTTCACGCCAGAGGCGGAGGAGTTCCTCGCCCATCAGAAGGCGCGTCTGCTGGTCGAGCGCGCCGAAGGGCTCGTCGAGGAGAATGAGGCGCGGTTGCAGCACGAGCGTCCGCGCGATGCAGACGCGCTGGCGCATCCCGCCCGAGAGCTGCGCGGGATAGCTTGCTGCGAAGGCATTGAGCCCCATCAGCGCGAGCGCCCCTTCGACGCGCGCGCGGATCTCTCCCTCCGCCGCACCAGCCTGCCTCAGACCGAAGGCAATGTTGTCCGCAACCGTCATCCACGGAAAACAGGCATCCTCCTGAAAGACGACGCCCACGCCATCCGGCACTTCGCCGGAAATCGGCTTTCCCTCGAAGGTTACGGTTCCTGCCGTGACGGTCGAAAGCCCCGCCAGCACCTCGAGCAGCGTCGACTTTCCGCAACCGGAAGGGCCAACGACGGCAAAGAACTCGCCGCGTTTCAGATCGAGATCGACCGGTCCGAGAGCATGCACCTCGCTGCCGTCATCGGCGCGGCGAAACACTTTCGTCGCGCCCCGGAGGCTGACATGCAGGTCATCTTTGTGCACGTCATTGTGGCTCGCGTTCGTCATTTCGGCTTACGGATGTCTTCAGGCAGGAACTGCGTATCGACGATCTTGTCGAGGTTGATATCTTCCTTGAGCGCGCCAAGCGATTTCTGGACCTCCAGCATGCGCTTCAACCCCTCGGTGTTGATCTGCCCGGAGCCCCAGTATTCCACGCCCTGCGTGCGCGAGGAAACGAGGTTGCGCACGGCCGCGCGTGCGACTTCCGGCGTGAGGTTGTAATGCTTGGCGACGATATCGCCGGCTTCATCGGGCTTCTCGTTCATGAAGGCCACGGCCTTGCGTCGGGCGCGGATCACGGCGCGGATGAAATCACCCTTTTCGGCAGCCATATTCGCCGTCGTGACGCCGACGACGTTGGAAAGCGGCGGCAGAATATCACTCGCAAAGGCAATCGCGCGGAGTTTGTCCTTGTATTGTGCCCAGAGCGGTTCCGGGATCGGCGCGACATCGACCATGCCGGTGCCAAGCGCGGCATAGCCCTCGCCGAAGCCACCCGTGCGGACGAGTTCAACTTCGTTGGGCTGCAAGCCCGCCTTCTGCGCGACCATTTGCGCCAGCGCCTGGCTGGTCGAACGCGGATTGGTGAAGCCGATCTTCTTGCCCTTGATGTCGGCCAGTGTCTTGATTGGCGAATCCGGTTTCACGGCCCAGACGAACTCGGCGACGGTCAGCACATTGTCCGAAATGATGCGGAGATCAGCACCCTGCTGGATCGCCGCGACAACGACGCCGGGGTTGACCTCGCCGTAAGGAACACCGCCCGCGATCATGTTGCGCAGTGAGGTTCCACCACCGGCAGAGGTGATGATGCCTGAGACATCAATCCCTTCCGCCTTGAAGAAGCCCTTGTCCAGCGCCACGGCAAACGGCATCCCGTTGGCGGAAACGCCGAAATTGCCGACGGCGATCTGCTCCGCCTGCGAGGGGCTGGCCGCGGCGAGGCCAAACGCAAGCGTGAGCCCGCAAAGCCACTTCGAGGATTGATGACGTTTCATGTGCTTCTCCCTGAGCCTGCCGATTAACGGTCGTTTTGGTTCAAAGTTTCGTCGTTAGTCCCGAAAGTCCTAGTCTGATTTTCCCGGTGCGGACTGCCGCAGCATCGCATTGGAAGTCGCTCGGGCATATTCCGGCGCCACGGAAATATCGATCACCACCACTTCGCCATCGCGAACGCGCGCGACAGCCTTGTGAAGCGCGCGCTTTAACGCCTCAGGTGTCGTGACATTGCCAATGCCGTGGCATCCCTGCCCTTCCGCGAGCAGTGCAAGATCAATCGCCGGATTTTCCATCCGAAGGCCGATCGAGCGGTTCTCGATCGGGCGACCGCGCATCCGCGCCATGCGCTCCTGATGCAGTTCATCGTTGAAGAACGAGCGGTTGTTGGCCACCAGTACAAGGAGCGGCACCTTGTAATGCACCGCCGTCCAGAGCGCAGTGACGCCCATCAGGAAATCACCATCGCCGAGCACCGCGACCGGCAGACGGTCGCTGCCCAAGTCACGCAAGGCCAGCGCGGCGCCCGCCGCCATGCCGGGTCCGGAACCGATGCCGCCGCCACCATCAAAACCAATATAATCGAGCGGATCGTCAAACCGGCAACTCACCCCCGGCCAGCCGAGCGGCAAGCGCAGGTAGGACGGCTTTTCCGCTTCAAGCGTATCGACAACCGTCCGTGCCATGGCTTCGACAGAAATCCGCCCTTCGATAATATCCGGGCCCGGCACTTGCTGCTGAGGCGTAACAATCAGACGTGGACGGTCCGCCTCGCCTTCGAGCGCGGCCAGCAAGCGCTCGACCAGTCGGTCGGGCGAGGCGAGCATGTTTACATCCGCCGGCGGCAGCGCCTGATAATCCATGCTCCAACCGTTGTGGCTGTATTGATCGAGTGAGCAGAGCACCACCTTGCCCTTTGGCAATTCGCCCATGCAGGCCTGCCGCATGGTGCCCGCAGGGTCGATCCAGTCCAGCACGACGATAACATCGGCGTCGCGGATAAGCCCACCGGCCTCCGGTGTTACATAGAGCGTCGGTGGGAATGGCTGCGCCGGGTGCGCGGTCGGAAAGCTCGCGCCGGTCTTGATATCGGTCAGCACATGCGCGCCGAGCTTTTCCGCGAGTTGGACACGGCGATTCCAATCCTCGCGCTTGTGCGACACGCGCCCGAGCATCAGCAGCGGGCGCGTGGCGTCTTTGAGCAGCGCCAAGGTCGCAGCAAGGGACTCTGGCGCCGGGTCCGCCGAAGCGGGTTGGGCATAGCGCGCGAGCGGCGGGCGATCCGGCATCGCCGCGAGCGGAAGTTCCTGAAGCCCGGCGTCGAGACAGACATAGGTCGGCCCGGCAGGTTGGGTCGTCGCGATCTGATGCGCGCGGACGATGGATTCCAGCGCCGCCGGCACGGAACCCGGCTGGTTATCCCACTTGGTGTAGCCACGAATGAGCGCGGCAAGATCAGTCGAGGTGTGAATCCAGTCGACCCACGGGCGGCGCGCCATCGCGTCAAGCGGCCCCTGCGCGCCGAGGATCACCATGGGAATCCGGTCGCACCAAGCGTTAAAAATCGACATTGTGGCGTGCATCAGCCCGACATTGGAATGAAGCGCGACCGGCATCGGCAGACCCGTCACCCGAGTCCAGCCATGGGCCAGCGCAACCGCGCTTTCCTCGTGAATGCAGAGCAGCAACTCCGGCTTTTCGTTGCCGAGATAATTGACGAGGCTGTCATGAAGCCCGCGAAAGCTCGCGCCCGGCGTCAGCGCGATATAGCGATAGCCGAGTTCTCGCAGCAGAAGCGCCATCGGATCGCTGCCGAAAACGGCGGTATTGTCGCTGGGGATTGGCCTTTCGGTCATCTCACGCCCTTTTCTTGGCAAGCAGGGTTTCACAGGTCGCGCGGCGCTGCAACGGCTTCATGCTCGGTCGCCCAGATCGTGTATCCACGAGCGCTCGCGGCCATCGCGCGCCACAAAGGCCGCGATATCCTCCGAGAACCGCAGCGTGGTCGCGATATCATCGTCGCCGCGCGTCAAGGCCTCAGCACGGAAGGCTGGAACCTCGAAGCCGAGTTCGCGCCCGTCAGGACAAGCGAGGACCCGGCGTTCGAGATCAACCGCGAACATCGCGCGCTCGGCCCCCGCCAGCGACACCGCGTGATCCAGCGCCTCTAGCGACAGTTTTGCCGCGAGAATGCCGTTACGGAAGGCGTTCTCGTAGAAAATATCAGCGTAGGAAGGCGCAAAGACGCAGCGAATACCAAAGCGCGCCAAAGCCCATGCCGCAGCTTCGCGCGAACTGCCGCAGCCGAAATTCTCGCCGCCAAGCAGGATTTCCGCCGCCCGGAACGGCGCACGGTTGAGCACGAAATCCGGGACTTCCTGCCCCTGATCGTCATAGCGCCAGCGCGCAAACAAACCGGCAGCAAGGTCTGCTGAGGGCGAGCGCAAATACGGCGCGGGGATGATCGCGTCGGTATTGATGTTCTTGAGCGGCAGTGGCGCCGCGATGCCTGAGAAATTCGTGAAAGGACGGGGCTTCATGCGAGCCTCCGCACGTCGGTAATTGCGCCCGACACCGCCGCAGCGACCGCCATCGCCGGGCTCGCCAGATGCGTCCGCGCCTTAGGCCCCTGCCGATTTTCAAAATTGCGGTTGGACGTCGCGACACAGCGTGCCCCTGGCGGCACGATATCCTCGTTGATGCTAACGCACATCGAGCAGCCGGCGCTGCGCCATTCAAACCCCGCGTCGGTGAAAACCTTGTCGAGCCCCCGCGCCTCAGCCTCTCGTTTGACCGCGCTCGAACCCGGCACCACCAGTGCCCTTACGCCCGGTGCGACGTGGCGCCCCCTCGCAATCGCCGCTGCGGCTTCAAGATCGGAAAGCCGCGCATTGGTGCAGGAGCCGATAAACACAACGTCCACCGGAAGCCCCGCGATGGGCTTGCCGGGCGTCACGCCCATATATTCGACGGCCGCCGCGATCCGCTGGCGACGATCCATGTCCGCGATAGTATCCGGATCCGGGATCGCCTGATCAACACCGATCACATCCTCCTGCGTCGTTCCCCAGGTGATCTGCGGCGCGGCCTTGCTGATATCGAGCGAGAGTTCGCGGTCAAAGATCGCCGCCTCGTCCGTGAAAAGCGTCTGCCAATGGGCAACGGCACGTGCCCACATCTCCCCGGAGGGCGCGAAGGCGCGCCCCTTGATGTAAGCGAAGGCTGCCTCATCCGGCGCGATCAGCCCGAGCCGACCGCCGAATTCAATCGACATGTTGCAAACCGTGAGCCGGCCCTCTACCGGCAGCGCACGGATCGCCTCTCCCGCGTATTCAATCGCATGTCCCACGCCGATCGCGATGCCGAATTGGCCGAGCGCATGGAGCACCATATCCTTGGCCGTTATGCCGAGGCCCGCCTTGCCGTCAAACCGCATCCGCAGGGTCTTGGGTTTGGGCAGCACCAGCGTCTGCGTCGCCAGCACATGCTCGACCTCGCTGGTCCCGACACCGATCCCCAGCGCACCAAGTCCGCCCGCTGTCGAGGTGTGGCTGTCACCGCACGCGACAATCGTGCCGGGCAGGACAATGCCGAGTTCGGGACCGATGACATGGACGATGCCCTGCCTCGGATCACCAAGTCCGTACATCGGGATGCCATGGCGCTCGGCATTGGCACGCATCAACCCGATCAGCTCGCGCCCGCCGGGATTGCTGGCAACATCGCGACGTAATTCGGTTGATACAATATGATCCTGCGTCGCAAAGGTCAGACCCGGAAACCGGACCGGGCGCATCATCTCCGCAAGCCCGTCAAAGGCCACCGCCGAGGTGGTTTCCTGCAAGACGTGGCGATCAACAAAAACGAGGTCACGCCCGTCATCCATGGCGCGAATACGGTGAAAATCCCATATTTTATCGAACAGGGACCGTGAAACCATGGCCATACCTGCGTTTTCCCCCAAGGCGTCCGTTGATTTTTGTTCCCCCTCACCCGAGAAAGAAAGGGGGTATACGGATCGCAATCTTGCGCTAAGCTTTGATCCTGCTGCGCGCCTTCGCAAGCGATAAATTCACTCTTCGATTGAGAAAAACTGATTCGATGCCAACACGCCGCCTGCCACCTCTTAACGCTGTTCGGGCCTTTGATGCCGCTGCACGTCGTCTCAGCTTCAAGGAAGCGGGCGTGGAACTCAGCGTTACGCCGGGCGCGATCAGTCGCCAGATCGAGCTTCTGGAAGAGCATCTCGGCGTACGCCTCTTCGACCGGCTACACCGCAAGGTCGAGCTCACGGCCTCCGGTCGCCTCTTTCTCAACGAGGTCGGTCCGGCCCTGCTGCGTATCGCCAATGCCTCGGCGAGCCTTTCGGCAGAAGATGAGCACGTGCTGCGCATTAAATTGCCGCCGACGTTTGCGATCCGCTGGTTCGTACCGCGCCTCGCCCGCTTTCACGCCCTCGACCCGACAATTTCCGTGCAGGTCACCACCTCGCATGATCCGGTGGATTTCGAACGCGAACAGATTGATGCCGCGATTTACTGGGGCGTTGAGATCGGGCGCGGCCTTGGCGGCATCCGCCTGTTCGGTGAAACACTGGTTCCGGTGTGCAGTCCGCGGCTCCTGCCCGCGCTGGGAACCATCGGTTTCGACGATCTCGCCCGGAACGTACTGCTGCATTCCTTCCGGCGCCCGGACGACTGGCGGCGTTGGTTCTCGGCCGCCGGCCTGCCGGAGATCGAGCTCCACCGTCTTCTCGTATTTGAAAACTCCAGCCTGACCTATCAGGGTGCCATCGATGGACTCGGGATCGCACTCGCGCAACTCGCCTTCGTGCAGGATGACCTCAACACCGGTCGACTGGTGATCGCCAATCCATTGCAGGTCGAAACCGAAACCGCCTATTTCCTTACCTATCCGCGTGAACGGGCCCACCTGAGACGGATCAAATCCCTCCAGGACTGGATGTCGATGGCCTGATGCGGCGCTGTGCGTCAGGGCCATTCCTTTTGCCCGCAACAAGCAGAAATCTGCACGTTATGGCGTTGAGATCAGCAAATATTAGGAGTTAAGGCGCAAAAGGAGTGCCTGAAAACGCAAGAAGTGTATCCAATTAAAGGTGTTTGCCCATGAGTAGCGAACTGCGCGTTGCGCAACGGAGCCGGAGCCTGCTGCACGGACAGATCGTGCATTCCGGTGGCGCATCGCGGGCGGATTGCACGATCCGCGATCTCTCGGCAACCGGCGCCCGCATCCAGATTCCCCAGTCCATCACCATTCCAGAGCATTTCGAACTGGTGGTGATGGAGCGCAACCAGAACTTCAAGGCGAAGATTGTCTGGCGTCACGCCGCAGAGATCGGCGTTGCCTTCGATAGTGCAACCAAGCCGGCACCGCAGCCCTCGATCACCAGCCATCCCGGCGAAATCCGCGTGCGGATGCTAGAGCTTGAGGTGGAAAGCGCCAAACTCCGCGCCGAAGTCACCGAACTCAAGGCCATTCTGGATTCGCTGATGGCTGATCGACGGTCCACGCAGGCCTGAGAAGGCGATCTTCGCCTGTGGATTCTTTCACACCAAATTCAGCATTTCCGATGTAATTTCAAAGCAGTTCACGCCGGTTCACCCGAAGAACACATCGCCGGATATCCGGAACCCTGGCAGAGGAGCTTGTTGCCATGCGGAAAGAGGATATGCGCAGCTCGGAGCGCAATGAAACCCTGCTTCAGGGACAAATCGTCCATTCCAACGGCTACTCCCGGACACTTTGCGTCATAGTGGATATTTCGGATGGCGGCGCGCGGATCGAAATCCCGACGATGGTGCCCATCCCCGAGGCCTTCGAGCTTCTGGTGCCTCTGCGCGGGGCAAAATACCCGGCCCATATCGTCTGGCGGCATGCGCGGGAGATTGGCGTTTCCTTTTCCAATGGCGCCGCAGTCCCCAAGCCTTCGATGAGCGACAGTTCGAAGGAAATTCTGAACCGCATGCTCGAGCTGGAATCCGAAAACAGCGAACTGAAGGATCATATCAGGACGATGCAGCTCGAAATGGACAAGCTGCGCCGCCGCGTGGAAGCCTCGCAAGTCGGCTACAGCAAGACATTCTAGGGCAAGACACTACATCCATACCCGCCTTCCGAACTGAACCGGAAGCCCCGGCGCGGCACGGCAGACCACACGAGACCTAACGGGCGGTCGCGCGCACCGCTGTCGGCGTCTCCCCGAACCGGGCACGGAAGCGACGGTTGAAATAGGATACATCGGCAAAACCGCAGGCCAGAGCGACATCAATGACACGGATTTGCGGGTCAGTCGTCAGCATCGCCAGCGCCTTGTCGAGCCGCAGGTTCAGCAGAAAATCGGAATAGGATGTGCCCGTTTTTTCAAAGGCGAGCTGTACGCTGCGCGGAGAAAGGCCGCATTGTTGCGCAAGTCGGTTCAGCGAAAGATCAGGATCATCGATGATGCGTTCGATGACATTCCGGATGATTTGCAAGCGGGAGGTGGCAACGCTGGAATGCGAGCGGAATGCCTCTTCATCCGCCTGTCCGTCGAGTGCCAGGGCAATGAGATTGAGCAGGTGATCTCCCATCAGTGCGAGCGCGCGGGCATCGGCAAAGCGCGCGGCCTGCGCGGAAAGCCGCGCATATTGCGCCACAAGCTTGAGACGCCCCGAAGTGGCAGGCTGCAACTGCATGACCTGCTGATCAGCTTTGGCAAATCGGGCGATAAGGTCCGTCTTCGGTAACAGAACAGCGACGTATGAGCCGCCATTCGGCGAGGCGATCTCGCCGATTTCATCACTGGCGAGCATCGCGGCTTGCCCGCGCTGAAGGGACAGGGTTTTGCCGCGCTGGGTGACCTCCAACATGCGATCCTCGGCCCAGGCAAAGGTATAGGTCTCCTTGTTGACGCCAGCGAGTTCCTTGTCACGCAGGGTGATGGCCGGCGTGATCTGCGTATGGGACATCGCAAGATCACCAAGCGCGGTGGCGGTCATCCGGGCGCGAAATGGCTCCCCGCCGAGCGCCAGAAAATCAAGACCGAGGATGGATCTAGCAACCGCATCCCGCCACGGGCGCATGTCTTGATTCGCGCCAAAATTGTTGCTGTCGAGCCGGACAATTGCGGGTTGGGCAGGCTCTTGCATCGAACGGCAACATTTCTGATGTCAAAACAATTGGGTGTTGCTTGTGCAGTGTTTTCAAAAACAACCCAGAGTCAACGCCGTGCCCCATTTTTCCGTGAACTTCCCATCTGGAGACGGCGGAGAATATCGTGCGCTCGGCGTTACAACCGCGCCCGATCGGACAATCACGCAATCGCCCCGAGAACCACCGTATGACCGTCCTAGACCGTCATTTTTCACAATTCTATAACCAGTCGGGCAGCCGCATTCGACTCTCTTCGGCAGAGGGCGTTCCGGCAAACGGATAAGGGGCGTCGACGTGCAGAAGACCAGGCATCGCAATATCGTGAGGCTGGCTCTGCCGGTCATTTTGGGGCTCGGCGCATCCAGCGCGGCTCTGGCGCAACAGGTTGGTGACAAGAGCTGGACGATCACCCCCTCGACCGAATTCCGGCTTTTCACATGGGAGAGCACTCGTCGCTTTCCCACCACCGGCGTTGTGACGCGCGAACGCGGCACGCAGACGAATATCCCATTCGCGATCCAGTTGAAGGGACAGCCGAGCACTGATTTCAAGTTTGATGTCACTGCGCGCACCGGCTTCACGACGAGCAGCATTTCAAATGCCGGTGCTTCGTCGAGCTACGCCGGCACGACCGACACCAGCCTTTCCGGCACCGCGAATTACCTTGGCTTTGCCGGCTTCCAGCCGTTCCTTTCGCTGGCGCTTAACCTGCCAACCGGGCGGAGCAACCTCAAGAGTTCGGCGAATTCCAAGGGCGA
The DNA here is from genome assembly GCA_002256205.1 of Rhizobiales bacterium PAR1. GTDB lineage: Bacteria > Pseudomonadota > Alphaproteobacteria > Rhizobiales > Beijerinckiaceae > Rhabdaerophilum. Next base: position 463,239 of record NKIW01000001.1, read on the forward strand.
TTCCGATCTCGTGATGCTCCCGGTTTTCGGGGAAGGCTTCAACATCGGCCCGACCATCGGCGTCAATGTCCCGATCAACGAGAACTGGGCCGGGTCGTTCGGCGTCGGGTATACCAACCGCGGCACCTTCGATCGCGAAGGCCCGGCGCTTGGCATCCCTCCGACACAGAAGCTCAATCCCGGCGATGTTCTCACCGGCACAGCCAGCCTGAGCTATCGCGGACAGCAACTCTCGCTGAAGGCCTCGATTGCCTATTCCACAGAGAGCACCACGCGGCTTGATAACGTGGATTATTACAAGAGTGGCGACCGCGTCGTTCTCCAGCTTGCGGCAGGCTACGGCTTTACCGAAAACTGGTCGGCCAAGGCGCAGGCGAGTTTCTCGCATTTCGCGGCGAACAAGATCCAGAACGCCTTTGGCCTGCCGCCGATCTCGACCGAGGCGTTCAACTCAAACTCCAACCTGTTCAAGATCAACGGCGGCGTCACCTATGCTGCGAATGGCTATTCCATCGGCCCCGTGGTCGGCTTCCTCTACCGGGATCGCAACGGCTACGACCCGACAACCTTCCAGTTCGTTTCCGCCAAGAAGAGCTGGACCGCCGGCCTCGCTGCCAGCTACCAGCCGACCTCAATGATCCAGCTCTCAGCACGCGTCGAGCACCTCTGGGCATTCGAGGATTCGGGTCCTGACAAGGCCCCGTTCGGCATTCCGATTCCCGGTTCGGCCCCGCCCTCCGTGCGCACCAACGGCTGGCAGGCCTCCGCCTCCGGCCTGATCAAGTTCTAAGGAGCCGCCTCATGCCCGCTTTGAAACATGCGCTTGGAATCGCCGCCATCGCTGGAACTTTGGCCTTCGCCACTGCCCTGCCCGCTGCCGCGCAGGCAGCCTGTCCGGCCGGGCGCACGCTCGCCGGAACCTGCGCCAACGCTGCGCAGATGGATGATCTGCGCCTGACGACGATCATCTTCGCCCAGCCGAAGATCTCGTTTTCCGCCCCGCCGCTCCTGCCGCAGCAGGATGGGGATTATTCGGTTCCTCGGGATCGGGGCGAGGTCTGGGCCAACCACCACTACCACCGACCGGGCGGATTTGCCTTCGGTCCGTGAGGATCGAAACACCGACCTGAATATCGGATGGCGTCGAAACGGTTTTTGCGAGGAGCGCGGGAGATGGTCGGGGTGTCGGGCTGGCTGGAAGAGACAAGACATCGCTTTGTCCGGGGCGCTGGCATTTTGCTGCTGGCCCTCGCCTGCCTGACCGGGACAGCGCCAAGCGCCCGCGCTAATCTGGGGGATTGCGCGGACGCCTTGGAGAAAACGGGCGAACTAGCCCAGTATCTTGCAGAACAGGCGGCGAAAATAGGTGCCTGCGGTGACAAGCTCTCGACCAACCCGCCGGCAACGGCGGCTATCGGTGCCCTGATCACGCTGGTTTATGTCGCCGGCGAGTTCAAGGATGAGGACACCTGCAAGAACCTCGTCAACAGCACGATCTCGAAGATGCTGGCCACCATGATGGAGGAATCCGGGCCAATCCGCGATGTCATGGTCAAGATCATGGGGCAAAGCGGGTACGACCAGTTCATTGCTGACGCAGGCACAGAAGCGGCAGGGCAACTGGCCAGTATTCCCGGCCTCGACATGATCTTCGGTCTGATGGATTGCACCTGCACGGTACTCGGAACCGGGATCGGCACCGTCGAGCATGTCCAGGATATCGCCAAGGAGGTCAAGGCCTGCGCCAGCACCATCGGCGGCGTGATCGCGGGTAGCGCAGAATGGGCGCATTGCAACGTCTTCGGCACCTGCCTGACGCCCGGCGTGCAGGAATATCAATGCGGTGATCGTCAATACGGCTGCCTCGAAGGCGAGGACATGTACACCTGCATGACCCGCAACAAATTGACGGTGTCGAAAGCGGAATGGGATTATTGCCACGCAACGTTCTACTGCCCGACCAGCCCGACGACTTGGAAGGAAGCCACGTCGCTGGAATATGCTGGCGGCAGATCCCGCTGCGGCTGCATGGATGGCAAGGGCTTCGAGTTCCAGACGTCATCTGTCTCCACGACGAAAGACCCCGCCTGCGTGACCTGTTCCGGCCCCGGCAAAGTGCTTCAGAAAATCGGAACTACGACCTACTGTCGCACCTGGACTTGCAAGGAGAAGCCCGGCCTCAAACTCGTCAGCTACGGCACCTCCTACGGCACCTGCAATTACGAGCCCCAATGCACCGGCGGACAGGTCTGGGACGACAAAACCAGTTCCTGCCAGAGCTGCGGCGCCAATCTGGTTTTTGCGAGCTACAAGGACGAAAAGGGCAACGCGACGGGCGGCACTTGTAGGGAATGCGCCTACGACGAATACAAGCCCGGCGGCTCCAACCAGATGAACTGCGTCAAGCTGGAATGCAAGGGGCTCGACCACGCCAGCGAGAAGACCCCACATCAATGCGTGGCCTGCAAGGAGGTTTTCAATCCCAAAGGACTCAAGTTCGGCGGCGAACTCGCCAAATTCGGCGGAAAATCGGTCTGCATGGATGAGGTCGTCATTCCCGCCAGCGGCGGCGAGACCTGCGGCAAGGGCAAGACCCGCTTTCCGGATGGCCAATGCTACCGGACGCCGCCGGAAATTCGGGTGAGCGTTGCGCCCACCCCCGTCAAGCGGACGCCTCGCGTCGACCCCGGCCCCGAGGCGAAAACCAAGGTGACGCCGGCGCTGGAGAGCGCGAAGGCCAAGGCCATCGCGCCGCAAACCCAGAAGACAAAATCACTGGCCCCTGATCTCGAGCTTGACTCGGTCGGCGGCGGCTCTCGCCCTGGCGGCATGACCGGCGGCGGCGCCCGGACGACGGTGCGGCCATGAAAAAGCGGGCTTTCATGAGGATGCGGGCAGGACGGACGATGCGGGCGCTGGTTTTTCTCGCTGCGAGCCTGCTTCCGGGGCTCGCCGTCGCGGATGATATCCCAAGAGCCGTTCTCGACGATGCTGTTCAGGCCTATCTCAAGGAAAACCCCACCGTCATCGAACAGGCGATCCGGGATACGCTGGCCAGAAATCCGCAACTGCTTCAGCAGGCGATCGCTGACATGCTCCGGGCCAAGTCCAAGCCAGCAGGGGATGGAAAGCCCGCGACCGGCACCTCTGCCGCAGATCAGCAGGCGCAGATCCGCGCGATGGCACCGGACCTCTTTACCTCGACGCATCAGGTCAGTTTCGGCCCGGCGGATGCCGATATCACGCTGGTGGAGTTCTTCGATTACAATTGCGGTTTCTGCCGCAAAGCCTTCGAGGACAAATTCGTGCTCATGGCCGGTGATCCGAAGGTCCGCGTTGTTCTAAAGGAATTTCCGGTTCTCGGGCCGAAATCCATCGAGGCGGCGCGTGTCGCGATCGCCGTGCGCATGCAGGACAGTCCACAATCGACGCTCTACCGGGCCTTCAACAGCAGGATGATGGCGCAGCGCGGTCAGGCGAGCCACGCCGTTGCGATCGAAGCCGCAGTTGCATCCGGCGCGGATGCTGCCCGGCTTGAGCGCGATCTTTCGAGCGACGAAGTCCGTATCACGCTGGAGGAAACCCGTCGGCTCGCGCAAGGCCTCGGGATAACCGCCACGCCGACCTATGTCGTGCAAAATCGGGTTGTCATAGGTGCGGTTGGCCTTGACGCGCTCCGCAACCAGATCTCCAGCGCACGAAAGCCGTGATGTGAACGGCACTTCAGGGCGTCTTGAAGTCAGGGTGCCTCGGGCCGCGGTAGACTGCCAAGGAATGCGGCCAGCGCCTCGATCTCTTCCTGTGACAGCGCGTGGGCAATGGCCCGCATCGTCTCGTTTTCGCGCGTTCCGTCCTTGTAGGACCGGATCGCCGCGATGAACTGATCCTCGGGCCAGCCCACGATCGCGGGAATGCCACCGCTCACCCGGCCGGAAAGTTGATGGCAGGCGAGGCAGGTGGAAGAGAGATAGAATCCCAGCTCCCTGTCGCCTCTGGTCGTCCCGGCAAAAGCCAAAACAGTAACAAGAGCGGCACTGAGGCTGGCAAGGATCACGACAGGATATCTCCGCGCGGGGATGGCAGCCAACCTCACCGTCAACCTGAAAAGAACGATACGTCCCTCGTCTTACACGCCGGAGATTACAGCAAACCTGCCGGACCGGGAACGTCGCGATAGAGGATTTTTCAGCATCCGGCGGGTAAAATTGGGAGGCCTTGACCTCAGGGGATTGCCGCATGATCAAGATTTCTCGCCGGAAGGCCCTTGCTGTCCTCGGTGCCATTGCTCTGCCGCCAGCGGCCTTACCCACGAAAGCGCAGCAGCGGCTCGTCCTCAACGATGCCAGCGGGCTCAATCCCACGCCCGTCTTCAGCCATTGGCATGTCCAGAAGGATGAGGAGAAGACCCTTATCGAGCAGCTCCGGCGTGAATTGAAGGAAGCGGCAGCCGCAAAACGCGCGGTTTCGGTTGGTGCCGCACGCCATTCGATGGGTGGACAGGCCCTCGCCCGCAACGGCGTGGCCATGACCTTCGACGTCAACCGTGTGGAGCTGGACCGCTCCGCTAAGACCTATCGCGCTCATGCCGGCACGCGCTGGCATCAGGTTATCGCGCATCTCGATCCTGCCGGATTTTCACCCCTCGTCTTGCAGTCGAATGCGGATTTCGGCATCGGCGCAACCTTTTCCGTTAACGCCCATGGCTGGGCGACACCCCATGGTCCATTCGGCTCGACAGTGCGTTCGATCCGGCTGTTGCTGGCGGATGGTACTCTCGTCACCTGTTCGAGAACCGAGAATGCCGAACTTTTCGGACATGCCATGGGCGGCTACGGACTATTCGGAATTATCCTCGATCTTGAAGTCGAGATGGTCGAAAACCAGCTCTTGCGACCACATTTCGATGTCATGCCCGCCGGGGATTTCGCCACGCGCTTCATCCAGTTGGCAAATGACCCTGCCGTGCGCATGATCTACGGACGGCTCAATGTCGCGCGGACGGCCTTCCTTTCCGAAGCCCTGCTGGTAACTTTTCGCGGTGAGACGACGCCTGTTTCCGGCCTGCCGCCAGCCTCCCAGAAAGCGCCTCTTGGTGATCTGCCGCGCCGCGTCTACAGGGCGCAGATCGACAGTGAAAGGGGGAAATCCTTCCGCTGGTTCATGGAGCGCTCCGCAGCGCCATATCTCGCCTCAGGCATCGTGACCCGGAATAACCTGCTCAACAAGCCCGTGGCCGGGCTCCGTAACCGCGATCCACGCCGCACCGATATCCTGCATGAATATTTTGTTCCGCCCGAACGCTTTGGCGACTTTCTCGCCGGCTGTCGGCGCATCATTCCAAAGGCACAAGCCGAATTCCTCAACGTCACCCTCCGGCACGTGAAAAAGGACATGACCAGCACATTGACCTATGCCGGCACGGACAGGATCGCTGCAGTGATGTCGTTCTCACAGCGCATTGAGCCACGCTTCGAGGGCGATATGATCGCGACAACCGAACAGCTCATCGATCTTGTCGCCTCGCTCGGCGGGAGCTTTTATCTCCCCTATCGCCTGCATGCCCGCCCGGATCAGATCAGCAGGATCTATCCGGATGTCGTGCGATTTTTCGACCGGAAGCGCCACTTCGACCCCGGTATGCTCTTCCGGAACACGATGTGGGAGACTTACTTCGCGTGAAAGCCGCGTTTCAGCCTGTCGCGCGCGTAATAATCGCCTTGGCGACGCGTTGGCCGCTGAGATAGGCGCCGTGGATGGTTGCGTGATAGGTGAAATCCGTATGTTCGCCGGCAAGAAAGAGTCGGCCGTCAATGCCCTGAGCGAGGGCCGAAAAATCATCCGGTGTGGCCCCCGGCGCTATGACGGAATAGGCCCCGCCCGCATATGGATCACGCGACCAGCCTGAGGCAACAAAGCCGGTCGGCTCCGGCACGTTCAGGCCGAAGACATCGCTCAGCGCGGAAAGAAGATCCGCTTTGATTTCCAACGGGCTCATCGCATCGGCAATTTCGGCATAAGGCCCTGTGGCAATCGCGGTGAGAAGATTGAGTCCGGCAATGGGCTTGTGGTTGAGAATGAGCGGCCAGCGCCCCCGCTTGGCCGCGACATGGCCGAAAAAATGCGGTCGATGCGGCCAGAAGGCCTCGGAAAACGTCACCGCAGCGCGTGTCACCGTGCCGAAGCCAATCCGGCCGAGGGCCGAGCGATGCACCGCCGGCAAGGGTGGATCGAAAGCAATGCCGCCCCCTTTGAGCACGCCGAGCGGCACCGAGCACACCGCGAAATCGGCATTCAGCAGCCCTTGCGCGGTCTCAATCGTCACGCCCGCCCCATGGCGGACCATCCGTGTGACCGGCGTGGAAAGCCGGACATCGAGCCCCCGCGCAAGCGGCGCGAGAATCGCATCATAGCCGCCGGGCAGGACAGCATCCGGTCCGTCAAAAGCGCCGTCCTCGTCAAACCAATAGGCCGAAATGCGCTCCGCCGGCGCCCCTTGATCGCCCTCGGTGGCATCGGTCATCACATAGGCGAGAAGCGGATCGCGAAAAATCGCCGGATCGCGCGCCTCAAGGGCAGCACGAAGGGAGACATCCGCACCGCGCTCGATTTCATGGTCAATCCGGTCAAGAAGTCGCTGATAGCGCGTCTCCGCGTTGGTCAATTCGCGGTCCGGAACCAGCTTGCCACCGGCGCGGCGCACCTCAACGGAATCCTCATCATCGGTGATGACCGTTCTGGCGCCCACGGATTTTGCCAGCACCGTGATCGGATTGCCCTCAACACCGTGAATCCAGTTGGCCCCGAGTTCGACCGGAAAACCCAGTCGCCGGTCGGTGTGGAGCCGCCCGCCGAGGCGATCCCGCGCTTCAAGCACCACGACCTCGCATCCTGCATCCGCGAGATGACGCGCGGCGGAGAGCCCGGAAACACCCGCGCCCACTACAATCACCTTCGCTCTGGTCTTCCTTGTCTCGTTCGCGGCAAACCCTGTCACCGGTGAACCGAAGCCCGCGCCGAGCACGGCGCCCGCGCTGATCATCAGAGTGCGGCGCGAAGGCTCACGCCGCATGTATTGCGTGCCTGGCGGTTTCGGTTGCTTCGGAGAGCGGCTCAGAACTCGCAGCCAAATCCTGCGCGAAAACCGCAATCCCGCGTCCGCGCTCCTTGGCGACATAGAGCGCCGCATCCGCCGCAGCCATCACGGCATCGGCCGTGTGGCCCTGATCAGGTGCCAGCGCAACGCCGAGGCTCACGCCAACATCGGTTACCGCGCCCTCCTCCAGCGTGATCGGGGCGAGAACAGCGGCAATGATCTGGCGGGTCAGCACCGTCAGACGCGGCCGGTCGGTAAATCCGGTCAGGAGGATCACGAATTCATCGCCCCCGGTCCGCCCGACAAGGCCCGCGCTGCCGACAGCCTGCGCGAGGCGATCCGCGACGGTGCGGATCACCGTATCGCCGCCTGCATGGCCGAAGGTATCGTTGACCGCCTTGAAGCGGTCGAGATCGCAGGCGAGCACGGCAAAGGGCAGATGCGGCAGGCGCGCCACCGCTGCATCGAGCGATTGGGTGAAGTGGAGGCGATTGGCAAGCCCGGTCAGGGCGTCCCGCAGGGCCAGCTGGCGGTTCTTCGCCTCGCTCGCCTCCAGCCGGGTTGAAATACGGCCAATGCCATGGGCGATGATCCCCGCGGCCAGTGCCAGAACAGCCGCCAGCATCGCAATCACCGGAATGACAACCGACCAGATTTTCGCGCCCGGCTGCGCACTCGTCCAGCGATAAGCCCCGAGCTGCCGGCCATCGATGCCCTGAAGCGCCGGAAGATCGGGTCCGGAGGCTTTCGGCTCGAAAGCGAAATCCTTGAAGGCGAGCTGCGCATTGAGGGCGGTACTGAACTCTCCGCGCAGGAATTTTGCTGAAACGAGGATCACCGGCGCGCCATCGGGCATTGCGATGGTGTCATCCTCGTCCGGCACAATTGCCATCGCACTGACAAGCGCGGGCTGACCATCGAGCGTGGCAAAAGCAAACTCGGCGATGCTCTCGACCTGCATGGCCGCCACATGCTTCTGGCGGAAACCGCCGGACATCGGCTCGCGGTTCTGCATAAAGCGGGCAATGGAACGACCGGCCATCGCCGCGACAGGGTCATCGGCCGAGAGGATGCGCGGCGTAAAATCGGCCTGATCCTTCTTTGCTGCCATCAGGAGATGGTTCCCGTCGGCCACGAGATACGTCCTGCTATGGCCGAAATCGTTCCAGATCCAGTCCACCAATTCCTTGCGAATATAGCCGGGATTGAATTTCTGGGCGATGTTTCGATAGGATTTTGTCCAGCGCGCGAGCGCAAGCTGCTCGCGGGCCATCATCACCTTCTTATCATGCAGCGCATTGGCAAAGAGGCGGATTTCATTGGCCTCCGCTTGCGCATCCGCCTCACGCGAGGCGATCAGACCGACATGAACGAGCGAGGCCCCGGCAATCGTGATGAGCACGAAGGCCAGCAAAAACACGAGCGTCGAAATCCGTCGCGGGAGGTAGCGCGATTGCGCCCTGCGCTCAAACGGGGGTGTACCAGCTTCCTGCATCGCCTGTCCTCTTTGGCCGGACGATAGGCAGAAGTTCCGAAAATACCGTTAAGTCACTGGAATATCGTGTAAATACATCAGTTACCATACGGTACAGCACACCGGATGTCAGATCGCCAGACACAGCCGGAGGGAATCCAGCACCGCGGCGTGAATGTTGCGACTGCTGGCGGCATCGCCGACGCGATGCAGCTCGAAGCGCGCCTCCGGCCGGAGCGTGCGCGGCTGCGGCGTCCCCGCGATCAGCGCCTCAAGATCGGTCACGCCGTCGTTGACCGCCTGCGACTTCAGCGCGTGGAAAATCCCGTCCGCCGGCAAGGTGCCATGCTCGATCACGACCTGATCAGCGATGCGCTCGACCAGCGCGCGCGTTGCCATGTTGCGGAACGTGGCGGTCAGGCGGTTGCCTTCGCGGCGCACGCCGACGATCTCGTGATCAAAGGTCATCGGCACTTGCAATTCGTGCATTCGCTTTTTCCAGATGATCCGCTCGGCATAGGTCAGCTCATGGGCCAATTGGGCATCGAGCGAAACGAGACTGACCTGCCGTCCCGCCATCGCCGCAAGCTCGGCGGTCTGTGGCGCGGGGTGACGCCCTGTGCCGTCATAAACGATCACCGTTCCGGCGGGTGAAATACCGCCCGAGACCATATCCCACACGCTGGTGCAGTGTTCGGAACCCTCCAGCCAATCAAGGTCCGGCATGCCACCGGTCGCGATAATGACCGCATCCGGCGCTTCGGCGAGCACATCCTCCGCCTCGGCCAGATGACCAAGTCGAACGGTGACGCCAAGGCGCTCGATTTCGGAGGCGCGCCAGTCGATGAGCCCCACCAGATCCTTGCGCCATGTTGCGCGGGCACCGAGCAGCACCTGCCCGCCGAGCTTGTTCGCGGCTTCGAACAGCACAACGCTATGACCGCGCAGGGCCGAGACGCGTGCCGCCTCCAGCCCGGCAGGCCCACCGCCGACCACCACGATCTTGCGACGATGCGGGGCGGACGGCACCTCATGCCCAAGCGTCGTCTCGCGTCCCGTCGCCGGGTTATGCAGACAATGCGGGCGATAGGGCGATTGGCAATGCGTTGCGCCAACACAGGGGCGGATCAGATGCTCCTGCCCTGCCTCGATCTTCCGCACGATATGCGGATCGGCGATATGGGCGCGAGTCATCGCCACCATATCGAGAAGCCCCTCGGCAATGGCATGGCGTGCGGTCGCGATATCGGAAATGCGCGCGGCGTGAAAAACCGGCAGCGTCACCTCGCGCTTGAAGGCCCCAACGGCCGCGAGCCAGGGCGCGATGGGCGAAGCCATGCCCGGCATGTTGTCAACCGCCAGCGCAAGTTCAGTATCCATCTTGCCATAGATGGCGTTGAAAAAGTCGAGCATGCCCGATTTTTCGATGAGCTGGGCAATGCCGATGCCCTCGGCGGTATCGATGCCGTCCGGATCGCCCTCATCGATGATGAAGCGCATCCCGACAAGGAAATCATTGCCGGCCTGTTTGCGGATTTCCTCGAGCACCTCCAGCGCAAAGCGGCAGCGATTGGCGAGCGAACCACCGTAACCGTCGGTGCGGTGGTTGGTCTTGGGCGAAAGAAACTGGCCGATGAGGTGCCCGCCCGCCAGCGTTTCGATTCCGTCAAGCCCGCCATCGCGGCAGCGCCGGGCCGCGGCGCCATAGGCCTTGGTCACGCGGCGGATGTCATGCAGATCCATTTCGCGCGGGAAACTGCGATGCAGCGTCTCGCGGATCGGCGACGGCGCGATGGTTGGCAGCCAATTATCCGCATAGGGCTCGCCGCGACGCCCCAGATGCGTGATCTGCACCATGAGCTTGGTGCCATGCTGATGGATACGATCCGAGAATTCCTGAAGGTATGGAATGATCGCATCCGTCCCGACATTGAGCTGGCGGAAGATGTTCGGGCTGTCGAGATCGACGTTCGAGGAGCCGCCGAACATCGTCAGCCCGATACCGCCTTTCGCCTTTTCCTCATGGTAGCGCTGATAGCGCTCGGTCGGCATACCGCCGGATTCAAGGCCGCAGGCATGGCTGGTGCTCATCACGCGATTGCGGAAGGTGATGCCCTTGATCGTGAGTGGCGAGAGCAGCGGATCATGCCGGGCCGGGGCCATGGCAGGAGAAACAGCATCCGGGGAAGAAAGCGTTGTCATGTCAGCCTCGCTTGGGATTCTGTCTGAAGCGCGCTCTGGCGCGAAAAACTGGCGTCGACAATCCGCTCGCAAAGCGCGGGCAAATCGGCGTCGAGCACGGCCATTTGGGCTTCCGTCACCCCGCCCGGCGTCGCCGTCGCCGCGATCAGTTCTGCAAAGCTATGACCACGCGCGACAAGATCGCTGACCGCGCCGAAGGTCTCGGCCATCATCGCCGTGAGGTCGGTGCTGCTTAGATGCGCGGCGCGTCCGGCATTCGCGGCGACAAAAGCTTCGCCGAAGCGCGCCACCAGCGCGAGCGCCGAACCTGCAACATTGGAAGCGACACGCGTATCCGCATCGTCAATCCACGCGGGCATGCCGATCAGCGCCGCCAGCGCCATCACCGTTTCGATATGTGCCGGAGCGGCGTTGGGGCCAGCCATCACCGGCATGGCGCCGCGTCCCACGCTCTGCGCGAGGGTTGGCACAAGCTTTACAATAGGACGCGCCGTAACAGCACCGAGTGCGCTCAGCGAAACGCCGTTGGTGAGGCTGACGACGATGGTATCGGAGCGAAGAACATCGGCGCAGTCCGCGAGAACCGGCACGCAAGCCTCCGGCGATACCGCGAGCACCAGGATCGCCGCTTGCGCCGCCGCGTCGCGGATGGGAAGACAGCGCGCCATCTGGCAAGAAGCTGCGAGCGCGGCGCCAGCTGCCGGGTTCCGGCCCGCGATGATGACCTCGCGCCCGGCTGCATCGAAGGCGCGGGCCAGCACCGAGCCGATTCGCCCGGTACCGATCACCGTAATCGCGCCCTCCTCGGCCATCGCGCGGCCTCAGGCGCGCAATTCGGCGACGTAGCGCTTGGCAAGATCGCCAATGCTCAGCGCGAGGAAATCCGGCACAGTATGAGCGGATGGAACCTGCGTGCCACCATAGCCGGTCTTACCGTGCCGACGATAAATCCAGCAGGATGCGAGCCCCGCCGCCTTCGCCGCGCCAATGTCGTGATACTGGCTCTGCGCGACATGCAGAATGCGTTCGCGCTTGACGCCCTGCTTGCCGAGATGAGCAATGAACCACTCGAAGGCACGCGGATCGGGCTTGGCAAAGCCCATGTCCTCTTCCGTGATGATCTCGGAAAAAGGCGAGCCGAGGCGCGCCGCCATGGCGCGGGCGGAGGCGCGGTCACCGTTCGTCACCACCACCAGGAAGCGAAAATACTTCTTCAGCTCCGCAAGCGCTTCGGCCGCATCCGGGTAATCCGGCCAGTCGCGGGCTGACTGTATCACCAGCCGGGCGTCTTCAGGCTTCTCCTCGACGCCATATTCCTTGGCGAGCGCGGACCATGTGCGCGCCATACGTCCGCTGAAGAGCAACGAAGGATCATCCTTGCGGATCTGCGACTGCGCATTGGCGTAGCTCTCGAGCAGCGTATCGTCACTGACATTTGGCTGTGAGGGCAGGATACGGGGACGAAGAAAATCCAGCACGCCCTTCTCGAAGTCGATCAGCGTGCCGATCATGTCGAAGGTCATCACATCGAAATCACTCAGCCGCATGGACAGGGTCTCCTTCAGAAACGGTCGCGCCGGGGGAAAGCGGCACGAAACAGGCGTTGGCGCGGTGATCTGCGCCGGGTTCAAGCGGTGGCCGCTGCGTCAGGCATTGGCCGATCCGGCGGGCGCAACGGGCGGCATAATTGCAGGCCTTCGCGGGGTCTGGAATGGAGAGCGTAGCCTCGTCGGCATCCGTCACCACCGCGCCAAGGTCGCCATGGCGGGCCTGGACAAGGCTGCGCGTATAGGGATGGCGTGGATTGTCGAAGAGCTCACGCGCCGGACCGATCTCGACGATACGCCCGAAATACATCACCGCGATGCGATGACAGAGAAACCGCGCCACACCAAGATCATGGGTAATGAACACCATGCCGGTGCCGGTTTCGCGGTTCATGCGGTTGAGAAGATTGAGGATTTGCGCTCGAACCGAGACATCGAGCTTCGAGACCGCCTCATCCGCGACGATCAGGTTGGGCTTCAGGCTGATCGCACGCGCAATTGCAACGCGCTGGAGCTGCCCGCCCGAGAGTTCATGCGGATAACGCTCGCCGAATTCCGGCCTCAGGCCCACGCGGCGCAGGAGATCGCCAGTCGTCGCCGGGATTTGCGCCTCAGGGCAGATCGCGTGGAGCTTCAACGGCAGTGCGAGCGCGCTCGCAATCGTGAAACGCGGATTGAAGGACGAGAGCGGGTCCTGAAAGACCATCTGCAAGTCGCGCCGGTGCGGGCCCCAACCCGCCTGCCCTTTTGCCGCAAGATCGTCACTGCGATAGAAAATCTGGCCCGAGCTCGGCGCAATCATGCCGAGCAATGCACGCCCTAGCGTCGTCTTGCCCGAGCCGGACTCGCCGACAAGCCCGACGATTTCGCCCGGATAGATGTCGAGACTGACATGATCAAGTGCGCGCACGCGCCGCGCGGCGGCAAAACGCTGTCCGACCAGAAAATCGAGCGTGAGGTCCCTCACACTCATCAGAGGGGCACCGCGAGGCGTTGGCTCAATGCTCATGCAGAAGGCACCTCGCCAGATGATCAGGCCCGACGACCACAAGGGGCGGGCTCCGTTCGGAGCAGGCCGCCATTGCCTGCGCGCAGCGTGGCGCAAAGGCACAGCCCCGCACCGGAATGGCCCCGCCCGGCTCGCCCGGAAGCTCGTGCAGCTCAGCATCGCCACGGTCTAGCGAGGCGGAAGTCGCCAGCAGCCCCGCGGCATAGGGGTGTTTGGGGCGTTCGAGCACCTCGCGCGTCGGCCCAATCTCGATGATCTGACCGGCGTACATCACCGCGATGCGGTCGCAGATTTCGCCTGCAATCGCGAGGTCATGGGTGATGAACAGCACCGAGGCGCCCAGCTTGCGCTGATGCGTGCGGATGAGTTCAAGGATCTGCCGCTCGACGAGATTATCAAGGTTCGTGGTCGGCTCATCGGCAATGATGAGCGAAGGGCGCAGCGCGATGATCATCGCGAGCAGTGCGCGCTGGAGCATGCCGCCGGAAAGCTGGTGCGGATAGGAGCCGAGCACACGCTCCGGCGCGCGAATGCCGACATCGGCAAGGATCGCCTCGGCCTCGGCGTGCCAGTCCTGCGTATCCCCACGCCGCAGGATCGCCTGTTCGAGGTGCCAGCCGATGCGTTTCGCAGGGTTGAAGGAGCCGACCGGGTCTTGAAAAATCATCGCAAGATCGACGCCCCGGATAGCCCGGAAAGCCTCATCGGACATGCCCAGCACATCCCGCCCGCGATAGTTCAGCACCGTCGCATCCATATGCGCATGTTCGGGTAGCAGCCGCAGCAGCGAGAGGCCCGTCACGGTCTTGCCGGAGCCGGATTCGCCGATCAGCCCGAGCGCCTCACCCTCGCGGATCATGAAGGAAACACCGCGCACCGCCGGAGTGCGTCGGCCCTTGATGCCGAAGGATGTATGGAGGTCTTCAACCTCAAGCAGAATCGCGGGCGCGCTCATAGGCGCGCCCTCAATTTCGGGTCCATCACGTCGCGGAGGCCGTCACTCAACAGATTGAGGCCAAGCAGCGCGATGGAGACCACCATGCCCGTGAGCGTCAGCACCCAGGGCGCGCGTTGAAAGTACTCGCGCCCATCCGCCATGATCGTGCCGAGTGAGGGGTTCGGCGGTTGCACGCCGAGACCAAGGAAGCTCAGGCCCGCCTCGATCACGATGCCAAAGGCCACGCCGAGCGCAATCTGCACAAAGACCGGCGCGGCGATATTGGGCAGGATTTCGCGCAACAGCACCGAATGGGTCGGCTGCCCCATCAGGATCGCGGCGTGGACATAGGGTTCGTCCTTCACCAGCAGCGCCATGTTCCGCGAGAGCCGCGCGAAAATCGGCATGTAGATCAGCGCGATGGCAATGGCGATGTTTACGACGCCATAGCCGAGCACCACCATCATGAAGAGCGCCAGAACAAAGCTCGGGAAGGAGAACAGGAGGTCGCAGAACCGCATCGCGACGGCTGACCACAGCCCGCCGCGCCAGGCCGCCATCATCCCGATGATCACGCCGAAGACCGCCGCAGCCAGCACTCCGGAGATCGAGACGGCCAGCGAAATCCTCGCGCCATAGAGGACGCGGGTCAGCACATCACGGCCGAAGGAATCCGTTCCAAGCGGATGGCTGAGACTTGGCGGTGCCAGCAGCGCCAGAAAGTCCGCCTCTGTTGGCGAATAGGGGCTGAGCCAAGGCCCGAAAACCACCGCCAGCGCGACAATGCCCGTCACGCAGCCGCCGATCAGCGCGAGCTTGTTGCTCATGGCTGTTGCGAGGTTCAGTTTCATGCACGCCTCGGATCAAGACGCGTGCAGATGAGATCAACCGCGAAATTGACCAGCAGCACGCACGCGAGGAACACCAGCGCACAGGCCTGCACCAGCGGATAATCCCGCGCAAAAGCAGCATCAACCATCAAGGAACCCACGCCATTGACGCCGAAAATCCGCTCAACCACGACCGTTCCGCCGAGGAGATAACGCACCTGAAGCCCGATCACCGTGACGTAGGGGATCAGCGCATTGCGGAAGACGTGATGTAGGAAAATGAAGTTCTCGCTATGCCCGAGCGAACGGGCGACACGAACATGGTCCCGGAAGAGCGTTTCCAGCAGCGCCGTGCGCAGGATGCGCGTGAAGGCTGCCGCCATCGGCGCGGCAATCGCCAAAGCGGGCAAAAACCCGGAGTAAAGCGCACCTGCCAGCGAGAGCGAGGGTGTCGTGAAACCGTAGGACGGGAAAATCCCGAGCCCCAGCGCCAGCGCATAGATCAGCGCATAGGAGAGCCAGAAATCCGGCATCGAAATGCCGAGCACCGCAAGCGAGGTCGAGGCGCTATCGATGAGCTTGCCGTGGCGCAGCGCCGAGATCGTGCCAGCGATCAGCGAGATCACCAGCGCCAAAGCCAGTGCATATGCGCCGACGAAGAGCGTGTTCGGAAGGCGTGATCCGACAAGTTTGACGATGGGTTCACCCGTAGCGACCACCATAGAGGCGCCAAAATCGCCGATCAGTGCGCCCGACAACCAGCGCCAGAATTGCACCAGAAGGGGGTCGTTCAATTGCCATTTCAGCCGGAAGGCCGCGATGGTTTCCGGCGTAGCCATATCGCCCAGCACGGCGAGCGCAGGGTCGCCGTGTCCCGCACGCATGGCGAAGAACACGGCGGCTGCGCCGAGCAGCGCAAGGAGCAGGATTGCACCCGCCCCCTGCGCCACCCGTGCCAGAAGGGAGATCAATTCACGCATTCCGATCAGCTCAGGGTGATCGTGCCGAACTGGTCCGCGAAGTTCGAATAGGCCATCTGCGTAAAGCCCTTGAGGTTGGGCCGGGTCAGATTATGGACGTTCGAGGTAAAGCAGGAGAGCACCGGCATCTCCTCGATCGCGAGCATTTCCGCCTCGCGATAGACGGCGAAACGCTTGGCGCGGTCGACCTCGGCGCGGCCGCGATCCAGGATCGCATCCATCTTTGCCGAAGAATAGTGATGGATGTTGCGGAAGCCCTTCGAGCCGAGCATCTCGCCAATATATTCATCCGGATCGACAAGACCGAGCCAGCCCATGACCATGGCGTCATAGTCTCCAGCTTTCGCGCGAGCGAACGCGGCGTTGAAGTCCATCGCCTGAAGCGTAAGCTTGGTGCCCAGTACCTGATTGACCTGCCCGACGAAAATCTCGCCGATGCGACGCCACCAGTTCGAGCCCCAGATCAGAACGACACCTTCCTGCCCAGCCTTGTATTTACCGAGCGCCATTTCGGCGCGCGCCTTCTCCGGGTTGAACTTCAGGAAATCGCTTGCGACAGGCTTGCCCTCGGCCCAGTGCGCCGGCGGCAACACGCCGGGGGTAACAACGCCCTCACCGAAGATCACCGCCTTGACCAGAAGATCGCGATCGAACGCCATCGAGACGGCGCGACGGAAGTGAACGTCGTCAAATGGCGCACGCTTGTTGTTGAGCGCGATATAACGCGTGTTGAGGCCCGGCTGCTTCAGAACCTTGACGTCACTCCGCTTTTCAAGCGAGGGGACATCCGCAAACGGCGCGGTGCTGGTCAGGTCGATCTGGTTACCGAGAATGGCAGTCATGCCAGAGGATTCCTCGGCAATGAATGGGCAATTCACGCTCATGATCTTCGGCGCACCTTCGAAAGCGCCGGGAAATCCGACGAGCTCTACGCCCTCGTTCGGCTTCCATTCCTTCACCATGTAGCGCCCAGTGCCGACCGGACGGCGCGCGAAGGCCTCTGGCCCCATCGCTTCCAGCGCCTTGCGCGAAATGATCTGGGTGCCGGTACGGGTATTGGTGAGGTAATTGATCAGCGGGCCATAGGGCGCCTTGGTGACAATCCGCACGGTAAAGGGATCGATGATCTTGATCTCGCTGATCGGCGCAACTTTGGAGCGGTTGGGCGACGCGGTTTTCTCGTCGGCGACACGCTCGATCGAGAATTTCACGTCGTCCGCCGTGAAATCCGAGCCGTCCTGAAACTTCACGCCGCGCCGCAGCTTGAATTCCAGCGTTGTCGCGTCAATGGCCTGAAAGCTTTCGGCGAGATCGCCGACGACTTCCATCTTGTCATTGAACTTCAGCAGGGCATTGAAAATGCCATACATGATGTAATTTTCGGGGATCAGGCTCGCTTTCGCGGGGTCCAGCGTGTTGATGACCGTAAAGCCGGTCACCCCTGCCCGAAGCGTCTGGGCTTGCGCCCAAGCCGCCGTCGTGCCCCACGGCAGCGCTGCCGCACCAATGGAACCGCCAATCAGTCCAAGCGCGTTGCGCCGGTTCATTCCACGTCCTGCCTTCGACATTTTACGGTCTCCCTCCGTGTTGCGGTATCCGCACGTGTTGTTGGTGGTGGCCAGTTCTGCGTCGTTGTCTGCACGTCATCGTTACCCGGCGCCGCATCACGCGGTCCGAAATTGTCATTCGGCACTGCGAGCCCGATAGAGGCGTGCCCATTCGTCCTCAAACGCCCGCGTCTCGCGCTGCGTGCGCTCCTCATCCCAGCCGAGAAGGGCCGCCGTCTCGCCGGCGAGCGCGGCAAGCTCGTCCTCTGTCACCGGTCCGGACCATGCGCGATCCGTTCGGCGAAACATCATGTCTGAGAGGGTCTCGGCGTGCATGCCGGGCGGAGGGGCTGCCGCCAAGGGCCGCCGAGCAGGATCAGGGACGCCGATACGGGTGCGAACGGCCGCCGCCATTTCCTCGCCGGCTGAGCGATGCGTCATAACCGGTCCTGCCGTCATCGCCATCGCATCCGGCAGGCCATCGCCCGCCAAGTCATGGACTTCGCGCGAGCGCTTGCCGAAGGGAACGGCGGGATCATAGGTCAGCGGGCGCACACCGGCCCATGTCATCAGAATATCGGAAGCCTTCAGCTTGAGGCCCGGCAGCAGGATATTCGCCTCGCGGATAAGACCAGCCTGCTCCTCATCGGTGACGTGGATGCGGTCGAGATCGCCGGTGTATTCGGTCTCAGTCGGGCCGAAATAATGGAGGTGCTTCCAAGGGATACAATAGAGTGGTTCGCCGACGCTGTTGTAGGTGGCGATGCCGATGCCTTGGCATTCGGGCGGCAACTGCACGACGAGATGGCAACCCTTGGTGCCGAAAATCTTGCGACCGATCTTCGCGGAAGGACCGCGCGCGACCTCGTCAATCCATGTCCCGGCCATCAGCAAGGTCATCTTCGCCCGCACGGTGACCGGCGGGGACTGCGAGAGCATATCCGTCAGCTCGATGCGCCAGCCGCCGGCATCGTGATCGAGCATCCGCGCCTGCGTATAATTGCGTGCCACGGCGCCATTTGAGGCGGCGCGCTCCAAGGCATCAATCGCTATGCGCTCGGGCCAGTGGAACTGGTATTCGCGATAGGCCGCGACGCCATCCAGGCGATGGAAATCGCGCAGGCCCGAAACCAGCGGCACGGCGCGCGCCTCAGCATTGCTCAGGCAGCGATAATCGAGCGGAAGATCGCCGGGGCCGAGAAATTTCAGCAGCTTGAAGGCAAAATCCACTTGCCAGCGCTTGTATTGCCCGTCGCGGTAGATCGGGAAATGCAGGCGCATCGGCGCGGAGCGCTCGGGAAAGGTCTTCACGAAGTCGCTGCGCGCCTGCATCGCCTGACGCGCCATCCGCAAGGCAACATTCAGCCGGCTGGGGTGACGGACAAAATCAAACACCGATCGCCCCGGCGCGAGATAACGCAATCCGCAATGGAGAAGACGGCTCGAGCGTGAGGAAGCGCCGGTGGCAAAATCCGATTTATCAACGACAAGGACGCGGTAGCCGGCTGCAGCGAGTTGTTCGGCTGTGCTGGCGCCGTTGACGCCAGCGCCAACCACCACGACATCGAATTCGGCACCGTTGAGCACGTCAATCGCTGGTCTCACGCGCGGCCCTCTCTGACGAGTTGGCGTTGCTGCCTGATCCCGTCACAAGCCACAGCATGGCCGATATCTCTATTCAGTCAAATGCACTGAGACGAGAGTGATATGTGATTTTGTTATATGGCCTCGGCCAGCAATTCGCGTTTGCGCCTGCGCAAGAAGGCCATGAATTCGCTGGCGATCCGTGTCAGCGGGCGATGTGTCGGGTGCATCAGCGCAATCCGCATCTCCACCGAAGGTTCGAACGGAATCGCGACAAGTCCGCTTCCCTCAAAATCCCGTGCTGTGAACGGGTCAACGAAGCCGACCCCGAGTCCCTTGGCGACAAAATCCGCCACCAGCGCCGAAATCTGCGTTTCGATGAGTAATTCGCGCTCGACGCCGGCCTGTTCGAACAACCGATCGACCGTCAATCTGCCGACGGTGTTGCGTGTCAGCGATATGAAGCGCTCACCGGCGATGTCTTCCGGCTTGGCGCATTTCAACCCGGCGAGTCTATGGCCGACTGGTACAGCAAGCAGATGATCCGTACTCGCGAACAACTCGGTTTCAACGCCTGGTCGATCAAAGCTCTGGGCTTGGTACGGCAGTTCGCCGAAGCCGAAATCGATTTGCTGCGAGGCGACCAGCTCGGCCACGCGCGGCGACATCTGGACACTGAGCGAGATCCGCGTGCGCGGATGAACTTTGCTGAAGGCGGCAATCGCGGCGGGCAGAAACCCCATCGCCAGCAGCGGGAACGAGGCAATCGACAATTCGCCCGAGTCCGCCATGCGGATATCGCGGGCGATTTCCCGGATCTTGTCGACCGAGGCGAAGGTGCGTTCGACCTCCGAACTCAGGAGCGTGGCTTCCGCTGTCGGCGCCAGCCGTCCCGATGTGCGGTCGAAGAGCGTGAGTTGCAGCGTGGTTTCGAGCTGGCTTAGCAAACGGCTGATCGCGGGTTGCGAGACCCGCAGCAACTGCGCCGCCCCGACCGTGGAGCCTGTGATCATCACGGCGCGAAAGGCTTCGAGTTGCCTGATATTCAAGACCGCCTCACCAGAAACGCGCCACGGCGCAAGGGCGCCGCCGCATGCGCGGCAGTTAAGCACGCACGTTGACGCCCTGTCACGCCTTGCCCCGTCACGGCGTGACCCGACCGTGAAGGCAGCCAATCACCCGACGCGCTTGCCCTCGGCGTCGATGATGAGTTCACCGTCTTCCTTATGCAGCGGCCCCGGCGGCAGGCGGTCGAGCAGATCGAGTACCAGTTCACTCGGGCGGCAGAGCTTCACGCCTTTTGATGTGCAGACAAGCGGGCGGTTGACGAGCACCGGATGCTCCAGCATCGCGGCGAGGATCGTCTCGTCAGAAACACCCGCCTCCAGCAAGCCGAGTTCCTTCGCCGGAGATTTTGACTCGCGCAGCGCCGTGCGCGGCGTCAGCCCGGCGGCGGCGAAAAGGCCAAGCAATTGCGGACGCGTCCAGCCGGTCTTGAGGTATTCGATCACGCTGGGCTGGTAGCCCGCTGCCTCGATGATCGCGAGGACATTTCGCGAGGTACCGCAGGCGGGGTTATGGTGGATGACGATGTCCATGGTTCAGCGGGCTCCTTCCTGAAGACGACGTTGGACGGCACCGCCGGCTTCGTACCACCCCTGTGACCGGTTCACGATGGCGACAACCGAGAGCATCACTGGCACCTCGATCAGCACGCCGACCACGGTCGCCAGCGCCGCGCCGGATTGGAAGCCGAAAAGGCTGATCGCAGCCGCGACGGCCAGCTCAAAGAAGTTGCTCGCGCCGATCAGCGCCGAGGGCCCAGCAACGCAATGCGCCTCACCCGTCCAGCGATTGAGCAGATAGGCCAGCCCGGCGTTGAAATAGACCTGAAGCGTGATCGGAACGGCCAGCAGCGCGATGATCATCGGCTGCGCCAGAATCTGCCCGCCCTGAAAGGCGAAGAGCAGCACGAGCGTCGCAAGCAGCGAAAGAAGCGAGAGCGGCTGAAGCCGCGCCAGAAGGCGCGCCATGCCCGCCTCCCCGCTCGAAGCCAGCACGCGCTTGCGCAAGACCTGCGCGACGATCACCGGCACGACGATATAAAGTACCACGGAGAGCATTAGCGTCGCCCACGGCACCGTGATCGCAGAAAGGCCAAGCAGCAGGCCAACCAGCGGCGCAAAAGCGATGATCATAATGAGATCATTCACCGCGACCTGACTGAGTGTGAACAGCGGCTCGCCCTTGCACAGGTTTGACCAGACGAAGACCATCGCAGTGCAGGGCGCCGCCGCAAGCAGGATCAGCCCGGCGATATAGCTGTTGATTTGGTCAGCCGGCAGATAGGGCCGGAAGACGCCGGAGATGAAAATCCAGCCAAGCAGCGCCATCGAGAAAGGTTTCACCGCCCAGTTGATGAAAAGCGTAACGCCAATGCCGCGCCAATGCTCCTTCACCCTTCCGAGCGCGGCAAAGTCGATCTTCACCAGCATGGGGATGATCATCAGCCAGATCAGGATCGCGACCGGCAGATTGACCTTGGCGATCTCCGCAGCGCCGACCAATTGGAAAAAGCCGGGAAAGACATGCCCGAGCGCAATACCGACGATGATGCACAGCGCGACCCAGAGCGTGAGGTAGCGTTCAAACCCGGACATTGTTCACTCCGATCTGGCCGTGTGGCCGGCTTCAACAAGCGCAAGAAAGGCGCTAAGCGGCGCGACAGCCGCCGGGTTCAGCGAATAGCAGACGCGAGGCCGCGCGATTTCGCCGGTGATCAGCCCGGCGTCTTTCAGGATGCGCAGGTGCTCGGAGGTCGTGGAGGCCGCCAGACGGATTTCCTCGACGAGATCGCAGCCGATGCAGGTTTTGCGCGCCAGCAACGTCTCGATGATCTGGATACGTGCCGGATGCCCCAGAGCCTTCGCAAGACGCGCGAGCATCTCATGCCGATCGGCATCCTCAGGAAGCGAGAGAGCAGCGACCGGAGTAGCTGGAAGAACAGCGCGGGAGGGCAAAGGCCAAAAATCCTTCGTTAAACGACGAAGAACGAATTACCTCTTCCCCGGCTCAAGCGCAAGAGCTGGAAGGAACTACCAGAAGGAAGGCATGGACGAGGCTGGCACCCCGTCAACCTGATTTCCCCCGATCACAGGCAGGAAACTGCGGGTTGAAAGACACCAGATACGCCTCAACCGATTGATATTAAATCCAGATATGAAAATCGTAATCTGGCTTCAGGACCAGCGCGCGAGACGCTCGAACACATCGCGATCGCCCATCTGGCCGCCCTTGAGGACCAGATTAAGACCATCGAGCCTCGGCTGATCGCTGAGCAATTCGCACACGGGACTGCCCGGCCCGACATTGCCGAGGTGGCGCAAGGCCCAGCCGTCGACAACGCCCATGAAGTAGCTGGAGGTATCCCCTCCCGCGATGCAGGCCTTTCGTGCGGCGCCCGAGGTGAGAACCGCATCGGCAAGAGCAGCGGTTGCGATCGCAACCTGCCGGTTCGTGACCGTTTCGCTGCGCATCTCGCGCGTCAGGGCCATGGTATGGCGCCCCTCGCTGAGACGCGCGACCAGCATCTCCGCTAATGTACCGGCATAAAGATCATCCACCACGAGCCGTTCGGGATCGATCTGGATCTTGTCGTAACTCGGTGCGGCCTCCGCCTGCGCACGCGTGACAGGCGAAAGCGAGCCGACCAGCACGAAAGCCGGCCCCTCGACGCGCGGGCGCAGGGTCGAAGCGCTGTCGGACTTCGACAGACCGGGCAACAGTGCTTGCGCAACGCCACTCGCACCGAGCGCCAGAAGCGGGCGGCAGCTTGCCTCTTGCCAAAGGAGGCTCCCGATAGCGTCAAGATCCTCGGTCCGGCTCACATCGAGCAGGACCGCATCGTCACCGCGCGTCGCAGCTTCGACAAAGACAGAGGAGGCTTCGCCGAGCGCCATCGCAGGATAGGGGACATTTGTGATCGCCCCCATGCCGAGGCGCTGGAGGTGAAGCGCGAGATCAGCCTCTCCCATCGGGGTGACCGGATGGCGGCTCATTGTCGGGTGACGGTCGATGCGGAACACCGCGCCCGCCTGCCCCGCCGCCGCGAAGAGATGCCCGAACAGGCAGTAGCGCCGAAGGTTCGGCTGTCCGCCGACGATGGGGAGGGTCGGCGTCGGAAACGAGGCCCGCAAGGCGTTGATCGCTACGCTGAGATTGCCGATCTCCGGCGCGGAATCGAAAGTCGAGCAGCATTTGTAATGCAGGAGACGAATGCCCAGCCCGGCAAAAAACGGTCCCACCGGGGCAAGCGCTTCGACCATCGCTTCGCGGTCGAGCGCGCGGGTTTTCCCGGCCAAACCGAGCGCTACAACAGGTCCAAGCCGTTTGAGCTGTTGCGGGGTCGCGATCCGTGTCAGCAGCGCGGCGCTGACCCCCGCTTCGGCATAGGTTCCGAGCGTATCGGAAGCGCCGGTGAAATCGTCACCGAACCAGCCAACCCTCGGCCCTGTCATCATGTGCGCCCGGAGAAGAAAGCGAGGGCAGCCGCCAGTTCCGGCCGAGAGGTCGCGGCACGGTCCAGCGGCTCTCCGGCGATGGTCGCTTCCCATGCCTGCCGGATACTGATCACGCCAGCCTCCGGCCCATCCGGATGCGCAAGAACACCGCCGCCGGCCATGAAGAGAAGGTCCGTCGATCCGGTCGCGGCATAGGTCTGCGGCACGGTGCCCGCCCATTGTCCGGAAGAAAAGGCGGGCATCACGGCATCATCGACGCCCTCCGCCAGCGGATACAGGCAGGCAGCGGCCGAGTCGATAACCTCTTCGTTGGTCTGCACGAATTTGCTGTCGAGACCATAGACATGCATGTGATCGACACCCGCAAGCCGCCAGAGCGCCTGATAGGGCTGGAAGGAGATGCCGAGCATGGGGTGCCGCGCCAGCGCGCCATAGCCGTTCCGATGCGCATGCAGTGCCAGATCGGTATGCCGGCGCAAGGTTTCTACGGCAGAAAACCCGCACCAGTTGATGCTGACCATCACCGATGTGCCCTCTTCCTTCGCCACCAGATCGGCGTGGCGACGCATGGCATCAGTCTCATCGGTAATGTTGAAGGACATCATCACCGCCTTGCCCGTCTTGTCCCGGTAGCGACGCACCTTGTCCATCACGGCGGGAATGCGGGTCGAAAGCGGGGCGTGATGGGGATTGGCGGAAATCTCGTCGTCCTTGATGAAGTCGAGCCCGGCATCGCAAAGCTGGGCGACAAGATCGGCTGTCGCCTCGGAACTCAGGCCGACATTCGGCTTGATGATCGTGCCGAGGAGCGGACCTTGCGCTACGCCTGTCAGCCGCCGCGTCCCCGCGATGCCCTGTTTGGGCATCAGATACCCCTTCCGGTAGGCGGCTGGCAGGATGAGTTCGTCGAGCCTCAGACCCGTGGTTTCGCCAAGATCGTAAAGGTTTCCGGCCACGACGCTCGCCAGCGTCGCAAGGTTGATCCCGACATTGGCGACGGGAAATTCAATCCGGACCCGGGCGCGGCGGTAGGGCCCGCCAATCCCCTTGCGCCGGAGCCATTCGCTGTGGAGGCTGGGCACCGGGCTTTCATCGAGCGGTTCGATGGCGATGACGCGGGCACGGGCGCGGGCACGAAGCTCGTCCGTTTCGCCCGCAACACGGGCAAAGGTGCCGCAAGATTGCTCGCCCGCCATGACCTCGGCCACCTTGGCGATGTCGAGCGGCGTCTCGACCAGATAGGCGGCTTCAAAAACCTCGTCCTGCATTGCCCCGCCTATCGCCCCGAAAGATCGGGAAACGGGCGCACAGGATCGGTCTTGCCGTCCCACGTCTCCGACGCTTCGCGGATCAGGCGGAACATATCGCCCTTCGGGCCAACCACTTCGGACAATTCGATCACAGTTCCCGGATGATATTCGGTGTCAAAATAGATGAAGCGGCCGTTGGCACCCACCTCGCCGCTCATCACCGGCTTGAACCCATGCTGGATGAGCCGCTCGAGGTCTGCATCATAGTTGGTTGTCCACGATGCGACATGCTGCAATCCTGTTCGCCCGGCGCGGGTAAAATCCCGGTACATCGATGGAACATCGTTGCGACACTGGATCAATTCTATCTGAATGAAGCCGGAATTGGCAAGCGCAACCGAATTATGCGGCTCATACGCTTCGCCCTTGTAGCGATAATTCCGGATCGGCACTTTCGGATTGTAGAAGAACGGTCCGACGCCGAGAACCCGTGCCCAGTAATCCATCGCTGCCTCGATATCCGGCACGACATAGCCAAGTTGGCGAATTTCACCGAAGACCCTGCTCATGGGACACCTTTCTGCAAGAATTGGATGACAGGAACGGAATTACTTGAGAAACCCGGTCGAGATCCACGGGATCGCCGCCACGAGAACAAGACCGACAAGAAGCGCGATCATGTAGCCGCCGATATACTTGAGGCCCGCATCGGGATTGATCCGGCTCACCGCCGCCGCGCCGTAATAGCCCACGCCAAATGGCGGCGCGAAGAGGCCGATCCCCATCGCGAAGATCACCACCATCGCGTAATGCACGTCATTGACACCGACCTGCCGGGCAATCGGGAACAATAGTGGGCCGAAGAGAACGATGGCCGGAATTCCCTCGAGCACGCTGCCGAGTATGACAAACGCCACAATCGACACGGCGAGAAAACCCCAGGCGCCTCCCGGCAAATTGGCCATGATCGCACCAAGATCGCGAGAGAACCCCGACTGTGTCAGCGCCCAGGCCATCGCTGTCGCGCTGCCAATGATCAGCAGGATGGCGCCCGTCAGCGACGCCGTTTCAACCAGCATCGGGTAGAGCCGCCGCCAGTCGAAACAACGGTAGATCACGAGCCCGGCAACAACCGAATAGGCAACGCCGATGGTCGAGACCTCGGTTGCGGTCGCAACACCCTCGACCACCGCCGCGCGGATGACAAAAGGCAGAAGGATCGCCGGCAGCGCGATCAGCCCCGCCTTGACGATTTCGCGCGCCGGCACACGCGGCACCGCTGAAAGATCTTCATCCCGCGAGCGCAGCCAGACCACGAAGCAGAGGCACGCGCCAAGAACCACCGCCGGCAGGAGACCGCCGGTAAAAAGCGCGGCGATAGAGACGCCCGCGACGGAACCGATGGTAATCAGCACGATGGAAGGCGGAATGGTTTCGGTCTGCGCCCCGGTTGCCGAGAGCAAAGCCAACAGATCGCCCTCCTTGGCACCGCGCGCCTTCATTTCAGGGAACAGCACCGGCGCAATCGCGGCCATATCGGCGATCTTCGAGCCGGAAATACCGGAAACGAGATACATCGCCCCGATCAGCACGTAGGAGAGACCGCCCCGGACATGGCCGAGAAGGCTTGCCAGAAAGGCGATCATCGCCTTGGCCATACCCGTCATCTCGATCAGCGCGCCGAGAAAGACGAATAGCGGTACGGCCAGCAAGATGAGATGGCTCATGCCTTCGTCAAGCCGGCCGACCATCGCCAGCATCGGCGTAGAGGTCGTCAGCGCGAGATAACCGAAGGTCGCGAGCGCAAACGAAAATGCGATCGGCACGCCGAGAAGAACGCTGAAGCCAACGCCGAAGACGAAAAAGACGATGAGATTGAGCTTGCCCAACGGCTTCAGCGAAGTGCCAAGGCCATAAAAAAGCGCCACGACGAGCGCAGCAAGGCCGAGCGCGATGACGATCTCGCGCCAGGAATGATCGCGTACGAGTCGCAGCAGCGCGGCGATGATCATCAGCGTGATGCCGGTCGGGAGCGAGGCCGCGCGCCAGGCGTTGCTGATTTCCAGCGCCGGCGTAACGATCATCTGCTCCTCGATCGCATAGTCGATGGCGTGGTGCCAGATCAGCGCGAGAAACGCGAGCCCGGCCGCCAGCGCCAGCGCATTGAGCTGGCCGCGTGCTACCGGAGATACGCGGGCAACAAGCCCCGTCATGCGCATGTGTTCGCCCCGGCGCAGCGCAATCACCGCGCCGAGCATCGAGAGCCAGAGGAAGAGGATGGAGGCCAGTTCATCCGACCAAACCAGCGGCGCATGAAAGGCGTAGCGGGAGACCACCCCCGCCCCGAGCACGAAGATCTCGACGACGACAATTAACGCCGCCAGCGCCTCGACGCTTCGCCCGAGCAGGGCATCGAGACGGTGCAGGCTAGGCCATGCCGCACCGACGCCCGGCGCGGCGGAGGCGTGAGGATGGAGATCCATCGGGAAGCTCCTTCGCCGGGATCAAGCGAGTTTGCCGACCGCACTTTCCAGCAGACCCCAGGCATCGGCACCGAAACGCCCCTTCCACTCACCGTAGAAGCCGGTGTCACGCAGCTTGGCACGGAAGCTGTCCGGATCGGTCTTGTTGAAAGCAAGGCCCTTGGCTTCAAGATCGGCCTGAACGCTCTCGTTCAGCTTCTTGATATCGCCGCGCTGGGCGATCCCGGCATCGTTGAAGGCATCGGGAATGATCTTCTGCACATCTGCCGGCAGGGCATTGAACGCGCGCGCGTTGGCAGTGAACCAGAAACCGTCCCAGATGTGGTTGGTGAGCGAGCAGTTCTTCTGCACCTCGTATAGCTTGGCGACCTGAATGATCGGCAGCGGATTTTCCTGCGCATCAACGATCTTGGTCTGCAAGGCGGAATAGACTTCCGAGAATTGCAGGCTCGTCGGCGAAGCACCAAGCGCCTTGAACATCGCGACCGACAGCGGACTTACCGGCACACGGATCTTGATGCCGTCCATGTCCTTGGCGGCCGCAATCGGCTTGCCGCTGCTGGTGGTCTGGCGGAAGCCGTTGTCCCACATCTTCTCGAAGGTCAGGAGGCCAACCTTGGCCATCGCCTCACGCACATGCTTGCCGACCGGCCCATCCATCGCCTTCCAGACCTGATCGTAGTCGGCGAAGGCAAAGCCAAGCGCGTTGATCGCCGCCACCGGCACCAGCGTCGCGACCACCAGTGCGGAGGGTGTGAAGAAGTTGATCGCGCCGGAACGAACCTGCGAGAGCATATCGGTATCGCCGCCAAGCTGGTTGTTCGGGAAAATCTGGATATCGACCCGCCCGTTGGTTTCCTTCTTCACGCGGGCTGCCGCTTCGGCCGCACGCACGTTGAGCGGATGGGTCAGCGGCAGGTTGTTGCCGTACTTCAGCTCGATCTCGGCGGCGCGCGCCACCAGCGGGGCACCCAGCGAAAAAACCGGAACGGTGGCGAGCGTGGACAGCACAGTGCGACGATTGACGGTCATGGCATTTCTCCCGGATCGATTTGTTGTTGTGTGGCGATTTTCCGTGAAACTGACCGACAAACATGGCAGGAGCAAATATCAATTTTGATGGGTTTTGATGGGTTTTGAGAGAATGGATGCACCGGAGACTTCGACGCAGAAGCGATCCTTGCCAACCATCATTGACGTCGCCGCTCAAGCGGGGGTTTCGCCTGCGACGGTCGACCGCGTGCTCAACCGCCGGTCCAGCGTCCGCCCCGCAACCGCCCAGCGCGTCATCGCGGCGGCGGAAGCGCTCGGCTACCTCGGCGCCGACGCAGATTTCGCCGCATCGACGCAGAAGCCGCTGCGTATCCTGTTCCTGCTGCCGGCAGGCCAGAATCGCTTTCTGACCTTGCTGGCGCGGACGATCCTTGCCGCAAAAAGCCACTTTGAGGCGTTGGCGCTCCGCCCCACCCTCGAAACCATCGACAGCTTCCGGCCGGATCTTCTGGCGCAACGCCTGCGGCAGGCAACGCGGGAGGTGGACGGCGTGGTCTTCATGGCGCTGGAGCATCCGCTTGTGCGAGACGCCGTTGATCACCTCGCCCATCACGGCATTCCGGTGGTCACCATCATCTCGGACATCGTCGGCAGTGGGCGTGCCGCCTATGTCGGGCTCGATAATCGCTCCGTCGGGCGCACGGTTGGTTATGTCATGGGTCGCTTCATCGGCCAGCGCCCGGCCAAGGTGGCGATGATCGCCGGAAGCCTGAGCTATCGCGCCCATGAAGAGCGCGAAATGGGCTTCATGCACCTGTTTCAAGAGATGTTTCCGCAGACGGAGGTGCTCGGCGTGCGGGAGGGCTATGACAACCCCGAACGGAACTATTGCCAGACGCGCATGGTGCTCGCCCGGCATGGCGATCTTGCAGGTATCTACAACATCGGCGGGGCCCCCGAAGGTGTCGGAAAGGCACTCAAGGAAGCGCGCAAGGAACATGAGATCGTGCTCATCGGCCATGGCCTGACACCGGAAGCGCGCGCCCTGCTGCTCGATGGCACGATGGATGCCGTCATCACCCAGAATCCGGATCTGACGCTGATGCAATGCACCTCCGTTTTCCTCAATATCCGCGCGGGCCGTGCCGCTCAGGAAGGCCTCACGCCGATGCGGAGCGAGATCATCTTTCGCGAAAACCTGCCTTGAACTGGATGGACGCCTGAAACGTCCTGTCACACCCCGAAGATGCGCAGCAAATCCCGGATATTGTTGAAATTGACCGCCATTTCACAGGAGACGACGAAGACGAAGGCCGGGAGCAGACCTGGCATTGCGGCGTTCAGTCTTGTCTGCGCCTGCGCCATGCCGCGCGGCATCGGTAGCCACAAGGCAATCGCCATGATCGCAACGCCGAGAACAGCTCCGGCGAGAATGTCGCTCGGGTAATGATAGCCGAAGTAGACGCGCGGCAAGCAGATCCCCAGCAGTGTCCAGAGGGCGAAAGACGCCCCCAGCTTCCAGTGTCGCGCACCGATGGCGAAGGCAAGGCTGAAGAATTGCACGGCATGATCGCTCGGGAAGGAATTCAGCTTGCGGAAATAACCCGGATCATTCGCAGAGAAGGCCTTGAGCGCGAGGGCAGGCTCGGCAATGGGGCGAAGATGGAGCGGGCCGTAATTCTGCAACATGCGTGCAGCCAGCAAGGCGATCGCAAGCCCGGCAAGCACCCGTAGCAGGAAGCCATTGATGACATTCCCCGAGGGTTCATCCCGCGCGCCGATCCACCAGATCACCGTCAAAAACGGAATGCCCTTGAACAGCGCGCTTGAATTGACCACGTGCAGGATGTTGTCAAATCGCGGCCAGATGCCCAACCCCGCGTTGAGGGTTGTCACAATCAAGGCATCATAACGCAGCAATTCCACAAATTCGGGCATGGCAGGGCTTTCCGGAGCAGGATTAGTCTTGAGCAGCAACTGTCCCTTCCGGCAAAGACCATGCCACCGCCCCCTTCGCCGGGGCGGTGCTTTCAGGGGCTTTATCCTTGATCTGGAACCCTTTTTCCGAGCCGACTTCCCACGACGACGGAAAGCCTTTGCAAATCGCGAAGCGAATTGAGAAAATTGTAGCGAATTGCCCCGGACAAAAGAGCACTCGCCAGACCGGGGAACGTCTGGATGAGCCCGGCGAGCATGGCGGGAATACCATCACATTCCCGATACATAAGCGCGCTAGCCGATCCTCTGGAATCCGGGATCGGCGAAGGCTGATACACAACCGTCATCATCACGAAGCAAGGCTGACATATCGCGCTTTTAAGCACGGGGCATCGCAACCGAGAGGCTCGCCATGCTCCGTCATCTGCTCCTTGCATCCACTGCCCTTGTTCTCTCCGCTTCCGCCAGTTTCGCGCAGCAGGAAGTTCCGGCCACCCTCGCCGGCCATGTGATTATTCCTGCCGAAACCTATATCCCTGCCCCGGCAGATGCGCCGGCGGACCTTCAGGTCTCGGGCAAGTTCGCCGATACCCCGCTGCGCGTCGAGGCGCTCGGGACCGTGATGGGCAAATCGGCGGGCCGCCCGACCGGCGTGAAGCTGCCGTTCAAGGGCCAGCCAATCCAGGGCCATTCCGGCATCAAGACCATGCCGGACGGCACCTTCTGGGTCATCACCGACAACGGTTTCGGCTCGAGGGCAAACTCGCCGGATGCGATGCTCTATCTCAACCACTGGAAGTTCGATTGGGCGACCGGAAAGGCCGAGCATCTCGGCACGATCTTCCTGCATGATCCGGACAAGAAAGTTCCCTTTCGCATCGTTCATGAGGGCACCGCGAAGCGCTACCTGACCGGCTCGGATTTCGACATCGAGGGTTTCCAGATCATCGACGGCAAGATCTGGATCGGTGAGGAATTCGGCCCTTACGTGATCCGCACCGACATGACCGGCAAGGTTGAGGCCTTCTTCGAGACCATGGCCGATGGTAAGCCGGTACGTTCGCCCGATCATTTTGCCATTCAGGCCCCAAATCCGGGCCAGCCTAGCAACCCGACAGTCAATCTCGGTCGCTCGAAGGGGTTTGAAGGATTCGCCTCATCCAAGGACGGCAAGTTCCTGTACGGCCTGCTCGAAGGCCCGCTCTGGGATGCCGGGAAGAAGGATTGGGAGAAGGTCGACGGCAACCAGTCGCTGCGCATTCTCGAGTTCTCGGTCGCCGAGCAGAAGTGGACCGGCCGCCATTGGCTCTTCGTGCTCTCGCCCGGCGCGGCCTCGATCGGCGATTTCAACATGATCGACGGTTCTACAGGGCTCATCATCGAACGCGACAACGGCGAAGGCACGGCCGACAAGGCCTGCCCGGCTGGCCAGAAGGCCGAGACCTGCTTCCACGACCTCGCAAAATTCAAGCGCGTCGTGAAGATCGAGATGAACGATGCCAATGTCGGCAAGCCGGTCCGCAAGATCGCCTATATCGACCTGATGAAAATTCAGGACCCGAACAAGAAAGCCCGCAAGCCGCTGAACGACGGCGTGCTGACCTTCCCGTTCTTCACCATCGAGAACGTCGATGTGGTGGACGACAAGCATATCG
This sequence comes from Rhizobiales bacterium PAR1, assembly GCA_002256205.1. Classification (GTDB taxonomy): domain Bacteria; phylum Pseudomonadota; class Alphaproteobacteria; order Rhizobiales; family Beijerinckiaceae; genus Rhabdaerophilum. The sequence continues at coordinate 495,281 of NKIW01000001.1, forward strand.
TCGTCGGCAATGACAACAACCTGCCGTTCTCGACAAGCCGCGAGCCGAACAAGGCGGACGACAACGAGTTCGTGCTGCTCGAAGTCGAAGCGCTGCTGAAGGCGAAATAAGCGCCGATGGCGGATCAGGAGAGCGGGTCAAACCGCTCTCCAACCTTGAGCCCAACCCGGAGCCAGAGCCGCCCGTCGCAAGACCGGCGGCTTTTCTTGTCGCTGAAGGGGGCGTTTTGAAACGACACCGTTAGCGGGATATGCGGTTCGGAAAAACCGATGGATCGCAGGACGCCAGACAGCAAAAAGCCGCCGGATACGGCGGCTTTTCCGTTGCCGGAGCGCCTTGAAAGGCACTCCGGATGGATACGGGGTAGCTCAGAAATTCCGGAGCGCAGTTTCCTTGTTGTAGGGCGCAAGGATTTCATCAGCGGCCTTCTGCGCGGCAACCAACGCCTCCTTCGGCGACTTCTTGCCCGAGAACACAGCCTGAACCTCGTCTTCCAGCGCCTTGCGAACCGGTACTGTCTTATAGGTCGCGAACCAGGGTTTCGCGAACTGAAGCTGCTTCACCGCCACCGCCGCCTGCGGGGCCTTGGCGAGGAAATCTTTCATCTCCGGCAGGTCATAGGCCGCCATGTTCGGCGCGAAATAGCCCGTCGCGCGGCTCCACCAGCCGGACTTTTCCGGGCTCGTCATCCACTTGATGAGTTCCCAAGCCGCCTTCTGCTGCGCTTCCGGCACACCGGCGGGGATCATCAGAGATGCGCCACCGATCGCCACAGCATTGCGGACGTTCTTCGGGATGAAGCCCACTTCGAGCTGGAACTTCGAGTTGTTGCGGATATGGGTCAGCGAGCCGGTCGAGGCGAAGAGCATCGAGGTCTGGCCGGCGAGGAAAGCGGTCGTTGCAGCCGGGCCCTGCGTCACACCCGGCGCCATGACCTTATGCTTTTCGATCAGGTCGCGCATGTAGGTGATCGCGCCGAGCATCGAGGGGGTGTCATAGTAGACTTCGCCGGGGAAATCCTCGTTATAGTAGCGGCCGCCGTTCGACATCGTGAAGGCAGTGACGATCCAGCCGAGGTAATCGTAGTTGGCGGGGATCGAGACGCCCCAGCGCGTCACCTTCTCACCTTCGCGCTTGGTGAGCTTCTGGGCGGCAGCGACGAGTTCCGCCCAATTCTGCGGTGGCTTGGTCGGGTCGAGACCGGCTTCCTTGAAGTGATCGCCGTTGATGTAAAGCAGCGGGGTCGAGTTGTGGAACGGCACGGCATAGGTCGTTCCGTCGAGCACGGCGTTGCCGCGCAGCGCCGGCCAGAACTGGCTCATGAACTGCTCGCCGGTCTTGCCATCGGCCTTGATCAGGGCTTCGAGGCTCGACACTTCGTTCTCGATCTTGAGATCGGTGATGAAGTTGGCACTCATGATCACTGCCGCCGGCGGCTTGCCGGCCTTGATCGAGGCTCGGGTCTTGATCAAGGTTTCATCATAGGTGCCGGTATAAACAGGGGTTACCTTGATCGCAGGATGACCATCGTTGAATTCCTTGATCATGGAAGCCATGTCGCGGGCGAGCTGGCCATCGACCGGAACCGGAAAGAACAGATCGATGTTGGTCGGGGCCTGCGCAAAAGCGCTGCCCGCCAGCATCGAGGCGGCAAGAGCGCCTCCAAGAGCGCCGCCAAGCGCCAGACGTCGGGTAATCTGCATCGGAATATCTCCTATTTGATGCCGGATGAGACGAACGAGTTCACAAAGCGCCGCTGGAAGCCAAGAAATCCGATAGCCAGCGGGGCGATGACAAAGAGCGTGCCGGCGGCGATGACACCCCAGGCCTGGGCACCCTCCTGCCCACGCGTAAAAGCGGAAAGCCCGACCGTCAGCGGGCGGTTCTCGGGTGAGTTGATGACCATCAGCGGCCAGATGAACTCGTTCCAGTGCGAAGTGACCGAGACAATGCCGAAGGCGATGAAGGCCGGGCGCGCGAGCGGCACATAGATGAAGCGGATGCGCTGCCACCAGTTGGCGCCGTCGAGCATCGCGGCGTCTTCGAGTTCACGCGGAATATCGTTGAACGCCTGCCGCATCAGGAAGGTGCCGAAGGCCGAGGCGAAATACGGCGCCATCACGCCCAGCAGCGTGTCATAAAGGCCGAGCTTGGCGATCATCTGCAAATTGGGGACGATCAGCACCACCGGCGCGAGCATCAATTGCAGCAGGAAGACGTAGAACAGCACCCGCTTGCCGGGGAATTCGAGCCTGGCAAACGCAAAACCCGCGAGCGTGATTGTCACCATCTGCACGGCAAGAATGCCGAAGGCGATGATGGCGCTGTTGAGCGTTTGCCGCGGAAAATCAGCGGAGGCCCAGGCTTCCGCGAAATTCGCCAACGTCGGGATATAATCCGGGAGGATCGAGGCCATCCCGATCGCACCATAGGCACCGGGACGGAAGGCCGCGACGATCATCCAGAGAAACGGTACGACCCAGATGAACGCCGCACCGAGCACGAGCAGATAGCCCAGCTTCGGCGTGATCTCGTGGCGCGTTGCAAGCGTAGCGGTCGAAATCTCCCTCATGCCGCACCGCCAAACGAACGTTCGAGCGTGCGCAGCGAGGTCAGCGTGATGCCAAGTAATGCCAGCAGCGAAATGAAGGTCGCGGCGGAGGCTTTGCCGATATCGTAGCTCTCCACCGCCTGCTGGTAGATGTAGAACAGCACGAGGCTGGTAGACTCAGAGGGCCCGCCCTTCGTCAGCACGAAGACGTGGTCGACCTGCGTGATGATGTTCAAGAGCGAGATCACTGCCACGAAGGCGATCGTCGGCTTGAGATACGGCAGGGTGACATATTTGAGCCGCTGCCACGGCGAGGCCCCATCGAGATAGGCCGCCTCATAGGCATCCGGCGGCACCGATTGCAGGCCAGCGAGGAAGAACAGCATGTAATAGCCCGCGTTCTTCCAGATCGTGACGCCGATCAGCGAATAGAGCGCGATATCCGGATTGCCGAGCCAGTTCGGCGGGTTGACGAAAAATCGCGCGAGATAATGGTCGATCAGCCCGACGCCGGGCAGAAACACGAAGAGAAACAACGAGGCCGCCGCCACCAACGGCACCAGCACCGGGAAAAAGAATACCGCCCGCAAGGCCGAATTCACCCGCGTCGAATGCACCAGCGCCATCGCCAGAAACAGCGAGAGCACGAGGCTCGGAACCACAGTCAGAACGGCGAAAATGACGTTATTGACGAGCGCGTGATGGAACGAAGGGTCGGCCAGCACAGCCTTGTAATTGGTGAGGCCTGCGAACTCGGTCGCGGCACCAATCCCCTTCCGGACAAAAAGGCTGTCCGCCATCAGCTGGGCAATCGGCCCATAGGTGAAAAGGCCGAGAAAAATCAGCGATGGCGCCAGAAGCGCGTAGCCGAGAAAGCCGGACCAGCGGATTTGGGAAAGAACCGGCGCCACCTTCCAAGCGGCGCGCGGTGCCATCATTGCCTCATGAATCGGAATATCCGTCATCGCCGCCCTGAACCTGTTCGAGATCAGGGCATCCCTCGCAGGCTCATGTTGCAGGGCGTTGACGGAAAGGATTCAGTTTTGTGTCAGCCCACCACTTCAACCGGCCCAAGCTGGTAGGTGCGATCATCGGTGCCAGGCTTCGAGAACAGGAAACGCGGACTCTGATCGAGGAAATCATGCGCGTGCACGACGACCGAGTGCTTGCCGATCAGCACCACGCCATAGGCCGGCGGTTCGTGGCTCGCGAGATGCGCGCAATCCTCGCTCAGATCGAACCAGACCTGATGGCTCGTGCCGCGCAGTGTCGAGAAAGAAATGCCGTTCCAGTTGCCGTTGATCGGGCGATGGACATGGCCGAAGAAGAGGTGCCGGATGCGCCCGCGATAGGGCTCAATCACGTCGCGGAAGGCATCGCGCTCCGCCAGCGCGATCCGGTCCATGTCATGCACGCCGACTTCGAATGGCGGGTGGTGCATGAAGAAGAAGATGGACTGGTCGGCCCCGGTGGTCTCGAGCGTCGCCTCGATCCAGGCAAGACGCTTCGGGCAGAGCTGGCCGGCGTGGCTCGCGTCATCCAGCGTATCGAGAAAGATGAAGCGACCCTGCGGGGTGTCGCGGAACCCCTGTACAAAGCCGTTGGTATCCTGCGGCGCCGCCGGCAGGCTCGCAAGCGCATTGGTCCGCTTGTCGTGATTGCCGAGAAGCACGACGTAGGGCATGGCCAGCGTATCCATCACCGCACGAAACGCGGCATAGGCTTCGGGCTCGCCCCAATGGGTCAGATCACCGGTCACGACGGCCAGCGCGGCATCGGCGTGATGCGCGTTGATATCCGCAACGGCCGCGGCAAGCCGCGCCTGCGGGTCAAGGCCGTAGAGTTTCAGACCAGGCTGAACAAGATGCGTATCGGTGAGATGGATGAGTTTCATGACGGCCTTCCTTGCGGGTTCGTTCGGCGGACGGCATAACGCAGCAAACCGCGTCCGTTTCCGTGACCAAGCCCTGTGGCCGATTTTCATGGCAGTTTGATCACACCCCGGAACAGCGCGATGGCGCCTGCGCCGTTTCCTAGCCGCATGCCTGGGTTTTTCAGGCCCGAGGAACGATTTTTCCCCGTCGCACCGCCATGATCAGCAGGATCACGCCGGTAACCGTGCAGAACAGAAACGCTATCACGGACGATTCCAGCCCGAAGCTGCCCCCGGTCAAAACCGCCGGTCCCTTGATGTTCGACCGGATCAGCCCCGGTGCCGGGGTACTGCCGGAAACGATACCGGAGAAGATGGCGGACTGCGTAAAATTCCAGGCCATGTGAAAGCCGATGCTGAGCCAAAGGCGGCGGGTGAGCATGTAAGCGGCGGCGAGCAACACGCCGGCTTCGATGCTGATGTAGATGGCACCAACAAGCGTTCCTGCCGGGTTCGCCAAATGCACCAGCCCAAACACGAGCGCAGAGACGCCAAGGGAAATCCAGCTGCCGAACAACTCCTCAACGGAACGGAACAGCACGCCCCGGAAAATCAGCTCCTCGAAAATCCCCGAACTCAGCGCCATTGCGACAGCCGGGATCACGAAGGTCCAGGGGTTCAATCCCTCAATGCGGTACATGCCGAGCGCGATGAGAACCAGAACGCATGCTGTATAGAGACCCGCGCCGATCAAGGCGCCCATCAGCCACTCCCTGCTTGCGCCAGAAAAGGAGAGCTCGCTCACTGGACGCCGCTCAATGAAGCGCGCAAACCCCGCATAAATGGCCAGAGTAACACTCGCCATAGCAGCGGTGATCGCGATAGAGAGAACCGGCGCATCCTTGAATTTCAGCATGAAACCATTGTTGAAACCCATCAACAGGAACACGACGCCGCCCAGCAGGATGATACGGGCGACTGGAAAACGCATGATGCGCAGCCACAGCGGTAGTGTGGTGTTCGGCAATTCGGTCATGCAAGCGTATCCTCGGAGAACAGCGATCTATCTAGTCTGGTAAGGGGTTCAGCCGGATGATGCCTTCTCAAAGCGCTTCCAACAAGCCCCCGGATCTGAGCGCATACTGCGCCTTTCAATTGAGCGGCGTCTCGGGAGATTTCCGGAAAACGAAGCGCTGATAGACAAGGCCGATGCCGATCAGCGCTGCGCCGAGACCGATAAACGAGAGGGCCCTCCACGCGCCTTCCAATCCGCCCATATCGATCAGAAACACTTTGAGGACGCTCGGGACAATAAAGCAGGCAGATACCAGCCTGAGCGTCCGGGCATGACGCAGGATACCACCGGCGAGCAGGATCACACCAAGTCCAAGCCAGACGGCGGAATAGGCCCAAAGCTCCACATCCCCTGTCGGAACGTCGTTGAAACTGATCGCCGGGCCATGGAATACACGCCTGACCGCCAGACTGACATAGGCGAAGCAAAGCAGCAGCGCGAGGCCGCCTGCAGCGTAAACAAACCAGAGCGGACGGCGATCCCGCGCGATGAGGTAGAGCACGCCAAAGGCCGCCGCCGGCAAGGCGTATCCCACGACCAGAGAATTGATCAGCGCCCCGCCTTCAACGAGGTCGCCGCCCAGCACCGGATTTTTCGCCAGAAGCAGGCCGAAAAGCGCGACGCCGGAAGACAATCCGGCAATCAGAAGGCTAGCGCTACGATAGACGGGGTTCTGATCCAGCGCATCAAGACGCATCAGCACCGTGGCCACGCCGACCCCCGCGACGAGTTGCAGGCCGAGCTCAGCATGTGACGTTCTGGCTGTCAGAAGATCGGCACCATGGAACAAATGGCGGATCTCGAACCCGAGAAGCAGCGCGCCGAACAGGATCGCCATGCCCTCCATGAGGCGCAAGGGCACGTCATCTCCGCCGGATCGCAAAAACCGCGCGGCCATGAAAAAGGCAACGGCCGGAACACCATACCCGATGAGGAGCCAATTCAGGATCGGCACCGTACCGGGATTGCCCGCCATGATGGCCGGATCCCAGGCGATACGGGCGAGTACAATCGCCGCGAGCACGCCCGAAGCCATGCGCAACGCGTTGACCGGCCCCTTGCTGGTCACCCAGGCCGAACCGGCGGCGGCCAGCGCCAGTGACACCGTGAGATAACCGCGATCCAGCACCATGGTCAGCCCCAGCGCGAGGGACGCGATGGCACCGGCAGCACAGGCTTCGACACCGATGGCTGAAGCGATGCCGTCACGCGCGCGAAACTGCTTCGCGAGCCACCCCATGGCCACGCCGAGCAGGCCGGCGATCACGCCAAACTCCGGTGCAAGGCCAAAACCTCGGAGACGCAGCCAGCACAGAACGAGAATGGCCAGCGGTACAACAGTCGCGGCCAGGGCGTAGAGCCCGGCATGTCGTCGGGGCAGCAGCGGGCCAGATCGGAGCCGCAACAGCGCCACGCCGCCAATCGTACCAGCAAAAAGCGTCGCAAACAGCGCATAGCGCATCACAGAATCGGGCAGCGGCATCGACAGAATCGCCAGTCCCGGTCCGGTCTCCCGCCCCTCCAGCGAGGGCCAGACGATGAGCTGGAGGAACGCGATCACCCCCGCCATCAGCGCGGCGCTGGCCACGATCGGAAGACGCCAGGCGCACGCAAGGAGAAGGGCCACAAGGCCGGCGGAACTCCAGACATCGCCCCCGCGTTCAAGCATTGCCAATCCGGCCAGCAGGGTCAGGATCACGAGCGGCGCCTGAGCCTTCCCATCCGAAAAGTCCGCCTCATCCGGAAGGTCTCGATAAGGCCAATAGGCAAAGGCGAGCCCTGCCAGCCCCATCTGCGTCAGGAAGAAGAAGTCGAGCGGTCCTCCAGCTGCGAGCGGGGTCGCGATCAGAACAAGCCCCCAGAGCGCAATCCCGATGAAAGTTGCCCGCGCGATCTGCTGCCAATCACGCAAGTGAGCGGTCAGGTATCCTGTCGTTGCCACAATCATGAGGTAAATGACCAGAATCCAGGGTTCTGGCGACGTGCTCTTCACCAGCAACGGCGTCGCCATGGCACCCAGCAGGCCAAGGCCCGCCAGCCACGGCCCATGCAGCGCTGCTGCGAGCACGGCCATCAGACCGACCAGCGCAAGACACACAAAGGTCGCGCCGGGGCCGAGAAGGCCATAGAGCGCATGCGCAGCATAGAGCGTTCCGAAAGCGCTCATAGTCGCTACTGCGGTCAGCAGGGCTGCGACCGGCGCATTTTCGAAGTCGGGGATGTGAAAATCCGGAAAACGCCGCCGCAGATATTCACCGGCAAATGCCAGCAGAATGGAAAACGCGAGCCCGCTGACCACGCGCATAGCCGGACCAAAATAGCCCTGCTCGATGGAATAACGCACCAGAAACAGGCCCCCGAGCGCCAGAGCGCAGGCGCCGACCCAAACCGTCCAGCGCGCGCCAAGGAGGGACTCGAAATCCTGCGACGAGACAGGCTCTTTTGCCGTCTGCGGCACCTCGGTATGGAGGGACGGTTCCGGCTGGATTGTTGGCACCGTCTTCGCCGCAACAGCCGGAACAGGCGGATCGGCATTCTCGACAGGCGCGTCCTTTTCCGCTTCCTCGACCGGGGCAAGGTCTGGAGCGGGCTCAGCGGCGGACGCTGTGCTTTGGGCAAGCGTCGTATGGACCTGCGGCTTGGCCGTCAGCAAGGCCGCCAATTGCGCCTGCTGGCTTTTCACAGTCATCTCAAGGACTTCAACCTTATCCCGAAGTGTCAGACTGGTAGCAGCGCTCCAGACCGCGGCGATCAGGGCAATCACAACAAGAATGCCAATAAGAGAAATCACACCCGTTGCTCCCGGTGGGTCCGAGCGAAAATTGCTCGCCAGAAACAACATACCAGAAGAAAATTATGATTTTCAGACCACAGGCTGCGTTTCAAAGATCACCGACTCGGTGTGGCGGCAAGGTCGCCGACGTTCGACATCCTTGATTTGACCGCTCGCCAGACCGCCAGATGCACGCCCCATGGCCCTCGTCAGGAGGTGCACAGAGCAACGCTCGCAAGAACATAATCACCCGCAAAAACATGCGGAACTGACGGCACTTGCCCGCGTTATTCGTGCAACGCCCACCCCGGATTCATCGTGAAAGGGGTGCGCTCTCAAGGAGCCCAAGCATGTCTGTTCCTGCCATCCTCTCGCTTTTCATTGCCATCGTCGCCGGCCTGCTTGGCATCACGTTTCTGGCAGGTGCAGCCGTTGCTATCGCTCAACTCGTGCTGGTCGTCGCTTGGATAGCCTTCATGATCTTCACGCTAATGGGGGCGCGCGAACCGGGGCCCGCTGCCTACCATCATGATCCTTTCGATCAGGGACTCGTCACGCAACCTTCAGTCCTGCACGACGGTCGAAGAAGAGCGCCTGACTGATCGCGGCCTTCACCGCATCCGGCTGGAACGGCTTGGTGATGAGGAACGCCGGTTCCGGCTTCTCACCCGTGAGCAAGCGCTCCGGGAAGGCCGTGATGAAGATCACCGGCACGTTGATGCTCGTGAGGATCTCATTGACCGCACCAAGACCGGAGCTGCCATCCGCCAGTTGGATATCCGCCAGCACAAGCCCCGGCGGGTGCGCCTTCACGCTCGCCACGGCTTCCTTGTGGGTGCGGGCTATGCCAGTGACAGAATGGCCAAGGTCTTCGACTATGCCCTCGATATCGAGCGCGATGATGGGTTCATCCTCAATGATCAACACATTGGTCGCAACCTGCTCGGCGATCTCCTGCCCTGCCTGATCAATCAGCCGGACAACATCCGGTTCGCCAACGCCAAGGATCACGGCGATCTCCGGCAGACTGAAACCTTCAACGGCCCGCAGCAGAAAAGCCTGCCGAGGCTTGGGCGTAATGGTTTGCAGGTTGCGCTCGGCCGCGGAACGGATGATGCTCGCCTGTACAGGCATCAAAGAGGCATTGGTCGAGGACCAGAGCTTGAGAAAAACCTGATAGAGCGCCGAGCGACTGTCGATGCCACGCGGGAAGGCCGCAGCATCAGCGACGATGACTTCGAGTGTCGCGACAACATAAGCATCGCCACTCGCAGCAGAGCCGGTCAGGGCGCGAGCGAAGCGCCTAAGATACGGTAAATAGGCAGAAATTTCGATTGCGATAGACATGCGCGCGCCTTTTTCCATGAGGCTCGAGCATGGTCCTGATGCCCGCTTTGACAAGCGATTTATTTCTTTTCCAGTGCGGAACTCCGGCGGAGAAAGCGCGTTGATACCCGATAGGCGTCACGTCTGACCGCAGCCCGGATGAGGTCGCGAGACGTTTCACCTGCCGGCGCGGTAGGAAAGAGAGCAACAGATGACCAACGGCCGGACGCCCCCCGAAGCTGGCTCTTCGCACGCCCCGTGTGAGCCCATCAGCGTGGAAGCCGGTCATAAGGTTCAGGATGCCATCGGGCGCGCGCTCGAAGCGCATTATGTCGAGCTGGTGCGCGAGCCCATCCCCGATCGGCTGCTCGAACTGCTCGCCAAACTCGAAGCGGGGGAACTCCGCCATGAGTGAAGCCACCCCCCAAGATAAGCGCCCTGACGAACAACGCCCTGCCCCGGCCTTCCGCGATCGGCTGATCGCCGAAATCCCGCATCTCCGCGCCTTTGGCGCTTCGCTCTCCGGCTCGATGCAGCTCGCGGATGATCTCGTGCAGGAAACGCTGCTGAAGGCCTGGCGTCACGCCGGCAGCTTCACTGAAGGCACCAATTTCAAGGCCTGGGTCTTCACGATCCTGAGGAACACCTATTACTCGATCTACCGTCGCCGGGGTCGCGAGGTGCAGGACACCGATGGTTTCCACGCCAGTCAGGTCGCGGTCTCTGCCGGACAGGACAGTCATATGGACCTCGCCGATTTCAGAAAAGCACTCGTGCGCCTGCCCGAGGAGCAGCGCGAGGCGCTGATCATGATCGGCGCGATGGGGCTTTCCTACGAGGAGGCGGCAGAGATCTGCCATGTCGCTATCGGCACCATGAAAAGCCGCGTCAATCGCGCCCGTATCCGGCTAGCTGATCTTTTGGGCTTGCCCTTGCACGCGGAAGCCCTGCCGGCTGCGAAACCACCCTCCAGAATGCTCCCGCAACTGCCCGTAGTTCCATAATGTCCGATGGCTCCGAAGCTTACGCCTGGCTGATCGCCATCTTGCTGCTACCCTTCCCGTTTTTGGCGGTGATGGCCCTGCTCTACAGCCTTGCCTTGCGCAAACGCCTCACTGAGTGCTGCACAGCCACGGACGAACTCAATTGTCAGGCAGACTCGCAACGAGCAGAAGCAAAAGCCTGCAAGGCTTGTCTTCAGGAGTCTCATGCGTCGCATGACAAGCTGACGCGCGAGTTCCACCACCGGGTGAAGAATTCGCTCCAGATCATCCAGAGCTATCTGACGCTCTCACGACGGCAGCGGCCCCCGCCGCATAACAGCTATCTCGCGGAGGCCGAGGCGAAGGTGCAGGTGATTTCGACCGCCTATCGCCTCGCGCTCAGTGAAGGTATTATGAGCCCGATCCCGATCCGGACCTTCGTGCTGGATATCGTGGCGAATGCGCAGGCGATCCTCTGCGGCTCCACGCGAAAGATCAGTGCTTCGATCGAACCCAACAGTCTCCTTGTGCTTGATCGCGCGATCCCGATGGGTCTCGCGATCATCGAGGCCATCATCGGCGCGATCGGGGCGGAAAGCGTCATGCACATCGGTATCCGGCTTCAGCCAACGGAATCGGGCGAGATGGCGCTAACCGTAACGATCGACGATATGTTCGCCACCATCGCGCTGCCCTTCAGGCTGATGGCCGGGCTGCAAGCCCAGCTCGAAGCCCACGCCGAGCCCTGCGCGGAAGATGAACTCCTCAGCTGGCGCTTCAAGGTGTGAGTCCCGGCTCTAGTCCGAGCTTGAAATCAGCCGCAAGGCTTCACCGTGCTCGCGCCTTGCCAGTGACGTCACCGGAAAGCGCGCGCCTTCCACCTCTTCCGCCATCACACGGAACGTGCCGAGGCGGTGCAATCCGAAGGAATTCACGAAGGGGACATCGGCCGCATCCCGCCCGCGTGCAATCAACACATGACCGATGCGCGGGATATTGTGGCGGGCATCGAAAGTCCACCAGCGCTCCCCGAGAAACACCTCGAACCAGGCGCTGAAATCCTCCGGATTCTCGTCCGGCTCGACACCGATGTCGGGCAGATAACCAGTGCAATAGCGGGCCGGAATGTTCATGCAGCGGCAGAGCGTGATCGCGAGATGCGCGTAATCACGACAAACGCCGACTTCCTCATTGAACACCTCGAAGGCGCTCCGTGTCGAGCGCGCGAGGCGGTAATTGAACCGGATGTGTCGGTGAACGAAGTCGCAAATCGCCTCGACCTTGGCCCATCCGGCCTCGATCTGTCCGAACTTCTGCCAGGCCTCGCCGGCGAGCTTGTCCGTCTCGCAATAGCGGCTGCCGCTGAGATAGGGCAGCAAATCCACCTGCAACACATCCGGCGGAGCGGCAGACGCCATCGAATCCCGGTCTTCGAGAAAGCCGGAGTGATGAATAATGCCCTTGGCTCTTAGGATCACCCCACCTGCGGGGGCGACAAGACGTCGACAAATGTTGCCAAAAGCATCGAAATATTCCGTGAAATCAACCGTCTCGCGCACATGCAGCGCACTCCGCGCGACCATCATATCCGGCGCGGTGATCTCGCTTCGGAGCGAGGGGTGAACGTCGAGCATCGTGATTATCGGGGTCGCGGTCTCGCAGAGGATATCGAGCCGATAACCGTAGCGGATATGCATGCGTCTTCTCCGGCCTGAACGGCGTTGTACCCGGTTGGGAGATTGTCCTGACGCGGGGCTTTCTGGTGAGCAACGCATCGGGCGCTGCCGGGTTCCATGAACGGGCGCGCTTCTTTTTCAGAGCGATTCCGGAACCCCGACAACAGCTCACGGGTTCTTGCTGCATAGGCCGATCACGCGCTGAACCTTCACAGGCGCATCGGTTTGTTGCGGAAACACACTCCCGTGTGACCGCGTTGCGCGGCTGCGGGCTGCAAACCCGTATCTGCCTGTCACGCCAAAGGAATTCCCATGTCCAAGACCCAGAACACTCTTCGCCTTGCGCTTCTGGCCTCCGTCGTTTCCCTCGGCATGTTCTCGGCCGCTTCGGCCCAGACCGCGCCGCCGCTGGTCCCGGCGCCCTCCTCGACTCCCGTGCCGCCGCTCGCACCCAGCCTGACGCCGGATACCTTCTTCAGCGGCAAGCTTCAGCCCGCCAATTGGCTCGCCTCGGATGCGATGAATGAGCCGGTGCACAACCTCCAGAAGGAAAAGATCGGTGAGGTCAATGATCTCGTGATCGACGGCGACGGCAAAGTCGTTGCCGCAATCATCGGCATCGGCGGCTTCCTCGGCATGGGCGAGAAGGATGTCGCGATCAACATCCGCGCTGTTCGCATGAACCATGACGAAAAGGGCAAGACCCTGCTGGTGCTTGACGTCAGCAAGGACGCGCTCAAGGCCGCGCCGACCTACAAGCCGATGAAGACCGCGAAGAGCAACTGATCGCTGTCATCTCAAAACCAGAAGCCCTGCGCGCTCACGCGCGGGGCCACGTCTGGCATTCAATTCTCATAACGAAGGAGATTTCCATGAAAAAACTTCTGCTTTTGGCGACATTGGCTGCGGGCCTTTCGGGCTGTGCGGGGGGCTATCGCCAGAATGAGCCGGCGCTTGTCGGCGGACTTCTGGGTGCTGGCGGCGGCGCCATTATTGGTGGTGCTATCACCGGACGCCCGGAAGGCGCACTTGCCGGTGCGGTCATCGGCGGCGTTGGCGGAGCTGTCATTGGCGATGCCATGGGTCGCGATGGCCGCTACCACCGCCGCTATCGCGGACGCTGCTACAGCCAGGACGATTACGGGCGTCGCTATCGCGTCTCCTGCTGATTTTGGAACCCGCCGTCTGCACAAGTGTGACGGCGGGCAGCCTGCCCTCACCCAACACTTTACCCCAGCCTCTTGCATCAAGGGGCGACAACAGGAGACCGAGATATGAGCAGCACCAGCGACAAGATCACCGGCCTGGCCAACGAGGCCAAGGGCACGATCAAGCAGGATGTCGGCAAGCTCGTCGGCAACCCGAAGCTTGAGGCCGAAGGAACCATCCATAAGCATGTCGGCGCGGCCCAGAAGGCTGTCGGCGAAGCCAAGGACGCGATCAAGAAGGTCATCGACGGCGCCTGAAGCACCAACAAACTGGCGAGGGCATCCCCCTCGCCGGAAACGCTCGACAGCAAAAAGCCTCGACCCGGATAACCCGGATCGAGGCTTTGATTTTTTCAGTACTGACCCTGCCGGGCTGTCACAATCGCCCGAGCAGCATCAGGATCACCACCACGATCAGGACGGTACCGAGCGTCCCACTCGGAAAATAGCCCCAGGAGGCGCTGTGCGGCCAGTTCGGCAAGGCGCCGACCAGCATCAGGATCAAAACAATCAGTAGAATGGTACCAAGACTCATGAGGATCTTCCCGTTCGGATGGAGTAATGACAGGCACTGTCATGACATTCAAATCTCGACTCCGGTATCCTCGGAATATACTCAGACGTATTTCGTGATTTTCAAACCCGCCCGGATAGAACAAAGGCCAGTCTTGCCAAAGCCGGAAGGGACTTGGAACCAGTTTTCTGCATGATAGCAGCACGATGATTTTCAACAGTCCTTTGGCTGATACCAAGATCAGCCGCAATATTCTTGTTGGGATGTCCCGCGAGCACGAGATCCATAATCTCGCGCTGGCGGGTCGTCAGTCGCGCAACCCGCGCCGCAGCTTGCTCCAGCCACCCGCGCTTTTGGGTTGAGCCCTGCCCCATCTCGATGGCATGCGCGATGCTGGCGAGAAGGCCCGCCGCGCGAACAGGCTTCTCGATGAAATCGACCGCACCGGCTTTCATCGCCTCGACAGCAATCGCGACATCGCTGCGCCCCGTCACCATGATTGCGGGAACCGCGTTCCCGGTTGCACGCAAGTGATGCAGGAGATCAAGGCCGCTCATGCCGGGAAGATAGGCATCCACCACGATGCAGGCACCGGAATTGGGCGTATAATCGGCCAGAAACGCTTCACAGCTGTCAAAGGCCTGCGCCTCAAGCCCGGCATCGACCAGCATCGCGCCAAGGTTCTCGCGGATCGCAGCATCATCATCGATCACGAAAACCAGACCGCCGGGCGCCGGAAGCGCATCGGCCTTTGGCTCAGGCACATTCTCGGGCGCAAGCTTGCGCTGGATCGCGGCAGAGAGATCGGCCGTCGAGACAGGCTTGTTGAGTTGGGTCGCATCGCCCTGCGCGATCATCCGCAGCGTTTCGGACGAAATATCTCCGGTCAGGATGATCACTGGCAGGGCCGCGCCGAGTTTTTCACGCAGCGCTTGCGCCAGTGCGAGCCCATCCATGCCGTTCGGCAAATTATAGTCCGCGAGCACGACATCGGGCCTCAGCCCCGTGTTTGCGATGCGCTCGAGCGCCTCCATCCCGTCCTTGGCGGTGGTAACGCGATGCCCTTCGCCCGAGAGGTGGAGGTCGAGCAACTCGCTGACCTCCGGGTCATCCTCGACAACGAGGAGCGTCCCGGTTCGCACCACAGGTCCGGGATGCGGCAACAGCGCCGCCGGCGCAACAAGCGGCAAGACATCATCCGGATCGAAGGCGATCTCGATGGCAAACACCGAACCCCGCCCGCTGTGTGAGCGCACACCGATGTGATGGCCAAGTAAATCGCCGAGGCGCTGAACAATCGCGAGGCCGAGCCCCATGCCACGGTTTCGCTCGCGGGCATCGTTATCGATCTGGTGATACTCATGAAAAATCGCCTTGAGCTGACTTTCCGCGATGCCGATACCGGTATCCCAGACCTCGATGGAGAGCCCGCCCGCGTGCGACCGGCAACCGAGCAGGATCTTGCCGCTCAGGGTATATTTCAACGCGTTGGCGACAAGGTTGCGGATCATCTGTTCCAGCAAGTGCGGATCAGAGCGGATCACACGGGAGGAAGAAACCACCCGCAAATCCAGCTTTTGCGCCTGCGCGACGAACTGGAATTCGTCTTTCATCCTCTCAAGCAGATCGCGCACCGGGAAGCGGATCATCTTGGCTTCCACCGTGCCCGCCTCGATCTGGTTGATATCAAGGAGGGTATTCATCATGCCGGTGATCGCGCCGAGGGTTTGATCGAGCCGCTCGACAAGTTGCCGCCCCTTGTCGCTCTCGACATTCTTGGCAAGCAGGCCCTGAATCAGCGTCAGCGATTGCAGCGGCTGGCGAAGATCGTGGCTTGCCGCCGCAAGAAAGCGAGATTTGGCGATATTGGCGGTTTCCGCCTGTTTCTTGGCTTCTTCCAAAGCAAGAGCTACGGCTTCAAGTGAGCCCTCGATCTCCTTGCGGTCCGTGATGTTCGTGAAGGTGATCACCACGCCCTCAACCGAATTGTCATCTGCGCGATAGGGCAGAATGCGCCTGAGGAACCAGGTGCCATCCGTCGATTCCACCTCGCGCTCGACTGGCAGCAACGTGGCAAGCACCGCGCGCGCCTCTTCCGGCAGGGCGCCATCGGCCGCCAGCGAGGCGAGGTCCGCCAGTGGGCGCCCGATATCGCCAGGAATGACGTGGAACAGCGCCCGCGTCGCCGGGGTAAAGTAGCGGATTTTCAGATCGAGATCGAGAAACAGCGTTGCGACATGCGTCGAGTAGAGGATGTTCTGAAGGTCGTTAGAGGTCGAGCGCTGGCGCTCCAGCGCTTCGTGGAGCTGGTTGTTGAGCGCGGTCAGTTCCTCGTTTAGCGATTGCAACTCCTCTTTGGAGGTCAGCAATTCCTCGTTGGTCGACTGGAATTCCTCGTTGACCGAAAGCGCCTCCTCATGGAGCGCCTTTTGCTCCTCGCAAGTCTGCTCCAGCGTACGGATCGCATCGGCGAGTTCGGCCCGGCTATGAACAAGTTGCTGCTCAAGATCGGCCACGCGGAAAGTATCGCCTTCGGTCAAAGCATCGCCAACCGGTGCGCTCTCGCTACTTGCGATGACGGTGGCGACAAACGCGATCAGAAAAAGCGCATCGCCATCAAGGCTGAGCGGCTGGATTTCGACCGTAAACGGCACATTGCGGGTATCCATCCCGCCTTCGATCTGGATCTTGGCCTTGTTGGCACCGATGTTGGCAATCGTCGCCTTGAGGCGGGTCCGGAGGCCGAATGGCACCATATCAATGAGGTCATGCGTCGGATAACCGGCGGAAAGATTGAGAAAGCGCGCAATCGGCCCCACCGAAAACAGGCATTCGTGGCTCGCGTTGATCAGCATGGTGGCCGGCGCGTAGGATTCGATCACCGCCTGCCGGCAGAGATCGGCGTAGCTCGTTCGTGAGGGCGCGCGCGCGTTGGTTTTCTGCACCACCGTCATCTTGAGAAGATCAGCGCGGGTCCGAAGTGTCTTGCCTTCGGGAAGCCGGTTGCGACCGATGTGCCGATAAAGGCGCTCGGCCTTAGAAATCACCTCGAAACGACCTTCGATCGCTCCGGCGGTTTCGGCACTGCCGAGCAGCATCACGCCGCCGGGCTTCAAGGCAAAATGCAGCAGCGCGATTACGGACTCCTGCGCCTCAGCACCGAGGTAAATCAGGAGGTTACGGCAAGAAATAAAGTCGAGGCGCGAGAAGGGCGGATCGGAGAGCACATCCTGCACCGTGAAGACCATAGAGGCTCGCAACTCGGGCAGGATGCGATAGCCATGGGCTTCCTTGGTGAAATAGCGCTTTAGCCGATCCGGCGTGACCTGCGCCACCGCCGCCTCAGCGTAGAGGCCTTCGCGCGCCGTCGCGACCGCATCGGGGTCAACATCGGAAGCGAAAACCTGAAGTTTGTTCGTCCGCTTGAGCGCAGCGAGCGCGTCGCGAAACAGCATGGCGATGGAATAGGCTTCCTCGCCGGTGCTGCACCCCGGCACCCAGACGCGGATGGCATCATCGGCCTCGTGGCGTAGAATGAGATCGGGAATGGTCGTCTTTTCCAGAAGCGCGAAGACCTTCACATCGCGGAAAAACGCCGTGACATTGATCAGCATGTCATTGGCAAGCAGCGTGCATTCTGCCGGACGCTCCTTGAGCAAAGTGAAGTAGGCATCAAGGTTTGCACAGCCCGCCAGCACCATCCGGCGACGGATGCGGCGGTGCAACGTGCCAGGCTTGTAGGTGGTGAAATCATGCGGCGTTTCCTGCCTGAGCAGCGCAATGATGCGCGCGAGCGTTTCCGCTTCGGAGGGGGCATCCGGCAGGATCGCCTGGGTACCGGCGGACTCCCCTTGCCGTGAAAGATTGACCTCAAGCGCATGACGGATCAGGGCCGAGGGCATATCCGCAACGCGAAGCACCCGGTCGACGCGCCCTGTGGCAATCGCGCTCTGCGGCATGCCGTCGAACGCGGCTTCCGTCGGCTCCTGCGCAATCACATAACCGCCCTGATCCTTGATCGAGTTGAGGCCGAGACTACCATCGGCGCCCGTACCGGAAAGAATAAGCGCCTGCGCGCGCTTGCCATAGGCTTCCGCGACCGAATGCAGCAGAAAATCGAACGGGAGTCGCGCGCCGTGCCGGGCATTCGGCTCGGAAAGCTGAAGCATGCCGCTTTTCACCGAAAGATAGGTTCCGGGCGGAATGACATAGAGATGGTCAGCCGCAATCAAAGCGCCGTCTTCGGCCTGTGTGACCGTCATCGCCGTATGTCCGGCGAGGAGATCAACCATCAGGCTGGGATGAGTCGGGTCAAGATGCTGCACGAGAATGAACGCGAGGCCATGCCCCACCGCCATGCCATCGAGAAAATGCTGGCAGGCTTCAAGCCCGCCAGCCGAGGCCCCAATGGTCACCAACGACAGAAGCCCCTGCGGGGAACCGGCGGGCTCTACTGGAGAATTCCGGGCGAGCGGCAAATGTCCCGCCGCCGTTCGCGTGCCGTATGTCGGCTCGTCAGGCATGGGGGCTCGTTTCTGGTCAGCAGGATCGGATCGATCCGGCAAGGTGCAACCCTAGCACGACTTTGCAGCACCCCGCATTGATTCAGCACCCGGCAGATAGCGAAATCCGCCGTCCGCGCCATCCAGCCTGCTGGGTATATTCCGAGCCTACCGCGCAGTGCACGCGACGCATAGCATAGCGGTATGGTCAGCTTCGCTGGCCAAGATCGCTCCTCCTCTTCCTTCCCGTAGCGAAGGAGCGACCTGCCCCGTGGCGGACTGCGTGAACTGCGCCCCGCTCATTGCTCAGCCTGTCGCGGGGCGCCTTTTGCGGCCAATTTTTGCCGCGCAACCCTCTGGAGAGCCTCGTGCACCCGACCCAGAATACCTTGCCGGAGGCTGTTCGCAGCCAGTCGGTCGAAGTTCTCAATTTGCATCTTGCCGCGGCGATCGATCTGCATGGTCAGGTCAAGCAGGCGCACTGGAATGTGCGCGGTCCCGGCTTTTTTGCCGTACATACGCTGTTCGATTCCGTTTCCGAGGCTGTCGAAGGCTTCTCTGACGAGCTTGCCGAACGCGCCGGCGCTTTGGGCGGCACAGCCTACGGAACGATCCAGACCGCAGTGAAGCGCTCGTTCCTGCTACCATACCCGATCGCGATCGCCGACGAACAGAAGCATATCTTTGCGGTCTCGGCAGCTTTGGCCGCCTTTGGCCAGTCAGTCCGCGGCGCATCGACCAAGGTTGCCGGCTTTGGTGATGCCGATACCGCCGATCTGCTGACCGAAATTTCACGTGGCATCGACAAGCAGCTCTGGTTCATCGAATCCCACGCCGCTCCGAAATGACACCGGCATTGCGCGTTCTCATCGTCGAAGATGAGGCCATGATCGCGATGCTCTACACCGAAGTCCTTGCCGGACTCGGCCATGAGGTCTCCACCATCGCCCGGACCGAAGACGAGGCGGTGGAAACCGCCCGTTCCTTCAGGCCGGACATGATGATCGTGGACCATCATCTTCATCAGGGCAGCGGGGCTGCGGCCGTGAAACGCATTTTGGCCGATGGATACGTGCCGCACGTTCTTGTCAGCGGCGACTTCACCGGAAACGAGACAGGCTCCGTCTGCCTTCAAAAGCCGTTCAATGAGGCGCAGCTCATCCGGGCCATCGAGGTCGCACTCGCACGATGCCCTGTCCTTCCAGCACTCTGAAATCACGCCATAAAAGGAACATCCCATGTCGCAACTCGTCGTCATCAGCTACCCTGATTTCTTCAAGGCCGAGGAAGTCCGCCTCAAGCTCTGGAAGCTGCAAACCGAATACCTCGTTGAACTGGAGGATGCCGTTGTCGCCACCAAGAACAAGGATGGCAAGGTCAAGCTCAATCAGGCAATCAATCTGCCGCTCTCCGGCGCGGCCTCGGGCGGTTTCTGGGGCACGCTGATCGGGATGATGTTTCTCAACCCGCTGCTTGGCGTCGCGATTGGTGCGACCTCCGGCGCAATTGCCGGTGCGCTTACCGACATTGGCATCAACGACCCCTTCATGAAGGCGTTGGCAGACAAGCTCGTGCCGAACTCCTCTGCGCTCTTCGTGCTGATCCGCAATGCGACGATGGACAAGGTGATCGAGCAGATCCAGTCCTACGGCGGCTCGGTGATGCAGTCCTCGCTAAGCCACACCGACGAAGCCCGTTTGCAGGCGGCCCTGACGGCCTCAATCCCCGTCGCGGCCTGAAAGCGAGGAAGCCCCTTCATCGGGGCTTCGACCTTTTCGGCTGGAGCATTTTCCAATCGAGTGGAGGCCAGTTGATCGCAAGAACATGCGCCGCGTGAGATAAGCTCAGGGCGCCTTTTTCACCGCTTCAGGCTTTACTGGTGTGGTCGGCTCCTCATCAGCCTTGATCTGCTTTTCCAGCACGGCTTCAGCGGCTTTGACTTCGGGCAGCAACGAGCGCTCGCCGCCCGTCATGCCTTCATCGGCCGCAACCGAAAGGCGTTCGGCATCCTCCGCCCAGTTCTTGAGCGCCTCGCCCTTTTCAAGGGGCGATAGTGCGGTGCTTTCAACAATGGTCGTCGGTGTATCAAAATTCGAGGCCGGATTTTCGATAGCCTCCTGTTTCGTCATAACTTCTTGCTTGGTCGAAGGTTTTTGGCGGGATGCCACCTGCTTCCAGCTGTTGGTGATCTTCATGGCTTTCTCCTGATGGATGGCTCGCCCACGTGGGGCATCAGGGGAAGAAACGCGCGCCGCGATCAAAGGTTGCTGCTCTTTTGACCGAACGAATTGAGCAGCCGTGCGTTGTATGGGGGTCAACTTGATTGGCATAACCAGCACGGAGTTTTCCCATGATGAAATCCCTTTTCGCCACTGCCGCCTTTACCGCCCTTCTGATGGGTGCTGCCCCGGCTTTCGCGGCGGATTGCGCAAGCGGCATCAAGACGACCGATGAAATGGTCATCAAGATCACCGACAGCGCCAAGAAGACTGCCGCGATGAAGCACATGGCCCTCGCACGCGAGAAGATGGCCGCCAAGGATGAGGCCGGCTGCATGGTTCATCTCGACGACGCCATGAAGTCCGGCAAGTAATCCGGCCAAACGACGACCGGAGCGGAGCCGACCTCATTTTTGTCCGGTTCCGCTCTGGTGACTTCGCTTTTGCGCCCCCATATCCCTGACTAATTCCCTTGCCCAACCCCGTGTTTTCCCGGAGCGATGATGAGCCTTCCTACGAGCAAACTGTTCGAGCCGTTTGTGCTCGGTGATCTGACCCTTCCCAACCGCATCGCTATGGCTCCGCTGACTCGTAACCGCGCCGAACACGGCAGCGATGCGCCGGTAGACCTCAACGCTACCTATTACGAGCAGCGCGCAAGCGCGGGCCTGATCATCTCGGAAGCCAGCCAGATCTCCAAGCAAGGTCAGGGCTATGCCTGGACGCCGGGTCTCTACACCGAGGCGCAGGTGCAGGGCTGGAAGAAGGTCACCGATCGCGTCCATGCGGCGCACGGCCATATCTTCGTGCAGCTCTGGCATGTCGGACGCATCTCGCACACCTCGTTGCAGCCCGATGGTGGCGCACCAGTCGCGCCCTCTGCAATTACCGCCAAGGGCAAGACCTTCATTGAAACCGGTTTTGCCAATGTTTCCGCGCCGCGCGCGCTGGAAACCGATGAAATCCCGCGTATTCTCGCCGACTATGTCCATGCGGCCCGCAATGCCAAAAAGGCGGGCTTCGATGGCATCGAAATCCATGGCGCCAACGGCTATCTGATCGATCAGTTCCTGAAAGACGGCACCAATCACCGCACCGATCAGTATGGCGGCTCGCTCGAGAACCGCGCGCGCTTCGGACTTGAAGTCGTTGATGCCGTGCTCAAGGTCTTCCCGAAGACCCGTGTTGGCATCCGGATTTCACCCGTCAGCCCGGCGAATGATGCGACAACCTCCGATCCAGCAGAGATTTTCGGCTATTTCGTCGCCGAACTCGCCAAGCGCGGCCTCGCCTTCCTCCACGTCGTCGAAGGCGCAACCGGCGGTCCGCGTGACATTGCGCCGTTCAATTACAGCGCGCTGCGCAAGGCCTTCCCCGGCGCCTATATCGCCAACAATGGCTACACCCGCGAGATGGCCATTGACGCGATCGAAAAGGGTACTGCGGATATGATCGCTTTCGGGCGGCCCTTCATAGCCAACCCCGATCTCGTCGAGCGTCTCCAGCAGAACGCGCCGCTCAACCCGCTGATCAGCGCCACGCTCTATGGCGGCGGGGCCGAGGGTTACACGGATTATCCGGCACTTACGGCCACCGGCGCCGTCTGATACGCCAGATCCAGCGCGGCAACGCGGCGGGCTGAGGCGGACCAATACGCCAGGCCCATCGCGTTGTCAGCAGGCCAATTCAATGCGGAATGGACCTGCACGAAAGCGGCGGAAGCCTGCATCAGATCGCCGAGGGTCATCTCGCCGGAGAGGAATTTCGGCGCGCAGAGCACGAGCGGGATCCCTACGGAGAGCACATTGCTGCCGCTCGTCAGGCACGCCATCTTGGCCTGCCGGCTGATCAGGGCGATCCACAGCACCGAGAGTTCGCCGAAGGAGCGCTTGAGGATTTTCTTGTCGTCCTCATGGCCAAGCGCCGAACCGGCATACTGGCGTACCTGCGTCAGCATATAACGCAGGTTCCCCTCGCCTGCAGCCTTCTCCTCGACACACGCGACAAGCGGCCAGCCGAGGTAATACATCCCGATCGAGGTCATTGCGGTATAGAGCACGACGATGATCACCAGATAGCCCGGGACTGTTACGCCTCTCACGGTGATCGCGCCGCCAACATACCACAGCACGAGAATGAAGGACGACAATGCCAGAAAGGTATTGATGACACCGCCGGCAAGATCGACCAGCATTTCGATCGAAAGCCGGCCGTCTTCAGCGATGCGGGCTTCAGGATTGTCGAGCGGTTCCGGCGTCTCGGGCGAAAGGTGCCGCCTTGCGCCCAGCCAGCGGGCGATCAGCGCGCCGGTGAGCCATTCCCGCCAGCGCAATTGTAACCGCATCCTGACCTGAAGCAGCGCGACAGCGACAACCGAAGCACCGAGCGCGAGCAGAGCAATGTAAGCCACGCTCATGATCAGCGTGTGCTCATTCCGATGCTGGAGGGCATCGAAGAAGAACTTGTTCCAGAGGTTGATCGCCAGCGCGATCCCCATGTTGATGGCAAGGCAGAGCACAAACCCTGCCGTCAGCCGCCATGCGTGTTGGCGCGTGCGGCCCGACCAGAACTTGAGAACCAGCTTGAAAAAACTAACGACAAGCTTCGGGTCATCCGTCGGGGTGGTGTAGCGCTGTGGTAACGGGGCCATCATTTTGAGGCCTCAGTTCTCTTGTATCCGCAGCCCGTTCTTGTCGAAGTGGATTTCGACCGTGCCTGCCTTGTTGTGCTGGTACAAAAGCCCGCCCAGACTACCGGCAGCAATGATGGCGAGCACGATAATGATCGCGATCAGGGCGGTTCGGCTTAGCATCATAACAGGGCTCTTTTCAGGGCTGGCGGGCATCCGGTGGATTGAGCCGCACTTTGCTGCCCAGCCTCCAGTAACGGATGCTCTCTCAGAGCTTGAACGCGGCGGGCTCGGCAAGGTTCCTTCCCACACGCACTTTAGGGATGGCCGCGTCTGGTCGCAGCACATGGGGAACAGGAAGCCGCAGCCGTGCGCTCACATAAAACCGGTCGATGCTCTTCGGCGACAAGTTCATCAAACGTGCTCAGGCCAATCATTTCACGAGCGCTGGCATAGCCAAAAAGCGTTGCCATGGCCGGATTTGCAAAGACGATTCGCCCATCCCGTTGAATTATGATGCCCTGAGGCGATCCTTCGACGACCCGCCCGCAATACGCATCTGATGCGGATATCTGGCCTGTCTGAACCGCAGGATATCGCTTCGAGCTTCACTCGACCGAGGATCGCTCCAATTCAAAGCTTCGCCACCAGCGCCGAGCCCATGACAGGCTTTCCTTTTGGCCGGGAAAACCACCGCCGCCAGAGCGGCTTGATGAGTTCCAGAACCACGAGAACCGTGAACCCCGCCCCGAGTGCGAGAGACAGATCATCAAGATGAAGCGGCCCAAAACGGAAAAGCGCACTGGCGGCAGGCCAGAGCAGCGTGATCCCCAATGTCAATGCAACGAGCGGCAAGACAATCGACAACGCCCTGTTGGGTCGGTTGAACGCCTTGATCAGCGAGGCGCTGGCGGAGCGGTTGACGAAAATCAGCGCAACAATGGACAACACGAGTGAGAAAAACGTCAGTGCTCTCACCTCATCTTCCGACATGCCCTGATCCAGGGCGATCACGAAGATCCCGCTCACGAGAAGGAGCGCCAATACCCCCTGAAACACGCTCCAGCCAATCATCGAGGCCGAAAACAAAGGCTCTGCCGGGTCTCGGGGTGGCCTTGCCATAACATTGGATTCTGCCGTCTCGGCTTCGAAAACCAGCGAGCACACCGGGTCAATCACCATTTCAAGAAAGGCGATGTGCACCGGTCCGAACAGGATCGGCAGGCCGAAGATCAGCGGCAGCAACGCGAGGCCGGCAATCGGCACATGAACAGCGAGAATGAAGCTCATCGCCTTGCGCAGATTGTCGTAAATTCGCCGGCCGAGCCGCACCGTTTTGACGATGGAACCGAAGTCATCGTCGAGCAGCACGATAGCGGCGGCTTCGCGTGCGACATCCGTACCGCGTCCGCCCATGGCGATGCCGATATGCGCCGCTTTGAGAGAGGGCGCGTCGTTGACGCCATCGCCGGTCATCGCGACGATCTCGCCATCCGATTTCAGAGCCTCGACGATACGAAGCTTCTGCTCCGGCATAATGCGCGCAAAGATGCTGGCGGTCCGCATGCGCCCGGCGAGCACTTCATCCGGCATCGCGGCAAGGTCTTCGCCAGTGACGACATCGGTACCGGTAATCCCGGCCTGATGGGCAATCGCGAGGGCAGTGGCCGGATAGTCGCCGGTGATCATGATGACGCGGATGCCCGCCCGGTGACATTCCCGCACCGCCGCCGGAACAGTCTTGCGCAAGGGATCAGCAAGACCGACGAGCCCAAGGAAGGTGAAGGCAAGGTCCTCTTGCCTCTTTGGGAGCGCACTTTCCAAGCTCGTTGCACTGGCAACGCCGAGAACGCGAAGTCCGGCGGCCGCCATCGCATTCACCTGTAACGTCAGCTGCGTTTTCGCCTCACCATCCAGCCGGCAGAGCATCGCAATCGCTTCCGGTGCGCCTTTGGCCGCGACACGGAGCGACTTGCTGCCTGCCCCTGCTTTCCAGACGTGTGTCATCGCCAGAAGATCAGGGCTGAGGGGATAGGCCCGCAGAAGTGTCCAATCGGCTTTGGGCAGCAGGTCGGCCACCTCCCTGTCTCGCTTGGCAAGATCATGGAAGGCGCGCTCCATCGGGTCGAACGGCTTTTGCGCCGAGGCAAGGACGCCATGGGCGAGAAGGTTCGCGTAGGACTTAGGCAAGGTCACAGGCTCTGCCGGGAGGATCGCCAGCGATACCTCGGCCGCCGGTTGCAGGGCGGCAATGGTCATGCGGTTCTCGGTCAGGGTGCCTGTCTTGTCGGTACACAGAACCGTCGCCGCGCCCAGCGTCTCGATGGCGGCGGAGCGTCGCGTCAACACGTGAACCTGTGATATCCGCCAGGCCCCCATCGCCATGAACACCGCGAGCACCACCGGAAACTCCTCCGGCAACATCGACATGCCAAGCGCGATGCCAGCGAGGATGGCATCGAGCCAGCCCCCCCTTAGAAAGCCATAAAGCAGAACTGCGAGAACGCTGATCGCGGCACCGATCATCGCGAAAAGGCGCACAAACCGCCGCGTCTGAATCTGGAATTGTGCCGGTGCCGTCTCCAGTGTGTTGAGCGAGAGCCCTATTTTTCCAATTTCACTTCGCCCACCCGTCGCGGACACCACCGCGAGCCCGGCGCCTCGAACAACGAGCGCACCGGAAAACACGAAAGGCGTATCGTCGCCACCGGGACGCGCGTTGCCATCACGGACCTCGCGCGTGCCAGCATTCTTGCGCACCGGAACGGATTCACCCGTCAAAAGCGATTCATCCGCCTGCAGGTCATGGGCTTCGACCAAGCGTGAATCCGCTGGCACCCGATCGCCTTCGGAAAGAACAATCAGATCACCCTGCACAACTTCACGACCGGCGATGCGCTTGCGCACCCCGTCCCGAACGACCAGCGCGCGCGGGCTCGTGAGGTCACGCAGCGCTTCGAGAACGCGTTCCGTTCTGGTCTCCTGCACCACAGTGATCAGCACCGACATGCAGGCAAAGACGAGCAGGATCACCGCCTCTTTCGGATTTCCGAGCGTGAGATATACGAGCCCGCCTCCGATCAGGAGCGCCAGCATCGGCTCGCGCAGAACCTCCAGCACAATGCGGAAAGGTGTTCGGGGATTTGCCTGAGGCAACTCGTTGAAGCCATCGCGGCCAAGGCGCAGGTGCGCTTCCGCCTCGCTGATCCCGTTCTGAAATTTCGGCTTACCGGTAGCAAGTTGCATCAGGCTCTCTCGCTATCAGGCCCATTGCCCGGTTGTTGCTTGTTGGTAGAAACACGGTCATCACCTGTTGGTTTCATGCCCGTCTTCACGCATTTTTTCGCTGCGGCGGATCAAACGTGTTCGCAAAATCTCGATCAGCGCCGCCGTGACCGACACGATCACCGGCCCGAGGACGACGCCCGTCGCCCCCAGCAGCATCAGGCCGCCAGTAATGGCGACAAAGGATGGCAGGGTGTGGAGCATCAGCCGCTGCCCCACGAGAACCGGATACATGACATTATCGACGAGCCCGACGACGACAGTCCCCCAGACGGCAAGGATAACAGCGGGTTGAAGCTCTCCCGAGAGCGCCAGGAAAATTGCGGTCGGCACCCAGATCACGAAAGCGCCGAGAAACGGCACCACTGCAAGGAGTCCCATTAACACCCCCCAGAAGACGGGAGCCGGGAGGTCCAGCCACCAGAACATCAGCCCGCCAAGAATGCCTTGCACGGCGGCGACCGCAGCCCGGCCAAAGACTGTCGCATCGATGGTGTTGGCAATCCGCTCTGCGAGAAGCCTGAATTCCGCAGCCGTCAAGGGTAATGCATTCCCGGCGGCCCGCGTCAGCATCTCCCGATCCCGTAAGAGATAGAACAGGAAATAGAATGTCAGCATGAGGCTGATCAGACCGAGAAACGAGCCTTGAACGAAGCTGCCGCTCCACCCCGCGAGCCAGGATGTTCCGGCCTTGACCAGTTGCGGAATATCGAACCGATCATTCGCCAACCGCATAATCGAGGTAAATTGCGGTTTGCTTTCAAGAAAATGCTGCCAGTTTTCAGCATCGATCAGCTTGCTGATGCGTGTCGCACTGCGCGAGGTCTCATCCAGAAGCGTTCCGAGCACCAGAATGGCGGGGACGACGAAGCCGATGGCCGCGATCATAACGGTCAGGATCGCTGCGACGGCCTTGGCACAGCCGGTCTTGCGGAGCTTGCTATCGAGCGGAGCAAACAGAATCGCGAGTGTAAACGAGCCCACGATCGCCGGCAGAAACGGAAGCGCCAGAAAATAGCACAGAATAAGCCCGAGCCCGAAGCTTCCGATGATGATGCGGGTCGATGCAGCCGGGCTCAAGAGCCCGGCCTCCTCCCGTTTGGTATCAAAATGCCCAGGTTCCACCTATAGGGCCCCGGTCATTTCGGCGATTGCCCGGCCAGCAGCGGCGTGATGCGCCGGAGCGTAACCCGCCGATTTTCGCGAGAGGCACCTTGCACCGGAACTTTCAGGTACTGCTCGCCATAGCCTTGCGCGGTCAGGTTTTCAGGCGGAACGGCAAAATCCCGGCTCAGGATTGCGGCAATCGATTGCGCGCGCCGATACGACAGCGAAAGATTGTCGATCTCGGTGCCAATCGCATCCGTGTATCCCTCGACCATGAACACCTCATTCGGAGATTTTTTCAGCGCCTGCGTGATGGATTGGGCAATCACGGCAAGCCGGGGAACCTGATCCGACGCCACGTCCCATGAGCCGCTTTCGAAGGTGACGGAATTGATGTCGACGCTCCGCATCCGCGCACGCAGATCCGGCGAGTAGCGGACTTCGTCGAGCGTATATCTCCGGGGAAAAGGCGCGATGGGCGGCGCCATCAGCGTCTCATAGATCAGCCCCTCATCGGCCATGTCCGCCTCGACGATGTAATGTTCGCGCGGAAGGATCAGAGGCGGCCCGTCGAACACCACGATATCATCCGAGAACCGCAAACCGGGACGATCGCGCCGCGTGTTGTCGATCAGCACGATTTCAACGCCGCCGCGGGGCTGACGTGTACGGCGGATGAGACGCCCTTCCTGATCCGTGAGGGTGACGATGCGCGTTCCGTCCGGGCGGGTGAAGACGGTCCGGTTCTCATCCTTGAGGCGATCACTTTGCGGGTTGAGACCCAGATCACGAAAGCGCTGTGTTTCATCATGGCGGATGATCGCACGCTCGTTGTCGCGCAGGATCGTGAGGCCCGGTTCACGAACGATGGTAACATCGCCCTGCCGGGTCTCCTCGCGCTGGCGCCGGATATCCTCAAGACGTCCGCCGGCCTGCGTCGACAGAATGCCGCCGAGGACCCCAGCCCCCAGAACCGCAGCGCCAATCCCAACCGCTGCAGCGCCACGCGCGCCAGGATCCTTACGACCACCCTGTACACCAGGCGCAGGCGGCGGGAGCCCTGTCCCGCCCGGCATGGGGGCAGTCGGAGCAACTGCCGGGGGGGGCGCTTTTGGCGCAGACCCCGCCTGCGGTGCGGGGACAACAGGGGTATTCTGCGGCGGAGGAACAACGGGCGGAGGGACAACGGGCGGAGGGACAACGACCGGCGCGGGAGCAGGCGGCACCGGCATCACCGGAGCCTTGGGAACGGGCTGTGGAGCCGGCGCAGCGGGTCGTTCCTGCGCAGGCTGCGGTTTAAGCGGCGCAACGACCGGAGGAGCCGCGGCCGGAGCCTTTGGCACGGGCCGCGTTTCAAGCTTTGGTGGCGTCGGCACATCGCGCGGGACAGCGCGTTCAGCCGGTGCCGCTGGCGGATGGGGCGGTGCAGCAGCCGGCTGGCGCTGCGGCGGAGCTAGCGGAGCGCGGGGAGGCTCTGGCTGAGCACGTGCGGGAGGCGGGGGAATTGGCACGCCGTGCGGCGGAGTCAATGGAACGGGTGGTTTGGCCTGTTCAGGCTGGCCAAGCGGCGGCACCGATGCCTGAGCCAAGCGATGGATCGTTGCATCGGTTGGCGCTGCAAAGCCGCCCTGCGCCATGATGAGGCCGGGGAGAATCGTGCCGATCAGCAACCAGTTTTTCGTCCGCATGGTCAGGGTCCATCTGTTAGGCCCCGGTCCCGGATGCTGAACATCCTCAATCGGGGCTGTGTGATGGAAAGGAACGTCAGATCACGCCCAAAGTTCCCCGCATCATGCCGTCAACGGCGGCGTTGCACGCTCGCGAGGGTCAGTTGCGCGACGCCTGCCGCAAGATTGAGCCCGACTTGCCCCTGAACCGAGACCGGTTGCAGGCTGATCGAGCGATTGGAGCCCCCGATCAGCGCATTGGCACCGAGGCCCACGCCAACGGTCGCTTCTGCTGAAACCCCATCATATTCGCCCGCCAGTAATCCGGTCCGAGTGCCACGCTGTTCTGCCATCACACTCCAGAGCAGAACGCCGCGCGTTGTGACGCCAATATCGAGACCATAACGCCGGATCGTGCCGACATAGACCTCGCTCCGGCCACGGCTGGGCTGAAAACGGCAGTTCATGTCGCGGGTGGACATGATGATTTCGCCAAGACCGGCGGAGACATTGCAGCGCAGCGTCCCCACCTTGAGAGTATGCCGGGTCGCCTCCTGCGCCTGTCCGGCGGTGGCGGCCAGCATTCCGGCAAGGGTGATGGCCGAGGCCGTGATGATGTTTCTAAATGTCATGGTCGATCTCCTGTTTTGCGAGAGAGAAACAGAGATCAGGCGTATTCGTTCCCTCACCCGGCCTAGGCATATTCCGAGCCTGCTGCTCGGCCGAATGCCTCCCTATCTCCAACAAGGCGGGCACCAATGCCGCCGAGGAGAATGACATGCCGATTGCAAGCCACACCAAAGCTGCCAACGATCACAAGTCTGCCGCGACCGCTCATGAGAGCGTTGCTGCGCTCCACACCAAGGGTGACCATGCTGCCGCCCTTGATGGCTCGTCCAAGGCGAAGGGCCATTCGGACATCGCCGGCAAATCCGCGATGGAGGCGCATGAGAAGAGCGTGATCAGCGCGAAGAAGTAACAGCTTGCGGCGGGGACCTTCAGGGTTCCCGTCCCGTATTGTGACCGCTCGGCCAAGATCATCGCAAAGCCGCACCTCTTCCGCCGAGGAAAACCAGATCCAGCATTCAGCGAGGGCCTGCGCGTCCTTCGTCTGGCTCCAGAAGCTCAGCCCTAATACGGCTTTTCACGCCCAAGGACAGCCATTGCGAAGCTCATCGCACGGCAATGCGGCTTCCGGCCGTCCCCGCGAGAATGGCGGAAGCATCCTGCATCCGTCCGATCCCGGCCCTCCCGGCTGTATGAGAGACGAACGCCACGGCAGCGGCGACTTTCGGTCCCATCGATCCCGCCGGGAAGGAAAGTGCCGCGAGTGCTTCGGGCGTCGTTTCGCGGATCGCTTCGGCGTGGTCCGTTCCCCAGCCGGTATAGATGGCCTCAACGTCGGTCAGCATGAGCAGCCAGTCCGCCTTGAGATCGCGCGCGAGCAGGGCACTCGCATGATCCTTGTCGATAACCGCCTCGATACCGTGCATCTTGCCCTCGGGATCGCGGACAACCGGAATACCTCCGCCGCCAAGGCAGATCACGGTGATCTGATGATCAATGAGGGTCCTGATAGCTTCAAGGCCAAGAATTTCGAGCGGCTTTGGTGAGGCGACGACCCGCCGCCAAGTCTTTCCGTCTTGCGCGACATGCCAGCCCCTTTCGGCGGCCAGCGCGCTTGCCTCTATCTCGGTGAAAACGCGCCCGATCGGCTTGGTCGGGTGCACGAACGCAGGATCGGCACTATCCACCCGCACCTCGGAGAGCAAGGTCGCAATGGTTCTCCCCGCCGGAAGGGCGTTCCGGAGGCCCTGGGCAAGGAGATAACCGATCATGCCGGCGGATTCGGCATCAAGGACATCGAGCGCGGTAGGCGTCTCCGGGGTCGAGGCAGACTGAATCGCCAGCAGGCCGACCTGCGGTCCATTGCCATGCGTCAGGATGATTTCGTGCCCGGCCTCAAACAGCGGCACCAGCGCCGTCGCCGCCACGGCGATGTTACGCGCCTGATTTTCCGCCGTCAGCGCTTCGCCACGTTGCAAAAGCGCATTCCCGCCAAGGGCAACCACGATCCGCATCGCTCAGGTTCCGATCGTTGCGAGCAGGATCGCCTTGATCGTGTGCATGCGGTTTTCCGCCTGATCGAAGACAATCGAAGCGTGGCTTTCGAACACCTCATCGGTGACTTCGAGCCCAACAATGCCAAATTCCTTCTCGATTTCCGCACCAACTTCGGTCTCGGCATCATGAAAGGCCGGCAGGCAGTGCATAAACTTGGTGTGCGGATTTTTGGACGTGCGCATCACCTCCGCCGTGACGCGGTAAGGCGTCAGCAGCTTGATCCGCTCGCCCCAGAGCGCTTTCGCCTCGCCCATCGAAAGCCAGACATCGGTGTAAATGAAGTCCGCACCCAGCACGCCTTCGTTGATGTCACTGGTGATCGTGAGCGTTGCGCCGCTCGTCTCAGCCAACCCTTGAAGATAGGTGACGAACCCATCTTCCGGTACCAGATCCGCCGGACCACAGAGGCGCATATCGATCCCGACCTTCATCGCCCCTACACAAAGTGAACGGGCTACGTTGTTGCGAATATCGCCCATGAAGGTCACCACCAGCGCGGAGAGATGCTTGTGCGTGAACTCGCGCATGGTGAGAAAATCGGCGAGGATCTGCGTCGGGTGCGCCTCGTCAGTCAGCCCGTTGTAGACTGGCACGCCGGAATAACGGGCGAGTTGCTCAACGAGCTTCTGGCTGAAGCCACGATATTCGATGGCATCATACATCCGGCCCAGCACACGAGCCGTGTCTTTCATTGATTCCTTGTGGCCAATCTGGCTGCCCGAGGGGCCGAGATAGGTCACATGCGCGCCTTGATCATAGGCCGCGACCTCGAACCCGGTGCGGGTACGGGTCGAATCCTTCTCGAAAATCAGCGCGATGTTCTTGCGGATAAGGCGCGGCACTTCGGTTCCGGCGTATTTTGCGGCCTTGAGTTCCCCGGCCAGACGCAAGAGGAAACGGATTTCCTCGGCGGAAAGGCCGTCGAGGCTGGTGAGGCTCCGCCCCTTCATATTGATCGGCATGGTGCGCGCTCCTTCGGGTTAAACCGGCTCGCGCCAGATCGGGCAGGTCATACAGTGGCTCCCGCCCCGCCCGCGCCCGAGTTCGCTGCCGGAAATGGTGATGACCTCGATACCGGCGCGCCTCAGGCGCGTGTTGGTATCGTCGTTGCGCGCGTAGCCAACGACCACGCCGGGTTCGAGCGCGATGACATTGTTGCCATCATCCCATTGCTCGCGCTCGGCCTCATTGGCATCGCCGCCGGTCGGGATGATCCGGAGGGTTTGAAGGCCTAGGGCATCCTTGACGACCTCAAGGAAGGACGCGCCCTCCTCGATGACATCCGCGTGCGCCCCGTCCTTGCCGGGAACGATGGAGAACGTCCGGAGGCGATCCACAACAGGCGGGTAAACCGTCACGAGATCATGGTCGCAGAAGGTGAAAACCGTATCGAGATGCATGAAGCTGCGATCGCGGGGCATCAGCGCTGCGATCACGCGATCTACGGTGCCGGCCTCAAAGAGCCTGGTCGCCAGCCGCATCACGGCCTGCGGTGTCGTGCGTTCACCCATGCCGACAAGCACGACACGCTTGCCGATAGGCATCACATCACCGCCCTCGAGTGAGGTCTTGCCCGTGCCGGAGGGCTCGGGCTCGCCAAACAGACCGAAACCGATGCCCTCAAAAATCGGGTGGAAACGATAAATCGCCGCCATGTTGAGTGCTTCCGGGCGGCGGGCCGGCCAGAACATCGGGTTCACCGCAACCTTGTCGTAAATCCAGCAGGAGGAATCGCGGGTAAAGAGCTGGTTCGGCAGCGGCGCGAGCAGGAAATCGCCCTTCTCCATGGAATCAAGCACGAGGCTTCCGCCATTGAACGGCGTTTCTGCCTTGGTCACGCCGCCGATGAGGACGGTTGCCAGTTCGTGCGGGGTCTTCTCGGACAGCCAGGCGATGAGTTCGCCTTGCAGAACGGCATCAAGATCCTGCGCAGGTAGCCGCCGCTCAGTGACCCATTTACGCGCGTCATGTCCGGCGAGGGTTTCGGTCAGGAGGTCGAGCACTTCGAGCACCTCGATTCCGCGCTCACGCATCATGTCGGTGAAGGCATCATGCTCTTCGCGGGCCTTTTTGACCCAGAGGACATCATCGAAAAGAAGGTCATGGCAGTTCGAAGGCGTAAGCCGCTTCATCGCCAGATCCGGCTTGTTGACGAGCACGCGGCGCAAACGACCGATCTCGGAATAGACGCCGAGGCTTTGGGCGGCGATGCTCCGGCCCTTGGCTGGTTCGATGGCTCGATTGGGAACAATGGAAAGGTCCATGGGAAGCCTCCTCAGGCGTCAGGTTTGGCTTACGAAAGCGCAATGGTGCCGTTGAAGACGAGCCAGCCCGCCGTGGCGCCCGCAAGCACGAGGGCACAGGCCAAAGCGGTCTCAAAGGGGGTGAACAGGCGCTTGGCACCGTTTCGTCCAAGGTGTTCCTGCCGCGCCCAGAAGAATACCAGCACGCCTGCCGCATAGAGCATGGCGCAGAGGAAAAGGTATTTGGTATCCGCCGCATAGACGAGCCAGCAGCCGTAAAGTGTGGCGATCAGCCCCTTGAGGATATCGCGGCCGGAGTCCTCACCCGGCCCGTAGCCGTCGCGCGAAATGGCGATCTTCAGGGCATAGGCACCGGAGAGGACGTAAGGCACGAGGATCGCGACCGAAGCGATGGAGAACAGCGCCTGATACGTCGAGTTTGCGAAATAGGTGACGATCAGCACGATCTGCACCAGGACATTGGTGATCCAGAGCGAGCCGGAAGGGGAACCCGACGCATTCTCTCGCGCAAAGAGCCGGGGCATCAGACCATCGCGCGCCACCACGAAGGGGATTTCCGCGGCGATCAGCGTCCAGCTCAAAAAGGCACCGAGCACCGAGACAACAAGCGCGAGATTGATCAGCACCGCGCCCCAGGGTCCGACGACCGCCGCCAGAACGCCGGCCATCGAGGGGTTCTTCATGCCCGCAAGTTCGGCCTGCGAGATGATACCAAGAGAAAGCAGCGAAACCCCGGCATAAAGCGCAAGACAGACGAGAAATCCCGCCATGGTGGCAAAGCCGACATCCCGCCGGTTGATCGCCCGCCCCGAGACAACGCTCGCGCCTTCAACGCCGATAAACACCCAAAGCGTCACCAGCATCGTGCTTTTGACCTGCTGGAGGATGCCACCGAGTTCCGGCTTCGCGAGCCCGGAGAAATCCGCCGTAAAGACGTCGAGCCGGAACGCCAGAAGCACCAGCGCGAGGAACAGAATGATCGGCGCGATCTTGGCGATGGTGGTGACAAAATTGGTGATCGCCGCCGTGCGCACCCCGCCGAGGATCAGGAAATGGATGAGCCAGAGCACAACGGAAGCGCCGAGAATGGCTTGCCACGTATTCCCCTCTCCGAAGGCTGGCAGAAAATACGAGAGCGCGCCAAAGAGCACGACCGCATAAGAGACATTGCCGATCCAGGCGCTAAGCCAATAGCCCCAGGCACTGTTGAAGCCGATGAAATCACCGAAACCAGCTCGAGCATAGGCGTAAGGCCCCGAATTGAGCTTCGGCTTTCTCAGCGAAAGCGACTGGTAGACAAACGCCAATGCCAGCATCCCGATGCCGGTAATCGTCCAGCCGATCAGGATGGCGAGCGGGCCAGCCTTCGCGGCCATATTCTGAGGCAGAGAAAATACCCCTGCCCCGATCATCGAGCCAACAACGAGGGCCGTCAGCAACCCCTTCCCGAGCGAGCGGGCCTCTTCCGGTCTCTGGGCGATGCGCGTCACGGGCTGAATTTCGGCAATCGTCATCGTGCTCTCCGGGGTTTTGCTGGAAAGAACAACGCGGGTTGGCCATTCGGGTTGCATCTATGCGCTGAGCTATTTTGTCCGCCATGGAGGGAACCCTTCTCTGGTGCCCCGCGTTGAACCGGTCACAAGGCGGGATTTCTCCGCTGATCTGCCGCGCGCTGGAGAATACCTGTGCCCCCTTCCCCAACCCCGGCCTCGGGGACACAGCCGATGAACCGGAAACGGATCGTGATCTGGTCCGTGATCGCCCTTGCTGCCTTTGGTGTTTTAGCTTCATGGGCATGGCCCCGGATCTTCGGCGAGACGGTCGCCGCTAATCGGGTAGAACGGCGTGAGGTCGTGCAAACGGTTGTCGCCACAGGACGCGTGGAAACGCCCTCGCGCGTCGAGATCGGTACGCAGAGCGCTGGTGTCGTCGCCGCGATCCTCGTTATTGAGGGCCAGAGCGTGAAAGCCGGCGAAACGCTGATCCAGCTTGAAGAGGGTGAAGTTCGCGCCAATGTCGAGTTGGCCCGCGCCGGTGTCCGGCAGGCGGAAGGTAAGCTCGCGCAACTCGTCGATTTCAACGCGCCGAACGCGCGGCAGGCGGTCGAGCAGGCGAATGCGAATGAGGTCAATGCCCACAATCAGTTCGACCGCATAAACCAGCTCACAGGGCGCGGCTATGCGACGCCTGTCCAGCTGGATGAAGCCCGCCGCGCGCTCGAGGTCGCGGCTTCGCAAGTCAAGATCGCAAAACTGCAAGTGAATGCGGCAAGTCCCGGCGGTTCGGATGTAAAACTCGCCGAGGCTGCGCTCGAGCAATCGCGTGCCACCCTGCACATGGCGGAAGCCAAGCTCGGCTATATGACCATCCGCGCGCCGGCTGACGGCCTTGTCATCACACGCACGGTTGAACCTGGCACCGTCGCCCAGCCCGGCAAGGCCCTGCTCATCATCTCGCCGACGCGAGAAACCCGGCTCGTGATCCAGATCGACGAACGCAATCTCGGGCTGATCGCGACCGGCCAACCCGCGCTTGCCTCCTCAGATGCCTACGCGAAAGAGCGCTTCAAGGCAGTGCTGGTGTTTATCAACCCGGCCGTTGATCCGGCGCGCGGCTCGGTCGAGGTCAAGCTCTCGGTGCCTGAACCGCCAGCTTACCTGCGCGAGGATATGACCGTTTCGGTCGATATCGAGGTTGCGCGACGCCCCAATGTGCTGGTCCTGCCGACCAATGCGGTGCGTGACAGCCTTTCTGCCACGCCTTGGGTGCTGGCTGTTGCGGGCAACAAAACCCTCCGCAAGCCGGTCAAGGTGGGTGCACGTGGTGCGGCCTACATTGAAATTCTTGACGGGCTTGCCGAAGGCGAGCGCGTGGTGCCCGCCATAGACATAGGAACCAAGGCCGGGCAGCGCGTCCGTGTGAGGATGATGTGAACCCGTTCCTGCCTTTCGAATGGATCGCCGCCGTGCGCTTCCTGATGGAAGGGCGCGCCCAGACCGCGCTGACGATTTTTGGTGCTGCAGTGGGCGTCGCGGTGGTTGTGTTCATGTCGGCGCTGTTGGTGGCGGTTCAGGCCAATATTTTCACCCGTATCCTGAGTGCACAGGCCCATGTTGTCATTTCCGCTCCGAAGGATGAGGCACGCGCGCTGATCAACACCAAGACCTTCGCAGAAATTGCAACCATTCAGGCTCCGGCGCAAAAGCTGCGCTCGATCGATCAATGGCAGAAAATTCGCGTTGTTCTGGCGGCGATCCCGGATGTCGTCGTTGTCTCGCCGGCAGCCTCGGGCGCAGCCTTCGCCGTGCGGGGCGATGCAAGCAAGGCGATTACGCTCAATGGCATCGAGCCGGATGTCTACTACAAGATCGTCAACCTGCCGACGATGATCACCGCCGGGACGGCCGCGCTGGCTGCCGGCGACGTTCTGATCGGCAACCAGCTCGCCATCAATCTCGGTGTCAGCCTTAGCGACAAGATCCATATCCGCAGCGCGACCGGAACAGATGAGATTTACACGATCACCGGGGTTTTCGACCTTGGGAACCGGGGGGCTAACGAGCGCAGCGTCTATGTTCCCTTGCGTGCGGCGCAGAGCCTGCTGGGTCTTCAGGGCGGAGCCAGTTCGCTCGACATCAACATTGTCGATCCGCTCGCGGCCGAAACCATGGCGGTCAGGATTTCCGCCGAAACGGGCCTTCAGGCAGATAGCTGGATCAAGACCTTCGACCAGCTCTTCACCTCGCTGAAAACGCAGAGCATTTCCTTTGGCGCAATCCAGTTCTTTGTTGGCCTCGCAGTGGCCCTGGGGATCGCGAGTGTGCTCGTCGTGTCGGTGGTACAGCGCTCAAAGGAAATCGGAATCCTGCGCGCGATGGGCGCGTCTCGCGGACAGATCTTGCGGATTTTCCTGCTTCAGGGCGCCATTGTCGGACTTCTTGGCTCGATTGTCGGCTCGGCAATGGGCACGGGCTTTGTGATGCTCTGGCGGATTTTCGCCCGCAACGCCGATGGCACCCCGTTTTTCGTCATCACGCTGGCGCCAAGCCTGTTCGTGACCGCCGCCATTGTCGCGACGCTGACGGGCGTCCTTGCTTCGCTGATGCCCGCAGTGAGTGCCTCGCGCCTTAACCCTGTGGATGCGATCCGTGGTTGATCACGCAAGCTCTCGCGCCGACGACGCGCCCGTTCTGAGGCTCGAGGGCGTCAGGCGTTCCTTCGGCATCGGCACCGATGTTGAGATCGAGATCCTGCACGGCATCGACCTTGTAATCCAGCGCGGTGAATTCTGCGCGCTGATCGGCCCCTCGGGCTCGGGCAAGAGCACGCTTCTCAACATCATCGGCCTGCTCGACCGCGCCACCGCGGGCAAGGTGTTCATCACCGGGGAAGATACCGACCTTCTGGGTGATGCAGAACTCACGCGCCTGAGGAGCCGGAGCATCGGCTTCGTCTTCCAGAACGCGCTGCTGATCCCCGCTTTCACGGCGCTCGAAAACGTGATGATGCCGCAACTGGTCGACAAGGGTTGGCCCGATGCCGCGATGCGCGAGAACGCCTCACGGCTCCTCGGCAGGGTCGGGCTTGAACAACGTAAGGACAACCTCGCAAATGCCATGTCCGGCGGACAGCAGCAGCGCGTAGCGATTGCTCGGGCGCTCGCGATGAACCCGGCGCTGGTGCTGGCGGATGAACCCACCGGCAACCTCGATACAAAATCCGCCGAAGCCGTCCTGAAGCTGATGCGCGAGGTGAACCTCGCCAATGGCACCACCTTCCTGATCGTCACACACAACATGGAACTCGCGGAGCAAACCGATCGGATCATCGAGGTCGTGGACGGAATGGTGGTTTCCGGCACCACGAGGCCAACAAACGCCAGCCGAAACAAGCTGACCTGACAGCGCTTCCTCGCATGATTCCCGCTCGGCACACCTCACAGCGGTCAGGAAGGAGTGCGCTTTCAGAGAGCCCGCGCATGTCCGCTCCAGCAATCCATCCCTGAGCGCACAGAAGAAAACCCCGCCAAAGCGGGGTTTTATGGACTGATGAAAGGCGTGAGAGATTCAGTCTTTTCGCCCGAGGCGATTGCCGATCATCGTGGCACCGGCCAGCACTGCCGCTGCGATCAGCACCTGCGGATTGATCCGCTGGACCACCGCATTGGCCAGAGGCACCGTTGCCAGCATTGCCGTGCCAATATCGGCGCCTGTTCGGTTACGACGCTGGCGAAGCCATGCCACAAGCAGGATAAGGCTGGCTAGCACCAGAAGCCCGGCGGCCACCGTGAGGCTTGCCATCGGCGGTGACATCATTCGTTCGAGCTGACGTTGCGCAGCCTGAAGGGCAAAGAGCATCGCCAGCATTCCGCAAATGCCTGCCGCGCCGATGATCCCCATTGTCCCGACCCGATGCCGGACTTCGCGACCGGCATCCAGCATGATGAAGGCGGTGAGCGCGCGCCACATCGCCTTAGCGGCTCGTGACATAGCCCGCGACAAGGCCGATCGCCGCCGCGATGCCAAGCGCGCGCAAAGGGTGCGTCCGGAGTTCTTCCGCCATCAGCTTCTGCAATGCGGCGGCCTGCTGCTTGGCGGCCTCAAGGATGATATCGGCCTCCTCGCCCGCGTTCTTGATGCCCTTGGTGACGGCAGCCGTCGCGTCATCTGCACCTTGCGACGCCTTGGCCTTGAGATGATCCGCTTCGGTGCGCACCACATCCATACCGTTGGCGAGACTGTCGGTCAGCGCATGCTTTGCTGTCTCGACAGATGCGAGAACATCGGTCCTGAGGTTCTGTTCGGCCATGGTGATCTCCTTGAAGGCGCGTGGCAGATCGACTTCCGTGAAGTCTCCGCCTTGCGGTATCAACCCTATGGCAGCGGCTTGGTTCCCGAACGAATTGGAAAGGACAGCTCCAAAATCCCGATCAGGGATGCGCTGGGATGACCGCACACAGCCAAATTCGGCGCCCCCCGCCGGACGAAGCTCGTCCGAAGGTCGGGCTCAAACGAGCGGTCAGTGCTGGTGGGGAAAAACTGGAGCGGGTGAAGGGAATCGAACCCTCGTATTCAGCTTGGAAGGCTGCTGCTCTACCATTGAGCTACACCCGCGACGCGCTGAGAGGTAGCCGCGCCGTGCGCTAATGGCAAGCCCCAGCAGGGATGCAGAATGCAGAGATGGCGAAAACGCAGCAAGATCAATCAGACTGGACCGGAAGCCGTCAGCCCTGCGCCTTCAGGGACGATTGGCCGGTGTCGGCGTCCTTTCATCGAATTTCTGGCGCACTTTTGCACGCTCCTCAATCAATTCGGGGAACGGTTTCGCGTCGGCGCCACTGCACTGACTGGAATTGCGCACAACAGAAAATTCCCGCGATACCTTGCCGTCCATGGCGCGAATCACAACCGACGCGCTGACTTGAGTCGGGAGCAGCACGGTATCCAATTCAGCGTTGACGCAATAGCGGGTGCCCTGCCCAAGAAGATCACTGGATTCAAACGGGCCGGAAATCGTCGCCTTGGAAACAGCGG
This sequence comes from Rhizobiales bacterium PAR1, assembly GCA_002256205.1. Lineage (GTDB taxonomy): Bacteria > Pseudomonadota > Alphaproteobacteria > Rhizobiales > Beijerinckiaceae > Rhabdaerophilum. The sequence goes on from NKIW01000001.1 coordinate 535,590, forward strand.
GCTGCGCCATCACGCCATAAGCCGCGCCAGAGCCGTTGATCTGGATCGCCAACCAGCGCCGCAAGGCCGTCTCGTCCTCTGCGGAAACCTTGACCGGTTTGCTATCACCTGTGGTCACGCAGCCCGCCAGGGTCAAACTGGAAACAATCAGAACAATAAAACGGCCAAGCATCAACAATTTCTCCAATCAGGATGAATTTTAGTAACGAATCGCAGTTCGCAATCGCCAATGATCTTCAAGAAGCAAGAATTTCCACGAAAAATTTAAATATACAAGAATTTGCTCCCCACATCTTATGACTTTGGCTCAAGCCTCGGCGCCTGTTTGGCAAAGAATTTTTCAAGGCTGGGGCGCAAATCCGGGTTGGTCATCACCATGCCGGCAAGCAGGGATTCTGCGAACAGCCCATCCGTGGTCGACATGTCGTTAATGCGCGAAATGCCGGTGAGAATGCCGAAGTTCGTCACATCATAGTGCTCTGCGGCCGCCTCCGCGATGGCAATCGCGCGGGCGTCCCCCTCACCTTCCTCGACGATTTCATGCGCGAGCCCGCATTGATAGCCCCGCTCGACATCGTAGGTGCGGGCAGCGATCATCATGTCGATCATCCGCGCGGGAGTCATGATACGCGCCACACGCACTGTCGCGCCGCCGCCCGTGAACACGCCGCGCTGGCCTTCAGGAAGCGCGAAAAAAGTCGAGCGCTCGGCAACCCGCACATGGGTAGCAGCGGCAAGTTCAAGCCCGCCGCCGACCACCGCGCCCTTCAGCGCCGCGATGATCGGGATCGAGCCGAATTGCATCTTGTCGAATGCACGATGCCATGCCTGACACATGCGCATGAATTCAACGGGCGAGCGGTTCTTCTCGTAATGCTCCCGAAGGTCGAGCCCAGCGCAGAAATGCGGCCCGGAGGTTCTGAGCACCACGGCGCGCACGGCGGGATCAGGCCGATCAAAGAAGCAGTCGAGCACCTCGATCGCGGCCTCATCGAGCGCATTGCGAAATGCGGGCCGGTTCAGCGTGAGGATGGCGATCTTGCCGCGCTTTTCGATGTCGATATCGGCCATTTCAGCTCCCCTGTCTTTGGTTCGGGATGACAGAAGCGCGCCCGCGTTCTATCACGCCTTTAAAGGGGTTTTGCCCCTGTTCATGGTCGGATACGGGAGACGCGCATGTCCTTCAAGGCCCTTGTTGTTGACAAGAACGCGGATGGAAAAGTCACGCAAACGCTTCAGAATCTGGAGGATAATCGCCTCCCCGCCGAGGGCAACGTCACGGTTAGGGTCGAGTATTCCACCGTCAATTACAAGGATGGCCTCTGCCTCACCGGTGGCGGCGGGCTCGTCCGTGCCTATCCGCATGTGCCGGGCATCGATTTCGCCGGCACGGTGGAGGCCTCAGAGGATGCCCGCTTCAAGCCCGGCGACAAGGTCGTGCTGACCGGCTGGCGCGTCGGCGAAATCTGGTGGGGCGGCTATGCCGAGAAGGCGCGCGTCAAGGCTGATTGGCTGGTGCCGCTGCCGGCTGGCCTCACTCCGCGTCAGGCGATGGCGGTCGGCACTGCCGGCTTCACTGCCATGCTGGCCGTGATGGCGCTCGAATCCCATGGTCTCACCCCGGCGCAGGGCGAAGTGCTGGTCACCGGCGCTGCGGGCGGGGTCGGCTCGGTCGCGGTCGCGATTCTTGCCAAGCTTGGCTATTCAGTCGCGGGCGTCACAGGACGGCCGGAAACCGAGGACTACCTCAAGAGCCTCGGCGCGAGCCGCATCGTGCCGCGCGCCGAGATTTCAGAAGCGCCGACACGCCCGCTCGACAAGGAACTCTGGGCCGGGGCGATCGATAATGTCGGCGGCGCCATGCTCGCACGCGTGCTCACGCAGATGAAATACGGCGCATCCATCGCCGCTGTAGGGCTCGCGGGCGGCAACACCCTGCCGACAACCGTGATTCCCTTCCTCCTGCGCGCCAACAACCTCCTCGGCATCGACAGCGTGATGAAGCCTTACGCGGGCCGCCTTGATGCCTGGAAGCGCATCGGCACGGACTTGCCCTTGGACAAGCTCGAAGCCATGATCACCGAGGTTGGCCTTGAAGACCTGCCGCGTCTGGGTGCGGACATCCTCAAGGGGCAGGTCAAGGGCCGCGTAGTGGTGAAGATCTAAGGCTCACACCATGACCGGCAGGGTGAGGCGCAGCGTCGTCCCCTGCCCGCGCGCGGAGCGGATATCGAGCGCCGCCCCGATCAGTTCGGCCTGCTCACGGATGCCGACGAGGCCGAACCGGCCTTCCTTGCCGACGGCGGGATCAAACCCCACGCCGTCATCCGCTACAGCGACTTCCAGAATGGCCGTTTCGTCGTTATGGCCGATGCGAGCGCGGATCGAGACCTCCTGCGCCTCGGCGTGATGCTCGGCGTTGCGCAAGGCCTCCTCAATGATGCGATATACGGCCTCGGTTTTCTCGTCCGCGAGCAAGGCCGAGGGTTCATCGACCTCCACCGCGACATGCATCGCCTGCCGCTGGTTCGCCTTGGCGGCAAGGCGGCGCAGCGCGGCACCGAGCCCGTCCTCCCGGACTGGGGAATAGCGCAGGTTCACCACGGCGTCGCGTGAATGCGCGAGCCCTTCATGTGCAGCGGCCTCAGCGCGCGCGAGTTCGGCCTCCACAAGCTCAGGCTGCGTTTCCGCCATTTTCCGCACGAGACGGATCTGCGTCAGCAGTGCCAGCATCGAATGCGCGAGCGTATCATGCAGATCGCGCGAAATCCGCAGGCGCTCGCGCGTCACCGCGACCCGCCGCGCCTCGTGGCCCATGCGCTCGATGTCGCGGGTACGGGCACTGACGCGCTCATCCAGCTTCGCGTTGAGCGAAGCGAGATCATGGTTCGCATCCTGGAGCGTGCCCACGAGCGCCTTCATCGAATGCCCGATGCGCGACGCTTCATCCTGTCCACCGCCACCGATTTCGAAGGTCTCCGCCTTGCCGAGGCGCAAGCGGTCCGCCGCACGGGCGAGAAGCGCAAGCCGCCGCGTCAGGCGCTGCGTGGCGAAGGCCGCGAGAAGCGCCCCGGCGACACCCCCTGCAAGGATCAACCCGAACAGCGTGAATGACGCCGCATAGGCTGGCGAAAACGCCGTCGCGACGGGTTCGCGCACCACGACCGTCCAGCCAAGCCCACGAAATTCGCCAAAGCCCTGACTGCGCGCGACCCCGACAAGATATTCCCCGTCGACAATCGACCGCCCGCTGCCACCGTAGCGCGAGAGATCGAACCGCGTGCCCGCCGGGAGGTTGTCCGAGCCGAGAAGCGCCGAGCCATCGACCCCGAGCAGCAGGATTTCGACATTGGATCGGCCGGTCAGCATCGTCGCGGCATTGCGCCGGAGCACTTCGATCCACGACCAGCCCAGTGCAACGCCGAGGATCGCCTTGATCTCGCCCTTCGCATCCAGCACCGGCGCAGAGAGATCGACAAAGCGACGCGGTTCGCTCTCGATCACGCGCGGCAGCAACCTGTCGAGCCAGACGCCGGAATGGACATCGCCCACGCTCGGGCCATTGAAGCCTTGGGTGAACCAGGGGCGCTGCGCCACATATTGCCCCAGCAGGATGTTGTCGGTCGCGGCAATCACCTTGCCATCGACCTCCGCCACCCCGGCCCATTCAATTTCCGGCAAGGCTGCGCGCAGATCATCGAGCAGACCGGGCCGCACGACGAGCGGCGTGGAGCCGGCATCGAGCGCGATCAGCCGCCCGGTAATCGCCACCCATTGCCGCCGCCCGGCGAGATTGGCGTCGATGGTGTCAATCAGCCGCTGCGCATGGCCGGCGTAGAGTTGGCCGATCTCCTGCTGGATCGCCCCGCGGGCCGCGTGCATGGTGAGAAAGCCGGTCAACGTCGCGATCACCAGCATCAGCGCGCAAACCGTCCAGCCGATGGCCGCTGCCAGCGATGCGCGCGGATCGAGCGGCCGGAGCGTCGGCCAAAAGGCCTTCGCGCGGCCCGCTTCGTCTTCGCGGTTGCCAATCGTCTCCGAAACCATCAGAATCCCGATCAAGAAAATAGGCTGACATTGTTTCGGGCGCGCCCGGACGTGTCGAGTGAAAAGACTTGTTTCGGGAAACGTAGCCCAAGGGAAGACCCACACGCAGTGGCAGAGGCAGACCCCATCCGCATTCTCATTGCCGAAGATCAGCAATTGATCCGCCGCGCTTTCGCGAAAATCCTCGATTTCGAGCCCGATATCGCTGTCGTCGCGCAAGCTGCCGATGGTGCCGAGGCGATTGAACTCGCCCGCCGACACCGCCCGGATATCGTGCTGATGGACTTGCAGATGCCGCGCGTCGGCGGGGTTCAGGCGACAAAACGCATCGTTGAGGAGCTTCCCGGTACGCAGGTCGTGGTGCTGACGACCTTCGATACCGATGATCTCGTCTTCGAGGCCATCGGCGCCGGCGCGCAAGCCTATCTCCTCAAGGATGCGACCGAGATGGAAATTCTCGAAACCATCCGGGGCGTCAAGCGCGGAGAATCACGACTTTCACCGAATATCTCGCGCAAGGTGCTGGAGGAATTCCGCCGCGCCCGTCCCTTTGAGGCTGAGCCCTCGCCGGGCTGGACGCTCTCCGAACCGCTCACTGAGCGCGAGGAGGAAATTCTCGGCCTCGTCGCGCAGGGCAAATCCAACCGCGACATCGCCGACCAGATCTTCCTCGCGGAAGGCACTGTGAAGAACTACGTCAGCCGGATGATGGAAAAACTCGGCGTCGCCTCGCGCACTGAGTTGGCCGTGCGGGCCTTGAAGCGCAAGCGGGTGTGATCTAAGGTGTCATTCCCGACCGGGTGCAAACCCGGAGCGGGAAGGACACGGTGAGGTTCACTTCCCACACGGCATTTCGTGGAAGTCACATCCTCCCCCGCAAAAGCGCACGAAAATGACTTTCGTCATGCGCAAAAAGTGACGCCTGCCCCAATCCTTGTCACACTCAACCTGTCAATCACCATCCGGTAGCAGTGCGGCCACAAGAGCAGCACGCCGGACATGGGAGGGAAGCGAATATGCGTCGTTCGATCGCCACCGTTTCGCTCAGCGGAACCTTGCCGGAAAAGCTGGAAGCCATTGCCGTCGCCAAGTTCGACGGGGTGGAGATTTTTGAAAACGATCTCGTCTTCTGCCCTCTGTCGCCGCGCGAGATACGCGCAATGACGGACGATCTCGGCCTCACCATCGACCTGTTCCAGCCCTTCCGGGACATGGAAGGCGTGGATGATGCGCAGTTCCTCAAGAACCTTGACCGCGCCAAGCGCAAGTTCGATGTCATGGGCGAGTTGCATGCGCCGATGATGCTGGTCTGTTCGAACGTGACGCCAAACGCGATCGACGATCTCGCCCGCTCGGCAGCGCAGATGCACAAGATGGCCGAACTCGCCCAGCAGCGCGGCATCAAGCTCGCCTTTGAGGCTCTGGCTTGGGGCACCAACATCAACACCTTTGATCGCGCCTTCGAAGTCGTCAAAGCCGCGGATCACCCCCATCTCGGTCTTGCGCTCGACAGCTTCCACACGCTCGCTCTGCCGAATGACTGGTCGAGCCTTTCGAGCCTGCCGGGGGATCGCATTTTCTTCATGCAGATCGCCGATGCACCGAAGCTCGATATGGCGAGCCTGATGCTCTCGCGGCATCATCGCTGCCTGCCCGGACAGGGCGAACTCGATGTGCCGGGCTTTGTCGAAGCGGCGATCCGCGCCGGCTATACCGGGACCATCAGCCTTGAAATCTTCAACGATGGCTTCCGCGCCGCGCCGCCGCGCCAGACCGCGCGCGATGGCATGCGCTCGCTGCTTTATGTCGAGGAGCAGGTCCGCCGCCGGCAAGAAGCCGCCGCCGCGCGTGGTGAGAAGCGCGAGGCACGCCGCGTATCGCTGTTCGATCCCCCTGCTCCGGCAGATACCAAGGGCATCGCCTTCATCGAATTCGCTGTCGATGAAAAGAGCCATCGTACGCTGGCGCGCTATCTCGAAAGTCTCGGCTTCGCCCGACTCGGACGCCACCGCACGAAAGATGTCGAACTCTACGGCCAAGGCGATATCCGCCTCGTTCTGAACGCGGAGCGCGATTCCATCGCGCATTCCTTCTTCCTGCTGCACGGCCCCTCGGTCTGCGCGCTTGCCTTCGAGGTCGATGATCCGTTGCTCGCGTTGGGACGCGCCGAGGCCTATGGATGCCAGCGTCTTGAAGGGCGCCTCGGTCCGAACGAAGTGCCGATCCCCGGCACCCGCGCCATCGACGGCACGCTGATCTATTTCAACGAGCGCGATGCCGCCGGGAACCTCACGTTCGAGGCGGATTTCGTGATGGATCCCGCTCCGAAGAAAAAGAAAGCCTCCCTCGGCACGCGCATCGACCATATCGCCCATGCGCTGCCGGAAGGTACGCTGGAGCCTTCCGTGCTGTTCTACCGCGCCGTGCTCGACCTCTCACCCGAGCCGACGATGATCCTCTCCGATCCCTACGGTCTGGTGCGTTCGCGCGCGATTTCGGACAAGAACCGCCGCGTGCGCTTCCCGCTCAACATCGCGCAGGGTCGCAACACCGGAACCGCGCGCTCGGTCGGCACCTATTCCGGCGCCGGTGTGCATCATATCGCGCTCGAAACGCGGGATATTTTCGCCACAGCGCGCGCGCTCGCCGAAGCCGGCGCGCCGGTGCTGCAAATTCCGCAGAACTATTACGATGATCTCGGCGCGCGCTATGGCCTTGATGAGACCCGCCTTGCTGATCTCTCAGGCCTGAACCTGCTCTACGAAAAGGCAGGCGATAGCGAATTCCTGCACCTCTACACACTGCCGTTCGAAGATCGTTTCTTCTTCGAATTCGTGCAGCGCATTGATGGCTATGACCTTTACGGCGCCTCGAACGCGCCGATGCGCATGGCCGCGCTGGCGCAGGCCCGCCGCTCGGGCGCGATGGGGCTCTGATACCGGCAAAAGAACACCGCGCCACGCGCCAAAAAGACTTCAAACACCGGAAAATTCGGTTTTTATCAGGGAGAAGACGATGAAGATGTCAAAACGGACGGCCCTCCTCGGCGGCGTCACCCTCACACTGGGCCTCGGCCTTGGTGCCGCGATGGCGCAGGAGACCGTAAAGGTTGTTGGCGTCATTGAAATGTCGGGCGCGGGCGCGACTGCTGGCACCAACTACAAGAATGGTGCGCAGATGGCCGTGGACGAGATCAACGCCAAGGGCGGTATTCTCGGCAAGAAGATCGACTTCGTCGTCTATGACACCCAGACCAACCCCGGCAACACCCGCGCCGCCGTGCAGCGCGGCGTCGATGAAGGTGCCTTCGCGATCTTCGGCCCGGTGTTCTCAGGCCCGATTTCGGCCTCGATGCAGATCGCCCAGAAGGCCGGCGTGCCGCAGATCGTCGGCGGGGAAGCCGCAGGCCTCACCAAGCAGGGCGTAACCACCATCTTCCGCACCTCGCTCAATCAGGCGGATGCGATGCCCAAGCTCGCTGAATATTTCAAGAATGATGTGAAGGCGAATTCCGTCGCCGTCGTCTGGGTCAACAACGACTTCGGCAAGGGTGGCCGCGACGCGATCATCCCGGAACTCCAGAAGCGTGGCATCAAGATCGCCGCCGATATCGCGACAGAATCCGCACAGGCTGATTTCGCCGCCGATGCAATCAAGGTGAAATCCTCGAACGCCGATGCAGTCTTCGTGTACCTCAACGAGGAAGAGAGCGCCCGCTTCCTGCGTGCCATCAAGCAGCAGGGGTATGACAAGCCGATCGTGGGGGAAACCACACTTCTCGGCGCTAAGGTCATTGAACTCGCCGGTGACGCTGCCGAAGGCGCCAAGGGCCATGTCGGCCTCTCGGTCGACGCGCCGAACCCGCTCTTTGCCGAATTTGGCAAGAAATTCCAGGCGAAGTTCAACTACAAGTCCGATCACAACGGCATCAAGGGCTATTCGGGCATGTATATGCTCAAGCATGTCGCCGAGAAGACCGGCAAGCTCGACAAGGAAGCCTGGCTGAAATACGCCCATGGCGCCATCATCCGCACCAAGGACGAGCCCGGCATCCTCATCGACTCGAAGTTCGATGCCAACGGCGACGTGGATCGCGAGAGCTTCCTTGCGGAAGTGAAGAAGGGTCAGCAGGTCATCACCGGCACGCTGCCGCCGGTCAACAAGTTCTGATCGAGCTCTTTTGAGAACACGCGCGTCTGATGACGTGCCTGTCATTCCCGACGCACCAAAAGCGCGAGCTGGAATCCAGACACAAGAAAAACACTGGATTCCCGCTCATCGCTTTGCTCGGTCGGGAATAGCACCAGAGCTTTGACTTCAGCTTCCCCCCTTTCCCGGAGGTCCCGATGGACCAGTTCGTGCAACTCATTCTGGCGGGCCTTGCCACCGGTGCGATTTACGCGCTGGCGGCCATCGGGTTCACGCTGGTCTGGCAGACCTCGCAGACCATCAATTTCGCCCAAGGCGAATTCGTCATGCTTCCGGCGATTCTGGTGCTCGCGGCAGTGAAATTCCTGCATGCGCCGTTGCCGGTCGCTGTCCTGATGGCGGTCGGCGGTTTCCTGCTGCTCTTCGGCTTCGGCTTCAAGCAGTACATCGTCAACCCGATGGCCAGGCACGGCATTCTGCCATTGGCGATTGCCACCATGGCGCTCTCGATCCTGATGAAGGAAAGCGCCAAGGATGGCTTTTCCGCCGAGGCGCAGCAGTTTCCTTCGCTGGTGCCGGAAGGCGCGATCCAGCTCTTCGGCGCAACGCTCTCCCTGCGCGACATCGCAATCTTCGTGGTTGCTGTAGTGGCGATTGTCGGGCTTCAACTCTTCGTCACCCGCACCAAAACCGGCCGCATGATGCAGGCGACGGCGCAGAACCCCACTGTCGCGCGCATTCTCGGCATCTCGACCGAGAAGATGATCCTGCTGACGTTTTTGATCAATGCAGGCCTCGCGATCCTCGCCTCGTTCCTGATTTCGCCGGTGTATCTCGCGAAGTTCTCGAACGGCGAAGTCATCGGCACCGCCGCCTTCATCGCGGCGATTGTAGGCGGGTTCAATCAGGTGCGGGGCGCACTCGCGGGCGGCTTTATCGTTGGCCTCGTCGATAATCTCGCGGCAGCCTATGTCTCGAGCGCCTATCGCGCGGCGGTGCCGCTGGTGCTGCTGGTGCTCGTCATTCTGTTCAAGCCCGAGGGCCTGCTCGGCTCGAAAGAGGAGCGCACGGTATGACCCGCCATCCGGTTTTCTCGCGCATCGACGCCAATCTTGCGACGCTGCTGATCGGCGCCGTCATCCTTTGGTTCGCTCCGGCGGGCCTCAAATCCTACGGTCTCTACGTCATCTCGCTCTGGCTGGTGATGTCGATCGCCGCAATGGGGCTTAACCTCACGCTCGGCTATGCAGGCCTGAAAAGCCTCGCGCAGGCAGCCTTCCTCGGCATCGGTGCCTATACGACGGCGCTGATCACCGCCAAAGGCGGCATCATCGGACCGGGCTGGTCGTGGCCCCTCGCCTTCGTGGTCTCCGGCGCGATTACCTTCTTTGCCGGCGTCATCCTTGGCTTCCCGGCACTCCGGGTGAAGTTCCACTATCTCGCGTTCGTGACGCTCTCGTTTGCCACCGTGATGTTCCTCATCTTCCGCAACGAGCAATGGTTGACGGGCGGCGTCTACGGCTTCTCGAACATCCCGCGCCCTAGCGTGATGGGCAGCAAACTCGATAACGATCTCGCCTTCTTCCGCTTCGTGCTGGTTGTGACCGTTCTGCTCAGCCTCGCGATGTGGTGGATGCTGCGCTCGCCATGGGGCCGTGCCTTCACCGCCCTGCGTGAAAATCCGCTGCGTGCAGCGAGCCTTGGCATCAACCTCCGCGCCTATACGCTGCTCGCCTTTGCAATCGGCTCGGCTTACGGCGGTTTTGCCGGTGCGCTTTATGCTCCGCTGGTGGAATTCATCGATCCCGCGCCGTTTGCGATTTCAGCCTCTTTCGTGCTGCTGCTGACGGTGGTGGTGGGCGGTCAGGGCTATTTCCTCGGCCCCTTCCTCGGCGCGGCGTTTTCCTACGTGCTGCCCGAAGTATTGCGTGCCACCGGCGGACTCTATCTGCTGATCTACGCTGCGCTCGTTCTGATCTTGCTGCTGATCACGCCGCAGGGCATCATCGGCATTGTCGAGAAGATGCGGGAGAACCGTCGCCAGAAGGCGGCCCAGGAACAGCGCAACGCATCCAAAGTCATGCTGGAGGCATAACGCCATGAACGCGCACGTAAATTTACCGGCATCGGGCCCAGTTCTCAAGGTCGATGGCCTGAAAAAGCACTTCGGCGGCATCAAGGCGGTCGATGGCGTCTCTTTCGAGGTGTTCGAAGGAGAAATCCTCGGCATCATCGGCCCGAACGGTTGCGGCAAGTCGACACTCTTCAACTGTATTCTCGGCCAGTTGCAGCCAACGGAAGGCGCCGTGACGCTTGATGGCGAGGCGATTACCGGGCTGTTCCCGGCGGAACTCAACCGTCGCGGTGTCTCGCGGACCTTCCAGCTTCTGCAAGTCTTCCCGAACCTCACCGTGCGCGAAAACCTGATCCTCGCCGGGCAGGAGCATCAGGGTTCGATGCTCTCACGCCTCCTCGGCCCGAAAGATGCGGGCCTCACCGCCGAAGCCGAGAAGATGATCGGCTTCTTCAACCTCGGGCATCTTGCGGACTCCAAGGCCGGCGGCCTCTCCTACGGCCAGCAGAAATTGCTCGATGCCGCGATGGCCTTCATGGCCGGCCCGCGCCTCGTGCTGCTTGATGAGCCTGCGGGTGGCGTCAACCTTACGATGCTGGCCTCGCTGAAGGAGCGCCTTGAGGCGATCAACAAGGAACAGGGCGCGACCTTCGTTGTTATCGAACACAACATGGATTTCGTGATGAGCCTGTGCAGCCGCGTCGTCGTGATGGCCGAAGGCAAGGTACTCGCCATCGGCACCCCCGCCGAGATCCGCGCCAATCCGGCGGTCATTGAAGCTTATCTCGGGCATTGAACGCCAAAGGCATCGGCAAGGGCCTCTCTTCCAAAGGCCGAACGGCCGCCCGAGCTTATGCGAGGAACCTGGCACCCTGGGGTGCCAGAAGAAAAAAGCGAAGCGGAGATCATCCCATGCTGAAAATCGACAATCCCGTCCTCACGCTCGAGAATATCGTCGCGGGCTATGGCAAGATGACGATCCTCAACGGCACGACATTTTCCGTGCCGCGCGGCTCGATCACCACGATCATCGGCCCGAATGGGGCCGGCAAATCCACCGTCTTCAAGACCATCTTCGGCCTGCTCAACGCCCGACAGGGCAAGATCACGCTCGACGGCAAGGATGTGACCAACTTCACCCCGCGCCAGATGCTGGAAGTCGGCGCCTGTTATGTCCCGCAGGGGCGCAACATCTTCCCTGAACTCACCGTGCGCCATAACATCGAGCTGGGTTCGGTCGCAGCCGGTGCCAGCATCACCGATATGCCCGCGCGCATCGAGGCCTCGCTCGATCGCTTTCCGGTGCTGCGCAAGAAGGCCAACCAGCAGGCCTCGACCCTCTCCGGCGGCGAGCAGAAGCAACTCGAAATCGTCCGTGGCCTCCTCCTCGATCCCAAGCTGATCCTGATCGACGAGCCTTCCATCGGCCTCTCGCCGATGATGGTGAAGGAGACTTTTTCGATCCTTACTGAACTCAAGGACAAGGGCGTCTCGATCCTGATGATCGAGCAGAACGCCAAGTCAGCCTTGCAGATGTCGGACTATGGCCTCGTGCTCGAACTCGGCCAGACCCGCATGTTCGACACCGCCCCGGCGATTCTCGCCGATCCGCGCGTCGGGCAACTCTTCCTCGGCGGCGGCATGGGCGAAGCAACCGCTGCGTGAAGTGCCAAGTGGAGCGGCAGTTACACGCAGTTTTGTTGTCACAAATCGAAAGGCTCGCTGGACGAGCCGGGAATCTCCCGTCATCCTGACCCCTGCGTAATTTTATAAGCGCGCCGGGGTTGGGGACGGAATGGGCGGGCAGGTTCACCGGTCGACGCAGGACGGGGTGGCGATTCTTGAAATCGACAATCCCCCGGTCAATGCGCTGTCGCAGGACACCCGCCGCGCCCTCGCGGACGCACTGATGCGCGCAGAATCCGATCCCGATGTTGGTGCCATCGCAATCCTCGCGAGCGGGAATACCTTTGTCACCGGCGCGGATATGGCCGAATTCGGCCAGAAACCGCGTGAGCCGCATCTGCCCGATGTCGTTGACCGGATCGAGTCTTCCGCCAAGCCGGTCGTTGTCGGCTGGCATGGCACTGCTTTGGGTGCCGGCTGCGAGATCGGCCTTGCCGCCCATCGCCGCATCATGGCGCGCCATGCCCGCGTCGGACTGCCCGAGGTCAAGCTGGGCCTCATCCCCGGCGCTGGCGGCACGCAGCGCCTGCCGCGCCTGGTCGGTCTGCCCGCCGCGCTTGATCTCGTCGCCACGGGTCGCCTGCTCGACGCCATGGAAGCCTTCGCCATTGGCCTTTGCGATGAAGTCACCGACGGCGATATCCGTGAGGCAACCGTCACGGCGGCAAAATCCCTGATCGGCAAGATGCAGCAGCGCCTTTCCGTGCGCCCTGCCCTGCCGCCGGATACCGGTGCCTGGGAGGCGATGGTGCAGAAGGTGCGTCGCGAGGCGAAAAACCGTCTCGCCCCGCTCCGCGCCATCGATCTCATTCACCAGACCCTCTCGATGCCCTACGCTCTCGGCGCACCTGCGGAACGCCGGACCTATCTCGACCTGATGGCATCGGACCAATCCCGCGCCTTGCGGCATCTTTTCCAGTCCGAACGCGCTGTTCGCAAACTGCCGGGTCTTTCGGGCACAAAGCCCCTGCCTGAGGGGGCAATCGGCATCATCGGAGCAGGCACCATGGGTGCCGGCATCGCCGCAAGCCTCATCGAACACGGCTTTTCGGTCGTTCTGGTCGAAAGCGGCGATTCAGCCCTTCAGGCCGGGCGCGAACGCCTTGCAACCCTGATGGCGCGGGCCATCCGTTCAGGCCGTATCGCCGACAGCCAGCGCGCCGAGATCGCCCGCCGTGTCAGCTTCACGACCGATCTTGCTGCGCTCGCGCGCTCGCCTCTCGTCATTGAGGCGATCTTCGATGATCGCACGGTCAAAGCTGATCTCATCGGCAAACTGGAAGCCCTGCTCGCCCCGACGGCGCTTATCGCCACAACCACCAGCGCGCTCAACCACGAGGCGCTGGCGGATGGGATGCAGCGTCCCGAGCGCTTTCTCGGCCTGCATGTCTTCTCGCCCGCGCAGGTCATGCGTCTCATCGAGGTTGTCCGTGCACGCCGGACCAGCCTGGATGCGCTCGCAGCGGCGCTTGATCTCGCGCGCCGGCTCGACAAGATCGCGGTGGTTTGCGCGCCCTGCGAGGGGCTGATCGGCAACCGCATTTTGGCAAAATTCCGCGCGCAATGCGAATTCATGCTGGAGGAAGGCGCGTTGCCGGCGGAAATTGACCGCGCGCTAGAAGCCTTTGGCCTCGCGATGGGGCCATTTGCGGCGCAGGATCTCGCCGGGCTCGATATCGCCTGGGCGCGCCGCAAGCGTCTCGCGGAAACGCGCAACCCCGCAGAACGCGATGTGCCGCTGGTCGACAAACTCTGCGAACTGGGCCGCTTTGGTCAGAAGACCGGCAAGGGCTGGTACCTCTACCGTGATGGCAAGCGCGAGCCCGATTCCGAGGTCGAGCGGATGATCCGCATCCACGCAGCTTCTACCGGCCGCCGCCCTGCCGCGCTGACGCCGGAGGCGATCCAGACGCGTGTGCTCGCGGCGATGGTCAACGAAGGCGCCAAGCTGCTCTCGGAGGGCATCGCCGCCCGCCCGCTCGACATCGACCTCGTGATGGTCCACGGCTACGGGTTTCCCGTATGGCGCGGTGGACCGATGCAGGAGGCCGATGCGCGTGGCCTTCGCGCTGTGCTGGCGCAGGTCGAGGCCAACGCCAGCCGCGACGGCCCCGCCTTTTCCGTCGCGCTGCTGCTGCACGATCTTCTGGCGCAGGGCCGCAATTTTGCGTCCCTCAACGCCCCGGAAACCGCTAGCCCGGCACGCCAACCCCAGCCTGCCGTGAGAGCATGATCTGCCGCACGAGGATCGGCGCGGCGATCAGCAGGCCGATGATCGTGAATGTCCGGTCAGGCATGATTACCATCACGGAAGCCACAAACAGCGCAAGCCGCTCAAAGCCGCGGATCGCGGTCAGCCCATAGCCCGTCAGTGCCGCCGCGAGCATTACAATGCCGATGATGCACCCCAGCGTCGTCTCCCAGAACGCCGCCCAGGTGAAGCCCTTCGTGACAATCAGCATGGCCGGGGAATAGACAAACACAAACGGTACCAACACTTTAGCCATTGCGAGGCGGAAAGCGGTATTGCCCGTCCTGAACGGGTCCGCCCCGGCCATGCTTGCTCCGGCATAGGCCGCGAGTGCCACGGGCGGCGTGATATCCGCGAGCACCCCGTAATAGAACACGAAGAAATGCGCGACGATTGGCTCCACACCGAGCATGCCGAGCGCCGGCGCCGCCACCGTCACCATGATGATATAGGTCGCGGTGGTCGGCACGCCGCAGCCGAGCAGGATACAGACGATGGCTGTGAAGACGAGCGTGAAAAACAGCGTCATGGCTTTGACGCCAAGGATCGTCGCCGGGACGATCATCGCGCCGTAGGCCGCGATCTCCCCCGCTGCACCGGTCACGATAGTCGAGAGCTTGAAGCCGATCCCGGTGAGCGTGACGATACCGACAATGATCCCCACTGTCGCAGAGGCGGCGCCGACGCCGATGGCATATTTCGCGCCGAGCACGAAAGCATCCGCCAGGTCAATCGCCCGGTCCTTGGCATCACCATTCTTCATGAAAAACCATAGCGAAACCAAGGCGCTATAACCAAAGAGCACGGCAAGGCCGCTCCATTCAACGATGAGGCCGGTCTTGGCCGCCACCGCAACGCCCGCGAGCAGCACAAGCGCCGCGGGACCGTTGCGCCCCGTCAGGCCCACGACGAGGCAGGAGGTGATACCCCAGAACGCAGCGAGATACGGCGTATAATCCGAAAACAGCACCATCAGGAGCACGATCAGCGGCACCGCCGTCGGCCAGTCGCGCTTCAGGATATCGCGAACTTTCGGCAGATCCTCAACCGGGACGCCCTTCATGCCGAGCTTCTTGGCTTCGAAATGCACCTGACAGAAGACGCCGAAGAAGTGCATCGCCGCCGGGACAATCGCCGCGATAATGATCGTCTGGTAGGGCAGATTGAGGAATTCGACCATCAGGAAGGCCGCCGCGCCCATGATCGGCGGTGTGATCTGCCCACCCGTTGCCGCCGTCGCCTCTACCGCCCCCGCGAAATGACGCGGATAGCCGATGCGGATCATCATCGGGATCGTGAGCGAACCCACCGTCACGGTGTTCGCAATCGACGATCCGGAGATCATCCCGAACAGCCCGGATGCGAAGATAGAGACCTTTGCAGGACCACCGGAGAAGCGCCCGGCAAGCGCAGTCGCCAAGTCGATGAAAAGCCGCCCGAGGCCAATCCGCGTCGCAAGCACGCCGAACAATACGTAATGAAATACGTAGGTCGCGACCACACCGAGCGCAACGCCATAGATGCCTTGTGACGTGAGGTAGAGGTGGTTGACGATGGCTTTCCAGCTGTTGCCGGGATGGGCAAAAATCCCCGGCAATCCGGCGCCATAAAGCCCATACCCCATTAGCACGATGGCGATGATCGGCAGCGGCCAGCCGATCGCGCGCCGCGTCGCTTCCAGCAGCACGACGATCGCAGCCGTCCCCATCAGCCAGTCGGCGAGGAGCGGATTCCCGACGCGGAATGCGAGATCATCGAAGATCCACGGCACGTAGAGGCTTGAAAGGATCGCCGCAGCGCAGCCGAGCCAATCGAGAATCCCGATGCCGAAGGGCCGCAGCGCGGAAGGCTCATCCGGCAGATCTTTCGCCTTCCCGAAGGGAAACACCAGAAAGATAAGGCCAACCACAAATGCAAGATGAATCCCGCGATGCGTTGTCTCCGGAAGTAATCCGAACCCAGACGTATAGTAATGAAAGCACGAAAGCAGGAAGAGCGCGGCAGCTACAATCCAGCCCGCCTCGGGCTGAAGTGGCCGGAAACGGATCTCCGCATCAAGCTTTTCTTCGAGCTCCTGCGCCTTTTTCAGGTCGAGTTCAGCGGTCACGAATCCCCCTCGCCCGGCCTGACAGACCGGCGCCGTATCCTTCGTCGGTGTGAAAAGGCCCGCCGTGTCTGGCGGGCCAAAGGCTCGGATTACTTCAGAAGCCCGGCTTCCTTGTAGAACTTCTCAGCACCGGGATGCAGCGGAATGCCAAGGCCCGCGAGCGCCGTCGCCTTCTGGATCGCCTTGCCCTTGGCATGACCAGCGTCGAGCGTCGCGCGGGTCTTGTCGCTCCAGAGCCCCTTGGTGACTTCATAGACAAGATCGGCGTCGATCTTGGCCGATGTCACCCATTGTGCGCCGACCGAGACGGTCTTCACCCCAGCAACGTCCTTGTAGGTACCATCCGGAATGGAGTCATCGGCGAAAAAGCCGAACTGCTTCTTGAGCTTGACTGCCGCTTCTCCGTCAATCGGCAACAGATCGAATCCAAGCGTCGAGGCCAGTTCGGTTAGCGCCCCGATGGGGTAGCCAGTGGTGATGAAGAACGCATCGAGCGCGCCGTCGCGCATTTTATCCGCTGACGGGCCCGGCTTGAGGTTTTCGACCTTGTAGTCGCGATCACCAAGACCGTAAGCGGCCAGAATGGCCTTGGCATTGACGATAGAGCCCGATCCCGGCTCGTCAATCGAAACACGCTTGCCCTTGAGATCAGCAATGGATTTGACTCCAAGACCCTTTTTCACCACCACGTGCACGGCTTCGGGGTAGAGATTGGCGATGGCGCGCAGCTCTTCAACCTTGGCCTTGCCCTCATAAAGGCCAGTACCGGTGTAGGCCCAGGTCGCAACGTCGGCCTGCACGAAGCCGGACTCGGAGGATGCGCCGACAATCGCATTGACATTGGCCACGGACCCGTTGGTCGCGACAGCGCTGACATTGGCCTTGTCATTGGAGATCGCGTTCGCGACGAGTCCCCCGATGGGATAATAGGTGCCGGCAGTTCCGCCCGTCCCGATCCGGAAGAACTTCGCCTGCGCGCGCGCCGAACCGCTGAGCATGAGCGCGGAAAGACCGGCTGCGCCTGCGAGCGCCTGTCTGCGGGATAGAGTCATGAGCAATTTCTCCTGAAGTCTGTTTTCCGGCCTTTTCGAAAAGGCGCGTTTCCGCACCCGGTCCGGGTTGGCAGGATCAAATCAGGGAAATTTCCTTGCGGCAACCGCGAATTCCGCATCGCCAGCCGCACGCCCATCGAAAACGCGCATGAGCAGGGCGTAAGCACGAAAGAGGAGTGCAAAACGAAGAAAGGCGGCAGGTTTCCCTGCCGCCCTGAATTTTTTTGCGTGCTGGCTGATATCAGCTGAGCAGGCGGAGGAGGCCCTGGCTGGCCTGCGTGCCCATCGAGAACGCCTGGACGGCGAACTGCTGCTGGGTCTGCAGGGCCTGAAGCTTGGCCGATTCTTCAGCAACGTCAGCAGCAACGAGGTCATCGCTCATCGTCTGCATTTCCGAACCGTAGGACTTATTGATGTCGTAGCGGTCCTGCATGTAGCTGTTGTAGGTCGCGAGCTTGGCCTGCAGATCACGGATGATCGTCAGAGCGGTGTTGGTCGACGAAGCCGAGAGCTGGATGTTCGCATCCGAGGTCCAGGCAGTACCCGGCGAGGAGAGGCCGAGCGTCGTATTGGCAGAGAGGTTGCCCTGGATGTTCTGACCCGTAACCGTGATCGTGTTACCGGCGAACTCGTCCATCACCACGCCCATGTTCTGACCGGCAAGCAGGTTGCGGCCGTTCTGAACAGGGTTGTTGGCGATGAGCTGGTTGACGTTCTGGATGATCGCGTCGAACTGCGCACCGTACTGGAGGCGGAGCGAGTTGTTCGCCGAGAGCGGACCGGCATAACCCGTCGTCGGACCAGCCGTGAGGCCAGCCGTACCGGCAGCAGCGAAGGCACTGGTACCAGCAAGGATCTGCATGTTGCCGCCGTTGGCATTGCGGATGCGTAGGAAGGTTGTCGCGGCACCAGCGGTGTTCGCGAGCTCCATCACAATGCCCTTGCTGCCATAGGTGTTGTTGAATTCGGTCAGCATGGCCGTGACGTTGGTCGCGCTGGTCGAGTTCGAGTAGGCCTGAGCCTGACCGTTGCCGTCCGTGAACACGAGCGAGGAGCCCGTGGCAATCGCGGTCGCACCGGTCACAGCAACAGTACCCGTGACAGCACCACCGTAGGAAACCGTGAAGCCGGTTTCGCTCGCCGAGAGCGTCGGGGTCGTGGCGGCAACGTTGGCGAAGTAGGTCAACGCGTTAGCAGCCGTCAGGGTGGTGGTGCCACCGGTGCTGGTCGAAAGGCCGAGCAGCGGGGTCATCAGGGTTTCGGTGGTCTTGCCATCGAACTTGAAGTCCTTGCCGTTGGTCGAGGTGAACTTGACCTGGGTCTGGCCGGCAGTGGTCGACGGCTCGAAAGTCATCTGAACGCCGATGTTGGCCGAGTTCAGCGCATCAGCAAGGGTACCCCAAGTGATCGTGGTGTTGGCCGCGCCGGAATTCCAGGAGTAGGTGAAGTTCTTGCCCGAATCCGAGGTGATCGAGAAATTGTACTGCATGTTCGCAACGGTCGTGATGTTCGCCGTCGAGAGAATGTTCGCCGTGGTCTGGGTCGAGCGGGTCGAGGCAGCACCTTCAGCCTGCGCCTTGCGGGCGATTTCCTGCGCCGAATTGATCTGGCTGATCATCGACGAGAGGGTCTTGTCCGTGGTCTCAAGGGTCTTGAGGGCCAGCGAGATGTTGTTGTTGACCGAGTCGAGCGACTTGGCGCGGTTCTTCATCGTGTCCGACATGCGATAGCGGGTCGCATCGTCAGCGGCGCCGAAGATCGCCTTGCCGGTCGAGACGCGCTTCTGCGAGATCTGAAACAGCGAGTTGGTCTGCTGAAGCATAGAAACGTTGGCCGCGGTGGCGGCATTGAAAGCGATAGACATGGTTTTTGCACCTTCTGTTGCAAGGGGGACCATCCTGGCCCGACACGCGAAATCCCGGTTTCTTCGGGGCTTCGATGTCACGGAAGGTGCGCTGGGCAGTTCTAAACGAATCTTAAATCGCGTGGTTAACGGAGCCGTCCCTAAAAATCTGGTTAACACAGCGCCCCACAAAGGCAGTTAATTCGACAGGACGCAAAAAATATTTGTTGCAGCGCGCCGTTTCGCTAACCTCTTGATTACAAGCGTTAAAGACAGTTAATTTCTGCCAGCTTCACGATCAGTTTCACCGAGTAACGGCGCGGTCGTCTTCACGCAGCGCTCCTCCCGTCTTTCTTCAAAAAGCGACGGCGGACCGTGATGCCGTGTAAAATTCCGGATGCGAGGTGCATCGGATGAAACCTTCCGCGCCTGTGCGGCTTGGACGATCCCCACAGAAAACCGCATGACGCTATTGCGCCGCGATCTCGCACTGGCCTCGCGCAGCGGGATGGATTAACGTGCTGGTAACTTCTTCAAACCGTCATCTCTCCCGCTCTTTGGCGGAACGCTTGCCTGCCGAGCCCTCCGCATTTTCAGGCCCATGCAACCATGACTGCTGAAACCTCGCCTTTCGCCCCTCGCCGGGCGGCCTTTTCCGTGCTTGTCGTGCTCGCCATCACGCATCTACTCAACGACACGCTCCAGTCCCTCATTCCCGCCATCTACCCGATCATCAAGGATGCCTATCACCTTGATTTCGGGCAGATCGGCATGATCACGCTGACCTTTCAGGTCACGGCCTCGCTGTTCCAGCCAGTCGTCGGCCACTACACCGACAAGCACCCGATGCCCTATTCCATGGTGTTCGGGATGATGTTCACGCTCGCGGGCCTGATCGGCCTCGCCTATGCCGGCAACTACCCGATGCTGCTCGTTTCGGCAGCCTGTGTCGGTGTTGGATCGTCGATCTTCCACCCGGAAGCGACGCGCATGGCCCGGCACGCCTCGGCGGGACAATTAGGCCTCGGCCAGGGCATCTTTCAGGTCGGAGGACAGGCTGGCGGCGCCATCGGCCCGCTGCTGGCTGCCTTCATTATCGTGCCGCGCGGACAGGGAAGCCTCTCGGGCTTTGCCGGGCTCGCGCTGCTGGCGATCATTCTGATGATCTGGGTAAACCGGCGGTATGCCGCACTCGGTCTGGGCCAGACGACGGCGCGTCGCGCGGCAGACGGGGCGATCCCATCCCCTGCAGGCTCGACCGGCAAGGTGATCTTCGCGATGAGCATCCTCATCATCCTGTTGTTCTCGAAGAACGCCTATGCCCAGAGCTTTTCCTCGTTCTACACCTTCTACCTGATCCAGAAATTCGGCGTCACGGTGCAGAACTCACAACTCATGCTGTTCCTGTTTCTCGGCTCGGCGGCTGTGGGCACGCTCGGTGGCGGCATCCTCGGCGACAAGATCGGCCGGAACAAGATCATCCTGTTCTCGATTGTCGGTGCCCTGCCCTTCGCGCTGGCGCTGCCTTACGCCGACCTGTTCTGGACCGGCGCGCTCACCATCATCATCAACCTGATCATGTCGAGCGCCTTCGCTGCGATCATGATCTACGCGATGGAATTGGTGCCGGGCCGCGTCGGAATGATCGGCGGCCTGTTTTACGGGCTGACCTTCGGGCTCGGTGGCCTCGCCGCCGCGCTCCTCGGCCAGATCGCCGACCATACCAGCATTGAGACCGTCTACCGGATGTGCTCATTCCTGCCGGCCATCGGCCTGTTGGCGATCTTCCTGCCGAAGGTAAAATCAAGCTGACCCGGCAAACAAGGCCGGGCCCTCAGCTCATGGCGCGCGATGCCGTTACGCCGCGCGCACGGTTTCGAGGAACTTGAGCACTTCCATGCGCATCGTCTCGGCCTGACGAGAGAGATCGCCCGCCGCGCTATGCACTTGGCTCGCAGCTGCGGCAGTATCGTTGGCCGTGGTCGAGACCTGTGAGATCGAGCGTGACACTTCCTCCGTGCCGCTCACAGCCTGCTGGACATTCGCGGCGATTTCCCGCGTCGCGCGTTCCTGCTCACCCACCGATCGCGTAATCTCCGAGGTGGCGTGGTCGATCTTGGCGATGGAGCCATCGATTTCGCGGATCGCATTGACTGTGCCTTCGGTCGCAATCTGGATTTCGCTGATCATCACCGAAATCTCGCCCGTCGCCTTGGCGGTCTGGTTGGCAAGCTCCTTGACCTCGGATGCCACGACCGCAAAGCCACGCCCGGCTTCGCCAGCGCGCGCCGCTTCGATGGTGGCGTTGAGCGCAAGGAGGTTGGTCTGCTCGGCAAGGCCGTTGATCAACCCGACCACCGCGCCAATGCGTCCTGCCGCCGAGGCAAGGGCCTGCGCGCTGGCATCGGTCGACCGGACATTGGAGACAGCATCGGAGGAGGCCTTCGTTGTCTCGCCCAGAATGCGCGAGATTTCCCCGGCCGTGCCGGAAAGCTCCTCGCCCGCCGCCGCAAGGCCGTGGAAGGTCGTGGAGGTCTCGTTCGCGGCGGCTGCGACGGTAGAGGCTTCCATCGTTGTGCTCTGCGCCGAATGCGAAAGCTCGTTCGCCGCCGCTTCCAGCTCGTTGGCGGTCGAGGAAATCGTCAGCACCACCGAATCCGCCGTGGTTTCAAACCCGGCGATGGCGGCATCGATCGCCAGACGGCGCGCGACTTCCTTGTCCTGTGCCGCAGCGCTAGCCATATCCGCCGCTTCCTTGGCCGCAAGCGCATCGCGGAACACCAGGAGCGCGCGTGCGATCAGCCCGATCTCATCCTTGCGCTCAACACCTTCGATTGGCGTTTCGAGACGCCCGGCGGCCACGCCCTCGACGGCTGCGGTCAGCCCGCGCAGGGCCGTCGACAGCTTGCGCCCGATAAACAGCGCGAAAATCACGAAGGCCAGCGTCAGCGGTAGCATTTTCATGGCGAGCGAAAGCGTCTCGCTGACCAGCACCGCATCGACATCATCAACATGCAGCCCCGAACCGACGAAAGCTTCAGTCGTCGGCAGCTGGGCATTATACGCGATCTTGACCGTCTCGACGTCCTGGCCCGGCTTCTTCCAGGAGTACTCGGTGAACCCCGCCTTCTGGGCTTTGACGACCTTGGTGAATTCCTGGATGATGAACAGGCCGTTCTTGTCCTTCATGCCGAAATTATTCTTGCCTTCCAGATCCTTGCGGATCGGGTGCATGATCGTGTTGCCAGAAAAATCGTAGATGTAGAAGTAATTGCCGTTGTCGAAGCGCGCGGTACGCAGCACATTGCCGGCCTGCTTGAGCGCTTCCTCGGAACTGGCACCCGCAGCCTTCGCCTGATCAAAGGCCCCTTGCGCGATCGTCACTGCGACTTCGACCGTTGCGCGGATTTCCTCACGCTTCTGGTCGAGCAGCGTGGCACGCATCTGCATCATCACAAGGAACACCGCGCCGCAGAGAAGCACGATGGCGGCTCCGGCAAGCAAGGCAAAGTTCTTGGCAATCGAGGTATTTTTCATCTCATGGCTTCCCGCTGATGCTCCGGGCAGGAAAACCTGAGTTGGTTAATTTCATCTCAATTTGCCGGAAACTTTCGTCAATTCCGGCAAAATTCTAGACCAAAACGACAAAAAAGAGGCCTCCCTCTACACGTCGGCGGCCCCGCACTCCCGCCCCGGATTGGCTATTTTGCCGTATTGATCAGACGCGCCAGTCGCTCGATCGCGAGAAGATAGCCCTGCGTGCCGAACCCAGCCATCACGGCATCGGCGCGATGCGATACATAGGAATGGTGGCGGAAGGCCTCGCGTTTATGGACCTGTGAAATATGCACCTCTATCACAGGGGGATCGAAGGTATTGAGCGCATCGAGGATCGCGACCGAGGTATGCGTGAACGCCGCCGGATTGATCACGATGCCCGCCGCGCTCTCGCGCGCCTCGTGGATCCAGTCGATGATCTCATATTCGCGGTTCGACTGGTGAAAGCGCACCTCAAGGCCATGCCCGGCAGCCGCCTTGCGGCATTCCGCCTCGACATCGGCCAGCGTCTCGTGGCCATAGATCTGCGGCTGGCGCTTGCCGAGAAGGTTGAGGTTCGGGCCATTGAGAATGTAGATAAGGCGGCTCATGACAGATCCTGTTTCGCGTGGTGTCTCCGCCTTGTGCGAGACCGGTCAGGCAACGTCAATAGGTCGTGCGCCCACCGGAAAGATCGAAGACGAAGCCGGTCGTAAAGCTGCATTCCGGGCTTGCAATCCACGCGACCAGCGCGCCGACCTCATCGATCTGGAGGAAACGTCCCATCGGGATTTTCGCCTTCATCGCGTCGATATGGGCCTGCGTCATTTCCTTCATCAGCCCTGTTTCCGCCATCGCCGGAGCAATCGCGTTGACGATCACGCCATCCTGCGCGAGCTCCTTGGCAATCGCCTTGGTGAAGCCGATCACACCCGCTTTTGCGGCGGAATAGCCGGAGATAAACGGCACGCCATCCTTGCCCGCCATCGAGGCGATGTTGACGATGCGGCCGTATTTCTGCGCCCGCATATGCGGCACCGCGACGCGGCAGCAATAAAAAACACTGTCGAGATCGATCGCCCGGACCTTGTGCCAGGTCTCGACCGGGTATTCCCAGAATGGCAGCACCGGCCCGTTGATCCCGGCGTTGTTGACGAGAATTTCAATCGAGCCCGCCACGCGCAAGGCCTCGGCGAAAGCCGCCTCGACAGAGGCATAATCTGAAACATCGACCTTCTGCGTGAGGAGCGGCGTAAACTCCTGCACCTCGGCCTCGAAGGCAGCAAAATCGACATCCCAGAGGATGACGCGGCACCCTCCCCGGGCCAGTCGCTTCGCAATGCCGTGGCCGATGCCCCGCGCACCACCGGTAATGATCGCGGTCTGCCCAGCCGGAATACCCATCTCGCCCCCTGATTCTCTTATATCCAGAGCATAGCGGTGCCAGCCGCCTCAGGCATCCGCCAAAAGCCGTCGCGCTTCTTCCGCAACCTTTTCCGGCGTGATCCCGAAATGCTTGAAAAGCTGATCCGCCGGCCCCGAAGCGCCAAAGCCCGCCATGCCGACAAAGCCGCCGTGCTCGCCGATCCAGCGTTCCCAGCCGAATTTCACTGCGGCCTCGACCGCAACGCGCGTCGTTCCCGGCCCCAGAACTGTATCACGATAAGCACGCGGCTGGGCTTCAAAAAGGCTCCAGCACGGCATCGAAACCACCGCTGTCGGGATGCCCCCTGCCTGCAAGAGTTCGCGCGCCGCCATCGCCACCGCGACTTCCGACCCCGTCGAGAGCAGTGTCACCTGCCGCGCGCCGCCCTCGGCCTCGGCGAGCACATAGGCCCCGCGTGCCGAGCGGTTCTCTGCCCCGCCGTCGCGCCGCAAAGCCGGCAGGGCCTGACGCGCAAAAACCAGCGAAACCGGCCCTGAAGTGTGGTCGAGCGCAATTTCCCAAGCCTCAGCGGCTTCCACTGCATCCGCCGGACGCAGCACCAGCATATTCGGCATGGCGCGCAGGGCGGCGAGCACTTCCACCGGCTGATGCGTCGGCCCGTTCTTGCCGATACCAATCGAATCATGGCTGAACACGAACTTGACCGGCAGGCCCATCAGCGCCGCCATCCGCATCGCCGGACGTTCGTAATCGCAGAACGGCAGATAGGTCACCGCAAGCGGAATCACCCCGCCATGCGCGGCCATGCCATTGGCGAGTGCACCCATCGCGTGTTCGCGAATGCCGCAATGGATGTAGCGCCCGGCGGGATTCTCCGCAGAGAACGCCGCGAGCTGGCGCTTGTGGTTGGTTGGCGCCTCGAGGTCGGCGCAGCCCGTGATGATCTCCGGCAGGTCCTCATAGAGCAGCGCCGCGATATCGCCCGAGGTCTGGATCGAGAAATCCGCCTTCCCCTCCGCCGCCCCGCGCGCCTTGTAGGCATGAAGCGCAGCGCGCCAGCCGGTGCCGCGCTCGCCGGCCTGAACGCGTTCAAATTCATGCCTGTAGGAAGCATCCATCGCCGCAAGTCGCCCCTGCCATTCAGCACGTCGCGCCTTGCCGGATGCGGCGGTCGCCTCCCAGTTCGCGCGGATATCCACCGGAACCTCGAAGGCCACCCCCTCCCAGCCGCGCACCTCGGCCATTGCCGCGCGATCTTCCGGGAAAAGCTTGCCGGAATGACCCCCGCGCTGTCCCTCAAGGCGCGGAAGACCGCGTGCGATAGTGGTCCTGCAAGCAATCAGCGAGGGGCGTGGATCGAGCTTGGCGAGCCCGATCGCCATATCGACCGCCTCGATACTGTGTCCGTCAACCTCGATGACATGCCAGTTCGCGACCCGGAAGCGCGTCGCGACATCCTCGGAAATCGAGAGGTTCGTCGCGCCATCATCCGTGATCGCATTATCGTCCCAGAAGAAAGTCAGCTTGCCGAGCTTGAGATGCCCCGCGAGCGAAATCACCTCCTGCCCGACACCTTCTTGAAGGCAACCATCGCCGACAAACGCCCAGGTCCGGTGGTCGACCAGTTCCGGCCCGAAGTGCGCGGAAAGCTGCGCCTCGGCGATCGCCATACCCAACGCATTGGCGATGCCCTGCCCGAGTGGCCCAGTGGTGGTCTCTATGCCCGCAGCAAGATCAATTTCCGGATGCCCCGCGCAATGCGAACCCAATTCACGAAAGCGCTTGACCTCGTCGAGCGAGATTTTCGCATAGCCGGTCAAATTCAGCAGCGCATAGAGCAGCATCGAGCCGTGCCCGTTCGAGAGCACGAAGCGATCCCGATCCGGCCACAGGGGATCAGCGGGATCAAACCGCATGTGGTGGGCAAAAAGCGCTGTGGCGATTTCCGCCATGCCGAGCGGCACACCCTGATGTCCCTCCCCCGCGGCCAGAATGGCATCGACCGAAAGAAAGCGGATCGCATCCGCCATCCGCTGGAGATCAGGCATCGAAAAGGCGTTGTGAAACGGCATGAAAGCCCCTTTTGGCATCAGTGGATCAGCATGCCGCCATTCACATCAATCACCGCGCCGGTGACATAGCCCGAGAGATCGGACGAGAGAAACAGGAAGATATTCGCAACATCCTGGGGCACCCCAAGCCGGTTGAGCGGGATGCCCGCGAGAATTTCAACGCGCTTTTCATCGGAAATCTTGCCGGCGTTGATATCGGTCTGGATGAGGCCGGGCGTGACACAATTGACGCGGATGCCGTCATTCCCCAGCTCACGCGCCATGGCCTTGGCGAGCCCGAGCACACCGGCTTTCGCCGCCGAATAATGCGCACCACCGAGAATGCCGCCGCCACGCTGCGCCGAAACCGAGGACATGCAGGAGATCGCGCCGGATTTCCGCGCCCGCATGTGCGGCATCACGGCCTGAGAGAGGTAGAGCACGCCTCTCAGGTTCACATCCTGAATCCGGTCCCAGCTGTCGGGGTCGATATCCCAGACCTTGATGGCCTGCGTAATACCCGCATTGTTGACGAGAATATCGACCTGCCCAAAGGCCTTGAGCACCTCGGCCATCGCGCGCTCGCAATCAGCCTTGTTGGTAACGTCGCAGGCCACGCCAATATGATCGGGCCCAAGTTCCACAGCCGCGCTTTTGGCGCCAACGCCATCAAGATCGAGGATCGCCACCCGCGCGCCCTGCGCTGCGAAGGTTTTCGCCGTGGCAAATCCGATACCGCGCGCACCGGCGGCACCGGAAATCACGGCAGTCTTGTTGGTGAGCAGCATCGGTATCTCCCTGAAGGCGTGTTGACAGGGGCGGATACTGGTTCCGGCGCGACAAAAGGAAAAACAAATAAATTGCTCGCACTGGTGAATTGTGTTCACCTCTTGCCCATGGAGAAGCACCTTACATGAAGAACCTGCCCCTTGGCGCCCTGCGTGCCTTTGAAGCAGCGGCCCGCACCGGTTCGTTCCGCGCAGCGGGCGAAGAACTCGGCATTTCGCCGAGCGCCGTCAGCCATGCCATCCGCAAGCTGGAAGACCTGATCGGCGTCGTGCTTTTCGAGCGCGAGGGCCGCACCGTGCGGCTCAACCCTGGCGGGGAAGCGCTGCTACGCCATGTCTCGACCGCTTTTGCCGAATTGCGCCACGGACTCGAGACTGTTGGATCGCGCTCCGGCAACCTGCTCAGGCTGCATTGTGCGCCCTCGATGGCGGCGCAATGGCTGATGCCGCGCCTGACGCGGCTTCTCGCTGAACAGTCCGGCCTTGAGGTGCGCCTCTCCGCCGGCGCTGCCTACCCGCGCTTCCAGAATGATGAATTTGATGCGGATATCTGCTATGGCCCGCCGCGTCAGGAAGGGCTGATCGTCCTGCCGCTCGGCGAGGAAACCGTGACGCCGCTCTGCACGCCGGAGGTCGCCGCACGCATCAAAACGCCCGAAGATCTCTACCAGTTTGCGCTGATCGAGAGCGAGCACAAGCGCGTGCGCTGGAATGCGTGGTTCGCCGCCAATGGCATCGAGCCGCCAAGCCCGAGGGGCAGCCGCTTCGACCGTTCCTTCATGGCGATTGCGGCGGCAGTCGATG
Source organism: Rhizobiales bacterium PAR1 (assembly GCA_002256205.1). GTDB lineage: Bacteria > Pseudomonadota > Alphaproteobacteria > Rhizobiales > Beijerinckiaceae > Rhabdaerophilum. Next base: position 563,366 of record NKIW01000001.1, read on the forward strand.
GCATGGGCGTGGCGCTCGAATCCACCCGCCTCGCCGAACGTGAATTCGAGCGCGGTGACCTGGTCGCCCCGCTCGCAGGCATCGCTAAGGATGTGACCTATATCGGCCACTACCTCGTTTTTTCACCGCAAGCAAAACGCCGGCAGGCGGTGCGCATGTTCGCCACCTGGCTTGCACGCGAACTCAACCTGCCGGCGTTCTCATTCTAGAACAGTTGGAACCTTAACCTCCTCGTCGCTGCAAGCAGCGCGAGGACGGTCCGGCTTCCTTACTTCCAAACCTCGGCGGCGATCTCGACGATCATCTCGAGCTTCTTCCACTGCTCGTCTTCCGCGAGCGTGTTGCCTTCCTGCGTGGAGGCGAAGCCGCACTGCGGCGAGAGGCAGAGCTGATCGAGGCTGACAAACTTCGTCGCTTCATCGATCCGGCGGCGGATATCATCCTTGTTCTCGAGAACACCCGTCTTCGAGGTCACAAGACCAAGCACGACATGCTTGCCCTTGGGCAGGAAGCGCAGCGGCTCGAACCCACCCGCGCGATCCGAGTCCCATTCCATGAAGTAGCCATCGACCGGCATCGAATTGAACAGCGTCTCGGCCACCGGCTCATAGCCGCCCGAAGCGATGAAGGTCGAGCGGAAGTTGCCGCGGCAGAGGTGCATGGTGATGGTGAGGTCGGCCGGCTTGTTGGCCAGCGCCGTGCGCACCATGCCGGCATAAATGCCCTGCTGCGCATCTGGGTCGTCGCCGCGCTCGGCGAGCATCGCCCGCTGCTCGGGATCGCAGAGGTAGGCAAACGAAATATCGTCGAGCTGGAGGTAACGGCAGCCGGCATCGTAATAGGCGTGCACAGCCTTGGCGTAAGCGTTGCCGAGATCGGAATAGAACTCGTTCATATCCGGATAGAGGCCGACGTTCATCATCTTCCGGCCGCCGCGATAATGCAGCATGGAGGGGCCGGGAATGGTCATCTTCGGCGTCTTCTTGGTGTTTTCCTTGACGAAGCGGAAGTGCTCGACCATCGGGTGCGAGCCGGAATAGCCGACCTTGCCGACGATGCGCATCGACTTCGGCACACCGATGCCGCCCTTGAAGTTCATGCCCGAATTGCCGTCAACAAGCGTGACGCCATCGAGCTGCTCGAGGAAGTCGAGGTGCCAATAGGCGCGGCGGAATTCGCCGTCCGTGATGCCCTGAAGGCCGATGGATTCCTGCTTGGCGATGATCTTCTTGATTTCCTGATCCTCGACCGCCTTGAGGCCAGAAGCATCGAGCGTGCCGGCGGCATGGGCGTCGCGCGCGGCCTTCAGCGGCGCGGTGCGGAGGAGCGAGCCGACCATATCGGCGCGAAACGGGGGCTTGGTGTGCGACATAACAACAATTCCTGTGGGTCGATGAACTGGAAAAACGGTCACGGGCAGAGGCTTCCCTGCCCGCAAAACGGGTGTGCGAGCGCCTTACTTGGCCTTCGCAGGATCCTTGACGTTCGGGAGGGTGAGGAACTCGACGTTATAGAGTTCGCCGTTCACCTTCTCGACCTTGCGGATATAGACGTTCTGGATGATGTCGCGCGTTGCGGGATCAATGGAGATCGGCCCGCGCGGGCTGACCCAGCTAAGCCCCTTCATCGCCTCGACAAGGGCTTCGCCGCCCGCGCCGTTGGTCTTCTTGAGGCCCTCGACGATGGCGTGCATGCCGTCATAGCCTTGCACAGCCATGAAGTTCGGGCGCTGGCCAGTCGCCTTGCGATACCCCTCGACGAAGCGCTTGTTCTCCGGGCTGTCGTGCGCCGCCGAATAGTGGTGCGCGGTGACAACGCCGAGCGCGGCATCGCCCATGCCGTTGAGAAGATCATCGTCGGTCACGTCACCGGTCGCGATGAGGCGGATCCCGGACTTGTCGAGACCGCGCTCGACGAACTGCTTCATGAACTGCGCGCCGACGCCCGAAGGCACAAAGACGAGCAGCGCATCCGGCTTGGTCTCCGCCGCGCGCTGGAGGAAGGGCGCGAAATCCGGGTTGGCGAGCGGCACGCGCACGTTTTCCACCGTGCCGCCATTGGCCTTGAACACATCCGAGAACCACTTCTCGACATCGTGCCCCGGCGCGTAATCGGTGACGATGGTCACAACGCGCTTGATGCCCTGCTTGGCGGCCCATTCGCCGAAGGGACCGGCAATCTGCGGTACGACCTGCGCCGTGCGCACCACGAAGGGCGAGCGCTCGGTGATCATCGAGGTCGCGGCCGACATGATGACCATCGGCATCTTGGCTTGCGTTGCGACCGGCGCGGTCGAGAGCGCCAGCGGCGTCAGGCCGAAGCCCGCGAGCACCGAGACGTTATTGTTGAGGATCAGCTCCTGTGCGAGGCGGCGCGTAACATCGGCGTTGCCGGTATCATCGCGCAGCACGATCTCGATCTTCTTGCCGGCGACGGTATCGCCGTTCTGCGCAAGATAAAGCTTCGCGCCTTCGGAAATCTGCTTGCCGGTAGAGGTGAATGGCCCGGTCATCGGCAGAATGAGGCCGACTTTCAGCGTCTCCTGCGCAGCCACGAACCCTGTCGTGCAGCCAAGCGTCAGCGCAGCGAGACCGGCTTTGATGAAGGTATTGCGTTTCATGGTTCCTCCCGAACACTTGTTTATGCGACCGCTTTTCCGGCGGCTTATTCGTTTCTAGCGGCTCTTCTATCTTAAGCACTCATCGGGCGGATGCGATCCGCCTGAAAGCGCGAGGCCAGCGCCACAATGGTAATCTCCTCGACAATGCCGGCCCTGGCGTAGGGATCGCCCTCCGCAAAGGCCAACGCCACATCCCGGCTCGGTGCCTCAAGGATACCGAAGTTGCCGGTTGCCGTTTCGCCGTCATCTTCCGTCAGCGGCGAGCCAATCAGCACGCGGACGATCCCGCCGCCACCGCTCGCAACATAGGCGCGATGTTCGGGACGGGCAATTTCCCGCTGCGCTTCGCAGCCCGATTTATGGCGACAGGTCATCAGCCAGAACATGGGTCAGCCCGCCACGTTTTCGAGCACCATCATCGCGGCCCCGGTCATCGAGGCGGGCACATGATAATGCGTATGGTGAACCCGGACGGCTTCGTCCATTGCGCCACGCATGACGAGCCACATCATCATTTCCGCGCCTTCGCTGCCGTAGAGCCGCACGTAGTCCTGCCGCGTGAGCGCCGCAAGCTTGGCCGGATTAGCAGCGATATCGACAAGAAACTCCCGATCCGCCTCCGGGTTGATGAACCCCGCGCGCGCGCCCTGCAACTGGTGGGACAACCCGCCGGTGCCGATCACCACGAAGCGCTCATCCCCCGGAAAGCTCTCGATCGCCTTGCGCAGCGCATGGCCCAGTTCATAGCAGCGCGCGGGCAGCGGGATCGGATACTGGATCACGTTGACAAAGAGCGGCACCACCTTCACCGGCCAGGCTGTCTCGGGGCGGCCAAAGAACAGTTCCATCGGCACCTGCATGCCGTGGTCGACCTCGATTTCCTGCACGATCATTGGATCGAAGCGGTTCTCGACGAGGCTATCCGCAAGGTGCCAGCCGAAGGCCGCATGCCCTTCGAAGGCGGGAATAGCGCGCGGCCCCCACCCCTCGTCGATGGGTTCATAGCGCTCTGCGCACCCCACAGCGAAGGTCGGGACCTTGTCGAGGAAGAAGGCGTTGCCGTGATCGTTGAACACCACAACAGCCACATCCGGCTTGTGCGCCTTGACCCAATCCTGCCCTGCGACAGTGCCGTCAAAAAACGGCTTCCAGTCCGCATTCTGGCTCAGGCCCTTGTCGAGCGCTGCACCAATCGAGGGAACATGCGACGAGCCCAGCCCGCCGATCAGCTTTGCCATGGGTGTGCCTTATACTTTGCCCAGCCGTTCCCGAAGGAAGGTCTCGTGATCCATCCCCGCCTGATGCGCGCCGATCTCGGTCATGCGAGCGGGATCGATGGCGGAAATCTTGAGGATATAGAACACATTGCCGCCAAGACGTACCATCTCACGCCAATCGCGGCGCATCACGGCGCCGATCTCTTCCTCGGTGAGGCAGAAGCGGTCGAGATAGGCGCGTTCATCGGCCTTGAACGCCGCGCGGTTCTCCGGCTTGCCAAGGCCCATCGCCATCTTGTTGAGGCGGTAGCCCCGCTGCTGGCGCGCGCGATCAAAAATCGGCGTATCGGGGATGCGATCCTCGCTCATCAGGCGGCCTTCGCGCCATAGCCGAGCCAGCCCATCAACGCCGCCGTCACGGCCTCAGGCCGCTCGACCGAGACGAAATGCCCGGCATCCTCAATGATCGAAAGCTCAGCGCCAGGAATCGCCGCCGCGAGTTCCTCATGCTGTGCCAGCGTCGCCCAGCGGTCCTGTCGCCCGACCATCACCAGCGTCGGGCAAGTGATGGTCGGCAGCACGTCGCGTGCATCGGGCCGGGTGAGCAGCGCCTTGATCTGGCGATCATGCTGCGCCGGCGAGGCCCGCTCGACCATCGCCGTCAGCGGCACGATCAGCGATTGGTCCGTTTCGCGGTCGATATGCAGCATCGGCGGCAACCATTTGGCTGCGAGCGCGGTCATGCCGCCCTCATGCGCCATTGCCTGCAACAGCCCACGTGTCGCCACCTCGCCCTCGCGTGCCGGTCCGGCCCCCGTATCCATCAGGCAAAGCCGCGTCACCCGTTCCGGCGCAAGCCGATACGCCTGAAGCGCAGCACGCCCGCCCATCGAAAAGCCGATCAGCGTCACCGGCCCCTCGACCATGCCGAGCGTGCGCCGGGCCATAGCTTCCACCGAATCGTCAGCGGAGAAATCCGCGACATGGACATCCGCAAATGCCGAGAGCGCAGCAACCTGCGGGACAAAAACGCTGGCATCGGACAGGAGGCCAGGCATGAAGATGATCTGGTCGCGCATATCCACCCTATTGATGTCGCCGGTTTGCCCAGCTTCAGGCCCGTCATTTGAGAGGACGGTTTCAATGAAGCAAATGGGCTATTTTCAGCGATTATTGAAATTCTTGCATGAATGGCACGAACCGCCGCAGCGCGCCAGCTTCGCGCGGGGCAACCATGGCCGACAGGCGCGAAGCCGCACCGATCCGAACATCAGCCAACCCCGGTCAGGGCATCGCAGGAGATAGAGGGATATGAAATGAAATGGTGGGGGAAGCAGGACTCGAACCTGCGAAGGCGTAGCCAGCGGATTTACAGTCCGCCCCCTTTGCCGCTCGGGACATTCCCCCCGACACACCGGACAGGTGAACCCGCCGCGTGAGGCGTGCGTTATGGATAAGCCTGTCTCCGGTGTCAACGCCCCAAACGTGAGGAAATGCGAAAAACTGAGCCGGATGCGACGAAGGGTGTGCTCGGCGCAATCGACATTTGTGCCCGCGCACCGTAAGGCGGAGGAAATCGCCCCTGATGCGGCCCCGTATTGGAAAGACAGAGCCATGAAATCACCCTATCGCCATGGTCGCCCCCAGGAAGGCCGCCCAACTGAAGGCCGCCCCACCGAAGCCGCGCCAACACGCTTCAAGCCGCGCGCCGATTTCGGCCCGCGTGGCGAGAGCGCGGATACGGATGCGCCGCGCGTCAAGGACAAGTCCCGCTTCGCGCCCAAGCCGAAGAAGGAAAAGTATCAGGCGCCCGAGGATTGCGATGTCCTCTATGGCATCCACACCGTGCGCGAGGCCCTGCTGAACGCCAAACGCAAGCATCGTCGGCTCCTCGTCACCGAGAACGCTTTCGTACGCCTCTCGGAAGACACCCCGATGCCGATCGAGCCGGAGGTCGTCAAGGCCGAGGCCATCACCGTGCTTCTCCCGCCGGATGCCGTGCATCAGGGCGTCTATCTCGAAACGGTACGCCTGCCCTTGCTGCGGCTGGAAAAGCTGCCGCAGGACAAGGTGATCGTAGCGCTCGATCAGGTTACCGATCCGCATAACGTCGGCGCGATCATCCGCACCTCGGCAGCCTTCGATGTCGGTGCAATTCTCACGACCTTCCGCAATAGCCCGGATATCACCGGCGTGCTCGCGAAGGCCGCTTCGGGCGCGCTGGAACATGTGCCGCTGGTGGGCGTCACCAACCTCGGCCGGGCGCTCACGGAACTGAAGGATGAGGGCTACCAGATCATCGGCCTTGATTCGGAAGCCCCGGAAGAAATGGCGAGCCTCGTGCTCAAGCTTCCGGTGGTGCTGGTGCTCGGCGCAGAGGGCAAGGGCCTGCGCCAGTCCACCCGCGCGCTCTGCGATCACCTCGCACGGGTCGAACTCCCCGGCGCCATCAAGAGCCTCAACGTGTCGAACGCGGCGGCGATCAGCCTCTACGCGGTGCATCAGGCCCTCAGCACGCGCTGAACGAAACGGCGCCCCGCGCAAACGCGGGCCACCAGCCCTCCGGCATCAGCTCAAAACAAAAACCCCGCCGTTTCCGGCGGGGTTTCTTTTTTCGTGTTTCGCGTTTTCGCTTACTTGGCGAAAATGTCGCGGTCCTTGGTTTCCGGCAGGAAGATCATGCCGATAACCACAGTGCCGAGCGCGATGATGATGGGGTACCAGAGGCCAGCGAAGATATCGCCAGTCGCAGCCACGATCGCGAACACCGTCGGCGGGAGGAAGCCGCCGAACCAGCCGTTGCCGATGTGGTACGGGAGCGACATGCCGGAGTAGCGGATACGGGTCGGGAAGAGTTCAACCAGCAGCGCAGCGATCGGGCCGTACACCATCGTGACGTAGATCACGAGGATGAAGAGAAGGCCGATAACCTGCCAGGAGCGGCCGTCCGAGAGCATACCGCCAATGGTCGGCTGCTTGAGGATCGTCGCATCGCCCGCTTTCGGGTAGCCCGCTTCGATCGACGCTGCAGTCACATTCTTGGCGAAATCCTTGTCAACCACGACAGGCTTGTCCGAAACCGTCACGGTCGTGCCCGAACCGGCAGGCGAGGCCTGAAGTTCGTACTTGATCGAGGCGGCTGCCAGACCACGGCGGGCGATATCGCACGGCGCGGTGAAGACGCGGACGTTAACCGGGTCGAACACGTTGCCACAGCCAGCCGGATCGGCCTTGATGACAACCTTCACCTTTTCGTGGGCTTCAATGAGCTTCGGGTTGGTGAGCTTGGCGATCGAACCAAAGATCGGGAAGTAGGTCGCCGCCGCGATCAGGCAGCCAGCGAGCAGGATCGGCTTGCGGCCAATCTTGTCCGAGAGCCAGCCGAAGAAGATGAAGAACGGCGTGCCGAGGAGCAGCGAGAAGGCGATCAGGAGATTCGCGGTCGTGCCGTCCACCTTCATGGTCTGGGTCAGGAAGAACAGAGCGTAGAACTGACCGGTGTACCACACCACGGCCTGACCGGCGGTGCCGCCGAGCAGAGCGATGATCGCGATCTTGGCATTACGCCACTGACCGAAGGCCTCGCCGAGCGGCGCCTTCGAGAGCGTACCTTCATCCTTCATCTTCTGGAAGGCAGGCGATTCAGCAAGCTGGAGACGGATCCAGATCGACACGGCAAGCAGAACAATCGAGACGAGGAACGGAACACGCCAGCCCCATGCCGCGAAGTCTTCCGGCGACATATTGAGACGCAGCGCAAGAATGACGATGAGCGAAACGAAAAGGCCTACGGTCGCCGTCGTCTGGATCCACGAGGTGTAGAAACCACGGCGGTTCTGCGGGGAATGTTCCGCCACGTAGGTCGCAGCACCACCGTATTCACCGCCGAGCGCAAGGCCCTGGACGAGACGGCAGAGAATGAAGCCGATCGGCGCGAGAATGCCGATGGTGTTGTAGCCCGGCAGCAGGCCGATCACGAAGGTCGCGATGCCCATGAGGGTCATCGTGACGAGGAAGGTGTACTTGCGGCCGATGAGATCGCCGAGGCGACCGAACACCAGCGCGCCGAAGGGACGCACCGCGAAGCCCGCAGCGAAGCCGAGAAGCACGAAGATGAAGCCCGCAGTCGGGTTCACGCCCGAGAAGAAGTTGGCGCTGATATTCGCGGCAAGCGAGCCGGCGAGATAAAAGTCATACCATTCGAAAACCGTGCCGAGCGAAGAGGCGACAATGACCTTCTTCTCTTCCTGGGACATCGGGCGGTATTCCGCGCCGATCGACAAATCCGCCATGAGCGTTCTCCTGACTGTTCACTGCTCGGGGCGAACATTTTCGGAAACGCGAAAGCGATTCGAGGTCACGGAACATCCGCAAGACCTTGAATAGCTTCAACTAATCCTTTTGCGCCCGCCCAATTGATATCGTTGACTATCGCCCTTCCCCGGACGAGTAGTTCCTGACCCTAGGCCAGTTGGTAACATTTCGTTAGCTGGAATTTGGGTCAACGACTTTAGTATGAGATGTCGCAGGCGGACGCCCTGCCCTGAACTCGAGTGCGGATATCTGCACTGCCCAGTTGCCAGCACGCCACAAATCAGAGATAGAAGCCGCCGGGCCGGCGTAGCACAGCGGTAGTGCAGCGGTTTTGTAAACCGAAGGTCGGGAGTTCAATCCTCTCCGCCGGCACCACAACTCTATTCGTCAACATCCGCTGAAAGTCGATTTTTCGAACTTTTTCAGTATTATAGGTCAAGAATCGCTTCGTGGCGATCCGCTTCCGTTCGTTGACAACCGCCTGATTTGTTGGCCTACTGGTTGGCCTGAGCCAACAAACCATTATCTTCAGGCCAACAATGCCCCTCTCCGATGCGAAGATTCGGTCCCTCAAACCCACCAACAAGGTGCAGAAAGTTTCCGACGAAAAGGGACTTCAGCTGTGGATCAGCCCTGCCGGAAATCGCGTCTGGAACCTCGCGTATCGGTTCGACGGCAAGCAAAAGAAGCTGAGCATCGGCCCTTATCCCGAGATTGGCCTCGCGGACGCGCGGAAGCGTCGTGACGAGGCTCGCGCTCTGCTTGTCAATGGGGTTGATCCAGCAGAGCACAAGAAGCGTTCGAGCGCAGCGGTAGCCGCGTCCCGCGCCAACACCTTCTCAGCCATTGCTGAGGAACTGCTCGAGCGCAAACGCCAGCAAGGACGCGCACCGCACACCATTAGCAAACTTGATTGGCTTTTCGACTTTGCCCGTCCCTCGCTCGGGGAGCGTCCGATTGCTGAGATCAATGCTGCCGAGGTTCTTGAGGTTTTGCGTCTCGTTGAGAAGCGTGGCCGGCATGACACCGCCAACCGTCTTCGTGCCGTCATTGGCGAGGTGTTCCGCTATGCTATCGCCACAACGCGTGCGACGAACGATCCAACCTTCGCCCTTCGCGGCGCGCTCATCGCGCCCAAGGCGAAGCATCGTTCGGCCATTATCGATCCTGTCGAGTTCGGTGCACTCCTGCGCGTGATTGATGGCTTCAACGGTCAACCAACCACGGTCGCGGCGCTCAAGTTGCTGGCGCTGCTCTTTCCCCGCCCTGGTGAGCTGCGCCAAGCCGAGTGGATTGAGTTCGACTTAGAAAGGGCAGTTTGGGTTATCCCCGCTGAGCGCATGAAGATGCGGCGCGAGCACAAAGTTGCCCTGCCCCGCCAAGCGGTCGATATCCTGCGGGAACTGCACTCGGTCACTGGCAAAAGCAAATACGTATTTCCTGGGAATGGGATGTCGAAGGAAGGTCGCAGGGCTGAGCCACGACCAATCAGCGAGAACACGCTAAACGGCGCCCTGCGCCGCATGGGCTATTCGCCGGCGGACATGACCGCACACGGGTTCAGGGCCACTGCGAGCACCCTTCTAAACGAGTCAGGAAAATTCGCCTCTGACGCAATCGAGCGTGCATTGGCTCATGCAGACAACGACAAGACTCGGCGCGCCTATGCGCGCGGCGAGCATTGGCCCGAGCGCGTAACAATGGCCCAATGGTGGGCAGATCAAATCGACAACTGGCGAGATGGGGCGAAGATCATTCCTCTGAAGAAAAAGGGCTCCTGAGCTATGGCTCCTCCCCCTCGCTCAAAAGTGCCTGACGGACAAACTGAAACATCATCGAATGAAATCGATGATGATGACGAGGAGTGTTTTGAAGGCCTACCTGAATGGCGCATGTCAAACGAGAAATGGCAGGAATTGCTCGCCATCGTCATTGGGGCGGGCGGCAACGCCAAGAGAATGGAGAGACTGCGGGGCATCTTGGAATTTAAAATCGGATTTTTCCTCCATAAATGGCCAGAATGGAGTTCACTTTCGAGGTCCTTTGATAAACAGCGGGCGAAGGAGTTGGCACAGATTGCTACAGCCGCTAGCAATCTCTCTAAAGCTATCGATGGGCAAACGAACAGCTCAGGTGTTTTGGGCAAAAACGGTGCGCTTGCGAGCAATTATAATGAGTTCAAAGGAAAAAAAGAGAAGACTTCCTGAAAAAAATCGAAATTCTAACCGAATTCACCTCAAAGCTAGTAAACCAAAAATTTCGGAATATTTCACGAGTAGATCGTTTTATTTTCTGGCAAGAGCTGATCTGGTTCTGGCATGGGCGTCTTAAATTGCAGATCACCTCTAGCGAATCTTCTCCACTGTTGAAATTTATCCGCGAATGCTCTCAAGACGCGGCATTTGACCAAAACATCAAAGCGCTGAGAAAATCGGATCTTGATCTCGAAAACATCCGTTCATTTGTCCGGAAATGGCTCTCGAACCGGTCAAAACCACGAAAAAATTCGTCACCGGGAGGAATTTCTTGACCTGAAATTTTCCTGATTTTTCCCTCTGCCTGTCACGCCAGACACCGTCCATCTTCATCGCTATCCGCAGCACAGCGATGGAGTTCGCAACATGACTACGACGATCGCAACCCGCCTCCTCTCTCTAGAAGAAACCCGCCGACTTTTGGGGATCGGGAACACAAAGCTATTCGAGCTTTTGAAAACTGGCCAGCTCTCCGCCCGCAAACTTGGCGCTCGCACAGTGATTGCGGAGAGTGAATTGATCCGGTTCCAGCAACAGTTGCCGCAGGTTCGCGGTCAATAATCGCGCCGTTCGAAAAGAAGCGGCCCAGCTGGCGCACCACCGCCGAACCGGGCCTTCATCGGCACAACCCGACTGACAGGAAATCCGAATGACAAGATCATTGCACAAGCCGGGCTCGCCCGGCAACGCTACCCGCTTGCCAAAACGCAATTATCCGCGCGTGTTGGCAACATTCGCTGAAGGTAGAGTGGTTCGCGCCATCGGGAGAGAAGGGGCTACGCTCCTGATGCTCGTTGAGCATGGACCAAGAGGAGTTCGGACCTTCGATTTCGTTGGTTGCGTAGCATGTAGGCTGAGCGCCTATGTCCATGACTTGCGCCGTATGGGTATCACCATCGGAAGGCGCTTCGAGCGACATGCCACCGGCTCGCACGCAGTTTATGTGCTGAAAAGCAACATGACCATTGTATCGGTAGATGAAGGCTCGCAACATGACTGAAGCGTCCATCATCCTTTCCGAATGGCCTCGCAATATGCGCGAGACGATCCGCGTCTGCCTTTCTAGATATCGCGGCGGCATGACAATTGATTTGCGGGATTGGTATTCCGAAGCGGGGATGCTCAAACCCGGACGCAAAGGCATCGCCCTATCGGTAAAGCATCTTCGTAGGTTGGAAACCGCTATCGATACCGCCATTCGCATTGCCGAAGCAGAAGGCATTCTGGATGCCAGGGAGGCGGGCCAGTAAGGCTCGGCTTTCCCGCATCATGGCAATTGCCACAAAACGTACAGACCGACCCCATGCCCGAATCTATCAGGCATGGTTCAAACTCCCAGCCTGGCGCACACTTTCGGGAAACGCGGCTAAGCTACTTTGCGCGATGCTGGCAGAGTTTCGTCCCCTCGATTGCAACAATGGACGGCTTGCATGGTCAGACAAGCGTGCGGGCGATGCCATTGGCATGTCCGAAACCTCGGGTCGGCGCGCGCTAGAGGAACTGGAAGTTAAAGGATGGATTGCAGTCCATGGCATGGGCAAAATGCGACGCGACAAGCCAACAACCTACGCTCTTTCTTGCTATCCGAACGATGAAACGGGTGAGCCGGCCACTATGGCTTTCGCGCATTGGCGCCCGTGAAGCCGGCTCGGTGGGACGTGCCAAAAAGCTTTACCCGCGAAGCCTTGAGGATGCATCAGCGAAGGACGAAGGCTTCGCGGGCGAAGGACAGATTACACGCGGACAGTCTCTGGCAGGCCACACCGCCAAGCAGATAACATGCTGAGATAAAGAACTTTTATTCCCTTTGAAATCGACGGCACATCCAACGGATTAAAGGGCACCGACACAGCTAATATATATTAGATACCTTCGGCTGCCCGGTTTCCTGACTAGCTTGATAGAGGAGTCTTAGCCTTCTCATTGAGGGCGAGCCAAACTTCAATCTCACTTGTGGTCAAACGAGTAAAATCGAGATGCGGCTCTGCTCTCACTGGCTCAGGCTGACGGAACTCCACATTTGAGAGTTATGGGTGAATGTATGGCGCCGCAACAGTGGCGAACCTCACAGCGCGGTCAGCATCACCCTCCTTTGCTGCCAAAGCCATAAATCTCAAGATGATCTCGAGTGGTGTCTCCTGGCTGTCAGCAATTGCATTGGCAAGCTCTCTGGTCTTGACCGTTGCACTTCCCGGTGGGCGTCCAGCCCCTGATCGCCTTCCGCCTCGTCCCATGACGGCCTCTTTGATTTTCTCTGAATAACTTCAATGACACCTTCTACCGATTGGGAGATTCTACCGCTCATTAGCATGCATGCAACTGGATGAACCACATCTTGCAAAATGTCGCGCCATCATATGTCGCTCAGCATTGGTTGGTCGAACCAAATACAGCTTTGCAGGCAGCAACTGACTTGCAGCTATAGTAGGTAGAACAGGAGTAGCGATTATTAACTATTGTTTAGCATCGGCAGCTGTCAGACCCGGCACCACCACAACCGAACCTCAAGCTTGGCTTTGTCGCTCGTCGTTTTGTGTTTGCATCTATACAACGCCGCATGAATAGCGCCACCGCTCCCTTTCGCCTCGGCAAGCCGCCGGACACTGGATGGGGGATGTGGCGGCATTGAATAAAAACATATTTCTTCGGCGCGTCAGACTTGCCATGCGGCAGGCTGAGCTATGGTCCACATTTTCGCGAGGAAGAAATTTTTGCACACAACAAACAGGGAACATCATTGGATCTACGCCATTCGTGACGAAGCCGACTCGTCTCGAAACGGAAAATGAATTAGGGACACGCAAATCGTTGGCGATGTGATGAAGCCGACGTTTTTCCTTTGAGTCTGCTGAAATGTTCTCTGATATCTCGGGTGAGGAGCTAACCCGCCTTTGGTTAAAATTAAGCGCCCGCTGAAAAAGTCACTGGAAGAAGTGGATACCCATGTGATCTTCATCCATGGGCTTAATGGTGACATTGAGAAGACATGGCTGTCGGGCACCAATTCGGTATCGGAGTTCTGGCCATACTGGCTCGATGAAGAGCTTTCCAATGTTGCCGTGTGGAGCGTGGGTTACCCGGCAGCTCCGATAAAGCTTCGCGGTGATTCAATGGCCGTAGAGGACCGGGCAAAGAGCATACTTGCCCGTCTTCTGACGGAAACTGCACTGGCCACCGGCACAATTATTCTTGTTGGCCACAGCATGGGTGGGATCATCATCAAGGAAATGATGCGTCTTGCCCATCAGCAGGCAAACACCGGCACCCGGCCTGATGTGGCCGACTTTGAAGAGCGGATCAGGAAAGCCGCGTTTATTGCGACGCCACATCAAGGCTCATGGATGTCTTCGTTCGGCACGAGCGTCGGCATTGCGAGTTTTGCAACCAAAAGTCTGACGCGAAACAATCCCCACCTTAGGGATTTGGCCCAGTGGTTTGTTGACTATGTGACCCAGCACAAGCTGAGCGTCCTTGGTCTTGGCGAAACACAGCGTACGTTATGGGGCACGGTTGTTCCGCTTGACAGCTCCGACATTCACCTGCCTTCCCCAGCGCAGTTTCTCCCGATAGATGCAGACCATTGTTCGATCACGGCTCCTGCTGATCGATCAGCGGATGTCTACGTCCATCTGAAAAAATTTGTTAGCGACGAGCCCAAAGGGCACCATCAGCGCGCGGTGGAGGCCAATAATCTGGGTGCAATCCAGGAGGCGGTCGAGGAAATACGGCAGATTGTTGCCCCGCGCGCAATTGCCAGCCCCATCATTGACCGGAGTGTCAGTGAACGTGTGTGGGTGATGCGCAAAGCACGCCACTTCAACGGAAGCAAAATGCGCGAGCAGGCCTACGAGATTGGACAAGGCATTCTAGCCGGCGAACTGCAGGCAGCATCCGCTGATGTAAAAGCGCACGCACTGGCGTGGTGCTCACGTTTTCTGGTCACGACCGACATCGAGGAAGCGGAACGGCTCCTTGCCGAAGCGCAGAAATACCCGACCACCGAGGAGACCGTGCTGGCATCAGCATTTATTCAGACGCAGCGGGGAGACCGGCCGAAGGGTGTGACCACGGCGTCGTCGATTGTCAGCCCGCTTGGACGTTCAGCGACGCTGTTCAACGCCACCAACGATCTTTCTGCGCAGGATGCTGTGGCATGGTTTTACCGATCGGGCTTCAGTTTTGATGATCTAGATGGTGATGGCAAATACATCATCATCGGCCAGTTGATGACTGCAGGAGACGCTGCGCGTGCCCTGGAATTCGCGAGTCGCGTTACTGATGCCGATAGGGAACATTCGCCGTGTCTGAACTACTCGGCTGCGATGGCCCATCTTCTGTCGGCGGTACCTCCCGAGAAGCATGATAGTATACTTAATCATGCGCCGTTCGACTGGGCAAATTTTCCGCTGAAGGAGGACCCTGCCTCCCTTGAGCAACTCCGTGCCGCGCGCAAGCATTTTCTGGCTGCGGCACGCGCGGCGGATGACCTTCAATGCGTTGATGCCAGATTAGCGGCCGACGATCTGGCTCTCTGGCTCGCCCTTCGTGATCCTGCCGAAGTGAAGACTGCCCGGGAACAGCTTGTTCATAGCATGTCGAGCCCTGCCGATATGGTGCGTCGCGTTCCGATGGCCGTGCAGTTCGGTTTGCAGTTGGACAATGCAGCTGTAGATCGTGCGATCGTAAGTCTTGAGACGATTTCGGGAGGCCAATCCAACGACGCACTGATGGCGCGTTTGGTCATCACGCTAAATAGTAATGATGCAAAGACTATTGCTGATTTCGTAGGATCTAACCGCACGCGGCTTGCAGATCTTGTGGGCACGACCGGCGTCGCCTTCTTCGAGGTGCGTGCACTTGCGGCTTCTGATCAACTTTTGGAAGCACAGGCTAGACTGAACGAGCTGAAGGCAAGCGGCACTGCAACCGAAGATGAAATCCAGTCACTGGAAACGTCTATTGCGGAAGCGCGCGGTCAGGACACCGTTTCGATCCTCGAGGAGGACTTCCGCACAACGGACGGGCTCGATAAGCTTCAGCTGTTGGTGTCGCGACTAGAGCGGCTTAGGGACTGGCGGCGCCTATCCGTTTACGCGCGCAAGTTGTTCGATCGTCTCTGCGATCTGGACAGTGCATCCATCTACGCCCGGGCCACATACGAGCTTAAGGACTGGAATGGTGTGGCGTCGTTTCTTGAAGGCAGGCACGACCTGCTTTCGCGCTCCGACTTCCTACAGACTCTTTTGGCATGGTCACTTTACCGCTTGGGGCAGCTCGCCCGTGCTCAGGAGGTCCTGCGACCGCTTTTGACGAAGCGTAACAGCGAGCATGACCGCAGCCTGCTTGTGAATATAGCGATTTCTTCTGGCGACTGGGAATCGCTTGTCGCCTTCACGGAGAGCGAATGGATCAGTCGTGAGCAGCGAACTGCCATGGATCTCCTCCGTGCTGGTCGGATCGCCACAATTACCGGCGCGCCGCGCGCCCAGGAACTTGTGCGGGCGGCGGTCAAAAAAGAGCCCGAAAATGCATTAAACCTCGTCGCTGCCTATCACCTGGCCGTCACGGGAGGATGGGAAAAAGACCCATCCGTAGCCGCCTGGATACGGACAGCAGCAGACCATTCTGACGGCGCGAGTCCCATACAGCGTATGTCGCTCGACGAGCTAATGGAGCAACAGCCGGAATGGCAGCGTCACGAAAACGAAACATGGGATCAACTGGTAAGGGGCGAAATCCCACTGTTCGTTGCCGCCATGCGTATGCGTCGCACTGGAGTCAGCATGCTCCTCACTCCAGCACTTGCAAGTCTGGCCGAAAATGACCCGCGCAGGCGGGGTCTGATCATGACTTACAGCGGCAGGCTGAGCGCCCCGCCCACCCGGCAGGCATTTCAGAGCATGGCCATCGGAGAGACGCGCATCGCGCTTGAAGCATCCGCACTCATGGTACTTTCGTATCTTGATCTGCTACCAACGGTACTTGCAGCGTTTGGGCGTATTGTCATTCCACATTCGACACTCCGGTGGCTCCTTGATGAGCATCAGAAGGTAAAGTTCCACCAGCCCAGCCAGGTCGCCGACGCGCATGAGGTCCGCAATCTACTTGCTGCGGGCAACTTCTATGTCCTTGATGCGCCGATCACCCCGAGTGCCGATCTGGTGGAAGAGGTGGGTGATGATCTCGCGGTTATGTTGGAAATGGCGCGCGTGGTTCGGGGCGACTCCACGCAGAACGTTGTTGTACGTCCTGGTCCCGTGCATCGTCCGGCGTCCCTTATGAAAGAGCACGCCGATCTGTCTTCTTGGAGCGACATCCTTTGCGGGTGTGGAGACGTAGTCCTTGCATTGCTGCGGCAGGGCCAGATCACCGATGAAGATGCAGCAAGGGCGCAGGCCTATCTTGCGCTTCATGAAGTGCCTTGGTCGAGTGCTCCGGAGATCCAGCCAGGAGCAACGCTGTATCTGGACGGCCTAGCTGTATCAATGCTGCAGCATCTGAACCTGCTTGAGGCGCTGCATCTCGCTCATTTCAAGACTTTTGTCTCTCGCAGCCAAGTGGAGCGTATTGATTCGCTTATCAGGCATGAAATGTATGCCAAGACCACTATTGTCCATTTGGAACAGATACGGACGTCTCTTGCGCAGGGTATCGCCAGTGGAAAGGTAGTTCTCTTTACCGAGGTCGTTTCCGGGGGAGACGAACTGGCACTGATCGGCAACCATCCAACGGCGGGCATTTTTGCGCTTGGTAGTGCCGTCGACCTACTTGTTGTCGATGACCGTGCGCTCAACCGCTTCTCCAGCGTCGATGCAGGCGAAAGAAATGTACCGATTGCCTGTACACTAGACCTTCTTGCACTGCTGGAGACTGCTGGCACATTGACCACCAGTCGGCGTACGGAAGCCGAGACGCGCCTCCGACGCGGTGGTTTTCAGCTGATGCCCGTCCGGACCGAAGAGCTGTTGCGACTTGTCAGCAGCATCGTTGTCCATAATGGCCTATTCCAAGAAACCGCACATCTACGGTCGATCCGAGAAAGCGCTGAGCGCCTGAGGATGACCGACGTTCTTCAGCTTCCGCAGGATCAAGCCTGGTTTGATCAGTTGTTCAAGGCCGTCACAGATGCGGTCAGGGCACAGTGGAACGATGATGTGGATGACGCCACGGCGAGGGTCCGCTCAGGTTGGCTCCTTGGGCTCCTGCATCTTGGGGGTTGGTCACACAGGTTCGATCGCGCAAACGACCGGGATGCGATCATCGCGCGTTCCCGCTACCTGTCTTGGATCATCCTAACAATTCCGCTTAAGATGCTTGGCGATCCAATGAAGCGCTACTCCGAGTGGATGGAAGGTATGGTCATACAATCAATGGCGAGCATCGATCCGGAATCCTTGGAATGGCTGGTCGGGCACATCAGCAACTACATCGAGGCGTTGGCTGAAAAACTCGATGAAGAAGGCGACCATGGCGAGTAACCGACGGCAGGCAATTGTGCTACAGTTGGCTTCGCTGTTTCCCGATACCATCATCAATCGCCTCTTAGCGGATCGCAGATTCCGTAATCGCAACGGACTAAGAAAGTCTGCCACGCTCACCTTTCAGGGCAGTGACGCTGCATTCTCTCGGGAGACCGTGTTTGATGCTGTTCGTCGCGCATTCAAAGCGGGCTCTGAACCTCAGATTATCAAGGAAAGGAGCGGCGCGGAATGGACGATCGTGTGGGATGAAGTTGCCGGTTGTCCCGTCATGAAAAAGGACGATGTCGAGATTTCTCTGGTCAAGCTCTGGCCCCTTGCGTCCGATGACGAAACGCGACGCAACTTAATGGATCTGACCTTCGACCAGTTCCGCGCCGTTGGCGCAGATTTTGATGTCTGGCGTGAGTACCTCACTAGGTCTCCCCTTGATGCCGAGGATTTCGATGCCCTTCAGTCAGACCTGCACAACACACCGGCGCAGGTTGCGCTAAGCGTGCGTTCAGGGCTGTCGCAGGGCAGCTCTAGTCCGACCGATCTGACCCCTAGCGATAGCCGCTACTATGAGCGGCTGGTGGGTCCTTTGCTCGGCAGCGAAACTCTGTCTGATTTCGCAGCAGGACCGGCCAGACTGCACGTCACATCACTCATTGAGTGGAGCGCCGACAAAGGGCTGGTTCACGCGCTGCTGTCCGGCGCACACTCGAGCCTCATCCCGGAACTTCCCAGCGGCTTTGATCTATCTATTTTGGAACGCATATTAATTTGGCTGTCGCAGCATGGTGACCGGATTTCACAGGTCGCGGCTTTCGAACTTGGTCTACGCCATCTGAAAGCGCGGCCGTCATTCATCGACAGCCTTGTATCGATCGCAGAGCAGATCAGGGACGACGACCCTGATGATCATAATGGTCGTTTGCTGCTCCTTGCTAACCTGTTCATATTCGTCGACGGATCGGTGGCGCAAATGGGGCACCTCCGTAATGTCCCTCCGTTCTGGAGGCGCCTAGCCACTATAGCGCAGGCTTCGCTGATTGAGCGTGAGTTCGTTGCACTGGGTGTTGCGCCCCGTGACAGCACGGACTGGATAAAGTCAGGGAAGGAAACGCCGTTCTATCTCCAGAGCTCGATCGACGGCCAGCGGGAGCCGCGATGGATCCCAGATTTTGCGACACCGGCTCAATGGAAGAACGAGTTGATCGGCCGCCTGATCCTCGCAGCAGAGAGCAACGCCAAGGCAATGGAGGGTACTGCTCTTGAAGGCTTGATCAGGGGCACGGAGGCTGGAAGCATCCGTTCACAGATGAAATTCCCATACTCCTATTTGCCCGGCCCACTGGAAGGAGGTTTGGATTCCACAACGAGCGCCCCGAAAGAAATAGTCCAGTTCATTCGTGAAGATATCGAAGTCACAACGACCGATCGGAATGGTTTCAACGCTCTGGTCAATTCCTGCCTTGTATTTAGAATTCCTGCAGAACTCGCGCAGCAGGCTGCCGAGGTCATCAAAAAGGCTAAATACCGCGTTCGCGACAATACCGAAACCGAACAGAACTTTGCAATGCTCAGGGGTCTTGCACTTGTTGCTGCGTCCACGCGCAGTGCCGAACTGGCAGAAGAACTGCGGATACTCACACGGGTCGCATTACGCCGCACAGGGAGCGAACTTAAGCCGCTGCATTCATTCGAAATTGCGATGGTCGCGGCAAACGCATTTAAAGATATGGGCGCTTGGCGGAAATTCCTTGGCGAATGGTTGACCGAGCTCGCGTTCGGCGATCTTACAAGGGAAGAGGCTTTTCAGTTTCACGGGTCGGTTCAGATTCTTTGTGATCTGGAACCTGCGCTGTGGGCCACACTTTCACGGGCCGAAGCCGCACTTGGAAGCTATATAAACGCCGCCTGATCATAGGTTTGGAATTTTCCCGACCGATATTCAGTATCATTAAGCAGACAACGAATAGCGCCACTGTGTACTTGGCGCGATCCGGAAATGGCTGCGACGCTTCCGCAGGGCTTGGCGCAGACGTTTTGAATTTAGGGATTCTCGAAAATTTTTAGAACTTCAAAATGGGGGCGTATTTCTGCCTCCCACTAGGCTGGAACGAAATTTTGGTCTTTGGTGGCGAAAAATCAAATAATGGGATGCTGTTTGCGAAGATGGCAACGGGAGCCGGCATTGATCACCGATGTTATCGCGAGCCCTAAAGCGGCGCTGAATTGCATACTGGGAGTATAGGGCGCGCTCGCGGTTCCGGCCAGAATGTTGGCCTAATTGTTGGCCAAACGGAAATCATTGTCATTTTTTTATAATATAAATCAGATGAATATTCGAATTTTGCGATGCCCTCCGCCGCACCATTTTTTAAGGCCCTATCACTCCCAGCGTGTCTCTGTAGCGAGATACTCCCAAATCACACTCTTCACCGTTATCGCGTCGGACCAGTCAATTGCATAGCGATAGCGGCCGGGTTCGACAGTGATCCAGCCGCCAACCATTGCTTCCCCGTCTAGCAGATGGACGGTCATGCGACTGCCGACCTCGGGCCAAACGGCAAGATTCGCGGATGAGTTGACCGCCTCGAAGGCTTTACGGTGCTCAGGAGTTAGCTGCTGGAGCGGTACGAACGCTACATAACTGGGCGCTTCTAGCAGCGGTTCGCCGATTTCATGGTAGGCATGGCCACGAGCATTCTTCACGATCACGCGGCGTACTTTGTCTGGGTCAGGAAATACGGTGAACGGCTGAAGGTCGTCGAACAGGAAAAGCTGTCCGTCTGGCATATTCTTGAGCGAGCGGACCACATGCCGGTTGCTTCGTAAAACGGTCGCCGCTTCGGGATACTTCGCTGGATCGGGATAAAGGCTACCAGCCATCACAGCGTGGAGCACACAGAGGAGATAGTTCTCATCAGATGAAAAATTTGAGTTACACTGTCTACAGACTAAAACCTGTGGCAGATAATCTAACTCGCCGCCCAAGGCTCTATCGTATTTGGCGCCGCGCTCACGAAGATTCTTTGAGAGAAGCGATTTTGTCGGAACATGGTCGCGACTACTCGGGACGTCAGAGATCACGTTACCGCAATGGATACACCAAGCCTTCAGTCGGTCGTCTGTAAAATCCTCAATCTCACGCACCTACCGCTCTCCTTCGCTGCTTGAATGATTGGCAGTATACTTGAAACCATTGATTCCAGTCTATGTTGGCTTGGCGAGGATCGGACGTAATGAAGCGTGACTTCTGGCCCTATCGCTGAGATTCCAGCATTTTTGAACTGTAATTCACCTCCCACGACCAGAATTCACCTGGCCCCGCTGGAAACGCGCATCAAAGAAGTGCAGGTTGTCGGCCATCCCAACGATACCAGTTGCCAGAGGCCCAAATGCTGAAGTTCTATTTCAACGGCTCGCCCAACCCGACCAAGGTCGCGCTTTTCCTTGAGGAATCCGGCCTTCCCTACGAGGCGATCGCGATCGACACCCGCACGGGCGATCAGTTCAAGCCGGAGTTCCTCGCCATCAACCCGAACGGCAAGGTGCCGGCGATTGTTGATGGCGATGTGACCGTGTTCGACAGTAACGCCATCCTGCTCTACCTCGCAGAGAAGACCGGCAAGTTCCTGCCGCCGAGCACCCCGGCTAATCGCGGCGCGTTGCTCTCCTGGCTGATGTTCGTTGCTACCGGTGTGGGCCCGTTCTCGGGTCAGGCGGTGCATTTCAAGCATTTCTCGCCGGAGAAAGTCCCCTACGCGCATGATCGCTACCAGTATGAAGCGATGCGTCATTACAGCGTGCTCGACCAGCATCTGGCGAAAAACCGCTATATGGTTGGCGACACCTACACCATCGTCGACATGGATATCTGGGGCTGGGCCCGGATGATTCCCTTCATTCTGGGCAATGAAGCCTGGGAGAAACTACCCAACCTCAAACGCCTCTTCGACGAGATCGACGCCCGTCCCGCCGCCGCACAAGCCAAGACGCTGAAGGATCGCCATCCCTTCAAGGCCGAGATGGACGAGGAAGCCCGCAAGATCATGTTCAAGCATCTCGCGACCTGAGCGCCGCAACTCTCCTGCCCTCCCGGTAAACACGTGACGCCCATGCCTGAAACTGCACCGGGAAGCCGCTTTCGGCTTCCCCTCATCCCTGCGACGTTTTTCGGCATGGTTCTCGGCCTTGGCGGCCTCGGGAATGGCTGGCGCAGCGCGACGCACCTCTGGGGAGCGCCTGCCGTCATTGGCGAGGCGCTTTCCCTGATCGCTGCGGCCATCTGGCTGCTCTGGTTGCTGCTCTACGCGTGGAAATGGGCTGCGGCCCGCAAGGAAGCCATCGCGGAGCTGCACCACCCGGTGCAGGCATTCTTTGTCGTGCTGGTCCCCATCGCCACGATGATCGCCAGCATGGCCGTCCTGCCCTATTTGCCGAACGTGGCCACGGCGATGTTCACGCTCGGCGTGGCGAGCCAGATGGCCTTCACGGTCTGGGTGATGGGTACAGTCTGGCAGGGCGGCCGCCATGTCGATGCCACGACGCCCACCCTTTACACCCCTGCTGTCGGCGGCAGTTTCGTTAGCGCGATTGCCTGCGGCACTTTTGGTTATGCCGAAGCCGGGCTGCTGTTTTTCGGCGCCGGCTTTCTCTCGCTGGTGGTGCTTGAATCCATCGTCCTGCACCGGCTTTTGACGCACACCCTGCCGCCAAACCTCCGCCCGACGATGGGCCTGCACCTAGCAACCCCGGCCGTCGGTTCGGTGGCGTATCTCGCGGTCACATCGGGACCGCCGGATCGCTTCGTACAGATGCTCTTCGGCTATGCCCTGTTGCAAGCGTTGGTCATGCTGCGCCTCGTACCGTGGCTCCGGGAGCAACCCTTCACACCTGCCGCCTGGGCCTATACCTTCGGTGTTTCCGCCCTACCGCTGGCCGCCTTGCGCTTTGTCGAGCGCGGCCAGAGCGGTCCCATCGCGACGCTCAGCGGCCTGATCTTCCTGATCGCCAACCTGATCATCGGCTGGATTGCCCTGCGGACGCTGCTGCTGGCGCTGACCGGAAAGCTTCTGCGCTAACCGGTCAACAGAACAGGCTCTGCCAGGCAAAAAGCGATCTGCAAAGAAAAAGGGCCGCGCTGTTCACCAGCCGGCCCCTTCAGTCCCGAAAGGCGCAAAGGCTTTATGCCGCGCGCACTTCCGTCAGGAACGACGACACGACGGCTTCGAGCGAAACAGCTTCGGAAGCCACGGCCTGCGCGGTCTGCGCGATTTCATCCGAGGTCGAGCGGCTGGAGGTCGCACGCGTCTCGGCATCGCGGATCGCCGAAGCGCCTTCCGCAGAGCTGCGTGCCGCCTCGTTGACGTTGTCGGAAATCGTCGCAATCGCGCTCGACTGCTCTTCCACCGCCGACGCCACCGAGGTCGCAATCGTGCTCATTTCCGAGAGAATGCCGGCGATCTGGCCTATTGCGAGGCTGACATCGCCCGACGCAGCCTGAATCGAGGTGATACGCTGGACGATATCCTCGGTCGCCTTTGCGGTCTGGCTCGCCAGCTGCTTGACCTCGGAGGCCACGACGGCAAAGCCCTTGCCGGCCTCGCCCGCACGCGCCGCTTCGATGGTGGCGTTGAGCGCGAGAAGATTGGTTTGGCCCGCAATCGAGCGGATGAGTTCCACCACATCGCCGATGCGGTTGGCTTCGGTCGCAAGCTCCGACATCATCGCCGAAGCGCGGGTCGACTGCTGCACGGCGCGGTCCGCCACTTCGGTCGAGCGCACAGCCTGCCGCGAAACTTCATCAACCGACTTGGCGAGTTCTTCCGCCGAGGTCGCCACCGACGAAACTTCCCGCGAGGCGATCGCCGTCGCGTTACCGGCAACGGAGGCCTGCGAGGTCAGCGCACGGGAATCGGTGTCGAGCGTTTCGGAGGCGCGACGCATCTGGTCGGCACTGCTCTGAAGATGGGAGAGCGCAGCTTCAACCGAGGAGGCAAAGGCACCAATCGACTGTTCGACGCTCTGGGCGCGCTCCAGCCGTAGTTTGCCTTCGCGGTCCGCCGCTTCGGTTAGCCGTGCACGCTCCTCGATCGAGGTCTGGAACACCTGCAAGGCCTTGCTCATGCCGCCGATTTCGTCCCGGCGGGTCAAAAACGGGATTTCGATATCCGCTTCGCCATTGGCAACGCGACCCATCACGCTCGAGAGTCGCTTGAGGGCAGCGCCAAGTGCACGCCCGATCACGAAAATCATGGTCATCGAGATCAACGCAGCCAACGCTGCAGCGGCGACGCCGTAGTTCTGTGCCGTCTCGTTAGCGGCATAGCTCATCTGGCGGGCTTCGGCGAGCAGGATTTCTGCCCGGTCACGCAAACTCGCCGTCGCGTTGATCGCTTTTCGCGAAGCGACCACGATCGCACCGCGCAGAATGCGCTCCTGCTGGACGCCACTGCGCCAGGCATCGAAGGTTGCCTTCTGCTTGGCAACCGAATCCGCCAACATGCTGGCCTGCCCCTGATCGAAATCGGCGCGCCTGAGGCGCTCGATCAGACCCGTACGCATGAATTCGATCCGCGTTTCGAGCTTGGCGTCGCGCTTCCAGCGGTAGCGCAATTCGACGCCGCGCAATTCGCCATAGGCCACTGCGAGAGGGCGGAACCCTTCATGGGTAGAGACCGCCCCGTCGAACAGGGCTGAGAGCACTTCGGTCATCTTGTCGAGTTCGTCGGTCAGGCCCTCGTTGGAGGTCCGTCCGACCTTGTCGACGAGTTCGCGCAATTCCTCGAAGCTCTGCTTGGCGGTATTGAGATAGCCTTCGATGGGCGTAATCCCGTCGCGCAGCTGCTGGTCCTTCGAGACCTTAAGCTTGTCCAGCGCCTTCTGGACGTCGGCGATGCCAACGATAATCTCGCGCTCGACAATATCGGTCCGGCTGTCGAGATAGGTTGAGGCCTGCGAATTGACCTGCGTGAGGTTGGCACTGGCGACATCCACCTGTGCCATTTCATCCTGCGCGACACGATAGGCGGATTCCGCATCGGAGCGCAGGGTATCGGCATACTGGTTGAGTCCGAGCGTCAACCCGAGGCCAAGGATCGGCCCAAGAGCAATCAGGGAAATCTTCCAGGTGACGGATTGGCCAAACCGACCAAACACGCGTCCCAAAACACTCGAACTCATGAAGACCCCCAAAATATCGAATCGTGATGTGACGCGGCGTGAAAACCCGTCGCGCACGACAAAGGTCGCATGGATTGCTAAAGAAGAGATAAATGGTTTCTTGCCACGGCAGGGTTAATTTGCCGCCATGCCAATGAGCCGATTGCGCCGGCGCACGAAAAAATTGCACTCCGGCCCATGGTCAAATGCGGTGACGCCCCAACCTATTGGCCATAAGCTGCACTTCACATGTGGGTGAAACATTCCGTTCGAGGATGGACTAGCCGCAGGTCAAGAACAGATGATGCCGGTTCGATGCGCCCCCGCACGAACCCCCATGAGGAGGATGATTTCATGCGCTTTTCCCGCCGCTCGTTCCTGTCCAGCACCACCGCTGTCGGCACCGGTCTGCTGGCTGCTCCCGCGATCCTGACCGGCGTTGCCGCACCCGCCCTCGCCAAGGCGCCACTCGCCGGTGCGCAGGGTGCGTCGATTTATCGCTTCAAGGTTGGCGACATCGAAGTCACCGCGATCCATGACGGCGAAGGCGCCCGCCCGCTCGATGCCGGGTTTGTGCGCAACGCGCCGCTCGAAGAGGTTCAGAAGGTTCTCGCGAACAATTACCTGCCGACCGACAAGCTCACCATCACCTTCACGGCACTGCTCGTGAACACCGGTTCGAAGCTGGTGCTGATCGATACCGGCTTCAATGACAACGGCGGTCCGACCAACGGCAAGATCGCTGCCGGCCTGAAGGCCGCAGGTGTCGAGCCCGGCCAGATCGATGTCGTGCTGTTGAGCCATTTCCACGGCGACCACCTTCAGGGCGCCCGCGCGAAGGACGGCAAGCTGGTCTATCCGAACGCTGAAATCATGGTCCCGGCGCCGGAATGGGATTTCTGGATGGACGACGCCAAGATGGCCGCGGCGCCGGATGGCATGAAGGGCGCCTTTGCCGGCGTACATCGCGTGCTCAAGCCGAATGCGGCCGATGTGAAGCGCTTCAAGTGGGGCGATGAAGTCGTCACCGGCATCACGGCTGTGGAAGCCTCGGGCCATACGCCGGGCCACACCGCCTTCGTCATCGCCTCGGGCAGCGCGAAGATGATGTATGTCGCGGACATCACCAACACCCCGGTGCTCTTCGCCGCCAACCCGGAATGGAAGGTCATTTTCGATCAGGACCCGGACAAGGCCATCGCGACCCGCAAGCGCATCCTCGACATGGCCGCGACAGACAAGATCCGCCTGTCGTTCTATCACGCCTCCTTCCCGGCAACCGGCTTCATCGCCAAGGAAGGCGCGGGCTATCGCTTCATCCCGGCGCAGTGGTCGTAAGCTGACGCTGACGGTCTTCCTTACCTAGGAGCGAACGCGACGCCGAGCTTATGCGAGGGTCTTGCCAGAAGTTGACCTTCCACCGGAAGGTCAGTCGTAAGGGCAGAATAATAACAGCAGGCAAGGCGCACCCCGCCTTGCCTTTTTTCATGTTGCCATTTCCCTGCTTGCCACATCCCCGCTTGCCATCTTCGGGCCTGCTGTCGCATGCTTGTCGGCCGTCACAGCATTTTCCGATCAGGTGGATACCGGTTGGTCGCAGAAAATGCGTCATAACAACAATTAGGCGCCTTTCGAGGAATTTGCGATCTTGTCCCGCACCGCACCTGCCGGCTCCGTGCCCAGCACCGCGACGCTTGCCTTTGTCGCCTCGAATACGGCGGAAGCGCAGCTCGCCGCGCGGCGCCTCTCGCGCTTTTACGGTGATCGCACGCCTGAGGAAGCCGATGTCGTCGTCGCTCTCGGCGGTGACGGCTTCATGCTCCAGACACTGCATCGCTTTCTGGGGACCGAGAAGCCGATCTACGGGATGAATCGTGGCTCGGTCGGCTTCCTGATGAACGAATTCCGCGAGGATGGCCTCGCTGAGCGCATCGCACTGGCCGAACGCTCGATCGTGCACCCGCTCAACATGCGCGCGACAGACGATGCCGGCCTCGTTGTGGAGGCGCGCGCCCTCAATGAAGTCTCGTTGCTACGCCAATCCTATCAGGCCGCGAAGGTCGAAATCTCGATCGACAACCGCACCCGCCTTCCCGAACTCGTGGCCGACGGCGTGCTGGTCGCAACCCCCACCGGCTCGACGGCCTACAACTTCTCCGCCAACGGGCCGATCCTTCCGCTGACCGCGCCGCTGATCGCGTTGACGCCGATCTCGGCCTTTCGCCCGCGTCACTGGCGCGGCGCGCTCCTGCCCGATACCACGGGAATCACCATCCGCGTGCTGGAGCACGAAAAGCGCCCCGTCGCAGCGGTGGCGGATCACTTCGAGCTGCGCAATGCCGTCGAGGTCCATGTCGCGATGGACAAGACGATCAACCTCGTGATGCTGCACGATCCGGGGCATTCACTGGAGGAACGCATCCTGCGCGAGCAATTCGGGCATTGATGCATCCAAAACGTGCCCAAGGTTTCAGAGGCCGTTAACGGTCTTTGCCTAGAGTACCCTTTGTCGAAGAATCGGTATTTCGACCGGGGTGCAGTTTCGCGTCACAGCCTCGGTTGACGGTAGAAACCGTGATGCGTTGAGCTGTCCATGTTCCGCGTTGATTGCAGCCGCCTGCGTTTCCTTGTCATCGATGACAACGGCTATATGCGTCGTATCATCCGTACGCTCCTGCACGGGTTCGGCACCCGCGAGGTGTTCGAGGCGGAAGACGGCGCAGCCGGTCTCGAAGGCTTTGCTACCCATCTCCCCGATGTCGTGATCACCGATTGGTCGATGCCCGTCTTCGACGGTATTGAGCTCACGCGCATGATCCGCCAGCCCGATACCAGCCCTAACCCCTTCGTGCCGATCATCATGATCACCGGTTACGCCGAGCGCAACCGCGTGTTCGAGGCGCGCGATGCCGGCGTTTCGGAAATGCTGGTCAAGCCGATTTCCGCGAAGGGCCTTTATGCCCGCATCGCCAAGGTGGTGTTGAATCCGCGTCCGTTTATCCGCACCGATCACTATTTCGGCCCGGATCGGCGCCACCTCGTCAAAGCCGACCAGTACAAGACCCGTGGCGCAGCTTCGAGCTTCGTGACGAGTCATCTGGGCAACGCATAGGATTGAGCCATGTCTGAGCACGAAGCTTCAATGGGCGACGGTACGGTCGCCCAGGATTTCGGCGATACCCGCGTCATTCACATGGGCGGCTCACTGCGCGCAAAGGCGGCTGTCCGGTCGCAGGATGCCGGCGGTGTCGACGAAATGTCCGTGGCCGCCGCCGATGCGGCGATGAAGGATCTCTCGGGCGATTTCCACAACTGGATGGGTGACGAGGTCAACCGTCTGATAGCGGCCTTCGAAACCTTCCGCGATGCGCCCCCCAATTCGCGCGATATCGGTCCACTCTTCCGCGCGGCGCATGATATTCGTGGTCAGGCCGGGATTTTCGGCTATCCGATCGCGGCCGAAATCGCCGGTACGCTATCCAAGCTTCTCGACAAGATCGAGCCGGATTACCTGCCGATGCAGCTGATCTCGCACCATGTCGACTCGGTCAAAGCGATCTACCGCAACAACATCCGCGACTACGCGAACCCGGTCGCGACGCAGATCATCCATAACCTGAGAAAAGCCATCGACCGCGTTGTCGAGGCCCGCCAGAAGGCGATGGCCGAGGAAGCACGCTTCCGCCGCACGATGTAAGACGCCCCCGCGAGGCGCACTAACAAAAAAGCCCCCGGTCTGACCGGGGGCTTTTTGCATTCGGAGACGGTGCCAGGATCAGGCAACCCGGATCTGGCCGGGCTTGTCGTTGCGATTGCCAATGCTCGCCGCGATCTTGGCGGATTCGAGCCTGTCGAGCATCGCGCGCTCGGCCTTCCAGTCTGCGATCAGGGATTTCAGCGTCGGCACGGCTTCGCCCGTCGCCGCGCTGCGCGGACGCTGCTCGCGCACCGGCGGATTGCGGGCAAGCACCGCCTCGATCCGCCGCGCCATCGGCGTCTTTTCTTCGATCACAGGTTCCGGTGCCATGGGCTCGGGTGCAGCCGTCATAACCGCTTCCACAACAGGCGCGGCTTCGGCTTCGTCGGTCAAGCCGCCCAGGCGCAGCATTTCCGGCCCGATATCCGCCGGAAGCAGGCTGAACTGCTCCTTCTCGGCATTGACCTCCTGCCGCAAGCTCTCGGCGATCCGGCGCGATTCCGAACGCGCGGCCTCAGCCTCGAACCGCCGCAGCAGCGCCATCAACCGCACGCCCTCCTCGCCCTGAACCTCAAGGCATCCGGCTTGCGCCGCACGTACCACCGGCAGCGCATAGGAGCCGCGCCGCTCGCCGACCGGCAGGGTCGCCGAGACGCGGATAGACGCCACCAGAACCGGATGCAGAAACGTCGGAATCCCCGCGCGGCGCATCAGCGCGTGCAGCGCTGGCTCGGTTCCCGAAGCCACGATCGCCGCCGTGCGGGAGGGCTCCAGATCGCACAAATCGGCGAGCGAGGCCGCGATGAAGGCCGTCTCGCCGCCCAGCACGGAGCGCAGCAGCAACGACGGCGTCAATTGGCCGCTCTCACGCAAATGCGCGATAAAACGGGCGAGTTCCTTGCCGGTTCCACGGGCGATTGTCACGGTTCCGCTCTGCACTGTTTCTTCCATCATCCGCGTATTGCGGGCCTTGCTGAGAAATCCACCATCCGTCACGAAGCCGCCGAGGCTCGAAGCCACGCGCACCATCAGGGCATGTCGGACCGCAGCAGGTAGATCAGGTCGGCCGAGCATCGCCTCGCGGAGGCGGCTGTGCTGCCCGAATGTCTCGACGAGATGCAGCAGTTCGGCCTCCGCAACCTCCGACGATCCATTGCCGACGAGCGCGAAGGCGCTATCGAAATCCCCGCGCGCCACAAGCGCATGGGCGATGCGGCGCGTAACATCAGGCCGAAGTGCAACGGCCATCAGAGAAAGGCGTTCGCCCGTGACGGCAATGTCGATGAGGTCGGCTTCTGTCAGCAGCGGCGAGCGGGCGATCAGCAGCCCCGCGACTTCCGCCTGATCTGCCGCGAGGGAGAGCACGATATGCCTCGGAGCGCTGCGTTCATCAGCGAAGGCCATAGCAAGTGCCCGGCGCACCAGTGGCGAAGGATCATCAAGCACCGAGGTCAGTGCGGCCTCAACCGCCTCGGGCGTATCCCCGCCGAGCGCGCCATCGAGATAGGCGCGCGCCAGCATTGTCACCGCCTCGGCGCGTTCGCGCACGGGAGCGGTGTCCATCCAGGCCAGGAACGATTTTACTAACATCACAATTACTCAACGCTTTCTGGTGCCGGCGAAACGGGTGAGATCCATCGGGGAATTCGGGTCGGCGGGCTTCAGGTAGTCCGGGCGGACCGGAGGTAGCGGGGCCTTCACCGCCGGATAAACAGGGGTAGACGGGTAAGCTTGCAGCGCTTCGAAACGCGCCAGCGGTGAACTCGCGGGGTCAGGAATGTCTGTCGCAGCAGCCGCCATCGCCTGAACCGCTTCAGGATCGACCATCGCGACCTTCGCGACTTCCTTCGGCGCATTATCAGCACGCGGGAAGAACGACGGCGCATTCGGGTTGACGCGTGCCTCGGCAACGCCGAGCCATGTCTTGCGCAGCGCGTTCGCGGCCTGCTGATTGCTGCCGGAGCGGAAAAAGCCGTTGAACTGTGCCTGCTCGCGCAATTGCCCGGTCTGGGTTGCCGTGCGCGCCGGCGCCAGCGCCAGAGGCGAACGGGTTGGCATTTCATCCGGCCCGGTGGATGCTGGCGCAGCAGCGGCCCCTGCTGAAGCCACAGCCGTGGGGATCGCCGCGTCGGCGCCATCATGGAAGGAGACGAGCCGGGCATAGACCTCGCGCGTCGTCCGCGCCCTGCCCTTGCCATCAAAAAAGATCGGACGGTTCGCCGAAGCCGCATCCGGAAAAACGCTTGCCGCTGACTTATCCGGGTTGTTTGCCGCCTGTGAGATCAGTTCGCGCGCGCCGCCCGCCCCCATGAAATGGGCGATATAGAGTTCGCCGCCCGAAGGTTCGCGCCCGAGCGCATCTTTCAGAGAAGCCTTGTTCTCGCTGGTGAACACGCCCGCAAGCTTGGCCGACAGCGTGGGATCTTTGCGCAGGGCGAGGATTTGCTGGCGCGTATCCGCCTCGTTGACGACATACCGCCCCGAACGATCCTGCTGGATCGCATTCGCATGGTCGGCAAGGCCGAGCTGTGGCCCCTGCCGCTTGATCAACCCGAGCCAGGTCTGCTCGATGAACTGGAACAGCCCGGTGGCGGAGGAGTTCGCGGCCTTGGCTTCCGGGTTGAGGTTTGATTCGCGCTTCGCCGTCTTGACGAGATAATCGAACGAGATGCCCGTCTCATCCGCCGCCTGCTTGAGCGGACGGACAAGCGGATTGTCCCCCTGCTGCGTCTGTACCGGCGAAGGCACTTGCTGCGGAGCCTGTTCCGGTCTGTTGGGCGTTGTAAAGAGGAACATGCGTGGCGATCCCGGAGCGGGCCGGCGTTCTTGCACGGCTCGTCTCTTGCAGTTTCTCCATTTATGGTAAATCCCTGTTTAATCCGGGGTGCGACGAGGCGTCCCATATCCGCACACCCCGCGACAAAACAGGATTTTTCGATGCGTTCGCTGCTTTTCATTCCCGGAGACGATGCCAAGAAAATCGCCAAGGGCCTCGCTTCTGGTGCCGACGCGCTGATCCTCGATCTTGAGGATTCAGTCGCCGCTAGCAGGAAGGCCGAAGCACGACGACTCGTATGCGAAACGCTCAAGGCACAGGGCGCGAGCGGCCCGCGCCTGATTGTCCGCGTCAATGCCCTCAAATCCGGCGAGATCACCGCGGATCTCGATGGTGTCATGCCCGGCGGTCCGGCCTCGATCATGCTGCCAAAATGCGAGGGCGGCGCCGATCTCCAGCACCTTGGCGCGCTCCTCGCGGTGCGCGAAGCCGAGAACAACCTTCCCGATGGCCAGACCCGGATTATCGCGATTGCAACCGAGACGCCGCTGGCGCTGTTCCGTCTCGGCTCGATTCCCGGCGCGAGCCAGCGCCTCGAAGCGCTGACCTGGGGCGCAGAAGACCTCGCCGGCGCCATCGGTGCCGAGGCCAATCGCGACGCATCAGGCGCCTACACCGATCCCTTCCGCTATGCGCGTTCTCTTGCGCTCTTCGCGGCAACGGCCTCCGAGGTTGCGCCGGTCGACACCGTCTACACCGATTTCCGCAACGAGGCGGGCCTGCGCGCCGAATGCCTCGCCGCGCGGCGCGATGGCTTCACCGCCAAGATGGCGATCCACCCGGCGCAGGTCGCAGTGATCAACGAGGTTTTCACGCCGGACGCGAAAGCCATCGCCCATGCGCAGAAAATCATCGATTTCTTCGCGGCAAACCCTGATTCCGGCGTTGTCGGCATCGACGGGCAGATGATCGACAAGCCCCACCTCGTGCAGGCTGAGCGTCTGCTGGCGCGGGCCAAAGCAGCGGGGCTCGCCTAAGCCCTGCGGGAAGTTGGCCTAAGCCCTGCGGGGCTTGCCTTCCCCGTCAGCCGCCCTGAGGCCGGTCGAGCCAGAAGATGTTTTCCACGGCGGCGTATTCCATATACCCGAGCCGTGCGAGGTGGTTCATCTTGGCGCTGTCGATCCGCCGGTCTTTGATGAAGTCATCGTCGATATAGATGTTCACGACCTCGCCGAGCACCAGCACATAGGTCGCGTCATTACCGGCCACGCCATGCATCGGCACGAGGCTCGTCACCTTGCATTCGAACGCCGCCGCGATGCCCTTGACGCGCGGCGCCTTGACGAGCCGCGAGGCCTCCATCTCCAGCCCCGCCTTCTCGAACTCACTGACGCCATGCGGATAGGGCGCGGAGGACTGGCTCATCGCCGCCGTATCGGATTTCATCACGATATTGCAGACGAATTCGCCGGTGTCCTGCGCATTGATCGCGCTGTCCTTCATCCCCGCCGAGGAAAACCCGACGATCGGTGGACGATCCGAAAACGCGTTAAAGAACGAGTACGGCGCGAGGTTGGGCTGCCCCGCTTTCGAGAGCGTCGAAATCCAGCCGATCGGGCGCGGCGCGATCAGCGCCTTGAACGGGTCATGCGGAAGTCCGTGATTCCGGAGGCGTGGTTCATACTGCATGGGAAAACCTTGAAAGGAGAGGAAGTTGCCTCCGAGATGGCGCTTTGCCACGCTTCTGGCAAGATCTGTCGCCAAGGCTGAAATGCCAGATGGCTTTGCACCTCAGTTCGCCTTGCGCTTCTGCCTGCTTTTCGAGAAAAGAACCGGATGACCCCTCGCGTGCCGATTCCCCGCCGTATTGTGCTTGCCGGCCTTGCTTTTGGCGTTGCGGCCTGGCCCGCGCTGGCGCAGGTCGGCGCCGGCATCCAGCGTACCGGCGTTCTCGCCCTGCGCGCGACCTATGGCGAACGCGGCGCGGAAATCCCTGATAATCTCGTCTGGCGGGTCTATTCCGTACGTGGCAGCGATATCCAGCTCATCACCAAGAGCGAGGTGCCGCGCCCGAGCCTCGTGTTGCCAGCGGGGCTTTATGCCGTGCACGTCAGCCATGGCCTTGCGACCGCGACGCGGGAAATCAACGTGGGCGAGACCGGTTCGATCTCCTCCATCCCCGTCAATGTCGGCGCGCTGACCGTGACCGGCTATCTCGGCATTCCCGAGCGCCCAATCCCGCCGGGGCGGCAGAAACTCTCACTCTATATCCCCACAGCGAACAATTCCGAGGGCAAGCTCGTCACCGATACGCTGCGCGCGACCTCGCGCGTCAACCTGCCGGAAGGCACTTATCATCTCGTCTCGACCTATTCCGGCTCGAACTCGGTGGTGCGCACCAACGTCAAGATCGAGACCGGCAAGGTGACGGAGGCCGTGGTCAACCATCGCGCGGCAACCATGACGCTCAAGCTCGTCCGGCAGGCGGGTGGCGTCGCGCTGGCCGGCGCGGAATGGACGGTGGAAACGCCGGGCGGCGATATCGTCGCCGAAGCCGTGGGAGCCTTCCCCTCAATCGAGATCGGCGAAGGCACCTACCCCGTCCTCGCCCGCCACAATGATCGCGAATATCGCGGCCAGATGAAGGTGGAAGGCGGCGTCAACCGCGATTTCGAGATTGTGGTGGAGTAGCCCGATAGGATTGGCAGCAAAAGTGGGCACCGGTTTTGCGTGGCCAAGCCGTCAGGCATGAAAACACCATTGGCAGCAAAAGTGGGCACCGGTTTTGCGTTGCCAAGCCGTCTCGACAAAATAGGATTGCCTGCCCGAAACGCTCGGGTATTCTCGCGATCAGAAGCTTGGTGACGATCCTTTCATAGCCCGAACGGGCGCCCGAGCTTATGCGAGGGAAACGCCGCGCAGCGGCAAGAGAAAAACATGCAGACCTTTTTTGTTCAGATCAAATGCAAGCTCGGCAAGACATACGAGGTTGCCACCGCCCTCGCCGACGCCGAAATCGCCTCGGAAATCTATTCGACCGCCGGGCATTACGACATTCTCGCCAAGTTCCACCTCGATGACGAGCACGATGTCGGCCATTTCGTCGGCAATAAGGTGCAGACCCTGCCGGGTATTCAGGACACGCTGACGGTGATTACCTTCAAGGCGTTTTAGGGGGGGGGAGATAGAATGTACAAAAGGCGTTATTTGAGCCTGCTGGATAACTACACTGCAGCTTCATTACGCGCCCTCAGAAGCCCGGACAGGAACAAAATCATCTGGAATGCCCCTTTAACGATCTTAAAAAAGGGCCGACTTGAAGAAATTACATACGAGATTACAGAATATGATGCTGCCTTTTGGATAAAGGCCATATTTTCAAAATTTGAACTTATTGCAAATATGAAGCGCGCCCTAGTAAAGGCAAACACAGAGCCTCGCACGGAATCGCCCTTAGGGGCCCCTCCTGGATGTCATGCAATTGATGAAAATCTTCTGGCAATCCAAGCGATGCTTGGTGAAAATGTGCCATCCGTTTCCGGGGTGATCCCATCTTGGTTGGCAGGGCTCATCTACGAACATCTTGATGCTTGTGATCCTTCGCCATCCTCGAGCTCGAACCAGTGAACATTGAGAACGGCCCTGCTTAGACGGACACATGCCTCAAACTCGTTCGAGCAATCGCTTCGCTAAGAATGCCACGCGCATCGTCATTGCGAAGAGCGGAACGACGAAGCAATCCAGAAAACAAGATCTGGATTTCCACGTCAGCCTTCGGCTTCCTCGCAATGACGCGTGAGCCTTAGCCTTAGTTCGCCACGAAGCAGTAGAGCAGCCCGTTGCCGCCCGTCTTGCGCAGCGAGGCGTTGTCACAGCCCGCGCTCGGGTGGGACGAATTCCACGACTTCGCCGGGGGCTGATCGTTAAGGCCCATGCGGTCGTGATGGCCGACGATAGCCGAACCTTCGCCGCCCTTGGTCCAGTTGCCGCAGGTAAGATCCTTGTCTGCTGCCGGAGCGGTGCCATCAGCCTGCGTGCCGGTGAGAATGTCGTGATAGTTGGTCACGAACAGGCGACCCATCACCTTCTTGCCGGTCTCGGTGATGCCGGTATTCTCGTTGATGTTCGCCTTCACCGGATCATGGAGATCGGCCACCGAAGCGGCAATCGTCGTGCCCTCGGCGTTGACCCACGGGCCCTTGCCGATGCGGTCCTTGGCGTTGATCGCGGTCTTGCCGTCGAGCGCCTGCTGGCTAACGTAAGCGCGCCAGGCCTTGCCGCCGGCGCCGGCCTTGGCAGCGAGATCACCGCAATATTTGTCCGCGCCGTCGATGCCGCCGAAGTTGGCGCCGTTCGGGCCGGGCGTCGAAGTGATGAAGAAGGTCATGTTCGGATATTGCGGCGGTGCGGGCGCCTGAGCAGCCGCGGGGGCGATAAAAGCGAAGGCTGCGGCCACCAGCGTGGTCGGAACGATGAAGGTCCTGAGCATGGTCTCTCTCCCATTCGGGCTCCGCTTCGTGCGAAACCTTGAGCGGGGAGCCTAGGATTGTACCGGGGATAGGCCTATCCGCAGTGCTACGGATACACCTTGCACGAACAACACGGAGAAGCGTGCATCAACGCAAAAATGGCCGGGTTACCCCGGCCACCATGATCAGAGACCCAAGAACCTCACAGGCCTTTGTCGCGCTTCACGTCCGGCGGCACCGCCTCGGCTTCCAGCATCGCCAGCGCCTCGCTGAGCGGCATCGTGGTCTGCGCCTGCGACCCCAAACGGCGGATCGTCACGGTCTGCTCTTCCGCCTCGCGCTTGCCGACGGCGAAGATCACCGGAACCTTGGCGAGCGAATGTTCGCGCACCTTGTAGCTGATCTTCTCGTTGCGCACGTCCGCCCGCGCCCGGAGACCGGCGGAAAACGCCGCTTCAGTGACCTGATGCGCGTAATCATCCGCTTCCGAGGTGATCGGGCAGACGACGATCTGCTCCGGTGCGAGCCAGAGCGGGAAATGCCCGGCGTAGCTCTCGATGAGGATGCCGAGGAAGCGCTCCATCGAGCCGCAGATCGCGCGGTGAATCATCACCGGCTGGTGCTTGTCGCCATCCTCGCCGATGTAGAAGGCGCCGAAACGCTCCGGCAGGTTGAAGTCGACCTGCGTCGTGCCGCACTGCCAGTCACGACCGATGGCATCGCGCAGGGTGTATTCGAACTTCGGACCGTAGAAGGCGCCCTCGCCGGGGTTGATGCCGGTCTTGATCTTGCCACCGGACTGACGCTCGATCTGCTCAAGCACCTTGGTCATCACGCCTTCAGCGCGATCCCAGAGCGCATCGGAACCGACGCGCTTCTCGGGCCGGGTCGAGAGTTTCACGACGAGGCTGTCGAAACCGAAATCGGCATAGACCGAGAGCATCAGCTCGTTGATCTTGAGGCACTCGGCCTCCATCTGCGCGTCGGTGCAGAAGATATGCGCGTCATCCTGCGTAAAGCCGCGCACGCGCATCAGCCCGTGAAGCGCGCCGGAAGGCTCATAGCGATGCACCATGCCGAATTCCGCGAGGCGGATCGGCAGGTCGCGATAGCTCTTGAGGCCATGCTTGAAAAGCTGGACATGGCCGGGGCAGTTCATCGGCTTCAGGGCAAACACCCGCTGATCCGCCTCCGGATCGGTGGGGTTCATAAACGCATAGGCGGATTTCACCGCGAACATGTTCTCCTGATACCAGCCCCAGTGGCCCGAGGTTTCCCACAGGCTCTTGTCGAGAATCTGCGGGGCGTTCACCTCCTCATAGTCGCGACGCAGGCGCCGACGCATATAGGCGGTGAGCTGCTGGAACATCGTCCAGCCCTTCGAGTGCCAGAAAACGGTACCCGGCCCCTCGTCCTGGAAATGGAACAGGTCCATCTCGCGACCCAATTTGCGATGGTCGCGCTTCTCGGCTTCTTCGATCTGCCGGATATAGGCGTCGAGATCCTCCTGCTTGGCGAAGGCAGTGCCGTAAATGCGGGTCAGCATCGGGTTGTTGCTGTCACCGCGCCAATAGGCGCCCGCGACCTTCATCAGCTTGAAGGCATTGCCGACCTTGCCAACCGAGGTCATGTGCGGCCCACGGCAGAGGTCGATCCATTCGCCCTGCGCGTAGAACTTGATGTCCTCATCGCCCGGAATGGCGTCAACCAGCTCGACCTTGAACTTCTCGCCCTTGGCGCGGAAGAAATCCTTGGCTTCCTCGCGAGTCTTCAGCGACTTGGAGAACGGCGCATCCTTGGCGATGATCTTGCGCATCATCGATTCGATGGTGGCGAAATCCTCCGGCGTGAACGGCTGTTCGCGATAGAAATCATAGTAGAAGCCGTTCTCGATCACCGGGCCGATGGTCACCTGCGTCGTCGGCCAGAGGCTTTGTACGGCCTCGGCGAGCACATGCGCGCAATCATGGCGGATGAGTTCAAGCGCGCGCGGGTCTTCGCGCGACAGGAATTCGATCTTGGCATCGGCACCAATCGGATCAGCGAGATCGACGACCACACCGTCAATCGCCATCGCAACGGTGCGCTTGAGGAGCGAGGGGGAAATCCCGCCCGCGATATCCTTGCCGGTGATGTTCTGGGGGAACTGGCGCGCGGCGCCATCGGGAAAAGTCAGTGTAATCATGTCTGTCTCCTGCTCACTCCCGCAAACTCGGCGGGTAAGCGTCTTTCGGGAAAAACGGCAGAATAGCTCTGCCGAAATAGGGTTGATGGATGGTTACCGGGTCCGGGATTTAGCCGCAGATGCCCACTTCCATGCCTCAACGCACGGCGGCGGGCATAAACCAGCCCGCCCCGCGATGCAATTCCGATGCGATCAAAAGGTGGGAAAGTCAGCCCGCGACAGGCTCGGCAGCCCCGAGGCTCGGCTGTTGCGCCGGCACGGTGGCGGACATCCGGGCAAGCTTGCGCACCAGCCAGAAGGCAAAGAACGCCAGGGCAATACCGGCAAGGGTATCGATGAGGTAATGCCCGCCAATCAGCGGCGTCGAAAGCACGACGCCAGCCGAAACCGGGATCATCGCCGCCAGCAGCCAGCGGTTATGGCGCACATAGAGCGAGAGCATCACCGCCACCACCGTGTGATACGAGGGAAGGGCGATC
This sequence comes from Rhizobiales bacterium PAR1, assembly GCA_002256205.1. Taxonomy (GTDB): domain Bacteria; phylum Pseudomonadota; class Alphaproteobacteria; order Rhizobiales; family Beijerinckiaceae; genus Rhabdaerophilum. The sequence goes on from NKIW01000001.1 coordinate 602,008, forward strand.
AGCGCGCGCGGGTTGTTGAGGTCGATCTTGTTGTCGATGCCGTTGCGGATATCAAAATACGCCTGTCCCGAGCTGTGATCGAGCGAAGTGCCGATCTTGGCGGATATATCGGCGGGAATATCGAAATAGGCAAAGGCGCTAATGCCGGGGATCATCGAGCCGATGATCAGCGTCAGCGAGGTCGAAATCACCACGAACCCCACCAGTTCTTCGAAGCGGTCGCCCCGGTTGGTGAAGATCAGCAACATCATGATGCAGAAGGGCAGCACCGAAAACGGCTTGTCGTAGAAGAACTTGAGAACCTCGATCATCACCGGCTTGTCCTGCGCCCAATGCACCATGGCGATCCAGTCAAACCCCATCGCGCGATCGATGGCGACAAACATCGGGTCGGCCATCGGGAATTTGAGCGTCGCGCCGAGATAGCTCAGGACGCCCGAGGTCGAGATAAAAACCTGCATGATCGTGATGCTCAGCATCGCCCGCGCGACGCGGTCATCAACCCGGACAAAGGCGTAGAACAAGCCCGCCAGCAAAAACATTCCGGCGACGATATACATCGGCAGCACGGTCGAGAATTCCGGCAGGTAAAAGCCGATGGCGGACGACCACACCATGACCAGCATGACGCAGAATACCGTCACCGCCGCATTGAATTGCAACAGCACGCTGGGGCGAAAGGTCTGTTTCATGGCCGTGGTGGTCCCGTTCCTGATCCGCCGGGAGTATCACCACGGGAAGATGAAAATAGCGCTAAACCCTGATCGGATTCAGCTTTTCGGCGCGTTGACGCCGCGCCAGAGGCCATAGAGCCACGGCTTGTACCAGCGCGCGGCAGGCGGGATTTCCTCGCAGACGAAATCAAGCCCGGAAGTGCCGCCGGGTCGACACCGGCAAATGCGGGCAAAGCCCATCCAGCCGCCGGGCCAGATGCCGTGTCGGTTGACGGCCTCGACCATGTATTCGGAGCAACTCGGCATGTGACGGCAGGTGCGCCCGATCAGCGCGGAAACCGTGTAGCGATAGAGATAGACCGGCGCGAGGAAGATCAGCCGCGCGATCCGGCTCATGACGCAGCGTAGGCGAGCGTGGGTTCCGGCTCGCGCGCGAGGCGCTCCACCAAGCGGTAACTGACCAGCGACACCGCAATGCCGCCGAGGATATCGGCCAGGAAATGCCCGCCGATCAGCGGCGTTGTCGCGATCATCAGCGCAGCCAGAATGGCAACCGGTGCCATCAGCCAAGGGTTGGAGCGCAGATAGAGCACCGACATCAGCCCCAGCACGGTATGGAAGGACGGAAAGGCGATCATACCGCGAAAGCCTTCCTCCAGCACGGAGAGATCCCCTGCCCGCACGCGACCATAATAGACGTTATACCCCGCGCCGGTGAGCGTGCCGAGCGCATCCTCGACCGCCTGTGGCACCTGATAATACGCAAAGGTCGAGCCGGCCGGCAGCATCATGCCGACGAAAATCGTCAGCATCGCCGAGAGCACGATAAAGCTTACGAGCTTCTCGAATTCCTCAATCCGGCGTGTCGCGGCGAGATAGGCCATGGCGACGAAGGCAATCGATACGGTGACGTAGTTGTAAACCGCAGCGGCATAATCACGCACCCAATCGCGAGCATGCGCCCAGGCGACGAAGGCCGGAAAATCAAAGCCGAGGAGGCTATCAAAGCGCGCAAATGCCTGATCCATCATCGGGAAACGCGCCGAAGGCACGAGATACGTGAGGCTCACGCCCGCAAACACCGCGCATTGCATGATCGCCAGTGCCAGCAACAGGCGGGCGAGAAACGCATCCTTGCGGACATAGGCATAGAACAGGCTGAGCACGACAAGAAAGCCCGCGAGCACGAGGCAGACGATGAAAGCAGGATTGAGGATCAGCTTCGAAACCCAACCCTTACCGAGCATCATCGCCCAGATCAGCGCCACCACCAGCGCCGCGCCGCAGATCGCAAAATTGAAGACCACCAGAGGCGATGGCCGGAAGGTTTCACGCATGACAGGCTCCCGAAACAGCCTTCGGGATACTCCATGCGCTTTAAAATTCCGATAAACCGCCGTGTTTCAGGCGGCAGCCGCTGCTCTTATGCCGCAGGCGCTGCTCTTGCCGCCTCGATCTTGTCGATCGCCTCCACCACGGCGTCGAAGGTCAGGAGCGTGGACGCGTGGCGAGCTTTGTAGGCACGGACAGGTTCGAGAACCTTGAGATCCTCCCATTTGCCAGCGGGCACCTCGCCGTTTTCTTTCAGCAGCCGCCGCGCGATCTCGCGAATTTCGCGCAGCTCGGCAGCAGTCGAACCGACAACATGCCGCGCCATGATCGAGGAGGAGGCCTGCCCGAGCGCGCAGGCCTTCACCTCATGGGCAAAATCCGTCACGATATCGCCCTGCATCGAAAGGTCGACCGTCACGGTCGAGCCGCAGAGCTTGGAATGCGCGGTAGCGCTTGCATCGGGCGCGGCAAGCCGGCCCTGCCGGGGAATATCGGCGGCGAGTTCGAGAATCCGGCGGTTATAGACATCATCGAGCATGCAAAAACCCTCTTTTGCAAAAAGTAAGGGCAGACACACGAAATTGCCATAAGCTTGCGATCCAATTCGCACTGAACTGCTGACAATTCCTGTCATCCCGCGCGCCCACAGTCCTGAAACGGCAATTATTTAATCACCCGCCAATCCAGCCCGCACGGCAGCGCGTATTCCCCAATGTCCAGCATAAGGAGGCACCACATGGACGCCGTGGTTAAGACCTTTAACAAGCCCCGCCCTGCCGAGCGCAAGCCGGTGGAACGTCCCTCACGCGAGGAAGCCGAGGCCGCGGTGCGGACCTTGATTGCCTGGGCGGGCGATGATCCCACGCGCGAAGGGCTGCTTGAAACGCCGAAGCGCGTGGCGAAAGCCTATGACGAGCTGTTCTCCGGCTATCGCAAGAGCGCCGAAGAAGCCCTCTCCAAGGTTTTCAAGGATGTTGAGGGCTATGATGATCTCGTTCTGGTGAAGGACATTCCGTTCCATTCCCATTGCGAGCATCACATGGTGCCGTTCGTCGGGACAGCGCACATCGCCTATTATCCGCAGGATGGCGTGGTGGGGCTCTCGAAGCTCGCCCGTGTCGTGGATATTTTTGCGCGACGGCTCCAGACGCAGGAGACCATGACCGCCGAGATCTGTCAGGCGATCGAGGAATCCCTTCAGCCACGCGGCATCGCCGTGATGATCGAGGCGGAGCATATGTGCATGTCGATGCGCGGAATCCAGAAACAGGGTGCCTCGACCACGACCTGCCAGTTCACCGGCGTCTTCCGGGATGATCCGGCGGAACAGGTGCGTTTCTTCACGATGCTCAACAGCCGTCGCGGATAATCCACTACCGCAAATCTTGTTCTTCGCGCGAAAACGCGCGAAGAGAGCGGCATGTGGACCGCTTCAACACCCTTTGCCGCGCCCGGCCTCAAGGCTGACCTTGAAGAAGGCGCGGCCCTCACCCCGCGCTTCAATGCCGACGGATTGATCACCGCCATCACGGTCGATCACGCGACGAGCGAGATTCTGATGCTCGCGCACATGAACGCCGAAGCGCTAGCGAAGACGCTGGAAAGCGGCAACGTCTGGTATTTCTCGCGCTCACGGAACGAACTGTGGCGCAAGGGTGCGACCAGCGGCAACACCCAGCGCATGGTCGAGATGCGGGTGGATTGCGATCAGGATGCCGTGCTCATCCGCGTCGAGCAGATCGGCCCGGCCTGTCACACCAACCGCCGATCCTGTTTTTATCGCCGGGTAGAGATGACGCCGAGCGGGCCGAGACTCAAAAGCGAATAGCTCAGCTCGCGGCAATATAGTCCCGCAGCGAACGGCTCTCGTGCTCCAGCTCGGCGAGACGATGCTTCACGACATCGCCGATGGAGATCATGCCATCCAGCCGCCCGTCGAGCAGAACGGGCACATGGCGGAACTTGCCCTCCGTCATCATTTCCATGACGGAATTCATCGGTGAGGCAGCGACGCAGGTCACCACCTTGCGAGTCATATGCTCGCCAATCTTGTCATCGAGCGCGGCAGCTCCGCCCTTTCCGATGGCTTTGACGATATCGCGCTCGGATAGAATACCGGCCACCGTGCCACCCGCGCCGGTCACCACCACGGCACCGATGCGATGCTCCGATAGAAGGCGGCTGGCGTCATGCAGGGTCTGCGTAGCGGCGGCTGTCACGACAGCCTTGCCTTTGGTCGCGAGAATTTTGCCAACACTCATGGGTCCGTTCCTCTCCAGAAGACGTTTCCGACAGGGGCCGCTTTCTTGGGCCGTCTTCTTCCGGGCGGCTGGCCATGAAAGCTTTGTTGCCTTTGGAAGTCTTGTCCAGAATCGGCGTTGGCGCAATCAGAACCGTTGCCGCGGCGCAGCAGAGTGCGGGAGCCGAAAACGTTAATATCAGGGCTGGGGGGCGTTAAAAAAGAAAACGCCGCGCCCGGAGCGGGGGCGCGGCGTTGAAATCCTTGGAGCACGATTACCCTCTCATATCAGACAGATTTCCGCAATCTCCATCCACCGTTAAGCTTAATGCGCACGCGGCAAGTCGCTTCAAGGGGTTAACGATGCCGCCCGGCACGGGTTTCGCGAGGCAGGTTCCAAGCGGTCGCTTCTGTCCCCGAAAGGCGCAGTTCGACCAGTGCCCCTGCCTCAGGCCGGAACAGGCTTTCCCGAAACGGAAATCTCCGGCCCATCGATCTGGAGAAGACCCGTGCGCCATCCGTCCATCAAGGCCCTCTACGAATACTGGCATGGCCTGCGCGGCAACCGCATCGCCCCGACCCGCGCGGAACTCGACCCCAAGCAAATCGCGCAGGAACTCGGCGATATCTTCCTCCTCGAGGGAGCGGCAGAGAATTTCAGCTTCCGCCTCGCGGGCTCTCGCATGGTGGCCTCGCTCGGTCAGGCGCTGACCGGCAAGAGCTTCGACGCGATCTGGCTCGCCAATGCGCGCGCCTCGGCCCGCAAGGCACTCACCAGCGCCTCGGAGGAAGGCGAACCGGTGCTGATCGGCATCCGGGCCTATGAACCACTCCCTTCGGAGAACCCGCTCGACCGCCCGCAGAAGCGCCCGCCGATGGAGGCAAGCCAATGGCTACAGCCGCGTTGGCCCAATCTGCGGGCCGCCGATGGTGCCCCCCAGCAAGAGCGTCGCGGCACCCTGATCAGCGCCGGCGAAATGCTGCTGCTGCCGCTCCGGCATCAGGAGCGCGCGGGCGCGCGTGTCCTGGGCGCGATGGCGCTCTTCGAATTGCCGATTCTTCCGTCCGCCGCGCCGAACCCGCTCGACGTGTCAGGCGTGCGAATTCTGAGCCGCACGGCAATGCGCCATGCCGGAACGGGCCTCATTCCGGGCAACCTCGCCGAGAACGTGATCACCCGGCGCAGACATCTCACGGTGATCAAGGGCTCAGATACACCCAGGAGTTGAATATTTCATTCCGGTAGTTCCCGGTTAACCGTTCATTTGGGGCTTGATGCAAGAGTGGGGTGAGTCAACCAAACAACGGGACGACGCATGCCCCTCGCCCTGTCCTTGAAAACCGCCGACGCCAAGCCCCAGCGCCTCTTCCGGATGAATGCCGAGAAGCGGAACATTCCGCGCGTGACAATCTCCATCGGTGGTCGCTTCATGCGCGAAAACCGCACGGAGCACGGCTGCGCAGCGATCGAGGCCTCGGTTCAATCGATGCGGATCGAGACCGACGTGGTGTGCGAGGTCGGTGAAAAGATCATCGGCTATTTCTACACGATTGGCCGCATTGAGGGTAAAATCGCACAGCTGACCGAGAACGGTTTCATTCTCGAGATCGCGACGACCGTTCCCAAGCGCGACAAGCTCGCGAGCCAGTTCACCTGGTTGGCCAATCGCTCCATTCTCAACCTGCCGGAAGACAGGCGCCACGATCGTATCGTGCCGCGCAATCCGGGTGTCACGGTTCGCAATCTCTCCTCGCCGCACGCCATTATCCTGCACGGCCATCTTATCGACGTCTCGCGCTCCGGCGCAGGCGTCTCGGTGCAGGGCGAGTTCAAGAAGGGCGATGAATTGATGCTTGGCTCGACGCCGGCCAAGGTCGTGCGCGCCTTCGACGGCGGTATTGCGGTCGAATTCTACAGTTCGGTTCCGGACGGCATGTTCGACGAGAGCATCCGCCTCTAGTCTCTAACACCTTTCAGGATCACTCAGCCCCGCCAGCCTCGCTTGCGGGGCTTTTTGTTGCCCGGATGTTGCTGACAATTCCCCCGCTGATGGATCGTTCTTTAAAGCCGTAGAACCCACCAATTGGATCACGCTCAACAAGGCCCTAAGCCTTGAAGTAAAGCGGGGTTAATTTGAAAACCGACAATTTGAACGGATTTCCTGCCCCCAACATTTTTCACAATAACAATCAGTATCTTATATAGAAAATTTTTCCTTAGCTCAATTCCATACCCACTTTCACATCTTCTCAAGCTTAGCAAATCTTTAAATCGATGCGAGAAATGCAAGCACCAAAACTCGCTGGATGTGAAAACCCCGCATGGCATCTCTTCCCACGACGAACGGGAGGGACTTATGAACATTGGGGCCGTCAGATTTTTGATAGTATTGAGCGCTACGTTGCTTGCAGGGGTGCAGGTACAGGCGCAGCAGACAGGATCTATTGGTGGGTCGACTTCACCGCCCATCGGCTTCGTTCAGTTCTGCAGGGATAACCCGGAAGACTGCGTGAACCGCGAACAAGCGCGGACTTCGATCCAGCTCACCGAGGCGAGCTGGCGGACGATTGTGAAGATCAACGCCGACGTCAACCGCGAGATCACACCGGTGACGGACATGGACCATTGGGGCGTGCCGGAGCACTGGGATTACCCGGAAGACGGCAAGGGCGATTGCGAGGATTACGTCCTCGAAAAGCGCAAGCGTCTCGTCAAGGCTGGCTTCCCGCTCCAGACTCTGCTGATCACCGTGGTGCGGGATCAGAAGGGCGATGGCCATGCGGTTCTCACGGTCAAGACCGATCGCGGCGACTTCGTGCTCGATAATCAGGCCGGGAAAATCCTGGCGTGGAAGGAAACCGGCTACCGCTTCATCAAGCGTCAGTCGGACGAAAATCCGGTGCGCTGGGTATCGCTTGGCGGCATCGACACCGGCACGGTGGCTGCAAGCCGCTAAAACAGAATTGGCCTCCGGCAACCGCCGAAGGCCCTGAAGAAGAATTGAGTTTCGCAAGGTTCGGTCAAGGTCCCCACCCCACCCCGTCCCCCCTGGATCGGGCATTGCGAAGACGGGCCGGTTCGTGTGTGAAGCACGGACCGGCCCAATTTTTTGGCGCCTAGCCCACCACCTTCATGCCGGTCGAGAAGCGCTTCCAGTTGCGCACATAACCGGCGGCACCCTTCTTGAGGCCCTCGGTGACCTTGTCATCGAGCGTGCGGATGGCTTTTGCAGGTGAACCGACAATCAGCGAGTTCGGCGGAAACTCCTTGCCCTCGGTGACAAGCGCGCCGGCACCAACGAGGCTGCCCGCGCCGATTTTCGCGCCGTTGAGGACAATTGCCCCCATCCCGACCAGAACATTGTCGCCAAGAATACAGCCGTGAAGGATCGCGCCATGACCTATGGTGCAGCCGCGCCCGGTGGTCAGTGGAAAGCCCATATCGGTATGGAGCATCGCATGCTCCTGAATGTTGGTCTCCGCGCCGAGCGTGATGGTCTCGTTATCGCCCCGGATCACAGCGCCGAACCAGATACCAACATCCTCTTCGAGCACGACCTTGCCGACGACATGCGCATCCGGCGCAACCCAGAATTTCCCCTCGCCGGGGGTTTCGGGCGCATGCCCGTCAAGCGAATACAGCGGCATCAAATCTCTCCGGAAGGATGGAACAGCAGATTACGGTAGGACCGGGCCGCACGCTTCGCAAGCTCAGGAGCCGAAGCCCGCCATGACCTTGAGCAGTTGATAGCCTATCGCAATCGACCAGAACGACGCGATCATCGTCGCGACCGCCACGAAATGGATCTTGCGGCGCTCGTATTTCCGACCGCGCAGCGTGTTGCGCATGATGATGGCGGGACCGGCAGCCGCCAGCAGCGGAATCGCCGCAAGGCCGGTCGGGCCACCCACCAGCAGCAGGTTGAAACTCGGCGGCTGATCGCGCCAGGCCGCATAAAGCGAGGCGACGAAGCCGGCGAAGGCAAAGCCAAGCCCGAGGGCAAGAAAGGAATCGATCTGGGTCGGGGACATGACGCGAAACTCCGGGACGGCAAAACAGGCCGCTGCTCACTGTGCAAAACCTGTGCTGGTCACTATCGCGCCAATTCAGGCCAGATGAAGCGCAAATTTAACTCTTGGTTAACCACGATGCGGCTTAGCTGACCATTATGAAGCGCCTCATGATCGCCCTGACCCTGTTTGGCACCGCGCTTGGCGCGAATGCCGCGCTCTATCTGCGCGCCGAAAAGGACACGGAAACCGTCACTGGCATGAGCGAGGTCTCGCTCGCTGGACGCAAGCTTACCGTGCCTCGCGCCATCATCCGCGATCGCACGCAAATGGCCGGCGGGCGGCTCGACCGACTCGATCTCGCGGTCAATATTCTTGATTTCTCGCCGATCCCGCAGCCCTCGACGCGCGATCCCAATCGCCCGATGCCGGATCGGCTGACGATGATCCTCACGCCCTCCGGCAATGCGCCGGATTCCACCGCACTGTTCCAGACGATCTACGCGCGCTTCCTCTCCGGCGAGACAACGCAAAGTCAGGCCGGGCTGGTGATGCGCCGCTTCAGGGCCGGAACGCCTTACGAGGATCGGGAATTGTTTATTGGCGCCGGCGGGCGGCAACCTTTCATCGCGCTCTGTCCGCGCGATCCGCAATTGCGAGAAATGGAGCCTTGCACGACGCTGCTGCGCCGGGAGGGGCTCGATGCCGAGTTGCGGCTCAATGCCCGGCATCTCGGCGAATGGCGGCGGATCATAACCGCCGCCTCAGAGCTTGTGGCAGAACTGGCGGGGCGGAAACCGGAAACAGCCGCCGCCACGCCATAAAAGCGCTTATTCGAGATCGGTATCGAGGATCGCCATCTCGAAGAAATACGACTTATCGCCGTCTTCGGTGTCTTCCGACAGAACACCGATGAACTCCTCACCGATATAGACCTCGGCAGAATCCTTCTTCTTCGGACGCGGGACAACCCGGATCGCCGCATTGGTGAAGGTGCGACGCAGGTAGGTTTCGATCTTGGAGAGTTCCGCTTTTTCCATTTTACGCCCTGTCACGTGCTGGCGTCGCCCCTGCCCGCCTCATGCGGAATGCCGGGAATCGACGCGAAGAAAACCGGGCCTTCGATTGCCATGCGAAACGCCCGACCGCAATCGCAAAACCGTTGGAACCAGACCGGACGATTACAGCCCAGCGTCGATCACCTGATCCATCGCCCGCGCCGGCTCGGCGCAGCCTGCCTCCCCGACCACCCTGGCCGGAACGCCCGCGACCGTCGAGCACGGCGGCACGGCCTTGAGCACAACGGAGCCAGCCGCCACGCGCGCGCAGTGCCCAACCTCGATATTGCCGAGAATCTTGGCGCCCGCGCCAATCAGAACACCGCGCCGGATCTTCGGATGCCGATCGCCGTGCTCCTTACCGGTGCCGCCGAGCGTCACACCCTGAAGGATCGAGACATCATCCTCGATCACCGCCGTCATGCCGATGACGATGCCGGTCGCATGGTCGAAGAACACGCCCTTGCCCATCGGCACCGCCGGGTGAATATCGGTCTGGAAGACCGAAGAAGCACGACTTTGAAGATAAAGCGCGAAATCGCGGCGACCCTGCACCCAAAGCCAATGCGCGAGACGATGCGTCTCGATGGCGTGGAAGCCCTTGAAATAGAGGATCGGCTCGATGGCGCGGTCGCAGGCCGGATCGCGATCGATTACCGCCGCGATATCCGCCCGCAGCGCATCGCGATAGGCGGGCTGCGCCTCGACGAACCCGGCAAACGCCTGCCGGATGAGGCTCGCGGAAAGATCCGGGTGATCCAGCCGCTCGGCAATGCGATGCGCCACGGCCTCTTCAAGTGATTTTTGTTGCAGCACCGTCGAGAGCATCAGACCGGCGAGCGAGGGTTCGGAGGCACGCACGGCCTCGGCTTCCTGCCGGAGTTGAGCCCAGACAGGATCGAGTTTTCCAAGCGCTGCGCTGCGTTCCAGCGAGGCAATAGCCATGACGATGCTCCTTTTGCGAGGTGCGAACAGGAATAAGCTTAGCAGCGAATACGCTTGAAGGCGACCCGCGAGGCCCGGTGCGACTAACACGGATGCGTGAATAAAATTCACTCCGCGGCCGCCGAACCTCAGCCAGCGGTGATGCCGCCCTCGCGCAAGCTATTGAAAAAGGTGAGAACTTCGGCGCGATGCGACCTGTCCCCCACCGCGAGATTGTGATCGCGCCCGGCAATACCGAAAGCCCTCGCCTTTGGCATCAAAGCTGCGAGCGGCTCGGGTGGCCCGGCGATGGGATCGTTCGTGCCGACAGAAATCAGCGTCGGCGCGGTAATCCGCCCCACTTCTTCCGCGCTCAGCACCTGCCGCGAGCCACGGATGCAAGAGGCCAGGGCGATGAGATCCTGACGGTTCTTCTCGGCGAAGGTGCGGAACATTTTTTGAGTCGGATCGGTGATATTCTCGGGGTCCGGACGCTCCAGCGCTTCGGCGATCCCGAGCGGCAAGCCGACGCCATCGACGAGGTGAATGCCAAGCCCGCCAAGCGCGAGCCCCGCAACACGCGAAGAGTGATTAAGCGCGAGAAACGCCGAAATACGCGCGCCCATCGAATAGCCCTGCACGAAGGCTGAGGCGATGCCGAGGTGATCGAGCAGCGCCCGCGCATCCTCGGCCATGTTGAGGGTTGAATAGGCCTCCGGCGTCTGGGGTTTGTCCGAAGCCCCATGGCCACGATTTTCGATCGCGATGACGCGATAACCTGCCTCGCCGAGCGTCTTGAACCAGCCCGGCCCGACCCAGTTGACCTCGATGGAGGAGGCAAAACCGTGGATCAGCAGCACCGGCGTGCCATGATTGTCGGCGCCAGAATGTCCTGAACCATGCGCTGCATGCGGCGCCCGGTCGAGATAGGCGAGCCGGAGCCCGTCACGTGAGAAGAATTTCAGCATGAAACCGGACTAACGCCCTTCGCGGGAACGTGCAAGATCGCGCGGAAGATCACGCGCGAGGCCACTGCTTCGCAAGTTTAGCTTGGATGCGTCTGCGGATGCCGCTATTCACATGAGGGTTCGCGATGAAGCGCTGAGGAGAGAACCGTCATGGCCGAGAAATCGGTACCCCATTTCCAGAATTCTGCCGGGCTGAGGGATATCCGCGTCGGCGCGAAGGAGTTCATGTGTATCGGGGCTTTGCCGCCGTTCGATCACCCGCATGTGTTCTTGGATATGGGCAGCGATGACGAGATCATCTGCCCCTACTGCTCGACGCTCTACCGCTTCGATGGCGCCCTGAAATCCGGGCATAGCGCCCCGGCGGATGCCCTTTGGGTCGATTCCGAAGCCGCCTGAGGCAGAAGGATCACCCTGACATGCCCGAAGACCGAGAACCGAACGCTGCCGAGGCAGCTTCCGTCAACATCGCTCCGCATGTCCTGATTGCAGGCGCAGGCATCGCCGGACTCACTGCGGCTCTGTTTCTGGCCAAATCGGGCTGGCGGATCACAATCTGTGACCGCGAGCCCACGCTGGCCGAGGTCGGCGCCGGGCTGCAACTCGCCCCGAACGCGACGCGTCTTCTTCAGGAAATCGGTATCGTCGATGATCTCGACGATATTGCGGTCGAACCCAATGCGCTGAAGGTCTGGCGCGGGCTCAACGGCGAGCAAATGGCCTCCGCTCCGATGGGGAAAAAGGCGCACGAGCGCTTTGGCGCGCCATTCCTCGTCACGCACCGGGCGGACCTGCAAAACGCCCTGATCAAGCGTGTCAATACGCATCCCGATATCACCCTGCGGCTTGGCTTGCGGCTCGTCGATATCCGCGAGAGCGAGGCCAGCATTGCGGGCCTGTTCGAGGTGGACGACGGCCCGGAAATCCGCATTGAAGCGGATCTCCTCGTCGGGGCGGATGGCCTGTGGTCACGCGCGCGCACACTCGCCGGTCTGCCCGCACCGCCGCGCTACTCCGGCAAAACCGCGTGGCGCACGATTATTCCACGTGAGGAAGCACCGGTTTTCGCCCGCGAAGCGGATGTCAACCTCTGGATGGGGCCGGATGCGCATCTCGTGCATTACCCGGTCTGCGGCGGGCGCGACATCAACGTGGTTGCGATCATCGAGGATGACTGGCGCGATGAGGGCTGGTCGGCGCCGGGCAATCCGGATGTTCTCGCCTCACGGTTTCGCAGCTGGTGCAACAAGGCGCGCGATCTTGTCGGTGCCGCCGAGAGCTGGAAGCGCTGGGCGCTGGTCGACCGTGCGCCGGAAAGCCGTTGGTCGCGGGCCCGCATGACGCTGCTCGGCGATGCCGCCCATCCGATGATGCCGTTCCTCGCGCAAGGGGCAAGTCAGGGCATCGAGGATGCGGCAGTGCTCTCGACGCTGCTGCGCAAGGTACACCGAGAGGGCTTTCCGCTCGCCACAGCACTGCGGCAGTACGACACAGTCCGTATTCCCCGCTCGGCGCGGGTGCAGAAAGCCGCGCGTCAGCAAGGTCAGATCTACCATTTCGACGGGATCAAGGCGAGCCTGCGCGACACAGCGCTGCGCATGTTGCCTGGCGATACGCTCATGCAGCGATTCGCATGGATTTATGAGCACAACGCGCTCGGCCCTGATGTCTGAACCATGACAGCACCCACCTCCGCGCCGCCCGGTGCCACGCGTCGGCAGCGCCTTGTCGCGATTGCGCTGATGTGCTGCGCTTTTGCGTGTTTTTCCGCACTCGATGCTACCGCGAAGTGGCTGACCCCGCGCATTGGCGTGATCGAAACCAGCTGGGTGCGGTTTACTTCCGCCTTCCTGCTGGCCGCTCTGGTGTTAAGGCCATGGTCCCACAGGGAAATCCTGCGCTCGGTGCGTCCCAAGGTGCAGATCATCCGGGCCTTGCTGCTTCTGGCTTCGACGATCCTCAACTTCCTCGCGCTGCAATACCTCCAGCTCACCGAGACTATGACCATCATGTTCACCCAGCCGCTCGTCGTGGCCTTGATCTCGGGGCCACTGCTCGGCGAGTGGATCGGCCCGCGCCGGCTCGCGGCGATCGGCGTTGGCTTTCTCGGCGTGTTGCTCATCACCCGCCCTGGCGCCGGCGGAATTCACTGGGCTGCGGTCTATTCCTTCATCGGAGTGGGCTGCTATGCTGGCTACTCGATGCTCACGCGCTATCTCGCCGGGCATGATTCCTCGGCCACCACGCTGTTCTATTCCTCGGCGGCCGGCGTTCTGTTGCTCTCCCCGGTGATGCTCTTCATCTGGCACGCAAAGCCCGATGGCTGGACGCTGCTGATGATGGCGGCAACGGGGTTCTGGGCCTCGCTTGGGCATTGGCTGCTCATTCTGGCGCATCGCCATGTCTCGGCGGCAGTGCTCTCACCCTTCCTCTATACCCAGATCATCTGGATGCTCGCCCTCGGCTACTTCATCTTCGGCGACCTGCCGGATCGCTGGACGCTGGCGGGGGCCAGCATCGTCATCTGCGCCGGGATTTATCTCCTCCATCGCGAGCGCGTCAGGAAATCTGTCGATTACGCATAAAATGACGACCAAATCGACGAAACGTTAAGGGCTTGCAGGTAGTCTTACGCTCCGATTCCAAAGGCAGAAATGCCCTTGCAAGGTGGAGAGTAGGGTCTTCGATGACGACGGTCGAAAATCGGGCAACAGGGCGCGTACGCAGCTTCCTCAGGGGTGAAATTCTTCACTCCAACGGAAACTCGCGGACCGAATGCACGATTCGCGACCTTTCCGCAGGGGGCGCACGCATCGAAGCGCCGCAGTCCGTTACTGTTCCCGAATTTTTTGACCTGTTCATCCCCCAGCGCAATCTGCGCCATCGCGTCAAAATGATCTGGCGCCATGCATCCGAATTCGGCGTTTCTTTCCAGAACGAGCACCAGCCGCCAGTCCCCTCGATCGAGGAAAATCCGAACGAAATCCGGATGCGGATGCTCGAACTGGAGCTGGAAACGGCCAAGCTCAAGTCACAGATCGCCGAAATGCGTACGATCATCGAACTGCTCGTCAAAGAGAGAAAAACGGCCTGAAAAGGTACCGGGCACCCAACAGTTGAAAGGCTACCCATGTCAGCCGAACGCCGGAAAGAAACCCGCAACCCTTGCTATCTCAGGGCGGACATCATCGTAAACACGGAGTCTGGACCGCTTCCGGCAGAGGCCCATGATATCTCCGAGCGCGGCATGCGACTGGTGGTGCTCAACCCCAAAAAATTGCCGGATGAGTTTATCGTCTCGATTCCACGTCGTCACTTTCGCGAAATCGTCCGCGTCGTCCGTCGGGACGAAAAGGAAGTTGGCGTCTTGATCCAGTCGGTCGCGCCACCGCCTGTTACGAAGTTTTGATTGATAGGCCACTGTTTGGTGCGGACGGCGGGGCTCGAACCCGCACAGCCCAAGGGCCGAGAGATTTTAAGTCTCTTGCGTCTACCGGTTTCGCCACGTCCGCGCCGATGATCTGGGTAATCGGGCGCGAGGATTCCCGCAAGCAGTCCATCGCAGGTTTGGTCTAAATCATCGAGCGCATGGTCTTGGCCAGTTCCACCGTGCCAACGTAGTCAACCTTGCCGGACCCCAGAACCGGGATCGAATTCACCACCAATATCGCGCGCGGGATAAAGAGTTCGCTCACACCCTCCGCTTTGCCATGCGCAAGAAGCGCTGCGCGGTCTGCATCCGGCCTGTCCGTCACCAGCACAATCTGCTCGCCTTTTTTGGGATCGGGGATCGACACCGCGACATGCGTCGCCTCCGGCCAGAGGCTGGACGCCATCGCTTCAATGGCCGCCAGACTGACCATCTCGCCGCCGATTTTGGCAAAGCGCTTGGCGCGGCCGCGAATGTAGATTTCATCCGCCTCGCCAATACCGACGATATCGCCCGTATCGTGCCATGCGCTATGGCGCGGCTGGAGTTTGCCCGGCTCGCTCGCGAGCATATAGCCCAGCATGACGTTACCGCCCCTCACATGGAGGCGACCGCCCTCCTCGATGCCCTCAACCTTTTCAAGCTGCCAGTCGATACCCGGCAAGGCCGGCCCGACACTCCCCGGCACATTGGAATGCGGATGATTGCAAGCAATCACGGGGGCGCATTCCGTGCAGCCATACCCCTCGAGGATCACCGCCTTGAGGCCAGACCACAGCCGCCGCGTCTCGTCCTTCACCTTCTCTGCGCCAGAAACGACCAGTTTCACACTGTCGAGATCACCCGGCGCCGCAGCGCGGATATAGCCAGTGAGAAAAGTATCGGTGCCGAAAACCAGCGTCGATTTTGTCTCGCCAATCAGCTTGGGCACCTGCTTGTAATGCAGTGGCGAGGGATAAAACACGATCTTGAAGCCGGCCAACAGGCCAAAGAGCGTCCCTGCCGTGAGCCCGAAGGAATGAAACGCCGGCAAAGGGTTGAAGACGACCTCGTCTTTTTCGAAAAAATCCTGCCCGAAAGCGAGAATCTGCTGCGCATTCGCCATGAGATTGCGATGCGAGAGCACAACGCCCTTCGGATCGCCCTCCGAACCTGACGTGAACAGCACCACGCCGGGATCATCCGCAGATTGGGTCGCTTTGCGCGCAATCGCACTGGCGAAAAAGCTCCGCGCAAGGCCAACGAGCTTCTGCTTCGTGCCGATGCCCTTGCGGACATCCTCAAGATAGACAATGCGGCACATCTCGCCGAGGCCCGCGATAACCTCGTCGAGCTTGGCGTTATCGACAAAGCGCCGCGAGGTGATGATGGTCGTCAATTCTGCCGTACGACACGCCGAGCGCAGATTCTTGAGGCCCGCGGTGAAATTCAGCAGCACCGGCACCCGGCCCTCGAACCACAGGCCGAAGAGGCTCACAGCCATGCCGTTGACATTGGGCAGCAGCACACCGATCCGCCCGCCCCGTGGCGCATAGCCAGCGATTTCACGCCCGAGAACCAGCGCGCCGAGCACCAGCCGATCATAGGTCAGCGGCGATCTTTCAGGGTCTTCGAGGGCCTCGGCCTTGCCGCCCACCTTGGCACGCGCCGCCAGCAACGCCTGCGGCACATTGCGAAAATTGCGCAGTGTCAGCGGCTTGCCGCTCCCGCTCTGGATAATTTGCCCGCTCTGGGCGCTCTCGCCTGCCTCTGGCATGGTTCACCCCGCTCTTTTGGCAAGGATCATGCCGCCTCCGGCGCAGATGTCTACCGTATTCTGCCAGCAAGGGCAGCTTCAGGCCGGGCGGACAGGCGCGGCGGGCCAGCCGCCAGAAAAATCAATCATCGCTCCGGTGAGAAAACGCGCCTTGGTGGCTGCGAGGAACCGGATTACCTCTCCGATTTCTTCGGGCTTGCCGAGGCGCCCCGCCGGAACCGATTGTTTGACAAATTCCCGCCCTTTCTCGCTCTCGATGAAAGTGGCACGCGGATAATAGGCCTCGCTGTAGAGGAAATTCGGCGCAACGGCATTCACCGCGATTTCGAATGGCGCAAGTTCTATCGCCCAGGAATGCATCAGCGCGTTGGTTGCCGCGCGCGCCGCATCGGGAATCGCCCCGCCGGGGATCGGCAGCTTGGTCCGGCAGGAGGTAATCATCACGATGTTTCCACCGCCCTGCGCCTTGAGGTGTGGAATCGCCGCCCGGATCGTGAGGAATGGCGCCATGACCAGCACGTCCAGCGTCCGGCGCAGGTCTTCGGGGTCCGCCTCTTCGGTTGGCTTCTGGATGGCCGGAAAATGATCGTTGCTGACGATGGCCTCGATCCGCCCGGCACGGGCGAAAGCCTGCGTCACAGCTTCGACCGGTCCCAGAGCCTCGATGAATTCAACCGAATCCCAGCGCGGGAGGAAGCGCTCGCGCGCCGCGTGATCCTGAAGCGCAGGATCATAGACCATCACCCGGAAGCCGGCGGCGATGAGCGCGTCGACCGCGGGCGGTCCGGCGAAATCGGAAGCGTTGGTAACAAGGGCCGCAAGCTTGCTCTCTCGCATCGGCCCCTCCGCTCAGCCCGCTGCGCCGTCGCGGATGGGCGACTGGAATGCGAGACCCATATCCCAAGGGAAATAGATCCAGGTATCCTGGCTGACTTCGGTCACGAAGGTATCGACCAGCGGACGCCCCTTCGGCTTGGCGTAAACCGTCGCAAGATGCGCCTTCGGCAGCATATCGCGCACCACCTGCGCTGTTTTACCGGTATCGACGAGATCGTCGAGCACCAGAACGCCCTGTCCGCCATTGGTCCCCGCGATGACGCTGTCGATGCCCTTGATGACCTTCAGCCCGCCCTGCTCCGTGTAAGTGTGGTACGAAGCAATACAGACCGTATCGATCATCCGAAGATCCAGCTCGCGCGCCACGATCGCCGCTGGCACCAGCCCGCCCCGCGTGATGCAGACGATGGAGTCAAACGGGCCGGAACCGGCAAGGCGCCACGCCAGCGCCCGCGCATCGCGATGAAACTGGTCCCACGACACCGGAAAGGCCTTGGATGGCAGGGGCTTGACAACCGTTTCTTGCATGACTTCCTCTCCGGTTACTTTTCTTGGCCCTTCGGGCCCGTCTCTTAAATCGCGGCCTTATCGGCGTGCAGTCCCGTGACCATCGCGGAAACCGCCGCCAGCGCGGCATCCACCTCGGCCTGTACCTTGCCGCGCACAACGATCTGGTTCTTGAACCCGCCCGCACTGAACGACGGATAGGAGCCGATGCTCACGCCGGGATGCGCAATAGCGACCGCGCCAAGGCCCGCCGCGTATATGCCTTCCGGCAACCCACCAGTATCGAAATTCGCGACGATCATCTTCGCGCCCGTCTCGAGCGTTTTGGCGACATTATCGAGCATCGCCTGCATGATCGAGGGCACGCCCGCCATGACGATTACGTTGCCGATCTTGAAGCCCGGCGCCTTGGAAATCGGGTTCTCGATCAGGTCCGCACCAGCCGGAATACGCGCCATCCTGAGGCGCGCCTCGTTGAGGTCTTCCTTCGCATAGCGCTCCAGCATCATCGCGATCGCGCGTGGGTCATGGTCGATGGAAACGCCCATGGCTTTGGCGACACAATCGGCGGTGATATCGTCATGCGTCGGGCCGATACCGCCGGTGGTGAAGAGATAGGTGTAGCGCTGGCTGAGCGCCTGCACGGCGGTGACGATCTCGGCTTCCTCATCCGGCACGACCCGCACTTCCTTGAGGTCGATGCCGATGTTGGTGAGGTATTCGGCGATATAGCCGATGTTCTTGTCCTTGGTGCGCCCCGAGAGGATTTCATCGCCAATGACCAGAATGGCCGCCGTGATCGCTGCCGTCATCGCTTATCGCTCCAGAATATGGTTGTTGCGCGTCTGCCCCGTGGATCGGTAGCCGAGCGAGGCAAGATGGCCGATGAGATCGCCACTCCAGCGCTCCTCGCCGCGTTCGACGATGATCAGTTTCGGCCAGAGGTTTTCCGGCGCATCGGCGAAGAAGCGCTTGAGAATGATATCCTCCGCGCCTTCGACATCGAGCTTCATTGCGTCGATATGGTCGAAGCCTTCCTCGCGGACGATAGACAGAAGCGCCCGCGCCGGCACGCGCACCTGCCGCGCCTCATCGGCACTGACGATCTTGACGCTCGCCTCGCCCTTGTTACGGGGATCGAGAAACAGCGTTAGCTCGCCATCGCGATCCGCTACCGCGAGCGCCAGTGCTTTCACGTTGCCGAACGGATTGAGGCGAATATTCTGGATCAGCCGTTCAAAGATCTCAGGCTGCGGCTCAAAAGCAATGATCCGCGCATCCGGCCCGGCCTTGGCGGCCACCGCGAGCGCATAACCGCCGATATTCGCGCCGATATCGAGGAACACGAAGCGCTTCGTGATACGGGAGACGAGCAGATCGCGCTCAGCCTCGTCGAAATCACGCGGCGAGAACAGGATGCGCTTCTCGCAGACGTTATTATAGGGGTGCAGGCGGAAGCGCGCGCCGAGCGATTCCTGATCAACTGGCGCGCCCTTGAGCTGCGATATCGCGATCCGGCGCAGCAAAAATCCGATCCGCTTGCCGAACCAGCTACGCGGCATCGCGCGCGTCCAGCTGATCAGGCGGCTGACAAGACCCGTCGCGGCAAAAGCACCAAAGGGGGGAGAAGCATCATTCATGTTATCGTCCATTCCGGGCGTTGTGCTTACTGGTCCTTCCGGCAAAAAGCGAGACTTCTTCGCAAAAGCGAGCGACCGCTTGGCAAGAATTCACCGGAATTCCTGAGCACACCCGCACGCGCCCCCTTGGATCGGGGCGAGGGAGGCGCTAAGTCTCGTTCAAACATCGTCCGAAGATTGAGACTGAGATGAACGATACCGGCACCGAGACCTTGGCCCGCCGCCAGCCGGGGGCGATTAAGCTGCATGGACCCGATGCCTTCGCCGCGATGCGCAAGGCCGGACAGCTGACCGCCGAAGCGCTTGATCTTCTTGCGCCACTGGTCAAGCCGGGCGTGACCACCGACGCCATTGACCGCGCAGTGTTCGAATTCGCGATGGACAACAAGGCCTTCCCGGCAACGCTTTATTACCATGGCTATCCGCGCTCCTGCTGCACCTCGATCAACCATGTTGTCTGCCACGGTATTCCTTCGGACAAACCCCTGAAGGAAGGCGATATCGTCAACATCGATGTCACTCTAATCGTCGATGGCTGGCATGGCGATGCGAGCCGCATGTATGCCGTGGGCGATATCCCGCGCCGTGCGATGCGGCTGCTGGAAGTCACCTACGAATGCCTCGAGAAGGGCATCGCGGCGGTCAAACCCGGCGCGACGACGGGGCATATCGGCGAGGCGATCCAGCGCCATGCCGAAGCCGAGCGTTGCTCGGTGGTGCGCGATTTCTGCGGCCATGGCCTTGGCCAGCTGTTCCACGACGAGCCCAATATCCTGCATTATGGCTCGGCAGGCGAAGGCGTGGTGATGAAACCGGGCATGCTTTTCACCATCGAGCCGATGATCAATCTCGGCCGTCCGCATGTCAAAATCCTTTCGGATGGCTGGACCGCCGTGACGCGCGATCGATCACTCTCGGCGCAGTTCGAGCATACGATTGGTGTCACCGAAACCGGTGTCGAGATTTTCACCCGTTCACCCAAGGGGCTGGATTTTCCCGATCAGCCCGGACCGCCCCTGCCCGCTTTGATCTGACACGCATTTTTTACTCATTGAGAGCCCGCACAGAATGAGCGAGCGCCAAAGCCCACCAGACGACCCCGCCCCTTCGAAAAAGCCCGCTCGAAAGGGCAAATCAGCGAGCAAAGAGCCCGTGGCCATGAAGCCCGGGAGCGTCAAACCGTCCCGCGCCAAAAACGCGGGCATGTCGGAAGCGCCGCATTATCTCGGCCATCGTCAGCGCCTTCGCAAACGCTTCGGCCAAACCGCCGATGCGGTGCCGGATTACGAATTGCTCGAACTCGTCCTGTTCCGCTCTATCGCGCGCGGCGATGTCAAAGGCATCGCCAAGACGCTGATCGCGCGCTTCGGCAGCTTCGCGGAAGTGGTCGCCGCCTCGCCGGAACTTCTGGGCGAGACCAAAGGTGTCGGCCCGGCGATTGTCACCGATCTCAAGCTGATTGAGCAGGCTGCCAAACGCGTGGCTCTCGGCGCGGTCAAGAACCGGCAGGTGCTCGGTTCTTATGCGTCGGTTGTAGAATATTGCCGTACCGCGATGGCCTTTGCCGAAATCGAAGAGTTCCGCCTCCTCTTCCTCGACAAGAAGAACGGCATGATCGGCGATGAGGTGATGCAGCGCGGCACGGTGGATCACACGCCGGTCTATCCGCGCGAGATCATCCGCCGCGCACTCCAGCTCAACGCTTCGGCGGTGATTCTCGTCCATAATCACCCCTCGGGTGATCCGACGCCCTCGCGTGCGGATATCGAAATGACACGCGAAATCATCAGCCTTGCAGAGCCCCTGGGGATTGTCGTGCATGATCATCTGATCGTCGGACGCAAGGGTCATGCGAGCTTCCGGGCGCTCGGCCTGCTCTAGGGCAACTATAACCCAGAGGTGCACAAAGCACCTGATCGGCAAACAGAATCTGGCGAAGGCGAGGAAAATTCGGCCTTTCGGGTAAATCGACCGGAAAGGAAACGAGCTATCAACTTTCTTTGCGCAGGGTACGGCAAGAGTTGTGTTGTGTATCCGAGTTGAGTTCCCCGAATGATGATCGTGCCGGGCCGTTCGAAAAAGGCGCAGGGAGCCTCGCTCTCGATGGTGCCGATCTTTCTGCTGGTCCTGTGCGTCATGGGCTCCATGGTGCTTGTTGCCCATCGCGCTGCCATGCGGCAGGAAGCCTTCGAGCTTGATCGGGAAAAGCGCCAGCTCGCTCAAAGCCTTGGCTTCGAAGCCGAAAACCTGCTCGCCGGCGTGAGCCGGGATGAAGGCCTCGGCGAGTTGTTTCAGGCCCAGCGCTCGAAGGAACAGGCAGAACGACTGCTGACAGCCTTCAACCGCCGGCAGGCCACGGATTATTCCGTGATGATCAACAAGAGCGATGGCCAGATCATCGCCGAAAGCGGCGAGATCGAGACATTTCCCGCGCGTTCAAGCTATATCCGCGCCCTGATCGATGCCTCGCGGATGCGCGGCCTTGATGCCACTACCATCGGCATTGGCCGGGAATCCCGCGTGATGCAGGACGGCCAGAGCGTGCTCTCCCTCGCGACCATGCCGATTGGCCGTTCGATCATCTTCGCGACAGCCCGCCCGCTCGGCTCAGCGGGCCTGCGTCGCCTTTCGACCATGCTGGCGATCCCCAATCTCCGGCTTGTCCCCGGCCTTTCGGATGCCAAGACGAGCTACGCGATTCCGGGCCTCAACGGCACAGAGCATCTCTCGCTGGTCTGGAACCCGAGCCGGACCGCAGCAGAAACCCTCGCCGACCTTGCCATCTTCGGCCTGATTGCTTCGATTGTCATCGCGGTGATTGCGCTGTTCCTGTTCCGCCGCATGCGTCACTCGACCGAGGCGATCCTGATGCGCGAGGCGAAAGCCAGCCACGAGGCGCGTCACGATCCGCTCTCGGGCCTGCCAAACCGCGCGGTTTTCTGCGAAGCGCTCGCGGAAAACATCGAGGACTTGCCGAACCGCGATTCCAACATCGCCGTTCTTCTGCTCGATCTCGACAAGTTCAAGGACGTCAACGACACCTACGGCCACGCTGCCGGCGACAAGGTGATCGTGGATTTCGGCAACCGCGTCCGCGCGCTGCTACGCCAGACCGACGTAATCGCCCGCCTCGGCGGCGACGAATTCGCCGTACTCCAGAGCGGCATCCGCACGCATTTGGAATCGAACCGCCTCGCGCAGGCGATCATCGATGCAGCAAACCGCCCGTTCCAGCTTGAGGGCGCTTCCGCCCATATCGGCGTGACCATCGGCATCTCGTTTGCGCCGGATGACGGCATGGATGTCGCGACCATCCTGCGCGCCGCCGATACGGCGCTTTATCGTGCCAAGAACGAGGGCCGCAACCGCTTCGCCCTCTACGAGCACCGGATGACCGAGGCCGAGCGCATCCGCAAGCTCGTCGACGACGAATTGCGCGGTGCCATCGACCGTGACGAACTCACCCTCGTCTACCAGCCGCAGGTCCATGCCGACTCCGGCAAGATTGCCTCGGTCGAGGCGCTGGTGCGCTGGCGTCATCCGACCCATGGTCTGATCTCGCCCGCGACCTTCATCTCGGCGGCGGAAGAGCGCGGCCTGATCGTCCCGCTCGGCGAGTGGGTGATGCGCCGAGCCTGTCAGGATGCCGGGCGCTGGCCGGGCCTGCGTGTTGGCGTCAATGTGTCGGCGATCCAGTTCCGTCAGGCGAATTTCGTCGAGCTGGTCGGTCGCATCATGACCGAATACAAGATCGAGCCCGGCCGTCTCGAAGTCGAACTGACCGAAGGCGTGCTCGTGGAAGACGCGGATCAGGCGGAAGCCGCGATGATGGATCTGCGCTCGATCGGCGTGAAACTCGCGCTCGACGACTTCGGCACCGGCTATTCCTCGCTGATCTATCTCCGGCGCTTCGCCTTCGACAAGATCAAGATCGACAAGTCGTTCCTGGATTCCATGGAGGCCACCGGCGAATCCGCGATTCTCGTGCACTCCGTGGTCCATCTCGGGCGCGCGCTCGGGCTCGAAGTCACGGCAGAGGGTGTGGAAAACGAGGAACAGCGCCGCTTCCTGCAAGCGGTCGGCTGCCACTTTCTTCAGGGCTATCTGTTCTCGAAGCCCGTTTCCGCCGATGCCATCGACGAGATGCTTCGCACTGAACGGGGTGAAAGCGCCGTGTTGCCGGTCGTTGGGCCGCCCTCAGCGATTACGCCAAACGCCGCCTGATCACATGATCCCGGTCGACGAGAGCGCGAACATCACGATCTGCCGCAAGATCGCGTAAGTCAGCGCGGCAGTAAAAACGAGCGCCACAACGGTGGCAATCGCGCCAGCGATCACGAAAATTCCGTCGCGCTCGGCAATCGCCAGCCCGAAAAGCGTCACCGCGATCCCCGGAGGAATGCCACCGAAGAACGGGATCGGCGCCATCAAGGCGAGCGCCAGCGTCAGCAGAACCACTCCGAGAAAGCGTTGGGCCGGCGGCATCGTCAGAAACAGCAGGCGCGGACGCATTACCCGCTCGAACCAGCGCAAGGTTGGCTCGGCCTTGAGGAGAACCTTCTGGAGGTCGGCACGGTTGACACGGCGCTTGCCAAGCCAGGCTGGGAGGATCAGGCTCTCCTTGCCCAGCGCCATCTGGAACGCAACGACGCCGACGATCACGCCGCAAAGCATCGGCAAACCGGGAATGGGCAGCAGGTTCGGCAGCCCGAACAGCACGAGCGCCACACCAAAGGAGCGCTTGCCGAGCAGGGCCACGATATCAGAGAGCATCGGGCGAGGATCATCCCCCTCCCCGGTTCCGCGAACCGATTCCGCCAGAACATCTGCAATACGCACCGAAAAAGGCTTCATCAAACGACAGGACCCTCACCGGCACCGGACTTTTGAATAAGGCCTCCCGGATCGGAAGGGAAGTCAGAATCGCCGTTAACGAGCCAAATCGAAGCGTACAACCCAGCGTTGCTAGTAAGATTTTGTTAATCGGATTTCTCTGTCAGGCGATGGTACGGGCTGGCACGCGCGGTACCAGTAAGTTCTGGAGTTGTGGGCGTGCCATGTCCCCAAGTCGTCTCGCGTGAGAAAGCCGGAGCGGGCAAGCGCCTCGGGCTCCGGGGGACGATTCTGGCGTTTTATCTGGTTGGGGCGCCAGCTTTTGCCCAATCCATTCCACCCGCGAGCCTTGATGAGCAGGAATTGCAGGTCGAGGCAGGTGCGTTGGACCAGACGCAGCAGCTCGATACTCTTGAGATTAAACCGGCTCCCGCGCGTGCGGTGACCTCCCGCGCGCTCTCCGCTCCGGTCGGAGGCTCGACAGCGGACCAGCGCTACACCGCCTTTTTCGAAGGCCTGCCACCTGCGGCGGAGCGACGCTTTGTGCTCCCTGTAGGGGGCAGCCTGATGGGTGGACGCGGAGATTTCTGGTTCATGCCCGTGCCGGTCAAAACCGTCGCGTTTGCCGGTCTGGAAACCAATGGCCGTGACCATTATGCCGCCGCCGGCTTCAAAAGGGCGGTAACGGGGAATCTGGACATACCCGGCTACCGCTTGATGGTAACGCTGGGCGCCAAGCTTCGGGAGGTCGATCCGACCCTCGGCTCCGCGCAGCATCGACTGCATGCGGGCCGGCTCTTTGGTGGATATGAATGGCATCTCGGCTCGCTCGCCGCCAGCATCATGGCAGGCGGCAGCTTTGTTCTGAGCCCGCCTTCCGCCCAGGCGCAAACCCATCGTGCCGGCACTTTCGGCGCGACCGCGATGATCGATCTTTGGCAGGATTGGGGGCGAACGAAGGGCACTTTCGGCGCGCGCTATACCGCCCTCACCGCGATGGTCGATCAGGCGAGCAGGAGCAGTCTCATCCGCCTGCGGCAAGGCTTCGAGATCGCCGGCAGGTCATGGAGGATCGGCCCGGAAGCCGCCTATACCACCGGTGAAACCATGGCGCGGCGCGGCACGCGCGTGCAGGAAGGCTGGCGTCGCGCACGGCTCGGCGCAATGGTCAGCGATATTCCGCTCTGGGAAGCACGGCTGACGGTGAGCGGCGGCGTCGAATGGCGGCACGACCAGAGCCCCGGCGCCTACCTCCAGATCAGCGGATACCGGAAATTCTAGCCGCCAAGGGTGCCCGCCAGCGCCTCTTTGGTGTCGAAATCAGCGAGAACACCAGGGTCATCCACCGGAACTTCCTCGACGACATCTCTGGAAGCTTCGAGAAGCTTGCGCGCCCCCTGATCACCATGGAGCTTGCCGAGCGAGGGGAAGAGCGCGCGCCGGACCAAGACCGGATTGCCCCACCGTCCGGCAAAAGTCGGCACAAACGCCTGCATCGCCGGGTACTCCTGTGCTGATGCAAGGAGCCGCCGAAGTGTTGCGCCGGAAACGCGCGGCATATCGCCGAGCAGAATGAAGCACGCTCCCACCGTTTCCGGCAAGGCGGCCAGCCCCATCCGCAGGGAGGTCGATAGCCCCTCCGCGTAATCCGGATTATGCACGAAGCGGGCCTCCGGCGCTGCCGCGCGAATGGCCTCGGCCTCATGCCCGGTGACGACAATCACCGGTTTGCAGCCTGCTTCCCGCGCGCGGTCGAGCGCATGGCCAAGCATCGGGCGGCCTTCGAAATGCGCGAGAAGCTTGTTTTCAGCACCGAAACGCGTCGAGCGCCCGGCTGCGAGGATCAAAGCGCCGATTTCGCGCGCTTCGGGGGCCTCAGGGGCTTCACCCGCGCGCGGCTGCGGTCGCGAAACGATTTCCATCAGAAGCCCGCCGACACCCATCCCCTGAATATCCGCCGCAGTCACCGGGAGATCCGCGCAAGCGCGCGCCAGAACCCAGTCGAACCCGTTCTCGCGCGGGCTACGCGCGCACCCCGGTGCGCCAAACGCCGGCTTGCCGGCAAATTCCGCGAGCAGCATCAGATTGCCCGGATCGACCGGCATCCCGAAATGCAGGATGCGCCCACCGCAAGCCTCGATGGCAGCTGGGATCACGTCGCGGCGATCCGCTATCGCCGCCGCGCCGAAGACGATGAGAAGGTCAAAGACCTGAGGATCAAGCGCCTTCAGTGCCGCTTCAAGCGCCTCTTGCGCATGCGCCAGACGCTTCTCGATGACGATCCGGCTACCGAGCGCCTTGAGCCGCGTTTCGGTGACTTTCACCGTCTTGTCGATCACGCCTTCCTTGAGGTTCGGCAGGCGAAGCGACAGCATCGCGACGCGCTTCGACACAAAAGGCGCTACCCGGAGCGGCATCGCAGCAAGGCTTGCGACCCCCGCAACGACCACAGCTTCAGGCATGGCAAATGGAATGATCTTCACCGTCGCGACCATTTCGCCGGGCTCAACCCGCTTGTAGGCGGGGAGCGTCGCCAGCGTCATCGCCGGATCAATGGCATTGAAACGATTGATGGCCGCACTGTCAGGCACAAAAACGCCAGCAACCTCGGCAAAAAGATTGGCGCGCCCGGTAAACGCCGGATCAACGCGGATCAACGCGCCGCAAGCCGCTGCCGCGAGCTGGCGCGCGGCCTCATCTTCCCCGATATCCCCTGGCTCTCGCTGCGCGACAGTAACATGTGTCACGCCCGCAGCTGCCAGAGCGGCGCAATCCGAGGCCGTCAGCGCATAGCTCTTGCGGAAGACAACCTCGCCCGCACGCACCTGATGCGCGAGGAGCCCGCCTTCCGCCTCCGCGACAGGAATCGAGCCGAACTTCATGCAGCCGGGCTATTAGAAACGGGGCTACGGCGCTTCTGCCGCATGGTGGCGATGATCTCGCCCAGAATGGAGACCGCGATTTCCGCCGGGCTCACAGCGCCGATATCGAGCCCGATCGGCGCATGAATCCGCGTGCGATCCGCCTCGCTCACGCCCGCCGCGGCCAGACGCTCAAGGCGCTTGGCATGGGTTTTCCGGCTCCCGAGCGTGCCGAGATAAAAACAGCCCTTCCCGACCGCGTGCAAAATCGCCGGATCATCGATCTTCGGATCATGCGTCAGCGCGACAAAGGCGGTGTAGCGATCAAGCCCGAGCGGCGGCAACGCGACATCCGGCCATTCCGCGATGACGCGGGTTTGCGGAAAACGTTCCGGCGTCGCAAAGGCCGTCCGCGGATCGACAATCACGCAATCAAGCCCGACGACGCGCGCCATCTCGGCAAGCGCCTGAGAGATATGCACCGCGCCGATGATCACCAGTTTTACCGGCGGCACATGGACGTTGATGAAAAATGTCATTCCCGCCGCTTCGACAATGCCGCTTCTTCCGGTACGGAAAGCTTCGCGCAGTTCTTCCGCATAGTGCTGCTTGCCAATCTGGTCAGGCGTTAGGACCAAACTCTCACCAGACTCCAGCTCAGTCACAATGGCCACGGCTTCGCGCGCTGCAACAGCGGCATTGACCTCCGGTAACACCCAAGGCTGTTCCGCGACAGACTCTACGCGTACGGCGATCTTGCCGCCGCACGACAGCCCGACCCGCCACGCGGTTTCATCCGCAACGCCGAATTCGAGCAGTTTCGCCTTGCCGCTCTCGATCACCTCAAGGGCCTCGGAAATCACCGCGCCTTCGACACAGCCACCAGAGACCGAGCCGAGAAAATTGCCTTCATTGTCGATGATGAGATGCGAACCGACCGGGCGTGGTGCCGAGCCCCAGGTTTCAACCACAGTGGCGATTGCCACGCCATAGCCCGCGCGCTTCCAGCGTTCAGCTTCGGCGAGAATGTCGGCATCGGTGAAAAGGTTCGGCGAAGTACTCATCGCGAAAGGTCCTTCAGGAAACGCCGCGGGTCGGCCTCACTACTGCCGGAGGCGGAAAGGGCCGCGCAGAGATCAGCGATGGAGTTGAGGTTATGCAGCGTACGGAATTCGTCAACATGGGGCAGCATAGCACGAACGCCCGCCGCCTTGGCTTCAAATCCTTCAAACCGGAGCAAGGGATTGAGCCAGATCAGACGTCGGCACGAGCGCTGGAGCCGTGAGAGCTCACGCGCGAGATCGGGTCGCACATCGCGTTCGAGACCATCGGTGATCAGGAGTACGATAGCCCCTCCGGCAAGGCTTCGCCGCGCCCATTGCTTGTTGAAGCGTTCCAAAGTCTGGCCAATGCGCGTGCCGCCATCCCAGTCGCGCACGAGCTTGGAAGCCCCGCGCAGCGCGATATCCGGATCTTTGGTCGAGCGCAGCGCCCGCGTCACGTTGGTGAGTTCGGTCGCAAACGTGAAAGCGGAAACGCGCCGCCCAGTCTGTGCTAGCGCATGCAAAAAATGCAAAAAAATGCGGGAGTACTGGCTCATTGAGCCGGAAATATCGCAAAGCGCCACCAGCGGCGGGACCTTTTCTGCGCGCGCGCGGAACTTCAGCTCGAACGCATCGCCCCCGGCTCGCAGACTCGCACGCATCGCGGCGCGCGGATCGGCGCGGTGACCGTGCGGATCGGCGACAAACCGCCGCGTCTTGACGTGCTGAAGCGGCAGATGGAGCGCCGCGATCTGCCGTTTGGCCTCCGCGACCTCGGCAGCGGACATGCCGTCGAAATCACGCGCGCGAAACACCTCGATATCCGAAAACGTGAGGCGGCTGTCGAAATCGACGCGTTCGCGTTCGGGTTGCTCCTCCGGCGGCTTCTGGTCAAAGAGTGCCTCGGTGATCCGGCGTAGCGCCTCTTCGCGTTTGGTTGTGGGATCACCCGGCGCGATGGGCATCATCGTCGCCATCATTTTTTCAAGCAGCGCACGCCTGCGCCAGAACAACCGGAAGGCCTGATCGAAGAGGTCCGAATCCTGCCGCCGCTTGACGAAAACAGCTTCCAGCGCCGCGCGAAACTCGTCCTTGTGGCCGATGCCGATGGTCTCGACCGCCTGAACCGCATCAAGCATCGCGCCGGGGCCGACAGCCATCCCGGCGGTGCGGAGCGCGCGGCCAAAATAGGCGACGTTTTCCGCCAGATGCCCGCCGATCTCGGGTTCAGCCACCGCTGCCCCCGGACTGGAGGCGCACATCGTAGCCTTTTGCGCCCTTGAGCGTGACAATCCGGTCGCCGGATTTCATCTCGCCCAGATCAATCGCGCGATCCGGCAGCACCGCGATCACCTTCGTACCGATAAACACCAGCACCTGATCGCCCTGTTCGAGCGCCGCCTCGGACCACATCCGGAGATTGGAAAGATACGGCTCCTGCTGCCAAGCCGTGGGCATGCCGGGATCAACCGCCACGGCGAGCGAATTCGTGCCGGGATAGATCGAGAGTACGAAACGGGAGACCTCGGGCTTCCACTCGGGGCCGAGATCATCGCTGTAGCGCCACTGGCAGTAGAAATCGCGGCAGGTCTGCGGGCGTTCGGCATAGATCGAGCAGCCCTTGCCCTGCACGACCTTGGTGCACCAGCGCCCCGCCGGCTTGGAAAATTCCGGCACTGGAAACACCTTGCAGCACAATGAACAGGTGCCGCAGGTGCGGGTGGGGAGAACGTCCGGCGCATCCGCCATCACAGCCCCGCCTTGATCTCGTCGAGGATTTCCTTGGCGCGGGAGCCCTGCATTTTCAGGATGTCATCCTGGTATTTGAGCAGCACGCCGAGCGTATC
Organism: Rhizobiales bacterium PAR1; assembly: GCA_002256205.1. Classification (GTDB taxonomy): domain Bacteria; phylum Pseudomonadota; class Alphaproteobacteria; order Rhizobiales; family Beijerinckiaceae; genus Rhabdaerophilum. The sequence continues at coordinate 631,968 of NKIW01000001.1, forward strand.
GGAGACCAGCGTCGGATCGAGCGCGACAGCATCCAACTCGACAAGCGCGGTCGCCCAATCGAGCGTTTCCGCCACGCCCGGCACCTTGAAGAGGTCTTCCTTGCGGATGGCCTGGACGTAGGAAATGATCTGCTTCGAGAGTTTCGCAGGCGTTTTCGGTGCCTTTTCCTTCAGGATCGCGAGTTCACGCTGGGCATCCGGGTAATCGACCCAATGGTAGAGGCAGCGGCGTTTGAGGGCATCATGCACCTCGCGCGTGCGGTTCGAGGTGATGATGACGATGGGCGGTGACGGTGCCTTGATCGTGCCCAGTTCCGGGATCGTTGCCTGAAAATCGGAGAGAATTTCAAGGAGGAAGGCTTCGAAGGCTTCATCGGTGCGATCGAGTTCGTCGATCAGCAGCACCGGCGCGCCGGCAGGGTCCGGCTCCAGCGCCTGAAGCAGCGGTCGCTTGACGAGGTATTTCTCGGAGAACACATCGCCCGCGAGCGCGGCACGATCATGCTCGCCAGAAGCTTCACCGAGGCGGATCGCCATCATCTGCCCGGCATAGTTCCACTCGTAGAGCGCCGCGGAACTATCGAGTCCCTCGTAGCATTGCAGCCGGATCAGCTTGCGCCCCAGTCCCTTGGCAAGCACTTTGGCGATCTCGGTCTTGCCGACGCCCGCCTCGCCTTCAAGGAAGAGCGGTCGCCCCATTTTCAGCGCGAGAAACAGCACGGTCGCAAAGCCGCGATCCGCGACGTAATGCTCCTCGGAAAGAAGGGCGAGCGTGGCATCGATGGAAGTGGGTGGAGCAATCATGGCGAGGCTTTCGGCACGAGAACATACTGTCACAAACTGTCAGGGTCGACACGATAGCCTAGGCTGCTGTTCAACCGACCAGCATGAATTCATATAGATCACCCTGGAGTTTGAACATGACCTCAAAGGAAATCGCGGAAAGTTTTACAGCCCTGCTCAAAGCGGGCCGCCACGAGGAGGCGGCAGCAAAATTCAACGCTGACGACATCGTCAGCGTTGAAGCCATGGAAGGGCCGATGGCAAAGTGTCAGGGGCGCGAGGCCGTAAAGGCCAAATCGGATTGGTGGTATGCCCATCACGAGGTACACAGCGTTACGACCGAAGGTCCCTTCGTAAACGGCAACCAGTTCGCTGTGCGTTTTGAAATGGACATCACAGCGAAGGAAACCGGCCAGCGCATGCAGATGGCCGAAATCGGGCTTTACACCATGAAAGACGGCAAGATCGTCGAGGAACGGTTCTTTTATTGATGCTGATGCGCGCCTGCCCCTTGGGGACGCAGGCGCGCACCAAAAGCTCTTACTTGCCGCTCGCCGCCGTCACCGCGCGGCGCGTCATCACGCCGATGAGGTGGCTGCGATAGTCCGCGGAAGCATGGATATCGCCGTTGAGATCCTTGGCATCCGGCGTCTTGACGCCATCGAGCGCCTTCGGGTTGAAGCGCTTGCCGAGCGCGGCTTCGGCATCGGCCCAGCGGAACACGCCGTCCGAACCCGCACCGGTGACGGCGACGGCAACCTTCGCGCCCTTTTTCGCCACCGCGACGCCGACCATCGCATAGCGCGAGGCCGGGTTGCGGAACTTGGTGTAGGCGAATTTCGCGCCGGTCGGCACGATCACCTTGGTGATGATCTCACCCTCATCAAGCGCGGTCGAGAACATGCCGGTGAAGAAATCACCCGCCGCGATGCGCCGCTTGTTGGTCACGATGGTCGCCCCGAGCGCGAGGCATGCCGCCGGATAATCCGCCGCCGGATCGTTATTGGCAATCGAGCCGCCGATGGTGCCCTTGTGGCGCACGTGCGGATCGCCGATGCCACCAGCAAGCGCGGCAAAGCCGGGGATCGCCGCCTTGACGAGGTCGGAGCTTGCGACTTCCGCATGCGTCGTGGTCGCGCCGATCACAAGGTTACGGCCCTTCTGCTCAATGCCGGAAAGCTCCGGAATAGCCGAGAGGTCGATCAGCGCGGCAGGACTCGCAAGGCGCTGCTTCATGGTCGGCAGCAAGGTCTGCCCGCCGCCCAGGAGCTTGTTGTCCTCAACCTTGCCGACAAGGCCATTCGCCTGCCGCAGCGTCGAAGGACGATGATAGTTGAAATTATACATCGGGAATTCCTTCTCTTGTTCGTTATTCCGCGGCCTTGGCGAGGCTGGCTTGCGCCGCCCGCCACACAGCCTGCGGGGTTGCCGGCATGGCAATCGTCTCGTGGCCCAGCGCGTCGGTGATCGCATTGATCATCGCAGCAGGGGAAGCAATGGCACCGGCCTCGCCGCAGCCCTTGATTCCGAGCGGGTTCGAGGGGCACGGCGTCGTGGTGTGATCGACCCGGAACGAGGGCAGATCATCCGCACGCGGCATGGCGTAATCCATGTAGCTCGCGGTGAGGAGCTGGCCGCCGGCATCATAGAAAGCGCCTTCGAGCATTGCCTGCCCGATACCCTGCGCGATACCGCCATGCACCTGCCCCTCGACGATCATCGGGTTGATGATGACGCCGAAGTCATCCACCGCCGTCCATTTCGCGACCGTGGTGACGCCGGTTTGCGGGTCGATCTCGATTTCCGCGATATGCACGCCCGAGGGGAAGGTGAAGTTGGTGGGATCGTAGAACGCCCCCTCCTTCAGCCCCGGCTCAAGCTGCTCGCCGGTGAACTTATGCGCGATATAGGCCTGAAGCGCGACCGAAGCGAAGTCGACCGACTTGTCCGTGCCCTTGACCGAGAACTTGCCGTCCTTGAAGTCGATATCGGCTTCCGAGGCTTCGAGCACGAAGCTCGCGACCTTCTTCGCCTTGGCCTCGACCTTGTCGAGCGCCTTCACGATGGCGCTCATGCCGACTGCGCCAGAGCGCGAGCCATAAGTACCCATACCCATCTGCACCTTGTCGGTGTCGCCATGGACGATGGAGACATTCTCGATCGGTATGCCAAGGCGCCCCGCGACAAGCTGCGCGAAAGTGGTCTCATGGCCCTGACCGTGGCTGTGTGAGCCGGTGAGCACTTCCACCGTACCGACCGGATTGACGCGCACTTCTGCCGATTCCCAGAGGCCGACACCGGCACCGAGCGACCCCACCGCGGCCGACGGCGCAATGCCGCAAGCCTCGATATATGCCGAATAGCCGAGGCCCCGGAGCTTGCCGGCCTTGGCGCTCTCGCGCTTGCGCTTGGCGAAACCCTTGACGTCATGAATCTCCATCGCCTTCTTCAGCGAGGCATCATAATCGCCCACATCGTAGCACATGATGACAGGTGTCTGGTGCGGGAAGGCCTTGATGAAGTTCTTCCGCCGGAAGGCTGCCGGGTCCATGCCAAGCTCGCGCGCGGCGACCTCGACGATGCGCTCAATCACGAAGGTGGCTTCCGGGCGGCCCGCGCCGCGATAGGCATCGACCGGCGCCGTGTTGGTATAAACAGCCTCAACCTCGGCGTAGATCGCCGGGATGTTGTACTGGCCGGAAAGCAGCGGGGCGTAGAGGTAAGTTGGCACCGACGAGGAGAAGGTGGAGAGATAGGCACCGAGATTGGCGCGGGTCTTCACCCGGAGACCCAGAATCTTGCCATTCTCGTCCATCGCCATTTCGGCATGGGTCGCGTGGTCACGCCCATGCGCGATCGAGAGGAATTCCTCGGTGCGATCCGCCACCCATTTCACTGGGCGCCCGACCTTCTTCGCCGCCCAGACGCAGACGGTCTCTTCGGCGTAGATGAAGATCTTCGAGCCGAAACCACCGCCGACATCCGGCGCGATCACGCGGAGCTTGTGCTCCGGCGCAATACCAATGAAGGCCGAAAGCACGAGCCGCGCGACATGGGGGTTCTGTGAGGTGGTGTAGAGCGTGAAGGCCTCTTCGCCCGCGTTGTAATCGCCGACAGCCGCGCGCGGTTCCATCGCGTTCGGGATCAGGCGGTTGTTCACGAGGTCGATTTTGGTGATGTGCTTGGCCTTCTTGAAGGCTGCCTCGGTGGCCGCCTTGTCGCCAAGGTGCCAATCATAGACCTGATTATCAGGCGCGGCATCATGGATGACCGGGTTGCCCTTCTTGGTTGCGGTCGCGAGGTCCACCACCGGCGCAAGCTTGCCATAATCGACGACGATGGCTTCCGCCGCGTCCTTTGCCTCAGCCAGCGTCTCGGCAATCACAACGGCGACATGATCGCCGACATAGCGCACTTTGCCCTGCGCCAGCGCCGGGTGAGCGCCAGCCCGCATCGGCGAACCATCCTTGTTGTGGATCATCCAGCCGCAGATCAGTCCGCCGACCTTGTCCTTCTCGATATCCGCGCCGGTCAGAATCCCGACGACGCCCGGCATGGCCGCAGCCTTGCTGGTATCAATCGATTTGATCGTCGCGTGCGCATGCGGCGAACGAAGGAAAAAGGCGTGCGTCTGCCCCTCGCGGTTGATGTCGTCGGTGTAATTGCCCTTGCCCGTGATGAAGCGGAAGTCTTCCTTGCGCTCGACGCGTGCACCAATTCCGGTACCTGCCATAGTTATGGTCCTCTCGGCGAAATGGGTCGTTTCCTCGAAAAATCCCCTCCGCGCAGCGCCAATTGAACGGTCTTCGCAGCGAAGGGGACGCCTTCAGTCAGTTATTTGCATTTTGACATGCAGGCCTGCGCCTTGCCGCCACATTGCGATTTGTTGTTGGTCCGCTTCAGGCAAGCCTGTTCCTCGTCGTTGCATTTGTTCCGGCATGTCGCCTGGGCGTTCGCCTCGGAGACAGACAGAACTGGCGCTGCGACGAAGCCGAGAGCCAAAAATGCAGCGAGGGTCGTGATCTTGAGCACGCGCATGAGGTACCTCCTTGATTGGTGTGCCTGAGCAGACTGCGGACAGAAGCCCGTCCGTTTTGTATGCTGGCGCACTTACTCGGCAGCGACCTTCATGCCGCCCATGGCAGCAGCGCCGGCCTGAATGGCTTTCACGATGTTATGGTAACCCGTGCAGCGGCAGATGTTGCCTTCCAGCTCGTGGCGGATCGTCTCTTCCGAGAGGTCGTAGCCGAGGCGGTTCACCATATCGACCGCCGCCATGATCATACCCGGCGTGCAGAAGCCGCACTGAAGGCCATGATGGGTGCGGAAGGCAGCCTGCATCGGATGCAGTTCAGTGCCATTGGCAAGCCCTTCGATGGTGGTGACAACAGCACCTTCGCACGCCACCGCCAAGGTCGTGCAGGACTTGATCGCCTTGCCGTTGACATGGACAACACAGGCACCGCACTGGCTGGTATCGCAGCCGACATGCGTACCCGTGAGCCGCTGCTCGGATCGCAGAAACTCGACGAGCAGCGTTCTCGAATCGACATTCGCACTCACGCGCTTGCCGTTCACTGTCATGCTCACTTTGGGCATGGTCTCTCCTTGAGTGAAAAAATGGCGAAAAACCCGCCAAATCGATTCCCTGTGAGGCTGTGGGGCGCCGGTTTACGGTCGTTTTAGCCTCAATTTGACCAGTTTGGACCCAAGGCGTCGAAGCGGTCAAGCTCCCTTTGCCGCGCCGACGCGCAAATTCGTTCCTGCACTGCAACAGAACGAACGACGTCATGACCGCGCATGCGGCGGCATCTTCGTGCTTGTGTTTCAGTCGCTTTGCCGGAATGTTGGGCTTTCCGCCCCATTCCCGAAAAAACAGGTGAGGTTCCCGTGTCCTCCGAGACGACCTTTATCGACATTGGCGATGTCCGTTTGCGTGTCCGGCTCGATGGCCCAGCCGCCGGCCCGCCACTGATCTTTTCCAATTCGCTCGGCGCGAAACTCGAAATGTGGGATCCGCAGGTCGCGCAGTTCGCCAAGGCCTTCCGCTGCATTCGTTACGATGTGCGCGGCCACGGCGAATCGTCCTGCCCGCGCGGCCCCTGGTCAATTGCGACGCTAGCGGCGGATGCCCTGCGCATCCTCGATACGCTCCATATCCATAAGGCCGATTGGATCGGTTGTTCGATGGGCGGCGTGGTCGGGCAATATCTCCTCGCCCACCACCGCGAGCGGATCGGCAAGGCCGTGCTCGGCAATACCGCCGCGCAGATCAGCCTGCCTTCAACCGACTGGAACCCGCGCATCCGCATGGCGCATGAGAAGGGCATGGGCGTGATCGCCGAGGCGATGAAGCCACGCTGGTTCTCGAAGCGCTTCAATGAAGCCAACGCAGCTGAAGTCAGCCGCATCACCGATCAGGTGCGGGAAGCAAGCGTCGCCGGCTATACTGCCTGCTGCGCCGCGATCCGCGATTCCGACCTGCGCGAGGCGGTGACAACCATTTCCAACTCGGTGCTGGTGGTTATCGGCGCGGTGGACCCGGCGACCACGCCCGCGATGGGCGAAGCGATGTTCCGCGCCATCCCCGGCGCGAAGAAATTCATCATCGACGCCGCGCATATCTCCAACTGCGAATTGCCGGATGACTATAACAAGGCCGTCGCGGCCTTTCTGGAGGGGTGAAGCCGTTTTTCCGGCTCTGGTCAGAGGTCGGAAGTGCCATTAGGGTCTTTCCATGAAACGGCGCCAGGCGCCCTCTCTCGAAAGGTCTGACATGACAAAAGTTGCCATTCTCACCGGTGCCGGCAAAGGCATGGGCGCAGCCTCCGCGCGCGAACTCAGCAGTCGCGGCTGGAAGGTCGCGCTCCTCTCCCCCTCAGGTAATGCGGAAGCTTTGGCGAAGGAACTCGGCGGCATCGGCGTCACCGGCTCGGTGACCGATGAGGCTGACCTTAAGAAGCTCGTCGACGATGCCATGAACGCCTGGGGCCGCATCGACGGTGCGGTGCTCTCGACCGGCCATCCGCCGAAGGGCGATCTTCTCGACCTCACCGATGCCGATTGGGTGAAAGGCCTCGACCTTATCATCCTCAATGTCGTGAAGATCGCGCGGCTGATCACGCCGCTCATGGAGAAGCAAGGCGGCGGTTCGATCGTCAATATCTCGACCTTCGCGGCCTTCGAGCCCGATCCGGTGTTCCCGATTTCCTGCACGTTGCGTGCGGGTCTCGCCTCCTTCACCAAGCTTTATGCGGACCGCTATGCGGCGAAAAACATCCGCATGAACAACATCCTGCCCGGCTTCATTGATTCGCTGCCGGAGAAGGAAGTATTCAAATCCAGAATCCCGATGGGGCGCTATGGCAAGGTCGCGGAAATTGCCAAAACCGCCGCCTTCCTGCTCTCGGAGGACGCCGGCTACATCACTGGGCAGAACATCCGCGTCGACGGCGGAATTACCCGTTCGGTGTAAGGGGCGCCGCGTTTTAGCAACGCCAACGTGTCATTCCCGACTCGGTCATTGGGCGTCTAACGGACATCCGTCCGGACCGTCGGACGATGGCCGCGAGCGGGAATCCAGACCAACCATTCAAGGAATAGGCTGGATTCCCGCTCGATGCCGCGCATCGTCAGGACTGACACCGATCGCAATGGCAGGCGCAGCACTTTCTCATTCACCCCGTTGACTCATCCTGACATACATGTCAGTAAGGACACAGAAACTGTACCACTGGAAGGATCTGATATGGCCGCCTCCCCCTCGAAACTGCCGCGCTGGAAGGGTGTTCTTCCCGCCGTCACCACCAAGTTTGACGCCAATGACAAGCTTGATGCGAAGGAAATGCTCAAATCCTTCGAGCTTCAGGTGAAGGCGGGCGTCGATGGCCTGATCGTTTGCGGCTCGCTTGGTGAGGCCTCGACGCTGGAATTCGACGAGAAGGTCGATGTGCTCAAAGTCGCGCTCGAAGCGGCGAACGGCAAGGTTCCGGTGCTGCTGACGGTGGCCGAAGGCTCGACCGCGCGCGCCTCGCGCCTAGCCGAAGCGGGCGCCAAGGCCGGCGCCGCCGGCTTCATGGTGCTGCCGGGCATCCCCTACAAGTCGCTCCCGCACGAGACGATGACGCATTATCGCACGGTGGCGAAGGCCGGCGGCCTGCCGGTTATGGTCTACAACAACCCGGTCGGTTACGGCACGGATATCACGCCAGAAATGTTCGTCGAAATGGCGGATGAGCCGCTGTTCACCTCGATCAAGGAAAGCTCGGATGATGTCCGCCGCATCACGCGGATCATCAACCTTTGCGGCGATCGCTACGACCTCTTCACCGGCGTTGATAACCTCGCGCTCGAAGCCCATGCGATGGGCGCCGTGGGTTGGGTCGCGGGCCTTGTCTGCGCCTTCCCGGATGAAACCGTCGCAATCTGGAAGCTCGCCAACGAGGGCAAGTTCGCCGAGGCGCGCGCGATTTACCGCTGGTTCGAACCGTTGCTGACGCTCGATGTCTCCCCGCAACTGGTGCAGAACATCAAGTGCGTCGAAGCCATCGTCACCGGCACCAATGATCGCTGCCGCGCGCCGCGCATTGCCCATACCGGCGAGGCCCGCAAGGCGATCGAGGCGATTGTCGCCAAGGCGCTGAAGACCCGCCCGAAACTCTGACGAGCACCCTGCCCGTGAGCCTTCATCTGACATCGGAAGAAAAGAGCTGGCTCGCGGGCGAGGCCGGGGAACCCCGTGCTCTCGCCATGCGGGTCATTGCAGAAACCGCCCGCCTGATGGGCGCGGAAAAGCTGATCCCGGTCGCCTCGGCACATATCGACGGCGCGCTTTATCACGGCGATTCCGGCACGCTTTTCGGCGAAAAGCTCGTCGACCTCGGCGCGAAAGTCGTGATCCCGACGACGCTCAATGTCGGTGGGATCGACATGCACTGCGGCGCGAAAACCCTGTTGCCGCCGCATGAGCATGACATGGCAAAGCGCATGATGCTCGCCTACGAGGCGATGGGATGCGCGCCCTCCTGGACCTGCGCGCCCTACCAGGCCGGCCACCGCCCGGCCCTCGGCTCGGATGTCGCCTGGGGCGAGAGCAACGCGGTCGCCTTTTGCAATTCCGTGCTGGGCGCGAGAACGAACCGCTACGGCGATTTCCTCGATATCTGCTGCGCGATCACCGCCCGCGCGCCCTATTACGGGCTGCATATCCCGAAGAATCGCCGCGCGACCTTCGCGCTCGATTGCTCTGGGCTTTCGAAGGCACTCAAGAATTCTGATGTTTTCTGGCCGGTTATCGGCACGCTATTCGGCCAGCGCGCCGGAACGGACATCGGCGTGGTGCTGGGGCTGGAAGGTTGTTCCACCGAAGATCGCCTGAAAGCCTTCGGTGCCGCTGCCGCTTCGGCGGGCGCGGTCGGCCTGTTCCATATCCTCGGCGTGACGCCGGAAGCACCGGACCTCATCACCGTTACGCAAGGCAATACCGATATCCCGGTGACGCCCGTGACTGCCAAGATGCTCGATACCGCTCGTGCCGGACTCTCGACCACGAAGGAACTGGCAATTGATGCGGTCGCGGTGGGTTCACCCCATTGCTCGATCGATGAATTGCTCGAAATCGACCAGCGTATTGCGGGACGCAAGCTCGTCCGCCCGTTCTATGCCTGCACCGGGCGCCATGCAGTCAAGGCGCTCGAAGCAGCAGGTCGCCGCTCGGCACTCGAAAACGCGGGCGTTACGCTTGTGGCGGACACCTGCGTCGTCGTCACGCCGATCCTCTCGGCGATCCGAGGCGTACTGATGACGAATTCGGGTAAATTTGCGCATTATGCGCCGGGAAACACGGGTTACGCGGTGCAATATGGCGCGCTCGCTGAATGCGTTGAAAGTGCCGTCACCGGCCGCCTTGTCCGTGATGAAAGGGTCTGGTCATGAGTGCGATCACGGCAACGCCGCTGCTGCCGGGCAAGGCCTCGGGCGAGGTTCTCAAGCTCGAGGCGCCGCTCTCCTTCTGGGGCGGGGTTGACCCCAAGACCGGGAACATCATCCAGGTTCGGCATCCGCAATGCGGAACCTCCATCGCCGGGCGTATCCTCTGCCTGCCTGCGACCATCGGCTCCTCGTCTTCCTCCGCGGTGCTGCTCGAGCTTATTCGCGGCGGTAACGCGCCGGCCGCGCTGGTGATGGGTGCGCCAGACGCGATTTTGCTGATCGGCTGCCTCGTCGCGAAGGAAATGGGCTGGGAAGCGCCGCCTGCTTTCGAACTCCCGGCACCCGTGCAAGCCACGCTGCCCGATGGCGCTCTTTCCATCTCGGAAACAGGCGCTATCCTTCCGAACTGATCGAACACATTCTCGGGAATATCATGGCACGGCATACGTTTTTCTGCGTCGACGGACACACCTGCGGCAACCCGGTGCGTATGGTGGTCGGCGGTGGGCCAAACCTCGTCGGCGCGACGATGAGCGAGAAGCGCGACCATTTCATCCGCGAGTATGACTGGATCCGCACCGCCCTGATGTTCGAGCCGCGCGGGCACGACATGATGTCCGGCTCGATCCTCTACCCGCCGACGCGGCCTGATTGCGATGTCGCGATCCTCTACATCGAAACCTCCGGCTGCCTGCCGATGTGTGGCCACGGCACCATCGGCACCGTGACGATGGCGCTGGAACAAGGTTTGGTGAAAGCCAAGACGCCGGGCAAGCTGATGCTCGATACGCCCGCCGGCGTCGTCGAAGCGCATTACAAGGAGGAAGGCGGGCGCGTCACCAGCGTCAAGCTGATCAATATCCCCTCCTTCCTCCATGCCGTCGACGTCAAGCTGAAGGTCGAAGGTCTCGGCGACCTGACGGTGGACATCTCCTATGGCGGGAATTTCTACGCCATCGTCGATCCGCAGCCGAATTTCGCGGGCGTCGAGACGGTACAACCCTCCGATATCCTGCGCTGGTCACCGGCCGTGCGGCGCGCCGTGAACGCGACAATTGATCTCATCCACCCAGAAAATCCGAGCATCCGGGGCTGCCGCCATGTGCTCTGGGCCGGCAAGCCGATGAAACCGACGTCCACCGCCCGCAACGCAGTGTTCTACGGGGAAAATGCCATCGACCGCTCGCCCTGCGGCACCGGCACTTCGGCGCGCCTTGCGCAATGGGCTGCAAAAGGCAAATTGAAGCCGGGACAGGATTTTGTGCACGAAAGCATCATCGGCTCGATCTTTATCGGCCGGATCGAGGGCGAAACCACGGTCGGCGGCAAGCCTGCGATCATCCCCTCGGTGGAAGGCTGGGCGGTGATGACCGGCCTCAACACAATATTCGTGGACGACCATGATCCCTTCAAGCATGGGTTCGTTCTGGCAGACAAGCCCTAGACCATTAGTGACTTCACCGAAAAACCCGCTTAATTTTAGTGGAATTCACGCGGGTATTTTCCCTTTTACGATTGATCCACGGAGGACAAACGGCCATTAGTCTGCGCCACCCGGTTTGGGAGAAAGCGCGATCCCGCTAGCCAAGCGTATCGTGCTCCGATAAACCGGTTTGGCATAAATCCCGCATCAGACGGGGTAAGCGTAGTGGGGAGGCGTACGGTTCAGTATGGAAGTCTTTGTCCAGCAACTGATAAACGGTGTCACGTTAGGCGCTGTCTACGGCCTGATCGCCATCGGCTATACGATGGTTTTCGGCATCATCGGGATGGTGAACTTCGCGCATGGCGATGTGTTCATGATCTCCGCTTTCATCTCGCTCATTGTTTTCATGGCGATTACTGCTGTGGCGGGCTTTTCGGGCGGGGTCGTCTTCCTCGCGCTGCTCGTAGCGCTGGTCGTCTCGATGGTGATTACAGCGCTTTATAGCTGGACCATTGAGCGCATCGCCTACCGCAAGCTGCGCGGCTCCTTCCGCCTCGCGCCGCTGATCTCGGCGATCGGCATGTCGATCCTGCTGATGAATTTCGTGCAGGTTGCCCAAGGCGCGCGCAACAAGCCCATTCCGCCGATCATGCGCGACACGATCAATCTCTTCGAGCGTAACGGCTTCCAGGTCGCGATCTCCTACAAGCAGGTGATGATCATCGCGGTAACCGCGATCCTGCTCGCGATCTTCTGGTACGTGGTGCAGAAGACCCCGCTCGGCAGGGCCCAGCGCGCCTGTGAGCAGGACGCGAAGATGGCCGCCCTCCTCGGCATCAACGTTGACCGCACGATTGCCGTCACCTTCGTGATGGGTGCAGCGCTGGCGGCGGTCGCGGGCACGATGTTCCTGACCTACTATGGCGTGGTGGTGTTCTCGGATGGCTTCGTGCCGGGCGTGAAAGCCTTCACGGCAGCGGTGCTCGGCGGCATCGGCTCGCTACCCGGCGCGGTGCTTGGCGGAATGCTGATCGGCCTCATCGAGACCTTCTGGTCAGCCTATTTCTCCATCGATTACAAGGATGTTGCGGCCTTCTCGATCCTCGCAATCGTGCTGATTTTCATGCCGCAAGGCCTGCTCGGCAAACCCGAAGTCGAGAAGGTGTAATCCCATGGAACGAACCGAAAAACCCGTGATCAACTGGGGTCAGCTTTTCAAGGATGGCGTCTTTGCCGCCATCGTTGCCTTCGGCCTCTTCGCGCTGATGCTCGGCTTCAAGACCGATCAGACGCTCAACAATGAAATGGTCCTCGTTCCCCGCCCCATGCTGCTCTGGAGCGTCGTGGGCCTCGTCTTCCTCGCCCGCATCGCCATCGGCTACTGGCAGGCGAGCCGCGAGGGACGGATTGCGCCGCCTAAAAAGGCGACAGCGCTCTGGATGCTCAAGGCCGAGAAATACGGTCTGCCGATGGTGATCGGCTTCCTTGTCGCCTACCCGATGTTCGTGCTGCTGACGGCCGGACCGCAGGGCGCGATCAAGTGGATCGACAACTTCGGCATCCAGATCCTGATCTACATCATGCTCGGCTGGGGCCTGAACATCGTCGTCGGCCTCGCCGGCCTGCTCGATCTTGGTTACGTCGCATTCTACGCCGTGGGTGCCTATTCCTATGCGCTATTCGCGACCTCCGAGCCGATTAAGGATTTCCTTGCGCAGCTCATCGGCGAAGGCTTCTGGCAGGCTTGGGCCTTCTGGATCTGCCTGCCGGTTGCCGGCATTCTCGCCGCTTTCTGGGGCGTGATGCTGGGCTTCCCGGTGCTGCGCTTGCGTGGTGACTACCTCGCCATCGTGACGCTGGCGTTCGGTGAAATCATTCGCCTCGTCTTGATCAACTGGGTGGATTTCTCGAACGGTTACGCCGGTATCTCCTCCATCCCGCGACCGAGTTTCTTCGGCGTGCCGTTCAATGCGACGGATGAGGGCTTTTCCGCGAAATTCGGGCTCGAATTCAGCCCGATCTACCGGACGATCTTCCTCTTCTACGTCATTCTGGCGCTGGCGCTGTTGACCGCGGCTGTCTCGATGCGGCTCAGGCGCCTGCCGGTTGGCCGGGCGTGGGAAGCGCTGCGTGAAGATGAAATTGCCTGCCGCTCGCTCGGCATCAACACCGTCAACACCAAGCTCACGGCCTTTGCCATCGGCGCAATGTTCGGCGGCTTCGCTGGCGCCTTCTTCGCCGCGCGGCAAGGCTTCATCTCGCCGGAAAGCTTCGTGTTCCTTGAATCCGCGCAGATCCTTGCCATCGTCGTGCTCGGCGGCATGGGTTCCCTGCTCGGTGTCGTCATTGCCTCGATCCTGCTCGTGGGCGGCGTCGAACTCCTCCGTGAACTCGATTTCCTCAAGCTCTACTTCGGGGACGGTTTCGACCCCGCGCAATATCGCATGCTGATCTTCGGCATCTGTATGGTGCTGATGATGCTCTGGAAGCCGCGCGGCCTGATTTCAGCCCGTGAACCGACTGTCTTCCTCAAGGAGAAGAAGATCGTCTCGGCGGACCACGTGAAAGAGGGGCATGGCTGATGCGCATGATCCCAAAAAGTGGCCACCGGTTTTTGGACAAGATCATGCGGAAAGAAGAGCAATAATGCGCGCGAAATCTGATCCCATTCTGAGGGTTGAAAACGTGACGATGCGCTTCGGCGGCCTCGTTGCGGTCAACGACCTCTCCTTCGTTGCGGGGCGCGGTGACATTACCGCCCTCATCGGCCCGAACGGCGCCGGCAAGACGACCGTGTTCAACTGCATCACCGGCTTCTACAAGCCGACTGTGGGGCGGATGGCGCTGCGTCATGGCAATATTGACATCGATAGCCATGTCGAAAAGCTGACCGATACCTCGCGGGACAGCCTCAACGGCACCGGCGGCAGCCTGTTCCTGCTGGAGCGCATGGCCGATTTTCAGGTCTCGGCGCGGGCCAAGGTCGCCCGCACCTTCCAGAATATACGGCTCTTCTCGGGCATGACTGTGCTCGAAAACCTGATGGTGGCGCAGCATAACCCGCTGATGGTCGCGTCGAACTGGACGCTCGGTGGCCTCATCGGCCTCAAGGGCTTCCATAATCGCGAGAAGGAAGCGATTGAGACGGCGAAATATTGGCTCGAGAAGACCAAGCTGATCGACCGTGCTGACGATCCCGCCGGCGATCTGCCCTATGGCGACCAGCGCCGGCTCGAAATCGCTCGCGCGATGTGTACCGGCCCGGTTCTGCTTTGCCTTGATGAGCCGGCTGCTGGTCTCAACCCGAAGGAAAGCCTGGAGCTTAACGCACTCCTGCGCTCGATCCGTGATGATCACGGCACCTCGATCCTGCTCATCGAGCACGATATGTCGGTCGTGATGCAGATCTCGGATCACGTCGTGGTGCTCGATTACGGCACCAAGATTTCCGACGGCACGCCGGAGGAAGTGAAGAACGATCCCCGCGTCATCGCCGCCTACCTCGGCGCGGAAGACGAAACGGAAGTGCAAGAGATCGAAGCGGAGGTGGGGCTATGACAATGAACACCGCTCCCCTGCTCACCGTTCGCGGCGTCAAGACCTATTATGGCAACATCATCGCGCTCAAGGGCGTCGATATGGATGTGAACGCCGGTGAAATCGTCACGCTGATCGGCGCCAATGGCGCCGGCAAATCGACGCTGATGATGACGATCTTCGGCAAGCCGCAAGCGAAAGAAGGCACGATCACCTACGAGGGTCAGGACATCACCAAGATGCCGACCCACGAGATCGCGCGTCTCGGCATCGCCCAGTCGCCGGAGGGACGCCGCGTCTTCCCGCGCATGACGGTGTACGAAAACCTCCAGATGGGTGCCTCGGTCAACAACCTCGCGTGGTTCGATCAGGATCTCGAAAAGGTTTGCACCATCTTCCCGCGCCTCAAAGAGCGTCTCCAGCAGCGCGCTGGCACGCTCTCGGGCGGCGAGCAACAGATGCTCGCAATCGCCCGCGCCCTGATGAGCCGGCCGAAACTCCTCCTGCTCGACGAACCTTCGCTCGGCCTCGCGCCGATCATCGTCCGGCAGATTTTCGACGTGATCCGCAAGGTCAACGAAGAAGACAAGACCACCGTCTTCCTCGTGGAACAGAACGCCTACCATGCCCTCAAGCTCGCCACGCGCGGCTACGTGATGGTCAACGGGCTGATCACGATGAGCGGCACCGGCAAGGCGCTTCTTGCGGATCCTCTCGTCAAGGCCGCCTATCTCGAAGGCGGTGGTCACTAACAGGGCGCGCTGGTCGATGAACCGGCCTCCGGTTCGCACTCGACCGGCAAAAAAACAAAACAAGGCCTCGGCCAAAGTTGCGCTCTTCAATGAGCGGGGAGACCCCTAATGCAAGGCATTCTCTACGAAGAACCCTCGATCTGGCTGTTTCTGCTGGTCACGGTGATCATGGGCGGCTGGGCCGCCTGGCGCGCCGGCAAGGCCGTTGCTGGCTCATGGAAACCGGCCTGGACGTTAGTGCCCTATATGATGATCCTCGGCCTCGCCGTGCGGTTCATCCACTTCGCGCTGTTCGAAGGTACGTTGCTGACACTGCAATACTACGTCGTGGATGCCACTGTGATCACGATCTCGGCCCTCCTCGGCTGGCGCAATCAACGGGCGAATTCGATGGCGCGGCAATATGCTTTTGCCTTTGAAAAGACCGGCCCGTTTAGCTGGCGCCGGAAAGCGGCATAAGAAGAAGAATCTTACGAAATTGGCTGGTGACAGAGAGAAAAAAACCGGCTTTGATGGCTTCAGGCGCATTCAAACATGGCTGCTGGAAATCGGGCTTCCCGCTTTCGGCGTACCATGGTCCAACAGGACTAATGCGTTTGGAAACGCTTGCGGGTAGCGCGATGAACCCGTCTTATCAGTCACAGGGAGAGACCTGATGAAGAAAACTTTGTTGGCCGGCGTTGCGCTTGCCGCGACCCTTGCTTTTGCCGGCGCGGCCAATGCTCAGCTGAAAATGGGCGTTACCGGACCGATCACCGGCCCGAACGCTGCTTTCGGCAAGCAGCTCACGGACGGTGCTGAACAGGCCGTTGCTGACTTCAATGCCGCTGGCGGCATCATGGGCCAGCAGATCACTCTGTCGAAGGGCGACGACGTGTCGGACCCGAAGCAGGGCGTCTCGGTGGCGAACAAGTTCGTCGGTGATGGCATCAAGTTCGTGGTCGGCCCCTTCAACTCGGGCGTCACCATTCCGTCTTCGGAAGTCTATGCTGAAAACGGTGTTCTCGTGATCACCCCGTCGGCAACGAACCCGAAGGTTACCGAGCGCAAGCTGTGGAACGTGTTCCGCACCTGCGGCCGTGACGATCAGCAGGGCGCGGTTGCCGCTGACTACATCGCGAAGAACCTCAAGGGCAAGAAGGTCGCCGTCGTCCATGACAAGACGACCTACGGCCAGGGCCTCGCGGACGAGACGAAGAAGGCCATGAACAAGGCCGGCGTCAAGGAAGCGATGTACGAAGGCGTGAACACCGGTGAAAAGGACTTCTCGGCCCTCATCACCAAGATGAAGAACGCTGGCATTGACGTCGTTTACTGGGGTGGTCTGCACACCGAAGGCGGCCTCATCATCCGCCAGATGCGCGATCAGGGCCTGAAGTCGGTCATGATGTCCGGCGACGGTATCACCTCGGACGAATTCGCCACGATCGGTGGTCCGGGCGTCGAAGGCACGCTGATGACCTTCCCGCCGGAGCCGCGCACGCGTCCGGAAGCGGCCAAGGTTATGGCAGCGTACAAGGCCAAGGGCATCAACCCGGAAGCCTACACGCTCTACACCTACGCAGCGATGGAAGTCATCAAGCAGGCAGCCGAGTCGGCCAAGTCGCTTGACCCGAAGAAGGTTGCCGAGAAGATCCACTCGGGCATGAAGTTCAAGACTGTCATCGGCGAACTCAGCTATGACAAGAAGGGCGACATCACCCGTCCGGATTACGTCATGTACACCTGGAAGAAGGGTGCTGACGGCAAGGTTACCTACGTTCAGAACTAATCGAAGCCTCGGCTTTGAAACGGAAAACCCGGCGAAAGCCGGGTTTTTTGTTGCCTGATGTCGTATGTTTAGTCAGTCGGCTTGAAGGCATCATCCACCGGCACCTGCAAGCCGATGGCGTAACGGTTGGTCTTGTTCGCGAGCGCCACGACTGACATCAGCTCCATGATCTGCGCTTCGCTCGCCCCCTTGGCGCGCGCCGCCGCGCCATGCGAGGCAATGCAATACTGGCAATTATTGGTCACGGACACCGCGATATAGAGCAGTTCCTTGACCAGAGGATCGAGCGCACCCGGCGCCATCACCGCCTTGGCCTCTTCCCAGGTTCGCCTGAGGGCATCAGGATCATGCGCGAGCGCGCGCCAGAAATTATTGACGAAATCGCTCTTTCGCGTCGCGCGGATATCGTCGAAAACCGCACGAGCGGCATCGCTGAGTTCATGGTCGGCGAGCAGGCGCATTCTATCCTCCGGGTTCAGGAGGAGAGCCTACCCCAGACGCCCGAGAATCGGGAACGCCTCAAGGAGATAAAATCCCATCTGGCTGAGGCTGCCGGTGAGGAAGGCGATGCCGGTCAGCACGAGCAGCGCGCCCATCGCTTTCTCTACCGTGCCGATATGCGACCGGAAGCGCTGGAGAAAGCGCAAGAACGGCCCCATCATGAAGGCCGCGGCAAGAAATGGCAGCCCGAGGCCAGCCGAATACACTGCCAGCAGACCCGCACCGCGTGTGACGGTTCCCTCGCTGCCCGCGACCGCGAGCACACCCGCGAGCACCGGCCCGATACACGGCGGCCAGCCGAAGGCAAAGGCAAGGCCCATCACAAAGGCCCCCAATGGCCCGGCAGGCTTGTCGACCTCCAGTCGTGCCTCCTGAGAGAGGAATCCAAGCCGCGCGATCCCGAGAAAATGCAGGCCCATGATGATGATCACCACGCCCGCGACCTGACTGAGGATATGCGCATAGCTCCTGAGCAACGCACCGATCAGCGAAGCCCCCGCCCCCAGCGCGATGAACACCACCGAGAAGCCAAGCACGAAAAACAGCGCGGAAAAGAGCGCATGGCGCCGCAGATCCGCATTCACTTCGCCAGCTTTGGCGAGTTCGGAAACACTCGTGCCCGCGAGGTAGCAGAGGTAAGGCGGCACCAGCGGCAGCACGCAAGGGCTCAGGAACGAGAGCAGCCCAGCGAAGAGAATGGCGGGGAGTGTCAGTTCCGGGGTCATTGCGGCTCCTTGAGTGTCTCGTCTCTTTATCGCAAACGAGCATGAGTAAAAGGCAAATCCCCTTGAGAAACCGCCCGCAAGCGGACACCATATCGTGAGCGCGCCCCAGACCCGATGGATACCATGTCCCCGACAATCACTACGAGCCAGATCAAGGGCGTCAGCATCGGCCATGCCGAGGACAAAAAGGCCGCAACAGGCGTCACGGCGGTGCTGTTCGATGCGCCAGCAACCGCCTCGATTTCCATTCTCGGCGGTGCACCGGGCGGCCGCGATACGGCCCTGCTTGAAACCGACATGACGGTTGAAACCGTCGATGCACTCCTGCTCTCCGGTGGTTCGGCTTTCGGGCTCGATGCAGCGGGCGGCGCGCAGGCCGCGCTTGCCAGCATGGGGCGCGGCTTCCCGGTAGGCGCGATGCGCGTGCCCATTGTACCGCAGGCGATCCTCTTCGACCTGCTCAACGGCGGTGACAAGGCATGGGGCGAGAAACCGCCGTTCTGGGACTTGGGACGCGAGGCTATCCGGCGGGCGGCACGGGAGTTTGCGCTGGGTTCGGTCGGTGCCGGGCTTGGCGCGACCACCGCCACACTGAAGGGCGGATTTGGCGCGGCGTCGAGCGCGCACCCACGCGGTTTTGTCGTGCAGGCCTTTGTGGCAGTCAATGCCATCGGCTCCGCGACCGTTGGCGAGAGCGCCAATTTCTGGTCGGCACCCTATGAACAGGGCCGGGAATTCGGTGGTCTCGGCATGCCTGCCACCCTGCCCGCCGATGCACTGGCGCTGCGTACCAAGGGCCATGCATCTGAACCGGCGACGACCATCGGCGCCATCGTGACCAATGCCGCACTGACCAAACCGCAAGCCAGGCGCCTGGCAATCATGGCGCAGGATGGCGTTGCGCGCGCGATCCGTCCGGCCCATGCGCCGATGGATGGCGATACGATATTCGCCGCAGCAACGGGCGAAATTCCGCTCGGGAACCCTGCCTACGATCTCACGCTGATCGGCATGATGGCGGGCGATTGCGTCGCCCGCGCCATCGCCATCGGCATTTATGAAGCGACTGCCTTGCCCTTTCCCGGCGCCCTGCCGAGCTGGCGCGACAGGTTCGGAAGCCACTAAACCGTAGCTTCAGCCTCTTGAATCGGCGCGTGAAGAACACGATTCCGGTTCTTCACAAAGCCCTGCAAGCGATTCACCCGAATGGGCTTTTTCCGATGACCCGCTTCACCCTCACTGAAAGCGTGCGAGATTGTACGGCGTCGGATCGGTGTAAGGCGCCTCGCCCGTGATCATCTCTCCCAGGAGTCGTGCGGAGGCACCGGCCAGCGTCAACCCGTGATGGGCATGACCGAAGTTGAGCCAGAGGCCCTTGTGTTTCGGGGCCTTGCCCATCACGCAGAGCATATCCGGCATGCAGGGGCGTACACCCATCCACGGCTTGGCTTCGACGCGCCCCTCCAGCGGCATCATCTCACGCGCATAGGGCTCGATCATGTCGATCTGCACCGGCGTTTCGGGGCTGTCACGATCCGCGAATTCCGCGCCGGAGGTCAGCCGAATGCCGCGCGCCATCGGCACCATCATATAGCCGACATCGGCATCGAGCACCGGCAGGTTGAGCGTCGCGTTGCCCTTCGGACGCATATGGACATGGTAGCCGCGCTTGTAGCCCATCGGCACCTTATAGCCCATCGGACGCAGCAGGTCCGGCGCCCAGGGTCCGAGGGCGACGACGCAATCCGGCGCGGAGGCTACGCCCTCGACCGTCTTGACCGACCAGCCCGCCTGTTCCTGCGCAAGCGTCATCGCGTTGCCGTTGAGGATCTTGCCGCCGAGGGCCTCGAAGGCCTTGGCATAAGCGAGCGTCAGCGCTTCGGGATCGTTGAGGCTGTAAGGCGTCGACCACTTGATACCGCCGACGATCACATCCGACAGGTTCGGCTCGGCGGCCTGCATGCCCTTGCGATCCAGCACTTCGTATTGCACGCCGAAGGGCGCGACGTCGATCGCGGTCTGGCGGATATCGGCGTCCATGTGCTTGGCATCGCGGAAGGCCTTGATCCAGCCGCCATGGCGGAGCATCGCGCTGGCACCCGCCGCCTTGGCGAGGCGCTCATGCTCGGCGAGGCAGCGCGAGAAGATCGGGAAGTTCGCCGCCGCCGTCTTCAGCTGCCCTTCGCGGTTCGAAGAGCGGAAATAGCGGTAGAGAAACGGCGCGACCTTGAACACATCTTTGAGATGGTAATGCGCTTCCGGCTTGAGGTTGAACGCGTATTGCAGGAGAAGAAGAGGATCACGCGGGAAGGCATAGGGCATCATCGCTTCGCTCTGGATCAGCCCGGCATTGCCGAAGGACGTCGCACCACCCGGAGTTCCCCGCTCGATCAGACCCACCGATTTCCCGCGCAACGCCAGATCAAGCGCCTGCGCGGTTCCGACGATCCCGCCGCCCAGAACCAGAACATCAAACTGCATCGAAAACCTCATGTGCTGGAGCATTTTCCGACCAAGTGGATACCGGTTGGGCGAAAGAAAATGCGAGAATACAAAAAGATAACGCTATCCTGCCCGAAAGCGCGCTGGCGTATCAACTGCAATTTCGAGACCATTCCGGTGCATTCTGCGGAAAATTCGCCTTCTCCTATGGAACTTCACCACATCCGATGCTGAACGCCCTGCGCCATGCCCTTGCCTATGTCGGCCGCCACGCCGCCGCCTCCTATGCGCTCTCGATTGTGCTGGGTCTCGGCCTGCCGCAGATCGCTGCGGCCCTGCGTCCGCTGATCCCGATCACGATCTTCTGTTTCATCGTGCTGAGCTTCGCCCGGGCCAATCTGCCGGGCCTGAAAGCGGTGTTTTCCGATCCCCGCAAGTTGATTGGCGGGCTCCTGCTCTCGGCGCTGCTGCCGCCTGCCCTTGGTGCGTTGGTGCTGGCGAGCCCGCTGCTGGAAGCCGCCGATCCCGGCGTACGGCTCGCGATTGTGCTGATGGCCTCCGCCCCGGCACTGATGGCGGCACCGGCTTTTGCCGGCGTAATCGGGCTCGAGAACAGCTTCGCGCTGACGGCGCTGGTGCTCGGCATGGTGGTGACGCCGCTGAGTGCGCCCTTCTTCGCCTCGCTGCTGGCGGGCGCTGCTGTCCCGATCTCGCCCTATGCCCTCGCCGAACGCCTCGCGATTTTCATCGGCGGCGGCATTCTCCTCGGCATGGGCCTGCGCAAGCTGATGGGAGTCGAGCGCATCGTCGCGCTCAGGAACGAACTCGATGGCTGGGGCGTCGTGCTCTACTTCCTGTTCGCGATTGCCGCGATGGATGGCGTCATCGATATGGCGGTGACGCATCCGGCCTTCGTCATTGGCATTCTCGCGCTTTCCTGCGGCTATGCTCTGCTCGGTTTTGCGGCCTCCTACCTCATCACACGCAGTTTCGGCTTCAACGATCGCTTCTCGATGGCGATCTGCATCGGCCTGCGAAACATGGGCCTGTTGATCGCACCGATCTTTTCAGTGGTGCCGCAGACCACCTTCCTTTATTTCGCCCTAGCACAGGTTCCGATCTACATCGCCCCGATGGTGCTCAAGGCCCTCAAGGCGAAACTCGAACCCCGCCCCGCAGCGAACCCCGAGAGTTGAGTCATGCGCCCGCTTCTGATCGCCCCTTCCATCCTCTCCGCCGATTTCGGTGATCTCCGCGCCGATGTCTCGGCGATGATGGAGGCCGGTGCAGACTGGGTGCATATCGACGTGATGGATGGCCATTTCGTGCCGAACATCTCGTTCGGCGCGCCGATCATCAAGGCCATCCGCTCCGCGACGCCGAAGCTTTTCGACACCCACCTGATGATCGCCCCGGCGGACCCCTATCTCAAGGATTTCGCCGATGCCGGCTCGGACCTCATCTCGGTCCACCTCGAAGCCGGCCCGCATATCCACCGCTCGCTTCAGGCGATCCGGGCTCTGGGCAAGAAGTCCGGCGTGGTGATCTGCCCCGGCACGCCCGCGAGCGCGGTGGCGCCGGTGATCGACATGGTCGATCTCGTGCTCTGCATGAGCGTCAACCCCGGCTTTGGCGGGCAGAGCTTTATCCCCTCCGTGCTCGACACTATCGCGGGCGTTCGCGCGATCATCGGCGACAGGCCGATTGATCTTGAAATCGACGGCGGCGTGACGCCGGAGAATGCCGCCAGCATCGTCAAGGCCGGTGCGAATGTGCTGGTCGCCGGTTCCGCCGCCTTCAAGGGGGGACGCAGCCAATATGCCGCGAATGTCGCGGCGATCCGCAAGACCGCGCTGTCCGCCCGCTGAACGCGGGTTGAGCCGCAAGCCGCCAACGTGTAACGAGACCGCATCCGGCGCCTACGCGCCCCCAATCCGAGACATGCCATGATCCCCCGCTACGCCCGCCCCGAAATGGTCGCCATCTGGTCGCCCGAGACCCGTTTCCGCATCTGGTTCGAGATCGAGGCCCATGCGACCGATTGCCTCGCGGAGCTTGGCGTGGTGCCGAAGGAGGCCGCAAAGACCATCTGGGCCAAAGGCGGCCCGGCGACCTTCGATATTGCCCGCATCGACGAGATCGAGCGTGAGACCAAACATGACGTCATCGCCTTCCTGACGCATCTGGCGGAAATCGTCGGCCCCGAGGCGCGCTTCGTCCATCAGGGCATGACCTCCTCGGATGTGCTCGACACCACCCTCGCGGTGCAGCTCGCCCGCGCGACCGATCTGCTGCTCGTCGGCCTCGACAAGCTCCTCGCTGCGATCAAGAAGCGCGCCTATGAGCACAAGCTGACCCCGACCATCGGCCGCAGCCACGGTATTCATGCCGAACCGGTGACCTTCGGTCTCAAGCTCGCGCAGGCCTATGCCGAGTTCGAGCGCAACCGCGAGCGCCTGCTGGCTGCGCGCGCCGAAATCGCAACCTGCGCCATCTCCGGCGCGGTCGGCACCTTCGCCAACATCGATCCGCGCGTCGAAGCGCATGTCGCCGATTGCATGGGTCTCCGCGTCGAGCCCGTTTCGACTCAGGTGATCCCGCGTGATCGCCACGCGATGTATTTTGCGACCCTCGGCGTCATCGCCTCCTCGGTCGAGCGGCTGGCGATGGAAATCCGCCACCTGCAGCGCACCGAGGTCTATGAGGCGGAAGAGTATTTCTCGCCGGGCCAGAAGGGCTCCTCGGCGATGCCGCACAAGCGCAACCCGGTTCTGACAGAGAACCTCACCGGTCTCGCCCGCATGGTGCGCTCCTATGCGATGCCGGCGATGGAGAATGTCGCGCTCTGGCATGAACGCGATATTTCGCATTCCTCGGTCGAGCGTTATATTGGCCCGGATGCGACGATCACGCTCGATTTCGCGCTGCATCGCCTTGCGGGTGTGGTCGACAAGCTGCTGATCTATCCCGAGAACATGAAGAAGAACCTCGACAAGCTCGCAGGGCTTCACAACTCGCAGCGCGTGCTGCTGGCGCTGACGCAGGCCGGCGTTTCGCGCGAGGACAGCTACCGCCTCGTCCAGCGCAATGCGATGAAGACCTGGGAACACGGCGCCGATTTCCTCACCTCGCTGAAGGCGGATACCGAAGTTTCAAGCCGCATTCCCGCCGCCGAACTCGAGGCGATGTTCGATCTCGGCTACCACTTCAAGCACGTCGATACGATCTTCGAGCGCGTGTTCGAGCGCTGATCGCAGAAGCAAGAAAATCATGCGCCTCTGGCACAAACTGCTGATCGCCGCGCTGGTTCTCGCCGGGCTGGCGCTCGGCGGGGCGATCATCTTTGGCACCTCGCCTGCTCCGGCTGAACTGACCTCAATCAGCGACCCGTTCAAACGGGTGGACTTTTCGGACCTGCCGCCGATCCGGAAGCTGGACGTGAAGCACGGCTCGCCCATCGCCTATCGCACCTATGGCGAGGGGACGAAGGGCGTGACGATCGCCATCCACGGCTCAAGTGCGCTCGGTGCCAGCCTCCATGCGCTCGCGAAAGGCCTCGCGGCGGCAGGACAGGTGGTTTACGTACCGGACCTGCGGGGCCATGGCGACACAGGACGGCGCGGCGATGTCGATTTCCTCGGCCAGCCCGATATGGATCTGATGAGCCTCATTCTGATGGCGCAGAAGGAGCAGCCGGGTAAGAAACTCACCCTCCTCGGCTTTTCACTCGGCGGCGGCTTCCTGATCCGCTTTGTCGGGGCTTACCCGACGCTTCAGCCTGATAACGTGGTCCTGCTTGCGCCCGCGCTCGGCCCGGAAGCACCCTCGACCCGCTCAGCCGAATCCCAACGCTGGGCGGCAGCGCATGTGCCACGCATCGTCGGACTGACGATCCTGAATTTCCTCGGTTTTTCCGGCCTGAATGCGCTGGAGGCGATCCGCTTTGCCGTGCCGCCCAATTCCGACCGCCACCAGGCAGCAGCCTACAGCTTCCGGCTCTATGCCTCGTTGATGCCGCTGAGCTACAAGCGCGCGCTCGGCAAGACCACCGCACCGGTGCATGTGCTGATCGGCGAAAAGGATGAGCTTTTCAATGCGGAGTCGATGCGCGCCTCTCTTGCTGCCATCAACCCGAAGCTCGATCTGACGGTGGTGCCCGGTGTCGACCATGTCGGGTTGACGCTCGATCCGGCGGCCCTGCCAATCATCCTCGACAAGATGGCGATACCCTGACCATGAAACTCTCCGATGCCTCCATCCTCATCGTCCCCGGCTTCGGCGATTCCGGGCCGGACCACTGGCAGACGCGCTGGGAGCAGAAGCTCTCGACCGCACACCGCGTGCGCCAACCGAACTGGCACCGGGCCGACCGCGCGCAATGGGCCGGGGCCATCGCGGCGGCGGTCAACAAGGCGGAAAAGCCCGTGGTGCTGGTGACGCATTCCATCGGCACGGCAGCGATCCCCCACGCCGCGCCGATGTTCGCGCCCGGCAAGGTCATCGGTGGCTTTCTCGTCGGCCTCTCGGACTGGAACCGCGAGGAACTTCTGCCCGGCGTGCCGCATGATTTCGCGCCGCTCCCGCGCGAACCCTTCTCGTTTCCCTCGCTTTTGGTCGCAAGCCGGAATGACCCCTACTGCGATTTCGAGGTCGCGGCGGACCATGCCAATGCCTGGGGCTCCGCGCTGGTCGATGCCGGCGAAGCCGGGCATATCAACGCCGAATCCGGCCATGGGCCATGGCCCGAAGGCCTGCTGCGCTTTGCCGGTTTCTTCAAGACGTTGAAACCCTGATACGGAAAACCGCAATTGGATTTGCCGAAACTTGGCCTAAAGCACAGGGCCAAGCAGAATAGCTGAACTTAAATCAGAAAAGCGGGGGGTTACACCATGGCGAGTGCAGGTATTTCATCGGCAGCGAGCACGGCCAAGCAGCCGTTCTACAAGGTTCTCTATATTCAGGTTCTGTTTGCCATCGTGCTCGGCGCCATCGTTGGCTGGCTCTTCCCCGCCTTCGCGACTAACGACTGGATGAAAGCGATGGGCGACGGCTTCGTCAAGCTCATCAAGATGGTCGTTGCCCCGATCATCTTCTGCACCGTCGTTTCCGGCATCGCGCATATTCAAGATGCCCGCTCGGTCGGGCGCGTCGGCATCAAGGCGCTGGTCTATTTCGAAATCGTCTCGACCTTCGCGCTCGCGCTCGGCCTGATCGTCGGCAATATCGTGCAGCCAGGCAAGGGCTTCTCGAACGCTGGAGCCGATGCCACCAAGGTCGCCGGCTATCTCAAGCAGTCCACGGAAATGAAGTCAGTCGATTTCGTGCTGAATATCATCCCGGACAGCGTCGTCGGCGCATTCGCCAAGGGCGATATCCTTCAGGTGCTACTGTTCTCGATCCTGTTCGGCTTTGCGCTGATGGCGCTCGGCGAGCGCGGCAAGACCATGCGCTCCTTCGTCGACGATGCGGCCCATGCGATCTTCGGCGTGATCGCCATTGTCATGAAGGCGGCCCCGTTTGGCGCCTTCGGTGCCATGGCCTACACCATCGGCAAGTTCGGCCCGCAGGCGCTCGGCAATCTCGCCGGCCTGATCGCGACCTTCTACATCACCGCCTTCCTGTTCATCGTGGTGGTGCTCGGCATCATCGCGCGTATCGTCGGATTCTCGATCTTCAAGTTCATCCGCTACATCAAGGATGAGTTGCTGATCGTGCTCGGCACCTCCTCCTCGGAAAGCGCCCTGCCGCAGCTGATGGAAAAGCTCGAGCGCCTCGGCTGCTCGAAGCCGGTCGTCGGCCTCGTGGTCCCGACAGGGTATTCCTTCAACCTCGACGGCACCAACATCTACATGACGCTGGCGACGCTCTTCATCGCGCAGGCGCTCGGCTTCGACCTCTCGGCCAGCCAGCAGATCACCATCCTGCTCGTGGCGATGCTGACCTCGAAGGGCGCGTCCGGCATCACCGGCGCCGGGTTCATCACCCTCGCCGGCACACTCGCTGTGGTCGATCCGCGCCTCGTGCCCGGCATGGCCATTGTGCTCGGCATCGACAAGTTCATGTCGGAATGCCGTGCGCTCACCAACCTCACCGGCAATGGCATCGCCTGCGTCGTGGTGTCGTGGTGGGAAGGCGAGCTGGATCGCGACAAGCTCAACAAGGCGCTCGACCGCACCATCGACCCTTCGGATCTCGAGACGGCCGTGACGACCGGCTGAGCCCGGTTCACCTTGAAAGCAATGAAAGGCGCGCCCCTCACCGGGCGCGTTTTTTTTGGACGTTCCATAGAAAAAGGCAGCGACCGGAGCCGCTGCCTTAGGGGTGGGTCGTCATGAGATTAAAAAACCGCCGCGAAACGCTGTGGCTACCATCAACTCCTCCGGGTCTTCGCAATCTTCCTCGCGCGTGATTTCTCCGATCCCATCGCGGTGCAGGAAAATCCGAAAGCCCGAAGGCTCCGGGGAAGCGGCGCGTCAGGCGCCACGCGTTTGCTGCATGATGCGGCGGGAAATCCAGATGCTGAGGGGAAGCGCGGCCACAAAGCCGACCGCCGCAGCCCATGGGATGAGCTTCATGCCCTGATCCGCTAGCGAGGGAATGCTAACAATCGCGATCACCAGCGCGCCCGCGACCACCGTCATCATGATGAGGTGAACCATAAAAACCAGCTTGCCCATAGGAGCCTCCTCAGCCCTGTTCGTGAAGAACCGCGCGGAAGCTGCGCCTTTCTCGGGCAACCGGCTTTGATCTTGCGCAAGAAGGGCGCGGCGCGGCATCAGGCTTTTGACGGAGCCACCACAGCGCATAAAAAAGGCCGCCCGGAGGCGGCCTTTGATCGCAAATCGCGCGGAATAATTAGCGCGAATAGAATTCGATGACGAGGTTCGGTTCCATCTGAACCGGATACGGCACATCCGTCAGGCCCGGAATGCGGGCGAACTTGGCGGCCATCTTGGCGTGATCGACTTCGAGGAAGTCCGGGGTGTCGCGCTCGCCGAGGCCGGCGGCTTCGAGAACCAGCGTGAGCTGCTTCGAGGCCGGCTTGACCTCAACCACATCGCCAACCTTCACCGAGTAGCTCGGGATGTTGACGCGCTTGCCGTTGACCAGAATGTGGCCATGGCTGACGAACTGGCGCGCCGCAAACACGGTCGGCACGAATTTGGCGCGGTAGATCACCGCGTCGAGGCGGCGCTCGAGCAGGCCGATGAGGTTCTCGCCTGCGTCGCCCTTCATGCGGACGGCTTCAGCGTAGTAACGGCGGAACTGCTTTTCCGAGATCGAGCCGTAGTAGCCCTTGAGCTTCTGCTTGGCGCGGAGCTGGGTGCCGAAGTCCGACAGCTTGCCCTTGCGGCGCTGGCCGTGCTGGCCCGGGCCGTATTCGCGCTTGTTGACCGGGGACTTAGGGCGGCCCCAGATGTTCTCGCCCATACGGCGATCGATTTTGTATTTGGCTTCGTGACGCTTGGTCATCGTATTCTCGCTTCTCGGGGCCAGACGAAAAGCGATCCCCGCCCCTTCGGATGCGAAGGAGAAGCAACAATCGCGTTCCAGCCGACCCAATCGGGTTAAAAGGCTTGCACGCAATGGCAGGCCCCGGACTGATAACGCCCCTCCTCTCTTCTCCCTCCCCAAAGGGGACGAACAAGCGACAGACGCTGTTGCAAAAGGCGATAAGCCCACTTTGGAAAGCTGCAACGCGTCACGGGTGCGCGCCCGCCGCGAGAAAACCCGCAACGGAAGTCGGGTGGATACAGGAGGATGGGGGTGGCGTCAATCTCGGGGCAGTGTGGCCCGCAACGAATATTGAACAGGAATCAAGTATTTTTCGAGGAAAGCAACCGGTGAAGCGCCATGGCCGACAAAAAGCCTCCACAAATTCGCTCGTGGGAATGGACGGATGGCGGCCCGTACAACCGATACGAAGCCTATGTTGATTTCGAAGCGAAAGAGATCGGCTGGGTTTGGTTCGGTCCGAAAGATATGGGGGGTGCCGGCACACAAACCTACGAGGAGTTCTTCGAGAAGGGGCCGATGGACCCTGACGCGCCGCCATACGTGTTATCCGCTGTAACAGACGCCGTTCTCGCCACCGGATATCGGCCGGAAGCACCGCCAGCGCCCCCCTCCCCGCCACCGGAGGAAACGCTGAGTAGCACCAAACCGCGTGCAGCAGGCCTCGCGCGCCCTGATATGATGCCCCTGCGCCAGGCGACCGACCTTTCGGATAGCATGACCATCCTGATCGGGCTCGGCGTCATTGCGGCATCGGTGGGGTTCGCATGGTTGGCATCGACTATCGATCCCGTGCTCGCGCGCTATGGCAGCCTCTTTGGCTCCGTATTGCTCGGCTTTGCGGCCAGCTTCCGGTTCGGCCGAGGATTGCTGGTTCCCGCAGGGTTCTTTGGCATGGCCGCGGCGATAGCCTTCCTCTTGCCCTATGAGCGCGGCCGCGAAGTCGCGCGCGGCACTGCCCGTCACATCGAAAACGCCGGCGAAATCCCTCGCGCGCCTGAGGCGACACGTTTCACACTCACTAACCCGCGTGTTCTCAAGGGGCTAAACGGGCAGCACGAGGTGAAATCCTATCGCAATTTCGGCTCCGGACCGCGCGAACAGATCACCGTCTACCATGTGATCCCGCTTGTCTCTCCCGATTGGCAGAAGGACCAGCCGATTCCGGCTTGGATCAGCTGTACGACCACGCCCGGCTTTGATTGCCTCTCGCGCAATCCCTCACTGCAAGGATTTGTCCGGGTGCGGGAGAGTGATCGTGCCGGCTATCTCAATGCCATTCGCGCCGCACAAGCGCGTTACAGCCTGAAAAGCCTGCCGGACTCGGCAATCCTCGTGGCAAACTCGGACCCGGAGGATGCTCCGGCCAATGCTTTCCGCCTCGCGATGCTGCTCCCCACGGGAATTGCCGCCGGCTGGCTCGCGCTCAGCCTCGGGTATATCCTTTGGCGTCGGCGGCAGGCGCGGACGAAATCACCCTGAGGCCACCCACGGCAAGCGCGTCAAGAAGCGAAGCCTCGGCCGGAACTCCCGCCGTAAAGGTGGCGCGGCACGCGCCGTCCCCCTCAACCCTGCTCTCTCCGATCACCTGCACGACGCGGCGGGCGATGGCGGGTGCAGGATCGATCCATTCAACCGGCCAGGGCGCAAGCCTCCTGAAGCGCACGAGCAAGAGCGGATAATGCGTACAGGCGAGCACGACGACATCGGTACGCTTGCCGTCCTGTTCCACAAAGCACGGCGCAATTTCAGCCCGTATCGACTCATCGACAATCGTCTCGCCCCGAAGCGCACGCTCGGCCAGCCCCGCGAGCGCCTTCGAGCCCACCAGCGTCACCGCGACGCCGCCCGCGAAATCGCGGATCAGCTCCTGTGTATAATCCCGGCTGACGGTGCCGGGCGTCGCCAGCACGGAGATCATCCCCGTCTTGGTCATTGACGCTGCCGGCTTGATCGCGGGGACCGTGCCGACGATCGGAATCGTGTAGCGGGCGCGGAGGTGCGGCAGCACCAGCGTCGAGGCCGTATTGCAGGCGATCACGATGCAATCGGCGGCAAAATCGCCCATCGCCTCGCCGATCACCGTGTTGACGCGCGCAATCAGCACGTCGGGCGCCAGCGCGCCATAGGGGAAGAGCGCATCGTCTCCGAGGTAGAGATAATCCGCATCGGGCCGGAGCGCGCGAATGGCGCGATAAACCGTCAGCCCGCCGAGGCCGGAGTCAAAAACAAGAATTTTCTGGCGCGAAGTGGACATCAGAACCCGGAAATGGCGTGTTTATCCTCCATTGCCGGTTCTGCCGCCCGAGGCAAGCCATTGCGCCGCATCATCCACCGCGCGTCGCCCCGCAATCGCCGCACCGCCTGCCGTCATTGAAGCAATGCCAGCATTGGCTTCTCCTGCAAGCCAAAGCCGACCCTGGATCGGCGCTTCGAGCACCGTGCGCGCCGCCGCCTGTCCCGGTTTGGCAATGGAATAGCCGCCAAGTGCGAAAGGATCGGCGCTCCAGCCGGCAAGCCGCCCGGCCCTAAACGCCTTGCGGGTGTCCTCGCCGAGAATGCGCGTGAGGCGCGCGAGAATTGCCTCCACCGCAGCTGCTTCGCCCGCAGCAACAAGCCCGCGTGCAAAATTCCCGCCGAACATCGCGACCACGAGATCGCGATCAAAGGGCCAGAACTCGAAATTCACGAGGTCATCCGGCGGGCCCTTGTCGGTGGTGGTGCCCTGATCGAAAAACTGCGCCCACGGATTGAGGCCGAAGCGCGTACCTTCGAATTTCAACGCGACCTTGGTCAGCGCGCCCATGCCGAGGCCGTTGATCGCAGCCAAGGTCGCCGGTGGCAGCGCCGGCGTGAAGCGGATCGCACCGGCTTGCAACACGCCGATCGGCACCGTGAGGACCACTGTCCGTGCCAGCACCTCGCCGCCGGGCGTTGTCAGACGCACCGCCGCACCGCTGGTATCGATGGCGGAAACGGGCGTCGCCAGCGCAATATCCAGCCCTTGTGCGTGGCGCGCGAGAATATGGCCGTAGCCGCTCGGCACGACGAGATCGTCGCCGGAATCGAGCTGCTGGTAATCGCGCACCGAGACATTCTCAGGCTCCTCACCGAGCGAAAGCAGCGTGAGGCTCTGCGCCGCCTCGAAGAGATCCGGCGCGAGGCGCTGCGCGGCCTCCGCGAAAGAGAAATCCGCACCTGCGCCTTCCGCATCCACCGCATCCGACAGCCGCCCGAAGGCGCCGCGCCGCCGACCGCGCTCCTCGGGCGGAATCGGCCTGCCATCGCGGAAGACGTTGAAACCACCGCTCAGCGTATCATCATTGACGAGCGCCACGCCCTGCGCTTCGGCGATTCCCCGCCACGGATTGCGCTCGGCGAAATGGATGTAGAAGGCTCCGGCCTCAAACCCCGGCCCCAGCGTCTCATCGGTGTAGACCCTGCCGCCGACACGTGTGCGCGCTTCGAAAATGCGCGTGGTCAGGCCTTTTTCCCGCGCGCGATGCGCAGCCACAAGCCCGGCAGCACCGGCACCGATAATAGCGACATCAAGCGTCGTTTGCGCCTCAGCCCGCGCGCGAAGCGCAAGAAGCGCTGGCGCTGCCATCAAACCAGCCTGAAATTGGCGGCGCGTGACCATGGAGAATCCGTTCGGTGATGAAAAGCAATGGTCCCAAGTCTAACGCAACTTGCTTTGTCAAAAACGGGGCAAAGCAGGGCGGGCCGCTCACTTTTCCGTGTGATCACCCGCGTGTTTGTCGGGGGCACTCTTGCCCGGTGCCGGCTTGCCGCGCTTGACGAGCCAATCGATAGCCCCCCGCAAGGTGCGGATATCCTGCTCACTGGGCGAGAGCCGATGCACGAGGTTGCGGAAATTTCGTACCATCACCGGTTTTTTGCTCTCGGGAAAAAAATAGCCCGCGCGCTCCAGATGCCCCTCGAGGAAGCCGAAAAACGCCTGCAAGGTCTCGCGTTTGGCCGGCGGGCTCATCTCCGGCATCGCGAAAGGCGCAGCTTCCCCGGAAGCATGGCGGAACCATTCGTACCCCGTCAGCACCACCGCCTGCGCGAGGTTGAGCGACGCGAACTTCGGATTGACCGGAAAAGTGATGATGGCGCTCGCAAGCGCGACATCGTCATTCTCAAGCCCCGTCCGCTCCGGCCCATAGAGAATGCCGATCCGCTCGCCGCGCCCGATCCGTGCCTGCGCCTCTCCCATCGCGGCGGCAGGCGCATGGACGGGCTTGGCCTGTCCGCGCTCACGCGCAGTGGTCGCAAACACATGGTGCAAATCCGCAATCGCCGCCTCGACCGTCTCGAAGAGCTGCGCCCGTTCGAGAATGTCGGTCGCACCGGCAGCAGCCTGAAACGCGCCCTTTTTCATCCGGGTTTTCTGCGGCCAGCCATCCCTCGGGGCGACAAGCCGCATCTCGGTCAGGCCGAAATTGGCCATCGCGCGGGCGCACATGCCGATGTTCTCGGCAAGCTGCGGCCGGACAAGAATGATGACGGGGCGATCATGTTCGGTCATGCTGCACCTGATTTCAGGATTGGCGCCTTGGAGCAAGCACAAATGGCGAATGTGATCGGAGTGACTGACCACAGTCCAAACCAAGCCTTCACAAAGCTGGAACTTATAATTGGTGTCTTCCTGCCCATAATCACCACATTGCTCATAGCAGGTTGGTGGATTATCGCGCTCAAGAACTGGGACGGCATTGTTGCTGCAACAGTATTCTATATCAGTTTCACAGCATTGGTTTTTGCCACTTGGTACCCTGCAGGAAATAGGGTGCTCCGGTCCTTCCGTTTCGGTTGGCTACGGCTAGCCAACTGGATCGGCCTAGCATTTCCACCGGCCACATTCATTTTCGCAGCTTGGGCGTGGTTTGCAGGCAGCAAGGCACCGGGAATCGTTACATATGCTCTGGCCATGCTAGCCATCGCGCAAGCCTTCACTTTCCATGTGATTGTCACCAAGCTTTTGGCATCAGTTGTGATGGATCAGCTGCCTCGAACACCGATGCTGCTTGGGACGATGACCCCGGTCATCACATGTCTTGTGCTCTCCTTATTGTAGCCGCGTTTCTCTCTCCCTCTTCGCCCTTCGTCAATCTTTGCCTCGGCCCCAAGCGGTGCTATAGGCCGAACTGATGCATCCCGCGCCCGGCGCGTCGATGCGACACAAACCATAAAAACAATGCTTTCGCCCTGTTTGCACCCGCTTCTGAAGGTCCCTGCGAGATGAAAAAAATCAAGGTAGCCAACCCCGTCGTCGAAATGGACGGCGATGAAATGACCCGGATTATCTGGGATTTCATCAAGCAGAAGCTGATCCACCCCTACCTCGACATCAATCTCGAATATTACGACCTCTCGATCGAGAACCGCGATGCCACCAATGATCAGGTGACCATCGATTCGGCGGAAGCCACCAAGAAGCATGGCGTCGCGGTCAAATGCGCGACCATCACGCCGGATGAAGCCCGCGTGGAGGAATTCAACCTCAAGCAGATGTGGAAATCGCCGAACGGCACCATCCGCAACATTCTCGGCGGCACCATCTTCCGCGAGCCGATCATCTGCAAGAACGTGCCGCGCCTCGTGCCGGGCTGGACCCAGCCGATCGTCGTCGGCCGTCACGCCTATGGCGACCAGTATCGCGCGACCGATTTCCGCTTCCCGGGCAAGGGCACGCTGACGATCAAGTTCGTCGGCGAGGATGGTCAGGTGATCGAGCGCGAAGTCTTCAAGGCGCCGAGCGCCGGTGTTTCGCTCTCGATGTACAACCTCGACGATTCGATCCGCGATTTCGCGCGCGCCAGCCTCGCTTATGGCCTGATGCGCAACTATCCGGTCTATCTCTCGACCAAGAACACCATTCTCAAGGCCTATGACGGCCGCTTCAAGGACATCTTCCAGGAGACCTTTGACGCGGAATTCGCCGCCGAATTCAAGGCCCGCGGCCTCACCTACGAGCACCGCCTGATCGACGACATGGTCGCCTCGGCGCTGAAGTGGTCAGGCGGTTACGTCTGGGCCTGCAAGAACTACGATGGCGACGTGCAGTCCGACATCGTGGCGCAAGGCTTTGGCTCCCTCGGCCTGATGACCTCGGTTCTGATGACGCCGGACGGCAAAACCGTGGAAGCGGAAGCCGCGCACGGCACCGTGACCCGGCACTATCGCGAGCATCAGAAGGGCAAGTCGACCTCGACGAACTCGATCGCCTCGATCTTCGCCTGGACGCGTGGCCTTGCCCATCGCGCCAAGCTCGATGACAACGCCGAACTCGCCAAGTTCGCCAAGACCCTCGAAAGGGTCTGCGTGGACACCGTCGAAGCCGGTTACATGACCAAGGATCTCGCGCTGCTCGTCGGCGCCGACCAGAAGTGGCTCTCGACCTCGGGCTTCCTCGACAAGGTCGACGAGAACCTCCAGAAGGCGATGGGCGCGTAAGCACCGCAATCGGGACGCATCAAAGGGGCCGCAAGGCCCCTTTTTTTATGCGCCCGCAGCCTCTAGCCTGACGCTTTCACGATCAGGATTCGAGCATGACAACCCGCGCCGACTTCCCCTTCTTCCACCCCTTCCGCGTCCGCTATTCCGAAATTGACGGGCAGGCGGTGGTCTATAACGCGCATTACCTCACCTACTATGACACTGCGATTTTCGAGTATTACCGCGCCATCGGCTACGACCAGTTCCGCGAGTCGAAGGAACTGCTCGAGGATTGGCATGTCGTCAAAGCGCTGGTCGAATACAGGGCGCCGCTGACCTATGACCTCGAGTTCGAGGTTGGCGTTCGCGTCGCCAAGATGGGCACCTCCAGCCTCACCTACGCACTGGCGATTTTCCCCAAGGGTGAGGAGACCCTGCTCGCGACCGGCGAGGTTGTGCAGGTCTACACCGACCAGCGCACCCATAAATCGATGCCGATCCCTGAGCGTATCAGGGCGATGTATCGCGCGTTTGAGCCCCATCTCGCCTAGAAGTCTCTATCTCCCCGAGACCTTGCCGGATCAGCGCCCGCGCGGCATAGTTACGCCATGGCTGATCCGCGTTATTATTCACCCCTAGACCTTGATGCCGCAGTTGCCGCAGGCGTTCTGGACGCGGCAACGGCTGAGCGCCTGAAGGGATTTCTTGCCGGGCGCAGGCCTTCCGGGGCGGATGGACAAGTCCCTGTCAGCATACCGCAGCCGAAGTTCGATCTCACACACCTCCTCTGGTACGCGGGCGCGCTCATCGTCATGGCAGCGATGGGCCTTTTCTCTACCCTCGCCTTCTCGGCCATGGGCGGCGCAGGCCTCACCGCCACCGGCTTCGCCTATGGTCTGGGTCTGTGGATCCTCGGGCATCGCCTGTGGCAGCGCGACGACACGCGCACACCAGGCGGGCTGCTGATCGCCGCCGCGGTCGGCATGGTGCCGCTCATTGTCTTCGGCATCCAGAGCGCCACCAACACCTGGGCCGGGCTCGATGCGCCGGGCAGCTACCAGTCGTTCTACAAATACATCAAGGGCGGCTGGCTGCCGATGGAACTCGCAACCATCGTGGCTTCGCTGCTCGCCGCGCGGCGTTACCCCTTCGCCTTCATCGCTTTCCCCGCCGCCTTTTGCCTGTGGTTCCTGTCGATGGATCTCGCCGCCTATCTCTACGGCGATCGCAACTTCTCGTGGGAACTGCGCCGGAAAGTCTCACTCTGGTTCGGAATCGTGCTCTTCATCGCGACATGGATCTACGAGTTGCGCCCGCGTCGCGCCGACTACGCCTTCTGGCTCCACCTTGTCGCGGCCCTGACGTTCTGGGGAGGCCTGACCTTTCAGGACAGCAACTGGGAGTTCGGCAAATTCCTTTATTGCCTGATCAACGTCGGGCTGCTGGCCATCTCGCTGTTTGTTGGCCGCCGCGCCTACGCTGTCTTTGGCGTCATGGGCGTGATGACCTATCTCGGCCACCTCGCCTATGACATCTTCAAGGACTCGATGCTCTTCCCCTTCGCGCTTTCCGCTTTCGGGCTTGGCATCGTCGCGCTCGGGATTTTCATCGCCAGACGTCGTGCGGCCATGGAAGCGCGGATGGAAGCAATTTTGCCGCCCGGCCTTGCGGCGCTCAGGCCCTGGCCCGCCCGCAAGCACTGAGCCCTATTCGACTTCCCGCCGCGCCAGATCGCCTTGCGGCTCGAGCGGTTCGGGCGCCATGCGGCCACGCGCAACCTCCTGAATGCGGTCCGCGATCAACGGATTTTGCTGCATCAGGATGAAGAAATCCTCGCGGTCCAGCACCAGCAGCTTGGTGGTCTCCAGCGCGCGCACGGTTGCGGTTCGCAACCCCTGACGCAGGAGCGCGATCTCGCCAAAAAACTGCCCCTCCTCCAGCTTCACCGTACGATCCGGCAGCTCAATCTCGACCGATCCGTTCGCGATAAAATACATCGAATGCGCAATATCATCCCGATGGACAACAGCATCGCCCGCTTCAACGATTTGGGAGCGCAAAAAGCGCATGATCGACGCGATTTCCACCGCATCGAGCTGCGCAAACAGCGGCACCCGCGCCACCATGTTCCAGGTGACGACAAAATCGCGGCGATGGATCACTTCGGCGAACGCAGTGGCAATAATACCCACCGGAAGCGACAGCATCACGAGGCCAGTGACCGCCGTAATGCCCGCGACCAGCTTGCCGCCCGGCGTAATCGGAACAGCATCGCCGTAGCCCACCGTCGTCAGCGTGATGATCGCCCAATACATCGCTTCGGGAATGGAGCCAAATTTGTCCGGTTGCGCGCGTCCCTCGACGATATGCATCATCGCCGCGGCGACGATCATCAGCCCTCCGAGGATCACAAGGCAGGCCAGAAGCGCGCGTCGCTCGGTCTGGATCGCTTCGACGAGCGACCGGACACCCGGCGAGTAGCGGCAAGCTTGAAAAAACGCAATAAGCGCAGCAACAGCAGCACCTGAAGATCGCTCGGACCGGCAAAGGCGAGAAACAGCGGCAGGATCGCCACCAGATCAACCATCACCGATGGGCTCAGAGAATAGGAAATCCGTGCGCGCCACGCGGGCAAGTGCTGGAGTGGCGGATGCTCGATGATCGCCCAGATGCGCAGGATATATTCGACCATGAAAACGCCGGCCGCGACCAGCTCAACGAGCTGGAACGCCAGCCAGTACTGGGCGTAAAGGCGCGGGATCGATTCGAAAATCGCTGCGCCAACACTGATCAGCACAAGCAGAACGAGCCCACGATGAACAGCACGGCTGGCCGGGTCATGTGTGGACCCAACATCCAGCACCTCGTAGCAGCGTTGCCGGAAGCGCAGGATGCGACGACGCGCCATCATCAACCCAATGTCGCGAGCCTGTCGCCAATCGCAGACAGAGCTACCGCGATCTTGTCCCCATCCGGTCCGCCAGCCTGCGCCATATCCGGGCGCCCGCCGCCGCCCTTGCCGCCAAGCATCTCGGACGCGATACGCACCAGATCGACCGCATTGACACGACCAGTCAGATCCTCAGTCACCGCAACAACAAGACCTGCTCGCTTGTCTTCACCGATAACAGCCAGCGCAACCACGCCCGAACCGAGCTTGGCCTTGTGCTGGTCCGCGAGGCCTTTGAGATCCTTGACCTCAACTCCCTCGACGGTCTTCCCGATATACCGGATGGTCCCGCAGGTCTGGACCGCGTCTTCTGCGGCGCTACCGCCCATGACAAGCTTCTTGCGGGCATCGACAAGGTCACGTTCAAGGCGACGACGTTCCTCGGCAATCTGAACAACGCGTTCGCCAGCCTCGTCGACACCGACCTTGAGTGCGGAGGCAATTCCCCGCAGACGGTCGCGCTCAGCGTTGAGATGCCGCCGGGCGGCAGTTCCCGTCAGAGCCTCGATACGGCGGACGCCAGCAGCAACAGCCCCCTCCCCGACAATCGAAATCAGCCCGATATCACCCGTGCGGACCGCATGCGTGCCGCCGCAAAGCTCGACCGAATAAGCCTTTGTGATGCCACCCGAGGTTTCCTCCGTCCCCATCGAGACAACGCGAACCTCATCGCCGTATTTTTCGCCGAAGAGCGCGCGCGCACCGGAGTTGATCGCGTCATCCACGGCCATGAGCCGCGTTACAACCGGCTCGTTGCGAAGGACAATGGCATTTGCAATCTCTTCGACGGCCTCGAGCTCAGAAGCGACAATGGGCTTCGGGTGAGAAATATCGAAGCGAAGCCGCTCGGAATTCACCAGAGAACCCTTTTGCGCGACATGATCGCCAAGCACCTGACGCAATGCTTCATGCAGCAAATGCGTAGCCGAGTGATTGGCTCGGATGGCCGTTCTCCGTGCATGATCAACGTGCAAGGCCGCAGGGGCGCCAACGGAAACCTTCCCTGACTCCAGAACCCCGAGATGGACAAACACATCACCTGCACGCTTCACGGTATCCGTAACGCGAAAGACGAAACCTTCACCCAGAATGCGCCCCTCATCGCCAACCTGACCACCAGATTCGCCATAGAACGGCGTCTGGTTCAAGATAAGGGCCAGCTCGCCGCCATCGGCCGAATCGACAGATTTCCCATTCTGAACAATCGCGGAAACAATGCCCTCGGCACTTTCGGTCGCATAGCCCAGGAATTCCGTCGCGCCGACGGTTTCGCGCATTCCAAACCAGATGGCTTCGTTGGCAGCATCGCCAGAGCCGGACCATGAAGCGCGCGCCTCTGCCTTCTGTCGAGCCATTGCAGAATTGAAACCATCGAGATCAACCGTGATCTGCCGCGCACGCAGGGCGTCCTGCGTCAGATCAAGCGGAAATCCGTAGGTATCGTAAAGCCGGAACGCCGTTTCTCCCGAGAGGCTTTGCCCCGCAGACAAAGCGCCGCTCTCTGCTTCGAGCAGAGACAGCCCGCGTTCAAGAGTCTTCCGGAATCGGGTCTCTTCCAACCTAAGGGTTTCGGTGATCAGACTTTCCGCCCGGACGAGTTCCGGATAGGCCTGTCCCATTTCACGGACCAGCGCTGGAACCAAGCGATGGAGCAAGGGGTCGCGAGCGCCCAGAAGCTGCGCGTGGCGCATACCGCGGCGCATAATCCGGCGCAGCACATAACCCCGCCCCTCGTTGGAGGGAAGAACGCCGTCCGCGACGAGAAAGCTGGAGGCGCGCAAATGGTCTGCGATAACGCGATGGCTGGCGCTCTGCGCACCGTCCGCATCAACCGAGACCATATCCGCCACAGCGCGGATAAGTGCGCGCATCAGATCCGTACGGTAATTATCATGGGTCCCCTGAAGGACAGCCGAAATCCGTTCCAGCCCCATACCGGTATCGATGGATGGTTTCGGCAGGCGAATTCTCTCGCCTGTAGCGAGTTGCTCGAACTGCATGAAAACGAGATTCCAGATCTCGATGAACCGATCACCATCTGCATCAGGAGATCCGGGCGGGCCGCCAGGAATATGCTCGCCATGATCGTAGAAGATTTCCGAACAGGGACCGCACGGCCCGGTATCGCCCATAGCCCAAAAATTATCCGACGTTGCAATCCGGATGATCCGCTCCTCGGGCAGGCCGGCGATTTTCTTCCAAAGTCCGAAGGCCTCATCGTCTTCGTGATAAACAGTGACGCTGAGTTTGTCCTTGTTGAGCTGGAATTCCTTCGTCACCAACGCCCAGGCATAGTGGATCGCTTCTTCTTTGAAATAATCGCCAAATGAAAAATTCCCGAGCATTTCGAAGAATGTATGGTGGCGCGCCGTATAGCCGACATTGTCGAGATCGTTGTGCTTACCACCGGCACGGACGCACTTTTGTGAGGTTGCGGCGCGGGTGTAATTGCGGGTCTCGATGCCGGTAAAGAGGTTCTTGAACTGAACCATGCCAGCATTGGTGAACATCAGGGTTGGATCATTCCGCGGCACCAGCGGCGACGATGAGACAACGGAATGTCCATTCTTCGCGAAAAAGTCCAGAAAGGTTGACCGAATATCGTTGACGCCACTCATGCCCAAAACCCCGGCTTCAGCGTCCGGCTTCACCGGACGCATTGTCTTTTCTGGGATCGGTTCTAGTCAGAGGGCCGCGCGCTGTCCATGCGTTGAATCGCATGAAACACAGCCGCATTGCGAATTTAAGCGTCGTCGGTGGTCTCCGAACCTGCGAGAATCGATTCGGCAATCAGACCGGCATTCTGACGGATCGACTGTTCGATCTTCTCGGCAACCTCAGGATTGTTCTTGAGGAAGAGTTTGGCGTTCTCACGCCCCTGCCCGAGACGGATGCTGTCATAAGAGAACCACGCACCGGATTTCTCTACAATGCCGGCCTTGACGCCAAGATCGACAAGTTCACCCGTCTTGGAGATGCCCTCGCCATACATGATGTCGAACTCGACCTGCTTGAACGGCGGTGCCACCTTGTTTTTCACCACCTTCACGCGCGTCGTGTTGCCGACAACATCCTCGCGCTCCTTGATCGCGCCGATGCGGCGGATATCGAGGCGAACCGAAGCGTAGAACTTGAGCGCATTGCCACCCGTCGTCGTCTCCGGGCTGCCATACATCACGCCGATCTTCATACGGATCTGATTGATGAAAATCACCATGCAGTTCGACCGCGAGATCGAGCCCGTGAGCTTGCGCAGCGCCTGGCTCATCAGACGCGCCTGAAGGCCCGGCTGCATCTCGCCCATTTCGCCCTCGATTTCGGCCTTCGGTGTCAGCGCGGCAACCGAATCAATCACCAGCACATCGACTGCACCGGATCGCACCAATGTATCGGCGATCTCAAGCCCCTGTTCGCCGGTGTCCGGCTGGGAGATCAGGAGATTATCGAGGTTAACGCCGAGTTTGCGGGCGTAGACCGGGTCGAGAGCATGTTCCGCATCGACGAAGGCAGAGACGCCACCGATCTTCTGCGCTTCAGCGACAACATGCAGCGCGAGCGTGGTTTTACCTGACGATTCAGGGCCGTAGATCTCGATAATCCGCCCCTTCGGCAGACCACCCACGCCAAGCGCGATATCCAGCGAGAGCGACCCGGTGGGAATCGCCTCGATTTCCATGCTCGTCTTCTGCCCGAGGCGCATGATCGACCCCTTGCCGAAGGCGCGCTCAATCTGGGAGAGCGCGGCGTCGAGAGCCTTGGTCTTATCCATGGAAGAACCTTCTACGAGTCGGAGTTGAGCCTGAGACACTGGAACCTCCATAGGACATCGGCGGAACGCATTCAATCGCTGCATTATTCATGATTTGTTCTCATTGTAAAGTTCCTTTTTCGTTCTTTTTGTTCGAGTCGTAATTCCATCTCCGGGCGGACCGACCCAGCGGCTTCTTTATGAGATGTTAACCGTAACTTTTTAGAGTTTGGTCATCTCTCCGTCCGCCGGAGCCATTTCATCTGAGGTTTCTATGCGTGTAGCGGTCATCCATGACTGGCTTTATGTCGTTGGCGGCGCCGAGCGCGTGCTCGCCGACATTCTGAAGTGCTATCCGGATGCCGATGTATTCACGCTGTTCGACGCGCTGAGCCCGGAAGGGCACAGGCAGATCGGACTAAAGACGGTCAAGACAAGCTTCCTGCACAAGTTCCCAGCGATTTCACGCCTGCACCGCATGCTGCTTCCGCTGATGCCGCTTGCGATCGAACAGCTCGATCTCTCCGAGTATGACCTCGTGATTTCAAGCAGTTACGCGGTGGCAAAAGGCGTTCTGACCGGCCCCAATCAAGTGCATGTCGCCTATGTCCACTCGCCGATGCGCTATGCCTGGGATCTCCAGCACGAATATCTGCGCCAATCGAAGATGGTCTGGGGCCTGAAGAGTATGCTTGCGCGGCTGTTTCTCGGGCGAATGCGCATCTGGGATGTGCGAACCGCCCATGGCCCCGACGCGATGCTTGCGAATTCAGCCTTTGTCGCCCGGCGCATCCAGAAGATCTATGGCCGCAAGGCCACGGTGCTGAACCCGCCGGTCGAGATCGCTGCGGCGCGCGCCGACACTCCGCGGGGGAATTACTTTTTCGCCGCGAGCCGGCTGGTGCCTTACAAGAACATCCACCTCATCGTGGAGGCCATCACCAAGGCGCCCGATCTCAAGTTGGTCGTCGCCGGCACCGGGCCGGAAGAAGCGCGCCTCAAGGCGATGGCGGGCCCGAACGTCGAATTCAAAGGCTTCGTCTCGGATGCCGAGATGCGCGCGCTGATGGCAGGCGCCCGCGCCTTCATTTTCGCGGCAGAAGAGGATTTTGGCATCGTCCCGGTCGAGGCGCAGGCCGAAGGAACACCGGTGATCGCCTTCGGGCGCGGCGGTGCGCTCGAAACCGTAAAGTCGGACGTGCCGGGTCGCACCGGCATGTTCTTCGACACCCCCACACCGG
The DNA here is from genome assembly GCA_002256205.1 of Rhizobiales bacterium PAR1. Lineage (GTDB taxonomy): Bacteria > Pseudomonadota > Alphaproteobacteria > Rhizobiales > Beijerinckiaceae > Rhabdaerophilum. Next base: position 674,731 of record NKIW01000001.1, read on the forward strand.
AGGCTATTCTCGCCTCCGTCCGGCGCTTCATTGCCGAGGAGGCAGGCTTCTCGCGTGAGGCCTGCCGGGCTCAGGCGGAGCGCTTCTCCTCGGAGCGGTTCCGCACGGAATTACAGCGTCTCGTGGGCGAGGAAATCCTGCGCGTCAGCGAGACCTATCCGGGGCTTGCCCCCTCGATGCTGGCCTATGCCCGCACCCGGAACGGTTCATCTGCGAAGGTAGCCGAATGATGGATGCCACAGGCCCCCGTTCGGACAATCTGCTGGCAATCCTGAGACGGCGCCTCACGCTGTTTCTTGCGATCTTTGCCGCTGTCTTTGGCGCTGCCGTGATGGCCTATTTTGTCATTCCCACGCGCTATGTCGCAACAGCAGCCATCATTGTCGCGCAGCAGGATCTCGGACTCGATACCGCCAAGGCAATCAGCGCCGACAAGGTCGGTGACCCGGCGGACCTTGAAAGCCAACTGCTGCTTGTCCGCTCACCGCGCATCCTGCGGCTGATCCTGAATGAAAACGCGGTCAAGGATGCGCTTGGGCGCGAATGCCGGACCCGCTCCTCCGTGCTGCCGAGCGGCGGTGGGCGCTGCGAAGCGCTGTTCTCGGATATGGACAAGCTCCGGGAACAGGTTGCCCAGCGCTTCAACATCGCCGGCGCCGGGCGTTCACGCGTGATCAACATCAACTACGAATCGACCCTCCCGGATGTCGCGCAGACCATGGCCAATTCCCTGACCATGACCTTTCTGGCGGATCGGCGCGAAACGCTGACCTCCCGCCGCGAAGAAGCCGCCGGGCAACTCCGCGCCCAGATGGCGCAACTCGAAAGCGCGCTCCGGGCGGATGAGGATCGCATCCAACTCTTCCGCCGCAAGAACGGCCTCCAGCGCGGCACCACGGCGCCGATAGCCTCCGAACGCCTGACTGGGACGATCCAGGCCCTCTCCGCTGCCGAAGCGGGCAAGGCTGATGCCTCCGCAAAGCTGAATTCGTTGCGTGAAGGCGAGGATTTCGCCGATAGCCCGAACACCATGGCGCGCCGCACCATCGGCGACATCAAGCAGCAGATCGCGACCATGGATGCGCAAATCGCCAGTGAATCCAATATGCTCGGCCCGCTTCATCCGGTGCTGCAATCGCTGGAGCGCCAGCGCGCCGCCCTGAAGCGTCGTCTCGATACCGAAGTCGCGACCCTCGCGGCCAGCACCAAGCGGCGCTTTGCCGCCGCCCAGAAAACCGCGAGCGAAATCAATACATCGCTCGGCAAGCTCAAGAACGAAGCCGCCGACGCCAACGACAACGAAACCAAGATCTCGGCGCTGGTGCGCGAGAATGACGCCAAGCGCGGACAGATCGCGGATCTCGGTCGCAAGATCGGCGATCTCGAGATTCAGAAGCGCACGATCTCGCCGGGTACCGAACTCGTGAACCTCGCCGAAATGCCGGTGATCCCCTTCTTCCCCAAGCTGGTGCCCTTCGTCGCCGGCGGCTTCCTGTTCGGGCTGCTTTGCGCGGCGGGCGCCTGCCTGCTGCTGGAGCGCCGCGAGCGCGCCCGACTGGGCCTCGATGAGGTCGAGGAACCTGCCGCCATCACCCCGCCCGAGACCTCGTCTGCCTATGCAGGGATGATCGGCACCATCAAGCCGGCAAACCACAACAGCGCGCCGCCCGAGGGGCATCGCATCCGCCGGATCAGCGGGCGCAAATCTGAACCGTTTGGAAAATCCGAATCGTCCGGAAAGCCCGCTGGCATCAGAAACCCCGTGATTGCGACCTTCGCCCGGCTGGAGAAGCCGCATGGCACCTTGCCGTTTTTCAGAACGGCAGATCTCAAGGGCCTTCTGAAAAAGCTTCGCAGCGATGAACTGACGCGCACGAGCCTTGCCACGCTGATATCGGCCCTGCGTCGGCAAGCCAGCCGGCGTAAACTGAAAACCCTGCTTTTCACCTCGGCCACGCCGGGCGTCGGCAAGACGACGCTGATCCTCAGCCTCGCGGAATCGCTGGCGGCGGAAGGGGCTCAGGTTCTGGTGATCGAGACCGATATGAAGCACCCTGCGCTTCGCAACGCCCTCGGCCTTGAGGCCAGTCCCGGTCTGGCCGGGGTTCTTTCGGGCCGCACCGCCATTCAGAAGGCGCTGGTGCGCGGCGCGATGCCGAATCTGCACATCCTCCCTGCCGGCAGCGCCGCCGATGCCATTGTGCCCGGCGGCCCGCCAATGACGGCGCTGCTGACCTGGGCGCAGCGCTTTGATTTCGTGCTGATCGATACGCCCGCCGAGATCGCCGCCCCCGCGCTGCCGATGCTCGCAGCACAGGTCGATGGCATTCTCTGCTGCGCCCGCGAGGCCGATCCGGTGCGCGATCTCCATGCGATGAAGGCCCGGCTCGAAAAGGCAAACGGGCGGATCATTGGCCTTGTCCAGACCATGGCCAGCCCGGAAGCCGTCAGACGGAGCCATGAGGCATCGTGGCAGGGGTCGGCAGCGTGAGCCCGCCAAAGGTTCTCTTTGTCAGCCATTCGGGCGCGGTTTCAGGCGCCGAACGGGTGTTGCTGGATGTCATTGAGGCCTTCCCACAGGCGCGCGCCTTTGTCTTCGAGCCCGGCGATTTACCAGCACGGCTCACCGCAGCAGGCGTTGAAACCACCGTCTCGAAAGGCGGTGCGACCCTCTCCGGTGCCCGGCGGGATTCCTCTCTGCGCGTGATCCTGCCGCTCGCTTCGGCACTCTTCGGGCTGACGCGCGAATTGATGGCCGCGATGAAGGATTGCGATGTCGTCTATGCGAACTCGCAGAAGGCCTTCACGCTGGCGGCACTCGCGTGCCTTTTAAAGCGCAAGCCGCTGGTCTGGCACCTGCATGATATCCTGAGCCCGGCGCATTTCGGCACGCTCCAGCGTCAGTTGCAGACGCGGCTTGCCAATCTCGCGGCCTGCTGCGTGATCGTTCCCTCGGATGCAGCGGCACAAGCCTTCATCGCCGCCGGTGGCACGGCAAAGCGGGTCGCTGTGGTCCCGAACGGCGTCAGCCGCGAACCCGATCCTCGCTCGAAAGCCGATCTGCGCCGCGATATGGGCTTGCCGGAAGCCGGGTTTCTCGCAGGCGTTTTTAGTCGCATCTCGCCCTGGAAGGGGCAGGATATTGTCCTTCAGGCACTTGCCGGAAACCCCGACATCACCGGTGTCTTCGCAGGCTCCGCGCTCTTCGGCGAGGAGGCCTATGCCAGCCGCCTCCAGCGCCTTGTGAGAGAGTTCGGCCTCGAAAACCGCGCGATTTTCCTTGGTCAGCGCTCGGATATCCTGCCGCTGATGCAGGCAATGGACGTTGTCATCCATCCCTCGACCGAACCGGAACCCTTTGGGCTCACGCTAGTCGAAGCCATGCTGGCAGGCACGCCGCTGCTGGCGAGCGATGCCGGCGCTTCGGCGGAAATTCTCGATAACGGTCGCTACGGCACGCTTTTCGCGCCAGCCAACCCTGCTGCGCTGATCACAGCCTTGACCGATCTTGCCCGTATGGCGGCCGAGCGGCCAGACGATCTCGCCGAGATAACAGCCGCCGCGCGCGAGCGAGCGCTGACGGTTTACAGCGTCGCGCGGATGAACGACGCGATTGCGGGCTCGGTCGCCAGCGCCACACGGCAAAGGTTAGCGTAGTAACCGCTTGGCCACCACATTTCGCACCAATTCGCGCCCGACAGGCGATTGTTCACTTTCCACAGGCATAGGTTTTCGCCGGCGCGACAATCCCGGTTCCGATCCGGCAGCTGCGCGCCACGCCAGACATGAACATCAGGTATGAATAGGCATGGACAAGCCCCCTGAGCCGCCGCCCGGCAGCACCGACGGAAAGCCCACAGGGCTCCGGCGCTGGTGGCACGCTCTGTTGCCGAACCGTCCAACCGGCCGCATGACCGGCACTGACGAACTCGATAATGAAGCCGATGTGACCCTGCTTGCACTTGCCAGCAACGAGGCGAAGGCTGCTGCCCCCGCGAAAGCCCCGGATCCGGTCTTCTCCGGGCGCCGCCTTGCCATTCTGCTGATGCTCGGCGCCGTGGTGAGCAAGATGCTCGGCCTCGTGCGCGAGATCTCGATGGCGCATATGTTCGGCACGTCGATCACGGCGGATGCCTTCCGCGCTGCGATCACCGGCGTGCTGATGCCGCTCGCGCTGTTGCAGAACGAGACGGTGCCCACGGTTTTCATCCCCATGCATCGCGACTGGCAGGCCCGCGGCGATGCACCACGTCGCTTCGCGGCCCTCGCCATCACGCTGACGCTGATCGGCACCCTCATCATGGGCTGCGTGCTGATGCTCGGGAGCTACTGGATCACCGCCTTCGTCGGTGGCTTCACGCAGGAAGGGCAGGAACTCACCCGCTCCTTCATTACCATCATGGCGCTCGCCATGCCCGGCTCGGTGATGCTCAACGCCCTCTCGGCGGGCGAGATCGCGCTCGGGCGTTCGCGCCTGACCACCATTCGCGCGAGCCTGCTCAATATTGCGATCATCGGCGGCCTGCTGGTCGTCTTTTTCACCGGCTGGCTGATGGCGCTGCCCGTCGCTTTCATGCTCGCCTTCGATGGCTTGGCGATCTGGGGCGTCTACAAGCTGACGCGGGAAGGCGATCTTTCCTTCAAGGGCCTAACCTGGGCCGATCTGATGGCGGCGCAGAAGGAATTCTGGGTCCGCGTCCGTCCGCTGCTGGCCATGCCGATCGCCGAGCAGGCGAACATCTGGATCGAGCGCCTCACCGCCTCGCGTCTCGCGGTCGGCGCGGTCGCCTCGCTCGATTACGCGCGCACGATCACCGATAGTGCCGTGCTCTTCATCAGCCAGCCGCTCGGGCTTGTGCTGCTCGCCACGCCGCCCGATGCCGACCCCGCCGAGCGGATGGAACGTCTGAGCCGCCCGCTACTCGCCGCCGGCCTGCCAGCTTCAGTCTGGCTCGGGCTTTTCGGTCCGGAAGTCGTGACCATGCTCTTCTCGCGCGGTGCCTTCAACGAAACCGCGATTGAACTCACCGGGCAGGCTCTGCTCGGCATTTCACTCGGCCTCTGGGCGGTGACGCTCGGTTGGGTCTTGCTGCGCATGGTCAACAGCGCCGGCCAGAATGCCAGAGCCACCATGATCCTGCTGATGGGTTACGCTGTGAACATCCTGAGCAACTTCGTGCTCTATGAACTGCCTGCGGCAAAGGGCTATGGCCCGTTCATCATCGGTGTCGGGGAATCGCTTCGCGGCGGCATCCTGCTGATCGGCGCAGCCATGGCTCTGGGTTGCGGGATGCGCCTCCTCAAGCTGATCGGCCTTGCCCTGCCGGCGACCGTTCTGATGCTGGGTCTTGGCTGGTGGATCGATACCGCGATCCTCGCACTCTGGCCAAAGCTTGCACTCTCCGGACTCACCTGCGTTGCATCAATTCTTGTTGGATTTCAGATACTTGACCCAGAAGTTCTCCGTGCAGCGTTTAGCCGCATTCGGGGCAAATTTAATCAAATCTTCAGAAAATCCACCGCCAAGGGTTAGACTGCATTACTTATACGAACCGAAAATCAAAAACCGGCCGAGGATCGACTTGGTGAACCTGACGACAAAAATATTGCGGAGTTTGAGCAATGCGACCCTCGGGCCGCGTGGCGCTCTGTTTATTTTTCATCGCATGTCGCGTAAAGATACGTGGTCACAACTACTCGATAACGGTTTTTATCTCAACGAAAGCTTTATGGACGAATTTTTGACCTATCTCTCCGTGCAGGGATGGGACTTCGTCACGATCGAAGAGGCCGTTCACCGGTCGCAGAGCGGAGATTTCTCCCGCAAGTTTGTCAACTTCTCACTCGATGATTGCTATCGCGACACCTACGAAATCGCAGTGCCGCTGTTCCGTCGCCACAAGGCGCCTTTGACGCTCTACCTCACCACCGGCATCCCCGATAACACGCTTGCGCTCTGGGCCGCCGGCATCGAGGATACCCTGATGACGCGGGACAGGGTCGAGCTGGAAGAAGGCCCACTTTTCCTCACCGATCATGCCTCGCGCGTCGCCGCCTTTCAGGCGCTTTTTTCGGCCTGGGATGAGAATGGCGCCGCCAGCCGCTACGCCCGGTTCTGCGCCCTCAACGGCATTGATCAGGAAGCGATGCACTGGAAGCATGCGATGTCCTGGGAAATGCTCGAAACCGTGAAGCATGATCCCTATGTCGAGATCGGCGGCCATACCATCAACCACCCCCATGTCGCGGATCTCGACAGGGATCAGGCCGCGCATGAAATCGGCGGATGCCTCGCCCGCATCACGGAAAAGCTTGGCATTCCGGCCAAGCATTTTGCGTTTCCCTATGGTCGCGCCAAGGATTGCAGCGCGCGCGATTTCGCGCTGGCACGGGAGTTAGGTCTCGGCAGCGCCGCGACCACCGTCAAGGGCCTGGTTTACGCCGGACAGGACCCGATGCGCCTGCCGCGCATCACGCTCAACGGCAAGCACCAGAGCCTTGCCATGATGGAGGCTCACCTCTCCGGTCTCACGGCGCTGGCAGGCTCGCTCAAGAGCTGAATTGCCGCGCGCGGTTACCACCCGCTCACCAATCGGCTTAACCGGATTTTTTTTCCTCGCGACTAGGTTGCCTTCGCCAGCCCACCAGAGCCCGCGAAGGCAAGACCCTATGCAAGAGACGTCCCCCCGCCCCGGAAGGCCGCTCCGCGTGCTCTCCATCGCGCATTCCGCCGTCTCGCGCGATACGGGCCGGTTGCGCTATGTGCCGTTTGCCAAGCGGGACGACCTTGAAGTTCACCTCGTCGGCCCGGAGCGCTGGTATCAGTTCGGGCGCTGGCTCCACGCCGATCCGGTGGGCGATTTGCCGGTCAAAACCCATATCCTGCCGATCCGCCTGCCGAATGGCGGTCCCGCAAGCTGGTATCTGCATTACTATCCCGGCCTGAAGCGGCTGATTGCCGAGTTGCAGCCCGATGTCATCCACCTTTGGGAAGAGCCGTGGAGTGTGGTGGCGATGCAGGCGCTGCGTCATCGCGGCAAGGCGGCGCTGGTGCTGGAGGTCGATCAGAACATCCTCAAGCACCTGCCCTTTCCCTTCGAGCCAATGCGCCGCTTCGTGCTGCGCCGGACCGACGCGATCCTCTCGCGCTCGGAACACGCCACCGAGGTCTGTCGCGCCTGCGAATATACCGGGCCGGCATTGCCCATCGGCTATGGCGTCGATGCCGAAACCTATTACTCCCTTCCGCGCCCGCCACGTGCACCCGATGCCGGGCTGCACCTGGGCTATTGCGGTCGTCTCGTGATCGAGAAAGGTCTCGATGATTGTCTCGACGCCATGGCGCAAGGCCCTGCCAATGTCACCCTCGCGATTAAGGGCGAAGGGCCATACGAAGCCGCGCTGAAGGCCCGCGTCACCGCGCTCGGTCTTGAAAGCCGCGTCACCTTTGAAGGCTGGGGCAGCGCGATCGAGGTCGCGAACTTCTTCCGCAGTCTGGATGCCTCGATCCTCCTGACTCGCACCACCGCGACCGTGCGCGAGCAGTTCGGCCGCGCGATTATCGAATCGCAAGGCTGCGGCGTTCCGGTGATCGGCACCACCTGCGGCGCTATTGCCGAGGTGATCGGCCCTGGCGGCTGGGTCGTGCCGGAGAGCGACCCCAAAGCGCTGATCGCCTGTTTCAAGGCCATTCTCGGCGATCCCGCCAGCATCGCTGCCAAGGGCGAAGCGGGTATCACCAATGTCCGCGATCGCTTCACCTATGACGCTGTCGCGCGCGATCTCGCGAATGCGTGGTTCGCCGCGCGCGCCCATCGCGATCAGATCCTTAAAGGCAGGTGAGCATGGCAACGCAGCCTTTCCGGCAGTTCGGAACGCCCGTCGCCTTCAACAGCGTTGCGGGGTTTCTGCACGCCGCACCGGGCCGGATGGGCGTTTTGATGCTCTCCCCCTGGGGCTTCGAGGAAATGACCATCCGGCGCGGCTGGGGAACCCTCGCCGCCACGCTCGCCGAAGCCGGGCTCTCCTGCCTGCGGTTTGACTGGCCCGGCACGGCGGACAGCCTCGGCGCATCACTGGACATCACCGCGCTGGAGACATGGCGCGAGGCGGTTCGGAACGCCGCGACCTTCCTGCGCGAGACCACCGGCATTGACCGTCTCTGCGTGCTCGGTCAGGGCATTGGCGCGCTACTGGCGATCGAGATGAGCCACGAGATCAAGGCGGATGCCCTCGTGGTGATGGCCCCGGCGCGCGAAGGCCGCGCCGGTGTGCGCGAACTCACCGCATGGAGCGCCATGCTCGCCTCCTTCCTGCGCATCGAAACCGAGGTCGAGGGCGCGGCGGTCAACGTGATGGGTTTCACGCTGTCGAAGCCCTTTGCCGATGATCTGGCCCGTTTCAAGCTCGACCGTACGGCACAACAGGGAGCACCGCCTGCCCTGCTGCTCGCGCGGCCCGAACGCGCGGGAGATACGGATATCGCTGAAGCGCTTCAGGCGCGCGGCCATGCTGTGACTGTCGAGGCCTACGCGCAGTACGACAGTTTCGTTGCGCACCAGTCGACCTCGGTCGTCCCGGTCGAGGATTTCAAAAAGATCGCGGGCTATCTGGTTGGCCTTGGTGGCATGGAACACCGCAAAACGAGCCTTACCCCGGCCCTCACCTCTGATCTGGCCCCACCAGCCTTCCACGAGCGCGCGCTGAGCTTCGGCGCGGCCGAACGCCTCCATGGTATTCTTTGCACGCCAACCGGCGTCTCCCGCGCCCTCGTGGTGCTGGTGAACTCAGGGTATAATCCGCACATCGGCTGGGCGCGGATGCACGTCACCATCGCCCGCCAACTGGCGGAACGCGGGGTTTCAAGCTTTCGCATCGATTGCAGCGGCCTTGGCGATAGCGATGTCGCGCCGGGGGCCTCCGGCCAACTCATCTACACCGACGAGCAGATTGCCGATATTCGTGCCGCGTTGGACGCGGTGGAACCGCTGGATCTCGGCCCGCTGCTGCTCTCCGGGCGGTGCAGCGGCGCCTATGCCGCGCTTCAGGCCGGCGCGGCAGACAGCCGCGTCAAAGCTATCGTGGCGGTCAATTCACTTCGCCTGATTCTCGATCCGCGTGAAACCTTCGAGCAGATGATGGCCTCGGGCTCCTCTTCGCTCGCGGATTACCGCAAACGCGCGCTCTCGCTCACACTGCTGCGCGATCTCGTCACCTTCAAACTGCCGGTCTGGACGCTTGCGAGGAAGGTCGCGCCGAAAATCCTCGGTCTGATCGCGGCGAAAATCGCGCCCTATACCGGCGCGCTGACCACCATCGGAAGGCTGCAACGCGCCCTGCTCGATCAGGCCGCCGGCTTCATGGCACGCGGTGTCAAGATCACGCTGGTTTACGCCGAAAACGATGGCGGGCGCGATGAACTTGCGCGCTATTTCGGCCCCATGCCCGCGAGCGGCTATCCTCATGCCGAGGTGCGGATCATCACGGGGACCGAGCATAACATGACCGCGCCGCATGCGCAGGCCGCGATCCTCGACGCCATCAGCGACACCGTGGCCAAGCTTAGCGTCTAGACGCAGGCAGGCTTGAACAGGCCGAGCACCAGCGCACACCCCGCGATGATGACGGCGCCGCCGGCAAGCTGGATGGTGGAGAGCGGCTCACCGAGCACCACAGCACCGACGAGCACCGCCACGACGGTGACCACGAACTCCACGCTGATCGCCCGTGTCGCACCAATCGAGGCGACGAGCCCGAAATAGAGCACATAGGTCAGCGCGCTCATCCCTGCCCCGGCGATCACGAGATAGAGAAAGTCGAGCGCGCCGGGCATTGCCGGCACCGGCACCACCAGAAGCAACGGCAGCGTCATCGCGCCGCCGATCAGGAACGCGCCGGTCGTCACCTCCCAGGGTCCGGCGCTCCGCAGTCTGAGGCTGGCGTAAACGCTGCCGAACGCCGCGCAGAAGGTCGAGAAGATCATCCCGAAGCACCCGGCAATGAAATCCGCCGTCACCGGCACTGCTGGAAAACCCACGAGCATCAAAAGCCCGGAAAAACCGAGCGCCAGCCCCAGCAGCCCCTGTCTGGTGATGGTTTCAATCCCCAGAAGCCGCCCCATCAGCATCGAAAACAGCGGAATGGTCGCGACCAGAATGGCCGCCATCGCGGTCCCGACGCGCGGCGTCGCGTAGGAAAGCCCGATGAGTTGCCCCGCAACCGTTGTCGCGCCCACCACGGCCAGAGGCCAGAGCCCGAAGTGGAAATCGAGCCGCCGCCGCATCACCAGCGCCGCGAGAAGCAGGGTCGCCCCAGCAACAAACGCGCGGAAACTCACCGCACCGGCCCAGCCGAAAGCCTCGACCACCTTGAGCAGCACCAGAAACGACAGTCCCCATGCGAGCGCAAGAAAGACATAGGCTGCAAGATCTCTCGGTTTCACGGCAGGCTTTCGGCTCGGGCGGGACACGCGCGACCGTGGCTCGTTTGCTATCGCGCGCGCCAACGCTTAAAGGACGGCAGGGACGAATGACAGACCTCGATCCGGGTCAGAAAGCAAAAATCCGATGCGGCTCTCCTATGCGCAGTGCCTTGAGGATTTTCATCTCGATCTCGTGCTCGGAGATCGTCCGACCGGCTATTATGTTGATGTCGGCGCGGGGCATCCGGTCGCGGATAACGTGAGTTTTCACGCCTATCTCAAGGGCTGGCGCGGCCTTGTCTGCGAGCCGCAGGCTGATCTCGCCGCGATGTATTCCACCATTCGCCCGCGTGACACGGTGATCGATTATCTCGTCGGCAAGGCGGAGGGCACGGTGCCGTTTCACCGGGTGGATCGCCTGCATGGCTTCTCCACCATCGTGGAAAGCCACGCCAAGGGCGCCGAGCAATTCGGCGCGGGCTATCACACGGAAGAGATGCGCATCCGCCCGCTCGCAGCCGTGCTCGCCGAGCATAACGCCCCGCATGTGGACTTCCTCAAGATCGATGTCGAGGGTGCCGAAGCCGATGTGCTGAACGGCATGGATTGGTCAAAACATCGGCCCTCGGTGCTCTGCATCGAGGCCATCGAACCCGGCACCATGGCCGAGGCCTGGCATGGCTGGGAGCCGATCCTGTTCGCGCAAGATTACCTCTTCGCCTTTTCGGACGGGTTGAACCGCTTCTATATCCCCAAAGCTGAGGTGAACCTTCTCGAACGCTTCCCGAAATCCCCGACGCCGTGGGAGGTGGTGACGCATTTCTATGAACTCGGGCGTCCGCACATCCGGGTCGATCACCCGGATCAGGCCCTGACCGAGCGGTTGATCAAAGGGTTTCTTGCGACCCTCGGCACCGCCTCAGAGTTCGAAATCATGGCCCTGCTTGAGCATTCCGCCGGAGCCGCCGGGCTGGAAACCGGTGACGCCTTGCGCGCCCTTCTCGTCGGAACGGCGGAGTTTCCGGGAAAAGACGGCATGGGCTTTGATGACCGTATCCGCGCTGCCATCGGCCGCATTTCAGCGCAATATGATGGCGGGATGGTCAACGACTAGGCCAGACTGAGGCTTTTACCTCAATCCATCACGCCCTTGACCTTCTCGACAAGCTGCTTGAGCCCGAAAGGCTTGGGCAAGAAGTCGAACTGCTGGCCCTCAGGCAGGTTCTTGCGGAAGGCTTCCTCGGCGTAGCCCGAAACGAAAATAACCTTGAGATCCGGGTTCCGCGCACGAAGCTCCTTGAGCAGCGTCGGGCCGTCCATTTCCGGCATGACGACGTCCGACACCACGAGATCGATATCCTCGATCCGCTCGCCGACCTGTTCAAGCGCATCAACGCCCGATTGCGCCTCGATCACAGTATACCCGCGCGAGCGGAGCGCACGGGCGCCAAAATTCCGCACCGCATCTTCGTCCTCAACCAGCAGGATCGTGCCCTTGCCGGTGTGGTCTGCCATAGGCGGCGGGGCATCAGCGGGCGAGGACACCGGCAGGGCGGGCTTGGCCTCGGTGACGACGGTACTGCCATCCGCTGCCTGCGTGACCGTGGCTTCCGGTGCGGCAACCTCGTGGCGCGGCAGGAAGATGCGGAAGGTCGTGCCCTTGCCGAGCTCGCTGTCGCAGCCGATGAAGCCGTTTGACTGGCTGATGAAGCCATAAACCGAGGAAAGCCCGAGGCCGGTGCCGCGCCCGACATCCTTGGTGGTGAAGAACGGCTCGAAAATCTTCTTCTTCACCTCCGGGCTCATGCCCGTGCCCGTATCCTCGACCTCGACGAGCGCATATTCCGCCGGCGGCATCCCCTCGACATTGAACGCCGCACATTCCGACTGGCGGATATTCGCGGTGCGGATCGTCAGTTTCCCACCTTCGGGCATCGCATCACGCGCATTGACCGCGAGGTTGATGATCATGTTGTCGAAGGACGCGGGATCGGCATGGATCGGCCAGAGATCGCGCCCGTGACGCACCTCCAGCTCGACGTTCGGGCCGATGGAGCGCTTGAGCAGGTTCGTGAGGTCCGAGAGCTGTTCGCCAAGGTCGATCGCCTCCGGCAGCAGGGTCTGCTGGCGCGAAAAGGCAAGCAGCTGCCGCACGAGGCTTTTTGCCCGGTTCGCGGAATTCTTGATCTGCATGACATCCTGATAGCGCGGGTCGGAGGCCCGGTAATTGCCGATCAGGAGGTCCGCAAAGCCGACAATGGCCTGCAGATGGTTGTTGAAGTCATGCGCCACACCGCCCGCGAGCTGGCCGATGGCGTTCATCTTCATCGACTGGAAGAACTGCTCCTGAAGCTTCTTTTCTTCGGTGGTCTCGATGAGATAGACGAGCGCGGCCTCGGCATCGGTCTCGCGCGCCTCCGCCGGCACGAAAAAGAACCGCGCGCTGCGCACCGGCTCGCCTTCAAGCGCGGCATCGACCGGGTCGATCTCGCCCTTGCCCGCGAGCGCCTGCCGGAAGGCGGTATCGACCTTCATACGATCCGCCGCCGCAACGAACGCAAAGAGGTTGCGCGCCTCGTTTGGGCTCGAATGCGGCATCAGGCTGGCAAAGCGCGCGTTCGAGGAGGCGATGCCGCCATCACGGTCGAGCGTCGCAATCGCCAGCGGCGAATTGTTGAAGAAGCGCGCGAAGCGCACTTCCGCCGCGCGAAGTCCCTCGGAGCTATCCGTCCCCTGCCCCTGGGAGCGGTTGAGCACCAGCGTCCGCGAAACGCCCGCCGTCCCGTCCGCTGCAAAGGCGATGCGATGGAACAGCCGGACAGGCAGCGTCTGGCCGTTCTTGCGCTTGAGATCGAGGTCGATAGTCTCGGTCTTGAGCCCGCCGGGCACGCCCTGAATCGACGAAATCAGCGCCGCACCGCCGCCCGAGATGATGTCGTTAAGTTCAAGCTTCTGATCCGCGATCTCGGCAATATCGAGATCGAGCCAATCCGCGAGCGTCGCGTTGAGGTAGGCAAGCCGCCCGTCGGGACGCGCGCAAAAAAAGCCCGCGGGCGCGTTGTCGAGGTAGGAAATCGCCTGCTGGAGTTCCTGAAATTCGTTCTCGTTGCGCTCACGCTCGCGCGTGATGTCGCTGACAGTCCAGAACTGCACGGTCTGGCCGTGAAACTCGAGCGGGCGCACCTTTGCACGATACCACGCAAACGGCGCACCGCCCGTCAATGCCGGCACAAGGCGCATCATCTCGGTGGCGCGACGCCCTTCGCGGGCGGCCTGCGCAAGCCGATAGGTCGCCTCGCTGACCTCGGGCGAGCCGGAGAACAACCGCTCGACCGGGCGAATGCTGGCCACCCGCCCCGGCAACCCGCCGCAAGAGGTCTGGTAGGCCGAGTTCGCGTAGAGCACCTTGCCCTCGCGATCGACCACGAGATGCCCTTCGGAAGCGCTGTCGACAATCGACTTGGTGATGTCGTTGCGCGCCGAGCGCCCGGAGAACTGCAAAATGCCGATGGCATAGAGGAACGCAAAAAGCACGCCGAGCGCAGCGAAGGTCGCCAGAAACAGCGTCAGCAGCATCGCGTGGTGTTGTTCATCGAGATAGACCATCGCCGCCACCGCCGCGACGATCACGAGGGTGATCAGCAGGAGCAGCATCGGGCTTCCGTGCCGCTGGCTCCGGTCGATCGGCGCGCCGACTGGCGTCTCCTGCAACATGCCAACTCCCACCCTGCACTCACGGCGCGCCCGCGCCGTTACCCCCGGGAAAACCGGTCAAGCCTTTCTGGCTTATAAACGCCCGCGTCTCAAGCGCATCACATAGCCAATGACTTCCGCAACGGCTTTATAATGCTCTTCGGGGATTTCCTGATCGATTTCAACACGTGCGTAGAGCGCGCGGGCCAGCGCCACGTTCTCGATGATGGGAATTTCGTGCTCGCCTGCGACCTCCCGGATGCGCATCGCCAGCGAATCAACGCCCTTTGCGAGCAGAATTGGGGCGTTCATGCCCGCTTCGTAGCGCAAGGCGACGGAATAGTGGGTCGGGTTGGTGATGATCACCGAAGCCTTGGGCACCTGCTGCATCATGCGCTGACGCAGCATTTCAGCGCGCAACTTGCGTATCCGCGCCTTGATCTCGGGACTGCCTTCGGTCTCCTTGAATTCCTTCTTCATCTCCTCGCGCGTCATCTTGAGGCGCTGCATCCAGGTAAAGCGCTGGTAGATGACATCAATCGCCGCAACAAAGGCGAAAATCGCCAGCACGCCACCGAGCAGCTTCAGCGTCAGCGCCCAGCCGACATCAAGGATCTTGATCGGGTCAAGCCGCACCAGCTGATCAAGCCGTGCGCGCTCCGGCCAGAGCACCGCGACGATCAAAATCGCCACGATCAGGAATTTCACGAAGCTTTTAGCGAACTGGACGAAGGCTTCCTTGCCGAAAATCCGCTTGTAACCGGACATGATGGAGATGCGGTTGAGCTTCGGCATCATTGGCTCGACCGTCCAGAGCGGGCGATGCATCACCAGCCCGGAGGCAATCCCGGCGATAATGGCGAACAGGAACGGCACGCCGACAATCATCGCAATTTTCTCCGCGGAAAACTGCGCCACGGCCATCATCCCGTGGCTGTCGACCTGAACCTGATGCGAATTGCCCAGAAACCCGCGCATGCTGCCGACGAATTCACTGAGCCCGATCGTCCCCGTGATCATCAGCGCCAGCGTTCCAGCCGCGAGCGAGAAGAACGTGGCAGCCTCCATGCTCTTGGGGACTTCACCGCGCTCGATCGCCTGCTCGATTTTTCGTTCCGAGGCGTCTTCTGTTTTGTCTTCCTGATCACTGTCTTCCGACATGGCTTACCTCAGCCCCGGAAAGAGATCACGGAAGACCGCCGCGACATGGGTCAGGAACCCGTCCATCATCAACGACAGCACAAAAATCAGGATGATCGTGCCGATCAGCACCGTCGCGGGCATCGCGAGAAAAAACACCTGCAACTGCGGCATCATCCGCGAGAGCACGCCGAGCCCGACGTTGAACACCAGCCCGAACACCAGAAACGGTGCCGAGAGCTGCACGCCGACCGAAAACGCCGAATTCGCCACCGTGATCGCCAGTTGCACCGCATCGCCCGAAGTCGGCAACTCGCCCGGCGCGAGGCTCTTGTAGGAATCGACGATCCCCATCAGCGCGACATGATGCAGGTTCGCGGCAAAGATCAGCCCGACGCCAAGCATCGTGAAAAAGCTCGACATCACCGCCGATTGGCCTCTGTCACCGTGCGTCGGGTCCATGATCATCGTGTAGGAAAGCCCGATCTGCTGTGAAATCAGCACACCAGCGGTTTGCAGGCTCGACATCACAAACCGACCGGCGAGCCCGAAGGTGAAGCCGATCAGCGCTTCCGTAATCAGCAGGGTCACGACAGGGGGGAGATTATCCAGCGTCTTGGGCAGGCCCGCCCGCACGATCGGCAGGGTGATCAGCGTGAGAAGCACCGCCAGCGACAGCCGCACCCGGTCCGGCGCGGAGCGCTCCGCAATCGCCGGCATAAGCATCATCATCGTCCCTACGCGGGCAAAGACGAGCATGAAGGCGATCGCAAATTCGGGCAGAAGCCGGATTGTCATGCCAAATCATCGGCTGATTCGGCTGAAATGACGATGCTTAAACGCGCATGAGCGTTTTCGAGCGAAGTGGGAACCGGTTCGCATGAAGAAAACGCGAAAAAAACAGGAAGATGGCGAGGTTCATCCATCAGCGGTGATCAAAACCGCTCGAAGCTTCAGTTGCCCGTCGCGATTTTGGCCGCAATGCGCAGGGTATAGGCCGAAAGGGCATCGGCCATGAAGGGCAGGAGCAGCAGGAGCGAGCCAAAGGTGATGGCAACCTTCGGCACATAGACAAGGGTCTGTTCCTGAATCTGCGTCAGTGCCTGGAACAGCGAAATGATCACGCCGACCACAAGACCGATCAGCATGAGCGGCATCCCGACCTTGAAAAAGGTGATGATGCCCTCACGTGCGAGTTCGATCAGTTCGGCGCCATTCATTAGGTCAGAACCTCTGCATCAGATCGGCATCCGCATGATTTCCTCGTAGGCGGCGACCACGCGATCACGGACTGCGACGAGCGATTCCAGCGCGGCTTCGCTTTCGGCAACCGCCGTGACGACTTCGACGAGATCGGTCGGCTGACCGGTCGCGGAGCGCATCGCCATGGCATCGGCACGCTTGCCGGCATCATGGGTGCGGCCCACCGTTGCTTCGAGCACATCGGCAAAGCTGTTGCCGGTTTCGGCAGGCTTGGCGAAGGCCGCAGCGGGGTTCGAGTTCATCTTCTGTGTGAGAGCATAGGCACTGGCGGCCTGGCCCGGGTTCAGAAAAGCTTTCATGGCTTTCTCCATTAAACGATTCGAGGGCGTTACGCCCGCAGGATATCGAGGGTTCTCGCCAACATCCGGCGGGTCGTGGTGATCACGTTGAGGTTCGCTTCGTACGAACGCTGCGCCTCACGCATGTCGAGGTTCTCGATCATGGTGTCGACGTTGGGTTTCTGGACGAAGCCCTTGGCATCAGCCATGGGATGGCCGGGCTCATACTGCGAGCGGAACTCGCCCTTGTCGCGCTTGACCGGGCCAAGCGAGACGGTCTGCACGCCCATTTCCTGATCCAGCGACTTCTGGAAGCTCACAACCTTGCGGCGATACGGCGCATCGCCCTTGCGGGTCGCGGTGGTATCCGCGTTGGCGATATTCTCGGAAATGACGCGCATGCGGCCGGCCTGGGCGCGAAGCCCGGATGCCGCCACGGTCAGGGATTTGAAGAAATCCATTCTGGCCTCTCCTTATGCCTTGCGGCCGAGCGCGATCTTCAACGTGGAAAGCCCACGCTGGTAGATATTCGCTGCGGTCTGGAAATCGATCTGGTTCTGGCTGACCTTGAGCATTTCGTTTTCAAGATCGACGGCATTGCCAGAGGGGCGCGTCTCGTAGCTCGCACCGCGATCCTCGATCGCCGTGCCACCACTGGTCGGTTGGATATGGCGCGGATTGGTCGCGGCGACTGTGGTCGCCTGCCCCGTCACGGTCATCATGCGGCGGGCGGCATCGCTGCCGCGCGAGGCCGGATCAATCCCCAGCTGCTTGATGTCCTTCGGGCGATAACCGGGGGTGTCCGCATTCGCGATATTCTGCGCGAGCAGCTTCTGGCGCGTCTGGAGGAAGCTCATGCGCTCCTTCAGGGCGGCGAACGTGGTGAGATCGTGAATCATGAACACCTCGGCAAATTTGGCCTTTGAGACCTCTGCTCCGGCAAATATTGCCGCGTGTATGGTTAAGATCGGGTTAAGGGAATGGATAAGGTGTCCCATTCTGTCCGCAAAAAGAGAGGGCTCGCCAAAGATGTTAACTGTGATTAACCTTTTTGGGCCTCCATTGGGGTTGCCCCATGCTAAAGAAGGTGATCGGGATTCGTGCCAGACACGCGATTTCGCCGGGGCTGGCCGGTTTACTCCCTCCTGAAGGAGAGGTAAGCCGCCTGATCGCGCGGTGTTGTAGGAGTTGGAATGCAGAACTTGCTCGAGAAGCTGGGCCTCGGGGAACGCGCAACCTCCATGGTTGTGTGGATAGGCCTTTCCGTTCTTCTTCTCGTGATCGTGATCGCGCTGGCCGTCTGGCTGGTGCGCACCTTGCGCCCCTCGCTCAACATGAGCGGTGGTCAGGCGCGCGGGGGACGCCCGCAGCGCCTTGCGATCACCGATGCCTTCACCCTCGACCGGGAAGGCCGCCGCCTCGTGATTGTCCGCCGCGACAATGTCGAGCACCTGCTGCTGATCGGCGGCCCAAATGATCTCGTTGTGGAGTCCGCCATTGTGCGCGGCGAACGCATCGCAAGGGATCGCGGTGGACGCATCATCAGTGAGAGCGATGCCGCCTTCGCCGCCGAAACCGCCCTCACGACCGAGCTTACGCGCGCCGAACAGCCTGTTGCCGCCCCAGTCGCACCGCCTGCGCCACCCGCGCCTCCAGCCCCGCCGCCTGTGCGCCCGGCCCCCCCTGCGCCAGGCCTGCAGATGCGCGCGCCCACGCCGCAACCTGCGCCGCCCCAGCCACCTGCGCCGCGCCTTGATGATGACTTCGAGCGTGCGTTTGCTGCGATGCCGGTTCCGACGCCGCGCCCAGCGCCGCAACAGCCTGCCCCGCCGCCGATGCCGCCGCGTGCAGCAGCCCCGCCGCCTCCGATGCAGCCTGTGGCCCCGCCTGTCGTGGAAGCACCGCAGCCAGCCCCCGTTGCACCTCCTCCCCCACCCGCTCCCCCTGCACCGCCGCGTCAGGAACCAATGAGCGAGCTGGCGCGCCGCCTCAACGAAGTGCTGCAAAAGCCGTTGAGCGGCACTTTGCGCGCGCCGTTCAACAAGCCGATTCCGCCTGTTCCGGCGACAATGAATTCCGCGCCGCGCCCACCCGAGCCGGCACCGGCGCCCCCGCCTGTCCAGCAGGCCGCTCCGCCGCCCCCGCCTGCGCCCGCTCCTGCGGCGCCACCCGCGCTCCCGCCCATGCCGGAACCGCCCGCACCCGGCGCGAAGCCGGCATCGACAGAACTCGAAATGGACCTGCTCGAGGAAGAAATGGCCCGATTGCTCGGACGTCCCGCCCAGCCGACAAAGCCTGGCGCGTCATGACCCTGAAGCCGAGTGCGGGACTCCGCCGCCTTGCGTTCAGGGCGGCACTCCCGGTCGGGTTTGGTGTGCTCTTCCTGACGACGGCTGTCGCTCAGGATATTTCGATCAATCTGGGGAATACGGGCCTCACCGAGCGCGCGCTTCAGCTTGTTGCGCTGCTGACGGTTCTTTCGCTCGCCCCCTCGATCCTCGTGATGGTCACCTCCTTCACGCGCATCGTCATCGTGCTCTCGCTGCTGCGCTCGGCGATGGGCACGCAGTCCGCCCCGCCGAATACCGTGATGACCGGGCTCGCGCTGTTCATGACCGCGTTCATCATGGCACCGACCTTTCAGGCGGCCTATGAGACCGGGGTCAAACCGCTGGTTGCGGGCGAAATCCGCGAGATGGAAGCGTTTGATCGCGCCTCCCAGCCGTTCAAGCTGTTCATGCTCAAACATGTCCGTCCGGCCGATCTCGAACTGTTCCTTGATCTTTCGCGCCTGCCGCGCCCGGCAACACCCGAAGCGACCCCGCTGACGAGCCTCATTCCGGCGTTCATGATCTCGGAACTGCGCCGCGCCTTCGAGATCGGCTTTCTGCTGTTCATGCCGTTCCTGATCATCGACCTCGTGGTGTCGTCGATCCTGATCTCGATGGGTATGATGATGGTGCCACCCGCGACAGT
Organism: Rhizobiales bacterium PAR1; assembly: GCA_002256205.1. Lineage (GTDB taxonomy): Bacteria > Pseudomonadota > Alphaproteobacteria > Rhizobiales > Beijerinckiaceae > Rhabdaerophilum. The sequence continues at coordinate 694,501 of NKIW01000001.1, forward strand.
TTCGCTCCCGTTCAAGCTGATCTTTTTCGTGCTGGTGGATGGCTGGCGTCTGGTGACCGGCTCGCTTGTGCAAAGCTTCGGCATATCCTAGCTGCGAACGGAAAACGGGCCCCCATTACTGAGCGCCCGTCCCAAATTCCCAATTGACCGGAGAGAACCTCAACCGCTGCCCGGCAACGGTTGAGTCGGCGCCGTATCCTGCTGTCCCAGCGCCGATTGTTTGGGCTCGCCCGCGCTGCGCACCGGTCGTGCGTTACCGCCCGTCTCCGGATAGCGTTTGCGATAGGAAGACATGAACTCGGTCAACGTATCAGCATTGACCACCGAGCGCGCGACATCGCGGAAGGCCTGCGGCCGCGTGATCTTGTCGTTGGTGATCAGGCTGAAAGCGCCGGCGTCCTCGGTCTTCGCCATCTTGGCGAGATAGCGCCCGCGCAAACGGTCCAGCGCCAATTTTTCCTCACCGAGCACATAGGCAAGGCCCGCACGCAGGGCATCGAGGCGCTGCGTTTCGTTCAGGGCCTCATCCTTCTGCCAGGTATCGCCGAGCACGCGCTCGTAGGATTCACCCGCCTCACGCCACTTCTTGCCCTTCCAGTAGATGTCGGCACGCAAGCGGTCGACATCCTCGCCCTTGTCGTTGGCGAGAATTTCCACTGCAAGATCGGTGCGGAAGAGATCGCCGAGCGCCTTGGCTTCGAGCAGGGTTCTCGGACGACGCAAATCCTCCGGCAATGTCGCAAGACGCGTCATCCGCAGTGTCGTGAGCGCTGCCGAGGGTTGGCGGTTCTGGAGATACATCACTGCGAGGCGGGTTGCGACCGAGGCACGCGCCACGCCTTCCAGTCGATTTTTGACCTGATGCTCGAGGATTTCCGCCGCCTCGTGCACGAGATCGAGATCATAGAGACGATCCGCGAGCCGCCGCGCAATTTCATCGCCCCGACGCCCGACCGGCATCAGCGAGCGGAATTCCTGATAGAGCGCGAGTGATTCCACCTTCGAGAGCTTGTCTGCCTCATTGTTGAGGAAGAGGTTCTCGAACCGGCGACCCATCGCCTCTTCCATACGGCGCGTCGCCGGATGTTCGGGCATGATCGCGGTCGCACGCTGTGCCGCAAGGAACGCCTCGCGCCAGCGGCCTTCGGTGGCGTAAAATTCGCCGAGCCGTTCGAGCGATTTGACCTCGACCTCGCTCCGCCGCCAGATCGCCGCGAGCGTTTCGAATTCGGCGCGCGCATCTTCCGGCGCGAGCTTGCCATCGGCGAGCCCAGTGGAAGCCTTGCCGAAGCGCGCCTCGGCCTCGATCCGCCGGTCACGCGATTGCATGGCCAGCGAATAGGCGTGGTAGGCCTCGTTGAACTGACCTTGCGATTCCGCGAGCCGTCCCGCCAGCAATTGCTGCGTGCTCGGATCACGATAGCGCGTGTCGATCTTCTCGTAGGCGAGCAGCTGGTCGCGCGCGAACACAGGATCTTGCGATTCAATCGCCGATTCAATGGCTAGGTGCCGGAACTGCACCTGCAACGCCTCGGGATAGCGGTCGAGTTCGCCTGCCGAGGCCTTGAAATTCGCCGCAGCCTGCGGATAGCGCAGCGAATGCGCATCGACCACAGCTTGAATGAGCTTCTGCTCGGGCTCCATCCCGATGGCAGGCTCGGAGAGCAGCCGCCCAGCCTCGACCTGTCGGCCCATCATCGCCGCCGTCATCGCCCTGAGGAAGATGATCTGCTTGGTTGCACCGGCGTTCTTGTCATCGGCAGAGAGCACATCGAGCACCGCCTGCGCTTCCGGGTAGAGCGCGTTGGCGAGGTAGAACCGCGCGAGCTTGGCGCGGGCATCGGAGCGTGTGACGCGCGGCGCCTCGGCAGCGGCGCGCAGGAGATCGCGCTCGGTCGTGCGGATATCCCCGCGCGCATCCTCGTTCCAGCCATCAACATCGAGCATCAGCGGACGCTGGACCTTGCGATCCTCTGCCGCGACATCCTTCGGCATCGCCGAGAGGTTGAGCTTGATTTCATGGCCGATCTGCAAGGCTTCCGGCAGGCGCTTCAGCGTCACCGCCTCGTCGAGCGGCATCACCGCAAAGCCGGCAAGCGTCGGCTCGACGCTGAATTCGGCAAAAGTCATGCCTTTCGGGGTCGCCACCGCCGCACGAGAGGACGGCACCAGCGCAAGACGCTGGCCGGTCTCGGGATCATCGACGATATGCAGCCCGCCCGCCTTGCCGACCGGTGCCTCGACCGCCTCGCGACCGCTGGCATCGAAGGCGCGGCGCAACGCGATGCCCGCACCGGAGAACGCATCGGTCGTGCCCGCACTCTTGCCGCGCTGGATCACCAGATCGCGGTCAGTCCGCGTCAGCCAGAACTTGCCTTCGCTCGCGGGGGAAATCCGGAACACCGTGCCACCCTTGACGCGGCTGATCGTGAGTCCCTCGATATTCGCGGTCAGCTCCGGCGGAATGCTCGGCATATTGAGCGATTCAGGTGTCTCGACCAGAACGAACAACCCGCGACCGCGCTGAAGAATCGCAATCGGCGCCTCGCCAAGATTGCCAAAGCGGATGGCAAATCCCTTCGGGTCCAGCCCCGCCTCCACCATCGTCTCGATGGGGCGTTCGGCATCGAGCGCCTTGATCGAAACCTGCTTGGGTGGTTCGACCTTTTCGGCAACCTTCGGCGCAGGCTTTTCTCCCGCAGCAGCGGCTGGCTTGGGCGGCATCGGCTCGGCAGGCGTCGCCGCCGGCGCAGAGGCCTTGTTGGTGGGCGCGGCGGCAGGTGCAGCCGGCTTCGGCGCAGATGCTGCCGGCGCCACCGTCATCTTTTTCGGGTCTTCCTCAATCGACGCGCCATCCGTGCGCGTGAAATCGAGCGTATAGGTATCATCCTCGCGGAAGCCCCGCACGGTGAGGCCGTCCTTGGCCTTCATCGTGATGCGCAGGGTCTCCTCGCGCGGTTCAACCTCGATATCCTGCGCGAGACCGGCAAGCCTTGCCCGCACAAGCTCCTCGGCAATGGTGAAATTGGCATCGAACAGCAGCGCAAGGTTGCCGTCCTTGTTGTCAAAGCCGACCGCCGCCGTCCGCGGCATCTGGAACACCGCGCGCTTGAACTGCGGCGCCGAACCGACGCGCAACTGCAATTCGCGGCTCGTCTGCTTCTGGGTTTCCTTGGCAAGGCGACGAAGCTGGTCTTCCGCGAGGCGTGCGCGCCGCACCAGATCCTGCACCACTTCGGCAGGCAGCGCCGGTGGCATCCCCTGCCAGCGCGGCGACATCAGATCGAGATAGACCCGCTCGCCCGCCGGCTTGATATCGACCTTGAAGCGATCCGTGAGCCCGAAGCGCAGCGATTTTCCATCCGGATCGGCCCGTACGATCGAGACGTAATTCGGCAGCTGCTGGTTGAGCTTTTCGAGGTCCACCGTCACCGGCTCCTCGAATTCGACGATCAGCACCGAATTGACGATGCGCGACTTCGCCGGAATCTCCTTGTCGAAGGAGAAGACGATGCGCCCGTAACCCTGCATTTCGGAGCCCACCATCAGGCCCTTCGCCGCGAAGGCGGAGGTCAGGCTGAGCACCAGCGCAAGAGCCGTCAGGCCCATACGGCGCGGGACGGCATAAAACGGGGAAGCGGTGGCAGAACGATTACGCAACACGGGACTGACCAACTCACACGACGGGAACTTATCCCAATCTAGGCGGTCATGCCTAACGGCTGCTTAATCCTGTTCAATGCCTTGAGGGAAGATGCGATTATTTTCAATCCGGCGGGGAATGCCTCCGCCGGATGTGTCAGCGCTTCGGCGGGGCCCCTGGCACCGGTGGTGCACCCGGCGCCGGCAGGCGTGCCAGTTCGGTGTCAGACTGCGCCTGTCCATTGTCCGCCATCTGCGCGTCGCCGGCTGCGGCCTGACGGGCCAGCGCCAGCGTCAGGCGCTCCGCCGCCGCCGTATCCATCACGGCGAGGATTTCGGAAACCTTGCGCGGGTTCATATGGCCCACGAGTTCGATCAGCACCTTGACATCCAGCCGGTCGAAGACGCGCGCAGCCTCCTTCGGCTTCATGCTCTCGTACATCACGACCAGCGGCTTGAAGCGGCTCTTGGCGTCGTTCTTGCCGCCATTCTGCCCAAGCTGGCCTTCGAGCGTCCGGAGTTCGCCGATGCGGTCATCAAGCTTACGTTCGGAGAGACGGATCAGGTTATCGCGCAGTTCGAGATCGCGGTCGCGCTGTTCGATTTCCGTGCGGCGATCCTTGAGCTTTTCGAGCAGCGCACGCTCTTCCGCGCTCGCGCCGGCAGGGGCAGCCGCAGTGCCGTTGGCCGGCGGAATGCGCACGCCCTCCTGCTCCATCTTCGCCTTCATCTCGGCGCGGGCTTTATCCTTGGTCTTTTCCTCGGCGGCAAGCTGCTCCGGTGTGAGCTGCGGCTTGTCGGCCTTGTCGTCCTTCTTCCCGGTCGAACCCGTGGTGATCTGATCATCCGGCGCGCCTTCACGCGCCATGGTGATCGAGCGGGCGATGGCATTGCCCGCCGCCATGCGCTCCTCGAAAGCCGACTGCGGCGGCGCATTCAGCGCCATCGACAGCAGCTTCAGCGAAAGAAGCGAGACCATCCCGAAAACGAGAACGGGGAGAAGACGGAGGCGGTTCATGCCACGTTATCCCGCTGTTGCACCGCGCGTGTCTGGGCCTGCTCGGCGAGGGCCTGCGCGGCGGCGAGGGTCTGGCTCATCCGCGAGAGGCCACGCGGCGGCGGCGGCTGGATGGCCTCGGCGACCGGCTGGAGTGAGGTCGTCACGATCCGGCTGATGCGGTTGAGGATGTCGTCGCCCGAGCGGATCTGCTCCTCGAGGTCCGAGGTGTAACGCTCGGCGACCCGGAGACGCTCGGCGAGCGTGCGGTCGCAATCGCCGAGGGTGTGACGCAGCGAGTCGATCGCCCGCTCCGCCCGTTCGGTCGCGAGCCCCAGCTCCAGAACCGTCTTGCGCATGACCTGCTCGTCCTGCCGCATCGCCCGGAGGCGCCGGTCCAGCAGCATGCAATAGCCGATCGTGACGCAGAGCAGCCCCACCACGATCAATTCGATGACCATCCCCAGATTGCCCATCATCTCACCTGTCACGCCTTACTGAAGCGCCTTGTTCAAAAGCTGCAAAGGTCGTTCTCGACCGCTTGAGGGGTTTGGCGATTTCAATCGCCATATTGTCGCCCATTCTGCCGATTCTCCCCTGCGTGACCAGCATATCGCCGCAGCGCAGGGTCACCAGCGGGTCGCCCCGCACGTCGAAGACCAGCGTATCGCCAACCTTGAGGTCGAGGACCTTGTTGATCGGCATCTGGGTTTCATGGAGAATCGCATCAATGTCCAGCTTGGCCTGCCAGATCTCGGAAGCAAGATGCCCTTCCCAGATGTGGTCGCGACCGAGCTTTTCACCCATGTAGCTCTGGAGCAGCAATTCGCGGATCGGCTCGATCGTCGCGTAAGGCAGCAGCAGTTCCACCCGGCCGCCGCGCCCTTCAAGGTCGATAGCAAGCGCGATCAGGATCGCAGCGTTGGCAGGGCGGGTAATCGAGGCAAAGCGCGGGTTGGTTTCGATGCGCTCGGCGTTGAACTTAACCGGCGAGAGCGGCTGGAAGGCCTGTTCGGCCTCGTGCAGCACGAGATCGAGCATCCGCTTGACGAGGCTGACCTCGACCGTGGTGTAGGGTCGGCCTTCGATGCGGAAGTTGGAAAGCCCGCGACGACCACCCAGCAGCACGTCCATGACGAGATAGATCAGGTCGCTATCGATGGTGACGATACCGTAGTTTTCCCACGGCTCGGCCTTGAACACCGAGAGGATCGTCGGCAGCGGCAAGGACGAAACATAATCGCCAAACCGGACCGAGGTCACGTCATCGAGGCTGACTTCGACGTTGTCCGAGAAGAAGCTCCGGAGCGAGGTCGTCAGCGTCCGGACCAGACGGTCGAAGACGATTTCGAGCATCGGCAGACGCTCGTAGGAGACCACCGCCGAATCGACGATGGCGCGCACGCCGTTCTGCTTGGATTGGTCGGCGTCCTCGGGGTCGAACCCGAAGATCGTATCGACCTCTTCCTGGTCGAGAAACAGGCCGGTGCCAAGGTCGAGATCGAGCCCGGCTTCGGCAGGGCGCGACTCGGTATTACCTTCCGCTGTATCCGACGTCTCAAGCGCCTTCGCCCATTCGTCGGCGAGATCGTCTTGCGAGGTATCAGGGGTATCAGCCACGAAATTCTCTCCGGCGAATGCTCACGAGTGCGTCCCGGCATTTGCCGGAAAGCGTTGGACCGTTACTGAACCAGCACGTCCTTGAAGAGGATCGCTTCAATGCGCGCGGGGTAGATCGCGGCATTGATGCGGCGGACCAGTTCTTCCTTGAGGCGATAGAGCCCGGCAGAACCTTCAAGGTCCGTGGGGCGCAGCTCGCGCAGGAAAATCTGGAAGTTGTCCATCACGCGCGGCATCAGCGGAGTGATTTCGGCAATCATCTTCTGATCCTCAACCTCAAGGGCGACCCTGAGACGAAGATAGGACTGACGCTCCTGCCCCGGCAGCAGCGCGAGATTGGTGGTGATCTCCGGCAGATCGAAGAACACCATCTTCTTCTTCATCGAGGACTTCTCGGCTTCCGCCGCCTTGCCCTTCGCCCAGAAGTAATAGCCACCACCGGCGCCACCCAGCACGAGAAGGCCGAGCACGGCGAAGATGATCATCTTCTTCTTGCTGCCGCCGGATTTCTTGCCGGCTTCCTTGCCCTCTTCGGGCAGATCATCGGCCTGTACTGCGCTCGCTGCCATGGTTTTTCCGTCCGCCTGACTTCGTAACCCGTTTGAACCAGAACGCACCGCATGAATCGGAACGCCCTTCCTGTAGCGACCTTGGGGCGCTGTTGGTTAACGAACACTTTCCAAAACGGCCAACACGGCAAATTTTGCCTGATCATTTCTGCCGACTGGCAAAACGCGTCCAGAGCCTGCCATGGCCGAATTTCGATCATCCCAATGAAATTCAATGCTTTTTACGAAAAAGCCGATCTGGCACGGCTCTTGATATGGTTAACGCATCGGCAGGCTTTTGCGCTGGGGAGCGAGGAAAGCAGGCCATCACCGAGGAGCAAGGGGAGTACGTTCCATGGAGAACGTTCTTCTGATCACCCTGTCGCGTCAAATGACGCTCAGGCGTGAACTGGATGTTATCGCAAACAACGTCGCCAACGCGCAGACGAACGGCTTCAAACGTCGTCTGTCCGACAGCCGCGAATACCAGATGCCTGTGGCATCTGACGAAACCTTCAAGCGTGGCGGGGATCGGCGGGTTTCGTTCGTCGTTGATCGCGGCACACCGCTCGATACCTCGCTCGGCCAGCTGGAGCCGACCGGCAACCCGCTCGACGCCGCCATCAACGGCGACGCCTATTTCAAGGTGCAGACGCCGCAGGGCGAACGCTACACCCGGAATGGCGCCATGATGGTGAACGCCAGGGGCGAGCTGGTGAATTCCGACGGCCATGTGATGATGGGCGAGCAGGGCGTGTTCCAGATCGCCAACACCGAGCGTGACCTCCGGGTCGCGACGGATGGCTCGATCACCTCCTCCGCCGGCAATCGCGGCAAGCTCACGCTTGTCCGCTTCCCGAACCAGCAGGTTCTGGAAAATGCTGGAGCCAACACCTTCACGACCAAGGTTCAGCCCGAACCAGCGCTTCAGGCCCGGATTCAATCCGGCTTTGTCGAACGCTCCAATGTTTCTCCGGTGGTTGAAATCTCCCGGATGCTCGAAGTCACGCGTCAGTACCAGAACATCGCCAACATGATGGGCCGCGCGGATGAACTCCGCCGCAGCGCCATCCAGAAACTCGGCGAACCGATCTAACCGCAGGGCCGGCGTATCCGCCCTGCTTGCTGACACAGTACCTTTTGACCGCCGCGAGAGCGTTTCGATCCGCACGGGAAAAAGGGCAACGACATAAAAGGATTTGAACCATGCGCGCCCTTTACACTGCAGCCACCGGTATGGCCGCCCAGGAAAAGAATGTTGAAGTCATAGCCAACAACGTGGCGAACATGCGGACCACCGGCTTCAAGCGCCAGACCGTCCACTTTCAGGATCTGATCTACGAGCAGCAGCGCCGTGCCGGTTCGCCCTCGTCGGACCAGAACACCCAGATCCCCGCCGGCATCTTCATCGGTTCGGGTGCCCGTGTCGTCGCGACCCCGAAGGTCATGACGCAGGGCAACGTCAGCCAGACCGAGCGCACCTATGACGTTGCTATCCGTGGCGACGGCTTCCTGCGCGTCCAGCTGCCGGATGGCCGCGTCGCCTACACCCGTGACGGCGGTTTTGAAACCGACAGTCAGGGCCGCATCACCACCAAGGAAGGCTATCTCGTCGATCCCGGCATCACCGTGCCGCAGAACGCGACGAGCGTCTCGATCAACTCGACCGGTCAGGTCAACGCGCTGGTGCCCGGCACCGTGACACCGCAGACCCTCGGCCAGCTCACCATGAGCCGCTTCATCAACCCGGTCGGCCTCGAATCGATGGGTGACAACTTCTACCTCGAGACTGCCGGTTCGGGTCAGCCGATCGACGGCACGCCCGGCGCCGATGGCTTCGGCACCATCCAGCAGGGTTACCTCGAAGATTCAAACGTCAACGCCGTGACCGAGATCGCCTCGATGATCCAGGCCCAGCGCGCCTATGAACTGAATTCGAAAGTGATCTCCGGCGCCGATCAGATGCTGCAGGCCACTGCCACCATGTTCCGCGCCTGAAGAAGGATAGGTATCATGACCATCCGCTCATTCCTGCTCAGTACCGCCCTTCTGGCCGGCCTCGTTCCGGCCTCAGCCGACCCGCTGCGCCTCAAGGCCGAGGTTCAGGTCGATGGCGATACCGTTCGCCTCGGTCACCTGATCGAAGGTCTCGAGAAAGGGGCGGATATTGCGGTGTTCCGGGCTCCGGCGCCCGGCGCGCGTGGCACCATCCGCGCCGATCGCATCCTCGCCGCCGCCCGTGAAATGGGCGTCGAGGGGGTCGATCCCGGCTCGCTTCGCTCGATCACCATCACACGGCGTGGCCGCACGATCAGCCGCAACGACCTTCAGGATCTGATCTCCCGCGCCCTTACCGAGCGCGGCGCCAAGGGCGATCTCGATGTCGTGCTGGACGATCACCATAGCGCCCGCACCATTGATGTCGCGCGCACCGAAGCGCTCAAGGTGATGAGCGTGAACCGCGACACCTCCAGCGGTCGTTTCGAAGCGAAGGTTGCACTCGCCAACGAAGCCTCCTCTGAAACCTGGACGCTGACCGGCGCCGTCGTCGAAACCCGCGAAATCGCGGTTCCGACCAGCGATCTTGAGCGCGGCGACGCGCTTCAGGCCAAGGATCTCGTGCTCATCAAGCGGCCGTCCAATCAGGTCGGAGCCGATGTCATCACCGCGATGAGTGATCTTGTCGGCATGGTGCCGCGCAAGACCCTGCGCGCCGGCGAATTCATCCGCCAGAACGACCTCGCCAAGCCGATCCTGGTTGAGAAGAACCAGCTCGTGATGGTGATTTACGCCTCCAAGGGTCTCAACCTCCAGATGCGGGGCCGAGCCCAGAACAGCGGCGCCATGGGCGAGGCTGTTCGGGTGCAGAACCCGCAATCGAAACGCATGGTGGAAGGTCTCGTATCCGGGCCGGGCGTCGTGACGATCATCTCGCCGCCCGCCGCCCCCGCCAATCTCGCCGACGCCTCGTCGGCCGTCGCTCGCTAAGTGCCATGAAGGCAAGTCCCATGAAGGCAAGTTCCACAAAGGATTGCGTTATGATCACTCATTCTCCCGCTAAGTCCGTAGGCCCTGTGGCCCTGCGCCTCGGCACCCTCGCCCTTCTCGGTCTTGGCCTCTCGGCTTGCGGCTCGATTGATCGCCTCGCCAACGTCGGCAAGGCGCCGAACCTCTCGGCGATCGAAAACCCGACGACGCAGCCCGGCTACAAGCCAGTGCAGATGCCGATGCCGACGCCCAAGCCGGTCAACTATCAGGCCAATTCGCTCTGGCGTACCGGCTCCCGCGCCTTCTTCAAGGATCAACGTGCCCAGCAGGTCGGTGATATTCTCACCGTGCGCGTCCGCATCACGGACAAGGCGAACATCGATAACGCGACCGAGCGCACCCGGACCAATTCCGAGAACTTCGGGATGAAGGGCTTTTTCGGTCAGGAAAACAAACTCGACCATTGGCTGCCTGATGGCTCGAACCCTGCCGGTCTGGTCGATGCCTCGTCCGCAACGGGGTCAAAGGGCACCGGCACGGTCAAGCGCTCCGAAACGCTCGCAACCGATGTCGCCGCCGTCGTCACGCAAGTGCTGCCGAACGGCAACCTTGTGGTCGAAGGCAAGCAGGAAGTGCGTGTCAACTTCGAGGTCCGTGAACTCATCGTCGCCGGTGTCGTCCGTCCCGAGGATATCGAGGCCGGCAACCAGATCGACAGCTCGAAAATCGCCGAAGCCCGCATCGCTTACGGCGGTCGTGGCCAGATCACCGATGTCCAGCAGCCGCGTTATGGCCAGCAGGTTCTCGATGTTCTCCTGCCCTTCTAACGGGACAGCCTTGTCTGATCAGCCTCTGACGGCCTGATCTTCCCTCCTTGGCCGGCTCGCAAAGGCGAGCCGCGCCCATCCCCCGCCAGTGCAGATGTGTTCTGCGTTTTGATCCTGCCGCTGGCGGGCACGGCATCGCTTACCCCTCGCTCCCCCCTTGGCGGGTGGCGATGCTCGAAAGACCCCCGGATCGTCGCTCCTCGCGGATCCGGGGGTTCTTGTTTTTCGAAGGGGTTTTTCTTCACAGCGAAGCGGGGGCAAGCGCGAACGCGCGCCCGAGCTTAGGCGAGGAGAAGCGCCGCAGGCGCAGGAGAGAAACCTTACCGCGGGTGCAAAACGCCGTTCGGCGCATTGATCAGCATCTGATGGATATCACTGCTGGAACGCGCTTCGCTGTAATAGAAGCCCTGCACTTCCGAGCAGCCCTCGGCCCTCAGATATGTCAGCTGATCGCGCGTCTCGACGCCTTCCGCTGTGGTGGTAATCCCGAGGCTGCGGCCGAGCGAGACCACAGCACGGATGATCGCCGCCGCATCGACGCTGTTCTTGAGATCGTTGATGAACGAGCGATCGATCTTGATCTTGTCGAACGGGAAGGAGCGCAGATTGCCAAGCGAGGAATAGCCGGTGCCGAAATCGTCCATCGACACCCGCACCCCGAGTTCCTTCAGGCCCCAGAGGGTCTTGAGGTTGGAATCGGTGTTCCGTAGCAGCAGCGACTCGGTAATTTCGATTTCAAGCCGCGAGGGCTTGAGACCGGTATCTTCCAGCACCTGCCGGACCACCTCGACAAAGCTGCCGTTCTGGAACTGCGCCGGCGAGCAATTGACGGCGACGCGCGCGGCGAGCGGCCATTTCACGGCGTCTTCGCACGCCTGACGCAGCACCCACGGCCCGATTTCGCTGATCAGGCCGGTTTCCTCCGCGAGCGGAATGAATTCGGAAGGCGGCACATTGCCTCGCGTCGGGTGCGGCCAGCGCACCAACGCTTCGGCGCCAACCATCTGCGCGGTGAAGACATCGACCTGCGGCTGGTAATGCACCCGGAGCTGGCCAGTCTTGATTGCAATGCGCAGATCCATTTCAAGCAGACGACGCTTCTGCGCCACCGCGTCCATTTCCGCCTCGAAGAAGCGGAACGTCCCGCGCCCATCGGATTTGGCACGATAAACGGCAAGATCCGCGCTCTTGAGCAAGTCATCTGCCGAGGCCGAGCCCTCCCGGCCAAGCGCGATGCCGATGCTCGCACCGATCACGACCGAATGGCCCATGATTTCCGTCGGGCGGCTCAGAACGTCGATCAGGCGCCAGGCGAGCGAGGTCAGCGTCTCGGTATTGGCATGTTGGCCCATCACGATCGCGAATTCGTCGCCACCAAGGCGCGCCGCGACATCGGAGGGGCGCAGGCATTCCTGAATGCGCTTGCCGACGAGTTGCAGCAGGGCATCACCGACCGGGTGTCCCAAGGTGTCATTGACGGCCTTGAAGCGATCAAGGTCGATGAACAGCACCGCGACATCCTGATCGGAGAGCGCGCCGCGATCGAGGGACTCTTCGAGGCGCTTGCGGAACAGCACGCGGTTCGGCAACCCGGTCAGCGCATCGTGATGCGCGATATGCTCGATATGACGCTCACGGCGCTTCAGTTCGGTGACATCGGTGTAAAGCACCACCTTGCCGCCGGCATCGGTGCGGTTCTCGTTGATGAGTATCCAGCGATCATTGGAAATCTGGCGCTCGAACACGCTCGGCTGTTGCCGGTTGTGCTTGGCCAGACGCTCGCAGAATTCGTACGAGGTATCGCTGGCGACGATGATCCCTGGCCGCTTGGGATCAAGCTCGGCCTTGAGGATTTCGAGATAGGTCGCCCCCGGTTTCGCAACATCTTCAAGACCCGGATTGATGGCGAAGAACTTGGAGTTCCGCACGATCAGCGTGTCATCCGGTGCGAACAGCAAGAGCCCCTGCGTGAAGCTCTCGACGATGGCGTCGCGCGTGTTGGCTTCCGTATCGGCCGCTTCCATCTCCGCGAGCTTCATCCGCGTCGCATCGAGGATCACGCCGGTCCAGAGCACCGAACCGTCTTCGAGCTTCTTCGGATGCGCGATGGCATGGGTATAGCGCATCGAGCCATCCGGACGCTCGATCTGCGCCTCGACATCCCAGGTCGAAAGCGTTTTCGAGGCCTCGATCAGCTTCTGGCGGAAGCTGGCCCGATATTCCGGGCCGTAATGGTTGAAGAGCGCCTGCGGATCGCGGACGATGGTTTCCGCATCAACCCCGAACAGGTCCTTGGCGCCCTCGCTGATGTAGGTGTATCGGATTTCGCCATCCGGGCGCACCACGCGCTGATAGACGACGCCAGGAATGGTGGAGGCGAGTTCGGCGAAGCGGTCGTCGCCGCGACGCGCGGTATCCCGCGAGGACATAACTTGCGGAAGCTGCGCCAAGACCGAGGCAAAGCTCTCGACCTTCTCGCGCAATTCGGCGCCACATCCTTTTTCAGCCGAAAAATAGATCGCAATCGCCCCAATCGGTTGGGCCTCGCCTTCCCGTAACAAGGGCGTCGCCACGGCGCTCATAAAGCCGGCTGCCACAGCCCGCAGGCCGTGCTCCGACCACTTTTCATCGCGCAGGAACGAGTCGATGATCACGGTCTCGCCCTTTTCGGCGGCCGCGCGCAGGGCCGAACACGGCTCCGCACGAAGATCGAACATTGTGTGGAAGGCACCCGAAATCAGCCGGGCGGAGCGTGAGCCCGGCTCACCTTGCGCCGAATCCAGTTCAATGACGCAGGCCGCGCCCTCAATCAGCGATTCAACGAGGCGGGCGGCCTCACTGATCACCGTACCGATTTCTTTCGAGGCCAGCGCAATCGAAAGAATGCGGGACTGCACCTTCGAGAAGCTGGGCGTACCATGCACCAAGTGGTGCCGAGCGGCTTCTGCCGTCCTGGTTTTCGCACTAATCGCCGTTTTCGCCATATCTACTACCTCAAGCGGCTGAACGTTCTGTCCAGCCTGGTACGGGTCAGCTAAATTTCTGGGTCAATTCGATTTCTTGGAAAGATTGGCCCCGTCGACGCGGACGGCCTTGCCTTCGTAGTCGTAGATCGTGCCCGCAGCCTCGAACATCGACAGCGGTACGGTCATGCCGATATCGCGCACCTTGCGGAAGCTGATCGCGATATCCGGCGGCGAGACAACGCCCACCTTCAGCTCGCTCGCCTTCGCGCGGGCGTTGAGAATATCGACCGAATAGATCGCCGCGAGATGGGCGTTCGATTCAAAGCTGATGCCGATCGACATCGCCGCCGTGGAATCGCCGTCGCGGACGATTTCCGGCACAACCGCCACCACCGGCACCGGGCCGGCATATTTGTTGATGGTGTCGATTTCCTTGAAAACCGAGGTCGAGCCCGTGAGCCAGAACAGCGAGTTCTTGAGATCAGGATCGTTGCGCTGCATCTGGGCCGTGGCGGCGCTGACGAGCTTGGTCAGCTCCGTCTGCGCATTCGCCGGATCATTGACCGACAGTTCCAGCACGCGGATACCGCGCTTCTTGGCATATTCGACAACCGGCTTCGACTGCGTCTCAACCGCGCTGAGGTTCTTGGAGTCGACCAGCACCGCGATGTTGCGCAGCTTGGGCTTCAGCTCGTTGACATACGCCATCTGGACATCCATCGGCATGTTCAGCGACGTGAAGGCAAAGTTGGTGCCCGAACCCTGATCGTAGCCGGGGGACTGACCCAGCACGACCGGATCTTTCGAGCACACCGAAACCACCGGCAGCTTGCCGTTCTTGTACTTGCTCCACAGCCAGGCCGTCGATTCCGAGCCCATTGTCAGGATGAGATCGTAGCCATCGGCCTCCGCTTTGGCGATCTGCTCCTGTCCGAGCTTGTCGTCGAGCTTGAAGTTGGCGATCGTCACCTCGGCATCAAGAAGCTTGTCCTCGAAGACGTTGAAAATCTTGGTGATCGAGACGTCATAGGCCGAGGAGGCACGCGGGTAGAGCACCAGCACCTTGCGCTGCGGGCTGGCAAGCCCGAGGCGTGTCGGCTTGGCGTGCACGATGTTCGAATCCGCCGGATCAGCCTCGATCTTCCAGGTCGCAAGGACCGAGGAATTATAGCGGAACCAGCTCCAGTACGGCTGCTTTTCCGGCACCACGCGTTCGGCAGGTTCCGACTGCGCGAGAATCGGGCCACGCAGCGGCGCAGTGCTGTTATCAGCAAGCCGTGTCTGGCCTTGCGCGGCGGTGAGCATCGCCAGAGCGCAGGTCGACGCCAGAAGGAGAGAACGAGACCACATCCGCATATCAGGCCACCACTGTGTCTTCTTCGGAACTTTCGAGCGGTTCCGGTTCACTGGGGAAAAGTATTGTCAGGAAGAGAATGCCGGCACCGACCCAGCCGATCGAAGCCCAGGAAGCCCCGAAGAACAGGAACACCTGCCCCATCATCACCGGGCCTAGCATATGGCCGAAGCGCTCGATGAGCCGGTAGGTCGAGGCCACATTGGCGACGCCAAGTTCGGCGGCGATCCGGCTGTCGGCCACATGGGTGACGACTGGCGCATTGATGAAACCGTGCGCAACGCCGATCACCGACACGCCGACCACGATGAGACCCGTCATCCAGGCCGGATTGACATCCTTCCCGGCGAACATGTCGAGACCGACAAGGCTGACAATCACAAGACCGACTGCCGTCAGCGCACCACCGGCGACCAGAATGCGTTCAGTCTGGCGTGAGCGGTCGGCGTAGGTCGAGACCAACGACGAAGCGAGAATGACGGCACCAGCATAGACCATGGTGAACTGGCCGATGTCCTCGCGGGCATAGCCCTGCTGTGTGAGCAGCATCGGCAGTGCAAACAGAAGGACGCCGGTCAGCACGGCCTTGGCCGGCACACCGATCAGGAACATGCTCTTCAGGAACGGGCCGTTGCGCAGCATGGCGACGACATCAAGGAACGCCGCACGCGGACGGCCAGCACCGGCCAGCGAGGGCTCGGACTTCGGCAGCACCGCTGCGGCATAGAGCATCGTGATGAACGCGATGCCGGTACCAAGGCGGAAGACGCCGGAGGCATCGATATAGGTCACCAGCAGCGAACCGATGGCCATGCCGGCGATCATGCCGGCCTGAAACCCGAACACAATCGCAGAACCAGCCTGGGTCTTGCGGTTCGCCGACGAGTTGGCGAGCACATAGGACTGGACGCCGATGAACAGCGTGCCCTGACCAAGCCCCGCCAGCACACGGGCCATGATCGCCATTTCAAGCGTGGAGAGCGCCGAGAGCAGCGAGATGCCAAGGCCGGCGAGCAGGAGTCCGACGATGATCAGCTTGCGCGAACCCACACGGCCATCGAGACGCCCCGCCGGGATGAGCGAAAGCGCGAAGGCTGCGTAATACCCGAGGAACGGCAGTGAGGCGTAGCCCGCAGACATGTGCGAATGCGCGACGATCTCGTGCATCAACTGTGGCAGGAACGCGTAGTTCAGATGTTCGATGAACACCGCTAGGAAGAACACCGGCTTGACGAGGTTAAGCGTCGCCTTTTCCTTCTCCTCGGTGTCGAGATCTTTCGCGGCCATGCTGACGTATTGCAGGGACCGCGCCACGCCCATGAACAGGGCCGCAATGAACGCACAGGCGACGAACAGCGCGACGAAGTTCTTCCCGCTCCGGAACACTTGCTTGTAAACGACGTCCTTCGGCATCGCGACGACGACATGGATCGGCACCGCGGCATCCGGCTTGGTCAGCGGCACCTGGAACTCGAACTCATTGGCAAGCGAGCGCCATTTGTTGTCGGGCGGAACCGGCGCGGAATGCGCGCGGATCTTATCGCCAATCAACAATGCTGCCGCACGGATTTCGGGATTAAGACGCTTGTAGTCATCGACCAGCGCAATAATGCCGGTGAATTCATCAAAGCTCAGTTCATAGTTCACGATGTCGTCGAGACGTTGGGCGAGCGAATCCGCAATCGCTTTCGCACGCGCCTGAGCACCTTGCGTGTAGACCGAGAGCAGGGTGTGGACCACAAACGCCGAAACGACGATGAACTTCAGCGCAAAGGCAATCGCGACCACACGCGCACGCCGGTTTGGCGGCGCGTTCTGGCCGAAAACTACGACATAAAGCGAAAACAGCAACGAGCCGATGGCCGCGATGCTGACCAGCGGCAGGAAAGCCTCTTCCACCTTGGTTACGATCAGTGCTCTCGGGGAGGAGAGCACCAAGATACCCACGGTTTCGAAGCGGTTCTTGATGGGTAGAACGACCTGAAGTATTTCCGAAGTCGTGCGGATTTCCGCAAGACCATCATCAGAACGGCGACCGAGTTCCGAGCCAAGCAATCTGATCTTTCCGCCCGCATTGGATGAGAAGACCCGGTTGCCGGTGGCGTCATAGGCCGCAATATTGTCGATCAACGGATCGGCATCTACCAGCGGGTCGGTAAGCGGAGTGAAACCGACGAACTGATGCATCGGCAGACCCGGCCTGACAAAGGTCTCGATGACGCTTTGCGCAACCTGACCTTGCGAGATCAGTTTCTCGATCTGGAAGCGCTCGTAGTTCCGGCGCGCTTCGCCAAAGGCGATGTAGACGAGGATCAACAGCGAAATCGCCGCGACGACAAACATCGCCACGGCATCCGCTACCCGCCTACCCCTTGTCAGATTCATATCCATGGCCGGTCTACCCCACTCCCAACAGTCCGGCTGATCAGATCAGCCGGATAAGACGATCGGCGGTCCCGCGCCGTTCGCTCAGCAAAACATCCACGCGATCCGCGAAGATCGACATGATGAGATCGTCATACGTCATCCCGAATTCTGAGAGCCCGATCGACACCAGGCTGGTGACGCCATCAGCGGGCGCCTTCAGATCCGGCTTCGGATTGGCTTCGAGAACATGCAACTTGCCGTTCGCATCGGCGCGGATATCGAGACGCACCAGCGTTTCGATGCCGAGTTGACGCCAGACCGCAAGCGCCAGCGCTTCGACCTCGCCGCGAACCTTGGCATCCTTCACCGGATCGAGCAGACGCGCACGCTCACCCGAAATCGGCTTCACATCCATAGAGGTGAAAATCTTCTCGTCGCTGTCGAGCACACGCTCGAGCGGAGAGAACACGAACGGCTTGTCGAGACGCTCGAGCTTGCCGCCGCGTGAGACCACCGGACCGCCAATCGCGACGCAATATTCCGCGCCGCCCAGATACTGCTCGACGAGCACGAAATTGCGGGTTTTGGCGTAAACGTCATTTACTGCCGCCGCGAGATCAGCACGCTTCTCGACATACATCACGTTGAGCGAGGCCCGGCCCGAAACCGGCTTGACGATGAACGGACCCTCGGCCTCGCCGAACGCGTTCATGAACACCGGATCGTCTTCCGGAACATACTCGCCACCTTCCGGCAGCACGATGGCGAAAGTCGCCGTCGGCAGGCCCGCCGAGCGCAGCTGGCGCTTGAAGACGTGCTTGGAATCGAGAATGCCCGCCATCATCGGGTCATGCCCGACATAGGGGATGCCGAAGAGTTCCATCATCGCCGGCGCATGCGCCACGGAGCACTGGCCCTGCACACCGCCGGTGTTGAGCCAGGCAAGGTGCACGTCCTGTTCGCGCAGCATCTCGCCGAGGCGCATGTCATCCGGAAAAAGGCTCACGTTCTTGCAGCCGGCTCGCACCATCGAGGCGGCAATATCGCGCGCGACGGTCTCGTAGCTCTTCCACGACCGCGGATTGCCCGTCGGCTCGATCACCGCGCCTTCTGCGCTCTTGTTACCGCCATAAATTACAGCCAGTCGCAGCCGCTTGAACATGCTGCTGATCTGGGCTTCCAGATCCTCGATCCGGCCCGTCCGTCGGTAAACCTGATGTTCTTCTGCCTGCGAATTTTTCCGCAGCATGACCACCGCCATCGATAACCCCTATCGTCACCCTGTTGATAAAAAGGACCTCTCAGGGAGGTCTGGGCGGTCTTTGCCGCCTCTTGTTGGGTGATGATTGGGCCCGGAGCCCTTAAAGAAGGCTTGCCAGAAGGCTGGCGCGGCGGGGCGGCCCCCTTCCGTGGTAAACGTCGGCTTAATTGTTCCGAGCCTGAAAGGCGATTGCAGAGAGTTTTGGTCAAATGCCGGCTATTTTAGGCTGTTCCGGCGCCAGCATTCCATTAACCGCGATGTGAAGGCCGCGTTTTACGCTACCTTGCGCTGCCTGTGCAGGGCCTGATGCAGCGGCACAGAGAAGCGAAACAGCCCGCTCGCAGTCTGATCGATCTGGTCGAGAGCATGGAGATCCGGCAGCCAGCGTGCGAGGTCCGCCGCGATTTTAGGATAGGTCCGGCCGTTCTCAAACTGCGTCCACGGCCAGTCGCTGCCCCATAGCAGACGACGAGGCCCCAGCGTCGCGAGCAGCGCACCCGCAAGTGGGGCAACGTCGAGCCCCTGACAGCGATAGCCTGCCGAGAGCTTGACAAAAGTCCGCCCGCTCTCCCCTTCCCGCAGCAACTGCCGGAAGCCGGGATCGCGCAGACCGAGGCGCGGATCGGGCAGGCCGAAATGATCGATGACAATGTGCCCGTCGAAGCTTTCGAGATGCCGGAACACCTCCGGCAGGGCCGCTCCGCGCGCCTGCACCTCAACATGCCAGCCGAGCGCACCGATGCGTTTGAGCAGCGCCTTGGTCTCCGGTGTCGCGATCTCGGCGATATCCTTGCCGATCATGTTGAAACGGATGCCGACAACGCCGCGCTGGTTCATATCGGCGAGATCATCATCCGAAACATCCGGCGCGACCACCACCACACCGCGCAGCGCGTTGGGATAGCGATCCAGCGCCTCCAGCAGGTAGCTGTTGTCGGTCCCCAGAAACGACGGCTGGATCAGCACGCCGCAGCCGACATCGTTGTCCATCAGCATCTGGATGTAGTTTTGCAGGCTCGCATCGTAGCCGGGCGTATAGCGCCGGTTCGCCACCATGGGCAGCGATCGGAGAAAAACATGCGCGTGAGTATCAATGAAGGGCATGGCGACCGATGAAGTTCCTGAGACAACAATAACGCGTGAGGAAAAGATGGTAACCAACTTGTAAACGCCGCCTTGCATCTGGCAACATAAGGATGAAGAGATGGTTATCGCGGCGAGGTCTGATCCTGAAGGGCCGCATCCTTATTGCGAAAGAGGGAGTTCAGCGTGTTTTCTGCCCGTTCCGCCGTTTTCATGAGTTCTTTTGCCGCCTGCCTCGCCCTTTCGGCGCCCGCCTTTGCCCAGAGCTACCCGACGCGGCCCGTCACCCTTCTCGTGCCCGCCCCGACCGGCGGCGGGACCGACGTATTTGCCCGCGTGCTCGCGGAAATCGTCGAGGGTGAACTCAAGCAGAAGTTCGTCGTCGAGAACCGCGGCGGTGCCGGCGGCACCCTCGGCACGACGCAGATCGTCGCCGCCAAGCCCGATGGCTATACCGTGGGCTTCATCTGGAATTCGCCCCTCACCACCTCCCCGCACAGCCTCAACGTCGCCTATACGCCGGACAGCTACCGCGCGGTGATGTCGATCGGCTTCTCGTCTTATGTGCTCTGCACCCAGCCCGATTTTCCGGCAAAGGATGCCGCAGGCCTCGTCGCCGCGCTCAAAGCGCCCGGTGCGAAATTCACCTATGGCAACGATGGCGTGGGCGGCACCATGCAGCTTGCCGCAGAGCGCATCTTCCAGTCGCTCGGCGTCAAGGTGCGCGGCATTCCCTTCGCGGGCGCGGGCGAAACCGCGAAGAACTTCCTCGGCGGCCACGTCGATTTCTATGGCGGCTCCCTGCCGCCGATCCTCGCGCATGTGCAGGCCGGCAAGGCCAAATGCCTGCTGCTGACCTCCGCCAGCAAGAACGCCGCGCTGCCCGAGACTGAAGGCCTTTCGGCGATTGGCCTTGAAAAGGCGGAAACCGTGCTCTGGTGGGGCCTGATCGTGCCGAAGGATACGCCGGAGCCGATCTATGACGCGCTCCAGAAGGCCTTCACCAAGGCCGCCAACTCGGACCGCTTCAAGGAAGCCATGGCCCAGCAAGGCGGCACCCTGCGTGTGCTCGACGGCAAAGCGACCGACACGCTGATCCGCGATGAGCTGGCCGCCCTGGGTGAGGTCGCGAAAAGCCTCGGCATCCAGAAAAAGAGCCAGTAACGGCACAACGAACACGGCGGGGCCATTATGGGTGAACTCACCATCGCACGCTGGAAGGCGGAGCTGGTCGCGGGGCTTTTGCTGATCGTGACCGGCGGGTTCTTCCTCTATTTCGGCCTCAAACTCCCCCCGCCCGAAGAGGCCGGCGTGCCCGGCCCCGGCTCGGCCCCAATTGCACTCGGCGCCATCATCCTGCTGTGCGGCGCCGCCATCGCGATCGGCGGCCTTCGCGCGGCGGACCGCGAGGCGGTCGAACTCGGCGGTCAGAAGCAGGGAATCGCGCTTTTCAGCCTCGTACTCGGCACGGCGCTCTTTGAGCCTGCCGGCTTCATGCTCTCGACCTTCCTGTTCCTCTGTTCCGGCTTCATCTGGCTCGGCGGCGCGGATTGGCGGCGGGCCATCCCGGCGGCAGCGATTGTCGCCGTCTCGCTCTGGCTCATTTTCACCAAGCTTCTCGGCGTCGGGCTGCCCTATGGCCTGATCGCCGAAATCCTTTTCCGCTGAAGAGTTCATCCATCATGCAATCTCTTTCCTTTCTGATGGATGGCCTCTGGGTCGCGCTCCAGCCGAAAAACCTGCTGTTCTGCTTCATCGGCTGCTTCTGGGGCTCGATTGTCGGCGTTTTGCCGGGTCTCGGCCCGCTCGCCGGCATGGCGCTGCTGCTGCCGCTGACCTTCTCGATTGATTCCGCCGGTGCCATCATCATGCTCTCCGGCATCTTCTACGGCGCGATGTACGGCGGCTCGACCACCTCGATCCTGATGCGCATTCCGGGTGAGGCCGCCTCGGTCGTCACCTGTATCGACGGCTATGAAATGGCCAAAAAGGGCCGCGCCGGCGCCGCGCTCTCGATTGCCGCGATCGGCTCGTTTGTCGGTGGCGTGCTCTCGGTCATCGGCCTGATGCTCGTCGCCCCGCGCCTCGCCAACGCGATGCTGGCGATTGGCCCTGCGGCCGAATTCACAATCCTGCTCGCGGCTCTTGGCATCTCGATCTTTGCCGCCAGTGGCACCCTTCTCAAGACCATCGCGATGATCGCGCTCGGCCTCGTGCTGGCGATGATCGGTCTTGATCCCCTCACTGCCACGCCGCGCTTCACCTTCGGCAGCCTTGAGCTCTCCGATGGCCTCAGCTTCGCCGCGATGGCGATTGGCCTCTTCGGTGTCTCCGAAATCCTGATGTCCTTCGGTCAGGACATCACCGAGCGCCCGCAAGCCCCGAAACTCAAAGATATGCTTCCGACGAAAAAGGAGGTCAGCGATTCCGTTGGCCCGACCTTACGCGGCTCGGTGATCGGCTTTTTCTTCGGCATCGTGCCGGGCGTCGGCCATATCGTCTCGACCTTCGCCTCCTACGCGGTCGAAAAGGCACTCTCGAAACACCCCGAGGAGTTCGGCAAGGGCGCCGTCGCAGGCGTCGCCGGGCCGGAAACCGCGAATAACGCCACCACCGGCGCTGCCATGATCCCGCTCCTCGTGCTCGGCATTCCGGCGATCCCGGTCACCGCCGTGCTGCTCTCCGCCCTCACGATCCACGGCGTCCAGCCCGGCCCGATGCTGATCGCGCAGCATCCCGAGATCTTCTGGGGCCTGATCGCCTCGATGCTGATCGGCAATCTGATGCTGGTCATTCTCAACCTGCCGCTCGTCGGGCTCTTCGTCTCGATGCTGCGCCTGCCCTTCGGCTATCTCGCGCCGACCATTCTGCTGATTTGCCTGATCGGCGTTTATTCGATCCGCGCATCGGGCTTCGATCTGATGATCATGGTCGTCTTCGGCGTGCTCGGTTACGTGCTGCGCCTGCTGAAGTTCGACATCGCACCACTGCTGCTCGCCTTCGTGCTTGGTGACCGGCTCGAAATCAACTTCCGCCGTGCACTGACCATCTCTGAAGGGGATCTTTCGATCTTCCTGAAGGGCCCCGCCGCGCAAATCGCGGTAGGCATGGCCGTTGCCGTGACGATTGGCGTCGCGGTGCTGAAATGGCGCCAGCGGAAAGCGGTCTAGCCGACGGGGGGAAATGGACGACACCGCGTGGAGCATCCCCGCCAGAGATGCGGATCAAGGCAGTACTCGGTGTCGGAGAACTACCCGGCGTCAGAAAATCGGGCGCCACCGGGACGAGACACTCTGAACCTATCAGATATAAACCCGACGCATCAGCATCACTGCCCTCAACGACATTATTCATGGCAGGGAGCAGAACTTTCGGCGTGAGTCAGGGCGACGGGCGTGGGAGCCAAGCGCGCGGGCGGCGTTTTGCCTTGAATGATTGTATGGAATGCTATGATTTGGAAGGTTGGTTGCGGGGGCCAGATTTGAACTGACGACCTTCAGTTTATGAGCCTGA
>NKIW01000018.1 GCA_002256205.1 Rhizobiales bacterium PAR1
ACGTCCATGCCGCCGTACTTGGCCTTCCAGTTGTAAAGGGTCGCTTCCGATATCCCATGCCTGCGCGCCAGGTCGGCGGTCTTCGCGCCGGCCTCATGCTCCTTCAGCACAGAAATGATCTGCTCTTCCGTGAATCTTGCTCGCTTCATCAGTCCGTCCTCATCAGGGCCGGACTCTAACTCCATGTGGAGGAAAATCTCAGTGGCAGGTCACAGCAAACCGGGGGCGGTTCACCTCGACATTCCGCAGCGACAGCGATTACCGGACATACATCATCACCGCGAGGCGAATGATCTCGGGGCTAGTCTTGAAGAAGCGGAAAATGCGGGCGTTCGACATGGCGCCGAACAACCCGCCCTGCCCCTCAGCCGGCAACCCGATTTTCCTCTGACAGTGCCCTTAGGGAAATTTCAATGTGAAAATCGCTCACACAAAATTAATGTAATTTGGCGCAATCAATTGAAATCAATCAATATTTTCGATTTATAAAATCTTGTCTGCGACTTTGGTGTCGCAATGGAGGGGGCACGCTTGATCAATTTACCTGATCGTCGGGAAGCTTGGCTCTCTATTGCATTGATGGTGTTCTCGACCACGCTTTTCATGCTCGGGTCGATGACCGTCTCCCATATAGCCATCAAGCAAATTCTCGCAAAAGAAGCACGCGAACAGGCGGAGAGCTTCCGCACGTACCTGATTGCCTCGACAGACGCACTTAACGATTTTCTTGCGGGAAAACCGCCAACGACCCGGACCACCAGCTTCCTTGCCAACACGCCGAGAGTCGGTTCGCTCTATCGTTACAAGCTGTACAGTGCCGATGGTCAGGCCCGTTTTGTCTCAGATGAACTGGACTTCGGCGCTGTGACGTATGGAATGCTGGAACTGCCAGGAAAGAAGGGTACAGCTTGGACCGAACAGTCCGAGCCGCTGATAGAGACTCGGTTTGCTGGTAAACTGGATGGTCCAGAAGTGTTTTCGGCGGTCTATTTGCCGCTCGTAATCGGCGACGCGCTTGCAGGAACACTGGTCGCGTTCATCGATCAGACCGATACGCGCAGCCACCATTCGGATCAGATCCGGGAGGTGTGCCTCAAAATTGGGGGACTTTCGGCACTGGTTTTTGTCTTCCCGCTGCTGGCGGTACTATGGCAGGTGCGCCTGCGTCGACAGGCGGATCAGCGCATAGCCCATATGGCCCGTTTCGACTCGTTGACGGGCCTCATGAACCGAGCTGAATTCTCTGTGCGTATTGAGCAGCTTTTTGCCTCGGATGAAGCCTTTGCCGTTCACCTCGTCGACCTCGATAAGTTCAAAGAGGTCAACGATTTCCGCGGCCACGGCGTTGGCGATCTCCTGTTGCGGGAAGTTGCGACGCGGCTGAAGGCAGTTACCGGCGGCATCGCGCATGTCGCAAGACTCGGTGGTGATGAATTTGCGATCCTTCATGCCATTCGCGGAGCAAGTTCGCTCGATCCGGGTATAATCGCGAGCGATATCGTCGAGCAGCTCGGCCAGCACTTCTATCTGGACGGCTATGACGTCCAAATCGGTGGGTCGGTAGGCACAGCGCTTTCCATGACCGACGGGGCAACGATTGAGGATTTGTTACGTGCAGCGGATACAGCGCTCTATGCCGCGAAAAACTCAGGGCGGAGCCGTGCTGTTGCCTTCTTGCCCGCCATGAACGAGGCACGGCTAGCACGGCTGGCACTGGAAACGCATTTGCGCGACTCTGTTGCTCGGAAAGCCTTTAACCTACATTTTCAGCCGATCTACTTCGCATCAAGCGGGCATCTGGAAGGTTTCGAGGCCCTACTGCGCCTCAGTTGGCCAGATGGTAAGCCGATTGCGCCGATCGAATTCATTCCAATTGCAGAGGACATGGGCCTGATCGAAGATATCGGGCAATGGGTTATAAAAGAGGCCTGTGCGGCAGCCTGCCAGTGGCCAGGTCATATGAAGGTTTCGGTCAATATTTCCGCGCTTCAGTTCAGGAACGGTAACCTTCCAGAGCTGGTCAGCACCCTCGTTTCGGAAGCTGGCCTCGCAAAGGATCGACTTTGTATCGAGCTCACTGAGGGTATTCTCATGGAAAACTCCGAGAAAGTAATTTCCCAGCTTCGTGCAATTCGTTCGCAAGGGGTAACGATTGCGCTCGATGATTTCGGGACCGGCTATTCCAGCCTCAGCTATCTCTCCTGCTTTCCACTGGACCGGCTGAAAATCGACAAATCACTAACGCACGATCTTGCAACCCCGGCCAGCAAGGCCCGCGAGATCGCAAAAGCGATTATAGGCCTTGGCCATGTTCTTAATCTTGCTGTGACCGTAGAGGGCGTTGAAACGCTTGAGCAACACGCCATTTTACAGCAACTAGGCTGCGACCATGTTCAGGGCTATCTCATGGGACGGCCGATGCCTGTCATCGATGTTGCGGCGGTGATCGCGCGTGATCTTGCAAAGCGTATGAATGCGGCCTGCGCCATTTTCGAGCGTGCGGCGGCGGCAGAGTGAATTCCATCAACGCGAGGCGGCAGCAACGTTATGAAGTCTGTTAGGAGTAGGGTAATGGCGGTTCTGGTTCAGAACGGCCTTTGGCGCAAGGGCGCACAGGTCTCCTCCCAGCTGCGGCGTGCCGCGGTGCTTGTTGCGTGCCTTTATGTGTCTGCCCTCGGTATATTTCCGGCCAATTCTCAGCAGGCAGTCCCAGCTCGCCCCAAGATCGGGCTCATCACTTCGCTTTCTGGGCAGAGCGCTTACATTGGCACAGATATTCGCGATGGCTTCCTGCTGGCGATGGCCCGTGAAAGCCGGCTGCTAGGGCGAGAAATTGCCGATATCATCATCCGGGACGATGGCATGCTGCCGGACAAAGGCCTCGAACAGTTTCGTGACCTTCAGAAAACCGAAAACATTCGGCTGTTCGCCGGGTTTGTCTCGACCGATATTGCGGTGCTGGCTGTGCCGGAGATGGTCAAGTCCGGAGCACTCTACGTGAGTCCCAATGCTGCGCCGAATGCCCTTTCAGGTAAGGCATGCCACCCGAATTATTTTGTAATGTCGTTCCAGAATGACAGCATGGTCGAGATTGCCGCCGGCTTTGCAAGCCAGAAAGGGTATTCACGCGCTTATATCCTCTCGGCGAGCTATCAGGCCGGGCAGGAAGCGGCGTCAGGCTTCCGCCAGCATTTCAAAGGGACGGTTGTCGGGCAAAGTTCGGTTTCCTTTGGCCAGACGGATTTCTCTGCCGAACTTAAAAAGATCCACGAGGCGAAGCCCGATGTGGTGCTTCAGTTCCTGCCCGGAAGCCTCGGCCTCAACTTCCTGAGAAGTTTTCAGGAGGCGCGGATGTCGGACAAGATTGCCATCGTTCTGCCGGCGAGCGCGCTTGACCACCGCATGACGGCGATCGCGGGATCGTCGGCGGCAGGCGTCTTTGTTACCTCGCATTGGAACGTCGATTTTGCCAACGAGGCCAACCGAGCCTTTGTTTCGGAATGGCAAGCGAAATACAACCGGCCGCCGACCCTCTACGCGATGCAGGGCTACGACACAGGACTCGCAATGGCCGCTGCCGTTGTTGGCGCGGGCGGCGCGACCGATGATCCCCAAGCTATTGCGAGAGAATTGCGGAAGGCGGATTTTCGCTCACCCCGTGGGCCTTTCCGTTTCGGGCGAAACCAGCACCCGGTTCAGGATTGGTGGCTGCTTTCTGTCAAAAAGAACGCGCAGGGGCAATATCAGCTCTCAACAGAAAGCAAGCTCAAGAGCATTCATTCTGACAGCTATGCTGATCAGTGCATTTTACCCGAACTGCCTCATGCGCCTTCTCCGACATAAGCTCGCGTACCGGTATAGGCACGCCTTCTTTGCCCGATTGACATAAACCCTGAAGTGCTCCCGCTAATTTTGATCATTCGGAGCTGGAATTTTCGATTTATGCATCGTCGGCTCAACCGCTTTGCGCCCCATGCCGGTCGTTCGCGGTCCCAAGGTGATCGACCAAAACCGGACATTCCAAGCGTCTAGAAAACCAAGGGCGGTTCAATCAAACAAACCTGGGGCAGTTCATTGGTGCCGTGGATGCGCCTGACAAATCGGCGTTATGATATGATCCAACGCACAGTTTTCGATTTCGCCAGCACCACACAATGGCTCGATGCGATGCTCCGAAATTGCAAATCCACGCGAAATTCGATAAGGAACGACATAACTCGTTTCATTTCTCGCTGCGCTGGCCTGGAGCGAACCCCGGGTCAAATCTCAGCGCAATTCAACATGAAGCCGCCCCGCTGTTGAACTGGCCTACTGGGATCTTGCTGACGTTTGATGCGGCAGTGTCACTTGGCGTGCCGAGATCGAAGCCGGCATCATGACGTGGACGAGATCCCGCTCAGGCAACAGCGTGGCGGTGCTCTTCTTCCGCTCTTTCGGTTCAACTCGGACCCTGCACGCGGCTTGACTTGACCGTGCCAAACTTCATCGGCAAGACTGTCGCATGTTCCGGTTTTTCGAACACCTGATCGATCCTGTCGCATTGCCGGGCGCAACCCAGCCGCCGCATGGGACAGTTGCATTCTTCTGGCATTTCGTCAGCCAGAAAAAGTCCCTGTTCCTGGCGTTGGTTGGCGTTCAATTCGTGCTGGCAACGCTGGATGCAGCGCTACCAGTGTTTGTCGGCATGATTGTCAACCGGCTTTCGGCCACTGAGCCCGCCGCATTCTTTCAGACCCATTGGCTACTGCTCACCGTGATGTTGGTGTCCGTGCTGGTGATCAGGCCGGCAACACTATCGTTACAGTTTCTGCTCTCGCAGCAGGCGATCAATCCAGGTTTTTCCAGCATGGTCCGCTGGCAAAGCCATTGGCATGTCGTGCGCCAGAGTTGGCCTTTCTTTCAGGCCGACTTCGCTGGGCGCGTCGCCAACAAGGTGATGCAGGTCGGTTATGCGATGCGCAGCGCCACCACAACCATCGTCAACATCGTACTCTATATTGCCATCTATGGCGTCAGCGCGCTTGGTGTCCTCGCCTTGATGGATTTACGGCTTGCCGTGCCGATGCTGCTCTGGCTTGGAGCTTATGGAGTTCTTCTGACGATCTTTGTACCAAAGATTGGTGAGACCGCCAAGGCGATGTCCGAGAGCCGCTCTCAACTCACCGGACGTATTGTCGACAGCTATACCAACATCCTGACAGTGAAGCTGTTTGCCAAGGCGGCAGACGAAGACGCCTTTGTGCGCGAAGCCCTGCTGTTGCACACCGAGTTGTCGCAGAAGCAAGGTCGTATGGTCACGGGCTTCATCATGGGGCTCGCCGCGCTGAACGCTATGCTGATAGCGTCAATCTCGGCGCTAGTGCTTTGGCTTTGGTCCACTGGTGCAGTCCCGATTGGCACGGTCGCGACCGCCATCCCGTTCGCGCTCCAGTTGGCTGGCATGGCAGGTTGGCTGGCATGGGAACTGATGGAGGTGTTCGAAAACATCGGTGTCACCCAGGAAAGCATGGAGACGATCGCCAAGCCAATCGAGGTGGTCGACAAGCCAGATGCAGGCGAACTCACTGTCAGCAAGGGTGCGATCCAGTTCGATCGCGTCTCGTTTGGCTATGGTCGCGATGTCAGCGTAGTCGAGGATCTCAGCCTTTCGATCCGACCCGGTGAAAAGGTGGGTGTTGTTGGCCGGTCGGGTGCGGGGAAGTCGACGCTGATCAACCTGATGCTGCGCTTCTTCGATGTCGAGCATGGACGCATCCTGATCGACGGGCAGGATATTGCTGGCGTCACACAGGAAAGCCTGCGTGCGAGCGTTGCCATGGTGACGCAGGACACCTCGCTGCTCCATCGCTCCATCACCGAGAACATCCGCTACGGGCGCCGATCTGCCAGTATTGACGAGATCATAGCTGCCGCCCGGAAGGCTGAAGCCCATGACTTCATCATGGCACTGCAAGACTGGAAGGGCCGTAAGGGCTTTGACGCCCATGTCGGCGAACGTGGTGTCAAGCTCTCTGGCGGACAACGTCAACGTATTGCCCTGGCGCGGGTCATCCTGAAGGATGCGCCAATCCTGGTTCTCGATGAAGCGACGTCAGCCCTCGACAGTGAAATCGAGGCAGCAATCCAGGACAGCCTGGAAGGCTTGATGGGTGGCAAGACCGTGATCGCCATCGCCCATCGGCTCTCAACCTTGCAGATCATGGATCGGCTGGTGATCATGGATCGCGGGAAAATTGTCGAGCAGGGTTCGCATGCGGAGTTACTGAAGCACGGCGGGCTTTATGCAGACCTGTGGGCGCGCCAGTCGGGCGGGTTCATCCTTGAGCCAAAGCGTCTGCCAGAACGCGCGTCTTCCGCCGCAGAGTGAGCGCTTCGGCTCAGCGCCCCATGGCGGTCGGCCAAAAGGATATCTCCGATGCCGGAATGCGGACATGTGCCAGGCCCCGGCTAGACCAACGCATCTGGCTAGGTCGCAGCCTTCCACCGTGAGCTCAGGAATGCTGCAATGGCGAGCGCCTTGATCAGTGCAGCAACAAGTAGAATAGGCCAGATCGCGGAGGGCCAGGCTTCACGGATCAAACCAAAGGTTGCGGGAGCAAAGGCGTAGGTCGCCTGCGCCATCGCAACGATCAGAGGGACCACCCGTGCCGCATCCTCCTTGGTGAACTCAACCTGTGCGATTAACGGCGGAAAGGATGTGGCATTGCCAATGCCGAAGCCGAACAAGAGAACACCGGCAAGGATCATGACGGGGGATTGCAAGCCGGACAGAAACAACACGCCGATACCGAGGATCTGAATGGAGTAGCTAATCGCCGCCCAAAGCCTGCGATCCGCACCGATGGGCATCAGCCAGCCGAACGCCGTGCGCCCGACAATCGCGGATGCTGTAGCGAGCCCGGCAGCGATGCCCGCCCAGCCGATACCGAGCGCCGGAACGATGAGGGAGAACAGGTGGGCGAGCAGCCCGATCTGCGCGAAAAGCCCCAGCGCCATGCCCATGGCCAACGTGCGAAAGTGCCCGTTGCGCCAGAGCATCTTGCCCGGTAGGGCGGAACCGGCAGCGGGCGTTGCGGCGATGGCAGGCGCCGCCGCCTCGCCATCCGGATATTGGCCGAGTTGATCTGGCGTGCGCGCGACAACCCATGTCGCCAGAAACCAGATTACAATAACCGTGACGGCGCCGACCAGTATGGCCGCCCTTGCAAAGCCCAGCCACTCGATTAGTGCGACCCATAGCGGCGAGAAAATAATACCGCCAACACTGGCGCCATTGTAGGCGGTGGAAAGGGCCTTTGGCCTACTCCGTAAAAACCAAGGAGCGATGATCGCGTTGATCGCCGCCGCACCCAACGTTACCCAGCCGCAGCCCGTAAGTAAGGTGGCAGCGAACAGCTGCCAAGGCAGTTCGGCCATGGCCCACCCGACGAGGCCGAGGGCAAGCGACAGACTGCCGATGCGCGTTACCGTGGCCAAGCCGAACCGCCGGTAGAGCTTCGGCAAATTGGCAACCACAAGCGCACCGCAGAGATAGTGCATTGTGACCGCGGTGGACGTCAGCGCTATGGACCAACCCCGCGCTTCGCGCACCGCATGGAGATAAACCGGCGGACCATAAAACCCGAGACCCCAGCCGAACACAGCCACAACAAAAGCCCCGGCAACAATGCGCCAGCCATAGAACACGGAAGGATTGGAAAAGACGGCATCAGACATCAGCAGAACCTCGAAGTAAGCTGCATTGGCCTTCCTTCTAACCGGAGCAAAGATCTGGATGTTTCGGCGCGGAACGAAGCATGTCGCGGCAAATGCTGATAGGATCACAGCATGAAGGAAGGTCCTGACATCACCAGTGTTGCCGCGCTTGTCGGCGATCCAGCGCGCGCCAACATGCTGTCGGCGCTGATGTCAGGCCTCGCGCTGACCGCCGGCGAATTGGCACGGGAGGCAAACGTGACGGCGCCGACCGCCAGTGCGCATCTGGCGAAGCTTCGGGAGGCCAACCTCGTGACCATGGTTGTGCAAGGGCGTCATCGCTATTTCAAACTTGCAGGTTCCGATGTCGCTGCCGCCCTGGAAGGGCTGATGGACCTTGCGGCGCGTATCGGCAACCTCCGTACGCGCCCCGGTCCGAGGGATGCGGCCATGCGCGCAGCCCGCGTCTGCTATGATCACCTCGCCGGAGTGGCGGGTGTCCGGATCTATGATGCGTTGATTGCCAGCGGTGCCATTGTGGTTTCGGCCGAAGGCTTGAGCCTGTCTAACGTCGGGCGAGCGCGGTTTATTGCCGAAGGGATCGATATCGACGCGATTGAACGGAAGGATAAAGCGATCTGTCGCGCCTGTCTGGACTGGAGCGAGCGAAGGTCGCATCTTGCCGGTCCGCTAGCCAAGGCGTTCCTTGATCTGTTTCTCGCGCGCGGTTGGGCAAATCGAGAAGCTGTTGGCCGCGCGATCCGCTTTAGCTCGGCTGGACAGGCCGCCATCGAGGCCTTTATTGCGCGGCAAGCATTGGACACCGCCAAAAGCAGCTCTCGTTCGATGGCGTGAATGCGCCTCTGTCACGATATGCTTTCGTCTTCAACTGCCACACTTGTTTGCTTACGCTCGTCGAAGCCGGGAATTCGCTTTATTCGCGCAATTCGCTCTTCGATCCACTCCCTTACGACGATCCTATCCAGCATCAGGACGTCGCTCAGCAGCCCGGCAAAAGCATTCCAAGCGTCGAGATTCCGCATTGGAACACCTATGACCACAGGGATGCCGATAGAGACGGCATGCGCAATCACTTCGCGCAACCCACCACCTTCGCTTTCGATCTTGCCGAACTTGTTGATGACCAGCAGATCGATGCCACCTTGATCGAGCGCGCTCTGAATCAGGAAGGCAGCACGAACAAGCCCGTCGGCATCGATGCGGCACCCGCGCGCCGCCGCGCCGCGATCCTCGGAAAGGCTGATCAGGGTGCCGGTTGCGAGGTCTTCCAGGTTCATGTCGCATCGCGAACGATCGTGCCGCGCCGCATCGTGCTGTAGCACCCCGGCGATGCGGAGGCCTTGCGCCTGACAATCACGCACGAGCGCCTCCAGCAGGGCATCCGGATAGGCCCCTTCCGCATAGGGAAGGCAGGCGATCATTTTTCTTGCGTTATCGGGGTGGGTCATGGGCATTTCTCGGCTTCGGGGGGCTCTTCAAGGGTCCGGGCAGCAAGCGGGTCAACACGTTGAAATTCGGGATTTTTTCTCAACTCATGCGTCTTGCAGCAGTCGAAGTCTTCGTGCGGCTCCAGTGATCCGATGCTCGAAAAGGCCTCGATGGCATGACGGCGCACCATGCTCTCCGGCTCGACCGGATCGACGACGCGGGCATCGATGGTGGCCAGCGCATCGCGCTCGGCTATCGAGGTGATCGGCGTGCCCAGCGCGCGGATCAGGCCATCGTGCACGCCGTAGATCCAGCCGTGGATCGCCAGCGGCAAGCCGCGCTGCCATGCCTGCTCGACAATCGGCGTCGCGGCGAGGCGACGGACCTGCAATTCGATGTTGATTTCGCACATCCGGTTGAGCCGCGCGGCGGGATCGGCGATGGCATCGATCACGCTGCGATGCTTGCGGTAGAGCATCACGATGGGCTGGAGCCAATGGTCGACCAGCGCAGATTTCTCGTCGCTGAGCGCACGCTCGATCCCACCGCAGCCATAATGGCCGCAAACGATGAGATGGCGGATCGCCAGATGCTCGATGGCGAATTCCAGCACCGAGAGGATGTTCATGTCGCTGGTGTGAATGATGTTCGCGATGTTGCGATGCACGAACACCTGTCCGGGGTCGAGACCGAGCACGTCGTTGGCGGTCACGCGGCTGTCCGAACAGCCGATCCAGAGATAATCCGGGCTCTGCTGCTCCGCCATGCGCCGGAAATAATCCGGATCGTCGCGGGTCTTGGCCTGCGCCCAGGCGATATTGCGGTCGAAGAGATGGTCGAGCGAGGTTGCAGCGCCTGTTATCATGGTACCACCATCCCGCGCCGCGCCTTCATGTCGGCGCTGATCCTACCGAGGTCGCTCTTCTTCAGGCGCACTCCCGCGATGGCGAGAATGACGGAATTCTCAAAGGCGAGACTTTGCTGTTCCTGCCGGGCGTATTCCAGCAGAAGCTCGGAAAATTCCGGCGAGAGATGCGTGACATTGCGCTTTGCGAGGCGCTGAAGATGCTCGATCAGGTAATCGACCATCCCTTCCGACCCCGCATGCAAGCGCTCGATATGACGGATCGAAAGGGAGAATTCCACATCATCCGTCGAGCGGGAGAGGAGGGCCGGATAGAGCGAGAGGCGCTCGTCGTCGAAATGCTGCTTGAGATCGCCGGCGAGAAAGCCCGAAATCGCCCTTGCGCTCACCCGGTCGATCCGCTCAAGGCGCACCGCCTGCTTCAGATAGGCGCAGACCGCGCGCTGCCGGTCATGGTCCGCCATAAAATAGTCGAGCGGCCGCTCCAGCAGGTCCGGCGACAGCGCCGGAAGGGCAATCGGTGCAAGGGTCTGCGGTGGCAAATCCGGCGTCGGCATGTCAGGCCCTGTCCTGACAATCCCCCTGCCCGCCGCAAGTACAGCCAGCATGGGCTGGCTCTGACCGGACTGGCTCGGGCTTGTCATCCTCCGCGAGTGCCCATTCGACCATGTGGCGCAGGCAGGCGCTGGCCGGATCGGATGCGCGTTCGAGCGTGTTCATGATGGCGAGCCACGCCTCATCATTCGCGCCCTGACTGAAACGTGCGACAGCGGTCACCGCATAATCTGCCGGGTTTTCGTCAAACTGATCGGCGGCGACCCGGACGCGCGTCAGCAGGACGAGATCGCCAATGCCTTCGAGAAGCCGTTCGGCGTAATCGGGCGATTGCAGGCGCGTCAGCAGGGTTCCAAGCAACATGGCGGCCTCACGAGGTCAGTGGTGTTTCGGGGGAAAGATCGATGCCGATAATCGTCGCGCGTTCGGCAAGAATCCCAACGTATTGCGCCATCGCGCGGCGATGCACGGCCTCGTCGAGATAGGCGGCGATGCGCGGGCGGACGAGATCGAACGGTAGCGCCTTGCCTTCGATCTTCTGGTCGAGCGCGACGAGATGGATGCCGTAGCGCGTTTCGATCAGGTGCGCGGTGCCGTTCGCCTGCATCAGGTCGAGCGCCTTTTCGAACTCCGGCACGGTCTGCCCCGGCCCGATCTGGCCGAGGTGCCCGTCGACTTTGCCCGAAGGGCAGGCCGAACGGGTGCGCGCCAATTCACCAAAGGCCGTGGAGCGGTCGGCGAGCACCGCCAGCATCGCCTCGGCCTCGCGGCGGGCGGCGTCACGCGCCTCGATATCCGCCGGGGCTGCTGCAAGCAGGATGTGCCGGACGGCATAAAGCGGTGCCGAACAGAACTTTGTCCGGTTCTGATCATAGTAGCGCTGGCAGGCCGCCTCATCCGCAGTCGGGACCTGAACGTCGCGCTCGATGAGGGCGCGCATCACCGCTTCATCGTCGGTTTCGCGGCGCCCCTCGTCATCGCTTTGGGGACGTGCGGCGATGCCAGACTTTGCCGCTTCCTGCCGCAGCAATTCACGAATGACCAGCGCGCGCGCCGCCTGTTTCCACGCTTCAATCGGCGTTTTGGCGGCATGGTTCTGGGTCTCCCGCGCGATATCGCCGCGTGGGATGATGATGCCGTTGACACTCACGGCACGAGGCTTGGCATCGAACTTCGGCGATTTGATCTCGCAGCCTGTGGTGGAGGTGACAAGCGTGCTCATCGTCTTACTCCGCCGGTCCGAGATTGCGCCGCGAGCGGACGATCTGGTAGCCGCGCCGTCCGAGATACCAGATCGGTGCCGACCAGATGTGCACGAGGCGCGTGAAGGGGAAGAGCAGGAAGATCGTCATCCCGAGCGCAAGATGCGCCTTGAAGATCGGGTGAACGTCCACGACATGCTTCCACGCATCGGGCTGAAGCGTCAGCGTACCTTGCGCCCAGCTCATGAATTTCACCATCTCGTGCCCATCCATATGGCCGAGCGAGACCGGGATGGTGAAAAGCCCGAGCAGCAGCTGCGCGAAGAGGATCAGCAGGATCGCGGTATCCGAAAAACTCGATGTCGCGCGGATACGCGGATCGAACAACCGGCGATGGGTCAGCATCGCGATCCCGACGAGACACATCAGCCCCGCAAGACCACCCACCACAATTGCCAGCCCCTGCTTGAAGCCATGGCTGATGCCGAGGGCGTCAAACACCGCGATGGGCGTCAGCAGCCCGCCGAGATGGCCGAAGAAGATGATGAGAATGCCGATATGAAAGAAGTTTGAGCCCATGCGGAGCTGCCTTTGCCGCAGCATCTGCGAGGAGCCGGCCTTCCAAGTGTAGGGCTCGCGATCAAAGCGGATCAGCGAACCTACGAGAAACACCGTGAGGCAGAGGTAAGGATACCAGCCGAACACGGCATGTTGGATGTACTGGACCATGACTGTCTCTCCCTCGGATCAAGGCCGGGAACCGGAATGATGGATCGTAGTGCGCGGCGTGGGCACGGGGGCGTCCATGCCCGGCGCGAGGCGTGTCGCCTGCCGGAGTTTGGAGGCGAGCCCGTCCTTTCCGCAGTTCGCGGTGGCGCCGGGGCCGAAGGTGACTTCCTCTTCCTCCCAGGCCGCATCGAGCGCTTCGAGATCGTCGGGCTCGGGGTCCGGCTCGGCAAGGAGCGCGGCGAGCGCCGCCTTGTCGGGCTTGGCTTTTGCGAGAACCAGCAACGTCCGGAAGATCGCCTGATAGGGCGACTTGCGTTTCGCGAGCCGTTCCGCCAACGCAGAGATCACATGCGCGGGCTGGGCGATAAGGTCGATGGCCTCTTGCGGCGCGCGCGTCGAGGCAAATTCGAGGAAAAGCGGCAGGAAATCCGGCAGTTCTTCGGTGGTCGGCGTGAAGCCGCCATCCTCATAGACCTTGATCAGATCCACCATCGCCTGCCCGCGATCCCGGCTCTCGCCATGGACATGCTCGAAGAGATGGAGCGAGAGCGAGCGCGTGCGATCAAACAGCAGGCCAAAAGCCTCCTGCCGGTCGAAGAGGTCGCCCTCCTTGAGATGGGCGACGAGTGCGAGAAGCCCCGCGCGGTCAGCCCTGCCGATGAGTTTATCAGCCTCAACCGCCGCCGCGATCTCGGGCAGCGCGGTGATCAGCCCCTCGGAGGGGTATGTCAGGAGCGCGGAAAGCGCCTTGAGGGTCCGCATCACGCAATCTCCATCGGGGTTTTCGCCGGCTTACCGGTCAGGGTCTTGGCACCAAAGAGGTTGGTGTCACCGGAGGAGCAGCCATTGCCGAAGGAGAAGCCGCAGCCGCCCCTGAGGTCATAGGCATCCTCGGTCGCCTCGCGGTGCGTGGTCGGGATGACGAAGCGATCCTCGTAGTTGGCGATCGCCATGTAGCGATACATCTCCTCGATCTGGAGCGCGGTGAGCCCGACACGGTTCGCAATCGCCTCGTCGATGACGCCATCGACCGTTTTGGAGCGCATATAGCCGCGCATCGCCAGCATGCGTTCTAGCGCGGTGGCAACAGGGGCTTCATCGCCAGCGGTCAACAGATTGGCGAGATAGCGCAGCGGAATGCGCAGGCTTTTGACATCCGGCATGCCGCCGTCGATGCCCATCTTGCCCGCTTCCGCTGCGGCCGTGATCGGCGAGAGCGGCGGCACGTACCAGACCATCGGCAGCGTGCGGTATTCCGGGTGAAGCGGGAACGCGACCTTCCACTCCATCGCCATTTTCCAGATCGGCGAGACGCGCGCAGCTTCGAGCCAGGCTTCCGGCACGCCATCCTTGCGCGCCTGCTGGATCACGGCCGGATCATTCGGATCCTTGAAGACCTTGAGCTGGGCACCGTAGAGGTTCTTGTCATCCGGCGCGGAGGCCGCATCCTCGATGGCATCGGCGTCATAGAGCATCACGCCGAGATAGCGGATGCGCCCGACGCAGGTTTCCGAGCACACCGTCGGCTGACCGACCTCGAGGCGCGGATAACACATGATGCACTTCTCGGATTTACCCGAGGACCAGTTGTAATAGATCTTCTTGTAGGGGCAGCCGGATACGCACATACGCCAGCCGCGGCACTTGTCCTGATCGATCAGGACGATGCCGTCTTCCTCGCGCTTGTAGATCGCACCCGAGGGACAGGAGGCGACGCAGGCCGGGTTAAGGCAATGCTCGCAGAGGCGCGGCAGGTACATCATGAAGGTGTTTTCGAACTGGCCGTACATCTCCTTCTGGACGCCCTCGAAATTGGCGTCCTTGGAGCGCTTGGCGAATTCACCGCCGAGAATTTCTTCCCAGTTCGGGCCCCATTCGATCTTCTCCATCCGCTGCCCGGTAATCAGCGAACGCGGGCGCGCGGTGGGGAAGGCCTCAAGCTCGGGCGCCTTCTGGAGGTGCTCGTAATCGAAGGTGAAGGGCTCGTAATAGTCGTCGATCTCGGGCAGATCAGGGTTGGCGAAAATATTCGCCAGCACCCGCCATTTCGAGCCGATCTTCGGTTCGATCCGGCCATTGGCCTTGCGGCGCCAGCCGCCTTTCCAGCGGGACTGGTTTTCCCAGTCCTTCGGGTAGCCGATGCCGGGCTTGGTCTCGACGTTGTTGAACCATGCGTATTCCATGCCTTCGCGGTTGGTCCAGACGTTCTTGCAGGTCACCGAACAGGTGTGGCACCCGATGCACTTGTCGAGGTTGAGCACCATCGCAATCTGAGCGCGGATTTTCATCTCTATGTTCCTTTTCACTCGGCTGCGGTTGCAGAAGCGGTGGTGGTGGACCCGAGGACAGGCTTGGCGTCCTTGGCGGGGCGCTCAAGCCAGTCGACGGTCTTCACCTTGCGGATGATGACGAATTCATCGCGATTGGTGCCGATGGTGCCGTAGTAGTTGAAGCCGTAGGAGAGCTGGGCGTAGCCGCCGATCATGTGCGTCGGCTTGAGCACCGCGCGCGTCACCGAATTATGGATGCCGCCGCGATTGCCGGTCATTTCCGAGCCCGGCACGTTCACGATCTTCTCCTGCGCGTGATACATGAAGAGGGTGCCCTCCTTCATGCGCTGGGAGACGACGGCCCGTGCGACCAGCGCGC
Organism: Rhizobiales bacterium PAR1; assembly: GCA_002256205.1. Taxonomy (GTDB): domain Bacteria; phylum Pseudomonadota; class Alphaproteobacteria; order Rhizobiales; family Beijerinckiaceae; genus Rhabdaerophilum. The sequence continues at coordinate 15,145 of NKIW01000018.1, forward strand.
CGTTCGAGTTGAAGGCTTCCACCCAATCGTTATCGACGATGCCGGCGCGCCTGGCGTCGGTTTCGCTGAGCCAGACGATCGGCCCACCGCGCGAAAGCGTCAGCATCATCAGGTTGTCGGTGTAGGTGGAGTGGATGCCCCATTTCTGGTGCGGGGTGATGAAGTTCAGCACCACTTCCTTCTCGCCATTCGGCTTGGTGCCGGCGATATGGGAGGTCGTTTTCAGGTCCACCGGCGGGCGATAAACGCAGAAGCCCTCACCGAAGGCGCGCATCCAGAGATGATCCTGATAGAGCTGCTGACGGCCGGTCAGCGTGCGCCAGGGGATCAACTCATGCACGTTGGTGTAGCCGGCGTTGTAGCAGACCTTCTCGCTCTCCAGCCCCGACCATGTCGGCGCGGAGATGATCTTGCGCGGCTGCGCCACGACATCGCGGAAGCGGATCTTCTCGTCTTCCTTGGGAAGCGCGAGATGGGCGTGGTCGCGGCCCGTTGCCTTTTCCAATGACTGCCAGGCCCGCACCGCGACCTCACCGTTGGTTTCCGGCGCGAGCATCAGCAGGGTTTCGGCGGCGTCAATATCCGAGACGATCCGCGCCATGCCCTTGGTCGGGCCTTCGGTATGCACGCCATTCAGCGCCTTGAGATGCTCGACTTCGTGATCGGTCTTCCATGCGATACCCTTGATCCCGTTGCCGACCTTTTCCATCAGCGGCCCAAGGGCGGTGAAGCGGGCGTAGGTGTTCGGATAATCCCGCTCGACTACCGTGATAGTCGGCATGGTCTTGCCGGGGATGAGCTCGCACTCGCCCTTCTTCCAGTCCTTCGGCTCGAAGGCCTGCGCGATCTCGTTAGGGCTGTCGTGCATGATGGGGTTAAGCACGACATCCTTCTCGACCCCGAGCACTTCTGGCGCGACCGCCGAAAAGCTCTTGGCGAGCCCCTTGTAGATTTCCCAGTCCGAACGCGCCTCCCACGCCGGGTCCACCGCACCGGTCAGCGGATGGATGAAGGGGTGCATATCGGAGGTGTTGAGATCGTTCTTTTCGTACCAGGTGGCAGTGGGGAGAACGATGTCCGAGTAGACGCAGGTCGTCGACATGCGGAAGTCGAGCGTGACCAGAAGGTCGAGTTTCCCTTCCGGCGCCTGGTCATGCCAGACCGCTTCGGTCGCCTTCGCCTTGCCTTCCGCGCCGAGATCCTTGCCAAGCACGCCATGGGTCGTGCCGAGCAGGTGCTTGAGGAAATACTCATGCCCCTTGCCGGAAGAACCCAGCAGGTTCGACCGCCAGACGAAGAGATTACGCGGCCAGTTCGCCGGATTGTCAGGGTCTTCGCAGGAGAGCTTGAGCGAGCCATCCTTCAGCGATTTGACGACGTAATCCTTCGGCTCCAGTCCCGCAGCGGCGGCATCCTTCGCCACCTGCAACGGGTTGGTCTGGAGCTGCGGCGCCGAGGGAAGCCAACCCATCCGCTCGGCACGGATGTTGTAATCGATGATCGCACCGTCCCATGGCCCTGCCGGCGCCGTCGGCGACAGGATATCGCTGACATTCACAGTCTCGTAGCGCCACTGATCCGTGTGGGCGTAGAAGGCCGAGGTCGAGTTCTGCTGGCGCGGCGGACGGCCCCAATCCAGTGCGAAGGCCAGCGGCGCCCAGCCAGCCTGCGGGCGGAGCTTTTCCTGCCCGACATAATGCGCCCAGCCACCACCGGATTGCCCCACGCAGCCGCACATCACCAGCATGTTGATGACGCCGCGATAATTCATATCGCAGTGGTACCAATGGTTCATCGCCGCGCCGATGATCACCATCGAACGCCCGTTGGTCTTCTCGGCATTGGTTGCAAATTCCCGCGCGACTTGAATGATCTTGTCGCGGGAGACGCCGGTGATCTTCTCGGCCCAAGCCGGGGTATAGGGCACTGGCTCGTCATAGGAGCGGGCATCGAACTTGCCGCCGAAGCCGCGATCGACACCATAATTGGCAAGGAAGAGATCATGCACCGTGGCGACGAGCATCTCGCCTTCGGTGGTCTGGATTTTCTTCACGGGCACGTTGCGGGTCAGCACCGAGGGGTGGTTGTCAGACGCGAAGTGCTCATGCGCGATGTTGCCGAAATAGGGGAAAGCGACTTCGGCGAGATCATCCCGTGTCTCCGCAAGGCTGAGGCGCAGTTCGGTGTCCTTGCCTGTGCTTTCCTTCTCTTCAAGGTTCCACTTGCCCTGCTCGCCCCAGCGGAAGCCGACCGAGCCCTTGGGCACGACTATGGTGTCGGATTTCTCGTCGTAGGCGACGGTTTTCCATTCCGGGTTGTTCTTCTCGTCAAGGCTGGTGTCGAAATCCGAAGCGCGGAGGAAGCGCTCGGGAACATAGCAGTCGCCCTGCTTCACCAACCGGACCAGCATCGGCATGTCGGTGTACTGGCGGGCGTAATCGCGGAAATACTTGGCTTGCCGGTCGACGTGATATTCCTTGAGGATCACATGCCCCATCGCCATCGCGAGGGCGGAATCCGTGCCCTGCTTCACCGACAGCCAGATGTCGCCGAACTTCGAGGCCTCGGAGTAATCCGGGCAGATCACAGCGGATTTCATGCCGCGATAGCGCGCCTCGGTGTAGAAATGCGCATCCGGCGTGCGGGTCTGCGGCACATTGGAGCCCCAGAGGATGATGAAGCCGGCGTTGTACCAGTCGGCGGATTCCGGAACGTCCGTCTGCTCGCCCCAGGTCTGCGGCGAGGAGGGCGGCAGGTCGCAATACCAGTCGTAGAACGACATGCAGACGCCGCCGATCAGGCTGAGATAGCGCGAACCCGCCGCGTAGCTCACCATCGACATCGCCGGGATCGGCGAGAAGCCGAAGATGCGGTCCGGGCCATGGGTCTTCGCGGTATAGGCATTCGCCGCCGCGATGATCTCGTTGACCTCTTCCCAGCGCGCCCGGACAAAACCGCCATGGCCGCGCTTCTTGGTGTAGCTCGCGCGCTTTTGCGGGTTCTCGACAATCGAGGCCCATGCCGAGACCGGTGTCAGCATCACTCTCGCTTCACGCCAGAGACGCAGCAGGCGCGAGCGGATCAGCGGGTATTTCACCCGGTTGCCTGAATAGAGGTACCAGCTGTAGGAGGCCCCGCGCGAACAGCCCCGCGGCTCGTGGTTCGGCAGTTCTGGCCGGGTGCGCGGGTAATCGGTCTGCTGGGTTTCCCAGGTGACGATCCCGCCCTTGACGTAAATTTTCCACGAGCAGGAGCCGGTGCAGTTCGCGCCATGGGTGGAACGCACGATCTTGTCGTGCTGCCAGCGCTTGCGATAGCCGTCCTCCCAGCGACGGTCCTCGTTGGTGGTGACACCGTGGCCATCCGAGAAGGGCTCACGAACCTTGGTGAAGAAAGTCAAGCGGTCGAGAAAATTGCTCATGGTAAGGTCCTGATTTTCTGGCCTTGATGCAGCTTATTCGGCGGGGCGAAGAGAAGGCGTGGGGACCGTGGGGCCGCCGCGCTCGACATCGAAGAGGAGGCCGCCGCGCCGGGTGTAGAACCACCAGGTGATGGCGATGCAGCTGAGGTAGAACCCGAGGAAGCTGTAGAGGGCCGCCGAGGCACCGCCCGTCAGGGCGATCGAGGTCCCGAAGCTCTTGGGGATGAAGAAGGCGCCGTAGGCTGCAATCGCCGAGGTGAAGCCGATGATCGCGGCACTTTCCTTGTCCGACTGCTTGACGCGCTGTTCGGTGCTCATCCCGGTTTCGAGGCGGCCGATCTCCTTGCGCATGATCGCGGGGATCATCTGGAAGGTGGAAGCATTGCCAACGCCCGTCGCCGCGAAAAGGAACAGGAAGCTCGCGAAAAACACCGGGAAAGCGCTCGGGCTACCCTTCATGCCGATGGCATAGAGGATGCCGCAAACTCCGAGGCTCATGGCGATGAACACCCAGAAGGTGATCCGTCCGCCGCCGATGCGGTCGCAGGCCTTGCCGGCACCGGCGCGGGAAAGCGCGCCGACGAGCGGACCAAGGAAGACGAGTTGCAGCGTGTTGACCTCGGGGAAGAGGATCTTCGCCAGCAGCGGGAAGGCCGCCGAGAAGCCGATGAACGATCCGAAAGTGCCGGTGTAGAGCCAGCACATGATCCAGTTATGGGCGCGCCGGAAGATCACCGCCTGATCGGCAAAGGAAGCCTTGGCGGTTGCAAGGTCGTTCATGCCGAACCAGGCGGCAATCGCGCTGACCGCGATGAACGGCACCCAGATGAAACCGGCGTTCTGCACAAAGAGCTTCTGCCCGTCCGAGAGCGGCACGCCCTCCCCGCCGATGGCGCCGAAGACACCCGCCGTGATCACCAGCGGAACGACAAACTGCACGACGCTGACGCCGAGGTTGCCGAGGCCGGCGTTGAGCGCCAGCGCGTTGCCCTTCTCGCGCTTGGGGAAGAAGAACGAGATATTGGCCATCGAGGAGGCGAAATTACCGCCGCCAAAGCCACAGAGCAGCGCGAGGATCACGAACACGAGGTAGGGCGTATTCGGGTTCTGAACCGCAAAGCCGATGCCGAGCGCCGGCAGGATCAGCGACCAGGTCGAGAGCGTCGTCCAGAGACGGCCACCGAACACCGGCACCATGAAGGAGTAGAAGATTCGCAGCGTCGCGCCGGAGAGGCCCGGCAGTGCCGCGAGCCAGAAGAGCTGGTCGGTCGTGAACTTGAAGCCGATCTGCGGCAGCTTGGCGACCCCCACCGCCCCCACCCTCCACACCG
>NKIW01000019.1 GCA_002256205.1 Rhizobiales bacterium PAR1
GCAACGGACGATCGGCTATGCAATCCCGACCAGCTCCGCCGATCGTCCGTTGCAACACCCACGCCACTAGGCGTAAAACCTACCGGGGCTCTAATCGCCGCTGGACGACAACTCAGTGGCAGGTCAGGTTAGCAAAAACATGCTGGTTTTTTCTTGTTATGGATACAACCTATTCGAGTTTGAGGCCATCAGCAGTTCAGATTTCCTCGTTTTCACGGCGAGGCGGCGTTTTTTTCCCGCGCCTCCACGCGCGTGCGATCATCGGCGTCGCGCAAGATCGGTGCGTACTTCGAAATCAAGTAGATGAACGCAATCATGAACCCCATGGCCCATAGGCCAACGGAGAGGCTCGGCCAACTGATTGTGTAGCCGAGAATCGTAAAATTCCAGACCCCGAGCACAAGGATGCAAAGGTTCATCAGGACGATCACCGCACGCATCTCGGTCGGGCCAAAATTCAGCACCGTTACGTGAAATTCGCGATCGATATTGGCTCTGACGAACACGTAGATTGACACCATGTGGTAGCCAGCCAACGCGCAAAGCGCCGCGCGCATGTCGACAAACGGAGAAAGTCCCATTCCAAAACAGATCAGAAAATTACCGAGAACATCAATCGTCTGGTCCAGGAAATAGCCATACTGCGGGCGTTCCATTTTTCGGTAGCGCGCAACATTGCCGTCGAGAGAATCACCAAACCAATGGATGAGAACACCGAGATTGGCGAGCCAAAGCCATCCCACATGCCAATTTGTCGCTGAATAGCCGACAAGCGTCAAAAAGGCGCCAAAAGTTCCAAAGGCAGTCAGTTTATCGGCAGTCACCCATTCTGGCAGGCGGGGTAAGATCCAATCAATTGCTGCTCTTTCGGCTCGGGACAACGGACTGCGGTGAATGCGGACATTGGACATGAAACAATTATTCCCAGGCAGGAGAAGCACTGTTGCTACAAGGCCGTGACAGGATGATCAATGTTGCCGACGGTGCAATCCGCCTTGCGAAGGTCATTTTATACCCCATGCGAAGCGTCCAGTCCTTGTAGAAGGAGGTAGCTCTTATGTTGGGACAGCTTCGGGGCTGTCGCCAAGTGGGTTCCTGCCTCGATTAAGCCGCCATCGTGATTGATGGCAGCGCGGTGAAATCCGTGCTTCGGACAATCCCTTCGGGATCGTTTGCGGTTATGCGATCCAGGAATACTGTCGGAATTGGACCAGCATCGCATTCCTTTGTGAGGAGGCGACCGTCGAGCGGCTTGCGGCACAAGCCCTGCTTCGTTACGGTTTTTGCTCGTTGTCTGAGTAGTGTTTGGTAAAGTACCTGTGAAGCCAGCTCTTGTTCCCTTCGCCGATATCGACGTTTTGCCAAACGGATTCGTTGCGCGATCCTCGGAAGCCTGTTTCGAAATTCGTTTCGGACGGAGGGTCCCCGCTGGCGCTTGGTTACGCTGGCGATATCGCGGAGGGTATATTGAGCCTCTGGTTCGACCGCTGATGATTTTCGAGACGCCCAACGGCATCGAAACAGCCCCCATGGCAGCCGCTCCATTTGGCAGAGCCATGTGGATCAGCCAGATTCCGTCAAAATGCACGCGGGTCTTCATTCGGCCTGTTCAGCAGTCTGGGCCGTTTTCGTTTGCGCTCGATAGCGTAGTCAGGATGCCCAAGATTGCACTAATGCCGCGGGCGATGAAGAATTCGATGCTGAACGCCATGCAGTCAATTGGTGCAGAATTTATTCGAGCCGAAAAGGAAAGTCGGCAAGCCCTGCTCTCTGCTCGGGGTGGAACGCCCATCGGTCAATATGACCATTGGCGCAAAGAGCATTTCCGGCTCTATGACCCCGCCGGATTTGATCAAGTTGCGCGTAGGGGCATCGCCCCAGTAACGTTCCATGTGATCATTCGAGAGGCAAGTGTCGGCAAGATCAGCATCGAGAAATCACGACTTTTGCGAAGCTTGTTCGCGCAGGACTCCCAGAGTTGGTGTTGCTATCTCTTGTCTGAAGCTGCCAGTCTGTCGCGCCTTGCTACAGGCGCCTCCTATAACAAATTGGAGCGAGCCCCGGCGTTCTGGTGTGTATTAAGACCGGATGATGAGCTTCCTCCTTATGCTCTTTCAGCTCTCTCTGCGGAGGCGGCGCGGTCTCCAAAAGCCAAGGTAATCTATGCAGATGAGGAATGCATATTTGATCGAAAATATCAGGCGCCCGCGTTCAAACCATGCTGGAGCCCGATTTTCGAAGCCAACCGACCCTATCTCGGACGGGCTGTTTTCTGGCGAGACAGCATGGTCGAGCACACCACTAATGAGAGCTCGATAGAAGTGACGCCTGAGTTCGAGACGGAAGCGTGGCGACGCAGTGCACTAAGTCTGTTGCCGGCCGAAGAGATTGCCCAGTTGCGGCGCGTCGTGCTGACCAAAACCAAGCTCGACATTGCTGAACGTTCAAGCCAGCCTCATGTGCCAGCGCTTCCGCGTCGTAACTTGGCACGCGTCAATATCATCATCCCAACCAAAAATGCTTTTGAGCTCATCTCCGCATGCCTTGAAGGGGTCTATTCCATCCAGGACCACCTCTCCTTCGACGTGACTTTGGTGGATAATGGTTCCACTGATACACAAGTTCTGGCATTATATGCCTCTTATGCCGCCCGTGAAAATTTCCGTGTAATCAAGATGCCGGGCAAGTTCAACTATGCCCGGATGTGCAATATCGGGTTTGAGCAAACGCAAGGCGACGTCCTTCTATTTCTCAATAATGATATGTCCATGCCAAATAGCACTTGGCTTGCGCCGCTCGTGGATTGGGCCATGCAACCAGATGTCGGGGTTGTCGGTGCAAAATTGCTGTTTCCAAAAGGCACCTTGCAACATGCTGGCGTGACCATTGGAATGGGGGGCTATGCCGCACATCACTATCACGATGCTCCCCCTGCAGAGCCCGGCTATCTTGATCGACTGACCGTTTCACACGAGTTGTCTGCAGTAACAGGAGCCTGCCAGGCCATTGAACGGTCAAAATTTGACAAGATCGGTCGATTCAATGAAATCGAATATCCGGTTGAACTCAACGATATCGATCTCTGCTTAAGGCTCAACACGGCTGGCTATCAAACAATCCAGTGCATTGACTCCCTTATCGTGCACCATCAATCCGCCAGTCGGGGGTTCAGCTATCGTCCTTTCACACGATACGCGCTTGAAAGAGCAAACTTCAAGCGCTCGTGGGATCATGTAATTCGAGATGATCCCTATTTCCACCCTGCACTGTCGCTGTTTTCCTCTTGGATTGCTCTGGATGGGTAGATTCACAGGAAACGTGTAAATCCCTTGGCTTCTCGCTACTCAGTAGGAATGGTCCAGAATGCTTCCTACGAGCAGGACAATAATTCCCCACCCAACAACCAGAACGACGAAAACCAGAAAAAATTCCGAAAATATTTTCGGATATGTCGGGGAGTCGGCCAAAGTCGGAGCGACGATAGCCGCGACAAAAAATTGTTGTCTAGCCGAGTCCTTGCGGGCTGTTTCGTATTCCTTTTGGGTGAGCTCAAAGATCTTTTCGGCGAAAAGTACCCGCAGCTTTACCTGCTCAAATTCTTTGAGCTTTTGTGAGACTGCATCTTTGGCTTCATTGTTGGTCAGTTTGCCCTTGAGCTCTTCAATCTTCTCATTCAGGCTTTCAATCTGTGCACGGCGTTGCCTTTCGACGACAGAATTGATCGCGAGTGTCCCCACGGTTGAAGCGGCCTGAGCCTCAAGCTCTGTCTTCTGGAGAGTAAGTGCTACGATCACGGATCCCAATGATTTCACTTCGCCAACAGGATCTATCATGCCACTCCGATTACGGAACTCCAGCAGTTCCTGCCGAATGCTCGCAAGCGAAGCAGCCGCTCTATCTACTTCTGACATGGATTGTTTGAGGGCATCGTTGCGTGTCCTGACGGAAAGATTGTTAATCAAGGTTTCGCTGTTTGCGATTACCTTATTGGCAATCTCTTGAGCTTCGGTTGCGCTGAATGCGCGAACACGAATAGTTATAATTCCAGTCAGAGCATCAATAGTCGCCGTAACTCGTGAAATCCAATAATCAAAAATATCTTCGATTGGCTTATTTTTGCCAAGGCGGGAGAAAAAATCAATATCGGAACGACCAAAATACCTAAGCATGGTCTCTCGACTGCCCAAGTCCTCAATTATTGCGCGGCTTTTCACGTAACTGATAACAATCTGTGCCTCTTGGTGGGAGCCGGTACTCTCGACTCTGGCCAAGCGTGTCAAACTGGACAGCCCGTCTTTCAAACTCTCATTGCGCTCCGCAGACCTGACGACCAACTTGAATTCCGACACGTAAACGCGCGTTGCGAAGAAGGTTGCATAGACGAGATAAAGCAGCGCTGGCAGCAAGACAAACGCAAGAAAGCTTTTCCAGATGTTGCGCGCGAATACGCTGGCTTCTCCTTCATCGACACGCACTGACGTACTTGCAGGTCCGGCAATTTTTGCATTGTGTTCTGCAAGAACAGGAGCCATTGCCGTGCCAATATTCTGTTTTTGCTTCTTCAAACCCGTTCGAGAACGAAATCGGGTGACCCAGGGCACCAGCTGCTTGTCGCGACTGCCATTATTATCAGGCTTACTCGCCTCGCTCATGCGACCTCGCGGTGCTGAACAGCTTCCTCGACATATGCATAAAGATTCAAGTCTTCCTCAAGCAGATCTATGACCGGCCCGATATCTGTTAGTTTGGAAGTCAGATCTTCGACACCCGGCAATTGTGATAAACTCGCCCCGTGAAGCAATCTGTCCCCAATCAGGCCATCGAAAATTGCGCAGAACTCGCCGAAACGTGAACGAGTCCCGACGAGATTGAATGTCGATAGATTATCCAGCGCGAAACTAACCTGTTTTGGCTCAACGGAGTCAGTAACCTCCGCTCCGAAAGTATGAGTCATTGGGCTCCGCATGAGAACACGCGCCCGACTATCGATCGATCGAAACGACGAAATCAGACTCTTGCGATTCGTGATATCCAGCGCGGAAGCAAACGTGATCAACGGTTCGAAATGCGAAAATAGAGATCGAATGTTTTGGAGCGAGGGCGAGCTTGCGATCATTCGGAGAAACAGAAGACGCTCGGCAAGCTCTTCGACGGGCGGGCGCAACAACGCGACAGACATGAATTCGCGCGTGCGAATGGCATCAGCATAGCGCAGGAAATTCGGCGATCCGTTGACAAATGAAGACCTACTCCCATTACTCCACAACAACGCCAGTGTCGTTTCAAGCGGCAAGCGATCTATGCTATTGTAGACCAATCCGAAACTACCTGCGATTTGACGCAGCATCCGCCATTGTGGCATGGCCGAGCAGTCATAGAGAACAAGCTTGAGCTGTCTGAACGCGCCCGGCGGAAAGCGCCTGTAAATGGTGATCCCCGTGTGAGCGTCGGTCACACGGATATCACTGACGTTATCGATGTCGGGGATAAGATTATCGTCGATCTCGAAGCCGACCTGCCCTGTAGAATGCCATCCAAGATCGAAGAGATCTGAGCGCAAGACGTTAGCATCAAACTCAATGGGATCGAAGCCTTCGGCTTCAACAATAAAGCGAGGACGGATGCTCGGATTGTCCGGCGTAAGCCAGCCATTTATCCGCGTGCCAAAATCGCCATCAATACAAAAATTCATTGTCTGCCTCCCCGCAACTCAGGCAGCCATATGATTGCGGATCAGCGTCGCAACACCGACGAGTATTGACCACAACAAAAAGAGAGGGAACACAATCACCGACCAGATCAACCAACGCTTTGGGTACTGAGCCTCCTCTGACAGCGTCGGCGGCAGAAAGGTTAGAAGGTATGCGCCCTGCGTCTCTGTCTCGGTCCGAGCACGCTCGTATAGGGCCAACGCTGTTGCATACTGCTCCTGCGCAATTTGTACATCTAGTCTTTGCCTATCTAGCTCAACCGCACTGCCTGACAGGCTTTTCCCGGAAGCCCCCTCCGAAGCAAGTTGCCGCTCAAAATCCTGAATTTTTGTCCGTAGAGCATTGGATTGCGCCTGCAGGAACCGCACTTGTGGCGCATCGGCGGACAATTGCCCCTGCCTGGACAGCAACTCCTGTTCAATTTTGGCCAATGCCAGCCGCAATTGGGAGACCACGCCCATCGTAGCTTCGGCCTGCGCACCGACATCCAAAACGCCTTCCCGGTTTCGCACATCGCGCAAATTAAGGATGGCCTGTTCAAGCCGCGCTTCGTTTCGTTTCAGATCCTGCTCGGATTGGCGCAACGAATCGAACTTGGCTCGATTGCTTAATTCATTGACCATATGCTCGGCAAGTTCCAGCAATGCTCTATTTACAGCAAGTGCATCTTCGGGTTGGAACGCACGAACCTCGACAGTTATGATACCAGTCGTTTTATCCAAAACAACATTAACCTGTCTCTTCCAGTATTTTTCGAACTCTTCTCTTGATTCGTCCCTGGAAAAACGAAAAATATAATCATACGACCTGTCTGAATAGATTTTTTTTAGGTCAAACCTTTTGTCGATCTCGTCAATTGCAGCTCGACTCTTCAAATAGTTCACAATGATCTGAGAGTCCTGAGTTTGCTGCGAGCCGGAAATGCCAGCCATCCCCAGGATCGAATCCATCGGTGATGATTTGCGATTGCGCACAGCAAACCGCGCTTCACTTGCATGCTGATCGGAGGCAATGAACGGCAGGTAGATTGATGAGGCAAGAAAGGGTATCAGTACCATCAGGATAAAGCTGATGATGACACCTCGATTGAACAGGCGATCACCGCGCCGGACCTTGTTTGCCCCTCCGCCTGCCAAAATTGATGCAGGAGCTCGCGCCTTTCGAGCCGCCTTGCGCAGGGCGAAGGCAATTGATTTTGCATTCTCTTCAGCCTGCTCCGGCAGGAGCGGCTTATAGGTCATTTCCATCGGCATAAATCGGCTATCACCAGACGCGCCCCTGTCTGATGTCCTGAATCTTTCTGCCATTTTGACGTTTGTGCTCAATTCCTAACCTTAGGCGTTCAGCTTCTTATATAGCTCAATTGCGTCATCAATGTTGCTGAAGAGGTGCAAAATTCCGTTAGCAAGCACAATGCCTCGGCTGCAGTAATCCTTCAACATAGGCATTGAGTGCGAGATCATGATGACGTCCGCCCGCATGCGGCGTTTATAGAACTCCTCGTGGCATCGCTTCTGGAAGCGCGCATCGCCAACCGCAAGGACCTCGTCGATCAGATAGCATTCAAATTCGATCGCCATCGAAAGGCCAAAAGCCAAACGCTGCATCATGCCGGATGAGTAGGTACTCATTGGCACGTCCATATAGGCGCCTAACTCCGCGAAATCTTCCACATAATCGATCACGCGACGGGCATTATGTCCGTAAATCCTTGCAACAAACCGCACGTTCTCGCGACCGGTCAGGTGGGGATGAAGGCCACCTGCAAACCCGAGCGGCCAAGAAATCCGAGACTGACGGAGAATCTTGCCGGAATTCGGCAACTCCGTACCGGCGAGCATCTTCATCAAAGTCGACTTGCCGGCGCCATTCACCCCCAGCAGCGCATATGACGAGCCAGCCCTGAAATCCATTGTGGCATGATCCAGAATGATCTTTCGCGTGCCGTGCGTATGGTAAAATTTCAGGACATCAATCAGTCTGATCATGATGTCATGATCTTTCCGCGGATAAAGCGCTCCCCCGCCAGTCCGATGAACAAGAGCAGCGTCGATACACCAAGGACATAGGGCTTGGAGAGGAAATCGTTGGCATACCCCTCAAAATAGGCAGACCTCAACCATTCAACACAATGGAGCAGAGGGTTGTACCAGAGCCATTCCTGCACATCCGCCGAGACGAGAGAGGGAGAGAACAGAACTCCGGCGGACATATACATAAATAACATAATTATTATTTGCAAAGCATTCCAAATTTTTGCCAAAGACATCAATAACGTACTAACAAAACCCATACAAACGCCAAAATACACAGAGGCCAAGACACCAAAAAGCGCATCCACATAAGATATCGGCCTGATATCGACGTTAAATGCTAACGCAACAATCGTAGAAAATATCACAAAAACGAGAGACGCCGTCAAAAATTCAAGAATTGCGCGCGCCAAAATTATATCATAGACACGAACAATTGGAAACAACAGGAGTGCTTTATTATGTTCGATAGAAAATGTCATCATTCTTGATGGATAAAAACACATAATATAGGGAACAATCCCAGTTGAAACAAAAATAACCGGATCCCCACCAATGGGCGCAACGCGATTGGCAAGAGTAAAGCCCAGCAGAATGAAGCCCGCATGCGCAAGAGGCCAGATCACTGCAATGATATATCCAATATGCGTTCGACCGAAGCGCGTTCGCATATCGCGCAACATTATTGCGCCAATGACCCGCGCCTGCACGGTCAGCGCATTGGAAAATTGAATGGCGAGGCTTGGCATTGGTTGATAATCCGACGATTGCTCAACAGGCTCGCAGAGAGCCTCGACTCAGTCTGCAGCAAACCCCGCAGCACCCCGATCCTAGCACGCGCCCCACGCTCACCCCAAATGTGCTATCTCAGCGCTTCTTCAAGAAGCTGATTTGCATGGCTCAGGCGCCCCAATAGACCCAACCCCTGGGGCCTATTTGGATCCTGATGCGGGTCAGCTGCCGAAAAAAAGCTGTCCATCGCACCGCAAAGAACCATGTCCTCAGTCCAGGTCCGGTAGTTGGCTATTTCGGCGGCCCCGTTCTGGCGGATATTGCTGCTTGGGACCACTGAAGAGATACGCTTGCGTTCACCTACAGGCTCGTCAGCTGCCTTGCAAAAGACAGCGCAAAAATCATTCCAGATGTCTTGATTCCTCTCGGCAATAAAGGATTCACACAAAACGATCTCGTATCCACTCTTTTTACTCCACTTGGCCAACGCCAGCCCGGCATCAGGGTAGAAGCGCCAATTGTCGAATGGATATTGGTGGAAGACACCGTTCGAAGGAGCGCTGATGTAGATGTACCCACCCAGCTTAGCCACACGAACCAGCTCAAGGAAGGTCACCCAAAAAGCTTCGTCATGCTCAAAAACGGACGAAGCAATTACGGCATCAAAAGTTTCATCGTCAAATGGGAGGCGCCCACCAGCCTCAACCACCAGATCGACGTTCGGACCTGCTTCAATATCAACGCCAACATATTCGCACCCCTCCGGCGCAAGATCACGAATACGATCCGTCCAGTGCCCGTTAACAGTGTAAGATCCGACCTCAAGAATCTTTCTGTCCGGACCTGAACAATAGCAATCGAAAAACAATCGTGCAGTTAAGAATGCGGTGTCATGCATTGCGTTTGACTTGAGTCTCAGATTTTCGTCGAGACTTCCCTGATTTGACTAAGATAAATTTCAAGCGGTGTTTTCTTGCCATTCTTTTGATTTTCGCTTGAGAGACCTTCATTCATACTTTCAAGCGGAAACAACGGATGGGGTCGCCGGCCTTCACGCCCGCCGAACTTTAGATAATGATCCAGAGGGTCGATTGGCGAAGCTGCAACGTCGGGATTTTGCATGCGGTACCAGCTTGGGTCGAAATAGGCGTTGGGTTGCCGACCCTCGAATTGACCATGCTTAACGTAGTGCTTGTAGGGGTTGACATTCGCTAGTCCTACATCCGGATACGCGCGGGCATACCAATCGGCATCAAAAAGAGGATTCTGAAAGCGCCCTGTCAGCAGGTCCGAATATCGAGTAACTGCGTACCGCAGGCCTCTCAGCTTCCGCACAAATCGCCAGTCAGGAGACGAAGTGACGATATCAAGTTGATTGCACAGATCGCGAGCTTCTGCCCTGGCGATGGCAATATCCGTCTCAAGTTTCTGCTTGCTTGCCTCGCAATGCATCACATCGTTCTGGAATTTCTTGAGTTCGACGGACATATCCTGGCAGACCGCCGCTAGGTGTTCGCATTGAGAGGAAAGGGCCTCCCTCTCAGCATTCAAGAGGGCAACCTGCTGCTGATGGTGCTCAAGCGTGCTGGTCAGTTGATCGCGCTCGGCACAAACCGCTCTAATGCGGCTGACTGCGGACTCCTGCAGCGAAATTGACCGCTCCACTTCAGCATGCATCTCCTGAATCTTTGCACGCACCGCCTTGTTGAGCATCAAAGGCATAACGTCGGACCGCGCGGAAGAGGTGGCATAAGGATCCGCATCCAAAGCCCCTGGCTCAACGGATCGCTCCAAACCCACTGCATCTACTTCAGCCATCAATTCGCTCATTCCAAATTCATCGACCTCTTCCAGAGGCGCAATTGATATCGTAGTGACATGGTGAGGTCTAGCAGCATGCACAGGCCCTCGCCCTGTCGGATCGCCGAATTTAAGTCGCCGGGGTTGTGCGCGTATCTGCGTCGCTGTATAACGACCAAAAATCAATTCAGGTCGAAATTTCATGGTAGATTCAACTCGTAATCAATTCAACATTGATTGGCCCTTTGATTTAGATTGGTATCGCCTGCAGTCTGGAATTGATTTCAAATCAATTTTTCTCGCATCAAATCACTTTTTGAGCGAAGGCTGGCGTAGAAACATTTCTCCTCATCCAATTTTTGACATTAAATACTATTTACATCAACGGCCCGATCTTATCGGAAACAAGAAAAGCCCTTTTCTTCACTTTTGTGAATATGGGTGGCAGGAAGGATGCAGCCCTCATCCGCTATTTGATGTCGATTTTTATCTGCGGCAGTTTCACAGTTTTCCACGTGAATTTCGCGATCCGCTTTCTCACTATCTGAACATCGGTTGGAAGGCTGGATTTCGGCCTAACAGCCACTTTGATCCGCTCTGGTATCTGGCCAACAATCCCGATGTTGCCTCTTCGAACCGCGAGCCTTTGACGCATTACATCGAAGCTGGGCAGAACGAGAACCGCGCTCCTCGTGACATGTCTCAGCCCCCGGCCGAACCGCAGATTGTCGAACTGAAGAGCCTCGTATCCCGGCCTGCAGCCATGCATGTAATCCGCCATGCGCGCGAATTTCAGCCTACTCCCTATCGAGGCCCAATCGACCTAAGCCGCTTTTGCGAGCCTCTTGACCTGAACATGAGCATGACCGCTTCGCCCGGAACGGTGATCGGCGTTTTCATCCATATATATTATGAAGAACTGGCCGAAGAAATGTGCGCCCGAATTCTGCACATTCCTTTTCCGGTACGTATTTTTGTCACGACTGATACGCATCAAAAAGCGCAAGCAATACGCAATACATTTCTTCGTTTTGGATTTGAAAGCAGAATTTTTGACATTCGCGTATCGAAGAACAGAGGTTTCGACCTCGGTCCATTCATCACCGAATTCGCTGATGTCTTTGACGAATTGGATATCTGTGTTCGCCTACATACAAAACGATCCTCGCACAACGCGGAGGAGTTCGGACGTAGATGGCGTGAGTACCTGTATGATCAGAACCTCGCCAACGAAAGCCGTGTGCGTGCGATTGTCGGCGCGATGTTCAACCAGCCGGATATCGGCGTCTTGGTTCCCTCTCATTGGGATCCGATTAAGCCTTGGATTTCGGTTGGCGATAATCTAAAGCCCATGCAGAGGCTGCTCTCCAAGATCGATGTGACAATCAGCAAAGATGAGCAGATCCAATATCCGAGTGGCTCCATGTTCTGGTTCCGGGGCAAGGCCCTTCGCGCACTGACTGCACTCAAGCTCGACATTATGTCGTTCGAAGCCAATTCGAAACGAGACGGCACGCTTGCCCATGCTCTGGAGCGCGCCTTGCTGTTTTTTGCAATCCGTTCAGGATTCAAATGGGCTCACTTGCCCCGCTTTGAGGGCGGGATATCGCTTTCGACATCGGAAGCAATCGACACGATCCGGAAATCCGGGCTCTTTGACAAGAGCTATTACAGCTCAACCTATCCTGACGTTTCCAAAAATGGCGGGGATCTAATCGAGCATTATGTCCGGTGGGGAGCGGCTGAGGGGCGCAACCCTGCAGACTGGTTTGATACCAAGTATTATAGCCGGTCCATGCAGGCGGATCGCCCGGGAAGCATTGATCCTTTTGCGCATTACGTGGTTCGCGGACGCGCGCTCGGCCTTCCGACACAACGTATGGACCGCGTGCCAGCGACCACACGCGTTGACGATCTCTATGCAGGATACCGGAAAGCCGAAGAAAGCCCGGAATACGAACGCGAGACATTTCCGATTTTCAGGAAGACTGATCTTCGTGCGCTGGCCTTCTATTTTCCGCAATTCCACCCTTTTGCCGAAAACAACAAGTTCTGGGGCCGGGGCTTCACGGAATGGACCAATACAACAAAATCCATACCGATGTTCCGTGGTCATTACCAACCGCGCTTGCCCGGAGAATTGGGATTTTATGATACGCGACTGAAAGAAGTTCTGCAGCGCCAGATTGAGTTAGCCAAACAATATGGCATTCACGGAT
Organism: Rhizobiales bacterium PAR1; assembly: GCA_002256205.1. GTDB lineage: Bacteria > Pseudomonadota > Alphaproteobacteria > Rhizobiales > Beijerinckiaceae > Rhabdaerophilum. Next base: position 12,496 of record NKIW01000019.1, read on the forward strand.
TTTGCTTCCATCACTATTTCTTTTCGGGCAAGCCGGTCATGCGAGCGCCGTATGATATCATTTTGGCCAACCCTGATCTTGATATTCCGTTCTGCCTCCACTGGGCGAACGAGCCTTGGACAGTACGGTGGGATGGGCTGGCAAACCAAAAAGGCGTATTGCTTGCTCAGAGCCATTCTCCCGAAGATGATTTCGCCTTCTTCCGGGATATTGAGCCAGCTTTACGTGATCGCCGCTACATTCGCGTCGACGGCCGCCCGGTTCTTGTCATCTATCGCCCATCCCTGTTTCCCAATATGGCGGATACGATCAAACGCTGGCGCAAACTCTGCAAGGAAGCCGGAATTGGAGACCTCTATCTCGTTGTGATGCACACCGGCTTCGAAGCCCCCGTGGATCCCTCCAAATATGGCTTCGATGCCGCGATCGAATATCCACCGCATCATCTCGGCGTTAAGCCGGTCAACGAGCGTCTCTCGTGGTTTGATCCGGCTTACGAGGGTAACGCTTTTGATTACGCGGAGACTGTCGAGAAAGCCCTGAACAGGAAGATGCCAAAATATCGGCTGTTCCGAGGCATCATGCCGGAATGGGATTGTACGCCGCGTCGTCGAAATCCCGATCTGTTCATAAACTGCGCTCCACACCGCTATCAGGGCTGGCTGGAGGGCATCGGCAGGCAGACCGTTACAAATTATCCGCCACAAGAACAGTTCATCTTCATCAATGCGTGGAATGAATGGGCGGAGGGTGCCTACCTCGAGCCAGATCGAAAGTTCGGATACGCCTATCTCGGTGCCACGGCGCGCGCGCTGAATAATGTTTCCGGTGCGCCGAGACTCAAGCAGGCGCCGAAAATCCTGCTTGGCACGCACCTCTTCTACACGGATCTGGTATCAGAGTTTGCGGAGCAGTTCCGGCATGTCCCCGCCGGGTTCGATCTTTACGTGACAACACCACATGAGAGGGTTGAGGCCTTACGGGCGGAACTCCAGGATCTGCTTGGCGATCATGCCGGTTTGATCACGGTTGTTGGCGTCGACAATTTCGGACGTGATTTCGCACCATTTATCCTCCAGTTCCTGCCGCAGACATCCAGATATGACCTTTGCTGTTGGACACACTCGAAAAAGAGCCAGTATGAGCCGACTTATGGAGACTGGCGTTCCTATCTGCTTGAGAACCTCTTCGGTTCCCCTGGACAGGTAAGTGCAATTCTCGAACATTTTGAGGATGATCCAAAGCTCGGCGTCATGTCTCCGCACGCATTCCACGCCGTCGCCGGCAAGGTCGAATGGGGTTCCAACTTCAAGCTAACGGCACAGCTGCTCAAGCGCATTGAAATCGAGATTACCGAAGACATGCAACCGGAATTTCCTACCGCTGCTATGTTCTGGTTCCGACCCGCAGCGCTCGCTGGCCTACTCGATCTGAAGCTTACGCGTGCGGATTTTGAGGCACATGCTGAAGGGCCTCGTGATGCAAAAACCGGAATGATTGTCGATGGGACGATTTCCCATGCGCTGGAACGGATGATCGTTTACGTGCAGCGCAAAGCCGGGTATGGCCATCTCGAATATTCATTCAAGGCTTGATGCTGACCAACGGTCCGTCGCTGGCAAACCAGTCAAGAGGATGTGAAGATTATGAAAGTTAACGTTGAAATGACGGAGATCGACGGCGCCATAGTCGTTGCGCCGGATCTCTTTAAGGACGCTCGTGGTTTTTTCCAGGAAGCGTTCCGGGCGGATGAGTACGAAAAGAACAGTCTGCCATCTCAATTTGTTCAATTGAACCATTCCGGGTCGGTAAAAGACACTGTTCGCGGCCTGCATTTTCAGTGGGAACCGCCGATGGGCAAGTTGATGCGCGTTCTGCGTGGAACAGCCTTTCTTGTGGCTGTCGACTTGCGGAGGAATTCACCGACGCTCGGCAAGCACATTACGCGCGTCCTCTCAGGTGAGGACCGCAAGTGGCTGTGGGCACCTGCGAGCTTCGCGCGCGGCTTTGCCGTACTGAGTGAGTTTGCTGAAATCGAGTATCTGACGACGGGCATTTATAACAATCTGGGCGAGTCCGGAATTCGATGGAATGACTCCGAAATTGGTGTCGATTGGCCAGTGAAGGAACCGATCCTTTCTGCCAAGGACACAACGGCCCAGACGCTTCAGGAATGGCTCGCCAAGCCCGAATCCAATAATTTCAAACTTTGAGGCCTAGAACATGAAAGTCGTTGTTGCTGGGGGCGCCGGATATATCGGCTGTCAACTTGTCCCGCGCCTCCTCTCGCGTGGGTACGAGGTCAAGGTTTTTGACCTTCTCTGGTTTGGCAATCACCTGCCGAAGGAAGCTCATATCGAACAGAAATCCGTCATGGATATCCAGATCGAGGACCTGCAGGGAGCTGACGCGGTTGTTTTTATCGCCGGGCTGTCGAATGACCCGATGGCGGAATATTCCCCGGCCAAGAACTTCATCGAAAACGCATCCGGTCCAGCATATCTCGCTTACATTGCAAAGCGCGCTGGCGTGAAGCGCTTTATCCACGGCGGCTCCTGCTCGGTCTACGGCTATACCGTCAATGAACTGTACGACGAGAACGCCCCGGCGGTCAGCAACTATCCCTATGGCATCTCAAAGCTTCAGGGCGAGTTCGCCGCTATGCAGCTTGCTGACGAGAACTTCTCGGTGATTGGCCTTCGCAAGGGCACTGTTTCTGGTTATAGCCCGCGCATGCGCCTTGATCTCGTGGTGAACACGATGTTCAAGAGCGCCGTGAATGACGGTGTCATTCTTGTCAACAATCCCTCGATCTGGCGCCCGATCCTATCGATCCGCGATGCCGTCGACGGCTATGTGCGCTCAATCGAGGCTGCGCCTGGCATTTCTGGTCGGTTCAATCTGGCGTCTGGCAATTACACGATCGGAGAAGTCGCCGATTATGTCCGCGAGGGCGTGCAGGAATATATGGGCCTGAACCCAAACATTCTCGTCAAGAATGTTCAGGACTTTCGCAATTACAAGGTCACTTCCGAAAAAGCAGCCAATATGCTGGGTTTCCACCCGCGCTTTGATATCAAGGATATTGTCAAGGAGCTGGTCGACAACTTTGATAAATTCAAGGACTTTGACAATCCGGAATACTACAATATCCGAACATTCAAAGAACTCGATTCTTCCGGAGGTATTTCGTGAGAGTTGCGGTGATTGGTGCCTCTGGTCAACTTGGGGCAGATATCGTTCTCGCGTTCCGTGATGCTGGTAATGATGTCATGGGGCTCGGGCACGCTGATATCGAAATCAGCGATGCAGAGAGTGTAAAATCTGTTCTTGGTGCGATAGCGCCACAGGTTGTCATCAATACGGCAGCCATGCATCATGTCGAGCAATGTGAGGCTGATCCTGCAAAGTCGTTTGCTATCAATGGAATTGGTACGCGCAACCTCGCACAGGTTTGCGAGGCTGGTGGCACCTATTTCCTGCACATCAGCACGGACTACGTGTTCGATGGGGCAAAAGGACAGCCCTATGTCGAGACAGACGCGCCACGCCCCTTGAATGTGTACGGAAATACCAAGCTTTCCGGTGAACACTTCGCACTGGCGGCTTGTTCAAGGAGTGCCGTCCTCCGCGTTTCCGGCGTTTATGGCACCCACCCGTGCCGCGCCAAGGGCGGAATGAATTTCGTTCGGCTCATGCTCAAGCTGGCAGCAGAACGCCCGGAGTTGCGGGTTGTCGATGACGAAATCCTGACGCCAACCTTTACTGTTGATATCGCGCAGCAGGTTCTTCGTCTTGCTGAAAGTGGGGCCACAGGTTTGTTCCACGGCACAGCCCAGGGTGCTTGCTCGTGGTACGAGTTTGCCTCGGCAATCTTCGAAATTTCTGGAACAACTGCCAATTTGCAGAAGGCTCGTCCAGGTGAATTTCCGGCAAAAGTCTCGCGGCCGAGCTACTCGGTTCTCGATAACGCTGCCTTGCGCAAGGCGGCCCTTGATGTGATGCCGGATTGGCGCGATGGACTTACGCGGTATCTGAAAGCAATCGGGTGAGAGCAGCTTTGGCGCATATTGCAGATTGGCGCCGCGGCTGGACGCAACTCCTCATTACGGCGAAGACCGCATTCAGCGGATCGGGAAGGCTAGAGAAAAAAATGCAAATTTTTGAACATATTCAAGAAACTCTGGCAAAACTTGAAAATGATCCTGCTGTTATGACGCGTGCTGCGGCATTAACGGGGCTTCGTCAATTGGGTGCTAACGACTTTTCCGTGGTCATGTGGAGTATGCCACTACAGGCGTATCCCAAGCTTTCTTCTCTTCTTCCACGTATGGCGGCTGCCGCTGATCAGGAATTATGGACAGGCTCAAGCGGCGAGCGTCTTTTGTTGCAATCGATGAATTACATCCGATCCGTTGCTGAAAACTATACGGCTTTGACTGACCATACTATCCGTGATCGAAAGATTCTCGACTTCGGGTGCGGTTACGGTCGTTTTTTGCGTCTTGGCATGTATTATACTGATCAGATTCAAGGTTGTGACCCTTGGACGGAATCAGTACGGGTTTGCGAAGAAGCCGGACTTGCAGGTATGTGCCGGCTTTCTGAATATGTTCCGGAAAGTTTGCCGGTCGATCGTGATTTTGAACTCGCAATTGCATTCTCGGTCTTCACGCATTTGAGCGAGCGCTCAACCAAAGCAGCTCTTTCTGCCATTCGGGCACACCTGCGCGACGGCGCAATCGCCTGCATCACAATCCGCCCAGTTGAATACTGGCAGGCCAATTATCTCGGGAGCCACGGACAAGCCTTCGTCGACAAGCAGCAGGAACTTCACCGCAGGTCAGGCTTTGCGTTCACAGCACATGCTGGCGGGCACAATGACGAAGATGCAACTTATGGCGACACGTCGTTCACCACGGAATGGCTGCTTGCCAACAATTCTGGTTGGCAGATTGCGGCCAAGGACAGATCACAAGACGATCCGACTCAGCGCTACATTTTCCTGCGTGCTGCCTGATTGTGCGGTCAGTGAACTGATGATCCGAGGGCGGTGATGCCATAGGGGCGCCAGTGCTTGGCGAACATTCACGGCAAATGCGAATGTCGCACAAGTCACGGTCAGCATGAATGTTTGTGCGGCCGCCTATTATCCGCCGTATGCTAAGCGTTTCCGGGCTTGATAAGCAGTCCTTGGCCCGTCGGTAGCGACAGCACCGAACATCCGACCTGTGATGCAAAACCATCAATGCCGATTTTTTGCGGCCTGAAGCCGTGATAGGCATAATCGTCGAACAGGATAACACCGCCTGGCGGTATTCGATCCCAAAGGAAATTGAGCGCTGCAACCTCCGGCGGCGAGCAGTTCATATCGATATGAAGGAAGGCGACTTTTTCAGCGGTAATCTCCGGCAGCGTATTCGGTATGGCTCCCGCAATAATCCGCTTGTTTTGCCATTCCGAAAAATTCTGTCGAACCTGTTCGACATCCGAAGTGTAGAAGCCTGAATCGAGCTCTGCCTGATTTTTGTCCATGATACCGCTCCGCGCTTCCTCTTCGGTGATGAAGGTCGCGTCGATGCCTCTGAAGGTATCGAGAAGGAAAAATGTTCTGCCGGTGCTGTCCCAATCGAGAGACTGCATAATCGCGGAGCTGAGAAAGCCGCGATTAACGCCGCATTCAACAAAATCTCCCGCAGTGCCGGACGCCAGTCGCGCCGCCCAAAGCCCGACATGCACACGCCAATGCCAAAAATAGTCCTGTCCGGCAGCCTTGAGCCCCCGCGCATAGGCTGCCTTGAAACCGGGTTCGTTCATAAATTCATGGTTATGGATCGAACGCAGGCCATCCTGATCGTAGACTTCGTCAACGCCGCCTGTGGAACTTGGCGTGACCGCGCTGCCGACAAAAATCTCCTTCCGGCCGTTCGGGATCACGTCTTCCGTTCCCGCAAACCGAACGCTGATCACATTCAGGCCAGGATGGAGAAGTGCGCGGCTCAGAGCTACGCTGAACCCATGATATCCGCTCTTTCCATACAATTCCTTCAAGTCCTGCCGGAACGTGCTGACGGGAACTCGCAGGAAAACGTCATCATTGATGCTGACCTCAACCATGCAAGGGGTATCTGAATCAATTTCAAGCGCCCAACCTGCGATTTCGGTGTCGGAAAGCACGTCGACGTAGCCGTGCCAGGCGCGGGTGGTTCGCTCCGCAAGATCAGCGATGAGACCCTTGCGACGGGGCAGACCGGACTTCACTGCGGAAATGGCGACCGCTGCGGGATAGTTCGTATAGTTCAGATGGGTATTCTGGAAACCAGCGCGCGCGAGGTAACACCAGACATCCGCCCCGAATTCAGTATGAACGAGGTAGTCTTCTGCATCGACAGCAGGATCGCCGTGAAAGGATTTTGCCAGTCCGTGGCGATTTCGGGTCATTCTGTCCACGATGATGGGGACAGTGAAACACAAGGCACCTTGCGATTTTAGAACCCTCCGGCACTCCTGAAGCGCACGGACGGGATGAGCCACATGCTCAAGCGTGTCAGAGTGGATTACAAGATCGAACGTTTCCTCAGCGAAGGGAAGCTGATGAATATCCGTTTCAGGGTAATCTGCTCTCACATATCCGGGAAGCTTTGCCAAAGACTCTGATAGCGCTTCAGCACCGTTTATATCGAGAATCTGCAGGTTGGCGCCAAAGTCAGTGTCGCCCAATCCATCGATCAGGGCGTGCGTAGCGAGCACAATCCGGATTGCCTCACCGAGTGCAACGACGCGCAGATTGGCGCCGCATCCTGTGCAAAGTGTTCCTTGTTGCGCATCGACATAGGAGGCTTCAAAAGTTGAAAGCTGCCATTCGTTGATGAGCTTCTGGCTAAGAACTTTCTGGAACTTGAATGTCGTGGAACCGCAAATCGTACATAAATTCATGATGATGCGGAGATCCATTGAGCACCAAATCAGCTCTTAAGCGATCTCCATCCCTTTCCGAAAGCGTGGCGTTGATGCCAGTTGAATAAAAGCAGAAGACGGCGTCAAGTCCTGTTGTCCGCCCTTTCGGAAAGCAGCCAGAAGCGAGATACATCACTGAATATTGGGCTATTTCCAAACTATTTGAACGTTCGAGCCTTTCGGCATGCACAGTGTATCCGGTTTGACCTGCCACTGAGTTGTCGTCCAGCGGCGATTAGAGCCCCGGTAGGTTTTACGCCTAGTGGCGTGGGTGTTGCAACGGACGATCGGCGGAGCTGGTCGGGATTGCATAGCCGATCGTCCGTTGCG
>NKIW01000020.1 GCA_002256205.1 Rhizobiales bacterium PAR1
CGCCGGGATCGAGAGCCAGAGGTTGCGCCTGGCAATCGCACGGCCCTCGCCTTCCCAGAAGGCCGCATCCTCGGGCTTCCACTCGGCAATCGTATGGCCGGAGAGCGCGCCCTCGTGCTTGGCTTCGTGGATAGGCTGCATTTCCGGGAGTTCCGGCAGCTTGGCGAGCGCCGGACCTGCCGCTTCCTGTTCCATGTGGCGGACTGCCATATGCATCCAGACCAGCGAACCCGCGACAATCGCGAAGAGCAGCATGAAGCAAGACTGCCAGATGCCGGTCTGGTCGAGCAACCAGCCGAAGGCGAGCGGCAAGACAAAGCCGCCGAGGCCACCGACAAGGCCAACAACACCGCCCACCGCGCCGACGCGATCTGGATAATAGACCGGGATATGCTTGTAGACCGCCGCTTTGCCCAGACTCATGAAGAAGCCAAGCACGAAGGTCAGCACCATGAAGGAGCCGACGCCGGTCGCAAGGCGGAAGGTCATCGGGCCGCTGACACCCTGAACGGTATAGTCCGTCGGCGGGTAGGAGAGGATAAAGGTGGCCGCCACCGAGACCATAAAGGTCCAGTACATCACGCGGCGCGCGCCGTATTTGTCCGAGAGGATGCCGCCATAGGCGCGGAACAGCGAAGCCGGGATCGAGTAGACCGCACCGATCATGCCGGCGGTCTTGATGTCGAGGCCGTAGACGCCCATCAGGTAGCGCGGCAGCCAGAGCGCCAGCGCGACAAACCCGCCGAAGACGAAGAAATAGTAGAGCGCAAAACGCCAGACCTGAATGTTCTTGAGCGGCTCCATCATCGCCGAGAGCGGCTCCGGCTTGAGGCCCTTGGCGCGACGTTCGGCAAGATCGGGATCATCCTTCGTGGTGAAGAGGAAGATCAGCGCGGTCGCGAGCAGGCCGGCACCCCAGACATAGGCAACCATCTTCCAGCCGTAGCCGACCATCACCGTCGGCGCGAAAAACTTGGTCACCGCCGCGCCGACATTGCCCGCGCCGAAAATGCCGAGCGCCGTGCCCTGCTTGCCCTTGGGATACCACTTCGAGACATAGGCGATGCCGACCGAGAACGAGCCGCCCGCAATGCCGACGCCGAGCGCCGCCAGGAGGAAGGTCGTGTAGTCGTAGGCGTAGGTCAGAAGGAAGGTCGCGAGCGCCGCCGTGACCATCGTCCAGAAATAGACGACGCGGCCACCGTACTGGTCCGCCCAGATGCCGAGCATCAGCCGGATCAGCGAGCCAGTCAGGATCGGCGTGCCGATCAAGAGGCCGAACTGGGTTTCGGAAAGCCCGAGGTCTTTCTTGAGCTGCACGCCGATGATGGCAAAGAGCGTCCAGACGGCAAAGCAGACGGTAAAGGCGAAGGTGGACATCCAGAGCGCGGCGCTCTGGTCGGATTTTGAAACAGGTGTTGTGGCCATGACGTGCCCCCCATGCGGAACGAATTTCGCGTCGGGTGGGACGATTGTTGCAGCTGCGACTATTCCCCTTGATGTGAATCAAGCGAAATTGGCCAAGCGCACGATTCAAGGCGGGCTGCGAACAAACGCAATTTTCCCGCAGATTTCGTCATTTCTCGCTCGGAGAAAGAACAATTTGTGAGTTGATAAAAATCAAGATATGAATTGATATCAAATTTTTGAGCAAGAACAGGAAATGCGATGAGACCAGAGGAATTTGACCTCGTTCGCTCGGTTTCCCTGATCGCCACAGCCGAGGAAGAGCACCGCCATCAACTGCTGCGCGGCGCGTTCCTCCAGCGCTTTCCGGCCCATGTTGAGCTGATCCGTGAGGGCGAACCGCCGGATTTTCTCCACATCGTCGTCGAGGGGCAAGTCGAGCTGTTCTCGCGGTATCGCGACCGCGAAACCACCGTGGGCGTCCTCGGTCCGGGCAGCAGTTTCATCCTGGCGGCGGTGGTCCTCGACAAGCCCTACCTCAAGTCAGCCCGGGTGCTTTCCTCCGCCCGTATCCTAATGATCCCGTCAGAAGCCGTACGCGCGATTTTTGACGTTGACGCGGGGTTTGCCCGTGCGTTGACGCGCGAGTTGGCACAAGCCTATCGCGGCGTGTTGAAGGAACTGAAGAACCAGAAGCTGCGCTCCAGCCTCGAGCGTACCGCCGCCTGGCTCGTGCGCTACAATGCCGAAACCGGCGGGCAGAACCAGTTTGACCTGCCCTTCGACAAAAAAGTACTTGCCGGGCGGCTCGGTATCGCGCCCGAGGTGCTTTCGCGCACCTTCGTGACGCTGCAATCCTACCACGTCCGTGTCGCGGGGCGGCGCATCCATATCGACGATCTCGCGAGTCTGACCAAACTGGCCTCCCCCGACAGCCTTATCGATGATCCCCTGACCTGATCCGGGTCCAGGGTAAGGATTTGTCGCATCGCGCTGCAGCTATAGCTGGCGCTGCAATTGCGATCCTTGCTATTGAGCCAGGATTATGAGCCTCGGCAGTCTGTCTTTGGCTACGCATTGCATCTGTTCCCTCATTTGCCATGCATCGCCCATCTGACTATCGAATGTCCGCTGTTATTTGGGGTCAGCCAAAACCCGCCATTCCCCTTTCGGCCCCATTTCAGACCATCACAGTGGGCTTTCAGCATTAACCTGAAGCAGCATTCTCGTCGTATCGGCGCACTGGATTCGAGCACGGTTACGATGCTCTGGTTGGTGGCTCAGGGGCTTTTCTTGTTGGGCGTGAGTTTCACGAGATGGAGTGCTCTCGCCTGCGACGTTTCATTCTTTGGCAGCTCTCGGCCGGGCGGCGTTGGTATTGTTGACCTACGGCCAAGCCAGTTTCCGAGCGGTTTGTTTTTTCAATTCTTTTTGGTCGCATCCAGTATTTCTTCAATTCCAGGGACGATTCCCGGCAAGGGGGTAAAGCTCTCCTTTAGGTAGAAGTCAGATTGGGTGTCGGGTTTTCAGGTCAATTCCCCAGAGTTTTGGCGTTGCAGGCTCGAAGTTGGCCCCGGGCACGTGGCTTCGCTGCGCGCCCTCATTTCGGAAAATCTCATGACAAAAGACGACAATAACCCCGGTCGGGAGTGGCGCGGGAGCCAAAACGACTCGGGCGCACCGGATCCGCAAGCGCGATCTGAGGCATCGAAAGAGTCCAAGCTCGCACACGCGCAAGGGGCAAAGGCGACGTCCAATTCGGACAGCTCGTCGCCCCTGACCCAGATGGGCTGGAGTTCACCTGCTCCGAGTCCCGCTCTCCTGCGCCTCCCGCAGCACTTGGTTGGTCCCGTTCTGGCTATTGCTGGCGAGAAAAGCGACCTCTTGCAGATCATCGATAATTTCCATCGCCTCGAACGTTGGGCCGATACCTCGGCAGCAGAAGCAACAACAGACGAAACGGCCGCTGCGTACCGTCTGATCGATCTTTTGGCAGCGGAAATTGCCATGACAGCCCCAGAATCGGCGGAACAGCTCGCGGCCAAAGATATCGCCATTGGTGGCTATCTACCCCATCAGCTTATCCATGCGTCACTTGTCAAAATGCTGCGCGCGGCGCTGGACGAAGACGTGCGCCGCACCCGGGTGAACCGTAGCCTGCCGGTAGTTTTGACCGACCTCTTGAAGTCGCCGAAGCGCAAGAAATAGCCGCCCAATGAACCGGTGTAACTACCTTTCGGTAGCGAACAGCACCTGATCAGACGAGCGCTCGTACTCATCCAAGCGTCCCCTGGTTTTGGCCAACCGCCCGGTTTTCCGGAGGCATCGGCCTCCTCTCTTCCCATCCCAACCTCACACACCCGCGCCGACGAGATCACTCGCCGACGCTCGCATTTCTGCACCCTGCTTCCCCCCCTATTTTGGAAAGATTTGACCATGACACACCAGTTCTCACCGGCAACACCTGCACTCCCACCGGAACCCAGCGATGAACTCATCGCCGAGTTCAAGCGTGCCGCGGCGAACCCGCCCACGCTCCATGCGCTCGTCGCCAAGCTATTGACATTGCGTAGTTATTCTCTCTCCGCAAACCCGGCGATGGATAATCAGGCGCGCGCCGGGCTCGGCCTCATCATTGACCAGGTAACCATTCTTTTGATGCTTGTCGCAGCCAACAAATCAGAAGAAGTGGTCCTAAAAGCCCAAATGGTTGAAGGGGTTACTCCAAGTTTCGCCGAGCATAAAGCGTTCGGAAAAATGATCCTCGCAGCCATGATCGACGACGTCGATCGAGGCGACTGCGCCAGGGTCGCATTCAATTTCGAGCATATCAAGCCCGATCCCGATTCCTTCGACGCTTGAGGCGCTAACATGACACGCAAAATCCTTAAAAACACAAACCCCTTCACGAACCCGGCCGAGAAGGTGCGCCTTGCAGATCTCAGCGAGCTCGTCCCCGCTGTTGATCTGGGATCGCCGAACACAACAAGAGGAGCCAGTCGAACACTTTACCTCTACGCGGCTGGCGCGCCCCATCTCGCCAATTTTTGCAAAAGAATTGGCATAAACGCGTTCAAACTCGGCATTACTGCCTCTTCCCCGGAGAAGCGGGTCGCAGGCCTATGTGCAATCCAATACGCTGGGCTCTGGGGCGCAGTTGGCGCGCGGATCGAAGAGATGATGGTCCTCGAAGGCGCGGATAAATGGATCCAGATCCCTTTGAGAAAGCCTGCCATTCCTATCGAGAGTGCCGGGTCGGAAGGACACCGGATTCGTCATTTTGACCGTCACATCGAGTTCGACGTGCCGCCCTATGTCGACGACGATCTGGTCAACCAGGCATTGAATTCGGTTTTTGCGAATCGATGCCTAAAGCGGTTTATTGGATCCGACAACGGTCAGATTCGGCTCAGAAACGCTAAAATTGACGCGCGCGGCTGGTTCCACACGCTTTATCCGTCGACGCAGAGCAACCAGAAGGACCGCCTGTCAGCCGTCCAGGAGTTGTTCGTTTTCGATGCACGCAGCGAGATGGCCATGATCTCAACCGCCGTCCAGGCGATGGTTGATCACCTTACCCGAAGTGTCACTTGACAGAGATGGCCCGCCATAAGGTGGGCCTTCCCCCCCTTCCAGCAAAATGCTGACCGATCTGGCAGGCCCCTCAGCGGCCCGCGCAGGCTCTCCTGTCCAGATCGAATGCTGCGCCGGACAAGCACCTCACGAGAATTCAAATGAGCCTCCTATGAATGCCCTCAACATGCCAAAACCTCGCCATCCCACGAAACTTCGACAGGATCTTGCCAAAATTGCCATGTTCGCCCCCAGTCTCGGCCGCGTGATACCAGCAGAACACAATACCAACACGAGGCTGCGCGTTGAAAATGCCGAGCTTCTGCCTCCGGGTCATTCTTTGAACCCTCATCCTTCTTATACCGCCCATGATCCCAATGGCGCGCGAGCCCGTCCCGCTCAGCACATGACAACGGGTACAAGTATCGGTTCTGCGCCGCCCACAAGAGCACAGACAGAATTCGACGACAGCGACGATCCGTTCATGGCAACAAGGCTGCCCTCAACAAGGCCATGTCCGTCACAGCCGATACTTGGCAAAGCGGCAGAGCCCGCTCAAACGGACGGTTATTCCGACCCCGAAGTGCCTCCTGTGGGAACGCTCCAACGCCATCTGCTTTTGGAAAGCCACGATGCCCTGGACAGCCACGATTCCGATCGAGTGCGCTGCTCCTGGACCGTTCAGATATTTGACCGACGAACGGCGGCGAAAAAGTTCAAGGAAGTCCATGGGATCGCGCCGGATCATGCCGAAGCGAGTGATTTAGCGGGCAGAACGCTGCTTGCTCTGGCGTGCGACACACTGGGCGGCAGGCGACACCTTTTGGTAGCAAATGATGATCAAGTCATCGCATTGGAAGCTCTCACACACGAGATGCAGCACTGCGCGGCCGTCATTCGCCCAATCTTGGTCGCCGCGCGCGCGTCAGCGGTTACTCAAACGCCGCTTCGCTTGCCGCCGATGATCATTGTGGGCCCGCCAGGGGTCGGAAAAACAAGGCTAATTCGGCGATTGGCGGAGATTTTGGGCAGCGGCTTCACGCGGGTCTCGATGCCGCTCGCGTCAGGGTCCCAGCCGCTCTCTGGAACGGACAAAACCTGGAAATCATCAAGGCCCGGCCATGTCCTGCAAGCCCTTCTCAGCGGAGAATCCGCCTCGCCCGTCGTCCTGCTCGACGAAATCGACAAAGCCTATACCCAGAATCGTGACGACGCCCCCTTGGACGTCTTGCACGATCTTTGGGAACCAGAAGGCGCCGGTTGCTTCGTCGACGACTGTGTTGGTGTTCCTGTCGATGCCAGTCACATTTTCTGGTTCGCCACGGCGAATAGCGTTTCTGATCTGCGTTCCTCGCTGCTCGATCGCGCCGAAGTTGTCGAAATCGATCTGCCAAACCCAGCTGCTATGCGCACAATCATAAGTGGCATTTACCGCGAACTGGTCGCAGGTTGGGCCGGCTGGTTCGATCCCAACATAAAATCCGACATCACCGCTGAGCTTATCGCACATCACCCGCGCGGGGTTAGACGCCGTCTTCAATCTGCTCTCACCCACGCTGCGGCAGGAGGGAGGAAAGAGATCGTGCGGGCTGACCTCAAGGTGGATGGGTCGGTACAGCACCAAAAACCGCGAATGGGGTTCGTTTGAGGCGATCGGATCGCAACGCCCGATCAATCCACGTCTGCGTCTTGCCTTCGTGGAATGGATCTTCCTGTCCGCGACTCCCGTGCCCATGGCGCCACCAGGCGACGCTCGACCCACGCCAGAAGCTTGATATCTTGCCGTTGCAGATGGGCTGTCACGTTTTCAACCAGGGTCAGCTTCTCAAGCTGGTGCTCGACGTAGATTGCATCCGCATAACGGTACGAGGACTCGCTTTCGCCCTTGTGTCCCATGAAATCACGCCGGACTTCTTCCGAAACGCCCTTTTGTTTGAGGTCGTTGTTGAAGAAGTGCCGCAACTGGTGGGTTGTAAAGCCACACGCCTTGAACCCCGGCCGAAGCTCGTCGTAGAGGCGGTCGCCGAGCGGTAACGTGCTGCCCGGAGAAACCAGATCCGGGAAGACAAGAGAATACCCCAGAGACCGGATTTTCTCGACATACTCCACAAAACCCAATCGGATCAGTTCTGGATGAAGCGCATGGATGCGCTCCGACTGCGCATTCTTAATACGGCGCTGCGCATTTTTCCGGATCACAACGGTCGGTTGTCCGTTCGTATCGCCGACATCACCGACAACCAACCCGCAAATCTCTTCGCGGCGAAACCCGTGGTATTGAGCCAGCATGGGTGCGAAATACGCCGCCCGGTGGAAGACGTGCGGTCCGGCTGTGTACATCGCGCGCTCACCTTTGACCTTCCGTGAGTCCGCCCCGGCAGAGCCAGTAAAGACGGGCAAGGAAAAGAAGGCTCGAACCCGGTCAGTGGCCGGTTTTTCCCGCTCGCTACGGGCATCGACATCTGCCGCCTTGACCCAGAACAGGCTGACATTGAGGCCGGATGTATCGATGCCGCGCTTTTTTGCCCGAGCAAAGAGCTGGCCGATGAAGACCCAGTAGCGATTGCGCGTCTTGGTTGAGAGCTTCCCGTCATGCTTTGAAGCCGGCGGCGTGTATTTTGCCAAATAGCGCGAAACCGGCAGGGTCTTGTCCTCTGCCGCCTTGCCATGTCGCGGATTGAGAACCTTGAGAATCCCGTCGAACTGGTCGAGATGCTTCTGCCGGATGCCCTCAAGCTCATCGATTCCATGGACTTCGCTCAGATATCCAGAGAAGAGCTTGATAATCGCGCGAGCCTGAGAAGCGGATTTGGCATCCCATTCCGCTTCGCCCGTTTTGTCAGATACCAGCGCTTCCACAATCTCCTGAATCTTTGTGCCACCCGGCCTCGTTCCTGCTGACGAAGGCTTGGCGGGAAGTGATGCGACACTCTCGTTGTCTGGTGAAAGGGACTTCACTGCCCCATCTGGCCTCCCCTCGGGAAAGGCAACAGTAAGGTCATCATCTGGATTGATGGCGAAGGCTTTGGCGAACTTGTCATAAGCCGCAGCGGAACCACGCAGCGCCGCCATGTCGATATGCCGGAGAACCTCCTCCGGTTCGTTGTCAGTCAGCCCGATCTCACGTGCGAGATCCTGAAGATGTTCCTTCCTGTGGGCCGTACTCCCGAAATAGCCCCGAAGACCGAGGACTCCTTCAAGCACATGCAACATCTGAGGCGTCCAACCCCGCGCCTTGAGGATCTCAATCTCGCCTGCTGTGGGAGACTTGTCAGCCAAAGCACTGGCACGCCTCCGGTTGGTCTCAGCCATAACCGTCGCGTGCTGATCCCACGCCAGCCCCATCATGCCTTCGGACGGAAGCCCGCCGTTGATCTGGTCGTGAACGAGCTGGGCGGTCAGCTCCTCGTCAACCTGACGGGCCTTGATGCGGATCACCGCATTGATTTGTTCCCGTGAGAGCATTCCCCGCCTGACCTGTTCAAAGTCCGCCAAACTCCGGGCCGTGAGGCTGATGGCCTTCATCCTCGCCAGTCTCGTATCCGCTGTCCTCAGACTAACGGAAACACAGCCCATCCGACAACGCCCGTCACAGGGCAAACGCCGACGCCAGTAATAGATCGCGCCGCGCCGGAAAACATGGGGAATCATGCTCATGTGTCTCACTCATGTGCGACAGTCATGTGCATCACTGGGGATCTTTACCCCCAGCTAAAAAACTGAGGTTCAATGAAATCAATCGCTTAGCGAGATTTGGCTGGGGGACCTGGATTCGAACCAAGACGAACGGAGTCAGAGTCCGCTATTCTACCGTTAAATTATCCCCCACCGGCACCGAACCGCAAACTGCCGTTCCGTGCGATGTCGCCGACTCATTGCCTTGTCAGCGAGAGCGGCCTTTTACTCTCGTCCCTTCCCTTTTGGCAACCCCCAATTTCTCGGACTTCGCAAGTTCGTGAACTTTGCGTTGCCCCCAATCAGGATCCGGCCCAGCGTTTGCAAACGCTAACAAGGCATGAATGCGCCTGCCCATTTTCGCACCACTCTGTTTCATTTCGGAACAGTTTTTCCTTGCAAAACGGGGCAGAGGCGGGTTTGGATACCGTTCGTTCACCGTTGCCAAGTGGCGAACCAGTAAGGGTTGTGTTGCGTCATGAAGCTTTTTCCGGGTTCCGCGCCGTCCTCCAGTATTTCTTTCCTCCGAATCGCGACCATTGTTGCCGGCGTTGTGATCTTCGCCGGTGCCGGGACGCTTCTGGTTCGTGCCGGTGACGGGCCTGACATGATCAAGGTCCTGCGCGACTACAACCGTGCCCAGCGTGCACCTGTCGAGGTGCAGCCGATGGCCCCGCTCCCCCAGATTTTCCAGCCGCGCGCGCAGCCGAAGCTGATGCACGTTCTGAGCTATGCACCGCGCAGCGAGCCGTTCGCACCGGTCCCGCGCGCCCTTCCGGCACCGCCGCAGCCACCCGAGCACGGCCTTTCGAACGTTCAGCCCAAGGCGAGCAACGGTTATTTTCCGAAGCAGGCACGGCATCAGCCCTCGCAAACCACCGATGGTGCGGGGCTTTCGGTCGCAACGAACTACTGCGTGCGTCTTTGCGATGGCTTTGCCTTCCCGATCGGCCATGCCAGCGGCTCTTTCGGCGTGCAGGAGGCGGCTTGCCGCTCCGCCTGCCCTGGCGCGGATACGGCGCTTTATTCCGCCCCTGCCGGTGCAAAGGATTTCGACTCCCTGACCCGTAATGGCTCGCCCTACTCGGCGCTGCCTGCGGCCTTCCGCTACCGCGAGAAGATCACCAACGCCTGCACCTGCCGTCCCATCGGGGCGACACAGTCGGCTTCCACCATCCTACGCGATATCACGCTGAAGGCGGGCGATCTCGTGATGACCCGCGCCGGTGCGCGCCATTTTGACGGTGCGCGCCAGTTCCCCTACCGCCCGACGGCCTTCTCAGAGGCCATTGCCAAGCTGACGGTGAAGCGTGAAGTGGACGTCGTGCGGGCGATGGAAGTTGCCTCAGTCCGCGGCATCCTCTCCGGCACCGCATCGGCGGACCTGCGCAACCGCGTCGTGATGGATATCCGTCAGGCCGAGCGTTCGGCAATCCGGGTTCTGCCGGCGATCGAGAACACCCGCGGCATGCCGCGCGGCTTTGTTGAGTTGCGGGCGCGCGAGAAGACCGTCCCCGTCGTGCTCCACGGCGTGAAGCGCCCTGCAGGGCTGGTGGCGCTTAACTGACCACACCCGACAAGTATGAAAATGAAGCGCGGGCTCGGGCCCGCGTTTTTTGTTTCTCCTCAAGGCGTTGCTGACGCCTTTGCGGCATTGTTTCGAGAGATTCCAGTTTAGATTTATTCTAACCTTTTGTTTTTAAATGTTTTTTTGTTGACGCGACGACACCATCGCCGCAAGAGGGGGAACGGTCGGGCTTATTCCGGCTGCGGCGGCGGGCCTTGAACCCGCCTGTTCCGGAGGATGATATGTCGAAAGTCTTTTCCACCCGCGTGCCGGTGATGGCTGCGTTTTCACTGGCCATGCTGGCCTCTGCCCCTGCTCTTCAGGCGCAGGAAGTCAATCTCTACACCCATCGCGAGCCAGGGCTGATCAAGCCTCTGCTCGACAAATTCACGGCGGAAACCGGGGTAAAGGTCAATGTGATCTTCGCGAAATCCGGCCTTGCCGAACGTATCCAGTCCGAGGGCGAGCGCAGCCCGGCGGATCTCTTGCTCTCGGTTGATGTCTCGACGCTGGCCTATGCGGTCGGGCTCGGCATCACGCAGCCGATCGTCACACCGGTGCTCGAAAAGGCGGTTCCCGCAGGATTGCGCGCAAGTGATGGTTCGTGGGTCGGCGTTTCGGCGCGCGCGCGCGTCATCTACGCCTCGAAGACGCGCGTGCCGGATGCCAACCTGACCTACGAGAGCCTCGCCAATCCACGGTTCAAGGGGCGGCTCTGCATTCGCTCGGGCCAGCATGAATACAACACCTCGCTGATCGCCGCGGCGCTGGCGCATCTGGGTCCGCAGGGCGCGGAAACCTGGCTCGCAGGCATCAAGGCGAACCTCGCGAAGAAGCCCTCGGGCGGGGATCGCGATGTTGCGAAGGATATCGCGGCGGGTGCTTGCGATATCGGTGTCGGCAACATGTACTACGTCGGCCTGATGAATCAGGATCCTAACCAGAAGACCTGGGTCGAGGCGATCAAGGTAATCATGCCGACCTTCAAGGACGGCGGCACGCATGTGAACATCTCCGGCCTCGTTCTGGCCAAGCACGCTAAGCACAAGGCGGAGGCGATCCGCCTCACGGAATGGCTCGTCGGCAAAAGCGCGCAGGAACTCTACGCCGCGATCAATTTCGAATACCCTGTTGTGCCGGGGCTGACGACGGACCCCTATATCGCGAGCTTCGGTGCGCCGAAGCCGGATACCGTGCCGCTCGACACCATCGCGAAAAACCGCAAGGCCGCCTCTGAACTCGTGGAAAAGGTCGGTTTTGATCTCGGCCCGCAGGGCTGACAGGCGGGTATGACGGCAAAAACCACCATGACAGTCCGGACAGCCGGGGTCGCCAATGCGCGACCCCGGCTTCGTCTGTTTCCGTGGCTGGCGGCGGGGATGCTTCTCGCTGTGCTCGTGCTGGCGCCTGCCCTCGGCTTTTTCAGCCTGATGGGCCGCGATGCGCTCTCGCGTGCGTTTTCGCTGACGCCGTTCCAGCTCAACGCAATCCGCGAGACAGGCCTTTTGCTGGCAGGTGTGATTGTTCTTGCGGGCTCCATGGGCCTTGTCGCCGCATGGCTGGTTGCGATCTACGACTTTCCGGGGCGGCGTTTGCTCGATGTCGCGCTGGTGCTCCCCCTCGCCTTTCCAACCTATCTTGCGGCCTTTGTGGCGGTGGATCTCTTTGATTTCTTCGGCCCAGTGCAGACGCTCTGGCGCTGGATCATCGGCGCGAAGACACTGAACGACTATCGCTTCTTCGAGACCCGCTCACTGCCCGGCGCCATCGGCGTGCTGGCACTGGTGCTCTTCCCCTATGTCTATGTCTCCTGCCGCCTTGTGTTCGCGCATTCCGGACGCAATGTGATCGATGCCGCGCGGTTGCTGGGTGCGCGTGGATTCGGGCTCTTCTTCCGAATCGGCGTGCCACTGGCGCGCCCGGCGCTGACGGCAGGGCTGGTGCTGGTCGTGCTCGAAGCGATCAATGATATCGGCGCGACCGAGCACCTCGGTGTTTCCAGCCTTTCGGTCGTGATCCGCGATCTCTGGCTGAACAGGGGTGATCTCCCTGCTGCGGCGCGGATGGCAGGTCTGCTGATCCTCGTCGTCGCCTTGGTGATGCTCGCGAACCGGCAGCCCGCGAGCCGCCGTCCCGGCACGGCCCGCTCCACCGCCCGCCCCCGCAAGATCAAGCTCGACGGTCCGGCGGCGTGGTTTGCTACGTTTTTCACCGCCATGCCGGTCGTCCTCGGGTTTGTGGTGCCGACCGGATTCCTGATCTGGCGCGCCATTGCCTATGCCGGACGACAGGCACAGGCCGCCGAATTCCTCGGCGCGGCAGCTTCAACGCTGCTGCTAGCGTTTTCGGTCTCGCTGATCGTGATGATCGCAGGGGCGCTGCTGACGATTGCGATCCGCATCGCTCCGAAGCTCGCACCAGCGGGGCGGATTGCCACGCTGGGCTATGCCATTCCCGGCACAGTGCTGGTGCTGTCGATCTTCCCGGTGTTGAGCGCGAGCGATCACGCGCTTGCAGCCGTCGGCTCGGCGCTGGCGCTGTCCGGCACTCTCGCGGGGATCGTCTATGCGTTGTCGGTGCGCTTTGTCGGCATCGGCGTCGGGCAAGCGGGGCTTGCGCTGCGGCGCCTGCCGCCGAGCATCGACTGGGTTGCGCGTGTGCATGGCATGAAGGATCTGCGGCTGGCGCTTCAGGTGCATTTTCCCGCGATGCTGCCCGGTCTGATGCTGGGCGGAACGCTCGTGTTCATCGATACCGTGAAGGAACTCCCGGCGACGCTGCTGATGCGTCCGCTCAACTTCGAAACGCTGGCGACGCGCGCCTATGCGGAAGCGAGTGCGGGCACATTTGAACATGCGGCGCTTGATTCCCTCGCTATTCTGGCGCTCAGCGGTTTTGCCGCGCTGATGCTTTCGCGCGGGAAATAGGGCTGTTTTCTCTCGCCCTATCGTAAGCTGGTGATCTATCGACGGGATTGCTGAGCATTTCAGCGAATATCGCGCTTTCCATCGGGAAACGAGTTATCTAATAAGGCTGATCTGACGGGGTCATTGGAGGAAGGTCTTCATGGGCAAGGTATATTCGGATGCGACGGCTGCGCTCGCCGGCATCCTCAAGGATGGCATGACCATCATGGCGGGCGGGTTCGGTCTCTGCGGCGTGGCGGAAACGCTCGTCGATGCGATCAAGGAATCCGGGGTGAAAAACCTCACGGTGATTTCGAACAACGCCGGCGTCGATGGCATCCATCTCGGGAAGTTGCTCGAAACCCGCCAGATCAAGAAGATGATCTCCTCCTATGTCGGAGAGAACAAGATTTTCGCCCAGCAGTATCTCGCGGGCGAGCTTGAACTTGAATTCACACCGCAGGGCACGCTGTCCGAGCGCATCCGCGCCGGCGGCGCTGGCATTCCCGCGTTCTTCACCGCGACCGGTGTCGGCACCGTGATCGCCGAGGGCAAGGAAGTACGCGAATTCCCGAACTCGCCGCGCTTTGCCGGCCGCAAATACATCATGGAAACCGGCCTCTGGGCCGATGTCGCGCTGGTTCATGCCTGGAAGGGCGATACCGAGGGCAACCTCGTCTACCGGAAGACCGCGCGTAACTTCAACCCGATGATGGCGACCGCCGCGACCGTTACTGTCGCACAGGTCGAGAACCTCGTTCAGGCAGGCGAGATCGAACCGGACCAGATCCACACCCCCGGCATCTACGTGAAGCGGCTGCTGCATGTTCCCAATGTGATCAAGCGCATCGAGAACCGCACCACCCGCAAGCGCAACAGCTAATTCCGGAGGCATCATCATGGCTTGGACCCGCGAAGAAATGGCCGCCCGCGCCGCGAAGGAGCTGAAGGACGGCTTCTACGTGAACCTCGGCATCGGCATCCCGACCCTCGTGTCGAACTATATTCCCGAAGGCATGACCGTCGCGCTGCAGAGCGAGAACGGCATGATGGGCATGGGCCCCTTCCCCTATGAGGGCGAGGAAGACCCCGATCTCATCAACGCCGGCAAGCAGACCGTGACGGAACTCCCGATCACCTCCTACTTCTCCTCGGCAGACAGCTTCGCCATGATCCGTGGCGGGCACATCGACCTCTCGATCCTCGGCGCGATGCAGGTCGCCCAGAACGGCGATCTCGCCAACTGGATGATCCCCGGCAAGATGGTGAAGGGCATGGGCGGCGCGATGGATCTCGTCGCCGGCGTCAAGAAGGTCGTGGTCGTGATGGAGCACGAGGCGAAGGGCGAATCGAAGCTCCTCAAGCAGTGCAACCTGCCGCTGACCGGTGCGGGTGTTGTCGACATGGTCATCACCGATCTTGGCGTCTTCGCGATTGATCGCTCGGGCAAGGCGCCGATGAAGCTCATCGAACTCGCGACCGGCGTCACGCTCGACGAAATCAAGGCGAAGACCGACGCGGAATACGTCGTCGCGCTCTGAAAAACGGCCAAAACAGATAAACCCGGCCGATCGCAGGATTTTGGCCGGGTTTTTTATGTCACGGCCCAGCTGCGCCGTTTGGCGCTTTGATCGGGCGATGGCATTTGCTAGCATCGCAACCCGGACAAGAGCTTGACGACGCTCCTGACCTGCCTCGCCTGCTGCCTGCCACGCTTGCCGGCGGAAAAGACTGATCCGGAGTTTCTAGCCCCCATGCTGCAACGCTTCTCCCTCTCGCCCAGACTGCGCCTTGTGCTGCGCCGGGGTGCGATTGTGGCTATCGCCTTGTTAGTCATGGCGCTCTCGGGCATCGCCGGACTCATCGCCTCACGGGACTACGCGGCGCTTGAACGCGATGTGATCGCCCGGATCGAGCATGAAAGCGGCACCGCGATCCGCTTCGCCTCGCGTACGCAAGTGCTCTGGCCAAAGCCGAAGATCGTATTCGAGCAGGTGGTGCTCACCCGCCCGACGCAGGATGTTACGGTCCGCGCGCCGCAGGTCGTCCTCAATTTCGGACTGTTCGACCTTCTCGACGGAACGATTGATTCCCCCTCGTTCACCCTCTTCGAGCCGGAAATCGACATTTCCGGCGTCACCTTTGCCGGGCTCGCGCAGTCGCCGCGTGCCATGACCGAGGCCCTCGATCGAATTTCTGGCATGTTCGACGAGAAATCGCGGTTTTCCCGGCTGCGGCTTGTTGTCCGGCGCGGCCATGTGACGCTGCGCAACGCCCTCGCCCCCGGACAGGCGCTTGATCTTCAGCCGGTGGAGGCCAGCCTGCGCTATTCTGCCTCGAGCGAGCAGATCGATCTCTCCGCACGCTATGCGTCGAGCATCCGGCCCGTTGAAGTCTCTGCATCGCTTCCGACGCGCCGGGCTCTCGCCCGCGAAAAGACCCGCGCGGCCTCGCTTCAGATCAGCGGCCATGAATCGCGGCTGATCTTTAACGGCAAGGCGCGCCGCGACCCCGATCTCGCGCTTGTGGGTGCGCTCGAGATCAGCCTTGGCGAGCGGCTTGAACGGCAATGGCTCGGTCAGGCCGGTTCAACCGAACAACGCAAGCTCGATGCAACGGCGATCACCGCTGCCGCCTCACTCGACCCGCGCGGTATTGCGCTCGAATCCTTACGCATCGAGCGCGCCTCGAAGCAGCTCGCCGGCATCGCCGCCTTACGCGAACTCAATGGCCGTTGGGGTGTCTCGGCGACGCTGGCTGGCGATCTTGTCGATGGCACCGCAGCTCAGGCCGCTTTCCAGGCCTTGCGGGGACCGGATGGCCACTGGACGACCAAACCGCTGGCGCTCAACCCCTTCCCCGGCGTGGACCTCGACATCCGCCTCTCGACGAAGGAATTCCGTCTCGGCAATGTGCTCATCGGCAATGTCGCGCTCTCGATCTTGACGCGTCACGGACGCTCGGAATTCGCGGTTGTCGACAGCCGCTTCGGCGACGGCACGGTGAAAGCCCGCGTCTCGCTTGCTGATGCGGCTGACGGGACTCAGGAACTGCGCCTGCAAGCCTCAGGCGACAAGGTCGATGCTGGCAAGCTGCTCGACAAGGCTATGGGCTTCAACCGCCTAGCGGGCGAAGGCAATCTCGTCATTCAGGCAGAAGGTCGTGGTGTCGGCGTTGCAGCGCTGATCGGCAACCTGTCCGGGTCTGGCGCGATGGAGATCCAGAGCGGTGAACTCCTCGGTATCGACCTCAACCGGCTGCTGGCGCGCGCCAATGAGCCACGGCCGGAGCTTGCTGTGGTCTATGCGCTCGCGGGGAAAACAGATTTTGAAATTCTCCGCGCCAATTTCGCGGTCAAGGATGGGCGCATCGAACCCGTCGGCAGCACCTTCGCTTCAGCGCGCGTGGCGGCGATGCTGGAGGGCGGCATCGACCTCAATACCCAGCGTCACCAGCTTGCGATTGTTCTCAAGCGGCGAGTCGAGGAAATCGGTCAACCGAGCGAGTTTTTCGCTTTCCGGCTCGATGGCCCGCTGTTCTCGCCGAGTCTCAAACCCGATCCGAAGCTGCTGCTCAACCGCAGCTGATCAACCCGCCTCGCGCATCGCCTCGGCGATCCGCTCGCGCAGAACATCCGGGTTCTGCAACACCAGCGCACCGCGCGTGCGCTCCATCAGCGCCTCGGCTTTCATAGCACCAAGTTCCCGCGTGATCTGCTCGCGGCGGCAGCCGATGCGGGCAGCCAGAACGTGATGCACCGGCGGCGGCGTGACCACCCGTGCGGGCGCCGCGTTGGGCCGGGGCGTCGAAAGCCGCAGCAGCTCCGCATAGAGCCGGTGGCGGATATCCAGCACCGTATGCTCCAGCAGGCGGTTGTTGAGATCACGGACGCGGGAGGCCAGCAGCTTCAGGAGCTTATCCGCCAGAATGGGCGAGGCCGCGATCATCTCGCGAAACACGGCGGCCGTAACGATGCAGATTTCCGCCCGCGTCAGCGCGGTAACGTTCGCAGAGCGCGCGATGCCATCAATCGCCGCCAGCTCACCGAAGAAGTCGCCCGTACGCATATCGGCGAGAATCACTTCCTTGCCGCCGGCGGTCCTGATCTGGATCCGGACATCGCCCGAGGCGAGAAAATAGACATCGGACGAGCGATCCTCGAAATCGACGAGGACCTGCCCCTCTTCCACCTTCTTCCAGGCACAGCGGCGCTCAAAGATCTTCAGGTCGAGATCGGTCGCGTTTTTGAAAAAGGGTATGGCGGCTAGCGCTTGCATCGGCGGCTCTCCTGAACAATTCTGCCGGATTGAGAGCTTATCCGAGGTGAAAGGAAGAAGAAATGGCGAAGTGCGGCGGTTTGCCCCCCCGAGAGCATCCCTGCCGCAGATAACCACAACTTACCCTGCGGAGTCCCTCTCTCAGGAGCCGTCTTTTGCTCTCTCGACGAAATCTCGCCTTTCGTGGATTTTGGGACTGGACAGGTGTGCAGGCATTCCCTAAAAGCACGGCTCTCGCGTCGGCGCATCACCTTGATCGTCGACCCGGCCCGGGTAGCTCAGTTGGTAGAGCATGCGACTGAAAATCGCAGTGTCGGTGGTTCGATTCCGCCCCCGGGCACCACTAGCCTGTTTAAGGCTGTTCAAAACTTTCCCCAAAATCAAGCCTTCACCTAATAAAATCAATGACTTAGGCTATTTCCTATTTAGCCTCGGAACCGTTTCCGTGTTCAGGAATGTTCACGCAAGTGCATTTGACAGTGTGAGTCTAGGTGTGGGTTAGTCCTGCTGAAGATGGTTTTTCACGGCAGGCGACGACATGGGAAAGCTCACGGCAAAGCAGGTTCAAGGCCTCACTGACAAAGGCATGTATGCGGACGGTGACGGCCTTTACCTTCAGGTGACGGATCGCGGTTCGAAGTCGTGGCTTTATCGGTTCAAGGAAATTGATTCTGAGACAGGCAAGTTCAAGCAACGCTATATCGGTCTAGGCCCGATCAAGGATTGCACGCTTGCCACGGCGCGCGAGAAGGCAAACGAGCTTCGCCTGAAGCGGCGCGACGGTGAAGCGGTCCAGTCGATGCGCGAGGCCAATGCGCAAGCCGCTGTTGAACGTGCCGAGCAAGAGCGCGAACGCAAGAAGGTTGCTCGCACCCTGCGGCAGGCGGTCGAGGAATACATTGCCGAGCACGCCAAGGAATTGAAGAACGCGAAGCACGTCGCGAGCTACACGGCTTCGATGGAAAAATACGTCTTCCCTTCGATTGGGGAGAAGCCGGTTAGGTCGATCACGAAGCACGACATAGCGGAGGTTATCCGCCCCATGGTCGCCAGCGTGACGGAAACCGCGTTGAAGGTCCAGAACCGGCTTCACAGGGTCTTTGTGCGCGAAATGGCACACGACTACTTCGAAGGGACAAACCCCGCTGACAAGGCCGTGTTGACGGCAATGGGGACATTCGCGGGGCGTGACGCGGGCGGACACTTCACGGCCCTGCCCTATCGGGACATTTCGAGGCTATGGGCTTCGCTGAAGGATCGCCGAACGATTGGCGCTTTGTGCCTGCGCTTCACGATCCTGACGTGCGTCAGGTCGCGTGAGGTGCGCGGCGCGCTTTGGAGCGAGGTTGATCTGAATGAGGCAGTTTGGACGATCCCGGGGGAACGGATGAAGATGGACGAACCGCACCGCGTCCCGTTGTCGCCTGCCGCTCTTGAGGTCCTGCGCGAGGCTGCAAAGTGGAAGCTTGCGAAGAATGATCTCGTCTTCCCGGGAGAGCGCAAAGGCAGCGTGATCACTGACGTGACGATGTTGCAAGTCGTGAAGCGTCTGGACGGCTGCGAAACAACGGTGCACGGCCTGCGGTCGACGTGACCTGCCACTGAGTTGTCGTCCAGCGGCGATTAGAGCCCCGGTAGGTTTTACGCCTAGTGGCGTGGGTGTTGCAACGGACGATCGGCGGAGCTGGTCGGGATTGCATAGCCGATCGTCCGTTGCG
>NKIW01000025.1 GCA_002256205.1 Rhizobiales bacterium PAR1
TGCACTTTGTCGGAAGCAAGGGCAAGCCGCTCCAGTTCCTCACGCGCGGTGCCCTTCGCGACGGTCAGCGTATCGCGCAGCTTGCCCTTGACCTGCACGGCCACGGTCACTTCGTCGTCGACGAGCAAGGCCGGGTCGATTTCGGGCCAGGCGGCTTCGGCGACGAGGCCTTCGCCAGCAGCGGCGAACGCTTCCTCGGCAAGGTGCGGCATCATCGGCGCGACAAGCAGCAGCAGTGCGCGGATGGCCGCCGTGCGATCAGCCGAAGGTGCCGCCTTTTCGGTCGCGGCGGTCAGTTCGTAGATCCGCGCCACGGCTTTGTTGAAGCCCAGCGCCTCGATGTCATGGGCCACGGCGTGAACCGTCTGGTGAGTCTTGCGCCGCAGGGCCATGTCTTCGCCGGTTGCCGCCGCATCTGCCGCACCAAACAGCCGCCACAGCCGCTGGACAAAGCGCCAGCAGCCTTCGATCCCGGCTTCGGACCACGGCAGATCGCGCTCGGGCGGGCTGTCAGAGAGCATGAACCAGCGGATCGCGTCTGCGCCGTACTTCGCGACGATTTCGTCCGGATCGACCACGTTCTTCTTGGACTTCGACATCTTGATGACGCGGCCGATATCGACCGGCGCGTCATCGGCCTTCAGCGTTGCGCCATCGGCGGTGCGATCGACCTCGCCAGGCGAGAAGAACACCGGCTGGCCGTTGTCGGGATTGCGGCGCTCGTAAGTCTCGTGCGTCACCATGCCCTGCGTGAACAGGCTGGCGAAGGGTTCCTGCACATCCACCTTGCCGATCCGCGCCAGCGCGCGGGTCCAGAAACGAGCATAGAGCAAGTGGAGGATCGCGTGTTCGATGCCGCCGATATACTGCTCCACCGGCAGCCACTTGCGGATGCCATCGGCGTCGAACGGCGCGTCGGCGGGC
>NKIW01000021.1 GCA_002256205.1 Rhizobiales bacterium PAR1
CGGACGATCGGCTATGCAATCCCGACCAGCTCCGCCGATCGTCCGTTGCAACACCCACGCCACTAGGCGTAAAACCTACCGGGGCTCTAATCGCCGCTGGACGACAACTCAGTGGCAGGTCAGCTGGAGGCCAATGTATTCGCATCAATGTCGGCTTTCGGCGTCCGCGCAGCTACCATTGAGTGTCCGAAACGGGGCGCTGAGCAGCCGGTCCAGGGCTAGGACCGAACTGAACTCCTAGGATTAATGAGTTTTCGACGCCGCGGTTCGGCATGAGGATTTTGGCAAAGTCGACAATGTATCGGATGGGATGCCACACTGAAGACGGTTCAATCCCAAGGGTCTTGCTCCAATTTTGGCCGCGCCAGATTCTCCAGCATATCTTCGACCCTGATGTGAAGGATATCGCCCCGGTCCCTGGCATCTTGTGCAAGGCTCTCGACAATCCGTGCTTCTGGTGTACCCGCCAAGACCGTTGCAGCTAACGCCATCCGCTCGACCAGATAAGCGGGCGAAAGGATTGCGCGCAGGAATGCAAGATTTGCGTCCAGCCAGACACTGTCGAAAACCTGAGCGTCCCATTCCGTCATGGAGGGGCCAGCGCCATCTTCCATGGGTGTCCGGGCGGGATAAAGCGGGTTCTCGCCGCGACAATAAATCAGACCGGATGCGTATTGGACTGCGCAGATTGCGCTGCCCGGCGTCTTCATCGACCACCAGTTTGTCCAGAGCGCGGGAATATCCGGCGCGACAAGACCGAGGCTGTTGAACCGGCTGATCCACGCAGAGGCCGAGCCGGCTCCTCTTTCAAATCCACGCTCAAGGTCCATGCGATCCAGCATGCCCTCGACAAAGAAGCCAAGGAGACGCTGGCGCTCGGCCTCGTTCAGCATTCTGGCGAGGATATTTCCCCGGATGAGGCTTCGGTGGAGGTCTGAATCCCCAACTTCAGCGCTCTGATTGGCCATGAGCGTGTCGTACCAGAACTTCAGGCAGGCCGGGAAAACGTGCCGGAAAAGATCGGGCTGCAAATCCTGATACGCCATATCGAGCGTATATTCCCACAGATCCGCGGTCTGAATGTCCTGCCAATCGCAGATTGCGGCCTTGCGCAGCGTCTCATTCATGCCGTCGAACTGCTTTTGCCAGATCGGTCCCGGCTTCGGTGCAGCACCGAGGACCGCGCTCATGCGCTCTGGCGTTATGCGTGGCATAGTGGCGGACCTTCCCGGCGCGGGTCGATGCCCGGAATGGGTGAACCCTTCACGCCGCCTCGGCGCTGTTCCCGGAGTTCGGGTGAGCTTTCAGGCTTTCGCCATAGGAGGCTTCGATCTGCCCGCGATAGAGGTTCACGCGCCGCCTGAATTCCGAACCATCGACATCGGCGATTCCGGCTGGCGGCCAGTTCATCTCGGCCAGCGCATGCGCCATCACGCCGAGCAACTCCGGTGATTGGCCGAAAATTTTCGTCAACGACGCGCTGGTCAGCTCGTAGAGCAGCATATCCGTTTCGGCGGTGACGGTGGCAGCGTGATTGTCGAGGCAGAACAGCGAACGCCGCCCGAAGGATTCCGTTGCGATGAACCGGTCCGTGACAACATCCGAACCATCGCGCGTGGTGTGGACGCGCTTGGCCAGGCCTTCGCCGACAATGAACATGGAATGCGTCGCATCGCCCGCCCGCACGATGGTTTTTCCCTTCGGGAAGGCATGCTCGATCAGTTCTGCCGCGATGCGCTGGCAGATTTCGGCATCAAGACCCCGGAAGAGCTTCGATTGCTGCACGAGGTTGAGACTGTCCAGCGCGCGATTGGCAATCGGCGCGCGCCGCTCGGAGTGAATGACCTCAGATTTCGGGAAGGTCACGGTGATCCCGGCGTCCCGCATCCGCTCGACGATGGAGCGGATCATCGCGTGTTCCATATTCTTGCCGTCGGCGATATTGCCGATGGTGAAGGCGACCTCATAGACGATGCCGTCACGCTCCATCTTGCGAGCGCAAATCGCAGGTGCGCCGATCATCGCCACGCCGGAACCAAGGGCGGCGGCATAGAGAATGCGCTCTGCGCTCTCGACCGAGGTATCGTAATCAATCGCGACCTCGAGGAAGCGCTTGGAACGCTTGTCCGGCATATCGAGGTTCACGATGATCGCGTTGGCAAGCATGAGGTTCGGCACATAGACGAGCTCGTTGGTGGCGGTTTGCAGCACCGTTACCCGCCAGGTGATGCGCTCGACACGGCCTTGAAACTTGTCCGCGAGACGCACGAGATCGCCCGGTTTGAACGGCTTTTCGATGTTGAGCACCACACCCGTGAACGCCGCCAACACCATGTCGCGGAGGGCGAGGCCAAGAACCATCAGGCTCGCACCACCAGCGGCGATGAAGCCGGTAATGTCCTTCTTGAAGACCGACGAGAGGATGATCCCGAGGCCCGTCAGGAACAGGATCGCCCCGGCGAGATCATTGACAAGCTGAGGCATTTCCTGCCCGGCGCGTCGCGCCATCACGCCCTGAATCAGCTCACGCTTCACAAGGCGGATGACCAGCAGGGTCAATTGAAACAGCAGGATCGCCTGCTGCCATTGGATGATCGTCCCGGCCGGCGTGCCGGTGACGAAGGCCAGCGGCTGCGTCAGTAGCGCTTCCTGCGTGAGGAAAAGGTAGGAGAGCGCGGCATAGGCAGTGAGGGGGCCATAGTGGCGCCAGAAATACAGCATCTTCGCCTCCCTCAGGCTACGGCAGGCAAGTAAAGCGCGAAGCCCGGCTCAACGCCGTCCCCCTTCGCGACATCGACGCGCCCGCCGTAGTATTCGGCGATCATCCGCGAGAGAACGAGCGCCATCATCGAGCCGCTCGTATCCGTCGGACGCTCCGGCCCCGCGAGGCGCGCGATGAACTGTCGCGAATCCTCCAGAAGTGCTTCGTTCGGCGCACCTGCCGCAGCAAAGGCAGTCCCGGTAATCGAGAGCTTCACGATGCGCGCGGCATCAACCTGACTGGTGAGGTTGATCGTCCCGACGCCCGATCCATGGGCCGCATAGCCGATCAGACCCGAAATCGCCCAGCGCAGCAGGTTGGCGTCGGCGCGCACCGGCGGCAGATCGGCCGGCAAGGCGGCGCTGATTTTGAGATGCGGCAGTCGCTTGTAGCTCGCGAGTTCCTTTTCGAGCACCGAGGCGATGATATCGCGCAACTGCGCGCTCGAACTCGTGCTCTTGATCAGCTTCTGGCGGAAAAGCTCGATCTGGCGATACTCGCCGATGAAGCGGTTGAGGCGATTGGTTTCGTTGAGCGCGAACGTCAATCGCTCGCCGATCTCCTTGCGCGCGGCGTCATCCGGACTGGCCGTGCGTTTGAAATCGGCGTCCAGTGCCGGAATGGCACCCTGCAAATGGCCTGAAACCGCCTGAAGGGGCTCGGATACCGCAGCGACGAGGTTCGTGAAGAACCCCTGCTTGATCGTATCAATGTCCTTGAGCTTGGCTTTGGCCGCATCAAGGGCACGGGTTGTTTCTTCCAGCTTCTGCCTCTCGCCGAAGATCACGCGGGCAAAGCCGGCCTGAATTTTGCCAAGCTGGGCAAAGCCGAAATAACCGCCGACGGCGAGCACCAGAAACAGCAGGATACCCTTGATCATCGCGGCCTGTCGCGCCGCGGAGAAAGGCTCTGTCAGGTTGAAGAGCGAAGCCACAACAGCCGTGGAAACGCCGGCAAAATTCTGGATCTGGAACGGTTTGACGTAAATCGTCATGCCGCCCTGCTGCACAAGTTGTCCCTTGGCAGAGCGCGGATCAAAGGTGGCGCTGCGCATCAATTTGGCCGCATCGTCTGACGAGAAGCGGAAAAACACATCCGTGCCCATCGGGACATCGACCTTGGCGTCTGTCACGCGTTCGACTTCATCCGAGCGCTTCTTGTCAAGGCCGCTCGACCATTCCACGCCCGTAACCTCACGGGCGCGCTGGAGCAGGTTGAACACATCGTCGCCAAGCTCAACAACGCCGACAAGCCGTGTTCCGTCATAAATCGGCGTGATGGCCCGCACGCCGAGACGTCCGCCGATCGCGGCTTCCATGCCGGAAACCGGCGCGCGGCGCTCAATGGCTGTAACGATGGACTTGCGTGCGGATGAACCATCCGTGCCGAACTCTTTCGGGTCGATCGAGCGAAGATACAGCTTGGCCGGCGGAGTCCAGAAATTGAACTGGGTTAAGCCATAGCGCGGCTTGAGCACGTCATTGTAGAGCGGCAAGGCGAGCGCCATCAGGGCCGGGCGATCATCCCGAGCCAGAGCACCTGTCAGTTCCTTGTTCGCGACGACAAGATCCGCCGCGAGGCGGAGCGCTGCCAGCCGTGTTTCGGCGGCATCGCGGTAGACCGCTTCGAAGCGCGTCGCGGTGCGTTCACCCTGCGCAATCAAGGCATTGGATGCGCTTGAATATTCGTTGATCGCGAAGAACCCTGAAGCGACTGCCGATCCCAACACCAGCGCGCTGATGATCAGCCAGCGCTTCATCGAGGAGGCTTTGGAGGTTCCGTCTGCAAGAGGGGCGGAGGATTTGGGTGGGGAGAGGGTCGTTACGCTCATCGATTGGCCTTATCGAGCGCCGGGCATGCAGCGCAAAGGAAGCTGGGAGTGCAAAGATGCAGAGGCGCTATTGGCCCCAGCCTGTTCTAAGGCTTAAGGAATCTATAACGCGGACAAGGTCTCGCCCGCTCGTTAAAACGCCGGGATAGTTAAGATGAGCAAGCCTGCACGGGAAATCGGAAGTGGCCAGGCGATCACGTTCGCCTGGCCGTGTTCTCGTTAATCCAAAATGATACGGGATCAGTTGCAGTCGGAAACGACGATCTTGCAGCTGTCAGCGTTGCAGCCCGACATTGCTTGTGCTTCGGCGGTCTTCTTGGTCGTGGATTTGCCCCAGCCGCCGCCAGTCTTGCTGGCTGCATAGGCGCCGCACTGGTTATAGGTCACCACGACCTTGCATTCTTTGCCGCCGGCTTCGCCGCAGAATTTCTGGGCGTTCTTGGTAGCTTCATCCTCCGAGCCGCCGCCGCCAATGCCGTAATAGGGTGAGCGTTCGGCCTTCGTGAGGTCGATCGAGATCGCGCCCCATTCGTCAGCCGAGGCAGCCCCCGCACCGAGGAAGAGGCCGCCAGCGGTAACAGCCAACATCAGGGTCGACTTAATCGTTGTCTTGAACATTGGGATTTTTGCTTTCATCTGTTCGGTGCCGCACAGGAGGAATTTCGGGTGTGTGCTAAAATGGGCTTGGCACCGGCGCGCGGTTTGTAATGTGCGCTATCGCACATCGATCAGTAAATTCCGTTTCACGGATAGCGGCTCGATACCATGAATTTTGGTAGGTGATCCGCGCCGGCCATTTCGAATGGCGATCATGCCCCAACTAGTGTCCGTTTCTAGATTGCCCTATTTCTGCGAAACAGCTGAATTGGGCGCACGATTGTGCCCGCGATGTCGTTGGTCAGACATCCCTGTTTTACCCTCATAGGTTTGGATTCGACCAAAATGCGAATGGTGACCTTGACTCCACTTGAATCGCCCTTGGTTTTCTAGGCGCATGGAACGTCCGGTTTCGGCTTGCCTCCTTGGGACCGCAAACGACTGATTTGGGGCGCAAAGTGGTTGGGCTCAAATTGAATAATTCAACATTTCTACACAAAGCACGGGCGAAGGGTCGTTAATCAGAAGTGGATCTATCGGCTTTGCAAGGCGTTGGTTTTTGGTTGCGCAACAGGACCGAAAGCGCTGAGCGAAATCTGCACCGTTTACATACAGTTTAACGAAATGGGGGCCATGGATTCTCTGCATGACCAGCTTAACACGGGTCACACGATCCGGTTCTGCATGACGTACTCCTTGCGTTCGCTCTCTCAATGATGATATTCATCAGCAATAAAGCCGCCCGATGATGATTGGCGACACTATTCGATTTGCTGCCGTCGAAAGAGGTCCGTGATGCGCATTACCAAGGGAAAAAAGCAAGAAAATCACGACAGGATCGTCACAATCGCGTCCGAGATGTTCCGTGAACGAGGCTTTGATGGCGTGGGCGTAGCGGATCTGATGGAGCGAGCTGGGCTCACCCATGGGGGATTCTACAATCACTTCGCATCCAAAGAGGCTTTGATTGCCGAAGCCTCGATCAAGGGGTTCATCGAGACTTCGACGCGCTATGCCGATCATGATGTTGGTGACGTGATCGACGCCTATATCTCGCGCGCCCACCGTGATGCGCGCGGCCTGGGCTGCCCGGCTGCTGCCCTGAGTGGGGAAGCCGCCCGACTACCGGAAGCCGCCCGGTCGGTTTTCGGCGAGGGGATAGCTGGGCTTGTAGCGGCACTGGAGAGCCGTCTTGTCGCGAACCAGGCGGTGGGCAAAGATGCTCGTGCGCAAGCCATCAATCTTCTGGCAAAAGCCGTCGGAGCAGTTGTGTTGTCGCGCGCCTGCCCGGACACTTCAGCCTTAGCAGATGAAATCCTCAATGCCTGCCGGGCCGATTGCCACGCAGTCCTCGAAAGTAGCAAGTAATTGCAGAAGGGCCGCATTCCTGCGGCCCTTCTTTGCCTTGGCATTCTGGACGCTGGCGCTAGCCGGCAACTGCAACCACGACTTTGCCTTTGGCGCGTCCGGTCTCGACATAAGCCAGAGCCTCCGCCGTCTGGGCAAAGGGAAACACCTTGTCCACGACGGGGCGGATCGCACCGGTATCAATCAGCTTGGCGATCTCGGCCAATTGCTGCCCTTCGGCACGCATAAACAGAAACGAATAGTGGATACCCCGAGCTTTGGCCTTTTTCAGGACGCTCCAGCTTAACATCCTCACGACAAAGCGAAGAAACAGGTTCAGTCGCAGGGATTTGGCAAAGGGTAAGTCGGGTGGTCCGGAAATTGAAATCAATTGTCCAACCGGCTTCAGCACGTTCAGGGACTTGGCCAGCGCCTTGTCGTCCTGACTATGCAAGACCAGATCGTAGCCAGACAGCACTTTCTCGAAGTCCTGCGTCTTGTAGTCGATGACAACATCGGCACCGAGGCTTTTGACCAATTCGACGTTCTGAGTGCTGGTCGTCGTGGCCACAGTAGCGCCGAGGTGCTTGGCAAGCTGGATGGCAAAGGTACCGACCCCGCCGGAACCTGCTTGAATGAAGACCTTCTGGCCGGGTTTGACTTTGCCGACCTCCACCAGAGCCTGCCATGCGGTCAACCCGACCAACGGAATTGAAGCTGCCTCATTCATGGAAAGGCTTGAGGGTTTCAGCGCTACATCGGACTGATCCACAGCAAGGAACTCGGCAAAGGTGCCGACCCGGTGATCGCGCGGTCGTGCGAAGACCTCATCCCCTGACTTGAATTGCCGCACATTGGCACCAACGCTAACGACGGATCCCGCCAGATCGTGACCCAGAATGAACGGCGGTCGATACGGCAAGAACGGCTTGAACTCACCGTTCCGCACCTTGGAGTCCAGAAGATTGACCGCAGCGGCTTGGATACGCACCAGCACGTCGTTGGGACCCATCGTAGGGACAGGCATATCGGCCAGGCGCACCGGGCCGTTCTTCTTGTATTTTTCGACGACGAACGCTTTCACGGTAATTCTCCAATAAGTCGGAACTCAGGTTGGGCGACCAAAAAAAAGGCCAAGAGGCTGTCAGGCGATATTGAATTGCTTGCGCAATATCCGGTCGAACAGAGTGCGAGGGAGAAACCGCCTGGCGAAAGATGTCTGTCGGGCAGCCTTGCCCGAGGGGTAGCGGAGCCGGGGGACCGTGTCCTGCGCCGCCTTCAGGATGGTGCCCGCGACATCTTCCGCTGAGTCACCGCCTGCCATCGCAGCATCAAATGCCGCTCGATATCGGGCAAATGTTTGGGCGTAGGCCGCAACAGGCCTGTCGCCTCGCGGCGAGTTGGTCTCAATAGCGGTCTTCGTGGCCCAAGGTTCGATGACCGCTACGCGGATGCCGAACTGGCGCACCTCGTGATCCAGAGATTCAGAATAGCCCTCGATGGCGTGCTTGCTGGCCGCGTAGTAAGCACCAAATGGACCTGGAATAAGCCCTGCAACCGAGCCAATGTTTAGAATTCGGCCAATGCCCTGCTGCCGCATGATTGGCAAAACCGCATTGGTCACCCGCACGACACCCAGAAAATTTGTGTCGAACAGGGAATGAACCTGACCGATCGAGCTTTCTTCGGCAGCTCCAGACATAGCGTAACCAGCGTTGTTGACCAGAAGGTCGATGCGACCAAGTTCGGCATGGGCCAGCGCCACCGCTTCAGCCACGGACTCCTCCGAGGTCACATCGCACGCAATCATCCGGACGCCACGGCGCACTTCGCCCGGCTCGGCTTTGCGGCTGGTGCCAATCACCCGGTAGCCGGCCTGCACCAGCGCCAATGCCGCCGCCTTGCCGATGCCGCTTGAAGCCCCGGTCAGAAAGGCAGTCTTTTGTGGCTTGGATTCAGACGTCGTCTTGGTCATGGCTTTCCCTCTGCCGTTGTGGGCCGTAGCAGCCAGATTGGTATCTCGTTGGCGTGCAGGCTTTTTATGATGATGAGTATCATTATATAAAATCAATGATACTCATCATCAATAATGTCAAGCGCAATTTTGGTGCTATCAACCCGGCACTGTCAGATAAAAATGCGCTTGCTGATCACCGGCGAGAGGCACTGATTTTTGTCTGCCCGGTTGCCAGCTCTTCGCCAGACTCTGTGGGAGTTTGTCCACAAAGTACGGGTTCCTTCACCCCATTCATGGTGATGGGAGCAGCGTCCCGAGTTTCCTAAACACGCTAAATGTTCGGTTTCAGTTATCGACTTTGGAGGCCTGAACGATCGAAACGGGGCGCGTAGCGGTCCATAAAGGGAAACAGAAAAGCTCTTTGCGTACTATTTGAATGAATAGTTTCAGGGACCCCAGAGATTTTCATGTGTTTAGGAGTGCCCTAACCGGGAGACATTGCCGCATTGGCGATGTGCTAGCCTGGAGCCGGTGTCAGCCATCGGCCTTGCCGATATGATGTGACACCGGGAATCCGATGACGATTAGAGCGCGCCTTTTCCTGAGCCTGAGCCTTCTTGTCGCGGCTCTGTTTGCGGCCTCTGTCAGCGGCTATTACGCCCTTTCCCAATCGTCGGAGAAAACCAGGACGATCGTCGAAGACAGGGTTGTCCCACTTGCACAGTTGAAGAAAGTCGCTGACGCCTATGCTGTCGATATCGTCGACGCCGCGCACAAAATGCGCAGCGGCGCGCTCACTTGGGAGCAGGGAGCAAAATCGATCGAAGGAGCACTAAAGACGATCGATGCGCAATGGGCTGCTTACCTCGCGACGACCCTGACACCGGAGGAGGCCTTGATCGCGCAGAAGGTCAAGTCGGTGATGGCTTTGGCACAATCGCCGATTGGGAAGCTTCAAGGCCTTGTGGCCAAGCGCGATATTGCGGCACTCGATACCTTTGCAACCCAAACGCTCTATCCGTCGATTGACCCGATCAGTGAGCCCTTGAGCGAATTGATTGAGCTTCAGGTGCGCGTTGCGCGGGAGGACTTTGCAGAAGCCACTCGGACGAAAACGATGTCGTTCTGGACGATGGGCCTTATCGGGGGCTTTGCGACCTTCATCGTTCTCTTTGCGGCCTCTGTTGTGACACGTGGTGTGGTCAACCCTTTGAGTGCCATGGAACGCGTGATGCGCCAGCTGGCGGATGGCGATACATCAATCCAGGTACCGCAACTGGGCACAACCGACGAAATCGGGCGCATGGCCGATGCTGTGGACGTGTTTCGCAAAAATGCGATTGAGCGAGAAACACTCAAGCTCGAAGCCGAACGCGAACAGGAAGCACGCGCACAGCGTCAGGCGGCGTTGGATCATGCCATCTCCGCATTTGAATCGAGTGCTTCCGCCGTCATGGCAACAGTGGCTTCTGCCTCGACCGAACTTCAGGCTGCGGCGGAGAGTATGTCGGACGTCGCAGAAGAAACCCTCATGCAGAGCACCAGTGTCGCCAGTGCAGCAGAGCAGGCCTCGGCCGGTGTCCAGAGCGTAGCGGCAGCGGGCGAAGAGCTCTCGGCGTCTACCAACACCATCCTGCAACAGGCGCAATATTCGAGTACGATCGCTGGCAAGGCTGTCGAAGGTGCCGATGCAACCAACGCGAAGGTTCAGGAACTCTCAATTGCTGCGAACCAGATCGGCAAAGTGGTTGAACTGATCAGGGGCATTGCTGGCCAAACCAATCTGCTGGCGCTGAATGCCACCATCGAAGCGGCGCGAGCAGGTGAATCCGGGCGCGGATTTGCCGTTGTCGCTTCGGAAGTGAAAGCCCTCGCGAGCCAGACCAGTAGGGCAACGGATGAAATTGCTTCGGCGATAACCTCGATGCAGAAAACGACTGTCGAAGCAGTTGAGACGATCCGCCAGATCACAGCCACCATCACTGACATGAACGAGATTTCTACGGCCATCACCAGCTCGATGGTTGAGCAGGGGCGGGCCACGGCCGAGATTGCCGAAAACGTCCAGCAGGTCGCCGTCGGCACAGGGGAAGTCGCTTCGGCCATCACGCACGTTACGACCGCGGCTACGACCTCTGGTGCTGCGGCTTCACAGGTGCTCGGTGCAGCGTCAGAACTCTCCAGACAGTCCGAGATCCTCAAGGATGAAATGGATTCCTTCCTTGCAAGGGCGCGAGCAGCCTAACGAAGGCCAGCCCTACAGCTGGAGGGGGAGAATCGCCTTTCGTTGTGCAGTCATTTGGAACGTCCGGTTTCGATCTACTTCCTTGGGACCGCGAACGACCGATTTGGGGGCGCTATCTAGCCACAGGATCATGTGTGCTTGAGCGCTTCGTGGAGGTGGTTGACGAACAGGCGCGTCTTTGTCGGCAGGCTCTTTGATGCGGTGACGAGATAAATCGGAACTGGTGGAACGTCCCATCCCGGCAGAACCCGTACGAGCTGGCCGGTCTTGACCATCGATTCCGCCATCACGTCGTCGGCGATGACGACCCCAAGTCCCTCCGCTGCAAGCTGGAGCACCATGCGTGGGTTGTTGGCGAAGACCTGTCCCCGGACTGTGACCTTCTCGATGGCCTCATCACGCCGGAGTATCCACTGACCATCGTCACCCTGACTATCCACGCGAATGCAGGCGAGCTTTGCCAAATCTGCCGGAGCTTTCAGGATGGGTGCCAATTCCAGAAAGCGCGGTGACGCGTAAAGGCTGCGGCTGGCGTTGATAAGCTTCCGAACAACGAGGTGAGGCTCGGAGGGCGCACCAATACGGATCGCAAGGTCATAGCCTTCTGCTACAATCTCCACCCGGCGCGGACTAAGATCGAGTTGCAGCGTGATCTCCGGATAAAGCCGCAGGAATGAGGCGATGGCTGGCCCGAGGTATGTGGTGCCAAAATCCGGCGACATCGAAACCCGAAGCTGTCCGCGTGGAATGGCGATCATCTCTAGCAATTCGGCCCGCGCTGATCTGGCATCGTCCATCAGTGGTTCGCAGCGAGAGAGGTAAAGTCGGCCAGCTTCCGTCAGGTCTACGCGGCGTGTCGTCCGATGGAACAACTTGATACCGAGTGATTTCTCCAGTTCTGCAATTCGGCGCGAGAGGGTTGACCCCGGCATGCCTAAGGTAAGAGCAGCGCGCGTGAAGCTGCCGGTGCGGGCAACTTCAACAAAATTGGCGATGTCTTGAAGCTCATTCATTCAATCAAATTATCCCATTATCGGCATAATTTATTCCAGATATCCAGATTTATCAATTTTGGCATAAGTGCCAATCCTCTGATGGAAGGCGCCCCGTATCCGGGGCCGCCAGACAAAAGGGGATGCAGGGCATGCCAATCAGAGCCGAAACCGCTTCGATGGATCGTCGCACCATGCTCGCTACCGGCGTTGTTCTCGCCGCTGGCGCGCTGTTGCCGACCTCCGGTATGCGCGCAGCACCTCTTGTCGCACGGAAGGGATTTTCCACCATGACCAGAGACGACGCCGCGATTTTGCTTATCGACCATCAGGATATGACGGTGAACTGGATCCAGAGCCAACCCAAGGGAGCCGTCATCGCCAATGTGCGCATGTTGGCGCGGCTCGGTGCGGAACTCGAGATTCCGCACCTCGTTACGAGTACGATGGAAGATCAGATCGGCACTAACATTCGGGATGTGCAGGAAACAGCGCCCAAAGCCTATGCCGCCCGCATCAAGCGCGGGGGAACGCTCAACTGCTTCCTCGATCCGGCCTTTGCTGCGGCCACCAAGGCGCTGGGCCGTAAGTCTCTGATCCTCGCCGGACTGACAACCGACATCTGTCTGTTCCACACCGCCGTTGGCGCAGTGAAAGCGGGCTATTCGGTGACGGTTGTTGGTGATGCCTGCGGCAGCATGACCGCGATGGCCGATCAGCTCACCTTTGATCGCTTGCGCGGCCTTGGCGTCGACGTTGTGGGCGCCAATCAGGCTCTGACCGAACTCTTCACCGATTTTGGGACTGCCGACGGTCAGAAGGCGATGAAGATCAATCTTGAAGAGGTCGTCTCGAAAATGGGGAAATAGCAGGCCCTTCGGGGTTTATCACCTAAAAGGGGC
The DNA here is from genome assembly GCA_002256205.1 of Rhizobiales bacterium PAR1. Lineage (GTDB taxonomy): Bacteria > Pseudomonadota > Alphaproteobacteria > Rhizobiales > Beijerinckiaceae > Rhabdaerophilum. The sequence goes on from NKIW01000021.1 coordinate 12,633, forward strand.
ACAGTCGGCATCATGGTCGGCTGTGCATACGTATTGGGGTGTAGAGGCTCAAATAATTCCCGCTTTGCTGTATTGCCGATTACGAGTTCTGAACCGCCCCGCGTTTTCTAGACGCGTTGAACGTCCGGTTTCAGTCCAACTCCGTTGGCCCGCGAGCGACTTTAAAGGGGCGCATACCTGCCGCTCTGGCCTGCGGCGGAAATTCCCAAAGAATGGCCAAATGTGCTTGCCTAGATGCAGATCGGCGGAGTGAAAGAACCAGAATGATATTGGCTAAACCATTTCTCCGTCAGACATGGGGCCACGGGCGCGCAGAAGCGCCTCGTCAAGCCTTGCACGCGATGAGGCGGTTAGCCGTTCGACGCCAATGAGGCGTGCGAGTTCGCGTGCGGGATCGGACATCTCAAGCAAGTCAGGATTGGACTGGGCGACCCATGCAAGTTCCGCCAGCGGGATATCGGTGATGCCTCGCCTCGAGACCTCATCGGCAAAAGGGCGATATGGCAAGACATCAACGACGCATCCCTTCTTCCAGAGAAACACTCCGGTCGATTCAATAGTCGTATCATATGCGCGTAAATGCAGATCGATTCTTTCCCGGATGCGTCCACCCGTGCGCAACCAGCCATGCGCCCGCGCGATACGTTGTGCCGCAGCATCGGCAGGCAACGGGCTTTCCGTTTCCATGACAGCCTCGATCATGGCCTTGAGCGTCTCGCCGTAAGCGAATTCGAAGAAGTTTTCAGGACTCGCTTTGAAAGCGGAAAGATCAGTCAGCCTGTACTCGACTCCCTTCATACGCGTAGTCTCAGTAACAAAAGAGGCAAGCTCAACACGGGTTAATTCTTGACTGGCGGGATCGGGAGTAGCAGCGAGTCCCGTCTCAGACGCGAAGGATGGTCGTCCCATATCGGCTTCTAAGGACATACTGGGATTTACCGCAGTTGTGCTGCCATCATTCTCGTTGCCTGTGGTCCAAAGTGCTTCGATAGCTGCATGCTCTTCGGTACGGCTGTCACGACTTTCATGAAGCAGCGCTTCGAGGTCGGTATGCAGGCGCTCTACACATGCCTTCGGCTCGAACCACCAGTCCGTCGACCAGACGCGGAGAATTTTCCACCCTAGCCCGCGCAGTACCTGTTCACGGACCTTGTCTCGATCACGCGCAGTCGCCGACCGGTGATAAGTCGCACCGTCGCATTCGATGCCGGCGAGATACATGCCCGCGAGGTCGGGATTGTTGAATTGCGCTGAGATTTGACCCGGGGTTGGAGTGAACCCCTCGGACTGGACCACAAGGTAGTATCCGACCTAAGCCGCCTCGCGAGCGAATTGGGTTTCGAAGTCCTCGGGGGATCGGTAACCGAGGGCGGAATGTAGTCTTTTGGCATTGTAG
>NKIW01000010.1 GCA_002256205.1 Rhizobiales bacterium PAR1
CTGCGTCGTCGCGATATCCGCATGCCCGAGTAGCTGCTGGACGATGCGCAAATCCGCGCCATTCTGGAGAAGGTGCGTGGCAAAGGCATGGCGGAGCACATGCGGCGACAGCGCCTCGGCCTTGAGCCCTGCCGCACCGGCAAGACGCTTCAACTCTCGCGCAAACACTTGCCGGGGCAGATGACCCAGCTCGCTCTCTGCCGGAAACAGGAATTTCGAGCCCTTGTGCTCGCCGCTGGCCTCAAGCGCCGCGCGATAACGCATCACCGCCGTACGCGCACCTTCGGTCAGGAAGACGAGCCGCTCCTTGCCGCCCTTGCCCTTGATCATCATGCCCTCACGGGCGCGGGCGAAACTCTGCGCCGGCATCGCCACCAGCTCCGAGACACGCAAGCCGGTCGCGTAAAGAAGCTCGATCAGCGCTGCGAGTCGCAATGCGGCTGTCTGGGCCTTGCCGGGTTTGGGCGTTTGGTTCACTTCTTCGGCGACACAAGCCAGCAACCGGTCGACATCGGCAATCGACATCACCTTCGGCAGAGGTTTACCACGTCGGGGGCCTTCGAGCGTCACGGTGGGGTCATCCGTGCGCATCGCCTCGGCATAGAGAAAGCCATGGAATTGCCGCAACGCCGAGAGGCGCCGCGCAATCGTCGTGCCTTTGAAATCGCGCTCTGCCAGCGACTGGAGATAGCCCCGGATATCGGAAACGCTGGCGTCCTCAACCGAAAGCCCATTGTCCGAGAGGTGTTCAAGATAATCCGCGAGATCACGGGCGTAGGCATCGAGCGTGTTCTTCGCGGCGCCGCGCTCGGCAGCAACCATCGCGAGAAACGCACGCACCTGACGTTCTCCGGAAGGCCCCTTGCTCAAACGGTCCTCAGTTCTTCGGCTTCGGTGTGGGGATCACAACGACGATATCCCGCTGCTCCGGCTCGATCATCGCGCCCACGGCATAAAGCGCCGCATAGCCCAGACCCGCCAGAATGCCGATGACAACCAATATCCGAACAAGAAATAACATGGGGTGAAAAAGCCCTCATTCCAGCGCCCGTTATCCGCCCCGGACAAACGCATTGCAAGCCTGCTGCGGCAAACCAGCGTTTTCAAAACCGCAATGTGACAAAAGTCGGTAGATATTTGCCCCGGATTTTGCATTAGGTGTGCGCAGAAATTTTCCAAGTCCGGTTTTCGATGATCGACGCGCCCGCCCCAGTCCAGTCGAGTTCACCCTCGACCGCTCGCCTGCTCGAAAAGCTGAGGGGCCGCCATATCGTGCTTGTCGGCCTGATGGGCGCCGGAAAGACCTCGGTCGGCAAGCGCCTCGCGCAACGTCTCGGCCTGCCGTTTGTTGATTCGGACCATGCGATCGAGGAATCGGCGCGCATGACCATTCCTGAGATTTTCGCTGAACGCGGCGAGACCGAATTCCGCGCCGGCGAGCGCAAGGTGATCGCCCGGCTGCTTGGCGAACGCCAGCAAGTGATCGCGACCGGCGGCGGGGCCTATATGGACGCCGAGACGCGGGCCCGTGTCCGCGAGCAGGCGGTTTCTCTCTGGCTCAACGCCGAATTGCCGACGCTGATGCGCCGCGTGCAACGGCGCCAGAACCGCCCGCTGCTGCAAGGCGCCGACCCGGAAGCCACGATGCGCGAGCTGATGGAGCGGCGCTACCCGGTTTATGCCGAGGCCAATGCCTCGATCATGAGTCAGGAAGTGCCGCACGAACTGATGGTGCAGGCTGCCGTCGATTCGTTACTCACCTATCTCGATAAGGCCGAACCGGCCTCCGACACCCTGAAGGACGCTGCCCCATGACGACCACGGCCACAAGAACCGTGCGAGTCGATCTCGCGGGCCGCAGCTATGATATCCTGATCGGGCGCGACCAGCTTGCAGGCGCGGGCGCTGCCATAGCCGCCGCGACCAAGGCACGCGGTTGCCTGATCGTCACGGACGAGGTGGTCGCTCGGCATCATCTCGCCACGCTGGAAGCCTCCCTAACGTCAGCTGGCCTCACACATGCGACGCTGGTGCTGCCAGCGGGCGAGAAAACCAAATGCTGGGCTTATCTCGAAAAAACGACCGAGGCGATCATCGCCAACAAGCTCGAACGGGGTGATGCGGTTGTCGCGCTTGGCGGTGGTGTGATCGGTGATCTTGCCGGTTTTGCTTCGGCGATTGCCCGGCGCGGCATGCGCTTCGTGCAGCTACCAACCTCGCTGCTGGCGCAGGTCGACAGCTCCGTTGGCGGGAAAACAGGCATTAATTCCCCTCTTGGAAAGAACCTCATCGGGGCTTTTCATCAGCCGAACCTCGTCATCGCCGACACCGGGGTGCTCGATACGCTCTCGATGCGCGAATTCCGTGCCGGCTATGCCGAGGTCGTCAAATACGGCCTCATCGACCGCCCGGAGTTCTACCACTGGCTTGAAGCCGGCGCCTGGCGCGGCATTTTCTCCGGCGGGCCGGAGCGTGAGGAAGCCGTTGCGATCTCCTGCGCCGCCAAGGCCGCGATTGTCGCCCGTGACGAAACTGAAACCGGGGATCGCGCGCTGCTGAACCTCGGTCACACCTTCGGCCATGCGCTTGAAGCGCTGGTGCATTATGATGGCGCGCGGCTCGTCCACGGCGAAGGCGTCGCCGTCGGCATGGCGATGGCGCATCGTTTCTCGCAGAGTCTCGGGCTTTGTTCGCAGGAAATCCCGAGCCGCGTCGCCGCACACTTGCAGGAGGTCGGCCTGCCGACGAAATTGCAAGATGTTCCGGGTGATATCGGCTCACCCGAGGCCATTCTCGAAGCTATCCGGCAGGACAAAAAGGTGAGCCGCGGCACGCTGACCTTCATCTTGACGCGCGATATCGGTGCGAGCTTTATCGCCAAGGATGTCCCGGCGGATAAGGTGCTCGACTTCCTGCGCAGCGAAGCCGCCTGAACGCTACTTCACCGCCGCTTCGACCGGCGCCGTCGCCATGAATTGCGCCTGCGCGAGTGCAGCAAAGCGCCCGTTGAGCGCGACGAGCTCGTCAAAGGTCCCGCTTTCGACAATCCGGCCCTTGTCCAGCACGAGGATCTGATCGGCGTTGCGAATGGTCGCGAGGCGGTGCGCAATCACGAAGGTTGTGCGGTTTTTCATCACCTCTTCGAGCGCCTTTTGCAACTTCTGCTCGGTCGAGGCGTCGAGCGCGCTGGTGGCTTCATCAAGGATCAGGATTGGCGGGTTCTTGAGCAGCGCGCGCGCAATCGACAGCCGCTGACGCTCGCCACCCGAGAGCGAACGCCCGCGCTCGCCGACAACCGTGTTGAGCCCATCCGCCTGACGGCCAATGAATTCGAGCGCCTGCGCGCGTTCGAGCGCATCCATCATTTCGGCATCGGTCGCATCCGCGCGGCCAACCTCCAGGTTCTCGCGAATGGTCCGCGCAAAGAGCATCGGCTCCTGAAACACCACGGCGATGTTCCGCCGGAGGGATTGTAGCGAAAATTCCCGGATATCGTGTCCGTCGATCAGAATTTGACCCGATTGCGGATCAAAAGCACGATGCAGAAGCCCGAGGGTCGTCGACTTGCCCGAGCCGGTCGATCCCACGAGCGCGATGGTCTTGCCCTTGGCCACGGTAAAGCTCAGGTCGGCGATTGCCGGACGTTTGCCGTCGTAGGAGAACGAGACGTTATCGAAGGTCACTTCGCCGTTGAGCTGGCCGGCATCCGCCGCATGCGGGCGATCCTGCACTTGCGGCATTGTATCGAGAATTTTGAAGAATTCGCGCAGCTTGGGTGCCTGCATGAAGAGCTGGTTCACAAAGCCGACCGCCGCTTCGAGCTTGCCGATCAGCAGCGTCGCATAGCCCATGAAGGTGACGATGTCGCCGACGCTCGCCTTGTCATCGAGGTGCAACCAGGTGCCCAGCAGGAAAATCGCTGTAACGGTTAGTGTCGAGGAGGCGCGAGTTGCAACCGACGCCAGCGCCCACCACGAAAGCACCGGCAACTGCGCGGTCAGCAGCCGGTCGATCACCAGGCGAAGCTGCGAGAGTTCCGCCTGCACACGGGTAAAGCTCTGGATCACAGGAATATTGCCGATGGCATCCGAGGTATGTTCGGCAAGCTCGGAGTTGAACTCTTCCACCCGCTCCTGAAGGCTCGCGGCGCGATTGACGACGATGCCCATCAACACCGCGAAGATCGCGACAAGAAACACCAGCAACAGCGCGAGCCGCCAGTTGATCAGCAGTGTGAAGGGCAGAAGGAACAGCAGCGACACCAGCGCCGTGCAGTGATCGCGCAGGAAACCGAGCCAGAGCCAGAACATGCCGGAGGCGCCATCCAGCATCACCTTGAGCGTCCGGCCGGAGTGGGTGGCGCTGTGAAAAGAGAGCGGCAGGGTCAGCACATGCTCGAAGTAGTGGCTCATCACATTGAGCCGCTGGCGATGCGCCAGCCGGTCAGCGTGCAGCGCTACCGTGACGCCGCCAAGGATCGTTACAAGGCCAAAGCCGAGCCACATGGCGATCAGCGGGAGAAGCGATTCCAGCGTCGGCTTGCTGCCTGCGATCTGCGAACCGGTCAGCAGGTTGATGATCCGTCCGAAGAGATAGGGTTCCGCGAACATCGCGACAGCCAGCGCAAGGTTGGCGAGCACCAGCAAGGCACCAAGCCGAAGCTCCGGCCCGAGCTGAAGTAGGACGCGCAGGTAAAGGCGGGGAAGCGACATGGAGACCTCGGCGGCGTGTTAAGACTGGCTTATGGCGCTGCCGAGATGAACGTCAACTGAGTGGTTCAAGCCTTAAGCTTAACCCTTCCTTTAGCTGCACCGCATAACGTGACGCAGGACCGCGAGAATGCGGCGCGTATTGCGTGCCAGCCGAAGGACGAGACCCATGGACATTTCAACCATTGTCGGGACATTGCTGGGCGTTGCCACGGTTCTCGTCCTGATGCTCATGGATGGCCATGTTAGCATCTACCTCTCCGAGCACGCGGCAATCGTGATTTTCGGCGGCGCGACCGCCTCCACGATGATCCGCTTCCCCTTCTCCTCGATGCTGCACGGCCTGCCGATGGGCATGCGGTTCGCGCTTCAGTTGCGCCCGCTCGACCCCCGCGCCCTCATCGAGGAAATCACCAAGATTGCCGAGATCATGCGCAAATCGGGCCCGATGGCGCTCGAAAATCAGCAGGTCGATGACCCCTTCCTGGCGCAGGGTATCCGCTACGTGGTCGACGGCTACGATGCCGAGTTCATCCAGAACACCATGGAAAAGGACCGCGATACCTTCCTCGCCCATCTCGATGAGGGCCAAAAGATCTATCGCGCCATCGGCGATTGTGCACCGGCCTGGGGCATGATCGGGACTCTTCTGGGCATGGTTGGCATGTTCGCGAACATGGACGACCCTTCCAAGCTCGGCCCGTTCATGGCGACCGCGCTGCTCGCGACGCTCTACGGCGCGCTGGTTGCGAACCTTTTCTGTCTACCGATCGCCGACAAGCTTCACGTCAAGCTGGAGGAAGAGGATATCTCGCGCTCGCTGATCATCGACGGCGTGATGCAGATCCGCCTTGCGAAGAGCCCCGGCATCATCCGCGAGATGCTGATTTCGTACCTGCCGGATCATCACAAGGCGCAATTCGCCGACGCCGACGCTGCGGCCTGAGCCGGGACGGGATAACAGACCATGGCGCGCAAGAAGGGTGGACATGCAGCAGGCGGACACGGCTGGTTCGTGACCTTCGCCGACCTGATGGGGCTTCTCCTGAGTTTCTTCGTGATGCTCGTGGCCTTCTCGCAGCCGAAGACCAAGGAACAGGCGCTCGTCGCCGGCTCGATGCGCGACGCCTTCGGCAACCAGAAGCACACCCGCGCCAACGGCATGATCGACATCGACGGCAGCCCGGCCCGCCGCAAACTCCAGAATGTCGCCAAGACGACGCCGGACACCGCCGGCACGGTCGCCGTTCCAGACAAGTACATGCAGCGCGACACGGCGAGCGAAGGCACACACATGGCCGACCGCGGGTTCACCACCGCCGCCGCCACGCTGCGTCAGGCCCTGCAGGAAATGCCAGAAATCACCGAGATTTCGCGCAATATCACGGTCGAAGAAACCCCCGAAGGGCTCGACATCCAGATCGTTGATCAGGATGGTCGCTCGATGTTCCCGGAAGGCGCGGCGCTTCCCTACGAGCGCACCCGCAAGGTTCTGGCTGCCATTGCACCGACCCTGCGCCGCATGCCGAACCGCATTCGCATTTCAGGCCACACCAGTTCGGAAAATGGCGCTACGCGCAATCGCGGCGCCGGCTGGAAGCTCTCCAGCGATCGTGCCGTCTCGGTGCGCGATATCCTCGCCAGCTCTGGCGTGCCGGATGATCGCTTCGAATCGGTAATCGGCCGGGCCGATACCTCGCCGGTGTTTCCGGATGATCCGTTCCTTGCGCCGAACCGCCGCGTATCGATCCTGCTGGTGCGCGAAGCCCCGCCGCTGCCGCCGAAATAAAGGCACTTCGCCCGGCGTGGCCGCCCCTCGCGCCTATTTTGGCGAAACCAGCATCACCCAATACACACGGTGCCGCGAGCCCGGCTTCGCAATCGCCGAGATGGCAAAGCGTCGCCCGTCGCGCGCCTTGAGCACAGCATCATGCCCCGGCGCCCCGCGCCAGCCTGAAAAGGCATCGGCGAAGCTATGATAGCCGCCGGTAACGCTGCGTTTGACCGCCTGCGGCGCATAACCCGCTGCCGTCAGCGCTGCCGAAATGCCCACGCCACCGCCATCCGAGAGATCCCCGCGCTCGGCAAGCCGCCGCGCCTCGCTCTCGGCAAGGCGCTGGAGACGCTCATCCCACAGGAGTGGCGCGAGTCCTCCCTGCGCGCGATAAGCGTTGATAATCTCGCTCGCCGTCACCGGATCGAGGGCCGCACCGGGCTGAGCGAGATCGGCGTAGAACGCCGGTTGCGGCCGCGAAGGCTCCGGCGCGCTGCACCCGCCGATCCCAAGGGCAAGCGCCAGCGCCGCTACGCTGGCAGGACAAGGCAAACCGGCCATCAGCGTTCTCCCTTGGCCGAAGGCTTTTCAATCGGGCCCGTTTCCGCCCCCAGAAGGTCGGCCTCGGAAACCGGCGTGCCCGGTGCAGCAAGATTGGTGATCTCAAGGCGGCGTGTCGGATAGGGAATATCGATCTTCGCCTCGCGTAACCGGCGGAAGATGTCGAACAGCAGCTCGGACCGCGTCGCCGCCATGGCGTCGACATCGACGAAACACCTTAACTCGAAATCAAGGCCCGATTCGCCGAGATCCTTGAAAATCACCACGGGCCCCGGCTCGCTCATCACCTCGCGATGCGCCAGTGCCGCATCCTTCAGGAGTTTCTGCACTTCTTCCGGGTCAGCCTGATAATCGACATTCACGGGGATGATGATCCGGCCCGTGCGATCCGCGTGCATCCAGTTCTTCACCCGCCCCGAAATCAGTTCGGAATTCGGAATGATCAGGCTCGCGCGGTCAAAGGTCTGGATTTCGGTAGCGCGAACGTTGATTTTCTTCACTGTCCCTTGCTCGGTCCCGAGCACGATCCAGTCACCTACCCGGATCGGGCGTTCCCAGAGGAGGATGAGACCCGAGACAAAATTCTCGACAATCGAGCGCAAACCAAAACCGATACCCACCGAGAGGGCGCCAGCAACAATCGTCAGCTTTTCAAGGCTGAACCCCAGCTGCGACAGTGCCGCCATCGTCGCGATGATCATGCCGACATAGCCGAAAATCGTTCGTATCGAGTTCCTGAGACCTCGATCCAGCTCGGTATGCGGCAGATAGCTGGTTTCCAGCCAGTTCTGGATCGCGCGCGTCGCGATCGAACCGATAATGAAAAACGCCAGCGCCATCGCGATATTCGACAGCGAAATCGTCACGCCGCCGACCTGAAAGCCGAAAAACGCCCCCTTGAGGTTACCGATGAGGTTCGAGGAATCGAGCCCCCAGGGTGCCAGCGCCAGCATGATCGTCGCGACGATCAGGATCATTCGTGCAAGGCCCGAGCCCAGCACGCTGAACTGATCGAGCGAACTCGCGGTAAGGCCAGTGGCTTCGCGGACCCGGCGCCCCAGCACGCCCGTAGAGGAAAGACCCGTGCCGAGGAGTTCATCGATAAAGACCAGCACCAGCAGCGCCACCAGCGCAAGAATGGTCAGCCAAACCACTTGCGTGGTCAGGAACCCCGCGAGCGAGACATAACCGAAAAGAGCGGAGCCGCCGATGATCGCGGTCGCGGTCCAGGCCGCTAGGCGGATCGGGAGGAAACCGCCGGTCGTGCCTTCCATCGCGGCTTCGCCAAAGGCGCGCTTGAGCCCGCGCGCCAGCGACAGGGCGATCATGACGGCAAAAATACCCTTGGTTGCCACGGTCATCGGCAAGGAAGCGACCGTCGCGGCCTGCATGGCATCAAACACCTTGCCGACAGCAAAGAGGAGCGCCACCAACCGGATCATGCGCCAGAGTTCGATCGCCATGCGATCCGAGAGCCCGAATAGCCGCCGGTCAGCCCGGGCCGGCGAGAGGACGCCCGTGGCAAGCCCGCTCATCGCGAAGACAAAGGCAAACCCGTTGGTAATCGACTCCATCACCGGATCAGCACGGCCCGGCAGCAACCCGAAGCCCTGAAAGAGCCAATGGACAAGGAAGAACAACGCCGCCGGTGCAAGCGCATTGAGCAGCACCATCCGGAGCGCCATCAAGGCCTTGGCCAGCCGCGTGAGGTTGCCACCGGCATCAACGCCGCCTCCAAGCAGACGCCCGAAGGAGGCATTCCGGACCCACTGACGCGCACGCGGCAACCCGACGACGGCCACGAAGGCGAGAAGCACGAGAACGACGCCCTCATACCAGTCCAGATTGGCGTAAATGACCTCGGCCCAATGCTGCATCAGGAAGCGGAAAGCTCTGAAATCGCCCGGCATCGCCTTTGAGACATCGATCCAGAGGAGCGGCGAGACAATCGAAGCGCCCTGCTGGAGAATCTGGCGGGTAAAATTCTGGCGGCGGCGCTCAGCAATCGCCTCCTTCATCTGGTCAAGACGAAGATCCAGCGCGCGTGAAAGGCGCAGCGTTTCATCCGCCTCGCGCCATTGTTGCTGTTGGTCCGCGCGGTCCTTTGCGACATCCGCGCTTTCCGTCACGCCTTTGCTGGCATCCGGTGCGGGCCCCAGCTTCTCGATGCGGGCCTTGATTTCATCCGCACGCGGTTGTTCGCGCTGGATGATCTCGTCCACTGCCTGCGCCAGCGGCTCGATCCGGGCGCGCAGTTCCGAAAGACGCTTGTCGTCAAGGGTCTCACGCTGAAGTGCCGCCTCGATCTGGGTGAGCTCGAGACGTCCCGATTCAAGTTGCGCCCGCATATCCTTTGCAGGCTGGGCGTGCACGAAACTGCCGAGCAAAGCGATCAACAACGCTGCCAGCAGGGTGCGGAGAGAAGCAACAGCGAAAAGGAAGCGAGAATTGCGGGTCATGAAGGCCGGGAGCTGAGAGCGGGAGAAGGGGGGGGAGGCAATCCCTCTCCACCGATTCGGGCGACAGCATGACCTTAACGTCAGGAAACGGGCTGCAAAGCCCTGATACCTTGAAATCCGGGGTCAGCCCGGCGTTTTCGGCACATCAGAGCTTCTTGGCAGGTCTTCGTCATCGAGAACGCGATGCGCTGCGCCTTCGAGATCTTCGTATTGACCATTTCGCATCGACCACAGGAAGGCGCCGAGACCGGCGAGGCCAAGCCCGAGGGCCAGCGGGACGAGATACACCAGAACGTTCATGAGAGGCTCTCCGTCGCTGGTTTTCCGACCGATGCTTTCCGGCCAGCCCGAAGCGCGTTGAGGGTGACCAGAATGGACGACCCCGACATCGCCAACGCCGCAATCAAAGGCGTCACCCAGCCAGCAATAGCAAGCGGAACCGCGATGAAATTATAGATCACGGCCAGCCAGAGGTTTTCAACCATGATGCGGTGCGCCTTGCGGCCAATCGCCAGCGACGTCGCGACCGGCGAGAGCCTGTCACCGATGAACACGGCATCCGCCTCGGCCTGCGCCACATGCGTCGCCTCGATGGGGGACATCGAGACATGCGCCGCCGCCAGAGCGGGCGCATCGTTGAGACCATCGCCGACCATCAGCGCAAGATGCCCCTCGGCGCGCAAGGCTTCGAGGCGGGCAATCTTGTCCTGCGGCTTGAGGCCGCCGGCATAGGTCTCGATTTCAAGCGTTTCCGCCACTTCGCGCACCGCCGCCTCGTGATCACCCGAAAGGATCATCAGGCGGTATCCGGCAGCTTTGAGGGCTTGGATGGCTTCCTTGGCGTCGGGCCGGAGGCGTTGACCGATGGCAATGATCGCCTTTCGATCACCCCAGGTCACCGCGATCAGCGAGGCTGAGGGACGCGCGAGCAGCACGGCGCCAGCCTCGAAGGCCATGCCGACCGCTTCGGGCTTGCCGAGAAATGCCTTCTGGCCGTCGATCTCGGCTGTAACGCCAATGCCCGGCTCTTCTGAAGCACCCGGCACGGGTTCCATCGCCCCAACCGCCTTGGCAATGCCGGTCGCGAGCGGATGCCGGCTCGTCAGCGCGAGGCGACCCGCCAGCGCGATCAGGCCCGGCTCGATATCCTCCGCATTCATCAGGCTGGCGACCGGCTGAGTCAGCGTGCCGGTCTTGTCGAAGGCCACGGTATCGACCACGGCAAAACGTTCCAGCGCATCACCGGCATTGAGGAGAATGCGGTTCTTGAACAGCGCACCCGAGGCAACGACCTGCACCGCCGGAATGGCGAGCCCAAGCGCGCAGGGACAGGTGATGATCAGCACCGTGATCGCGATGATCAGTGCATCGTGCCAGCCGATGCCGTAGGCAAGCCATCCGAGGAAGGTCACCAGAGCCGTAACATGCACCACCGGCGCGTAGAGGCGCGCCGCGCGATCGGCAAGTTGAACATAGGCCGAGCGGTTCTCGGTTGCCTTGTCGAGAAGCGCCTGCACCTCGGCGAGCAGCGTTCCTTCTTCGGCAGCGCTCACGCGCACGCGGATCGTTCCGGTCAGGTTGAGCGTGCCGGCATAGACATTGGCACCTGTTGCGACCGCAGCCGGCCGGGTTTCTCCGGTCACAAGGCTGGAATCGATCTCGCTGCGCCCGTCGATAATCACACCATCAACGCTGATGCGCTCGCCGGGGCGGACGAGCACCAGATCGCCCGGCACCAGCGCATTGACCGGCAGCGTGCGGATCTCGGTCTCGGATACGAATTTGACCGCTGTTTCCGCCTTCAGCGCCGCCAGATTGGTCGCCACCGCGCGCGTCCGTCGCCGCATGGCGCGATCAAGATAGCGCCCGACAAGAAGGAAGAAGAGCAGCATGATCGCCGAGTCAAAATAGGCATGCTCGGCATGGTTCAGTGTTTCGACAACCGACATGCCAAGCGCAAGGATCACCCCGAGTGAGATCGGCACATCCATGTTGACAGCGCGCGCGCGTAGCGCCCTTCCGGCGCTCTCGAAGAACGGGCGTCCCGCATAAGTCGCCGCCGGCAGGGCGATCAACGCTGAGAGCCAGTGGAAGAAATCGCGCGTCTCGGGGGTAATGTCGGAGATATTCCCGGCCCAGACCGAGACCGAGAGCAGCATGATGTTCATGGCCGCGAAGCCGGCGACCGCAAGGCAGATCAGTAGGCGCTTTTCTTCAGCCTTCTCCGCGCTCTCCGCCCGCCCGACACTGAACGGATAGGCCTTGAAGCCAATCTGATCCATCCGGTCGAGAATACGCTCGGCACTGGAGCGCACCGGGTCCCATTCGACCGTCACACGGCGATTGGCAAGATTGACGCGGGCACCCGCGACGCCCGGCTCATTCGAGAGTCCCTTCTCGATGGCCCGCATGCATGCCGCACAGTGAATGCCCTCAACAGCAAGATCCATCGCGGATTTACCGCCCTCGGCAGGCCGGACAAAGATCGAGAAGTCACGGACCTCAGCCACGGCCAAGCCTCCTCATGCCTCAAGCCTCCTCATTCCTTCAGCAGCACACGCCGCTGCGAAACAAAAAGGCGGTCAGCACCCCGGCTGATCTCAACCGTCAACAGCCACTGACCGGCACCCAACTGGGGCAGATCAACGCTGTAGCGACCGCCGCCCAGATCACCAAGGCTGAGCTTCTTGTCGAACCGCGCATCCGCAGGACGCTCGATCCGGGCAGAAACACCCAAACCACCCAACGCTTCGCCAGCCTTGTCGCGCACGCTGACCTGAAGCGGCGCGCCAGAGCGGATCGCGCCGGTCGCAATGTCCACCTGCCAGCCGCGGCTGTCCTGCGCCGCGATGGCATCCAACTGGCCGTTGAAGTGCTGGCTTGCCTCGAAGGAGCTTTTCACATCCGTGCCCGGCATGGTGCGGATCGCGAGGTTCATCATGGTGAAGTTCACCGCGAAGATGACCGCGAAGAAGGTGACCAGCATGGCGAGCACATGCCACCCCTTCAGCTCGAAGGACTTTGTCGGCTTCGGCATTGGCGGATTGAGTTCGACTGGCATCACAAAAGCTCCACAGCAGGTCATGGCTAACCTCGATTACCTCCGGCGCGGCGCAACAGCAAACCGGTCCGCGCCTTTGCGGGCACGGTCTAGAAAGCACGTCAGCCCGGTCCGAAGAAATGATCTTTCGCAATCACGACTTCTCCGGCGAAGAGATCTGACGCCTTGATGGTGATCGGAACACTCTTTTCCTTGAGCGATGCCTTCGGGACCGTGACAAGCACACGAACCTCGCGGGTCGCATCCGCGTCCACTGTGACGACAGGCCGCCAATCCGAGGTCGCACTGACGTTGACCACCTCAATCTGGGCACCGGGAGGGCCATCGACCGTCAGCGCAAAGGGCCTTGTGTCCGGCCTCTTGTTGAAGAGGCGGACGGTGAAGGCATTATGGACCGAGCCGTCGGAGTGCAGGACGAAAAGCGGCGTGCGGTCATGAATGAGGTTGATGCCCGCTGTCGAACGCGTTGCGAGCTGGAAGACCATCGCCCCGCCCACAATCGTGATCAAGGCGAAGTAAACCAGCGTCCGTGCCCGGATCGGGTGGAACGGCTTCTCCGGCGTGCCGGCAATACGCGCCTTGATGTTGTTGTCCGTATCGAAGGCGATCAGCCCGGTAGGCCGACCGATCTTGGTCATCACCGTATCGCAGGCATCCATGCAAAGGCTGCACTGGATACATTCGAGCTGCGCGCCATGGCGGATATCGATCCCAGTCGGGCAGACGGCGACGCATTGGTTGCAATCCACGCAATCGCCAGCCGGCACGCCAGCATCCCGCGCCCGCTTGGCACCCTTGAGCGACATGCGCGGCTCGCCCCGATCATAGCGATAGGTAACGTTATAGGCCTCGTCATCGGTCAACGCGGCCTGAATGCGCGGCCACGGGCACATGTAGGTGCAGACCTGTTCGCGCATCCAGCCCGCCAGCGCATAGGTCGTGAAGGTGAGGATGCCGATCCAGACATAGGCTGCCATCGGGGCTTCGAACGTCGCGAGTTCACGCACCAGCGTCGGCGCATCGGCGAAGTAGAGCACCCAGGCACCGCCCGTCCACCAAGCAATGCCGAGCCAGATGAAGTGCTTGGCAATCTTGCGGAAAATCTTGTCGAGATCCCAGACGCGCTCATCAAGCTTGATCCGCTCGCGCCGGTCCCCTTCGACCAGGCGCTCGACAGCGAGATAAAGATCGGTCCAAACCGTTTGCGGGCAGAGATAACCGCACCAGATGCGCCCGGCGATGGCGTTCATCAGGAACAGCACCATCGCGGCGATCACCAGAAGACCGGTGAAGTAATAGACTTCCTGCGGCCAGATTTCGATCGGAAAGAAGTAAAAACGCCTGTTGGTCAGATCAACGAGAACCGCCTGATTAGGCAGATTCGAACCACGATCCCAACGGACGAACGGCAGGAAATAATAGATCCCCAACGTCACAACCAGCACGATCCATTTCAGACGCCGGTAAAACCCGGTGACAGACTGTGGATAGACTTTCTGCGCCGTGGCGTAGAGCGGGCCGTCGTCGAGATCGGTGGAAGACATCGTTCAAGCGCCTTGTTTGCCGTTTCGCGCCCAAGTGCGCGAAGGGGAAGGGTGCGCGAAGAAAAAGCGTGCGCGATGGGTGGGCGAAGAAGCCGGCGGAGCCCAAAGACCCCGCCGGTTTTTGATCATCAGGAACTTACTTGCCGCCACCCAGCGAGTGGACATAGATCGCAAGCGACTTGACCGTGATCGGATCGAGGCGGGCGCCCCAGGCCGGCATCAGGCCCGCGCGGCTGTTGGTCACGGTCTCGACGATCTCGTCGATGCTCGAACCATAGAGCCAGATGGCATCGGTCAGGTTCGGAGCGCCAAGCTCCTTGTTGCCCGCGCCCTTGTCACCATGGCAGGCCGCGCAATTCTCGGCGAAGAGCTTCTCGCCCTTGGCCTTGTCGAAGCCGGTCTCGGTCGAAAGACCCGAGAGCGTCCGGACATAGTTCGCCACAAGCCGCACTTCCTCCTTCTTCAGGATACCATCCTTGCCGAAGGCAGGCATGGCCGAGATGCGGGTCTTGTCGTCGTTGGTCGAACGGATGCCGTGCTGCAGCGTGGTATGGATGTCCTGCAACGTACCGCCCCACAACCAATCATCGTCGTTGAGGTTCGGGTAACCCTTGGAACCCGCACCACCAAGACCATGGCAGGGCGCGCAATTATCGCCGAAGGCCGCCTTGCCCTGCGCCAGCGCGAGGCTGAGCAACTTCGGGTCAGCCTTGATCGCGGCAAGCTCGACCTTGCCGAGGTCCGCCGCAGCCGCTGTCCGCTTGGCCTTGAGCGCATCGAGTTCGACCGCCACTTCCGCCCGTGACGAATAGCCTGTCACGCCTGGCAGATGGCTCGAAATCAGCGGCCAGGAGGGATAGACCACCCAGTAGCCAAACGCCCAGATAATGGTGGCGTAGAAGATATTGAGCCACCAGCGCGGAAGCGGCGTGTTCAGTTCCTTGATCCCGTCCCACTCATGGCCCGTCGTGGCGGTGCCAGTGATGTGATCGCGGTCTTCGTTTTGTCCGGCCATCGGATCAATCCTCCTTGAGAGGGATTTCGGCAGCCGAACTGAACTTCTCACGGTTCTTCGGCCAAACGGCATAGGCAACAACCCCGATGAAGATCCCCATGAAGAAGAGGATTCCCACCTGTTGGGCGATGCTGGCGAGGAGGGTGTAGGTGCTGTTCACTTGCCCCTCCTTAGCGATAGTTGGCTTTGGCGTCGTAGCCCTTGAAATCGACCATCGTGCCCAGAACCTGGAGATAGGCGATCAGCGCGTCCGCTTCCGAGATCTTCTGGGCATTGCCGTCGAAATCACGGACCTGGACCTTGCCGTAGCGCTTCTCGAGACCCGCAGCATTCGGATCATCCGGGTTGAGCTGCGCCTTGAGATCCTTCTCCGCGTTGGCAATCATATCGTCGGTGTAGGGCACACCACCGATGCGGTTGGACTTCAGGTGGCCGGCGATATCCGGGATATCGAGCTCGTTCTTCGCAAGGAACGGATAGCCCGGCATGATCGACTGCGGCACGACGGCACGCGGGTTGACCAGATGCTGGAACTGCCATTCGTCAGAGTACTTGCCGCCGACACGGGCGAGATCCGGACCAGTGCGCTTCGAACCCCACTGGAAGGGCTTGTCGAACATCGATTCGGCCGCGAGCGAATAATGGCCGTACCGTTCAACTTCGTCGCGCAGCGGACGGATCATCTGGCTGTGGCAGTTGTAGCACCCTTCTCGGATGTAGATCTGCCGTCCTGCCAACTCGAGCGGGGTGTAGGGGCGAACACCCTTCACCTGCTCGATCGTCGACTTGAGATAGAAGAGCGGAGCGATCTCGACGAGGCCACCGATCGAGATCATGACGATGATCCCGATGATGAGAATGATCGAGTTCTTTTCAAAGATGGCGTGTTTGTTCCAGAGCGACATTGTTCTGCTCCTCACTCAGCCGGAACCAGAGCCGGCTTGCTGGCTTCAACGCCCTCAGCCGCCTCACCGGACAGGATGGTCATGGTGATGTTGTAGGCCATGATCAGCGAGCCAACCACGAACAGCGCACCGCCGAGGGCACGGATGACGTAGAAGGGATGCATCGCGTCGACGGTCTCGATGAAGGAATATTCGAGGAAGCCGAGCGAGGTATACGCACGCCACATGAGGCCCTGCATGATGCCCGCGACCCACATCGCCGAGATGTAGAGGACGATGCCGAGCGTCGCGATCCAGAAGTGCCAGTTCACCAGCTTGTCAGACCACAGGCCCTTCTTGTTCCAAAGCCACGGCACGAGGCAGTAGATGGCACCGAAGGAGACGAAGCCGACCCAGCCCAGCGCACCCGAGTGCACGTGACCAATGGTCCAGTCGGTATAGTGGCTGAGCGAGTTCACCGCCTTGATGGACATCATCGGACCCTCGAAGGTCGACATGCCGTAGAAGGCGACCGAGACGACCAGCATCCGGAGGACCGGGTCGGTGCGCAGCTTGTCCCAGGCGCCCGAGAGCGTCATCAGGCCGTTGATCATACCACCCCATGAAGGCATCCACAGCATGATCGAGAAGGTCATGCCCAGCGTCTGCGCCCAGTCCGGCAGCGCCGTGTAGTGCAGATGGTGCGGACCTGCCCAGATATAGAGGAAGATCAGCGCCCAGAAGTGGATGATCGACAGGCGATACGAATAAACCGGCCGATTCGCGCGCTTCGGCACGAAGTAATACATGATGGCGAGGAAGCCAGCGGTCAGGAAGAAGCCCACCGCGTTATGGCCGTACCACCACTGGAACATCGCATCCTGAACGCCCGACCAGACGATGTAGCTCTTCGGGGAGAAGATCGACACCGGGATGGTGGTATTGTTGCCGAGATGCAGAACCGCGATGGTCACGATGAAGGCGAGCGTGAACCAGTTTGCCACATAAATATGCGGCTCCTTGCGCTTCCAGATCGTGACCAGGAACACGAGGAGGTACGCCACCCAGACAATGGTGAGCCAAAGGTCGGCATACCATTCCGGCTCGGCGTATTCCTTGCCCTGCGTGATCCCGAGCAGATAGCCCGTGCCGGCGACCACGATGAAGAGGTTGTAGCCCAGAACCACGAACCAGGGGGTAATTTCACCCGCAAGGCGCGCATGGCAGGTGCGCTGAACCACGTAGAACGAGGTTGCGAGCAGCACGTTGCCACCGAACGCGAAAATCACCGCCGAGGTATGCAGCGGGCGAAGGCGTCCGAACTGGATATAGGCAAAATCGAAGTTGAGCGCGGGATAAGCCAGCTGCAACGCGATGATGAGCCCGACGAGAAAGCCCGCGACGCCCCAGAAGACAGCGGCAATCGTGGCGAATTTGACAGGCCCCATGTGATAATTGGGCTTACCGTCAATTTCCTGCAGCGGATGAGCCGGCACGTTGGCGGCTGCCCGCTTGCCGAGCGTGATAATGGCCCCGACGCCCGCGAGCGCGAAGACATACATATGGAAAGCATAGCCGGCGTCCGTCGCCTTGGAAGCTATGAAAATCGTCATCAACGTGAGTATCGCCGCTGCGATCGCCCATGCGACCTCGTTGGCACTCATCGAACGGTAACGTGCTTGGATGCTCATGCGCGTGTTCCTTTGCCCCAGTACGCCCTCGCTAAACCGCTAAGGACGCGCAGACAAGGTTCCGCGAATTGCGGACCCCTAGCCTCTCTGGGACCATGGTACTGCGCCGCACAAATGGCCTTGACACAAATCAAGCCGAACCGTGACGAAGCGGGAAATCAACCGAAAGAACAAGGATGGAGTGTGGCAGCATCGTGCCGGACGAAAGTTCCCTACAGCGGGCTCAGCCGTCGGCGAGAGCCATGAGGTGGTCGACATCAAGGATACGGATGCCATCCGGCACCACCACGATGAGCTTCTCGCGCGCGAGCTTGGAAATCGTCCGACTGACGGTTTCAATGGTCAGACCAAGATAATCCGCGATGTCCTGCCGGCTCATCGGCAGCGGAATGGTCACGGATTTTGTGGCGATGCGCGCAAGGCGCTCGCGGAACGAGAGCAGAAAAGCCGCAACACGCTCTTCCGCATTCTTGCGACCCAGAAGCACGATCTGGTCCTGCGAATTGTGGATCTCACGGCCAGCAAGCTGATGCAGCTTCTTCATCAGATGCGGCTTCTCGTCGAGCATCACCGCAAAGCCGGCACGCGGAATACGGCAGACACGGATATAGTCCACCGCCTCGGCGGTATATTCGTGGACTTCGTCCATCGCGACGCCAAGGAAATCACCCTTGATTGCAAAGCCGATGATCTGGCGGCGTCCATCCGGCAGCAGACGGAACAGGCGAATCGTCCCTTCCGAGACGGAAAACACGAAGTCCGCCTTGGCGCCCTGTTCGAACAGCACCGTCTTTGCCGGGAAACTGCGATGCTGGACGACATGGTCGAAGGTCAGCAGTTCCTCGTGACCAAGCGCGGCGCAGATCGACAGATGCCGCGTCGTGCAGGTCGAGCAGTTGGCGATATGTGGCGCGTGATCGCGCTCGCCGGGTTTCGCGTTGTCCTGCAAAATAGGGCCCATCGACTTCATCTATCCGCTCCCGGTCCAGTGGAAAACCGTGATCGACGCCGCACAAGATGCGTTGGATCGGTCTCGGTTGCAAGCGGTTTGGGCCAGAGAGCCTTCCGGACTTTTGGCCGCAGGGTCCAAAGGGAAGAACGGGCAGCCGTCACTTCAGCGTTCAGTCTGGCAATCGATCACCCGTTTCAGCATGGAAAAAGTGCAGATCATGGGCATCGGCAACAGCACGCAGTTTTGTGCCGATCGCGATATCTGCCTTGCCTGGCACCCGCACGATGATCTCACGCCCCGCCCCGCCGATGGCGCCGTAAAGGAAGGTTTCGGAACCCACGGCTTCGACGGCCGTCAGGGTCAGCTCGACGACAAGCGCCGACGGCCCGGCATCCTCAGATGAAAGCTGAAAATGTTCTGGCCTAATGCCAAGGATAAAGCGCCCCACCTGCGGCGGATGCGCAAGCGTCAGCCCCGCCATACCCCCCGCAGGAACCTCGACGAGGTTCATCGGCGGCGCGCCGATAAAACCGGCGACGAAGGTGGTCTGCGGCTTCTCGTAGAGCGCGAGCGGCGGTCCCATCTGCTCGACCTTGCCCTTGTTCATCACCACCAGCATGTCGGCGAGCGTCATCGCTTCGAGCTGGTCATGGGTCACGTAGATCGAGGTGATTCCAAGCGCACGCTGGAGTTTTTTGATCTCGACGCGCATCTGGATGCGCAACTTGGCGTCAAGGTTCGAGAGCGGCTCGTCGAAGAGGAAGACACGCGGCTTCCTGACAATCGCGCGCCCCATCGCGACACGTTGCCGTTGCCCACCGGAAAGCGCGCGCGGCTTGCGATCAAGCAGATGACCAATTTCGAGGATTCGCGCCGCTTCCTGCACCCGCGTCTCGATTTCCGGCTTTGGCGTACCGCGATTCCGCAAGCCGTAGGCCATGTTGTCGTAGACCGACATATGCGGGTAGAGCGCATAATTCTGGAACACCATCGCGATATCGCGTTCGGAGGGGTCGAGCGCATTGACGACCTTGTCGCCAATCGCAACCTCGCCAGATGTGATCGTCTCCAGCCCCGCAACCATGCGCAACAGCGTCGATTTCCCGCAGCCCGAAGGACCGACAAGCACGCAAAAAGCGCCATCCGGTATATCAATCGATATTTGCCGCACGGCCTCGAAGCCGCCCGCATAGACCTTGCCGACCTTGCGGAGCTGGACGTTGTTCATTTCTCGGTCTCCACGAGGCCCTTCACGAAGAGCTTCTGCATCACGATCACCACCAGCACCGGCGGCAGCATGGCGAGAATCGCCGTCGCCATCGCAAGCTGCCACTCAGTGAGGGCATCCTGCGTCACGATCATCTTCTTGATGCCGATGACGATGGTCTGCATGTTGTCGGTGGTCGTGATCAGCAGCGGCCAAAGATACTGGTTCCAGCCGTAGATGAACTGGATCACGAACATTGCCGCAATCGAGGTGATCGAGAGCGGCAGCAGCGTATCGAAGAAGAACTGCATCGGCCCGGCGCCATCGATGCGCGAGGCTTCCACCAACTCGTCCGGCACGGTCATGAAGAACTGGCGGAACAATAACGTCGCGGTGGCCGAGGCAATCAGCGGGATCGTCAGCCCTGCGTAGGTATCAAGAAGGTGCAGGTCCGCGACAATCTTGTAGGTCGGGTAGATGCGCACCTCGACGGGCAGCATCAGCGTGACAAAAATCGTCCAGAACGCCGCCATCCGGAAGGGAAAGCGGAAATAAACCACCGCGAAGGCCGAGATCAGCGAAATCGCGATTTTCCCCACCGCAATGGTCACCGCCATGATCAGCGAGTTGAGCATCATGCCGCCGACCGGCTCGCGCGTGGAGCCCGAGGTGCCAACGAACAGCAGCTTGTAATAATTCTCGAAGAAATACGGGCCGGGCCGAAGCGGCATATGGCCGTTGGCAATCGTCGCTGCATCCCATGTCGAGGCGACAAAGGCGACATAGACCGGGAAGGCCAGCACGAAGATGCCCAGCAGCAGCACCAGATGCGGCAGAAAATCGAGGAGCGAGCGTCGCTGGACCATCACCACATCTCCGGGTCGCGCAGGGCATCAGCGAGCGCCACAGTGCAGGCCTCCAGAAACTTTCTGCCCTTTTCGGCGCTGGCCCTCCGGGCATCACCCAGAACGCCGGTTTCGGACATATCCCGGAACGAGCGATAACGCGCCACAACAGGCCGGAAAACCGCACGCGGATCGGTCACTTTCATGCCGAAGGCCTCGGATAGGCGGTCGAGCTTCACGGTTTCCGGCGCAATCGCCATCATCATCGAGGTTTCAACCTCGCAGGCGTGCATCACGCTTTCCTGATCTTCCATGAACGGGCGCATGCCGGGCTGCGCGAGTTCAAAATAGGTCGTGGCATTGATCTTCAGCGCCGTCTCGCGCGCGAAATCAGGCAGGAAGGCTGCCATCGCAGCCATGTTGCCGCCGTGACCGTTGACGATCAACACCCGGCGAAACTCGTGCCGCTCAAGGCTTTTCAGGAAGGCCAGCAGCACCGCACGGTAAAGCGGAATGTCGAAGGTGAAAGTGCCGCCGAACGCCATGTGATGTTCGGCCATGCCGCACCAGAGCGTCGGTGCGACAACGACATTGACGCCTTCTACACGTTCCGCGCCGGCCTTGCACACGGCCTCGCACAGGATTGTATCCACCCCGGTCGGCAAGTGCGGCCCGTGCTGCTCCATCGAGGCAATCGGCAGGATGACAATGGCATCGCCCGCCGCACGCAGCCGCAAATCCTCGGCCGTGAGTTCTTTCCAGAGCACTGAAGACTTCCGGGACATCTGGGCCATCAGTATTGCACCTTCTTCTCGACGAAGCGGAACTGGATCGCGGTCAGCCCGATCACCATCACCATGAGGATGACACTCTGCGCCGCTGACCCCCCGAGATCGCCGCCGAGCCGGCCATCATGAAAAACCTTGTAAACGAGCGTTTCGGTGGCCTTCGAGGGCCCGCCCCCGGTCGTGGCATCGATGATGCCGAAGGTGTCGAAGAAGACGTAGACGATGTTGACGACCAGCAAATAGAAGGTCGTGGGGGACAGAAGCGGGAAGGTGATGGTCCAGAAGCGCCGCATCGGCGAGGCGCCATCGATCGCGGAGGCCTCGATCACCGATTTCGGGATCGATTGCAGCCCGGCGAGAAAAAACAGGAAATTGTAGGAAATCTGCTTCCAGGTCGCCGCCATCACCACGAGTGCCATCGCATGATCGCCGTTGAGTAGCGGGTTCCAGTCAAAGCCGAGTGCCCGGATCGACTGGCTGACAAGCCCGAGCGAGGGCTGGAACATGAAAAGCCAGAGCACACCGGCAATCGCCGGGGCGACGGCATAGGGCCAGATCAGCAACGTCTTGTAGCCCGAGGCAAACTTGATCTGCTTGTCCGCCTGCACCGCAAGCAGCAGCGACAGCGACAGCGAGAGGAACGCCACCACGGATGAGAAAATCAGCGTGGTGACGAGGCTCCGGAAATATTCCGGCCTGGAAAACAGCGTCTGATAATTCTCGAACCAGACGAATTCGGTTGATAGCCCGAAGGCGTCCTGAATGAGAAAACTCTGCCAGACCGCCTGTACCGCCGGCCAGTAGAAGAAGATGATCGTCACCAGAAGCTGCGGCGCGAGCAGCAGGTAGGGCAACGCCTTGCCGTCAAACGTCACGCGTTTTTCCACCGCACACCCCCTTGAAACATTCGGGCGGCATGAAGCCGCCCGAATTCTCTGCCGATCAGCGCGTCACAGTGCGTTCGAAGGCCCGGAGGCGCTCGTTGCCGCGCTTGACCGCCGCATCCAGCGCTTCCTGCGGGGACTTCTTGCCCGCCAGCGCAGCTTCGATTTCCTCGGCCCAGTCATCGCGCATCTGCACCATGTTGCCGAGGCGCAGGCCACGCGAATTCTCCGTAGGCTCCTTGTTGGTGAGCTCAAGAAGCGGCGTTTCGAGGTAGGGGTTGGTCTTGTAGAAGCCCGAGGCCTTCACCTTCTCATATGCCGCCTTGGTGATCGGCAGGTAGCCCGAATCGGTATGGAGCTTCGCCTGCCGGTCGGTATCCGAGAGAAAGGTGAAGAACTTCGCGATGCCCTTGTATTCATCCGCCTTCTTGCCGCCCATCACCCAGAGCGAGGCACCACCGAGCGTGGAATTCTGCGGCGCGCCGGCGACCTCCGGATAGTACGGCATCGGCGCATTCGACCACTCG
This sequence comes from Rhizobiales bacterium PAR1, assembly GCA_002256205.1. GTDB lineage: Bacteria > Pseudomonadota > Alphaproteobacteria > Rhizobiales > Beijerinckiaceae > Rhabdaerophilum. Next base: position 22,902 of record NKIW01000010.1, read on the forward strand.
AACTTCGCGTTGGCCTTCACGTTGCCGTAAAAACCCGAGGAGGTGATCATGACCGGGCATTCGCCGGCGGTGAAACGTCCTTCGCCCGTGTTGGTGCGGCCGGAATAATCGAAGGTCTTGTCCTTCTGGAGTTCCACGAGGTTCGCCAGATGCTTCACATGCAAGGGGGAATTGAACTTCAGCTCGGTATCGAACCCGTCGATGCCATTCGCCTTGGTCGAGAGTGGCACGTTGTGCCAGACCGAGAACTGCTCGAGGTTAATCCAGGTGATCCAGGCGGTCGCAAAACCGCACTTGTCATAGCCCGCAGCCTTCAGTTTCTTGGCGGAATCGAAGAGATCCGGCCAGGTCTTCGGCGGTTTCGCCGGGTCGAGACCCGCCTTCTTGAATGCGTCGTTGTTGATCCACATCACCGTGGACGAGGAATTGAACGGGAAGGAGAGCAGCTCGCCCTTCGAGGTCGAGTAATACCCCGAGACCGCCGGGAGATACGCCTTCGGGTCGAAAGCTTCGCCGGCTTCCTTCATCATCTCCTGCACCGGCTTGATTGCGCCCTTGGCAGCCATCATCGTTGCGGTGCCGACTTCGAAAACCTGCATGATATGCGGCGCGTTACCGGCGCGAAACGCAGCAATGCCAGCATTCATCGTATCCGGATAGGAACCCTTGTAGGACACGACGACCTTGTAATCCTTCTGGCTCGCGTTGAATTCCTCCGCAAGCTTGACGACAACGTCATTGTTCGCGCCGGTCATCGCGTGCCACCACTGGATTTCCGTCTGCGCAAGGGCCGGGACAGAAGTGAGCGCAGAAAAAGCAAAAAGAGTCGCGGTGAACGAGCGACGAGTCATCGTGAAATCCTCCCTGACGTCAGCTGGCAAAGGCCAGCGACAAGACGGGCCCTTATGAACGGGCCTCATCGATAGTTCATGAAAGAACAATGACACCGAGATGACAAGAGCCGTCTTGGGCAAGCGGCGTCATGTGGCGTCGATCTCAGGTCAGGAGCGCGGCGAGCCATTCGGGGTGGATATCCCAGCCCAGGAACCCGGCAAGACCGAAAGCAATGCCCGTCGCACCGGAAAACCACGCCAGAAGGAGCAAGGGAAAGCTCTCGACCAGCACCGCGACCGCCGCCACCGCAATGGCAATCGAGACAAAGGCCTCGGACATATCGAACTGGTCATCGACCTTGCCGAGAGTATCAATCGCGGGGCGATAGGATTTGGCCTTCGCGAGTTGCTCGGCTGCCTGCTTGGTCTGCTTGTCGACAATGCCCTGCTGAAGGGCCATTTCCTTGGCAACAGCCTCGGCGACCGGCCCGGCAGGGGCCTCGGCCGCTTTCACGCGGAGCCCGACCAGCGTCGCTTCGGCAAGCCCGAGCTTGAGCTTGGTGCCCTGATATTCGCCCCAACTATCGACCTCGTCGGCTTTCTGCATCTGCATGTTCTGGACGATATTGCCGTCCTTGATGTTGCAGACCGCCATGAACACCGACAGCACCACCACTGTGGCAGCCACAAGGTTATTGAGCGTCTTGTTGCCGCTTTCCGTCTTGGTTTCGACTTCCATGGGGTGCCTCCGACTCGCCTGAATGCCGAGGCATCTCACTGGAGAGCGCAGGACGTGTAAAGCGCCGGAGGCGCATCGCCGCAAAAACGGCCACGATTCCAGGGGATTTCAGCCGGCTGTCACAGGTGGGCAGAGATGGTGATCCCGACTGGATTCGAACCAGTGGCCTACAGTTTAGGAAACTGCCGCTCTATCCTGCTGAGCTACGGGACCATATGCTTCCGATACCAGAAGTTTTATCGCGAGTGCACCCTCTTGGCACGACAAGTTTTATTTTTTGCAATAGCGATCGGGACGATGCTGGCCGCCGGATTGGCGCAGGCCGCACCGCTCGCGCTTCCATGCGAGCCGGAGGGGGCCTTGCGCACCGAAATTGCCGGACACGACGAGGATGGCATTTTCACCATCACGGAAGGGTATCGCATCCGTCTCGCCAATATCATCTGGCCGGATCATCTCGAGCCGGGCCAGCGCCAGCTTCTTGCGAACCAGCTCAATGGCGCGATGAAGGATCAGGAGATCCGTTGGAAGCCTGCCGCAGGACCGGACCGTTGGGGCGTGACGCCCGCCCATCTCTTCCTCAAGGAAAAGGACGGCACCCTTCAGCCCTTCTGGCTTCAGGGCGGGCTTGTGGAGGCGGGCATCCTGCCGGGCTGGCCGGATCAGGCGAATTCGCCCTGCTGGACGCGCCTCAGGGAACATGAAGCGGTCGCGATCAAGGCCCGCAAGGGCTATTGGGCACCGCGCGCACAGGCGGCGCGTCACCGCACGCTTGAGGCCAGCCGCGAAGCCCACGCCGGGCGGAAGATCGCGGCGCTATGGCGCGTGCGCAGTGTCCGGCCGTGGCGTTCGATGCATTTCGTCAACTTCGTGCCATCTTTTCGTGGTGGACCGTCGATCGGGCTCACGCGAAAACAGATGACCTTGTTAAGCGAAGCTCAAAAAAACCCCGCCCAGTGGCAAGGGAAATGGATTGTCGCCCGTTTCCTTGTCGGCACGGCAGGCTTATCTAGACTGAGGGTCGAGAGCATCGACCATATCGGACCAGTGGATTAACGAGGCGTCTCAGCGAGCTTTCGCAACGCCCGGAATAGTTTGATGCGCGAGACTTTCAGGGCCACGCCCCATCGACATGCGAAGAACGCGCCCGCCCTCTGGCGGCGTGGCGCTTGGCGCTGGCTCGCGGTGAGCCTGCCGGCCTTGATGCTGGCCGGCTGCTTCAATGATCCACTGAGCATTCCGCCGGTTGAGCCCAACCGTGTCCATCTGCCGGGCACCGGCCCTGTTCTGGAACCCGGCTCGCAACTCGAACGTGAGCACAAGCGCCTCGTGGGCAGCTTTGGCGGGGAGTACCGCTCGCCGAAAATTCAGGCCCAACTCAACGCGATCAGCGAGCGCCTGCGCCTTGTCTCAGATCGGCCGAACGAAAATTTCAAGGTCATCATTCTCAATTCGCCCTCGGTAAACGCCTTTGCGCTGCCGAATGGTTACGTCTACCTCACGCGCGGCTTGCTCGCGCTGGCGAATGATACCGCCGAAATCGCCTCGGTGATCGCGCATGAAATCGCCCATGTCACCGGGCGGCACGCCATGGCCCGCGCCGAGCTCGAAAGTCGCTCGGTACTGGTCAGTCGCGTGATGACGGAAGTGCTGGAAAACCCCGGCGCGAGCCAGTTCATGCGCGATCAATCGCGAGTGACGCTGGCAAGCTTCTCACGCCAGCAGGAGATCGACGCCGATGAAGTTGGCGTGCGGTCCATTGCCAAGGCCGGGTTCGAGGCCCATGGCGCGACACGCTTCCTCACCGCCCTCGACCGGTCAAGCCGGATGCGCGAGGAAATCAGCGCCACAGGGCGCAACGAAAAGAACGATATTCTCGCGACCCATCCCGCAACGCCGGAACGCATTGCCAATGCCATTGCCATCGCCCGGCAATATGGCGCGCCGGGCATCGGCGAAGCCGATCGCGGCAAGTGGTTGCAAGCCGTCGACGGCCTGACCTTCGGCGAAGACCCGACGCAGGGCCTCGTCCGGGGCCGTACCTTTCTCCATCCGCGCCTCAAGTTCACGCTGGAAGCACCGGAAGGCTTTGTGCTGGAAAATACCCCCCAAGCGGTTCTCGGTGTCACCTCGGGCGCGAAAGAAGCGCTGCGGCTTGATTCGAATCGCGTCGAGACAACCAAATCTCTGACCGCGCTGCTGACAGACACCCCGATCGAAGGGCTCAAGGTCGGCGAAATCCGGGAATTGACGATCAACCAGCTTGCCGCAGCAACCGGTATTGCACGCGGGCCGGACTGGACTTTCCGCGTTGTTCTGCTGCGCTCGGGAGATTACGTCTACCGGTTGATTTTCGCCGCGCAAAACATGACAGCGGCGCAAGACACGCATTTTCTCGAAGCGTCACAGAGCTTTCGCCGCCTCACGGACGATGAAGCCAAGGCGATCCAGCCGCAGCGTATCCGGCTGATCACGGCGCAAACCGGGGAGCGCGCCGAGGATATCGTGGCGATCCATATGGCAGGCCAGCCACAGGCGCTGGAACGCTTCTACGTCATCAACGGCCTTGGCCCGGGCGATATCTTGCAGCCCGGGACGAGCTACAAGGTCATCGGCGGGTAGGCCTCAGGCTGTCACCGTGGCAAAGTCCGGATTGCGTTCAAGAAGCGCTTTCTTGAGCTTTTCGAGCGCGCGATTCTCGATCTGACGCACCCGCTCCTTGGAAATGCCGAGCTTCGTGCCCAAGGCTTCCAGCGTCTCACCATCATCGGAGAGGCGCCGCTCGCGCAAGATGCGCAATTCGCGCTCAGAGAGAACCGTGAGCGCGCTTTGCAGCCATTCATAGCGGCGCTCGCCATCAATGTGGTTGCTGACAACCTCATCCGGCAAGGGCGAAGGATCGGCAAAGAAATCGCCCCGGCTGGCACCGCTTCCCTCTTCATCACCAACCGGCGCGCTCATCGACATATCCGGCCCGGAAAGCCGCGCTTCCATTGCCACGACATCTGTCCGGTTCACACCAAGCGTTGTGGCGATTTCGGCCTGAACATCGAGGCTTTCCTCGCCGCCATTCTCGACGCGCTGGGCAATGCGCATCCGGAGGCGCCGCAGATTGAAGAAGAGCGCTTTTTGCGCCGAACTCGTCCCGCCGCGCACGATGGACCAGTTCCTGAGCACGAAATCCTGAATCGCCGCCCGGATCCACCAGGTCGCATAGGTGGAAAAACGCACTTCCCGCTCCGGATCGAACCGCGCGGCCGCTTCGAGCAAACCGACGTGTCCTTCTTGCACGAGATCCTGCGCCGCCAGCCCGTAATTGCGGAAGCGCGCAGCAATCGCGATCACCAGCCGCATGTGAGCACGGGTCAGACGGTCGAGTGCAATTTGGTCAGAAGTGTCGCGCCAACGCACGGCCAGAGCGTGCTCCTCCTCACGGGTGAGGAACGGTGCGTCCATAGCGGCACGCACAAAAGACCGGCTAATTCCCGAGATCTGGGCCATGCACGTCTCCCCGATTATTGCTGTATCAGCATACGTGATGAGGGAAGATCTGGATGACAGCCGACGATATCTTTTTTGCGGCAGGTTACCTCTCGCGGGCCTTCAAAAAGAAAAGGCCCGCGACGATCCGCCGCAGGCCTGATGTCCGGCAAAAAGAAACCGATCAGGCGGCTTCTTCGCTCGTCTCGTCGCTATCCACATCCGCCTCGGCCGCCTCTTCGGCAGCACGCGCGCGACGCGGGCCCTTCGAAAGATTGGTCTCGATGCGCTTCATCGCCTCGGTCTCGGTCGTGCCGTCAACGGCGGCGACTTCATCCACGAGGCGGGCGAGCGCGGTTTCGAACAGCTGACGTTCCGAATAGGACTGTTCCGGCTGGGCTTCCGAGCGATAGAGATCGCGGACGACTTCCGCCACGGCGATGATATCGCCCGAGTTGATCTTCGCTTCGTATTCCTGCGCGCGGCGGCTCCACATCGTGCGCTTCACGCGGGCACGACCGGTCAGCACATCGAGCGCTTTCGAAATCCCGGCGGCATCCGACAGCTTGCGCATGCCCACGCTCGCGACCTTCGCGACCGGGACGCGGAGCGTCATTTTTTCCTTGGCGAAACTGACAACAAAAAGCTCAAGTTTGAAACCTGCAATCTCCTGTTCCTCGACTGCCGTCACCTGTCCGACGCCATGGGCCGGATAGACGATGTACTCGCCCGGCTTGAACCCATCGCGCTGCGCCGTTTTCTTTGTGGTCATCGTGTCCCTCACTTTTCGCCTGAACCTCCTGCCGAAGGCACAGACGAAACTGTGGCGGCAATACGCCGCGACTTCATTCGGTCCGGGGACCCCGATAGACGGGAATGCCGGACCCTCACCAGCGATATGGGCAGAAAATTCCGTCCGTCTTGGGCCAAAAACTACCTTCGGCCCGCGCGCGGCTCGCGTGCAGGCCGTTAAAAAAGCAGTTCAATGGGAAGCAAGGCGCAAGGGAAGCAGCCACCTGTCTCTACTGTCGAGAAGAGGCATACCACGATTTGAGCGAAAAATCAAAAGCTCAGGCGGGCGGAACACAAGACCCCGCCCGAAAGGTTAACAGCCGTCAATCAATCGCCTTCGCCGGGCTTGTCCGAGAAATAAGTCTCGAGTTTGTTCTTCTGGCCGTCAAAATCCTTCGCATCGGCCGGCGGATCACGCTTGATGGTGATGTTGGGCCAGCTCTTGGCGAAATCGGCGTTGAGCTTCAGCCACTTCTCAAGGCTCGGCTCCGTATCCGGCTTGATGGCTTCCGCCGGGCATTCCGGCTCGCACACGCCACAATCGATACATTCATCGGGATGAATGACGAGCATGTTCTCGCCTTCATAGAAGCAATCGACCGGACACACCTCGACGCAGTCCATATATTTGCACTTGATGCAATTATCGGTGACCACATAGGTCATCGGCTACTCCTGCCTTAATGGCGATCAGGCGCATCGCGGATGATCGCGGAAATGCGATGAGACACCGGCATAGAAACCGGCTGACAGAGCCAGCCGACGCTTGCAGGCACATTTGGCCCTTCGCTAAATTGGTTTGCCGCCGCTGGCAAGGAAATGAATCAATCGTTCTTTCTGCCCTGACGAGAAGAGCTTTCCAAAATCCGGTAGAGCATGGCAGCAGCCTCGCTCCCCTCACGGCGTTCGGCGAGCGAAATCACCTCGACGACACGCGTCTCACCCGGCAGCGCCAAGGTCAGGACATCCCCGATCCGGACAACGGAACCGGGCTGCGTCACACGTCGCCCGTTGACCCGCACATGCCCTTTGCGAACAAGCTCGGCGCAAGCCTCGCGCGCCCGCTGGAAGCGCGCGAACCAGATCCATTTATCGAGCCGCAGCGTGTCCAGCCCGCCAGAATCACCGGCATCGGGTTCACGCGAGGAGCCTCGTCGCCCCATCGGTCTCCCGAATCAGGACTTGCCTTCAAGCTGGGCCTTGAGGGCCGCAAGCTTGGCGAAGGGCGAATCAGGATCAGGCTGCTTGTGGGTATCGGGCTTGCGATCTCCAAACACACGCGGCTGATTGCCGCCTTCGCGCTCGAATTTCGGCTTGCCGCCCTGCCCCGGTCGACCACCTTGCGGCTTCCCGCCAAACGGCGGACGCCCTTCACCGGGCTTGCCCTCCGGACGAGCCTGCGGAGCCCGCCCCTGTCCGGGCGCACCCCCCTCGGGACGGGTGAATTTCTCAAACCGCTTGGCGCGATTATCGGGCCGATCTCCGGCCGGAGCGCCTTCACGCGGCGGACGACGATCCTCGCGCGGACGATCAGTACGCGGCGCGGCGCCCTCGCCCGGCGCGCCCTGCGGCGGACGATCACCACGCGGCTTGCCATGGTGGCGCGGTCGCTGGTGATCCCCACGCGGACGCTCCTGACGGGCGACGCGCCAGATTTCGATCTCGGCCGGTTCAGCAGGAGCCTCGGCCACGGTTTCAGCAGCGACGTCAGCTGCCGGCTCTGCGTCGGAAGAAGCAACTTCTCCAGCGTCATTAACTTCAACCGCCTCAGCAGCGGGCTCTTCAACCGGCGCGACATCAACGACTACTTCAGCCGTCATATCAGGAGCCACAGCTTCGCCAGCTTGCACAGCGATCTCACCAGCATCCGCAGTGGCGGCTTCCAGCACCACAACCGGCTCGGTCGCAGCAATCGGCGCAGGGCGCTTGATTTCCGCCGTGATAGCCGGCCCCTTGCGGGTCTCGACCCGATAGCCAAGGGATTTAAGAATTTCACCGAACTCCGCACCTGCGCAGCCCACGAGTGAGGTCATGGCCCCCGTGACGACGAAAGCGTCGCCATCGGCAGCCCCCGCCGGCGGCTCACCCTCGGTCAGGCCGGGACGATAGGCGATGGCCGGGCGGATGAGGTCCGCAAGACGCTCGAGGATATCGACACGGATCGCACGCGGCCCCGCCACGCGGAAACCGGCGACTCGGTAGAGCTCCTTGTCGACCGCCGGATCGACCGGGATCGAGGTACGTCCGGAGAACGCAAGATGCGAGACATCACGCAGGGCGGAAGGATCACCGCCCTTGGTGAGCGCGAAAAGCTGCGCCGCAAGGCTGCGCGGGCCGGGCTTCATCAGGGTGGGGACGAAAATATGATAGGCACCGAAGCGCAGGCCGAGCTTGCGCAGTTCCGCGCGGGCATTCTGGTCAAGCGAGCGGACATCGTTCGCAACCACCTGCCTGTCGAGCACGCCGAGATGCTCGGAAACCTGAAATGCGATGCCGCGCGCGATGCCGGTCAGCGATTCGGGCGCTTCGAGCGCAAACAACGCGCCGAGGAGCTTGGTGATATGTGCCTTGACCCAGGCTGTCAGCCGGGTCTCGACCATCTCGCGATGCAGCCCCGCGAGGAGATCATCGGCGAGAATGAGAAAACGCGGCTCGAGAAGCCTTGCGCCGGCCTGAAGCGTCGCAATCGGCTCGCCGATATAGCGGATGATGCCATCAAGCGAGAGCTGAAGCTGATCGTCATTTGCGGTCGAGAGGCGGGTTGCCCGTGTCTCGATCTCGTTTCCGAGCGCCTTGCTGGCGGCGGCCCGCAGGGTTTTGGCCTCCTGTCCTTCCGCACTCGAATCCGGGGTGAACCGGAATCCCTCGAGGCGTCCGACGTGCTGGCCTTCGACCAGTACTTCCCCCGTTGCCTTCACTTCAGTCTCAAGCATCACGTTCTCTTTCAGGCGGCGCATCAGAACCGAAGTGCGCCGGTCGACAAATCGTTGCATCAGCCGCTCATGCAGCGCGTCCGATACCTTGTCCTCTAGCGTGCGCGTGACATTCTGCCAATGCTCTGCATCACGCAACCAGTCAGGACGATTAGCACAATAACTCCAAGTGCGAATTTGTGCGAGCCGCCATGACAGCGCATCGATATCGCCCTCGATGCGGTCGCAGGCCTTGATTTCGCGGGAAAACCAGTCGGCATCAATCGCGCCCTTGCGCTGGATCGCCTCATAAAGCGACATCGCAAGATCCGCATGGCTATGCGGCGAGACTTTTCGATAATCCGGCAGCTGGCACAAATCCCACAAGCGCCGCACCGCCGGTTCGCCGCGTGCGAGATCGCGGATCGCGGGCCGGAGCATCGCGATTTCCAGCGTCACCTCGTCCTCGGCCTTGCGGGCGCGGATCAGGTTGGGGTCGCCCCCCTGCCGCGCGAGGCTCGCCTCCAGCCGTTCAACCGAGGAAAAATCGAGCGCAGAATTGCGCCATTGCGCGAGTTGCAGCGGATCAAACCGATGTGCTTCGAGTTCTTCGACCAGATCCTCGTCGAACGCCGGACAGCGCCCGGTGGTCCCGAAGGTGCCATCCTGCGTCGCGCGCCCGGCTCGCCCGGCGATCTGCGCGAATTCGGACGGGAACAGCCGCCTGTGACGCCGCCCGTCGTATTTGCGGTCCGAGGCAAAGGCTACATGCTCGATTTCGAGGTTGAGCCCCATGCCGATCGCGTCCGTCGCGACGATATGATCGACCTCACCGGCCTGAAACATCTCGACCTGCGCATTGCGTGTGCGCGGCGAGAGTGAGCCCATCACCACCGCCGCACCGCCTCGTTGACGCCGCACCAGCTCGGCAATCGCGTAAACTTCCTCAGCCGAAAACGCGATGATCGCCGAACGCGGCGGCAGGCGGGTTATTTTTTTCTCGCCAGCAAACGCCAGATGCGAAAGACGCGGCCGGGTCTGGATGGTCACGCCCGGCAAGAGCCGCTCGATGATCGGCTGTGCGGTTGCGGCTCCGAGCAGCAGGGTTTCGCCCCGTCCCCGGCGATGCAGCATCGCATCGGTGAAAATATGCCCACGATCAAAATCCGCGATCATCTGGATCTCGTCGATGGCGACAAAACTCGTCGCGACCTCGCGCGGCATCGCCTCAACCGTCGAAACCCAGAAGCGCGGGTTCTTCGGCTTGATCTTCTCTTCGCCGGTGACGAGCGCGACCTGTTCCGCGCCCACTTTCGCGACGATGCGTTGATAGACTTCTCGCGCCAAAAGCCGGAGCGGCAAGCCGATCATGCCGGAATCGTGCCCGAGCATCCGCTCGATCGCGAGATGGGTCTTGCCGGTATTGGTGGGGCCAAGCACGGCAGTGACACCCCGTCCGCGCAACCGCGACGCAGGATCACGCGCTTCAGCCGGCAGGCGAACCGGATAGGTCATCTCAGGCACAAATCCGGTTGCATGCGGGAATCACGGGATCTTCGAACAGGTTAACGCCATGTGGGGAGAGTGGCCCCTGCTGCCAAGACGGAAAAGCACTTTTCTCGCGTTTTCCCGTCTTTTACGTACCAGACCGGGACGGAAAGGCGCAAAAATTCCGAATCATGGCAAGTCTTCGAACAGGCACGGAACGAATCAGGCCCGAATCGCCGACGCGCATCGAGTCACGTTTTGTTCTTTCACAAGATATGGCGACTCACTCTACTTGGAAGCCCAGATTTTGTTGATTCACTCGACTCTGCAGGTGCGAAAGGAGTCGAAACAAGACTCAAGCATCGAGTCGAGCGAGAATCGGCGTCAAGAAAATTCTCGCACAATTCATGGTTAATACTTTCTTGCAACGGCGCAGCCGGGCTCCCGCAAAAAGCTAACGATTGGAAGAAGACGGGAACAAAGCATCGACGAATCAGCTCAAAGTGATTCGCATCGCATGTTCTCCTTGGCAGCAAAAATGAGAACAGCGCGCCATTCGGGTCATGCTATCAGGAGGATAGGCAACAGGGCTTTGCAGGCCGGGAAAATCGTGCGGCGGTGGATAACCTCGGAAAACCGCCCATGAAACCGGCACGATCTTAATGTTTCCGTCCCGGAACGGGACAGGCACCACTCAACCCGGATTAAAACCCTCGGCTTCGATCACCGTGGTGCCGATCATCGTCTTGACCGAGATGCGATAGGGCATCAGCACCTTGCCGCCATTGACAGGCGCGAGCCAGGTATCCATCGCGCGGTTCTCGACCATGAATTTCACTGCGCGGCGCTCGGGGCGATGCCCCGCCACCGGCACATAGCGCACCGAACACACAAGCACCGGGCCGGAATAGCCCTTTTCCGAACGCACCTGCCGCGTGCCGGAATAGGAGAGGATGACGTCGAAGCGCTGGCTGCCGTCAAAAACCGGAATACGCCGCTCGCAATTGGATTTATCGAGCGGGTCCGCCGTCCGTGACGGCATGATCAGGGCGCTCACGGGATCCAGAACGCCAACCTTGTGCGAATCGCGCAACGGAATGCGATCTCCACCATCACTCTTGTCAACGAACGGCGGATCAATCACGACGTTCCGGACCGAGCCGGAGGCAGCTGTGATCTGGATGGTTCGCGTCTCAGTGCCATTGGTAGCCGAGAGCGAAAAACCGTTGGTCAGAACGCCAGCGGAACCAAAATTGCCTCGCGAGGTCGCAGCGCCCCGCCCCTTGGAGACGGCCCCCATGATGCCGGTCAGCGCGGAGCTGACGTTGAGCGTGTAGCTCGTCCCCTCCAGCGAGCCCTTGATCTGCGCCTTGCCGACGGAAAGACCGGCGAGGGAAATCGCGTAATGCGCCTCGACCTCACTCGCCAGAACGGGAGCGCCAGCGAAAACCGGCAAGCACAGGAAGGCAGCGGTCGAAAATGCGAAAACAGGCTTCGCCACGCGGGTAACCGGAAAGTCTTGCATGATCAATTTAACTGCCGATCCTGAGCCACACGACATCGCCCTGTTAGCTATTGTGTGTATCCATGGCTGATTCGTGGCAAGCCTAACGGGCAACACGCTGGAACGCAGCGATTTTTTCCGGCCTCCGCCGCAAAAATGCACGCCTCACGCTCGGGAAGCGTTGACCCCGCCCAAGGGTTGGACTATACGCACCGCTCCAATTTCAAGCAGCTTCAGAGGATATCCGCCTCAGGGCTGGCCCCGGAGCGTGATGTTACGCCTCGGGTTACGAGAAGGTTTGTACGAAAATGTCCCGTGTTTGCGAATTGACCGGCAAGGGTGTTCTGGTCGGCCACAAGGTCAGCCATTCCAACCGCAAGACCAAGCGTCGCTTCCTGCCGAACCTGGTGAACGTTACGCTCACCTCGGATGCGCTGAACCGCTCGGTGCGCCTGCGCGTTTCGGCCAACGGCCTGCGCTCGGTTGAGCATCGCGGCGGCCTGGATGCCTATCTGATGAAGGCGTCGGACACGGAACTGTCGACCACGCTGCGCGACCTCAAGCGCGACATCTCGAAGAAGCTCAGCGCCTGATTTCGAAGCGCTCCGGCGCTTCCTTCTGGTGCGAATTCTGAAAGGCGGCTTCGGTCGCCTTTTTGGCGTTGAGATTACACGGGCAGCGCAAAACGCAGTACCAGCGTGCGCTGGAGCAGCGAGAAGTTATCATCCGAGAGGATCGTCAGCATCGTGCGTCCGTCAGCAGCGCGATGCACCATCAACGCTTCCATATTGTCGATCTGGTGGCTGAGGTCGGCCTCGATCAGCACCTCACCATCCAGCACCGCGCCCGGCTTAACCGCGCCGATGGGAATGCGTCGGATACGAAAGCCCAGGCCGAAGAAGGGCGAGAACCGCCGCTCCAGAATGAGCATGTCGCCATCGGGCAGGAAATTCACATCGGTGATGTCAAACGCCCCGACTTTCCTGACCGTAAGCCGACCGGCGCGCGGCCCGATGATCCAGCCGGGATTGTCTGGGCTTCTGGCGCCTGACGGCGCTCGCTCGGCAAGCGCGATCAGCGATCCGGCGTAAGGTGACTCCTTCGGCAAAACGCCAAGCGCCTCGATGCCGCGATTATCATCGAGCCCCTTCATCTCGGCAGGAACCTCGATCAGCCGCCCGCGCGCAGCAAAGCCTTCCGAGGCGAGATCGAACTGAAGGATGTCATGCGTCCGCTCGACGCTGATAAAAACGGAATTTCCCTTGCGGGCCATGCCCTCGCTATCGAAATAACGGGTGTCCTTCATGCGTCGCCCATCGGGCGCGATTGCCGGGGCAATTGTAGCAGCCTCGATACCAGTCAGCACACCGTCCTTCTCGACAAAGCGCCCGGCGATCCAATGCGCGTGGTCCGACATGGCAAGGAAGCCTTTGCCATCAGGATCGGTCTGCCCGCTCGAAATGCCGCCGAATTCCGGGTCCTTCGAGCGCAGTTCAAGCCCGCCAAGGAATGTCAACTTGCCGAAAACCCGGCGATCTCGCTCGGTGACCGAGAAATGCGAGATCGGATAGGCTTCGATCGCAACAGGGCGTGCAATCCTTCTATTGCGCCCTTCGGTCTTCGCCAGAGCAGGTACGGATGGGCAAAGCGCAAGCGCGGATCCGGCCAGAACGGCACGGCGGCTGATCACCGCGCGCCGCCCGCAGCCCGACGTGGTGCGTTTCCGGCTTCGCGCGGCGCCGTCTCGCTGAAGAGTTCCGCGAGCTTTTCGGTCATCACACCGCCAAGCTCCTCGGCATCGACGATGGTCACGGCGCGGCGATAATAGCGCGTGACGTCATGCCCGATACCGATGGCGATCAGCTCAACCGGCGAGCGCGTCTCGATCTGTTCGATGATCGCGCGGAGATGCTTTTCGAGGTAATTGCCGGAATTGACCGACAGCGTCGTATCATCCACTGGTGCGCCATCCGAAATCATCATCAGGATCTTGCGCTGTTCCTTGCGGACGAGCAGGCGCTGATGCGCCCAGTCCAGCGCCTCACCGTCGATGTTTTCCTTGAGCAGCCCCTCGCGCATCATCAGTCCGAGGTTGCGCCGCGCACGCCGCCACGGTGCATCCGCGCTCTTGTAGATCACGTGGCGAAGATCATTGAGGCGGCCCGGATTGGCCGGCTTGCCCGATTGCAGCCAAAGCTCACGGCTCTGCCCGCCCTTCCACGCCTTGGTAGTGAAGCCGAGAATCTCGACCTTCACGCCGCAACGCTCCAGCGTCCGCGCGAGAATATCGGCGCAGGTCGCGGCCACCGTTATCGGACGTCCGCGCATGGAGCCGGAATTGTCGATCAGCAGCGTGACAACTGTATCGCGGAAATTCGTATCCTTCTCGCGCTTGAAGGACAGTGGCGAGAACGAGCCGCGCATATCGTCGATGACGACGCGCGTCAGGCGCGAAGGGTCGAGCGTCCCCTCTTCAAGATCGAACTCCCAGGAGCGGTTCTGCTGCGCCAGCAGGCGCCGTTGAAGCCGGTTCGCAAGCCGCCCGACAATCCCCTGAAGATTGTTGAGCTGCTTGTCGAGATAGGCCCGAAGGCGATCAAGCTCCTCGGTGTCGCAAAGCTCCTCGGCAGCAATCGTCTCGTCGAACTTGTTGGTATAGGCCTTGTAGCTGCCAATATCGCGGCCATTGTCTTTCGAAACCGGCGGGCGCGAGGCCTCGGCGGGCTCTTCACCGTCGGTCAACTCGCTGTCGTCGGGGTAGTCGCCGGGCGGGGCGTCAGCGGCTTCCTGCGCGCCTTCGCTCATATCGTCGGAAAGCGCGTCGGTTTCTTCGAGGTCGAAGCCCTCATTCTCTTCGGCCTCGCCGTCCTGACCTTCCTGCGGGTCCTGCTCGCCGTCCTGATCGGAATCGTCGCCCTTGTCCTCATCGTCGTCTTGGCCGAGCGGATCGGCCTCGACCATCCCGAGATCGACGAGCATCTGCTGGACGAGCTTGGCGAAGGCCTGCTGATCCTCGATACGGCCCGAAAGCGTATCGAGCGTCTTGCCGGCCTTGGCTTCGAGGTTGGCGCGCCAGAGGTCGGTAAGACGGCTCGCAGCGGCGGGCGGCTTGAGGCCGGTCAGTCGCTCACGCACCAGCATCGCCAGCGCATCTTCCATCGGCGCATTGGCGATATCGTTGACCTCGGCGAGGTTGGAACGCTGGTAGCGGTCCTCCAGCATGGCATCGAGGTTTCGGGCCACGCCCATCATGCGGTTGGAGCCGATCGCCTCGCAGCGGGCCTGCTCGACGGCCTCAAACACCTTCCTCGCGTCGAGGCCTTCCGGCATCAGCTTGCGATGCAGCTTCTGATCATGACAAGCGAGCTTGAGCGCATAGGAATCCGCGTGGCCGCGCAGGATCGAGATATCCTTCGCCGTCGGCTTCCTCGGCGGTTCGGGCAGGCGTGCACGCACAACCTCACCAGCATCGACAAGGCTCGGCCTGTCCGCCGCGAACTGAACCTCAACCTCTTCCTTGCCCGCCATCGCGCGCAGGGCCGAGGCGACCGCCTTCTTGAAGGGTTCGACCGGGGATTGCTCGGCCTGTCCGGGTTTGCGGTTGGTGATCGTCATGCCGACAAAAGCTCCGCAAGATGAAGAAGATCGAGCGCGGCATAATCGACCGGCACATCAGGGCCTTTTTCGCCTGCGCCACCGGGGCCGAACTCATCGGGCCGCGCGATATGGGCGGTTTTGAGCCCGCAGGCCGCTGCCGCCGCAAGATCGGAGGAATGCGCCGCGACCATCATGCAGGCCTCCGGCGCGAGGTCGAAAGCGTTGCAGCCCGCAAGATACACCTCGGGTTTGGGCTTGTAATCGCGCGCGATTTCCGCCCCGAGCACCGCATCCCATTGGAACCCGTTGTGCCGCGCCATATCGGCCATCAGCGCGATATTGCCGTTGGACATTGGCGCGAGGAGATACCTTTCGCGCAAAGTCGCAAGCCCCGCGACCACATCCGGCCAAGCATCAAGCCGGTGCCAGACAAGGTTGAGCGCGGCGCGATCGGACTCGCTCATGGCCTGAAGTCCGAAGCGCGGCAGGATGCGATCGAGGTTCTCGCGGTGGAGAACATCGAGCTTCACATAGCCGCGCCCGCCGGAACGCACTGCCTGCATCGCCGGCTGATATTCATTGCGCCAGGCGTCGGCGAAGGCTTCACCATCAACATTCAGCCCAAGCCGCCGGGCCTCACGCGCAATGCTGCCGCGCCAGTCCACCAGCGTACCGAAGACATCGAAGAAGAGCGCGCGGGTCATCGCGCCATCTCAGCTCAGGGCGACGTTGACCGCCGATTCCTTCAACTCCTGCCCGAACGAGCGCTGGAAGAATTCGGCCACAAGCTGGCGCTCGAGTTCATCGCACTTGTTGAGGAAGGTAAGACGGAAAGCAAAGCCGATATCGCCGCCGAAGATCGCCGCGTTCTCAGCCCATGTAATCACCGTACGCGGTGACATCACGGTCGAGAGTTCACCGTTGATGAAGGCGTTGCGGGTAAGATCGGCCACACGCACCATGCGGTTGACGATTTCGCGCCCTTCCTTGCCCTTGTAGTGTTTGGCCTTGGCGAGAACGATATCGACTTCCTTGTCATGCGCGAGATAGTTCAGCACCGTGACGATGGACCAGCGGTCCATCTGTGCCTGATTGATCTGCTGTGTGCCATGATAAAGGCCAGAAGTATCGCCGAGGCCAATAGTATTGGCAGTCGCGAACAGGCGGAAAGCCTTGTGCGGGCGGATAACGCGGCTCTGATCGAGCAGGGTCAGGCGACCCGAGGCTTCGAGCACGCGCTGGATCACGAACATCACGTCCGGCCGGCCGGCGTCATATTCGTCGAACACGAGGGCGATATTGCTCTGGTAGGCCCAGGGCAGGATACCATCCTTGAACTCGGTGACCTGCTTGCCCTCGCGCAGAACGATCACATCCTTGCCGATGAGATCGATACGGCTGACGTGGCTATCGAGGTTGACACGCACGCAAGGCCAGTTGAGGCGCGCCGCGACCTGCTCGATATGCGTCGATTTGCCGGTGCCGTGGTATCCGGTCACCATGACGCGGCGGTTATAGGCAAAGCCGGCGAGAATCGCGAGCGTCGTGTCCTTGTCGAACAGGTAATCCGGATCGTTGTCCGGCACGTGCTCGGTGCGGGTCTTGTAAGCCGGCACCATGAGATCGGAATCGATCCCAAAGGCCTCACGGACGGAAACGGTGGTATCCGGCTCGCCAGACATGGTCTCGGCGGGCTGGTTATCGGCAAGCGCGGTCACAGACATCAATCACCTGAAGGCCGCTCCCAGCGAGCCCGGCCCTTTTCTCGAATGCGGATTCGGACCTACGCGAGGCCCACGGATTTAAGATAATTATAGGCGTCGATGATCGCACGCAATTTATCTTCGCGCGAGCGGTCACCTTCGTTGAGGTCAGGATGGAGCCTCTTGGCGAGCTCCTTGAAGCGGGCACGGATGGTATCCTTATCCGCCGTTTCATCAAGGCCCAGACTTTCCAGCGCTTTCAGCGCCGCCTTGCCCACAGTGCGGCGGCTGGCCGCAGTGGCCGAAGCCTCGCGTGCCCGTCGCAGCCGCTCGAGCCGCGCCCTGAGCAGCGAGGCCGCATCGAGCTTCGAATCCGGCGGAACCGAGCCATTGACGCCGACATTCCATGTCGGGCGGTGGCCGGTCAGCGCATCCTTCTGGTAGCTCTGCAGCGCGGCGTCGCTCATGCCAGCGAAATAATTATAGGTCGAATTGTATTCCCGGACATGATCAAGGCAAAATCGAAAGAACTGCCCCTCGTGGTCCCGCCCCTTAGGCGCCTTGAACTCACCTTTGCGGGCGCAGCCCATGTGCTGGCAGCGCGGCTCATTATCCGGGCGCACTTCTTCCGCCGCCGGCTTGGAGCGGATCTTGTCAAAGAGCGGCGAATTGAGATTCATCATCGTCCAAGTCTAGGTTCTACGACAGGGGAAGAGCAAGTGCGGGATGGCGCCCTTGCCAAAAAACGATAAGCACGGAGCAGGTGTAGCAAAAGTGGAAGCCGGTTTTGCGGATACACACTGCGACAAAAAGAGAGCATGTACCGCAAGAAGCATGAACGACGGAAAAAGGGAAGAAAATGGCTACGACGAGACAAGACCGGATCCGCCAAGCCCTCGCAACCCTTGCACCGAACGAACTGACGATCACCGATGACAGCGAAAAGCATCGCGGTCACGGCGGCTGGCGCGAAGGTGGCGAGACGCATTATCACATTTACCTACGCGCTGCCGCACTGAACGGATTATCGCGCGTCGAGTGTCATCGCCGCGTCAATGCCCTTCTAGCAGAAGAATTTCGAACCGGCCTTCATGCGCTTGCGCTCGATGCAAAGGGCATCAGCCCATAACGAAAGCCTACCCTTGCGTGTATTTACGTTGACAGCGCTGGACTTTTTGAGCCCGGCGTGGTGAAACGCGCTCGGAGCAACACGCTCCAAAAGGCTCCTTTTTTACCCCATGTTAGCGGTCGAACTCTTCGTCGTTCTCGGTCTCACGCTGCTGAACGGCTTTTTCTCAATGTCGGAAATGGCAGTCGTTTCCGCGCGTCGTGCCCGGCTTGAGGCCATGGCGGAAGCTGGAAACCAAGGCGCAGCCCGCGCCGCCGAGCTTTCGAAAGATCCATCGCGGTTTCTCTCCTCGGTCCAGTTTGGCATCACGCTGATCGGAATCGCCTCGGGCGCGTTCGGCACCGCGACGTTGGGCCAGAAGCTGGCGGATGTCCTCGGCGCCTTCCCGATCCTCGGAGCTTATGCCGAACCGCTGGCTTATGCGATTGTCGTCATTCTGATTACGTTTCTTTCGCTTGTTTTGGGAGAACTGGTTCCCAAACGTATCGCACTCGCGTTTCCGGAGGCCGTTGCATCGCGGGTTGCCAAGCCGCTCGCGGTTATCGGTGCGGTGGGTCGCCCCATCGTCAACCTGCTCGGGTTTTCGAGCGCGTTGATCCTGACGCTGCTGCGCGTGCCACAAACACGCGACCAGACGGTGACCGAGGAAGAAGTCGAGACAATCCTTCAGGAAGGCACCGCTTCCGGCATCATCGACCCTGCCGAACGCGCCATGGTGCGCGAGGTGATCGGCCTCGCGGATCGCCCCGTCTCCGACATCATGACCCGTCGCGCCGATGTTTACTGGGTGGACGTGGCGGATGACCCCAAGGTCGTCCGCGCAGAGTTGAGACAATGTCCGTTCAGCCGCGTTGTGGTGGCGAAAGGCGGCTCCATCGACGAGCCCCTAGGCTATGTCCACAAGAAGGACCTGCTCGACCTGCTGCTCGAAGGCAAGGCGCTCGATATCGAGGTCAATGTGCGCGAACCCCTGTTCGTGCCAGAGGTTTCCTCGGTCCTCGATGCGCTCGAACTCTTCCGCGAAAAACGCAATCATTTCGCCTTCGTACTCGACGAATTCGGCACCTTCGAAGGGGTTCTGACGCTCACCGATATGCTCGAAGCCATCACCGGCGATATCCCGGAAGAGCATGAGGCCGCCGAAAGTCGCTCGATTATAGAGCGCGCCGATGGCACCTTCCTTGTCGATGGCCGCACCGATATCGATGAGTTGGAAGAGAAACTCGGGCTCGATGTCGCTGAGGACGCCCGTTTCCGCACCGTGGCGGGTCTCGCGCTTGAAGTCTTCGGCCGCATTCCGAGGGATGGCGAAATCGCCGACTTCAAGGCCTGGACCATCGAGATCATGGATATGGATGGGCGGCGGATCGATAAACTGCTGTTCCGCCGTAAGGATTGATCGCTCAGGCGAAAAACGCCGTTCAGACCCTGTCCGGTTTTGCCTTGGTCCCCGGTTTTGCCTTGGCCAACGAGTAGATCAGCGCGGCAACAATCAGCAGCGCACCAAAGGCGAGATGCAGGTTGGCATAGGTCTGGGTCGGGGTGAGCCCAGCAGCGATCATTTTCTCCACCGCGATGCCTGAGCCGAGCTGGGTCATGCCTGTCCCGCCAATCGAGACGAAGTTGATGAAGGTGATCCCCCGCCCGATCACATGGCCCGGCATGAACAACCGCCCGTGGGCAATCAGCACCGCGTAGGTCACGCCGAAAAGGCCAACCAACACCATCAGCAACAACGCGACCGGAAGCGGGGCCTGCGGCCAAAGACCGAGCAGGACAAAGGTAATCCCGCACAGAAGATTGCCACCGAGCACCACGGTCTTGGTATTGTCGAGCTTGCCCGCAAGCGGACCGGCGAGAATGGCGGAGAAGGTCATGGCAATCGCAAGCGCCAGCACCGCATTACCCTTGGCGATCAGGTCGAGCCCATAGACCTGCCCGAAGAACGGCCCGACCCAGAGCGACCGCTCGGTGAAAACCGGACCGGAAATCGCAAAACTCATCACGAGAATCGGCCAGAAGGACGGCACCCTGAGCAAATCAAGAATGTCACCAAAGAGCGAGCCGCCGGCGGGCGGAGCCTCATTCGGCGGGTCCCTGAAGGTGATGAAATTGGCAATTGCGACAATCGTGGTGACAATCGCGACAATGCGGATCGCCGAGCGCCAGCCCACAGCATCGACCAGTATCGCGAGCGGTGTCGCGGCAATCAGCCCGCCAATCAACCCGCAGGCAAGAAATACGCTGCCGAGTGCGGCAAAGCGCGCCGGAGCCTCGGTTTTGGCAAAGAAATACAGCGTGCCCATCAAAATCGGCGCGCAACCAACCCCGATCAGCGCCATCGCGACAACGGCGAGACTGTGTGTGGTAGCGGTCGCGAACAGAAACGCGCCTGCCACGGCAAACAGCATCATCCCGCCGATGGTGCGGCGTGGGCCGTATTTGTCGAGCGCCATGCCGACGGCGAATTGCGACAGCGAGAACGCGAAAAACCAGGCCGAACCAAGGGCGCCGAATTCCTTCGGCCCCATGGTCAGGTCACGCATCAGATCATCGGCGATGACCGTGAGGAACGAGCGGTAGAACTGGCTCAGCAAATAGCCGCAGGCGGCCACGAAAAAAATCGCGGACCGGCGGCCAAGCGAAAACGATGCGGGCATGCCTTTAGCGGATACGTTCGAGAATCGAGACGTAGTTCGCCACCGCCGCACCGCCCATGTTGAAGACGCCACCGAGCTTCGCCCCGGCGATCTGCATGCCTTCCGGCGCATCGCCACAAAGCTGCATCGCGGTCAGCGCGTGCATCGAAACGCCGGTCGCCCCGATGGGATGCCCCTTGGCCTTGAGACCACCCGAGGGATTGACCGGAAGCTTACCGGTCTTTTCGGTCCAGCCTTCAAGAATGGCGCGCGCGCCCTGCCCCGGCGCGGTCAGCCCCATCGCCTCGTATTCGATGAGCTCGGCGATCGTGAAGCAATCGTGCGTCTCGACGAAGGAGAGATCGTCCAGCGTGAGGCGCGCCTGCGAGAGCGCCTTTTTCCACGCCACCGAGCAGCCCTCGAAGGCGAAAATATCGCGCTTCGACATCGGGAGAAAATCCTGAACATGGGCGAGCGAGCGCATCAGGACCGCGCGTTCCGAACGCATGGCGGTATCGATGTCCGCTATCACCAGCGCAGCCGCGCCATCCGACACGAGGGAGCAATCGGTGCGTTTCAGAGGCCCGGCAACGTAGGGGTTCTTCTCGCTCTCGGTGCGGCAGAATTCATAGCCGAAATCCTTGCGCATCTGGGCGTAGGGATTCTCGACACCGTTCTTGTGATTCTTGGCGGCGATCCGCGCCAGCGCGTCGGATTGATCACCATGGCGCTGGAAGTAGCCGCCTGCGATCTTGCCGAACACACCCGCGAAACCGGCGGGGGTGTCGCCATCTTCGGGAAGGTAGGATGCCTTCAGGAGGTTCTTGCCCACTTCCGGCCCCGGCGTTCGCGTCATCTGTTCGACACCGACCACCAGAACAACCTTCGCCGCCTTCGCCGCGATGGATTTGGCGGCCTGATGCACCGCCGCCGATCCCGTGGCGCAGGCGTTCTCGACACGCGTCGTCGGTTTGAAGCGCAGAGCCGGATCAGCCTGAAGGATCAGCGAAGCCGTGAAATCCTGCGGCGAGAAGCCCGCATTGAAGTGCCCGAGATAGATCTCGTCGACCTCTTCAGCGCTGATTTTCGCATGGGCCAGCGCATCGCGCGTGACCATGGTGATGAGCTCTTCGAGACTCTCTTCCTTCTTGCCGAAGCTGGTATGCGCCCAGCCGATGATCGAGGCACTCATGGCTCACTCCCGAAAGATCAAATTCAAAGCAGGTTGACCTGTTTTTTAACATTGTGCCGCGCCTCGCAACAGAAATCCGCGTCCTGCCGCATGATACCTTTGCAATCCGGCCCTTGGCCGTATGCTCGCCATAATTGGATGGCCTTTCGCGAAAAAACTTGTTCTTCTCAAATCCTCGCGCCGGCGTTACGAACACATCTCACGGAACGCCTGTCCGAATCGCCCGCCGGCCGTACAATCGAGGCTCAATTGCCGCTTTTCGCTCCCAAATCCGCGCTTGCGGCTCTCATCGCCCTCGGTGCAGCCATCCCCTTCGCCAAGGCGGACCCGATGGTCCCGACCGTGATCGTCGATGCGGCGACCGGCGAGGTCCTGCAATCCGAAGAGGCGACGCGTCCCTGGTTCCCGGCCTCGACGACCAAGCTGATGACCGCTTACGTCGCCCTGAAGGAAATCCAGCGCGGCACAATCAAGTTCGAAACACCGCTGGTTGTGACGAGCACCGCCTCGAAGCAGCCGCCGAGCAAGATCGGCGTGAAGCCCGGACAGGAAATCACCGTCGAGAATGCACTCAAGATTCTCATGGTGAAATCCGCCAACGACATCGCCATCGTGGTGGCGGAGGGCGTTGGTGGGTCGGTCGCCGGTTTCTCGGCGATGATGAACCGCGAAGCCGCACGGCTCGGCATGAGCCAGAGCCATTTCGTCAATCCGCATGGCCTGCACCGCGATGACCATGTGTCCTCCGCGCGCGATATGGCGATCCTCGCCCGCGCGTTGCTGGTCGAATTCCCGGAGTATTCCGAACTCTGGTCGATCGGGGCTGTGCAACTCGGCAACCGCAAATATGCCAATACCAACGGGTTGATCGGGCGCTACCCCGGCGCCATGGGCATGAAGACCGGTTTCGTCTGCGCTTCGGGCTTCAACCTCGTTTCCGCCGCCGAGCGGGGCGGACGCACGCTGATCGCCGTGGTTTTTGGTGCCGCCTCGGCGGCAGACCGCACGCTCAAGGCCGCCCAATTGCTCGATCAGGGGTTCTCGGGGGGCGGTTTTGCCGGCTTTGGCGGCGGCTCCCGCAACGGCATGACTCTCGCCTCCATGACGGCCAGCATTGAGCGCACCGCACCGAACCGCCGCGCGGAGATTTGCGGGCGCCGCGGGCCGCCCGTCAGCGAGGAGGACAGCGGTGCCGCCATGGCCTTTGCGCCGAGTGGCGGCTCGACCGATCGTCCCGATGCCGTGATGGCCTTCAGCAGCGCCGGGCAGGCCGTTTCCGTCGGCCAGCGCGTCGGCAATCGCGTCGCCCTCGGTCCGCGGGATAATTTCGATCCGGTTCAGGTCTATATCGGGCGCAAACCCGGCAGCACCGAGGTCGCACGCCGTCCCGGCGGCGAGGCACCGGAGGCGCAAGCACAAGCCTTTGCGGCCGATCCGAAGCGGAAGGCCTCCGGCAATCCGCTCGCCCTCCATGGCGATGTCCGTCCGGGTGCCGCTGCCGGCATCGGCAAGGCCAAACAGGCGCCGCAGCGTCCCGCCGCGGCCGCTTCGCTGGCCAGTCGCCAACCCTTGAAGGTGGAACCCGCTGGCAAAACCGCAGCGGCGCCGAAGGCCAAACTTGACCTCAAAGCCACTACGGCAAAAACCCAGCCTACCAAGAAGCTTCCCGCCAAAGCCAAAGCACCTGAACAGGGTAAGACCGGACCGAAAGCGTGAGCGAAACCTCGGAAGGGCCGGTCTGGGCAGCAACCCGCCGCACCCTCGTCACCGGAACGCTGTTCGCACTGATCGGTGCCGGCCTCTATGGCGCCAATATCCCCGCCGCCCGCGCCGCCTCTCAGGCTGGCATGCCCGGCGCAGAACTGATTTTCTACCGAGCCTTGATTCTGGTGCCGGTGCTCGCTGCGGTCGCCATGGCAACCGGTCAGTCGTTGCGCCTTCCTTCGGGGGAACGTGGCACGCTGGCGCGTCTCGCCGTCTCCGCCGGGCTCACCGCCACCTTTTACCTCTCCGCGCTCGATCATCTTTCCGTGCCGCTGACGGTCGTAATTTTCTACACCTTTCCGCTCTTCGTGATGGTGATTTCCCATCGCATCGAAGGGCGGCAGCTCCGCGCCAAGCAGATTGGCATTTTCGCCGTCGCGTTTCTCGGACTGGTGATGGCGGTCGGCCCTTCGGCGGACCAGCTGAACCTGCGCGGCGTGAGCTACGCGCTGATCGCCTCGGTCGCTTGCGCCGCAATGTTCATTCTCGCGGGTCGTGTCAGTGGACCGCCCGTCCGGACAATGTTCTGGACACAGGTGGGGCAAGGCCCGATCGCGCTGACATTTTCGGTCCTTAACGGTGGCCCGGTGCCCATCGCGACCTTTGCCAAGGCCCCGGTGGCCATCGCCATTGCGATGGGCGCCTATGCCATCGCCTTTATCTTTCAGCTTCTCGCCTCACAGCGCATCAGCCCGAGCCGGACGAGCCTGCTGTTCCTGTTCGAACCCGTGACCGCAATTATCGTCGCGGGATTTTTTCTCAGTGAAACCCTGTCCCCCTTCCAGCTTCTCGGCGTCGGGCTGATCCTTTCGGCGCTGGCGGCGGAAGTGCTGCTGGATTCGCCCGCTCCCGCGCCCGGTTTATCGCTCGATGAGCCCCGCTGAGATTCAACCCGACGATCCGCTTCAGCCCATCCCGCTGGTGATCCTCTCGGGATTTCTCGGCGCGGGGAAGACCACGCGGCTCAACCGCTGGCTGAAGGAGCCTGCGCTCGCGGATACCCTCGTCATAATCAACGAATTTGGCGAAGTCGGCCTCGATCACCTCCTTGTCGAGGAAGCACCGGGTGATGTCGTGCTGCTTGCCGCAGGCTGCCTCTGCTGCACAATGCGCGGTGATCTTGTCGCAACGCTTGAAGATCTGCTGCGCCGCCGCGACAACCACCGCATCCGCTTTTTCCGGCAAGTGCTGATCGAGACCACTGGCCTTGCCGACCCGTTGCCGATCCTTCAATCGGTGCTCCAGCATCCCTACCTCTCGAAGCGCTTCGCCGTCGCCGGGCTGATCACGCTGGTCGATGCCGCCCATGGCGCGGAGACGCTCACGGCCCATCCCGAGGCGCGACGGCAGGTTGCGTTGGCGGATGCCATCCTGATCACGAAATCGGATCTGGCATCGCCTAAGGCTCCTGTCGCGCTCAAAGCGGCGGTCTCGGATTTGAACCCCACCGCACCGATCATCGCCAATGAGGCAGACTTCGACGCAAACACGCTATTTTCACACCGCTTCGCACCCAGAACCGAGGCGGCCATCGAGGCGTGGCTCGGGAACGCGGACGCCGCCACGCACGGCAGCGATATCGACACCTTCGCTTTCACAAGCGCCGAGCCAATCCCCGAGGCGTCACTGATCGTGTTTCAGGAAGCGATGCGCGTGCTGCACGGCCCCCGCCTCCTGCGCCTCAAGGGGTTGATCGCGCTGAAGGAAGACCCGGATCGTCCGGTGGTGATCCACCATGTTCAGTCCATCGCGCACAGGCCGGAGCGCCTCCCGCGCTGGCCAGGGCGCGACCGCCGAACACGCATCGTCTTCATCACGCAAGGTATTCCCCGCGAGACAATCACCCGCTTCTGGGATGCGCTGGTCGCCGCGGCGAAATAACTACGAGACGCGATCCCGCAATTCGCGGCGGATGATCTTGCCCGTCGTCGTTAGCGGCATATCCCGGATAAAATGGATTTCGCGCGGATATTCATGCGCCGAAAGCCTTTCGCGCACGAAAAGCCGGATTTCCTGTTCGAGCGCAACACTCTCGGCGAACCCCGGCTTGAGCACCAGAAAAGCCGTGACAATTTCGGTTCTGACCGGGTCGGGCTTGCCGATCACCGCCGCCAGCGCCACCGCCGGATGCTTGATCAGGCAATCCTCGATCTCGACCGGGCCGATGCGATAGCCCGAGGAGGTGATGAGATCATCGTCACGCCCGGTAAAGCCGATGTAGCCATCCTCATCCACAGCGCCCTGATCGCCGGTCATCAACCAGTCGCCGATGAACTTCTCGGCGGTCGCTTCCGGACGGTTCCAGTAGCCGAGGAACATCACCGGATCGGGCCGAAGAATGGCGATCTGCCCGCGTTCGCCAACCTCGGCCATCAAGCCATCCTCGCGGATCACCGCAACGCGATGCCCCGGCACCGGCTTCCCGATCATGCCGGCGCGCGCGACATTCATCGCGTGGCTCGAAGCCAGCACGAGGTTGCATTCGGTCTGGCCGTAGAACTCGTTGATCGGCAGGCCGAGCACCTCGCGCCCCCATTCGAAGGTTGGCGTCCCAAGTGATTCGCCGCCCGAACCGAGCGTCCGCAGCGGCATGCCGAAGCGCTTCACCGGGTCTTTTACCGTGCGCATCAACCGCAATCCGGTGGGCGGTATGAAGGCATTGCGCACCCCGATCCGGCTCATCATCGCGAAAGAGGCTTCGGGATCAAACTTCTGAAACGGCCAAGCGACCACCGGCACACCGAGAAAAAGCCCCGGCAGGAGGATGTTGAGCAACCCGCCCGCCCAGGCCCAGTCCGCCGGCGTCCAGAACAAGTCCCCCGCTTGCGGGACGAAATCGTGGCTCATTTCGACGCCTGGCAAGTGCCCCATCAGCACACGTTGAGCGTGAAGCGCGCCCTTGGGCTGGCCGGTGGTACCGGAGGTATAGATCATCAGCGCCGGATCATCGCCGGAACTGGGCCGCGTCTCGAAACGCTCAGGCAGCCCCTCGATAAAGCGCGCAAAGCCCACCGCGCCATCGCCGTCGCCATCGATAGAGACAACCTGCTCCAGCATCGGTGCGCCCACGCGCAGCGGCTTGAGCTTCGCCGCACCGCTGGCATCGGTGATAATCAGCTTTGCGCCTGAATCGGCAAGACGATAGGCCAGTGCATCGGCGCCGAAGAGTGCGGCGAGCGGAAGGGCAATCGCGCCGATCTTGTAGACCGCCATATGCGCAATCGGCACATGACGCCCTTGCGGCAGCAGGATGGCGACGCGATCACCTGCCCGCACCCCCGCGCGGATGAAAGCATGCGCAAGTTGATCCGCCGCCTTTCGCATCGCGCCATAGGTCAGCGTGGTGGTTTGAAAATCCGGCGAAACCTCGATGATCGCCGGGCGATCCGGCTCCGCCTCAGCGTAAACATCGCAACACGCCTTCGCGATATTGAACCGCGCCATGTCCGGCCAGACGAAGCGGGAGAACACCGCATCATAGGGCGCGAGGGGACCAAGCGTCGGGCGCGCCAGCGCGGAACTCGAGGGATGCGTCGAAGGCTTCACGACAGGCGTCTCCGGCCAGAGCATCCGCCCGCCAACAGGTGGCTATGAGCGGAAAAGCGGATGCGAAAAACAGGGCGAACAAGGCCCGCATCCTTGCGAAAATCGCGCGCCTTTGGCAACTCCCGCCACCTCATACCATCGATTGTCGCCCCGTCAGATCGGCAGCAGAAGCTCCGCCTTCACCTCCTCCATCACCGCATAGGACCGCGACTCCCGAACGCCCGGCAACGCCAAGATGGTCTGCGTCAGGAGGTTACGATAGGCCTCCATATCCTTGACACGGGTCTTGATAAGGTAGTCGAACCCGCCGGCCACAAGGTGACATTCGAGAATTTCCCGGCTTGCCCGCACCGCGAGCGCGAACTTGGCGAAGACATCGGGCGTCGTCTTGTCGAGCGTCACCTCGACAAACACCAGCAGCGAGCGATCCAGCATCCCCGGATCGAGCACCGCATGATACCCCTTGATATATCCCTCGCGTGTGAGACGCTTCACGCGTTCGGTGGTCGCGGTGGGCGAAAGGCCGACATTCTCGGCGAGCGCCACGGTCGAAAGCCGCCCGTCGCGTTGCAGCGCACGGAGAATCTTGAGGTCCGCGCGATCCAGAGTATCAGCCATCATGCCCCCGCATATTCACTGTTAGTTTCCATTATCACAGGGTAATTCACGGCTTCAAGCTCAAAATCATGGTGGAAACACCTGTTATTGATCGGTATCTTTCAAACATTCACACACGGCGGATTTCCGCCCATGACGGGATATCGCGCACCATGTCCGAACAGCAATCCACCGCCCTTCCGCCCTTTCGCGCACCTTACGCACCGGATGACGAATCGCTTGCGGCTTCGCTGCTGGTCCAGAGCACGCTACCCCCGGAAACAGAGCGCGCCATCGACCGCGAGGCCCGCCGACTGATCGAGGCGATTCGGGCCGGCGCCGGGGGAATCGGCGGTGTCGAACAGATCTTGCAGGAATATTCCCTCTCCACGAAGGAAGGCCTCGCGCTGATGGTGCTGGCCGAGGCGCTCCTGCGCGTGCCGGATGCGCTCACCGCTGACAAGCTGATCGAAGACAAGCTCGGGCAGGGCAACTTCACCCACCACGAGCCCAAATCCGATGCCCTGCTGATCAACGCTTCCGCCTGGGCCCTCGGCATCGGCGCGCGCATCATTCAGCCAGGTGAGACGCCGGATGGTATTCTCGCGAGCCTTGCGAAGCGCATCGGCCTTCCCACCGTCCGCACTGCGGCAAGACAGGCAATGAAGGTGATGGGCAATCATTTCGTCCTTGGGCAAACCATCGATGAGGCCCTCAACCGCGCCGGCAGCGGCGCAGGGCGCAGCTATCGCTACTCCTTCGACATGCTCGGTGAAGGCGCCCGCACGCGCGACGATGCGACACGCTATTTCAAGAGCTATGCCGATGCCATCCGCCACATCGGCGCCAAGGCAGGTAACTTGCCCCTGCCGGATCGTCCGGGCATTTCGGTGAAGTTGTCGGCGCTGCACCCGCGTTATGAAGCCACGAACCGGGTCGCGGTCCTCAGGGAACTGGTCCCGGCGGTGATTGAACTTGCGGTCTCCGCCAAGGCCTTCGACCTCAACTTCACCATCGACGCGGAAGAAGCTGACCGGCTCGAACTCTCGCTGGATATCTTCGCCGAAATCGCCCGCGCGCCGGAGCTTGAGGGCTGGAACGGCCTCGGCCTCGCCGTTCAGGCCTATCAGAAGCGCGCCCGCGCCGTGATCACCTGGCTCGACGATCTCGCGAAAGTCACCGGGCGCCGCTTCATGGTTCGCCTCGTCAAGGGCGCCTATTGGGATACCGAAATCAAGCGTGGGCAGGAACGCGGCCTTGCCGATTTCCCGGTCTTCTCCCGCAAGGCGATGACGGACCTCAACTATATCGCCTGCGCCCGCACGATGCTCGACGCGCGCCCGCGCCTTTTCCCGCAATTCGCGACTCATAACGCCATCACTGTCGCCACGGTTCGCGCCATGGCAGGCGACGCCGAGGGATACGAGTTTCAACGCCTGCACGGCATGGGCGATGCGCTCTATGGTGCGCTCCTCGGCGACCATGCCGATGCCGCTTGCCGCACCTATGCCCCTGTTGGCGGGCACCGCGACCTTCTCGCCTATCTTGTCCGACGTCTGCTGGAGAACGGCGCGAATTCCTCCTTCGTGCATGAGGCGGCGGATCCCGCCGTGCCGATCGACAAGCTCCTGACCCGCCCGGCAGCCATCATCGGTGATGCGCGTCGCGCACGCCATGCCGGAATTGCCCGCCCCCTCGCGCTTTATGGCGCGGAGCGCACCAACAGCCGCGGCGTGGAATTCGGCCATGCCGAAACTTTAGCCAACCTGCTGGCAAGCCGCGATTTTCGTCCCGCCCAGGCCACAAGCCTGATCGATGGCAAGGCGGCAGCCGGTACCATCAGTTCGGTGCTCTCCCCTATTGATGGAAAATCGGTTGGTCTGGCAGAAAATGGCACGCCCGATCTTGCCACCAAAGCCATCGCAGCGGCGCAAAAGGGTTTTCGCCGCTGGGGCAATACGGCAGCAGGTATCCGCGCGGGCGCGTTACGCCGCGCAGCTGACCTGATGGAAGAGGAGACCGGTCGTATTTTGGCACTGCTCCAGTCTGAAGCCGGCAAAACACTCGATGACGCATTGGCGGAACTGCGCGAAGCGGTTGATTTCCTGCGCTACTACGCCGGCGACTCCGAGCGCCTCTTCACCAGCCACGTCGCGCTTCCCGGCCCGACGGGCGAGGAAAACCGGCTGATCTACCGCCCCCGCGGGGTTTTTGTCGCCATCGCGCCATGGAACTTCCCGCTGGCGATTTTCGTCGGCCAGATCGCGGCGGCGCTTGCGGCAGGGAATTCGGTGGTGGCCAAACCCGCCGAGCAAACCCCGCTGATCGGCCATCTCGCGGTGACGCTGATGCAGAAAGCCGGTATTCCCGGTGATGCACTTAATCTCGTCCTAGGCGACGGGGCGATCGGTGCGGCGCTGGTTGGCGATCCACGGATCGCCGGCGTGGTCTTCACCGGTTCGACGGAAACCGCGCGCAAGATCAACCGCACGCTTGCTGCCAAGGATGGCCCCATCGTACCGCTCATCGCGGAAACCGGCGGCATCAATGCGATGATTGTCGATGCCACGGCCCTCCCCGAGCAGGTCGCGGATGACGTGACGCTCTCAGCTTTCCGCTCGGCAGGTCAGCGCTGCTCGGCACTGAGGCTCCTCTGCGTGCAGGAAGATGTCGCGGAGAAAATGATCGAGATGATTGTCGGAGCGGCAAAGGAACTGCGTCTGGGTGATCCTCGGGAGGTCGCAACCCATATCGGCCCGGTCATCGACGCCGAAGCCAAGACGCGGCTCGATGCACATATCGAAAAAATGAAAACCGAGGCCAAAACACGCCTCGCGGTCAAGGCGCCGGAAGGGCTCTATGTCGCACCGCATGTTTTTGAGCTTGGTCGCGTCGAGGATCTGAAGGAAGAGGTCTTCGGGCCGATCCTTCATGTCGTGCGTTACAAGGCGGGCGATCTCGCCAAGGTCATCACCGCCATTGAGGCCACGGGCTACGGCCTCACCCTCGGCATTCATTCGCGTATCGATGCGGAAATCGAACGCATCACCGGCGAACTCGCGACCGGCAACATCTACGTCAACCGCAACATGATCGGCGCGGTCGTTGGCGTGCAGCCCTTCGGTGGTCATGGCCTTTCCGGCACTGGGCCGAAAGCAGGTGGACCGAATTACCTCTTTCGGTTTGCGACCGAGCAGGTGATTTCGGTCAATTCCGCCGCTGCGGGCGGAAATGCAAGCCTGATGGCGCTCGAAGAAGGCTGAACCCCGCTTTGCCTCCGTCGCGCCGCGCGCTATGTCTGGCGTGGGCGGCAGGAGAGTAACGTGGCGTGGGCGCATTGGGCAGGAGCGGTAATGGTGGTCGGGCTCGCCCCGGCCGCCCTTGCACAAGCCCCGGTGCCGCCGCAGTCAGGCATTTCGCTCGGCGTCACGCTTGGCGGTGGCTGGAGTTCGAATCCGCTCGAAATCACGGGGAAACACAAGGGCGACGCGTATCTCGGCAGCGAGATCGTGGCCGGTTATCGTTGGGCACTGGCGGAGAAAACCGCATTCAGCATCAGCGTCACCGGTTTTTCAGAACTTTACCGGCGCGAAGAGGCTGGCGGGATCAATCGCGCGATTGCGGCAGCAAGCCTTAGCCACACGTGGCAGGAAGCCACCTTCACGCTCGGGTTTGCCGGCCGCACGGCCATGAACCAGCGTCTGACGGCACATGACAGTGCGAGCAATGATGTTTCGATAGGGGTTTCCCGCCCGTTCAAACTCGCCGAAAACCTGACCCTGACGCTGAATTCGACGCTGTCGCGCCGCTTCATGCAGGACGGCACAGAGGATCAATTCCGGGCGCGCTTCAATATCACGCTCGCGCGGAAATGGGAAAAATGGACCTTCCGGGTCGGCGGCGGCTTCGGCTACACACTCGAAGACAAGACACCGATCCTTCCCCGCATCAACGATCGCAGCCTCTCGGCCAATATCGGGGCGACATACGAGTGGCAGAAGGATCGCGAGATTTCGGTGCGGCTGGCTTACACCCGAATGTATTCGAGTTACGCGCCGGATCGCTACGCGGCCTTCAGCTTTGCGCCACAGATCGCGGCCACCTTCCGATTCTGAAACGAAAAAGGGCCGCTTGCGCGGCCCTGATTTCATTGGATCGATGAACCCGCCTTAGTGGCGAGCAACCGCCAGCATGGCGCGAAGGCCTTCAAGCACCGCTGTCGCACGGTTACGCGCGTCATCGGTCTTGGCATCGCGAAGGTCTTCCTCGGCGTCCTTGATCTGGCCCGAAACCTTCTCGACGTTGATATCCTCGACCGCGATCGCCTGTTCCGCAAGCAAGGTCAAACCCGCCGGAGAAACGTCGGCAAAGCCACCGCGCACGAAGAGGCGCTTGCCGCCATCCACCGTCACCACGCCGGCGCGAAGCGCCGACATGAACGGGGCATGGTTGGCGAGAACCGAGATCTCGCCCTCGGAAGCCGGAACGACCACCTGGGTCGCTTCGCCCGAGAAGAGCACGCGCTCCGGCGAGACGAGTTCGAAGGGGAAGGTTGCCATGGTTCGTCTGCTTTCGATTAGGCCGCTTCGGCCGCGAGCTTCTGCGCCTTCTCGACGGCCTGCTCGATCGTGCCGACCATATAGAAGGCGGCTTCCGGCAGGTGATCGTATTCACCGGCGCAGATGCCCTTGAAGCCCTTCACGGTGTCTTCGATCTTGACCTGCACGCCCGGCGAGCCGGTGAACACGGCCGCAACGTCGAACGGCTGGGAAAGGAAGCGCTCGATCTTGCGGGCGCGGGCCACGGTCATCTTGTCCTCTTCGGACAGCTCGTCCATGCCGAGGATGGCGATGATGTCCTGCAGCGCCTTGTAGCGCTGAAGGATCGACTGAACCTGACGCGCCACGTTGTAGTGCTCCTCACCGACAACCGCCGGCGAGAGCATACGCGAGGTCGAGTCCAGCGGATCCACCGCCGGGTAGATGCCCTTTTCAGCGATCGAGCGGTTCAGAACCGTCGTCGCGTCCAAGTGGGCGAAGGAGGTCGCCGGCGCCGGATCGGTCAGATCGTCCGCCGGGACGTAAATCGCCTGCACCGAAGTGATCGAACCCTTGGTGGTGGTGGTGATGCGTTCCTGCAGCGCGCCCATGTCGGTCGCGAGAGTCGGCTGATAGCCCACCGCCGAAGGAATACGGCCGAGAAGCGCCGACACTTCCGAACCCGCCTGAGTGAAGCGGAAGATGTTGTCAACGAAGAACAGCACGTCCTGGCCCTTGTCGCGGAAGTTTTCCGCAACGGTGAGGCCCGAGAGCGCGACGCGCATACGGGCGCCCGGCGGCTCATTCATCTGGCCGAACACGAGCGCGCACTTCGACTTGACCGACGGATCCGGGTTCTTCGGATCGGCGTTGACCTTTGATTCGATGAACTCGTGATAGAGATCGTTGCCTTCGCGGGTACGCTCACCGACGCCGGCGAACACCGAGTAGCCGCCGTGGGTCTTCGCCACGTTATTGATCAGTTCCTGAATGAGAACGGTCTTGCCGACGCCCGCACCACCGAACAGACCGATCTTGCCGCCCTTGGCGTACGGCGCCAAGAGGTCGACGACCTTGATGCCGGTGACGAGGATCTGGCCCTCGGTCGACTGCTCAGCATAGCTCGGCGCTTCGGCATGGATCGGGCGAACGCCGTCACCGTTGATCGGACCGGCTTCGTCAATCGGCTCACCGATGACGTTCATGATGCGGCCGAGGGTCGCTTCACCCACCGGAACCTGGATCGGCATGCCGGTGTCGCTCACCGGATTGCCGCGCACCAGACCTTCGGTCGAGTCCATCGCGATGCAGCGGACCGAGTTTTCACCCAGATGCTGCGCGACTTCGAGAACGAGGCGGTTGCCGAGGTTATCGGTTTCCAACGCGTTGAGAATCTGCGGAAGTTGGCCGTCGAAATGCACGTCGACAACGGCGCCGATAACCTGTGCGATACGACCCTGCGGCTTGGCCATGTTGTAACCCTCGTTTCCTGATCAGTAAGCTCAGAGCGCCTCGGCGCCCGAGATGATTTCAATGAGTTCCTTGGTGATCATCGCCTGACGCGAGCGGTTGTAGATCTGCGTCTGCTTCTTGATCATTTCACCGGCATTGCGGGTCGCGTTGTCCATCGCGCTCATCTGCGAGCCGTAGAACGACGCGGAATTCTCCAGCAAGGCCCGGAAAATCTGCACCGCGATGTTGCGCGGCAGGAGTTCGGAAAGGATGGCGCCCTCGTCCGGCTCATATTCGTAGGAGGCCTTCGCACCACCGGCCGGCACTTCCGCCGGGATCAGCGCCTGAGCCGTCGGGATCTGCGCGATGACCGAGCGGAAGCGTGAATAGAACAGCGTTGCGACATCGAAATCACCGGCTTCGAACATCGAGATCACACGCTTGGCAATCATCTCGCCTTCGCCGTAACCGATATTCTTGATGCCGCGCAACTCAATCAGATCGACGATATGCTTCTCATAATTGCGCTTGAGCTGCTCGAAACCCTTCTTGCCGACGCAGAGGATCTTCACCGTCTTGCCCGCGGCAAGGAGGCTGTTGATCTTCTCGCGCGCGAGACGCACGATCGAGGTGTTGAACGCGCCGCAAAGGCCGCGTTCGCCCGTGCAAACCACCAGAAGGTGGACCTGATCCTTGCCATTGCCGGCAAGCAGGGCAGGTGCTTCCGAGCCCGAAACGCCGCCCGCGATGTTGGCGAGAACCACTTCCATCTTGGTGGCATACGGGCGCGCGGCTTCAGCCGCGGACTGGGCACGGCGCAGCTTCGCCGCAGCCACCATCTGCATGGCCTTGGTGATCTTCTGCGTCGCCTTCACCGAGGCGATGCGATTGCGGAGGTCTTTTAGCGACGCCATGAAAAGCGGTCCTGCTTATTCCGTAGGGAGCAGGGCCGCGCGGGAAGCGCGACCCGTCGAAGGCGATAAATCAGGCGAAGTTCTTGGTGAACCCGGCGACGATGTCCTTCAGCTTCGCGGCGTTCGCGTCCGAAAGATCCTTTGTCGTGCCGATTTCGCCGAGAAGCTCGGCATGGCTCGAACGCAGCAGGCCGAGAAGACCATCCTCGTAAGCACGAACGCGACCGACCGGCAGCGCATCGAGGTAGCCGTTCACGCCGGCGTAGATCACGCAGCACTGCTCTTCCATCTTCAGCGGCGCGAACTGCGGCTGCTTCAGGAGTTCGGTGAGGCGGGCGCCACGGTTGAGGAGGCGCTGGGTAACAGCGTCGAGATCCGAACCGAACTGCGCGAAGGCGGCCATTTCGCGGTACTGCGCGAGTTCGCCCTTGATCTTGCCGGCAACCTTCTTGGTCGCCTTGGTCTGCGCGGACGAGCCGACGCGCGACACCGAAAGACCAACGTTCACCGCCGGGCGGATACCCTGGAAGAAGAGATCGGTTTCAAGGAAGATCTGGCCGTCAGTGATCGAAATGACGTTTGTCGGGATATAGGCCGACACGTCATTCGCCTGCGTCTCGATGACCGGGAGCGCGGTAAGCGAACCCGAACCATTGTCCGCATTCAGCTTCGCCGCACGCTCAAGGAGGCGGGAGTGGAGATAGAACACGTCGCCCGGATAAGCTTCGCGACCCGGCGGACGGCGCAGCAGCAGCGACATCTGACGATAGGCGACGGCCTGCTTGGACAGATCGTCATAGATGATGACGGCGTGCATGCCGTTATCACGGAAGAATTCGCCCATCGCGCAGCCCGAGAACGGCGCAAGGAACTGCATCGGCGCCGGATCCGAAGCGGTCGCGGCGATGATGATCGAGTATTCCAGCGCGCCGCGCTCTTCGAGCACCTTCACGAACTGGGCAACGGTCGAACGCTTCTGGCCGATCGCGACATAGACGCAGTAGAGCTTCTGGCTCTCAGGCGCGCCTTCAACATTCAGCGGCTTCTGGTTCAGGATCGTGTCGAGCGCGATCGCGGTCTTGCCGGTCTGGCGGTCACCGATGATCAACTCGCGCTGGCCGCGGCCGATCGGGATCAGCGCGTCAACGGCCTTGAGGCCTGTTGCCATCGGCTCGTTCACCGACTTGCGGGGAATGATGCCCGGCGCCTTCACGTCCACGCGGGCGCGCTTGTCAGCCTTGATCGGACCCTTGCCGTCAATCGGGTTGCCGAGCGCGTCGACGACGCGGCCGAGCAGGCCCTTGCCGACCGGAACGTCCACGATGGCGCCGGTGCGCTTGACGGTCTGGCCTTCCTTGATTTCACGGTCAGAGCCGAAAATCACGACGCCGACGTTATCGGATTCGAGGTTGAGCGCCATACCGCGCACACCGTTCTCGAATTCGACCATTTCGCCAGCCTGGACCTTGTCGAGGCCGAAGACGCGCGCAATGCCGTCGCCGACCGACAGGACCTGGCCGACCTCAGCCACCTCGGCCGAAGCACCGAAGTTCTTGATCTGCTCCTTGAGGATCGCGGAGATCTCAGCGGCGCGAATGTCCATCAGGGTGAGCCTTTCGTATTAGCCGTTGTTCATAGCGATTTTCATCGCGTTGAGCTTGGTCTTGAGGGATGCATCAATCATGCGGCTGCCCATCTTTACGACGAGGCCACCGATAATGGCGGGGTCGACCTTTTCGGTCAGGGCGATCTTCTTGCCAGCCTGGGACTCGAGAGCTTCCAGAACGGCAGAGCGATTCTTGTCGGTCATCGGAGCCGCCACCGTAACTTCGGCGGCAAGGATGCCCTGCTCCTCGGCAACCAGCGCGCGATAGCCTGCAATCATGCCGCGCACGGCAAACAGGCGACGCTTGGAAGCGACGAGCTTGAGGAAATTGGCAGCGACGCCTTCGATTTTCGCCTTGGCGAGAACAGCGCTCAGCGCACCCACCTGCTCCTCGGCCGTAAAGACCGGGTTGCGGACGAGGCGATCCAGCTCAGGGCTGCTATCGAGCATGGCCGAGAAGCTGTCGAGAGCCGCACTGACCGTGTCGAGCGACTTTGCTTCACGCGCGAGTTCGAACAGAGCGGCGGCATAGCGCCCCGCAATTCCGGAAACGATCGGGCTGGATGAGGCCACGACAAACGTCTTTCGCTTTTCACACTCTGCCAGATGCCAGCGCAAGGGTCTCGCGCACGCCTTCTGGCGAAGTGCCCCGTCGAACGGGATCAATCATCGGATCAGCACCATTGCCCGAGCAGCAAGGCCGCTCCCGCAGTGGATGGCGGTCGCTAACAAATCTTCAACGGGTGCGCAACCCTTTTCGAAACGCTCAAACCCCTACGAAGGGTGGGTTTCTTCGCAAGGTGGCCAAACACGCATTGCAATGCACAACCAAAGTCGTGCTTTCAGGCCTAAATAGGCGTCAGGATTCAGAAAAAACTGAATGGGTCGACATCGACGTCAACACGCGCACCGCCCTTCGGCACACCGGCGTCCCGCAGCATCGTGCGGAGCAGACCTTGCAGGTTTAGGGTCCTTGCGGTCTTGACGATCAGTCGCACCCGATGCTTGCCACGCAGCAGTGCCATCGGTGGATCAGCGGGGCCGAGAAGAGCCGCCTCGCGCTCGCCGACGCCAAGATCCCGGATCGCACGATGCCCTGCCTGCGCGAGCAGCCGGGCATAGGCCTCCGCCGCCGGACGCTCACGGGCCGAAACGACAAGGCTCGCCAGACGCCCGAACGGGGGCAACCCTGCAGCCTGTCGCGCGGCGATTTCTTCGGCGTAGAAACGTTCGTGATCGCCGGAGAGTAGCGCAGCGATAACCGGGTGCTTGGGCTGATAAGTCTGGAGAACCCCCCGCCCCGGTCGCTCACCGCGCCCCGCGCGTCCCGTGACCTGCGCGAGAAGCTGGAAGGTTCGCTCCGCCGCGCGCGGATCGTTCGAAACCAGCCCGATATCGGCATCGATCACCGCCGCGAGCGTGAGATGCGGGAAATTATGACCCTTGGCGATCAGTTGCGTGCCGATGATGATCGGAAATTCGTTGGCAGCAACAGCCGCCAGTTCCTGCCGCAAGCGCTCGGTACCGCCGGGAAAATCACTCGATAGCGTGATCCGGCGCACATCCGGAAACGCCTCCGCGACTTCTTCGGCGATGCGCTCCACTCCCGGCCCGCAGGCGGTGAGGCTCTCCTCCGCCCCGCAGGCGGTACAGGTGGTCGGGCGCCGCTCGGTATGCCCGCAGTGATGGCAGACCAGCGCGCGGCGAAAGCGATGCTCGACCAGCCAGGCATCGCATTCCGGGCATTGCCAGCGATGGCCGCAGGTGCGGCACAGCGTCAGTGGCGCGTAGCCGCGCCGGTTGAGAAAGAACAGGACCTGCTCGCCGCGCGCCAGCGTCGCCGAGGCCTCACGGATCAGACGGGGGGAGAGGAACTTACCGGGCTCCGGCGCATCCTGCGTCAGATCAATGGCGCGGATCTCCGGCATCGCACGCCCACCGACGCGATCCGGCAAGACGAGATGACGATAGCGCCCCTGGCTCACATTGACACGACTCTCGATCGAGGGCGTCGCGGAAGCGAGAATCACCGGGCAGTTCTCGATCTTCGCGCGCAAAACCGCCATGTCGCGGGCGTTGTAACGCACGGAATCGTCCTGCTTGAAGGCCGCCTCGTGCTCCTCGTCGACAATGATGAGTCCGAGTTCGCCAAACGGCAGATAGAGCGCCGAACGCGCGCCGACCACCACGCGCGCCTCACCCTCGGCAATGGCGTGCCAGAGCCGGTCGCGCCGAGCACTGGCAATCCCGGAATGCCAGGCACCGGGCTGGCCATCGAAACGGGCTTCAAATCGCGCCAGAAATTCCGGCGTCAGGGCAATTTCCGGCAGCAGAATCAGGACCTGCCGCTTGGCTTCGAGCGCCGCCGCGACAGCCTCGAAATAAACCTCCGTCTTGCCCGAACCGGTAACCCCTTCGAGCAAAACCGGCGCGAATCCGCCCTTGGTCACCGCTTCGCGGAGAGCGTCGGCATTGCCCCGCTGAGCGTCGGACAGCTGCGGCGCGCGCCCTATCGGATCAAGCGCCTGCGCCCTGAGTTCCGGCGCCAGGGCGATGACATCGAACACCCCGTCATCGACCAGCGCATCGATCACGCCGGTCGAGCAAGCGGCGCGCTCGGCAAGATCGCGCTTGCGATGAATGAGCCCGCCTTGCGCCGCCTCGATGAGCCGCGCGCGGGCAGCGGTGAGGCGACCCGGTGCCTTGCCGGTGAGCCGCACGCCGAATTTCGGCGCCTCATGCGCTTCCGCCTCGGGATCGCGCATCGCCATTTTCGCGACAAGCCCGATCGGGGAGAGCGTGTAATCCGAGACGCGCTGGATGAACTGGCGCATCTCGGCCCGAAGCGGCGGCATCGCCATCCGCTCCTTCACAGGCTTGAGATTGCCACCAGCGACCCCGCGCCGCGTCTCCCAGACGAGTCCGTAAATTTCGCGCGTCCCGATCGGCACCCGCACGCAATCGCCGGCAGCAACGCGCATGCCCGGCGGGATGGCATAGGAATAAGGCTGATCAATGCCGAGCGGCAGCGCGACCTCCGCGATATTGGGCGCAGAATCGGCAGGATCGGGAGGAAAGTCTTCGTGTTCGGCCATCACCCGCCCGATATCACAGGATTCGTGAAGGACGACCAGCGTTTTAGGGACACCCCCGTTTTCACGAGCGCCAGCAACTCCTTAACCCGATGGCGCGAAAATGCGATCTCAAGGCTAGGAGGATCGTCACCATGTCGCTTGAGGAATGCCGCATCGCCTGGCTGCGGGGCCTGACCCATGAGCGGCTATACTCGCTCAAAACCGTCGAGGCCTATGGCCGCGATGTCGCGCAATTCGTCGCCTTTCTGGGCGAAGATGGCAAAACGCCGCAGGATTTCCTTTCCGTCAAACCCGCTGACCTCCGGATGTTTCTTGCCGAGCGCCGCGAAAAAGGTGTCGAGAGCCGCTCGCTCATGCGCCAGCTTGCCGGGCTGCGGTCCTTCGCCCGCTATCTTGAGCGCGAAGGCTTCGGCCATGCCTCGGCGTTCAAGGCGGTGAAGGGGCCGCGCGTCAAGAAGGGTCTGCCACGTCCGCTAACCCCCGGCGACGCGCGCGCCACCAGCGCCATTGCCACCCGTGCCGGCGAGGCGCGCGACCCGTGGATCATCGCGCGCGACGCCGCCGTCTTCGCGCTCCTCTACGGCGCCGGCCTGCGTATTTCGGAAGCGCTCTCGCTCCGGCGCGGCGATGTGCCCCGCGAAGCCCATGAAACACTGGTGATTCTCGGCAAGGGCGGCAAGATGCGGCAGGTGCCGATGCTCGCGCCAATTCTCAAGGCGATTGAGGATTATCTCGCGCAATGCCCGTGGAAAATGCCGCTCGACGGTCCGCTTTTCGTCGGCGCCAAGGGTGGACCGCTCTCGCCGCGTATCATTCAGCTCGCCATGGAAGGCTTCAGGGGCTCTCTGGGCCTGTCGGAGACAGCGACGCCCCACGCCCTGCGCCATTCCTTCGCGACGCACCTGTTGGCACGCGGCGGCG
This sequence comes from Rhizobiales bacterium PAR1, assembly GCA_002256205.1. GTDB lineage: Bacteria > Pseudomonadota > Alphaproteobacteria > Rhizobiales > Beijerinckiaceae > Rhabdaerophilum. The sequence goes on from NKIW01000010.1 coordinate 63,343, forward strand.
ATCTCAGGACCATTCAGGAGCTGCTCGGTCACGCCTCGCTCTCGACGACACAGGTCTATACCCAGGTCGACACCGCCCGCCTGATGGCCAGCTACAAGGCGGCACATCCGCGGGCCTGAAGCGCGCACCTGTGCTTGAACTGACACGAAATCTCCCGATATTGCTGACAAGCACTGATTCGGGGGAAACACATGTCACACGGACACGGGCACGGCGCAGGCCACGACGATCACGGTTCGAACAGGAAGATCGGTCTTCTGATCGCCATCATGGCGCTGCTGCTGTCCTTCTCTGAAATGGGCAACAAGCTTTCCGAAAACGAATCCATCGCCAAGAACCTCGAATCCTCGAACCTTTGGGCGTTCTATCAGGCGAAAACCATCCGCCGCACCGTGATCCAGACCGCCTCGGAAGAGATGAAGGTGACCTCGACCGGCATCGCCGACCCCGCCGCAAAAGCCGTGCTCGAAGCCCAGATGAAAAAGTGGAACGACACAGCGGCCCGCTACGAGAGCGAACCGGAAACCGGTGAGGGCCGCAAGGAACTCGCCGCGCGCGCCAAGACCGCCGAAGACCGACGCGATATCACCAAGGCGCGGGCGCATATCTTCGAATTCGCCTCGGCGCTGCTGCAAATCGCCATCGTGTTGGCTTCAACGGCCGTCATTACCGAGCTGATGCTGCTGGCGTTCAGCGCCATCGCCTTGAGCATCGGCGCGCTCGGCCTGATGGGCGTCGCGATCTGGGCGCCGATGGCACTGCATTTCGGCGGGCATTGATACCCCCCTGAAACAGGTTCGACTGGCAGATAATCAGCCGATTTTGGAAAAGCTGCGCCGCCTGAGCCGTGCGATGAACGCCAGCACGCGGCTTTTCTGGTTGCCGAGCCGGATCTTGAACAGGTGGAGCGCCCGCCGCGCGGGTTCCGTCTGCCGGTGCGCCCAATCCTTGAGGCGCAGCATCAGCGCGTAGAAGCGCACGAACCAGCCCAGTTCCATCAGCTTGGGACGGCAGGTTTCGAACAGAAAAGCCGTCACCGCGAGCCCAACCGTCTTCGCCATGAGAAAGACAAGGCCACCAGCGATGACATGCCCGCCGCCGATGAGCCAAAGACCGGCAAGCTTGAACGGCAGCAGCATCAGGCCGGGGATGGCAAAGACGAGCAGCGTCGCATAGGGCGGTAACCTCGCAATGCCTGTGGCAAGGGCCGCCTTGAAGCGCTCGAACGGGATAAGCCCGACAAGCCAAGCGACAGCCGGCTTGAGCCGCTCCCAGATCCACGCCTCGACGAGGAACAGGAGTGCCAGAAAAAACCAGAGCGGACGAAGCATACGGCGCGTGGTGGGTGACATGAGATCTCCGGAATTGGCAGGATATTACCCTGCCAATTCCGTCTATTTCGTGTCTTCAGGCAGCGCCGTGCGTCGCCGCACCCGGCGGAAGGCGATCAGGTATGGATCGCGCGCTTCTCTACCGCCATCGCGGCTTCCTTCACCGCTTCGCTCATCGTTGGATGCGCATGGCAGGTACGGGCTAGATCTTCCGCCGAACCGCCGAACTCCATAAGGACCGCCGCCTCATGGATCATCTCGCCGGCACCGGCGGCGATGATATGCACGCCGAGCACGCGGTCCGTCGCCTTGTCCGCAAGCACCTTCACGAAGCCATCCGTTGTGCGGTTGGCGCGGGCGCGGCCATTTGCCGTGAACGGGAACTTGCCGATATTGTAGGCAACACCCGCAGCCTTGAGTTCTTCCTCGGTCTTGCCGACACTGGCGACTTCCGGGAAGGTGTAGACCACGCCCGGAATGACGTCGTAATTCACATGCCCCGCCTTGCCAGCGAGGATTTCCGCCATGGCGACACCTTCATCCTCGGCCTTGTGAGCGAGCATCGGCCCGCGCACCACGTCACCGATGGCATAGATGCCCGGCACATTGGTCGCAAAATGAGTGTCGATGTTGACGCGGCCGCGCTCGGTCGCCACGCCCACGCCCTCAAGCCCGAGGCCATCGGTGTTCGGGCGGCGACCAATCGCCACCAGCACGATATCAGCCTCGATGGTTTCCGCCGCACCGCCCGCCGCCGGCTCGACCGTAAGGCTTACGCCGGATTTGCCGGTCTTGGCGCCAGTGACCTTCTTGCCCAGCTGGAAGGCAAAACCCTGCTTCTCCAGCATCCGCTGGAACTGCTTGGCGACCTCGCCGTCCATGCCCGGCAGGATGCGGTCGAGATACTCGATGACCTCGACCTTGGCGCCAAGGCGACGCCAGACCGAGCCAAGCTCGAGACCGATCACGCCGGCACCGATCACCACAAGCTTGCCCGGCACCTTGCCGAGTTCAAGCGCGCCGGTGGAGGAAACAATCGTTTTCTCGTCGATGGCGACACCCGGCAGTTGAGCCACTTCCGAACCCGTGGCGATCACGATGTTCTTGGTCTCCAACACGGCTTTGGTGCCATCATCGGCCGTAACCTGCACCTGCCCCGGCGCGAGAATGGTTCCGAGACCGAAGTGCGCCTCGACCTTGTTCTTCTTGAGAAGAAAACCGACACCGCCAACGTTGGCGTCAATCGTCTCCTGCTTGTGCTTCATCATGGCGGGAAGATTGAGCTTCGGGGCCGGCACATCAATGCCGAGCGCAGCAAAGCCGTGGCCCGCTTCATCAAAGAGTTCCGAAGCGTGCAGCAGCGCCTTTGAGGGAATACAGCCGACGTTGAGGCAGGTGCCGCCATGCGTCTTGCGCTTTTCCACCACCGCGACCTTGAGGCCGAGCTGGGCAGCGCGAATGGCGCAGACATAGCCGCCAGGGCCAGTGCCGATAACAACGAGATCATAAGCCATGAAGGGCTCCTTGTACTTCAAATGAGCGGCGTCTCAGCGACCGCCGGAAACCGTAATGACCGAACCAAGGACATAGGAGGCCTTGCCGGAAGCAAGCCAGCGCACGCATTCGGCGACTTCTTCCGCCGTGCCGCCGCGCTGGATCGGGATGGTGCTTTCGAGCTGCTTCACGCGGTCCGGAATGCCGCCCGAGGCGTGGATATCGGTCTCGATCAGGCCGGGACGTACCGCGTTGACGCGAATGCCTTCCGCCGCGACTTCACGGCCGAGACCGAGCGTGAAGGCATCAATCGCACCCTTGGCAGCGGCATAATCGACGTATTGTCCCGGTGCACCGAGGGTCGGCGCGATGGAGGACAGGTTGACGATGGCACCGCCTTTGCCGCCGTGCTTGGTCGATAGGCGCTTGACGGCCTCCCGCGCACAGAGGAACGAACCAATGATGTTGATGGTCATCATGCGCGTCAGGCGCTCGACACTCATCGCCTCGACGCGGCAGACAACATCGATCACACCGGCATTGTTGACGAGCACCCCAAGCGGGCCGAGCGCATCGGCAGCGGCGAAAATGCGGAGCACATCCGACTCGACGCCGACGTCGCCCTGCACGGCTGCAGCCTTGCGGCCCTTGGCGAGGATCGCCGCGACCACCTCATCCGCGGCTGCCTTGTTGCCCGCATAGTTGACGACGACATCATAACCGTCATCGGCAAGACCGAGCGCGCAAGCGCGCCCGATTCCGCGGGAGCCACCGGTGACGATGGCGACAGGCCTGTTTCCGGCAGCATTGGTCATCGGGGCGCTCCGCCTTAGAGGTCCATCACGAGACGCGCGGGATCTTCAAGGCATTCCTTGACCCGCACGAGGAAGGTTACGGCTTCCTTGCCGTCGACGATGCGGTGATCGTAAGAAAGCGCGAGATACATCATCGGACGGATCTCGACCTTGCCGCCGATGGCGACCGGGCGCTCCTGGATCTTGTGCATACCGAGAATGCCGGACTGCGGGGCATTGAGGATCGGCGTCGACATCAGCGAGCCGTAGATGCCGCCGTTGGTGATCGTAAACGTACCGCCCTGCATCTCCGCCATGGTCAGCTGGCCATCACGGGCGCGCTTGCCGAAATCGGCAATCGACTTTTCGATACCGGCAAGACCGAGATAGTCGGCATCGCGCAGAACCGGCACCACGAGGCCCTTGTCGGTACCGACCGCGATACCGACGTGGTAGTAGTTCTTGTAGAGGATATCGGTGCCGTCGATCTCGGCATTGACACCCGGAAGCTCCTTGAGGGCCTGAACGCAGGCTTTGACGAAGAAGCTCATGAAGCCGAGCTTCACGCCGTGCTTCTTCTCGAAGAGGTCCTTGTACTGGTTGCGGAGCGCCATCACAGCGCCCATGTCGACCTCGTTGAAGGTCGTCAGCATGGCGGCGGTGTTCTGGCTTTCCTTGAGGCGACGCGCGATGGTCTGGCGCAGCTTCGACATCTTCACGCGCTCTTCGCGGGAAGCATCGCTCGCCGGGGAAGCCGCACGCGGCGCAGCTGCGACCGGCGCCGGGGCGGGAGCCGCCTTCGGTGCGGCGGCAGCGGCGATCACGTCTTCTTTCAGAACCTGACCACGCTTGCCCGAACCTTCGGTGACCGAAACGCCGGTTTCCGTCATCATGCGGGCAGCGGCAGGCGCGGCGGGCATGGCTGCCGAAGCGGCAGGAGCCGGAGCGGCCTTGGGCGCTTCAGCAGCGGCAGGGGCTGCCGCAGCTGCGGCACCACCAGCGGCAATCGAGCCGAGCAGCGCGCCAACGCCGACCGTTTCGCCATCCTTGGCAACGATTTCAGCCAGGACGCCGGCAGCCGGCGCATTGACCTCAAGGGTCACCTTGTCGGTTTCAAGCTCCAGCAAGGGCTCGTCCGCCTTGACGGCATCGCCGGGCTTCTTGAACCACTTGCCAATCGTCGCTTCGGAAACGCTTTCGCCGAGGGTCGGAACGCGGATTTCGGTGCTCATGCTCGAATAACCTTCTGAAGGTCTTGTGTCTTTTGTGGGAAAAATCAGTTGGCGTAGGCTTCGTCGAGGAAGGCGTTCAGCTGTTCGAGATGCTTCGACATCTGACCGACCGCCGTCGAGGCCGAAGCCGGACGACCGACATAACGGGCGCGCTTGGTGGCGGAACCAGCCTGCGCCAGCACCCACTCGAGGTAGGGCTCGACGAAGGACCAAGAGCCCATGTTCTTGGGCTCTTCCTGGCACCAGATCACGTCCGCCTTCTTGAAGCGGCTGAGTTCCTGCGCCACCGACTTCAGCGGGAACGGATAGAGCTGCTCGACGCGCAGGAGATAGACATCGTCGATGCCACGCTTCTCACGCTCCTCGAGCAGATCATAATAGACCTTGCCGTTGCAGAGGATGACGCGGCGAATCTTCGCATCCGCCTTGAGCTTGGTCGAGGAACGCCCGGCCTCCGCGTCATCCTTCAGGATGCGGTGGAAGGAGGTGCCCTCAGCAAACTCGGAGAGATCCGAGATACAGCGCTTGTGGCGCAGCAAGGACTTCGGCGTCATCAGGATCAGCGGCTTGCGGAACTCGCGCTTGATCTGGCGACGCAGCGCGTGGAAGTAGTTCGCTGGCGTCGAGCAATTCGCCACCTGCATGTTGTCTTCCGCGCAGAGCTGGAGGAAGCGCTCAAGGCGTGCGGAGGAATGCTCCGGCCCCTGCCCTTCATAGCCATGCGGCAGCAGACAAACGAGACCGCTCATGCGCAGCCATTTGCGCTCACCCGAAGAGATGAACTGGTCGAACAGCACCTGTGCGCCGTTCGCGAAGTCGCCGAACTGGGCTTCCCAGCAGGTCAGCGCATTCGGCTCGGAGAGCGTGTAGCCATATTCGAAGCCAAGCACGGCCTCTTCCGAGAGCATCGAGTTAATGACCTCGTACTTCGCCTGACCCGCGCCGATGTGGTTGAGCGGGGTGTAACGGTTCTCGGTATCCTGATCGATCAGCACCGAATGGCGCTGGGAGAAGGTGCCGCGCTCGCAATCCTGCCCCGAGAGACGGACACGATGGCCCTCGGTGACGAGCGTGCCGAACGCCAGCGCCTCGCCCATGGCCCAATCGAGCCCCTCGCCGCTGTCGATCATCTTGCGACGGTTATCGAGGAAGCGCTGAATGGTCTTGTGGATGTTGAAGCCTTTTGGCACCGAATTGATCGAAAGGCCGATTTCCTTGAGGCGATCAAGCGCAACGCCCGACTGGCCGCGGCGCGGATCTTCCTCGACTTCCTTGACCGATTTGAGGCCCGCCCATTTGCCGTCGAGCCAATCGGCCTTGTTCGGCTTGTAGGCTTGACCAGCCTCGAATTCGGCTTCAAGGCGCGCGCGCCAATCGGCCTTCATCTTGTCAACTTCACCCTGCGTCACGACGCCTTGCGCCACGAGTTCAGCGGAATACATTTCCAGCGTCGACTTGTGCGCGCGGATCTTCTTGTACATCAGCGGCTGGGTGAAGCCCGGTTCGTCGCCTTCGTTGTGACCGAAGCGGCGGTAGCACCACATGTCGATCACGACAGGCTTCTGGAACTTCATGCGGAATTCGGTTGCGACCTTCGCCGCGAACACCACCGCCTCGGGATCATCGCCGTTGACGTGGAAAATCGGCGCTTCGACCATTTTCGCGACGTCAGACGGATAGGGCGATGAGCGCGAATAACGCGGATAGGTCGTAAAGCCGATCTGGTTGTTGATAATGAAATGCACCGAACCGCCGGTCCGGTGGCCCTTGAGGCCCGAAAGCCCAAGGCATTCCGCCACAACGCCCTGACCCGCGAAGGCCGCATCGCCATGGAGCAGCAGCGGCATGACTGCCGTGCGATCTTCTGGCGTACAGCCATGCTGGTCCTGCTTGGCGCGCACCTTGCCGAGCACGACAGGGTTGACGATTTCAAGGTGTGAAGGGTTCGGCGTCAGCGACAGATGGATCTTATGGCCATCGAATTCGCGGTCCGACGAGGCGCCAAGGTGATACTTCACATCGCCCGAGCCTTCCACGTCATCCGGGGCGAAAGAGCCGCCCTTGAACTCGTGGAACAGCGCGCGATGCGGCTTGGACATCACCTGCGTCAACACGTTGAGACGACCGCGATGGGCCATGCCCAGCACAATTTCCTTCACGCCGAGATTGCCGCCGCGCTTGATGATCTGCTCAAGCGCAGGGATCAGGCTTTCCGCGCCATCAAGGCCGAAGCGCTTGGTGCCGGTGAACTTCACGTCGAGGAACTTCTCGAAGCCCTCGGCTTCAACAAGCTTGTTGAGAATCGCGCGCTTGCCCTCGCGGGTGAAGCTGATTTCCTTGTGCTCACCCTCGATGCGCTCCTGAAGCCAGCCCTTTTCGGCCGGGTTCGAGATATGCATGAACTCGTAGCCAATCGTCTCGCAATAGGTGCGGCGGAGGATAGCGAGCATCTGGCGGATGGTTGCGAACTCCAGCCCGAGCACGCGATCAATAAAGATCGGGCGATCCCAGTCGGCATCCGTGAAGCCGTAGGAGGAGGGATGAAGCTCCTCGTGATCCTTCTGGGATTCAATACCAAGCGGGTCGAGATTGGCATGGAGATGGCCGCGCATACGGTAGGCGCGGATCATCATCAGGGCATGGACCGAGTCGCGCGCGGCGCGCTGGACATCAGCATCCGAGAGAACCGAGCCGGCCTTGCCGCCCTTGGCAGCGTCGGCCTTGCCCTTGAGCTTGTCGCCCACGGCCTTTTCGACTGCAGCCCAATTGCCATCAAGCGCCGAGATCAGCTCACCACTGGCTGAAACCGGCCAGTTCGCCCGCTTCCACGAGGGGCCGGGCGTCGTATCACCCGAGATTTGCTCGAGATAGGCCGCGCTGGAGCCGGCAAGCGCCGAAACATCGTCGGAATTGTTGTCGAAATCGCGATCCATGGCTTTGACCTTGATATCCTTGGAAATCCTTGGGGAACCCTGCCCGACAGGATGGGCCGGCCGGTAGCCGGCCTCTGGCAGACGCGCGGGCGAGGCGAAAACATCGCCCGCGATAGAGACGCCGATTGCGGCGTTATTGGGCCGAGCCGAGGCTTATTTGCCCTTCAGCACGTCCACGAGCGTCTTGCCAAGGCGCGCTGGCGAGGGGGAAACGCGGATGCCCGCGGCTTCCATCGCCGCGATCTTGTCTTCCGCGCCGCCCTTGCCACCCGAAATGATCGCGCCGGCATGGCCCATGCGGCGGCCCGGAGGCGCCGTACGGCCCGCGATGAAGCCAACCATCGGCTTCTTGCGGCCACGCTTGGCTTCGTCCTTGATGAACTGCGCCGCGTCTTCTTCCGCCGAACCGCCGATTTCACCGATCATGACGATCGAGTGGGTCTTCGGGTCCGCAAGGAACATTTCGAGCATGTCGATGAACTCGGTGCCCTTGACCGGATCGCCGCCGATACCGACAGCAGTGGTCTGGCCGAGGCCTTCCTGCGTCGTCTGGAACACGGCTTCATAGGTCAGCGTGCCCGAACGCGAGACGATACCGACATTGCCCGGCTTGAAGATATTGGCCGGCATGATGCCGATCTTCGATTCACCCGCCGTGACGACACCGGGGCAGTTCGGGCCGATAAGGCGCGACTTCGAGCCGGTGAGCGCACGCTTCACCTTGATCATGTCCTGCACCGGAATGCCCTCGGTGATGCAGACGATCAGCGGGATTTCAGCCTGAATGGCTTCGCAGATCGCATCCGCAGCACCCGGCGGCGGAACATAGATCACCGAGGCATCGGCGCCGGTGGCGTTGCGTGCTTCGGCGACGGTGTCGAACACCGGCAGGCCGAGGTGGGTCGAACCACCCTTGCCCGGCGAGGTGCCGCCGACCATCTTGGTGCCATAGGCAATCGCCTGTTCGGAGTGGAAGGTCCCGTTCTTGCCGGTGAAGCCCTGGCAGATGACTTTTGTATTTGCATTGATGAGAATAGACATAGTCACTCCTTCCAGCCGCGCTTGTCTAACGGCTCGTATGAGACTTTTTTGGTTGAAGCTCGGTACGGATACCCAAAACCTCGCCCTTCGACCTCTCTCAGCGGAAAATATTCATTCCACCAATAATATATATAGTCGCGCACGAAGTTCCCAGACTCAGTCTCGTAAGTGCCAATTTCACCAAGATACGTTGCCATTTTTTGCTCTTGCTTGTCAGAGGCAAAAATTTTTGCATCTTCTCGATTGGAGAAATACTGCTCTTCGGTTTCCTCGTCCTCTTCCGAAACAGACCATTCAACAAAATGGGGGGTGTTCAGATGCTCGTCGTTAACCTTTGAGGTCAGCTTCGGCATCCCAGTTTACCCATTCACAGCCTTGACGATCTTCTGCGCTGCGTCGTCAAGGTCATCCGCCGGGATAACGTTGAGGCCCGATTCGCGAATGATCGTCTTGCCTTCTTCCACATTGGTGCCTTCGAGGCGGACGACGAGCGGCACCTTGAGGCCGACCGCCTTCACCGCGCCGATAACGCCGCGCGCGATGACATCGCACTTCATGATGCCGCCGAAGATGTTGACGAGGATGCCCTTCACCTTGGGATCACCGGTGATGATCTTGAAGGCCGCCGTGACCTTTTCTTCGGTCGCGCCGCCGCCGACATCGAGGAAGTTCGCCGGCTCCTCGCCGTAGAGCTTGATGATATCGAGCGTCGCCATCGCGAGGCCCGCGCCGTTGACCATGCAGCCGATCGTGCCATCGAGCGCGATATAGGCGAGGTCATACTTCGAGGCTTCGATTTCCTTGGCGTCTTCTTCGGTCAGATCGCGCAGTTCCATCACGTCGGGATGACGATAAAGCGCGTTCGAATCGAAGCCGATCTTGGCATCGAGGCACTTCAGCTTGCCGTCTTTGGTGATGATGAGCGGGTTGATTTCCAGCATCGCCATGTCTTTTTCGACGAACGCCTTGAAGAGCTGGCCCGTGAGCTTCTCGGCCTGCTTGGCGAGATCGCCCGTCAGGTTGAGGGCCTTGGCCACCGCGCGACCATGATGCGGCATCACGCCGGTCGCCGGGTCCACCGAGAAGGTGATGATCTTTTCCGGGGTGTCATGCGCCACGGCTTCGATGTCCATGCCGCCTTCGGTCGAAACGACGAATGCGGTTTGGCCGGTCTCGCGGTCGACGAGCATGGAGATGTAGAACTCCTTCTCGATGTCCGAGCCGTCCTCGATGTAGAGGCGGTTAACCTGCTTGCCTGCTTCGCCGGTCTGGATCGTCACCAGCGTGTTGCCGAGCATTTCCTTGGCGTGCTTCTCGACTTCATCGATCGAAAACGCGAGGCGGACGCCGCCCTTGGCATCGGCCGGGAGTTCCTTGAACTTGCCCTTGCCGCGGCCACCCGCGTGGATCTGGCTCTTCACCACATACAGCGGACCGGGAAGCTTTTTCGCGGCTTCAACCGCTTCAGCGACGGTCAAGGCCGGGAAACCGGCGGAAACATTCGCGCCGTAGGCTTTCAGGATCGCCTTGCCCTGATATTCATGAATATTCATCGAGAATGCCCCTCGCATCCGCTAAAGCGCCTTTTCCGGCTCGAACCGGAACCTTGCGCCGAGTGATGATGACGTTGCTCTGGAGAGAGGCCGGAAAGGCCGGCCTCCAGCTCTGGAAAAAGGGCCGGCATCGCCGGCCCCTCAGTGGACGTTGCCTTAGTTGGCAAGCGCCGGGTTGATGGTCTTGCAGGCGTCAACGAGGCCCTGAACCGAAGCGACGGACTTCGCCATCATTTCCTTCTCGGCCGCATTGAGACGAACCTTGACGATGCGCTCGACGCCCTTGGCACCGATCACCACCGGAACGCCGACGAACATGTCTTTCACGCCATAGTCGTTCTTGAGGTAGGCAGCGCAGGGCAGAACGCGCTTCTGGTCGCGGAGGTAGCTCTCGGCCATCGCGATCGCCGAAGCCGCCGGGGCGTAGAAGGCCGAGCCGGTCTTGAGCAGGTTGACGATTTCGCCGCCGCCCTTGCGGGTGCGCTCAACCATCGCGTCGAGCTGCTCCTGGGTGAGCCACTTCATCTTGACAAGATCGGTCAGCGGGATGCCGGCAACGGTCGAGTAGCGTGTGAGCGGCACCATGTCGTCGCCATGGCCGCCGAGCACGAAGGCGTTGACGTCCTTGACCGAAACGTTGACGGCATCGGCGATGAAGTGACGGAAGCGGGCCGAGTCGAGCACGCCGGCCATGCCGACGATCTTGTTCGGCTTCAGGCCCGAGAACTTCTGGAGCGCCCAGACCATCGCATCGAGCGGGTTGGTGATGCAGATCACGAAAGCCTTCGGCGCATACTGCTTGATGCCCTTGCCGACAGATTCCATAACCTTGAGGTTGATGCCGATCAGGTCATCGCGGCTCATGCCGGGCTTGCGCGGCACGCCAGCGGTGACGATGATGACATCGGCGCCTTCGATGGCGCTGTAATCGTTGGCGCCCGTGAACTTGCCGTCGAAGCCGTCAACCGGCGCGGATTCAGCGATATCAAGGCTCTTGCCCTGCGGCGTGCCTTCCGCGATGTCGAACAGCACGACATCGCCGAGTTCCTTGAGGCCCGCGAGGTGCGCGAGCGTTCCGCCGATCTGGCCTGCACCGATGAGGGCGATCTTCGAACGTGCCATGAGGAGTATCCTGAGCAAAAACGGGAGCGCGTGAACCAGCGCATCCGGGAAATTCGGGAACGGAAGGGAGGCGGCACATCCGAAAGAGGAACGACCGGTCCCGACCTTGGGTTTCATGCCCGGCTCCTCCGGGCGAGGTGGGCGTAATCCGAGTCTGGCCGGACAGCAACAGGGAAGAAGTTCACGATCCGTGAATTCAGACCAGAAGAGAGAATTTTACTCGTTTTGAGCCAAAGAGTTCAGAGCAGCACCGTGATAAATCAAAGACATAGGAATTCGAGAATTTTGAAATTGGGCGAAAGTTGATATCGTCACGGTCATTACAAATTTCAAATATTGTAACTCGTAACCGCTATTTTCGGACCGTTAATGCCCGGATAGCCCAACGGATCACCCGGTCCCGCCGACCATCCGAACCGCCCTGTGAATGGTCGCCCCGCCAGACAGCCGAAGGGTCGCAAAAGCGATGCGCGAGGTCGAGCGTGAGCATCGCCATCCGCCGCGTATCGCCACCGGAAAACAGGCGCGTGACATTGCCTTCCTCGACGATCCGCTCGACAAAACCCTCAACCCGTCGACGATGCCGATCGGCCTCTGTTGAGCCCGGCCCTGCCTCGGCCAGAAGCTGGAACAACGCCGGTTCCTGCACGCAGGTCTCGGCATAGCTCCGCGTCAGGGTCGTGAAGAACCGCTCGAGCTTGTCATCCGCCGGGTCCGGCCCGTCGACAATATCCTGCAACCGGGTCTCAAGCCCCCGCAGCCAGATGTTCAGCACGGCATCGACAATGCCCTGCTTGTCAGAGAAATAGCGGTAGACATTGGCGTGACTCATGCCGAGACGTCCGGCAAGGCCGGAAATCGTCATGCGCTTCGGACCGATCTGGCGGATTTCCAGCGCCGCGGCGGCCAGCAGACGGGCCCGCGTGCCTTCTGGAGCCGCCTCGCCGCTCATGTCTCGACGAGCCCGGTGGTATCGCCGCTCGCCTCGCTGTCCGCCCGACCATGCGGGAGCGCGAGATAGCTCTCCGAGCGCATCTCGATCAGACGGGACACCGTGCGATCGAATTCGAAAATCTCATGCCCCGTGGCTGCACGATAAAGCTCGGTTGGTTCCGCAGCCGCTGAGGCGATGAGCTTCACATGGTGTTCGTAGAGAATATCAATCAGCGTGATGAAGCGCTTGGTCTGGTTCCGGCGTTCGAAGTCGAGCACCGGGATATCATCGAGCACAAGGGTGTGAAAATTGCGCGCCAGTGCCAGAAAATCGACAGCACCCAGCGGCTTGTCGCAGAGATCGGCGAAACTCGCGCGCGCCACACCACCCGCTGCCGCAGGAAGCTCAAGATCGCGCCCGCCAAGATCAATCTTGCGCGGCGCGATGCGTTGCCCACCGGATAGCTCGGAAAAAATTGCGTCGAGCGCTGTGCGTGCCGCAGCATCGACAGGCGTATAATAAACCGGGTGCCCCGCGAGCTTTTCGAGCCGGTAATCGTGTCGCGCATCGAGCCGCACCACCTGCATCTGCTGCTCGATCAACCCGATGAAGGGCAGGAAGAGCGCCCGGTTGAGGCCATTGTGATAAAGCCGCGACGGCTCGACATTCGAGGTTGCGAGGATCACGACGCCGCGCGCAAACAGCGCCTGAAACAGCCTCCCCAAAATCATCGCATCGGCGATATCGGTCACGGCGAATTCATCGAAACACAGCACCCAGGCTTCATCCGCCAAGGCTTCGGCGACAGGCTGGATGGGGTCGTTGCCTTTGACCTCGCCGGCCTTCGCCCGCTGCCGCCACGTATGGATGCGCTGATGCACATCGGCCATGAAGGCATGAAAATGCGCACGCCGCTTGCGCTGGACATGCAGACTGTCGTGGAAGAGATCAACCAGCATGGTCTTGCCGCGCCCAACCGAACCCCAGAGATAAAGCCCCCGGATTGGCGCCGCCGGTTCCTTCTTGCCGAAGAGCCAGCCGAGCGCGCTGCCCTTGCGCGCAAGTCGATGCGCTTCGAGGCGCTCTGCAAGCTGATCAAGCTTCTCGACGATGGCACGCTGCGCAGGATCGGCATCGAGCCGCCCCTCCGCCACCATGCTGGCATAACGCGACGCAACCGCACCCGCCATCGTCTCACGCGCTCCTGAACTCTGAGGTCAGGATTGTTTGGCACGCGAGGGCGGGCCGCGGCAAGTCGATGCCTCTCGCCGGAAGGTCTTAGATCGAAATTCAGTGAACGCAGGGTGAGGCATGGATCTTGCCATGGTTCTGACAAAAGCGTTCTATATTGCAGTGCAGCGAGAAACGGGAATCACCCGCCGGCAATACCCGGCAAGTTCGGCCAGATGCCGAACCATCCGATTTCCGCACCGCCATTCAAGGATACCAGCGATGCCCCGTGCAGAATTGGACCAGATTACCTACCGCAAACTTCATATGGGCGATCATGACCTGTTTGAGGCCCATCTTCTCGCGCTTGACCCTGAAAGCCGCCGGACCCGCTTCGGCATGGCGACAACAGATGCGTTTCTCGTGCAATATGCCGCACGATGCATCACGTTGAACGCAATCATTCACGGCGCCTTTCACGGCAAGACGCTGATCGGCGTGGCCGAGCTTCGCCCGATTGGCGATCTTTTCACGGAAGAGGCCGAACTGGCATTCTCGGTTGCGTCCAATTGGCGCAACTGCGGCATCGGCACGAACCTTTTCGGTCGCATGCTGCGTTCGGCCCGCAATCGCGGGTTCGGGCGGCTTTATATGACCTGCCTGAAGAACAATGCACCGATGCGCACGCTGGCGCGCAAGTTCACGGCGGAAATCAGCCTCGAGTTCGATGAATCGGTCGCGCTGGTCTCGACCCCGCGCCGCTCGATCATCTCGGTCTTGCGCGAAGCCATCGAGGATGCCACCGAACTGACGACGCAGGCCCTTGATTGGCAGCGCCGGACTTTCGCCCGGCGCTCGCTGGAACAGAGCCCACTCAGCCGATAGCCGCGCGCGGCATCAGCTCATACGGGTGCTTCCAGCCCGGCGTGGCGGCGATACGGGCTTTCCAGGCCTCGATATTCGGGAAGTCGGCACGATTGATGCCGGTTTCCTCGTCATAATAGGCATAACCGCAAAGCGAGAGATCGGCGATCGTCAGCCGGTCGCCGACGACAAAGCGGCGACCCTCAAGATGCTTCTCGAAAATGCCGAAGGTCGCCTTGGCGCGCCCGCGCAAGAACTCCGTCACCGGCGTCTCGCCGGTCTTCTGGAGGCCGTAGAGAAAGCGTAGGGTGGCATAAAAGCTCGTGAACTTATGGTTATCGAACAGAATCCAGCGCCAAATCTCACGCCCTTCCTGTTCCCCACGTGCGCCGAATTTGCCGAGAACCGTCGCGAGATAGTCGAGAATGACGCCGGACTGGGTGAGAACCTCGCCGCGATGCTCCAGCACCGGCACTTCACCCATCTCGTTGACGCTCTGGCGCCAGCTCTCCGCGCGCGTCGCGCCCTGAAAGAACGCGACCGGGACCAGTTCCCAATCCGCGCCGCAAAGTTCGAGCATCAGCGCGACCTTGTACGCGTTGCCGGATTCGCCAAAACCATGCAGCCGAAATTCCGCCATCCGTCACGCTCCCGTTAAAAGGCCAGAGGCCACGCAGCCGTCGATTTACTTGCTCATGTTGACGGGTGCGCCGGATTTGGCGGTCGCACCGGCGTAATTCTGGCCACCAGCACCGCGCAGGCGCGCGACAACACCGCCGCCCGGCTCGTAAAGGATCACTTCATTGCCCGCGAGTTCCCAGGCGTTGATGCGCTGGAGTTCCTTGTTCTGGCAGCCGGAGGTCCCCGCGCCATAGAGATCAAGTTTGGGGGCACTCGACAGCGTAATCTTGCAGCGTGCGCCATTGGCCTCCGAGACCGACCAGTTGCCAACAAGCGCCGTACGCGTCGGCGGACCCGAGCTTGCCGGCGCAGAGGGCGGCGTCGCATTGGCAACCTGCGGCGGCGCAGGCGGAATAGAAGGCGAGACAATCGGGTTCTGCGGCTGCGCCACCGGCACGCCCGGCGCCGTGGCAACCCCACCGGTTGCTCCCACACCCGGAGCGCCCACCCCCGGCGCACCCGTGGGTGGCGGCAAGGCGGTTGTGGTGCCCGAGCCTGGAAGCGGCGGCAACGCGGAAGATTCAACATCGCCCGCTGGCGCAGGAGTCAGCGGCGCGGGGGCGGCCGGTGTCGACTGGGCGGGGCTGCGATAGCCACTGCCCGGCATGAGCGAGCCGAGCCGGGAGCTCGATTCACAGCCCCCGAGCAAAAGCGCCACCATGGCCAGCATCACGCCGTTGCCCACAGGTCGTTTGGCCTGTTCTGTCGTGATCATCCCGTTCCAACCCTTTTTCCGGCTAACCTGCTAGCACGACGCCTGAATTTCTGGCTTCATCCAATATTACGGGCGCCACGTAAAGATGGCACTACCGTGGAGGAACCATGTCGACAGCGCTTTGGTGTGTCTTTTTTGCAGGATTGCTGCCCTATTTCACCGTCATCGTCGCCAAGCGCAGTGGCGGCGGCTACGACAACAGCCAGCCGCGCGAATGGGCGAAGGGCCTTTCCGGCTTCCGTCAGCGCGCCTATGCTGCGCATCAGAACCATTTTGAGTTCTTTCCGTTCTTTGCCGCCGCCGTCATCATCGCGGAGATGAAGACCGGGGGGAGTGCAGGCGTTGACCGGCTCGCACTGGCAACCATCGCCTGCCGTCTGTTCTACACCGCCTGCTACTTCAACGATAAGGCCGCGCTCCGCTCGCTCGCCTGGGGCCTCGCGCTGCTCGGGATCATCGGCCTCTTTGTGATTGCGGCGATGGGGAAATAACCAATGCCAAGTTATAACATTGGTGATTATTACACACGCGAAGACATTATTGAACCTAAAATTGATCTACTGTGCACGCCAGAAGACACCTCTATTGAACTCGTTATCATAATTCATAACGATGATTTTAAAGACGATGACGATCTCTGGCACTATATAAAACAAAAAATGACTTTTTATTATTATTTTATAAACTCCGGTCAATTGCTCAATAATTTTCCAGATTCTTCCGGCCCTATCGTAATTCGTTTTTGTCCAAAGAAGGAATTTACATACTGGACAGAAGAAAAAATAGCAAACTTCAAATTTGTAGTCCCGAACGGTGATTCAAAATATCTTAAATACGATCACAGAATTTCCGACGTGGGTATAAATTTTGACTATTCAAAATTGCCAGAACCACCGGATCTGAGAGCAAAGAACCTCCTACCACCATCGCAGATTGCAGATTCAACCCGAGAAAAATAAAAAGACCGCCCGAAGGCGGCCTTTTTGGTGCGTCGGCGTGGCGCTCAGTACTGGCGCGCAACCATCATCTTCTTGATCTCGGCGATGGCCTTGGCGGGGTTGAGACCCTTCGGGCAAGCGTTCGAGCAATTCATGATCGTGTGGCAGCGATAGAGCCGGAACGGGTCCTCGAGGTTATCGAGGCGCTCGCCGGTCGCTTCGTCACGGCTGTCGATCAGCCAGCGGTAGGCCTGAAGCAGCGCGGCGGGGCCAAGATAGCGGTCGCCGTTCCACCAGTAGCTCGGGCACGAGGTCGAGCAGCAGGCGCAGAGGATGCACTCGTAAAGACCATCGAGATGTTCGCGGTCTTCCGGCGTCTGGCGCCATTCCTTTTCAGGGGCCGGCGTGTCGGTCTTGAGCCACGGCTCGATCGAGGCGTGCTGGGTGTAGAAGCGCGTCAGATCCGGCACGAGATCCTTCACCACCGGCATATGCGGCAGCGGGTAGATCTTCACCGCGCCCGTCACCTCGTCCATGCCCTTGGTACAGGCGAGGGTGTTGGTGCCGTCGATGTTCATCGCGCAGGAACCGCAGATACCTTCGCGGCACGAGCGGCGGAAGGTCAGCGTGGGATCGACCTTATTCTTGATCCAGATGATCGCGTCGAGGATCATCGGGCCGCAATCGTCGAGATCGACGAAATAGGTGTCGATGCGCGGGTTGCTCTCGCCATCCGGATCCCAGCGGTAGATGCGGAATTCGCGAAGGTTGTTCGCCCCGGCCGGCTTCGGCCAGGTCTTGCCTTCGACGAGGCGGGAGTTCTTGGGAAGGTTGAATTCAGCCATTTTCAGAACTTCCGCTCCTTGGGGGCAATCTTGGCTTCGTCCATCTCGCCGGTCAGCGTCTGGGTATGGACGGCGCGGTGGCTCAAAGTCACCTTGCCGTCTTCGCCGACTGTGGACAGCGTATGCTTGCGCCAGTTGACGTCATCGCGCGTGGCGAAATCCTCGCGGGCATGGGCGCCGCGGCTCTCGGTCCGCGCTTCGGCCGAGTAAACGGTCGCGATAGCGTTGACCATCAGGTTCTCGAACTCCAGCGTCTCGATGAGGTCCGAGTTCCAGACGAGGCTGCGGTCCGTGACCTTGATGTCGCTCTTGGCGTTCCAGACGTCGGTGACGCGCTGGCAGCCGCTCTTGAGCGTCGGCCCGTCGCGGAACACCGCAACATCATCCTGCATCGCGCGCTGCATGCGGAGGCGCAGATCCGCGGTCGGGATTGCGCCATTGGCGTTCCGCGACTTGTCGAAGCGCGCCATGATCGCATCATCCGCCTTGGCGTTGATGCCGGGGATCGCGCTCTTGCGATCGAGCACCTGACCGGCGCGGATCGAGGCCGCACGGCCGAACACCACGAGATCGATCAGCGAGTTCGAACCGAGGCGGTTCGCGCCATGCACCGAGGCGCAGCCTGCTTCGCCGACAGCCATCAGGCCCGGCACGACAGCATCCTGATCGCCGTTCTTCGGGTTGACGACCTGACCCCAGTAGTTCGTCGGCACGCCGCCCATGTTGTAATGGACGGTCGGGATGACCGGGATCGGCTCCTTGGTGAGGTCGACGCCTGCGAAAATCTTGGCGCTTTCCGAAATGCCCGGCAGACGCAGCGCCAGAACATTCGGATCAAGGTGGTCAAGATGCAGGTGGATGTGGTCCTTGTTCTTGCCGACGCCACGACCCTCGCGGATTTCCATGGTCATGCAGCGCGAGACATAGTCACGCGGCGCCAGATCCTTGTAGCTCGGTGCATAGCGCTCCATGAAGCGCTCGCCCGCCGAGTTTGTGAGATAGCCGCCTTCGCCGCGCGCGCCTTCCGTGATCAGGCAGCCCGCGCCGTAAATGCCGGTCGGATGGAACTGCACGAATTCCATATCCTGAAGCGGAAGGCCCGCACGGGCCACCATGCCGCCGCCGTCACCGGTGCAGGTATGCGCGGAGGTCGCGGAGAAATAGGCGCGGCCGTAACCGCCGGTCGCCAGCACCACGAGCTTCGAACGGAAGCGGTGAATGGTACCGTCATCAAGCTTCCAAGCGATCACGCCCTGACATTCGCCATCATCCGACATGATGAGGTCGAGCGCGAAATACTCGATGAAGAACTCGGCCTTGTTGCGCAGGCTCTGGCCGTAGAGCGTGTGGAGAATGGCGTGACCGGTGCGGTCCGCCGCCGCGCAGGTGCGCTGCACAGGCGGGCCTTCGCCATACTGAGTGGTGTGGCCACCGAACGGGCGTTGATAGATCTTACCCTCTTCGGTACGTGAGAACGGCACGCCGTAGTGCTCAAGCTCGTAAACCGCTGCCGGAGCTTCACGTGCGAGGTATTCCATCGCGTCGTTGTCGCCGAGATAGTCCGACCCCTTCACAGTGTCGAACATATGCCACTGCCAGCTGTCCGGGCCCATGTTAGCAAGCGAGGCGGCAATGCCGCCCTGCGCCGCAACCGTATGCGAACGGGTCGGGAAGACTTTGGTGATGCAGGCGGTGCGCAGACCCTGCTCGGCCATGCCGAGGGTCGCACGCAGACCGGCACCGCCGGCGCCCACGACCACCACGTCGAAGGAGTGGTCGATGATCGGGTAGGACTTGCCGCCGATCGAAGCCGTAGAAGGATTGGCCATGTCGTCTTTTCCTTGTTCGATCAGCCGCCGAAGCCGACCTTGAGGATCGCGTAGGCCGAGGCAAGCCCGACGAAAACCGCGAAGAAGGTGTTGAGCATCAGAAGGACGATCTTGGTGCCTTCCGAATGGACGTAATCCTCGATGATGACTTGCATCCCAAGGCGCATGTGCACCGTGGCCGAGCCGACAAAGAGCAGCAGCAGGATGCCCGCGACCGGATGGCCGACAATCTTCATCGCTGCGGCGTAGTCAGCTTTCGCCAGCATCAGCACGATGACCACGAAAGCGATCGTCAGCGGCACATTGGCCACCGCCGTGAGGCGCGTCAGCCAGAAATGGCCGGTGCCGGATTTCGCCGCGCCGAGGCCACGCACACGCGCCATCGGGGTCGAGAGCGATTCTGTGGATTTGCTCATGATGCGCTCCTCAACCCAGGAAATAGACGATCCACGCCAGCGCGGTCAGCACCAGCGAACCGATCAGCGTGGCCCAGCCAAGCTTGAGGCGCGTTTCGCGCTCAAGGCCGGCACCAGTATCCCAGATGAAATGACGAATGCCGCCGCACATGTGCTGGAACAGCGCCCAAGTATAGCCGAACAGCACAAGCTTGCCGAGAAACGAGCCATAGATCGCCTGCACAGTGCCGAACGAGGTTTTGCCCGAGGCCAGCGCCACAAGGAAAATCACCAGCAAAAGCGTGCCGACGAACAATGCCGCACCAGTAATGCGGTGCAGGATCGACATCACCATCGTGATCGACGGCTTGTAGATCTGCAAGTGGGGGGAAAGCGGACGTTCCGCCGGGCCGGTCCGAGCCATGATTTCACCTTGTCCAACGTGGGAGCGGGTCAATTTTTGAATGGGCCGTGCCTAGCCGAGTTTTGCCCACTCTGCAATGCAGCAAAGGACCAGACTTTTAGTCAAGGCGCCGTTAAGCGGCCCAAAGAGGCAAATGGCCGCAACAGGGGTTACGTGGTACCGGCACACAGAACCGCCAGCCGCGCCGAAATCTCCCGAGGGTCTCCGGCAAGACGCAAGCTTTTTTGACGCGCGGTCGCACCCGAGACAAGATCGATATCGGACTTCCTCAGTTTCAAGGCCTTGGCAAGCAGTGCGATCAGGGCGGCATTGGCCGCGCCATCCTCCGGCACAGCGCGCACGCGGGCATGCAGAACCACCTTGCCATCCGCACCGGTGGCCGCACCATCGAACCCGTCACGCCCGCCCTTGGGCGTGAGGCGCACGAAGAGGAGGACCGAAGCGCCCTCCTCCCGAAAGGGCAAATCTGTTGGTGTCATCCCAAAATGTCAGCGCTTGGCCGCCTCGCGGAGCTTCGCGCCGGAGAAGGTGAAATCGAGGCCATCCTTGTTCTGTGGCAAGTGGCAGCTGTAGCAGGCATCGAGCTTGATCGGATTGGGCGTCCCGTCGGCCTTGAAGGCGGCATATTCCCAGTCACCGTTGTCTTTCTCTGGCGGGAAGAGGTTGGTTTCGCCCCAGCCTTTGCGCTTCTCCATGACCTCGACGGAAATCACGCGTCCGGTCGGGATGAACTTGCCATTGGCACCCTTGATCGGCGCACCACCGGCTTCCATCGCCACGGTGTGGTTTTCCATCACGATCACCGTGCCATCCGGGAAAGCCTCGCCCGGCTTGACATTCGCGAGTGCTTCTTTGTTGACGAAAAGGAAGCGCGCGATCTTGCGATCTTCCCGGTCAACGATCTCGTAGCGTTGGAACGCCGTGGCATAGTCTTTTGGCAGAGTGACGCGCGTCGGCGTTGTATCAGCGGGCGCCGGAGCCTGCGCGAAGGCAGCACTCGCGCCCACCACGCCTGCGGCAAGCGCGCCCACCTGAATCAGTCTCTTGGAAATTGCCAGCATCCTGTTTCCCCTCGCTTTTTTGCTGTTGCGATTGGAGGGTCAAGGCAAAGAGCGGTCAAGTCAACTTCGCTTGATGAGCGAGGCCGCTCCTCACATCAGGCCACGGGCATAATAATTGATCGTGACCTGCACGAACTGGAGCGCGAGCAGCAGCACGACCGGGGAGATATCGATCGGCCCAAGGTCCGGCATGCGGCGGCGAATCGGGCCCAGCAGCGGCTCGGTGATGCGATAGAGAAATTCGCCAACCGAGGCGACGATGGGCTGGCGCGCATTCACGATGCCGAAATTAATCAGCAGGGTCAGGACCACATAAGCCAGCAACAGGAAGGAATAGATCTCGATGATCTTGTTGATGAGCCAGAAAATCGGAAACATGCCTTCTCCTTGGTGCAAACGCCGGGCTGCAACGGCCAGCATGCGACTGTGGGCGGACATTAGCCGAGGCAGCGGGAAGTCCGCAAGCGGGACCAGCAGCCGGCGCGCCCGCAATTTTGCACGAAAACAACGTTGACTTCTGCGTGGGGATCAGCCAATGAACCGGCCTCCGGTCAGGGGGCTGTAGCTCAGTTGGGAGAGCGCGTCGTTCGCAATGACGAGGTCAGCGGTTCGATCCCGCTCAGCTCCACCATCCCTTAAGCCATTGATATCATTGGTTTTTTAGGTCTAGACATTCCTCCGACACTTCCGGGGGATGGCTCGCCTTCTTGGCATTCCCTAGCCCTGAGCCCCCCATTTCTGGCCTGTGCGTCGCCCGCCACCTGTGCCATTCTCAGTCGCGTTTCCATGAATGTCCGGGATCTGGCTTCCTTGGACATTGATGGGGCCGGGCTCGACCGTACTGGACCGGGTGCATGCCGTGGTCGGTTTGGGCAAAACAAAGCCGGATGACTGCTTCACCCGGCTAGGCTTTAGCTGATTTGATGCTTCTGGTTTTGGGCTTCAGCCTCAGACTTGCGCCGAGATCCAGCGCTGCTGGTCTTCCCAGTCGAGGGGAAGGTTTTGGGCGATGTGGCTGGCGCTGAGATGGACCGGCATTTTGTCCGCCAGGATTGATTCGATGATCTTCGGCGCGAGGAAGGCCAGGTTCAGCATCATGCTGACGTTGCGCATGGAGCGCCCCTCACGGTTTGCAATCACCTCGAGGCTTTCGGTCTTGCCTGTGTGAAGCTCATCGAGCCAGGTTCGGGCACGATGGATCGCTTCGATCAGGCGGGCGCGGTTCCGGCGTTGGGAATTGGGCAGGTTTGGCTTTGATGTTGTGGCGTCAGTACCTTGTGAGGCGATGACCTCTTTGACGAGCGGCTGCTGCCCGAGGGTGCAGGGAATCACGATCTGCCGGGGACTGGAGTGTGGTCTTCCTGATCTCGCAGTGGCTTCGTCGTGGTTGGCCGTTTCGCCGTTCGCCCATGCGGTGCTGCTTTCAGCTCCTGAGTGGCGGTTATGTTCCCTATCTTCCGGGATCAGCGTGACGACGACGCGGTTCTCGTAGACCTCGACATGCTCCAGCATCGTCTCGACGAGGCGGTGAGCGTCGTTATGGTTCGATTCAAGGGAATGATCAGCAAGAGCTGCCCCGGAGGCATCGGGACGTTTCTGCTGCATGACACCGGCCTTGCCGCTGCGTTGATCGTTTAATCCAGTTTGGCTGTTCGCGTGTTGCTCCTTCCTGAGGGCTTCGGTGACCAGTGTTTCGATCGCGATGGCCGGGATGCGCGCGGGTTTGCCCGCCTTGTCCGGTGCGCCATCAAGAAGCGCGCGGGAGACATAGTAGCGGTACCTCAGGCCCCGCTTGTTCGAATGGCTCGGGGCCATGCGATTACCGTTGGAATCATAGATCTTGCTCGTCAGCAGCGAGCGCATCTTGTGACTGGTCCGGGTTGGGCTGGATCGTTGGCTGGTCAGAAGCGCCTGGACCTTGTCAAAGGTCACGCGATCAATGATCGCCTCGTGCTCACCGGGATAATACTCTCCCTTATGGCTGATCTCGCCGACGTAGATCCGGTTCCTCAACACCCATTGCAAAGAGCCGTAGGCGAAGGGGATGCCACCGACGGAACTGCCATCTTTTGCGACGTGCACCTGAGTGAGGATCCCTCTTTCGGTGAGGACGCGGGCAGCACCGATCGTCGAGCGTATCGCAAGATAGACCTCGAAGATCGTCCGGATCATCTCGGCCTGCTCAGGGACAATGTGGAGCTTGCGGTTTTCGACGCGGTAGCCCATCGGCACGCGTCCCCCCATAAAGATGCCCTTCTTCTTGGAGGCCGCGATCTTGTCTCTGATACGCTCGGCAGTGACCTCACGCTCGAACTGGGCGAAGGAGAGCAGGACGTTGAGGGTCAGGCGCCCCATGCTGGTTGTCGTATTGAAGCTCTGGGTCACCGAGACAAATGAGACACCGCGTGCATCGAAGATCTCCACGATCTTGGCGAAGTCCGCGAGCGCTCGGGTCAGGCGATCGACCTTGTAGACCACGACGATATCGATCATCCCTGAGGCGATATCCGCGAGCAGCCGATCCAGGCCCGGCCGCTCCATCGTGCCGCCGGAATAGCCGCCATCATCATAGCGGGTCGTGATCGCCTTCCAGCCTTCATGACGCTGGGAAGCGATATAAGCTTCACAAGCCTCTCTTTGGGCATGGAGGGAGTTGAAGTCCTGCTCCAGCCCTTCCTCGCTCGATTTGCGGGTATAGACCGCACAGCGGAAGATCCGGGTTCCGGATGATGACGATCCCCCATGGGGTGAGGATCGCTTATCGATCACCTGTCCAGTTTTATCGCGTCTGACATGTCCGGCTTTCCCGGCTGGCTTCTTGGCGGCGAGCCCTCCCCCGCGCCGGACCAGTTCCGCATCCCCATCCCGATGGTTTGCCATCTCAGCGGCCTCCCAGCAGGGTTGGGACTTGGGCAGGGCCTGGGGTAGGGTTTAAGGGCAATGCCGGTGCAGAGGCATGCTCAAACGAGACGAAGCGAACGCCACGGGACCGCGTCCGACCGGAGGAGGATGAAGCAGCGTTTGGCGGCGCAGCTGCCGGTGTCGCCACGGGTGCTATGGCAGACGTGATGGCTTGTGCTGCGGCGGGTAATTCGCTGTTGGAGCAAACATGCTCCTTGGTGTTCCGGCGAGGTCGAGAAGATGAGCTAAGGCGTAGGTTAGCTGGATCAGCCTGTGACGGCGCATTCACCGCTGATGAAGCGTCGACGGGCAGTTCGTTCAAAGTAGTTTTAACCGGCGTTGAAAGCAGTGTTGAACCCACCCTTTTCTTCTTCCGCTCCACCCCGAAGAAGATCCAGCCATTCCAGCTTGTCCCGGTGATCGCCTTGGCAATGACAGAGAGGGATCGGTGGCTTTCTCCGTTCCAGAGAAAGCCACCGGCGAGGGCGATGACCTCATAGACCTCACCTTGCCATTCGCGGACGAGGCGCGTTCCTGGACAGAGCGTGCGGGAGGCAGCGGCGTTTGAACCATCGCCCTCCCCTGCACCCTGTCCTGCCTTTACCCGTTCTCGTGCTGCTTCACGCGCGGCGGCAGCAAGACGCTGTTCGCCACCGCGTGACAATCCGCCATGGCGGTCGATCTGGAGGCGATAGGCCAGCGCGCGAACAAGAAGCTCGCCTGCCAACCCCTTGGGTGGTGGCTTCCGGTGCAAACGTCTCCAGAGGTCATGGATCGCATCGCGACCGAGGCCGGGAAGGTCAACGATCCGGATATCGTCGAGAGACGCACGTGATGAGTTTGAGAATGCTGCAGACTGACGCATGGAAGCCTCACGCGGCAGGAGCGGAGGTGGCGGACGCAGAAGTGATAGGCGCAGGGGCGGCAGGCACAAGAGCAGGCGCAGCCAAGCGATACCGGCTGCTCCCGCCCTCGCCTCCGGGCAGCCGCTCAATCGCATGCCCGCGTTTGCGCAAACCGCTCAACACAGCGCGTGTCGTATGCGGGAGCCATCCCGTCCCGGCCATCAGGGCGTCGAGTGTCGCTCCCTCGGGGCGAGCCAGCAGTTCAAGCACCGCCGCCTGCTTCGAGCCCGCGCGAGGCTGCTGTGGAGAATGGCTTACGAGATCGTGACCGAAGGGTTCAGGAATTGCTGGATCAGCAGGTGCCAGCTCCGGGGCTGGATCACTTCCGGCGCCGGTTTCAAGATCGGAGCCAAGAGCAAGATGATTGCTCGGGGCAGAAGCCTCAACAACTGCATCCACTTCGCCGTCCACAGTGATGCCGAGCGCGGCCAGTCCAGCCGGGGAAATCACCGGGCATGCTTCAGCGCGATCATCCTCGGGTTGGCCTGCATCGCCATCACCAGACACCGGAGCGGATTGCACCAGCCCCTTCCCCGCCAGCGAAGCCATCACGCGTCGGAATACACCGCCCCTCAGATGCACCGGCGGGATAATCTTTCCCTCCGGGTGCTGCGAGGCCTGCGAGAGCAGCACGAGCTGCGTATCCGTCAAAGCTTGAGAGTTGGTCATCATCGGGATCCCGGTTCAGGTTCGACGGTCTCGGCATCGCGCCGCCGTCACCACCTGAAGCCCCGGTCCCGATGCAGCCCAACCGCATCACCCGAGGCAAGATCCGTCAGCGCCCAGCGCCGACCGTGCCAACACACATGCTTGCTTTATCAACAAAGGGAAGTCGGAAGTGGGGAGTGGAACTAGAAAACTGCTTTCCACCAGCATGCAGTCAGAAAAGCGCCCCATTGCCGTCATTAGTGCTTTGTTGCGCAAGCCCGCAACCGGACATGCAAATGCAACTAAATAGCTAGGGGTACTGCAAACCTCGTGCCTCGTCTTTCAGCCAAGCACAAAACCGGATCGCCAGCTTATTGTCGCGGCGGTGTCGGCGGGCAATATAGCGATAACCCGTCTCTACAAATCCGAACGGTGCAATAAGGCGTCCTGTTGCAAGATCATCGAGAACAAGATGATAAGGCACGGCACAGGCACCGAGACCGCTCGCGGCGGCTTCAATCGCAAAATAATAGTGATCGTATTCGCTCGTATTTCCCATGTCACCAGCCGACGGATCAATGCCCATTCCCTCGAGCCAGCTCGACCATGCATTCGGGCGGGTTCTTGTTGTCAATTGGTTCACCCGACCAAGATCAGCAATTTCGGCAATGCCCTTTTCCTGAATGAGTCTGGTTGCCAGCACGATGCCCAGTTGTTCAGAAAACAGAACGACATCCTCGGCGTTTGGTCTGGTTACACTATCGATGACGAGGATCGATAGATCGAGACGCCCCTGCGGGACATTGATTTTCGGATCTTTGGTACTCAGCCGAACATCGGTCTGGGGATTTTCCGCATAAAAGTGATGCAACCGAGGAATGAGCCATCGCATCGCGAACGTGCTAAGGCACGCAACGTCCAGAACACTAGCCTCCGTTTCAGTGATGGCCCGCACAGCTGCCTCGATCTCATTGAAGGCATCACTCAATGCGGGAGCGAGTGACTTGCCTGCGTCCGTAAGGACCGGGCTGTGCCGGGTACCCTGAAAAAGAGGGACACCCAGATAGTCTTCAAGTTGCCGAACCTGCCGGCTGATCGCACCATGAGTGACACCCAACTCTTCCGCAGCATTGAGCTGACGGCCAAGGCGTGCCGCTGCCTCGAAGGCGCGTAAGGCGTTCAGAGGAACATTCTTTCGTTTCATATGTGATATTTTATCACAATTTATCTCCGGAAACATCGTTATCTGGGCGATTTGTCCCGCTGTAGAAGTGGCTTCGAAACGTGTTGCCAGCCATCGGGAGAAACCATGCCTTTCGTCAGAACCGCAGTCCGCCAGGGGATCGACGCAATCAAAAAGAAAGAGATCGTTGAATGCATCCATGATGCGCTCGTTTCCGCGATAAGCATGCCGGAGGACGAGCTTTTCAATATCGTCAGCGAATATGATCCAGCTGATTTCTTTTACAGTCGAACTTTCAACGGCATTGCACGATCTGAATTCCTGATCGCTATCGAAATTACGATGCGCCGTGGCCGCAGCGATGCGATGAAGAAAGCGCTCTACGCGGCAATCACAGCGAACCTTGCTTCACGAGCGGAGGTTTCAACGAAAGACGTTTTTATCTTCCTCCATGAGAATGACTATTCCGACTGGTCCGTCGGGAACGGCGTATTTGCCATGACTTTGAACCAACAGCGTGGGACCGACATCTGATGAATTTGGCTTCGTCTAAGCAAATGATGGATGGTTTTTCGAGAGAAGGATGCTCGCGTTCTATGCGAGCTTTCCTCATCTAATGCCTGTCAGCAACACGCTTCCCCGTTATCGCCTTTGCTGAATTCGAAGCCTTGGAGGCAACTGAGCGCCCCGGTGCGGTCGCTCGCAGTCCCAAGGAGGTGGACCGGAACCGGACGTCCGCAGCGCCTCGAAAACTGGGGGCTATTCATAGCAGGCACGTTGCCAATTCCAAGCGACAGGTCGCAGAGCTTTCTTGAGGTCGCAAACTTGCTCATTTTTACGGGACTGGGCATGTCGAGCGGAATGCTCACATTGGCCAACTGGTTCGTCCGCGATCTGATCGAATGGTTTAGACACTAGGAGCGGTGTAAGGTTTCCTCAGCCAGATGCCTTTCCTGTCGCGGCGCAGCAATCCACCAGCACGGGAAACGCTTTTCAAAAAAGGCCTGATCGCGTATCGCATCGGCATGTGGCTCAACCAACGAACTGTCGATGCAATCCGTATCATGGCGGCACTGGCACAACGTTGGCCGGCACGCTGGCGCACCTCTGACATTCCGGAAGAGACCGGCATCTCCTTCATGAATGTGCAGAAAACGGTGCATGCCCTCGGGCTCGCGCAATTGCTTGAGACGCATCGAGGGCGTAGCGGCGGGGTCCAGCTCGCTCGGGCGCCGGAAACCATCACCATCAGCGAAATCGTGCGCGTTTTCGAACCCAAGGATTGCCCGGTGAATTTCCTGATGGCCTCGACGGTCGATGCTTCGATATCGAAGCTGCTGTTCGAGGCCCATCGCGGTTTTTTCCATCCTCTTGAGCGCATCACCCTCGCCGAACTCGGGTATATCCACGAAAAGGCGGCGCGCAGCCGACTGCTCCGGAACTGATCCGCCCTATTTTGTCAGGATCAGTTTCTCCGCGGCGGTAATGCGCAGGCGGTATTCCCCGCCGTTGTGGACGAGAATGACCTCCTTCGCATCCCCCAGAATGGTGGCGACATCCAGTCGTACGATGCCAGTTGAAACGATCGGAACGGGCGTCGGCTCGGGGGATACAGAAAGGTTGCTAGCTGGTGGGCGTGACGGGGCGATCATGTCTGATATAGTCCTGCCTGGATAGTTTAGAACTGCTAAAAACTGTTATTTTTCTGAATGTTATATATTTTGACGATAAATGTCAAAATATTAAGGTCAGGGAAGTGGTCTGGCAGTCGCGGTGATCACCGCAGCCCGGGTGATCATATCCGGTGTCCTGAGCCCGCAGAGCGCCATGGCCGCAGCGCATTCCTCCGCCAGCAGGCGCAGGGCATGGGCCGCGCTCTGTGCGCCACCCACCGCCAGTGCGGCCGCGACGGGACGGCCGACGAGCACGGCAGAGGCCCCGAGCGCCAGCGCCTTCACGATATCGGTTCCACGCCGGATGCCGCCATCGAGCAGAACCGGCACGCGCCCGGCGACCTTCCGGGCCACCGCCTCCAGCGTGAGCACGCCGGGGATTGCAGTATCAAGCGTGCGACCACCGTGATTGGAGACGATCACGCCATCTACGCCAAGGGCGAGCGCGTCTTCGGCGTCATCCGCGTGAAGAATGCCCTTGATGAGGATCGGCAGCTTTGTGTTCTGCCGTAGCCAGGC
The DNA here is from genome assembly GCA_002256205.1 of Rhizobiales bacterium PAR1. Classification (GTDB taxonomy): domain Bacteria; phylum Pseudomonadota; class Alphaproteobacteria; order Rhizobiales; family Beijerinckiaceae; genus Rhabdaerophilum. Next base: position 92,528 of record NKIW01000010.1, read on the forward strand.
GATATCCGCCGTACGGGGTGCCGAAGCCAGCAACCGGTCGAAGATGGGATCGCCGTGCATTGGCATCATGGGACCGGATGTCGGCCCAAGATTGACGGCGCGGATACCGTCGGGAAGCCGGAACCCTGTGCGCATCTCCCGGTTGCGCAAGCCGTTGATCGGCGCATCGACGGTGACGACAATCGCCCTGTAGCCGGCGGCTTCTGCACGGCGTAAGAGGTGAAGCGTCTGGGCCCGTTCTGGCTGGAGATAGAGTTGGAACCATTGCGGTGCGCCTTCGCCCGCCCCGGCCGCCGCCTCGATGGAGGTGCTGGCGAGTGTGGAGAGCACGAAGCCGGTCTCCATTGCAGCAGCAGCCTGCGCTGTCGCAATCTCGCCCGCCGGATGGAACAGCTTCTGGTAGGCGAGTGGCGCCACCAGAATCGGGACGCTATAGCGGTCGCCGAACAGTGTGACGGCGGTATTCCCGCCCCGGAGATCGCGAAGGACACGCGGAACAAGCGCCATCTCATCGAAGGCCGTGCGATTGGCCCGCAACGTGATTTCATCTGCCGCGCCGCCGAAGAGATAGGCGGCTTCCGGCACCCCGAGCACGCCCTGCGCCAGAGCTTCATAATCCGCGAGGCAGACTGGAACGGGCGTGCTCATTTGGCCGAAAACCGCATCGGCAGCGTGAAGGCAAGGTTTGAGCCCGCAAGTTGAACTGGGGGCTTCGGCAGGGGATTGGCCCGTTGAAGCACCGCCACTGCCGCCTGATCGAGCAGTGCATGCCCGGCGCTGCGCACAACCTGCACATCGCTGACGCGCCCATCGGCATCAAGCGTGAAGGAGACCAACGCCTCGCCGCCCAGCCGTTTTGCGCGGGCCTGCTCCGGGTAGTGCTTGAAGCGCACGATATGGGTGAAGATCCGGCGCTGCCAATCTTCGATTTTCCGGCGCGCTTCGGCCGCATTGCCCTCATCTGGCGCGCGGGCAACATCGCCTTCGGTTTGCCCCATCTGTTCGGGCGCAGCCTCGGCGACAGTGTTTGCCTGGCTTGATTGCTCCTGCTTCTGCTCAACCATCGCTTCCGAGGTCTGCACTTCGGTTTGTGTATCGCTTTCCTTGAGTGTCCGTTCCTGCGCAAGGCGCAGGTCTTCGTCGACCGGCGTTGTCGGCGAGGCCTGTTCGGTCGGAAGATCTACTTCCCGCTTTTTCGATAGGGTTTCGTCGAGGTGCGAGGTTGCCGGTCTGTCTTCGGCATCGTGATCGGCGGACTCGAGGGTGAAGACGCTTTCGGCGCTGGCAACAACCGGAGAAAATTCGATCACCGTTTCCCCGCCGGCAATGTCATCTGCCACCGGTGCTAGCATGATCCGCGCGCCCGCGACTCCGGCCGCACCGAGGTGGAGCCCAGCAACAATGGCAAGGGATTTGGCCCAGGGTGCCAGCGTGACGACCACCGAGACCGGGGCAAGGAAGGGTGAATGCTGCATCAGCGTGTCTCCCTGGCAGCGGGCTCGGCTGGTGCTGGCGCAACACCGGGCGTCGGGGCGGCATCGAGCGCGACCAGCGCGACCCGGAGGTAGCCGTTGGCGCGCAGTTCATTGAACAGCTTCATGATGTCACCATAGGGTATGGTCTTGTCCGCACGGAGGAACAGCCGGGTCTCGCGCTTGATGCCGGTTGCCATATCGACCACGGAGCCGAGGCGCGCCCAGTCCACGGCCTCGTCGCCGACGGCGAGCGAGAGATCGGCTTTAAGCGTTACATAAACCGGCTTATCTTGCCGCGGGGCGGGTTGCGCGCTTGAAGCTGGAAGATCAACCGGGACATCCACGGTTGAGATCGGCGCCGCGACCATGAAGATGATGAGCAGCACGAGAATGACGTCGATGAACGGCGTGACATCGATTTCGCCGTTTTCGACAAGATCATCTTCGCCGCCGGATTTGATCGAAAACCCCATGATCGCCTCCTATTCCGCTGCGCGGTGCAGGGCGGGGATATGATCAAGCTCGCGCCCAGCGATCACACTGATGGTCGCCACGGTATCCCCGAGGACCGCGCGATAGCCTGCAACCTGCCGTACGAGATAATTGTAGAAGATCACTGCCGGAATTGCGGCAACAAGGCCGATCGCGGTGGCCAGCAGCGCCTCGGCGATGCCCGGCGCGACGACGGCAAGGTTTGTCGTTTGCGCTTTCGAAATGCCGATGAAGCTGTTCATGATGCCCCAGACTGTGCCGAAGAGCCCGACGAAGGGCGCGGTGGCGCCAATCGTGGCGAGAAGGCTGACCCCGCGGGCGATCTCGCGCGCCGCTGCCGCCTCGATGCGGCCAAAGCGTAGCGACATGCGCTCCTTCACACCCTCCTTGTCCGCTCGCGCCCCGCGGAGCGCCTCGTCGCGCGCTGCCTCTATGAGCGCGGCGCTGATGCGATCCCTCGATCTCAGCGTGCGCTGTGCTTCAGCAAGGCCGGAAGCGCCTGCGAGCGCTGCAAGGCCGCGCGAGAGCGTTCGCGCCGCCCGCGCAATCTCGATCTTCTTCGCGATCAGCACCGTCCAGGCGACAACTGACGCCAACGCCAGTCCGGCCATCACGATCTTCACCGGAAGATCGGCCTGAAGGAACATTGATAGCGGTGAAAGCGCGCTGGGAAGGGTAGCGCCGGTGCCTGCCGCGGTGGCGGGCAGGATTGAGAGCAAGTCCGCAAGCACGACCGGGAGACAGGATTTCACAAGACGGGTCATCATCGGCATATCCGGTTCACAGCTCCGCCCAGCAGCGGATGAGATTGTGATAGATGCCGGTCAGACGCACGGCATGTGGATCATCCGCGCCAAGGCTCGCGGCCATTGACTGGATGGTCTGGTCGAGGTCGAACAACATGGTGCGTCGCGTTTCGTCCCGCACCATGCTCTGAAGCCAGAAGAATGAGGAGATTCGCTCGCCGCGCGTCACCGGCAGCACTTGATGCAGACTCGTCGAGGGATAGAGCACCATATGCCCGGCGGGGAGCTTCACCTCCTGCGCGCCATAGAGCGTCTCCACCACCAGTTCACCGCCGTCATAATTCTCCGGATCGGAGAAGAAGAGCGTCATTGAGAAGTCTGTACGGAGGCGTTCGCCGGTCTGCGGGACCACGCGGATCGCGTTATCGACATGGATGCCGAAGTTCTGGCCTTCGCCGTAGCGGTTGAACATCGGCGGCAGGATCGTTCTGGGCAGCGCTGCGGAAAGGAATAGCGCGTTGCTGCCGAGCGCCCGCAAGATCAGCTTGCCGAGTTCCAGCCCTTCGGGCGCATCAAGCGGGATCTGGCGATTGTTCTTGACCAGGGCAGACTGGGTGCCCGCCGTCGCCTTGCCATCCGTCCACGGCGCGCGGGCCATAAGGGAACGGCAATAGGCGACCTCTTCGGGAGTCAAAACGTCAGGGATGGTGATCAGCATGTCGGCTCGCGTGATGGAGGGCCGGGTAAACCCCGGCCGTACGGGGTTGCTAGAATTTGGCTTGCAAGGAGAGGTATCCGGCGCGTCCGGGCGAGACGTACACATAGGGTGTGTTCGACCGGTAGAAGGCGTCGTAAAGCACCTTGTCGAAGACGTTCAGCACCTGCGCCTTGAGGGTGAAGGTCTTGTCGATCTCGTATTCGGCCATCACATCGAAGCGCCAGCCGGCGGGCAGCTTATTGTAGCCGGCAGGTGTCGGCACGGCGACACCGCCGACATTCGTTGTGCCAGCAGCATAGTACGTCGCTGCTAATGTTCCGCCGAGGATCTCGCCCTTCCATGTTGCCTGGCCGCCGAGTGTGAACTTGTCGGTCAGCTTGTATTTTGTCAGCAGGTTGATTGACTGATGCGCGATATTGGCAAGCGGTCGCCCGCGATTGGCAATGTTGGCCGAGTCCGTGACCTTCGACTCCATCAAAACGATGCCGCCAAAAACGCTCCAGCGATCAGTAATGTTACCGGTTGCGCCGAATTCAAGCCCGCGGATGCGGTAGGCCGCCGTATCCTGAAGCACCGCTGCCGGGCCGGTGCCGATTGTCTCGCGTGCGTTTTCCTTGGTGGTTTGGAAGGCTGCACCGGTCAGCAGCAACTTCTTGTCGAAAAGCTCCCACTTCGTCCCGGCTTCGAGCGAGGTGTTCCGCTCCGGCCGGAACACCAGATTGGCGGCTGTCAGACTGCCGTAGTCCTCGCCGTTGCCATCGAGTTCGGAACCAACAGGGTTGGTCGAGGTCGCATAGGCCACATAGACGCTGGCATTGGGCAGCACCTTGTAGGTCACGCCGGCATTCCAGTTGAACATCAGATCCGAACGAGAGAGCTGCACTCCGGTGAACGGCGTGCGCGTGATGTCATAGCCATCCGCGCGGCCGCCTAGCGTAAGATAGAGCCGGTCGTTCCAGTTCATCGTGTCGAGCACGAAGGCAGAAAGACTGTTGACCTTCGTCTTGACCGGGCGGCCATTGCGCGTCGGCATTCCGACCGCTGTAATAAGGTTCGTCGTCGGGTTCCACAGGTTGGTGGTGATGCCGGTGGTGCAGGTCGGGTTGCACTCGACCTCAAGCCCCGAGTAGCCATCCTGCGAGATATCCTCACGCTGCGCCTCAAGCCCCGTGACAACCGTGTGCTTGAAGGGACCGAGGTCGAATTTCGCCGTGGCTTCGGTCTGGTTCGCGAGCGTCCGGTTGACCTGATAACGGCTTGCCGGGGTTGCCGCTACGGTCCAGAGCTGTGGGTTGGCGTTGGTGAGGTTGGGCGTACCGGGCTTGGAAGCGACGTAGTCGGTCACCGTGTATCCAAACCGGAACTTGTTGGTGATCGAGAAGTTCGGGTCGACTTTCCACTCCAGCCCATGAGTCAGCATGTGTTGGTAGTTGTGCTGGAAATCGCGCGAGGTCACGCCATAGAAATTGCTCCGGTTGAGACCGGATTCGGTGATGGGTCGACGGATGCGGACATCGAAAGGCACGCCCCAATCCGGCATCTGGTCCATATAGACACCGTAGTAATCGAGCGTGGCCTTGAAAGCCTCTGTCGGCTTCCAGGCCGCAGCAAACGAGCCGCCATAGCGATTGTCGAAGACATGATTGCGCCCCGCAACATCGGCCTGCTGGAACAGCCCGTTGATGCGGATTGAGAGATCCTTGTTCACATTGTAGTTGAGATCGGCGCTCTGACGCTTCGTCAGGTCTGTTCCGATTGTCGTGTTGAAAATCGCGAAATTGGTCGGACCCGGTTGTTTGGTGACGATATTGATCGCGCCGCCAGCGGTACCCCGTCCGCCGATGGTGCCTGCCGGGCCCTTGATGACCTCGACCTGTTCGGTCATGAAGGTTTCGCGCGTGGAAACACCGGATTCGCGTACGCCATTGATATACATGTCATTCCTGGCGTCAAAACCACGAATGAAAACGCGGTCGCCAAACGCATTTCCGCCTTCACCCGTGCCGAGCGTGAGGCCGGGGGTGGTGCGGACCAATTCGCGAACCGAGGTCGCGCCCTTGTCTTCCAGAACCTCTTTCGGAATAGCGGTGACGGTACGCGGCGTATTGACCAGCGCCTCCGTCAGTCGCGGGGAGGCGCTGCGCTCGACCTTGTAGGGCGCACCAGGGTTGGCATAGGGGCTCGCGTTGGCCGCTGCCGAGTCGCCTGTCGTAGCGGGTGTGGCAACAGCTGGTTGGGCAGTTGCCGATGCCGCCGGACGCGGCGTCGTGCGCGCCTGTGGTTGTGCGCTGCGCTGCGGGCGCCGCTTGGCTTTCGGCGCCGCTGGCGCTTCGACATTCACGGTCGGCAATTGGGTTTGCTGAGCGAAAGCTGGTTCCACCGGTGCCACACAGACCGCGGCGGCTAACCCGATTCCTGCAACCCGCCGACCTGAAAAAGTGTCCAGACCCGACATGCCACGCAATGAGCGCGGCGCCTTGATATTCGACATCTCTAAGCCCCCAGGAGCGACCCCCGTCGCTCGGTTTTCACATTGGCCTGGGTGGCTGGAAGAGACTGGCTGCCTTGGCTATGGACTCTTCGCTAACAAAGCAGACAAGAGGCGTCAATAAAAAACACAAACTTAGAATAATTCTAATATATTGATTTTGTTGATCTTTTTATGCTTCATCAACAAGGCAAGCGGAATCGTGGTTGATATCGAAAAACGGAAGGTGCCTGAAAATATCCGGGTTGAGCTCCTGCTACTTTGCAGGCGATGCTGAACGCTCTGCTGATACCGTCTTCCGTTTTCCAACATGCGATGGGCTGATCGAGAAGCGTGTCAGGCGAAGGCGACTGACAAGAGTATCGTTTAGCCCCTCGTTTTCGAGTCGCAGGTGCTGCAAATGGGTTGTAGGCAAGCACATCAGCAATTCCATGCTCGCTACTCTGAACCCGCCATTCCGCTTTCGGCCCCATTTTCGCTATTCGGGGCACAGCATCGCGATGGACTGCAGTGGGGCCGTCGAACGAACCCGCTGCGCGGGAGGGGAGCGTGCGCCTGAGGTAGCGATCATCAGTACGGTCGCTGTGCTTACGTTGAGCGGGTTCGCTGGGAGGTAGAGCATTCGAGGCTTCTTTACCAAGGAGCCTGACCATGCCCCACCCTGTCCTCGACGCCCCGATCAGCCCGCTCCGCCAACGGCTGATCGACGATATGAACATGCGGCGTTTCTCGTATGAGACGCAGCGCAACTATCTCCGCGATATCGGTCGGCTGGCGTCCTTCCTTGGGCGCTCCCCGGATACAGCGACCGCCGACGATCTGCGACGCTTCCAGATCGAGCAGCAGGATGATGGCGTTCCCGTGCCGACGATGAACAGCATCGTTTCGGCGCTACGCTTCTTCTTCAACCAGACGGTTGATCGGCCCGACCTGGCACGCAGGCTCGTTCGACTGGCGCATCCGCGCAAGCTGCCCGTCGTGCTCAGTCGAGACGAAGTCGCTCACCTGCTCAACGCCACAACCTGCCTCAAGCATCAGGCCGCCCTCTCGGTCGCTTATGGCGCCGGCCTGCGCGTGGCCGAGGTGTCAATGCTCAAGGTCAAGTATATCGATAGCGAGCGCATGCTGCTGCGGGTCGAGCGCGGCAAGGGTGGCCGTTACCGGAACGCCATGTTGTCCGACGACCTCCTCCTGCTGCTGCGCCAATGGTGGAAGGCTGGACGCCAACAGGGCGTTATGCATCGCGAAGGCTGGCTGTTTCCGGGACAGAATGCGATGAAGCCGCTCAGCACCCGCCAGCTCTATCGCGTCGTGGTGGAGGCGGCCCGTGCCGCGGATATCTCCAAGCGGGTCGGACCCCATACCTTGCGTCACAGCTTTGCAACCCACCTTCTCGAAGATGGGACCGATGTCAGGATCATCCAGGTGCTGCTCGGGCACGCCAAGCTCAACACCACGGCCTTCTACACCCAGGTTGCGACGCGCACCGTGCGCACGGTCACGAGCCCGCTCGACAAGCTAGGCCTATTCAAGGGGGAGAGCGCACCGGACGGCTGAGGCCATGTCGACCTCGCTCGAGGTCGCCGACATCTTCCGCTCTGCTGGCCCGGCGTATCGGGCCGTCCATACCAGGCACCTGAGTTTGCATCAGCTCAAGGTCATGTCGGCGATCGAGACCTGCCGCACCGCTGCACTCGGAGGCCATGTCGAGGCCTGCGATGATTGCGGCCATTGGCGGATCGCCTACAACTCCTGCCGCAACCGGCACTGCCCGAAGTGTCAGGGTGCAGCCGCGCGCACCTGGCTTACCGAGCGTGAAGCCGACCTGCTGCCTGTGGGCTATTTCCATGTCGTCTTCACCCTGCCGGCCGAGATCGGCGAGATCGCCTTCCACAACAAGGCGACGGTCTATGACCTGCTGTTCCGGGCCTGACCTGCCACCGACGAGTTCATCCGCCGCTTCCTGCACCATGTCCTGCCGCCTGGCTTCCACCGCATCCGTCACTATGGGCTCCTCGCCAGCGCAACCCGGAAGGAGAACCTCGCTCGCGCCCGGGAACTTCTTGCGGTGAAGATGCCAGAACCGACCATCAAGGCCGAGGATATCGAACCTGATCCGCCCGATCACCGCCCGCCTTGCCCCTGCTGCGGTGGCCGCATGAGCATCATCGAGCTCGTCACCCGTTCCCACCGATCGCGCGGACCGCCCGATCAGGGGGAACAGGACCGGGGAGCGTGCGCCATGACCCGGCATGGATTGAATGAACGATACGCCAAGACACCATGCTTTTGGCCACGTAAGGCTCATGGCGCCCATTCTGCCGACCAGGCAGAAAGCGGCAGCATCAGCGCCGATCAGGAGCGCTACACAGCCCGCGAAGGGCTGAAAATCCAGCGGCTTGGGCGCAATATGAGCCCACCGGATGGCGGCCCGAGAGACGCAGACCAAACCGAAATCATCAAATCCCCATATGCCGGAGAGGCGGACTGCGGGTTCGTTCCTCGGGGACTTTCGTACGCTTGCCAGCGCCCGAAACTCTTCACGGAAGCGGAATGGCAGATTTTGGAAGCAAATTGATCGAACCGTCGATCATCCCTAGCGGTCCAATTGCATCAGTCCGTTGGGATCTTGATTTGTATCAGGAGACCGTGGGGACGGGCGTCCAATAATTGGAATGTACCACCCTGACGCAAAATGGCCTGACGCGCAATTGTAAGACCAAGTCCGAAACCCGCCCGGTGATCCATGGTTCTGGCGCTGTCTCCTCTTGAGAATGGCTGGACCAGAGTATCCCGCAAGTCGGCTGGGATGCCCGGACCGTGATCTTCCACCTCGATCAAGGCCACTCCATCCTTTTCTGAAAGGCGCAAGATGGGGGGCGTTGCGTATCGGAAGGCATTTTCAACCAGATTATCCAGTGCACGTTCCAGATCCAGTCCCCGGATCTTCACGACCGGCCGAGCCAAGATCTCGACGGACACCGCTTGGCCTTCATCATCCAGACGATCCACAAGTGAATGAAGCAGGCTCGCAAGATCTACCCTCTCGCGATCCTTACCATCTGCAACGCTCCTGAGATGGTCAAGCGCACTGCGCGTCAATTGATCCATGATATCAAGATCATGGATCATTCGGTCACGTTCCGGCCTTTCCGTCAAAAATTCGGCCCGCAGGCGCATGCGCGTAATTGGCGTGCGTAGGTCATGGCTGACAGCGGCGAGTGCATTCGTTTTCTCGACGAGCAATTCGCTTATCCGCCCTTGCATCACATTGAAGGCAGATGCCAAAGCGCGGATTTCATAGGGGCCTTGCTCAGGCAGAGCCTCTGGATGAACCTCCGGTCTGAAATGCTCGGCTGCGCGCGTGATCCTCTGAAGCGGATGGGTAATCTTGCTGCCTGACCAAAGGAAAATTGCCAACAGACTAACCCCTGCAAAGATCCACGGAAAAAGCTGTGGGCCAACAATCGGACGCGGTGGAGGCAAAGGTTCAACGGCGCCAATATGAGTTCCGTCGCGCAGTTGAATGATGAAGGCCCGTCCATCCGCTGGATCGGCATTTTTTTGAAAAGAAACCAAGAAGCCGGAGCCCAGTGCACGCGCCAGCGGAACAAAGCCTTTGATATCCAGCTTTGAGGCCGGTCGAATATCTGTATCAGCAATTTTGAATTCCGGATGGGATTGCCGGAAGCGCTCTATCAAATAGGAGCGTTGATCCGTGGGCGTCCCGTCGAGTGTTTCGATCAGAGCGGCAAGACGTCCTGTTGTTTCTGCAGGGTTTAGGCTAAACCCTTCATGGAAAAAAAAGAAAAGAGAAGTGACTACAATGTTCGCAAGAAGCACTGCGCCAACAATAAGCAAGGTCAGTTGTGCCGAAATTCTGTCAGGCAGGAATAGCCTCATGGCAATGTTTCCCTACCATCGACTTCGAGAGTAAACATATAGCCTCCTGATCGAACGGTGCGGATGAAGTCCCCGTCTAGGCTATCATGGATCATCTTGCGCCGGATTCTGGCGACCAGAATATCGATGGAACGCTCTGTGGGATGAGCGGCGCGCCCTTGCGTAAGATCGATTAACTGGTCCCGCGATAGCAATCGGCGCGGACGCGCGCAAAACACCTGCAGGAGATCAAATTCTGCGTCTGTTACCGCTATCAGTACGCCAGCTGGATCAAACAGTCGGCGATGGATCATATCCATCCGCCAACCTCTAAACCTGAATTCAACGGGCTCTTCCTTTTCGTCCTCCAGGCGTTGCGCACCCGAACGTCGAAGGACCGCCTTGACGCGCGCGAGCAATTCCCGCGGATTGAACGGCTTAACCACGTAATCATCTGCGCCAAGTTCCAGCCCTAGCACGCGATCGATGTCGTCGCCCTTTGCTGAGACCAAGATGATCGGCAGAGCGGAGGCTTGCAGGCGGCGGCAAAGTGAAAAGCCATCCTCGCCCGGCAACATGATATCCAGGACAACCAGATCAATCCTCGCCGCGGAAAGGACGTCATCCATCATACGGCCATCACCAGCTTCGCTTACGCGGTAGCCGTTTGACCGCAACAGACGGGTCATCAAATGGCGGATCTCGCGATCATCTTCGACAAGGAGAATATGTGGTGCCAGGCTCATGCAAGTGACTATGGAGGATTCGGACGTCGATCCGGGAAAAGAAATTTGTTTCCGTTTGTTTCCGAAGACGGATGGGAAACAGAGAGAAACGAACCCTAGTGTACCGATAACGCTCAATTAAGGTGGGCATTGGCTTCTGACGACAGGGACAATTTGATCAGTCCCTATCCACAATGGAGCGTAGCATGACGAGTATCTCATCCAACAACCAGTCGGTGCATCATCGTTCGCCGCTAAGCAGACTTCAGCAGGCACTGGCGTCCGAGGTTACATCGGGCAAAGTCAAATCAGCAGACCAAACGGCCTTGGCCGCGGCACTGGAATCCATTGATTCCTCGATGCAGTCATCCATGGCCTCAGGCACGCGTCCTTCCCCGGAAGAAGGCAAATCCAAGGTCCAGAGCCTGATTGACGATATGGTCAGCAATGGCTCGCTGACGTCAGATCAAGCAAGCGAACTCAAGACTGTCTTTGAGGACACTTTTGCGGGCGGTCCTGGCGGTGCGAAAGGCAAAATGGGCCCGCCCCCACCTCCTCCGAGCGATGACAGCGATTCAGACGAAACTTCGGGCAATTTCACCCTGACGCTTTCCGGTTCGAACTCGGATATTCTGTCGTTGCTGCAGGATTTGATGAAAAGCCTCGCCTCGACCGGCACGACGTCCTATTCGCAGTCGGCGACCGCAAATACGAACATCTCTTCGCTTTTTCTCGACAAATCCGCCTGATCTCTCCCGGACGGCTCGCTGCGCTTCAACAACGAGCCGTTTGACCTCTCGCGAAAAGCGCTTCTCCAGCGGTGCAAGTCCTTTCATCGCGGACATCTATGCCGGAAAACGGATTCCCACTGATGTGATTGTTCGTCGTGCCATGATAGTCAATTGGCTTGGGAGAGGTATTCCGACAGGCCCCAAGCCATGTTCGCTCCCATGACAGCACATATGCCTGCCAAAGTGACGTTGTGACCTGCCCCCCCCTGAACGTCCCTCGCTCTGATGTAGAGTCTGCCCAGCCTGAGAAGGAGCAGACGACATGAGGAAGAGCCGTTTCACCGATGCGCAGATCATCGGGATGATCAAGGAACAGGAGGCGGGGCTACCGACCTCCGAGCTATGCCGGAAGCATGAGCTTAGCCCGGCGACATTTTTTGCAAGCTCAAGGCCAAGTATGGCGGGATGGGCAAATTACCGGGTGGCGAATGCACACCAGCCATTCCGACGAAGAGAGCGATGCTCGGGTTTCGGCGGATGCGAAGTATGCAGAAGTTCGCCGCCCTGTACGGGCCAATCCGACAACCACTTTTACAGGGAACGCCTCCTTGTTTCACAGGCCTGATTCAAGAAGTGTCGCGCCGCCGCTATCACCGAGCGGCACCAGCTTTGGGCTGTACAATCAAAACCGATGTGGGGCACAATCTGAGGCCATTTTGTATTGTCTTAAAGCACTAAAATAATGATTATCGTATAATTCTACCGCCAACTTGATACATGACCCAGTTGAAATCGGCACCAAATTGATCGATGACTATTATTATTGCCGCGGCCATTAGCGCTGCGATCAAGGCAGTTTCGATTGCAGTCGCTGCTACCTCGTCATTCCAAAATGTCATTCCGCACCCGCCGTAAAAATATGTTCTGAGACATTATCATGCGCGACATTGCTAAAAATATCTTACCGACCTTGGGCTGCCCTCTCGAGAGCGGATTGGCCGAGTTCGCGTTCAGGCCCAGCAGGCCAACAAAGCGCCAACTGAATGAAGAAAAGCGCAACGACAACAACTTGGTTCTCGCCCCATCGGAACAGGTTTGGTGCGTCACCATGAATTAATTTTTCCGTAATGTTGACAAAAATCGAAATCTTACGACGAGTTTTCATTATCAATAGATCAATTAACGAGTCTCCGTGTCTCGGCTACATATTTCTCATTGATAGCTATCTGCTCTCGAATGGCAAAATATGGCACGAGCCAAACCATTCAAAACAATAAAACGATCATCGAACCAGTCGCACCTGAATCAGGCCGCTAAGAATTTGATCAAAAGCCTCTTTCAATTTAGATACATCTGTTGAATCATAGTATTGACCATTATTTTTTCGTGCGCAATCACTAAGTAATTTCTTTGAATTGGCGTCCGTTAATTCAAATCCAATTGTAGACACAGTAATTTTATTTTCCTTATCTGCAGAAATATTGTCACAAATTGACCTAAACACTTTATCTGTCTCCGCCAAATTGCTTGGATTTCCATTGTGATGCGGATAATTGGGAACCCCAGTATTTGCGCCGTCCGTCATGAGGACGAGGTATTTCTTCACCGGGTCTGCATCTGTGATGGTTTGTGCGGAAAATGGCTGGCCGGGCGTTAATGTATACCACGCCCACAAAAGGCCTGCCGGAGTGTAAGTCTCACCTTGCGGAATAAGGCTATTAAGCTTGGTTTTTGCGGCCGCAAAATCCGACGTGAGTGGCAGAATAGGAGACGCGCACGATAAAACGCCTCCACCGGACACTAGGCCCGGAATTCTTGTGCCAAAATTGGAATCGGTGGTGTCCAGGGGAAATGAACGCGAGCCAACGCATCCCTCCCATTTTGCATAAACGTATCCGCCTCTGACTTCACATAGGGCGTCAACCGGCACGCCGCTTCTTGCGGGACAAACATTCCTCTCGACTGCAGGCTGCGCAGGCGCACCCTTGCATGTCTGTTTAACGCCGTCGTTGCGGCAGGAGTAATCGGGCTGCGCTGGAACTGCGGGGGTCCGCTCCAACCAACACCCAGAATAGCGACTCATATCGACGTTGGTTGGGCACAAAACATAGGTCGGGGCTACAGCATCTGCCGGAACATCAAGCCACGAAGCTGTGCGGTTGCTGACCCCGACATTTACATAAACATCAAACGGCACGATCGCGATTTTGATCTGACCAGAATAGGTTGATGCCTTTGAAAGACTGTCAACCAAGTCATTTGCCGCCTTCTTTAGTGCGGTCATCCGGGCGCCGGTCATTGAAAATGTAGTGTCGAGCGCAAGAGAGAGTTCCAATTTGCCAGGTATGTCACGAACTGCAGACGTTGCAAATTCAATATCCCAATGAGATTGACCAACAACACCACCAAGAAGCATTGGTGTTCTTGCTGTAACGGTTGCATTGAGTCCTGCTCCATCACTGCGCACGGTAAAGCTAATGCTCGCGGTTGAATCGGGATCGCGATCTCCTAAATTGCTATTAAAAATCTTAACGCCTTCAGCATTTTTCTCTTGCAGCGTACCGTTGTATTTTATTGCTCCAATTAATGCCGCGTCAGACGCTGATACGAGGCGCGCTTCGTATCGCTTTACGTTTTGATAGTTGATAAACAGCCCACCCAGGCCAAGAATGGCAACAAGCGCTAAAGCAAAAGTAATTGCTACTGAAGCTGTGTTGTTTTTTTTAAGGGTAAGAACCGATTGTATCAATCTACGTATCATCGAGCGGTCCAGCCGTTACGTTGTGAAGAAGTGGTTGTACTGGTCTTATTGCCTTCAAGATTCGCCGCATGCGGGGCGTTGCCAAGCGCTTCAATTCACATCGATGGACAGTCAACCGGACTTATCACGACGAAAAGATTCGTTGCGCCAGCCTCTACCATCTTCTTGAGAGAAATTATTCCCAAATTTCGACGATTGCAACGCGATTCAAGGAGGCGAGTCCGCCGCACGGCACTGCCTGCGGAAGGCTGGCTCGGTACGTAGGGCAGGGTGAGGGCTCTGTCAGAGGAAAACCGACTTGCAGCCGGGTAGAGTGCCACTCCCCTCAGCGCCATGTCGAGCAACCGCATTTTCCGGTACTTCACGACGTCGGTCGAAATCATCCGCCTCGCCGTGATCATGTACGTCCGTTATCCGCTGTCGCTGCGAAATGTGAGCGAACCGCTACACGAGTACAGGATTGACATCAAGCACGAGAGATTGTGGCTCCGGTGGAGCCGATTCAGTACGATTGTAACCGGCTGATATCCGATGAAGCCGCGCTCTGGCTATGCGCGCCTTCCGCCGCCGGCGCGAGCCCTTCTACGGGGTCTTCGTGAAGGCCATCGACGAAAGACATTATCTCTGGCGGGCTTTTGATCAGGAGAGCGAAGCGCTCGAAATCTTCGTCACGCAGCGGTACACGAAGGAACGCTGGTCCCGTCTAGTAAAAAGTGGCTGGTAATGTCCGGTTGCTGATCGCAGCCATTGCGTGCTGATCGACTGGAATGGGGCGCTAAGCGGTTGAGTCTGAAGAGCCAGCGGATTTGTGCCAACCATGGCCGAGTCGACCGAACCACCCCATCCACGATCCTCACTATTGCCTCGCCTCCATTGCCGAAAATTTGGCCCTCAATTGTTTCGGATTGATACCGAGTGCACGAAACAGCTTGTCCGGCACGGGCGGCATGGGATGATTGAGCGGTGCCGCGATGCCGAGTGCCTCGAAGGCTTCTTGCAATTGCTCGATTAGACGAGGCCTTGAACTCCAGATCAATGCGGCCTCACGCTCCCGCATCTCTTGGGAGGCGAGCTTCCAGCGCTTGGGCATGAGGGTGTCGATCTTGAAAACGATGAATTCGGCCGTGGTCAGGCTAGTCCGCACGCCTGGACGCCAGAAAAAGATGGCTTCGTCGTAGATCATCTTGACGAACATCGCGTCGCGCCAACGCTTGAGCAGCAGACAATTCTCAAGCCCTGCGGCATCATAGGGCCCGGTGATGCGGTGCCCTTTTTCTATCGAATAGTGCACGTCCTCGGGCCAGGCGATCCAGTCGGGAATGGCCTCACCAGCTCTTTCGTAGGCAGCGGCTCTGGCGACATAGTTTGCGCGATACTCGGTAACCCAGGCGAGGCAGTCCTGATGCTCGGCCTCAAGCTCACGCGCCGTCTGCTCATGTATGCCAATGGCCAGACGCGTGGCCTGTACCCCGCCAGAAAAGGCAAGCTTTTCTATCTGTCGGAGAAGAGCCTCATAGGTGCTGATCTCGCGCACGCCATCACCATCCCTGATCTTGACCCGAGATGCGACATGGCGACGCCTAACCTCATCGATGGTCGTGGGTGACACGGGTTGCGTTGATTTCCCCTTTGCCCCTCCCTTCCCGCTTCCCCGAGGTCTTCCCTTGGGATTGCCGGATTGTCCCTTGGCGAAGCGCGTTTCGACCGGCGGATTGCCATAGCCCGTGGACGGGCGAGCGAAGAGATCGGACCGGATGTTAGGCCGCGCGCTTTCCGAGTGCTCATCCGCATGGGCGCGCTCCGGCTGTAACTCGCCTTTTACAGCGGCCTTCCGAAAGAGCTCCTGCCGGAACCGGGTCTCATCGACCCGCTTGCGTGGTTTGGTTTGGTGGTCATCGCCCATGGTCATGGTTCCCTGTGATCGGAGAGAGTACGAGCGTCACGGCCGGCGCCCGGAGGTGGGCCAGCAGGTGCTTCATCCTTGCGAAACTGGACACGCACGACTTGACTGCGCGCGCGTGCCAAGCCTTGCTGTGCCTGCACCCGAGCCATTTCGGAGAGCCGGACGAAGTCAGTTCTTGACGGGAGCTGCGAGGGGTTTCCGACCCTCCGGGTGTATGCCTATGAAAACGGGCTCCATTAGCTTGCAAAGGCCATTCCGGAAGGGCCTCGTCCGCCTTTTTGTAGACGGCAGCGCTCTTGGCCATCAGCGCCTACCCGATGCGAGCGGCTGGCATGCCGACTTGACTGTGCCAGCCCGGCAAGCTTTGCTGTCCCCGCACCCGAGTTAAGACGTATGGCCGGCCGAAGTCTGTCATGGACAGGAGACGCGAGGGATTTACGACCCTCCGGGTGCGCTTCTTCCCGCACAACGAGATCATGCTCGCGACCTCCGGTTGGAGACGCGCGCGCGCACCTCCTTGCGTAGGGCTGGCTCAATGCTCCCGCGTGCGGATGCCGCTGATACCCACGCCGAGCCTAGCCGAACCTCGGCAACCTCTTCGAAGGTCAGGCCCAGATGGGTAGCGGCGGTCGCGATGGTGGCGGAAGCCATGCTGCCGGAGACTGGATCGCTGAATGGCGTCTGCTCGCTCACAAGAGTGGCCTGTTTGCCGGTGAGCCTCTCCCAGCGGGCGATGATGGTGTCGCAATAGGCCGGATCATATTCCATGAGCCGGGTACGACGCCCGCAGGTCTCCGCCGCAATCAGGGTCGTGCCGGAACCGCCAAAGGCATCGAGAACGAGCTCGCCCCGCTTCGTGCAATCCTTGATCGCATCGGCAACCAGCGCCACCGGCTTGACCGTGGGATGCATCGCAAGCTCTTCCGCGCGCTGGCTCCCCATGCTGGAGATCCCGGCATAGTCCCAGACATTGGTGCGATAGCGACCGGTATCGCCCAGCCCGAAGGTGTTGGTGTGTTCGGCAGTGCCGATCTTGAAGACGAACACCAACTCATGCTTCGAGCGATAGAAGCTGCCCATCCCGCCATTGGTCTTGTTCCAGACGCAGAGGTTCTTGAACTCGGTAAATGCCGCAGCTCCCGCATCGAGCATCTCGCGCATATGCCGCCAGTCCATGCAGACGAAGGCAATGGCCCCATCCCGGCAGCGCCCCGCCATGTTGGTCAATGTGGCGGTGAGGAACCCGGTAAACTCGTCGGTGCTCATCTCGCCGGAGGCGAAGGCGAACTCGCGATGCCGGACTTCTCCAAGCCCACAGACATGACCATCGATCTTCACGTTATAGGGCGGATCGGTGAAGATGAGATCGACCCGCTCGGACCCCAGCAGGGTCGCATAGTCCCGATCCTCCCGGGCATCGCCACAGATCAACCGATGCTTGCCAAGCGCCCAGAGATCACCCCGCCGGGTCACCGCTTCTGCCGGAACCGGCGGCACCCGGTCCACCGGCTCGATCCGCTCCGGTTTCTCCTTCCGGTCCTGCGCGGCATCGAGCACAAAATCGACCTCGGCAAGTGAGAACCCCGTCAGCGAGACATCGAACTCAAGGTCGATCAGCCCCTGCAACTCAATCGCCAGGATCTCGGCGTCCCAGCCTGCATTCAGCGCAAGCTTGTTATCGGCCAGCACATAGGCCCGGCGCTCCGCCGCACTCAGATGCGAGAGTGCCAAGGTCGGGACCTCGCCGATCCCCAGGACCTTCGCGGCCTCGACCCGCCCATGCCCTGCAATGATCTCACCCTCATCCGAGACCAGCACCGGATTGGTAAAGCCAAAGCGCCGGATGCTCTCGGCGATCTGTTTGACCTGCCGCTTCGAGTGCCGCCGCGCATTATTCGGATACGCCCGGAGCGAGACGACGCTCCGCATCTCGATGCTCGGGTGTGTCTTGCTCATCGTCAACCTCCTGAACCGGCTGATCAGGAACGGGAGAATGAGCCGTCTTGCGAATCATGCCGATTGGTCGACGAAGCCAGTTTTATACACGCAAAGGGACTGCGATGCGCGTCGCACCCCCTAGGGCAATTCAGTCCCGGAATATGCAATCATGAATTGAACAATTTCCCCGCGTCCAAACGAGCAGGGCAGCTGGCATCCAAATATGTTCTATCTTAACTTATTGAGTTATAATGGTTTTAACCAGATTCCCCGAGCGACCGCTAGCACTCCCAATCACAGGCAAGGACAATCTGATGAGCCACACGCCAATATCGAACCGATAAGCCCACCCCGTCGTTTTCCCGGATTTTTTTCCAGGTCTCTCATACGAGTAAAATTGACTAGTATCTTTCATGCTCACAGGAGATGCAGAAAGCGATGAAACCGGTCGGGCGCGTTTCAAGATCGATTGATGAGACGACAGTGCCATCACGGGGTGATATCTTTGATGATCGCGTGAGGCGCGGCATCATCGGAAGGTAGATCCGGTCCAAGCCATTGATCGGTCCGTAATGCGCTTCAATCCAGTCCATATAGGCGCGCTCGACCTCGTAAACGATATCGCCAAACCCGCATTCGTGGACGAAGACATAAGCCACAAAATCCGCTGAGCGAGCACCAACGATAGGGCTTGTCATCCATTGCAGCGAAAGCAGACGATCCAGAGCAGCCAAAGCAATATCGGGCTCAAAGCCATAGCCCACCTCGATAACTTTGATGCCGCCCCCTCCAGGCTCCCCCAGAACCAGATCAGGCACATGCGCAGCCAGTTCAGGGTAGGGTAGAAGCGGAAAGCGCGTATCCCGGCATAGAACTCGAATGCGCTCATGGTTCGGGTAAGGTTCGCCTTCTTCGCCAAACGGACGAATACCTGCACCGGTAAAGCACTGGCGCAAGTGTTCAGCCAGGAGCACTTTTGCAACTGATCGAGGTTGCAGTTGCTTTCGATCAGTCTCTTGATCGGATCTGGGTGAAGGCACCGCTGGAATTACTGGTACTGGTGTCTGCCGATAGGCCCAGTGGAGTATCTCATCTAGGAGTTGGCCGATCAGAAGCGATGACATCGTTGAGGATCCCGGTCATGTTTGTGCTCTCTGTTTCCCTTCGCAATGCGTCGTCATTGCGTCTGAAACTAGGGGAACGCCTTCTATCGGCACCAAAAGCAGCGGCAGACTCCCAATGGGAACATGGCTCGAATGGTTCTTATCATCCTGTCTTGGGATCGGGCATTCCCAATTCAGCCCCCTGACACCCGCGGGAGCAAACGATAAAGCCGGATCAGACAACGCTCGATCAGCATTGCTGCACCTCAGACCGCTATATTGTGCCGCGTTCCCGCGCAAACGGGCCAGATTGCCACAAATCGGGCCTGCATTCCCGCGAGGCTCCCTCCAAACCGCCGACAAAACCGCCTGATCTGGTGCCGTTTTCGTACATAACAGGCATAGAAGCCCCTGATACGGGCGAATAATTCCCTGTTATTGGGGTCTGAATTCCCTGTTATTTCTCAAGGGTCAACGTGCCCACCCCACTGATATAGCGCGTCTATTCCGCATATCAGGGCCAAATGAAGACCCGCAAAATCTGAGAATTTCCCTGTTCTCAGGCCAGAACAGGGAATTCACGCGCAGAACCGCTCGACCAGCACTGCACACACCACCATCCACTCTCAGGCAAACCGTCGATTTTCCGGGTCTCCCGGAAAACCTGCGGTTATTCGGTGGCTTCTCTGGTCACGTTTCGGGCCGAGACTAAAATGCTCCCGCCCGTTTCTACCGTGTTTGCGCACTTCCCGACTGATTTCTCAGGCGCACACATCGCATTTTCCCAAGCCGTTCGATCAATGCCCCAAGAGACGGGTTTGATTCGAGCGTGAGACGGGTTTGACCCTCCAGAACTGCTGATCCCCACCCTCGTCGAGCGCGAACAGGAAAACCCGCCGCGCGACGATCTCGTTGAGCGCGTCGCCGCCATCCTTGAAGTGAAGCTCGACGATCTCTTCTGCGAGGCAGGGAGCCTGCCGCCCGATCTTCGCGGCGATATCAAAGCCGTTGTAACGCTCTATCGACGCAGCCGCGACGCAAGGAATTCCAACAGCAAATGATGACCATGAACCACTGACGAGTTCGATCCGATGCCAGCACCGCCCCGTTCCTTCCTGACCGTTACCGACACGGCGATCCGCAGGCAGGTTCCCGCCCTCGACATTGCGGGCTGGGCGATCGACGGCGAGATCGCGCTGTCCGCCGTGCAGCCGACCGTCGAGACGGCCGACAAGCAGATCGCCTCCGGGATCGTCGAGATCGACGGCGCCGATGTCGTGGCGCTGTTCCGGCGCGAAGGCGCATCGCGCAAACCCGCGCTTGTTCGCCGCTTCCGTCGATCGAAGAAGACGGAATGAGAATGGATCGCCCGCCCAACAGATGGCGTCGCCGTCACAGCGGCGGACGTGATCATCATGCGGAAGGAGTTTGAGCGCTGCGAACGCGCATGGGGATTGTTCGACGCGAGCGGTGCCGACACCGCAGCGAAAGGATCAAGCATGTCAAAACGCCCAGCCGGGCCGAGCGCGCCGCCCAAGCACGATTGGGACGCCTTCGCCGGCGCCATCGCCCGGCGCGTGCACGATCACGGCATGCCGGTCGGCCAGGGCGAGCTCGTGCGTGATATAATGGATTGGTTCGCGGGCCGGGAGGATTTCCCGCCGCCCGACGAGCGGACGGAGCGCCGGAAAGTGTCGGCGATCTGGCGGGAATTCATACGGCCCACATAGTTCATTCGGTTTTCTCTGGCGCTTCTCCGAATGCGTCCGAATGCAAGGCAACAGGGAATACCTACAATCGCACTCGCAACCAGTCGGCTGCTCACATTCAAGTGTGGCTAACGACTAAGCACAAGCGAGGTCAAGCCATGAGATTGGAGCAGTATGAACTGATAACCGACCTGAACAAAAGGTGCCCGCTCGGCCATTGGTCAACCAAGCATCTGTCAAACACGATCGGCTTTCCAGACAGGAATCTTGTAACGAGGTCAACACAGGCTCGTGTTGCCCTGCTGGACAGTTTGGTTCGGCGCACTATTTCCGATCCAACCCCGATAGATATTGTAGACATTGCCGCCTATCGCCAATTCGCCTCCCGCTCTCGGAAATTCTTCGAGAATGCGCCTTCCTCTTTCGAAGAGGTTTTCCCAATACCAGAGTCACGGTGCGCTGAAGCCATTCTCGATCAGCTTGTTGCGAGCCAAAACCCGCTCGCTCGGTGCCTCGCCGCAATGCACCGATTCCATTCTGGTGTCGGAGTTGATCACCGATCTGCAATGCGCGAGGTGATCAAAAGCCTGGAGCAGAACCCATCGCATTTCAAGAAACCGCAATCCGAATGTGTCACGAATGCAATCGGCTACCCCGTCACAATCTCTGCTGCAGATCGTGAAGCCTTAATCGCCTTTCTTCTTATCCAAGAACGAATGAAAGATCGTGCTGAGGTGCGCAAACTAAATGCATTCCTCGTAGAAAGGCCCGATATCTTCAGCGCAATTCTGGGGGTGCAGCTTCGCCTTTGTCGTGTAGTTGAAGAAATGTTCAGCGAGGACGGCAGTTTGCGTGGTTCAAGTGTTGCTTTCAGTGAGATAGCGATCTTGGACCCAACTGATAACACCATCTTTCCTTCATCGAGGTTTCTTAAGATAATCGTTCACAACCTAGGGCGATTTATGCCGGAGGTCGCCTTGTCTAATCCGTTGACCACATTAGCCGCGGCAGCACAAAAAGGCGCCATGGCAGGTGTATTTCGCCAACGCGTCGCGATTTTCCAGCCCGAAGGCGAAAACTATCGCCTAGACGGTTTTGTAGAAAAGGCCTGCCCAGCACAACGGGCGGTTCTTTCGGTATTTTCAGTTCTCGCAGACCAAGAAAACAGGAGCGCAAAATCATGACAAATGGGGCAGACGTTGAAATTGAGAGGCGGTTTCTTGCCCGGGAAGTTCCGTCAGAATTCACAAATATTGAAGGGCGAATCGTCTCTGATAGATACATCCCCGCAAATGCGGATCATTGCTATCTTCGGATTAGACGAGATGGTAACAATTTTCAAATTACGAAGAAAATTCTGAAGCAAGACGGTGATCTTTCACAAATGCGTGAATACACAATCCCGCTCAGCATCGTCGAGTATGACGCACTTATCTGCCTTCCTTCAAAAGCCGCTGTAAAGAGACGGTTTGACCATAAGGTTGAGGGTACAAAGCTGCAAATTGGAGTATTCGAGGAAAATCTCCTCGGCCTGATAATCGTTGATGCCGAGTTTGAAACGGTCGAGGACTCCAAGAGTTTCGTTCCGCCCAGTTGGTTTGCCACTGAGGTAACAGGTGATAAAAGATTCGCAGGCGGTGAGCTTTGCGGAAAAAGTATTGACGATCTAGCAGATGCGCTACGCCAATACGGGATCGATATCGGTCAAACCTCGAAATGATCGGAGAAATATATTATGAGGAACGCTAGACCGTCTCGCATCCTTCAGCTTGAACTTATAAATGATGAGATTCAACGACAGAACGTTAATCAACTAGATTTGGCAAACTCTATAGGTAAAGCAGTCTCTTCTCTGAATTCGTTTCTTACTGGGAAAATTAAGAAGGAAAGTATTTTTGACGAGTACGTCAAGGACACGCAAGCATTTCTGTTTCCCGATTTAAGGAGTGCCGACGAGTTCTATGATCTGATTATCAAAAAGATCATAGGTGGCATTCCCGGCGTTCGCCATTGCTTAAGTTTTGGTGAAACTCAGACGCTTTGGTATCCCGCCTTCTCAACTTGGGAGCGTGACAAAGAGGGGCGTGCCAACGAATATCAGTTTGAGCTCGATCTGGACGTATTGCATCTTGATCCAGAACTTAAGGAGGCGGCTGAACTTACTCGTTCGAAGATCGAGTCTGGAGAGTATAAAATCCAGAACGGCGAACTATTGCACATAAAACAGGCTATTTGGTGGCCTCCGACGGAGCCGGAAGAGAGAATCGAATTGAAGGCGAAACTAGTTCCGCACGAGTATGCGCTATTCTATACGCTAACAACAGCTGAACATGGACGAGCGTTAAGAAAGAAGAGGCTGCAACAATGGCAAAAGGGACAGATTATTCCGGAACTTAGTCCTGGATTAGGAATTAACATCGGAATCCAATC
This sequence comes from Rhizobiales bacterium PAR1, assembly GCA_002256205.1. Taxonomy (GTDB): domain Bacteria; phylum Pseudomonadota; class Alphaproteobacteria; order Rhizobiales; family Beijerinckiaceae; genus Rhabdaerophilum. Next base: position 115,629 of record NKIW01000010.1, read on the forward strand.
GAGCGATGGGGCATTCATATTGGGGCGCCGATCTGGCTCGCACGGACCGAGGCGTGGACAAATTGACGTTGGTGCTGTCGAGGGCTTCGATCTAGATCGCGATATACTTGACCGTGGCCTCCCCCGCCGTACAGGAGAAAGATTTGATATTGAGAAAATTGCATATCGGGCGCTGTCCGAGGAGTTTGGCATTTCTGAAAAAGCAATTTCGAGTATTAAGTATTTAGGGTTTGGTTATGATTTGCAATATTGCCAATGGAACGTCATAGCGCTGGCTAGCGTTGAATTACCTGCGGAGAAGATCGTTAGAAAGAACAAGTATGCTCCTCACGGCCAGGAATTCCTTGAACTGTATCCAATATATGGGGGCGCAGCGGAGGTGTTCCGCGCGCTGTCTAGGGAGCTTGAGCAGGTGTGGTCGTGCGGATTAGCAGTCGCATATTTTTCGTTGTTGAACATGTATGGTGAGGATGCTGTGGAACTCGCTGTGGAGGGGTTGGATTTGCGGCGACAAGAGCAGATTGTTTAGCGTTGCGCGCAGGATGAGAGGGCGTTTGCAATATTTTGAAGACCGATTCGGAGAGGATCGTCGAGCAGATGGGCGTAGCGCTGCGTCGTCTGAACCTGCGTATGGCAGAGGAGCTTGCCGATCATCGGCAGCGTTATCCCGCCCGAAACCAGCAGCGACGCGAAAGTGTGGCGCAGATCATGGATGCGGACGGCGGGCAGTTCTGCCTTCGTCCGGACATCTTCCCAGAACCGCTTGATGTCCAGAAGCGGCTTGCCTTCGGCACCGCCCGGAAAAACCCATTCGCAATCTTCGGGCACGCGCAGTCGTATCGTGCTGACCTGCCACTGAGTTGTCGTCCAGCGGCGATTAGAGCCCCGGTAGGTTTTACGCCTAGTGGCGTGGGTGTTGCAACGGACGATCGGCGGAGCTGGTCGGGATTGCATAGCCGATCGTCCGTTG
>NKIW01000002.1 GCA_002256205.1 Rhizobiales bacterium PAR1
CACCGCCTGCGGCTTTCAGGATCTCACCGCCCAGCGCATCCGCAAGGTTGTGGAAACGCTGCGCTTCCTTGATGCGCGCCTGAAATCGATTCTCGAAGTCACCGGCCTTGCCGAGGATTTCCATGCCGACGAACAGATGATCGATGAGATGGGCGAGCCGATTCCGGTCAAGCCCTCGCAGAACATCTGGATGAACGAGGCGCAGCAGGCCGAAATCGACGATACCTTCGATTTCTTCGAGCCGGCCGCCATCGAAATGTCAGAGCCGACCATGGTGGGCGCGGAACTGATGGACCTCGACATGGAGCCCGAGCCGAGGCCAGCGGCGAAAAAGAAGTCGAGGACTGTCGCGCCCAGCCCCTACGACGATCTCTCGACCGAGGAAAAACTCCGGGCTTTCCGGTAATCGCCGGTTTTTGGCATTGCCGGGGGCAGCAAACGGCCTATGCTGGTCGCCTCTCTGCCCGATCAGCGTCAAGCCGGCCCCTCAATGCCCGTCCCCGATCCCCGCACCGACGATCCCGTCTCGGAAGTCGCTGACGTTTCCCGCCCGCTGGTCGGGATTCTCTTCAAACTCGCCTCGACCTTTGCCTTTTCCTGCATGGGCGCCTCGATCAAGCTCGTCGGCGCCTCGCAAGGCCCCACCGGGTTTCCGGTCGGACAGGTGGTTTTCTGCCGCTCATTCTTTGCGCTGATCCCGGTCTTCGTCTGGCTCGCCATGGTCGGCCGGCTCTCCTCTGCCTTTGCGACAACCAACCGCCCCGGCCATATCAAGCGAGGTCTTGTCGGCTCGCTCGGCATGTTTGCCGGGTTTGCCGGCCTCACCATCCTGCCGCTGCCGGATGCAACAGCGATCTCTTTTGCCGCTCCGCTCTTTTCCGTCGTGCTCTCGGCGCTGGTGCTCGGTGAGGTCGTGCGCCTCTATCGCTGGACCGCCGTGCTGATCGGGTTTTGCGGTGTGATCGTGATGCTTTGGCCGCATCTCTCCGCCGATGCGATCTCGATCTCTGGTTCGGATATCAAGGCGCGCGGCGCGTTTTTCTCTCTCGCGGGCGCGATCTGCGCCGCTTTCGCGATGATTGAGGTCCGCAAGCTGACCGCCACCGAATCAACTGCGGCCATCGTCACCTATTTCTCGCTGATGACGACGACTTTCGGCATGATCTCTGTGCTCGGCGGGGCCTTCAACCCGAAATGGGCCTGGATCACGCCAGACGCCAAGCAGGGGTTTTATCTGGTTCTCGCAGGCATCATGGGCGGTTTCGGCCAGATTTTTCTCACTGAAAGCTATCGCCGCGCTTCGGCCTCTGTGGTCGCGCCCTTCGACTACACCGGCATGATCTTCGCGCTCGCCTGGGGCTATTTCCTCTTCGCCGATATCCCCGATACCCTCGTGGTGGTCGGCGCGATTATCGTCTCCTGCGCCGGAATTTATGTCATCTGGCGCGAGCGTCAGCTTGGCATCGACCGCGCCAAACAGAGCGGCGCTTCGGCCAATCGCGCGCTGTAATCCGCCCGCGCCCTTGCAAAAGGGCCTGAACCGCCTTACCTCCACAGCATGGGCAAGGCTGAAGTCGTCATGTCCACAAAGCTTGGGGTGCCCGCACGGGCTGAGAGGCAGACCGCCAACCCATAGAACCTGATCCGGGTCGTTCCGGCGGAGGAAAGCTTGACCATGGCGCGCACCCTGCCCGCTGACGGCGTTACCCATCCCCATGGAACGCATGCGCGTCTGAGCGAGATGATCGCTCACACGCTCGAAGCCCTGCGCCTGCGCCGCCCGCGCGTGCACGCCATCACCAACCCTGTGGCACAGGGCCTGACCGCGAACGGCCTGCTGGCGCTCGGCGCAACACCTTCACTGACCCTGAACCTGCTCGAACTCGCCGATTTCATCACCTCTTCGGATGCTCTACTGCTCAATCTCGGCATGCTCGACCGTGATCGGCTCGAAGCCTTGCCTTTGGCGGCCAAGGTCGCCGCGACAGGCAACAGACGCTTCGTGCTAGACCCGGTCTTCGCCGACCGCAGCGAAAATCGCCGCGCGCTGGCCCGCGGAGTGTTCGCCTTCTCCCCCACCATTGTGAAGCTCAACGCCAGCGAGGCGGACGCTTTTGCGCCGGAGATCCCGCCGGGTTCCGTCACCGTTATCACAGGCCCCATCGACCGGATCACGCGCGGGGATCAGACCATCCGACTGGCAAACGGCCATCCCCTCATGGCCAGCGTCACCGCGACCGGCTGCCTGCTCGGGGCCATTCTTGCGGCTTGCCTTGCGGTCGAGGAGGATACCTTCCTTGCCGCGGTTGCCGGGGTCAGCCTGCTCAATATCGCGGCCGAAATCGCCGCCGAAGGCGCTGCTGGCCCCGGCAGTTTCGCTTATCGCCTCATTGATGCGCTCGCCGCACTTGATGCCGATACCCTCCATCATCGCCTGAACATCGAGGTCTCAGACCATGCCGCGCCCTGATATTCGTTTCTACGGCATTCTCGATGCCGACCGCCTCGCCGGGCTCGACCTCCCTGCCCTTGCCGTCGCCTCGGTGAAGGGCGGCGTCACCATCCTGCAACTCCGGGACAAGACAGGCTCGACCCGCCGGATGATCGACACTGCGCGCGGCATCCGCAACGCGCTAAACGGCGCCGCGCCGCTCCTCATCAATGACCGCGTCGATGTCGCGCTAGCGAGCGGCGCTGAGGGCGTCCATCTGGGGCGCGAGGATATGGCGCCGGCCGAGGCGCGCGGGATCCTTGGCAAAGGGCCTATCATTGGTGTGACGATCAAGAATGAGGCGGATCTTGCCGCGCTTGATCCCACGTTGGTTGACTACGGCTGCATCGGCGGCGTTTTTGCAACCACGAGCAAACAAAACCCCGATCCGCCGGTCGGTCTCCATGGGCTCGCGCATTTGCGCCAGCTCGCAGCGAAAAGTGGCCTGCCGGTTGGGGCGATTGCCGGTATCGAACTGGCCAATACCGCGCCCTGCATCGGTGCTGGTGCTGATGGCGTTGCGCTGATTTCTGCGCTCTATCTCACAGCGGATGTCGAATCCACCGCGCGCGCCTTCCGCGCCGCGATTGACAGCGCGCTCGCAGCACGAGGTGCCGCATGACGGCCATCGCGCTCACCATCGCAGGCTCGGATTCCGGCGGTGGCGCGGGCATTCAGGCCGACCTCAAGACCTTCTCCGCGCTCGGCGTTTACGGCGCAAGCGTGATCACCGCGCTCACCGCGCAAAATACGCTCGGCGTGCAAGGCATATTCGATATCCCGCCGGATTTTGTCGACAAGCAGATGCAGAGCGTCTTTTCTGATCTCACGATCAATGCCGTAAAGATCGGCATGCTTTCCGTGCCCACAACCATCGAGTCCGTAGCCTCCGGCCTTGAAGCAGGCTTTTCCGGCCCCGTAGTACTCGATCCGGTGATGGTCGCAGCAAGCGGCGATCCGCTATTGACCGAAACCGCGATCACCACGCTGAAAACACGTCTGCTGCCGCGCGCTACCCTCCTGACGCCCAACCTGCCCGAAGCTGCACGCCTTCTTGGCAAACCCGTTGCCACCACAGAGGCCACGATGGAAGCGCAGGGCAAGGCGTTGCTCGCCATGGGACCAAAGGCCGTGCTGATGAAGGGCGGCCACGGTGAAGGCCCCGAGGCCGTCGATCTCCTGATCACGCCGGACGGAACCTTGCGCCTTGCGACGCCGCGCATCCCCTCGCGCAACAGCCACGGCACCGGCTGCACGCTCTCCTCGGCGATCACCGCTGGCCTCGCGAAGGGCATGACGCTGGAAGACGCAGTAAAGGCCGCAAAAGCCTATATTCAGGCCGCGATTGCTGCCGCGGATCGGCTTGATATCGGCCACGGGCACGGCCCGACCCATCATTTCCACGCCTTCTGGTGACAGCATGACATCGCCAAACCGCCGCAGGCTTATCACCGGCCTTGCCGCCACCCCGGCTGTTCTCGCCGCGCCGGCGGTTCATGCTCAGGAGCGCATCCGCTGGCGGATGGCCACTTCCTGGCCAAAGAATCTGCCCGGCCCCGGCGTCGCGGCGGCGCATATCGCTAGGCGCGTCGGCGAACTGACTGGGGGACGATTCGAAATCCAGCTCTTCGCCGCGGGTGAAATTGTCCCCGCCTTGCAGGTGCTCGACGCCGTGGGCAATGGCACCGTGGAAATGGGGCATTCCGCCGCGTTTTTCTGGCAGGGGAAGAACCCGGCGACAAATTTCTTCACCACCATCCCTTTCGGTCCCGATCCCGTCGAGCATCTCGCATGGCTTGAACGGGGCGGTGGGCAAGCGCTCTGGGACGAGCTTTACCGGCCCTTTGGTGCCAAACCGCTGGTCGCCGGCAACACTGGCCCCTCAATGGCGGGCTGGTTCAAGCGCGAGGTGAACAGCCTTGCCGATATCCGGGGCCTCAAGCTCCGTGTGCAGGGCCTTGGCGCGGAACTCTGGCAACGACTTGGCGCGTTGCCCGTGGCGATTGCCCCCGGCGATCTCCTGATCTCGCTCTCCAGCGGCGTGATCGACGCCGCCGAATTTCTGGGGCCGGTGAACGACCTTCCGCTCGGGCTCTACAAGCCCGCCCCCTTCTATTACGCGCCCGGTTTCAACAAGCCCAATGGCACCGCCGAAGCGCTTGTTCATCTCAGCGCCTGGGAGAAAATTCCCGGCGAGTTCCGCGCGGTACTGGAAGCGGTTTGCAGCGAAGCCCATGCACGCGGGCTCACCGAAGCGCAGGCGGAGAACTCCGGCGCGCTGGTTGATCTTGTCGGGCAGCATCAAGTGCAGCTCAGGCGTTTTTCGCCCGAGATCATCAATTCAGCCCGCAAGCATGCACAGGAGCTGGTGCAGGATCTGGCCACGCGTTCGCCGCTCGGCACGCGCATTCTCGCCTCGCTCGATGCCGCCCGCGAAAAGGGCAAGACATGGCGTCGTGTCAGCTTTTCGAGCGCGCTCGCGATGCAGGAATAGCTCTTACTCTTCCGGTGCGAGCGTCACGCTCAGGCCATCAATCTTTTTTTTGTCCCAGAGGATCTGACAGGCAAGGCGTGAATTCGCTTCAACACAGAGGATATGGTCGAGCTGATCCTGCTCTTCCTCATTCGGTTCCGGGAGGCGCGCAGCATAGTCCGGCTCTACGAAGACATGGCAGGTGCCGCAGGCCGCAGCCCCACCGCAGGTTGCCTTGATCGGCATCTCCGCCGCGCGCAGGATTTCCATCAGCGACATGCCGTCGATACCCGGTAGCAGGTGCGATGCGCCCGCACGGTCGATCACCGTGAAAGCACCATCCGCCATATCGGGATCGAACGCCAGATCGGGGATAGGAGCAGCAAGGTGATCGGTCATGCGGAATTGTCAGTCATGGTTGCGGGTTCAGCCTCTTTGCGTGGATGCGATAACCGAATGACTTGCCCTAGGCTTTGCGCTGGGGCAAAGATAAGTTCGGATGATCGAACGTTTGTTCTGATGATGGAACGGTGAGAGCTATCGCTAACGACCGGGGACTGGGTAAGCCGATGCAGGAAAAGGAAAAACCCGTACGCGAGATGGATGCTGGCGCGGTCGCGCTGTCTGGCCAGTTAGGCAAGACAATACAAAGACTTCGCAAGAACTACAACCTCTCGCTGTCCGAGCTTGCCGAGCAATCTGGTGTCGCCAAATCGATCATTTCCCAGATCGAGCGCAACGAAACCAACCCGACCCTTGCCACGATCTGGCGGCTCAGCCAGGCCCTCGATGTCTCGATAGAGCGTTTTCTCGTCTCCTCGGATGAGGAGCCGTTCATCGAGAAATCCTCGAAGGGCGATACACCGATCCTCGTCTCGAATGACGGCAAGATGCGCCTTGCGATCATCGGCTGGCTGAAAACGGTCGAATGGCTGCAATGGTATGATGTGCAGGCCGAGCCGGGCGGCAAGCTCGATTCCGATCCGCATCAGCGCGGCTCGATCGAGAACCTCTCGGTCATCAAGGGCGCGTTTGAGGTCGAGGTCGGCGGGGTCACCGAAACAGCCCGCGCCGGCGAATCCCTGCGTTATCGCTGCGATCGCCAGCACATCATCCGCTGCGTCGGCGATGAACCGGGCCACGCCACGATGGTCGTTATCCTTAAGGCCGCCGTGATGGAGTGAGCCTCCTATTCAGAGGCTCATACCCAAATTCATTTCTTCGGCGGTGCCTTGCCCGGAATAGCCGGAAGCGCTGCAAGATACGCGCCCATCGCCGCGCGGTCCTCGTCCGAAAGATGCGACATGTTCTTGATCACCGAGGCCATGGAACCGCCCGCGGAATAGAACGATGGCGTCTCGCCGGTCTTGAGGAAGTCGCGAAGGTCACCCTTCGACCACGAGGCGATACCATCGGCATGCGGCGTGATGTTCGGCACGAAGCCCTTGCCTTCCGGATCAGGGCCGCCCGAATAGAGCTTCGCGCGGATCAAGCCGCCAAGCGGATTGCGCGGGCTGTGGCACTCGGCGCAATGACCCGGCCCATCAACCAGATAAGCGCCGCGATTGAAGGCCGCATCCTTCGCAGCATCGGCATGGAAGAGCTTGCCGTCGAGATGCAATAGCTTCCAGCCGCCCACCAGCCGCCGGATATTGAACGGGAACGGCAGATCATGATCGCGCACGCGGCCCTCGACCGGCGCAAGCTTCTTCATGAAGCCGAAGAGATCCGCGAGATCCTTCGCCCCCATACGCTGATAGGAGGTGTAGGGGAAGGCCGGGAAATAATGCTTGCCCTCAGGCGAGACGCCCTCGCGCATCGCGCGGATAAAGCTCTCCAGCGACCATGCACCGATACCATCCGTTGCGTGTGACGAGATATTCGGCGCGTAAAAGGTGCCGAAGGGCGAATGCAGGCCAAGGCCGCCGCCAAGCTTGAGCCGATCACCCTGCCCCGGCGTGGCGTGGCAGGAGGCGCACCCCCCCGCGTAGAACATCGTCTCGCCGTTCGCGAGATCAACGCTTGCGGGCAGCGCACCGGGGTTCTCGGAGAAGAGCGCGCGGTGCGTTGCCGGGTCCGTCACGACATAGGCGCCCGCCAGCCCAAGCGCGGCCAGAACGATAAGAGCCTTGATCACCTTCGCCATGATTTTCTCTCCGGGGAATACCGTCATGATAAGGCTCGAAACGCGCTGCGCCAGCCCTGAAATGGCGAATGCGCGCCTGACGGATCAGGCGCGCATTCGAATCGCTTGTGTAGAATTCGGCGCTTACTGCGCGCGATATTCCTTGTGGCAGGCGCCGCAGTTGCCGAGCACCTTGCCGGCTTCCGCCTTGAAGGTCGCTTCGTCCTTGATCGCGCCAGCAGCGGCAGTCGCATCGGTCGCGAGCTTGGCGAACAGGCCGTCGAACTTGGCCTTGTCGGTCCAGACAGCCGGCTGCGCCTTGGTCTCGCCCTTGTCCGAACCGGCCGGGAACAGTGCCGGACCAGACTTCGCATTCTTGGCGATGGTCTCGAGGCCGGTCTTCACCTTGGCGAGATCGAAGGCTTCCTCGCCCTTGAGCATCTTGCCCATGGCGCCGGCAGCGCCGCCCATGGCCTTCATTTCAGCCTTGCGCTGATCAATCGGGCCGGACTGCGCGAAAGCAGCACCGACGCCAAGAGCGATGACGGAAGCAAGAAGAACGGTACGGCGCATTGTGGATTCCCTCTGTCAAAATCTGTTTTCCCGTCCCATCAAGGCGGGCATTAGATATGCAAGACTTCCCGCTCAAGCGGGTTCTGTCGAGGGCTTTCTTATTGCATGGGCGCAAAGCCAAACCCCATACAAATGTGCGTGTATCCGCAATCCTACGGATAGCCCGCGGCATTGAGGCCGGAAAAGCCGCAATACCGCAGGTTAATGGGTGAAAGCGTCAGGCCTTCTGCAATGTCTGCCAGATCGCCTGCGCGTTGGCCGGCATATCGATATGCCGGATGCCCTTGGCATGACGCAGCGCATCGACCACCGCGTTCATCACAGCCGGAGCCGCGCCGATCGTGCCTGCTTCGCCAGCGCCCTTGATGCCGAGGGCATTGGTGGTGGACGGCACGTTGAGCGTTTCGAACTGGAAGTTCGGCATGTCTTCCGCGCGCGGCATCGCATAATCGAGGAAGCTCGCGGTGAGGATCTGGCCGTTCTCGTCATGGATGAAGCGCTCGATCAGCGCCTGACCGATGCCCTGTGCCGCACCGCCATGAATCTGGCCAGCGAGGAGGATCGGGTTCAGCGTGACACCGAAATCATCGACAATCACATAGTTCACGATGCGGCTTTCACCGGTCTCCGGATCGATCTCGATCTCGCAGGAATGCGTGCCGTTAGGATACGTCGCCTCCGGTGGCGCGAACTGCGCCTTGGTCGCGAGCATGTCCTTTTTCGCGCCCGGCAGCGCCGCGATCTCGGCATAGGAGATCGAACGGTCCGTGCCGGCGATCTTCACCCGGCCATCGGCAATTTCAAGATCGCCCGTACCGGCTTCGAGGGCCTGCGCAGCGAGAGTCTTGATGTTATCCGCGAGAAGCTCGGAAGCCTTGGCCACAGCCGCCCCACCCACCGGGATCGAACGCGAACCACCTGTACCCGAACCAGTCGGCGTGAAGTTGGTATCGCCCTGCAAGACCTTGATCTTGTCGAGCGGCAGATCGAGATGCTGCGAGACAAGCTGGGCATAGGCCGTCTCATGGCCCTGTCCGTTCGACTGCGTGCCGATTTTCACGACGGCAGTGCCGTCCTTTTCCAGGGACACATAGGCCGGCTCCGGCGAGCCGCCGCCGCAGGCCTCGATATAGACGCCTAGACCGATGCCACGCAATTTTCCGGTCTTTTTCGCAGCCTTGAGACGGGCGGGGAAACCCTTCCAGTCCGCCGCCTCAACGGCGCGTTCCATATGCGCGGCGAATTCGCCAGTATCATAGACGCGCCCCGTCGGCGTCTTGTAAGGCATCTTCTTCGGCTTGATGAAATTGAGCTTCCGCAGCTTCAGCCGGTCCATGCCGAGTTCATCGGCGATGTAATCAACGAGGCGCTCGACCGTATAGGCAGCCTCCGGGCGCCCGGCGCCGCGATAGGCGTCGAACGGAACCGAATGGGTGTAAATGCCGCGAATGCGGGTGTACCCGGCCGGAATATCATAGACACCGGTCAGCATCGTCGAGCCAATCCACGGGATATACGGCCCATATTGCGAGAGATAGGCGCCCATATTGGCGTCGAGCATGACACGCATCGCGAGGAACTTGCCCTTCGCGTCGAGTGCCATTTCGGCGAGCGTCAGGTTATCGCGGCCATGCGCGCAGGCGAAGAAATGCTCCGTGCGGTCCGAAGCCCAGCGCACCGGCTTGCCGAGTTGCTGCGCCGCAAACACCGCCAGCGGATATTCGCGATACATGAAGGTCTTGGTGCCAAAACCGCCGCCGACATCCGGCGTTACAACACGGATATCATCCGGGTTCATCTTGAAAATGAACTTGGCGAGCGTGTTGCGCAAACCATGCACGCCCTGAGAGCCGACCGTGATGAGCAGCTTGCCGGCCTTTTGCGGTTCCACGACGATGGAGCGCGCTTCCATATAATTCGCGATGATGCGGCTGTTGTGCAGCGAGAGCGAAATGATGCGCGGCGCCTTGGCGAAAATCGCATCCGTCTCAGGCTGGTTGCCGAGGATATGGTCGAAGGCAACGTTATCAGGTGCTTCCGCATGAACCACCGCAGCGCCCTTGGCCCGCGCACCGGCGATATCCGCCGCGACAGGCTTGCCGTTCCACTCGATGGTGATCGCCTCGGCAGCGTCACGCGCCTGCTCGATGGTCGAAGCAACGATGAAGGCCACCGCTTCGCCGACATGGACGACACGGTCCTTCGGCAGAACCGGGTAGGAGGGAACAGGCGAGAGCGTGCCATCGGTATTCTTGATCGGTGCCTGACAGGGCAGATCCCCGAGGTGCGCCACATCGGCGTGAGTATAGATCGCCGCGATGCCCGGCATCGCGCGAGCCGCCGTCAGATCTCCGATCTTGAAGGTGGCGCTGGCATAAGACGAGCGGAGCACGAAGCCCTGCAACTCGCCCTTGGCATGATAGTCGGTCGCGTAGTGCCCCTGCCCCGTGATGAAGCGCTGGTCCTCCACGCGCGTCAGCGCCTGGCCCATACCGAATTTCGTTGGTCGCATGTTAAATCGCCTGATCGGATTGGCGGGAAGCGTTCCCGCGCCGTTGGACTTAAGAATAACCAGCTTGGCCTGCGCTTCAACCGGGAAATTGTCGACCTTTTTTTATTTTTTACCGGATCAACCGCGGTCGACAGCTTCGCCCGCCATCAGCCAATCCTTGAAGCCGCCGCGATAATGCGCGTCGATCGCGACACCGGCGGATTGCGCCGCCATCGCCGCCTGCATCGAGCGCACGCCCGCAGCGCAAGAAAACACGGTGCGCTTGCCCGGAGCGCTTGGCAGGGCACGCGGATCGAAGGTCGAGAGCGGGAAGGAAACCGAGCCCGGAATATGTCCGGCGGCATATTCATGCGGCTCGCGCACATCGACGACAAGAAGAGTCCCGGCAGCAAGCCCCGCCTTGATCTCCTCGCGATCCAGATCCTCGATCATCCCAGCTCCCGGCTTTACCGTGTTGTCGCGCGGCGCAGCGCGCATACCGGATGAGAACCTGTAACGGACAGCGGAAATTCGCAACCCGAACCTTGCCGACCAGCCGGAAATTCACACCGATGCGGAAGATCCACATCAAGGCCAGCAATTCTCGGCAAAAGCACTGGAACGCGTCACAGCGCGATCAGCTGCCCCTCACGCGCCAGCGAAGCGCCGGGGTAAAGCCCCGCGAAGATCGCCTCGCGTGCGACGAGTTCGGCATCATCATGCCGGGGATTGTGATGAAATCCGACAAGACGCCCCACGCCAGCAGTGATCGCCAGCGCGGCGGCGGCCTCCAGCGTCGAATGCCCCCAACCACGATGCGCCTGGGCTTCGGCAGCAGAAAACATGGTGTCGTGCAGAAGGAGATCGGCCCCTTGCGTCAGCGCGACAAGGCCTGCAGGCGGAATCGTGCTGGTCTCGAGGTCTGTCGCATAGACGAGCGATTTTCCATCCTTCTCCAGCCGGAACGCCGCGGCCCCACCGGGGTGCTCGACGGGTGTCGTCCGGACCGCAAAGGTGCCGGCGTCAAAAGATGCGCCCTCGGCATGGGCCTGAAACCGGATTCGCGCGAGAAGGCGCGCCGCATCGCTAGGGAAATACGGGGGCGAAAAGAGAGCGGTCACAATCGTCCCGAGGGCCACATCAGCGCCGAGCGCCGAATGGATCGTCACCGCGACACCCTCGCCAAGGCCGAACAGCAGGAAGGGCAGGCCCATGATGTGATCATGGTGAAAATGGCTGAGAATAACATGGACATGCTTAAGACTAGGGTTTTCCAGCGCGGCCGCGAGTTCAGCCGCACCAGACCCTGCATCGAGCACGAAGAGATCGCTGCCGGAGGAAACCGAGACGCAGGCCGTATGATGGCCAAAACCGGAGAAGCGCGCGCCCGAGGCGGGATAGCTGCCTCTGGCACCCCAGATCCGCACGTCCATTCCTCGCTCCCTGATCTCGACACTGCAATAATCCGATGATCTTGCACCGGATCAGTACGCATTCCTGTGCGATATCACACAGGCCGGATCAGGAAAAAGGCCTCAGTAGGCGTTTTTGGTCGTCACCAGCGAGACCGGCGTCATCGCGAGGATATAGAGATCGAACGGCAGCGACCAGTTCTCGATATAGTGGAGATCATGCTCGACACGGCGCTCGATCTTCTCGACTGTATCCGTCTCGCCACGCCAGCCGTTGATCTGCGCCCAGCCCGTGATGCCCGGCTTCATGCGATGGCGTGCATAGTAGCCGTCAACAACCTCCTGATAGAGCTTGTTACCTGCCTTGGACTGGGTGGCGTGCGGACGCGGCCCGACAAGACTGAGATCGCCCGTGAGCACGTTGAAAAGCTGCGGCAACTCGTCGATCGACGTCTTGCGGATGAAGCGGCCGACGCGCGTGACCCGAGGATCTTCCTTTGTCACCTGTTTCGCGCCATGCTGGTCCGTCAAATCGGTATACATCGAGCGGAACTTATAAACGCCGATCAGCTCATTGTTGAAGCCGTGGCGCGGCTGACGGAACAGCACCGGCCCCTTGGAATCGAGCTTCACCGCAAGGGCGACCAGCACCATCAGCGGCGAGAGCGCGATCAGCGCGATCAGCGCCACGACGCGGTCGAACACCGCCTTCACCGCCGAATTCATATCGGAGAGCGGACGGTCGAACACCGCCAGAAATGGCACGCCACCGATGTAGCTATAGGCGCGCTTGGAGAGCTTGAGGCGCGAGGCATGCGCTGCGATACGCACATCGATGGGGAGTTCCCACAACTTGCGCATGAGATGGAGAATACGCTCTTCGGCGGTGGAGGGCAGCGCGATGATCAGGAGGTCGACCTTCTGATCGCGGCAATAATGCTCAAGCTCGTCAAAGGTACCTATCTTGCGATAACGCCCGATTACCTCTGGCGAGCGCTCCTCGCCGCGATCATCGAACACACCGAGGATCCGGATGGCCTTTTCGCTGGTCTTTTCAAGCCGGAGCAGCAGGTCTTCACACGCCTTGCCGCCGCCGACGATCACCGCCCGGCGTGCGAGTTCGCCGCGGGCCTCGGCCTGCGAAATCGCCGTCGCGGCCAGAAGGCGGAACAGCGGCAGCACGATCAGCGCATAGAGCAGCCAAACGAGAAACCAGGTGCGGAAGGTCATGACGTCGAAGCCGGCAAGGAACAATCCGCCAGTGACCAGCGTGAACGCCCCACCAAGACTGATCAGCAGCGCCCGGATCTGCCGGGGCAGCGTGCCCAGCGCCGGGATCGTGTAGGACCACAGACGCTGGAGAATATACACCGTCAGAACCGTCACTGCGAGGATGATCGAGCCGAACAGCGCATCTTGTCCGTGAAGCATCGGCAGCAGGGTCATGGCCGTAGCCAGCCCCCCCGCGATCAGCGAGGCGACATCGAAAATCAGCACGATGGCGATGATCTTCTGTTTGCTGGCTTGGCGGAACCAATTGGCAAGGCGCCCGAAGAAGCCTCCCTGCTGGCCGTCAGACCCCATAACCTCGATCGACATCGACGATACTCCGGAACGCAAAACGCGAGAACTGGCGGGGACGCTAGGCCAGATTGTTGGCAATTCCGTTAAACCGCAGGAATGGGTTCAATCGCGGTAAAGATTCACCGAAAAAGTGCGCCATCCCCGATACTGGGGTGCCAAATGATCGCAAAACGGGGCTTGACGAAAAACCGTCGCCACGTGCCTTCAAACCGCGCGAAATGCTCGCAAAAACGAAAATGGGGCTTGCGCCCCATCTCGGTAAATTCATGATCTGGAAAAGAAATTTGGTGGGTGATCACAGGCTCGAACTGTGGACCCGCTGATTAAGAGTCAGCTGCTCTACCAACTGAGCTAATCACCCACGCCTTTATTAAAAAGGCAACGCGCGGCAGAACCGCGCGATGACGGCTCGATAGCGCATCACTCGATGCGTGTCCAGCGCCAATTGGAAAAAAGATTAGCCCTCGGTTTCGGCAGGGGCCTCTTCCTCCTGTTTGGGTGCTGGCGGCGGCACCACCTTCGGCAGGGCCTTCTGCTTCCCTTTAGCGCCTTTCGGCTCCGGCCCCGCCCGCTCGAGCGTAACCTTCACCGGATTGGGGGAATGTGTGACATCCAGCCCGTGCATCTTGGCGCTCACGACGCCGCCAACCCCGGAAAGGATCGCGCTTCCGACAAGAATCGCGCCGCTATTGTCAGAAGATCGCGAAACGACGTCGACAACTGCTTCCTTGTATCCATCGAGGCGGAAAGTCGCCTTGAAGCTCTGCTTCGAACCTACTGCGATCACGCACGGTGTCTTGCAAGTGGCCTGATCGACAGAAATGGAAACCAGAGCACCCGCAGGCTCGGAAATGAACTCGACATCCTTGTTGATGCCCTGTTCGACAGTCTGACAACCGGAAAGCGTGAGAACGGAAAGCGCGCAGAGCGCGAGGGAATGATGAAAACGCATGTTATCCTGCACTTGAATGGAACAGACGAAAGAAATTCAACCTGATGATAGCTGAACTATCCTTCCGATCCACCATGAATACAGATAATCTACCTTCCCCACAACCAAGCGGCCCCGCGAACGCCAGAACTATCCCCATGCAACGCAGGGCGAATTGGCGTGACGAAGCGGTCCGAGAAGACATAACGGGCAATGGCTGCTGGCAGGCGCTCATAGAGCGCAGCAACATTGCTCATGCCGCCGCCGAGCACGATGACATCGGGATCCATGAGGTTAGCGACGTGCGCCAGCGCGCGGCCAAGGCGCGAGACATAGCGATCAAACGCGGCAGCCGCTTCGCTCTCCCCCGCCAGCGCCTCGGCGATGATCGCGCGCCCATGCAGCGCCCGCCCGGTAGCACGCTCGAAATCCTGCCGAAAACCGGTACCGGAGACCCAGGTTTCAAGGCAGCCGCGTTGGCCACAAAAGCAGGTCTGCGCACCCGTGACTTCCTCAACGCTCGGCCAGGGCAGCGGATTATGCCCCCATTCGCCCGCGATGCGGTGCTGGCCTTCCCAGCTGACGCCGTTGATGGCGATTCCCGCCCCGCACCCCGTGCCGAGAATACCGGCGAAAACCAGTTTCGCGCCCGCCGCCGCGCCATCGACCGCTTCGGAAACCGCGAGGCAATTGGCATCGTTGGCAAGGCGCACCTCGCGCCCGAGCAGGGCCTCAAGATCAGCCTTGAACGGCATGCCGTTGATTTCGGTGGAATTCGCGTTCATCGCGAGGCCGGTGAAGGGCGAAATCGCACCGGGCATGCCGATACCGACACTATGCGGCCCGGCGTGCCCCAACCCGGCAAGCTCCGCCTCGGCACGCTTCACCAGCGCGCCGAGTGCGTCCACAATCCCGCGATAACTGCCGCGCGGCGTTTCGATCCGGCGACGGAGGATTTCTCCTCCGTCTTCACCAAGCGCGATAATCTCGGTCTTGGTTCCGCCGAGATCGACGCCGAGACGCATGATGTGCCTCAGGCAGCGCCGTGATGGGCGTGAAGGCGCGCGCCTTCCCCCGTGACACCGCGATGCGCCGTGAGCTTGTTGAGCGCCACGATATAGGCCTTCGCCGAGGCCACCATGGTATCCGGGTCTGCCGCACGG
Organism: Rhizobiales bacterium PAR1; assembly: GCA_002256205.1. Classification (GTDB taxonomy): domain Bacteria; phylum Pseudomonadota; class Alphaproteobacteria; order Rhizobiales; family Beijerinckiaceae; genus Rhabdaerophilum. Next base: position 15,244 of record NKIW01000002.1, read on the forward strand.
CCCGTCACCAGCCGCCCGTCCTCACCCGCAAGCCGCACGGAAACTTCCGCCTGCGCGTCGGTGCCTTCGGTCACCGCATGGACCTGATAGAGTTCGAGCTTGGCCGCATGCGGAATCATCGCCTGAATGGCGTTGAAGGTCGCATCCACTGGGCCATTGCCGGTCGACTGGCGGGTGTGATGCTGCCCGTCGATATCCAGCGTCAACACCGCCGATTGCGGACCGTTCGTCCCCGCGACCACGAGCAGGTTGAGCACCTTCACCCGATCCTCTCGCGTGGCGATATTCTCATCGACCAACGCCTCGATATCCTCGTCGTAAATATGCTTCTTGCGATCCGCGAGCGCCTTGAAGCGCACGAAGGCGTCTTCGAGCTGGTTCTCGCCCAAATCGTAGCCCAACCCCTTGAGCTTGTCCTTGAAAGCATTGCGACCCGAATGCTTGCCCATAACGAGGCTCGTCTTCGACACGCCGACCGATTCCGGCAGCATGATCTCGTAGGTCTGGTTATTTTTGAGCATGCCGTCCTGATGGATGCCGCTCTCATGCGCAAAAGCATTCCGGCCGACGATGGCCTTGTTGTACTGCACCGGGAACGAGGTCGCCGCCGAGACGAGCTTCGACGCCCGGTTGAGCATCGTGGTCTCGATGCCGGTCTCGAACGGGAAAACATCGTTGCGGGTCTTGATCGCCATCACGATCTCTTCGAGCGCCGCATTGCCCGCGCGCTCGCCGATACCGTTGATGGTGCATTCGATCTGCCGGGCACCGCCCATCAGCCCCGCGATGGTATTGGCCACCGCCATGCCGAGATCGTTGTGGCAATGCACCGAGAAAATCGCCTTGTCGGCGTTCGGCACGCGGTTGCGCACCATCTCGAACATCGCGCGATATTCATCCGGCGTCGAATAGCCGACGGTATCGGGCAGATTGATCGTCGTCGCGCCGGCCTTGATCGCCGCTTCCACCGTGCGGCAGAGGAAATCATGATCGGTGCGGGTCGCATCCTCGGCAGACCATTCGACATCGGCAACGAGGTTACGGGCGCGGGTGACCTGATCGATCACCATTTGCAACACCGCGTCCGGCTCCTTCTGGAGCTTGTATTTCATATGCACCGGCGAGGTGGAAATGAACGTGTGGATACGCGGACGCTTGGCGTGCTTCACGGCCTCACCGGCGCGGTCGATATCCTTCGCACCCGCACGGCTCAGCCCGCAAACGGTCGCGTTCTTGATGCGCTTGGCAATCGCGGTGACAGCCTCGAAATCGCCATCCGAGGCGATCGGGAAGCCGGCCTCGATGATATCAACGCCCATTTCATCGAGAAAATCGGCCACTTCGAGCTTTTCCTCGAAGGTCATGGTCGCGCCGGGGCACTGCTCGCCATCGCGCAAGGTGGTGTCGAAAATCAGGACGCGGTTCTTGTCAGAGGACGAGAAATTGGGGGAAGACATGTGCGTAATCCTTCTTGGGATCACCCGCCATCCGCGCGATCAGGCAGCGAAAAATGACGGGCGGGGAGAAAAACAGAGGTCGGGAAAGCTGATCTGACGTTCCCCTGAGAGCCCAGGCATGCCCGGACGGCCCTCAGGGGCCGATAAGAAGGAGCGCAAGGGCAAGAGCCAGACCAAGGGCGAGGAACAGGGCGAGCGAAGCCGCCGCGTCAATGCGCGCCAGCAACCGCAGGGTCTGCCCCGAATTTCCGCTCACCAAGGTCACGAGAAGCTCGACTTCCAAATCAGGTTTTCAAAATGTACCGGAGCCAGAGCCTTTGCGCAAGAGAGAGGGTTTGCGCAAGAGAGCAGGGGAAAGTCAGCGGCCAGCGAGAAAAGTCACCCGGAGGCTACCGCAAGCCCTAACACAGCTTGTTGGACAAGCCCGAAGCCCAGTCTAGATTGGGTTATCGTTTTTTATCGCGATTCGAGGTTTTTGCCATGCGCGCGCGTGCCCTGCTTTTCACTGCCCTTCTTGCCGCCCCTCTGCTCGGCCTTGGGGCTTGCGAGACGACTTCCACTCCGGCGCCTGCCGCAGCCGCCAAGGAAGAGCCGCGTGGTGTCTCGATTACACCGACGAATTTCAAGCTCCCCGAGGGCGCGGGCTGCACAGGCGATATCGCCCGCTTCCGTGCCATCCAGGCGAATGACCTCGAAACCGGTCACACCACCCGCTCGGTCTACGACCAGATTGAGGCCGAGATGAAAAAGGCCGAGGCGATGTGCGCGGCGGGCAATTCGGGCGGCGCCAGCGCCTATGTCCGCTCGACCAAGAGCCGGTTCGGCTATCCCTGAGCCCTAGCCCCTGAACATCGCGGCGAGATACGCCGCCTGAAACGGGGGCATGCGCGCGGGGTCAATATCAGAAGGCCCGCGCGCGATATGGATGTCGCAAAGCTCTTCCTCACCGAGGTCGGGCAAGCGTGCGAGAATCAGTCGCCGTGCCTCCTCTGCCGGAAGATCGATCCTGACCGGCCGCATGAAGGCCGCGCGCACGCCATGCAGCACGCTGCACCAATCGCCAGAGACCTCGACCTCCTCAGGCCTGAGCCCGGTCTCCTCGCCGAGTTCCCGCAAGACCGAACCCGCAAGATCGACCCGCCCGTCCGGTGTCAGGTCTGAACGGTCCGGCGTTCCGGCGGCGAAGAAAATCTTGCCCGCGTTGGCGGTACCGGCCCCCATTTCCCCGAGCAGATACGCCCCGTCACGTGCCTGAAGCGCCGCCATGGCAAAACCGTTGCGCATCGGCGGACCGGGATGGCCGAAATCCCGCCAGGCGATGAAGGCCGCGTAGTCCGTCTCGAGGTAACGCCCGCGATAGACCCCGTCGACGACTTCCCAATGGTGCTGGATCAACACCTTGCCGTTGAAACTGGCGGGTTTCTCCGCGATAAACCGCGCCCAGTGGGTCGCAATCGCCTCGGTGTTTTCATCCGCAAAGGTCCAGTTCATCGGTTCAAATCGGCATTCGAGACCCCGCAGCGGAACAATCTGCGGGTAGTCCGGCCCGAGATCGGGTTCAGACATAGAGCTTGCCTTCGCTGATCCGCACCGCCGAGCCGCCAATCGCGGCGCCGACAAGACGCCCAGCGCGGACATCCAGATCGAGCGCGATCAGGCTCGGGCGCCCCATCTCGAAACCTTGCTCGATGATGAGCTGGTGCGTGCCGTCCTCGGGAAGCTCGCAGGTCGCCGCGACGCCGGAGAACGCCGCCACCGCCGACCCCGTCGCCGGATCCTCCGGCACGCCCGCCGCCGGCCAGAACATCCGCGCATGGACATGGTTCTCCGGCTTCACCGTCTCGCGGGTGTAGATGAAAACGCCCTCACGGCCCGCCTTTGCAAAAGCCGCATGCCAAGCCTCGCGATCTGCGACGCGAGCGCGGGCAATGGTCGCAAGATCCTTCACCGGGACCATGGAATAGGGCACGCCAGCCGACCAGACCGAGAGCCCATGCGCGCCAAAGCCGAAATCGAGCGGATCAAGCCCAAGTGCCTTGGCCACGAGCACCGGATCGAGGTCGATGTTGAGGTTTTCCGAAAGCTTCGGCAACGCGAAAACCGCCCGCGGTACACCGCCTCGCCGCCGCTGGACCTCGACATGGATGAGCCCGATCTTCTCTTCGAGCGCGATGATCACGCCGTTGGCGATATGCGAGGGCGCCCGCAGCTCGGCGAGCAGCGCCGCCGTCCCGACAGTCGGGTGCCCCGCGAAAGGCAGTTCCCCGCCGGGCGTAAAAATCCGGATCTTGGCGGAATTCACCGGATCATCCGGCGGCAGCACGAACACCGTCTCGGAAAGGTTGAACTCGCGCGTGATCGCGAGCATCGCCGCATCGTCGAGCCCTTCGGCATCGAGCACCACGGCAAGCGGATTTCCCTCCAGCGGGCGATCCGTGAAAACATCGAGCACATGAAACGAACGAGCCACGCAAGATTCCCTGTCAGGCGAAATAAAAATGGCTGGATAACTCCCCGCTGGGAAGCCCTCCAAGATGAACGAGAACGAAACGAACCGTTGCGCGACAATTCAGCCGGGATAAAGTAGAAACGCAACATGAGAGTGCAGAACAGCATGGTGCTGACAACACTCTTTCGCAATCGACGCCCTACCCCGGTAGCGTCGAGGCGTGGGCATCAGGGGCACACTCAAAGGAGTGTATTAGATATGTCGAAGAACCTTATTCTCCGCACCGCCGCCGTCCTGCTGATCGGCACCGGCGCCGCCTTCGCGCAGACCACCACGGCTCCCGCGCCGACGACCGCCCCGAAGGCCGGGACGACCGCGCCGGCCCCGACCACGGCTCCGAAGGCTGCTCCCGCTCCGGCTGCTGCGCCGGCCCCCGCCGCGCCGAAAGCCGCTGCGCCGGCACCGGCTCCCGCAGCTGCTCCGAAGGCCGCTCCGGCCCCGGCTGCTGCACCGGCCGCCACCGCCCCGAAGGCCGCTCCTGCGCCGGCTCCCGCCGCTACCGCGACCGTCGTGAACCTCAACACCGCGACCGAAGCCGAACTCGACAAGCTGCCGCAGATCGGCCCGGCCCGCGCCAAGGCGATCATGGAAGCCCGCGCCAAGGGCAAGTTCAAGAACTGGGATGACTTCGTTGCCCGCAACGTTGTTCCCAAGAACGCCGAAGACGCGATCAAGGGTCAGGTCAAGTTCTGATCCAGCTTCCCTCGGGAGAGCTAGAAGGCCGGGTGAAAACCCGGCCTTTTTGTATTTAAAGGCTTTCCACCTCGAACATCCGGCTCGGGTGCACAAACTCCTCCTGCGCTGCGATCATCACGAGTTCGCGCGAGCCCGAATCGACTGTGGCTTTCAGCAGCCCGTAGATCGAAGACGCTGCGAGCCGGAGCGCGCCTGCCGCATCGCCTAGGCGCAGCCAGTGGACGAGATAAAGCGCCGCTATGGCATCTCCCGCGCCGTTGAGGTTGCACTCGAGGCGCGGCGTGCGGACGCGATAAAGCCGCCCGGCATGGGAAGCGATGAGATCAAGACTGTCCGACGGTGTTTCTGCGCCGAGATACGAGGTCACGAGAATGACGCGCGGCCCCATGACATGGACCTTCGCGAGTGCGGCTTTGAGCCCCGCCAGGTTCTGGGCGCTTTCCCCCGAGAGCCACTCCAATTCGAAAAGGTTTGGCGTGATGATCTCAGCCGCCGGCACGACCATATCGCGCATGAATTCGGGAATGCCGGGGCGCACGAACACCCCGCGCCCGACATCGCCGATCACCGGATCGCAGGCGTAAATCGCCTTGGAGTTGGCGGATTTCACCGCCGCAACGGCATCGAGAATCGCCTCGCCCGTCTCGGCACTACCCTGATAGCCCGAGAGCACAGCGTCGCAGCGCCCGAGCACGCCGCGCTCGGAAATCCCCGCCACGAGATCACGGATCAAACCTGCCTCGAACACCTGTCCGCGCCAGGCGCCATAGCCGGTGTGGTTCGAGAACTGCACCGTATGGATCGGCCAGACCTCGGCGCCAAGACGCTGCATCGGAAACGTCGCCGAGGCATTGCCGACATGGCCGTAGGCAACGTGAGACTGAATGGAGAGGATGTTGAGGGCCATATCGGATTACCTCCTCGTATTTTCTTCACGCGAACCGGAGACCACTTCGCTCGAAAATACGTCAAAACAGCCGTAGGCAACGTGAGACTGAATGAAGAGGATGTTCAGCGTGGACATTTCAAAATCTCCGGAACGCCCCAAAACGCAAAAGAGGGGCAGCAATGCTACCCCTCCAAGCGGAAGTTTGGCCGAGGACGCACCGCGCCGCAAGCCATAAACCCAAAAATCTCAAACCGGATGACGGTCTGAAACTTACTTCACCACGCTGGCGGCCTTCACCGCGAAAGCGGACGTGAAGGTCTTGGAGAGATCGACATTCGAGGTCGAAAGCTCCGAATCCAGCGCCTTGAGCATATCGTAGACCGATTTCATGCCCGAAGGGGCCATGATGCCGGTTTCCGAATAGGCACTCTGCGAGGCCTTGACCGCGCGGATATAAAGCGCCTTGTCACCAAGGTGATAGGAGTCCGGCACCGCAGCAGCGATTTCTTCGGCTGAGGATTTGTTAATCCAGCGCAGCGCTTTGTACAGGCCGTTAACTGCCGCCTGAACCGTATCCGGGCTCTTGTCCATCATCTCCTGCTTCACATAGAAGCATGAGGCCGGGTTCGAGCCACCGAAAAGATCTGCCGTACCCTTCTCGGTGCGGGTGTCGATCAGCGTGACAATATCCTCATCCGCCTCAAGTTTGGCGATCACCGGATCAAGGTGCGAAATCACGTCGATCTCGCCCTTTTTCATCGCCGCAACCGCCGAGGCACCGCCGCCGATGCCGATGAAGCTTGCGTCATCGGCCTTCAGCCCCGCCTTCACCATGGCATGCACGCAGGTGATATAGGTCGAGGAGCCGGGCGCGGTAACGCCGATCTTGAGGCCCTTGAAATCCTTCGGGCTCTTGATCTTGTCCGCCAGCGCTTTCCTCACCCCGATTACAATGGTGGGGTAGCGAAGCATTTCGATCACCGCGCGGATATCCTGCCCCTTCGCCTGCATGCGAATGGTGTGCTCATAGGCCCCAGCGACGATGTCCACCGAACCGCCAACGAGTGCCTGAAGCGATTTCGCGCCGCCGGCAAAATCATTGATCTCGGCCTCAAGCCCGAAATCCTTGAAGAAGCCCTTCCGCTCCGCAATCGTCAGCGGCAAATAATAGAGCAGCGGCTTGCCACCGACGCCCATCGCGATCTTGGTCTGCGCTCGGGCGCGGCCCACAAGAGCCGGCATTGCCAGTGCCGCGCCGCCCATGGCCAGCAGCGCGCGGCGATCCATGTTGTTCATGCCCGTTTTCTCCCGAAAAGCTTGCTTATTCGATTTTTGCGCCCGCCGCCTTGGCAATGGTGCCCCACTTGGCGAGTTCTTTCTTGACGTATTCGCTGAGTTCCTCCGGCGTCGAGCCGACCGTGACAGCGCTCAGATCCGCGAGTTTCTTCTCGACCGCCGGGTCCTTGATCGCCTTGTTGGCGGCCTCGTTGAGCTTGGCAACGACGTCCTTCGGCGTACCAGCCGGGGCGAAGAACGCGTTCCAGGAATAATTCTCGAAGCCCGGGACCCCTGACTCATCCAGCGTCGGCATGTCCGGGAAGGCCGGCGAGCGCTTCTTCACCAGGATGCCGATGGCGCGGACACCGCCGGAGCGGATCATTTCGGCCGAGGACGGCAGATTGTCGAACATCATCGCGACCTTGCCGGAGACCACGTCATGCAGAGCCGGTCCACCGCCCTTGTAGGGGATGTGCTGCATCTGCGTACCGGTCATGGTTTTGAACAATTCGCCGCCAAGATGCTGCGGCGTCGCAACGCCCGAGGAGGCGTAGGAGTATTTATCCGGATTGGCCTTGAGGACCTCGATGACTTCCTTGACCGTTTTCGCCGGGAAATCCTTGGTCACAACCAGCACGCTCGGCACCGAGACAAGCAGCGAGATCGGCGCGAAATCTTTGATCGGGTCCGCCTGCTTGCCGACCAGCACCGCCGGGTTGATCGCGTGGGTCGAAATCGTTCCCATCAGGATGGTGTAGCCATCCGGCGCGGCTTTCGAGACCAGCACGCTGCCGATGGAACCACCGGCACCAGCGCGGTTATCGACAATCACGTTCTGGCCGAGGATTTCGCCCATCTTATGACCGATGATCCGCGCCACGATATCGGTCGAGCCACCCGGCGCGAAAGGCACCACAATGGTGATCGGCCGGGTCGGGAACCCTTGCGCCAATACCGGCGCGGCGCCGAGCATCGCCGTCATCAGGCTCGCGGCCAAAACGGTCCGGCGTGTCAAACCCTGCTGCATCATCATCTCTCCCTTGATCCGAAATATTCCGAAGGTCACAAATTATGGCTTCTTGTCGGCCAATCAGACTGTCTTTGTCTCTCCCGGACGCCAGACAAGCAAGGGCTTCTCGATGGCCGTGACGATCAAATCGATCAGCATCACGAAAATCATCAGAATGACCATGCCCGCAAAGACGCCGGTGACATCGAAAACGCCCTCGGCCTGATGGATAAGATAGCCAAGGCCCGCTGAGGAGCCGAGATATTCACCCACAACAGCGCCGACCACGGCAAACCCAACCGAGGTATGGAGCGAGGAAAACACCCACGAGAGCGCCGCCGGCCAATAAACATGGCGCAGAAGCTGGCGCTCGTTCATCCCGAGCATGCGGCCATTCGCCAGCACCACCGGGCTCACCTCGCGCACGCCCTGATAGACGTTGAAGAACACGATGAAGAACACCAGCGTCACCCCGAGCCAGACCTTGGACCAGATGCCAAGGCCGAACCAGAGCGCGAAAATTGGTGCCAGCACGACGCGCGGCAGCGCATTCATCATCTTGATGTAGGGGTCGAACACTGCCGCGACGAGCGGCTTCCGCGCAAACCAGAAGCCGATCAGCACACCGCTCGAGGCCCCGATCGCGAAGGCCAGCAGCGCCTCGATCAGCGTGATCATCAGGTGCTTGTAGACCGAGCCCTCGATGAACATCGTCGCGACACGCTTGATGACATCCCACGGTGTCGAGAAGAAGAACGGCGGCAGCAGGAACACCGGCTTGCCGTTCGCCGCCGCGCCCACCGGCACGGTTGAACCGACATGCCAGATCGCCAGCGCCACGACCGCAACCATCACCTGAAGGAAGAGGAGTTTCGTCCGGCTCATGCTGCGCTCCCGTTTTTGTCAGCAAGGCCTTTATCGGAAAGCCCGTAGGTCTTGCGAACCTCGTCGCGCAGGCAATTCCAGATTTGCGAATGCAGCCGGTGGAATTCCGGCTCGGAGCGCACCTCGGCAATATCGCGCGGGCGCTTCAGGGGAATCGTGAAGTCGCCGATGATCTTCGAGGAAGGCCCGGCGGACATCACCAGCACGCGGTCCGAGAGCGCAATCGCCTCATCAAGATCGTGGGTGACGAACATCACCGCCTTGCGATCAGCCTGCCAGAGATCGAGCAGCAATTCGCTCATGATCAGCCGCGTCTGGGCATCGAGCGGGCCGAAAGGCTCGTCCATCAGCAGGATTTTCGGCTCACGCACCAGCACCTGCGCCAGCGCGACGCGCTTTCTCTGCCCGCCCGAGAGCTGATGCGGATAGCGATCGCCAAAGCTTGCAAGCCCGACCTTCTTCAGAAATCCATCCGCCAGCGCCAGCGCCTCGCGCCGCGCCATGCCACGCACCTCAAGCCCGATCGCGACATTATCGCGGCTCGTCTTCCACGGCATCAAGGCATCCTGCTGGAACAGGTAACCCGCGACCGTATTCAGCCCGGCAAGCTTCTGGCCGAAAATCACGCTCTCCCCGGAGGAGGGCGGCATCAGCCCAGCGGCGATATTAAGGAGCGTCGACTTCCCGCATCCCGTCGGCCCGAGAATCGCGACGAATTCGCCATCCGCCACCGAAACATCGACCGGCTGCACAGCCTCATAACGCCCGCCACCGGCGAGCCCATAGGCGACTGAAACGCCGTTGAGCGACACAGCCGGCTGAGCCTCAGCCATCACAGCGCGGCCTTGTCGATGGAATAGAGGCGCATGCGTTTCCCCGTTGAGGTTTCTTGTTGCGACGAAGGTAGGTTAGTGCGCCTGTCCGATCAAGCGGGTGATTACGGAAGCTGGAGCTCTACAACCACCGGGCAGTGATCGGAGGATTTCGGCCTGTCCCAGCCGATGCGCGGAAAACGCGGCCCGTCATAGCGCGCTGCACGATAGGGCTGCCCCATGCGGATCACCTCCGGAACAGCATCCAGGTTCGCCGCCGCGACACGCGGCGAGACAAGGATGTAATCAAGCTGCGTGTAGAGATCATCCGGCGCATGATAGGTCGTCCAGCGATCCTCCGGCGCACGGCGCTCCATGAGGTTCACGGCGAAGCCATCGCTGATCAGGGCGGTAACCGCCGAGGGCGTATCCTCCCCGGTCATATAATCGCGGAGATCGGGGTTGCCATCGACCTCATAGTAATCGTTGAAATCACCGCAGATCGCCCACATCGCGCCCGCCGCACCGCCACGATGTTTGCGGAAGCGCCGCTCGATCAGCGCGCGGATCGCCAGCACTTCCGCCTGCCGCATCGCACGGGTCGCGGTGCGCCCGCCGGTCATCGACTTGAGGTGACAGCAGAAGAGCGTGAACGGGCGGCCATCGATATTGAAGTCCGCCTCGACAAGATCACGTCGGAAAATCCGGTCGTCCTTCGTAATGAAGCGCGGATTATCCGGCGGCCCCTCGCGATATTGCTCAAGGCCCTCAGGCCAGACATCAAGGTCCGCAAAGGTCTTGTCGGCATGGCTGCGGATATCCTGCCAGCCGATGCGGCTCAAAAGCCCGATATCGATGCCCCGCCGGTCATTGCCATCGAAAACATTGAGGTAGCGGTAGTTCACGGCAGCAATCGCGATCTCCCGCGCCTGCCGGATCTCCTCCGCCGAGGGGCGTGGCTCTGCGTAGATCACCTTCCGCATGGCCTCAGCCACATGCGGCCCTTCGAGCTTCTTGAGATAGCTTTCGCGAAAACTCCGGAGCGCTTCGGGACTGTCAACCTCCTGCAGGGCGAGGATATCCGCGTTGGCTGCGAGCAGCGCCAGCGCGGTCAGTTGGCACTTCTCATCGGACTGCGCCGCCTCCGCGATGCGCTTGGCGAGGGTCGCTTCCTGCTTGTCATCAAAAAAAACATTGCCGATTTGCTGATCGGTCTTCCTCTGCGGATCCCAGAAATTTGGCCGGGAATAGAGATTTTCGACGTTGAAACTTGCCAATCTAAACCGCCGACTCGTCATTTTCGCTCCCGCGCGACCCCGAAATTTCAAAAAACGAGTCGATTCTCGAAAAATGCGTTTTTTGACCGGGGGACGCAAGCGCCTCCTACCCCTCTGGAAATGCTGAAAATTTTCGCTATCAGCCGTTTTTACATTCAAAATGACCGCAATTGTTCGGGGAGCACAATTTTATGTCATCCATTCAACCCCTCCGGCGTTTCGCCTTGCCAGCCATGCTGCTGGCAGTAACCACCCTGCCGGCCCTCGCGCAAACCACGCCTGCGCCGAAACTTGATACAGCCAATACGGCCTGGATTCTCACCGCCTCGGCGCTGGTGCTGTTCATGACGTTGCCGGGCCTTGCCCTGTTCTATGCTGGCCTTGTCCGTGCGAAGAACGTGCTCTCCGTGATGATGCATTGCGTGGTGATTGCCTGCCTCTCCTCGGTGCTCTGGCTGATCGCGGGCTATTCGCTTGCCTTTGACGGCGGCAATGGCGGGCTCATCGGCTCCTTCTCGAAGATTTTCCTCGCCGGCGTTACAAAGGATAGCCTCAGCGGTACGTTACCGGAGGTGGTGTTCTTCCTGTTCCAGATGACTTTCGCGGTGATCACACCAGCACTGATGGTCGGTGCTTACCCCGAACGCATCAAATTCGGCGCCGTGGTGCTGATCTCGGCGCTCTGGCTGATGCTGGTCTATGTGCCGGTAACGCATTGGGTATGGGGCGAAGGCTGGCTGATGAAACGCTCGGTGATGGATTTCGCCGGCGGTCTCGTCGTCCACGCGACTGCCGGCTCGTCAGCGCTGGTCATCGCTGCGATGCTCGGCCCGCGCGATGGCTTCCCCAAGGAACTCCGCCCGCCGCATAACCCCGGCATGGCGATGACTGGGGCAGGCATGCTCTGGGTCGGCTGGTATGGCTTCAACGGGGGCTCGGCCCTTACGGCCGATGGCGCGGCGGGCATGGCCATTGTCGCGACGCACATCTCGGCCGCGACCGCCGGCCTCATCTGGATGCTGATCGAATACCTGCGCTTTGGCCGCGCCTCGATGATCGGTGCTGTCACGGGCGTCATCGCGGGCCTCGCAACCGTCACCCCGGCCTCAGGCTTCATCGGCCCGATGGGCGGACTGATCCTCGGCGTTGCCGGCAGCGTTGTCTGCTTTGCCTGCGTTGATCTCATCAAACACCGGCTGAAGATCGACGACAGCCTCGACGTCTTCGCCGTCCATGGCGTCGGCGGGATTCTCGGCACGGCGCTCGTCGCCTTCCTCGCGCACCCGGCGATGGGGGGCGTGGGCTACGGCAAGGATGGCTCGATGAGCCAGCAGCTCGCAACCCAGTTCATCGGCATTGGTGCTACTGTGCTCTGGTCGGCGATCGCGACGGTGGGGATCGTGCTGGTGACCAAGGCTATCGTGGGTCTGCGCATGGCGCCGGAAGAAATCTACGACGGCCTCGATATGGCCAGCCACGGCGAGCGTGCCTATTCGCTAAACAACTGAGCACAGACGCCACACATCCGCGAAACACAGAAGGCGCGGGAAACCGCGCCTTCTTCGTCAGCTCTTACCTCTAATCAGAACAACGGGCCTGCAACCCGTGCGAGCGAAAAGGTGTCGGTGTATTCCCGAATGACCGCGATTTTTCCGTCGCGGAATTCCAGCACATGGCAGGACGAACCATCGAGCGCCCGGCGGGAGATCGTATGGAAACGCTGTCCATCGAACTCGATCACGGCGCAATTCCCGTCAATCAGGGTGCGGATAATCCGAACAGAATCCCAGCGCCAGCGCAAGAAAATGCCGGTGAACTCCGACCGCAAGTGATCCTTGCCCGCAAGTTTAGTCACCATCTGCTGGCCGTAAAGATCACCCATCAGTTCAAACGTGGCGTCGTCCGTGCACTCCGCAAGCACACCCTCGACATCCCCGCGCATGCGGGCATCAAAAATTCGCTCGATCTGCTTCTGCATCACGAGCCTGTCTGCACTATCCATCCCCGTCACACCCCCAGCTTGCATAGGGCACGACTATAGGGGCATTTCCATGAACTGCAATTGAACAGGAATAATTTCCTTTCACGTTTTCGCGGGTGCACTTTGAAACGCCAAAACGAAAAAAGGCGGACCGAAGCCCGCCTTTCGAATTTCGCCCCGGAAAGGAAGCGGCTTGCCGCGCCCCGTCCGGAAAACAAGGTCCTGGATTAGTTACGCGCCTTGTCAACGAGCTTGTTCTTGCCGATCCACGGCATCATGCCACGGAGCTTCTCGCCGACTTCCTCGATCTGGTGGCCGTCGTTCATGCGGCGGATGCCCTTGAAGCGAGCCATGCCGGAGCGATATTCCTGCATCCAATCCGAGGTGAACTTGCCGGTCTGGATGTCCTTGAGAACGCGCTTCATCTCAGCCTTGGTCTCATCCGTGATGATGCGCGGACCGGTGACATATTCACCCCATTCCGCCGTGTTCGAGATCGAGTAGTTCATGTTGGCGATGCCGCCTTCATAAATCAGGTCGACGATCAGCTTCACTTCGTGGAGGCACTCGAAGTAGGCCATTTCCGGCGCGTAACCGGCTTCGACCAGCACTTCAAAGCCCGCGCGGATGAGTTCCACGAGACCGCCGCAGAGAACAACCTGCTCGCCGAAGAGATCGGTTTCGCATTCTTCACGGAAGTTGGTCTCGATGATGCCCGAACGGCCGCCGCCCACGCCGCAAGCGTAGGAGAGCGCGAGATCGAGCGCATTGCCCGAAGCGTTCTTGTCCACCGCCACGAGGCAGGGGACGCCGCCGCCGCGCTGATATTCCGAACGCACGGTGTGGCCCGGGCCCTTCGGCGCGATCATGACAACGTCGATGGTCGACTTCGGCTCGATGAGGCCGAAATGCACGTTGAGGCCATGCGCGAAAGCGATCGCGGCGCCGTCACGGATGTTCGGGGCGATCTCGTTCTTGTAGATGTCAGCCTGAAGCTCGTCCGGGGTCGCCATCATCATCAGGTCGGCCCACTTGGCGGCATCCGCCACCGACATGACCTGAAGGCCATCGGCCTCGACCTTCTTGGCGGTCGCCGAACCCGGCTTCAGCGCGACGCGGATGTCCTTGGCGCCCGAATCCTTGAGGTTGAGCGCATGGGCACGGCCCTGCGAACCATAGCCGACAATCACGACCTTCTTGGACTTGATCAGGTTCAGGTCGGCATCACGATCATAATAAACGCGCATAGTGGGGAGGTTCCTCTTTTACGGACTTTTTAACGTCAGGTGTTTGGCGGGCGGGTTAAGCCTGTATGCAAGCGGGGTCAAGGGATTTGGGGCTATTTCGATACGAGATCAGCAATAATCGGCCAGAGCGAGGCCACCAGCAGCAATGCCATTGCCCAATTGAACCATCGAACGACACGAGGATTGCTTAGCACGTTCCGCATGGCGGACCCGAAGGCCGCCCAACTCCCGACGGATGGCAGGTTCACGATGCCGAAGACAAACGCGACGATCAAAACCGACGAAATGTAGTTATTCGGCTGGGTATAGGTGGGAATTGCGCTCAGCGCCATCACCCAGGCCTTGGGGTTGACCCATTGGAAAGCTGCCGCGCCAAGAAACGTCATCGGTTTGCCGCGCACTTCACCGTCACCCACCGGGCCAGAGTTAGCGATGCCCCAGGCAAGCCAGAGCATATAGGCCGCACCGGCATATTTCAGGATCACGAACAGGATCGGCCAGAGTTCGAAAACCTTCCCGAGCCCGAGCCCGATCAACCCTACCATCAGCGTGAAACCAACGCTGATGCCCAGCATATGTGGAATGGTCCTCCGAAATCCGAAATTGACGCCGGAGGCCAGCAACATCATGTTGTTGGGCCCCGGCGTGACAGAGGTCACGAAGGAAAAACCGCAGAGCGCGAGGAAAACCTCGAAGGGCATCAGCGCGTGCCGCGAAAAAGTGGGAACCGGTTTTTCGCAAAAAGGCATGCGAAAAGGATCAACTGTGAGCGTTCTTTCCGTTCCTTGGAAGTTAGCACGCTCACAGACCCTCGGCCCCACGCGCGATCGCGGCCGCACCGGTGCGGGAGACTTCGACGAGGCCAATCGCGCTCATCAGGTTGATGAAGCGCTCGACATCCTCATAGGGGCCCGCCAGCTCAAAGATGAAGGAGTTGAGCGTTGCATCCACGGTCTTGGCGTTAAAAGCGGTCGCGAGGCGAAGCGCTTCCATGCGGTGCTCGGAGCGATGTTCGCCGAATTGCGCCACCTTCACGAGCGCGAGTTCGCGCTCGATAGCAGCTTTGGCAGAGAGGTTCACCACCTTATGCACCGGCACGAGACGCGAAAGCTGTGCTTCAATCTGATTGAGCATGGCGGCGGTGCCGCTGGTGACGATGGTGATGCGCGAGAGGTGCGCCTCATGCTCGGTTTCGGAGACTGTCAGGCTCTCGATGTTGTAACCGCGTCCGGAGAACATGCCGGAGATGCGTGCGAGAACGCCCGGCTCATTATCAACCAGCACGCAAAGGGTGCGGCGTTCGATGGTTTGCGCGCCGGTGGGATCGGAATAATGCGATTTCATGGATTTGCATGCCCCGTTGGATCAGGAAGAAAGCGAAAAATCGAGCGCTGCCGCCACGTGCAGCGCGGTTGTATCGAAAGTGGGAACCGAAAAATCGGCGGCCGAGAGCAGCAGCATGATTTCGGTACAGCCGAAGATGATGCCATCTCCGCCCGCTGCTGCCGCGATCTCCAGCGCCCGCGCTTTTGAGGCGGAGGACACGATGCCGCGGCAGAGTTCTTCGTAAATGATGCGATGGATTTCGGCCCGTCCCGCCTCATCCGGCACGCGCACGGTGATGCCGTGCTTTTCCCGGAGGTAATCGCGATAAAACGGCTCGACCATCGTGAACCGCGTCGCGAGCAGTAGCGGCGAGACGGCACCCGAAGTCCGGATCGCGCCGGCCAGCGCATCGGCGATGTGGAGAAACGGGACCTTCACCGCGCCGGCGATCTCCGGCGCAAGCTTGTGCATGGTGTTGGTGGCGAGCACGATTGCCTCCGCCCCTGCCGCCTCAAGCCCGCGCGCTTCGCTGGCCAGCAACGCAGCAGCATCCGCCCAGCGCCCTTCTGCCTGCATCGCCGCGATTTCACTGAACTCGACCGAGGCCATCACGACCCGAGCCGAGGCAAGGCCTCCCATCCGCGCACGCACGCCCTCGTTGAGCAGGCGGTAGTAGACCGCACTGCTCTCCCAGCTCATGCCACCGAGGATGCCGAGTTTCTTCATCGTCAGACGAGCTGCTTGCCCTTGGCGTCGATCACATCGCCGATCTGACCGGTGAAGTCCGGCAGGATCATCTCGTTGTGCGCCTTGCCCGAGGGGATCATCGGCAGGCAGTTCTCTTCCTTGGCAACGAGACAATCGAAGATCACCGGACCTGGGTAATCAATCATCTCCTGAATGGCCGCGTCGAGCTTGGCGGGATCATCGCAGCGGATGCCCTTGGCGTGATAGGCCTCGGCGAGCTTCACGAAGTCCGGCAGCGCCTGCGAATAGCTCTCGGAATAACGTCCGCCATGCAGCAACTCCTGCCACTGGCGCACCATCCCCATGTACTCGTTGTTGAGGATGAACACCTTGACCGGCAGGCGATACTGCGCCGCCGTCGACATCTCCTGCATGTTCATCAGGATCGAGGCTTCACCGGCGACATCAATCACCAGCGCGTCCTTGTGCGCCATCTGCACGCCGATGGCCGCCGGCAAGCCGTAACCCATGGTGCCGAGGCCACCAGAGGTCATCCAGCGGTTTGGCTCATCAAAGTGGAAATGCTGCGCCGCCCACATCTGATGCTGGCCGACTTCGGTCGTGATATAGGTGTTGCGATCCTTGGTCATCGCGTAGAGCCGCTCGATGGCATACTGCGGCTTGATCAGCTGCTTGTCGTTGACATAGCCGAGCGAATTCTTGGCACGCCACTTGTTGATCTCGCCCCACCAGCCCTTCAGCGCTTCGGCATCAGCCTGATATTTCTTGTCTTTCCAGACGCGGATCATCTCGGCGAGCACGTTCTTGCAATCGCCGATGATGCCGACATCGACCTTCACGGTCTTGTTGATCGAGGACGGGTCGATATCGACATGGATCTTCTTCGAGCCCGGCGAAAACGCATCAAGACGACCGGTGATGCGGTCATCGAAGCGCGCGCCGAGATTGATCATCAGGTCGCAGTCATGCATCGCCATATTGGCTTCGTAGGTGCCGTGCATACCCAACATACCCAGCCACTGTGGGTTGTTCGCCGGGAAGGCGCCGAGTCCCATCAGCGTCGAGGTCACGGGGAAGCCGGTGAGCTTGGCGAGTTCACGCAACAGCGCACTTGCCTCGGTCCCCGCATTGATGATGCCGCCGCCGGTATAGAACACGGGGCGCTTGGCCTTGGCCATCATCTCGACCGCCGCCGCGATGCGCGAGGCATCGCCTTCCACCTTCGGGCGGTAGGACTTGTGCGACACCTGATCCGGACCGGTGTAGACGCCGGTCGCGAACTGTACATCCTTCGGCACATCGATCACCACCGGGCCTGGACGGCCGGTGCGGGCGACATAGAACGCCTCATGGATGATGCGCGGCAGATCCTCGATCCGCTTCACGAGATAATTGTGCTTGGTGCAATGGCGGGTGATGCCGACCGTATCACACTCCTGGAACGCATCCGAACCGATGAGATGCGTCGGCACCTGCCCGGTGAAGCACACGAGCGGGATCGAATCGAGGAGTGCATCGGTGAGACCGGTCACCGCATTCGTCGCACCGGGACCGGAGGTCACCAGCACCACGCCAACCTTGCCCGAGGAGCGGGCATAGCCTTCCGCCGAATGAACGGCGCCCTGCTCATGCCGGACGAGAATGTGTTGAACCGAATTCTGCTGAAAAAGCGCATCGTAAATCGGCAGGACCGCACCGCCCGGATAGCCGAACACATGCGCCACATCCTGATCCTGCATCGCGCGCACGATCATTTCGGCGCCGGTCATCATTTCGCTCATCACAAGTCTCCCACAGCCATCTTCGCTGGAGAGAAGCGGCGAATCTCATCGTTCTGCATGCGATGTCGGTTCGGGCAACAAAAAAGGCCCTCAGGGGGCCTTTGGATGCGCGCCGATCCGGGGTTCTGGCGTCAGGCCAGCCCCTCTCTCGGCGCGCAGGATACAATAAGAAGCGACATCTTCTTCTCCGAAAACCGAGCGCACGCTACAGCCGGGAAAATCGAGCGTCAATCCGCAAAATGGCGAAGAACATCCACCCACCAGCACAATTTTCGGGCGAAACATATGAGGCGCTTCCATTTTTATGGGTGGAGCAACCGCCTGAGAACACTTTTTAAAAGGTTTGCTCTCTAGAGTCTGGCCCACGTGTGATTGTCCAAGCCATCCGGGTTCCGTTTTGACGAACGAGCTTTTCACCGCCGATCTTGAAGTCAGGCTCCGCAGCCCGGAGGCGAACCTTCTTTTGCGCCGGTTCAGAAGCGAAATTTCGACCAAGGGTGCTGCGACCGTCGCGATGCTGGATCGCGACATCATGCGCGTTTATGGCCCGCACCTTGTCGTGCTGGAGCAAACACCGGACGGCGAATTCACTTTCCTCTATTCCGGTGCCCAAGTGCCGGATGATGCCGGAAAAACGCTCAGCGCCAAGCTGACGAGCGCCATTGCCTCAGGCACAGCCGAGCTCTTCCGTCTGGGCTGCCGCGAAGCCAGCACGGCCAATGACGCGGTGTGTATCAATCACCAGACCGGGATGGACGCGAGCGTTCACCGCTGGGAGTGCCTGTTCCTTCCCATGGAAGACAGCGAACACCAGCGCATGTTCGTCGCGCTCTGCATGCCGCGCGAACACAAGTTCGAATTCCTGCGTTCCTTGCTCGATTCACTGCCGACCGGTGCCATCGCCGTCAGCCCGATCCGTGATGCGCACAATGAAATCATCGACGGCACCATTATCGCGGCCAATGCCAAGGCCGTGGAGTTCACCGAACACGAGACGGTGAACGGCTTGCTCTCAACAACCCTGTGCCACGCCTTCGGCGATTCCACCGTCTCCAGCGGCTGGGACCGCCACATCACGGTGATGCGCTCGGGCAAGGCGCAGAGTTTCGATTACCACCACCGCGGTGAACAGGCGACGCGCTGGTTCAATGTCCATTCGAGCCCAATCCGTGAGGGTCTGCTGATCTCGATGACGGATATTACCGACGCCAAGCGCGCTTTCCTCGAACTCGAGCACCAGAAAAAGGTGCTGATGGACGAGATGGAGCAGCGCCGTGGACTCGAACAGGAACTCTGGGCGCTTGCTCATCTCGACCCGCTGACCAGCCTGCCGAACCGTCGCGCCTTCCGCGATTCAGCGCTGCTGAAGCTCGCGGAAAGCCAGACCGGCCATCGCCCCTGCGCAATCGTCACGATTGACATCGACCATTTCAAGCGCGTCAACGACGTCTACGGCCATGGCGCCGGGGATACCGTGCTGCGCCGCGTCGCGGATATCATCAAGGCCCCGCTCCGCCCGAACACAGATATCGGCGCGCGTATGGGCGGCGAGGAATTCGTCGTTCTGCTGCCAGATACCGATACCGAATCTGCCATCGCTTTTGCCGAAAAGCTCCGCCGCCGTGTTGAACAAACCGTGGTGGTAATTGGTGAGAACGAAGTCCGGCCAACGATCAGCCTGGGCGTTGCGATGAACCGCAAATCGACCAACCTTGACGACCTCATCGACCGGGCCGACCGCGCGCTCTATACCGCCAAGCGGACGGGCCGGAACAAGGTCGCGACCGAAATCGACGTTCAGGCCGGCGAAAAGACAGCTGCCGCCTGATCCGCCGAGGGGAACCAGCGCCAAGCTGGTCCCACAAGATATTTCCGCGCAAAAATCACCTGCCGCCGCGCATAGCGCCGCGTATCGCTTTGCCCGCGTGCGATCGCCTCATCACGGCTGATCCCACCCGCGAGCCCATCCATCAGGTGCGGCACGCCATGCGCCTTCATCACCCCGAGATTACGGGCGAGCGGCGGCTGATGCGCCGCGAGCGCTCGGATTTCTTCCTCCGCCCCCGCTTCCATCATGATCTCGAACCGGCGGTCGATGGCGGCGTGCAGCGCCTCGCGCGGCGGATCGAGGAAAATCCCGCACCATTCACCCGCCTTAAGCAAGGGTTCGCCGGGATTCTCGGCGAGCCATTCCGAGTAGGCGCGACCGGTGGCCGCATGGAGTTCAATCGCCCGCAGCAAACGCGGCGTATCCGCCGGATGCAGCACATCAGCGCGTGCCGGGTCGCGGCGGGAAAGCTCGGCGTGAAGGTCATGCCCGGCCGCAGCCCTGGCGCGCCAAGCCTCGCGGATCTCCGACGGGATGGCGGGCGTCGGCGTCAACCCTTCTGTCAGCGCACGGAAGTAAAGCCCGGTACCGCCTACAAACACCAGCCTGGGCCCGCCGGCACGTGCCGCCTCAATCAGCGGGCGTGCAGCGTCAAGATAGCGCCCGACAGAGAACTCCTCACCTGCCGGCACAAACCCATAGAGTCGATGCGGCACTTCGGCCTCATCCTCGAGGCTCGGGCGGGCCGAGAGCACGCGGAGATCGGCATAGACCTGCATCGCATCCGCATTGACCACGAGGCCGCCGTTTTGCGCCGCGACGCACATCGCCAAAGCAGATTTTCCGCTCGCGGTCGGGCCTGCGATGAGGGTTGCAATCGTCATCTGGCGGAAGAGCCCATCTTGCCAACACCCGGATTGGGCGATACCGCCGCTTCCTATTGGCTTTCATCCTGAATTGCGAGTCCTCATGACCGTCCACGCCCTCCGCTCCCTCGTCGCGACGCTCGTGAGCCGCCCCGCCGACCGCTGTCTTGGCCTCAGCGCCATCGCCTTGGCGCGCTCGGTGCTGCCGTCGGCTGAAGTCGCCGTGCTTTCGCCGGATGTCGCGGTCGATTTCCATTTCTCCGACACCCGAGATGAAGCCGTCATCGCCGCCGAACTCCGTGCGGCTTTTGCCAGCCTTCCGGTGGATCTGGTGGTGCAGCCCGGTGCGGGGCGCCGCAAGAAGCTGTTCCTTGCCGATATGGATTCGACCATGATCGGGCAGGAGTGTATTGACGAGCTCGCCGATGCTGCCGGCCTCAAGGCACACGTCAGCGCGATCACCGAGCGTGCGATGCGTGGCGAGATCGCCTTCGAACCCGCGCTGCGTGAGCGTGTGGGGCTGTTGAAGGGTCTGCCGATCGGTATTGTCGAGGAAATGATCGCGAGCCGCATCACGCTGACGCCGGGCGGGCGCGAACTCGTGCAGACCATGCGCGCCAACGGCGCCTACACGGCCCTCGTCTCCGGTGGCTTCACGGTCTTCACTGGCCCTATCTCGGCGAAAATCGGCTTTGACATGCACCGCTCGAATCTTCTCGAAATCTCGGGCGGACATTTTGCCGGCACCGTCACCGAGCCGATTCTCGGAAAGGAAGCCAAACGCGCGACCCTTGAGGAGCTGCGCGCCCGCTTCAACCTCGCGCCCGCCGCGACCATGGCGGTGGGCGATGGCGCAAATGACCTCGCCATGCTCGGGGAAGCCGGCCTTGGCGTCGCGTTCCACGCCAAGCCAATCGTTGCTGAAGCCGCCCATGCCCGCGTCGACCACGGCGATCTCTCGGCGCTGATCTATTTCCAGGGCTACCGCGACGAGGATATCGTCCGCGCGTAAAAAAGGCCGCCCGAAGGGCGGCCTCACATTACGGGATTCTGGCTCCCGACAGGATCAGGATGCGGCGAAAAGGGTGTTTGCCGAGCACCGGAGCGGAGCGTACTCTAGCGTACGTGAGCACCGGAGCGGAGG
The DNA here is from genome assembly GCA_002256205.1 of Rhizobiales bacterium PAR1. Taxonomy (GTDB): domain Bacteria; phylum Pseudomonadota; class Alphaproteobacteria; order Rhizobiales; family Beijerinckiaceae; genus Rhabdaerophilum. The sequence goes on from NKIW01000002.1 coordinate 36,937, forward strand.
GAAACGCCCTTTGCAGACCCATCCTCATCCTTTCTCAGTTGATGGGCAGCGTTACGTAGCGCAGCGTCCCTTCCGGACCGCTCGCGACATAGAACAGCGCGCGCTTCTGGCCCTGCGCCTTGAGATCATCGAGCCGCTTCTTGATATCCGCCGCCGATTTCACCGGCTCGCGCTGAACCTCGACGATGACATCACCCGCCGAAAGACGACGCTCCGCCGCGACCGAATTCGGATCGACCTTGAGAACAACCACGCCCTCGATGCCGTCCTTGATCGCGTTGTTGAAGCGGCGGCGGGTCTCCGCATTGAGCGGCGCGACCTCAAGCCCGAGCACGGTGCTCGGCGCTGCCGTATCCGGCTTGTCGGTGGTCGAGAGCGAAGCCTGCTTCGGCGCCTCGTCGAGCTTGCCGAGCGTCACCTTGCGGGTGATCTCCTTGCCGCCGCGCATCACAAGGACATCGACTTCCTTGCCGATCGGGGTCTGCGCGACGATGCGCGGCAGATCGCTAGAACGGCGGATGTCCTTGCCGTCGAACTTGATGATCACGTCCTCACGTTCGAAACCTGCACCCTTGGCAGGACCCTTCTCGTCCACGTTGATGACCATGGCGCCGCGCGCCTTACCGAGTTTGAGCGCATCGGCGGTGTCGTCATCGACATCCTGGATGGCCACACCCAGCCAGCCACGACGAGTCTCGCCATACTGCTTGAGCTGGTCAATCACCGGCACCGCCATCGACGACGGCACCGAGAAGCCGATGCCGATCGAGCCGCCCGACGGCGAGATGATCGCGGTGTTGATGCCGATCACGTCGCCATCCATGTTGAACAGCGGTCCGCCCGAGTTGCCCTTGTTGATCGCCGCATCGGTCTGGATGAAGCTGTCATAGGGGCCGGAACGGATATTACGCTGTTTGGCCGAGACAATACCGGCTGAAACCGAGCCGCCAAAGCCGAACGGATTGCCGATCGCGATAACCCATTCGCCGACGCGGGCCTTGTCGCTGTCACCGAACTTCACCGATTTCAGCGGCTTGTCGGATTTCACCTTGAGCACGGCGAGATCGGTCTTGGCGTCCTTGCCGACGATATCGGCCTTGAGTTCGGTGCCATCGTTGAAGACGACCGTGATTTCATTCGCATCGGCGATGACGTGGTTATTCGTCACCACGATGCCCGAGGGATCGATCACGAAGCCGGAACCGAGCGAGGAAGAACGCTGCTGCGGACCACCCTGCCCGCCGTTCGGACCACCGGGGCCGCCGCGCTTGTTGAAGAAGTCGTTGAACAGATCCTCGAAGGGCGAACCCGGCGGGAGCTGCGGCATCGGCACATTGCGTTGTGCGGCCTTCTGCGTTGCCTTGATGTTGACGACGGCATCCATCACCTTTTCGGCGACATCCGCGATGCCATCCGGACCGCCCTTCGCGGCAGCCGGGCGGACCATGGGCATCACAACAATCATCGACAGCGCCAGCGCGCCGGCGACCTGCGTGAGCCGCTGCGCGAGCGACAGCCGCGCCTTCTGGCCGCGCGACAACGGCGCTGTGTTGGTTTGCGACAGGACCGGAAGAAGGTAAGCTGACATTGAAGTCCTCGGTTAAGTTGACGTTTATCGCCGCCCGCGATGCACGGATATCAAGGCATCAAATGAGGCACAAACGCGACAAAATGATCGCGAAATTCTGCAATCACAACAGGTTGAACGCCGGAAAACCTTTAGCGACCCAAACCAGAAAAACCCCGGCGATGGCGGCGATCACGCCGATGCGACGGAGCAGCTTTTCATCCATCTCTGACGCATCTTTCAGCGCCCGCTGCATGCCTCGAGGGAAGGCCGCAAAGCTCAGCCCCTCGATCGCCAGCATTAACGCCAAGGCCGTGAGAAACTCACGCATTCCTCGCCCCCGAACCAGCGGATGAACCGCCGAAGACCGCTTCACTCCCGCCGGCGCCCCGCTTCTGGGCCCGCCGCACCGGAATGCGACAGGCTGGCAGGATTTCCGGCATTTTTCCAGCCCCCGGCGCGATTTTCCCGCACCGGAGCCAGCCGATTACGGCGCTTTCGATTGCGCGCCGCCTGGATTGTTGAGGTAACGGAAGAACTCGCTGTCCGGCGAGAGCACGAGCCGGGTATCGCCCGCCTTGAGACCCACTTCGTAAGCCTGCATCGAACGATAGAACGAGAAGAACTCGACATCGCGGTTATAGGCATCCGAGAGAAGCCGGGTCCGCTCCGCTTCACCCTTGCCGAGCGTTTCACGGCTGAAGCGATCCGCTTCCGCGCGCGTCACGGTCGTGGTGCGATCCGCCTGCGCCTTGATGCGATCCGAGATTTCCGTGCCCTGCGCGCGCAACTCTGCTGCTTCACGCTGGCGTTCGGTCTGCATGCGGCGGAACACCGCCTGAGAGTTCTGCTCCGGCAGATCGACACGGCGGATGCGGATATCGACGATCGACAACCCGAGCGCCTGCGACTCGGCATTGACCTGTTCACGGATCTTCGCGGTAAGGCCTGCGCGTTCTTCCTTCACGACGTTGAGGAAGGTCGATTCGCCGAGCACACGCCGGAGCGCCGCGTCCATAAAGGTGCGGAGCTGCTGATCACCCCGCGTCGAGATACCGCCCGTCGCCTGATAATAGCGCAAGGGGTTGTCGATGCGGTAGCGCGCGAAAGTATCCACCACAAGGCGCTTCTGATCCGAGGTGATGGCCTCGGCGGAAGGCGTCTCATGGTCGAGCACGCGCCGATCCATGGTGATGACGTTCTGAATGAACGGCATCTTGAAGTTGAGGCCCGGCGTGGTGATGACCCGCTTGGGCTCACCGAACTGGGTGACAATCGCCTGATCGGTCTGGTCAACGATGAACATCGACGAGCCGCCAATCACCACGATGACCGCGAAAACAATGGCTAGAGCTGAACGGAACATCAGCGTTTCCCCGCTTCGGTGGCGTTCTTCTTCATCAGGTCATTGAGCGGCAGCAGCGGAATGGCGCCCGCGCCGTTCTTGCCCGGATCAAGGATGATCTTGTCCATGCCCGCATAGATGCGCTCGACCGTCTCGATATAGAGTCGGCGACGGGTGATATCCGGCGCCTTCTTGTATTCGTCGAGAATGGCGATGAAGCGCGCCGCTTCACCACGCGCATCGGCAATCATGCGTTCACGTTCGGCTTCGGCACGCTGGGTGATCTTGGAGGCTTCACCGCGCGCTTCCGGGATGACCTTGTTAGCGTAAGTCTGCGCCTCGTTCTGCATACGCTCCTGGTCGGCACGGGCCGCCTGAACGTCGCGGAACGCGTCGATGACTTCCGTCGGCGGGTCGACCTTCATCATCTGCACCTGCTGCACGATGATGCCGGCGCCATAGGAATTCAGCGTCCGCTGCATCAGCTCCTGAACCGCGCGCTCGATTTCAAGCCGTGCGCCGGTCAGAATTGGCTGGATTTCACGCCGACCGATGACTTCACGCATCGCGCTTTCCGCGACGACGCGCACGGTCCGCTCGGGATCGCGCAGGTTGAAGACGAAATCCTGCGGCTTCTTCGCATCGACGAGCCAGAGCACCGAGAAATCAACGTCGACGATGTTCTCGTCGCCAGTTAGCATCAGGCTTTCCTCGCGCACATCGCGGATAGTGCCGCGACGGCTCTCGTTAGTCCGAAGGCCGATTTCGATCGTCTGGACGCCGATGGTCGGCTTGTCGATCCGGCCGACCGGATACGGCCAGTTCCAGTTCAGCCCAGGCGGTGTGATCGAAATGAACTTCCCGAACACCCGCTCAATGCCCATCTCGTTGGGCCGCACGGTGTAGAAGCCGGTCAGCATCCAGCCGGCAAGCGCCAGCAGGCCGACGAAGGCAATTCCGAGCGCGCCGAGCTTGGAGAGCCCGTCACCACCGCCACCACCGGGCATGACGCGGCGGAGCTTGTCCTGGCCGCGCCGGAAAATATCCTCAAGGTCCGGGGGCTCGCGCCCGCCAGAACCACCACCGGAGGGCCCACTGCCCCATGGATTCGGATTGCGGGGGCCTTGCCCCCTCGGTTGCCAGGGTCCGTTGCTCATGGGTCCGTCGTGTCTCCGGCCTTTTTTATCGTTGCCACCATCATGGCTCGTCCAGGGCATTCAAAACTCCGGGCTGGTGCCTTTGGGTTCATCATCGCCCGCCCCGCGAGGGACGTGAGAGCATGATCGTACAACTCCCATTTGGGTCTTCGTGCGACGAAGGTCAACGCCACAGGGATGAAATCAACGTCGGACATACGAAATGAAGTCGAATGACGCCTCATCATCGCTCGATTTGGTAAAGGAGGCACGTTTTTCCTCCCGCCAGACCTTAAGATCAACCGGGGGAAACCACGCGTCTCCCTCCGGTTCAAGCGCGACAGAGGTAATTTCGAGCCTATCCGCCAACGCCATTGCCTGTGCGTAGATCTCGCCACCGCCGCCGATGATGATCTCGTCGCCACCGGTTTCGCGCGCAATGACTGCGCCTTTTTCGAGCGCTGCTTCCAGCGAGCCCACGATATCCGCGCCGTCGATCACCAGCGCCGGATCGCGCGTGATGACGATGGTGTGCCGCCCCGGCAACGGTTTTCCGATTGAATCATAGGTCTTGCGCCCCATGATCAGCGGCTTGCCCATGGTCAGCGTCCTGAAGTGCCGCATATCGCTCTTGAGCCGCCACAGCAGGCGATTATCGGCACCGATCACGCCGTTCTTTGCCACCGCCGCCACGAGGGTGAGTTTCACACCGGAGGCCGCCATTACACCGCAACCGGCGCCTTGATCGCGGGATGCGGATCATACCCCTCGATGGTGATATCCTCGAAGCGGAAGGCGAAGAGATCCGTCACCTCCGGGTTGAGCTTGAGCACCGGCAGCGCGCGCGTCTGCCGCGTCAATTGCAGCCGAGCCTGCTCGAGGTGGTTCGAATAGAGATGCACATCGCCGAAGGAATGCACAAAATCTCCCGGCTCCAGCCCGCAGACCTGCGCGATCATCACCGTCAGCAGCGCATAGGAGGCAATATTGAAAGGCACGCCGAGGAACAGATCCGCCGAGCGCTGGTAGAGCTGGCACGAAAGACGCGGCTTGCCGTTCGCGCCCTTGGCGACATGAAACTGGAACAGACAATGGCACGGTGCCAATGCCATTTTCGGGATATCCGCCGGGTTCCAGGCGGAGACGATTAACCGACGCGAATCGGGGTTGCGTCGGATTTCCACCAGCAGCTCCGCGACCTGGTCGACAACGCCGCCATCGGGCTTTTGCCACGAACGCCACTGCTGGCCATAGACGGGGCCGAGGTTGCCGTTGGCATCCGCCCATTCATCCCAGATCGAAACGCCGTGATCTTTCAGGTATTTGATATTGGTGTCGCCGGCCAGAAACCAGATCAACTCATGGATGATTGATTTCAGATGCAGCTTCTTGGTGGTGACGAGCGGAAAGCCCTTGGAGAGGTCGAACCGCATCTGTGCGCCGAATAACGAGAGCGTGCCCGTGCCCGTGCGGTCTTCTTTGGCGACGCCCTCGTCGAGCACGCGCTGCATGAGATCAAGATAGGTTTTCATGGCGGCTAGAACACCAAAAGAGCGAGAAACTTCAAGCCCTCGCTCCGATTGACCTGTGCGGAACAGGCCGGCAAATCCGCCGACCGTCTCGCAGATTGAACTGGAATGCCCTTATTTCGGGTGGAACATCCCGAGCGCGCCGAAATGCTCGGCAATGAGATAATAGACCGTGATCCGCGATTTGGTGCGGTCTGCCTTCATCTTCTCGCATTGCGCCTTGACCACGGCGGTCAGGTCGGCATCGCTTTCCTTGCGTCCGAGCTTCTTCTTGCAGAAATTGTCGACCACGCGCTGGACCTCGGCGGCATCGCTGGCGGCGACATAGCGCGAATCCACCTTGCTCATCACAAGCGCATAGGTCTTGGCCATGCCGGTGACGGCGGCTTCGTCAACCTTGGCGGTATATTTCTTCACGTCGGCAAGATGATCCATACGGGTTCCCTCCACTCCATATCGATAGGCCGAGCCCGAACTTGGGGCTGCCCGCGAAATGGATCACGATTCCGCAGGAAACGCTACCATTTCCACGAGGATTTCGCGCGGAGCTTGGATGAATTTGCGATTTCTCATGTTGTCGTCAGTTCGCCCTTCAAATCGGGGGAGGAAGCGCCTATATTCCCCTCGTCGTCCTCGGACGACTATGGCGATAAACGGCTATCGTAATAAACCTTTCGGACCCGGGGGCGGTACCCGGCGCCTCCACCTCAACGCCGCGTGCGACGTTCAGGCGGGGGCGAAACAGGATCGACGAGGGCGTAAAGGGTGGACTTTTGCTCGGCATGATACCACCGTTATCGGGTCAAAAACGATAGTTGCGAATGACAACAATCGCTCGGTTGCCTTGGCTGCGTAAGCAGTCTGGAAGACCAAACCAAAGTCCTCTGGGGTAGCACTTAGAGGCGGGGCACGGGGAACGCCTGGCAACAGAAGTTCCCCACTTTATCTGCCCCGAAAAGTGGGAACCGGTTTTCGGACCAAGGCAGATAAAGAAAAGAGTTATGCAGGCCTGGCAACAGAACCCTGCCACTTTAATCGGCCCTTGAAGGGCCCCCTTCTCTCACCCGGAACAGACCCGCCAGACCATGACGAATGAGCCCACCGAAGACCTGATCCGCTATGATGTGATGGTGCAGGAAGCGCTGCTCGGCGTCGTGCGCAAGGTGCTGACGGATGCGGCCAAGGTCGGCCTTCCGGGCGAACATCATTTTTACATCACCTTCCGCTCGCAGGCGCCGGGCGTAAAGCTTTCGCATCGTCTCACCGAAAAATATCCGGACGAGATGAATATCGTGCTCCAGCACCAATTCTGGGATCTCACCGTCGGCGAGCAGAGCTTCGAGGTCGGCCTTTCCTTTGGCGGCGTCGCCGAACGGCTCGTCGTGCCCTATGAGGCGCTGACCGGTTTTTATGATCCCTCCGTGCAGTTCGGGCTGAAGTTCACGCCCGATGAAGCAGAAGCGGACAACGATCTTGGCGTTGAGGACGAAGCACCGACGGTCAAGGATCAGCTCGAAGCCATCACCAAGCTGGAGAAATCCGGCAAGAGCAAGAAGTCGAAAGCTGACGCCAAATCGGATGCGAAATCGACCGAGCAGGACGCCGGAGAGCCTGCCGCCGCCAAAAAATCACGGACGAAGGCAACTGCCGAAGAGGCCGCGCCGGAAGCCGAAAAGCCCGCAGGCGGCGCGGAAGTCGTCAGCCTCGAAGCCTTCCGCAAGAAGAAGTAAAGCGCACCTCCAAGTTCGCCCCTACCTCTTGGGGTAAACCAGCGGAAACTGCTCCGGCTGCGTCGCGGCCCCGTCGCATTTGAGCTTTTCGCGCACCTCGACGAGAGCGAATTCGCCCGCTGCGGTCACACGGAATTTCTCCAGCGTGCCGCAATCGCCGATCCCGCGCGAGAGTGTGACGGCGGTGACCGTCCGCATCTTGATATCCACGGTCGGGCTCATGAGAACACCGGGATCGGTCGGCCGCTTCAGACCCGGCGCGCCCGGCGTCTTGAGGAAGGTGTGTTCCTTCTCCGGCGCCGCGACATAGACCAGCGCGAAGACCGACGAGCCCTGATAGGCGAAGCGATCACACGGAATTTCCCAGATCGCCGACTCCTCGGACAGCGAATAGCCGATAACACCGGTTTTCATTACCTCGGGGTTGCACTTGAATTTCTGCTGCACTTCCTTGCGGAATCCGGGTGAAAACAGCGCAGGCTTGACCGTATAGCGCTCAAAAATCGCCGGTACATCGGCTTTTGGCGGTGGCGGCGCAACCGGCGGCGGAGATGAGGGCGTCGGCGGCACCTTGGCGGTGACAGCCGGCGCATGCGGCAACGGCAGCGGCGCGGTCATGCAGCCCGCCCCGCCTTTGACCGACGCGCGAAACGCCTCCTTGCCAAGCATCGAGACCATCATCTTGCCGCTCTCGATCTCCACCGCCTCACCCTCGATGGCGCCGAGCTTGAGATCGAGCACGACATAACCATCGCCACCCTGCATGCGGTAGAGTTGATGCTCGTGAAGGTCATAGCCCGAGGATTTCCCCCCCGTCGCGATCCGCGTCAGCGGTACGACGTTCGCGCCGATGCGAATGCGCGCGGGCTCGCGAACATGGTTGTTGCCGCGCAACTGCTCGATGAACAGCACCGCATAGCGATCCTTCTCCGGATCGCGGTTGGCCTGCCAGATCGCAACCGTACAACCTTTCGAACGATCGAGTTCCTTGTCGCCCTTTTCGAAGAGCTTGAGTTCGAGCTCCGGCGCACCGAGCTTCGGCGGTGCCGGCTGTTGCGGCGGTGGCGTTTGCGCCATGGAAACCGACGCCGACATCACGAACGGCAGCAGAACGGCGAGCATCGGATTCGTCTGGCGCATCAAGTCCTCGGTCAGCAATTTTTCACCGTCGATCCTGCAACTTTGACAGGGCAAGGGCAAGCGCTCCTCATGCAAAGCTGGGGCGTCCCGCGCGCATTCCCCAAACGCCGGATTGAACCCTCCCGCCGGCTCGGCTAGAAGCGCCGGGAACTTTCAGACAGGTCTCATTGCAGTCACGAGGCGAGCATCCCATGGCGACACGCACCGAATCCGATACTTTCGGCCCGATTGAGGTTGAATCCACCGCATATTGGGGCGCTCAGGCCCAGCGCAGCCTTGGCAATTTCAAGATCGGCTGGGAAAAGCAGCCTCAGCCGATCATCAAGGCGCTCGGCGTCGTCAAGCGCGCGGCGGCGGAAGCCAACATGGCGCTCGGCAAGATGGATGCCAAGCTCGGCGAAGTGATCATCAAAGCCGCGCAGGAAGTGATCGACGGCAAACTCGACGCGCATTTCCCGCTCGTCGTCTGGCAGACCGGTTCGGGCACGCAGTCGAACATGAATGCCAACGAGGTGATCTCGAACCGCGCGATCGAGATGCTCGGCGGCGAGATGGGCTCGAAGAAGCCCGTTCACCCGAACGATCACGTCAACATGAGCCAATCCTCGAACGATACCTTCCCGACCGCGATGCACATCGCCTGCGCGGTGGAAGTGGTTGAACGGCTCGTTCCGGCGCTGACGCATCTCCACAAGGCGCTCGATGCCAAGGCGAAAGCCTGGGATCACATCATCAAGATCGGCCGCACGCATACGCAGGATGCAACCCCCGTTACCCTCGGGCAGGAATTCTCCGGCTACGCCAAACAGATCGAGAACGGCATCGCCCGTGTCGAACTGACCCTTCCTGCGTTGATGGAAGTCGCGCAGGGTGGCACCGCCGTCGGCACCGGCCTTGCTGCCCCGATCGGCTTTGCCGAGAAGGTCGCCGAGCGCATCGCGGCGATCACCGGCCTCAAGTTCACCTCGGCGCCGAACAAGTTCGAAGCCCTCGCCGCCCATGACGCGATGGTCTTCACCCATGGCGCGATCAACACGGTGGCGATGAGCTGCTTCAAGATCGCCAACGATATCCGCTTCCTCGGCTCGGGTCCGCGCTCGGGCCTTGGCGAACTCGCACTCCCGGAGAACGAGCCCGGCTCCTCGATCATGCCGGGCAAGGTCAACCCGACCCAGTGCGAAGCGCTGACGCAAGTGGCGGCACATATCCATGGCAACAACGCCGCCATCGGCTTTGCCGGTTCGCAAGGCCATTTCGAGCTGAACGTCTTCAACCCGATGATGGCCTACAACTTCCTCCAGTCGGTGCGCCTGCTCGCCGATGCCGCGATCTCGTTTACTGACAACTGCGTCGTCGGCATCGAGCCGCGCCTCGACAACATCGCGCGTGGCCTTGCCAATTCGCTGATGCTGGTAACCCCGCTCAAGGAAAAATACGGCTACGATCTTGCCGCCAAGGTCGCGAAATACGCGCACAAGAACGGCACGACGCTCCGCGAGGAAGCCATTGCCCTCGGCATCTCCGGCGAGGATTTCGATGCCATCGTCCGGCCCGAGAAAATGATTTCGCCGGGCTGAGGCAACGCCTCACACCGAAAAATCGGAAGAGAGCTGCGGCTCTCTTTCTTATCCGTCTCTACGACCTACCCCGCCGTCCGGTATTGCGCGGCAGAAATGAACTTCCCGAAGCGCTCGCACCAGATCACGACGGTCGTGTAAGCCTTCACATCGACCTCGGGCGGCACATTCAGCATGAAGCCAGAAAAGCCCTTCACATCCCCCAGATTGAGCGACTTATCCTTGACCGCGAGGAAGGCTTCGGCGTTTTCGACGAACTGCGGCACGAGGTAGAGCTTGTAATCCGGTCCGGGCGCGAGCTTGCCGCGATGGGCAATGCGCTTTGCGCTCACGATCACCTCACCTTCGCCCCAATGGAGGAAATCAGAGCCGCGGATATCCCGGTCAAAGCGCCCCATCAGCCGTTCGCCCTGCATCAGTTCTGAAAATGTGCTCTCGGACGGTGGCGGCGCAGCGGTCAGGATCGGCAGCAGGTAGATGCCGAGCGCAATCCCTGCGATAAACACAGCCAAGTGCGTGAGCGTATAAAGTGGAAATCGCCGCATCCGCTTCCCCTTGCCTCCCGGCTCCAAATCACGTCACATAAACTATTCCCACTTCCCAGCGCTTGGCAAAACACCAACGCGCGATTGAACAGCCGGAAAGTCCGTCGTGATGGCCGAGATCATCAACCTCCGCATGGCTCGCAAGGCAAAAGCGCGCGGTGAGGCCGAGAAGCAGGCTGAACAGAACCGCGCCAAATTCGGCCAGACCAAGGCCGAAAAGAAGGTTCGCAAACTGGAAGAGGCCCGCGCCGCCAAGGCTCATGCTGCCGGCGCCCTAGAGAAGCCTGAGGGGGAATGATGACCTAATGGGTTGCGCCCAGACCGCCGGGGTCGGTATCAAGGAACCTCTATGCCAAAGATCCTGAAAGCCATCCGGAGCCTGCCATGCGCCGTTATCTTGCCTACCTGATCGTCGCGCTGGGCTTTGCCGGCACCGCCATGGCGCAGGATTACCCGACGAAACCGATCACGCTGATCGTGCCCTTTGCGGCTGGCGGCACCTCGGACATCATCGCCCGCATCGCCACGGAAGAGATGAGCCAGCATCTCGGCCAGCGCTTCGTCGTCGAGAATGTCACCGGCGCCGGCGGCTCGACCGCTCTTACCCGCGCCGCCACCGCTGCGCCGGATGGCTATACGATCACCATCGGCAACGCGGGCGTCTCGGCGGCGGTCTATTCGATCATTCCCGGCCTGCGCTTCACGCCCGAGAGCTTCGCACCCATCGGCATGATCGCGAAAACCCTGCCGGTGATTGCGCTGAAGAACGATTTTCCGGCCAATACCCTCGCCGAATTCCTCGCCTATGCGAAACAGAACCCCGGCAAGGCTACACTTGGCCATGCCGGCACCGGCTCCTCGAACTATCTGATCTGCAAGCTTTTCCTACAGGCCGCTAAGGTTGATGTCGTACTGATCGGCTATCGCGGCGCCGGGCCTGCGCTCAATGATGCTTTCGGCGGGCATGTCGACGGCGTCTGTGACGCCGCGACCTCGGTCGCCGCCGGAATCAATGCCAAGCGGGTCAAGGGGCTGGTGATCGCCTCGAAAAAGCGCGCCGAGGTATTGCCGGACCTGCCGACTGCCGCGGAAGCCGGCCTGCCCGCCTTCACCAACGAGGGCTGGAACGCCCTCTTCGCACCAAAAGGGACGCCCGCCCCCGTCATCGCGAAGCTCAATGAGGCCCTGCGAAAGGCGGTTGCGAGCGAAAAAGTCGTCAAGCGCTTCGCCGAACTCGCCTCCTTCCCCGCCTCTGGCGAGGAATTCACCCCGGAGTACGTCAAAGCGCATGTCGATGCCGAGGTGAAGCGTTATCGCGAGCTTCTGGCCGAATAGGCATAACCCGGAAAAGACATGACTAGGGTCATCAAGCGCAGCCTGAAGATCGCCGGGCACTCGACCTCGATCTCGCTGGAAGAGCCCTTCTGGCGACTGCTGCGCCATGTCGCGAGCGAGCAGGGCCTTGGCCTCGCCGCGCTGGTGGAAGCAATCGATCGCGAGCGGCAAGGCTCCAACCTCTCCTCTGCCGTGCGCGTGCACCTGCTCGAATGGATGATGCAGCGCGGGCCGATGACCTTGCCGGAAGCCGTTGAGACAACGGACCGTGAGGCCTGATCAGCCCGGAGGCGGTTTCGGGGTCAGATCCAGCGGGGGCTGCACGGCCGGCGGCGCAGCAGGTGCATTCGGCAACACCTCTTTCGGGGTCACCTTGAGTTCCAGCGCCTTGAGAGTCGCCGCAAGCTCGGCCGCTTCGCGCTCGGCTTTTTCCCGTTCTGCACGACGCTTCAGGGCGGCAGCCTCAACCTCAACCGCCGCCTCGAACGCCTGAATTTCGCGGGCGCGGCGCTCAAGAAAGGCATCGGCGCGCTGGCGACGGAGTTGGGCCGCACGCTCGCGCGCATCCGCTTCGAAGGCTTCGGCGCGTTCGAGATCGCGCTGGATCGCCATCGCGAGAAAACCGTTCACCAGTGAGGCAACCTGTAACCGCCGCTGCGGTGGCTTGCCATCAGGCCGGAAGGCGAGCGCAAGGCTGATTTCCGGCACGGAACCGGTCCAGTCCTTTGGCAAAACGGGTTGCGACAGCGTCACCTTCACTTCCCCCTCGCGGCGAAGGAGGTCGAGCGAAAACGCCGGCGTTACCGTGGTACTGACGCCCGGCGCGCGCTCCAGAACGCGCGGCGTCATCGCAACACGCACCTGTCCATTGATCAGCCCGAGCGGCGCCTCCAGCGCCTGCAAACGCAAGTCGGCCTTTCTCAGTTCCTGATCCACAAGTCCGCCAATCCGGTTCTCGTTGATCGGCGCAAGCTCATCGAGCGAAAGCGCGGTGACGCGCCCCAGCGCCTGCGGATCAGCCCCGGCGAGCAACAACTCGTCGAGCGAAACCTTTCCCGCGCCGGAAAGCGAAGCGATGAGCGCCTGCGGGTTTGCGCCGCTCCCCGTCAGCGGCAGCGTCCCGCTCACACGGCCAAGGAGCACCGAGAAAGGAACGCGCGCGAGTTCCAGTTTGCCACCGACCTCCACCACCTCGCTCTTGCGCTGGAAGGCGAGCGAACCGGCAAGCCGCGCCTCCCCTACCTTGGCCTCAAACCCTTCGAACCCGACCGATCCGGGCGCAAAGCGCAAGACGAATTCGGTTTCGCCCACCGTCAGCCCTTCGGCAAGCTCGGCTTCTTTTGCTTCAATCCAGAGATCGCCCGAAAGTGGCGGCGCGACTGGCGCGCCAAAAGCCTCGCCGGACCACCCCGTCGCCGTCATTGGCCAGCCTTTGCCGATGACCGGCGTCAACAGCCCCGGCAAGACAAGTCGTGACAGCGCAAGCCGCCCCGCAACCTGTCCACCACGTGTCAGGTCAAAAGAAACCTCGCCTTTTACCGGCGCGGGGCCGAAGGAGGCGTCGAGATCAGCCAGCGTGATCTTGCTGCGATCCGCCAGCAGCCGACCGGTGATCCGCCCCTCTCCACCCCGATCGAGCCCTGGAACGCCGCCGCCCAGCGCTGCGCCGAGCACCGCCGTATCCTTCGCGGCGAGCGTCAATCGCCCTTCGAGCGGCGTAATCCGGAACGGATTGACCCCACCGTCAAACGCCAGATCGACACCGGCCAATACGCCACTCAACGTGCCGGTGATTCCCTTGCGCGGATTGCCCTCGGCGCGCAACGTCATGCGACCCGGCACCGGAGCCGTTCCCGCTGCGAGCGCGCGTCCGGCCAGCTGACTGAATAGCCGCGTGCCATCCGGGTTTGCGACATCAGCCTCCACCGTCACAGTGAGATCCGCGCCCTTGAGCGCCGATTGGCTCTTGCCGACCAGCGTACTGCCCCCCAGCTTGCCATCGACAACCACGTCCCAGGTCGCTTCATTGGGCCGGATCACCGCGCGGAGATTGGCCACCGCGATCGCCGGTTCGAGAAGCGCCGCCCGCAGGACAAAGGCTTCGGTCGCCTCTCCCGGCAGCAGCGCGCGAGAGAGCTGCGCGATATCGCCAAGACGTTCAGCATCGAGTTTGGCGGTGATTTGCAAGGTTTCGCCCGAAGCGGTGCCGGCGAGGGAAATTTCCTCCCCCTTGCGTCCCGTCAACCGCAACTGTCGCAGCGTCGCGGTCTGGCCGTCGCGATCCAGCGCGACCTGCAAGCCGCCCATCTCCTGTCCGTCGAGCACGAGGCGCTGAACGGCAAGCCGCGTTGCCAGGGCCAGCCCCGGCACCGGGCGGAGCGGATCCAGCGCTGCCAGCACACGGGCATCGAAGCGCTCGGCCGCCAGATCGAGACTGAGTCTGGGCGATGCGCGCTTGCCGGCTTCTGCCGGCAGCCACTCGCCGGAGCCGGTGAGGCTGCCGGCCGCGCTGTCGATCCGCAAGCCGGAAAGGGCGACGCCCGCCCCGCTGCCTGTCACCTGGGTCAGAAGGCTCGCGCGGGCCGGGAACTGCGCCGCCGGTTCACCCCCCCGCAGCCAGCCCACCATAACCTGCAACGCCTCGGCCTCGAGCCGAAGCACGCCATCGAGCGGCACGGCGCGTGGCGACTCTGCGCGTTGAAAGCGGAGCCGCGTTTGCCCCGGAAGTTCCGCCGAGGCCTGATCCAGCACAAGGCCCTGCGCCCCCATACTTGCCTTGAGCGCGAGATTCTGGACGGCTGCGCCTGGCAGTTGCACCTGTGCGAGCGAGAAATCGACCATCACATCGAACGGCCATGCGGCCTCGGGTGCCTGTGCCAGCAAGCTCCGCACCTGCCGCAGCCCGTCAGCCTGCTGGGAGCCGGGCTCGGCCACCATCAGGGGTTGCGCGTCGAAGCGCTTGGCACCCAGTTTCAGCTGGATCTCCGGGCGAGCGTTCTTCAGGTCGATAAAGCCCTGTCCCGCCGCCTGAAACGCGCCATCGCCCGCACCGAAGACAAGGTTGAGCGGGTCCGCAATCACCTGATCGGAATAGGCCAGCAGGCGAGCCGTTCCGGAAAAGGGCAGTTGCGCGCCGTCCTTGTTGCCGAGAACGGGGTTGCCATTGAAGGTCGCCGCGCCATCGAACACTGGGCGCCCCGCCACGCCCGGCATGCCGAACCAGCCATCGAGCGACACGCGCGAACCGAGCCCGCGATCCTCGACAACGCCTTTGAGCCGTGCGCGGCCCTGCTCGAGCCGGCCGATCTGCGCCCTGAATTCGCGTCCCTTGCCGACATCGCTGGCCTGCACGCGATACGGGCCGAGAAGGTTCGGCGCCTCGATCGCAAGGTCAAGCGCGCCCTGTCCCGGCGGCAACGGCACACCGCTTTCAATGCTCTCCACCAGACGCACGCCGGTCAGATCGAGCGCATCGAACCCGATCTGCGTCAGGCGCCCGCTTTCCGGCCAGTTCCGCGCGAACATCAATCGCTCATGCGCGGCCTGGCGGGAAAACGTGATGCGATCGGCCCTCGTAGCGGTGAAGGTGATCTGTCCGCGCAGCAACGCCAGCGGCGAAAGCGAAAACGTGAGACGTCCGGCCCGCGCGATCGGTGCCGCCACCGGCCCAATCTCGACCTCGCCGGCATCGAATTCAACCGTCGGCAGCAGCGAGAGCGAGAGCGCCCCGCCGATCCGGATCGGCATGCCTGTTCTTTCCTCAATGAAGGCAGTCACGCGGTCGCGCTGGCCGTTCCAGTCGACGAGACGCGGCCCCGCGACCAGCGTCAGCAAGGCGAGGGCGACAAGCGCACCAAGAGCGGTCAGAACGTCACGCAACGGGTCAGGCCTCAGGATCGGACGCGAAGCCGATTCGCATCCCTAGAGCATGCTGCGATAAAGTAGACACCGGTTTATCGCAAAATGCATGCGACGATAAGAAGACAAGCACGGAATATGTGTCCGCATGAACGCATTCCGGTCTGGGACGCCCTCCCAACGCTTTTTTTCGGCCCTCTCGTGCGAACCTTTTGGGCGCAAAGAGATCAGAGCGTAAAGATCTTACCCGGATTCATGATGTTATCAGGGTCGAGGGCCCGCTTGATCGCACGCATGGCGTCGAGCGTTCCGGTTCCGAGTTCAGCATCAAGATAGGCCATCTTGCCCTG
Organism: Rhizobiales bacterium PAR1; assembly: GCA_002256205.1. Classification (GTDB taxonomy): domain Bacteria; phylum Pseudomonadota; class Alphaproteobacteria; order Rhizobiales; family Beijerinckiaceae; genus Rhabdaerophilum. Next base: position 53,049 of record NKIW01000002.1, read on the forward strand.
CCCCACGCCGTGCTCCCCGGTGCAGGTTCCTTCCATCCGGTGCGCCCGCTCGACAAGCCGGGTGAGGAAGCCTTTGACTACCTTCATCTCTTCGGGGCTGGAGGAATCTACGAGCACCGAGGTATGGAAATTGCCATCCCCGACATGCCCGACAATCGGTGCGATGAGGCCAAGGCTTGCTATATCCGCCTGCGTCTCCTCGATGCACGCCGCCAGATGCGAAATCGGCACACAGACATCGGTCGCAAACGGCTTGATGCCGGGCCGCAGCGAGGAAACCGCCCAGTAGGAATCGTGCCGCGCCTGCCAAAGCCGGGAACGATCCTCGGGCTTGGTCGCCCATTCGAACGGCCCGCCACCGAATTCCGTTGCAATATCGCCAAAGCGCGTCGCCTGTTCCGCCACGCCCTGCTCCGAACCATGGAACTCCAGCAGCAACAGGGGACTCTCCGGCAGAGAGAGCTTGGAATAAACGTTCACCGCCTTGACCTGAAGCGCATCGAGCAACTCGATCCGCGCGACCGGCAAGCCCGACTGGATAGTCATGATCGTGGCATCCGCCGCCGCCTTGACGCTGGGGAAGGGGCAGACGCCAGCTGAAATCGCCTCCGGCAGACCATGCAGCTTCAGCGTGATTTTCGTGACCACGCCAAGCGTGCCTTCCGCACCGATCAGAAGCCGCGCAAGGTCATAACCCGCGCTGGTCTTCTTCGCGCGCCGCGCCGTGGTGATCGTTTCACCGTTCGGCAGCACAGCCTCCAGCGCGATCACATTGTCTTTCATCGTGCCGTAGCGGACCGCATTCGTCCCCGAAGCGCGGGTGGAGACCATACCGCCAATCGAGGCATCCGCGCCCGGATCAATCGGAAAGAAGAGGCCGTAGCTTCTCAGATAGTCGTTGAGTTCCTTGCGCGTGACGCCCGGTTCGACCACGCAATCGAGATCTTCCGGATGCACGGCGATGATTTTCTTCATGCCGGAGACATCGAGCGAAACGCCGCCGCGCGGCGCATTCAGATGCCCTTCAAGCGACGAGCCCGCGCCAAACGGGATCACAGGCACCTTGTGCTCGGCACAGAGCTTCACAACGGTGCGGACATCCTCCGCGCTCTCGGCAAAAACCACGATATCCGGTGGCTGGTTCTCGAGCCAGGTCGTCGTATGCGCATGCTGCTGGCGAACGGCCTCGCTGGTAACACAGCGATTGCCGAAGGCGCGCTGCAACGCCAGCGTCACCACTCCGATGGTTTCCGGCGATGGCCGGCCAGCACTACCCGTCATGCGTCTCTCCCTGACCACCGCGATTTTCGTTGCGGTGAGCGGACAGGCGATACCCTCGCCTGCCTCTCAATTTTGGTCAGCCTCGCTGACCTTTTCTCAAAAATCAAGCGTGCGAGCGACGCCTTAGCGGTTCAGGAAGTCATTCTTGCCGACATCGACACCATTCGCACGCAGCAAGGCATAGGTCGTCGTGGCATGAAAATAGAAGTTGGGCAGCGACACCTTCGCCAGCAGATCCTTGCCGCTCATCTCTGTTTCCGGGGCGTTGCGACCAAGCTTGATCTTGACCATCCGCGCGTCCGAACCTTCGAACTCGGCGGGCGAAATCGATGCCATGAAAGTCAGAGCCTTGCCAATCCGCGCCTTGAGCTCCGCGATAGTCTTCTCTTCGTCCGGCCAGCTCGGAAGCTCGCGCCCCGAAAGACGCGCCACGGCGCCCTTGCAGGCATCAGTCATGATCTGGATCTGACGTGAGAACGGGAACATATCCGGCGCCAGGCGCAAATTGACGAACACGCTCTCGTCAATCTTTCTGGCTTCGGCATGCGCCGCGAGCTTGTCGAGAATCTTGTCGAGGGCTGTCAGCGTCTGGGTGAAGGTCGGAACACCAATCTGGTTCATGGACGACATGCGGTTTCCTCAAAAGTGTTGGACGTATTGTCGAAGCGGATGCCTCGCTGAGGCCCGCAGCATGCCCATCCCGCCCACAGCTTCAAGCCTTTTCGCTTGGACCCGGTCCGTTCCCGGACGCTCAGCGCGCTTTGCTGAAAAATTTGCTTGTCATCCTGCCTAAATTTGATAAGAACATAACATGAACACATGTCAAGCGCGTTTTGTTTTCCCGCCCGAAATCATGCGCATCCTATGAGGGAGGTGACGAATCAACAGGAATGGCCGATAGGGTTGGATGTTTCGCCCGCCTTGCCTTGAAGCCGCCGCGAAGCCTTTGCATGTGAAGTTCATCGTGTCCGATCCATTCTCGCTCGATAGCTGGTCCGAGCCGCCAGCACCGGTCTCCCGTCCTGCGCCTGCTGCAGGCGGCATTGCCGCGCGTGCACGCGCCGCGGCGCAGCCTGCGCCAACGTATCTCAACGGGCTGAACCCGGAACAGCTCCGCGCAGTAGAGACGCTGGATGGGCCGGTTCTCGTTCTCGCCGGCGCCGGCACCGGGAAGACCAAGGTGCTGACCGCCCGCATCGCGCATCTCATCGCGACCGGACGTGCCCGCCCCAATGAAATTCTCGCGATGACCTTCACCAACAAGGCTGCACGCGAGATGAAAGAGCGCATCGGCCACCTGGTTGGTGCGGTGGCGGAGGGGATGCCCTGGCTCGGCACCTTCCACTCCATCGGCACCAAGCTTCTGCGCCGCCATGCCGAACTTGTGGATTTGCGCTCGGACTTCACGATCCTCGATACGGACGATCAGCTGCGTTTGCTTAAGCAGGTCATCGCCGCCGAAGATCTCGATGACAAGCGCTGGCCGGCCCGTGTTCTTGCCTCGATCATCGACGGCTGGAAAAACCGCGCGCTCACGCCAGAAAAAGTTCCCGCTGGCGAGGCTACGGCCTTCGCAGGCAAGGGTGGCAAGCTCTATGCCCTTTATCAGGAGCGCTTGAAGTCGCTTAACGCCGTCGATTTCGGCGATCTCCTGCTCGAAACCATCCGCCTTTTCCGCGACAATCCCGAGATCACCGCGCAGTATCAGGAGCGCTTCCGCTATCTGCTGGTGGATGAGTATCAGGACACCAACGTCGCGCAGTATCTCTGGCTGCGACTGATCGCACAGGGCCGCCGCAACATCTGCTGCGTCGGGGATGATGACCAGTCGATCTATGGCTGGCGCGGCGCGGAGGTGGATAACATCCTCCGGTTCGAGAAGGATTTTCCCGGCGCCGCCGTCATCCGCCTTGAGCGCAACTACCGCTCGACCGGGCATATTCTCGGCGCGGCGGCGCATCTCATCGCGCGTAACGAGGGTCGCCTCGGCAAGACGCTGTTCACGGAGGGCGACGAGGGCGAGCGCGTCTCGGTTGCCTGTGCGTGGGATTCCGAGGAAGAAGCCCGGCAGATCGCGGATGATATCGAGGCGCTTCAGCACAAAGGGCACCGCCTCAATGAAATGGCGATTCTCGTCCGCGCCTCGTTTCAGATGCGCGAGTTTGAGGAGCGTTTCATCACCAACGCGATCCCTTATCGCGTCATCGGCGGCCCGCGCTTTTATGAGCGCGCCGAAATCCGCGATGCCATGGCCTATCTCAAGTGCACGGCCAATATCTCGAACGATCTCGCCTTCGAGCGCATCATCAACACGCCGAAGCGCGGCCTCGGCGACGCAGTGCTTGCCACACTCCACACCTATGCGCGTGACCAGCGCATGCCGCTGATGCAGGCGGCGCGGGTGCTGATCGAGACCGAGGAATTCAAGCCCAAACAGCGCCAGACCATCCGCGAGCTGATGGAGGCCTTCGGCCGCTGGTCCGGCATGATCGAGACCACACCGCATCACGAGCTGGCCGAAACCATTCTGGAAGAGTCGGGCTACACCGACATGTGGAAGAAGGATCGCTCGGCCGATGCCGCCGGGCGGCTCGAAAACCTGAAGGAACTCGTCCGCGCGATGGAAGAGTTCGAGAACCTCGCGGGCTTCCTCGAACACGTCTCGCTCGTGATGGATACCACCGCAAACGAGAGCGATGATCGCGTCTCGATCATGACACTCCATGCAGCCAAGGGCCTCGAATTCGAGACGGTTTTCCTGCCCGGCTGGGAGGAAGGCGTGTTCCCGCATCAGCGCGCGCTCGACGAGCAGGGCAAGGCTGGCTTGGAAGAAGAGCGCCGCCTCGCCTACGTCGGCCTCACCCGCGCCAAACGCCGCGCCAAGCTGTTTTTCGCCTCCAACCGGCGCATCCACGGCATGTGGAACGCCGCCATTCCCTCGCGCTTCATCGACGAACTTCCCGCCGATCATGTCGAGGTGATGGAAGGGCAAGGCACCTACGGCAACCAGCAACGCCAGATCTACGGCGGCGGTTATGGCGGGGGTGGCGGCTCGCGGTTCGACAAGGTGCAGCCGTTTCAGGCCTCAAGCTATTCGACGCCGGGCTGGCAGCGCGCACAGGCAGCGAATGCCTCGGGCTTCCGCCCCTCCGCAGCCCCGCAAGACCCCGGCCGTCGTGGCAGCCCCGCGCTGATCGAGGGCCGCGTGCTCGCCTCATCGAGCGGCACCCCGTCAAAATTCCGCGTCGAGGACCGGGTCTTTCACGTCAAATTCGGCCCCGGCTCGGTGGCCGAGGTCGATGGCAACAAGCTCACGGTCGATTTCGACAAGGCCGGTCGCAAGATGGTACTGGATAGCTTCGTTCAATAGATTTTCGCATTGTCAATCTAAAATTGAAATTAACTGTGCATAACTAGACAGTCAGCGCGCTCATAATTCTGAAATTTCGGCGTGATTCTCACTTTGCTGTGGATAAAAAGCCTTAATAGGTCTTTCCGGGTCCGAAGTCGATTATATGGATGGTTGCATTCCTCGAACAGATGGAGCAACTGATGGCACCCCGGCCTTCCAATCTCCCGCCCTACCTGCGTCACCTCCGCCATGCGCGGCTAGCGCTCTGGGAAATCTACCTCATCGGCCTGCTCCTGCTGGCAATTGGCGCCAGCTTCGGCTTAAAGCACTGGCCATGACAACTGCTACCGCCACCACCCTCGCCCGGCTCATCACCGATGAAGCCACCGCCAAGGCCATTGCCGATCATCTCTCGGAGCTGTTCGAGCCCGATGAGCTGGCCGCCTCCGCTTTTGAAATGCCGGACGCCTCTGCGCTGCCGACCTCCGTGCCGCGCCCCTCTCGTGAAGGCGCGATGGGCACGCTGCTGCCCGACAGCGATTGCCCCTGGCAGGCCGAACTCTACTTCGGCGAAACACCGGATGAAGACGCCATCCGCGCGCTGATCGCGGAGATCGCCGGCGAGGCTGCCGCCAAGGCGCTGGTCTTCGAGAGCGTCGCCGCACAGGATTGGATCGCGACCTCGCTCGAAGGCATGGTCCCGGTCGATGCCGGGCGCTTCACCGTGCATGGCGCGCATTCGCGCGGGATTTTGAAACGCAACCGCCATAACATCGAGATCGAGGCCGCGCTCGCCTTCGGCACCGGCCATCACGGTACAACGCGCGGCTGCCTGATCCACCTCGATGCGCTCTTGAAGCGCCGCCGCCCCGTCAATGTGGTCGATATTGGCTCGGGCACCGGTGTGCTCGCTTTCGCGACCGCCATGGCGATCAAGGACTATGTCTATGCCGGCGAACTCGACCCCGATTCCGTGGTGATCGCCCGCGAAAATGCGCGCCTCAACGGCATTCCGAGCTTTGTGCGGCCCGTCGTTGCCGCCGGGCTCCAGCATCCGGAACTGCGCGCCACGCGCTATTACGATCTCGTCTTCGCGAATATCCTCGCGCGCCCACTCAAGATGCTGGCGCCGGAAATCGCCCGCGCTACCGCGCCAGACGGCGAACTCATTCTCTCCGGCCTGCTGATCCGCGATGTGCCGGGCGTGCTGGCGAAATACCGCGCTTTCGGCTTCCACCTCGCCGCGCGCATCCATCTTGAAGGCTGGGCGAGCCTTTTGCTCAAGCGCGGCGGCACCAAGCCCATGCGGGCCTGAAAACGAAAAACCCCCGGCCTTTCGGTCGGGGGTGAGTCCAGAATGCGAGACCTCAGGTCTCAAGCAGTCTGTGCAATCATTCCGAGCCAAGAAGGCCGGGATAGCGGTGGCCGAGATCACGGCGCAGCGTGACACTGCCGTGCATATCGTCGCCGATGCGGTAGATCCCACGCAGGAAGCGGGTCAAAAGAGCGATCATCATGGCATTTGTCCTTGAAGAGGATGCAAACCGGGTTCAGTGGCCGAACGGCAGATCAGCCTGCTTCACGTCCACAGCACCAACCTCGATCGGCAGTGAATGCAGATTGTAGGCGCGCGCGTGACGAGCGATTTCACGCTCGGCAGCACGGAAGCGGCTCTCGATGAGGGCTTCCATAAAACGGGCGAAGAAGCCGGTCTTCACGGGTTCAGCCGATTCCGTCTTGTCCGTTCCAGCAAGCGGAAGCAGCGCATTCGAAAATGTCAGGCTAGCCATGGGTATCTCCTGTGCTTGAGGGGACGGGGCATCAGATGCGGTGCCCGTGGGTCTCCTTCTGGAAGGCACCGTCTCCGGCCCTTCCAACTTGAGAGGAAGATACGCTTTTGTTGCGCTGCAACAAGAGATGCAATCGCAACCTAGATCTGCGTTTTACGCATGATTAACGGAGATTTAACGATGAATAGCTCCAAATTTGCATAATAAGGCAGCACTGTGGCAACACCACCAGCATGACGGCTGATCAGGCAGCACTCTGCCTCCCGAGCCGCAAGAGCCGCGTGGCATCAACTCCCGCTTGTGAGCGCAGAACGGCGCGGATAAGCTTGGCCGGTTGATGAGGAATCCCCGTGCCGCACGCCCATTTTCAGAAATTCACCACCGACGCTGAGCCGGAACGTTCCGCGAGCCGCTTTGCCGCCCTGCGCGCCGAACTCGCGCGCCAGGGCGTTGAGGGACTGCTGCTGCCGCGCGCGGATATCTTTCAGGGCGAATATATCCCCGCCTCGGAAAATCGCCTGAAATGGCTCACGGCATTTACCGGTTCGGCGGGCTTCGCGATCATCTTGAAGACACGCGCTGCGCTTTTTGTCGATGGCCGCTACACCGTACAGGCCAAGGCGGAGGTCGATGGCAAGGTCATCAAAACAGTCCCGCTTGCGGACAGAAACCCGGACGAATGGCTGCGTGACACCATCCGTCCCAAGGCGCGGATCGGCTATGATCCGGCACTGTTCACCGCGCGCGGGTTGAAGCGTTTTGAAACGGCAGCCCTGACCAAGGGGTTCAGCCTTGTCGCGCTGAAGTCCGACCCCTTCGCCGCGATATGGGAGGCGCGCCCCGCCGCACCGGCAACGCCCGTCGTCGATCACCCCTTCAAGTTCGCAGGCGAAGAAGCGGCGGAAAAGATCGCGCGGCTCCAGAAGCGCCTCACCGCCGACGGGATAGATGCGGTGGTGATTTCAGAATGCCCCTCGGTCAACTGGCTGTTCAACATCCGCGCGGGCGATGTGCCGCATCTGCCGATCCTGCGCGCCTTCGCGCTGGTGCCGCAGGAGGGTCGGCCGACGCTTCTCGTCGATCCGAAGCGGCTAGAGGCCAGCCTCGCGGCGCGCCTGTCGACGCTCTGCAACATTATCCCAACCGTCGCGCCCCCGCATGATGGCCGCGTCGAGCTCATCGTGCTGCTCGATGCCCTTGGCAAGGCGGGCGCGCGCATCCGCCTCGACGAGGATACCGCGCCCGCCCTCCTGGGCCCGATGATCGAGGTTGCGGGCGGCAAGCCGGTCTTCGGTCCCTGCCCGCTTGCGCTGATGAAGTCGCCCAAGAACGCGATCGAGATCGAGGGAAGCCGCGCGGCGCACCTGAGGGATGGCGCGGCGATGGTTCGTTTCCTTGCCTGGCTCGACCGCGAAGCGCCGAAGGGGAAGATCACCGAGATCGATACCGCCATCGCGCTCGAAGGCTTCCGCCGGGAAACCGGTGAACTTGTCGATGTCTCGTTCCCCTCGATTGCCGGCGCCGGGCCGAATGCCGCATTGCCGCATTACCGCGTGACGGAAGCCACGAACCGCGCGCTCGCGCCCGGTCTGTTCCTGATCGACTCAGGCGGCCAATACCGCGACGGCACGACCGATATCACCCGGACCATCGCGGTCGTCGAAACAACCCGCGCCATGCGTGACGCTTATACCCGTGTACTCAAGGGCATGATCGCGATTTCCCTCGCTCTCTTCCCGAAAGGCACGAGCGGCGGACAGATCGATGCTTTCGCGCGCCAGTTCCTCTGGTCTGCCGGCAAGGATTTCGACCATGGCACCGGCCATGGTGTCGGCTCCTATCTCTCCGTGCATGAGGGACCGCAACGCATCTCGAAGCTCGGCGGCGTACCGCTTCAGCCGGGCATGATCCTCTCGAACGAACCCGGCTATTACCGCGAGGGCAAATTCGGCATCCGCATCGAGAACCTCGTCGTCGTCGAACCGCGCGCAATCAAGGGCGCGGAACGCGAGATCTACGGCTTCGAGACACTGACCTATTGCCCGATCGATACGCGCCCGATCATCCGCTCGATGCTGACAAGGCCCGAGCGCGACTGGCTCAACGCCTATCACGCAGAAACCTACCGCCGGCTCTCGCCGCTGGTCAAAGGCGCGGACCTCTCCTTCCTCGAAGCGGCGTGCCGCCCCCTATGAAGCCCGGCGAACAGCCGCGCGCCTTCCTGCTGCTCTTGGTCGTCCTCGGGATGCTTGGCCCGTTGACGCTCAATATTCTTGTCCCCTCGCTGCCGACCTTGCCTAAGGCGCTCGATACCACGCGTGAGAGCGCACAACTCACCTTCTCGCTCTACCTCTTCGGCATGGCGCTGAGCCAGCTCGTACTCGGTCCACTGGCGGACCGCTTGGGGCGTCGTCCCGTGTTGCTCATTGCGCTGGTGAGTTATGTCGCATCAAGCCTTGTCGCCTATGCCGCGCCCAACATCGGCGTGCTGATCGCAGCCCGCGCCATACAGAGCTTCGGCGCCACGGCCGGCCTCACCCTCGGGCGGACCATGATTCGCGATCGCTATGACCGCAACGCCTCCGCGAGCATCATAGGCTATGTCACCATGGCGATGGTGCTGGCCCCCATGATCTCACCGCTGATGGGCGCCACCATCGACGAGCACTTTGGCTGGCGCGCGATCATGGCATTCTGCGCCATACTGGGCGGCCTGAGCTTCGCCCTCGCGCTCTTCAACCTGCCCGAGACGCGACCTGTGACACTCGTGGCCGCAACCACCAAGGAAGTGTTGACCCGCACGTTAGAACTCACCGTCAACGCGCGTTACATGGCCTACTGGGGCTCGACCGCTTTCTGCTCGGCCATGTTCTTCGCTTTTCTCGGCACGGCGCCGCACCTGATGATCGAGGTGCTCGGCATCCCGAAAACCGAATACGCCTATTGGTTCATGTCGCTCTCGTTTGGCTACATGTTGGGGAACTTCGTCTCCGGTCGCGGCGTGATGCGCTTGGGCATCGACAGATTGATCCACTGGGGCAATGTCGCCGGGCTCATCGGCGCGGTGACGATTCTCATTCCGGCTCTGTTCGGCATCCTCAATCCGTTGGTGCTTTTTGCCCCGGCGATGATCATGTCCTTCGGCAATGGCCTCGTGCTGCCGAACGCCATCGCGGGCGGCCTTGCCGTAAACCCTGCCGCCGCTGGCGCGGGTTCAGGCTTGATGGGCTTCGGGCAGATCGGCGTCGGCGCCGTCCTGAGCTTCTTCACCGCCAAATACACCCACGACAGCGTGTTGATTCTCGCCGTCACGATGCTGGTTTGCGCGATCATTGCGCAGACCTCGAGCTGGGTGAGTCGTCAGCTCTAGAAGACACCAGGGGAGGTTCCCATGCGCTATGACACCATCGTCGTCGGCCTCGGCATCATGGGCTCGGCGACCCTTGCAACCCTTGCCGCACGTGGCAAAAAGGTGCTCGGCATCGAGCGCTTCGATCTTGGTCATGCCATGGGTTCAAGCCACGGCGTCAACCGCATCATCCGCATCGGCTATTTCGAGGGCGCGGCCTATGTGCCGATGGTGCAGCGCGCCTCCCGCCTTTGGACCGCACTTGGCGACCGCCTCGGAGAAAAAGTGATGCACGTCACCGGCACGCTCGATTGCGCACCGGAAACCTCGCCGCTCACGCATCAATCACGCGCCTCCTGTCAGGTGAACAACCTGCCTTACGAAGAGCTCGATGGCGAGGAGATCGGCCGCCGCTTTCCCGGCTTTCGTGTTCCCAAGGCCTATCGCGGCATTTTCCAGCCCGATGGCGGCTTTGTCGCCTCGGATCGCGCGCTCGCCGGCTACCAGACGCTGGCCATCGCGGATGGTGCCGAGATCCGTGCCCGCGAGGCGATGCTCGGCTATGAGCCCACCCCCGGCGGCGGCGTAAAGGTGCGCACGGCTTCCGGCACCTATGAGGCCGCAAGCCTTGTTCTGACCACCGGCGGCTGGATCGGCGAGCATGTCCCGGCACTGAAGCGCCTCGCGATCCCCGAGCGGCAGGTGCTCGGTTGGTTCCAGCCGAAGAATGCCGCGCATTTCATGCCGGACAAATTCCCCGCCTCGATCCTCAAAACCGAGGATTCGCATTTCTACCAGTTCCCGCTCTGGGGCGCGCCGGGCTTCAAGATCGGCGCGCATCGCCACCTCTACCAGCAGTCGGACGCGGAAACCCTCGACCGCAATGTCTACCCGGAAGATGAGGCGCTGCTGCGCAAGGGCCTCGAATTCGCCTTCCCCGAGGCGAATGGCGCCTGCCTGCGGCTCGCCTCCTGCCATTACACCATCACGCCGGACGAGCATTTCATTCTCGACCATTTGCCGGGCAGCCCACAGATCGTCGTGGCCTCGCCCTGCTCGGGCCATGGCTTCAAGTTCGGTTCGGTGTTTGGCGAGGTCCTGGCGGATATGGCGAGCGGCAAGGCGCCCGCCTTCGATCTTACGATGTTCCGGATGGGGCGCTTCGCAACCTGAAGCGACGAGCTGCTCACCCGCCGATGAGCGCGAGCCAATCGTCCTCGGAAATCACCTTGACGCCAAGCTCGGTCGCCTTGTCGAGCTTGGAGCCAGCACCGGGACCGGCGATGACGAGATCGGTCTTCTTCGACACCGAACCCGCGACCTTCGCACCGAGACTTTCCGCCCGCGCCTTGGCCTCGTCGCGCGTCATTTTTTCCAGAGAACCGGTGAAGACCACCGTCTTGCCGGTAACAGGGCTTTCCCCGCGCGGCTTCTCCGCCGGCAGGATGGAAAGCTCCGCGACAAGCCGATCCACCATCGCCACGGCATCCGCGCGCCCGAAAAACTCGCCAAGCGCTTCGGTCACCGAAGGGCCGATCTGGTCGATCGCCTGAAGCTCGGCAATCGCTTCGCCATCCGCTGCGGCAATACGCTTGGCGATGACCTCAAAAGCGGGCCATTCTCCCGCCGCACGCGCCAGAATCTTCGCCGTCGTCTCGCCGACATGGCGGATTCCCAGCGCGAAGATGAAGCGCTCCAGCGCAATCTCCCGCCGCGCGTTGATCGCGGAGAAAAGATTGGCGACGCTCTGTTTGCCGAAGCCCTCGAAGTTCTCGATCTTCTGGAACGAGGTCGCATTACGGGCCTCCAGCGTGAAGATATCAGCCGGTTCGCGGATGCGCAGGTCTTCCACCGAACAATCGTAGAAAAACGCGATCTGCTTGTCGCCGAGGCCTTCGATATCGAAGGCGCGACGCGAGGCGAAATGCTTCAAGTGCTCCACGCGCTGATGCGGGCAAGCGAATTCGCCGGAACAGCGCCGCACCGCGCCCTCGACACCCGCACTGGTCTCCTCGCGGATCACCAGCGTTTTCAGCGCGCAAGGGCAAAGCGTCGGGAATTCGAAGGGCTCGGTGCCATCCGGCCGCCGGTCGAGCACCACCTCGACCACCTGCGGGATGACATCGCCCGCGCGCTGGATCACCACGAAATCACCGATCCGCACATCGAGCCGCGCGATTTCGTCCGGGTTATGCAGCGTCGCATTCGAGACCACGACCCCGCCCACCGTGATCGGTTCGAGTTTCGCCACCGGCGTCAGCGCGCCGGTGCGACCCACCTGAATCTCGATGGCGTTGAGCCGCGTTACGGCCTTTTCTGCCGGGAATTTATGTGCCACCGCCCAGCGCGGCGCGCGCGCAACAAACCCGAGGCGCGCCTGAAGCGCGAGGTCATTGACCTTGTAGACAACGCCGTCGATATCGTAGCCGATCACAGGGCGTTCGCGCTCGATCAAGCGATAATGCGCCACGAGCACATTGGCATCGGCGCAAAGCGCCATCAGCGGGTTCGTGGGGAAACCCCAGCGCGCGAAGGTTTCGACCATGCCCTTCTGCGTCACGGCCGGCATCTCGCTCATCTCGCCCCAGGCATAGGCGAAAAAACGAAGCGGCCGCGTCGCGGTGACCTTGGGGTCGATCTGGCGCAGCGAGCCTGCCGCCGCATTGCGCGGGTTCGCGAAAACCTTTCCGCCAAGCTCCATCTGTCGCGCATTGATCGCGGCAAAATCAGCGTGGGAGAGGTAAATCTCGCCGCGCACCTCGGCAATCTCCGGCGCATCCGCCGGAAGCGTTTCGGGAATACCCGTGGTGGCCATCACCGCGCGGATATTGGCGGTGACATCCTCGCCTTCCGCGCCGTCGCCGCGCGTCGCGGCGGTCACCAGTTTGCGATTCTCATACCGCAGCGAAAGCGAAAGCCCGTCGATTTTTGGTTCGGCGGTAATTGCCAGCGCGCGTTCGACGGGAAAATCAAGAAAGCGCCTGACGCGCGCGACGAACTCTGCTGCTTCCTCCACCGAGAACACATTGCCGAGGCTGAGCATCGGCACGGCGTGGCGGACCTTTGCGAATTTACCGGAGGGGGCGGCACCAACGGCCTCCGTCACCTTCGACCGCAGATGCGGAAACGCCGCCTCCAGCGCGTTCAGGCGCTGGCGCAGGGCGTCATACCCCGCATCGGAAATCGTCGGCGCATCTTCCTGATGGTAACGCCGGTCATGCCCCGCGATCTCTTCGGCGAGACGGGAATGCTCGATCTCCGCTTCCATCGGCAGAAGCTGATCGGGCCTAACGGGAGCTTTCGCCATTTACGTCTCCAGAAGCCGTGCCGCCGCCGCACGCGCTTCATCGGTGATCGCCGCGCCCGAGAGCATGCGCGCGATTTCCTCGCGGCGGTCGTCTTTTTCCAGCGGCCGAACGCGGGTCGCCACCCGATTTCCTTCGATCTCGCCCTTGGCGATATGGAAATGCGTCGCCGCCCGCGCGGCCACCTGCGGCGCATGGGTCACCGCCAGCACCTGCACGCCATCGGCAAGGCGCTTCAGCCGTGCGCCAATGGCATCTGCCACCGCACCGCCGACGCCGGTATCAATCTCGTCGAACACAAGTGTCGGTGCGGAAGCGCGATCCGCCAGCACCACCTTCAGCGCCAGCATGAAGCGGGCAAGTTCGCCGCCCGAGGCGATTTTCATCATCGGACCCGGCCGCGTGCCGGGGTTGGTCGCGACATGAAATTCGATGCGGTCGAAGCCGGTCGATTCAAGCCGCGCTGGATCGCTGTCGATCTCGGTGATGAACCGCGCACGCTCAAGCTTGAGCGGCGGCAGCTCTTCGCCAATCGCCGCATCGAGCGCCGCGGCGGCATGGCGTCGCTTGTCGGAAAGAAGGGAAGCCTTGGCCCGCGCCAGCGCTTCCGCCTCGCGCGCCCGTGTTTCCAGCGCGACAAGCTGCGCCTCGCCATGGTCGAGCGCATCAAGATCGGCAGCATATTTCGCAGCCAACGCCGCAAGATCCTCGACCGGAACGTGATATTTCCGGGCCGCTGCCCGCAGCGCGAACAAGCGCTCCTCGACCCGTTCCAGCTCACGCGGATCAAAATCCGCAGCCCGGAGCGCGGCATCAAGCCCGTACTGCGCCTCATCGAGCGCCGTCAACGCGGTTTCAATCGCGGTGATGGCACCAGCGAGCGCTTCGCCCGCGCCTTCACGCCGACGCTCAAGTCGCCGCATCACCGAGACCAGCACCGGGCTTGGCGAATCCTCGCCCGAGAGCAGACTGTTGGCATCTCGGATATCGGCAATAGCCTTTTCGGCCTGCATCATCGCCTGTCGCTTGGCGGCGAGCTGGGTTTCCTCACCGGGTTCAGGTGAAAGCGCATCCAGCTCAGCGGCAGCATGACGAAGGAAATCGGCTTCCTTGCGCGCCGATTCGATACGCGCTTGCGCGTCGAGCACGGCCTTTTCCGCCGCGCGCCACACCGCGTGCATCTTGCCGAGATCCTCAACGTCTTCGGAAAGACCGGCAAAGCCGTCAACCAGCGCGCGATGCGTCGCCGGGTCGATCATCGCGCGATCCGCGTGCTGACCGTGAATTTCCACCAACGCCGCGCCGACCGCGCGCAGCGCCTGCATGCTCACCGGCTGATCATTGATGAAGGCGCGCGAACGCCCGTCCGCGACCTGTACGCGGCGCAAAATGAGATCACCTTCGGTATCAATGCCGAAACCGGCGGCCATCGTGCGCGCGGCATGGTCCGGCGCAACATCGAACACGGCGCTCACTTGCCCTTGCGGGAGGCCATGACGCACGAGTGAGCCATCGCCCCGCGCACCAAGCGCGAGCGAGAGCGAATCGAGCAGGATGGATTTACCGGCGCCCGTCTCGCCGGTCAGCACCGAAAGGCCGGCGTGAAAGGCAAGATCAAGCCGGTCGATCAGGACAATGTCCCGGATCGAGAGGCTGGTCAGCATGCCACGCCGCCGGGCTCAGAGGCCGACGGCGCGCGTGAAGCCGCGGAACGTCTGGCTGATCCAGGAACCACCATCTTCGCGCGGCGCGGCGCCCTTCGATTCAAGCAGCGTGAACGCATCCTTGTACCACGGGCTGTCGGGGAAGTTATGCCCGAGCACTGCTGCCGCCGTCTGCGCTTCGCCGACAATGCCAAGGCCGAGATAGGCCTCGGTGAGGCGCGAGAGCGCTTCCTCGACATGACGGGTGGCCTGATACTTCACCAGCACCTCGCGGAAGCGGTTGATCGCGCCGGTGTAATTCCGCTTCGTCAGGTAATAACGCCCGACATCCATTTCCTTGCCGGCCAGCTGGTCCTGCGCGATGCGGATGCGCTCGCGCGCGTCCTTGGCGTATTCCGACGTCGGCCACTTGCGGACGAGATCTTCCATGGTGACCACGGTCTTCTCGGCGCGTTCCTGATCGCGGCTGATATCGACGATCTGGTTGAAGTAGCTCATGCCGACGAGATACTGCGCATAGGGCGTATCCGGGCTTGCGGGGTAAAGCTGCACGTAGCGGCGACCGTGGTTGATCGAATCCGAATACTGCGAGCCTTCAAAAGCGGCAAAGGTCGCGAGCAGGAGGGCTTTGCGCGACCACTGCGAATAGGGGTACTGCTTGTCGAGTTCGGCGAATTTCTTCATCGCCGCGCCGTAGTCCTTGGCATCGAGACGCGCGAGGCCATCGTTATAGAGCACGTCGGCCTTCTCATCCTTGCCGATATCGCTCTTCGGGCCCTTGTCCTCGAACGGATTGAGCGAGGAAATGGTCTCGCAGCCCGCCACGCTGACCGCGATCATCAGCCCGGTTGCCAGCCGGATCATCAGATTCGGCCACGTTCTGGCATTCGATTGCGAAGACGACATCATGCAGGCCTCACGCTCACCTCGGGGTTCTCGCCCGATGCGGAACACCCTTCCCTTGGTTCTTTTGAATAAATCCGTCCCGCAACGCAAGGGGATCGGCGCACTGATCGTTAAAACTCGTTAACGCCCTTTGTTAAAGGAGACGTCGCTTTCCCCGCCGGAGCGGCAGCATGCCCTTCTTACCGCAAGATCCGGCGGCAAGAATAAGGCAAGGGCACGCGTTTCCCCCGTATCTTACTCGGTTTGAAAAGAAAAACGGCGCCAACCCTGAGGTGGCGCCGCATCTGTTGCCGAAAAGACCCGATCAGTTGAGATCAGGCGCGAAAGCCGGCTGAAGTTGCTGCATCTCGCCCATGGCGCGCGCCGGGCGGCGCATCGGCTCAACGATGGCATAAGCCGTACGATCCGCGAACAGCGCATCAAGGATCATGGCATTGAGCTTGTGGCCGGGGCAGAAGGCCTTGTAATGACCCTGCAGGGCATAGCCCGCGAGTGCAAGATCGCCGATGGCATCAAGCAGCTTGTGGCGGACAAATTCATTCGGGAAGCGCAGGCCTTCCGGATTGACGACGGCATCCTCACCCACCGCAATGGTGTTATCGAGCGAGGCACCAAGCGCGAGACCCGCCTTCCAGAGCTTCTCGACATCGCGCATGAAGCCGAAAGTGCGCGCAGAAGCGATTTCCCGGCGGTAACGATGCGCCTCAAGTTCGAAACCATAGGCCTGACGGCCAATCACCTTCGAGTCGAAGGCGATTTCGACATCCAGACGGAAACCCTGATCGCGCGGCAGAAGCTCAACAATGGAATTGCCGTGCTCGACCTTCACCGGTTTGAGAACCTTGACGACCTTGCGCGGAGCAGAAAGCGTCTTGAGGCCGACCTGATCGATCGCATCGACGAAAAGACGGGCAGAACCGTCAAGGATCGGCATTTCCGGCCCATCAACCTCGACAAGCACGTTATCAATGCCAAGGCCGGCCAGCGCCGACATCAGATGTTCGATGGTGGCAACCGTGGCGCCGGTATTGTCGCCGATCACGGTGCAAAGCTGGGTATCGCGAACCGAAGAGCTGCGCGCCTCAATCAGGCGCTCGCGGCCATTCGGAAGGTTGGTGCGATGAAAAACAATGCCCATTCCGGCTTCAGCCGGATGGAGCACAACGCGTGCCGGACGACCCTGGTGTACACCAATTCCTTCGATGACAACCTGATCGGCCAAAGTGGTTTGTTTCACGTGCTTTGTCCCCTACGCTCGAGGTACAGCCTCGATGCCCGACGCATACTCACCCGGCAAGACCCCTTTTAAAGAGCCTGAGCCATGGTGCCACCCGCTACCAAAGCCGGGATAACCCGTCGAACCGCGATTGCAAAATCACTGATTCTTACGGTTCGTAACACGCGTCCGCCATGCTGGGGATAAAACGCAAACATCATTTCTTGTTTAAATACAAATAGTTACAGGCATTCAACTTCCAAAGCGACACCGGTTCGCCACAATTGCCGCGAACCGGTTTCGTAACATTTGATTCACCGCTTTAACAAAGCAGTGACGAATCACTTCGCCTGGCGGCGAAGGAAGGCCGGGATTTCAAGCTGATCATCCTCGAAGCCGCGTGGTGCCGGAGCTGCCGGGCGACCCTGCGGATCAAGCGAGCCCTGCGCCGGGCGATAGACCGGAGCTGGCGCGGTCGGCTGGGCCGGGCGGCGGGCATACATCTCGTGCGTGGCGCTCGGAGCCGGCGCAGCCGGCATTTCCGGGAGAGCCGGAGCGGCCTGCGGGGCGTCTTCCTCGCGGCGCCCGCCAAGGCCCACGGCAGCGAGGCGCTGCATCAGGGTCATGCGCTTCTGTTCCGGGGCCGGCGGAGCCGAGACGGCGTCCTGACGGCTTGCCTGCATGACGGCCTGCGCTGGGCGCGGCAGTTCTTCCATCGTCGGCATCCGCGGCGCACGGACCGGGCCGCGTTCCGGTGCCGGCGGGATGAAGGCTTCCGGCGCGCGGAGGTCTTCATGAACGATCTTGGGTTCCTCGACGATCGGGGCGGCGAAGAAGGCCGACGGGCGCGGCTGGGCCGGCTCGACGACGACATCCGGCATGCGCACCGGTTCCGGCTGCGGCATCGGAGCCGCCATCACCGGGGTGGGCGTGATCGGCGCCTGATAGACCGGAGCCTGCATGACAGGAGCCGGAGCAGGCATCACAGGGGCAGCCACCGGTGCCGGGGCAGCGGCAACCGGGGTTGTCAGCGGAGCGGGTGCCGGCGAAGCGGCACGCTGGGCCATCTGGGCGCGGAGGCGGTCGGCCATCTGCGCGAGGCGCTGGTCGATGGTCGCGCCATTTTCGGGGCTTTCGTCGCGGGCCATCGCCGGATCGAGCCCGGTCGCGACCACCGAGACGCGGATGATGCCGTCGAGGCTTTCGTCCTGCGTCGCGCCGAAGATCACGTTGGCATCGACATCGACTTCCTCACGGATGCGGTTGGCGGCTTCGTCGACCTCGTAGATCTTCATATCCGGACCACCGGTGATCGAGATCAGCAGGCCACGGGCGCCCTTCATCGAGGTCTCGTCGAGGAGCGGGTTCGCAATCGCGGCCTCGGCGGCCATGATCGCGCGGCTCTCGCCCGAGGCTTCGCCCGTACCCATCATTGCCTTGCCCATGTCGCGCATCACGGCGCGGACGTCGGCGAAATCGAGGTTGATCAGGCCCGGCTTGACGATGAGGTCGGTCACCGAAGCAACGCCCGAGAGCAGCACCTGATCAGCCATCGCGAAGGCTTCGGCGAAGGTGGTCTTCTCGTTGGCGATCCGGAAGAGGTTCTGGTTCGGGATGACGATGAGCGTATCCACGGCCTTCTGAAGCTCGGAAATGCCGGCTTCGGCAACGCGCATGCGGCGCTGGCCTTCGAAGTGGAACGGCTTGGTCACGACACCAACGGTGAGGATGCCCATTTCCCGCGCGACGCGGGCGATCACCGGGGCGGCGCCGGTGCCCGTGCCACCGCCCATACCGGCGGTGATGAAGGCCATATGCACATGGGCGAGCTGATCGCGGATTTCGTCGATCACCTCTTCGGCTGCCGAGCGACCGACTTCCGGCTGCGAACCCGCGCCGAGGCCTTCAGTCACCTGAATGCCCATCTGGATGCGGCGCTCGGCGTTCGAGAGCAGCAGCGCCTGCGCATCGGTGTTGGCCACCACGAAATCAACGCCCACAAGGCCGCAACGGATCATGTTGTTGACCGCGTTGCCGCCTGCGCCGCCGACACCGAAAACGGTGATCCGCGGCTTCAGTTCCCGGATGTCCGGCGCCTTGATGGTGATCGTCATATCTGCCTCTTTACCTCCGGCCCGCCCGCCGGGTTGTGAACGCGAAACTCGAGAGTTTCAGAAACTATCCCTCAGCCACTGCCCGACTCGGGCGATGTAGCCTCCGGTACCTGTCATCTGGAGGGGGCGCTTGCGGCCCGCCTCGAAGAATTCCTTGCCCGCGACCTGCGGGTAAACGAGCAGCCCGACGGCGCTCGCGAATGCCGGGCTCTTCGCCGCTTCCGGCAGGCCCTGCACCCCGACCGGGCGCGCCATGCGCACCTGCGTGCCAAAGACGCGTCGGGAAAGATCGGTCAGCCCGCCGAGCTGCGCTGTACCGCCGGTCAGCAGCACATGCTGACCCTTGGCGATGCGGAAGCCGGATTTCTCCAGCCGCTCGCGCACGAATTCGACGATTTCCTCCGCACGCGGGCGGACGATGCGCGTCAGCTGCCCCAACGGCATGGAATGGCTCTGGTCGCGGTCGTCCTCGCCGACCTGCCGGATCGAGAGAATGTCGCGGCTGTCCGCTTCGGTCTCGATGCAGGAGGCGAAGCGGTTCTTGAGCTTCTCGGCGTCTTCGAGCCGCATCGAGAGCCCGCGCGCGATATCAAGTGTGATGTAATTCCCGCCGACCGCGATCGCGTCGCAATGCACGAGATGTCCTTGGTGAAACACCGCGATGGAGGTTGTCCCGCCGCCGATATCCACGACCACCGAACCCAGTTCGGCCTCGTCATCGCAAAGCGTCGAGAGAGCGGAAGCGTAGGGCGTCGCCACCAGCGCCTCGACCGCGAGATGTCCGCGTTCGACCGCCAGCATGAGGTTATGCGCCGCGAGCGGATCGCAGGAGGCGATGTGAAGATCGACGCCGAGCTGCTCGCCCACCATCCCCTTCGGTTCCATGATGCCGCCGGCGCCATCGAGCGAATAACCCACGGGCAGCGCATGGAGGATCGAGCGGCCAGCATCCTGCGCATGGGACGAGGCGACCTCGATCACGCGGTGGATATCGCTCTGCTCGACATTGCGGCGATGCAGCGCCACGCGGCCCTGAAAATGGTGCGAACCGATCCGCCCGCCGGAGATATTGACGAGCGCGCTCGCCACCTGCACGCCGGCCATGCGCTCGGCGCTGTCGACGGCAAGGCGAATGGCCTTTTCGGCCTCGGCAAGGTCGATCACCGTGCCGCCCTTGATGCCACGCGAGCGCTGATGGCCGATACCGAGGATGCGCATGCGATGCGTGCGCCCCGAAAGCACATCGGACCCCTCGATGGGGTCCAGCCGGGCGATCAGGCACACCACCTTCGAGGTGCCGACATCAAGCGCGGAAAGGATCGCGGTCTTGTTCGGCGGCACCGGGCGGATGCGCGGAGTCATGGTCGAGGGGTTACGCATTATGCCTTGCCCCCCCATTTCTTGATCTTCTGCTGAATGGTGTCGGAGAAGCTCGTCGCCGCCTCTTCGGTCAGGCGCACCACCACGCGGTCTGGCAGGCGAAGGTCCACCGCCATGATCGCACGCTTGGTGATGCCCTGATCGCGTTCGAGGGCGGCAAAGGCCTTCAGCGCCTTCTCGGGCGCGAGTTCCGGCAGCTTGATATCGACACCGTTCTGGAGCTTCAGCGTCCAGCGCCGCTTGGAGACGAGGATGCCGGCGCGGATCTGCTCGCGCATTTCCGGCACGGTCTCGATCAGCGCAGCGAATTCCTTCACGCGCAGGTTCGCCTCGGGCCCCACCACATGCGGCAGGCGCAGGAAGCGCGGATCGGACAGCGTCTCGATCGGCGTACCATCTTCGGAGATCACCTGAACCTGCCCGTCCTGTTGCCACAGCGCGAAGGGCACGCGCTCGCGGATATCGATGAGAAGCCGGTCGGGATAAAGCTTGGAGACGGCCGCTTCCGCGATCATCGGCACGCTCACGAGCCGCGCCTGAAGCGCCTTGGGATCTAGAAACGGCAAAGACGCGGTGTTCGTCAGGCCAGTGAGTTGAACCACCTCGTCCTGGCTAAGCTCATGATTGCCGGAAACGCCGATATTTTCGATGCCGAAGCCGAAGGCGCGGGCCAGCATATCGGGCACCGAGCCCTGCTGGCGGCGCATCGCGTCGTAATGGCCACCGATCACGAAGCCGGTGCCGATCGAGGCGAAGATGAAGAGAATCGCGGCCGAAGAACCGATACCGCGCGGAATACGAAGGCTCTGCTGACGACGACGGGCGGCCCGCTCGGCGCGCCAGAGCGCGCCCGCTTCGGCAAGGGTGCCGAACCAGCTGGTTACCGATCGACCGAGGCGTCCTCCACTATCCATTCCACTAGCTCGCTGAAGCTGAGGCCTTTCTGGGCCGCCAGTTCGGGCACGAGTGAGGTCTCCGTCATGCCTGGTTGTGTGTTCACTTCCAGGCAGACCAGCGTGTCGGTGTCGTCATCGTAGCGGAAGTCCGCCCGGGAGACGCCCCGACAGCCGAGAGCCTCGTGCGCCCTCACAGCCATTTCTTGAACGTGCTGGTAAATATTTGGTTTAAGCATTGCCGGCAGAACGTGAATTGATCCGCCAGCAGCGTACTTTGCGTCGAAATCGTAGAAGACGCCGGTAGCCGGCTTGATTTCGATGACGTCCAGCGGCTTCGCGCCGTCAGAATAGCCCATCACGCCGCAGGTCAGCTCGCGCCCGGGGATGAATCGCTCAACAAGCATCTCGTCTCCGAGCGGCCAATCGGCACTGGCGAGCTCCTGCGGCCAGCTATTCTGGCCTTCCTTGACGATAAAAACCCCGAAAGATGAGCCATTTGCGACCGGTTTGGCGACATATGGCGGTTCCATCACATGGCGCTTTGCGACTTCGAATCGCGACACCGTGAGGCCCTTGGCGACCGGAACGCCCGCCGCCGCCATCACCACCTTCGCGCGGTCCTTGCGCATCGCGAGGGAGGAGGCCAGCACA
Organism: Rhizobiales bacterium PAR1; assembly: GCA_002256205.1. GTDB lineage: Bacteria > Pseudomonadota > Alphaproteobacteria > Rhizobiales > Beijerinckiaceae > Rhabdaerophilum. The sequence continues at coordinate 74,953 of NKIW01000002.1, forward strand.
CCCGAATGCGTATAGGGGATGCCCATGATCTCAAGCAGGCCCTGCACCGTGCCATCCTCGCCGAACGGCCCGTGTAATGCGTTGAAACAGACATCAGGTTTGAGCTTTGCAAGCACCTCCGGGAGGTCGCGCCCCACATCGACCTCGGTCACCCTGTAGCCGCGCTCGCGCAAGCCCTTGGCGCAGGGCACACCGCTTGCGAGGCTTACCGGCCGTTCAGCGGCCCAGCCGCCCATGAGAACCGCAACATGCTTGGTCATGCGATGTCCTTCTCCGCATCTGCTGCGGTGTCATTCCCGGCAATCCGAAGGATTGAACGGGAATCCATCTTGTTCTTTGTGGATTCCCGCTCGCGCCACCAGCACGTCGGGAATGACACAGCGATATGCCCTCAGGCCGGAACGCCGACCCGCTTGACTTCCCATTCGAGCTCGATGCCGCTTTTCGCCTTCACGAGCCGACGGATTTCCTCGCCAAGCCCCTCGATATCGGCGGCGGTCGCGCCATCATGCGCGATCAGGAAATTCGCGTGCTTCTTCGACATTTCCGCCTGCCCGATGCGGATATCCTGCCCACCCGCCTCGCGAATGAGCCGCCAGGAGGAATGTCCCGGCGGGTTCTTGAAGGTCGAGCCCGCCGTGCGGACCTTGGTCTCCTGATCCCGCTCGCGATGCTCCTGCACCCGCGCATTGATCGCATGGACCTCTTCCGGCGCGCGGGCAAAACCCTGAAACACCGCCTCGGTGAAAATCGTATCCACCGCGACGCCGGAGCTGCGGTAGACGAACTTCATGTCCTCCGGCGTCAAGGTCACGATCTCGCCGGCACGCGTCACCGCCGTCGCGGAGACGAAGCGCTCGCGCGTCTCGCCCTCAATCTCGGGGTTGGTGTTCGAGCGCGTCCCCGCGTTCATACGCAGCGCCCCGCCGATGGAACCGGGAATACCGTAGAGGAATTCCAGCCCGCCGATCCCGGCTTCCGCCGCCGCCATCGCGACCTTGCGATCCGCCGCGAACGCCCCGGCGCGGAGGCGATACCCGTCCTCAACCGTGATCTGCCCGAAGGCGCGCGGCGCAAAGCGGATCACCACGCCGGGAATCCCACCATCCCGGATGATCATGTTGGAGGCGAGACCGATCACCGTCAGCGGGATCTCACGCGGCAGGTTTTTCAGGAAATACGCGAGGTCTTCTGTATCCGCCGGGGTGAAAAGCACCTGCGCTGGCCCGCCGACGCGCAACCACGTCATCGGGGCCAGTTCCTGATTGGCGAGCAGCCGCCCGCGCAAATCCGGCATGCGCGCGGCGATCTCGGGCGTGATATCCGGATGCATCATGATCACACCCGACTCATGGCAGCGCCGCAAGCTCACCCGGCAGGGCATAGGCCCATTGCGTGATGTTGCCCGCACCGAGGAACACGACATAATCCCCGGACTTCGCGATGCCAGCCACAAGCCCGGCGATTTTGTCCGGTCCTTCGAGCGCAACGACATGACGATGGCCATGCGCCTTGATGCCGGCCACGAGCCCGTCGCGATCCGCGCCGGGGATCGGCTGCTCGCCGGCGGCATAGGTATCGGCCACGATCACCGTATCGGCATCGTTGAAGCAGGTCGAGAAATCCGAGAACAGCGATTGCAGGCGCGTATAGCGATGCGGCTGGACAATCGCGATCACCTGCCCCTTCGTCGAGGCACGCGCCGCGCGCAGCACGGCGGCGATTTCCACCGGGTGATGGCCGTAATCGTCGAAAATCGTCACGCCGCGCCATTCACCCGTCTTGGTGAAGCGCCGCTTGACCCCGCCGAAGCCCGCGAGACCTGCGCGGATCACATCGCCCGGCACGCCAAGCTCATACGCCACCGTGATCGCCGCGCAGGCATTGAGCGCATTGTGATGCCCTGGCATGGGCAGCACCATGTTCGGCAGCTCGGTTTCCTTGCCGGTCTTGCGATCACGGATCAGCACAGAGAAGCGGCAGACTCCGCCTTCAAGGTTGACGTTGAGCAGCCGCACATCGGCCTGCACGTTTTCGCCGTAGGTAATGACCCGGCGATCCTCGATCTGGCCGACGAGCTCCTGCACTGTGGGGTGGTCGATGCACATCACGGCAAAGCCGTAGAACGGCAGGTTATCGACCAGTGCGCGGAAGGCCTTCTTGATCGCGTCGAAGGTGCCGAAATGGTCGAGATGCTCGGGGTCGATGTTGGTGATGATCGCGACATCGGCCGGCAGCTTGAGGAAGGTACCGTCGCTCTCGTCCGCTTCCACCACCATCCAGTCGCCGTCGCCGAGGCGGGCGTTGGTGCCATAGGCGTTGATAATGCCGCCGTTGATGACGGTCGGGTCGAGACCGCCCTTGTCGAGCAGGGTTGCCACAAGCGAGGTGGTGGTCGTCTTGCCGTGCGTCCCGGCAATAGCGACGCAGGTCTTGAGCCGCATCAGCTCGGCGAGCATTTCCGCGCGGCGCACCACGGGGATACGTGCCTCGCGCGCTGCCGCGAGTTCCGGGTTGTCGCGCTTGATCGCGGTCGAGACCACCACGACACCGGCCTTGCCGATATTCTCCGCCGTATGCCCGACAAAACAGGTGATGCCCTTCTCGCGAAGACGTTTCACATTGGCATTGTCGGAGGCATCCGAGCCGTGCACCACGTAACCGAGGTTGGCCAGCACCTCGGCAATGCCGGACATGCCGATGCCGCCGATACCGATGAAATGGATGGGGCCTGTTTCGCGGGGGATCTTCATGGCAGGGTTCTTCTGGACCAGATTTGCAGCAAGGCCGTCACCGGCCAAAGATTCGTTGGGGTACGCAGGTCAAGACCCGGCAAAGACGGCAAAAGAACGGTGCCGCACGCCAAGGGAGACTCAAAAACGCGAAACAAACGCGGGTTTCGCCTATCAGGCCGGGCGCGAAATGGAAAGCACTTCGCTCGCCAGCCGTGAGGCCGCATCAGACACCCCTAGATGCTTCGCCGTCGCTGCCATGCCCGAGAGCAGCGCCGGTTCCCCCGCGAGTTTGATGAGAAGGTCCGCGAGGGCATTCGGTTTGAACGCGGGCTGTGCGATTACGATCGCCGCGCCCGCCTTGGCCAGCACTTCGCCATTCGCCGCCTGATCCTGATCCAGCGCGCCCGGCAGCGGCACGAGGATCGAGGGTCGCCCGATCACCGCGAGTTCCGAGACCGTCGAGGCGCCCGCGCGCCCGATCACGAGATGGCTCTCGGCGATGCGCTGCGGCAGATCGGAGAAGAAGTGCTCGACGACATGCGGTACGCCCATTTTCTCGTAGAGCTTGGTGACGCGGAAGACATCCTCGTCGCGCGCCTGTTGGGTGATGTGGATGCGCTTGCGCAGGGCTTCGGGCAGGTTCTGGATCGCGTTGGGCACAACATCGCTCATCACGCGCGCGCCCTGGCTGCCTCCGAAAACAAGAATGCGGATCGGGCTCGTCTCGTTCAGGGGCGGATACTCGACCTTCGCGGCCACAAGCACCGGCTTACGTACCGGATTGCCGGTCACCTCGGTTTTATCCGGGAAGAGGTTATCGCGCAGTGGAAAGCCGGTGGCAATCCGGCTCACTTTCGGCGCGAGGAAGCGGTTCGCGCGCCCCATCACCGCATTGCCCTCGTGGATCAGCGTCGGGATGCCCCGCAGCCGCGCCGCGAGCAGCGGCGGCACCGTGGGATAACCGCCAAAGCCAACGACGACCTTCGGCTTGACGCGTCCCAGCAGTACATAGGCCTGCTTCAACCCCACCAGCAGCTTGAGCGCACCGCGGATTTTCGCGCCAAGGCCCGTGCCGGTCACCGTACCGGCAGTAATCGTGTTGACGTCGCCCGGAAAGCGCTCGACCCAGCTTTCGACGCGGGTGTCGGTCACGAGTTCAACCTGCTCGCCGCGCGCAGTCAGCGCTTCGGCCAAGGCCTCTGCGGGGAACAGATGACCGCCCGTGCCGCCCGCCGCCAGCAGGATCGGCTTCTTCCCTGTAACAGGCGTGTTCTCCGCAACAGGCTTGGCCGCCGGCAAAGTCTTAGGCATGGCTCAGCTTTCCTTGATTCGGCTGTCCGTAGAGAAATTCAGGCGGCAGCGGTTCGGCATGGGGCACATTCATGCGATCCATCAACGCGGCCTTCGGGCGCTTGCGCGTCACCGCCAACAGCAGCCCTGTGGTGATCGCGACCGAAAGGAGCGAGGAACCGCCATAGGAGAGGAACGGCAGCGTCATGCCCTTCGGCGGGATGAGGTTGAGGTTCACCGCCATGTTGATGAAAGCCTGAAGCCCGAACAGCATCACGAGCCCCGCGCCCGCCATGCGGCAGAAGGGATCGGCATTGTTGCGCGAGGAAATCAGCCCGCGCACCACGATGAACCCGAACAGCGCGACCATCAGCGCGCAGGTCACCGCGCCGAATTCCTCGCCGATCACCGAGAACATGAAATCGGTATGGCTATCGGGCAATGAGCGCTTGATCACGCCCTCGCCCGGCCCACGCCCAAACCAGCCGCCGGAGAGGAAGCTCTCGAGCGCCATATCGGTCTGGAAGGTGTCGCCATTGCCCTTGTTGAGGAAGCGGTCGATGCGGTCCGTCACATGCGGCAGGAAGCGATAGGCCGCGAAAAGTCCGACAACGCCACCGCCCGCAAGCCCAATCACCCAGAGGATATGCAGACCCGCGAGGAAGAACAGGCCGCACCACACCGTCGTGACCAGAATGGTCTGGCCGAGATCCGGCTGGCGGATCAGCGGCACTACCACCATCGGCAGCAGCGCCATGGCGATCACCATTGAGGGCATGTCCTTGCGGCTCTGCCGTTCGGAAAACGCCCAGGCCGCCATCACCACGAAAGCAGGTTTGAGCAGTTCGCTCGGCTGGAGCGAGAAGCCCGGCAGGTTGATCCAGCGCCGCGCACCCTTGACCTCGGCGCCGAAGAACAGCGTGGCAATCACCAGCCCAAGCCCGACGATAAACAGCCCGAGCGCCACGCGCCGGACTTGTCGCGGATTCATGAACGACATCGCCACCATGAGCGAGCCGAAGAGCAGCAGGAAAAACGCCTGCCGGTTGACGAAGTGGAAGGTCGGAAGTCCGAGCTTGTTGGCAACCGGCGGGTAGGCCGCAAGACCGAACAGGAAGCCCGAGACCATCAGGGCCACGAACGAGAACATCAGCCAGCGGTCGATGGTCCACCACCACTCGCCAAAAACAGTCCGTTCCGCGCGCGTCACCATCTGCCCAACCATCCTCGGGCAGCGGCCTGCCCTTTAATGTGTCACGTATCCCGGCAGTTTTTCGGCGAGTTCACGGAAGCGTTGACCGCGAACCTCGAAATTCGGGAACTGATCAAAGGAGGCGCAAGAAGGTGAAAGAAGGATTACCGGCTCTGCAAATTTGGCATTTTCCGCGTCCCGCGCCGCGCTGGCAATCGCGATATCCAGCGTCCCGGACCGCTCGTAAGGCACCTTGCCTTCAAGCGTCGCCGCAAACGCGTCGCTCGCGGCGCCAATTAGATACGCCTTGGCGATACGCCCGAAGTAGGGCGCGAGCGGGGTGATCCCGCCCTCCTTCGGTTTACCACCGAGAATCCAGAAGATGCCGTTCTCGAAGGAAAGCAGCGCCTTTTCGGTCGAATCGGCATTGGTCGCCTTGGAATCGTTGATCAGCAGCGCCTTGCCGACGCGCCCGACCTGTTCCATCCGGTGCGCCAGACCGGGGAAGCTTTTCAGCCCGGCCTGAATGGTGGCCTCATCGAGCCCGATCCTGAGGCACGCCGCCACCGCCGCCGCCGCATTCTGCGCATTGTGATCGCCCCGGAGCGAACCGATGCCGGTGAGGTCCGCGAGTTTGCGGCCATGCCCGCGCCAGGCGAAAATCTCGCGCCCCCGCACATGGATGCCCGCGCCGAGCATTTCGTTGAGCGAGATGCGGACGATCGGTTTACCGCTGTGGTCACCGCGCACGGCAATCGCTTCGCAGTAATGGTCATCGACACCGATGATCGCCGTATCCGCGAGCTTGACGAGCCGCGCCTTTACGCCCGCGTAATGCTCCATCGTGCCGTGCCGATCGATGTGATCGGGCGAGAGGTTCAAAAGAATACCGATGCTCGGGTTGAGCGTCGGCGTGAGGTCGATCTGGTAGGAGGACATCTCGATGACGTGAATCCGGCCCTCGGCGGGCGGCGCTAGCGCGAGAATTGGCGTACCGATATTCCCGCCCATCTGCACATCGCGCCCCGCCTGCCGGAGAATATGCGCAATCAGCGCCGTGGTCGTCGATTTGCCGTTGGTGCCGGTGATCGCGATGAAGGGTGCATCTTTCGCAAGGCGCTTGCGCTCACGGCAGTAAAGCTCAACGTCGCCGATGACCTCGACCTTGGCCTTTTTCGCAAGCTCCACCGACCAATGCGGCACGGGATGCGTCAGCGGCACGCCCGGCGCCAGCACCAGCGCGGAAATCGCCTGCCAGTTGATCAGCTTGAGATCATCCGCCTCGAACCCTGCTGCGCGTGCCTTTTCGACCGCTTTTTCGGAATCGTCCCAGACGATGACTTCCGCGCCACCCGCTTTCAGCGCCGCCGCCGTCGCCATGCCCGAGCCGCCAAGTCCGAACAGCGCGACGCGCTTGCCACGAAAGGTTTCAACCGGGGTCATGCGCGCTTCTCCACCTTGCCGTCACCGGTCATCGCCGGTGTTCCATCTTCTCTCGCACTAGAGAAGTCTGGATTGCCGGGTCAAGCCCGGCAAGGACAAAGTATGGGAATGCCGCTCACCTCAATTTCAGCGTCGCCAGCCCGATGAGCGCGAGGATCACCGCGATGATCCAGAACCGGATCACGACCTGCGGCTCCTTCCAGCCCTTTTTCTCATAGTGATGGTGGATCGGCGCCATGCGGAACACCCGCTTGCCGGTCAACTTGAACGAGGCGACCTGAATGATCACGCTTGCCGCCTCGAGCACGAAAAGCCCGCCGACAATCGCGAAGACGATCTCGTGTTTGGTCGCAACCGCCACCGTGCCGAGCAGCCCGCCGAGTGCGAGCGAACCGGTATCGCCCATGAAAATCTGCGCCGGCGGCGCGTTGAACCACAAGAACCCGAGGCCTGCGCCGATCACCGCCCCGAGGATCACCGCGATTTCACCCGTGCCGGGAATAAAATGGATCTGGAGGTAGTTCGAGAAAATCGCGTTACCCGAGAGGTAGGCGATAAAACCGAAAGTGCCCGCCGCGATCATCACCGGCACAATCGCCAGGCCATCAAGACCGTCAGTGAGGTTCACCGCGTTGCCGGCGGCGACGATCACAAACGGTGCGAAGGCGAGGAAAAACACGCCGAGATTGATCAGCACATCCTTGAACACCGGCACTGCCACGCTGGTTTGCAGCGCCGGCGGAAAATTCCGCGAGATCACATAGCAGGCGAGCCCGGCGATGATCGCCTCAAGCGCCAGCCGCGCTTTCGAGGAAAACCCCTTGTGCGATTGCTTCGTCACCTTGAGGAAATCGTCGTAAAACCCGATAGCGCCAAAACCGAGCGTCACACCCATCACGCTCCAGACGAAGGGGTTGGTGAGGTTCGCCCAGAGCAGCGTCGAGACAACAATGCCAGAGAGGATCATCAACCCGCCCATCGTCGGCGTGCCACGCTTCAGGAGGTGCGTTTCCGGCCCATCCTCGCGGATCGGCTGGCCTTTGCCCTGCTTCATGCGCAAGAGATCAATGATCGAGGGGCCGAAGGCGAGCACGAAGAACAGCGCCGTCACCGTCGCCGCGCCCGCACGAAAGGTGATGTAACGGAAGACATTCAGCGGCCCGAAAGTGGTCGCGAAATCTGATAACCAGAAGAACATGACTGTCTGTCTCCGAACATCCTGTAGGGGCGCCAGCCGAAAGGCCGGAAAACGCCTGATCGCTCAGCTTTCCACTGAGGCGACTTCGGCCACCGGGAAGCGCGCTTTGAGCGCACCCACCACGCGGGCCATTTTCGAGCCCAGAGAGCCCTTGATCATCACGACATCACCGGGCTGAACCGCATCGCAGAGGAGCGGCGCAAGTCCGTCCGAGGCCTCCGCATACGCCCCGCGCCGGTCTGCGGGCAAGGCCTGATAGAGCGAACGCATCAGCGGCCCCGAGGCAAACACCAGATCGATGTCGTTTTCAACAACCGGTTCCGCAAGACCAGCATGCAGCTTTGCAGCCTCCGCCCCGAGTTCGAGCATGTCACCGAGCACGGCGATTCTCCGCCCGCGCGAGCCGCGCGGCATCGATCCCGTAACCGCGAGCGCCGCGCGCATCGAGGAGGGGTTGGCGTTATAGCTTTCGTCGACCAACGTGAAATCGCGATCCCCGACGCGGAGCGTGAGCCGCTTGCCACGCCCCTCGACGCTGCCGAATTCCTGAAGCGAAAGCGCCGCCAGCGCGAGATCCGCGCCAATCACGTGCGTTGCGGCCAGCACGGCGAGTGAATTCATCGCAAAATGCCGCCCCGCCGCTCCGATGCGATAGCTCACGGGAATGCCGAAAACCTCTGCCGAGACAAGGCTGAAATCCGGGTCGAGATGCACATCGAGCATCCTCACATCGGCATTGGCACCCGTTCCGAAGCGCACGATCCGCCCCGCACGGCTGGCTCCGGCATGGGCGGCCAGACGCGCCGCATGCGGATTGTCGGCGTTGATGATCGCCACCCCGCCGGGTTCCAGCCCGGAAAAAATCTCGCCCTTGGCGTCGGCAATCGCCTCGATGCCGTGGAACTGCGCAAGATGCACCGGCTCCACCGTGGTCACAATGGCGACATGCGGACGCACCATCGCCGTTAGCGGCAAGATTTCATACGGGTTCGACATCCCGATTTCGTAGATGCCGAATTCGGTATCATCCGGCGTGCGCGCCAGCGTCAGCGGCACACCCCAATGGTTGTTGTAGGAAGCCACCGAGGCATGCACCCGCCCCTGCCCGCGCAGCGCGACGCGCAGCATTTCCTTGGTAGAGGTCTTGCCGACCGAGCCGGTCACGGCAATCACTGGACAGCTCATCCGGGCGCGTGAGGCGCCCCCCAGCCGCTCAAGCCCCTTGAGCACGTCATCAACGACGATCAGCGGCGCGTTCGGCCCGAAATCTTTCGCGTGCGCGGTATCGACCACCGCCGCCGCTGCGCCTTTTTCAAGCGCCGCTGCCACGAAGCTGTGGCCGTCATGCACATCACCCTTGATCGCGCAGTAGAGCGCGCCGGGCTCCAGCGTCCGGGTATCGATGGACACCGAGCCGATAGTGCGCGGCAGCGGGTTCGGCGCGGTGCCCGCCATCAGGCGGGCAAGGTCAGCGGCTTGCCACAAGGGTTTGGGAGAAACGGTCATGTCAGAGCCTCGATCGCCGCGCGGGCGACATCATGATCGGAGAAGGGATGCACTTCACTACCAATGATCTGGCCGGTTTCGTGACCCTTGCCGGCGATCAGCAAGGCATCTCCCGGTTCGAGCCGCATCACTGCCTCGCGGATAGCCTCGGCACGATCGCCGATCTCGAAGGCATCGGGACAGCCCTCAAGCACCTCGGCGCGGATCAGCGCCGGATTTTCCGAGCGCGGATTGTCATCCGTCACCACGACAACATCCGCCTTTTGCGCCGCAATCCGCCCCATGATCAGCCGCTTGCCAGGATCGCGATCCCCGCCGCAGCCGAACACGACATGAAGCTTGCCGGAGACGAACGGGCGCAAAGCCTCCAGCGCATAGGAGAGAGCCTCGGGCTTATGCGCGTAATCGACAAAAATCGGCGCACGGTTGAAGGCCCCGACGCGCTCGAGCCGCCCCGGCACGCCCTGCAATTGCCCAAGCGCCTTGGCGACATCCTCCGGCGTCTCGCCGAGCGCCAGCGCAAAGCCTGCCGCGACAAGCGCATTTTCGATCTGGAACGTGCCCATCAGCGGCACATGAACCGTGTATTCCTCTGCCTCGTAGCGGTAGGTGATCTCCTGCCCGAAGCCATGCGGGGTCACGTTCAGCAACGTGATATCCGCGCCGTTCCGCCCCACGGTCACGGCATGACGGCCGGCCATTTCCGCCGCGACCGCCGCTTCCGCCCCGCGCGCACCATCGAAATTGATGATCGCCGGCGCCTTGGGCGGCAAGAGCTTCTCGAAGAGCTTGAGCTTCGCCGCGAAATACTCCTCCACACTCGCGTGGTAATCGAGATGGTCGCGTCCGAGATTGGTGAACCCCGCCGCCGAGAGCTTCACGCCATCGAGCCGCGCCTGATCGAGGCCGTGGCTCGAGGCTTCCATCGCCAGATGTGTGATCCCGTCCATGGAGAGCTGGTGCAAGGTCTTGTGCAGCGTGATCGGGTCGGGCGTTGTCAGCGCGCCGTAATCCGCGCCATCCGGTCCGATGAGCCCCAATGTGCCGAGTGATGCGGCGGGCCGTCCGCAGGCCGAAAAAATTTGCCGTGTGAATTCGGCGACGGAAGTTTTCCCCGCCGTGCCCGTCACCGCGACGATGCGTTCCGGCTGGCGCGGGTAGAAATAGGCCGCGGATTTCGAGAGCGCGAGGCGCATATCCGGCGTCTGGATGTAATGCACCATGCGATCAAGATCAGCGGGCCGTTCCGCCGCGCCGACGACCATGATCGCACCCGCCGCCACCGCTGCGGGAATGAATTGTGCACCATCGACCTTGGTGCCGGGCATCGCAAAGAACGCGTAACCCTCGTGAACCTTGCGATTATCGGCGGCAATGCCGGCCAGCGGCACCGAACCAAAATGCCCCGCCTTCAGCCCGAAAAGGGCCGCCAGACCGCCAATCGTCGGTCCATGCGCCGGAGGGGCGGGAGAATCGGACAAAACCATACAGCCTCAAACCCGGCGAAAACCGCCGTCCTTTCAATCAGATCGCCCCTTGCGACTCAAAAGCGCGCGACGACCCTTTTCCTTTTGCGGATGCGATGACGGGGAAGCCGGGCCAAAACAAGGCACGACGCCATCTTTCGCATCGCTTATCGTCGAACAGTCATCCTATTGTCGGCAACCGTTATTGCCGGACGGGCATGGCGCCACCCATGCGCGCCACGAGCGGGAACGGCTGACGCGGCAGATCAAAATTCGTTTCAAGGCCCAGCATCGGGCCGATGCGTTCGACAATCCGGCCCGTGGTCGGCGCGGCATTCCAGCCCGAGGTCGCATAGCCATGCGTCTCCGGCAGGCCCTTGGGCTCGTCGAGAATGGTCAGCAGAATGTAGCGCGGCTTGTCCGCCGGCATCACGGCCATGAAGGCATTGAACAGACGCGTCTTGGAATAACGCCCGCCGACGACCTTCTCCGAGGTGCCAGTCTTGCCGCCGAGATAATAGCCCGGAATATCGGCCTTGGTCGCCGAACCCTTTTCCGCGTTGAGGCGCATGACATAGCGCATCATCTGGCTGGTATCGGATTTGATCACCTGCGTCGCGAGCTTGTTGGCATCCTCGCGCGAGCGCTTGAGATAGGTCGGCGGGATCATCTTGCCGCCATTCACCAGCGCCGCCGTCGCCACCGCCGCCTGAAGCGGCGCGACCGCGAGACCATGCCCAAACGCGATGGTCATGGTGTTGAGTTCACCCCATTTCGCCGGTTTGATCGGCTCGGAACTCTCCGGCAACTCGGTACGCATCCGGTCGAGCTGCCCCATCTTCTTGAGGAACGCCTTGTGCCCCTCGACGCCGATTGCCAGCGCCATGCGCGCGGTGCCGATGTTGGAGGAATGGATGAAGATTTCCGGCACGGTCAGCACCCGGTTGGTGCCGTGAAAATCGTGGATCGCGAAGCGCCCGTAGCGCAAGGCGCCGCGCGTATCGAAGCTCGACCCCAGCTTCACCTTGCCCGAATCGAGCGCCATCGCGGTCGTCAGTGCCTTGAAGGTCGAGCCCATCTCATAGACGCCGACCTGAAGGCGGTTGATATTCTCGGGCTTGAGCGCATCGCCCGGATTGTTGGGGTCGTAATCCGGCAGACTGACATGGCTGATGATCTCGCCGGTTTCGACATCGAGCACCAGTGCCGCGCCGGCCATCGCCTTGAATTTGGTCACGGCTGCCTGCAATTCCTCGCGCATCGCGTGGGTGACACGCACATCGAGCGCCAGTTCGAGCGGCTTCATGTCGGTATCGGTACTGACCAGCCCCGCGCCCTTGAGATCGTTGAGCCCCTGACTGTCGATATACTTCTCGATCCCGGCGATACCGATATTGTCGATATTGGCAAAGCCGAGAACATGCGCGCCCGAAGGCCCGTTCGGATAGATCCGCTTGTTTTCCGGCAGGAAGCCGACGCCCGGTATCCCGAGGCGATGCACCTCGACCTGCTGCTTCGGCGTCACCTCGCGCTTGATCCAGACAAAGCCGTTCTTCTTGCCGAGTTTGTCGCGGAGTTCGCGCCCGTCGAGTTCGGGGAAAACGGCGTTGATCAGTTCCGCCGCCTCGTCCTTGTCGATGACCTTGCGCGGATCGGCGAAGATAGAGACCGTCTTCACATCTGTCGCCATCATGATGCCGTTGCGGTCGACAATCGTCGGGCGCGCGCCGGAGATCGACTGTGTCGTCAGCCGACCGATGGTCGTCGGGTCATCCTGCCGGACATTGATCTGCACGAGTCGCCCGGCAAGCGTCGCGAACATGCCGCCGAACACCAGCGCGACAAGTACGAGGCGCGCGTTGAGCTTCTCGGGCCGCACCATGAACATGGCGCGGATCATTCCCGGTCCCTTGCCCGGTGTCTTCTGGGCTTGCGGCATCGCATCCCCCGCATGGCGCGGCGCACACCGGAAAACGGCAGTGAGGTTCGGGATCGTGAAACGCGGAACTCGGATCATCATCCCCTCAGCGGATCAGTTTGTTCAGTAGCCCGGTAATCGGGTTGGTTGATTTCGGTTCGGCCGTCAGCGCTACCGGTGGGGCCGAAGCGGCCTGCGGCGCGCCAACCTTCGCGGGCGGTGACAGACGCATCGGCGTCGTGGCTTTCGCCGCCGTGCTCGCGACAGCCTTCGGTGCGCCGGTATTGGCTTTCGGCAATGTGAGTGCCGCCGTGGTTTTCGCCGGTTGTCCCGGCTTCGGCGCGGCTTTCACCGCCGCCGTTGTCGGTGAGGCCTGCGCCGGCTTGCCAGTCTGGCCCGACCGTACCGGTGTCGCCGGGGTCGTGCCCGCTGTCTTGACCGGCGCCTTCTTGGCCGGGTCCGGAAGGGTCACCGAGCCTGTCAGCAACGAATCGATCTTGTCGGTCGAGACCGAAGACGCCATCGGAATATCGCCCGGCCGGATCACCTGCTTGGCGAGAAGCTGCTGCATCCCTGCCTCGGGTTTGGCGAGCGAGGCCATCCGTTCCGGACGGTTGAGGAGGTTCCATTCGGCTTCGAGGATCGCGAGGGCATCGCGCTCGCGCGTCAGCTCCGCCTCGCGCTTCTTGAGCTTTTCCGCGACGAGAATTGTTTCGTATTTCACCGAATAGGCCCAGGTTGCGCTCGAAATTACCGCGATCAGCGCGAGCAGATTGAGAAAACGGATCATCGGCGGCCCCTCCCCGTTTTCCCTTTGCCCGACGAAGGCTTGCCAGAAGAAGGCTTGCCCGACGAAGGCTTGCGGTAGCTCTGCGCCGGCAAGGCCGCGAGTGCGAACACCGCCTCATCCGGCCCTTGCGGCGCGGCATCGGTGCGGATCGCGGCGCGCAGTTTCGCCGAGCGCGAACGCGGATTGGCCGAAAGCTCAGCCTCGCCCGCCGTCTGAGGCCATTTGCCCTCGACCTTGAAGGTCGCAACCTGATGCGCCTGCATCGGCGCATAGCGCGAGCCGCCAACCCGGCCCGAGCGCGACGCGAAGAACACCTTGACGATCCGGTCTTCGAGACTGTGGAAGCTCACCACCGCGAGCCGCCCGCCGGGCTTGAGCAGCCGCTCGGCAGCGTGCAGCGCCCGCGCCAGCTCGCCCAACTCGTCGTTCACCGCGATCCTGAGCGCTTGAAAGCTCCGCGTTGCCGGATGAATGTCGCCCGGCTTGGTACGGATGATCCGTCCGATCATCTCGGAAAGCTGCCGTGTCGTCGTGAACGGCGTCTCCGTGCGATCCGCGACAATGGCGCGCGCAATCACGCGGGAAAGCCGCTCTTCGCCGTAGTGATAGAGAATATCGGCGATCCGCGCTTCGCTCTCGGAATTGACGATATCCGCCGCGCTCTCGCCCTCACCCGCCATGCGCATGTCGAGCGGACCGTCGTTTCGGAACGAAAAGCCACGAATAGCCTGATCGAGCTGCATCGACGAGACGCCGATATCGAGCACGATGCCGTCGAAGCCGGCAAAACCAGCCTCTTCCGCCGCCGCTTCCATGTTGGAAAATTCGGTCTCAACAAGCGTGAGCCGCCCGCCATAGGCCGCGACAACCGCCTGCCCTGCCGCAATCGCGGTCGGGTCGCGGTCGAGTGCGAGCACACGGGTTGTCGGATTGGCATTAAGGATCGCGCGGGTGTAACCGCCCGCGCCGAACGTCCCGTCAAGGAAATCGCCGCCGCTGGAAAGTTCCAGCGCCGCCAGAACCTCATTCAGCAGAACGGGAATATGGGGTGCGGAGACATGACGGGCCGGTCCGCCATCGGCCCCTCCGTCGGAAGCGCCAAGGCCCGTCATGTCTCCGGTCTCCCTGTTGCCGGTTTTGCCGAACCCGAACCCCCGGTTGCCCCCGAAAGCTCGGCCCTCAGCGCGCTCAAACTCGCCCTTGCCTCGGCGAGATGAGCCGAAAACCGGTTTGGCTCCCAAATCCGGAACTTGTCCCCCAGCCCGACGAAAACCACCTCCGAGGTGATCCCCGCATGCGCCCGGAACCGTTCTGGCAGCATCACCCGCCCCTCGGGATCTGTCCTGAGCGTTTCCGCTCCCCCGAGAAGCGCGGTGGCGATCAGGTCGCGCTCCGCCGAATAGGGGGAGAACCGCCCGATCAGCTGATCGATCTCCTGAAGGAGCCGATTGCCGCCCGCTTCGAGCGCCGGAAAATCCAGCGCCTGATGCACAAATAAACCCGGATACTGGTCGGCCTCCAGCACGGCACGGAACGGCGCCGGGATGGATACCCGGCCCTTGCCGTCGAGACGGCTGGATATGGTCGACAAAAAACGCATCACGCCACGCCACCCGAAAGCGCGCTCCGGCGCGAGGAACCTCGCCTTGCCGAAGAAAACGCGCAAAAGCCCGGAAGTTCGCGGCCGCGCACCATGCGACGCTCTGGGCATCCAGGGGCGGAATCGCTCCCGTCCCGTCGCCAACAATTCTTGGGCAAACATGGGCTAACATGGGACAACTTGGGCGTCAACGCAAAACGGCGCGCTCGTCCACGCCTGAGACGACCGCCAAGGTCATCTCACCATCAAGGCGTTAAGGAAGGGTTTTGGTAAGCTTAAGAAGAAGTGGAGAAAGCGCCGCCCATTGCGCGGTTTTCCCCTAGATCGCCCGCAGCAGGGTGACCGCGTGCCAAATGACGCCGCAGCCCATCAGGAACACCAGGCAGGCCGAAATCAGCGGCAAACGACGGCTCGCACCGTCGAACCACCCGGCACCGGCGAGCTTGCGACTGCCCCAGACCGCGACCATCCCGACGGCAACAAGCGTCATCGCGAGGCCGACACTGAAAGCCGCAACCATGGCGACGCCGAGCGCATAGGCCTTCATCTGCAAGGCCACCAGCAGAACCGCGATGGCGGAGGGACACGGCAACAGCCCACCGGTGAACCCGAACCAGATCACCTCACCCGTGCCGACCTGCCGCCCGCCGAAGCGCGCTGCAATCTCTTCCGGGCTCATGTGATGATGGCCATGGTCATGTTGGTGATGATCGTGGTCGTGATGATGATGCCCGCGCGGGCGCATGATCCATGCGAGCCGCAGCGCAATCGCCACGATCATCAGGCCGGAAAGCAGCACCAGCCACGGGTAGGCCTGCTTCTCGATCATTTCCGAGCCGAGCCAAAGCCCCACGATCACCAGCAGCCAGACGACCAGTGTATGCCCGATGGCAGCGGAAACGCCGAGCAGAACCGCCTGCGCGGGCGTGCCGCGCACCGCGACCAGAAACGCTGCCATGATGGATTTCGAATGCCCCGGCTCCAACGCATGGAGCGCCCCGAGCAGCACCGCCAGCGGCAGATAAACCCACGGATTGCTGGCGCCGGAGACGATGAGTTGAGCGATATCGGGCACGGGCGTCCTTACAGGGGCATCAGAAAGAACCCGCCCTCGCGATAAAGACGCGAGAGAGAGCCGTCTTTCATGTCCAGATAGCGCGCAATATACCGTGAGCGAGATCACGGTCCACGCGACCGATCTTCCCGTAAGGTCTCTCGCTCAGGGCGAGAGGAGAATCAAGCACCCTGAATCAGGCGGCGCAGGTCGCACCCGGAAGGGATGCTCGCACCGCAGCCAGCTCGGCACCCCCGGTCACCAATGGCAGGCGCCGCGCGACCTGACCAGCCGGCGCATCCCCATAAAGCTCGGCATATTCCGCCGCATTGGCGAACATGTTGCGGTTGCTGGTTTCCACGTAGCTTTCGGTCGGCAATCCCTCGGTCAGGATGACCTCGCCCGTCTCGAATTCAAGGTGGAAATACTCCACAAGATCAAGATCATTGCGCTGGCGAATGGTGGAGCCATTGACCAGAAGCTTCGCCGGCACCAGCACGTTACCAACCTGAACAGCGTGGTCCGGCGAGACCAGGAGTTCACGCGTCGGCGCCTTGCCAAAGGCACCTGCGGCGATGGAAACCGGCATCGCCTTCTCGTTGCCCTGCAGGAACGCCCCTGCGAAAGCCCGGCGCCCGATCCAGCGGATCGGCTTGGCGACACCATCAATCGTCTCGACAAAATCGCCAATCGCGAGCGTTTCGACAGGCTGTGAGCCCGACGGCGTCGCCACCCGCGTGCCGCGCGCGAGGCAGGCGACATCGATCGCCGCTTTCACTTCCGCGACGGTCGCGCCATAGACGGTGATCGTACCGCCCGCGCCTGCCCCGCTTCCCGGCACAGTAATCAGAACGTTGGCACCGCTCTTGGTGATCGTGAGGCTGCTGACGGCGGTAACATTCGTGAAGTTCTTCAGGTCGATCCGGTCTACGCCGGCATTGAAGTCCATGATCTCGTCGCTACCGAACCCGCCAGAGGCTGGGGTGAACTGAAAAACATCCGCCCCGTTCCCGCCCGTCAGACTATCATCGCCAGTGCCACCATTCAGCTTGTCGGCACCCGTCCCGCCATGAAGCGTATCGTTACCCGCGCCACCATTCAGCGTATCGGCACCTGCATCGCCATTGAGCGTGTCGGCACCCCCATCGCCGTTGAGGGTATCATTATCGCCCCCGCCATTCAGCGTATCGCCGCCGGCACCGCCATTGAGTGTATCATCACCTACACCGCCATCGAGCGTATCGACACCATCATTGCCGTTGAGCGTGTCGTTGCCACCCTTGCCATTGAGCGTATCGTCATTGCCAGTGCCGTTGAGGATATTGTCGTTATTGTCGCCGGTCTGAATCGCCATTCGAGGTCGCTCCAACATCCTCAGTCAACGTCTTAATGCATTCTTAAAAGAGCAATTTTTACGCTCTGTCAATCGGTTACGTCCGGTGGCGCTTCCTCATCTTTGTGCGTTGTGCAGGAAAAGTTAGCACCCCGGCAGCATCCGGGCCGGAGGGGGAGGCAAGCCTGCCGAGGTTCGTGTCGGCAAGCAAATGGCACGGAAAGCATCGGCAAAGAAACGCAGCTTTATCCCCGCCTGCTGGACTTGCCCCATAGTGCCCCTGCCCCGCCCGCATCGGGAGCCTGCTTTTCGCGAAGGCGGGTCGCCGCGGCGGGGTGCGGGGCCATCTTGATGGCTCGCGCGGCGGCGATCCGCAATGTCGGCAGGAGGGAGACCCTCCCACCGGCAACGCCAGCGGATGCCAGGCGGGCTCAGAAGCGCCGCCGCGCTGAAAAACCCGCGCGTGAGGTGGTCCGACCGGAGAGTGTCGGGCATCCGGCTCTCTTTATGCGCTATCTGCCGGACAGGCGCCGGCGGACCGCCTCGCGTCCCCCTTCAACCGCCGGGTCTTGACCCGCGCGGCGTCAAAACGCGTGGATATTCCCGACAAAGAAAGCCGGGTGCCGATCCTGCCATAGCCCGAACGGGCGCCCGAGCTTATGCGAGGAAATCCCGCGAAGCGGCGGAAAAAAATAGAATCCAGTCGGCCTGTAAGCCGGGTTCTGTATGGCCTGCGTCTTTCAACGCCGACGTGGCGGCCATTCCTCTGGGGCCCGGCTCGCGCCGTGCCTCGTGCAACCAACCCGGACGGCCGGGAGGAGATCCCTGCACCGGTTGCCCGGTGCGCGCCGTCCCTATTCGGTTTTGCTCCCGGTGGGGTTTGCCCTGCCGTTCCCGTTGCCGGCAACGCGGTGCGCTCTTACCGCACCCTTTCACCCTGACCGGAGCATGCCCCGGCGGTTTGCTTTCTGTGGCACTTTCCCTGGGGTCACCCCCGGCGGCCGTTAGCCGCCACCGTTTCTCCCTGGAGCCCGGACTTTCCTCCCTCCCTCGCGGAAGAGCGGCCGCCCGGCCGACTGGAGCGCCACTTATGGCCGAAGGCATGGCCTGGTCAACTCACCGATGCGGTCAACTCCAATCGAATCCGGCGTGTTTCATTGATGAGTCACAAAGCAGGTATTCACGCTGTGCGATAACGTACTTGAGCAAAGGGGCCCGGCGCGCGTAGACTGCCGCCGCACGTCCATTTGAATTTCAGGGAGAGCAACATGCGTAAGATGTTTTCAGTGGCCGCTATTGCGGCAGTCGCCATGTCCCTCGCCGCCTGCACGGCGCGTGAAGAACGTGCCGCGAGCGGCGCGGCAGTTGGCGCGATTGCCGGCGGCCTGATCGGCGCGGCGGTGACCGGTCGTGCGGGCGGCGCGCTGGCGGGTGCCGCGATCGGCGGTGCTGGCGGTGCGATCGTGGCCGACGCCACCCGCCCGCAGCGCGAATGCGTCCGCGTGCGCTACGATGCCTATGGCAACGCCTATTGCACACGCTACCGCCGCGTCTACTAAGCCGTTCAACGGCTTGAAGTTGAACACGGTTTGAATTTGGACATGGCGGGCGTAATTTCCCGCCATGTCTGATTCTGAACCCCTGTCTGATTCTGAAGCCAAAACCAGTTCTGAAGCGCGCCCGGATTCGCCCGTGGCGGATCGCGTGTACCCCTCGCCCAATCACGGCGAGCGCAAGGCCTGCGGCAAGACCGGCAAGACGGCGCCCGATTGCATCATCCTGCATTACACCGGCATGGCCAGTGCCTCAGACGCGCTGCTCTGGCTTGCCAACCCGCTATGGGAAGTCTCCTGCCACTACTTCGTCTTCGAGGATGGCCGCATCTGGCAGATGGTACCGGAGAGCCGCCGCGCCTGGCACGCGGGACGCTCGAGCTGGCAGGGCGAGACGGATATGAACTCCCGCTCGATCGGCATCGAGATTGTTAACAATGGGCATGATCTCGCCATTCCAGGCCCCTTGCCGCCCCCCGGCCCACCGTTTCCGGATGAGCAGATCGACGCGGTGATCCGCCTCGTGCAGGATATCGCCACGCGCTGGAATATCCCGCCGCGGCGCATCCTCGCGCACTCGGATATTGCGCCAGGCCGCAAGATCGACCCCGGTGAGACCTTCCCGTGGCAAAAGCTGGCGGAAGCGGGTGTGGGGGTCTGGCCGGGGAAACTATCCCCGCCGCCCGCCGCCATGCCATCCTACCGCCTCGGCGATGAGGGAATGCCCGTCGCAGCGCTGCAATCGATGTTCGCCCGTTTCGGCTACGGCATCGAGATCACTGGCGTTTTTGACCAGCGCACCTTCGATGTCGTGGTGGCCTTCCAGCGCCATTGGCGGCAGGACAAGGTGGATGGTGTCGCGGATGGCGAGACGCTGGGCCTCCTCAGGGCGCTGATGGCGACGGTGCAGGTGTAAGGCAGAGAGCCTCACTCCGCCGCCACGATATAACTCGCCGGATCATAGTTGAGGATCGGCGAGAGCCAACGCTCGACCTCGCGGATGTCCATCCCCTTGCGGGCCGCGTAATCCTCGACCTGATCACGCTCGACCTTGGCGACGCCGAAATAATGGCTCTCGGGGTGGCTGAAATAAAGCCCTGAGACCGAAGCACCCGGCCACATCGCATAGCTCTCGGTGAGCTTGACGCCGATGCGGCGCTCGGCGGCGAGCAACTCGAAAAGCTGCGCCTTCTCGGTATGGTCAGGCTGCGCAGGATACCCTGCCGCCGGGCGGATACCGTCATAAGGCTCGCCATGCATCTCGGTGATGCTGAAATTCTCGTCCGGCGCGTAACCCCAGAATTCCTTGCGCACGCGCTCGTGCATCCGCTCGGCGAAGGCTTCCGCGAGGCGATCCGCCAGCGCTTTCGCCATGATCGAGGAATAATCGTCGTTCCGGCCCTTCAATTTGTCGGCGATGCGATCCTCACCGATACCCGCCGTCACCACAAACGCGCCGAGATAATCCGGCTTCACGCCATGCGGCGCGACGAAGTCCGAAAGGCAGGTGTTCGGCCGCCCGTCGCGCTTTGAAAGCTGCTGGCGAAGCCCGTGGAAGGTCGAGAGCACTTCGGCACGGCTCTCGCCAGTGTAGAGGTGGATATCATCACCGACGCTGTTCGCCGGCCAGAAACCGATAACCGCCTTCGCCTGAAACCAACGCTCGTCGATGATGCGCTTGAGCATCGCCTGCGCATCCTCATAGAGGCTGCGCGCCGCCTCGCCCTGCTTCTCGTCCTCGAGAATGGCGGGGAAACGACCCTTCATCTCCCAGGTCTGGAAGAAGGGCGTCCAGTCGATGTACTCAGCAAGTTCCCCGAGATCATAGGTCTGGAAGGTGCGCGTACCGGTGAAGGTCGGCTTCGGCGGGGTATAACCCGCCCAGTCGAGCTTGACGGCATTGGCGCGCGCCTTGTCGATCGGCAGCCGCAGCTTGTCTGCCTCCGAACGCGCATGGGCGGCGGCGACCTTCTCGTATTCGGCCTTGAGATCAGCGGTATAATTGTCGTTGGTCTCGTCCGACAGCAGCGTCGAGACCACGCCCACCGCGCGGGAGGCGTCGGTGACATAAACCGCCTGACCACGATGGTAAGCCGGGTGGATCTTCACCGCCGTATGGACCCGGCTCGTCGTCGCCCCGCCGATCAGCAGCGGGATCGAGAAGCCCTCGCGCTCCATCTCGCTCGCGACATGCACCATCTCGTCGAGCGAAGGCGTGATAAGGCCGGAGAGGCCGATAATATCGGCCTTCTCGCGCCGGGCGGCTTCGAGAATGGTCTGCGCCGGCACCATCACCCCGAGGTCGATGACCTCGTAGTTGTTGCATTGGAGCACGACGCCGACGATGTTCTTGCCGATATCGTGCACATCGCCCTTCACCGTCGCCATGATGATCTTGCCGGCGGCGGGCATTTCGGTGAGGCCCGAAGCGCGCTTCTCGGCCTCAAGATAAGGCTGGAGATAGGCGACTGCCTGCTTCATCACACGGGCGGATTTGACGACCTGCGGCAGAAACATCTTGCCCGCGCCGAAGAGGTCGCCCACCACGTTCATCCCGGCCATCAACGGACCTTCAATGACATGGAGCGGCTTCTCGGCTTCGAGACGCGCCGCCTCGGTATCTTCCTCGATAAAGGCCGTGATGCCGTTGACGAGCGCATGTTCAAGCCGCTTCGTCACCGGGAGTTCACGCCAGGCGAGGTCTTGCACGCGCACTTCGCCCTTGCCGTCGCCCTTGAAGCGCGGCGCAGCATCGAGCAGGCGCTCGGTCGCATCGTTGCGGCGGTTGAGGACGACATCCTCGCAGAGTTCGCGCAATTCCGGGTTCAGTGCGTCGTAAACCGCGAGCTGGCCGGCATTCACGATGCCCATATCCATGCCGAGCTTGATCGCGTGGTAGAGGAACACGCAGTGCATCGCCTCGCGCACCGGCTCATTACCCCGGAAGGAGAACGAGAGGTTCGAAATGCCGCCCGAGACATGGGCGTGCGGCAGGGTCTCGCGGATGTATTTCACCGCATCAAGGAAATCGACGCCGTAATTGTCGTGTTCCTCGATGCCCGTCGCCACCGCAAAAACGTTCGGATCGAAGATGATATCCTCGGGCGGAAAGCCGACGTCCTCGGTCAGGATCTTGTAGGCACGGGCGCAGATTTCGCTCTTGCGGATGTAGGTATCCGCCTGCCCCTTCTCGTCGAAGGCCATCACAACCACCGCCGCGCCATAGGCTCGCACGGTCTTGGCGTCGGCGATGAACTTCTCAACACCTTCCTTCATCGAGATCGAATTGACGATCCCCTTGCCCTGAATGCACTTCAGCCCCGCCTCGATGACGTGGAACTTGGAGCTGTCCACCATCACAGGCACGCGGGCGATATCGGGCTCGGCAGCGACGAGATGGAGGAATTCCACCATCGCCTTCTCAGAGTCGAGCAGGCCCTCGTCCATGTTGACGTCGATGATCTGCGCGCCGTTCGCGACCTGATCGCGCGCGACATCAAGCGCTTCGGACAGCTTGCCTTCCTTGATCAGCTTCCTGAACTTCGCCGAGCCGGTGACATTGGTGCGCTCGCCGACGTTCACGAAGGGGATGGTCTCATCGAGCACGAAGGGCTCAAGGCCGGAGAGGCGCAGCAGCGGCTTGATCTTGGGCACAAGGCGCGGCGCCTTGCCCTCCACCGCTTCCGCCATCGCGCGGATATGCGCAGGGGTGGTGCCGCAGCAGCCCCCGACGATATTGACGAGCCCTGAATCGGCAAACTCCGCGATCAGCGCGGCGGTCGCCTCCGGGCTCTCGTCATAAAGGCCGAATTCGTTCGGAAGACCCGCATTGGGATAAGCGCACACCAGCGTATCCGCGACACGCGAAATCTCGGCGATGTGCGCGCGCATTTCCCGCGCGCCGAGCGCGCAATTGAGGCCGATGGTCAGCGGCGCGGCATGGCTGAGCGAATGCCAGAAGGCCGTCGGCGTCTGACCCGAAAGCGTGCGGCCCGACAGATCGGTAATCGTGCCGGAAATCATGATCGGCAGCCGATTGCCTGTCTTCTCGAACACGCTATTCGCCGCGAATACCGCCGCTTTGGCGTTGAGCGTATCGAAGATCGTCTCGATCAGGATGAGTTCGGCCCCGCCATCGACCAGCCCCTGAATCTGCTCGCCATAGGCGGTCGCGAGATCATCGAAGGAGACGGCGCGAAAACCGGGATTATTCACATCCGGCGAGATCGAAGCCGTGCGGTTGGTCGGCCCGACAGCACCGGCGACGAAGCGGCGCTTGCCGTCGCGCTTCTCGGCCAGAACGGCGGCCTCACGCGCCAGCCGCGCGCCTTCGCGGTTGAGTTCATAGGCCACCGCCTCCATGCCGTAATCGGCCTGTGCAATGGTGGTCGAGGAGAAGGTATTGGTCTCGACGATATCCGCCCCTGCGAGGAAATATTCGAGGTGAATATCGCGGATCGCATCGGGCTGGGTAAGGATCAGGAGGTCGTTGTTGCCCTTGAGCGGATGATGCCATGTCGTGAATCGCGTCCCACGAAAATCCTCCTCCGAGAACTTGCGGTTCTGGATTTCAGTGCCCATCGCGCCATCGAGCACGAGAATGCGCTTCGCAGCGATTTTGGCGAGGGCAGCGCGGATTTCAGCGCCATTGGCAGTAAAGGTCATGGTCCTATCCTTGTCATTCCCGACGCGCAAAGCGCGAGCGGGAATCCAGTCTAAAAAAGCACCGCTAGCCCATGGATTCCCGTTCGCAGCAGAGCCGCACCGGGAATGACAGGGGGTGGTTACTGTGCCCGCATCCCGAGCATGTGGCAGATCGCGAACACAAGATCCGCCTTGTTCATCGTGTAGAAGTGAAACTCGGAAACACCGCGATCGAGAAGGTCGTAAACCTGCTCCACCGCCACCGCTGCCGCGACGAGACGGCGCGTTTCGGCATCATCATCGAGCCCCTCGAAGCGGGCCGCGAGCCAAGCAGGAACCTCGGTGCCACAGCGCGTGGCAAAGCTCGCGGCGGTCTTGAAGTTCTGCACCGGCAGAATGCCCGGCACGATCTCGATGCTGATCCCGCGTTTGCGGACCTTGTCGAGATAGCGGAAATAATGGTCATTATCGAAGAAGAACTGCGTGATCGCGCGCGTCGCGCCCGCATCCACCTTCCGCTGCAGCAAATCGAGTTCCACCTCGAAATTCGGGCTGTCCGGATGCTTCTCCGGGTAGGCTGAAACCGCGACCTCGAAGTCGCCAATCGCCTTGATGCCCGCGACGAGATCGGCAGAACTCTGATACCCCTCCGGGTGCGCCTCGAACTTGGTGCCGAGCCCGGTCACAGGATCGCCGCGCAGCGCCACGATATGGCGCACGCCCATCTCCCAGTAATCGCGGATGATCTCGTCGGTCTCCGCCTTGGTGGCGGCAACACAGGTGAGATGCGCGGCGGGTTTGAGGCTCGTCTCGTCAAGGATGCGCTTGACGGTCTGGTGCGTACGTTCGCGCGTCGAGCCACCGGCGCCATAGGTCACCGAGACAAAGCGCGGGGAGAGCGGCGCAAGGCGCTCGACGCAGGCCCAGAGATTCTCGGCCATCGCGTCATTCTTCGGCGGGAAGAACTCGAAAGAAATGCCGAGCGGCACGCCCGAGACCTGACGGCTGGAGCGGATGGGGAACGCGTTCATTTACGCAACCTCGCGGCTGGAAGGAAAGGAAGAACGAAGCGGAAAATCGCCCTGCACACGGGTATCGGCGCCGATCCAGAGCGAGACCGCGAGCCGGGCCGCATCCTCCGGCGCGGGCAGCAACACCTCGAAAGCATCGGCGCTGAGGCCCGCTTCGGTAAGGTAGCCCTCGACCTCACTTTGGGCAAAGCCAAGGCGGCGATGCGCATGCTCTGCACGCAAGGCTTCCTCGCTGTGCGGTGCGAAATCAACGACCAGCAGCCGCCCGCCGGGGCGGAGCGCTCGCGAGGCTTCGCGCACCGCGCGCGCGGGATCATCAAGATAATGCAGCACTTGATGCAGAATCACGAGATCGAACCCGGAGACATCCGCCGGCAGCGCATAGGCATCGCCCTGCCGAAGCTGAACGTGCTTGAGCCCCGCCGCATCAAGGTTGACGCGCGCGACGCCGAGCATCGCAGGCGACACATCGAGCCCCACGGCGCGGCCCGCCTGCGGTGCCAGCATTTCGAGCATCCGGCCCGTGCCGGTACCGAGATCAAGCACCGAGTCGATCCGCTTGGGGCCGAGCAGCGCCATCACGGCCGCCTCGACCCGCGCCTCGGCGACATGGAGCGCGCGAATGCGGTTCCAATCCGCCGCATGGCGGGCAAAATAGGCCGCCGCATGTTCCTTGCGCTCGGCGCGCACGGCCTCTAACCGCCGCTTGTCCCCGGCGATCGCCGCGTCCGTATGATCCAGCGTCGCGACAATCCCGTCCCGGACCGAAAGCGCGATCGCGCTTTCCGCCAGCCGGAAAAACGCCCAGGCGCCCTCGCGATGCCGGTCAATCAGCCCCGCTTCGACAAGAAGTTTCAGATGCCGCGACACACGCGGCTGGCTCTGGCCGAGGATGGCCATCAATTCAGTGACAGTGAGTTCGCTTTCCGCCAGCAGCGCGAGAATGCGCAAACGAGTCGCCTCACCCGCTGCTTCGAGCGCGGCCAGCAGATCGGCAAAGGGGAAGCCAGGATGCGCCGGATCGGACTTTTCTGACCCGTTTTTCACTGAAGGAGACACAGCCGACCCCGCCTCGCACATTCACATCGCGGGACATCCGCAAAACGACATAAAGATATGTTTATGTGATTTTCGTGGTAGAGGCAAGCGGTATCCACCCGTCATTGCGAGGAGGGAAGCCGACGCGGCAATCCGGAAAAAGAAGTCTGGATTGCTTCGTCAGTCCGCTCCTCGCAATGACGGTATTGTCGTAAGGAAACCCATCCTCACCGCGCGAACTTGCGGTACTTGATCCGCTTCGGCTCGACAGCATCCGCGCCGAGGCGGCGCTTCTTGTCCTCCATGTAATCGGAGAACGAGCCCTCGAACCACTCGACATGGCTGTCACCCTCGAAGGCGAGGATATGCGTTGCGATGCGGTCGAGGAACCAGCGATCATGGCTGATGATCACGGCGCAGCCGGCGTAATCCTCCAGCCCCTCTTCGAGTGCGCGCAGCGTATCGACATCGAGATCGTTGGTCGGTTCGTCGAGCAGGAGCACATTCGCGCCGGATTTCAGCATCTTGGCGAGATGGACGCGGTTGCGTTCACCGCCCGAGAGCATGCCGACCTTCTTCTCCTGATCGCCGCCCTTGAAGTTGAACGCCCCGCAATAGGCGCGGGAGTGCATCTGCTTCTTGCCGAGGTAGATGACCTCCGCGCCGCCGGAAATTTCCTCCCAGACGGTCTTCTTGTCATCGAGGCTGTCACGGCTCTGGTCGACATAGCCGAGCTTGACCGTATCGCCGATCTCGATCTTGCCGCCATCGGGCTGTTCGACGCCGGTGATCATGCGGAACAGCGTGGTCTTGCCGGCGCCGTTCGGGCCGATAACGCCGACGATGCCGCCCGGCGGCAGCTTGAACGAAAGATCTTCGATCAGGAGCTTGTCCTGAAAGCCCTTGTTGAGGTGTTCGAAGTCGATGACGTTGCCACCGAGGCGCTCGGCAATCGGAATGACGATCTGGGTCGAATCCGGCGCCTTCTCGTTGGCTTTCGCAACAAGATCCTCATAGCGGGTGATACGCGCCTTGTTCTTGGCCTGCCGCGCCTTGGGGGAAGAGGCAACCCACTCCTGCTCGCGCTCCATGGTGCGCTGGCGGGCAGCATCCTCGCGGCCCTCCTGAATGAGGCGCTTCTGCTTCTGCTGAAGCCAGCTCGAATAATTGCCCTCGTAAGGAATGCCCTTGCCGCGGTCGAGTTCGAGAATCCAGCCCGTGACATTGTCGAGGAAGTAGCGGTCATGAGTGACGATCAGGATCGCACCGGGATATTCGCGCAGGTGATTTTCGAGCCAATTGACCGTCTCGGCGTCAAGATGGTTGGTCGGTTCGTCGAGCAGCAGCAATTCCGGCGCTTCGAGCAGCAGCTTGCAGAGCGCCACGCGGCGGCGTTCACCGCCCGAGAGCTTGTCGACCGCCCAGTCATCCGGCGGGCAGCGCAGCGCATCCATCGCCTGATCGACCTTTGAATCGAGATCCCAGAGGTTCTGGCTGTCGATCTGGTCTTGCAGGAGGGCGCTCTCCTCGGCGGTTTCATCCGAGTAATTCATCATGAGTTCGTTGTAGCGGTCGAGGATCGCCTGTTTGGCGGCGACGCCGAGCTTCACGTTCTCACGCACGGTGAGGCTGTTATCGAGCTGCGGCTCCTGCGGCAGGTAGCCGACGCGCGCGCCTTCCGCGACGAAACCATCGCCGGTCCATTCCTTGTCGATCCCGGCCATAATGCGCAGCAGCGTCGATTTACCGGCGCCGTTGACGCCGAGCACGCCGATCTTCGCATCCGGGTAGAACGAGAGGTGGATGTTATCGAGGATCTTCTTGCCGCCCGCATAGACCTTGTTGAGACCGCGCATGTGGTAGATGAACTGACGTGCCATGGTATCGGGGCTCTTCCGGAAATAGGGGTTCGGCTGCGGGATGAGAAAACCGTGCAGCGTGCCGCACGGTGTTGCCCCCGAGGTAGCAACGGGGGGGACCGGTTTCAAGACAAAACGAAAACCTCTCCCAGGAAGAAGCGCGCCGCGCCGGAACAGCGATAGCCGTGTCAGGACTGGCAATTCCCGCCAATTTCACGGAATTCGGGCCAAAATCCTAACCAAACGGAAAGCGATGAGCGTGATACTCTGGACCAGACAGGCCGTGATTCTCACGCATTGAGGGTCCGGCGGGGAACCCTGACCATGCCATCCGCCCTTGCAGCCGTTGCCGGCCAGATTCAGGACATCAAGGCGCAAGCGCTCTCGACGCTGATGGCGACAGTTGATCCGGTCGCGAATGTGCCGCGTGTTACCGGCAATCTCACCGGCAATACCGAAGCGGCGATGCAATCGGTCGATGCGGCGATCCGCGCCGTGATCGTGGAGGCGAACCCGAATGGGCGTGCCATTCTCCAGATCGAGGGCGGCATGGTGGAAGCCCAGCTTCCGCCAGAGCTGATGCGCGCCGCGCTACAAAATCCGAACCTGCTGAAATCCGGCAATACGGTGCTGCTGCCGGCCGATATTCCCGCACGCCCCCTCGCCAACCCCGCGACGCTGGTTGCACTGACCGGCCAGACTTCCGGGCCGAGTGTTGGCCCGGCGCCGCCGCTCGCCAACCCCTTCCCGCCTGGAAGCCTCGGCGCGGCGATTGCGCGCCTCACCGGCATGGCCTTCCCGCAGGGCGAGGCCACGGCCCTGCCGACGACACTTCCCGGCGCGTTACCGCTTGCCAAGATCGGCACCTTGCCACCCGGCATGCTGAGCCAGAACCTGCCGCCCGATCTCGCGGAAGCCGTGATGCAGGCGGCGAGCCGGCAGGTGCCGCTGGCCCCCGCGCTGACGCAAATCCTGAACCTTGGCGACAAGGCACTTGCGAACCTGCCGCCCGACCTCGCACAAGCGATCCGCGCCTTGCAGGCCGCCCGTGCGACGCCCGAGGGGCTGAAGACGGCAGAAGGGCTGCAAACTGCCGTGCAGAAATCCGGCCTCTTCCTCGAAGCCAATCTCGCGCAACAGGTCGCCGGCGGGTTGCCTGCCTCGGGCGATCTCAAGTCGATGCTGTTGGCGTTGAAATCCCTGCTGGGTGCGGAGGCAGCGACAGAACCGGGAATGCGCGTGTCAGCGCAGACAACCTCGGCAGCCCATGGTTCCCCTTCCGCGCACGGCACGCCGGACATCGCCCGCGCCGTCGAAGGCGCGGTCGAGCGGCTGAAGCTGATGCAGATGGCCTCCCTGCCGGATCATCCGGAAATCCGCGTGACCGATGATCGCGCCCAGCCGATGCGGCTCGCGCTCTCGATCCCGATCGCGACGCAGGGGCATGACAATGCGCCGACCGCCGTCATGGGGCTGATGATCGAGCACCGCCCGCCGATGACCGAAGTCACGCCCTACGAAGCGGAAACGCCTGAAAAAGGTGAGGCCGAGGCCTTCCCGTGGAAAGTGCGCATCGCGCTCGATCTCGAGGAAACAGGCCCGGTGCAGGCGGAGATCGCGTTGCGCGGGCAATCCGTGGCCGTGACGCTCTGGGCCGAACGGCCGAAAATGGCGGACCGGGCGCGTGCGGAAATCGGCGCGCTGCATGAAGCGCTGACGGGCGCCGCCTTCGATGTCTTCAAGCTCGAAGTCAAGGACGGCCGCCCGCAGGGTAAGCCGATGCGCGCCGCCCCGATGCTGGATCGCCGGACATGAACGACACACCCGATAAACCAAAAGCTGATCCGGGCCGCGTCGCCGTCGCGCTGAAATACGCCTTCGGCAACAGCGCGCCGACCGTAACCGCCAAGGGCAAAGGCGAACTCGCCGAGCGCATCATCGCGACGGCGGAGGAGCACGAGATCGCCATCGAGGAGAACCCTGTTCTCGCCGAGGCGCTCTCGCAGATCGAGCTGGAAGCCGAAATCCCCGTTCCGCTCTACAAGGCGGTGGCGGAAGTCATCGGCTTCGTGCTGCAAACGGGCCGCCTGAAACGGCCCGAAGCGGCCTGATCAGGCGCCGGCATCGCCGGTCAGGCCCGCTGCCGCGATGCCCGCGAGCGCGGCATCCTCATCGGCATCCGAGGTATCACCGGAAACGCCGACTGCGCCGATGATCTCGTTACCCGACTTGATCAGAACACCGCCCGGCACTGGGATCAGCGCACCATCCGCGACATGGGTCACGGCGTTGATGAAGTTCGGGCGCTCCGCCGCCATCTTCATCAATGCGCGGCTGCCGAGGCCCATCGCGAGGCTGCCATGCGCCTTGCCATAGGCAATCTCCGCGCGCTTGAGCGAGCAACCGTCTTCAGTCAACACGACCTTGCGCGCGGCGCGGGCATCGAGCACCACGATCGAAAGCGGCTTGTAGCCTTTCGCGCGGGCATGGGAGAGAGCGGCTTCGGCCAGCGTACGGGCCTGAGTAAGCGTCAACATCAAAAAACTCCGTGGTTGATGCCCCACCCTAGCGCTTCGTGACGAAGGCGAGCAATGGTGGATGTTCGAGAATGAAACCGTCCCCTATTCTAAGGAAGCGGATGCTGAGAGTCCCAACGGCACCGTGATGCCGGCCTCGCTGATCATGGGCAGCGATGAAGGCGACCGCGCCGACGTCGATGCAGCGCCGAACGGTAAGGACGGCTGGTGGACGCTTGAACCCAAGCGCAAACTGAAATCGACATCGAAATACGATGTCGACTTCACGGAAGCCAAGCCGCTCTATATGTGGACATCAATCTTCGATCATACCCAGACGCGCCACACGCGGCACGTCTATCCGGTCCAGATCGAACTCCGGCAGTAAACTCAGGATAGGACGAGCGGCATGTCCCGCCTCACGATCAACGGCAAGACGATCAACGCCCCGGTCGGCGCCACGCTGGTGGATGCCGCATTGCAAGGTGGGGTCGTCCTGCCGCAGGATTGCTGCACTGGCCAATGCGGCACCTGCCGGGTCGATGTCATCTCGGGTGCGGTCGATGCTGCCGGCACGGCGGAGCGCAATTCAGTGCTCGCCTGTCAGGCGCGCCTTCAGGGTGATGCTGAAATTCATTTCGACCCTGTCCCGCTGGTGATGAAGACCGGCGGCATCGTAACCTCTGTCCGCGACCTCGCGGGCGAGATCGTCGAGGTTGTGGTGGAAGTGACCAAACCGGTGCCGTATCTGCCGGGGCAATACGTCAAGGTCGAGTTCGCCGGCTTTCCGGCGCGCGATTACTCGCCAACCCTCACACTCGATGGTCTGCGCGAAATCAACCAGCTGATCTTCCACATCCGCCGGATAGATGACGGCATCGTCTCCGCCGCGCTCGGCAGCGGCATCGTGCCGGGCAGCAAGGTCAAGGTGCGCGGGCCTTTCGGTCACGCCTTCCTACGGCAGGGCGAGGGGCGGATCGTCCTGATCTCGACCGGCACCGGCTTTGCGCCATCGTGGTCGATTGCGGTAGCGGCTCGCCTCGGCCAGCCTTATCGTCCGTTGGTGATGATTGCCTCGGCGCGGGATCCGCGCAACCTCTACATGCGTCCCGCTCTCGACTGGCTGACCAAGCAGGGCGTGAATGACATCGTGCTGACGGCCTCGGGCGCCAATCCCCTGCCCCCGGCCCGCCATGGCCGTGCGACTGATTTCCTGCCAACGCTTTCGCCTGCGGACACTGTCTTCGCCTGCGGTTCGCCGGAAATGATAGAAGAGGTCAAGCGCCGGGCTTTAACCGCCGGGGCCGCCTTTTACGCCAATCCGTTCCTGCCTTCGAGCGGCGAATTGCCGCTCGGCATGAAGATCAAGCGCTTCTTCACGGGCGCGCCAAAGAAGACTTCCCCGGTCCATGCCCAGTTGGATGCGCTCGCGGCGCAGATCGGCAACAGCAAATCCTGAGGGGGATTGGGATCAAGCCACCACGTCGCGGACGAACTTGCGCACCGATCCATCAATGGACTTCGCATCCTCCGCGATACGCCGCGCCTTGAGCACGAACTCCGCCGACACTTCATGCGCGCTCGCCATGTTGGCCCTGAGGTAATCGACCGCTTCCGCAAGCTCGGTCAGCGCGCCTGCCGAATTTGCAAGTCCCTCGGCGATTTCGCGCGTCGCCGCATCCTGTTCCTCGACCGCAACCGAAATCTCGCGCGTCTCGCGCAAGGCATTGCCCAGCACGCCCTTGATCTCGCCGATCTCGTCAAACGCACCGTTGGCAACCGTGCCCAGACGGGTCAACTCGCGCGAAATGATATCGGTGACGTCTCCGGCCTTTATGGCCAGCGCGCTGACAGATTGCGCCATGGGCGAGAAAGACTGTCCGGCCTCGCCGGCAGCCACTGCCTCCAGCGCAGCCTTGAGGCTGAGATGACCCAGATCGGCCACGAACCCTTGCAGGGCGGCAATGGCATCCTCGACTTCGCCCGCGACCATGGAAACCTCTCCCAGTTTGATTTCCGCCGCACGCGCATGCTCTTCGCTCTGCGTGACGACCGCTCCGGTATTGCGAATCCGCTCGGCAATCGCACGAATGGTCTGCGAGAGTCCGAGTGATGTATGGCTGACGACAGTCGCCCGGCTGGCGGTCACGACAGAGGTATTGCGGATCTTCTCGACCTGCTGGTCGGCTTGCCGCGCGGCCTTGTCGAGAACCTCGTTCGATTCGCCAAGGGTATGCACGGTATCGGCGATGTTCTTCATCACCACGGCCATACCATCCTCGAAGCGCGCGACCGCGTTGTCGAGCACCAGACGGCGCTGGTTGATCGCGTCAATCCGGACCATTTCCTGCCGCATGCGATCGCGTTCGGCGAGACTGACCTGCATCGCGGAAACCGCACGCGCGATGCGGCCGATTTCATCGAGGCGTCCGGTATGCTTCACCTCAACCCGCCACTCGCCACGCGCCACCAGATCGACCGATTGCGTGATTTCCAGCAGCGGGCGCGTGAGGCGCCGGATGAGGACAATCAGCAGCACGATGATCAGCCCGAGCGAGACCAGGCCGAGGATCGACAGAGTGTTGCGAGTCTTGGCGAATTGCTCGCGCCCGATGGCCATGATGTCCGCACTCAGGCGATCAATCTCTGCATTGGACTGGATGGTGCAGATCGAGAGTCCGCGGAAAGACGGACGGCATCGCGCGGAAGCCTTAAGCTCCGGTACAGCGAGCAGACCTTCCGGCCCCGGCTGGCCAAACTGGACCTGATCGATATCCGAAGAGGTGACCGAAATGGCCCGGTTATCGAGCAGCAAGGCAATTTTCGATTTGGTGATACCAGCGAATTCAACCAGCGACGGTTCATGCCACTGCAAGGCGCGATACCCGACGATAAGTGCGATCGGCTCGCCGAAATCGTCAAACACCGGCGCCGCCATCACGGTGCCATACCGGTCCTGAAGCGGTGCCAGAAGAATAGCGGCATACGAGGCATCAAACGGCCCGACATAGCGGAAGGCCGCATTGGCGGCGGGGCTGGCGCAATCCATGAACCGTGTCAGATCCTGAAACAACGGGTGCATGCGCAAGGCTTCATTCGCCGCAACAAGCTCAGCGCCGGTTCGATCCGCACCGATGATATTGAGGCGTTGATCAAGGACGATCGCGCCAGAGAACCCCGCTTTCACGAGGCGAGAACCGATATCGGCCGCAATCATGACGTCATTGGAATGCCGAACGGCGGCCATGGCCGAGCGCAGCAACGTCACCCCCATAAGGCTCCGCTCCAGCGTCTGGTTCATCATCGCCAGACGATACTCGACAAGCTCGATATCCGCATCGATGCGCTCGGCGGTCTTGCGCCGGGCCAGGACGTTGACGGTCGCGCCCTGCGCCTCGACCTGATATTCCATCTCGTGGTAGGCGACACCGAGAAGCACGGCGATGCCGAAGCCAGCAGCGAAGGTGACATAAAGCACCCAGCGGACCGCCAGAGAGCGGCACAACCAATGCTGCGCGGCACGCAAAACTCTCATGGATGGAGTGGCGTCGCGCCGAAGGATTCAACGATCCCGCGTGCCGTTGCCGATCGGAAATAGTCGATAAACCGGCGGATATCGTTGTCGATCCGGTCCTGCTTGAAGATCAGGGCCAGAACGACATTGGCCGGGTAGCCCTTGTCGGCCGGCTTGACGCCATTGATGGCAACAGCACCCAGCTCACGCGCCAGCACGGCCGAATAGGAGGCAAAGCCGATTCCGCCGGGATTCTCCCGGATGGATTCAATGGCATCCTGCGTGGTGACCGCCAGCTTCGACCGCTCGGTGAACTTCAGCTCGCGAAATTCGGGAATGGCCGTGCGAAACACCAGCAGGCTGGAATCCGCCTCTTCACGCCGGACAACACGGATCCGCAGATCGGGCCCGCCAACCTCTTTCCAGTTGACGATCACACCGGCAAAGATGCCGAGAAGCTGCTTGGCGGAAAGATCGCGGACCTGAATGCCGGGGTGGACGAAGAAGGCCGAGGGAACGTTGAAAACCGGGCGATACTGAATGCCGCTCGCCGCCTCGCTTGATGTGAGGGGTCGCGCAACCCGCCCCAGCACTTCGCGGTTGGAGCCGATCGCCACAATGGCCCCGCCGGAGCCGATGCTCGGCGGAACGGCGAAAGTCGTACCCGGATTTTCCCGCCCGTAGGCTTCCGCCACACTCCGGAGGATATCGAGGCCGTCGCCGGTTCCGACAACGGCAATCTCTTTCGCAAGGGCCGGCATCCCGCTCGCGAGAAGCAGAAGTGCCATCCAGATCGACGCCAGACTCAACCTGAGCGTGCGCATTAGCGACAGTTTCCAATCATTCGAAATTTTGAATAATTTAGGAAGGACTGGTTAATTGCGAATTTCGAAATTCTACTTACGTGTTCATTTGTTCCGCAATTCATTGGACATAAGCAAGAATTGCCGCCCGCTGCAAAATCTGGGACTGAAGCTGGCCAGAGCGATTCACAACGAAGGCCTAGCCTGGATGCGTGAACATCCCTTGCCTGTTGCGTCGAAACGCCCCGAATTGCACTCTATGGTTGCAATCAACAGCGTTTGCTCTACAGCAAGGGGCCATTTGGAAGGCGAATTCGCCTTGCGCAGCCGCAAATGCAATCCCCGTAAGCGACCCGAAAGGCCTGCACGAGGTCTGGTGGAATGCGGGGTGGGCGTTTTGCTCCGAGGCAAGACGCCATGGCGTGAGAGTCTCAGCCACGGCGGGAAGGTTCATCAGCGTGCTAAGCGGCCGCCATCGACGGCCCCATCATCAGCGGAATGAGCGCTCGATTCGATCCAGCGTCGCCATCGCTGGCAGCACCTGTTCGACGGAGCCGTTCGGCACCCGCTTCTCGCGGATCGCAGCAATGAACTCGCGATCGATCAGCTCAATGCCGTTGTTTGATACCGCAACACCGGTGAGATCGATCGGCTGTTCCTTGCCGTCGAAGAGATCGTCATAGCGGGCGATATAGGTGCCCTTGTCGCAGATGTAGCGGAAAAAAGTACCGAGCGGTCCATCGTTGTTGAACGAGAGCGAGAGCGTGCA
Source organism: Rhizobiales bacterium PAR1 (assembly GCA_002256205.1). Lineage (GTDB taxonomy): Bacteria > Pseudomonadota > Alphaproteobacteria > Rhizobiales > Beijerinckiaceae > Rhabdaerophilum. The sequence goes on from NKIW01000002.1 coordinate 110,205, forward strand.
GATCGCCCCCGAGGGCGTCTTCATGCCAATGGACATATCCATCGCGATGCCGAGGCTAGGGTGGATCGGACCCTGCAACCCGAAGGCTTCCGAAACGGTCTCGCCGGTCTGGTACTGGAAGAGATCGACCGTGTGGCAAGCATGATGCCAGAGGAGATGATCCGTCCAGCTGCGCGGCTCACCTTTGGCGTTCATGTTCGAACGGCGGAAGAAGTAGGTCTGAACATCCATCTGCTGGATTTTCAGCTCGCCCGCCTTGATCTTGTTATGAATCCACTGATGTGAGGGATTGAAGCGGCGCACCTGCCCGGCCATGCAGGTAAGGCCGGTTTGCTTCTGCATCGCCACCACAGCTTCGCTATCGGCAAGGCTGTCTGCCATCGGGATCTCCACGAGCACATGCTTGCCCGCCTTCATGCAAGCGATGGCCTGCTCGGCGTGAAGCTGCGTCGGGGTAGAAAGAATGACCGCGTCGACATCGGGGCGCGCGAGGCACTCGGCAAGGTCGGTGGCGGCATGGACGACGCCGCGTGCACGGGCGAAAGCGTCGATCTTCTCGCGGGTCGGCCCCATCACGGAGGTCACCGTCACCCCCTCGATGGCGGCGAGCGCATCCATATGCTTGATCCCGAAAGCGCCATAGGCACCAGCGACGCAAATCCTCATGAACTTCCTCCGAATGGTCTTATGGCGCAGCCCCCTGCGCATGACGGCATCCCGCCCCAAGCAAGACTGCGCCAGAACGCACAGCAGCCCCCACCAGAGCCAAATTTTCAAAAACGCATATCATTGAGCCGGGCGAGACGACCATTGAAACAAGGGAATAACTATTGATTTTTTCGATAGCATTGGAATTCAAGGCACATTTGACGGCGTGATTTTTCGCACCGTGTCGCGCAGAAAATCAATGAACCTCCGCTGCATGGCGGTGGGCCGCCAATCCGCACGATAAGTCAGGCCAATGGCGCGATGACTGTCTTTGAGCGCCACAGGCAGCGCGACGAGAAGCCCCTGCCGCTCTTCCTCGCTGATCTGATGCCGCGAAATGATCGTGAGGTAATTGCCCTGAATCAAAAGTCCGCGCAGCAAAACGAGAGAGGAAGAGACGACACGCACCGGGGTCTCCGGCAGATCCTGAATGCGCAGGGTCTCGAAAAGATAGCGCCCTGCGGGCGTCGCCTTCGGCGGTGCGACCCAGGGATAGCGAAGCGTATCGGCCAGCGTCACATGCAACTGGCGCGTCAGCGGATGATCGCGCCCGGCGACAATCGCAAGGGGGTCAGAGAACAGCGGTTCCTGCACCACGTCTTCTGCGGGTGCTGGCTGGCGCAACGCACCGATCATGCAATCGAGATCACCCTCGCGCACGCCGCGCAACAACTCGGCATAAGGACCATCAATCACCCGGATCTGAACCCGCGGCGTTGCCGCGATCATCGCGTTGATCGCAGTCGGGATGATATAGGTACGCGCGAGCGGCAGGCTTCCGAGCACGAATTGCGTCGTTTCGCGGCCCAGAACATCCTTGATTTCATCGAGACCCTGCCGGATTTCGCCGAGAGCAAGACGGGTACGTTGCACGAGCTTCTGCGCCGCCGGCGTGAAATCAATCCCGGCGGGCGTCGTTTTGAAAAGCTCGATCCCGGCGAGGCTTTCAAGATTCCGCGCCGAACGATGCAGCGTCGGCTGCGAAAGACCAAGATGACGCGCGGCGATGGCGAAGTTTCGCGCTTCCGAGAGCGCCGTCAGCGCCTTGAGCTGGGCCGTCGTCACAAGCTCGTCGAAATTCGCAAAGCCGCGCGCCTCGGGCCGTCCACCAAGTCGGATCGCCTGCCGCGCGCCGATCTGGAGATGCTCCAGCGCCCGCTCGACACGCTCCAGAAAGCCGGCACCGATCGGCGTGGTGAAAAGACCATCGCGGCGACGGTCCAGCAGGGAAATGCCGAGGTCTTCCTCCAGCTTGCCGACTGCCTGTGTCACGGCCGGTTGCGAGAGATGCACCTTCTTCGCCGCCTGCGAAATCGAATGACACTGCGCGACCTCGCGGAAAACCCGGAGATGCCGGATGTTGGGAATAACGTGCGGCATGAACCCTCCCTGATCAAAATACTTATAGCAAAATTTTATAGGCCGCGAGTGATTTGAAATAGGCATGATGATGTAGAGTCGGCATGCTCCGTCCCAACAAGAGGAAAAGGCCCTGCCTGACAGCGCTCCGATGCGCATTCCGGGCGGTGCAGAGAAGACAGCTCTTGCTCATGACGCCTGCGGCGTCGATGTTGCGGGATGGACCTTTCCTCAACTGGGAGTGAGACGAGCATGAGCGGAATTGTGGTGCGGAAGATCGAACGCGCGTCCCCTGAAGTCATCGAGGGGCTCGGCGCCTGCGGTGTTGCGACGGTGCACGAGGCGCAGGGCCGCAAGGGGCTTCTTGCCGCCTATATGCGCCCGATTTATCCCGGCGCGCGCCTCGCGGCTTCCGCCGTCACCATCTCTGCCCCGCCGGGCGACAACTGGATGGTGCACGTCTCGATCGAAGTGGCTCAGGCTGGCGATATCCTCGTGCTCGCGCCGACCTCGCCGTGCGAGGACGGCTACTTCGGCGACCTGCTTGCCACCTCTTGCCTTTCGCGCGGCGTGAAGGGCCTTATCATCGATGCGGGCGTCCGCGATGTGCGCGACCTGACGCAGATGCAGTTTCCGGTGTGGTCGAAAGCGGTTTCCGCGCAAGGCACGGTGAAGGAAACCCTCGGTTCGGTGAATGTGCCGATTGTCTGCGCCAATGCGCTGGTCAACCCCGGCGACGTGATCATCGCGGATGACGACGGGGTTTGCGTCGTGCGTCGCGAGGAAGCGGCCGATGTGCTCGCCAAGGCGCAAAAGCGCGAAGCGGCGGAAGAATCGAAGCGCAAGCGCCTCGCTGCCGGTGAACTTGGCCTCGACCTTTACGACATGCGGGATCGCCTTGCCGAACGGGGCCTGAAATATGTCTGAGGGAAATGCTTCCAACGGCATCCGCTGCATGTGGATGCGGGGCGGCACCTCAAAAGGGGGCTACTTTCTCGCGTCGGACCTCCCTGCCGACAAGGCGGCGCGCGATGCCTTTCTGCTCGGCATGATGGGTTCGCCCGATACCCGCCAGATCGACGGCATGGGCGGGGCAGACCCGCTCACCTCCAAGGTCGGCGTGATTTCGAAATCGAACCGTCCCGGTGTCGATGTCGACTACCTCTTCCTGCAGGTCTTCGTCGATCAGGCGATTGTTACCGATGCGCAGAACTGCGGCAATATTCTCGCCGGGGTTGGGCCCTTCGCCATAGAGCGCGGACTGGTGAAGGCGGTCGATGGCGTCACCCCCGTGACCATCTTCATGGAAAACACCGAACAGACGGCTGTCGCGCGCATCCGGACGCCCGGCGGCAAGGTGACTTACCTTGGCGATGCGAAGATCGACGGCGTGCCGGGCACCTCGGCGCCGATTCCGATTGCCTTCAAGGACACCGCCGGCTCCTCCTGCGGCGCGCTGCTGCCGACCGGGAAGGCGGTTGATGTGGTGGAAGGCGTCGAGGTCACGATGATCGACGACGGCATGCCCTGCGTCGTGATGCGCGCGGCGGATCTCGGCATCACCGGAGTGGAAACGCCGGATGAGCTTGAGGCCAATGCAACCCTGCGCGCGAAGCTCGAGGCCATCCGCCTGAAATGTGGTCCGCTGATGAACCTCGGCGATGTGACCAAGAAATCCGTCCCGAAGATGACCATGGTCAGCGCACCGCGTGAAGGCGGCGCGATTTCAACCCGCACCTTCATTCCGCACCGTTGCCATGACGCGATTGGTGTTCTGGGCGCCGTTTCGGTTGCGAGCGCCTGCCTTCTGAAAGGCAGCCCGGCAGCTGCGTTGGCAGTCACAGGTTCAGGGCAGGAACGCAGCCTCTCGATCGAGCACCCGACCGGCGAGATGACCGTTGTGGTGACGCTCGATGATGCGGGCGCGGTCGCCTCCGCCGCCATCCTGCGCACCGCCCGCAAACTGATGGACGGCGTCGTTTTCGCCGATTGAGAGACAAGATGGACGCGAACTGGATTCCCTTTCACCCCAACCCGAAGAAACCGGCTTTCGTGCTCCCTCCCGGTGCGGTGGATGCGCATTGCCATGTCTTCGGTCCGGCGGCGGAATTCCCTTACGCGCCCGAGCGGAAATACACGCCCTGTGATGCCGGCAAGGACAAGCTCTTCGCGCTGCGCGACTATCTCGGCTTCACCCGCAATGTGATTGTGCAGGCGACCTGCCACGGCAAAGACAACCGCGCGGTGGTCGATGCGCTCAAGGCTGCGAATGGCCTCGCGCGCGGCGTCGCCACGGTCGGGCCGGGCATCACGGAAGCGGACATCGCCGAAATGGATGCCGTGGGCATGCGCGGTGTGCGCTTCAATTTCGTCAAACGCCTTGTGGATTCAACGCCGAAGGAAGTCTTCATCGGCATCGCGGAGAAGATCGCCAAGTTTGACTGGCACATCGTCGTCTACTTCGAGGCGCAGGATCTCGAAGAGTTGATCCCGTTCCTGAAAGAGTTGCCGACCACCATCGTCGTCGATCACATGGGCCGGCCCGATGTTACCAAGGGCATCTATCACCCGGACTTCCGGCGCTTCATCAGCCTGATGGACGAGATGCCGAACCTGTGGTCCAAGGTCACCTGCCCTGAGCGCCTCAGCCTTTCCGGCCCGCCTTACGATGACGTGATCCCCTTCTGCCAGGCGATTGTGGAGCGCTTCCCGGATCGCGTGCTCTGGGGCACCGACTGGCCGCACCCGAACATGACGACCCATGCGCCCGATGATGGTGCGTTGGTCGATTACATTCCGAAGATCGCACGAACCCAAGAGCAGCAGAGGAAACTGCTCGTGGACAACCCCATGCGCCTCTACTGGGCACGCTGAGGGTACGACCCGGTCGGGAATGCTCGACCATCCTTAGATAAAAATGCCCCGCGCGGCGCTGATCCCCGGAGATCAGGCTGAAGACGAGGGCGGAGGGAAATACCGGCATCTCTTTGGCAACGCGATTTTTCGCGAACGGAGAGGCGCGTCCTGAAAAGGCCAAAACGACGACACGAGGAGGATTTCGATGGAAGTCGATCACCATATCCACATTCCCGGCACGACACTGTTCGACGGGACGCAGGCGATGAAGGGCTTTGCCCTCAACAAGATGTGCTATTCGTTCAACTGGAAGGTCAATCGCGACGAATATCTCGCGGACCCGGAAGCCTACTTCACAAAGTATGGCCTCAACGAAGAGCAGAAGAATGCCTGCCGCGCCAAGAACGTGCTCGCGATGATCGCAGCCGGCGGCAACATCTATTACCTCGCGAAATTCGCCGGCATCTACAAGCTGACGGTTCAGGATGTCGGCGCACAGCAGACCGGCATGACCACCGAGGAATTCAAGGAAAAATTGCGCCGGGCGGCGGATTGAGAGCGGGAGAACACCTATGGCAAAAATTCTCGGAGGCCTGACCTCATCCCACATCCCCGCCATCGGCAACGCGATTGCCAAGGAGATGTACGAAGACCCCTACTGGAAGCCGTTCTTTGACGGCTATCCCCGCGTTCGTGCCTGGCTCGAGGAGCACAAGCCGGATGTCGCCATCAACATCTATAATGATCACGGCCTTGGCTTCTTCCTCGACAAGATGCCGACCTTCGCGATCGGCGCTGCGCATGAATACAAGAACGACGATGAAGGCTGGGGCATTCCGCAGCTGCCGCCCTTCCCCGGTGACGCAAAATTCTCCTGGCACATCATCGAGCATATGGTGGGAAACGAGTTCGACATCACCTCGTGTCAGGAGCTGGCGGTCGACCACGGCTTCACCGTGCCGATGCAGCTATTCTGGCCCGGCCTCGAGCAGAACCCGAACTTCCCGCGCGCCATTCCGATCAGCGCCAACACGGTGCAACACCCGATCCCGACGCTCAAGCGTGCGCTGGCCTTCGGCCGTGCCCTCCGCGAAGCGATCCTCTCTTACCCGGAGAATATCAAGGTCGTCGTGCTCGGGACGGGCGGGCTCTCGCATCAGCTCGATGGCGAGCGCGCGGGATTCATCAACAAGGAGTTCGACAAGATGTGCATGGAAAAGATCGTCACCGATCCCGATGCACTGACCAAGATCTCCCGCGAGGAACTCGTGCTCAATGCCGGCGCGCAGGGCACCGAATTCCTGATGTGGATGATGATGCGCGGCGCCCTCGGCGACAAGGTCAACCTGCTGCACTCGAACTATCACATCCCGATCTCGAACACCGCTTCGGGCCTGATGCTGATGGAATGCGTGAATTGAAGCAGTAAAGAGCGAAGCCCCGGTCGAAAGATCGGGGCTTTTTTAAACCGCCACAGCCGCCTTTTCGAGTGACGCGACGAGATCGCCGAAGCGCTCGCCCTGAATGGCGACATGGCCCTTGAGCTTCGCGCCCGCCGCAGCCGTATCGCCTTCGAGGATCGCAGCCACGATGGCCTCGTGCTCCGCCTGCGAGGTCTTCAGGCGATTGCGCACACGCAGTTGCAACCGGCGGAACGGCGCCAGCCGGCGATGCAGCGCCAGTGCCTGCTCAGCGAGAAAGCGGTTGCCGCTCGCGCTGTAGATCGCGCGATGGAAATGCTCGTTCTCAAAATAAAAGGTGTCGGGGTCACCTGCCTCCATCGCGGCGCGACATGCCGCAAGGGTCGATTTCAACCGCACCTCATCCTCCGGCATCAGCCGCCGCGCCGCGCGCTGGCCGCACATCGCCTCAAGCTCAGCCATGACATCGAACATCTCGAGAAGCTGCGAGGCATTCGGCGCGCTGACGATGGCGCCACGATTGGGGCGCAACTCGATCAGCCCGCCGGCCGCCAGTTGTTGCAGTGCCTCCCGCACGGGCGTGCGCGAAACTCCGAAGCGTTCGGCAAGACTGACCTCGTCGAGCCGCTCGCCGGGCTTGAGCACGCCGGTCGCGATCTCTTCCTCGATCTGGACCCGAAATTGATCAGATTGTTTCATCTTCATGGGACAGCTCTAACGCTAAAACCTGAGATGACCAAGAAATTGGACAGCGCGCAAGCGTTATCGTGCGCAAATTTTCTCAAATTGCATACAAAAATATTGACCTTGTGCGCCTTCTCATATTCCGTTGGAATAACACGTAATGATCAGGCTGCCGGATCAACCGCGCCGCATTCCTGGGGAGGAAGACCATGAGCAAGATCCTGTCGATCCATCGCCGTCACGTCCTGTCGGGCCTCATTGCTGCCCCCGCGGTGCTGACCTTCAGCCGTCCGGGCGCCGCGCAAGCGGCAACTACACTGAAGATTTCGCACCAGTTTCCCGGTGGCACCATCGAGCAGGGCGACTTTCGCGATCGCCTCGTGCGCATTCTCGGGCGCGAGGTGGAAAAGCGCACCTCGGGCAGCCTGAAGTTTGAGATTTATGCCAATTCCTCACTGATGAAGACCAACGCGCAGTTCTCCGCGATGCGCAAGGGCGCGCTCGATATGTCGCTCTACCCCATCGCCTATGCCGGCGGCGAGGTTCACGCCTGCAACATCGGCCTGATGCCCTGCCTTGTCTCGTCCTATGAGCAGGGCGCGCGCTGGAAGAACTCCGACATCGGCAAGGCCTTCACCAAGATCGTTGAGGACAAGGGCATCAAGATCATCTCGTGGATCTGGCAAGCGGGCGGCGTGGCTTCGCGTCGGGCCCAGCCGGTTCTGATGCCGGATGACGTCAAGGGCATGAAAATCCGGGGCGGCAGCCGCGAGATGGACCTGATGTTCACCGCCGCTGGCGGGCAGGTTTCGACCATGCCATCGAACGAAATCTACATTGGCATGCAGACCGGCGCACTGGAATCGGCGGTTACCTCCTCGACCTCGATCATCTCCTTCCGTCTGGAAGAACTGGCGAAGTCGCTGACCGCCGCACGCAAGGGATCATTCTGGTTCATGCTTGAACCGGTGCTGATGTCGAAGGCAATCTTCGACAGCCTCAAGCCCGACCAGCAAAAGGCGATCCTCGACGTCGGTGCCGAGATGGAAGGCTGGGCGACGGCCGAAGCACGGAAGGACGACGAGGAAGTCGCCAAGGTCTATCAGGCCAAGGGCGTGCAGGTCTCGGACCTCTCGGATGCCAACCTCGCGGCCTGGCGGAAGATCGCCGAAGAAAGTGCCTGGAAGGATTTCGCCGCGAAATCCACCGAAGCCGCTGAACTCCTCAAGCTTGCTCGTGCGGTCGCCTGATGTCGGGCGGGTTGCAGCACGACGCGATTCTCGCGAACGACAACCGGAGCGCGGTCGCGCGCGCCGGCGGGGTGGCCGGGCTGGTCAGCCGCACCAATGAGGTGCTCTTCGGCCTCTCGGCGGTAGCGCTGCTGGTTGCGGCCTGTGTTCTGACTTTCGGCGTTGTGCTCGGCCATCTGACCGGGCGCGCACTGGCATGGCAGGATGAGGTCACGGTTTTCCTGATCTCCGGCGCGATTTTCTTCTCGGCAGCGGCGGTGCAGGCGCGGCGCGGCCATGTCGGCATCGATGTGCTCGACCATGTCCTTTCGCCGAAGATGAATGCGTTGCGGACAGCGACGGTTGATGCTCTCGTGCTCGGCTTCTGCCTGTTCTTCGCATGGAAATCCGGCGGGCTGCTGCATGAGGCGATCAGCGAAGGCCAGACCTCGCATTCGGCCTGGGGTCCGCCGATGTGGATCCCGTATCTCGCGCTGACCATCGGCATGAGTCTGCTTGCCATTCAGGTTGCGGTGCAGGTCGGCCAGCGCTCTCTGGTCACACTCGGGATCGTCGTGTTTGCCGTAGCGGCGCTTCTGATATGGCAGCGGCCGGTTCGCCCCATCGTCTCCGGCCTGCCGCAGTGGCAGGTCGGCATTGCCTACTGCGTCGCGACGCTGCTCGTCATGTTCTCCGGTATGCCCATTGCGTTTGCGTTGGGCGTGGTGGCGCTGACCTTCATGCTGCTGTTCATGCCAGCCGCCTCAGTCGATACGATCGCCCAGAATTTCTATGAGGAACTGGCGAATGTCATCATTCTCGCCATTCCCTTGTTCATCCTGAAGGGCGCGGCGATCGGGCGCTCGAACGCGGGTAAGGACCTCTATTCCGCGCTGCATGCGTGGCTCTACAAGATCCCCGGCGGCCTCGGTGTCGCGAACACCATCGCCTGCGGCCTCTTCGCAGCGATGGCGGGGTCATCGCCCGCGACCTGCTCGGCGATTGGCTCGGCAGGCATCCCCGAGATGCGCCAGCGCGGCTATTCCGGTGGTTTCGCGGCGGGTATTATCGCAGCGGGCGGCACGCTTGGTATTCTGCTGCCGCCTTCAGTGACGATGCTGCTCTATGCGGTGGCAGCAGAAGTATCACTCGGCAAGCTCTTCCTTGCCGGTATCGGCCCCGGCCTGCTGCTGATCACGATGTTCGCGATCTACTCGGTGCTGCGCTACCGCAAGGAATTCCGGCAGGCGCAGAGTGTTGCCGCTTCGACTGGCATCAAGTCGGCTCTCCTCACCGAGGAGCACTACACGATGCGTCAGAAGTTCGGCATGATCGCCTGGGTCGCGCCCTTCGTGACCATCCTCGCGGGCGTGATGGTCGTGCTTTACGCCGGCTGGGCTACTCCTTCCGAGACCGCCGGCGTTGGCGCGGTGCTGGCGCTGATCGTCATCGGCATGATGTATGGCATCTGGCGGCCATCGAAGCTGATGCCCATCGTCCATGGCACGCTTCGCGAATCCACCATGCTGCTGATGATCATCGGCATGTCGCTGCTCTATGCCTATGTGATGAGCTTCCTCCAGATTTCGCAGGCGACCGCCGCATGGCTGATCGCGCTTGGGCTCTCGAAGTGGCTGCTGCTCGGCGCGATCCTGCTGTTCGTGATCGTGCTCGGATTTTTCCTGCCACCGGTCTCGATCATCCTGATGACCGCGCCGATCATCCTGCCGCCGCTCAAGGCTGCTGGGTTCGACCTGATCTGGTTCGGCGTTGTGATGACCATCGTGATGGAAATGGGGCTCATTCACCCGCCGGTGGGGCTTAACATCTTCGTCATCAAGAATATCGCGCCGGATATTCCGCTCTCGGACATCATCTGGGGAACCATGCCGTTCCTGCTGCTGATGTTCCTTGCGGTCGCGATCTGCTGCGTGTTTCCCGGCATCGTGACGTGGCTGCCTGCGGTGGTGATGAAGTAGAAAACGATAGCCTTTGCAAGCGAAGTGGATACCGGTTCGCGTGAAGCAAAGGCGTCCAAGGAAAGCTATAACCGCTTGTACATGATCGTTGTCGGATCGAGCCGGTCCGACAAGGTATCGCGACAGAAATCCGGGATGATGCCCGTCACCTCGTAGCCGAGCGAGGCGTAAAGCGGCTCGGCTTTATCCCCGGTGCGAGTATCGAGTGTGAGAAGCGAGCGCTTCAGCGCGCGGGCGCGGCGCTCCAGTTCCACCATCAGCGCGCGGGCATAGCCCTTCCGGCGATAGGCGGGATGCACCAGCATCTTGCGCACCTCAGCACGATGCGGCTGGTTTGCAGGCGTGTTGTAATCGAGCTGCACCGTCCCGACGATCCGCCCGCCCTCCTCGATGGCGAGCAGGATCAAGCCGCCCTCACGCAGCGCTGGCAGGATGCGGTTGCGCCAAAAACCCTCCGCCTCCGCGAAAGAGAACGGCACAATGAAGCCGACGCTCGCGCCGTCCAGCACCGCCGCGTGGAGCACCTCGGCGAATTCGGAGAGGCGAAGTTCAAGAGTATCGGCGGAAATGTCGATGACGGGAATGCTCATGGGCCCTCACAGCAGGAAGAGGAAATAAGTCGCGCCCGCCTCAGGCGGTGTTTCGAAACAGCTCGCACCAAAGAGCGCATAGCGCAGGCAATCGCCGGTCTTCAGACTGTGCGCCTGCCCGTCGACGGTGACGGTCAGCGCACCGCGCAGCATCACGAGGTGATGTTCAAGACCCGGCTTCGGCGGAAGCTCATACGCGATGCGGGTGCCGGCCGGAATTTCGCAGGCCAGTACTTCTCCTGCCAGCGATTGCGTCGGCGGTGAAACGGAACGGCGACGAAACCCGGTCCCCGGATCGACCCAGAGCAGTTGCGCTTCGGCGCGCACAACCGGCGTCGAACTGTCTTCCACCAGCCGCATCAGCCGCGACATCGGCATGCCATACGCCGCACAGAGCTTGCCGAGAACCTGCGCCGTCGGGCTGACGTCGGCATTTTCGAGCCGAGAGAGCGTTGACCGGCTGATGCCGCTCCGCAGCGCGAGATCATCCAGCGACCAGCCGCGCTCGGCGCGAAGGGCACCAAGGCGCGCGGCGATCTGCTGGTCAAAAGTAACTTCGGAGGTTTTTTCCATATTTGGGAAATTATCCCAAATATGGAAACCGTCAACCCGCAGCCAATCCGGCCCGCTTGAGACGCACCAATGCAAGGTCCAGCGCGGAGAGAAACGCCGAGCGATCCTTCGCGGCAAAAGGCGGTGGACCGCCCGTGACTGCACCGCCGGAGCGCAGATCGTCCATGAGGTTGCGTGTCGCGAGGGCCATGCCGATGGAGGCCTCCGTGAAGGCACGCCCGTTCGGTGCGATGACATCCGCACCGGCCTTGATCGCCCGCGCGGCAAGCGGGATATCCGCCGTGATCACCACGGCTCCGCGCCGGGACCGTTCCGCGATCCAGTCATCCGCGACATCAAGGCCGGAGGGAACCACGACGCGCGTGATCAGCGGATCACGCGGGACATTGATCCAACTGTTCGCCACCACGAAAACCTTGACGCCGTGGCGTTCTGCGACGCGGTAAACCTCGTCCTTTACCGGGCAGGCATCAGCATCGACGAAAATCAGAATGCCTTCGGCAGGAACAGGAACCTCAGGGGAGGAAGGGGGTGTCGGCGCGCTCATACCGGTTCGTCGCGCGGGAACCCGCGAAGGTCAAGTGGCACGACGGGAGCGGCGAAACTCCATCGCAAGATGCGCAACAAGCGCGAGAAACACCACACTGCCGCCGATCATCGTGCGGAGCGAGGGGATTTCGTTATGCACCAGCCAGACCCAGATCGGCGCAAGGATCGGCTCGATCGTACCGATCAGGGCCGCCAATGCCGCCGGGATCAGCCGCGCGCCCATCGCGAACATCGAAAGACCAAAGCCGAGATTGAAGGCGCCGAAGGCGATCAGCAGTCCGAAGTCAGCGCGCGTTACCGCCAGCGTGGTCGCCATAATAGCCGCGAGCGACGCAGCAATCACCGTGCCGAGGCACACCGCCGGCAGCATCGCGACATGCGCGAAGCGGCGGGTAATCACGGTGGCGATCGCGAAGGTTACGGCGATCAGCAGCGCGAGACCATCGCCGATGGGCGAAACGCGACCCGACAGCGACTCTGACACCATGATCCCAACGCCGAAAATCACGGCGGCGATCGCCAGTCCGGTAGCAAGCGAGACGCGCTCGCCAAACAGCACAAAGGCCATCAACGCCGCCATCAGCGGCACGCCGGCCTGAAGGAAGAGGATATCCGCGACGCTGGTATGCGCGAGCGCAATCACAAACGAGGCCGAGCCGGTCGCAAAGCAGAGACCAACGCCAAAGCCGGGCCAGCCCATCGCGCGAAACAGCGCGACGGTCCCAGCGCGCCCATGCCGCCAGAGCATATAGCCGATGAGATAGACAGCGCCCGAGGCCGAGCGCCAGAACACGATGGTCCATACATCCGGTGCCACGATGAAGCGCGCGATGGTGCCGCCAAAGCTCCAGACCAGCGCGGAAATCGCCACCATGACGATGCCAAGGCGCATCTCGCGTGACGCTGTGCCGTTCGCCTCCACTTCAGCCTCCCGAGCCTTTATTTTGAACCCGGCTATGCCGGTGCGGGCGATGACGGTCAAGCGCGGTTGCGCGGGATGCCTACACTCTCTAGCCTAGCATCAACAATGAAAACAAAGGCACGTCCATGACCGTCAAACCCGAGGCTTTCAAACCCGATCTTGGCCCGGTAAGCCCGGCGCTCCGCGCGCTGCTGGCCCCGAAGGGTGTGCTGCGCTCCGGCACAAACCTCTCGAACTTCCTGCTGGTGACGGGCCGGACCGAAACAGGCGATCCAACGGGTGTGTCTCCCGATATGGCGGCAGCGATTGCGGGTTATCTCGGCGTCGGGGTGCAGTACATTCCCTATGCCTCGCCGGGCCTCCTCGCCGATGATGCTGGCAAGGACGCTTGGGATATCGGGCTCATCGGCGCGGAACCGCAGCGCGCCGAGACCATCGCCTTTACGCCCGCCTATACCGAGATTGAGGCCTCTTACCTCGTGCCAGAGCGCTCGAAGCTGAACACCATTGCTGATGTTGATGCGAAGGGCGTCACCATCGCCGTCACCGAGCGCACCGCCTATTGCCTCTGGCTTGACCGCAATATCCAGAACGCCACGCTGAAGCATTCGATTCCGCCACTCGATAACGCCATGCGGGATTTTTTAGAAACGCCCTGTGACGCTCTCGCCGGCCTTCGGCCGAAACTCATTGATGATCAGCGTGCGGTGCCTGGCTCACGCATCATCGAGGGGAAGTTCATGGCGGTTCAGCAGGCCATTGGTACACCGCGCGCGAAGGCCGATGCGCTCGATTTCCTGACCCGCTTTGTCGAGGCGGCCATTGCCTCGGGCTTTGTCGGTGAGTTGATCCGGAAGCACGGCGCGCATGGCCTCAGCGTCGCCGGTAAATAAGCCGAAACCTCAGCCCCGCGCCTCCGGCACGGGGTAGCCGGCGAAAGGCGTCACCGTGCGTAGGTTGAAGGTCGTCTCCATGTTGGAGACACCCGGCAAGCTCGTGAGCCGCGTGCGGTGCAGCGCCTCGTATTCCGACATATCGGCGATGGCGATGCGCATCAGATAATCCGCGCGCCCCGCGAGAAGGTGGCACTCGACGATCTCCGGCACGCGCCGCACCGCCGCTTCAAAAGCTTCGAGCACGGTGCTCGCCTGCGAGGTCAGCGAGACAGTGACAAAGAGTTCCATCCTCAGACCAAGGGCCTCGCGATTGAGCCGGGCGGCATACCCTTCGATCAGGCCTGCCTCTTCGAGCAGCTTCACGCGGCGATGGCAGGCCGAGATGGAAAGGCCGATTGCCTCTCCGAGTTCAGCCATGGAAGCCCGGCCGTTTCGTTGCAGTGCCGTGAGAATCTTGCGATCAAATCCATCCATGGGATAATTTTCATCATAACCGACTAAAATTCGTATAATTTCCGAATATATACTCTATATGGCGTTAAATTAGCGAAACATTCCCCTTCAGACGGCGATAATTTCCCTGCATTAGAAACAAGGGAGAGCCCCATGCTGATCGGTGTTCCAAAGGAAGTAAAGAACCACGAATACCGCGTCGGCCTGACGCCGGAGAGCGTGGCCGAGGCCGTGCATCATGGTCACAAGGTGCTGGTGGAAACCAAGGCAGGTGCCGGTATCGGCGCAGGCGATGATGCCTACCGCGCAGCGGGTGCCGAGATCGTCGGCGCTGCGGCTGAGATTTTCTCAAAGGCCGACATGATCGTAAAGGTGAAGGAACCGCAGGCGTTCGAGCGCAAGATGCTCCGTCCCGGCCAGATCCTCTACACCTATCTCCACCTCGCGCCGGACCCGGAACAGACCAAGGATCTCGTCGCCTCGGGCGCGACCTGCATCGCCTATGAAACGGTGACGGACGAACTCGGCGGCCTGCCGCTCCTGAAGCCGATGAGCCAGGTTGCAGGCCGTATGGCCATTCAGGCGGGCGCTACGGCGCTTGAAAAGTCGCATGGCGGCCGCGGCGTCCTGCTCGGCGGCGTGCCGGGTGTTGCTCCGGCGAAGATCGTAATCATCGGCGGCGGCGTCGTAGGCTTCAATGCCGCGCAGATGGCTGTCGGTGTTCACGCCGATGTGACGATCCTCGATCGCAACCCTATGGTGCTCGAAAAGCTCTCGACGCATTTCGAGGCGCGCGCCAAGGTTGTCCATGCTACCCGCTCGGCGCTTCAGCAGTATGTCTCCGAGGCAGATCTCGTGATCGGTGCCGTTCTGGTGCCCGGCGCGGCAGCCCCGAAGGTCGTCACCCGCGCCATGCTGAAGGACATGCACGAAGGCGCGGTGCTGGTCGACGTCGCGATTGATCAGGGCGGCTGCTTCGAAACGTCGCATGCCACGACCCATGCCGAACCCACTTTTGTTGTGGATGGCGTCGTCCATTACTGCGTCGCCAACATGCCCGGCGCGGTGGCGCGCACCTCAACCTATGCGCTGAACAACGTGACGCTCCCGCATGCCCTCGCGATTGCTGACAAGGGTTGGAAGGCGGCACTCACCGCCAACCGCCATCTCGCCAATGGCCTCAATGTCTGGAACGGTAAGGTGACCTGTGAGCCGGTGGCTCGCGACCTTGGCTATGCCTATGCACCGGTCGCGGAAGCGCTGGCCTGAAGGGCAAAATTGGCTGGAAGGCTCAAGGGCGGCTCGCAAGGGCCGCCCTTTTTCATTTCTGGAAATTCCAGATGCGAAAAAAATGAAACCGGCTAACTTTACCGCACGCCAATGTCACGGATTTGTCGTGGGAAGGTTTTAACTCCGGTGACATCATCTGCGCCTCTTGTTTCAGCTCTTCCGCTCAGGACAACCCATGCCCCGCTTCAACACATCGTCCGCCTTTCCCCTGCGCAAGGCAGCGCTGGTCACGCTGATCCTCACAGGCTGGCTCGGCGGTGCTCAGGCGCAGACCATCTATCCGATTGACCGGGCGGATATCCTCGAAGGCTCAAAATTCGATTTCAAGGTCGAGTTCCCGGATGCGCCCAAGCCGGATGCCGTGAAGGTCACGATCAACGGCGCTTCGGTGGAAAGCGTGCTCGGCAAGGCCGGCACCTTCATCGAAAGCGAGGAAGGCCAGAAGCATTCCGCGCTCTGGGCACGCGAGGTCTCGCTGGCGCCGGGCCGCTACGTGGTGGAAGCGGTTCAGGGCGATGCGAAGAAGACCGTGGTCTGGAATGTCTTCCCGGCCTCCGGGCCACGCAAGGCGAAGAACGTCATCCTCTTCATTGGCGATGGCATGTCGATCGCGCATCGCACGGCGGCGCGCATCCTCTCGAAGGGCTGGCGTGAGGGCAAATACGACAGCGAGCTTGCCATCGACGATATGCCGAACATGGCGCTAATTTCGACCTCGGGCAACGATACGATCGTGACTGACAGCGCCAACAGCGCCTCTGCCTACACCACGGGCCACAAGTCCTGCGTCAACGCACTCGGCGTCTATTGCGCGAAGAACGCGCTCAGCCTCGACCACCCCAAGGTCGAGACCATCGGGGAACTCGTCAAGCGCAAGACGAAGATGGCGCTCGGTGTCGTGACCAATACCGAAATTGAGGATGCGACGCCGGCCTCGATGGTCGCACACACCCGTCGTCGGTCGGATTTCAACGAGATCGTCAAGATGTTCCTGGAGGTGAAGCCGGACGTGATGATGGGAGGTGGCTCGCCGAACTTCCTCCCCAAGACCACGCCGGGCTCGAAGCGCAGCGACGATCTCGATGCCATCGCGAAGTTCAGGGAGGCGGGCTATACCATCGCCACCACCAAGACCGAGATGAACGCCGCAGCAGCCGCGGGCGCTTCAAAATTGCTCGGCCTCTACAACACCGGCAACATCGATGGCGCGTTTGACCTGCGTCTTGCCAAAAAGGGCTCGGTCTCGAAATTCCCGGATCAGCCTGATGTCACCGAGCAGACCCGCGCCGCGCTCAAGATTCTCTCGGCCAATCCTGACGGCTTCTTCCTGATGGTGGAATCGGGCCGCATCGACAAATACAGCCACTCCCTCGATTGGGAGCGCGCGGTGTTCGACACCATCATGCTCGACAATGCCGTGAAGGTCGCGAAGGATTTCGCCGCAGACCGCAATGACACGCTGATCATCGTCGTGCCGGATCACACCCATGCCGTCTCGCTGATCGGCACCTATGATGACAACCGTCCGGGCCAACTCCTGCGCGACAAGCTCGGCGTTTACGACAAGTCGCTGCCGCCGAATTACGGCCCGCTCGATGCCGATGGCTTCCCCACGGACGTGAACACCTCGCGTCGCCTCGCGGTAGTCTTCGGCACCTATCCGGACACCTGCGACACCGGCAAGCCCTTCATGGACGGCGAACGGGTGCCTTCCGTCGCCGGTGCGGATCCGAAAACCTTTGTCGCCAACGAAAAGGATTGCACGGCACCCGGCGCGGCGCGCAAAGCTGGTAACCTGCCATTCGAGGCGAATACCGGTGTCCATTCCGCAGACGACGGTCTGCTGACCGCCATGGGGCCGAACGCGGAAAAATTCCGTGGCCGCAAGGACAACACCTTCGTGTTCCGCGTGATGGCCGAAGCCCTGAGCCTCGGCGGGAAATAAGCCTTGGGGACGCGCGCGCCCTGCCAGATGGATCGCCGCGCCCTCATCGGGGGCGGCTTTGCGCTGGCGATCGGGACGTATCCCGCGAAGGCCGAGGACATCGAAAGCATCACTTTCGACGGGCTCTACAAGAGCTTCGGCGTGCTCGGTTTTGAGTTTGCGGATCGCGTCAGGGCGCTCAAGAGCAAGCGGGTGAAGATGACCGGCTTCATGGCGCCGCCGCTCAAAGCCGAGAGCAGCTTTTTCGTATTGACCCGCCAGCCGCTCGCGATCTGCCCCTTCTGCCAGTCCGACGCTGAGTGGCCTGTCGACATCGTCGTTGTTTTCCTCAAGGCCGCGACACCGGCGATCAGCGAGGGACGCCGTGTCAGCGTCACCGGCGTGCTGGAAATCGGCTCGACGATCGACAAGGAAACAGGGTTCGTAAGTCAGATCCGGATCGTTGAGGCAGATGTCCAGCGTTTCTGAAACTGGCCTCGGCTGGCGCGATCTCACTTTGCGCTTCCGCGAAGGGCGTGATGGCCGCGCGCCCACCCTAACCTTTCCAGATTTTGGGGTGCCTTCCGGCACGGCGCTCGCCATCACCGGCCCCTCCGGCTGCGGAAAATCAAGCTTGTTGAACCTCATCGCCGGGCTGGCGCTGCCGACAGGCGGCGAGATCCGCTGGCAGGGCCAGACGATCAGCGCGCTCGGCGAAACCGCGCGTGATACGTGGCGGCGCATCTCTCTAGGCTTTGTCTTTCAGGATTTTCACCTCATCCCGGAGATGGGCGCGCTCGCGAATATCCTGTTGCCCGCGAGTTTTGGTCCCACGCCGGACAGGGCCGCGCGGGAAGCCGAGGCCCGCGCCTTGTGCGCCCGCTTCGGCCTCGCGGACCTTGTCCGCCCCGCCGGAACACTCTCGCGCGGCGAGCAGCAGCGGGTCGCGGTGGCACGCGCCCTGGCGCATCGCCCGGCGCTGATCCTTGCCGACGAGCCGACCGCCAGCCTCGACGCCGAGAACGGTGCGGCAGTCGGTACGGCGCTCGTCACCGAAGCCGCCGCCATCGGCGCGACGCTAATCTGCGTGACGCATGATCCGGCGCTACTTGCGCGCTTCGAGACCCGCCTTGCACTTATGCCGCCTGCCGGGAGGGTGCCATGAACCCCTTCCCGATGCTCCGCGCGGAATTACGCGCGCTTGGCTGGACCGCCGTCGCCATCCTCCTGCTGGTCGGGTTCGCGAGCGCCATCGGCATCGCGATCAACACGGGCGAACGGGCGCTTCGAAAAAGCAGCGCAGCGGCGGCGGATGATTTCCCGCTGCTGATCGGCGCACCGGGCAGCCCGACGCAACTCGTCATGACCACGATCTTCCTCCAGCCCGAAGCGCTACCCCTGATGGCGGGCGAAATCCTTCCGCGCCTCAAGGCCGACCCGCGCGTGCGGGATGTGGCGCCGGTCGCCTTTGGTGATATCGCGATGGGCTACCCGATTGTCGGCACATCCCGCGAGTTCGCCCTGCGATGGGGCCGGCTGACGCCGGTGGAAGGCCGCGCCTTTGAGCTGCCGTCACGGGCGCTCATGGCAAAACCGGAAGCGCTCATCGGCGCGGATGTGCGACTCGCGATGGGCGCCGAGATCACCCCCGCGCATGCCCTCGCAGGGATGCGACACACGCCGGGCGAAGCCGAGCCGGAAGAAGTCGAGCATCGCCACGAGGGCACAACCTATCGCATTGTGGGGCGGTTGCCCCGCACGGGATCGCCGTGGGACCGCGCGATTCTCGTGCCCATCGAGGCGGTCTGGGCGACACATGGGTTGCACGCGGAGAGCGGGCAAGTACCCGGCGTTCCCGCGCTGGTCGTGCGCCCGAAAAGCGTCGCCGATGCCTATGGCTTGCGCGGCACCTACCGGCAGGGTGGCACCATGGCGTTCTTTCCCGCCGAGGTGCTGGTTGCGCTTTATGGCGCGCTCGGCGAGGCGCGCGGCCTGCTGCTCGCCGCCTCGGTGCTGAACGCCGTGCTGATGTTCGGCGCGATCCTGCTGTTGTTCTGGGCCATCGCCGGGTTGAGGCGGCAGCGTTATGCGGTGTTGCGCGCCCTCGGCGCACCGCGACGCTTCATCCTGCTGCTGGTGTGGTTACAGGCTGTCGTGCTGATCGGTGCGGGGTGCCTGATCGGCCTTCCGGCCGGCTGGGCGCTGACTGCCCTTACCGGACGCTGGATGCTCGGCGAGACCGGCCTTGCGCTGACCCTGACGCCAGATGCTTCGGATATCCTGATCATCGCCATCCTGATCAGCGCCGCGAGCCTCCTCGCGCTGATCCCGGCCTTGCTCGCCTATCGCCAGCCGGTAATCACGGGACTGACAAAATAGCCTGCACGCCTCAGAGACACCAAACCTCTCAGAGCCATTTGGCGACCGTCACAGGCTCAAAACGTACGAGCTTGTCGATCATCGCGACCGGATCAGCCTCAACGACAACGCCGTCGCGATGCGCGGCGGGCAGGAATTTCTCGGCGATCATATGGTCGATCATGCCCATCAGCGGCTGATAGAAGCTGCGGATATCAAGAAGCCCGGCCGGTTTGGCGAAGTCGCCGAGCTGGTTAAGGGTCCAGATTTCCATGAATTCCTCCAGCGTGCCGATCCCACCGGGCAACGCGATGAAGGCATCGGCAAGCTCGGCCATCCGCTTCTTGCGCATGCGCATATCGGCGGCGGTCTCGCTGATCGTCAGGCCGGGGTGAGCGTGCCCCTTGGCAAGGAGGCGCTCTGTAATCACGCCATGCACGCGGCCACCCGCCGCGAGCGCGGCATCGGCCAGCACACCCATCAGGCCCTTGTTGGTGCCGCCATACACCACCGTGATTCCGCGTTGCGCCAACGCGCTGCCGAGCGCTTTCGCGCCTGCCGCATAGGCCTCATGGCCACCAAAATTCGAGCCGGAAAAGACCGCGATGGCGCGAATTGGAGCTGTCATCGAAGGATGCCTGTGGTTGTGGTGCGTGGTCCGGGGAGGATTGGGCAAATAATCATTAGCCAGAGGAAAAAGTGCATCAAAGCACGCCCTGCCGCACCAGCAACTCCGGCGTGAGTTCCGAACAATGGTTGACGCCGAGCATCGCCATATCACGGTTGATCTCGGTTTTCAGGAGGTCGATGACATGTGTCACCCCGGCCTCGCCCCCGATGGAAGCGGCATAGTTGAACGGCCGCCCGATCAGCACAAATTTCGCGCCAAGCGCGAGCGCCATCAGGATGTCCGTCCCGCGTCGGATGCCGCCGTCGATCATCACCGGCAAGTCCGGCACCGCAGCGACGATAGCGGGGAGCGCATGCAGCGGCGCAATCGCATTGTCGAGCTGCCGCCCGCCGTGATTGGAGACGATAATCGCATCGGCCCCGGCATCCCGCGCCGTGATGGCATCGTCCGGGTGCAGCAGTCCCTTGACGATCAGCTTGCCGGGCCAGAGGCGGCGGATTTCATCAAGATGCGTCCAGTTGAGATAATCACGCGCCGAGAAATCGCGTAGCACCGAGCGCGAGACGATCGGAGCGCCGCGTTCGGCATAGGAATTCTCGAAATGCGGCATGCCGTGTTTCAGGAGCGTGCGTGCGAAAGTGCCGATGAGCCAGCCCGGTCGCATCAGGCCATCAACGGCAAGCCGGAGACCCGGTTTCAGCGGCGTTGAAAATCCGGCGCGGATATAGTGCTCGCGGCCACCAAGGATCGGGACATCAACAGTGAGCACCAGCGTACGATATCCCGCCTTTTCTGCCCGCGCGAGCAAAGGCGCGGTGCGGGACATATCGCCCGGCACATAGGCCTGAAACCAGGTCTCGGGTGCCGCCGCGATCACCTCTTCCATCGCGATCAGCGAGGAACCGCTAAGCGCCATCGGAATTTTGGCCGCCGCCGCCGCACGTGCCTGCACAATGTCCCCGCGATAGGCGGACAGCGCGCTGATCCCCATCGGCGCGATGCCGAAGGGCGCGGCATAGGTCTTGCCAAGAAATTCGACGCTCTGATCGCGCTTGGAAACATCGACCAGCACGCGTGGGCGGAAGACATAATCCTCGTAAGCGCTGCGGCTGCCTCGCTCGGAGCGGCGCGTTTCGGAGGAGCCGAAGATATAGCCAAAGACCGGGCGCGGCAGAAAGGCCTTCGCTGCGGCCTCAAGGTCATCGAGGCATTGAATCCGCGAAAGGCGGGAGGAGGAACCGAACATGACGCATTGGCCCGGGGAGAGTTGAAAACGACAAGAAAAGTGGTGGGCCCGGCAGGACTTGAACCTGCAACCAGACCGTTATGAGCGGCCGGCTCTAACCATTGAGCTACAGGCCCTTGAGCAAGGGTTACCCCTTCTTTTGCGTGAAGCTTGGCCGGACGCAAGTCCTGTCTGACAAAATCAAGTCCTGTCTGGCAAAATCCAAACCCCGGATGATGAAGTCCACGCTCAGGCGCGAACGATTTTGCCGGCTTGGATTTTGCCGGCTTGCCGTTTTCTCGCCTCATTTTTTGTGCATTGCAACAATTCGCTTGAGGCGTGTCTTGGCCCGTGGACAGATGTCCGGCCTGAGAAAATCGTCTCAAAACAGGAGCTTGAGGCTGTCGCCGGAGACGGTCGCGCCCGGCTCCGGTCCGGCGTTTGCGCACCACAGGGTGGCATCCCGGCTGCACTTCGAGAGGAAATCCGATGCAGAAATATGTTTTCGCCGCGCTTGTCGCGGTAGCATCCTCGTCGGCTCATGCCGAAACCGTGGGCAAGGCCAGCTTCTATGGCAAGGAACTCGCGGGGCGGAAAACTGCTTCCGGCGAGCGTTTCAACCCCTCCGCCATGACGGCGGCACACCGCTCGCTGCCCTTCGGGACGCGCCTGAAGCTGCCCAACACCGCCAACGGCCATTCCGTGATGGTGCGCATCAATGATCGCGGCCCCTTTGTCCGAGGCAGGACGCTCGATGTGTCGCTTGGCGCGGCGCAGGCCCTCGGCTTTGCCGGGCGTGGCATTGCCTCGCTCCGCATCGAACCGGCCGGGCACGCGCAATCCGGCTTCGGTCAGGCTGTCCCGGCTTCGCTGAAAATCACCCAGCCGACGCTTGACCACGCAACCTCGCCCAGTGTCTCTAGCTTCCCAGTTGAAACCGGATCGGAAGTTGAGGACACGACGTCGAATGTCGATCGAGCCATTCAGAATCGATGAGCTAACCCTCGAAGGCGGCGCCCGGATCGGGATTTGTCGCCTTCCCGGACGCTCTGGCGATCTCGAAGGCGATCTCGCCATGATCCGCCAATGGCACCCCGATCTCGTCATCTCGATGACCGAAGCGGCCGAGATGGCGGAAAAAGGCGCTGGAAATTTGATCGTGCGCCTCGCCGATCTCAGGCTCGCGCACGCGCACTTCCCAATCCGTGATTATGGCGTACCCGACGCGGAAGAGACCGGCTGGGCGGCTCTGTCACCGCGACTTCAAGCTATCCTTGAGCGCAACGGCCGCCTGCTGCTGCATTGCCTCGGCGGCAAGGGCCGCTCCGGCATGGTCGCGATGCGCCTTCTCACCGAACGCGGCATGGCCGCTGAAGAAGCCCTGAAGCGCATCCGCAACACCCGCCCCGGCGCCGTGGAAACCGACGCACAGGAGCACTGGGGCGCGGGCAACGCGATCCCGACCTGATATGGCTCAAAATGGAGAGCAAGCCCCATTGAGCCCCCCTTGCAGCGCATGCTAGGGGGATTTCCATGAGCGAGATCCTGAGTTTCTTCCCCACCCGCGTCTATCGCGCCCAGTTTGACGATCCTGATCTTGTGCAGGATCTTGAAGACGCCTGCCATGCGCTGGCACTCGACGATACCGCCGGGCAGAAGTGGTGCCGCAAGAACGGGTATCCCGGCTATACTTCCTACGCCTCGCTTGATGACCTGCCCTGGCGCTTTCCGGCTTTCAAGGCACTGACCAAGGCAATCGACAAGCACGTTGCCGCCTTTGCGAAATCGCTCGAATTCGATCTCGGCGGTGGCAAGCTGGCAATGGATTCGCTCTGGGTGAACGTGCTGCCGGAAGATGGCTTTCACGCCGCGCATATTCATCCGCATTCTGTGATCTCCGGCACCTTCTATGTCGCCGTGCCGCCAGGTGCCGCCGCGCTTCGGCTTGAAGACCCGCGCCACGCAATGATGATGGCCTCCCCACCGAAGAAGGCGAAAGCGGCAACCGAAAACCAGCACTTCGTCTCGGTCGCCTCACAGCCCGGCACATTGCTTCTCTGGGAGAGCTGGCTCCGGCACGACGTCCCGATCAACCGCGCCGAAGCTGAGCGGGTATCGGTCAGCTTCAATTACAAATGGGCATAAGCAGGGGCGTTCCGCGCAATTCGTGCGCCCGCATGACTTGACGTAGCCGCGCGCTACGCCATCCTCGAGTTCGACTGCTAACAGGCTGCAAGAGACAGCCGACCGGAGGAACCATGACCAAGATATCCCGCCGCGCCGCGCTGGGCGCCGCCGTGACCGCTGCTGCAACCACCAGGCTGACGGATACCGCCTCGGCGCAAACCGCTGCCCCCAAGACGCCTTTCGCAGTGCCACAGACCACGATCCCGATTGTCGGGTCGAGCGAGGTCTTCCCGGTCCGCCGCGTCTATTGCATCGGGCGCAACTATGCCGCCCATGCACGCGAGATGGGATCGGACCCGACGCGAGAGCCGCCGTTCTTCTTCCAGAAACCGACCGATGCCATCCAGAACGTGAAGGTTGGCGAGGTCGCCGATCACCCCTACCCGAGCCTGACAAAGAATTACCATTATGAGGTTGAACTCGTCGTAGCGCTCAAGGCCGGCGGCAAGGATATCCCGATCGAGAAGGCACTGGATCTCGTGTACGGCTATGCCGTAGGCCTCGACATGACACGCCGCGACCTCCAGCGCGCAATGGGCGACCAGAAGAAGCCCTGGGAAATCGGCAAGAGCTTTGACCGCTCCGCGCCCATCGGGCCGCTGCACAAGGTCGAACAGGTGGGGCATGTCGGCAAGGGCAAGATCAGCCTCGCGGTCAATGGCGCCGTGAAGCAGGACGCGACGCTGGCGCATATGATCTGGTCGGTCGCGGAGCAGATTTCCAAGCTCTCGGAAGCCAACGAACTCTTCCCGGGCGACATCATCTATTCCGGCACACCGGAGAATGTCGGCCCGGTCGTGAAAGGCGACGTGCTCCTCTGCAAGATCGAAGGCCTGCCCGATATGTCGATCAGGATCACCTGAGCCGGATCAATCCTGCGGCACGAGGCGCGGTTTGCCGTTGTCATCCACCGCAACAAACGTGAAGGTCGCATCCGTGACCTTCTCACGCGTGTCGGTCATAAAGCGCTGCGCCCAGGCCTCGACATGCACCTTGAAGGAGGTGCGGCCGATGCTCTCGATCTCGGTATAGACGCAGAGCACATCGCCGACCTTCACGGGTCGGATGAAGGTCATGGCATCGACCGCAACAGTCACGACGCGGCCCCTTGTGCGAGATACCCCGGCGATACCACCGGCCTGGTCCATCCGGCTCATCACCCAGCCGCCGAAGATATCACCGTTGGCATTGGTATCCGCCGGCATCGCCATGGTGCGGACGGCAAGCTCGCCTCTGGGCTGGTCGGTCATGCTGATGTATCCCCTGTCAGAAATCGTCCTGTCCTGAACGTTTCCTGCCGGGATTTGGCGCGCTTGCCAAGAGGACATTCAAAGAGGACTTTCTTGCTGAGAGGACTTTCTTGCAAGAGGAAGCAAGCAGCATTCTTCAAGCCGCCTGCGGCACGGCCCTCTGCTTCCGCCACAGCAGCCAGGTGACGACGCTGAGGTTGATCGCGTTCCACAACACACCGTTGAAGAACGCAAGACGATAGCTCTGCGTCCAGTCGTAGATCGCGCCGGAAATCCAGCCGCCGAAGGCCATGCCGAAAATCGTCGCGGAGATGACGAAGCCGATCCGCCCGCCCGCCTCACGTGGCGGCAGGAACTCGCGGCAGATTACCGCGTACATCGGCACGATCCCGCCCTGGAACAGCCCAAAGACGCCGGAAATGACGTAGAGCGAGGTGAGGCCGTCGAAGAAGAGATAAAGCACCAGCGCCGTGCCCTGCATGATCGAGCCGATCAGCAAGGTCGCGGCACCACCAATCTTGTCCGCGACAATCCCGGAGCCGATACGACTGAAAATCCCGAGGAACAGCATCAACGAGAGCATTTCCGCGCCGCGCGCAACGCCATAACCCAGATCGCCACAATAGGCGACGAGATGCACCTGCGGCATCGACATCGCAACACAGCAGGCGAACCCGGCGACCACGAGCAGAAACTGGAGCAGCGCGGGAGACATGCCGAGGTCGGCGCGCGCGATTTCGGCGGCGGCATCCGCCGCTTCCATGGTTTTCTGCGACGGGCGGCGGCGGAAGAAGAACGCCAGCGGCACCATTGTGACCGCAACGACGATCCCGATCACAATATATGTCGTGCGCCAGCCATAGACAGGTAGCGCGAACTTGATCGCCATCGGCCAGACCGTTCCCGCGAGATAATTTCCCGCCGCGACGATCACCACCGCGACACCTCGATTGCGCACGAACCAGTGCGAGATATCCGCCATCATCGGCGCAAAACTGGTCCCGGTCCCGACCCCGATCAGAAAACCATGCGCGGCGGAAAAGAGATAGATGTTCGGCGACAGGCCCGCCAGCACGAAACCGAGGCCAATCGTCACGCCCGCAATCAGGATTGGCGCGACAATGCCGGTGCGATCCGCCATCCGCCCGAGCACGATGGTGCCGAAGGCAAAGCCAAGCATCATCGCCGTATAGGGCAGCGAGGCTTCCCCGCGCAGAATGCCGAATTCGGTTTGCACCGCAGGCAACACCACGATGATCGCCCACATACCGACCCCAGCAATGGTGGAGCATAACAGCGCCATCCACAGCCGAAGCCAGGCATAGGGCGAATCCGGTGAATAGGGGTCGGCGGAGGAATCGGATGCTGCGATGTTCATATGCCCAAATTCCGGGCAACTGACACAGATGTCAAATGCGCTTCTGTGATTGACCTATTCGAGCCCTTGATCGACCCGGCAGCAGACGTGCGATCCCATTGCGCTCAGGCCGCGAATTGCCGATAACGCCACACATGACTTGGGATCCCGGCGATCACACCAAACGGCGAAACTACCACCACGGCAATCTGCGCGAGGCGCTGATCGAGGCCGCATTGCGCCTGATTGGCGAAAAGGGGCCCAGCGGTTTCACGGTGGCAGAGGCTGCACGCGCAGCCGGTGTTTCCCCCGCGGCGCCCTATCGCCACTTCAAGGACCGCGAACAGCTCATGGCGGATATCGCCCGGCGCGGCTTCGAGGCCTTCGCGGCGAGCCTGCGCGCAGCGTGGGATCACGGAAAACCAAGCCCACGCTCCGCGCTGGTCCGCACGGGCCGCGCCTATCTCGATTTCGCCCGGCGTGAACCGGCGGCCTATTCAGCGATGTTCGAATCCGGTGCGGCCGTCCATGATGACCCTGAGCTGCGCAAGGCCGGGGAAGAGGCCTTCACCGTCCTGCGTGAGGCCTGCGAACGGGTGATCGCGACGCTACCGCCCGAGCGACGCCCGCCGCCGATGATGGTGGCACTCCACATCTGGTCGATGAGCCATGGCATCGCGAGCCTTTTCACGCGCGGCGATGCGGCACGCCGGCCCATTCCCATGAGCCCGGAAGACCTGCTCGAAGCCGGTGTGCTCGTCTATCTCGACGGTTTTGCCGGCCCTCCCTAGACCTAACCAACTTGTAATGCAGGCCATCTTGACGAAAGCCGACGTCGATGCCATTTATGTAAATGTGATTTACATTCACATCGTCGATATGGCGAGTGGAAGCATTTTCGAGCGAAGTGGGTCCCCGTTCGCGTGATGAAAATGCGTGAAAGGAACAAGGAGTTTGCAATGGATGGAATGGTCATGCGTCTCGACAGCCTTGGCCGTCCGGCCTGGATCGCGACGATGGTGCTGGGCTTTGTCCTGTTCTGGCCGGTTGGCCTCGCCTTGCTGGCCTACATGATTTTCAGCGGCCGCATGGGATGCCGTCAAAACGGCAATTCTGCGGCCATGTCCGGCCACTCAATGTCCGGCCACTGGGGCGGCAACGCCCATTCTTGGGAGAACAACATGGGACTGATGCAGGAAAAATTCGCACGCTGGGGCGGCTGCCGCAACGGTTGGCGCAACCGCGATGCTCGCTCGGGCTTTGCCCCGACCGGCAACCGCGCCTTCGATGAATATCGCGCCGAGACGATCCGCCGGCTTGAGGACGAAGCGGGCGAATTCCGCGATTTCCTCGAACGCCTGCGCCACGCCAAGGACAAGGCCGAGTTCGACCAGTTCATGGCCGACCGCCGCAAGGAAGCTGCGCAGGACGTAAAAGATGTGACACCGCGCGAGAATTGAAGCTCAAAGCCAGACCCTCAGCGCTCCGAGAGCGCGAGCCTCGCCCCGAGCGCCACAAAGGCTGCGGCAAACGAGCGCCGCAGCCAAGTCATGACCGAAGGGCGCGCGATAACATGATCCCGCATTGCGGCGGCGAACAGCCCGTAGATCGCGAAAACCACGAAGGTCATAACCATGAAAACCCCGCTGAGCCCGAGCATATCGGCAAGTGGCGTCGCGGAAGCCTTGTCCGTGAACTGCGGCAGGAAAGCGACGAAGAAAATCGTCAGCTTGGGATTGAGCAGGTTGAGGGCCACCCCATCGACCAGAACGCGCAAGGACGAGCGCGGCGCGGTATCGGTATCGACCTTCAGCGCGCCGGTTTCCTGAAGCGCCTGCCACGCCATCCAGAGGAGATAGGCGACACCGGCGTATTTCACAGCATCGTAGAGCAACGCCGAGGTATGGAGCAGTGCGGCAAGACCGAACATGGCCGCGAGCACATGCGGCACAATGCCGAGCGTGCAGGCAAAAGCGGCGAGCACGGACGCCCTTCCACCACGAGCCAAGCCCGCTGCGATGGTGTAAATCGCGCCGACGCCAGGCGAGGCAACAACAATGAAGGTAGTGATCCAGAATTCGGCGGTCATGCGCATCTCCCTCGTGAGGCGCACGCATCATTCTAGGCTCGCTGCGGAGCGTCAACTGCGCAGCGCCTGACACACGCTAAAGATCGAGCAGACCGCCAAGGATCGTGCCGACAACCTCAACCGCGCCGGTCGCAAGCGTGCCAACTCCTTCAACGGCAGCTCCGGCGACAGTGACTGCGACATCGGCCGCACCATCAAGGAATGCAGTACCAACAAGATCGGCGGTATCGACAACCGCCGAGACCTTATCCTGCTTTGTCTCATCTTCCGACGCGGCTTTGACGGCTTCCGTCGCAGCAACAATCTCGGCGGGGTCTTTCTGATCGATCATGGAAACCTCCTGTTCAAACGCAAAATGACGGCGCAACGCGACAGAAAAAAGGCGGGCATCGCGGCCCGCCTTTGAATAATCAGTTGTCGAGGAAGCTCCGGAGCTTCCGTGACCGGCTGGGATGCTTCAGCTTCCGAAGCGCCTTCGCTTCGATCTGGCGGATACGTTCGCGGGTAACCGAGAACTGCTGGCCCACCTCTTCGAGCGTATGATCGGTATTCATGCCGATGCCGAAGCGCATGCGCAGGACACGTTCCTCACGCGGCGTGAGCGAGGCGAGCACGCGCGTTGTCGTCTCGCGCAGGTTGGACTGGATCGCCGCGTCGATGGGCAGGATCGCGTTCTTGTCCTCGATGAAATCGCCGAGATGGCTGTCTTCCTCGTCGCCGATTGGCGTTTCGAGGGAGATCGGCTCCTTGGCGATCTTGAGAACCTTGCGCACTTTTTCGAGCGGCATGGCGAGCTTTTCCGCGAGTTCCTCCGGCGTCGGCTCGCGGCCGATCTCGTGCAGCATCTGCCGGCTGGTGCGGACAATCTTGTTGATCGTCTCGATCATATGCACCGGAATACGGATCGTACGCGCCTGATCGGCAATCGAGCGCGTGATCGCCTGACGGATCCACCAGGTCGCGTAGGTCGAGAACTTGTAGCCCCGGCGATACTCGAACTTGTCGACCGCCTTCATCAGGCCGATGTTGCCTTCCTGAATGAGATCGAGGAACTGCAAGCCGCGATTGGTGTATTTCTTGGCGATGGAAATCACGAGACGGAGGTTCGCCTCGACCATTTCCTTCTTCGCCTGCCGGGCCTCGCGCTCGCCCTTCTGCACGGTGAGCACGATCTTGCGGTATTCGCCGATCTCGAGGCCGGTTTCGGACGCCAACGCCTGAATCTCGCCGCGCATATCCTTGATGCGCTCGAGTTCATGGGCAACGAAGTCCTTCCAGCCCTTGGTGGTGAATTTCGAGACGCGCAAAATCCACTTCGGATCGAGTTCATTGCCCTGATAGTTCTTCAGGAACTCAACACGATCGACGCCATAGCCTTCCGCAAGACGCAGGAGGCGGCTTTCGAGACCGATGAGGCGCTTGTTGATATCGTAAAGCTGCTCGACAAGCGCATCGATGCGGTTCTGGTTGAGCGACAGGGATTTGACATCGACGATGATGTCTTCCTTGAGCTTCTTGTATTTGCGCTCCTGCGCGGGCGAGAGTTTCGTCGACTGGAGCTTGAGATCGATATCCTGATCCTGAAGGCGGCGGAGCTTCTTGTAGTTATCCGCAACCCGGCCGAAGGTCTCGAGAACCTTGGGCTTCAGCTCGCCTTCCATCGCGGAAAGCGAGACGCCGCCATCGAATTCATCGTCGAAGGCGTCGCTGTCCGGCTCCGGCGCGGGCACTTCCTCGCCATCCTCATTGAGCACCTTGGCCTTGGGTTCATCACCGAAGTCATCGCCCTCGCCCTCAACCTTGGGCGCGCCCTTGCCATCCGGACCGGCATAGGTGGCCTCAAGATCGATCACGTCGCGCAGGAGGGTCTTGCCCTCTTCGAGCTCGTCCCGCCAGATGATGATGGCCTGGAAGGTCAGCGGGCTTTCGCAAAGCCCGGCAATCATCGCTTCGCGGCCAGCCTCAATGCGCTTGGCAATCGCGATTTCGCCCTCGCGGGAAAGAAGCTCGACCGAGCCCATCTCGCGAAGATACATGCGGACCGGATCATCCGTACGATCAAGCGGCTCGCTGGAACGCTCGGACTTGACGACAGCGGTCGCGCGCGCTGGCGTGACCTCGGTGCCCTCATCCTCTTCCGAATCATCGGAGGCATCGGCAGCAGCAGGGGTTTCGCCCTCCTCCACTTCCTCGTTCTCGACGACGTTGACGCCCATCTCGTTGAACATCGCGAGCACGTCCTCGATCTGCTCGGAATTCACTTCTTCCTGAGGCAGAACGGCGTTGATCTCGTCGATGGTCACATAGCCGCGCTTTTTCGCAAGCTTGATCAGCCGCTTGACCGCAGCGTCCGAAACGTCGATCAGCGGCGCATCAGGCGGTTCTCCCCCGGTCGCGCCGCTTTCGTCTTTCTTGATCGGTTTCGTAGCCATTCTTCACGTCCTGAAGACGAAAGCGCAAAACGCAGCTTCCGCATGAGTGTGCCGCCATCGCGAGCGAAATCCTTCGTTATCGCGAACCGGCTTAACGATTCATTATCCAAGGCGACCATGAGCCATGGAACGCCCGTTTTTCGAAGATTCCCCGCAAAACACGGAAGAGGACACGAGGCCGCGATCGTCTATCGCACGCCAGCGCTCATTCCGGTTCAGGTCACCCCCGCCTATATTCGGCTTCCACGAGACCCGTTTCAGCCAAAAATTCATTCCTGTTCGAGAAGCGCCTCGCGCCGCTGGAGCAGCGCCTTGAGACGTTCAAATCTCTCCTCGCCTCCGTTGACGGCAAAATCAAGAGAAACTGAGTCTATTTCGGTATTTAGGAAGCTTTCTCGCGCATGCAAGTGGGCAGCCTCGCGCCATGCGGCTAAAGCATGATCAAATTCTCCACCCGGATGCGCCCATGTCTCGATGCGCGCGCTGTCCTCGACCATGCGGACAGCATCGCCGAGGCCGCGCTTGAGAAGCGCCATCACAAAACCGGTCTCGCCCTCCGCCGGGACATCGCCGCGCGCCGCGCAATCGAGCAGCGCTGCGCGGAGGCGACGTGCGGGAACGCTCTCGAACAGGAGTTCCGCGAAAGTCTCCGCCTCCGCTTCGAGAAGGCCGGGATGATGGATCGCGCCGAGCACCAACGCCGCCTCCCGCGGCGTGACGCCGGGCCGCGCGCTCAGAAGTGCGCTGCGCTTCAACCGCTCGCTCGCCGCCAGCGGCGGGGTATACTCGCCCTTGCGGAACATGCCGCGCGGACCACGATTTTCCCCCGAACCGCGCTCGCGCCCGCGATTTTGCCCGTCGTTACGCTGCGGCGACTGGAATCGTGCCTGCAAGCGCTCACGCATCGCCTGCCGATAGTGGCGCTTCAAATCCTCATCCGTGATCTGCGCGACGGCACCGAAAAGACGCTTTTCACAATCCGCGCGTTGCTCCGGCGTCTCCAGCGGCGAACGCTCAATCTCGCGCTCGAACAGCACATCCACCAGCGGACGCGGCTTCTCAACCGCAGCACGCAACGCCTCGGCGCCTTGGCTCCGCAGCATGTCGTCTGGGTCTTGCCCGCCGGGCAGGAAGGTGAAACGCAGCGTTTTTCCCGGCCCGATGCCCGGCAGCGCCAGATCAATCGCCCGATAAGCGGCGCGAAGCCCCGCCTTGTCGCCGTCAAAACACAGGATCGGCTCCGGCACGAGCCGCCAGATCATCGCGAGTTGCTCTTCCGTCAGCGCGGTGCCGAGCGGCGCAACGACATGGCTCAGCCCTGCCCGGTCCATGGCGATGGCATCGACATAGCCCTCGACGACGAAGAGCGTGCCGACATCGTGCGCGGGTTTGCGCGCCCGATTGAAGTTGTAAAGCGTTGACCCCTTGTGGAAAATCGGCGTCTCGGGTGAATTGAGATACTTCGCCTGCGCATCCTTCGAGAGCGCCCGCCCGCCAAAGGCGATCACCCGCCCCTTGGCATCGGCGATGGGGAACATCACACGGTCGCGGAACCTGTCATAGGGCACAGGGATATCATCGCCCGCGATCAGGAGCCCTGCCTCGATCATCACCTCGAGCGGCACATCCTTGCCCGCAAGGTAATCGCGCAGCCCGTGGCGGTCATTGGGCGCATAGCCTAGGCCGAAGCGCGTCGCGATCTCGCCGACAAGCCCGCGCCCAATCAGATATTCGCGCGCCTCGCGCCCCTTGGTGCCACGCAACTCCTGCCGGAAATAGTCGACGGCCAGCGTCATAGCGTCATAAAGCCCGACGCGCTTTTTCTCGCGAATCTCGGTTTCCGGCGTAGCAGCGGGCAGCGAAACGCCCGCTTCGCCTGCCAAACGCTCCACGGCCTCCATGAAAGAGAGCCCTTCGACCTCCATTAGAAAGGTGAAGATGTCGCCGTTGCGGCCCGAAGAGAAATCGAACCACGCCTGCTTCTGGTCGTTGACGAAAAACGACGGACTGCGCTCGGCATTGAACGGCGAAAGGCCCTTCCACTCGCGTCCGGCCTTCTGCAACTTCACGCGCCGCCCCACGACCGCCGAGACCGGCAGTCGGGACTTGATATCCTCAAGGATGGAAGGTGGATAGCGCATGGCGGTCCAGACTGATCGGCTTGCTGTCACCCGCAAGCGAGGCGCGCGTAATCCCCGTTATCCACAGGCCGCTTTAAATTTTGGCGCGACGCGACATGCGGCGCCAAAGAAACTCATCGCACTGGAATACTGACGTAATCCGGTGCTGAGGCGTCCTCAGGCCGAGAGCGCGGCTTTGACGAGGCCACTGGCCTTGCCGAAGTCCATCTGGCCGGCGAATCGCTCCTTGAGGTGCGCAATCACCTTGCCCATGTCCTTCATGCCAGCCGCACCGATCTCCGTGATCGCAGCAGCAATGGCGGCCTTGGTCTCGGCCTCGTCGAGTTGCTTGGGCATGAACGACTGGATAACGGCGATTTCGCTCTCTTCCGTCTCAGCGAGTTCCGGGCGGGCGTTGGTGCGGTAGATCGCGGCGGATTCCTGCCGCTGCTTGATCATCTTCTGGAGGAGGCCCAGAATTTCATCATCGGTCGCCTGTCCCTTGCCAAGACCGCGCGCCTCGATGTCCTTGTCCTTGATGGCAGCCTGCACCAGGCGGATCGCAGCGATCCGCGACTTGTCCCCCGCCTTCATCGATTCCTTGAGGGCCGACATGAACTGATCGCGCATTTTATTCTCCCCTCCCGCGTCTTTCGCGGGAATTGCCCGAGGATCGGGAATTGACGTGATGGCCGCCGTTCCTTATCGAACGACAAATGCCGTCGCGCTGAAGCCGCCTTGTTGCGGTCCGCGCCCAGAGATCACGAGCAACTGCCATGACAACGCCGGACCTGCAATCCGAAAATAGCACCTTGACGCCCGCGCCCTGGGCTGAACTGCGCCCGACCGCTCTGCTGGTTCTCGCCAACGGCATGATTATCGAGGGGCAAGGCATCGGCGCGATTGGCGAGGGGCGCGGCGAATTGTGCTTCAACACCGCGATGACCGGCTATGAGGAAATCCTCACCGACCCCTCCTACTCGGGCCAGATCATCACCTTCACCTTCACGCACATCGGCAATGTCGGCGTCAATGACGAGGACATCGAGACGGTAAACATGGCGCGCCATGGCGCAACTGGCATTGTGCTCGCAACCGAGATCACCGATCCTTCGAACTACCGCTCGCTCCAACATTTCGATGCGTGGCTCAAAGCGCGCGGCATTGTCGGCATCGCCGGCGTCGATACCCGTGCGCTCACCGCGGTCATCCGCGATCACGGCATGCCGAATGCGCTCGTGGCGCATGACCCGGAAGGCTTCTTCGACCGCAAGGCACTGGTGGCGACCGCCGCCGCCCTGCCGTCGATGGATGGCCTCGATCTCGTACCCGGCGTCACCGGTTCGCAGCGCTACAGCTGGGATGAGACGATCTGGGTCTGGAATCAGGGTTACGGCAAACAGGAGAGCCCGGAGTTCCACGTTGTCGCGCTCGATTATGGTGTGAAGCGCAATATCCTGCGTCTCCTCGCCGATCGCGGCTGCAAGGTCACCGTGCTGCCGCCGACCGCCCCTGCAGCAGATATCCTCGCACTCAAGCCCGATGGTGTTTTCTTGGCCAATGGTCCGGGTGACCCGGCAGCCACGGGCGAATACGCTGTGCCGACGATCAAGGCGATCCTTGAAGCCAAGATCCCAACCTTCGGCATTTGTCTCGGCCATCAGATGCTCGCGTTGGCGATTGGCGCGAAGACAATGAAAATGGCGCAGGGCCACCACGGTGCGAACCACCCGGTGAAGGAACATGCAACCGGGAAGGTCGAAATCGTATCGATGAACCATGGCTTCGCAGTGGACCCGAAAACCCTGCCGAAGAATGCCGAAGAGACGCATATCTCGCTCTTTGATGGTACAAACTGCGGCATCAAGCTGACAGATCGACCGGCCTTCTCGGTGCAGCAGCATCCGGAAGCCTCGCCCGGCCCGCAGGACAGTCACTACCTCTTCGACCGCTTCGTGACGCTGATGCGCCAGAACAAGCAAGGGTGAGCTGCAAGTCTGCTTGACGCTGAAGCATGCTCAAGATCAACGACGGCGGATGCGAATCCGCCGATCATCCCTTCGAAATCAACCGGAGGGAAACATGCGAAAGAATATCGCGCTTTGTATCGGGGCTTTCGCCCTGCTGGCTGGAATGACGGGCGCAAAAGCCGCCAACCTCCGGCATGGCGAGAAGCTCGCCAAGGAGCGCTGTATGGCTTGCCATGCGATTGGCAAGCATGGCGCGAGCACCAACATCAAGGCGCCGACCTTCCGCCGCATCGCGACGCAATGGCCGTTGGAGCAATTGCAGGAAGCTTTTGCAGAAGGGATCGTCGCCGGGCACGGCCCAATGCCGGAATTCACATTCGAGCCGAATGATATCGACGACCTCCTCGCCTATATCGGCCGCCTGAAGCGTAAATAACGCGCCCTTCCCTTTCCGCGAGGAATTGCTCTAAAAGCGAGGCGCAAGCGGAAAAACGCGGGTTGCGAGGCGGGGCTATGGCAAGCTGGATCGAATACTGGAACTCGGACCATCCGATCTATGTCAACCAGCGCCATCTGGTGCTGCATTATCGCACCATCGCGCAAGACATCGCCGCGCTCATCCCCGATCCGGACACCACCGTGCTCGACTACGGTTGCGGCGAAGCGCTTTCCGCCGCACTGATCGCGAACACCTGCCGCAAGCTGCTGCTGGTCGATTCCGCACCGACCATCCGCGATAAGCTCAAGGTGCGGTTCGAGGGCCTGCGCGGCATTCATGTGCTCTCAACAGAGGAAGCCGAGGCGCTCTCACCCGAGACGCTCGATCTCGTGATCATCCACTCGGTCGCGCAATATGTCGCCAAGCCGGATTTTGTCGCGCTGATCGAGACATTGGCCGGAAAGCTGAAGCCTGGCGGCAGCCTGATCCTCGGGGACATCCTGCCGAACGGCCTCAAGCCCTGGGATGACGTGGAAGCGCTGCTGCTGTTCGGCTGGCAGGGCGGATTTCTGATGGCGGCTTGCCTCGGACTCGTCCGAACTGCGCTTTCCGATTACCGGAAAATCCGCAGTCAGCTCGGCCTCACGCATTACGACGAAGCCGAAATGCTGGCGCTCTTGGAAAAAGCCGGCTTCACTGCTCGACGGCTCGACAAGAACCTCGGGCACAATCAGGCGCGGATGGCCTTTTGCGGAGTAAAATTCAGGGAAAACGGGGCCTGATTAATCTCTTTCGGGGCATTTTCTTCACGCGAACCGGTTCCCACTTCGCGCGAAAATGCCTTGCCCGGCCCGGATGGCCTTCTGCCGAGTGAAGTTCAGGGAAAACGCCTAGCTGTTGTCCCGGAAGCTCCAGTATTTGTGGGCAAGGAAGCTCCAGAACAGCACGATCCCGGTCGTCGCGACCTGCGCCAGCATGTAGTACCAACCCCAGCGGGTATGGAAGAGCCCCATCAGCAGCCAGGTCAGCACAAAGCCAAGTCCTGCGACAATGGCAAAGCGCCAGCCCGCATCGAGATGCCCGCGCTGTGACTCATACGTGAAAATGCGGTTGAGAACGTAGGACACCACGCCACCCGCGACATAACCCGCGAGTGCCGCCGAGACGGGATCATAAAAGAAAGCCTCCACGAGGAGGTAGAGCAGCGCGTAATGCACCACCGCCGCGACCAGCCCGACCCCGAAAAACGAGACGA
Organism: Rhizobiales bacterium PAR1; assembly: GCA_002256205.1. Taxonomy (GTDB): domain Bacteria; phylum Pseudomonadota; class Alphaproteobacteria; order Rhizobiales; family Beijerinckiaceae; genus Rhabdaerophilum. The sequence continues at coordinate 146,951 of NKIW01000002.1, forward strand.
ACTGGTGAAGGACATGGCGGAGGCTCCGCGGCGCTTGCGGCGGCGGGGTGACGGGCGACACAGGCTGTTCAGTCACGAGGGATCTCTGGGCGGGGGATGAAGGAAGCTCGGCGGCGCTGTTTCTGCTGGATGACGTGCCCAAGGGCCACGGCGCTCGACAAGTTCTGGCAGGGACTCGCGGTTCTCGACACGCGGCGGACCGACATTCTGGCGCGAAAAGGCCGGCTTCGGCGCCTCGGAGGGCATCAAGCCGCCGGCATAGGCCTGCAAGGCCTGCACGCGCTTCGAGATCGAGGGATGCGTCGAGAAAATATCGGCAAAGCCATCCGGATCATTCTCGATGCACATATCCATGATGCCGGAGGGCACGCCCTCGATATCCGCACGTCCGGAAATCTTGAGCAGCGCCGAGATCATCGCGTCGGGGTCTTTGGTGAGTTCCACCGCCCCGGCATCGGCGAGATATTCGCGGGCACGGGAGAGCGAGAAGCGGATCAGAACCGCCAGAAACCACGAGAGGATCAGGATCGCGATGCCGATGATGATCGCAAAGCCGCGCCCGGAGCCCTTCTCGTCGCTCGAACTCGAGGAAGAGCCCCCATAAAACCTGCTGCCGCGCACGATCATCTCGCCGAAGAACGAGATGACACCGGCGATCAGCACCGCGACGATCATCAGCTTCACGTCGCCATTGCGAATGTGCGTGAGTTCATGCGCGAGGACCGCGGAAAGCTCACGATCATCCAGCGCTTCCATCAGCCCCGTCGTCACGGTGACGGTATATTGCTTCTCGTTGACGCCGCTCGCGAAGGCGTTGAGCGCAGGCGTGTCGAGAATCTGGAGCTTCGGCACGGCCATGCCGCGCGAAATACACAACACTTCCATCAAGTGATAAAGGCGCGGATTGGCCTCGCGGGTGACATCCTCGGAGCCCGTTGACCATGCGATCAGCGCGGTGTTCATGCCAAAGCCGATGAACACCCAGACCGCCGTCAGCGCGAAGGCAATCGGCATGTAGCCAAGCGACTGGCGGAAGGCATAACTCATGATGCTGGAGAGCGGGCCGCGATACATCTGCGCATCGATGATCAGCGTGATCGCGAAAGTCACCAGCGCCACGAGCACAAAAAGGCTGGCGATCAGGATCATCGATCGCCAGCGATTGTTGCGGATATGGGTATAGAGACCGAAGGCCTCGCCCATCATGGCTCCTGACTCTTGACGTAGCGCGAATGCGCGTCCGAGCTTATGCGAGGGATGAGAAGCCTGTATGGCTTCTCAAAGGAACAGCCTCAGAACTTGACCTGCGGCGCCTGATCGATTTGGGCGCGCGCGGCTTCCCCCACATCGAAGAAGGTGCGCTGCGTGAACCCGAAGTTCTTGGCAAAAAACACCGCCGGGATCGACTGCACCGCCGCATTGAACTCGCCAACCGCGCTGTTGAAGAAGCGGCGGGCGGCGGCAAGCTTGTCCTCGATGGTCGAGAGCTGCGCCTGAAGGTCGAGGAAGTTCTGGTTTGCCTTGAGGTCCGGGTAGGCTTCGGAGAGCGCGATAAGCCGGCCGAGTGCGCCCGAAAGGCCCTTTTCGGCCGCAGCCTGCGCATCCGGTCCCTGCGCGGAGATGGCGGAATTGCGCGCCTTGATGACGGCGTCGAATGTGTCCTTCTCGTGGGCAGCGTACCCCTTCACCGTCTCGACCAGATTGGGGATGAGATCGTGACGCTGTTTCAACTGCACATCGATGTCCGCGAACGCCTGATTGGCGCGCTGGTTCATCGAGACAAGGCCATTGTAGCTGGCAAGCAGCCACAGAACGATCAGAACGATGACACCGAGAACAACCCAACCCATGGCGGCGACCCCTTGAAGTTCTTGCCCGGACATTCCGGGCAGCGCGACGTTAAACGCGAGAAAACGGCAATCGCGTGACGATCCCGCATTTCATACAACACGAAAGCTACTCCGCAGTGCGCCAGATCACAAGGATCTGTGCAGGAGCAAGGTCTTGTGCATGAACAAGCGATTTTGCCCGGTTTGGACCTTGTCGCCTCCCTTCGGCTTGTCTATAGCGGGCCTTCAGCAATTCAAATCGACGCCATCCACCTCTCCGCCTGCATCATGCGCAGCCCGGGGACCGGTCGGGTCGCGCTAAAAAATGGCCGGAACCATGCCCAAACGCGCAGATATTCACACCATCATGATCATCGGCGCGGGGCCGATCGTCATCGGGCAGGCCTGCGAATTCGATTATTCCGGCACCCAGGCTGTGAAGGCCCTGAAAGCCGAGGGCTATCGCATCGTTCTGGTGAACTCGAACCCCGCCACGATCATGACCGATCCGGAACTGGCGGATGCGACCTATGTCGAGCCAATCACGCCGGAAATCGTCGAGAAAATCATCGCGAAAGAGCGCCCCAAGACGCCGAAGGGCATGAAGTTCGCGCTGCTCCCGACCATGGGAGGCCAGACCGCACTCAATTGCGCTCTGTCGCTCCAGAAGATGGGCGCACTTGAAAAACATGACGTCGAGATGATCGGCGCGACGGCGGACGCCATCGACAAGGCCGAGGATCGCGAGCGCTTCCGCGAGGCCATGACCAAGATCGGCCTCGATACGCCGAAGTCCCACCATGTGAAGACCCTCGGCGCGGCCCTCGATTGCCTCGATGACATCGGCCTGCCGGCGATCATCCGCCCCTCCTTCACAATGGGCGGCACCGGCGGCGGCATCGCCTACAACAAGGGCGAATTCATCGAGATCGTCGAGCGCGGCATCGACGCCTCGCCGACCAATGAAGTCCTGATCGAGGAGAGCGTACTCGGCTGGAAAGAATACGAGATGGAGGTTGTTCGCGACAAGAACGACAACTGCATCATCGTCTGCTCCATCGAGAACTTCGACCCGATGGGCGTGCACACCGGTGATTCTATCACCGTCGCCCCTGCGCTTACGCTGACCGACAAGGAATATCAGATCATGCGCGACGCCTCACTGGCGGTGCTGCGCGAGATCGGCGTCGAGACCGGCGGTTCGAACGTACAGTTCGCGGTCGATCCGGCCTCCGGCCGCATGATCGTGATTGAAATGAACCCGCGCGTCTCGCGCTCCTCGGCGCTGGCATCGAAGGCGACCGGCTTCCCGATCGCCAAGGTCGCAGCAAAGCTCGCTGTCGGCTATACGCTCGACGAGATCGACAATGACATCACGGGTGGTGCAACCCCGGCTTCCTTCGAACCGACGATTGACTACGTCGTCACCAAAATTCCGCGCTTTGCCTTCGAGAAATTCCCTTCGACCGATCCGAACTTCGGCGTGCTCACCACCTCGATGAAGTCGGTCGGCGAATCGATGGCCATTGGCCGCACCTTCCATGAGAGCCTCCAGAAGGCGCTGCGTTCCCTCGAAACCGGCCTCGACGGCCTCGATGAAATCGAGATCGAAGGCCTCGGCAAGGGCGACGACAAGAACGCTATCCGTGCCGTCATCGGCACGCCGATGGCTGACCGCATCCTCAAGGTGGGTCAGGCGATGCGCCTTGGCTTCACGGATGAGGAAATCCACGCATCCTGCAAGATTGATCCGTGGTTCCTCGCCCGCCTGCGCGAGATCATCGAGATGGAGGCGCGCGTCCGCACCCATGGTCTGCCGAAGGACGCCGGGAATTTCCGCGCGCTCAAGGCAATGGGCTTCTCCGACAAGCGGATTGCCAGCCTTTCGAACATCGAGCCGGCTGTTGTCCGCGAGCGTCGTCAGGCGCTGGGCGTGCGCCCGGTCTACAAGCGCATCGACACCTGCGCGGCGGAATTCGCTTCCCCGACCGCCTATATGTACTCGACCTATGCGCCGCTTTTTGCCGGCGAGATGGCGGATGAATCGCGCCCGACCGACAAGAAGAAGGTCGTCATCCTCGGCGGTGGTCCGAACCGGATCGGTCAGGGAATCGAGTTCGATTATTGCTGCTGCCATGCCGCTTTCGCGCTGAAGGACGCGGGCTACGAGACCATCATGGTCAACTGTAACCCCGAGACGGTCTCGACCGACTACGACACCGCCAACCGCCTCTATTTCGAGCCGCTGACCGAAGAAGACGTGCTCGAAATCATGGACAAGGAGCGCCAGAACGGCACGCTCCACGGTGCCATCGTGCAGTTCGGCGGTCAGACGCCGCTCAAGCTCGCCGCTGCGCTCGAAGCGGCCCAGGTGCCAATCCTCGGCACCTCGCCAGATGCGATCGACCTCGCTGAAGATCGCGACCGCTTCAAGCGCCTTCTCGACAAGCTCCAGCTCAAGCAGCCGAAGAACGGCATCGCCTATTCGGTCGAGCAGGCACGCCTTGTCGCTGCCGATCTCGGCTTCCCCTTCGTCATCCGCCCGTCCTACGTGCTCGGCGGGCGCGCGATGGCGATCATCCGCGAGCGGGAAGCCTTCGACGATTACCTGCTCGGCACCCTGCCCTCGCTGATCCCTTCGGATGTCAAGGCACGTTACCCGAACGACAAAACAGGGCAGATCAACACACTGCTGGGCAAGAATCCGCTCCTGTTCGACCGCTATCTTGCGGACGCCATTGAGGTCGATGTCGATTGCCTCTCGGACGGCAAGGACACCTTCATCTGCGGCATCATGGAGCACATCGAGGAAGCCGGCATTCACTCGGGTGACTCGGCCTGTTCGCTGCCGCCGCGCTCGCTTTCGCCGGAGCTGCTCACTGAACTGGAACGCCAGACACGTGACATGGCCCTCGCCCTTGGCGTTGGTGGCCTGATGAACGTGCAATACGCGATCAAGGATGGCGTGATCTATGTGCTTGAAGTGAACCCGCGCGCCTCGCGCACGGTGCCCTTCGTCGCCAAGGTCATCGGCGAGCCCGTCGCCAAGATCGCATCGCGTGTGATGGCCGGCGAAACGCTCGCGAGCTTCAACCTGAAGCCCAAGAAGCTCGATCATGTCGGCGTCAAGGAAGCGGTATTCCCCTTCGCGCGCTTCCCCGGTGTCGATACGGTTCTTGGCCCCGAGATGCGCTCGACCGGCGAGGTTATTGGCCTTGATCGCAGCTTCGGCGTCGCCTTTGCCAAAAGCCAGCTTGGCAGCGGCACCAAGGTGCCCACCGGCGGCAAGGTCTTCGTCTCGATGCGCGATGCGGACAAGGAGCGCATCCTGCCCTCGATCCGTTCACTGACCGAATTGGGCTTCAAATTTGTCGCCACTAGCGGCACGCAGCGTTATCTCGCGGATCAGGGCGTCCCCTGCGAGCGCATCAACAAGGTGCTCGAAGGGCGCCCGCATATCGTCGATGCAATCAAGAACGGTGGCATCCAGCTCGTCTTCAACACCACGGAAGGTGCACAGGCGCTTTCAGACAGTCGCTCGCTCCGCCGCGCGGCCCTCTTGCACAAGGTGCCGTATTATACCACCCTAGCGGGCGCTATCGCTGCGGCGGAAGGGATTCGGGCTTATCAGGCCGGTGACCTTGAAGTTCGAGCTTTGCAGGAATACTTCGCCTGAGTGGAACATTTCGCCGGGGTGAAAACTCGGCCTGACGTGTTCGTTTGTCGCCCGAACTTATCCCCGCAACGGGAAAGTCAGCGATAGTGGAAAGGAACTCCGGGGAAGCGCCTCGGGGTGAACAGGATTTGAAACTCCCCGCCGGCGGCAACGCGTGGCGGGGACTGTCTTTGAGGAGATCGGGCCATGGAACGCATTCCCATGACCGCTAATGGCTTCAAGATGCTGGAGGAAGAGCTCAAGCGTCGCCAGACGGTGGAGCGCCCCCGGATTATTCTTGCGATTCAGGAAGCCCGTGCCCACGGCGACCTCTCGGAAAATGCCGAATATTCCTCGGCGAAAGAGGCGCAATCGCATAACGAGGGCCGGATCGGCGAGCTTGAAAGTATGATTTCGCGCGCCGAAATCATCGAGGTCTCAAAGCTCTCGGGCTCGACGATCAAGTTCGGTGCCACGGTGACCCTCGTCGATGACGACACCGAGGAACAAAAATCCTACCAGATCGTTGGCGATCTTGAGGCGGATGTGAAACTCGGCCGCATCTCGATTTCCTCGCCTATCGCCCGCGCGCTGATCGGTAAGAAGGTCGGCGACGCGGTTGAGGTCAATACGCCCGGTGGAGGCAAGAGCTATGAAGTCGTCGAAGTCGCTTTCCGCTAAATTCGCAGGCGTTCTGTTCGCACTGGGTCTTATTACGGCAGCGCAAGCCCGAATGCCGGCTGCACCCCGCATCGCGGTCGAAATCGCGACGGCGACGGCCTCGGGTGCCGCTGTCGATATCCGGCGCCAGCTGCCTGCCGCAATTGCGGCGGAACTGGCCGCCAACCCCGGCGCCGTGCCGCCGGGCGCGCGGATTGTCGTGCGGATTACGACGATCTTCCTCTCATCCGATTTCGGCTACTCCGGCGGTCGCCGCAATGGCGGTGCGGCGATGGAAGATGGCATTGACGGCGAGATTTTGCTGGTTGATTCGCGTGGCCGCGTGGTGATGCAGAAGCCGATGCAGTCGCGCTCGCCGGTTTCCGCTGGCGGCTCATTCTGGACTGCTGATCACGAGCGGAAGCGCGTGAAAGAGCTGGTCGACCGTTTCGCCTATTGGACGGTCAGGGCGCTGAACTGAAGGCTTCAAGCTCAGAGCATGCAATTCAGGGCCATGCAATTCAGGGCTTGGTACTGATCGGAACCAGCCCCTCGTCCTTCACCTTACCGAGCGCGAGCGCGGTGCGCACGTTGCGCACATTCGGCGTGGCGGTCAGGTCGGAGACAAAGGCCTGAAGGCTCGGCAGATCCTCGGTGACGCATTTCATCAGGAAATCGAAGTCACCGGAGAGCGTCCAGCATTCGCGGACGGTTTTCCAGCCCGCGACGTGCGCCTGAAACGCTGCGAGATCTGTCTCGGCCTGGCTGGCGAGATGCACGAAGGCAAAGCACACCACCGAATAGCCCAGACGCGGCGCATCGAGAATGGCGCGATACGCCTCAATATACCCCGCCTCCTGCAAAGCATGGACACGCCGGAGGCACGGCGGCGGCGTGAGCCCGACGCGGCGTGCGAGTTCAACATTGGTGAGCGCGCCATCGGCCTGCAATTCGCCGAGAATTTTCCAGTCGATGGCATCGAGGGTCGCGGCGCGCTGCATGAATAATCCGGTGCTGTGCAAAGGTAAGGCTGGACCAACGCCGTGCGGGCCATAGAAGTGGACATCGCCAACGCAGCGGAGGATAACCGCTGCCGCGAGCCGTACAGAAATTGCGCGCGAACGGCAACCAGAAGTCTTTAATTGCTAGGGTCGAAACCCTAAAGTTCACCGGGGATTGGGCTTGCCACCAACCGAGATCACCACGCTGGAGGAGGCCCGCACCGCCATCACCGGCTGCACCTGCTGGGTGCTGACGGATGGCAAGGCGGGCGATCTCGCGCAGTGCCTCGGCGTCGCGGAACGACTGGGGCTCGAGGCACAAGAGCGCGTTGTGAAGCCGCGCGCCCCCTGGCTCTGGCTGATGCCGCTGAGCTGGCGGATGCCGTTTCTGGCCATTGATCCTGCCGAAGCGCCGGGCTGTGCCGGAAGCTCGCTTCAACCACCCTACCCTGATCTCGTGATCGCTTCCGGGCGACGCGCAGCGCCCTATCTTCCGGCAATCAAACGCGCTTCAGGCGGAAAGACCTTCACAGCGTTTCTCAAAGACCCGCGCACCGGGCCAGGCATCGCAGATTTCCTCTGGGTGCCGGCACATGATCGGCTGCGCGGCGAGAATGTCCTGACAACACTCACCTCGCCGCACCGGATTACGCCAGAGGCGCTCGCAACCCTGCGCGAGGCGCCGCCAGCGCCCATCGCTGCGCTGAAGGCCCCACGCGTGGCCGTGCTGATTGGCGGCAATTCAAAGGACTTCACCTTCACGGATGGTGATGTCCGCCGTTTCTGGGATGCCCTCGGCGCGTTGGCCTCGAGCGGTGCCTCGATTATGGCGACCGCCTCGCGCCGCACACCGCCGGAACTGCTAGAGGCCGCGCGCACGCGCATCGAGAGCGCGGGCGGCTGGTTCTGGGATGGGACGGGCGAAAACCCCTATCGCGCGCTCCTCGCCAACGCCGAGTCGCTGGTCGTGACAGCGGAATCCGTCAACATGGTCGGCGAGGCACTGGCGACCGGCAAGCCGGTGCACCTCTTCCGCCCCGGCGGTGGATCACGCAAAATCGATCAATTCTTGCGTGGACTTGAGGAAAAGGGTGTCCTCCGCCCCTTCTCCGGCGCGCTGGAACGCTATAGCTATGCCCCCATGGATGCGACGCCGGAGATTGCGATCACCCTCGCACGGCGCCTGATGACGTTTCGGAACGGGAGACTATGAGATGAGCAGCAAACACGCGAAGGTTATCGTGATCGGCTCCGGCCCCGCCGGCTATACCGCCGCGATCTATGCTGCCCGCGCGATGATGAAGCCGCTGCTGATCTCTGGCTTCGAGCCCGGCGGCCAGCTGATGATCACCACCGATGTCGAGAATTATCCCGGCTTCGCCGAGCCCATTCAGGGCCCCTGGCTGATGGAGCAGATGAAGGCGCAGGCCGAACACGTCGGCACCGAGATGATCTCGGATCACATCACCGCCGTCGATCTCTCCCGCCGCCCCTTCACGCTGACGGGGGATGGCGACGCAAAATATACCTGCGACACGCTGATCGTCGCGACGGGGGCGAAGGCGAAGTGGCTTGGCATTCCCTCGGAAGAGAAGTTCAAGGGCTTCGGCGTCTCGGCTTGCGCGACCTGCGACGGGTTTTTCTACCGCAACAAGGAAGTCATCGTCGTCGGCGGCGGCAACTCCGCCGTTGAGGAAGCGCTTTACCTCGCCAATCTCGCGAGCAAGGTGCGAGTGATCCATCGCCGCGACGGCTTCAAGGCCGAGCGTATCCTTCAGGATCGCCTATTCGCGCACCCGAAGATCGAGGTGATCTGGGATTCGGCAATCGAGGAAATCTGCGGCACCGAAGGCCCGCTTTCCGTGACGCATGCGCGGGTGAAAAACGTCAAGACGGGCGCGATCACCGAGGTGAAGACCGATGGCATTTTCGTCGCCATCGGCCATGCCCCGGCCTCAGGCCTCTTCGCAGGCCAGCTTGAGATGAAGGACAACGGCTATCTCAAGGTCGTCCCTGGCACGACGCAGACAAACATTGCAGGCGTCTTTGCTGCCGGTGATGTGGCGGATGACGTGTTCCGGCAGGCTGTGACAGCTGCCGGCATGGGCTGCATGGCCGCGCTGGAGGCCGAGCGCTTCATCACCGCGCATGGCGCGCAAAAGATCGCGGCGGAATAACCAACTTTTCCACCTCTCGCGGTTGCCAAACCGATTGCGCCCTGTGCTATGCTGAAACCGCATAACTGGTCTTTGGAAATCAGAGGCCTGAGGGACAGGGCGGGGCAAGACGTTGGACTGGGATCGTGTCAGGATTTTCTACGCCGCAGCGGAAGCTGGCAGCCTCACCCGCGCCGGAGAAACGCTCGGGCTTTCGCAATCCGCCGTCAGCCGGCAGGTTTCGGCGCTCGAATCCGAGCTGGATGTCCCGCTGTTCCATCGCCATGCACGCGGGCTGGTTCTGACCGAACAGGGCGAACTCCTGTTCCGGACCGCGCGTGAGCTTGTTACCAAGCTCGAGCAGACCCGCGCTTCACTCTCCGACAGCCGGGAGAAACCGAACGGCGAACTAAAAGTCACTGCAAATGTCGCGCTCGGCGGCAATTGGCTGACCCCACGTCTCTCGGAATTTCTCGATCTCTACCCCGATATCAAGCTTCAGGTGATCCTGACCGACGACGAGCTGGATCTCGCCATGCGCGAGGCGGATGTCGCGCTCCGCCTCCGGGCACCGGTTCAGGCAGACCTCATCCGCCGGCGGTTGTTCGCCGTGCATTTCCACGTCTACGCCTCGCCCGATTACCTCAAGCGCTTCGGCGCGCCGCGCGTCATTGCCGATCTCGACGAGCACCGCCTAGTGGCCTTCGGTGGCGATATTCCGGGCTATCTCGAGGATATCAACTGGCATTGCAGTGCGGGCCGGGAGCGGAAGGAACCGCGTATCCCCTCGCTTGTGGTCAATTCGATCACGGCGCTGCTCCATGCTGCCACCAGCGGAGCCGGCATCGCGGTGCTGCCGGATTACGTGGTCGATCAATCCTCGCCACTGGTGCAATTGCTGCAAGGCGAAACCATGCCTCACCTTGATTGCTACCTCGTCTTCCCCGAGGCCCTCAAGCAGGTCGCGCGCGTGCAGGTCTTCCGCGATTTCCTTGTCAGCAAGGCGCAAAGGTGGGTCTACTAACCCATACTCACATCCAGAGCTTTTCCTTCTCCAGCCCCTTGTAGAGCCCGGCGACATACTCGCCGTAGCCGTTAAAGAGCTTGGTGGGGATGCGCTTGCCGGTACCGAGCACTTCCTCGTCGGCCTGGCTCCAGCGCGGATGGCTGACCTCGGGGTTCACATTCGCCCAGAAGCCGTATTCCGAGGATTGCAGCGCCTCCCACAGGCCCTTCGGACGCTTGTCGGTGAAGGTGATGCGCGCAATCGACTTGATCGACTTGAAGCCGTATTTCCACGGCAATGCGAGACGGATCGGCGCGCCGAACTGCTTCGCCAGCGGCTTTCCATAAGCGCCTGTCACCATAAACGCGAGTTCGTTGGACGCCTCCTCGATGGTGACGCCCTCGACGTACGGCCAAGGATAGAACGGTGCCTTCTGTCCCGGTGCCATCTTGGGATCATAGAAGGTTTCCATCCGGACGTATTTCGCGCCGGCGAGCGGCTTGAGATAATCCATCAGCGCCTTCATCGGGAAGCCCGACCACGGGATCGTCATCGACCACGCCTCAACGCAGCGATGGCGATAAAGCCGCTCCTCGCGCGGCAGCGCCATGATGAGATCGTCGATGCCGATCTCACGCTCTTTCTCGACCATGCCGTCGACCTTGAGCACCCAGGGTCGCGTCTTCAGCGCCTGCGCCATTGGCGCGACGGACTTCGAGGTGCCGAATTCATAGAAGTTGTTGTAAGCGCCGTTGATCGCCTCAGCCGTCACAGGGCGTTCGATCGTATACGCCGGATTGCGCGGATAGGGGTGCAGCGCATCGGTCTCGGGCTCGCCGGCCGCGAGAGCCGGGCGGGCCATCGCCGTGAGCGCAGCACCGGCGCCCAACGCCATGACGCTCCGGCGCGAAAGCACCAGCGCTTCCGGCGTCGCCATGCTCTCCGGCAATTCCCAACCACGGCGACGATGATACTGCATGGTGCTCTCCCTCTGTTTCGAGGAAGATAGGGCGGGCCGCGCACACGTCAAAATCACGAGCCCGTCAGAACCACGAGATTATGCCGCCGGCTCCCGCAACATGCGCCTGAGCACCTTGCCGACATTGGTTTTCGGCAGGGCGTCGCGGAAGTGGATCACTTTGGGCACCTTGTAGGCCGTCAGCGTCGTGCGGCAATGCGCCCGGATCGTCTCGGCTGTCAGCCCCGGATCCTTCTTGACGATATAGGCCGCGACAGCCTCGGTCGATTGCTCATCCGGCACGCCGATGACCGCGACTTCCATCACGCCCGGATGCTGGGCAATGACTTCCTCGACCTCGTTCGGATAAACGTTGAAGCCGGAAACGAGGATCATGTCTTTCAAGCGGTCGACGATCTTGAAGGTGCCATCGGGCATCGCGACGCCAATGTCACCCGTGCGAAAATAGCCATCCGCCGTCATCACCTTGGCCGTCTCATCCGGGCGGTTCCAGTAGCCCGGCATCACCTGCGGGCCGCGCGCACAAATCTCGCCGGATTCGCCCTTCGGAACCGGATTACCCATGGCATCGCGCAGGTCGATATCGGTCGAGGGCATCGGGAAGCCGATGGTCCCCGAGAATTCTTCAAGGTCGGGACGGTTGATCGTCAGCACCGGCGAGGTCTCGGAAAGGCCGTAGCCCTCGGCAATCGAACAGCCGCTGACCGCTTTCCAGCTCTTCGCAACTGCGCTTTGGGTCGCCATGCCACCAGCGACGCAGAACTTGAGGTTCGTGAAATCGACCGAGCGGATATCCGGGTGGTTCGCCAGCGCATTGTAAAGCGTGTTGACGCCCGACATAATCGTGAAGCGCGTTTTCTTCAGGATGCCGATAAAGCCGGGAATATCGCGCGGATTGGCGATCAGCAAGCAAGCTGCGCCGATCTTGACCATGAACAGGCAGCAGCAGGTGAGCGCGAAGATGTGATACAGCGGCAGCGCCGTGACCATCACATTGTCCGGCACCGCCTTGATCGCCCAACCGAGCCAGGCCTCGCACTGATGGACATTGGCGGAGACATTGCGATGCGTCAGCGCCGCGCCTTTTGAAACGCCAGTGGTCCCGCCCGTATATTGCAGAAAGGCAAGGTCATCAGCAGTGACATCGACCGCCCGCATCCCGGCCAATCGGCCCGCGCGCAGGGCATCCTTGAAGCCCACGGCCTGCGGCAATGTATAGGCCGGCACCACCTTCTTGATGTATTTGGCGACGAAGGAAACAATCGTGCCCTTCAGCCCGAGCATGTCACCGGCGGAGGCAATCACCACCTGCTTGAGGCCGGTGTGCGGCAGAGCGTCGGCAACAACATTGGCGAAGTTTTCGAGAACGAAAATCACCTCGGCGCCAGAATCGTTGATCTGATGGGTCAGCTCGCGCACGGTGTAGAGCGGATTGACGTTCACCACCGTGTAGCCGCCGATGAGGCAGCCAAACATCACGGCGGGATAAGCCATCACGTTCGGCATCATGATCGCGATACGCGTGCCCTTGGCGTAGCCTTGCGCCTGCAGATAACCGGCAACGGCGCGCGCGGCTGTGCCGATTTCGCCGAAGGTCAGCGTCTTGCCAAAGCTGATGAAGGCGGGCTTGTCGGCATAGTCCTGTACGGACCGCGTGATAAGTTCTGCCAGCGTCGGCAGACGGGCAACATCAATCTCGGAGGGCACCGCCTTCGGATAATTCGCCAACCACGGACGCGACGGATTCTCGCGATTGAACATCGGCTTGACCTCCCCTTGATCCACGCCCGGATGGGCGCAGCTTTTGATTCGATGTCGAAACGCATCGATTGTTTATATGTAAACTAAAGCCTACATACCATCAAAGGGTAGATTGTCCAGCTAATCTGGCAAGGGTGATTCCGCGAATATAATGCCCAAAGCAGGCCCATGGCTGGCCCGCCGAAAAGAAATCAGCCTCGCTGGAGGAAAAAACGGATCAGGCGCCCGTCAATCACCAGAAGGCCGAGCGCGATCGTGAGAAATCCACCGATTTCGCGGATACCCAGCGCTTCGCCCAGCACCACGGACCCGAAGAGGATCGCCGAGCACGGGATCAGCAGCGTCACCAGCGAGGCATTGGTCGCGCCTGCGCGGCTGAGGATGCGGAAGAACAGCACATAGGCACCGGCGGTCGAAGCAAGAGCCAGCGCCGTCAGCGCCAGAATCGAGGGCCAACCGGGGAGCGCGCGCGCGAACGGCGCATCGACGATCAGAGAAAGCGGTACCATGATCGCGGCGGAAGCCGTCATCTGCCCGGTGGCCATGACGATCGGGTCCATCTTGAGGCGGGAGAACCGCCGCCCGAAAATATTCGAAAAGCCGTAGCTAAGCGCCGCGAGCATGCAGGCGATCTGCCCGACAACGGCTGCATTGCCGACGAGATCACGCCCGGAAAACAGGATGATCACCCCGGCGAAGCCAAGCAGAACGCCAATGGCCTTGAGACCACCGATTTTTTCGTCGCGCGTGAAAAGATGCGCAAGGATCATCGTGAAAATCGGCGTCATCGCATTGATGATCGAGGCAAGGCCGCTGTTGATCCGGGTCTGGCCGAAGACGATCAGGCAGAACGGCAGCGCGCTGTTCAAAATGCCCATGCCGATAAAGGCAACGAGGCTCTCGCGCGTCAGCGGAAAATCCTTACCCATGACGCGCAGCGCGAGGTGCAGCACCAGCGCCGCAAGCAGCACGCGAAACGCCACAATGGAAATCACCGGCACATCGCCCACCGCGATACCGACGAACAGGAAGGAACCGCCCCACAACAGCGAAAGCAGCAGCATCATGCCCCATTCGGCACGGGTCATGACTCGCGACTGGGTCGGCGCCGGCAAAACGGAGGATCTGGACATGAGGTCTGCAGGAAGCCGGAAAACTGAAGGGAATCGAAACGTTGCCGCACCGTCGCATGGCTGCGATATCATCTCCACCCGAATTCAATGATCACCGTTGGGCGAAGCGGAAGCGGAAGCCGCACTGATACCAGTTTCGCGGCTCGCCAATATCAATATGTACCGCCTTGGTGTGGCAATAGGTGCCCACCCCGCCCGCTCCGGGCAGGCTGCGCAGATACTTCGCGAGCACCGCACGCTCGACGCCGGGCACGAAGAAATCCGCCGCCATGCAGCGCCGATGATAGGAGCCGCGCCGACCGCGATCGCGCTGGCCCGAGGTAATAACCGGCGTGCCTTTGAAACGCTCGCCGGCAAGACGGATGTATTTCAGCACTTCGGGCTGAAGGCAGGCGATATTGACGTATTCGGTCTGCTTCTCGACCTGCGCGGGCTCGGGCGTCTTGGATTCCTCCGCTTCGATTTCCTCGATGGTCGAAGCTTGCGGCTGCACGGCAATGGTCGGCAGGCGCATGGTGGGGCCAGTGTCGATTTCACCCTCGGTTTCCATCTCGGGCGCGGCGGGCGTCGCAACGGAAGGAACACCCGGCGCGCCCGGGGAAATACTGGGCACACTCGGTGCGATGGCGGAGGCGGCAGGGGCACCCGCAGCTTCGCCAGCGGCTTCCCCTCTGGGTGCGGATTGCGCATTACGCCCCGGCCTGACCGGCGGAAACGGCGCCGAGACACTGGGGTACGCCGGGACAGGTGCGGCGGAAGGCGTCGGTTGCGGTGCGGGCGCGGGTTCAACAGCAAAGCTGGGCAGGCGAAAGCTGAAACCCGAAGTCGGAGCGGGCTCCTCCTTCGGCGGTGCGGCCTCGGCAGGTGCTTCGGCCTGCGCCGGTACCTTGGTCTCGACCGGTGCAGGCGCCACTGCGCGACGCCCCGGACGAACCGGTGGCAAGGGTGCTGTGACTGTCGGGAATTGCGGCTCCGGCGCTTTGTCTTCGTCCGGTTCAGGCTCGACGATCGGCGCGACCGGCGGCGCCATCGGGTTATCCTGCGCGTGCAACGCCATAACGTCGACCAGCGTCAGCAGCGTAAATGCCATAAACAGGCGGGATAATCCGGTCATTCCGAGAAAATCCCGTCTGAATGTGGTCAATGCGTGACGTCAGACCAGCGCAGCGCAGAAGCGCTGGATGCGGCGGCACGCTTCCTCGAGGTTGGCGTTCGAGGTCGCATAAGAGACGCGGAAGTTCGGGCCGAGACCGAAGGACGAGCCGTGAACCGTGGCGACACCTTCGGTCGCCAGCAATTCCATCACGAAATCCTCGTCCGTTTCGATCACCTTGCCCGACGGGGCTTTCTTGCCGATCAGCGCCGCGCAGGACGGATAAACATAGAAGGCGCCTTCCGGCTTCGGACACTTGAGGCCGGTCGCCTGATTGAGCATCGAAACAACGAGATCACGCCGCTCCTCGAACACCTTGCGGCTCATCGGGATGAAATCCTGCGGGCCGTTCAGCGCTTCAACCGCCGCCCACTGGGCGATGGAGCTGGCACCTGAGGTCTGCTGGCCCTGAATGAGGTCCATCGCCTTGATGAGCTTTTCCGGGCCGGCAGCATAGCCGATACGCCAGCCGGTCATCGCATAGGCTTTCGAGACGCCGTTCATGGTGAGCGTACGGTCATAGAGGCCCGGCTCGACCTGCGCCGGCGTCGTATAGACGAAATCGCCGAACACGAGATGCTCATACATGTCGTCGGTCAGAACCCAGACATGCGGATGGCGCATCAGCACATCCGTCAGCGCCTTGAGTTCCGAGCGCGAATAGGCCGCCCCCGAGGGGTTCGATGGCGAATTGAACATGAACCACTTGGTCTTCGGCGTGATCGCGGCTTCCAGCTCGGCAGCGGTGAGCTTGAAGTTGTTCTCCATCTTCGTCGTGACATAGACGGGCACGCCACCGAAGAGCGCGATCATTTCCGGATAGGAAACCCAGTACGGGGCGGGAATCACCACCTCATCACCGGGATTGATCGTCGCCATGAAAGCGTTGAACAGCACCTGCTTGCCGCCCGTGCCGACAATCACCTGGCTCGGCTTGTAATCGAGGCCATTCTCGCGCTTGAACTTGGCACAGATCGCCTCGCGCAACGGCTGGATGCCGGCGACAGGCGTGTACTTGGTCTCGCCACGCTGGATCGCCGCGATGGCGGCATCCTTGATATTCTGCGGGGTATCGAAATCCGGCTCGCCAACGGAGAGCGAGATCACGTCCTTGCCTTTCGCTTTGAGGTCGCGCGCCATCTGCGTCACCGCGATGGTCGCGGAGGGCTTGATGCGGGACAAAGCGTCAGCGAGGAAGGCCATGATGAAATCTCTCCATTCCGGTTTCAACGGGGCGGCCGGATCATGAGGCGCGCCCATCCCCTCGACCTCTGGCCAAAGGGGACGCTACGCTTTATGTCTCTTGCCCCAAAGCTTCAAGCACAAAAGGCTTCAAGCCTGAACCGGCCTTTGGCAAGAAATCCGGGCAAAAGGGTGGCCCCGAACGGGTCTTTGCCGGAATTCATGCTCGAACGCCCTTAGGAGAACCACGATGTCGTCAACGTCTCTGCCCCTCAATCGTCGCCATCTCCTCGGCCTTGCAGGTGGTTTGATCGCCGCGCCGTCGATCCTGCGGGCGCAGGGCACCTTCCCCTCGAAGCCGATTACCCTTGTCGTGCCCTACCCTGCTGCCGGCCCGACCGATGTTATCGCCCGCATCGTTGGGCAAGCCATTGAAGAGCCGTTGAAGCAGCGCGTCATCATTGAGAATAAGCCAGGCGCCTCCGGCTCGATCGGCACGCGCGCCGTCGCGATGGCTGAGCCGGACGGCCATACGATTATCTTCGGGAACAACCAGACGCATGGGAACAACATGTTCCTGCTCAAAGCGCCGGGTTATGACGCGGTCAGGGATTTCGCGCCGCTCGCCGGCGTCGGCGCCTTTCCACATGCCCTCGTTGTGAAGAACGGCTTGCCGGTAAAATCGCTCCCCGAGCTGATCGCGCTCGCCAAATCCCAGCCCGGCAAATTGAATTACGGCTCGACCGGCATCGGCTCCGGCTCGCATCTCTCGATGGAACTGCTGATGAAGCGCACCGGAATCGAGATGGTGCATATCCCTTATAAAGGTGCCGCGCCGCTGGTGCAGGATATCATCGGTGGCGCCATTGACGTCTCGCTCTCGACGCTGCCGAGCGTGCTCGCGCAGATCACGGGCGGCCAGATGCGCGGCCTCGGCATCGCCAGTGCGGCGCGCGCGCCACAAGTCAAAGACGTTCCGACCTTCCGCGAACAGGGCATCTCGAATGCCGACGCCGAAAGCTGGGCTGCATTTTTCGCACCGGTCAAAACGCCGACCGCCATCGTCGAGCGTATCTCGAACGAGATCGTCACCGCGCTGAGATCGCCCGCTGTCGCGGAGAGGATCACAGGGTTTGGCTTTGCCCTCACGGTGCGCCAGCCGGCGGACTTCGGTGCCTACCTCAAGCAGGAAATCGACACCTGGGCTGAGATCATCAAGGCGGCGGGGATTACCGCGGAATAAATCCCGGAGCGAAGCGGAGGCACTCTGAAGGGGGCCGCCCCTTCAGGATAGGAATCACCCGTATTTCAGCTTCATGCCGAGAATGACGAGCACCAGCAGAAAGGTGATCGCATTCGCGCCGATCAGCGGCCATGAGCCAATGGCGAGGCCGTAAACCAGCCAGAGCCCGACGCCGGTCGTGAACATGATGTACATGATCAGCGAAAGCGAGCGCGTGTCGCGCGTGCGGATCACTTTGATGGCCTGCGGCACCCAGCACAGCGTGGTGATGGTCGCGGCGGCACCGCCAATCAGTTCAATGGTCGCGGACAAGAGGCACCCGATGCTGGCGTTGTGTTCCCCATGTCCTGCCCGGTTGCGTGATTCGCCGCAAGATCAGGTGATCAAGCCATCGAGTGGCTTGATCGCGCCTGAACCCGGAAACACCTTCTCGGCGAGCACTTGTGGTGAGAGCCCGAGCTGCCCTGCGAGCACACCCTTGAAGACACTACGCAAGTCCGTGGTCGGCTTGAGATCGCGCCCCTCATGGAGTTGGGTGGCCTTAAGGCCCGGCCAATCGGCGAGCACCCGCCCGCCCTTGACCGCACCACCAAGCAACATCGCGACCGTCGCAGTGCCGTGATCTGAACCCTCGGTGCCGTTGATTTTCGCCGTGCGGCCAAACTCGGTAACGACGAGAATGGCTGTATCCTTCCAGGTTTCGGCGAATTCCTTCTCGAAGGCGGCGAAAGCGCCATCGAGACCGCCGAGAAGATCGGCCAAACGCCCCTTCACGCCGCCCTGATTGGCATGGGTATCCCAGCCGTCATAGGACAGCACCGCGATGCGCGGACCCTCGTCCTTCATCATCAGCCGCGCTGCACCGGAAGCCGCGCGCGCCATCATGTTCGGATCGGCGAGGGCCTGCCCGCCTTTAGCAAGATCATCGGCCATCAACCCGGCCTTGAGCGCCTTCGCAAGTGCCGGATCGGTATGGGTGTAAAGATCCATGACCCGGCGCGAGAGATCGTCATTAGCATCCGCCAGCTTTTGCGGTGCCCAGCCCATCACAGGGGCGTCGCCGCGCAGAACCAGCGGCGTGACGGTGCCGACGCCAAGCCCGCCCTTGGTGAGAATGCGATCCCCCTTGGGCAGCGCGAGCAGCGCGCGGTTGAGCCAGCCGGAATCGACGCGGCCGACGCCCGGCAGGCCGGTTTCCAGCACATCCTGACCGTCGAAATGCGACCGCTCGCGATAGGGCGTGGCGGCGGCATGCACCACCAGCGCCTGCTTCGCCTGATAGAGTCGCGCGAAGGTCTTCATCGCGGGGTGGAGCACGAAGAACCCGTCGAGCCCGATGCCGGCGTTGTCACCATCCTTACCGAGCGCGATGCCCGCACGAAGCGCTGCGTAATCCGGGTCCGAGACCGGCGCGACGGCGGAAAGCCCGTCCATCGCCCCGCGCAGGATCACGGTCAGGAAACGCGGGTCGCGCGTGCCGGCGGCGGAAGCCATCCGCGGCATATGCGTCCAGGCGAAGAACGAGACGCCCGCACCGAGGAGGCCGCGACGACTCAACGGCAGGGATTCGCAATAGGGGGAGGTCGAAACAGGCTTCATCATTACCTCCGCTGAAATTCGGGTGACATCAGGAGGATCGCCATCCCCTGCGGGCGGGTCTCGGCGCGGGCAATCGCCTGCTTCGT
Source organism: Rhizobiales bacterium PAR1 (assembly GCA_002256205.1). Classification (GTDB taxonomy): domain Bacteria; phylum Pseudomonadota; class Alphaproteobacteria; order Rhizobiales; family Beijerinckiaceae; genus Rhabdaerophilum. The sequence continues at coordinate 166,394 of NKIW01000002.1, forward strand.
CTCAGGGCCTAACGCGGCGCCATAAAGCTGATCCGCCAGCTCGCGCGGGTCGATCCGTGAGCCGATCAGCCGCGCGGCCTGAAGCGAGAATTCGAGCCGCGTCTTGATCGCCTTGGGCGCGATCAACTCGGCTTCATGATCCGGGTGACCGTTGGGACCGGGCGGATTCCACAGCTGTTGGCCCATCAGGTTGAGGGCATTGAGGATCTGCGGGACCTTTTCCGGCTTCTCGCCGGTCGCCCGCAGCGCCGCCATCACGAATTCATAGGGCGTGCGCAATTTGGTCTGTGGCACGGTCCACGCTTCGCCTGCCGTGACCAGTGTCCGCGCCAGCGAGGCGAGATCACCGCCTGTTTTGCGAAAATCCTGCTGGAGTTTTTCAACAAGCGCAGGCGGCGGGTTATCCGCCACAAAATGCCGGGCGAGTTTGCGCGCTACGAATTTCGCGGTCGAGGGATGACCGGCGAGATCCCGCAGCACCGCGAGCCCCTGATCCTTGCCTTCCTGCGTATAGGTCTTGCCGAGGATTATCTGGGGGCCCGGCTCATGCCGGTTCGGTGCGAAGAAGAACCCACCGTAGCCGTCGAGGTTTTCCTCATTGTTGCTGATCGACCAGCCCGTCAGAACCTTGGCGAAATTCGTGACATCGGCCTGTGTATAGCCGCCGCCGACACCAAGGGTGTGCAACTCCATGATTTCGCGCGCGAGGTTCTCGTTGAGCCCCTTTTTCTGGCGCACCCCGGCGGGCGAGGCCGGGCCGATCGACTGGCGTTGATCGAGGTAATGCAGCATCGCCGGGTGCATCTCGACAGCAAGCAGCATGTCGGAGAACTTGCCAAAGGCATGCGCGCGGATCGCCTCGCGCTCGTAAGCACCAATGACGCCTTGCAGGATTTGCCCGCGCCGCAGTGCAACGCAGAAATGGTTCGACCAGAAATCGACCCAGCGCTCGCCAAACCCGGTCTCCGCCGCGATCCCCAGCTCGATCCGGGCCTTGGCCTCCGCGAGCATGACATCCCGCAAGCGAACATCGCCGGGATCGGGGGGCAGCACCGGCGTTCTTGGCGGAACTGGTGATGCGGAATTTTCCACCATCGTCGCCGGAGGAGCAGCCATCGGGCTGTTCGGCGAAGATGGAGGCGTATTCGCATTCGTCCTTGCCGCCGCCCGCGCCTCGCGGCGACGCTCCTCGACCTCCGCGACTAGCTGAATGCCGCGCGCAGTGCTCGGAAGATCGGATTGGGTGATTCTCACCTTGGCCGGATCAACATCGGCAAGAAGCACACCGCGCAAATCCTTGCCGAGGTGCGCACGACTTTCCGGCTTCGCGCCATGGCCAAAGCGCTGCATCGCGATCCGGATGGTGTCGTCAGAACTCGCCATCTCCTCATCCTTCCGATGCGCGGCGCGGCGAAAGGCCAGCCGTTCCAATAACCTGCATCATGGAAACATTTTTCATGACGAAGGATGACCAAACCATGACCATTTTGTCATGCGCGTCACATCGTGAAGCGTCAGGAAAGGAAGGCTGGAATCAAGGCTTGGGCAATCTGCTACAATTTATAGCACAAACGCAGCCTTCGTGTGCATCCCCATGATTTGATTGATGGAAACCAAATCAGTTCGCTCCAGCCTTAACCAAGCATTCATGACATTTAGGCAGAGATACCTCATTCAATTCACGACTTTGGGCAATTCAAGATGCAAAAGCTTTCCATTCGTCAGGTTCTGGCTCTCTTGATTGTGGCGCCTATTCTGAGCATTGCCTTCAATGTCTGGCAGCTTGCGCCCATTGCGACCGGGAAGATGCGGGAAGCGAAAGCGCTGGAGCGTTCGGTTCGGCTGGGCGAATTCGCCGGCGATCTTGTCCATACCCTTCAGCTGGAGCGCGGCTCTTCGGCAGGTCTGCTTGTCGCGACAGAAGAGCGCTCGGTCCACCGCAATCGCATGCTGGCCGCACAGGAAAAGGTCGACAAGGCGCTGGTTGATTTCACCACAGCCTTCGAGGAAGGCCGTGCGGAGGGCCTCCTTTCGGGTCGAAGCGCCAAATTCTCGGAGGCGCTGCAGAAGCTGGCGGATGATATCAAATCGACCCGCGAGAAAATCATCACCAGCAATATCGAGGTGCCGGAACTGCTCGCCTTCTACAGCGGCATCATCAACGACCTTATTCTCGGCACAACGATGCAAGGCGGCGGCGGGGTCGAAGAAACCATCGCCGATCTGCGTCTTGGCCTGCGCTCGTTGCTCTTTGCGAAGGAGCGCGCCGGCCTTCAGCGCGCCACGGGCAATGCCCTGATCCTGTCGGAGCAGATTGACCCGGGCTTGCTGGAGAATTTCATCGTTCACACTGGTATCCAGCAGCAGTTCCTGGAACAGACACGCTATGCCCTCGGCGAGATCGGCAAGGCGATGATCGACCAGCGACTTCAGGCCGACGCCATCGCCGCCCATGCTGAAGCCGAGCGCGCGTTGATTGACGCGGCACGCGAAGGCAAGCCGATCCCGGTCAAGGGAGATGAATGGTGGGCGCTGACCACCAAGCGCATCGATGCCCTCAAGAAACTCGAAGGGGATATTTCCGTTCAGCTGCACGACCTCTCCGGAAGGCGGGGCGAACGCGCCTGGAGCGACCTCGTCGGCATGGCCCTGTTCGAAACCCTCGCCTTGCTGATCGGCCTCGGAATCACGATCTGGGTCGGCGCCGGTCTCTCCCGCCCGATCCGCCGCGCCTCGGATGCGCTGGAGCGCTCCCTGCGGGGTGACGCGGTTGAAGCCCCGCCACAGATGTCGGAACGCAGTGAAATCGGTCGCATCTCCAATGCCGTGGGACGCTTCATCGAAGCGGCGACCGAACGCCAGCGGATGATCACCGAGCGCGAGGCGGTTCATGCCGAAATGGGCCAGACCCGCCGCAAGGTACTCCAGCAGATGGAGCATGAGTTCAACGCCGCCGCCAGCTCGGCCACCAGCACGCTCCAGATGGCGGCGGCGACGCTCAACGAAAAATCGACCGCCATGCTCGCCACGGTCAATGCCGTCCGAACGGCGCAGGATGAAGCCCATGTCGCCTCGGAAAGTTCGCGCGGCACGGTGGAGGAAGTCACGCGCCTCTCGGATGAACTCTCGCGTTCGATCTCGGAAATCGCCGAGCAATCGAGTCGCACCGCGATGCTGACGCAGGAAGTGCTGGGCCGCGCCGATCACTCCCGCATTTCAGCGGGCAAGTTCGAGGAAGTGGCCAACGCCATCGGCTCGATCGTCGGCCTGATCAACGCCATCGCCAGCCAGACCAACCTGCTCGCGCTCAATGCCACCATCGAAGCCGCGCGCGCGGGCGAAGCCGGGCGCGGTTTCGCGGTCGTCGCGGGCGAGGTGAAGGATCTCGCCTCGCGGACCATGGACGCGACCCGCACCATCGAAAGCAAGGTCTCGGAACTGAAGGGCATTGCCCGGCAGGCCGCCGAACAAGCCGCCGCGCTTTCCGGGGATGTCGGCACCATTCAGGGTCTCAATTCGGCGATTGCGGCCGCCGTTCATGAGCAGCACATGACCAGCGAAGGCTTCGGTCAGTCGATCCAGTCGCTGGCGGATGCGGTGCTCGCGGTGAGCGAGCAGGTCAACACCATCGCGCAGCTTGGCGCCGACGCCCTCGTCTCCGCCGAAGGCGTTCAGGGCGTTGCCGGGCAGATGGAGCAGACCACCAGCACGCTGGTGGAGACCCTGCCGCGCATCATCGCCGAGACCTCGCAGCGCATTGCAGGGTGAGGCGATCCTGACAACCTCTGTCAGGAAGCTGCAGCGACCGGCGTTCTGCGGGAGCCAAAGGCCGCGCGGGCCACGCCGGACACCTTGTCAGGAGAACAGGGAAACGCCATGTTCCTGCCATGGCCAAATCCCCTCCTCCTTCGCGCGGCAAGGCGTCCCGACCGGCGGTGCAGCCGCTGGATGCGCATCTTGCGCAACTGCTGAACCCGGCACTGCCGCAGGCCTCCGGCCATGCCGCGAAGAAAGCGGGTTTCGGCGAGGCACCGCAAACCGGCTATGACATCGGCTCGGTGAAGGGTGTTGATCCTGCCCTCGCCAAGGCGCTCGGCCTGCCACAAGAAGAAGCACCTGTTTCGCGCCGCCGTTCGACCGCCAGCGAACCCACGACTTACGCCGAGATCACCAGCGCCAAGCCGCGCCGCGTAATGCAGGGCAATGTCGTGCGCGCCAATGGCGCACCGGCCTTCTCCGACGAGATGAAAATGGGCGGCGGCCTCGATGGCTTGTCGGAAGCCGATACCGAAACCTCGTCCATCGGCGTTGAGGCAACCGCACAGGCGCTCAAGGCGCTGCTCGAAACCGGCAATCCGCTGTTTAGGGATGAAAAGCTCTGGGTGCCGCATCGCCCGGAGCGTCCGACGAAATCGGAAGGCGGCATCCGCTTCCGCATGCAGGCGCCGTTCGAGCCCAAGGGTGACCAGCCCGAGGCGATCCGGCAGCTTGTCGAGCAGGTCAATGCCAACGAGCGCGATCAGGTGCTGCTCGGCGTCACCGGCTCGGGCAAGACCTTCACCATGGCACAGGTGATCAACAAGACGCAGCGCCCGGCGCTGATCCTCGCGCCGAACAAGACGCTGGCGGCGCAGCTTTATTCCGAGTTCAAAAGCTTCTTCCCGGACAATGCGGTCGAGTATTTTGTCTCGTATTACGACTACTTTCAGCCCGAAGCCTATGTGCCGCGCACCGATACCTATATCGCCAAGGAATCGACCATCAACGAGGAAATCGACCGGATGCGGCATGCCGCCACCCGCTCGCTTCTCGAACGCGATGATGTGATCATCGTCGCCTCGGTTTCCTGCATTTACGGTATCGGCTCGGTGGAAACCTACACCGCGATGAGCTTTGCGGTGGAGGTCGGCGAGCGCATCGAGCAGCGGCAACTGATCGCCGATCTGGTGGCGCTGCAATATCGCCGCACCAACATGGATTTCGGACGCGGCACCTTTCGCGTGCGCGGCGATGTCATCGAACTCTTCCCGGCCCACTTGGAGGATCGCGCCTGGCGGATCGGCCTCTTCGGTGATGAGGTCGAGAGCATCGCGGAATTCGATCCGCTGACCGGCCACAAGACCGCTGACCTCAAATTCGTAAAGGTCTATGCCAACAGCCATTATGTCACACCGCGTCCGACGCTGGATCAGGCCGTGAAAGGCATCAAGGAGGAGCTGAAGGGCCGGTTGAAGGAACTCAACCAGCAGAACCGCTTCATCGAGGCGCAGCGGCTCGAACAGCGCACGCAATTTGATCTGGAAATGCTGCAATCCACCGGCGTCTGTCAGGGTATCGAGAATTATTCGCGCTACCTCACCGGGCGCAAACCAGGCGAGCCGCCGCCGACCCTGTTCGAATACCTGCCGGATAATGCGCTGGTCTTCACCGACGAAAGCCACGTCACGGTTCCGCAGATCGGCGCGATGTACAAGGGCGACTTCCGAAGGAAGGCGACGCTCGCCGAATATGGCTTCCGCCTGCCCTCCTGCCTCGACAATCGCCCCTTGCGCTTCGAGGAGTGGGAGGCGATGCGCCCGCAAACCGTGCATGTCTCGGCAACGCCCGGCAACTGGGAGATGGAACGCACCGGCGGCGTCTTCGTCGAGCAGATCATCCGCCCGACCGGGCTGATCGACCCCGAGGTCATCATCCGCCCGGCGCGGTCACAGGTCGATGATCTCCTTGGCGAAGTGCGCGAAGTCTCAAAAGCCGGCTATCGCACACTCGTCACGGTGCTGACGAAACGCATGGCCGAGGATCTCACCGAATACCTCCACGAGAATGCGGTCCGCGTGCGCTACATGCATTCGGATGTCGATACGCTCGAACGCATCGAGATCATCCGTGATTTGCGCCTCGGCACCTTCGACGTCCTCGTCGGCATCAACCTGTTGCGCGAGGGTCTTGATATCCCGGAATGCGGGCTGGTTGCGATCCTCGATGCCGACAAGGAAGGGTTCTTGCGCTCGGAAACCAGCCTCGTGCAGACCATCGGTCGCGCGGCGCGCAACGTCGATGGCCGCGTGATCCTCTACGCCGATCACATCACCGGTTCGATGGAACGCGCGATGGCGGAAACCAACCGCCGCCGCGAAAAGCAGACGCGCTACAACGTCGAAAACGGCATCACGCCGACGAGCGTGAAGCGCAACATCGAAGACATCATGAACTCGCCCTACGAGCGCGATCGCGTGACGGTCGACAAGGGCGTGGCGGATCAGGCGATCTCCATCGGCCATAACTTCGAGGCCGTGATCGCGGATCTTGAAAAGCGGATGCGCGCCGCAGCTGCGGATCTTGAATTCGAGACCGCGGGCCGCCTGCGCGACGAGATCAAGCGCCTCAAGGCGACGGAACTGGCGGTTTTCGACGAACCTTCGGGGCGCCAGAGTGGCGTCAACGCCAAGGCAGGCAAGGCCGCGCCGTCACAATACGGCGCTGCGGGTAATCTGCCGCCGAGCCGCGCGAAAAAGCCGGGGCTCGACGAAATGGGGCCGGGCACGGATCGCGAAGTCCCGCTGTCCGGTTCGCCGCGACCCAAGGGTGGCGGCAAGCCGCGCCGGAGATAGCCTCAGTAGGGATCGGTCAATTCGCGCAGCCGCTTTTGCAGCGCTTCGCGCTCGACCTGGAGCACGATCACCTTTTCTTCCGTGCGCGCCGAACGGGCATCCTTGTCGATCCTGCCGACAAATTCGATACCCATCGCCTCATTGGAGCGCCAGACAGCGCGCGCGTTGATCCGGATATCCTGCTTCGGAATTTCAAGCTCGAAATGTTCCGGCAGCCACATCGAATCGGTGCAGGCCAGCATCGCGCCGTTGGTCGACAGATTGCGAACCACGCAAGAATGCGTTCCCGAGTGGGTCTTGGCGCGAACTGTGGCGGACATCAATGCGCGCCGACGAAAGGGGCCGCGCCGCTCTGCTCTTGGCTGGTTCTGCATGAAGACCTCCCGCTCTGCTCGATGCCCTAGGTGTAAACAAACCCTTAAAATCGGCAATTGAAGGCTGGCATTAAGGTTGAGCGGTGAGCTTAATATGCAACTCAGAGTTTCATTTTTTGTTTGGGCTTTTGTGCTTTGCTCGTAAAAGGCGAGCAGGACACGCAGCAGTGAAAACAGATACCATCAGGCTTCTTCTCGTCCACGGGCATGATGCACCCCGTCAGGATATCCGTGCGATGCTGGCGCAGCGCTATGTCTTCGTGGAATGCTCGCTGGCGGAACTCCCGCAGTTCCACTGGAACAAGTCCCTCGGGCTGGTGATCGATGCTCCCCTTGAAGCCGAGACCGATGTCCAGCGCATCATTCACGGTTGCCGGGCCGTGCCCAAGATCAATCCCGGCATTACCTTTCTCGTGGATCAGCTGGCCCGCCAGTACATGGTGCGGGCGCATGCTCTGGGCGCTGAAACCATCATCCCGCGCCCCTTGCAGGAGAGCACGGTCTTCACCGTGATTGACGACATGCTGGTCCGGGCACGCAAGGACATCTGGTCCTCGCAATTCGGCGCCGAAGCCGCCGGACTTGTCGCCGGTACGGATGTCCTTGAAAATCTGTTCCAGTTCGCGGTTTCCGGGACCAAGCTCACCCAGTATGAACTCTATGATCGCGGTGACACCGTGATCGATACCCTCGCTGATACCGGTCTCGGCCGCTGGGTCGAGGCGGTGAAAGCGCACCACAGCCAGACCTTTCGCCATTCGCTGCTGGTCACCGGTGTCGCGGTGGGATTCGGGCAACACCTCGGGATGCGCCGCGATGATCTGCGGCGCCTCGCGGTCAGCGGGCTGGTGCATGATATCGGAAAGGCCGCCATTCCGCTGAGCCTGCTCGAAAAACCGGGCGCGCTCACGAAAGACGAGGTCGCGATCGTCCGCCAGCACACGACGCTCGGGCGGGATATCCTTTTGCGGCAGGGCGGTTTCACGCCCGAGATGATCGATGTAGTCACCCATCATCACGAAATGCTCGATGGCTCCGGCTATCCCGACGGATTAGCTGGCAACGACATCAAGGATCTCGTCCGGGTCGTGACCATTTCGGATATCTTTGCCGCGCTGATCGAACAGCGCGCCTATAAGCTGCCGATGCCGAATGAGGTCGCCTACGCTCACCTAAGCAAAATGGAAGGCAAGCTCGACATGTCGCTGGTGGATGCCTTCCGTCCCATTGCGATGGAAACCCGTCTCGCAGCCTGACGAACGCGCGGCCTAAGGGCTGTGCCGTCCGGTCAATACATCAGGGCGAGGGTTGCCGGATGAACTCAGCCGTCACCGGATGCAAGAAGAAATCCCTTATCTGACCCGCACGGTCGCGCGTGGAAACCGCATAACATTTGTCGTCGACCATCCGGATCTGGACGAGATCAAACCCGCGCTGTTTGAGAATAAGCTCGACCTCAACGACGGAAAGCCATGATGTCCGGGGTTGCGCCGGACAGAAGGGGTGCGGTCCCGTCGGCGCGACAACAGCGGGGGTGGCCATCCGGGGCGAGAGAACGCCGGGCAGGATCGGGCGGGCCGTCTTCTCTTCGGGATTCATTGTCCGCAGCACGATGAATCCGCCAATGCCGGCGAGAAGACCAAGGAGCGCGCTCATGCGCAAGGTTGTCCATGGGAGACGCGAGAGCATGACAATCCTGAAGTTGAATTCACATAAAATACAACTCTAGATTGTTTTTCTTAAGACTGCTTTACCACCCTTCCCCGCCGACGCCGCTCTCCCCCTCAAAACCGTGATTTGACGCCAGAATTTCCCACGCGCATGCTTCGGGGCAGTTGCGCCTGTCATTCAATGCATGAGGGAGAATCCCAATGCCGTGTTCAGGACGTTTTGCCACTTCGTGTGCCGGATCTTTAACACTCGGGATCTTGATCAGCGGCCTTTTGTCCCTGACGGTTCGTGCGGCCGATCATCGGCACTTGCCGCTCGCATTTGCAACGCCGGCAGAAGCCGAGCACGCGCAAAATCACCCGGAATGCACGTGTCGCGCTGCAGGCCAGAGCCATCCGCTTGGCGCGCAAATCTGCCTGACGGGAAGTCAGCTCTTCCGCTGTTCCATGGACCAGAACGTCACGTCGTGGAAACCGCTTGGTACACCCTGCCCGCAAAGCTGATGCGGGCGGAAACGGGGCCAAAAGCATTTTCAATACAAAGTGGATGCCTCAAGGCGATTGCAAAGCCTTCGCTTGGATTTGCATGAAAAAATGCGATAAAACAGGCAGATTGAACGACCGACCTTTTCAATCAGATCGGATACCGTTCTACAACAGCCCGAACGCAATCGCGGCCAACAGGCCGAAGGACGCTGCAAACGCCAGATAGTCCAGTCGAAGGGCTACGCTCATGGTCGACCTCCCTTGGTCCGAGACAAGAGAAGTTTATGCTTCCTTAAGATTTTGGCAACGGCCATTCGTGGGGATGTTGCGGAAAGGTTAATGGGTATTTTCCGCAATCGTCTCACTTTAAGGCAGTTTGATCAGGCCTTGGAAACCTCAGCTTTTCGCCAGCGCCGCCTCGAGGTACGCCCCAGCCGCCAGCGCGCGGTGATCCTCGCCGAAGGCGGCAATCACCTGCACACCTACCGGCAGGCCTTCGGCGCTGCGATAGCCCGGCACATTGACCGCCGGCAGCCCGAGCAGCGTCACCAGCTTGTTGAACTGCGGATTGCCGGTGCTTTCGACCCCCGGCGCCCCCCCCGGCGCGGAGAAAGTCAGTAGGGCATCAATGGGCTCGAAAACGCCAAAACACGCCTTGCGGGCGCGATGCGCCACCCCGCGCGCCTCGTCGTAGTCCTCGATCGGAATCGCCGCGCCCTCATCAAGAAGGTCGCGCAGGATCGGCGACAGCTTGTCGCGCCCGTGGCGATGTTCGTAGCTCAGCGAAACGGCGCCTTCATAATTGTTGATGATGCGATGTGCAGCATGCGCCTCGGCAAAAACCGCCGGCAGATCAACCTCGACCACCTTTGCACCGGCCTTTTCGAGCGCGCGGATCGCCGCCGTCAGCGCGGCCTCTGCTTCCGACTCGGCTGCGCCGGCAAAGGCGAAACGCGAGACGCCGAAGGTCGGCGCTCCGAAATCCTGTCCGTCGACCCGCAACGCGCGACCTGAGACCGCCGCCAGCCCGAAAGCGACATCGATCACTCGCGCGCCGAACACGCCGAGCGTATCAAGGAGCGGCGCGAAAGGTTTGACGCCAGTCATCGGCAAGAGGCGATAGGACGGCTTGATCGCCGCGACACCGCAGAAACTCGCCGGGCGGATCACCGAACCACCGGTCTGGGTACCATAGGCGAGCGGCATCAACCCTGCCGCGACGCCAGCCGCCGAACCGGACGAAGACCCGCCCGGCGTATGCGCGGGATCATGCGGGTTGAGTGTCGGCGGGGGATTGAGAAAGGCAAATTCGGTCGTCACCGTCTTGCCGAGGAGGATGCCATCGGCGTCCTCGGTCATCACGACGATCGGTGCGTCTGCCTTGGGCTTGTAACCCTTGTAGAGAGGAGAACCGAACTGGGTTGGCATCCGCGCGGTGTCGATGATGTCCTTCACGCCCACCGGCAGGCCGTAAAGCCCGCCCTTGGGTTGAAGATGCGCCGCACGGGTCCGCGCGCCATCAAGATCGAGGTGCGCGAAGGCATGGATATCAAAGGGCTGTGAGGCAATCGCCTCGGCACAGAGTTCCACCAGCGCAGACGGGGTGAGATCACCGGCCTCAACCGCTTCGGCAAGATCAAGCGCACGCATCATATTTTGGGTCCATCCATCTTGGCGATAATCCAGGCGGTGCCACGTCGAGCCAACGGCGAAGCGATCAGCGCCGCGCAATAGGCCAGCGGCCAGGCGATGACGAACGCTTTCATCCACTTGGCAAGGAAATCGGCCGGAAAACCGATGTTGAGATAGGTGACGACGGCAGTCATGAGAAAAGCCATGACGCCGGAGAGCAGCGCCGGGAAAATGAAGCGCGCCTTGCCTTCCATGAGAGAACTCCGGGGGAATGAAGAGAGCTGTTGGAAGCACATTAACCTCTTCCTAACCCTTTCACTTAACGGAAGGTTACCGCCTTCGCGTCATTTTTAGCGAATGTTGCGTTTTGATCATCCCTTTGCGGCGAGAGCCCGCCTGTCGCGTGCCTTGCTCGCCCTGACGAGCGTTGGCGTTCTCCTCTCGGGCTGCGGCTTCATCCGCACGGAGCCGCGCGAACCCTGGCGCGCCGAGGCGGAACTCGCCTGCATGCGCTCGGGCATCGTCAAGGAAAGCGCCTATATCCGCCCGACGAAACCCATCGAAGGCCCCGGCCCCTGCGGCACCGATCTGCCGCTGAAAGTCTCCGCCTTCCAGAACGATCAGCAATCCGTCGCGCTGGCGCTCGCCTCGACGGGATCGCCACCGCCGGGTTTTGCGGCCGGCTTCGTCAATCTCACGGTTCTCAAACCTGAAGCGACCATGGGCTGCCCGATGGTCGCCTGGACCGATGATTGGGTCGTGACCGCCGTGCAGCCCGCCGCGATGTCGTGGTTCGGGCAGGGCGTGAAAGAAATCCGCACTGCCGGCGCCTATGCCTGCCGGCGCCGTAATCATAATCCGAACGCGCGGCTCTCCGAGCACGCCTATGGCAACGCGATCGATGTGATGAGCTTTGTTTTCAACGATGGTTATGTCGTCACGGTGAAGGGCGGCTGGAAAGGCACGGAACAGGAGCAGGGCTTCCTGCGAGATGTGCTGCACGGCGCCTGCCGACGCTTCAAGACCGTGCTTGGGCCGGGTTCAAACGCACTGCATTACGACCATTTCCATCTCGATCTTGCCCATCACGATGCGCGCGGCCAGCGCCGGTATTGCAACCCGGATGTCGCCGCGCCGCAGCGCCCCGCACCGGGAACCTTCGGGCCGGGCGTCAACCCCTGGGGCGGACCACAGAATCCGCTGGCCTATAACCAGCAGCCTGCATCCGGCTATCAGCAGCAGATGGCCAATGGCGCAGCGTATAACCGCCCGCCGCTGCCCGCCACGACGCCCCTTCCCGCCGCCAACAGCGGGATGTTGCAGCCGCGTCCGCGCTTCGAACAACGAAACCCTGATGCCGACGCCGATGGGCGCATGGAGAACGAGGTCGAGCCGGACTTCGATCCCAAGCAGTTTGACATCACTACCGGCTCGATCCCCGATCTGCCACGCCCGCGCGGCGAAGCCGCCCCATCGCGCACGGTCGATGCGCCAGCCTCCGCGCCCCGCCCGACGCCACGCCACTCGCCGCCGACAGGCACCATGCGGATTCCGGAAAGCCCCAAGGGCAACTGACCGGCGAGGCGCAGCGCCCGAAGTGCAGGGAATTCGCCACAGCGGACGGATTTTCCCACTCTCTTGCGCCTGATTGCTTGACCGCAGGGCCAAGCAGCGCGAAACGTTCTTAACCATGCCATCCGCAGGAGAGAACGATGCGCGCCCTATCTCTGTCTCAGCTCACGAAAACCGGCCTCGCTCTGGCTGTTTCGCTGGCTGCGTTGGCCGTTCCCTCTCTGGCGCGCGAGGAAATCCCCGCCGAGCAGCGTTTTTACGGCTCACAGCCCTACTACGGGTATGATGCCGATCTTGCCGCCTGCGATTCGAGCGCGGTGCTGGAGAAAATCCGCGATCGCTTCTCCACCGTCGAGAAGCGCTTCTGGAACTCGGATGCCGAGATCGTTGCGATTGAGCAGGTCAAACAGGCGGCCTTCCGCCCGCATGGCCTCGACCTCATTCCGCGCCGCTATTGTCAGGCGGTCGCCACCATGTCGAATGCGCGCAAACTGAAGCTGCGCTACGCGATCATCGAAGGCGCAGGAATCACCGGCTTGCCGGATGGCATCCAGTATTGCCTTGAGGGCTATGATCGCAACCATACCGCCATGGGCGGCTGCAACCGTCTCGACCGCTGATGTCCCGCGCGCTCCTTCTGTTGCTGGCATGGCTCATCGCCAGTCCGGCTTCGGCTCAATCGCGTTATGGCCAATCGGGCGAGGACCGTGGCGCCCCGATGGGGCGCTTTGATTTCTACGTTCTCGCGCTGTCGTGGTCCGCGACCTTCTGCGAGACGACCGGCAAGCGCCGCAGCTCCACGCAATGCGAAACCGGAAAAAATCCCGGCTTTGTCGTGCATGGCCTCTGGCCGCAGTATGAGCGCGGCTACCCCTCTTTTTGCACCCCCGGCGGACGTAACCCGAGCCAGAACGCGATGGATGTCGGCATGCGTGTCTATCCCGAAGCGGGCCTGGCGCGCCACGAATGGCAAAAGCACGGCACCTGCTCGGGAGAAAGCCCCGCGGGCTATTTCAACGCGGCCGGTACGGCGCGTGCCCGTGTGACGATCCCGAAGCAACTCGCTTCACCCGAGAGCGATCAGCGCATGAGCATCGTCGAAATCGAGCGCGCCTTCGCCCTCGCCAATCAGGGCCTTCGCCCCGATATGATGGCCGTGACCTGCAAGCGCGGCATGATCGAGGAAGTCCGGATCTGCATGACGCGCGATCTGCGCTCGTTTCGCCCGTGCGATGAAGTCAGCCGCGATTCGTGCCGCGTGCGCGACGTGATTGTTCCGGCAGCGCGATAAAGCGCCCGCGCAACGTGAATTATCGCCATTCCTTCCACGCCGGAAATTTCGCCGACATCCTGAAGCATGTCGCGCTGATGCGCGTGCTGGCCCATCTCCGCCTGAAGGAGACGCCGTTTCGCGTCATCGATACCCATGCCGGTGCCGGGATGTATGACCTCAAGGGCGACGAAGCGTCCCGCACCGGCGAATGGATCGAAGGGATCGGACGGCTGCAAGGCAAGCGCCTCAGCGCGGCAGCGGAAGCGATTCTGGCGCCTTATCGTGAAGCCCTCGCCGCTCTGGCACCCTCCGGCGAGATTTATCCGGGCTCGCCCGCGCTGATCCAGCACGCCCTGCGCGCAGAGGATCGCGCCTCGTTCAACGAGCTCCACCCCGAGACCTGCAAACTCCTGAGACGGTCATTGCCGCGCGACGAACGCCTCGTGATCAATGAAATCGACGGCTATACCGCGTGGAAAGCGCAGGTGCCGCCGCGTGAACGGCGCGGGCTAGTGCTGATCGATCCGCCCTTCGAGAAGGACGACGAATTCGCCCGCATGGCCGACTATACCCGTGAAATGGCGCGGAAATGGCCGACTGGTATCGCGATGCTCTGGTACCCGATCAAGAATGCGCGCGCGGTTGGCCGTTTTGAAGAGGCCCTGCAGACAAGCGGTTTTGCCAAACTGATGATCGCCGAACTTCATGTCGATAACTCTGCCGAAGTGGGCCCGCTGGCGGCCTGCGGCATCGCCATTGCCAACCCGCCGTGGAAGCTGGCCGAGGAATTGACCACGCTCCTACCTGAGCTCTCGGGCCTCCTTGCCCGACGCAAGGTCGCCCGTTGGCGGGTGGACTGGCTCGCCGGCCCCTGAATCGCCTTGTGGCGAAACCGGCTTGCGTTGCCGGGCAGCCCGCGCAATCCTTGGCGACAATCGCACCTATTCAGGAATCGCCATGCTCAAGCTTCGTTGGTCGCCCGCCTCTCCCTTCGCACGCAAGGTCCGGGTCGCAGCCCAGTTCACCGGACATACGGACAAGCTCGACCTCGTCACCGCCGACACCCTCAATCCGGAGGATCCGCTGCGCCGTGACAATCCGCTCGGCAAAATCCCTTGCCTCATTCTGGAGGATGGGACGACGCTTTACGACTCGCGCGTCATCGTCGAATTTCTTGATCACGAGGCCGGTGGCGGTAAGGTTCTCCCAGCCGACTGGAAAGGTCGCCTTGCGGCGCTCAAGCTTCAGGCCCTCGCCGACGGCATTCTCGATGCCGCTCTGCTTCAGCTCTATGAAGGCCGTTTCCGTCAGCCGGAAAAACATGAGCCGGGCTGGATAACTTATCAGGCGGGCAAGGTCGAGCGCGGTCTGGCGACCCTTGAAGCCAACCCGCCGGCGATTACGGACGCGCCAGACATCGGCACCATCACGGTAGCCTGCATGCTCGAATGGATCGAATTCCGCTTTCCCGGCAGGACCGGCCCGAACTATCCGGCACTGATGGCCTTTCTGGCCGCCTTCAACGCTAAATTCCCCGGCTTTGGCACCACCGCACCAAACGCCTGATCGAGCGCAGAAGCGGACGCAAAAAAGGGCCCGGAATTCCCGGACCCTTTTTCGCCCCCCGATAGCGGGTGCACCGCCATCGAAACAAGGAACGCGGGCGCCCGAAGGCGCCCGGCGTGAAATCAGAACTTGTAGTTCAGGCCGGCGCGGATGATGCCGGTTTCCGAGCCGATCTTGCCAGCGCCACCGAGAATGCGCTTATCCGCGAGGTCCATGTAGAGACCTTCGACGCGGGTGGTGATGTTGTTGGTGAGCGCATATTCCACGCCGCCGCCGACAACCCAACCATAATGGGTCTGGCTACCCTTGCCGGTACCCGGAATGGTCGTGTCCGAGCTGCCATAGGCGAAACCAGCGGTGACATACGGCAGGAAACGATCAATCGCGACACCCGCGCGGGCACGCACCGTGCCGAAGTACGGAATGCGCGACTTCGAGCCGGCAAGGCCCGCAGCGGAATTCTTGGCGTGGATGTCCGTGCCCTGAAGGTCGGTCTCGAGACCGAGAACCATCTGGTTGATCTGGTAGTTATAGCCAAGCTGACCGCCGCCAACGAAACCCGACGGGTTCTTCAGCAGGTTGGACGTGGCGCCGGTGTAGCTGCCAAAGCCGTAACCCGCGTTCACACCGGCGTAGAAACCGGTCCAGGTGAAGGTCGGTGCAGCCCGGTAAACCGGAGCGACCGGCGCGGTCTTGCGCGGAAGGTCCGCCGCCATCGCAGTGGTGGCAAGCAGAACGGCACCAAGGCCGGCAGCGATCGAAAACGTCTTCATAGTTCATACTCCTGATGTGAATTCTGCCGGCGGTGCTCCGCTCCTGGCGCCCGCCGGCTGGCTCGCATGTCTTGCGAACCCCTAAAGTGAAAAGCCTGTCCCTCCGGAAGTTCCGTCAGACTGACATTTCCCTCTTACGCACTTCCTCTTTTCAGTCCGGATTCGTTCATTTAAAGGCACCGGCGCCCATATTTTTGCCACAGATGTGGCTGGTTCTCTGAAATATTGACCTCAATTGTGGCGACAACGACCTTAGAATTTATAGCTCATTCCAAGACGTATCTCATTTGTCACGATATTCGCATTCCGCGCGAGGGGCAGAACATTATAAGTCTGCGCACCATAGCGATAATGCAGAAGTTGAAGATTTGCCGATACGTTATTGGTGATCATCATTTCGCCACCAATACCAATAACATAACCGGTATGCGTATTGTCTTGCTTGGTACCGAGCGATTTCATGGTCCCCGACGTCATGGCGAAACCGGCGGTCACGAAGGGCATGAAGCGGTCAAAGGCATAGCCAAGACGGCCACGCGCAGAACCACCCCACTTCTGGCGAAACGTCTCGGTGAAGGCTCGGTAATCGACCCCCGAATAATTGAGATCAAGTTCGCCGCCGAACACCACCTGATTCGATTGCAGGTTGAACCCGGCGTGTGCGCCGCCCACGAAGCCATCGATATCCGCCGAACGGGCACGTCCGAAACCATAGCCAGCGTGCAAACCTGCGTAAAAGCCAGCCCAGTTCGAAGCAAGAATCGGCGTCGAATAGTTGCGGCTTCCAGGCAAATCAGCGGCCTGACTGCGCGTTGCATAGGAAATACCGTGCAACATCGCTATGCAGATCAGTGTAGATTTCAAAGCGTGACGCATACCAGCCTCCCGAGCGAGCTTTTTCTTGAAGCCCTCTCAACGTTCAGTGTTCGTAAGGCTTAACACGCAGGCTCGTTAAGCTAAACAAAAGCCTCCACACACAGAAAACATTTGATTAATGCCCCAATTGTACTGTTAAGAATAACCAAGTCTTAATGGCGCTAGGGTGTTGAAACCACACGGCTTGTCAGCACCGGCGCGGCGTGCGAAGCGAGGATCGCACCACCTGATGACGGGAACTTCCTTGGCCAACCCACCGCTTTCGATCTTCATCATCGCGCGCAACGAGGCAGATCGGCTGCCCCGGACGCTGGAAGCGGCATGCGCGCTGAGTGACGATATCGTGGTGGTCGACTCCGGATCGACTGATGACACCGTCGCCCTCGCCCGCAGCATGGGTGCGCGCGTGATCCATCATGATTGGCCCGGTTACGGCCCACAGAAGCGCTTTGCCGAGGTACAGTGTCAGCACCTCTGGCTCCTCAATCTCGATGCCGATGAGTGGATGCCGCCGGAGCTGGTGGAAGAAATCCGTGCGCTTTTCGCCAAGGGCGGCCCCGCAGCCGATGGCTATGAAATCCGCATCGCCGAGGTTTTTCCGGGCGAGGACGCGCCGCATCCTCTGGCTTATGCGCTGCCGCCCGTGCGTCTCTACCGCAAGGATCGCGGGCGCTACTCGCCCTCCCCGGTGCATGACCGGGTTGATCTGACGCCCGGCGCGACGGTCGCGCGGCTCAGGGGCATCGTGCATCATTTCTCGGTGCGTTCGATTGGCGATCAAATCGCCAAACTCAATGCCTACGCGGATCAGCAGGTCGCGGACCTTGCCGCGCGTGGAAAGTCCATCCCCGCCTGGCGGCTGTTCGTCGAATTCCCGGCTGCATTCATCAAGGCCTATGTCTTCCGCCGCCATTTCGTGCGCGGCTTCTATGGTTTCATCACCGCGATGAATTTCGCATTCTTCCGCTGGCTGCGCGTCGCCAAGGATTACGAACGCCGCTCCCTGGAGCGCAAAAACCGGAAACCCGCACCATGAACCGCCGCGTCGTCCTCGTCACCGGAGGCGCCAAACGGATCGGCGCGGCGATCTGCCGGGAGTTGTCCGGCGCCGGTTATGCCGTGGTGATCCATTGCAACCGCTCGAAAGCCGAGGCCGAAACCCTCGCCCTGGAACTGGGGCAACGCGCCGCGATTGTTCAGGGTGATCTTGCCGACCTCACAGCGCTCCCTGCGCTTTATGCGGCCGCCTGCCAGCCCTTCGGGGCGCCGGATATCCTCGTCAATAACGCCTCGCTCTTTCTCGACGATGCCCATGACACAGTGGAAGCTGCACGTTTCTCGGCCAATCTCGCGACCAATCTGCAAGCGCCGGTTCTGCTGAGCCGCGCCTTCGCGGAGGCCCTGCCGAAGGATGAGACGGGCGCGATCCTCAACATCATTGATCAGCGCGTCTTGCGTCCCAACCCGCAATTCCTGAGTTACAGCCTCGCCAAATCCGCGCTCTTTACCGCGACGAAAATGCTGGCGCAGGCGATGGCGCCACGCATCCGGGTGAACGCTGTCGGCCCTGGTCCGACCTTGCCCAACGAACACGACGGAACCGCAGGCTTTTTGAAAGAAGCGGAAGGCACGCTTCTGGCGCGCCCCGTCAAGCCGGAGGAAATCGCGCGCGCCGTGCGGTTTCTCGCGGAAGCCGAGAGCGTCACCGGGCAGATGCTGGCGGTTGATTCCGGCCAACATCTAGGGTGGAAGACGCCAGATATCGTATTTTAGAGCCGGATTGCCGCGATCAGACGGCCATAATCCGGCTCATTCCGATGCGTCTTGCGGCGGTAGGAATAGAAGCGCTTCTCATCAGCATAGGTGCAGAGCGCGAGGTTCTCGATGGTACCGACCCCCGCGCGATCGAGTCGGCTGACGATATAGCCGGGCAGATCGAAATGCGGGTAACCTTCGCGCGTTCCCTCCCGGAAAAAGCGCGCATTTGCGGCATCCGCCGCGACAAAGTTTGCGCGAAATTCCGGCCCAACCTCGTAATTCGCCTGACTGAGCATCGGGCCCAGCGCGACAATCATCCTGCGACGCGCCGCGCCTTGCGCTTCCATCGCAGCAATCGTTGATTCGAGAACACCGCCAAACGCGCCCTTCCAGCCGGAATGCGCCGCGCCCACGACGCGCGCTTCCGCATCAGCAAAAAGGATCGGCCCGCAATCCGCCGCCCCGACACCGAGCGCGATGCCGGGCTTCACAGTCACCATGGCATCCGCCTGCGGGCGATGCGCGCGATCCCAGGTCTCCGTGACCGTCAGTGCAGTCGGCGAATGAATTTGGTATAGCGAGAGCAGATTTTCCGCCGGGACACCGAGATAGCCCGCCATGCGCGCGCGATTTTCCGCGACATGCTCGGGCAGATCGGACGAGCCGATCCCGCCATTGAGGCCCGCATAGACGCCAGTCGAAACCCCGCCTTCACGCGTGAAAAACGCGTGACGAAGGCCTGCTGCCGTCAGCGCGGGCGAAAGAACAGGCGAGAGAACCGGCTTATCCATTGATAGTTTCCAGATATCAGGGTGCGAGCAGCGGATCGGTCTGATCAAACCCGGCGGGCGGACCGAGGTCTGGGCTCGTTACCGCCAGCGCCTTGAAGAGAAGGCCCATGGATTGGCTGCCCGTACCGGCAAGGCGTTCGACCGCAGCATCAAGCGAAGCCGGATCATCCGCCTTTTTCTTGAGAATCTCCGCTCTGTGGCGAATGCCCAGACGCTCCAGCAGCGTCGCCTGCGTCAGAAGCGGATGCACGGCGGCACCACCGCGCTTGGCAGCAATGCCGAGCGAGGAAAAATCGACATGGGCGGTGATATCCGCCTCACCCGGATTATCAAGCACCGGGGTGAATTTGTGCCGCCGCACGGCCTGAAGAGAATCGCCATAAGCGAACTTCGCGTAGCCGTAATCAATCGCGAGCACCATGCCGCGCTGGGCGACGAGACGCTCGGCGAGTCGACGCATGATGTCGAGCGAGATCGGCGACATCTCGAACACCGAGTCATCCGGTGCCTCGAAGGTCAGGCTCTCCGCAATCTGCGGATCAAGTCCGAGCGCCAGCGTGCCATCCGCGCCAATCCCGACGAGGCGTTCGCGCCAGTCACCCTTGTGCTTCTGGAATTGACGGATCGGGATGGCGTCAAAAAACTCGTTGGCGAGGATGATCAGCGGACGATCCGTGGGCAGTGTATCGATCGATGCGTGCCAGATCGGGTGGCGACCCGAATCCTTGAGCGCATCGGCCTGCGCGCGCTGGAGCACCGGGCTCATTTCAACAAAATGAACCTCAAGACAGGAGGTGAAGCCCGGCAAGGCTTTGGCCGCGCGAAGAGCATCGGCCATCAGGGTGCCGCGACCGGGACCGAGCTCGACAAGGCAGACCGCGCTCGGCTCGCCCAGCGCCTGCCAGGTCATCGCCGCGACAAGCCCGAGCAGTTCGCCGAAAATCTGGCTGATCTCCGGAGCGGTGATGAAATCCCCACCCATGCCGAAGGGGTCGCGCGTCATGTAATAGCCATGGCGCGGGTGCCCCAGCGCCAATGCCATGAAGCGGTCAACCCCAATCGGGCCATTGGCCTTGATTTCAGAGACAATCTCGATTTCAAGCGGCGTCATACGGCCACCTCCGTCGTAAGGGCCGGACGGCGGAGCGCCCGCGCCGCGAGCCAGAGTCCGGCGAGAAACATCGGGATTGAGAGCGTCATGCCCATCGTCAGCCATCCCCCGGCGAGAAAGCCGAGATAGCGATCCGGCTCGCGGAAAAATTCGACCATGAACCGGAACACCGCATAGCCCATCCCGAAAACACCCGCGATCAGACCCGGGCGCGTATAGCCAAGCCGTCGCGCTAGCACCCCGAGCACGATCAGCAGTACCAGCCCTTCAAGTCCCGCCTCGTAAAGCTGGCTCGGATGCCGCAGTTCCGGCCCGGCATCGGGGAAAACCACCGCCCAGGGCACATCGGCAGGACGCCCCCATAGCTCGCCCTTGATAAAATTCGCGAGCCTGCCGAAGAGGAGGCCCAGCGGCGCAACCGTCGCCGCAAGGTCGGCCATGGCGAAGGGTTCAAGCCCACGCCGACGCGCGAACAGCACCACCGCGAGCCACGCCCCGAACAGCCCGCCGTGGAACGACATGCCGCCCTTCCAAGTTTGCAGAATTTCGAGCGGGTTCGAAAAATAGAAGCCGGGCTTGTAGAACAGCACGAAACCCAGACGCCCGCCGACCACTACACCGAGCGCGGCAAATACCAGAAGATCATCGAGATCCTGCGGCGATGGCGGCCTGACTGCCCCCCAGAGGCGCGGCGTTGCGGCCAGCCTGCGCATATAGGCCCAGCCGATCAGCAGGCCGGCGATATAGGCGAGCGCATACCAGCGGATGACGAGCGGCCCGATGGAAAAGGCAACGGGATCAATATCGGGCAGCAGCATGCCGTCAGGCCTCATTCGGATCAGCGCCGCAGCTAGGGCATAAATTCACAAATGCCTTGCGCGCGACGATCTTCTCTAACCAACCCGCGCGTCACATGCTAGAAGCGCGGGCAAATTCAGGCCCGCTCGTCGGGCCAAACCTTGTCGATCTCATGACGGAGATAGAACCATGCGTGAACCCCCGACCCGCCTTCTCGACGAACTCTCCCGCGTGATGACCGGCGCGGTCGGCATCGCGCAGGGCGTGCAGAAGGAGGCCGATTCCTTCGCCAAAAGCCAGATCGAGCGCATCCTGAGGGATTCGGATTTCGTCAGTCGCGAGGAATTCGAGGCGGTTCGTGCCATGGCGATCGCCGCCCGTGATGAAAACGAACGGCTCGAAGCGCGACTCGCCACGCTGGAAGCGGCAATCGCAACCAAAAAGTAAGCCGCCTGAAAAAATGTCAGGTCGCCCTGTGGACATCGACAGGGCTTGTGGATCACGCCGCTTCAGGCAGTTGTGACACCTCCGCGAATCCCGGATGGTCCTTGCAGCAAGGACTTTCCGAAACGCCGGTAACACCCGGTTTTTCTCTCCCGAAGCTCGCTGGTGAAAGCGCGCAAAAAGCGCGCGACAGCACGAATCTGGCCATGCTAGGTTCGCTCAGGGTGATTCGCAGCATGGCTTTCGGGCCAAAAGCGAAGAAAGTCCGCGTTTTCTGATGGCCTGACCTCGTTGGCCAGATCATCAGACAAGGTAGCGTGGTGTTCCCTGGTTCCGCGTAAAATCCAGTGTTTCAATGCCGTGCCGGTTTGGCGCGTGCGAGCGTTTGCGCGCTTTGCAGGCGAGATAAGGCCGGTCCAGAACCGTATAGGCCGATTGAATGCCCCTCGTCGCACGTCATCACGAGCGCCCCGACAACCCGGTCGATCTCATCGAGCACATCGCTTTGCGCAATGGCTGGGCCTTCGAGCGGGAAGATGAGGATGAGATCTCGATCTCCGTCACCGGGCGCTGGTGCGAATACCAGATGAGCTTCACCTGGCTTCACGAGATGGAAGCGCTGCATCTCGGCTGCGCCTTTGATCTCAAGGTGCCAGATCGCCGCCGCAATGAGGTTGTCCAGCTCATTTCCAAGCTCAACGAACAGATGTGGGTGGGTCATTTCGATTTCTGGACCAGCGGCAACGCCGTGATGTTCCGCCATTCGCTGCTGCTCGCCGGTGGCTCCTATCCCTCATCGGACCAGTGCGAAACCGCGATGAAGATCGCGGTGGAAGCCTGCGAACGCTATTATCAGGCCTTCCAGTTTGTGGTTTGGGCCGGTAAAACAGCCGCAGAGGCGCTCGATACCGCGATGTTTGAAACGGCGGGCGAAGCCTGAACCCTTCCGGGTCTGCCGGAGTTTCGACAGGATATGAGAGATGAGCGAATTTGTTCCGCTGCTGGTGTTCGGCGCCGGGAAGATGGGCGGCGCCATGCTGAATGGCGCCCTTCGTGCTGGCTGGCCGGCGAAGCTGATCTCCGTCATTGACCCCAACCCCTCCGATGCCCTTCGCGATCAGGCCAAGAAAGAAGGCTTCACGCTGAACCCCGCGCCCGGTGCGAAGGCTGGGCTCGTCCTGCTCGCCATCAAGCCGCAGATGCTCGATTCGGCCGCCGTTGCCCTCGCCGCGCATGTTGATTCGGCAACCGTTCTTGTCTCGGTGATGGCGGGCAAAAGCATCGCCGACATGAAATCGCGTCTGCGGGCGCTGACGAAAATCGTCCGCGCCATGCCGAATACGCCAGCCGCCATCGGACGCGGCATCACCGGCGCCTATATAGCAGGCGCGATCAGCCCGTCTGAAAAAGCGCTGGTGGCAATGCTGCTGCAAACCACCGGGCGGCTCGAATGGGTCGAGACCGAAGACCTGATCGACAGTGTCACTGCGGTTTCCGGCTCCGGTCCTGCCTATGTGTTCCACCTCGTCGAAACACTCGCGAAAGCGGGTGAAGAAGTCGGCCTTCCCGCTGATCTCGCGATGCGGCTGGCCCGCGCGACGATTGAAGGCGCAGGCGAACTCCTGTTCCAGGATGCCGCAACGCCGCCCGCGACACTCCGGCAAAACGTGACCTCGCCCGGCGGCACCACCGCCGCTGCGCTCGAACACCTCATGGCGGCGGATGGCCTTCAACCGCTCATGACCAAAGCGGTCAAGGCGGCACGCGCCCGCGCAAAAGCGCTCGCAGGCTGAAAGATCGGCCCAAAGATCAGCCCTTGTGCGGGCGCATTTGAGCGCTACCTTAGCGTCAACGCTATGGAGGCTCCAATGGCCCGCAAACCTGTTTCCACCCCGGAAGGCCCTGTCACCACGGATCCGCGCACCCGCGTGGTCGATGCCCTGATGGCACTGGCCGCCGAACAGCGCTGGGACACCATCACGCTTGACGACATTGCGACCAAGGCAGGCATTTCCCTCGCCGACCTGCGCGATCTTTTCCCCTCGAAGGGCGCGATGCTCGGCGGTTTCATCCGCCGGATCGACCGCATCGTGCTGGAAGCCCGCGCCAATGACCTCGCGGATGAACCGGCGCGCGACCGCGTGCTCGACCTGATGATCCGCCGCTTCGATGCGCTCCAACCCTATCGCGCAGCGCTGAAATCGATCCACAAGGCGTTTTCTGGCGATGTGCTCGGGCTTGCGGCGCTGAACCAGCAGGCGCTGAATTCCTGGCGCTACCTCCTCGCTTCCGCCGGCATTGAAAGCGATGGTCCGCTCGGCTTCGTGAAGCTTCAGGGCGCCATTCTCGTTTTTGCTCGCGTTTTCCCGATCTTTCTCGACGATGAAGGCGCTGATCTGCCCAAAACCATGGCTGCGCTGGATCGTGAATTGACGCGCGGCGAATGGGTGCTCCGCCGAGCGGAGGGTATGAGTCGCTTCATGGCACCATTTCGCGGGTTTTGCCGAGCCGCCAGCGAAGCACGCAACGCGCGCCGCCGCACCACCGAATCCGATGCCGCCTGAGAAAAGATATGGACGATTCTGCCCTGCCCGCGCCGCGCATTCCGTTTGACACCTTCGCGGCGGTCGATGTCCGCGTCGGCACGATCACCGCTGTCGAAGCCTTTCCAGAGGCGCGCAAACCGGCTTGGAAACTGACTATCGATTTTGGGCCGCTGGGCCCTCGGCGCTCTTCGGCACAGATCACGAAGTACTATACGCCGGAGACGCTCATCGGCCGGCAGGTCGCGGCAGTGGTGAATTTCGCGCCGCGCCAGATCGGCAAATTCATGTCCGAGGTACTGACCCTCGGCTTTCCGGACCCGGATGGCGAGGTCGTGCTGGTCATGCCCGAACGGAAGGTACCGAACGGCGGCCGGCTGTTCTGAGCCTTACCCGAGGCTTGGCCCTTGGCTGCAACGACTAGGCCGGCACCATCACCCGCGCCCGAAGGCCGCCAAGCGGCGATTCCTGCAGCACGATATCACCGCCGTGTCCGCGCGCGATATCACGGGCAATCGCAAGACCGAGACCGGTCCCGGCGTGATCCTGATTGCGCGCAGCATCAAGCCGGAGGAAGGGCTTGAAGACCTCCTCGCGCATATCCTCGGGGATTCCGGGACCGTCATCATCGACAGTCACGGTCAGATAACGCTCGGAATGCACGGCGTGAATCTCGATCCGGTCGCCATAGCGCGAGGCATTGGCGACGAGGTTGCCAAGGAGACGCCGGAAGGCCTGCGGGCGCACCTGCACCACCGGGTCGCCCTCGATCGCCAGTGAGGCGAAATGCCCGGTCCGCTCGGCATCGGTACGGAAATCCTCCAGCAGCGCCCGGATATCGGTCGGCGCCGCGCTTTCGGAGGCCTCACCCCGCGCGAAGGCGAGATAGGCCTCGAGCATGCGATTCATCTCGTCGACATCGCGCTTCATATCCTCGACTTCCGGCGCCTCGGGCAGCAGCGCCAGCGACAGACGGAAGCGGGTGAGAATGGTGCGCAGATCATGACTGACACCGTTGAGCATCGTCGTGCGTTGCTCGATGGCACGTTCGATGCGGTTTTTCATCTCGAGAAACGCGATGCCCGCACGACGAACCTCGCGCGCACCACGCGGACGAAACTGAACATCGCGCCCTTTGCCGAAATCCTCAGCCGCATCAGCCAGCCGCAGAATCGGGCGGATCTGGTTACGGAGCAGCAGGATCGATGCACCGATCAGCACCAGCGACGAACCCGCCATCCATGCGAGAAAGATGTGCGAATTCGAGGCATATGCCTGACTGCGCCGTGCCGTGATGCGCATCGTCGCGCGATCCAGCAGCACCCGGATTTCCAGCACCGAGGAGGACCCCACCGTATCCAGCCAGAACGGCCGCTTGATCCGGGTTCGCAATTCGGAGGACAGCACCTGATCGAGAATGTCGAAAAACGGCTTCTGGAGCGGCGGTGGAAGCGGCTCCAACGGCAAAAAGTCGATATCGAGCCCCATGCGCTGCAGCGCAATCTCGGTGATCGCCCTGCCCTCGACCTCCTGTGGGAAGCGCTCGTACACGTCGATCATCGCCGCGATATCCTGCGAGAGTGCCGCGGAGAGGCGCGCGGTCACATTTTGCCAGTGCCGCTCCATGAAGACATAGGCGACAACCCCCTGAAGCAGGACCATCGGTACGATGATGATCATCAGCGCACGGGTATAAAGCCGCTTTGGCAGGAGGCGATTAAGCGCCCTTCCGATCCGTTGGCGCGCGCGATCCAGCGGCAGGAGCACGGCGGCCACTGCGGGCATTGCAACGAGGCTCGCCAGCACTTTGGCCAAAAGTCCGCTGAATAATCCGAGCAGGACACCGATGATACCGAAACCATGGAGCAGCACGCGCCCCATCAGCGCCGCGCGCTTCCAGAGCGGTTGAAGCCAGCGCAGCGCAGCCCTCATCGGTCAATGACCAGCTTGTAGCCGATCCCGCGTACGGTCTGAAGATAGAGCGGATTGCCCGGATCGACCTCGATCTTGCGGCGCAGACGGTTGATCTGCACGTCGATGGTGCGCTCGTTCGAGGCCGTGCCATGTTCGGCCAACGCCTCGCGCGGCAAAGTCTCGCCCATGCCGGAGGCGAGCACGCGCAGCATCTCGCGTTCGCGCTCGGTAATGCGGATATGCTCCTCTTCCTGCCGCAACTCTCCGCGCTGGAGATGAAACACAAAGGGACCGAACTTCACGCTCTCGGGTGCCGAATCCGCTATGACCGGCGGCGGCAGGGCGGTGCGCCGCAGGATAGAGCTGATTCTGAGCAGCAGTTCGCGCGGATCGAACGGCTTGGTGAGGTAATCATCCGCGCCGGTCTGGAGGCCCGCGATGCGATCATCGATCTCAGCACGTGCGGTCAGCATCAGAATTGGCACGGAAGAGGTCTCGCGAATGGATTTTGCCAGCGAAATGCCACTCTCGCCAGGCATCATCACATCAAGCACGAGGAGATCAAACACCAGCCCTTCGAGCCGCGCCCTCGCCTCGCGCGCATTGTCGGCGGTCGTGACGCGATAGCCGTTTTCGGACAGGAAGCGATAGAGCAGCGTCCGGATGCGATCGTCGTCATCAACAATGAGGACATGCGGGGCTTCATCGGTGACAGGGGGTTTCGCCATGCCGATCTTCTCCTGAAGGCGTTCCGGGCGGGGTATCCCTAGACAGATGCGCCAAGGCGCCGAGCTTCGCGACCTTCTATCACGAAGCCGTCGGCGCTGTCGCGCCCGGAGCAACCGCACCGCGCTCCTTGTCGATCAACTCGGCCAGAAACCGGGCGATAACAGGGCGATGCTCAGTGCCCGCCGCCGCGAGCGCCCGCGTCATGCGTTGCGATTGCATTCCGGCGAGCCCATCGGCCAGCTCCTTGCCGCGCGACGTGAGAAACAGCAGGCGTTGCCGACGGTCTTCCGCACCCGCCTTTTGCTGGATGAAACCGCCGTTGATCAGATCCTTCAGCACGCGGGCCAGGCTCTGCTTGGTGATCTCGAGGATTTCCAGCAGCTCGGCAACCGTAAGCCCCTGATGGCGATTGACGAAATGCAGCACGCGGTGATGCGCCCGCCCGAAACCGTGTCGCTCCAGCAACCTGTCCGGTTCGCCGACGAAATCACGATAGGCAAAGAAAAGAAGTTCGATCAGTTCGATATCCGCCGGCGCAAGCGTGCTACCGTGCGAACCTTCCGCTTCCTTCAAGGGACCATCCAGAGGCTTCTTCAAGAGCGCCGAATTCCTGTTCGTCGAGACTGCCCACACTTTGAGCACAAAAATTATGTCAACGTTATTGACATATTTCAGATGTATTGTTACCCGTCAAGCCAAGCAGTGAGCAATGAAAGTTCGCTGACGGGGTTTTTGAAGCCGATCTGTTGCCCGAAGACAAGTCTGTTGCGGGAGAACATGCCGGCGGGAAGCACTCCGCTGTGAACAGAGCCACTGCCCAAACCGGCCAGCCAACGCAGCAGGCCCAGAGGCACCAAGGCAAGAACACCGAGGAAGGAGACGACATGTCGACCGCCACCCCCCCTGCAATCATCCCGTTCGACAAGCGCGACGGCTATATCTGGATGAACGGCGAGATTGTCGCCTGGGGCGATGCGCGAGTCCATGTCCTTACCCATGGCTTGCACTATGGTTCCTCGGTCTTCGAGGGCGAGCGCGCCTACAACGGCAAGATCTACCAGAGCCGCTGGCATACCGAGCGCCTGTTCAAGTCTGCCGAGATCATGGATTTCACGATCCCCTACACCGTCGAAGAGATCGAGGCGGCGAAGGCCCTCGTGCTCGAAAAGAACGGTGGCGGCGATCAGTATATTCGTCCGGTCGCCTTCCGGGGCTCCGAAATGATGGCGGTTTCGGCGCAGCACAACAAGATTCACGTCGCCATCGCGACCTGGAAATGGCCGTCGATGTTCGACCCCGCGATCAAGATGAAGGGCATCCGCCTTGATATCGCTGAATATCGCCGCCCTGATCCGCGCTGCGCGCCCGTGCATGCCAAGGCCGCCGGCCTTTACATGATCTGCACGATCTCCAAGCATCGCGCTGAAAAGCGCGGTTATGCCGATGCGATGATGCTCGACTGGGAAGGTCGCGTCGCCGAATGCACCGGCGCGAACATCTTCTTCACCAAGGATGGCTCGATCCACACCCCGCTCGCGGATTGCTTCCTTGACGGCATTACCCGTCAGAACGTAATCGCCCTGGCGAAAAAACGCGGCATGGATGTAATCGAGCGCCGGATCATGCCGGAAGAACTCGCGACCTTCAACGAGTGCTTCATCACCGGTTCGGCGGCGGAAGTGACCCCGGTTTCGGAAGTCGGCCCCTACAAGTTCACGCCGGGCAACATCAGCCGCGTGCTCATGGAAGATTACGTCGCCGAGGTCGGCGGGGCCTAAGCCCCGCTTGGTGGCCTGAGCCCTCCTTGCATCGTCCTGAAATTCAGATCGGCGCAGTCAGGCAACCCCTGCTGCGCCGAAACTGTTTCCGGTGCCGGTGACCGCTTCGCCGCGCGCGCGCAAGGCATCCTCGTTCGAGAAGATCGCATGCGTGGGGCGGGAAATGCTCGGGCGTTTGAGCGCGAAGGCGTCGTGCATCACGACGTCGATATCGGAAGCGTCAAACGGCTTCTTGAGGAAAGCGAAGGCGCCAACAAACTGCGCCGAGCGCACAAGGCTGGAAGGCTGCTCGGTCGAGATCAGGACGATCTGCGCGGCAGGATTAAGCCGCAGCAGCATGCCCGCTGTTTCAACGCCATCAAGACCCGGCATGTTGAAATCACAGAAGGTGACATCGAAATTCCATGACTTGGCGAGCTTGAGCGCCTCTTCACCGCTGCCCGCCTCATACAAATCGATATGAAATTGCGAGCGGTCCAGAATGCGTGCCATCAGACGGCGCACCGTAGCACTGTCGTCGATCACCAACACCCGGGCGACCTGCTTCAGGCGATCAAACGCGTTGACGGCCTGAATGACATCGCCCGCACGAAACGGCTTGCTCATGAACTCGTAGACGCCGATCCGCCGCCCCATATCATGAACGGCCTCCCCCCTTTTGCCGGACATCAGCACCATGAAGGGGCGCTGGTCGCGGTTGCCATAGGCATGCGCCAGAGCTTCCGGCCCGGAGATGCCGGGAAGCTGGATATCGCAGAAAATGATATCCACCTTCGCGGAATTCATGATCGACAGCGCTTCTTCACCCGTATCCGCTTCGATCACGAGAAAATGGCGATCCAGCTTGTCCAGCGCCGACCTGATCGCCCCGCGAATCACCAATTGATCATCAACGACCAGAACGCGCGGCTGGCTGACAGCAAGCGCTCCGGCCTTTGACCAATTTGGCTTCACAATTGGCATAAAAAACTCCGGTTGCCGCAAAATACAACCCAAGGTTATATTTGTCTCGAAAATTCTTACCTTTGCGTGAAAATCGAAGAAAATTATTCTACCATCTGCTTAAATCTTCGGCATCGGTTGTTTTGGCGTCAACCCAGTCGCCGTCCGAACCATCGACGCGATGTTCCTTCTTCCAGAAGGGTGCGTGCGATTTGAGAAAATCCATCAGGAAATCCGCCGCCTCGAATGCGGCCCGGCGATTCGCCGAAGCACAGGCGACCAGGACGATCTGCTCACCCGGTCTGATCCGCCCGTAGCGGTGGATCACCACGAGACCAAGCAAGGGCCAACGTGCTGCGGCATCGACGGAGATTCGCGTCAATTCGTCCTCGGCCATGCCGGGGTAATGCTCGAGTTCCAGCGCGGCGAGCGTGCCACCCTCATCGCGGCAATAGCCGATGAAATTCACGACGCCGCCGATATCGCAGCGCCCGGCAACGAGACGCGCGACCTCTGCTGCCGCATCGAAATCCGCATCCTGAACCCGGATGGTGATAGGCGTAGGAGACGACAATGTCTCAGCCCCCGGTCATCGGCGGGAAGAAGGCAATCTCCCGCGCCCCTGCGATCAGCGTCTCCGGCTTGACGTGCTTCTTGTCGAGCGCGGCGCGAATGATCTCCGGCTTTTCAAAGGCATAGGCATAGTTCTCGCCAAGGCCGGAGAGAAACGTCAGCGCCTCTCGCACCGTCGTCACGGAAGACGGAAACGCAATCTCCTCCTCCGGACGCTGGATGCGCTCGCGAAGCCAGGCGAAATAGACGACCTTCATATCAGCGCCTTCATGCTAAGGGGCGTTTTGCGGCGAACCTTGCAGCAAAATGGCGACGGCGAACTCGGAAAGCAAGGCTGCGGGAAACCAAGACGGCGGGAAATGCGGCGCGGCAAATCGTATTCCGGCGCGCCTAAGGCGTCTCGTCATCCATCAAGTGCCGGACTGAAGCTTTCATGTAATCATAACCGGTGACGATCGTCAGGATCGCCGCGACCCAGAGCAGCACCGTCCCGCTCACGCTGGTCCAGCCCTTCGGCAGCAATTGATCGCCCGCAACGCCGGCGATGAGAAAGCCGACACAGACGATCTGCGCCGTGGTTTTCCATTTCGCAAGTTTCGAAACCGGAACGGAAACCTTTATCTCGGCCAGAAACTCCCGCAGGCCCGAGACGAGAATTTCCCGGCTCAGAATCACGATCGCCGCCCAGATCGACCATGAACGGATCGAACCATCCGCCACCAGCATCAGGAGGCATGCCGCGATCAGCAGCTTGTCGGCAATGGGATCGAGCATCCGCCCGAGTGAGGATTGCTGCGCATAGGCGCGCGCCAGATAGCCGTCGAGATAATCCGAAATGCCGGCAAGCGCATAAATGAAAAGGGCATACCAGCGCATGATCGGCTCACCGGGCCAGAACAACAGCCCGACAATCAGCGGGATGGCGGCGATACGGCCATAGGTCAGCAGGTTGGGCAGCGAGACTACCCGTTTCTTCCATGCTGGCCCTCTCTTCACCGTCACGTTGCCGATGCTCCCGAATTGATCTCACCTTAGCACCATGCGCGGGCAGGATGGTCAAGCCTCGTGCAGAGAGTTTTGAAACTCAAGCCTGCTTCTCGTGAAAGAAATCGTAGACAAGCCGCGCCGTCGCCTCGTTGATGCCGCTGACTTTCGCAAGATCGCCGTAACTCGCCCGACTTACAGCCTTTGCGGTGCCGAAATGCAGCAAAAGCGCGCGTTTTCGGGCAGGACCAATGCCGGGAATTTCATCGAGCGGATTCTTGCCCATTTCGCGTTTACGCTTCGCGCGATGGGTGCCAATGGCGAAGCGATGCGCTTCATCCCTGAGGCGCTGGATGAAATAGAGTGTCGAATCACGCGGCGGCAGTTTGAACGGCTCCCGGCCGGGAATGAAGAACGTTTCACGTCCGGCATCGCGATCTGGCCCCTTGGCGACGCCAACGAGTGGCACGTTCTCGATGCCGAGTTCTGCAAGCACGCCGCGCACGGCTTCAAGCTGGCCCTTGCCGCCGTCGATCAGCACGAGGTCCGGCCACTGCGGCAGCGCTTCGGGATCTTCGAGCACCTCCGGTCGCGGCACATCCTTCAGGAGCCGCGAGAACCGCCGCATCATCACCTCCCGCATCATGCCGTAATCATCCCCCGGCGTGATCTCGGTCGATTGGATATTGAAAGTACGGTAATGCGTTTTCGAGAACCCACGCGGCCCGGAAACGATCATCCCGCCGACGGCATTTGTCCCCATGATGTGGGAATTGTCGAAGACATCGATCCGGCGCGGCGGCGCGGGGAGACCAAACGCCGCGGCAAGCGTTTCGAGAAGCTTCGTCTGGCTCGCGCCTTCGGCTAGCCGCCGTCCAAGCGCCTCGCGGGCATTGGTATGGGCATGGAGCACCATGTCGCGCTTTTCACCGCGCTTGGGGACGAGAATCTCGACCTTATGCCCGGCGCGGAGCGACAATGCCTCCGCCAGCAATTCGCGATTCTCGACCTCTTCGGAGAGCATCACGAGGCGCGGAGCCGGGCGCTCGTCGTAGAACTGGCCAAGGAAACTGTCGAGCACCTCACCCGGCTCCAGTGCCTTGTCGGCACGCGGAAAATACGCCTTGTTGCCCCAGTTCTGGCCGGTGCGGAAGAAAAACACCTCGATGCAGAATTGCCCCGCCTCGGCCTGGATCGCGAAAACGTCCGCCTCCTCGACCCCCGCCGGGTTGATATCCTGATTGGCCTGCACGGTCGCAAGCCCTGCGAGGCGATCCCGAAGGCGCGCAGCGCGCTCAAAATCCAGCTCCTCCGCCGCCGCCATCATCTCGGTGCCGAGCTTCTCGCGGATGGTGCCGCTCTTGCCGGAGAGGAATCCCTTCGCCTCATCGACCAGCAGCGCGTAATCGCCCAGCGAGACTTCGCCCGTACAGGGCGCGGCGCAACGCTTGATCTGGTGCAGCAGGCAGGGGCGTGAACGATTCTCGTAAACCGAATCTGCGCAGGAGCGCAGCAGGAACGCGCGTTGCAGCGCGTTCAGCGTGCGCGTCACCGCCTGCGCCGAGGCGAAGGGGCCGAAATAGTTGCCCTTGCGGTTACGCGCCCCACGATGCTTGAGGATTTGCGGGGCGGCATGATCCCCCGTGATCAGGATGAACGGGAAGGATTTATCATCCCGCATCAGCACATTGTAACGCGGCTTGAGCTGCTTGATCAGGTTGGTTTCGAGCAGCAGCGCCTCGGTTTCCGTCGTGGTGGTGACGAATTCCATCTGCGCTGTTTCGGCGATCATCCGCGCGATGCGATTGTTCGGCGCATCGCCGCGCGCATAGGAGGAAACGCGCGCCTTGAGGTTGCGCGCTTTGCCGACGTAGAGCACCTCGCCGTCGGCATTGAACATGCGGTAGACGCCGGGCGAACCCGGCAGCGTCTCCCAGAACGCACGGATCACCGCCATGCCGGTCGCAAGCCGCTGCGGCGTCGCCTCGATCTCCGGAGTCTCAGGCTCCTCGACAGGCACGGCCTCACCCACGCCATCCTCGTCATCGAGGTCGTCGAAAGCTTCAGGGCTGTCGGGTTGTCCGGGCAGGCGCGCTGTCATGGTTCCATCAGATAGGCGCTTCGCGCTTTGCCGCAAAGGGCCGGCGCGGAATTCCCACCCCCGATTTCACGCCTGTGCGCCAACGCACTGCGGACCGGCAAGACCGGCGCTACCTTCTGATCATCGCCGAAACAAAGACCGGCGGGAATGAAAACCGCCGAAGAAACCAACAAACCCAAATCGCCCTTCAAACCTTCAGGAGCAAGACCATGATCACCTTCAAGAAAACCGCCGCCGCCGCTGCCGCCGCCCTCACGATGGCTGTTGCCTTCGCCCCCGCCTCTGCTGAAGCCCGCTGGCATCGCGGTGGTGGCCTCTTCGCCGCCGGCCTGATCGGCGCCGCGGTGGTCGGCACTGCGATCGCTGCCAGCAACGCCAACGCCGGCTATGCCGGTTCGGAATGCTACCGCACCCGTGAGCGGGTCTGGGACGAGTATCGCGGTCGCTTCGTGATCGTCCGCCGGACGGTCTGCGAATAACCAGACCTTCTCCCGAGCTATACCTCCCCAAACTATCCTTCCCCCGAGGTGCAGGCCCCCGCCCCTCCCCGAACCCTGCACCCCGACCTGCCCCGCTTCCGCACCGCACGGAAGCGGGGCCTTTTCGTTTTCGAGTTCGGGTTGCCGGCGCAACCCTTGGCTTCCGCACCGCACGGAAGCAGGGCCTTTTCGTTTTCGAGTTCGGGTTGCCGGCGCAACCCTTGGCTTCCGCACCGCACGGAAGCGGGGCCTTTTCGTTTTCGAGTTCGGGTTGCCGGCGCAACCCTTGGCTTCCGCACCACACGGAAGCGGGGCTTTCCGTTTTTAAACAGCAGAGTTCCTGCGGGTCCTATAGCGCTCAGTTCAAATTCAGAAATTCCATTTCTTTCAATATGTTGAGCTGATTTTTCTAAATCCTGCACCCGAGCGTGCGCCAACGCACCGCCGCCCCAGATCGCCAGAGTTAGTCTCCTCTCACTGCCCGCCCCCGAGCAGCCCCAACCCCAAAAGACTTCGCGACCCAATCAAGACTTCGACACACAAAACCCAACAGCCCGTCGGGCCAACCTTAAGGAGACCACCATGAACCTCTTCACCAAGACCCTCACCGCCGCCGCTGCCGCCCTCACACTGGCTGTCGCTTTCGCCCCTGCCGCCGAAGCGCGCGGCGGCCACGGTGGTGGCCACGGCGGCGGTCACGGCTTCCACGGCGGTGGCCATCATTTCCACGGCGGCCACGGCTGGGGTGGCCATCGCTGGCACGGTTATCGCCGCTGGGCCGGCGTCGGCATTGTCGGCTACGGCGGCTGCATCCGCTACCGTCAGGTCTACAACCCCTACATCGGCGAGTACGTGACCCGCCGGGTCAACGTTTGCCTCTGATCGCACGTTTGCTTCGGCTATCTTGCCGATCAGCCCCACCCTGAGCCCCGCTTCCCGCCCCGGAAGCGGGGTTTCCCGTTTCACACGCCGGTCGATAGACAATTCTTGCCGATGGGGTAGCCTCGTCGCAACTTCCCCCATCGAAAGAAGACTCTTCCCTAATAGAAAGAAGACTGATGGCCCTGCACTTCACGCCTGCCGAGTTCACCCGCCGCCGCGACGCGCTTCTCGAGCGCATGCAGGCTGAAAAACTCGATGCCCTGTTCCTGTTTCAGCAGGAGAGCATGTTCTGGCTCACGGGCTATGATACGTTCGGCTTCTGCTTCTTTCAGTGCCTTGTCCTGAAAGCCAATGGCCGTATCGCGCTTTTGACCCGTTCGGCTGATTTACGGCAGGCGCAGCGGACCTCGAATATCGAGGATATCCGGATCTGGAAGGACAGCGCGACCGCCAACCCCAGCCTCGATCTCAAGACCATGGCGCAGGATTTCGGCCTTGCCGGAAAGCGGATCGGTTGCGAATTCGAGAGTTACGGGCTCGTCCATGCCAACGGCAAGAAGCTGGAAGCGGCCTTCGACGGTTTCGCAAACCTTGTGGATGTCTCGAACATTGTCACGGCGCTACGCGTGACGAAATCCGCCGAGGAAATCGCCTATGTTCGCGAAGCCGCGCGCCTCTCGGACCTCGCCGATCAGGCTGCGATTGTCGCGACTTGCGCTGGGGCGGACGAGGGCGAAATCCTTGCCGCCCAGCACAACGCGATTTTTGCCGGGGGTGGCGATTATCCGGCCAACGAATTCATCATCGGCTCGGGCGGCGATGCGCTGCTCTGCCGCTACAAATCAGGCCGCCGCAAGCTCGATGCGCAGGATCAGGTCACGCTCGAATTCGCCGGCGCCTACCGGCATTATCACGCCGCGATCATGCGGACGCATATCGTCGGCAAGCCTTCCGCAAAGCACATCGCCTATCACGCCGCCGCGTGGGAAGCGCTCGATGCCTGTCAGGCCGCGATGAAACCGGGCAATACCGCCGGCGATATCTTCGCAGCCCATGTGAAGGTTCTGGACGGTCATGGTCTGGGCCAGCATCGCCTCAATGCGTGCGGCTATTCGCTTGGCGCGAAATTCACGCCATCCTGGATGGATTGGCCGATGTTCTACGAGAACAACCCCTGGGTTCTCGCCACCGGCATGGTGCTCTTCGCCCATATGATCCTGATGGATTCTCAAAGCGAGACCGCCATGTGCCTCGGGCGCACCTATCTGATCGGCGAGAAAAGCGCGGAAGCGATCAACGCGCCGGATCTCGCCCTCGTGGTGAAATAGGGCCGCGCGATGCGCGTCTGGATCATCCTCGCAGCTCTGGCTTTCCCACTCACCGCCCATGCGCAGGGAGCGCCTTCGACCGTGATTGAAGGCGCCCCGAGTGTCACCATCGGTGGCGTTCCGGTAGCCCGGCAGGGGGATGCCACCACGAACCGCGGCCCCATCACCGGCGGCTCGCCCAATGTCTTCATCGGTGGCAAACCCGCTGCAACCGTGGGGAGTTCCACCGGCTGCGGCGGCACAATTGTCACCGGTTCATCGAAGGTTTTCGTCAATGGCAAGCCTTTGGCCACGACAGGCAGCACGACGACACCCTGTCCCGCGCCCTGACCGGCGCATTTACCATGCCCGGCATGGCATGGCGCCGGGGCCTTTCCGCGCGGCGCATTCGGCGTTAAGAAGCTGTTAACGCTTGTGGCCAAGGGCTCCGCCCTGATCGGCCGAACCGGGACAGGATCGATGCGCTCCGTTTTTGCTTTTGCCCGCGCAGCCTGCCTCGCCACTTTGGCGAGCCTTGCACTCGCGGGGTGCCAGACCTCGATGACTGCCATGGCGCCTGCGGGCATGTCTCAGGCCGGCGCGGCGAAAATCGCCGGAACCTCCCTCGCCTTTCTGCCCGTTCAGGGTCCTTCGACGGATGTCGCGCAGAAATTCGAAGCCGTCCTAGCACAGGAGGCCCGGAAGCGCGGCTTCGAGGTTGCGACGGCACCGGGCAGCGGCCTCAAGGTCAAGACATACCTCGATGCCTATGCCAACGACGATGGCAAGACCGGCTTCTCCTGGGTGATGAACGCCTCGGAAAACGGCACGACCCGGACGGCAAGCGTCAAGGGTGCGGCGCAGGCCAGTGCGCCCGCCGCAGCGCCGTGGAGCGGGCTTGATGATACCGCCATGCGGCAGATCGCAGCGATGAGCCTTGATGATCTCGCGCGCCAGTTGAGTGGCGAACCGCAGGTCGCGGCCGCAACCGAAGACTCGCAATAGGCGCATCGGCGGTGATCGCTATTTAGGCAGGCTTTGCAACGAAGCGTGGGATTCACGCCACTCCGCATTTTCGCCTGTGATGTTACATGCCTGTCATGTTGAAACGTGGCGCGTGGCGCGCTACGAGCAGGCGAAGGGTTACGGGATCCGGTCGATACTCTCGGCCTTGCGGTCCACCACGCAACAGACCGGGCTCCGGTTGCAGCGCTCAAAAAGCGGAGAAGCATCGCCATGGACAAGATCAAGCTCGTCGCGGGCAATTCCAACCGTCCGCTGGCCGAGGCCATTGGCGCCTATCTCCAGCAGCCGATCGCCAAGTGTCAGGTCCGCCGCTTTGCGGACATGGAAATCTTCGTCGAAATTCAGGAAAATGTGCGCGGCGAGGATGTTTTCATCATCCAGTCCACCGCCTTCCCGACCAACGATCACCTGATGGAACTGCTGATCATCACCGATGCGCTGCGCCGTTCCTCGGCCAAGCGCATCACGGCAGTGATCCCCTATTTCGGTTACGCCCGGCAGGATCGCAAATCCGCCCCGCGCACGCCGATTTCCGCCAAGCTGGTCGCAAACCTCATCACCCATGCCGGCGCCGACCGCGTACTGACGCTCGATCTGCACGCCGCGCAGATCCAGGGCTTCTTCGATGTGCCGGTGGATAACCTTTTCGGTGCACCGGTGATGGTCAACGACATCAAATCGCGCTTCGAACCGGGCAAGGTCATGGTGGTATCGCCGGACGTCGGTGGCGTGGTGCGCGCCCGCGCGCTCGCCAACCGCATCAACGCCCCGCTCGCCATCGTCGACAAGCGCCGCCCGCGCGCTGGCGAATCCGAAGTGATGAACATCATCGGCGATGTCTCGGGGTATTCCTGCATTCTCGTCGACGATATCGTCGATTCCGGTGGCACGCTCTGCAATGCGGCGGAAGCCCTGCTTGCCAATGGCGCGACCGACGTTTCGGCCTATATCACCCACGGCGTGCTCTCGGGTGGCGCGGTGGCGCGCATCACCGCCTCGAAGCTGAAGGAACTCGTCCTCACCGACACCATCCAGCCGACAGAAGCGGTACGGGTGGCGAAAAACATCCGCGTCATCTCC
Organism: Rhizobiales bacterium PAR1; assembly: GCA_002256205.1. Classification (GTDB taxonomy): domain Bacteria; phylum Pseudomonadota; class Alphaproteobacteria; order Rhizobiales; family Beijerinckiaceae; genus Rhabdaerophilum. Next base: position 204,467 of record NKIW01000002.1, read on the forward strand.
GTCGCCTCGCTGATCGGCGAAGCGATCAAGCGCACGGCGGGCGAAGAGAGCGTCTCGAGCCTGTTTGATTGAGGAAACGGGAACATGAGTGTCGGCAGCGAGATCACTACGGTCGAACAACTTGAGGCACTCTATTCCCCCGTGAACCCCACAGCGATCCTCAAGGAAATCGACCATATCATTCCGGAATACGCCAAGTTCATCGAGCGCGCGCCCTTCGTCGTGATCTCGACAAGCGGTCCTGATGGTCTCGATTGCTCACCGCGCGGCGACCCCGCTGGCTTCGTGCGGATTCAGGATGACAAGACGCTCCTGATCCCGGACCGCAAAGGCAACAACCGCGTCGATACGCTGCATAACATCCTGCAAGACCCGCGAATTGCGCTGCTCTTTATGATCCCCGGCATCGGCAACACGATGCGCGTGAATGGCCGCGCCAAACTCTCCATCGACAAGACGCTTTGCGAAAGCTTCGCAATGCGCAGCAATCCGGCGAGCAGCGTCATTGTTGTGACGGTTGAGAGCATTTATCCGCAGTGCCCGAAAGCACTGGTTCGCTCGCGGCTCTGGGACCAGACCGCGCAAGTGCCTCGATCTGCGCTGCCTTCCACCGGCGAAATGATGAAGGCCATCGATCCGGCCTTCGATGCGGTGACCTACGAGGCCGAGTACCCCGCACGGATCGAGAAGACAATTTACTGAGCGATGCTCGGCCCTTGCACATAAAAAACGGGCGGCACCTTTCGGTCCGCCCGTAGGTCTTCAGCAGCATGACGCTCTTTACTTCACCGGCTTGAGGCTGTCGGCGATGGCGCTGAGTTCCTTGAGATTGGCCTTTTCGCCGTCCGGCGAACCCCAATAGGTCAGAATGAGCCCGCGCTTGTCGGTGACAGCGAGGATCGTCAGACCAATCTGGGCCGGGCCATCCTCATCGGTGCCGGTCCAATGGACATGAACACCGGTCATGCCATTGATGGTGATATCGCCCTTCTTCTCGGTGGCGACATCCACCGTCACGCCCTTGCCCTTGAGCCACTTGATCGTATCGGCCACAGCCTTGGCGACGTCCTCCAACTCGACCACTTCAAGGGCGAGATAGATTTCATCGTCCTCGGAAGTGGATTCGACACCCTTGGCGATTTCGGTGTTCTCCCAGTCATCCGGTAGCGTCACCACGGCAATCGGGTTCGGATCTGGAATGGTATAGGTCTTGGCCAGCGCGAGGTCAGGAGCAAGGGCCAAAACGCCAGCCAGCAGACCTGTGCGAAACAGCGATGTCAGCATGATCATTTCCTTGAAATCGGATAGGCAAGGCACCAGCCGACGACTGGCACGCAATGGCAAGCATGCGCCACCCTTCGCCGCATTTCCATGCCTATCCGGCTTGCATCATCGCAAATTGCCAATGCTATGGAAGGCGCAAAAGCGCCCGAAATGCTTGCGTTTTCGTCGTTCTTCGCTTATTGCCGCCCTTGCCGTCCTACACCCTTGGAGGAAGCGGCACCTATCGCAGTCCCTCACCACCCGGAAACGGCGTGGCGTGGGCTGATTTTTGTTTTGGAGAAAACACATGTCCACCATGAAGAACCTCTCGGCCACGCGCCGTGCACAGGCCGGTAAGGGGGCCGCCCGTGCGATTCGTCGTGAAGGCCGCGTTCCTGCCGTGATCTACGGCGGCGGTCAGGCGCCGATTTCGATCTCGCTCGATTTCAAGGAAACCAACCGGCTGATCTACGCCGGCCACTTTCTCACCACCCTCTTCACCATCGACGTTGAAGGCGAGAAGATCCGCGCCATTCCGCGCGATTACCAGCTCGATGTCGTCCGCGACTTCCCGATGCACGTCGATTTCCTCCGCCTCGGCGAAGGCGCGATGGTCAAGGTTGAAGTGCCGGTGCATGTTGTCGGCCAGGAAGCCTCGCCCGGCCTCAAGGCTGGCGGCGCGCTCAACCTCGTCCACCACAGCCTCGAGTTCATGGTTCCGGCCGAGCACATCCCGGATCATATCGATATCGACGTCTCCAAGGCGAAGATCGGCGATTCGATCCACGTCTCGGCGATCAAGCTGCCGGAAGGCGCGAAGCTGATCAGCCACGAGAAGGACGTCACCATCGCGACGATCGTTCCGACTGGCGGCTCGAAGGACGAAGCCTAAGACATTCCGGGCCGTGGCTTTTGCTGCGGCCCGTTTTCCTGCGGAGGAGTAAAGATGCATCTCCTCGTTGGCCTTGGGAATCCCGGCGCCCGTTATGCCGGCAATCGCCACAACATCGGTTTTCTCGCACTCGATGCCCTTCATCGACACTGGCGAGGCACGCCCTGGCGCAGCCGCTTTCAGGGCGAGGCCAGCGAAGCCACGATTGCAGGCGAAAAGGTGGTGCTGCTCAAACCCGCGACCTTCATGAACGAAAGCGGCCGCGCCGTCCGCGCCGCAATGGATTTCTACAAGATCGCGCTCGATGACGTGCATGTCTTCCACGACGAACTCGACCTGCCGCCCGCGAAATTGCGCGTGAAAAAAGGCGGTGGCAACGCCGGGCATAACGGTTTGCGGTCAATCACCACGCATTGCGGTAACGAATACCCCCGCGTGCGGCTCGGCATCGGCCATCCCGGCGACAAGACGCTGGTGCATGCCTATGTACTGAACGATTTCGCCAAAGCGGAAGGCCCATGGGTCGAAGATCTCTGCGACGCAACAGCCGAATTTGCCGATCTCCTTGTTTCCGGCGATGCCGCACACTTCCAGACCAAGGTCCACCTGAAGATGGAAGCGCGCGGACACGGCAAAGCCGAACCCATCGGCAAGCCCACGACCAAAAAAGACTAGACACAAGGCAGGTTGAAGGCTGAAAAGGCCTCTAATTCATCCGCCGATCAAGATGCGAACGGAATACCCCCATGGGCTTTAAATGCGGAATTGTCGGGCTGCCGAATGTTGGCAAGTCGACCCTCTTCAACGCGCTGACGCAGACCGCTGCAGCGCAAGCGGCGAACTATCCGTTCTGCACCATCGAGCCCAATGTCGGCGATGTCGCGGTGCCGGATGTGCGTCTTGAAACGCTGTGCAAGATCGCAGGATCGAAGGAAATCATCCCGACGCGCCTCACCTTCGTGGATATCGCCGGCCTCGTGCGCGGTGCCTCGAAGGGCGAAGGCCTCGGCAACCAGTTCCTCGCCAATATCCGGGAATGCGACGCCATCGCGCATGTCGTCCGCTGCTTCGAGGATAGCGACATCACTCATGTCGAGGGCAAGATCGACCCGGTCGCCGATATCGAAACCATCGAGACCGAGCTGATGCTTGCCGACCTTGACAGCCTCGAAAAGCGCATCGTCCCGATCGAGAAGAAGGCCAAGGGCAACGACAAGGACGCCAAAGAACTCTTCGACCTGATGAGCAGCGCCCTCACGCTGCTGCGCGATGGCAAGCCGGCCCGCCTTGTCGAGGTCAAGCCGACCGAAAGGAAGGCCTTCGAAATGCTCGGCCTGCTGACCTCAAAGCCGGTTCTCTACGTCTGCAACGTTGAGGAAGCCTCCGCCGACAAGGGCAATAGCTTCACTGCGCGCGTTTTTGAACGGGCGAAGGAAGAAGGTGCACGCGCCGTCGTGGTCTCGGCGAAGATTGAGTCTGAGATCGCCGTGCTCGACGCGGCCGAGCAGAAAGATTACCTCGACGCTATCGGCCTTGAAGAGCCCGGCCTCAACCGCGTCATTCGCGAAGGCTATGCGCTCCTCGGGCTGATCACTTATTTCACGGTCGGGCCGAAGGAAGCACGGGCATGGACCATCGAAACCGGCACCAAGGCGCCCGCAGCCGCCGGCGTGATCCATACCGATTTCGAGAAGGGCTTCATCCGCGCTGAAACCGTCGGTTACGATGATTATGTGGCGTTCAAGGGCGAGGCTGGCGCACGCGAGGCGGGCAAGTTCCGCCTTGAAGGCAAGGAATATGTCGTCGCGGATGGCGACGTCCTGCATTTCCGCTTTGCGAACTGAGGGCAGAAGATGATGCCGGGGAAGGATGATCTGCGATATTTCGAGGATTTCATCCCCGGCGTACGTGAGGATTACGGCTCGGTCACCCTGACCGAGGCGGCCATCATCGAATTCGCCCGCGAGTTCGACCCGCAGCCGATGCACCTTGATGGCGCTTCGGCTCAGGCCAAGGAAGTCGGGGGTCTCATCGCCTCGGGCTGGCATACCTGCTCGCTCAATATGCGGATGATGGCGGATCATTTCATCCTGAAATCCGCTGGCATGGGATCGCCCGGCGTCTCGAAGGTCAGATGGCTGAACCCGGTTCGCCCCGGCGATACCCTGACCGGCGTGATGGAAGTGCTCGACAAACGCGCCTCAGCCAGCAAGCCTGATCGTGGATTTGTCGATTTCCGCTTTGAGCTCAAGAACCAGCATGGCAAGCCGGTCCTCGAACAGACCAACCTTGTCATGTATGCCCGCCGCACGCCGGGTGTTGCCGAGAAGGCCAGCTCGTCCATTGCCCGTCCAGCTGAAGAAGCCTTCCCAAGCGAAGCGACCGCCGAACGCCTCGGCTATATCGGGGATATGGTGCCGGGCACCGTGCTGAAATTCGGCACTTACGACTTTGAAGCCCCGACGATGATCCACTTCGCCGAACGCTTCGATCCGCAGGCGTTCCATCTCGATGAAGCCATCGGCAAAGCAAGCCATTTCGGCGGTCTCTCCGCCTCTGGATGGCACACAGCTTCCGCCTGGATGCGGGTGATCATTGATTTCTGGGCCGCACGCGAGGCCGAGGCCCCGCTCCCCAAGCGCGGCATGGGGTTCGGCTTTGATGATCTGCAATGGAAGCGCCCGGTGCTCGCCGGCGACCGTCTTACCTTCTACGGACGCATTCTCTCAGCGCGAAAGTCCACCAGCCTGCCGGGCTGGGGCATCATCACCCAGCGCAGCCATGCCGTAAACCAGAACGGCGTGGTGGTCTTTGCCTTCACGACCTCGGCGCTCTGGCAGGCACGACCGTAAGATGCGTCGGACACCGCCTCCGCTCTTGCACGCAGGCGCGACGCGCCTTCTCGTGGTGATGGCAACTGAGGCGGAGTATGGGCCTGCCCTGCGCAGTCGGATCAAGCCAGTCATCACCGGCGTTGGCCCCGTGGAAGCGGCCATCGGCACGGCGCGCGCGCTCGAAGCGTGCCTCGATCTCGGAAGCCTGCCCGACCTCGTTTTGAGCCTTGGTTCTGCCGGCTCGAACACACTCGAACAGGGAGCCGTCTATCAGATCGCATCCGTCTCCTACCGCGATATGGATGCCTCGCCGCTCGGCTTCACGAAGGGCGTGACGCCGTTTCTCGACCATCCGCCGGAGATCGCCCTGCCATTGCGCCTGCCGGGCATTCCCGCCGTACGGCTCTCAACTGGCGCGAATATCGTCTCCGGCGCCGCTTACGCCGCGATTGATACCGACATGGTCGATATGGAAAGCTTCGCCGTCTACCGCGCCTGCCAGCAGTTCGGCGTGCCGCTGATTGGCCTGCGCGGCGTTTCGGATGGCGCGCGTGAACTCCATCATTACGACGACTGGACCGAGCTTCTCGGCCATCTCGACGTCGAGCTTGCGGGCATTATTGACCGCCTGCCGGACCTGCTGGCCAGAGCATTTTCTGATCAAGCGATGCTCGGCTGATCAGTGGCCCTCAAAGGCCACCAGCGTCCTGACCGGGACGCCAAGCGCCTCGATTTTCGCGCGCCCCTTCAACTCCGGCAGATCAATCACAAAGCAGGCCGCGACAACTTCGGCACCAAGCCTTTGCAAGAGCTGAACCGCCGCCGTTGCCGTACCGCCAGTGGCGATCAGGTCATCGACGAGGATCACCTTCTCACCGGGGGTGACAGCATCGACATGGATTTCCATCTCATCAGTGCCGTATTCAAGCGCATAAGAGATGGAAACGGTTTGATGCGGCAGCTTGCCTTTCTTGCGGATCGGCACGAAACCGCAGGAAAGCTGATGGGCGATGGCGCCGCCGAGAATAAAGCCGCGCGCCTCGATGCCCGCGACCTTTTCAACCCGCGCGCCCGCATAGGGCTGGACAAGTTCATCCACGGCACGGCGGAACGCACGTGGATTGCCAAGCAAGGTCGAGATATCGCGAAATGCGATCCCCGGCTTGGGGTAATCGGGAATGGTGCGGATCGCATCACGAAGAAACTGCATTCGGTTTCAGGCCTCAAAAACTCGATGGTCCCACGCTGCCAGACAGCAACGTGAATGGAAACGCCAGACACAAAAAAGGGGCCGCATTGGCCCCTTCCTGCGATGCGGGCCAGCCCGCATTCAAGTCAAAACCGGCAATCAATGCGCGCCGTCAAGCCGCGACCAGATGCGCTTCTTGAGGATGTAGAGCATCCCGGCGAGCAGGATGAGCCACAGCATGACCTTGGCACCGATCTGCTTGCGCTCCTCGAGCTTCGGCTCGGCGGCCCACATCAGGAAGGCCGAAACGTCGCGGGCAACCTGCTCGCGCGTCACCGGTGTGCCATCGGTATAGAAACCCGGATCGCTCGCCTTGCCGGCATCGTCAAACAGCGCGACGAGCGGGTTCGCCATGGCGATCTTGTTGCCGGGGAAGTACTTGTTGTAGTTCAGGCCCGGCTCGACGGTCACGCCCTTCGGCGCTTCCTCGTAACCGGTCAGAATGCCGGTGATGTAATCGACGCCCTGCTCCTGATACTGAGTGACGATATCGATCGCCCACATCGGGAAGCCACGCTCATAGGTGCGCGCCTTGGCAATCACCGAGAAGTCCGGCGGAACAGCGCCGTTGTTCGCGGCCTTGGCGGCTTCCGGGTTGGCAAACGGCGAAGGGAAGCGATCGGACGGACGACCCGGACGTTCGAACATGTCACCCGATTCATTCGGGCCATCCTTGACCTTGTATTCGGCCGCAAGCGTCTTGACCTGACCATCGGTAAAGCTCGGACCACCCGCTTGCGAAAGGTTGCGGAAAGCAATCTTTTCAAGGCTGTGGCAGGCCGCGCAGACTTCCTTGTAGACCTTGAAGCCACGCTGAAGCTGCGCCCGGTCATAGGTGCCGAACGGACCCGAGAAGGTCCATTTCTGCGCCGGCGGGTGCTCGACACCGCCGGCAGCAAAAGCCGGAGTGCCGATGAAGGCCAGCCCGGCAACAGCGAGGGCGGCCATCAGGGAACGAGAAGCGATATTCATGATGCTGTTCCTTCTTCTCGCCTGATCAACCATGCGCCTTGGCTTCGCCGAGAACAGAGTCCGCGATCGAAGCCGGCACCGCCTGCGGCTTCTCGAAGAGACCGAGCAGCGGCAAGGCAATCAGGAAGTAGGCGAAATAGATCACCGTCAGGATCTGCGCAAAACCGACCATGTCGAGCTTAGTCACACCACCGAGGCTGAGGACAACCTTATCGGTCGGCTGTGAACCAGTGTAGCCCAAGAGGATGGTGACGATCACGAGCGTCCAGAAGGCCAGTCGGAAGATTGGGCGATAGCGACCCGACTTGACCCGCGACGTATCGAGCCACGGCAGGAAGGCCAGCACCGCGATCGAAGCGAACATCGCCAGAACGCCGCCGAGCTTGTCCGGAATGGCACGCAGGATGCCGTAGAACGGCAGGAAGTACCATTCAGGAACAATGTGCGCAGGGGTCTTCAACGGGTCCGCCGGGATGTAGTTGTCGGCGTGGCCGAGGAAGTTCGGCTGATAGAACACGAACCAGGCAAAGAGGATCATGAAGCAGACCATCGCGAAGATGTCCTTCACCGTCGCGAACGGCGTGAACGGCACGGTATCCTTCGCGTAGTCCTTCACCTCAACGCCCGACGGGTTGTTCTGACCGACATGATGCAGCGCCCAGACATGCAGGATCACCACGCCGAAGATCATGAACGGCAGGAGATAATGCAGCGAGAAGAAGCGGTTGAGCGTCGGGTTATCGACCGAATAGCCGCCCCAGAGCCAGGTCACGATCGGATCGCCGACAACCGGGATCGCCGAGAACAGGTTGGTGATGACGGTCGCGCCCCAGAAGGACATCTGACCCCACGGGAGCACATAGCCCATGAACGCCGTCGCCATCATCAGCAGAAAAATAACCACGCCGAGGATCCACAGCACTTCACGCGGCGCCTTGTAGGAGCCGTAGTAGAGGCCGCGGGCGATATGAATGTACACCGCGACAAAGAACATCGAAGCGCCGTTGGCATGGGCATAACGCATCAGCCAGCCGTAGTTCACATCGCGCATGATGTGCTCAACCGACGAAAACGCGAAGTCAACATGCGGGGTATAGTGCATCACCAGCACAATGCCGGTGACGATCTGTGCCACCAGCATGAACATGAGGATGCCGCCGAAGGTCCACCAGTAGTTCAGGTTGCGCGGAACCGGATAGGAAACCGCCGAATCATGCATCAACCGAACGATCGGGAGGCGCGCGTCGAGCCAGCGCTCGATGCCCGTGTTGGGCACATAGGAGGAATGATGCTCAGCCATTCTCGTGTCTCACCTTGAAATCGATCAGCCGATTTTGATCTTGGTCGCCGAAAGGAATGCATATTCCGGCACAAAAAGGTTCTTGGGGGCCGGGCCTTTGCGGATACGGCCGGCATTGTCGTAATGCGAGCCGTGGCAAGGGCAATACCAGCCACCGAAATCACCGGCGAAACCAGTCGGCACGCACCCGAGATGGGTGCAGTTACCATAAACGACGATCCACTGATCCTGCGACTTACCGCCGAAAGCCTTGACGCGATGCGCATCGGCTTCCGGATCAATCGTGATCTTGGCATCGTCGGCGCGGGAAGCCTCGATTTCGGCTTTGGTACGGTGGCGGACGAAAATCGGTTTGCCACGCCATTTCAGGGTGATCGCCTTGCCTTCACCGATCGGCCCAAGGTCCACTTCAACCGGCGCACCGGCCGCAATGGTCGAAGCATCCGGCAACATCTGCGAAATCAGCGGCCAGACGACCGAAGCACCGGCCACGGCGCCAGCAGCGCCGGTCGCCAGCAACAGGAAATCACGGCGGTTGGGTTCGCTCATCGATTGATCAGCCACTTGCAAAGTCCTTCTTCATCGCGCCTTCCTCAACGTGCGGGACCACGGCCCTCTCCTCGAGAGAGGGAAGCGCGCGTTGCGGGTCGCAGGGGCCTGTCGACGGTGAAACGGCCTGCGACAAGGCGGAAATTCCGCCCGATGCCAAGACCAATCCGGTATGACGCCCCTGACAGCCCGCGCCGCTCCTCCTGACCGGAAGGCTTGCCGCGACCCCGCGATGAAAACAGGTTTGCGACGAAACAATCCAGCCCGGACGCACGCGATCCTGACCTAGTGGCTCAATGGCATCGTCAGTGCCGCTTGTCCATCCCTTTCCATCTCGATAAGGCGTGCAACCATGGTCGATCAAAAGGAAATTTCACATCAGGCTCCGCCGCTGCGGCTGGCGCTCTATGAGCCGGATATTCCGCAGAATGCCGGAACGCTCTTCCGGCTCGGAGCCTGCCTTGGCGTTCCGGTCGATCTGATTGAGCCCGCCGGTTTTGACGCTTCTGATCGCAATCTCAGGCGCGCGGGCATGGATTACCTCGGCCATGTCACGATCCAGCGCCACCTTTCCTTCGCCCATTTCGAGAATTGGCGGCAAAATTCCGGCCGGAGACTCGTGCTGGCGACAACCAAAGGCGCGGTCAGCCACATCGATTTTGCTTTCCGTCCCGACGATATCATCCTGCTCGGACGAGAAAGCGCCGGTGTCCCCGAGCCAGTCCATGCTGCGGCGGATGCGCGCATCGCAATCCCGATCGCGGCCGGTTTGCGCTCGCTGAATATCGCCATTGCCGGCGGAATCCTCGTCGCGGAGGCCTTGCGACAGCTTGACGCTTTTCCCGCCTTCGGGCCAATGGCCACCAAAGATAAGTGAGGAAATCCGATGTCGCTGATCGAAGACGCCAGTATTCTTGCCCGCCGCGAAAGCGCCAGCCAGTGGTTCATGGCGCTTCAGGCGCGAATCATCGCAGGCTTCGAGGCGATTGAGGCCGAGGCAACCGGCCCGTTCTTCGAGGAAGCGAAAACACCCGGCAAAGCCGAGTTCAAGACATGGGAACGCACCAACCATGATGGTACGCCCGGCGGCGGTGGCCGCATGGGCATGCTGCGCGGCCGGGTTTTCGAGAAGGCGGGCGTCCATGTCAGCCATGTTCACGGCACCTTCGCACTGGAATTCGCCAAGCAGATCCCCGGCGCCGATGCCGACCCGCGCTTTGCTGCGACCGGCATTTCGCTGATCGCCCACCCGTGGAACCCGAACGCGCCCACGGTGCACATGAACACGCGCTTTGTCGTGACCTCCAAGGCCTGGTTCGGTGGCGGAGCAGACCTCACGCCGGTGCTGGACCGCCGCCGGACGCAGGACGACGCGGATGCGCTAGCCTTCCACGCCGCGATGAAGGCGCCCTGTGAAGCGCATGCTGTCGCGGATTACCCGCGCTACAAGGCATGGTGCGACGAGTATTTCCACCTCAAGCATCGCAATGAGCCGCGCGGCATCGGCGGGATTTTCTACGATTATCTCGCGAGCGGCGATTGGGACGCCGATTTTGCCTTCACCCGCGCCGTGGGCGAGAGTTTTCTCGATGCCTATCCGAAAATCCTGCGCGCCAACATGGCAACTCCGTGGACCGAGGCGGATCGCCATGAGCAGCAGGTGCGGCGTGGGCGCTACGTTGAGTTCAACCTGCTTTATGATCGCGGCACGATTTTCGGCCTGAAGACCGGCGGCAATATCGATTCGATCCTCTCCTCGATGCCGCCCTCGGTGCGCTGGCCCTAACCCATCGCCGCCAGCGTCTCGGCAAGAATGGCGCGCTGGACCTCGACATCCGGCGTGCAGCCGCGCACGGCCCAGGCGATCTTTGCGGCCTGAAGCAGCAGGCCCACCTTTGGACCGGCAGGCACGCCCAGCGCCAGCGCATCCTTGCCCGTGATGTGGAAAACCGGCGGGTTCTCGACCGCCGGCAGATGCTGGAGCAGTGCGTCATCCCCGGCTTCGATGGCCGCGAGGCGCAGGACTTCCGGCCCGACATCGGAGAATCGGTCGCCAAGCTGAAAGACTGCCGCTTTCAGACCAACGACATGGCGAAAAAGGCTCCGCGCCTCGACAAGCCTGGTCAGATAACGCTCTTCGGCGTTGGTCAGCCGAAGCGAATGCCGCAACACGGTCACCGAGGCATCATCGGTCACAGCCACGGCATAAAGACGCGCCGGGAGCGACACCACATCCCCGGCATGGCGCGCGGCGAAGGCAAGACGGTCGCGTAAGCGATCCGGAAACACCGGCAACCCGAGGATATCCGAGAGGAGCCCGTGCGCAGTACCCTGCCCGATCACCTCGACGGCGCGCCTCGCCATCAGCAGTTTGAGGAATTCCTGCCGCACTCGCTCGCGCGAAAGCCCGGCGAAACCGGCACGCTGGCGCACGACAGCCGCAAGCCCCGCCTCATCAAGCCCCTCGCCATAGGCCGCGCTGAAGCGAAAGAAGCGCAAACCCCGGAGGTAATCCTCCCGGATGCGCTGATCCGGATCGCCGATGAAGCGCACCTTGCGCGCCGCGAGATCACGGAGACCCTCGAAATAGTCATGGATTTCGCCATCCCGCCCCATCGAGAGCGCGTTGATGGTGAAATCGCGTCGCGCGGCATCATGGGCGAAATCGCGCCCGAAGCGCACCACCGCGCGTCGGCCATCGGTCTCGATATCCTCACGCAGCGTCGTCACCTCGAAGCTGCGCCCCTCTTTTACAAGCGTGACAGTGCCATGTTCAATTCCCGTAGGGATCGCCTGCCAGCCAGCACTGACAGCGCGTTTGGAGCTCTGATCGGGCAGAAGCGTGGTGCCAAGGTCGATGTCGGCGACCGGCTCTCCAAGCAGAGCGTTGCGGATCGCACCGCCGACGATACGGGTCTCTTCTCCCGGCGGATTAAGACCATCGAGCAGGCCCGCAAGCACAGGATCGGCCAGAAGCGCCGCGAGTCGCGCGCGGGCAGCGGCCTCGATCACTCGACCTTCCCCGGCACCAGCTTGCCATCCTTTACGACCGCTGGAGCATAGCCGCCGATGCGCTTGTCATCGGCAAGCCCGATGACGAACAGCGCAGCGACCACAAAAACGAGCCCGATCAGCACCTGAATTTGCAGAGCCTTCCTGTGCAGCACCTTTTTGGCGGCGCGCGGGTGTTCATGCTGCCAGATCAGGAAGGCGGCATAGGCGATGAACGGCAGGAAGAAGAAGCCGGAAAGCTCGAAGATCACACGTCCCATGGCGGCCCGAATGTCCCTCAATAACGTTCGGCGAAAGATCGGAGGATCCCTGCCGTCACACCCCAGATATACGCAGCATCGTGGTCGAGAATATAGAAATTCCGCTCGTTGCCCTGCCAGAAGATGGTCGAGGTCCGATAGCGTTTCAAATCGAGGGCGTCAGCAAGCGGCACCTCGAACACCCGAGCGACTTCACCGGGATCGGCCCGGAAGGTCGCGGCAGGATCAACCAGCCCGACGAGGGGCTGCACGCGGTATCCCGTACCCGAATAGTAGGTGGGCAGAAAGCCGATCGGCGCAACAAGATCAGGGTGCAGCCCGATTTCCTCCTGCGCCTCGCGCAAGGCGGCCTGATGCGCGGCTTCACCGGGTTCGATCCGGCCGCCGGGAAAGGCCACCTGTCCGGCGTGGTTATTGAGGTGCGTTGCGCGTTCGGTCAGGAGGATCGACAGGCCCTCGGGTCGCGCGACGATCGGATAAAGCACTGCTGCCGGTTTGGCATTGGCGAGATAATGCTGATCGATCGGCAATCCGGCCGCAGCAGCAACGCCCGTGCGGCGGGCGTGATCCATGGGATCAACCGGCGCAGCATGCAGGATTTGCGTCGCACGCTGGCGAAAGGCTTCCGCGATGGGAAAACGGGGCAAAACCGCGTGCATGACCTAGCCCTGTTCCACATCCGGTACGGCAAAAAACGCCTCACCCACCCGGAGGCCAAGCCGACCCGCTGCATCTTCTTCGAGCCGCTCCACCAGTTCCAGTGCCAGCGAACGGGTGAAACGGGCCCAGAGATCGCCGCGGATGCGGATATAAGGCTTCAACCCGCCCGTTTCGTCGAGTTCGAAGCGGATCGGATGCTCGTCACCGGCAAGCACCACCTCATCAAGGTTGGTCCGGAAGGCGAGCCGGCCATCCGGCGCATCGTCCATCTCGACCGCGAGAAAGGGCGCATCCTCGACTGTGATTCCCACCCGCTCGACCGGCGTGACCAACACATAACGCTCTGGGTCACAACGCAGGATGGTCGCGAAGAGCTTGACCAGCGGGAGCCGGGTAATCGGCGTGCCCATATAGAACCAGCGCCCGTCACGGGCGATTCGCATGTCGATCTCGCCGCAATAGTCGGGGTTCCAACGCTCAACAGGCGGCATGCGCTTGCCAGCATAGCCTGCTGCGGCCTCAAGAAAGCGTTGCGGAAGCGGGGGCTGGGTCATCGCGCTCATCATGCACCGATTTAGGCGCGGAGAGGCAAAAGAAAAAGCCCAAGGTTGGAATTGCGGCCTTCCTCGCGCCTGATTTCGAAGGCCCGTTAGACCACCTTGCAAAATTGAACACGAAGTTTTGTGGGCGAAGACGCTGCATCGGCACAATCACGCATTGCCCCGGCGGCGTCGTCGTACCAGATTGGCGAGGATGGTACGTTCGAAGCGTCCATCCGATAGCGAGACGAGGGAGACAAAAGGCCATGCAAGATCCATCCGGCAACCCTGCAGACTTCGCCGCCTCGCTTGTCAAACTAGCCGAGGATGCTTCGGAGAAGCTCGTCAAGGCACGTGCCGAAGTCGGCAAGGCGATCTTCGGTCAGGAGAAAGTCATCGAGCAGGCGATGGTGACGATCCTCTCCGGCGGCCATGCGCTGCTGGTCGGTGTGCCGGGCCTTGCGAAAACGAAACTGGTCGAGACCATGGGCCGCGTCCTCGGGCTCGATGCCCGCCGCGTACAGTTCACGCCGGATCTGATGCCCTCCGATATTCTCGGCACGGAAATTCTCGAGGAACCCACCCCCGGCAAGCGCGCCTTCCGCTTTGTGCGCGGCCCGGTTTTTGCTGAACTGCTGATGGCGGATGAAATCAACCGCGCGAGCCCGCGCACACAGTCTGCACTGTTGCAGGCGATGCAGGAAGGCTTCGTGACCATCGCCGGTCAGCGGCACGACCTACCAAAGCCCTTCCATGTTCTCGCGACGCAAAACCCGATCGAGCAGGAAGGCACCTATCCGCTGCCAGAAGCCCAGCTCGACCGCTTCCTCCTCCAGATCGACGTCGATTACCCGGATCGCGAGGCCGAGCGCCGCATGTTGATCGAAACGACCGGCTCGGAAGCCAGCGAGATTGGCGCGATCTTCTCCGCCGAAGCCATGCTTGCAGCGCAGCGCCTCGTGCGCCGCCTGCCGGTCGGCGACTCCATCGTCGAGGCGATTCTCGATCTCGTACGCTCGGCCCGGCCCGAACCGGGCACGCCGCTTGGTGAAAAACTGGTATGGGGTCCGGGTCCGCGCGCCAGTCAGGCGCTGATGCTGGCGATCCGCGCCCGCGCGCTCATCGACGGACGGCTCTCGCCTTCGCTCGATGACGTGGTCGCACTTGCCGAACCCGTCCTCAAGCACCGCATGGCCCTGAGCTTTGCGGCACGCGCCGAAGGCGAAACCATCGGCAAGATCATCGCCGGGCTCACAGCCCGTTTCACCTGATCTCAAGAAACGAGGCGGCATGGCGTCAAACAACATGGCCATCGAGGAAGCCCGCGCGATTCCCGCCTTTACCAAAGGGCCTCCGCTCGCACTGACGAGCGAAGCCGCGCGTCTGGCGGACGTACTGCCGCATCTCGTGGTCGAGGCAAGAAATGTCGCAGCGCAGCTTCAGCTGGGCATCCACGGCCGTCGCAGACCGGGGCCGGGCGAGGAGTTCTGGGAGTTCCGCCCCTTTGTTGCGGGCGAATCCACGAGCAGGATCGATTGGCGCCGCTCAGCGCGCGATGACCGTCTCTATGTGCGAGAGCGCGAGTGGGAAAGTGCCTCGGTTCATTGGCTCTGGATCGATTTCTCGGCCTCGATGCACTTTGCCTCCCGCCTTGCCGAGCGCCCGAAGCGGGATCGCGCGGTGCTGATTGGTCTCGCACTGGCGGACCTGCTGGTCCATGCCGGCGAACGGGTCGGCATGCCGGGTGAGACCCCGCCGCTCGCCTCACGCAATATCATTATGCGCCTCGCGGAAACCATGGCTCGCCGCAAACCCGGCACGTTCGATCCCATGACGGCCGATGCCCTCCCGGACACCCTCCCGATCCGGCGGCAGGATCACCTCGTGATGATCGGCGATTTTATCATGCCGACGGAAGAATTTGCCGAAAAGCTCGCCCGCATCGCCCATCGCGGTGTGCGCGGCACTGTCGTTCTGATCCGCGATCCGGCGGAGGAAGAATTCCCCTTCTCGGGCGAACTCGAATTCGAGGGCCTTGAATCGAACGAGACCTGGCGCGTCGGCGAAGCGCAAGAGATCGCGGTGAAATATCGCGAACGCATCAGCGCGATTAATGAGGAACTGCGCCGCATTGCGCTGAAAAACGGCTTCGGCTTCGTCAAGCATCTCACACATCGCCCGGCAGCGGAAACGCTGCTTACCCTCGCCGCGCTGATTGGCGGGAATGCAGCATGATCGCGGGTTTGAGCTTCCTGGCGCCCTTCGCTCTGATCGCGCTGGTCGCACTGCCGGCGCTGTATTTCCTGCTGAAGATCACACCGCCGCCGCCGCGTCGTCTGCCGCTGCCGACGCTGCCGCTGGTGAAGGATCTCCTCGGCAAGGAGCGCGAGCCCGCCCGGACACCGTGGTGGCTGCTGGCGCTGCGCCTTGCTGCCGCAACCGCAATCATTCTTGCTGTCGCGGGTCCGCGCTGGCAGCCGCAGAGCGCGGTGAATACCGAAACCGGGACCGGGCCGCTTGTTCTCATCCTCGATGATGGATGGACCGCCGCGAACGCGTGGCAGACGCGCATTGCGCGCGCCTCGGCGATTCTCGAACAGGCCGCCAACCGTCCTGTGGTCCTGATCCCGACCAGTGAAGAATTCCCGGCGATGACGCCGGAAACCGCGACCACCGCGCTGTCGCGCCTTCTCTCCCTGACGCCCAAGCCTTACGTCGTGTTGCGCGCCACCGCACTCGATGTGGCAAATGCCATCCTTCAGCGCGAGGCCGGCGCAACGGCCGTCTGGATCAGCGATGCTATCCGCGATGACGAGGACAAGGACACAATCGAGCGCTTCCTGAAGCATGCCGCCGGCAGGCTTGAGATCATTGCCTCGCCAGCCGCCGCGGTGACGGCGTTGAGCGGGATCAACCAGAGCGGTGACGGCCTCGAAGCCTTGCTCCGCCGCGCCGCACCACGCGGAGAGGCCTCTCAAGGCCTGCTTCGCGCCTATGACGACAAGGGCCGCATTCTCGGCGATGCGACTTTCAGCTTTGCCGCCACTGCCACAGAAGCGAAGGCAAAACTCGCCCTCCCGATCGAAATCCTTAACGATATTTCCCGCGTCGATATCGCCGACGAAAAAACCGCCGGCGCGGTGCAACTGCTTGATGCTGGACATCGCCGCCGACGCGTCGCACTGATCTCGGGCGAAACGACGGATACGGCACAGCCGCTCGTTTCCGCGCGCTATTTTGTCTCCCGCGCGCTCCAGCCCTATTCGGACCTCCGCGAGCCACCTCGCGGCAGCCCGGACCCTATTGCCCGCGCGCTCGAAGAACGCCCCGATCTCCTCGTGATGGTAGATATCGGCACGGTAAGTGGTGAGACCGCCGCAGCGCTGACACGCTATGTCGAGAATGGCGGCATGCTGATCCGCTTTGCCGGCCCCGGCCTCGCTGCTGCCTCGGACAATCTCCTGCCCGTCACGCTCCGGCGCGGCGGCCGAATTCTTGGCGGCGCACTCTCGTGGGACAAACCCCAGCGCCTCGGTGCAATTCCCGAAGCCTCGCCCTTCACCGGCCTGACGATCCAGCCCGATATCCGCATCGAGCGGCAGGTGCTGGCCGAACCCGATGCAGAGTTGAGCCGCGCCAGTTGGGCCGTGCTGGAAGATGGCACGCCGCTCGTCACCGCTGCCGCGCGCGGCAAGGGTCAGATCGTGTTGTTTCATGTGACGGGTGATACGAGTTGGTCAAATTTGCCGCTTTCAGGCCTCTTCGTCGATATGCTGCGCCGCTGTCTCACGCTCGCGAAAATGCAAGCCAACGCTGGAACACAGGCGATGAACGACGCGAAGGAAAAGCTTCCACCCCGCCTGACACTTGATGGCTTTGGCGCACTCTCAGCGGCCACCGCCAAGGCGCAGCCGGTTGAGACGCGCCATACCGCACCGGCCAGCGCCGAGCATCCGCCGGGATTTTATGGCCCGCCGGAGGCTAGCCTCGCGGTCAATACGCTGACCCCGCAATCGCGCTTCGCCGCTATTGATTTCGGCGCAGCCCGTGTCATCACCATGTCCGATGCCCGCGCCATTGATTTCCGCCCGATGCTGATGGTGATTGCCGCGCTGCTGGTGATCGCGGATGCCATCGCGATGGCGGTTCTGGGCGGTGCGCTCGGTTTCCTGCGGACTTCGAAACGAGCCCTAGTCAGTGTGACGGCGCTCGCCTTCAGCCTGCTGTTGGCCTCCATGGTTGCCCCGGAAAGTGCCCATGCGCAGACACCGCCTCCAGCACCGGAACTCGATATCCGGTCAATCCGTCCGGAGGATATCCGCTCCAGCCTGCGCCCACGTCTCGCCTATGTCATCACCGGCGATGTGCGCGTCGATGAGGCAAGCCGCACAGGGCTCACCGGTCTTGGCCAGATCTTGAGCCAGCGGACATCACTTCATCTCGATGAACCGATCGGGCTTGATCCGGCGCGCGACGAGCTCGTGTTCTATTCGATGATCTACTGGCCGATTCTGGCCGGTCAACCGCGCCCCTCCGACAAGGCAATTCGCGCCATCGACGGCTTCATGAAGCAGGGCGGCACCATCCTTTTCGATACGCGCGATGCCTTCGTGCAGCGCCCCGGCGGTCAGCCGACGGCCGAGACCCGCGCACTCCGTGCCATGCTCGCCGCGCTCGACATCCCGGCGCTGGAGCCCATCCCGCAGGATCATGTGCTCACCAAGACGTTTTACCTGCTCGACCGCTTTGTCGGGCGCTATGCGGCAGGTGACACCTGGGTCGAAACCCTCACAGGGCCGCGCGACGCGAAAACCCCGGCGCGCGCAGGTGACCGTGTTTCGCCGATCATCATCACCTCGAACGATCTCGCCTCCGCCTGGGCGGTGGATCGTTTCGGCAGCCCCCTGTTCCCGCTGGTGCCGGGCGAACCGCGCCAGCGCGAGATGGCGTTTCGAACCGGCGTCAACCTCGTGATGTATGTCTTCACCGGCAATTACAAGGCCGATCAGGTGCATATTCCGGCGTTGCTTGAAAGGCTCGGCCAATGAACGCCGACCGCATGAGCCTCGATTTCTCACCGTTCCTGCCATGGCCATTGCTCGTGGCGCTCGGCGTCCTCGGCCTCATCGCCGTGGGCTGGTTGATCTGGCGCGGCAAGCGCGGCGGCTGGATGCGCCTGGCCGCGCTGGCGCTCGTGCTTCTTGGCCTTGCGGACCCTCGCTTCATCAATGAAAAGCGCGACCGCCTGAGCGATATCGTCGCGGTGGCGGTGGATCGCTCCGGCTCGCAGACCATCGGCAACCGAATGGCGGAAACGGAAAGTGCGCTCAAGGCTTTGACCGAGGCGCTGAAAGCCCGCCCAAACACCGAGATCCGCACCATTGATGTTTTCGACCGCGAGGGCACGGGCGACGGCACGCGGCTGTTCGAAGCCATCGCCAGCGCGACGCGCGATGTGCCGCAGGACCGCCTCGCCGGTGTCATCGCGATCACCGATGGCGTGGTGCACGACATCCCGGCAGACCGGAGCCGCCTTGCGTTTTCGGCGCCGCTTCATGCGCTGATCACGGGACGTCCGAACGAATTCGACCGCCGCATCGAGCTGGTCGAAGCCCCGCGCTTCGGCCTCGTTGGCAAGGATGTCACCGCCACGGTGCGGATCGAAAATCAGGGCGGGCCGGTCGGGCCTGTCCGGATGACGATCCGTCAAAACGGCGAGACCATGGCGACCCGCAACGCCATGCCCGGCCAGCCCATCCGCCTGCCGCTGCGCATTGATCGCGCCGGCATGAACCTCTTCGAGATCAGCGTCGAAACCGCGCCCGGAGAACTCACCGCGCTCAATAACGTGATCGCGCTGCCGATCGAGGGCGTTCGCGAGAAATTGCGCGTGCTGCTCGTCTCCGGCGAACCCCACGCGGGCGAGCGTACATGGCGCAACCTGCTGAAGGCTGATCCCAACGTCGATCTTGTGCATTTCACCATTCTCCGCCCGCCGGAGAAGCAGGATGGCACGCCGACCAACGAACTTTCGCTGATCGCCTTCCCGACGCGAGAACTCTTCATCACCAAGATCAGTGAATTCGACCTCATCATTTTCGACCGCTATTCGAACCAGACCTTCCTGCCGACGGTCTATTTCGAGAATATGGTGCGCTACGTCCGCGAGGGCGGGGCAATCCTCTTTGCGGTCGGGCCGGAGATTGTCGCGCGTGGCGGCCTTCTCTCAACGCCGCTCCGCGAGATCATGCCCGCCGAACCGAACGGCACCATCCTTGAACGCGCCTTCCGCGCCGAGGTGACCGACCTCGGGCGACGCCACCCGGTGACGCGCAATCTCGATGGCGCCGGCACGGCTCAGGCCGGTGCGCGTTGGGCGCCGTGGTTCCGTCAGGTCGCCGCGCGCCCGCGCGACGGCCAGAGCCTGATGAACGGCATCGACAACGGCCCGCTCCTTGAACTCAAGCGCGAGGGCAAGGGCCGCGTCGGCCTGTTCCTCTCCGATCACGTCTGGCTCTGGGCGCGCGGCTATGCCGGCGGCGGGCCTTACCTCGATCTCCTGCGTCGCCTGTCGCATTGGCTGATGAAGGAGCCGGAACTCGAAGAGGAAGCGCTGCGGCTCTCGGTCTCTGGTGGGCGCATCGTCATTGAGCGGCGCACCATCGGCGGTCCGCCGGGCGACGCCAGACTCACCGAACCGGCAGGCGAGACCCTGCCCGTGACGCTTACCGAGGCCGAGCCGGGCCTCTGGCGCGCTGAAATCGCCATTCGGCGTGCCGGGCTCTACCGCGCGGAAAACGGCGGCCTCATCGCTTTTATCAACGCGGGCCAACCGAACCCGAAGGAGTTCCGGCAGGTGGTTTCCACCGTGGACGATCTCGCCCCCATCGCCGAGGCAACGGGCGGCAGCGTGCGTCGGCTCCTGCCGCGCGGCAGCCTTGAAGTGCCGCGCATCGTCGATATCCGGGGCGGCTCGCGCTATGGCGGTTCGGATTATATTGGCCTTAGGCCAACGGAGGCCTCGGTACTCAAGGGCGTGACGGTGATGCCACTTGGCATCGGATTCCTCGGGCTCGGCTTGCTGCTGCTACCGCTGATTGGCGCCTGGCTGGCGGAAGGCCTGCGACGCGCGCGCAAGGCGTGACAGGGATGAAGGCGTGACAGGAATGAAAGCCTGATCAGGCAGAACCGCGTAGCTCGCCTGACACATTGGCCAGTGCGCCGGGTTCGAGTTCCAGCGCCAGAACACGCATCGGGTCTACCGGTCCGGGCAGGCTGATTTTTCCCATGGGAACGCGCTTATAGCCAAAACGCTTGTAGTACGGCTCATCACCGACAAGGATGATCAGATCACGCTTGACCGCCCGTGCGGCAATAGCGCAGCGCTCGATGAGCGCGCCGCCGATGCCCTTGCCCTCGAACGGCGGATCGACGGTCAACGGCCCGAGCATGAAAGCCGGATGCGTGCCGATCCGGATCGGCGTGAGCTGCACCGCCGCGACCAGCAGCGAGCCGACACGCGCCACAAAGGCAAGACTCTCGGCTTGGCCCGCCTGCTCCCGAATGCGGAAGGCGGTGCGCGAAAAACGCCCAGGACCAAAGGCACGGGCATGGAGCCGCTCGACCGCATCGCGATCTTGGGCGTGCATGGTTTCAAGGCTGATTTGCAACTCGGACATGAGAGGTTTGATCGACGGCAAAGGCGGGTTCTGTCAAGCCAAACCTACCAGAGAGCCGTAGGGGAAACGCCGCCGAGCACTTCACTGATCCGCCGCCGGGTCGCCTGCGTCGTGCCTTCCGGCAAGGCATCAAGCGGGAAAAACCCGGCCTCCGCGATCTCCTTGTCCGGCACGCGCGGGGCCGTCTGGCGAAAATCCCGGACAACGTAGAGCGCAACGTGATCGCGCCGAGAAACTCGCGCGTTATGATAAAGGCCGAAGAGCTTCGGCTCACCCTCCAGCACAATGTTGCCCTCTTCGGAGAGTTCCATGGCGATCGCCGCCCGCATATCCTGACCGATCTCGACGCCGCCACCGGGCAGATACCAACCGGGAACATAGGTGTGGCGTACGAGAAAAACGCGCGCCTGGTCATCGAGCACCATCACGCGCACCCCGAGGGTCATGCCGCGCGTCAGGAGGAACCACAGGTGAAACGCCCGCACGGCAACGCGTTGGAACAGGCTCAGGCGGCTTTCGACAACCGTATCGGCGCTTGACGCTTGGCTTTGGACAGGCGACAGGGTCGCAGCACCCGCCCGCGCAGGAACACCCGCTTGACCTTTCTCATCGCGCATCTCTCTGATCCCCATATCGGACCGCTGCCGAAGATTCCCTTCGTCAAGCTTATGAACAAGCGCCTGACAGGCGCCTTGAACTGGCATAGTGCCCGCGCCACGATCCACAACATGGATGTGCTCGACGAGATCATGGCCGATCTCGTGGCGCAAGGCCCCGACCATATCGCGCTGACGGGCGATCTCGTGAATGTCGGCTATGCGCCGGAATTTCCACAGGCCTTTGCGAAAACCGCCCGGCTCGGTGATGCGGGGAAAGTGTCCATCGTGCCGGGCAATCATGATGCCTATACGGGCAAATCGCTGCCCGAGATGCACAAGGTCTTCCACTCCTTCATGCAGAACGATGGCGCTTCCGGCGCTGTCACCTTCCCTTACCTGAGGAAGCGTGGGGGTCTTGCGCTGATCGGTGTCAATTCCGGTGTGCCGACCTTGCCTTTCATGGCGACCGGAAAGGTCGGCAAGGAACAGCGCGCGCGCCTCGCAAGCCTGCTGGAAGAAACCCGCCGCGACGGGCTTTACCGGGTGGTGATGATCCATCATCCCCCCTTGCGCGCGGCCGCACGGTTCGGCCGCGGACTGAAGGATGCCGAGGAATTCACGCAGCTACTCGCCGATCACGGCGCGGAACTCGTCCTTCACGGGCATAACCACAAGCACTCGCTGCATATCCTGCCATCGAGCACCGGGCCGGTTCCGATCATTGGCGTGGCTTCGGCCTCCGCTGTGCCGGGCACACCTCATCACCAAGCGGAATATCACCTGATCCGGATCGATCCTGAGACGCGACAGCTCGAACTAGGCCGACGCGGTTTCCGGCACGGGGGAGGCGGTATCGAAACAATAGAAACTTTTCAATTCCCGCCAAGGACTCTTTAACCACCGGACAGACATAGTCCGGGTAAGAGTACCTCCCAAAGAATACCTTCTTAAGAAAACCTGCGGGAAAAGGCCCAGAACGTGACAGCCGCACCGATGATTGATCCCTTGTCTCCTGGCCCGATGCCTGCCGGCGCGGATCCCGCCAATGCTCCCGCCGCCACACGCCGCGTTCTGGAGACCCTGACGCGCGCTGGCGTTGCCTTCTCACTCAAGCTCTTTCCGCAGAAAGCCTACACGCCGGAAGAACTGGCTGGCTTGTGCGGTTGTGAAGTGAATTTCATTGTCCTGAATACGGTTCTTCGCGGCAAAGCGTCGAAGAAGCCGTATCTTTTCATGCATTCGGCTGCAACGAAGCTCTATGAGCGCGCCATCGGCAACATGGTCGGCGAAAACCTCCAACGTGCCGAACCGGAGTTCGCCCAGAGGCTGACCGGCTATCCAGTCAACGCGATTCCCCCCGTAGGCCACATGAACCGGACACCGGTGCTGATCGATGGTTCGTTGATGCGTTTCCCACGCATCTGGTGCTCTGCCGGTGTCTCGAATGCGATGGTCTCGGTGCCAACCATGATTCTCGCGCGCGCCCTGGCGGCGCGGATCGTCCGGATCGAGTGATCGCCCGGACGTGCCTGTCTCACCTCAGCCGTTAACGCCGAGCTTCTTCTGAAGGTTCGTCGACGACGTCGTGTACTGGAAGACCAGCCGCTTCTCCGGGTAGACATAGCGATGCACGCGCTGCGCGGCGAGCGCAGCCTCGTGGAAGCCCGAGAGAATGAGCTTGAGCTTGCCCGGATAGGTGTTGATGTCGCCGATGGCGAAAATGCCCGGCACATTGGTCTCGAACTTCTCGGTATCCGCCGGCACGAGGTTTTCGTGCAAGTTGAGGCCCCACTCGGCAATTGGACCGAGCTTCATCGTCAGGCCAAAGAACGGCAGCAACGTATCGGCATCGACGACAAACGCCTCGCCGTCATTGCCCTTGCAGGTCACGGATGAGAGCTGCGGTGCCGTGCCGACAAGCCCGGTGACTTGCCCGATGCGCAAATCCATTTTGCCTGAGGCAACAAGCTCACGCATCGCTGCAACTGAATGCGGCGCGGCACGGAAGTCATCGCGGCGATGCATCAGCGTGACGCGTTCGGCGATGGGCTGAAGGTTGAGCGTCCAGTCGAGAGCGGAATCGCCCCCCCCGACGATCAGCACCTTCTTGCCGCGGAACTGATCCATCTTGCGCACCGCATAGAACACCGATTTGCCCTCGTAGGCGTCGATATTCTCGATCGGCGGCTTCTTGGGCTGGAACGAGCCGCCACCAGCCGCGATGACCACGGTTTTCGCCTCGAACACCGTGTCGCCATCGGTCGTCACGCGGAAGAGCGGCGCCTCGGGAGTCCCGATCGGCTCCAGCGACGCCACCATCTCACCATGATGGAAGGTCGGGTGAAACGGCGCGATCTGCTGCATCAGGTTGTCGACCAGCGCCTGCCCGGTCACAATCGGAAAACCAGGAATGTCATAAATCGGCTTTTCCGGATAAAGCTCGGAACACTGCCCGCCGGGTTTCCCGAGAATATCCACAAGATGCGCCCGGATATCGAGCAGACCGAGTTCGAACACGGCAAAAAGTCCCACCGGCCCTGCGCCTACGATCAGGCAGTCGGTCTGGATCGGCGATTCGGTCGTCATGGATAGGTCTCCTGTCGGCAGGGCCTCCCGGCAAAGAGCGCCCCGTTTGAGCCTCCATGCCGCAAAACGACGTCATAAGGCAAGAGCTTACATATTCATTTTATTGCATATCAAGCGCATCTCAGGGCGCTTTCCGAGGCAAACACCCTTCGCCTTCTGCACACGATGGCCTATCTAGAAAAAACAACGCTGGCAGGACATACATCGAAATGGATTTTCTTCAGGATTACTGGCTCAAACCCGATCCGGCCGACCCACGCCTGTCAGTCGCGGTGACTGGGCGCGACGAAGCGGGCGAAGCCATCGAAACGCGGGTCACGGTCGAGCGTCCACTGACGCTGTTCCTCAATGCCCGTGAGATTGTCACCATGATGACGATTGGCGATTACCCCGAGTATCTCGCCCTCGGCTATCTTCTCAACCAGAACATGCTGACCCCGGAAACACCGGTCACCGGCATCGATTACGATGACGATCTTGGCGTGGTCGTTGTTCGCACCGAAACCGAGACCAACTTCGAGGAAAAGCTGAAAAAGCGCACGCAGACCTCGGGCTGCGCGCAAGGTACGATCTTCGGCGATCTCATGGATGTCATCGAGAACGCCAGACTGCCGGCGACCCCGCTGAAAACCTCGTGGCTTTATGCCCTGACCCACAAGATCAACCAGACGCCGTCGCTTTATCTCGAATCCGGCGCGATCCACGGCTGCATTCTCGCCGAGGCGGACAAACCGCGCGTGTATCTCGAGGACGTGGGGAGACATAACGCCGTCGACAAGATCGCGGGCTACATGCACCAGCACGGCATTTCGTCCGAGAACAAGATTTTCTACACCACCGGGCGCCTCACCTCGGAAATGGTGATCAAAACCGTGCGCATGGGCATTCCCGTGCTGGTCTCCCGCTCCGGCTTCACCGCTTGGGGTGTCGAGCTTGCTCGCAAGGCCGGCCTGACGTTGATCGGGCGGGCGCGTGGCAAACGTTTTGTGGTGCTCGCGGGGGATGATCGGCTGATCTATGATCAGGATCTCGCCTATGTGCAGGACGAAAGCGCGAAGCACCGCCGCAAGGGCAGCCACACCGAGGAGGCAGCGGAATGAGCCTCGCAATTGTCATCCTGGCCGGCGGTAAGGCGACGCGTATGGGCGGCGGCGACAAGCCGCTGAAAACCATTGCCGGCGAGACCATCCTCTCGCGCGTGATCGCGCGTGTCGCCCATCCCGGTCTGCCCCTTGTTTTGAACGCCAACGCAGACCCGGATCGTTTCGCGGCCTTCCATCTCCCGGTTGTTGCGGATGCAATGAGCGACTATCCCGGCCCGCTCGCGGGCATTCTTGCCGGGCTCGACTGGGCGACGGCACAGACCAGCGCGACCGATATCCTCTCTGTCCCCGGTGATTGCCCATTTATTCCCAACGATCTGGCCGAACGACTGGAAGCCGCGCGCAAAACCGCCCGCATGCCGCTGGCCTGTGCCGGTTCGGGCGGCTGGACGCATCCGGTTA
Source organism: Rhizobiales bacterium PAR1 (assembly GCA_002256205.1). Lineage (GTDB taxonomy): Bacteria > Pseudomonadota > Alphaproteobacteria > Rhizobiales > Beijerinckiaceae > Rhabdaerophilum. The sequence goes on from NKIW01000002.1 coordinate 230,366, forward strand.
TCGGGCTCTGGCCCGTTTCGATCCGGGAAGATCTCCGCGCCGCGCTGGCAGAGGGCGAACGCAAGATTGATCGCTTCACCGCCCGCTACGGCTGCGCGACGGCGGAATGGCCGGTGCAAAACCACGATCCCTTTTTTAACGTCAACACACCGGAAGAATTGGCAGAGGCAGAACGCCTTGCACCGCTTGTTGATGGGCACGGGATGCCCTAGAATCAAAAGTAGTCACGGCTGCATGCGCCAGCCGACCTTGGGAGAGAAAAAATGAAGTCGTTCCTCATGGCCGTTGCCGTCATGATCGCCATTTCGGTCGGCGCCTCGGTTGTTCTGAATTCCGGTTTCCAGAAAAACGCCGATCAGGCCTTCGCGACCACCGGCGCGCGCGTCGACGCGGCACACTAAACGAGCAACGCCGGAAAGGAGAGAAACGGCAAGCTCTCACCCGGCTCCACGCTCAGGCGGTCTTCGTCCAGTTCGACAAGACCATCGGACGCAATGAGCGAAGAGATCAGCGCCGCGCCATCCTTCTCGAAGCGCTGCGCCACCAGCCTGCCCTCTATCACCTCAAGCCGGACGCGGACATATTCCCGCCGTTCGGATTTCTTCCGATAGCGAAAGCCGGAGATCACCGGCAGCGCTGCCGGGCGATTGGGCGTTGCGCCCGCGAGCAAATCGAGCACCGGTCCGACAAACCGCGTAAAGGTCACGAACACCGCCGCCGGATTGCCGGGCATACCGAGAAAGCTTTTTCCGGCAATGGTTCCCATGGCAATCGGTCGCCCCGGCTTGATCGCAAGACGCCAGAAATCGAGCTTGCCGGACTTCTCCACCGCAGCCTTGACGTGATCCTCCTCGCCCGTGGAAACCCCGCCGCTAGTCAGGATAGCATCGCACTCCGATGCGGCACGCGTCAGCGCCGCAGCAATCACGTCGCGTCGATCCGGCACGATACCAAGATCCAGAACCGAGATCCCGCGCGCGGCAAGCAACCCGTTGAGCATCGGGCGATTGGAATCAATCTGCACGCCGAGCGGCAAGGAGATACCGGGTATATGGTCGGCGGCATCCACAAGCTCGTCGCCGGTAGAGAATACCGCGACACGCAAGGGCCGAAACACCGCAACATCCCGTACACCGGTGGCGGCCAAGGCGGCGATGTGGTGCGCACGAAGGCGCGTCCCGGTCCTGACCAAGACTTCTCCGGCAGTGAAGTCCTCGCCCAAGAAGCGTCGGTTTGCCCCCTCTTTCAGCCCCGGCGGCAGGAGCACGGTGTCCCCTTCGAGGCGGACATCCTCCTGCATGAAGACGGTATCCGCACCCGGCGGCATCGGTGCCCCGGTAAAAATCCGCACCGCCTCACCCTGCCGGATCGGCGCGATCTTCCGTGCGCCAGCGGGCACGCGCGCGCCGACGAGCATCTTCGTCTCCCTTTCAGACGCAAGGTCCGAAAAGCACACGGCATATCCATCGACGGCGGAATTATCGAAGGAAGGCACCGACAGACCGGAAACAGCATCTGTCGCCAGCACTCGCCCGAGGGCATTCGCCAGACCTACTGTTTCGGCTTGGACAACCGGTGTGAGCCGCCCGGCAAGATCATCGAGCGCCGCATCCAGACGCCGGAGGTTACCCCCGAAAGCAAAACAATCATCGCTGAGTTGCGCCACGAAGCCTCCGGTCAGAAGGCGGCTTCGCAAGGAACCGCCAGCCGCTCCACGAGATCGGCAATCGCCTCGATCTCGTCAAGTCCCACCTGCGGCAAGAGAGTGCTGGCAAAAGGGCTGTCCGTGGCAATCGCCCGGATCATCGGGTCTTCAGGATGGAGAGCGGGGCGGCCATTCGCAGCCCGGAAAACCTCGATCTTGGGATGTGGTGCGCGCTTGAACCCCTCGATCAGCACAAAATCAACAGGGCTGAGCTTGGCCAACAGTTGCGGCAAGGTCCATTCTGGCGCGCTGCGAAGCTCGTGGATCAGCGCAAAGCGGTTCGCGGAACTCACCAGTGTTTCGGTCGAACCAGCCATGCGATGGGCGTAACTATCCTTGCCGGGGTGATCGATGTCGAACTGGTGATGTGCATGCTTGATCGTGGAAACGCTATTCCCCCGCGCCGTCAGCGCCGGAATAAGGCGCGAGACCAGCGTCGTCTTGCCGGCACCGCTCCAGCCCGCGAGCCCGATCATCCGCATCCGAAACCATCCTGTTCTATCCAAGAAAAAGGGCGCCCGAAGCGCCCTTTCCTAAAGCAAATCTGCGCAAAGTGGATAGCCGTTTGAATGCAGAGAAGGCAAGAAAACGAATTGGCTTTGAAGCCGCCGTCATTCCGCCGGCTGGGCTGCACCGGAAATCCGCGAGCCGGACTTGCGTTCCTGCTCTTCCTTGACCCAGATCGAATGGTGCTCCTTGGCCCAGTTGAGGTCAACCTCGCCCGAGGCCATCGCATCAATCGCGCCTTCCATGCCCACCGAACCGATATAGATATGCGCAATGATCAGAGCCGTCATGATGAAGGCGATCGTTCCGTGTATCGTCGCATGCCACTGCGCTTCGGCCATGCCTTCGACCGTCGGGAACAGGAGATGCCAGCCGGAGAGCGACATCATCGCCCCACCGAGCACCACACTCCAGAACACGATTTTCTGGCCGCCATTGAAGCGTTTAGCCGGCGGATGCTTACCCTTGGACAGAAGCCCGCCGCCCGCGAGGAACCAGCGTATATCCGTTCTATCGGGGATATTGTCCTTCACCCAGATCAGGAAGGTGAAACCGACGCCCGCCATGAAGGCAAAGCCGACGTAGTTGTGGATGATCTTGGCGAAGGAAGCCCAGGCAGAAAAAGCTTCCGGCCCGACAACCGGCAACAGCACTGACTTGCCGAAGGTAACATTGGCTCCGGTGACAGCCAGCATGATGAAGCTCGTCGCCGTCAGCCAATGCACGAAACGTTCAAAGGCCGCAAAGCGCAGGATCTTCTGGCTCGAAGATCCCGCATCGATCCGGATCTTGCCGCGAATGAGGTAAAACAGCACGAGCGCAACAAAAGTGCCCAGAAGCGCGAGCATTCCGAGACGCGGCAGCGTCTCCTGATTGTAGGCGCGCCAGTCACGTCCTGCCTGAATGAGGTTGGCCGCATCCTTATTGGGGATCGAGGCACGCCCTGAAATCGGCTCGCCCGGCTTCAGAGCTTCAAGAAGCTGCGCTTCTTTCACCGATTGTGCGGTGGGGTTGACACTGGTCGGCTGCTGCGCGGCGGCAGGCAGTGCAGCACCCAAAATCAGGAGTGCCAGAGCGAAAAACGCGGTCTGGAACAGTCTGGAGAGCATCGAAGTCATGTCGGCCTCCCTTTTCTTGTCTTGACGAATGCCATCTTGCGAAAAGCGCGGGCGGCGCGAGGCTGCCCGCGAGAAGAACGAGCGCGTCAAATCGCGATCGTCTCCTTGTAGGCGACCTTCCAGCCCCAGGCGCCGGAGCCATAGCCGCGCTTGGCGACACGCTCCTTGTAGATAGAGGCGATGATATCACCATCACCCGCGAGCAGCGCCTTGGTGGAACACATCTCGGCGCAGAGCGGCAGCTTGCCCTCCGCGAGGCGGTTACGACCATATTTGTCGAGTTCCGCCTGGCTGTGGTCCTCCTCGGGGCCGCCTGAGCAATAGGTGCACTTGTCCATCTTGCCGCGCGAACCGAAGTTGCCGGTCTTGGGATATTGCGGCGCGCCGAACGGGCAGGCGTAGAAGCAATAACCGCAACCGATGCAAAGATCCTTCGAGTGCAGCACCACCGCATCCGCCGTGGTGTAGAAGCAGCTCACCGGACACACCGAGGCGCAGGGCGCGTCGGTGCAGTGCATGCAGGCCATCGAGACCGAACGCTCGCCCGGCTTGCCATCGTTGATGGTGACCACGCGGCGGCGGTTGATGCCCCACGGCACTTCATGCTCGTTCTTGCAGGCGGTGGCGCAGGCGTTGCACTCGATGCAGCGATCCGCGTCGCAGAGAAATTTCATACGGGCCATGATGTTTTCTCCTTACGCCGCGCGGATCTGGCACAGAGTGCACTTGGTTTCCTGCATCCCTGTGACCGGATCGTAGCCATAGGTGGTGAGTGCGTTGACGCTTTCGCCAAGGACGTAGGGGTCGGCCCCCTTCGGGTATTTCGCCCGCTGGTCTTCGCCCTGGAACCAGCCACCGAAGTGGAACGGCATCCACGCGACGCCTTTGCCGACGCGCTCGGTCACCATCGCCTTCATCTTGGCCTTGGAGCTGTTTTCCGGACCGAAGACCCAGACCCATGCGCCATCCTTGATGCCGCGATCCGCCGCATCCGCCGGATTGATCTCGACGAACATGTCCTGCTGGAGTTCAGCGAGCCACGGGTTGGAACGGGTTTCCTCGCCGCCGCCTTCGTATTCGACGAGGCGCCCCGAGGACAGGATGATCGGGAATTCCTTCGCGATGCCCTTGTCCACTGCCGCCTTCTGCACCGTGAAGCCGATATTCGGCATACGGAACTGCTTGAAGTCCGGACGGGTCGGGTACTGCGCCACAAGATCGGTGCGCGGGGTGTAGATCGGCTCACGATGGACCGGAATCGGGTCCGGCAGGTTCCACGCGTTGGCGCGGGCCTTGGCGTTGCCGAACGGAATACAGCCGTGCTCCAGCGCGACGCGCTGGATGCCGCCCGAAAGATCAATCGCCCACGACACGCCATCCGGCGTATTGCCGCCGATCTTCTCGATCGTCGCCTTTTCCGCCTCGGTTAGATCCTTGTCCCAGCCGAGCTTCTTGAGCATCCCGTAGGTGAACTGCGGGTAGCCGTCCTTGAGTTCCGAATCCTTGGAATAGGACCCCTCGGCAAGAAGGTTGATCTTCTTGGTGGTCTTGTCCGCCTGCGGCTCGTCATATTCCACACCGAAGCGGGCGCGGAAGGTACCGCCACCATCCTTGACGTGCAGGTTGGTGTTGTAGAGCTGATGCGTGCCCGGGTGACGATACTCCGGTGTACCCCAGCACGGCCACGGCAACCCATAATAGTCACCCGCGATCTCAGTCGGCGCGTCTTTTGGTGCGCGCAGCGAAACCAGGTCAAACTTGTCCTGGTTCTTCATATGCGCCTTGAGGCGCTCAGGCGACTGGCCGCAATAGCCCGTCGACCAGCCGCCGCGATTGATCTCGCGCAGGATGGATTCCGGCTCCGGCTCCATGCCGAACTTGCCCTTCACCATCGTAATGTTCTTGAACATCTTGTCGGCGAAACCGAGCTTCTCGGCGAACTTGTTGATCACCCAATAATCGTTCGCACTCTCGAAGATCGGCTCGACAACCTTCTCGCCCCACTGGAGCGAGCGGTTCGAGGCCGTGCGCGAGCCGTTGGTTTCGAACTGCGTCGACATCGGCAGCAGGTAGGTACCGTCCTTGCGGTTCGAGATATGCGCGAAGGTCGTCGGATGCGGATCGCACACAACAACGATTTCCGCCTTCTCGAGACCCTTGGTCATCTCGGGTATACGCGTCACGGTGTTGCCGCCGTGGCCCATGATGAAGAGGCCCTTGACGTTATCGCGCTGGGCGACCTGATCTTTCGGCATCGATACCGCATCGAACCAGCGGGTCGAGGGAATGCCGGGAACTTCCATCATGGAGAGCTCCTTACCATCCGGCGCCTTGGTCGTGTCGAAACGTGCCTTGAGCCAGGAAACGTCCGTCTCCCAGACGCGACCCCAGTGTGCCCAAGCCGCCGCATCAATGCCATAGTAGAGCGGCAGCGAGGTGACATCGAGACCCAGATCAGTCGCGCCCTGCACGTTGCAGTGACCACGGAAAATGTTGGCGCCATTACCGAAGCCGCCGACGTTACCGGTAGCAAGCAGCAGGATGCAGAAGGCGCGCACATTGGCCGTACCGACCGTCTTCTGCGTCGCGCCCATACACCAGATCAGGGTCGAGGGCTTTTCGGTCGCGAACTGCTTGGCAACCTTTTCAAGCTGCGCACCCGGAATACCAGTGACGCGCTCGACTTCGGCCGGTGTCCACTTCTCGACTTCCTTGCGCACCATGTCCATGCCGTAGACACGCTGCTGGATGAAGGTCTTGTCTTCCCAGCCGTTCTTGAAGATGTGGTGCAACATGCCCCAGATGACCGGAATATCGGTACCCGGACGCATGCGGACATACTCCGTCGCGTGCGCCGCCGTGCGGGTCATGCGCGGATCGATGACGATCATATTGGCGCGGTTGGTTTCCTTGCCGGTCAGCACATGCTGCAACGAAACCGGATGCGCCTCCGCCGGATTACCGCCCATGATGATCATGGTTTTGGCATTGCGGATGTCGTTGTAGGAATTGGTCTGCGCGCCATAACCCCAGGTATTCGCGACGCCCGCGACCGTGGTCGAGTGGCAGATACGCGCCTGATGGTCGATGTTGTTGGTGCCCCAGTAGGCGGCAAACTTGCGGAAGAGATAGGCCCCTTCGTTCGAGAATTTGGCCGAGCCGAGGAACCACATCGCATCCGGGCCGGATTTCTCGCGAATATCCAGCATCTTCTTCGAGATTTCGTCGAAGGCCACATCCCAGGTGATGCGCTGCCACTCGCCGTTGACGAGCTTCATCGGGTACTTGAGGCGGCGCTCGCCCTTGACGAGTTCGCGCACCGAAGCGCCCTTGGCGCAATGGGTACCGCGGTTGATCGGGCTATCCCAGGACGGCTCCTGCCCGACCCAGACGCCTTCCTGCACCTCAGCCGTCACCGTGCAGCCCACAGAGCAATGGGTACAGATGTTCTTCTTGATCTCGACCGGCTTGCCGGGCTTCGGCATCGCGGCCTTGGCCTCACGCACCGATGTAAGGCCGAGCGAGCCGACAGCGGCAAGCCCCCCCGCTGCCAGACCTGAACGGCGCAAAAACGAACGGCGATCGAGTCGCTCTGCACCCGTTGCCGCAAGGCTCGCGACCAGCGAACCACGAGCGGCCTGTCCTTCCCGACGCTTGATCAGCATGGTTTTCCCCTCAGTAGCGGTTGGTCGCGTAGTATTTCTTGACGTGCGCGGTTTCCTGATACCGCGCCTTTTTCTTCTCGGCGTCGCTCTCGGCGGCTTCCGCTGGGGCTACCGTCGCGGCGGTCGTCGCCGCTGCAGCTGAGGCGCCCGCAATACCGGCGCGGAGAAAATTCCGGCGCGCGAGATCAACGCCTTCGCGCGGTTCGTCCTGTTTCCGGGTCATGCCGTAGCTCCCTCTTTGTCATCGGATGCTTGAGCATCCTGATCCGTATGGCTCTCGCCATCGAGCGCGAAAGCCTCGCGTTCAATCGCCAGAAATTCCTGCCCGAGGCGTCCGACGGTGCGATAGAAAATCGCCGCCTCGGCCTTCGAAAGGTCGGTAAAGAAGCGCTCCGCCCAGGGCTGGAGATGCCGTTCGAAGAAGCGACGCTCCTCGTTCGCCTCGGCCGCAAAGCGCTTGGTGACAAGGCCCGCCATCGATTCCATCAGAAAACCGATGTGATCTTCCGGCTCGCTCATCCCCTCGCCGCGCTCAATCCCGAGGCGGCGCATATCCTGCCGTGCCCGAACCAGCGGGCGCTCGTAGAGAAAACCGGTGATGTAATACGAGGCGTAGGGCAGCAATTCGCCGCGCCCGACGCCGATGAAGAGATCGAAATGCTCACGCGCGATCCGGTCCGCCACCGTGACATCCGCTGCCGCGACCAGCGCGCCCAAGGCCTGCCCCAGCGCACTGTCATCGCCGGACATGCGGCGGATATCGATCAGTACACGCTCATCCGGCACATGCAGGATCAGCTTGGCGAGCAGGACGTAGAGATTGGCGCGCGCCTGATCGATAGGATCGAGCGCAGCTTCGGCAGCATCTTCGCTGGGATAGAGGTCGGGACGAAGCACCGATCGAGGAACCGAGGTCAGCGTTTCAACCGCAATGACACGCTCTGCCGGCACGCGGGTCCAAATCGAAACCGAGGGCTGCGCAATACCGAGCAGCCGCGAGAGCGCGGAAATTCCACCAACAGCGCGAATGGCTTCTTGTAGCCCTGCGTCTCTCATCCCAAATCCCGCTAAGCAGCCTTGATGGCTGTCTTTCGTCTCATGACCGAAAGCATATAGGTCACACCTATGCCTCGGCAAGCCTAATTATGAATTCAACCCGGAACTGCGCCACCATGTCGCTTGCGGCGCGGGAAAGCCGGCTCCGAGGTCGCTATTTCGGATGCTTGAGGTGGAGTGTCGGCTGCATCCGACACCTCGGTTGTCGCAACGGGCGAAGGCTCGGGCAAAGCCTCCGAACGCAGCTCCGCAACAGGCGCGGCAGTCTCGGAGGCGATTTCTTCCGGTGTCTTCTCGCCGAAAATCTGGCGTGACATCGCCGCAATATCGAGATCGGCATTGAGTGGGCCGAAACCCGGTACGCCAGCCGGATCATTAAAGTCCCAGCCGTAATCAACAGGACCGATATAATCCTTGAGGATCGGATCGAGTGTCCAGACCTTGTGCAAGGCTGCGTTCTTCAGCGCCTCCGGCACGCCTTTCTGGAGGAAGGCCACGACATCGCTCTCTCCGGTGATCTCGTCGATGGAGGGCAGCAACGAAACGTCGAACTCTTCGTCAGGCGGGGTCGTCTCAACGACTTCCACCGGCTTGGGCTCTTCGACAACCGCAGGCTCGACGGCCAAGGCTCGCTTGCGCTGCGACCAGCGCGACAGAAAGCCACCGCTATTGGATCCCCCCTCGCCGCTCATGCGTCGAGCCCAGAGCCATCACCGCGCTTGCGACGCTTGCCGCCATCACCACCGCCATCGCGCTTGCGCTTGAAAAACTCGCGCTCGACGTGATGCTCATCGACGAACGAGGCCACAAAGGCCGCAACTTCCGGGATCATCGGCACGGTATCGACGATATTCGATCCGGCTTCGGTATGCGCCTCGCCTTCGGTGGGGTCAGCAGTAACATCGACGAGCATCAGGCCTTCCCCGGAGGCTTCCTCCCGCATCACCACCCAGAGCTTGGGTGCGCCGCTCATCATGTTGTCGCGGTAATGGGCGGTATCGACCGAGGCGAGGAGGATGGTTGCGGCCCCGAGATAATAGCGCTGAATATCGCCCAGGGTCTCGATCAGCGTCATGCGTGGCGCTTCCGGCAGGCCCGGCATCACCGCGACCGCGCCCCAGGTATGATCGATCCAGGGGCTTGCGGACTTGCGTTTTTCGACGATGACGCCGACAGCGATGGTCTCTTCGGCCACGAGCGTCTCCTCTTAGGCGGAATCAGGACCGAGCGGCAGCCCGGCAATGAGGTTCTGCGGTTTGATCCGCACAAGGCGATCCGCTCCCGACCCCAAGATCGCGAAAGCACGCCTGCCGCGCTTCTCGGCCATGATACGCGGGTGATCGGGCAGCGTGAAGGCGTAAAGCGCGAGAATGCGGGATGTCTCGGTCTCGCTCAGCGCCTCACCTTGCCAGACCTTGTTGCCGATCGCCGTACCGTCGGTATCGAGCGCAAGAAACCACGCGAAGCGCTCGTTGAAGAACCGCTCGACCGGCTCGAAAGCGATTTCGATGCCAATGAGATGGCTGATCCAGCGCATCATCGCCGCGCCAAGCGCCTTGCGACCCTGCTTAGGATCGGTGAGATCGAAGACGAGATCATGCGCATCGGAGCGCGCAGCATACCCCGCCGCGTTTTCCGCCGTCAGCACTTCCAGCTCGGAGACCGCCGGTCCGCCGAGCATGTTGAGCAAGGGCGAATGGTCCCGGTCATGCTCGTGGCTTTCAATCGCTTCCTGATCCGCGAGCAGCACCGAGCCCTCGTGGAACGTGACGCGCTGCGCCCGCCAGAAGCCCTCTGCCGCGCGGAGAACATGTGCATCGCTCACACCGTCGAAGGCGTTGCGGGCGATGAGATGCGTGAGGTGCTGGATGAACAGCGGCGGCGTGCCGCCCATGCCCTTGCGTACGAGAGAGAGATACGCCGCCTCCAGCGTCGGCTCGGCGAGCAGCCGATCCCGAAAGGCGAGGAACAGCGCGAGGTTTTCACGCGCGTCCTCATCGGCCATCAGCGCGATCTCGTCAGTGGAAATCACGGCGCGCGGGGATGCCAGAAGCTGCGCGTGCAGGCCGCGCTCGACCGGACAGGCCTCAGGCGGCGGCACCAACTCAGGTCGGGCGAGATAGGCCTTGAGGAAATCATCCGTGAGGACAAGCCCGCCGCCCTCGTCGCGATCAACGAGGTGATGCCCGCTCGAAACCCAGAAGTCTTGATGGTGCATGGTTATCTCTCGGTTTCAGGCGGGTCGGGCGGCAGCAAGACCGATGAGATCGACACCATCTTCGATGCCTTCGTCATCCGGTAATTCGACAAAACTGAAGGCGCGCGAATGCTTCTCGTCCGTGCCCGGCAACAGCGTCCGAAAGCGCTCGATGATCTCGCCCTTTTCAACCGTGCGATGCAACGCGACGAGTGTGCCGATAGGTGGCTCGGCAAGCTCGGAAGCATAGGCGATTTCCGCCTCCGCCGCCGCACGCGCCGCGTCGAGATCCGGAGCACCGCAGCGCGTGATCAGCGCCGCGGCCAGCATCTCCACCAGAGCCGCGCGCTCCTCCGCGCTCACCTCGACGACGGTTGCCAGCGTCGACCAGCCAAAGCTTGTAACGCCAAGCAGACCGGAGCGGAAAGCCGCGCGCTCCTTGCCGATAAGTGTGTCGACCGGCCTTTCCCAGAACAGAAACGTTCCGGGGATCGCCCATTCGCCGGGTTCGGCAGCGCGCGTAAAAACGAGGGTATCCGACGGATCGAGCCGGATGGTGCGGAGCAGCTTCATCGCACCTATCCCCTCGGCTCATTAAGGAGCGGATCGAACCATTCCGCGCGCCGGAGTTCATCGATAAACGACACCCGCTTGGCGCCCTCGCGACCTGTCTCGTGGATCAGGAGATCGCCATTCTCGTCGATCCCACGTCGGGTCTCTCGCGCCCCTTTTTCAAGCCGGGAGAGGTAATCCGGCCCGATCGTCGCCATGCCGCGTTCGCCCCAGGAGTCGGCGCCGACAAGGAAATTCCGGGCAAAGGAGGCGGCGAATTCCGGCGGGTTCCAGGCATCGAAGCCTTCATCATCAAGCGTCGTGATTTCCGGCCCGAGCCCCGCGCCAAGATCACGAACGCCTCCGGCGCGGACCATGCCGCCAAAGACCAGCCATTCCGGTGTCTCGTTCTCGCTGCAGCCCTCAGGCACGGCGAGCCGCCCGCCGCCGACGCGAGCACCATCGAAATAGAGTGAGCCGGGATAACGGAAGGTGATCGATTTTTCCGGAGGCGAGAGCACCGAGAGCGCATCCGCGAGCGCGTTCATGCCAGCATAGAAAATCTTGCGTGCAATGCGCAGTGGTTCTTCAGGTTCAAGCACCAGCGCGAATTCGATGAGTTCGAACCTTCCGACGTAAAACAGGCTGCCGGCGCCATGATAGCCGTCGCCCGTGCCACGCGCGCCCTTGACCGCTTCGGCGAAAGCATCCTGTCGCTCACGCAGACGATGCGGCGTGATCAGCGGCGGAAAATGCAGAGACTCGCCCGAAAAATCGTCCATCCGCCCTGTTGGCCTTCCGCTCACAAAACCGAATTCGCAAGGAGGCCTCTTGCCTCTCGCGAGACAACGTTATTTGAAGGAAGAACGAAAAAGACAAGAGCGCGCGCCGAATTCGCAGCGCGTCAGAGCGGGAATACCAGGAAGAAGCACCTCATGCGCGAGAAATCTGCCATCTCACAGGGCGAAATGCTGCTGGTTTGCTCGTGTGAAGGCACATTCAGCCCGAATGCTGCTGCGCTCGGTGCGACGCTTGGCCTCAACGGAGCCGGCGCGATCAAAGCCTGCCAGCACCTATGCGGCGCGGATCGCGATCTTCTGGCGAAAGCCGCCGCGACAGCTTCGCTTCTGACCATCGCGTGCAAGCAGGAAGAACCCGGCCTGCGCGATCTTCTGGAAGAGGTCGGCTTCAAGGGCGAGAGCCGCTTCGTCGATATCCGCGATTCCGCTGGCTGGTCGAGCGAGACAGCGGAAGCAGGCCCGAAAATGGCGGCGCTGCTTGCTGCGGGGCGTATGGCGCCGCCTGCCCTGCCGTTCGTGACGCTCGAAAGTCAGGGCATTGCGCTGATTTACGGACGCGACGAAGTCGCTATTGAAGCTGGCAAGAAACTCGCCGAAGCACTCGATATCACGGTGATGCTGCGCGAGCCGAAGGTGATCATGCCGCCAGCCCGGCGTGAATTCCCAATCGTGAAAGGCCGCATCCGCACCGCGAAGGGCTATCTCGGAGCCTTTGAACTCACGGTCGATGACTTTGCCTTGAGCCTTGCCTCCTCTCGCGGCAGCCTTGCTTTCGGCCCCGCGAAAAACGGCGCGACCTCGCATTGCGATCTCGTAATCGATCTTTCCGGCGAGGCCCCGCTGATTGCCGCCGATGGCTTGCGCGACGGCTATCTCCGTGCCGATCCGCGTGATCCGCTCGCTGTGGAACGCCTCATTGCCAAAGCGCGCGATCTCGTCGGCACGTTCGACAAGCCGAAGTATATTGATTTCAAGTCCGAGCTTTGCGCGCATTCGCGCTCGAAAATCACCGGCTGCACGCGCTGCCTTGAGGTCTGCCCGACGGGAGCAATCGCCCCGGCAGGCGACAGCGTCGCCATCGACCCCGCGATCTGTGCCGGCTGCGGTGGTTGCGCCTCGGTTTGCCCGACAGGCGCCGCATCGTACGCGCTGCCGAAGGCGGATGAGCTGATGCGCAAGCTTCGCACCCTTCTGCGCACCTACACCGAAGCGGGTGGACGCGACGCCGTGATCCTCTTCCACGATAGCAGCCATGGCGACGCGCTGATCAATGCACTGGCCCGGTTCGGTGACGGCCTACCGGCGCGAGTGATCCCGGTGCTGGTCAACGAGGTGACACAGGTCGGCATGGGAGAGATCGCTGCGAGCTTTGCTTTCGGCGCGGCGGGCGCGGCCTTCCTTGCGAGCGCGAAGCCGAAGCACGATCTGCTCCCACTCGACAAGCTCAAGGGCCTTACGGATGCGCTGCTGCCCGGCCTCGGTTATCCCACCGAAGCGCTGGCGCGCATCGAGACCGATGATCCTGATGCCCTGCTCGCCGCCCTGCGTGCGATGCCGAGCGGCATCACCACCCTGACGCCTGCGAGCTTTCAGCCCATCGGCGCGAAGCGTCCGGCGATGATGCTGGCGTTGCGCGAATGGCAGGCCCATGCACCGCAAAAGCCGGAGCAGATTGCACTGCCGAGCGGCGCGCCGTTCGGTGCGGTGAAGGTACGGGAAGAGGGTTGCACACTCTGTCTTGCCTGCGTCTCCGCCTGCCCGGTTTCAGCCCTGACGGCCAACCCCGAAAGCCCGGAACTGAGGTTTCAGGAAGACCTCTGCGTTCAGTGTGGACTCTGTCAGGCGACCTGCCCCGAGAAGGTCATCAGCCTCGAACCGCGCCTCGACTTTACCGCGATCAATGCCGCGCCCGTGACGCTAAAGCAGGAAGAACCCTATCCTTGCGATCATTGCGGCAAGCTCTTCGGAACGAAATCGACCATCGAAACGATCAAGGCCAAGCTCGGCGGCAAGCACTGGATGTTCTCCGGCCCGAACGCCGATCGTCTCAAGCTGATCGGCTATTGCGATGATTGCCGCATCGAGGCTGCAACCCTTCAAGGATTCGACCCCTATGCAGGCCCGGAACGACCGCGCGTGACCACCACGGAAGATTATTTCCGCGAACGGCCGGAAGACAGCGACAAGTCCTGATCTTCAGCGCGTCGCCCTGTCGAGAAAATCGACCAGTGCCTCGCGCTCGGCAGCGCCTGAAATTGTCTGCTCCGGCATCTTGGTGCCGGGCGTATAGGCAGCAGGGCCAACTTCAAACAATTTCGCGATGGTCTCGCGGGTCCAGACGATTCCGAGGCCTTTGAGGGCGGACGAATAGGCATATCCCTCCGCGCGAGCAATGGGGCGTCCCATGATGCCGTGCAGCGTCGGCCCGGCGCGCGGACCCTCATCCGGCCCGAGCGTGTGGCAAGCGACGCAAGCGCGGAACACCTCTGCACCGGGATGGCTTGCGAGCGCACCGAGCCGCGCTGCGGGCGCTTCGGTCAACACAGGATTGCCCGGCTCACCCGTCGCCACACTCCAGCGCCGAACGAGGCGATCCGCTCCGCCCGTCAGGATATCCCGACCATCCGGCGAAAACGCCAGCGACCACAGGGGAAACGCCGGCCCCGCGAGCTTGCGGGTGATGCTCCGGCTCTTGCGATCCACCAACGCCAGCGCGCCGCGAAACCCGGCCGCGGCGATCATCGCGCCATCCGGGCTGGCGGCGAGCGCGACAATGGGAACCTCCGCAACAACAAGCTCGGACGTCTTGCCTGCTACCGGCTCCACAAACCGCAAGGCACCATCGGCACCGGCTGCAACAAGCTCGCTTCCTGCCACAACAAGGGCATTGAGCGGCAGGCCGAATTCGTGGATCGTCGGTGCACCCTCGCCGTGGAGTTGCACCGTGCCATCATAACCTGCCGTGGCGAACCGCCCGTCAGGCAGGAAGACGACCGCATTCACAGGGCCGCGATGCCCTTCGATGACGCGGACAGCGCCATTGGCGATATCCCAGAGCCGCACCGTGCCGTCCCAACTCGCCGAGGCCAGCGTCTTGCCATCTGGTGAAAGCGCCAATCCCGCTACAGGCGCCTGATGCCCTTCGAGAAGGCGTTGCGGCTCAGCCCCTTCACGCGCCCAAAGCGCAATGCGGCGATCCTCGCCCGCGCTCGCAAGGCCGCCGCCCGGCAAGGCCACGAGCGTATTCACAGCCCCCTCATGAAAGCGGAGCACCTGCTTGGCTGCGCCGCGTTCAATATCCCAGCGAATGACAGTCGTATCGAAGCTCGCCGTCGCGGCTTCACCGCCCGTGACAACAATGGCCCTGACCGGTCCGCCATGTCCGCGCAGATCAGCGGCAAGCGTTGGGGTGGCCAGCAGCATCGCCACAAAGCACCCGGCCTGAAAGGCTGACACGGCCATGATCCCTCTCGACTTTATCCTCCGGCGCAGCATAGGACAGGACGCGCGGCACCGGAAAGGTCCGGAACGTCACACCCGCAAGGACGCGACCTGATGAGCGAGACAACCCTCGACCTTCTCGGCCTCAAGTGCCCGCTGCCGGCGCTCAAGACACGCAAGGCCCTGAAGGCGCGCGCCACCGGGGAAACGCTGGTTGTGATCTGCAATGACCCCATGGCGGGGATCGATATCCCCAACCTCATCCGTGAAACCGGCGATACGCTGGCAGATCAAGCCCGCGAGGAAGACCGCCTGATCTTCCGGATTATCAAGGCCTGAACCCGCTCAATGCGCCGGCACGGCGAAGGCCAGCGCAGCCTTGAGCGAAAGCGCACCGCGCGCTGACGAGATGGAGCGCCCAAGTCGCGCCAACCTTGTTTCAGCAAAGCGGTTATGCCCGCCGCGCGCCGCAAGACGCTCGCTCAGGATCGAGCGTACAAGCCGGTCCTCGCCCGCCTGCAGGCCTGCCTCGATCATCACCATCTCGAAGACGTCGCGCTGGGCATCGCTGCCGCCCACGCCGCCGCGCATGCGCCGGGAACCCGCAAGGCAATCCACCGCGCGCCCCATATCACCATCGGCAAAGGCCAGTAGGCCTTTCGCCGTGCCACGCCCGGCGCGCTGTGCAATGAGGTTCTGCGCACTGACCGAGGCCGGCACCTCGGCAATTGAGCGCGCGAGCTGCCCGGCCGCTTCCCGACGCCCGCCGCCGATCAGCGCCAGCATATAGTGGAGATCGGCGAAGATCAGGCTGCGATCAGCGATGCGCGCCTCCGCCTTGTCCGCGAGTTCTTCCCAGCGCGCGCCGACATCATGGCCGTGGAGTTCGAGCCGCATCAGCAGCGAGGCGCCATTGGCGATATCGCGAAAATCGTCGGTCTCATCGCGGCGAATATGACCGTCATAAAGGGCCAGCACTTCGCCGACCGCACCCTTTTCGAGCTTGAACAGCGCGAGGTGCCAGAAGAGATGCCCACCGAAATTGTTGCAATGCCGGAAGGCGGCCTCACTGCCCTCAATCCAGCGGATGCCGTCTTCCACGCGCCCGGTCATTTCATGAACATGGCTGACGGCGTGAAGCCCCCAGGCATCGCGCGATTCAAGCGCCACAGCATTCTGGCCAACGCGTTCAGCGCGGGCGTAGTCGCCATTTTCCTCAAGCGCAAAGGCATGACAGCCGAGCAGAAAGCCGCGATGCTGGTGCCTGGCTGGCAGGTTCTTGAGCACCCGCTCGATGGAGCAGAGCATCCCCGCCTTGTCGCCGAGCATGAACCGCAGGTTATGGCTGAGCTTTGCTGCCAGGGTATCGGCGGGGTTCTCAGTGATCGCGATTTCAAGCTGGTCGAGCGCCGCCCACCACGCGCCATGCGATGCAGCAGAAGCCGCTTCAACGAAAGCGCGCTCGCCACGACAGGCGTTCTGTCGGGCCAGAAGCGCCAGCGCCGCGGCCGCCGCCTCCTGCGCCGGACGTAGCAGTTCTCGACGCGCGAGCAGGGTGAGCATCAGCGCGCGGATGGCCGGACCACGCGGGTTTGCCGGTTCCTCGGTGATGAAGCGCTGGAGAAAATCCGGCGTCTCCTTTCCATGCGCAAGAAAAGCCTCGACCAACCGATCATAAGTACGGGGCGACGTTTCAGGCGATGTCATCATCTGGTCTGGCATGGTCTTCCCCTCGGCAAATCGTGCTCTCGCTGCAAGAAGACTTTGCGCCCAAAAGAGCACGGGGAAATCACACAAACGCTCGCGCCCCAATCAAGGGTTTGTGATGCAAAATGCAGGCAGGCGTGAGCCTTCTCCGAGCCCCTTGGACGGTCTCGGAGAAGGCTATCCATGGATATGGAGAATTACTCCGCCGGTTGCGGCGAAAGACGCGGAGCGGAGCCAGCCATCGCGGATTCCTGCGCGCGCGCGACTTTCATCTTCCCCTTGCCGGCGGGACCGCTCTTGTAGCCGCGTGCGATCAGCGCCACGATGACGAGTCCGGCAACACCAGCGAGGTTGACAAGCGCCAACGCCACTTCGCTGCGCCCGATCTGGTCGAGAACCATCCCGCCAACCCACGCAAGAATAATGCTCGCCATGAAGGTTGCGAGCGCCTGCTGGCCCACGAGAATAACGGGGCGAACCTCGATGAGCCGCGCCTTGATCGGATCGACCAGCGTCAGCACGACATAGGCGCAGCTAAGAAAATGCAGGTAGAGTGGGAGCACGAGATGCGTCTTGCCATCCTCCGGCACGAACCAGTTATGGATGTCGGCGAGCGCCGCGACATTGTCCGTGAATGCCCAGAAATTGACCGGCACCGAGGCGAGCAGAAAAGCCACACAGAGCCAGAACAGTGCCCCGCGCTCGAATGTCGGCACAGGTATCCAGCGCATTCCGAAGGCAAAGCCGGTGAAAAACACAAGCTGCCAGGCGAAAGGATCAAAGAACCAGACCATGCCAGGCATCTGCCCGCCGGGCAGGTTCACGCCGTAGATTTGTACTGCAAACCACATCAGCGCCATCGCAAGGAGCGGCAACAGGCGCGAGAGCATGGCGAGGCCCATCATCACGGGCACCATAGCGAGCAGCACGAGATACATTGGCAGGATATCGAGAAAAGTCGGCGTGAAGCTGAGCGTCATGAGCTTCAGAAGCCCTTCACCGGCATGGGCAAAGAACCACTCGAGGCCGATCGCCCTGGGGTAATCGTTGCCGGTGATGTTCAACCCGATGACGCTGACCGTGATCAGCACCAGCGCAAGCCCGATGTGAGCCCAGTAAACCTGCCAGATCCGGTAGAGAATGCGGCGCGTGCCGGCGAGCCAGCCTTCCTTGATGAAAACGCGACCGAAGGCGAAGGACGAGGCAAGACCGGAGCAGAAAACGAAAAGTTCCCCCGCCGAGGAAAAGCCGAAGCGTGCTGGAATGAAAAGGAACCACGAGTTTGCCGGCATATGCGCGATGAATATGATGAACATCGCGAGGCCACGAAAAAAATCGAGCCGCACATCCCGGCCCGGTTTTGACATGGCTGAAGCGCTGTCCGACATCCGATTCTCCTCTTTGTCCCATCCTTGCCTCAGCCGCGCTTCAAGCGCATGTCGCATTTGTGTGATCAGCGATTGCGCATCGGGAAAGAACGGGGGAAAACACCGGAACGCCTTTTCCGGAGTTTGCCATGCCGCGCTTTGCCGCCAACCTGTCGATGATGTTCAACGAAGTGCCCTTCCTCGATCGGTTCGAGGCAGCGGCCAAGGCCGGTTTCAAGGCGGTTGAATTCCTGTTTCCCTATGATTTTCCGGTCGAGGAGATCGCCGCGCGATTGAAACAATTCGGGCTGACGCAGGCGCTGTTCAACCTGCCGCCCGGCGACTGGACCAAGGGTGAGCGTGGCATTGCCGCTCTCGCGGGTCGCGAAGCCGAATTTCGCCAGAGCCTTGAGATCGCCAAACCCTATGCGCTCGCAACCGGCGTCAAGCGCCTTCACCTGATGGCCGGCTCGGTCAGCCGCAGCGAAACCGCTGCACTTACCCGCTACAAGGACGCGATCCGCCATGCGGCGGAAACCTTCGCCCCGCACGGTATCGATATCCTGCTCGAACCGCTCAATACCCGCGACATGCCGGGCTACCTGCTTGACAGCTACGATTATGCGGCGGAGCTGATCACCGGGCTCGGCATCGCCAACGTGAAGCTGCAATTCGACATCTACCACTGCCAGATCCTGCATGGTGATGTGACGATGCGGATGCGCGCGATGTTCCCGATCATCGGCCATGTGCAGGTCGCCTCGATCCCATCACGGCATGAGCCGATGAGCGAGGAGCTGAACGACGCTTTCCTTTTCGCCGAACTCGATCGGCTCGGCTATCAGGGCTTCATCGGCGGCGAATATCGCCCGAAGGCTGGTACAGAAGCAGGCCTCGGCTGGTTCGCACCCTACCGGGCATGATCACTATTTGAAGATCACGCCAAGGCGCTTGGTCATGTCCGTCAGCGCCGCATCGGCATTCTTGGTGCCGGCAAGAAACGCGCTGACATTGGTGCGGATGATCTCGGAGACCTCGCCATAACGCGGCGTCGCCGGGCGCAACTTGCCCGCTTGCAGCGCCGGGAGCGCATCCCTGAACCACGGCTGAGCCTTGAGAACCTCCTCATCCGCATAGAGCGGCTCGAAGACCGGCAACCAGCCCGCCTGAAGCGCCAGCAGCTTTGCCGTCTCGGGCGAGGAAAGGAAACGCGCGAATTTCACCGCTTCGGGCTTGTTTTTCGAGAACGCCGTCACCGCGACCTGCCAGCCGCCGATGCACCCGACCTGATGGTCAGGCGAAAAACCCGGCAGGCGCGCAAGCCCGATCTTGTCTTTCACGAGCGTGCCCGCATCGCTCTGGAGGCGCGGGAAAGCATAGGCCCATGCGCTGCCGAACAGCAGCGTGCCAGCCTGTAAATCCTGCCGTACCCGATCGGTGGAAACCTCGGCAGGGTTCGTCGCCAGCAGCTTGGCGGTTTTCATGTCACCCCACAGCTGGAAAGGCTTTTTTGCGCCCTCCCCATCCAGCGTCAGCTTGCCGGATCTGGTCATCTCCTCGCCCGCGCCCCAAAGGCCGGTAAGATAGGAGCATACCGTCGCTTCCACCGGCGCGCCGCTCATTTCAAAACCGCGCAACGCAGGCGTTTTTTCGACCTCCAGCACCTTCTGAGCGGAGCTTTTCAACTCGTCCCATGTTTTCGGCGCGGAAAGTCCATGCTTTTCGAGTAGATCCTTGCGGAAGTAGAGCATCTGCACATCGGCACTGATCGGTAGTGCGACGACCTTGCCACCAACGCTCATCGTGGCGCGATAAGGCGCGAGGTAGCGCGCCACCGTCGCATCCCGCTCGGCACCGAGAAAGGCATCGAGCGGTTCGATCACCTGCCCGGCACCCCACTGCGGCGGTCGCAGCACATCAATCAGCACCAGATCGAGCGTAGCGTCCTTCGAGGAAATGGCGGTGGCGAGCGCACGTTGCTGGAGCTCCGGCGTAGCTCCACCGGTCTCGACCTCCACGCTGACCTCCGGATTGGCACGAGCATAGGCCTCACCGATCTGGCGGAAAAGATCCGGTCGCAGGAGACCGCCGGTGAAAATCTTGAGGCTGGTCTGTGCCAGAGCTGCGGCGGGCGCGAAAAGGACAAGGCCGAGCAGCACCAGCATCGCAAAGCGCGTGCGGACCCTAGGCCAATTTTCCTTCAAGAATTCCATGGCTAACCCGCCCACTAGAGCCCGCGTCAAGCCAATTTCTTCACCCCTCAAGGCGCAAAGATCAAGCCGTTCGCGCCGGTGTTCCACGCCTCTCCCGTGCCTCTGGCTTGCCAACCCGCCGCGAGACGATAGGATCACGCCTCCTTTCCCCGCCGGATGACGCTGGATGATCAAGGTTTTCGCGATCGGCATTGCCGTTCTCGACGATATTTTCGTGCTGCACGAACCACTGGTTCCGGGCGTGAAGCATCGTACGCCGGAGCTGAAATCCGTGCTCGGCGGCAACGCGGCCAATGCCGCGATGGCGGTGGCACATCTCGGCGGCAAGGCCAGCCTGATCGCCCGCCTCGGGCAGGATTTCGCCGAAGGCACGATCCGCGCGCTGATCCGCGAGCAGGGGATCGAGACCGATTTTGTGCGCGCCATTCCCGGTCGCCGCTCCTCACGCTCCTCGATCATCCTCGAACCCGGCGGCGAGCGCACGGTCATCAACTTCGCAGACCCAGACATGCCGGATGGATCGGACTGGCTCCCCACGACATTGCCACCAGACACCGGTGCCGTGACCGGCGACACGCGTTGGGAATCGGGTTCGCGTCGCCTGTTCGAACTGGCACGTAAGAAAGGTATTCCTGCGATTTTCGATGGTGATCGCCAGTTGATCGATGCGAGCCTTCTGGATCTTGCGACCCATGTCGGCTTTTCAGCGCAGGGCCTCAGGGAAATGAGCGGCACGGAGGATCTCGCTGAAGGTCTCCGTCGCATCGCCGGGCGACACACTGCGTTTCTTGCCGTCACCAACGGCGAAAACGGCGTTTATGCGCTGGAGAATGGTCAAATCCGGCATTATCCGGCCTTTCCGGTCAAGGCGGTGGATACCCTCGGTGCCGGCGATGTCTGGCACGGAGCGCTAGCCTATGCGCTTGGCACGAAGATGCCGATAGAACGCGCGATCCCCTTTGCCAGCGCCGCCTCCGCGATCAAATGTACCCGTATCGGCGGTGGGGCCGGGGCACCAAGCCTCGCCGAAGTCGAAACCTTGCTCGCCGGCCACGGGATCATCCAGACATCATGAAGCAGACCGTGATGCGCCTTCTGCCCGGTTTGGGGCTCGCGCTTGGCGTTGCGCTGGCCGCCCTCGCCTGCGAGCCGCTGGTGCGTCTGGCAAGTGGCGGCAAACTCGCGCTCCCCGCGATGGTCATCGCGCTGGTGATCGGTATTCTCCTCAACAGCCTCGCAATTCGCCCCGTTTTCGAACCCGGCATCACCTACGCGGTGAAAAAGCTGCTGCGCTATGCGATTGCGCTTCTGGGGCTTCGGATCGCCTTCGCTGACCTCGTTGCCCTGGGCTTTGGCACGGCAGCGCTGGTCCTGTTCGCCATGTTCCTGACGATCCTGACAGGCTTCGCACTTGCCAAAGCGCTGGGACGCTCCGAGGGCTATGGCGCGCTGGCCGGCGCGGCAACCGCCGTATGCGGCGCATCCGCCACCCTCGCCACGGCCACCGTCGTACCGGATTACAAAGGAAAAAGCGCGGACATTGCCTTCACGGTGGTGATGGCGAACGGCATCTCGACGCTGGTGATGCTGGCCTACCCCCCCCTCTGCGTGATGCTCGGCCTGACGCCGGGCGAAACGGGCGTGATGCTGGGTCTGACCATCCACGACATGGCGCAGGTGGTGGGCGCGGGCTACGCGGTTTCGGAGCCGGTCGGCAATATCGCGGTGGTGGTGAAGCTGTTCCGCGTGTTCTTACTGCTGCCGATGGTGCTAATGATTGGCTACTGGTTCGTGCGGCGTGCCACCTCGAAAGCAGGGGATACCCCTCACGCGAATGTCCCCGTGCCGGTTTTTGCGCTGGTGTTCCTTGGGCTCGCGGTGATTAATTCCATCTTGCCTTCGACCCCGCTGGCAAGTCTTTATGCGCCGGCAAAGCAGATGCTTTCCACGCTCTCGAACTGGGGGCTGCTGCTCTCTATTGCCGCGCTCGGGCTCGGCACCTCGGTCAGCGCGGTGCTGACGATTGGCTGGCGCCATGTCGCCGTCTTTGCCGGCACGACATTGCTGTTGCTCGGCGTCACGCTCGCAGGGCTGTTCCTGCTGAGATGAGAATTTGCGGACACGGGACGCTCAAACCGTCTCGTCCTTGCGAGCAAAGCGCGCTAAGACACCCGCACGAGGGGACGACCGGCCAAGCCGCGCGGCGGCGGCCAGAAGAGGCGGATATGCTGACGAAGACCGACTTCAAAAAGGAAGCCAGCCTGATTAATGGCACCTGGGTTCAGGCGGATTCGGGCAAGACGCTCGATGTCACCGATCCCGCGACCGGCGCGAAAATCGGCGTGATCCCCAACTGCGGCAAGGCCGAAACCAAGCGCGCGATTGACGCCGCACACGCCGCCTTCCCGGCATGGCGCAAGAAGACCGCCGCCGAGCGTGCCGGTATGCTCCATAAACTCGCGGACCTCATCCGCCAGAATTCGGAAGCCCTTGCGCATCTCCTGACGCTGGAACAGGGCAAGCCGCTCGCGGAAGCGCGCGGCGAGGTTGGTTCCTCTGCCGCCTACGTTCAGTGGTTCGCGGAAGAAGCGCGCCGCGCCTATGGCGAAATCATTCCTTCCCCGTGGGCGGATCGCCGCCTGCTGGTGACGAAAGAGCCGGTCGGCGTTGTCGGCGCGATCACGCCTTGGAACTTCCCCTCCTCGATGATCGCCCGCAAGCTCGGCGCGGCGCTCGCGGCGGGTTGCACCATCGTCATCAAGCCGGCGGACCTCACACCCTACTCCGGTCTCGCGTGGGGCACGCTCTGCGCCGATGCCGGCATTCCTGCTGGTGTCGTCAATATCGTGACCGGCGAAGCGGCGGAAATCGGCGCGGAGCTGACCGCGAACCCGCTCGTGCGCAAGATCACCTTCACCGGCTCGACCCCGGTCGGAAAGTTGCTTGCGACCCAGAGCGCT
Organism: Rhizobiales bacterium PAR1; assembly: GCA_002256205.1. Lineage (GTDB taxonomy): Bacteria > Pseudomonadota > Alphaproteobacteria > Rhizobiales > Beijerinckiaceae > Rhabdaerophilum. The sequence continues at coordinate 253,654 of NKIW01000002.1, forward strand.
GCGACCATGAAGCGCATCTCGATGGAACTCGGCGGCAATGCGCCCTTCATCGTTTTCGATGATGCCGATCTTGAACGCGCAGTCGCTGGTGCGATGATGGCGAAATACCGCAACGCCGGGCAGACCTGCGTCTGCACCAACCGCTTCTATGTGCAGGCCGGCATCCATGATGCCTTCGCCAAGCGCCTCGCGGAAGAAGTAGCCAAGGTGAAGGTCGGCAACGGCTTCGACGCCGGCGTGCAGATCGGCCCGCTGATCAACACCCGCGCCATGGCCAAGGTCGAGGCCCATCTCGCCGATGCGCTCGCCAAGGGCGGCGAGGTCGTCACCGGCGGTCATCGCCATGCGCTCGGCGGCAACTTCTTCCAGCCGACAGTGATCAAGGGCGTGACGCAGAAGATGACGGTTGCGACGGAAGAAACCTTCGGCCCGCTCGCACCGGTCTTCAAGTTCGAGACCGAGGAGCAGGCGATCGAGATGGCAAATGCCACCGAATATGGCCTCGCTGCCTATTTCTACTCGAAGGATCTCGCCCGTGCCTTCCGCGTCTCGGAAGCGCTGAAATACGGCATGGTCGGCGTCAATGAGGGCATCATCACCACCGAGGTCGCCCCCTTCGGCGGCGTTAAGGAAAGCGGCATGGGCCGTGAAGGTTCGCACCACGGGCTCGATGATTATCTCGACATGAAATACATCAGCCTCGGCGGGCTCTGAGCCATGGCGACAACGGAAGGGGCGGCGCCGGTCAGCCGGCACGCCCTTTACGAGGATGCCCTCGCAATCCTGATGGCGACGCTCTTCGTGGCGATGGGCGTCGCGCTTTACAGCCGCGCCGCGCTGGTGACGGGGGGCACGGCAGGCCTTGGCCTGCTGGTCCACCATGCGACCGGCCTGGGTTTCTGGCTGGTATTCTCCGCGCTCAATCTGCCATTCTATGTGCTTGCAATCATCCGTATCGGCTGGATGTTTGCGCTGCGCACCTTTGCGGCGGTAACGCTGGTCGCGCTGTTCACGCGCTTCATGCCGGGCTGGATCGAGATCGGCCACCTCAACCCGATCTTTGCCAGCATTCTTGGCGGTGGATTGATGGGCACAGGGCTTTTGATGCTGTTCCGCCATCGCTCGGCGCTCGGCGGCATCAATATTCTCGCCATGTTGCTCGAAGAAAAATCGGGCATCCGCGCGGGTTATTTCCAGCTCGGCGTGGATCTCGCGATCCTCCTTGCCTCATTTCTGGTGTTAAAGCCGGAGGGACTGCTGCTTTCGGCCCTCGGCGCGATCGTTGTGAACATGATTCTCGCGATCAATCATCGTCCTGGACGCTATCTCGGCATGTCATAGGGCTGAATTGCCTCAAACCGGCACTTGAAGTTTCTGTAAACCCGGAGAACCATGGGTCACGCCGCTTCGCTTGGCGGCAAATGACTTCAGGGCATGACTTCAGGAATGGCGATGCGCCGATCACTTCGTTTCATCTTCCGCGGCCGTGTTCGCGAACTTGCCGCCTTCGACCCGTCGCTGACGCTGCTCGAATGGCTGCGCGAGGACATGCACGCCACTGGAACCAAGGAAGGCTGCAACGAGGGCGATTGCGGCGCCTGCACCGTTGTGCTGGCCCGTGCCGAAGCCGGGCGCATCCAGTATTCACCGGTCAATGCGTGCATCCTGCTTCTGGGGCAGGTCGATGGCGCGGAAATCCTGACCATCGAGGATCTCGCGGCGTCCGGCACGCTCCACCCGATCCAGCAGGCCATGGTGGATCAGCACGCCTCGCAATGCGGTTTCTGCACGCCGGGTATCGTGATGAGCCTGTTCGCCGCCTACCATGAGGCCGAACGCCCGGTAACGCGTGAGGCCCTCGGCGATTGCCTCTCTGGCAATCTCTGCCGCTGCACCGGGTATCGCCCGATCCTCGACGCCGCGACCCAAGCGCTCGCCGGCCCGGCGGATGATGCCTTTTCTCGCGCCACTGGCGTCCGCTACGAAACTCTCGCGGCGCTGGCGGATTCGCGCGATGTCGTCATCGGCAGCGAGGAACGCTTCTTCGCGATCCCCGCCAAGCTCGAAACCCTGACCGCGCTCACCACCACCCATCCTGATGCAACCCTGATCGCCGGCGCGACCGACGCTGGGCTCTGGGTGACGAAAAAGCTCGCCGACCTGCCCCGCATCATCGCGCTCGGGCGTGTCCATGCCCTGCGCGAGGTCGTCGATTCCGAAACCGCGCTCTTCCTCGGCGCCAGTGTGACGCACGCGGAAGCCCTGCCCTATCTCGCCAGGATCGATCCCGACCTTGAAACCCTGATGCGTCGCTTCGCCTCAAAGCAGGTGCGCGCCTCGGGCACGGTCGGCGGCAACATCGCCAACGGGTCGCCCATCGGTGATCTCGCACCGGCGCTGATCGCGCTGGGGGCCACGCTCCATCTGCGCCAGAGCGACACGGATCGCGATCTGCCACTGGAAGAGTTCTTTATCGAATACGGCAAGCAGGATCGTGCGCCGGGTGAGATCGTCACCGGCCTCACTATTCCGCGATTGGCTGCACACCAGCACTTCAGGGTCTTCAAGATTTCGAAGCGCTTTGACGAAGATATCTCGGCTGTCCTCGGCGCGTTTTGCGTTTCACTCGAGGGGCGCATCATCACTGAAGCGCGTATCGCCTTTGGCGGCATGGCGGGAATACCCAAGCGCGCCAGTGCAGCGGAGGCGGCACTTGTCGGTGCATCGCTCGATACTCCCCACGACTGGATGGCCGCGATCAAGGCGCTCGACGCCGATTACCAACCCATCAGCGACATGCGCGCTTCCGCGACCTATCGCGCCCGCATCGCCCGCGCACTGATCGGCAAGGCCTTGACCGAAATCGCCGGCGCGCGATCACAGACGCGGATCACCTCGCGGAAAACCAAGGAGGCGGCTCATGGCGGATGATGCCCCCCACGACAATGTCACTTTGGCTTCTGTCCACCAGTCGGTCCCGCATGACAGCGCGATCCGCCATGTCACCGGCTCGGCGCCCTATATCGACGATCTGCCGGAGCCGCGTGGCACATTGCACATCGCGCTCGGCCTCGCACCCGTTGCGCGCGGTCAGCTCGTCGAACTCGATCTCGCCGCCGTCCGTGCCAAGAAGGGCGTGATCGCGGTTCTGACCGCTACCGATATTCCGGGCAAGAATGACGTCTCGCCAAGCCTTGGCGATGAACCGATGCTGGTCTCGGATGAGATCAGCTTCCACGCCCAGCCGGTTTTTGTCGTGATCGCGGAGACGCGGAAAATCGCCCGCAAGGCCGCCCGGCGCGGTCGCATCGAGGCCATTCCCGAGGCACCTGCCATCGACGTCGCAGATGCACTGGAGACCGGTGAGACCGTCCTGCCGGATTATGCCTTTCAGCGCGGCGACATCGAAGCCGCGATGCGGGCCGCACCACAAACCCTTGATGGTGAGATCGATATCGGGGGACAGGAGCATTTCTACCTTGAAGGGCAGATCGCTCTCGCAATCCCCGGCGAAGGCGTGGATATGCACATCCATTCCTCGACCCAGCACCCAAGCGAGGTGCAACACATCGTCGCCCGCGTGCTCGGCGTGCCGGATCATGCCGTCTCAGTCGAGTGCCGCCGGATGGGCGGCGGTTTTGGCGGCAAGGAAAGTCAGGCGAGCCATTGGGCGGCGATTGCCGCCGTTGCCGCGCGCCTCACCGGGCGCCCCTGCAAGCTCCGTCTCGACCGCGACGACGACTTCATCCTGACCGGCAAGCGTCATGACATGCGGACGGCTTATGAGGTCGGCTTTGACGATGCGGGCGTCATCGCTGCGCTCGACATGGAACACCTCGTGCGTTGCGGCTATTCTGCCGATCTCAGCCTTGGCGTCGTGGACCGGACGATGTTCCACTCGGATAACGCCTATTACCTCCCAAACGCGGCGATTGCCTCGCGCCGCCTCAAGACCAATACGGTCTCGAACACCGCGTTTCGCGGTTTTGGCGGCCCGCAAGGCATTCTCGCCATCGAAAACGTGATCGATGCCATCGCCCGCACCACGGGGCGCGATCCGCTCGATGTGCGCAAGGCGAACCTCTACCGCACCGGGCGCGACATCACGCCCTATGGTATGGAAGTCTTCGACTGTGAAACCCTGCCGCCGCTGATCGAACGACTGGAAGAGACCTCGCGCTACCGCGAACGGCGCGCCGAAATTGCAGAATTCAACGCCAACTCGCGGATCATCAAGCGCGGCCTCGCGCTGACACCGATCAAATTCGGCATTTCCTTCACGCTGAAACACCTCAATCAGGCGGGTGCTCTGGTACATGTCTATTCCGATGGCTCGGTGATGCTAAATCACGGCGGCACCGAGATGGGTCAGGGCCTCAACACCAAGGTCGCACAGGTCGTCGCGGATGAATTCGGCGTGCCGCTGGCGCGGGTGAAGATTACTGCGACCCATACCGCCAAGGTACCCAACACCGCCCCCACCGCCGCCTCCTCGGGCTCGGATCTCAACGCCATGGCGGCGAAAATCGCCGCTCGCACCATCCGGGATCGCATGGCGGCGGAGGCGGCGCGACGTTTCGGCGTAGAGCCGGACGAAATCCGCTTCGCAGGCGGGCAGGTGAGCGCGGGGAGCAGCATCATGCCCTTCAACGAGCTGGCGAAAACCTGCTTCCTCGAACGAATCGCTCTCTCTTCGACCGGCTACTACCGCACCCCGAACATCACCTGGGACAGAGCAAGCAAAACAGGTCGCCCGTTCTTCTATTTCGCCTATGGCGCCGCCTGCTCGGAGGTCATGATCGACACCATGACCGGAGAGATGAAGCTGGTCGCGGTCGATATCCTGCACGATTGTGGCATCTCGCTGAACCCGGCCCTCGATATCGGCCAGATCGAAGGCGCCTTCGTCCAAGGCCTCGGCTGGCTCACCACCGAGGAACTGGTGTTCTCCCCTGATGGACGGCTGAGAACCCACGCACCCTCGACCTACAAAATCCCGCTCGCTTCGGATATTCCCGAGCACTTCCGGGTTGACCTCTGGGACGAACCCAACCGGGAAGATGCGATTTACCGCTCAAAGGCTGTGGGCGAACCACCGTTGATGCACGGGGTTTCCACCTTTTCAGCCATCGCGGATGCCATCCATTCTGTCGCACCGGGGCATCCGGTTAAGCTGCGCGCCCCGGCAACGCCGGAAGCCATTCTCGACGCGCTCGACCTTCAGCGCGGACATGGTCAGCACAGGCCCGGCGGATGAGCCTCTGGCAGCGCCTCGATGCGGCACTGGCGGAAAAGCGTCGGGGCTGCCTGATCACGCTTGCCTCAGTGGAAGGCTCCAGCCCGCGCGAGACAGGCACGCGGATGCTCCTCATCGATGGTGGAGGCTACTCCGGCACCATCGGCGGCGGCGCACTCGAATGGCAGGCGCTGGCCTTTGCCCAGAGCCTCCTTGCGGAAGCGCCGGACGGCAAGGGCGTCTTTCGCAGCTTTTCGCTGGGGCCAGACCTTGGGCAATGCTGTGGCGGGCGCGTCCAGGTTTTGTTCGAAGCCTTGTCGGTCGCGGATCGCACATGGGTCACACCGCTCGCAATAGCCGAGACGCTCGGCCCGTTCGCGACGAGGGGGCACCGCGATGCGCGCAGCATCTTTCCGCGCGAGGTGGCCGAAGCCCGCCCATCTCTCGCGCTCACCTTTGCGGGTGACACGACACTCATCGAACGCCACGGCGAGCCTCGCACCCCGCTGCTGCTCTTCGGCGCGGGCCATGTCGGCCGGGCACTGGTACTGGCGCTGGCACCGCTTCCCTTCGCGGTGCGCTGGATCGACACGCGACCTGATGCCTTTCCCGGTGTTCAGCCGGCAAACGTGATGCCCATTCTGGCGCGCGACCCGCTTGCCGAACTCGCGACCGCCCTGCCCGGCACGCTCCTGCTTGCCATGACCCATAGCCACGCACTGGATTTCGATTTGATCGCGGCAGGGCTTGCAAACCCGGCGGTCACGCTGGTCGGCGTCATTGGCAGCGCAACGAAACGCGCGCGTTTCGCCTCGCGTCTCTCGGCCCTCGGCCTGTCGCCGAACACCATCGACCGCATGATCTGTCCCATCGGCCTGCCCGCGCTGCGGGACAAGGCCCCGGCGGTGATCGCTGCCGGCATCGTTGTGCAACTTCTCGAAGCGCGCGACGAGGCTGCAAGGCAGGGCGCTATGCCCGCGAGCGCTGCAGCGCGCATGAAATCCGGGCAATCCACGGGGCAAAACCGCAGCGCCCTTGTCTAATCCAGCGGCATGGTCTTTGCTGGAGAAAACAGCATCAAGGTCATAGAACCTTGATGCAATTGCCGGGGGAAATCATGTCGCAAACCGTTCATCCTGTTGACGAGAAGCTGCCAGCGTCAAGGCTTGCCGCGCTCGGGCTTCAGCACGTCCTTGTGATGTATGCGGGCGCCGTTGCTGTACCGCTGATCGTCGGGCGGGCGCTGAAACTCCCCCCTGAACAGGTCGCGCTTCTGATCAGCGCCGATCTCTTCGCTTGCGGGATCGCGACCCTCATCCAGTCGCTCGGGATCAGCGGCATCGGCATTCGCTTGCCGGTGATGATGGGCGTGACGTTTGCCTCCGTCGCGCCGATGGTGGTGATGGCGGGCAATCCGGCCATTGGCATTCTCGGCATTTTCGGCGCGGTGATCGCCTCGGGCATATTCGGGCTGCTGATTGCGCCGTTTGTCAGCCGCCTCCTGCCGTATTTCCCGGCTGTTGTGACAGGCACAATCATCCTCGTCATCGGCATTTCGCTGATGCGCATCGGCATTGGCTGGGCGGCGGGCGGTTTGCCGGTCATCAATGGACAGCCGAACCCGGCTTATGGTGCGCTCGATGGCCTCGGCATCGCGCTTTTCGTGATGCTCATGATCCTGGGAATTCAGAAATACGCCAGAGGCTTCGTGCAGAATATCGCCGTGCTACTCGGGGTGATCGCGGGCTGCGTCGTCGCGGGTATTCTCGGCAAGATGAGCCTTGCGAAGGTCGGCACCGCGAGCTGGTTCGGGCTCGTGCTGCCGTTCCAGTTCGGCATCCCGACCTTTGACCCAGTGGCCTGCGTGACCATGTGCCTTGTCATGATTGTCGTGATGATCGAATCGACCGGCATGTTTCTCGCGTTGGGCGAGATGACCGGCAAGCCAGTCTCGACCACGGACCTCACGCGCGGCCTCAGGGCCGATGGTCTCGGCACGCTGATCGGCGGCATTTTCAACACCTTCCCCTACACCTCGTTCTCGCAGAACGTGGGCCTCGTCGGTGTCACGGGCGTGCGCTCGCGCTTTGTCTGCGTCGCAGGTGGGCTGATCCTTCTGGTGATGGGCCTTGTTCCGAAGCTTGGCGCACTGGTGGAGGCCGTGCCGACCGTGGTGCTTGGCGGCGCCGGAATCGTTATGTTCGGTATGGTCGCGGCGACCGGTGTGCGGATTCTTCAGGGCGTTGATTTCAAGGCCAACCGAAACAATCTCTTCATCGTCGCGATTTCGCTCGGCTTCGGGATGATCCCACTGGTGGCACCAACCTTCTTCAACAAATTCCCCGAAGAGCTGAAACCCTTGCTGGAATCCGGCATCCTGCTCGCGACCATCGCCTCTGTCGCGTTGAACCTCTATTTCAACGGCGCCGGAAACGCCGAAACGGCGCGTACCGATGCGGCCAATGCGGCTGCGAAAGCGGATCACTAGAAAGCATTTTCAAGCGAAGTGGACACCGGTTCGCGTGAAGAAAATGCACAAGAATAAATAAGAGAATCAATATCCTGGCTTGAACATCGGCAGGCTGTCCCCGATCCGGACGACCTTGCCGGGGTTGAGGATATTCTGCGGATCGAGCGCCTGCTTGATCCGCCCCATTAACGCGAGCGCGACAGGGTCCTTGTAGGCCAGGAGCTCATCGCGCTTGTTGAGCCCGACACCGTGCTCCGCCGCGATGGAACCGTTCCGCCGCTTCACGGCATCATGAACGATGGTATTGAGCCGATGCCACTCGCCCAGAAACGCCTGCTTCTCCATACCCACCGGCTGCGTCAGGTTGAAGTGCAGGTTGCCGTCTCCGATATGTCCGAAGGCGCAGACACGGATACCCGGCATCGCTGCAACACAAGCCGCGCTCGTTTCTACGATAAACTCGGCAATCGCACTGATCGGCACCGAAACATCGTGCTTGATCGAACCACCCTCGAATTTCTGCGTTTCTGCCAGCAACTCGCGCAGGCGCCAGAAGGTGTCAGATTGCGCTTCGCTAGTCGCAACCACAGCATCCTCGATCACTTCGGCTTCCAGCGCCGCGCCCAGAACGCCTTCCAGCAAAGCCTCCATCGGCGCATCGGCCTCCGGTGAGGTCAGTTCGACCAGCGCATAGGAAAGATGCGGTTGCGCTAAAGGATCACGCGTGTTCGCTCCATGGCGCAACACGATTTCCAGCCCAAAGCGCGGGATGATCTCGAAAGCACTGAGGCGTTCGCCGGCTTTCTCCCGCAGGCGCCCGAAAAGATCGACAATATGCGCCGCCGAAGCCGCCCCCACAAAGGCGGTCAGACGGGTTCTCGGTTTGGGGAAGAGCTTGAGCACCGCCGCAGTTACAATTCCGAGCGTGCCTTCCGAGCCGATGAAGAGATGCTTGAGGTCATAGCCGGCGTTATCCTTGCGGAGCGCGCTCAGGCCGTTGAAAACCTGACCATCCGGCAGCACGGCTTCAACCCCGAGAACAAGATCGCGCATGTTGCCATAGCGCAAAACACCTGTGCCGCCTGCGTTGGTCGCGATGTTTCCGCCGATGGTGCAGGAGCCTTCCGAGCCAAGCGAAAGCGGAAACAACAGCCCCGCCACATCGGCGGCCTCTTGCACGTTTTGCAGAACCGCGCCGGCCTCAGCGACGAGCGCGGCATTGGCGGCATCCACGATGCGGATGCGGTTCATCTTAGCCAGAGAGAGAACGATGCCACCAAACGCAACCCCGCCCCCAACAAGACCGGTATTGCCGCCCAGCGCCACCACAGGAACCTTGAATTGCGCCGCAAGCGCCACAAGGCGGGCTACCGCTGCCGTATCACGCGGCTGGAACACGGCTTCCGCAGTACCGCGATGCAGCCCGCGCTGCTCGATCAGAAACGGCGCCACGGCCTCCGGATCGAGCAGAAGGTCGCTCTCGGCAAGGCAGGTGCGCGCGGCTTCGAGAAAGCCGGCAGGAAGATCGGACATCGGCAGGCTCCGGGAGGGTCAGCGCATCACGCGAACTCTTTATCCCAGCTTGCAGCGAGAATTCCAACCCTTCAGGACCAGACGCGCTTCAGCGCTTGGGCAAGGGGTAGACCTGACGAACAACACGTGACGCGGCTGGAGCCTGGACCACAGGCGCTTCCTGCGCAGGAAAGAGGGTCGCTTCGGCCACAGGTTCAGCCGGCGCACGGACCGGGCGCAAAGGCGCCCTCGGGCCATTGTTCCACTGTTCCCGTTCCATGATTTCTCCCAGCGTCAGCGAGCCGGGGACCGGGTCGATTGGTGCATTTGCGGCGTTGACCGCCATGGAAGAAGCGTCAATCAACGCAAGGATCGCAACAAAACCCGCAGCGCAGGCCGTAGAAAACTTTGGACGCATGAACGCTACTCACAGGGTACGTCGCCGCGCAAAAGACGCGGCATCTGGAAACCTGTGCCATCATGCAGCAGAGGGCTTCACAAACCCTTATCGCCAGCAATCTGCGTGCGAGCAGGTTGCACGCGTCCGTCAGCCGAAAAACGAGGCAGCGTCAATCTTCGTGAAAACCCGACGCTGCCGGCCGCCGGGCCAGAGGCTTTCGGAAACCGTATTCCTCACCCATCAGGCCAAGCTTCTCGGCAATGTTTGCGAGCGAGCGCCGGTTGCGGGCGCCGGTCTTCTTGCGGATATTCATACGATGCGTCTCGACCGTCCGGACGCTGAGATCCAGTTTCCGCGCAATATCCTTGTTGCTCATGTTGACGGCCAGCAACTGCATGATTTCCTGCTCACGCGGCGTGAGACCAAGCCCGGCCGCCGTCTGGCCGGAACTGGAAAACAGCGCCGCTGCAATCGCCTTCGAGAAATAAACACCACCGGCCTTAACGACAGTAAAGCTCGCCTTCAGCTCATCAACACTGGCGGCGGGGTGAATAAAGGCAACAACGCCGCTCTGGAAGAGAGAAGGAATACTTTCCGCTTCCTGTTCGCCAAGAACAGCAAAAAGGCACATGCCAGAACAGACATTCTGCCAATTTCGCACAGTTTCAGCCACGGCCTGCACAAGATCGGCGGGACGAAAAATCAGAATATCTGTTTTATTTCGGATATTTGGCTGAAAATTGGCCGCGATGGTCACATCAGAATCGGTAAGAGCCAACCGTTCTGCTAAAAAGTCATTCTTGGCCTCATCAGGCAAGATACATACGATACTCAACGGGTCGGACATTACAAAACTCTCCCTCACGCTTTCAAGATCACGACCGTGAGTGAAATTCTGTCAGCCGGAGACGACGTTCCCCTTGTGCACGCGACCGGAATCCGGCCGTGACGACCATGTCAAAGACATCAGGACAGGATCGTTGCACGAAGAGCGTCATCTGTTTTCCCGCAGTGCCGTTTCTGGTCAGTTGCTAGGTCGCCCCGCTTGCGTGTCAATTGTCATGCCAGCAGGATGGGCTACCGCGCGCCACGCGATCCCCACAGCCCAAACGTTTGAAAGCACGGTGAAAACGCGATCGGAATCGGTAACCAATTCTTAATGAATGTTAGTTATTGGTTACGAGACCCCCCGTTCTATGTCTCATTTCGAAACAGGCGGCAACATTCGATTCTACGTAGTTTACCCCTGAACCAGAGCTCTGCCGGATGCCTAAAACACTTGTTTTCGATATCGGAAACGTCCTGATCGAATGGGACCCGGACCGTCTGTTTTCGGAATTGATTCCTGACCCTGTCAAAAAAGCGGATTTCATGCGGCGCGTGTTGCCGCCGGAATGGAACATGGAGCAGGATAGAGGCCGCCCATGGGCCGAAGCGGAGGCCGAGCGCATTGCGCTGTTTCCCGAACACGCCGATCTCATCCGCGCCTTCCGCGCCCGCTGGCATGACATGGTGCCAGGGCCGATCGAGAAGAATGTGGCAGTGCTCGAGGCCGCCCGTGCAGCCGGCATTCCCTGCTATGCGATCACGAATTTCGCCTCGGACACCCTGATCGAGGCGCAGGAGCGCTTCAGCTTCCTGAATGGTTTCGAGGGAATCGTGGTCTCGGCCGCCGAGCAGCTCTTAAAGCCCGACCCCGCGATTTTTCATGTCTTTCTCACGCGCTACGGCCAGCGCGCAGACGACTGTCTCTTCATGGATGACAGCGCAGCCAATATCGCCACTGCGCAGCAGCTCGGCTTTGCCACGATCCACGTAACGCCGGAGACTGACCTGCGCCATGACGTCACGGCGCAGGGATTTTCGCTTTAAAGCTCAGATCGTCTGGTTGTAGGCGCCAACTTCCGGGTTTTCCCGGAGGATGGCATCAATCGCCTTGAACATCTCGCGCATCCGCGCTTCCGATACCGGGCTCTCCACCACAACGACAAGCTCGGGCTTGTTGGAGGAGGCACGAATCAGCCCCCAGGTGCCATCTTCCGCCGTGACGCGGACGCCATTGACGGTCACGACATCGCGGATTTTCTGCCCCGTGATCATTTCACCGGCCTTGGCCATGGCTTCAATGCGCTTCACGCAGCGGACGACAACCTCATACTTGATCTCGTCATCGCAATGCGGAGACATCGTCGGCGAGCCCCAGGTCTTGGGCACATCGCGGTAGAGGTCGGCCATCGACTTGGTCGGGCTGCGATCCAGCATATCAAGAACGGCGATCGCCGTGACGATGCCGTCATCATAACCCTTGCCCACCGGCGGATTGAAAAAGAAGTGACCCGATTTCTCGAAACCCGCGAGCGCGCCAAGCTCCGCGACGCGCTTCTTGATGTGCGAATGGCCGGTCTTCCAGTAATCGGCCTTGGCGCCGAGGCGGAGAAGCTCCGGATCGGTCGCAAAGAGGCCCGTGGACTTCACATCAACCACGAAGGTCGAATTGGGGTGCAACTTCGAGAGGTCGCGCGCCAGCATCACGCCAATCTTGTCGGCGAAAATCTCGTTACCCTCGTTGTCGACAACGCCGCAACGATCACCATCACCGTCAAAGCCGAGGCCGACATCCGCGCCATGTTCCTTCACCGCATGGGCGATGGCATGGAGCATTTCCATGTCTTCCGGATTCGGGTTGTAGCGCGGGAAGGTGTGGTCGAGCGTCACATCAAGCGGAATGACCTCGCACCCAAGCGCTTCGAGAATCTGCGGAGCAAAAGCCCCTGCCGTGCCGTTGCCACAGGCCGCAACGACCTTGAGCTTGCGCTTGAGCTTCGGGCGATCCGTCAGATCCTTGTAGTAGAGGTCATAAAGGTTGTCGCAGAAGGTATAGCCCCCACCGGAATCGAGCGTGAAATTCCCGCCAAGGACGATCTCCTTGAGCCGGTTCATCTCGTCCGGTCCGAAGGTCACCGGGCGGTTGCAGCCCATCTTCACGCCGGTCCAGCCGTTGTCGTTGTGGGAGGCCGTGACCATCGCGACCGCCGGCACATCGAGCGCGAACTGCGCGAAATACGCCATCGGCGAGAGCGCGAGACCGATATCGACCACCTTGCAGCCCGACGCCATCAGGCCAGCGATCAGCGCGAGTTTGATCGAGGAGGAATAGGAGCGAAAATCATGGCCGACGACAATCCGCCGCTCGACGCCGCGTTCCTTGAGATAGGTGCCGATGCCGAGACCGAGGGCCTGAATGCCCATCAGGTTGATTTCCGGCGCCTTGTCCGAGGCGGGATGGCCGAACCACCAGCGCGCGTCATATTCGCGAAAGCCGGTCGCCTTGACGAGCGCGTTGGATTCAAATTCGCGCGTGTTGGGCGCAACAGCAGTCAGCGGCTTGGGAAAGAACGGGGACATCGAATGCTCCGAATGGAAAAACGCCTTTCGGTGCTAATGCCTCACGCATGAATATTTCGCAACAAATCGCGGGGGCGCGACGAATTTTTCCGATTTGAGCCAACATGAAGCGCCGGCAAACAAGCTAAACGATGCAAGCCTCGGCTTATTGCTTCAGCACCAGCGTCGCGCCGCTCATCTCGAAGCTGCCGAGGCGCTTCAGGAAGCTCATGCCGAGCAGCGTCGTCTGCAGGGCACCGGGTGGCATCACCGCCGCCTCGACATCACGCACGACAAGCGACTGCAAACGCAACTCGGGGATACGCACACGCGCAGCATGGGCAAGACCATTCGCGGTCTGCACCGGCATCGTGTAATCCTTCTTCGCCGGAACGATACCGGCCTTCTTCGCATCCTCGGCGGACATTGCGACGATCGAAGCACCGGTATCGATCAAAGCCGTGATGAATTGGCCGTTGATCTGGATATCATTATGAAAATGGCCGCGTGAATCGCCCTTGAGCGCCACAACGCGCGGACCGGAGGCCGTAGCTGCGGCGACCTTGACCGGCGCATTGGCGCTTTCTGCCGCGCCCGCCTGCTTGGCCTGAAACTGGCTGGTGGCCTGAACGACAAACACCAGCGCACCAATCGCAACGATATATTTGAACACAAGACCCCGCCCGGCGCTGAGACCGCCTTTCCCGTGATGGCGAGAGAACTGTGACACAGGTCTTTTGAGATTTACGCAAAAGCCTATCGAAAAAACCGGTCAAGATCGTGAGATTTTCTTCACGATCTTCGAAAAAACCGGGTTCAGATGCCCTGCTCTACGTGAAAGGCCGCGTTGAACAGCTCACGCGTATAGGCCTGTCCCGGACTGGCAAAGAGACGCGCCGCCGGCCCCTCCTCGACGATCTTGCCATTGCGCATCACCAGCACATGGCTCGCCAGTGCCCGCACCACCTTGAGATCATGGCTGATGAAGAGGTACGCGAGGTTCCGCTTCACCTGCAAGGCCCGCAGAAGGTCGACGATCTGCGCCTGCACGCTCATGTCCAGCGCCGAAGTGGGTTCGTCCAGCACGATGAACTTCGGATCAAGCGCCATGGCGCGCGCTATCGCAATGCGTTGGCGCTGGCCGCCGGAGAATTCATGCGGGTAGCGATCCATCGCCGAAGGATCAAGCCCGACATCATGCAGCGCTTCGGCGACAATCTGGCGCGCCGCCTCGGTCGTGAGTTTCGGCTGCTGGATGTAGAGCCCTTCGGCAACAATCTCCGCAACAGACATGCGTGGCGAGAGCGAGCCATAGGGGTCCTGAAACACGATCTGCATATCCCGGCGCATCGGGCGCAGAGCATCATGGCCGACGCCCTGAATATCCCGCCCGAGCACCATGATCGGTCCCTCGGAGCGGATCAGCCGCAAAATAGCTTGCCCGAGCGTGGTTTTACCGGACCCCGATTCGCCGACAACGCCCAGCGTCTCGCCAGCACGGATGGAGAGCGAAATCCCGTCCACCGCCTTCACCGAGCCGGTGACGCGCTTGAACAGCCCGGAACGGATCGGGAAATGCACCTTGAGATCACGCACATCGACCACAACAGGTGCCTCGGCATGCGGCATTGCCGGCTCACCTTTGGGCTCGGCGGCAAGCAGCGCCTGCGTATAGGCATGCTGCGGGTAGGCGAACACCTCACCGACGGCCCCTGCCTCGACGATCTCGCCGCGCCGCATGATCGCGACGCGATGCGCGATGCGTCGCACGATACCGAGATCATGCGTGATGAACAGCATCGCCATGCCGGTCTCACGTTGGAGATTCCGCAGGAGATCAAGGATTTTGACCTGCACCGTGACATCAAGCGCAGTCGTGGGTTCATCCGCAATCAAGAGATCCGGCTCATTGGCCAGTGCCATCGCAATCATCACACGCTGGCGCTGTCCGCCCGAGAGCTGATGCGGATAGGCGCCGAGACGCGTCTCGGGATCGCGAATGCCAACCTTGGTCAGGAGTTCGAGGACGCGTCTGCGCGCCGCCTCACCCGAAAGCCCGCGATGCAGCCCGAGAATTTCGCCAATTTGCCGCTCGATGGTGTGGAGCGGATTGAGCGAGGTCATCGGCTCCTGAAACACCATGGAAATCCGGTTGCCCCGGATCGAACGCAGCACATCATCCGGTGCCGTCAGCAGATCAACCTGCCCGCCGTCCTTCTCGAACAGGATTTCACCCGAAGGGTGTGACGCCGCCGGATAATTCAGCAGTTTCACCACCGAAAGCGCCGAAACTGATTTCCCCGAACCGGATTCGCCAACCACCGCCAGCGTTTCGCCCCGGTTGATCTCGAATGAGACATGGTTGACGGCAACGCTCGTCCGCCCGCCCTGCCGGAAGGCAACGGACAGATCGCGGACGGAAAGAAGCGGCGAGGAGGTTTTCACCGGCGCACTCATGTGAAGCTCTTCCGGGGATCAAACGCGTCGCGAACGGCTTCGCCGATGAAGATCAGCAGTGAGAGCATCGCGGCGATCACCACGAAGCCCGAGAGACCGAGCCAGGGTGCCTGCAGATTCGCCTTGCCTTGCTGGAGGAGTTCGCCGAGCGAAGGCGAGCCTGGCGGCAGGCCGAAGCCGAGAAAATCAAGCGAGGTCAGCGTCGTGATCGAGGCATTGAGCACGAACGGCAGATAGGTCAGCGTCGCGACCATCGCGTTGGGGAGCATATGGCGGATCATGATCTGCCGGTCGCTGAGGCCGAGCGCACGGGCCGCATTGACGTATTCGAAATTGCGCGCGCGCAGAAACTCGGCACGCACCACGCCCACCAGCACCGTCCATTTGAACAGCATCAGAATGCCAAGCAGCACGAGAAAGCTGGGCGTGATCACCGCCGAAAGGATGATCAGCAGGAACAGGAGCGGCATCGAGGTCCAGATCTCGATGAAGCGCTGGAAAAAGAGATCGACCTTGCCGCCAAAGTAGCCTTGAACCGCCCCCGCCGCGACACCGATGAACGAGGAGGCGATGGTGAGTATAAGCCCGAAGAGCACCGAGATGCGGAAGCCGTAAAGGAGCCGCGCGGCCACATCCCGCCCGCGATCATCGGTGCCGAGCCAGTTCCATTCGATATCCCGACAGCCCGTCCCGCCGCGCTTCTGGGCAACCCCGGCACATTGCGCATCGCTCAGCCGCCAAGTCGGCGGCGCGGGGGCAGGCACCGGCAAATCACGCTGGATCGTTCGATGATGGAAGCGGATTGGCGGGAAGACCATGAAGCCGTTGGCGTTGATTTCCTGCGCAATCACCGGGTCGCGGTAATCCGTCACCGCAAGAAAACCGCCGAATTTCTCCTCCGGATAGTCAACCAGCGTCGGGAACAGCCACTCGCCCTTGTAGCGCGCCAAAATCGGACGATCATTCGCGAGAAACTCAGCAAAGAGGCTCAGGATAAAGACAACCGTGAAAATCCAGAACGACCAGTAGCCGCGTCGGTTCGCCTTGAAGTTCGCGAGCCGGCGCGCATTGAGCGGCGAGAGGCGGATGAAGCCTTTCTGCGGCGGCAGCGGCGGCGCAAGCGGCGCGCGATCATCCGCGCTCAGGATCGAAGCGTCAGACATCGCGGGCCTCGAAATCGATCCGGGGGTCGATGAAGGTATAGGTGAGATCGGTCACCAGCGTCACGACGAGCCCCATCAGCGAGAAGATGAAGAGGCTCCCGAACACCACGGGATAATCCCGGTCGAGCGTCGCCGAATAGGCGAGATAGCCGAGGCCATCGAGGCTGAAAATCGTCTCGATCAAGAGTGAACCAGTGAAAAACGCATGCACAAAGGCGCCGGGAAACCCGGCGATGACGATTAGCATCGCATTGCGGAAGACATGACCATAGAGCACGCGGTTTTCGCTCAGCCCCTTCATCCGCGCAGTCAGGACGTACTGCTTGCGGATTTCATCGAGGAAGGAATTCTTGGTCAGCAGCGTCAACGTCGCGAACTGCGAGATCACCATCGCCGAGAGCGGCAGCGCGATATGCCAGAGATAATCGATCACTTTGCCGGCAAGGCTCAACTCGTCAAAATTAGATGAGGTCAGCCCCCGAAGCGGGAAAATCTGCCAGAACGAGCCGCCCGCGAACAACACCACCAAGAGGACCGCGAAGAGAAAACTCGGGATCGCATAGCCGACCACAATCACCGCGCTGGTCCAGATATCGAAGGCCGAGCCATCGTGCAGCGCCTTGCGGATACCCAGCGGAATCGAGATCGCATAGGCGATCAGCGTCATCCAGAGGCCGAGCGAAATCGAAACCGGCAGCTTCTCCTTGATCAGCGAGACAACACTCGCATCGCGGAAGAAGCTGCGCCCGAAATCGAAACGCGCATAATCCGTGATCATCTTGAAGAAGCGCTCATGCGCCGGCTTGTCGAAGCCGAACTGGCGCTCCAGCTCCTTGATGAAGGCTGGGTCGAGCCCCTGCGCCCCACGATAGGTCGAGGAAGCATCCCCTGCCGCCACGGCAGCGTTGGCGCCGATATCCCCGCCAGAGCCGCCACCGACGCGGCTGGCCGCACCCGAATCCTGGCCCTGCAGCTGCGCGATGATCTTCTCGACCGGGCCGCCAGGCGCGAACTGGATGATCACGAAGGAAAGCGCCATGATGCCGAGCAATGTCGGCACCATCAGGAAAATCCGTCGAATGAAATAGGCGAGCATCAGGCCTGATCCCCGCTCATTTCTCGTTCCGCTTCGCTTTTTCAGCGTCGATCCACCAAGTCGAAGCCGCCGCGCCCTCAGCGGAGCCGGCCATCGGCGGAATGGGACCGGGCATGCCAAACCTGTCCCACCACGCAAGCTTGTGTTCAGCGCCATACCACGCCGAGACCCAGTAGCGCCCGGCGCGCAGGAGACGGTCGAGCACGCGGGTCGCTGTCGTGAGTTCGCCGCGCGTTTTCGCGGCGATGATCGTCTCGATGATGGAATCAATCGCGGGGTCCGCAACGCCCGAGAGATTGCGTGAACCCATGAGCTTGGCAGTTTCCGAGCCGAAAATCTGCCGCAGCGATTCACCCGGCGTGAGCGACATCGTGTAACGCTGCATCACGAGATCGAAATCGAATTCCTGCCGTCGGCGGGCGAATTGCGCCGGATCGATCACCCGGATCGTAGCGGAAATGCCGATAAGCCGGAGATTGTTGACGAAGCCGGTCGTGTGCTTGTTGAGGCTCGGATCATCTTCGAGAAATTCAACCGTCAGCGGCGTGCCATCGGCAAGACGCATCTGGCCGTCCGCACCCTTTTTCGCGCCCGCCTCGGCGAGGAGCTGGACGGCGCGGCGCAGGATCGCGCGGTCCTGGCCTGTGCCATCTGAAATCGGCGCGGTGAAAGGCTCGCCAAACACTTCCGCAGGGACCTTGGTGCGCAGCGGTTCAAGCAGTGCCAATTCTTCCGGGCCGGGTTTGCCCTCGGCCTTGAGCGGTGAATTCTCGAAATAGGAATTCGTCCGCTTGTAGAGGCCATACATCAGGTTCTTGTTGGTCCATTCGAAATCGAACGCGAGTGCAATCGCCTCCCGGACCCGCGGGTCACGGAATTGCGGACGGCGCGTATTGATGAACCAGCCCTGCGTGCCCGAGGGGCGGCCGTCCGGCACGACCTCACGGCGCACCCGGCCATCCTTCACCGCCGGAAAATCATAGCGCGTGGCCCAGATCACCGAGGTGAATTCCTCGCGGAAGGAGAAAGCGCCCGCTGTAAACGCCTGAAACGCCGCCTCGCGATCGCGAAAATATTCATAGCGAATGCGGTCGAAATTCCCCTGCCCAATCGCAACCGGCAGATCCCTACCCCAGTAATCCGCGACACGACGGAAAACGATGGAACGCCCCTGATCGAGCTTCTCGACCTTGTAACCGCCCGACCCCAACGGCGATTCCAGCGTCGCCGTCTCGAAATCGCGCGTCGCGTAATAAGCCTTGGAGAAAATCGGCAATCCCGCCACGAAGAGCGGCAATTCCCGGCTTCGGCCCGCCTTGAAGCGCACCTCCAGCGTCAGCGGATCGAGCGCCTTTGCGCTCTCCACCCAGCGCAGCACCTGCCGATAGGTGACATGCGCCTTCGGGCCTTGCAGCGTTTCAATCGTGAAGACGACATCCTCGGCACGGAGCGGCGAGCCATCATGAAAGCGCGCCTCGGGCCTCAGGGCAAAGCGATAGACAAGGCCATCCGCGCTCGCCTGAACGGTTTTCGCCACGAGACCGTAGAGCGAATCAGCTTCATCGCCGGAACCGGACATGAGCGAATCGAAGATCAACCCCATCCCTGCCGCGCCATTGCCCTTCTGCGAGAACATGTTGAGCGTATCGAACGTGGAGAAGGTCTGGTTGCCGCCCGCGCTTGAAACCTGCAACGCGATCTCGCCGCCCTTCGGCGCTTTCGGGTTCACATACGAGAAATGCGGGAAATCCGCGGGATATTTGAGATCGCCAAAGATCGACATGCCATGGCTCGGCGGACCGAAATCGGAAGTCTGTGCGGACGAAAGGCCAGGTGGCAGGAGCGTTGCAACGCCGAGGCTCGCACCCATCGCAAGGGCAGAGCGTCGTGTCAGCCTGTTCTCGTTGCCATCCTGTCGCCCGTCGCACGTCTGCATCCGGTCATCCCTCTCGTGCCGCGAATCATCTGCACCGCGTCTTTTTGCACTATGCCGCGAAGCGCTGCGAAGGCCAGAACCCCGCATCGTCCAAACCATGACAATAAAAAGAAAAGGGGCCGAAATTCGGCCCCTTGATATTCACATCAGGAAAGATCGCTTACTGCGGCATCGGCGCCGGCGTATCCGCCATCGTGCGGAGATAGGCGATGATGTTGGCGCGCTCATCAGCACGCGCCACGCCAGCAAAGCCCATCGTCGTGCCCGCGACATAGGCCTTCGGGTTAGCGAGGAACTCGTCGAGCGCGGCGTAATCCCAGTTGCCGCCCTTGCCCGAGAGACCCGCGGAATACTTGAACGCCGGAGCAGCGCCCTTGGCACGCATCAGCACGCCATAAAGCAACGGGCCGGTGCCGTTCTTGCCATCTTTGGTGAACTGATGGCAGCTCACGCACTTCTTGGCCGAAGCTTCACCTTTCGCGACGTCCGCCGTGGCCATGCGCTTGGCAATCGGCTCGGCCTTTTCAGCCGCAGCCGGCGCAGCACCCGCGCCACCGCCATGATCGCCACCGGTGTTATCCGGCAGCTCATAGCCCGCCTTTACCAGCGGCTTCGGCGAAACAAGCGCGCCCGAAAAAAAGCCGATACCCATCGCGAGGGTCAGCATGCCGAGAACGGCACCGGCCACCTTGTTGACTTCATTCGCATCCATGCCCTGCACCTCTGCTCGTCACGGCTGGCGCTGCATGCCGTGTCCGGCGCAGCAACCCCATCAAATTCATTCGGCTGATTACCCGCTTTCAATAGTGAAAGGCAACCCGTATAAGCGCGCCGCACTTGCTACTTTTTGCCTGATGATTTCAGCGCAATCAACCCGATGGACAAAACAAGAGCGGATGCGCCCATGTCGGACCCTGTCGTCGTCATTCCCGCGCGCATGGCCGCGCAGCGCCTGCCGGGCAAACCCATGGCCGATATCCATGGTCAGCCGATGATCGTCCATGTCTGGCGACGGGCCATCGAGGCCGGGATCGGCCCGGTGATTGTCGCAACCGACGCGCCGGAAATTGCTGCTGCTATCAAACTTGCGGGCGGTATCGCCGTGATGACACGCTCGGATCACCCCTCAGGGTCGGACCGGATTTTTGAAGCCGTTGAGGTTTTTGACCCAGAAGGACGCCATGATGTGGTGGTCAACGTGCAGGGAGATCTTCCGACGATCGATCCGAAAATCATCGCCGATTCCATGCTTCCTCTGGCCGATCCTTCTGTGGATATCGCGACGCTCGTCGCCGTGATCACCCGCGAGGAAGAGAAAACCGCGATGCAGGTGGTTAAAGCCGTCGCTTCGCCGATCTCGGGCCGCCATTACCGCGCACTCTACTTCACGCGCGCAACCGCGCCCTGGGGCGAGGGTGACCTCTTCCACCACATCGGGCTCTATGCCTATCGCCGCAAAGCACTGGCGCGGTTCGTTTCACTGCCGCCCTCGCCGCTCGAGAAGCGCGAGAAGCTGGAGCAGTTGCGCGCCCTCGAAGCTGGCATGCGGATCGACATCATCAGGGTCGATACCGTACCGCACGGCGTCGACACACCCGAGGATTTGGAGCGGGCGCGGCAGCTTCTTGCGGCAAAATAGAACACCAAAGGCCCTAGGGCATTCGGCAAGCGCAACGGCGCGCCCGAGCGGATGCGAGGGAACAAAAAAGGAAAAGCAATATGGGCAAGGTCATTTCATTTCAGGGCGAACGCGGCGCGAATTCCGAAATCGCCTGCCACGAGGTCTTCCCGGATTGGCAGGCCCTGCCTTGCGCGACCTTCGAGGATGCCTTTGCCGCGCTTGCCGATGGCACCGCTGATCTTGCGATGATCCCGATCGACAACTCGATCGCGGGCCGTGTGGCAGATATCCACCACCTCCTGCCGGCCTCGGGCTTCCACATCATCGGCGAGCATTTCCTCCCGATTCATTTCCACCTCATGGCGATCAAGGGCGCGAGCCTTGCGACGTTGAAGGTGGCGCAGAGCCATGTCCATGCGCTTGGCCAGTGCCGCAAGCTTTTGAAAAAACTCGGTCTCAAGGCCGAGGTCGCCGCCGATACCGCCGGTTCAGCGCGTCAGGTCGCCGAACTCGGCGATGCCACCCGGGCCGCCATTGCGCCCCGTCTGGCCGCCGCGGTCTATGGCCTCGAAATCCTCGCAGAGGACATTCAGGATGAAGACCATAACACCACCCGTTTCGTCATTCTCAGCCGTGAGCCGAAGAATGCAGCGGTGAATTCCGGCCCTGTCATGACGAGCTTCGTCTTCCGCGTCCGCAACGTGCCCGCCGCCTTGTACAAGGCGATGGGCGGTTTTGCGACCAACGGCGTCAACATGGTCAAGCTTGAGAGCTATATGGTCGGCGGCCAGTTCACGGCGACTGAATTCTATGCCGAGGTTGAAGGACACCCCGAGGATCGCCCGGTACAGCTGGCGCTGGAGGAGCTCGCGTTCTTCTCAAAGGAGTTGCGTGTTCTCGGCACCTACCCGGCGCACCCCTACCGGAAGAAGGTTCTCACGCCGGCGGAGTGAGGCCTCACCCCTCGCCCACGAAGTGCCGGATGAGATGGGACGCAATCGACATTTTCGCCGGCACGCCAAGGCCCTCGGGATGCGTGCCAGCGAGCATCTGCTTCACCTCCTCGCGGGTGAACCAGCGGCAGTCCTCGAGTTCGTCATAGTCGACCGCCAGCGCGGTTGATTTCGCCTCGACGTAGGCGCCGATCATCAGGCTGGCCGGAAACGGCCAGGGCTGGTTCGCCATGATGGTGACCCGCCCGCCGACAACCCCCGCTTCCTCGAAGGTTTCGCGCCGCACAGCATCCTCGATGGTTTCGCCCGGTTCGACAAACCCGGCGAGCGTCGAGAACCAGCCCGGCGGAAAGCGCGGCGAGCGTCCAAGCAGGCAGCGATCCCCATCCACCGTGAGCATGATCACCACGGGGTCCGTGCGCGGGAAATGCTCGGCAGCACAGGCCGTGCACACCCGCTTCCAGCCCGCTTCCGCAACGTCCGAAGGCTGGCCACACTTGGCACAGAAGCGATGCGTCGCATGCCAGTGCAGCATCGCCTTGCCTTGCGCGATAGCACCGAGATCTGGCGCACTGGTGCGCCCGTCCAGCGCCAGCGCCCGAAGTCCGACCAGCGCCAGCCCGGCATCCGCCTTGAGCGACTCTTCCTGTTCCGGCGCGATCAGCACCGCAAAACGCCCGGCCTCATCGTCGCGGCCAAGGAAAATCACCTCGCCGTGGTGCGCCTTTGCCGGCAGGTCACCGAGGGTGAACATTGGCGAGGTTTGCTCGTCCGTCTTTTTCAAGACGGCATTGTCGCCGCAAAAGGCATAGAAGCGCGTATCGGGCGCGCGGCGCAGAGCGTCGATCACATCCGCCTTGCCACGCAAATGCGCCGAGCGATCCAGCGCGCCATGCGCGAAACCGAGGCCGGGCGGTGGTGTGACTTCCATCATCGGGGTGAACAGCGCGTCGATCCCGGCGTTCGTCGTAGCCTTGCTCATCATCCCGCCCCTTAGAACCCGAGTGCCTTGGCAAGCTTGTCCATCATCGGCCCTGCCATATGAGCGGGGTAAGAAACCCGCTCGCCGTGCCCCCAGACCGGCCCCGGCCATGCGGGATCGGATTCGAACCGTCCGATGATATGGACATGAAGCTGGCGAACGATATTGCCGAGCGCGCCGATGTTGAGCTTTTCAGGCTTGGCAACGCTGCGCAATGCCTCGGCGGCCTGCATCGTTTCGGCAAAAAGCTGCTGGCGATCTGCCTCGTTGAGATCAAGAATTTCGCTAATATTCGCCCGGCGCGGCACCAGCATCAGCCACGGGAAACGCGCATCATCGAAAAAGAACACATGGCTCAGTGGAAAATTCCCTAAGTGATGCCCCACCTCGGCAAGGCGAGGGTCGAGCACAAAACCGGTCTCGGGCATAGCGGGCATTCCTTCCAGAAGCGATGTGTTGCCTCCTTTCTAGACGCGAGGCGCGCGAGTGGCGAGCACGAAAACGGCGTTTCAAGAGCACTTGTTTTCAGGCTCAAGATGCCCGATATAGCGAGCGGGAGGTTGGCGATGGACGCATCCCTCGCCAACCGGGTCAGGTCCGGAAGGAAGCAGCCCTAACGAGACCGGGCGGGTCATTGTTCCAGCCTCCCACCTCGAATTTCGCGCTCGTCCGGCGCGATATTCATATTTCTGGCCGCGCAGATCTCCAGCGGCGCGTGCAAAAAGGCCGCTCCAGGGATGGCATCCAGCGAGGAAAATCCGGCAGCATCAGGGGCGTATCGCGTCCTTGCCCGGAAATATCGCCCGCAGAGCTTTGCCGATCTCATTGGCCAGCAGGCCATGGTGCGCACGCTCTCGAATGCCTTTGCGACCAACCGCATCCATCAGGCCTATATTTTTACCGGCGTCCGCGGCGTCGGCAAAACCACAACCGCGCGCATCCTCGCCCGCGCGCTGAATTATGAAACCGCCGATATCCACGCCCCGCAGATCGAGATGCCGGAACTCGGCATCCATTGTCAGGCGATCATCGAGAGCCGCCATGTCGATGTGATCGAGATGGACGCGGCCTCGAACACCTCCATTACCAATATCCGCGAGATCATCGAGGCGGCGCGCTACAAGCCGGTGTCGGCGCGCACAAAGGTCTACATCATCGACGAAGTGCACATGCTCTCGAACGCGGCCTTCAACGGCCTGTTGAAAACGCTCGAAGAGCCGCCGCCACACGTCAAGTTCCTGTTCGCGACGACGGAAATCCGCAAGGTGCCGGTGACGGTGCTCTCGCGCTGCCAGCGCTTTGATCTCCGCCGCATCGAGATCCCGGATATGGTCGCCTACCTCGACGGCATCGTCGCCAAGGAAGGCGTCAAGGTCGATGCCGAAGCGATGGCCCTGATCGCCCGCGCCTCGGAAGGCTCGATGCGTGACGCGCTTTCGCTCCTCGATCAGGCGATTGCCCACGGCGGCGGACATGTGAACGCGGAAGAAGTCCGCGCCTCGCTCGGCCTCGCTGACCGCACGCGCGTCATTGACCTCTTCGAAGCCGTCATGAGCGGCGAGATCGCGACCGCGCTGACCCAGTTCGACGGCCAGCATCACGAGGGCGCCGATCCGCTGGCGATCCTCACCGATCTCGGTGAATTCGTGCATGTCGTCACGCGTTTGAAGCTCGTGCCGGATGCGGTGAAAGATCCTGGCCTGAGCCAGACCGAACGTGAGCGCGGCGCGGCATTCGCCAAGATCATCCCGATCCGCGCATTGACCATGGCGTGGCAGATCATCCTCAAGGGTCTCGCCGAAGTGCAGGGCGCCGCACGGCCCAAAATCGCCGCCGAGATGGTACTGGTACGTCTTGCCTATGCGGCGGATCTGCCGAGCCCGGGCGATATTATCCGCGACATCAAATCCGGGGCAATTGCTGCCGGCGCGCCGGTCTCTTCCGGCACGCCCGCGCCTTCCGGGCCACAGGCCAGCGCCAACCCGAACATGCCGCGCCTCGTTTCGGATCGCGGCTCGGGCTTCGCGCAGGCCCGCGCGCCCGAACCCCTGCCCGATGCGGACGCCGAAACGGCTGTCATGCCGAAATCGCTACCCGAACTCGTCGCGTTGGCGATGGAAAAGCGCGATATTCGTCTGAAAACGGCGCTTGAACGCGATATCCGGCTGGTAAATTTCGAAGTCGGCAAAATCGAGATCGTGTTGTTGCCGAACGCCGAATCCGATCTGCCCAACCGCCTGCATAAGGCGCTGCTCGATTGGACGGGCAAGCGCTGGGGCATTTCTATCGCTCGTGATGTCCAACCCGAGATCATCGCGCCAACGCTGCACGAAGCCGCCGAGCAGGCGCGCGAGGAAGACCGGCGCGGCGTGCGCGCCAACCCGGCGATCCGCGCCATTCTGGAGAAATTCCCCGGTGCTGAAATCGTCGAGGTTCGCGTTGCGACCGAGAGCACAACGGGGGATAGCGACGCCACGGGGATGGACGAACCCGCCGCCATCACCGATGACGATCTCTGATCCCAATTTCTGCCGAACCTCTGCTGACAGGAGCACCCCATGCGCGACATGATGGGCATGATGAAGGAAATGGCCGGTCTCAAGGCCAAGATGGAGACCATGCAGAACGAGCTGGAGACGACCTTCGTGGAAGGGCGCTCCGGCGGCGGCATGGTCACGGTCACGCTCAATGCCAAGGGCGGCATGAAGGGTCTCTCGATCGATCCCTCGCTGATGAATGCTGACGAGAAGGAAATCCTCGAAGATCTGATCGTCGCGGCCCATGCCGATGCCCGCGCCAAGATCGAGGGTGTCGTAGCCGAGAAGACGCAAGGGTTGATGGGTGGATTGCCACTCCCGCCCGGCTTCAAGCTGCCCTTCTGAGCCCTTAAGTTTCCATGGCACAATCGCTCGCCGGCCCTGAAATCGAACGTCTGATCCAGCTTCTGGCACGCCTGCCAGGGCTTGGACCCCGTTCGGCACGGCGTGCAGTGCTGCATCTGATGCGCAAGCGCGAGGAACTCTTGTCCCCCCTTGCCGATGCGATGCGCGTCGCAGCGGACAGGATCATCACCTGCACGTCCTGCGGCAATCTTGATACTGCCGATCCCTGCACGCTCTGCCGCGATGTGCGACGTGACCGTTCGATCATCGTGGTGGTTGAAAGCGTCGGCGATCTCTGGGCGCTCGAACGCGCCGGGGCCATCCGCGCGAGTTATCACGTTCTTGGCGCAACGCTCTCGCCCTTCGATGGCGTTGGACCGGAAGATCTGGCGTTGCCGCAGCTTGTGGATCGCGCCACAGCGCCGGAAGTGCGTGAAGTCATCCTCGCCCTCAACGCCACAGTCGAGGGCCAGACAACAGCGCATTACATTACCGATCTGCTCTCCGAAGCGGGCGTAAAAGTGACCCGCCTTGCGCATGGCGTTCCCGTAGGCGGTGAGCTAGATTACCTCGACGAGGGCACGCTTTCCGCCGCCTTGCTCAGCCGCACAACGATCTGACCGGGAACCGCCGATGCCCGTGAAACACGCTCACCGCTTCTATGGCGTCAAAACCTGGATCTTTGATCTCGATAACACGCTCTATCCGCCCCACGCCGATCTCTGGCCCAAGGTGGATGAGAAGATCACCGCCTATATCTCGAACTTTCTCGGCGTTGACGGCCTGACCGCACGCGCAATCCAGAAATATTACTACCAGACCCATGGCACCACGCTGAACGGGCTGATGCAAGAACACGGGATCGATCCGCACGCCTTCCTCGATTTCGTCCACGACATCGACCGCTCGAACCTGCCGCCCGATGCGCGCCTTGCGGGCGCCATCGAGACGCTGCCGGGGCGCAAATTCGTCTTTACCAACGGATCGCGTCGCCATGCCGAGGATACGATGCGCCAACTCGGCATCGACCATCTCTTCGAGGATGTCTTCGATATTGTCGCGAGCGAATTCATCCCCAAGCCCGCCCGTCGCCCCTACGAGCGTTTCCTTGAACAACACAGTATTTCGCCGGTGACCTCGGCGATGTTTGAGGATATTCCGCGCAACCTTGAAGTGCCGGCTCAGCTCGGGATGCGCACCGTGCTGGTGGTGCCGGATGATCGCGGCGACCACAAGGAAGACTGGGAACGTTTTGTGGAGCACGGCCCCGGCGCCGATGGCGTGCGCTTCGACGCCGTGACGCATGACCTGCCGCTCTTCCTTGACGTGCTCGCGAACCATCTCAAGGATCGCGCCGGCGCTTGACAAGCGAGGCGTGATTTCCGACCAGAAATTCAGTCCCTTTTCCGATCTTTCATCACAGGAAACACCATGTCGACGCTTTCCGCCTCTCTTGCTGCCACCATCGATGCCGCCTGGGAAAACCGCACCAACATCAACGCCGCCACCAAGGGCGAAGTCCGCGATGCCGTAAACGAGGCGCTGAATGCGCTTGACTCCGGCACGTTGCGCGTCGCCACCCGCGAGGCCGGCAAATCCGGTCCGGAAGCCTGGACGGTGCATCAGTGGCTGAAAAAAGCCGTCCTGCTCTCGTTCCGTCTCAATGACATGGCGCCGATCTCCGGTGGTCCGGGCGGTTCGACCTGGTGGGACAAGGTCGATTCGAAGTTCCTCGGCATGGGCGCTGCCGAATTTGGCGCCGCCGGTTTTCGCGCGGTTCCGAATTGTGTCGTGCGCAAGTCCGCCTTCATCGGCAAGAACGTCGTGCTGATGCCGAGCTTCGTGAACGTCGGCGCTTACGTCGATGAGGGCACGATGGTCGACACCTGGGCGACCGTCGGTTCTTGCGCGCAGATCGGCAAGAACGTGCACCTCTCGGGCGGCGTCGGCATCGGCGGCGTGCTGGAGCCGCTTCAGGCCAACCCGACCATCATCGAGGACAATTGCTTCGTTGGCGCCCGCTCGGAAGTCGTCGAAGGCGTCATCGTCGGTGAAGGTTCAGTGATCGCGATGGGCGTGTTCATCTCGGCGTCGACCAAGATCATCGACCGCGCCACCGGCAAAATCCACATTGGCTATGTGCCGCCCTATTCGGTCGTCGTGTCGGGGAACGTGCCGGGCAAGGCTCTGCCGGGCGAGAACTGGGGCCCTTCGACCTATTGCGCCGTGATCGTCAAGACAGTCGATGCGCAGACGCGCTCGAAGACTGGCATCAACGAGTTGCTCCGCGACTGATATTGCAAGCGGCGCATCATTTTTTTGCGCCGTCATGCTCTTGCCACAAGGGAGCGCGATGGGCAGGGTCTCTTCATTGCCCATCATCCCTCACGCCGGAGTTTTCTTATGTTCGACGCCAAGAAATTGCTTGATCTCCTCGTTCAGTCTGGGTCCGGCACGCAGGTCGGCGGCAAGGACCTCGGCTCCGTGATCGGCCAGGTCGGCTCGATGGTCGGTTCGGTGCTGGGGCAGGCAAGCTCCGGTGTTCAGCAGGCCGCAGGCCAGATCAACGCCAACACCGGCATCACGGGCAAGGCGAGCGATATGCTGCGCCAGGCCACCGGCAAATCGCCGACCGATTTCATGACGCAGGCAAAGGAACTGGCCAGCAAGAACCAGCTTGCGACCGGCGCCGCGCTGGGCGGCCTCGCGGCGATCCTCCTCGGCACCGGCGCAGGCCGCGCCATTACCGGCACCGCTGCGCGCATGGGCGGCATGGCGCTGATCGGCGGGCTCGCCTATAAGGCACTCCAGAATTATCAGGCCGGCAAGCCACTGCTCGACCTTCAGTCCGCTGCAAACGAGATCACCGGCCCGCAGGCGTTGCCCGCGCCGGCGAATGAGCAGAACCATGCCACGCGTCTCGTCCGTGCGATGATCGCGGCGGCCTCGGCGGATGGCATCATCGACGATACCGAGCGTGCGGCGATCACCGGCAACCTCAAGGCCGCCGGCCTTGATGCCGAAGCCGCGAGCTTCCTCGAGAACGAATTTGCCAACCCGGCCGATATCGCGGCCCTCGCAGAGGGCATCACCACGCCGGAAGAAGGCGCGCAGGTCTATGCCGCTGCCCGCCTCGCGATCGACCCCGATACGCAGGAGGAAAAGGAATTCCTCGCTGCGCTCGCTGAAACGCTGAACCTCGAGCCGGGCCTCATCGCCCATATCGACGCGGCGGCGCATTCCGCCAAGGGCTGAGAGGGGCGCACTCCCTTTGTCCTCAGCCCCGCAAACCTCGAAAGGCCGGCTGATCGCCTATCTCAAGCGGGTTGATTGGGGTTTGCTCATCGTCGCGAGTCTTTCATTCGGAGCAGCGCTTCATGTGCTGCTCCACGAAGGGCTTCAGGTCTGGACCGAAATCTTCGCCGACGATTTCTGGCTGTTTCTCTCGATCCTCCCCAAGGTCGCGCTGGGCTGCCTGATCGGTTCGCTCGTCCGCCTCCTGATCGCACGCGAGACCATCGAGCGGTTCATTGGGGAAGGCTCCGGTCTGATGGGCCTGCTGCTGGCGGGCCTGATCGGGATGCTGTTCCCGGCAGGCCCTTTCACGATTTTTCCGCTCGCGGTGGTGTTGATGGCGAGCGGCGCGGACAGAGGCGCGGCAATTGCCTTTATCTCGGCGTGGCTCCTCGTCGGCGTGAACCGCGCGATCATCTGGGAAATGCCGTTCTTCGGCACCGGATTTGTGCTGTTCCGGTTCCTGATTTCGCTCCCGATGCCGATCCTGCTGGGTCTCTTTGCGCGGCTGCCGGTTTTCGACCGGATCTGTCCGCCCGGCAGCCTGCGCGAGGATGAGCCATGATCGTGCTGTTTTTCACGATCCTGCTGGCGGGCATCGCCTCCGTGTTGTCATGGATGGCCTACCGACGCGGCGGCGCAACGTTCAGCAAGGCGCTCAACGATGCGCGTGGGCAATTCATGCACCTGCTGCCCCGCCTGCTGATCGGCATTCTCGGCTCGGGCTTTCTCGCGCACCTCATGCCGAAGGAAACCGTGCTCGCGTGGTTCGGTCCGAATTCCGGCATCAGCGGCACCATGCTCGCCACCCTCGCCGGCGCGCTGACGCCCGGCGGTCCCGTAGTCGGCTACGCCCTTGGCGCCGCCGCGATCAAGGCCGGCGCGGACCTCTCACAGGTCATGGCGTATGTCACAGCCTGGTCTCTCCTCACCTTCAACCGGATGATCACCTGGGAAATTCCCTCGATGCCCGGAAGACTGGTGCTGGTGCGCGTCATCGTCTCGCTGCCATTTCCGTTTCTCGCGGCATGGCTGACGGTACTGTTCAGAGGGTGATCAGGCCAGCCAGCGCTTGCGGCGCTTGTAGCTCTTGACCTCGCGGAAGGACTTCTTGTCACCTTCCGATACGCCGAGATAGAACTCCTTGACGTCCTCGTTTTCACGCAGGGACTGGGCCGAACCATCCATCACGATGCGCCCGGTTTCCATGATGTAACCATAGGTCGCATATTTCAGCGCCATGTTGGTATTCTGCTCGGCGAGCAGGAAGGACACGCCTTCCTTGGCGTTGAGGTCCTTCACGATCTCAAAGATTTCCTCGATGACCTGCGGCGCAAGCCCCATCGAAGGCTCATCGAGCAGGATCATCTTCGGGCGGCTCATCAGCGCGCGACCGATGGCACACATCTGCTGCTCGCCGCCGGAGGTGTAACCGGCCTGCGACTTCATCCGCTGCCTAAGGCGCGGGAAATAATTGTAGACCATCTCCATGTCGCGCTTGATGGCCGCGCCGCCGTCGCGCCGGGTGAAGGCGCCGGTCAGAAGATTTTCCTCGATGGTGAGATGACCAAAGCAATGCCGGCCTTCCATCACCTGAATGCAACCACGCTTGACGAGATCCGCTGGTGACAGCTGATCCACGCGCTCGCCCTCGAAAATGATCGAGCCCTTGGTGACATCGCCGCGCTCGGCTTTGAGTAGATTCGACACCGCCTTCAGCGTCGTCGTCTTGCCCGCACCATTAGCGCCAAGCAGTGCTACGATGCCACCGCGCTGCACGGTGAGCGAAACGCCCTTCAACACGAGGATCACGTGATCGTAGATCACCTCGATATTGTTGACGCTGAGGATCGGCGGAGCGGTCTCGGACGCCGGCGTTCCTTGGGTGACCTCAGACTGCATGGGAAGCTCCAACACTCGGGACAGGCGGGACGATAACAAAGGGGGGTGCCATCAAAGGCGCCATCGGGCGAGCCAAAGGCCCGCCCGGAGCGTTGTTTAAATTACGAGGCCTTTTCGCAGGCAACCGCACGCTTCGGCCAGCCGGCGTCCTTGGAGACATACTCCTTGGCTTCCGCTTCGATCAGCGGGCGAACCACGTCCTTGATCGGATCCATCCAGTCCGAGGCCTTCACGTACTTCGTTCCATCCCACTGCGAGACGAACACCTTGTTCTGGCCAGAATGGTCCTCACAGGTGATCTTCATCGGGTTGGCGAAGCCTTCCATGCCCATTTCCTTGAGGCGCGCTTCAGTGATGTTGAGCGCTTCAAAGCCACGGCGTACGTCTTCGCCGTTCACAGCCTTCTTGCCGGTGATCTTCTGGGCGGTGCGGATCGCCTCGGCGATCAGCATCGAGTTGTAGACACCACGGTTATAGAGGTTCTCACCGACCTGCTCGCGCTTGGCTTGGCTGAGGTTCTTGTCGATGACGTGCTTGAGGATGTCTTGCATCACCGGGAAAGTGTTGCCGGTATTGTGGAAGTTGAGGGTCTTGTAGCCCTTGGCGCCAGCTTCACCCGCACGGGCGTCGTCATCACCACCGGCCCACCAGACGCCAACGAGCTTGTCCATCGGGAAGTTGTTCTTGACCGCTTCCTTGACCGCCGTCGGGTTCATCGCGCCCCAACCCTGATTGTAGATCCAGTCCACGCGGTCGCGGCGGATCGAAAGCCAGACCGAGCCCTGATTCTGCATCTGTGCCGCCGGAACCGGGTAGAGCTTCAGGGTGAATTCGTATTTCTTCGCCATGGCTTCGAGAACCGGGATCGGCTCCTTGCCGAACGGCGCATCGAGATGCACGAGGCCGATGGTCTTGCCCCTGAGCTTCTCGAGGCCGCCTTCAACCGCAGCAACGTGCTTGATAAACACCGAAGCACCGTCCCAGTAGGTCGCCGGCGGATTGAAAATCCACGGGAAGTTGGTGCCATCCGCCGCCGCCGAGAGGCCATAGGCCATCGAGAGCACGGGAACCTTGTCCACTGCTGCCTTGGGGATGAGCTGGAGCGTGATGCCGGTGGAATAGGGGTTGTAGACGACCGGGTTCTTGCCCTTGGTCGACTCATAGCATTCAACACCCTTCTTGGTGTCGTAGCCGGTTTCGCATTCCTCGATGGCGATCTTGACGCCACCGATGCCACCATCGCGCTGGTTCAGCATCTGGAGGTAATCGTGCATGCCATTGGCGATATGGATGCCCGAGCCAGCAAACGGGCCGGTGCGATAGGTCAGCAGCGGCACATAGATGCTGTCCTGCGCCTGAGCCGGCATCGCCGTCGCAGCAAGAGTGGTGACAGCAGCGAGCGCCGTCATTGTCAGATATTTTTTCATGAGCACTTCCTCCTTGGCTCGGGCCCTTTTCGGGCCTTTCGGTTCGGCCTGTCGCGCGGCGCGCGGCAGGCAATGGTTTAAATCTTGTCCGGAGCCTGTCGTTCTCAATAGGGGAACGGCCAGGTTCTGAGTTTCTGCTTCGTGATCTGCCAGAGCCGCGCAAGACCGTGCGGCTCAACGATCAGGAAGAAAATGATGAGTCCACCCACCAGCAGGTGGTTGAGATGTTCCGCCGTCTCCGACGCTACCGCGATGCCGATCGCCGGCAGGCCGAACTTCAGGATGATCGGCACGATGTTCAGCAGTGCCGCGCCCATGAAGCAGCCGATGAGACTGCCGAGCCCACCGATGATGACCATGAACAGGATATTGAAGCTCTGGCGGATGTTGAAGGCGTCCGCCGCCTCACCACCGCCGTACCAGAGGAACATCATCACCGCGCCCGCGACACCGCAGTAAAATGACGAGAGCGCGAAGGCGAGAAGCTTGGCTGGCAAAAGACGGATACCCATCAGCTCCGCAGCGATATCCATGTCGCGCACTGCCATGAAGGTGCGGCCGACGCGGCCATGCAGGATGTTTGACGCAACCCACGTCAGCAGGACCACAACCCCGAGCAACACCATGTAGCGCGTCGTCGGCGAGGCATTCGCCCCGGTGATCACAACGCCGAACAGCGTGCGCTGCGGCACCTGAATCGCGCCCGAAGCCGAGTAATTATAGAGCCACGGCACGCGCACGAAGCACCATTCGAGGAAGAATTGCGCCGCAAGCGTTGCCACCGCGAGGTAAAACCCCTTGATCCGAAGGCTCGGTAGACCAAACGCCGCGCCGATAGCCGCCGAGAAGGCGCCCGAAGCGATGATCCAGATGATGATGTTCACGTTCGGGAAAATAGTCGTCAGCTTGTAGCAGGCAAAGGCGCCGACGCCCATGAAGGCGCCCGTGCCCAGCGAGATCAGCCCGGTGTAACCCGTGACGATGTTGAGCCCCATCGCCGCGAGGGAGAACACCAGAAACGGGATCATCACCGAGGAGATGAAGAAGGTCGAGCCCGTGAGCGGGATCACCACCGCCGCAATGAACAGGATGACGGCAATGCCGATCCGGTCCTGCAGGATCGGGAACACCGCCATATCGGCTGCGTAGGACTTCTTGAATTGGCCGGCTTCACGATAAAACATGGTTCCGCACTCTTCTTCTTAAATCCGCTCGATGATCTTGTCGCCGAAGAGGCCCTGCGGACGCACCATCAGGAAGCCGAGCGCGATCACATAGGCGATCCAGTTCTCGATGCCGCCGCCGACGAGCGGCCCCCAGTAAAACTCCGCGATCTTCTCACCGATGCCGATGATCAGCCCGCCAACAATCGCGCCAGGAATGGAGGTGAACCCGCCAAGGATCAGCACCGGCAACGCTTTCAGCGCAATGATATCGAGGCCGAAGGAAACCTCCGAGCGCGCACCCCACATCACGCCGGTGATCAGCGCGACGATGCCCGCCGCAAACCACACGATGGCCCAGATCTGGTTGAGCGAAATGCCGACCGAAAGCGCCGCCTTGTGGCTATCCGCCACCGCACGCAGCGCCCGCCCGATGCGGGTGTATTGGAAGAAGGCCGCCAGTGCGCCGATCATCACCGTCGCGATCACCGCCGCCGCGATATCGAGCTTCTGGAAGGTTACGCGCCCGCCCAGCATTTTGACGTCGATGGCGCCGCGCGGCAGGAAAAGCTGCTCGGTGATCATCTGCTTGGGTTCACCACCGAAGATGAATTCGCCAATGCCGATCAGCACATAGGTGAGGCCGAAGGTCGCCATGAAGAGGATGATATCGGGCTGGTTGACGAGCGGGCGCAGCACCACCCGTTCCACCGCCAGCGCGAGCACATACATCACGCCGAGGGTGAGGATGACGGCAATCCAGGCCGGCACGCCCTTCTCATGGAAGCCCACCAGCGTGAGCGCCGCGAACACCACCATGATGCCCTGTGCGAAGTTGAAAACGCCCGAGGCCTTGAAGATCAGCACGAAGCCAAGTGCGATCAGCGCATAGAGCACGCCTGAGACGAGCCCCTCCCAGAGCGTCTGCACCAGAAGATCTGGCGCGCCACCCATCTGCATGAACGGGTCGATGAAGATATTGTACAGCATCGTTTTTCCCCGCCCTTAATGTGCAACGCCGAGATAGGCGTCGATCACCTTCTGGTTCGCCTTGACTTCCTCGGGCGTGCCATCGGCGATCTTGATGCCGTATTCGAGCACCACCACCCGGTCCGAAAGGTCCATCACGACGCCCATATCGTGCTCGATCAGCGCGATCGTGGTGCCGTATTGCTCCTTGGTGTCGAGGATGAAGCGGCACATGTCCTCTTTTTCCTCAAGATTCATGCCGGCCATCGGTTCGTCGAGCAACAGGAGTTCCGGCTGCATCGCGAGCGCACGACCGAGCTCGACGCGCTTCTGCAAGCCATAGGGCAGCTTGCCGACGGGGACTTTGCGGATATGCTCGATCTCGAGGAAGTCGATGATTTCCTCGACGAATTTGCGATGCTCGATTTCCTCGTTCATCGCCGGGCCATGACGGAAAAGCTGCCAGAAGAAGCTCTTCTGCATCTTCAGCGTGCGGCCCACCATGATGTTGTCGAGCGTCGTCATGCCCTTGAAGAGCGCGACGTTCTGGAAGGTGCGGGCGATGCCCTGCGTCGCAGCCACATGCGGCCGCATCCGGGCGCGCGCCTCACCGCGATAGGTGATCTGGCCTTCCTGCGGGTGGTAAAACCCGTTGATGACATTGAGCATCGAGGTCTTGCCGGCACCATTCGGGCCAATGATAGCGCGCACTTCACCCTTTTTGATGTCGAAGGAGACATCGGTGATCGCCTTCACCCCGCCAAAGCGCAAGGAAACATTCTCGACGTTGAGGAGCTGTTGGCCCGGTTCGATTGATCGCATGGTTTGCATGGTTCTGCCCGCTTTTCCGGTTCTTACGCCGCCTGCGACGGGGTCGCGGGCACGGGATAGGTCTTCGCGTCCATGACCTTGACGCGGGCGGAAATCACGCCCTTGCGCCCGTCCTCGAAGGTGACCTCGGTGGAAATCGCCGCCTCTGGAGAGCCGTCATAAAGGGCTTTCACCAGCGGCGCATAGCGCTCGGCGATGAAGCCGCGCCGCACCTTCTGCGTGCGGGTGAGCTCGCCATCGTCCGCGTCGAGTTCCTTGTGCAGAATCAGGAAGCGGGAGATCTGGCTGCGCGCCATCATCGGCTCTTCGGAAAGCTGGCGATTCACCTCGGCGACATGCCCGGCGATGATGTCATAGACCTGCGGATTGCCCGCGAGTTCCTGATACGAACCGTAAGAAACATTGTTGCGCTCGGCCCAGTTACCCACCGCCGTCAGATCGATGTTGATGAACACCGTGACGCTGTCCTCGCCCTGCCCGAAGGCCACGACCTCGCGGATATTCGGGAAGAACTTGAGCTTGTTCTCGATGTATTTCGGCGCATAGAGGGCACCGTTGTTGAGTTTGCCGACGTCTTTCGCGCGATCGATGATGCGCAATTGGCCGTCCTTCTCGAAGAACCCGGCGTCGCCCGTACGGACATAGCCATCCGGCGTCATCGCCTCGGCAGTCTTCTCAGGTTCCTTGAAGTAGCCGACAAACTGACCGGGCGATTTGTAGAGCACCTCGCCATCATCTGCGATCTTGATCTGAACGTTCGGCGTCGCAGGGCCGACGCAATCGGTGCGGACGTGCCCGTCGGTCTGTGCCGTGACGTAAAGGAACGCCTCCGTCTGGCCGTAGAGCTGTTTCAAGTTGAGGCCGATCGAGCGGTAGAAGGCAAAAAGCTCCGGCCCGATCGCTTCACCGGCAGTGTAGGCGATGCGTACGGTCGTCATGCCGAGCACATTCTTGAGCGGGCCATAGACCAGCATCTCGCCGAGCGCATAGTTCAGCCGCGCCAGGGTCGGCACGCTCTCGCCGTTGAGGATTTTCTCGCCCCATTTCTTGGCGTGGGCGATGTAGTAGTGGAACATCTTCCGCTTAAGCCAGCCGGCATCTTCCATGCGGATCATGATGCGGGTGAGCATGCCCTCGTAGACGCGAGGGGGCGCGAACGCGAAGGTCGTGCCGATCTCACGGCGATCTTCCACCGCCGTATCCGGGCTTTCCGGGCAGTTGATGGTGAAGCCCGCAACCAGCGCCTGCGCGTAGTTGAGATAATGATCGCCGACCCATGCGAGCGGCAGGTAGGCGATGACCTGATCGTTCTCGTCGATCCTGTCGAAAGCGACTGTATCCTTGGCGGCATTGATGCAGCCGCCCGCCGAGAGCATGACTCCCTTGGAACGCCCGGTCGTACCGGACGTGTAGAGCATCACCGAAAGATCGCTGCCCTGACCACGCGCGATCTCCTGTTCGAGACGCGTCACCGCCGCCGGATCGGAGAACAGCATGCCCTCGCCCTGGCTGATGACCTCATCGATGGCTTGCAGGCGCGAGTGATCATAGTCACGCAACCCGCGTGGCTCATCGTAGAACACCATCTCGATCCGCGAGAGGCGCTCGGCGACGGAGAGGATCTTGTCGACCTGCTCCTGATCCTGCACGCAGGCGAAGCGCACCTCGGCATGGTCGAGCACATAGGCCATCTCGTCCGCGACGGAGTCGGCATAGACCGGCACCGGAACAGCGCCGATCGACTGCGCCGCCATCATCGACCAGTAGAGCTTGGGCCGGTTGGTCCCGATAATCGCGATCTTGTCGCCCCGCTGGAGACCATGGGCCATCAGGCCGAGCGCATAATCGCGGACAATGCGGGCAACCTGCCCCCAGGTCCACTCGCGCCAGATGCCGAGATCCTTGTGTCGCATGGCCGGGCGATCCGGCCGCACGACGGCATGATGCGCGATCCATTTCGGGAATGTATCAAGATGGGCCGTGGCGTTTGCCGTCACGCGCGCTCTCCCCAGATCAAGTTTCCACCAGCGCGACGATCCCTTGAGGGGTGCCGCTTATCATTGAAACCACGTTCGCAGGAGCGCCAGCTTTTCGCAAGACCAGCCTTGACAGACATGGGAGAGATTTGCTTATAAGCTGCCAGACCTGCGCATGAATTGCCGCAGGTTTTTGTGTTTTTCGGGCATGCAGTGTACTTTTCGGGGTATTCAGGCGCAATTGAGCGCATGATCGCCACGCCCCTACGACGAAGTAGCTAGAGAAGCTTAGCCTGCCATGGTGCCGTATTTGGCGAGATCACGCCAGTCGCGGATCGCGATGCCGCCACGTTCAGCCCGAAGCACGCCTGCCGTCTCCAGAACTTTGAGCGACTGGTTCGTCACCTGCCGCGACAAGCCCGAAAGAAGCCCGACCTCCTCCTGCGTGATGGCAAGATGGCAACCGACGCCCGGATTGGTCATTGGGTTGAAAAGGTACGCCAGCGCCCGCGCTACCCGGCCCGTGGCATCCAGCATGCGGTCATTTTCGACCTGCCCGATGAACTGGCCGAGACGCTCGTTGAACTGACGGACAAGAAACCGGTTGAAGCCCACGGAATGCTCGAAAAGCCAGTTGAAGGTCGAGAGGTCCATCATCGCCAGCCGCGTCTCGCGCAGGGCGACAATATCGTAGCGCCGGGGCTCGTTCTTGAGGATAGAACCTTCCCCGAACCAAGCACCTGTCGTCAGGCCGGCGAGACTGACCTGCTTGCCGGAATCCGAAACCGTCGAAAGTTTCACAAGCCCAGAGGTCACACCGGCCCAGACATCGAAACGATCTCCCTGATGGCTGACATAGGCCCCCTTGCCGAAGGTCTTCTCGGAGACCCCCCGGCGAGCCCGCTCAGCCTCGTCCGGCGTCAATTCCTTTGACCAGACCGCAACCTGCTTGAGCGTTTCGAGCGAAATCATGCGTGGACCCTGCCGCCAACACCGCGACAGGGGCAATATTGCGCCAGACCATCCGGCATGCAAGCCGAATGCGGGCGCTTTAGCCGATGGTCTCTATTCGGCAGCCTTCGTTAAAGTGCCCAGCGGCGCAGTGTAACGCGCAACCAGCGCGGCCTCCTGTCGATCAACCTCAACCGCATTTTTCGCCCTGACGTGCCCATAACCCCGGATGCGCTCCGGCAAGCTGGCGATCTCGACCGCGAGCGGCAGGCGCCCGGCATCAAGATCGGCGAGCAGGCTCTCGATGCGGCTGCGATAGGCTTCGATCCGCGCGCGCTCGTCCTTTCGTTCGGCTGTGCGTCCGAAGGGATCGAAGGCGGTGCCGCGCAGCCGCTTGCCATGCTGGAGCAGGCCGAATGCCTTCATCATCCACGGGCCGAACGTGGTCTTTTTCGGCTTGCCGGAAGCTGGATCAATCTTCGCCATCATCGGCGGGGCGAGATGGAACGAGAGTTTGATATTCTCGCCCTCAAAAGCCTCGGAGAGCTGCTTGCGGAAGGCAGAGCCGGCATAAAGACGCGCGACCTCGTATTCGTCCTTGTAGGCCATCAGCTTGAAGAGGCTTGTCGCCACCGCCTCGCTCAACGCCGTCGAGCCCGACTGCACCACGGTTTCCCGCGCACGAACCTTTTCGACAAAGGCGCGGTAGCGGCCAGCATAGGCACTATCCTGATAGTCCGCGAGGAAGCTTGCGCGGCGCGCAATGACCTCGTCGAGCGTCGCCACCACAGGCGCAGCCGGACCGCCGGCAATCTCACGCGCAAGCTCGGGCTGATGCGCGACAGCACGGCCCCAGCGGAAGGCCTCGCGATTCATCGCCACTGCTTCGCCATTCATCTCGATGGCGCGTTCCAGCGCCTCGGCATGAAGCGGCACGCCGCCCTTCTGGTAGGCATAGCCGAGAAGGAACATGTTGGCCGCGATGGATTGGCCGAACAGCGCGGTCGCAATCTTTGTCGCATCGAGGAACCAGACGTGATCCGCCCCCGCCGCGGCGTTGATGCCGCGCTTGAGACGTTCCGCCGGCAGCGCATAGTTCGGATTGCGGGTAAAATCCCCCGGCATCACTTCCGCCGTATTGACGACAAAGGTCGTAGCATTCGGCTTGACCGAGGCGAGCACCTTCTTCGACCCCGAGACGATGAGATCGCACCCGAGCACAAGGTCCGCCATGCCGGCCGAAACGCGGATGGCGTGGATATCCTCCGGCCGTTTGGCAAGGCGGATATGCGAGTAGACCGCGCCGCCCTTCTGCGCGAGGCCGGCCATGTCGATCATGCCACAGCCACGCCCCTCAAGGTGCGCCGCCATGCCGAGAATCGCACCGATGGTGACAACACCCGTGCCGCCAACGCCGGTGATGATTGCTGCCCATGCGGCGTCATCGAGGTTCGGGATGGCGGGTTCGGGGAGCTTTGGCAGCGTCAGCGCCTTCGCCGAACCTGATATGCGGCGCGGTTTGGCCCCAGAAACCGTCACGAAGCTAGGACAGAAGCCATCAAGGCACGAGAAATCCTTGTTGCAGGAGGATTGGTCGATCTTCCGCTTGCGCCCGAATTCGGTCTCGATGGGCTGCACGGAAACGCAGTTCGACGCCGTGCCGCAGTCACCACACCCCTCGCAGACGAGTTCGTTGATCAGGACGCGCTTGTCCGGGTCCGGATAGAGCCCGCGCTTCCTGCGGCGGCGTTTTTCTGCGGCGCAGGTCTGATCGTAGACCATCACCGAGACGCCTTCGATTTGCGCCAATTCCTGCTGCACCGGCATCAGCTCGGAGCGGTGATGAAAACTCACACCCGCGGGCCAAGTGTATTCCGGGCCGTATTTATCCGGCTCATCCGAAACGATCGCAATGCGCGAGACACCTTCCGCGCGCACCTGCCGGGCAATCATATCCGGTGTGAGATTGCCCTCGTGATGCTGCCCGCCGGTCATCGCCACGGCATCGTTGAAGAGGATCTTGTAAGTGATGTGCGTCTTGGTCGCGATCGCCCAGCGCAGCGCGAGAATGCCGGAATGGTTGTAAGTGCCATCGCCGAGGTTCTGGAATACATGACCGCGCGAGGAAAAGGGCGCTTCGCCGATCCAGTTCGCGCCCTCGCCGCCCATCTGGGTGAAGCCCTCGGTCTTCCGGTCCATCCACTGCACCATGTAATGGCAGCCGATACCGGCATAGGCGCGAGAGCCGTCCGGCACCTTGGTCGAGGAATTATGGGGGCAGCCCGAGCAGAAATAGGGGATGCGGGTCGCTAGATCGACCACTTCCCCGAGGTTCGCCTGCGCCTTGCGGATGGGTTCGAGCTTAGTGGCAAGGTCCGTGTCTGGGACTTTGGAAAGCAGCCGTGTCGCAATGGCAATCGCGATATCGTTGGGGTCGAGCGCGCCCTTGACCGGGAACAGCCATTCGCCGTTCTCGTCTTTCTTGCCGACGACAACCGGCTGATGCGCCGAGCCATAGAGTTCCTCACGTACCTGCACTTCAATGAGGCTGCGCTTCTCCTCGACGACCATCAGGAGATCGACGTCGCGCGCGAAATCCTTGAGATGATCAGGGTCCACCGGCCATGGCGAGGCGAGCTTAAGAAGCTTGATGCCGAGCGCATCGGCGCGTGCCTCGTCGATACCGAGAAGATCAAGCGCCTGCATGACGTCGAGGTAGTTCTTCCCAACGGTGATGATGCCAAGACGCGGCGCTTTGCCGCCCGAATACACCAGCTTGTCGAGCTGATTGGCGCGGAAATAGGCCAGCACCGCTGCCCGCTTGAATTCGTGGAGCCGCGCTTCTTGCTCAAGGAAATTATCATTCGGGCGGATATTGAGCCCGCCAGCCGGCATCGTAAAATCATTGGGAATGGCGATCGAAACCCGGTCGAGCCGGCCATCGACCGAAGCGGTCGATTCGACGTTATCCTTCACGCCCTTGAGCGCAACCCAGACACCGGCATAGCGCGAGAGCGCGAAGGCATGGAGTCCGAAATCCAGCATCTCCTGCACCCCGGCAGGGTTGAGGATGGGGATCATCGTATCGACGAAGTTGAACTCGGTCTGATGCGCGTTGGTGGAGCTTTCCGCCGTGTGGTCATCGCCCGAAAGGCAGACGACGCCGCCGAACTTCGAGGTTCCCGCCATATTGGCGTGGCGGAACACGTCGCCCGTACGATCAACGCCCGGCCCTTTGCCGTACCAGAGCGCGAACACGCCCTGGAACTTGCCTTCGCCGCGCATCTCGGCTTGCTGCGTCCCCCAGCACGCCGTCGCCGCGAGGTCCTCGTTGAGGCCGGGCTGGAAAACGATCTCGTGCTGCTTGAGCTTCTTGCCCGCCTTGAACATCTGCTGGTCGAGTCCACCAAGGGGCGAGCCGCGATAGCCCGAGACGAAGCCAGCGGTGTTGAGCCCGGCGCGGCGATCGCGCTCCTGCTGCATCAGCAGGAGCCGCACGACGGCCTGTGTGCCGGAGAGAAAAACCTGCTCGGCCGCGAGGTCATACTTGTCCTCGAGCGATACATCCCTGAGCGGCGCGGTCTTCAGCGAAACGGAAGCACTCATGATCTTCTCCCTGTTCGTTTGACGCGTCTTGTCACCGATTCAACGATCAGTCTGCGCGTTTCTCGATCTTTAGTATACGTCAGCATTGCTGACATTTATAGCCGTATCAACATGCCATTTTGTGCAATAAAATATCAGGAAATGCCGAAAGTACGTCATTGCCTTCGTATCGCCACGGATTGCGCTTCTCCTTGAAATCCGGTCGATTACGCACGACCTGAAGTCTCGAAGCCGAATCACCCGCATCGCAGGAAACCTGACCATGTCCCCGCTTCTGCGCCCCTTCGCTGTGCTTCTGGCCCTCGGCCTGTCCGGGATCGGCGCGCTCGCCCATCCGCATGTGCAGGTGAGCGTGAAGATGGATGTGGTACTCGACGATTCCGGCGCGATCACCGCCGTCCGCCACCACTGGACATTCGATGAGGCCTATTCCGCCTTTGCCTCCAACGGGCTCGATGCCAACAAGGATGGCAAGCTCGACCGGCAGG
This sequence comes from Rhizobiales bacterium PAR1, assembly GCA_002256205.1. Taxonomy (GTDB): domain Bacteria; phylum Pseudomonadota; class Alphaproteobacteria; order Rhizobiales; family Beijerinckiaceae; genus Rhabdaerophilum. The sequence continues at coordinate 296,353 of NKIW01000002.1, forward strand.
AACTCGCCGCTCTGGCGAAGGAAAACGTCGAATCTCTCGGCGAATTCGGCTTTTTCACCTTCATCCGCAAGGGCAAGGAGACTTCCGGCTTCGGTGCACCGGCGGATTATTTCCTAGACCACGACGGTAAGGTGCTCACCTTGCATTTCCTCCTGCCCATCGAAAAGCAGCGTCTCCAGGCGAAGGAGGCGCGGCTGGAGGTCTATGATCCGAGCTATTTCGTCGCCTTCGAATTCGACAAGAACAAGCCGGTGAGCGTGGAAGGCGGCAAGCTCGCCTGCGTGGCGAAGGTCATGGCGCCGCCCGCCTCAGTTACTGCGCGGCTCTCGCAGATGAGCGAAACCTTTTTTCAGGGCATGAAAGGTTCGGAGAGTTCGGAATGGTCGATCCCGGTGAAATTCGATTGCAAATGACACCGGGCTGCCTGTGAATTTCGTCTTCAACCTCACCTCTCGTCGCGCCTTCGGAGCCTTACTGGCCTTGCTTGGGCTGACGGCCAGCGCCTTCGCGCAGACCAACCCCTTCGGGCAGCGCACACCTGTCGGCCCGGCGATTGAACCGGCAAGCGGCATCGCGCTCTGGTTCCTCCAGCAGCAGGCGGCTTTTCACAAGGCCCTAACAACCAGCATCGGCGCAGTTGCCACCGATCCCGCCGCGCTCTGGGGCCTGATCGGGCTCGCATTCGCCTATGGTGTGCTCCACGCCATCGGTCCCGGCCACGGCAAGGCCGTGATCGCGAGTTATCTCGTCGCCAATGAAAGCGCGATGAAGCGCGGCATTGGTCTCGCCTTCGGCGCGGCACTGACGCAGGCGGTGATTGCCATTGGCGTCGTGGCGCTTGTCGCGGGCCTGATGAACGGCACCGCAGCAACGATGAACCGCACGGTCGATATCGTTGAAAAGGCCGGCTTCGGCATCATCCTAGCAATGGGGCTGTGGATCGCGTGGCGGAAAGCGCGCGCGCTGTTATCCCCCAAAGAGGCTCTCGCTTGCGAGCCCGATTGTGGCCACGATCACGGCGGCGATCCGCGCCTGCTCGTCAAAGCGGGCACACGCGAACTGGTGCTGACGGCCATCGGTGCGGGCATTCGTCCTTGTTCAGGTGCGATCATCCTTCTGGTTTTCGCATTGGCCAAGGGACTGTTTCTTGCCGGCGCGCTGTCCGTCGGCGCAATGGCAGTGGGCACAGCGCTCGGAACCAGTCTTTTCACCCTCCTCGCCGTGAAGGCCAAGGTACTGGCACTCAACTTGATTTCCGGCAGCGGCACCTTCAGGCGCGTAGGGCTCATCCTTGAGCTCCTCGCCGGGCTGGCGCTCGCCGCTTTCGGTCTTGCACTGCTGCTGGGCGCGATGAGCGGCGGGAGTTAACCCCCCGCAACGCCCTACAGACCCAACGTTCCGCCATCCGAGCGCGGGTCATGCACCGCTTCGATCCCGCCTTTCGGCTTCGAGACCAACATGCCCGCATGGCCGAACATATCGGCATAAGGCTTGTCAACGATCTCGATCTGATGCCCAGCCCGGTCGAGTTTCTCGATGAGATGGCCATCGAAGCGATTTTCGAGCTTCAGCGTCGCGGAAGCCTTGCCCCAGGTCTTGCCGAACAGGAAGCGCGGGCGATCAATCGCCTCGGCAAGGTTCTGGCCGTATTTCATCGCGCGGAAGAAGATCTGCGCCTGGAACTGCGGCTGTCCATCCCCGCCCATCGAGCCGTACGACATCACGCGGCCATCATCGAATACCGCCATCGGCGTGTTGAGCGTGTGGAAGGGGCGGCGTCCCGGCTGAAGCGGGTTGAGTGCCTTCGGGTTGAGCGAAAACGCCATACCCCGGTTCTGCCAAAGGATGCCGGTCTGCGGCAGCACCAGTCCGGAGCCATATTCCCAATAAATCGACTGGATGAAGGAAATCGAGGTGCCGGCAGAATCCATCGCCCCCATCCAGATCGTATCGCCATCGGCGGAAGCAAACGGCCAGGCCGCCGCGCGATCCATTTTGATCGCGCCTGCCTCGCGCTCAAAGCGCGCCGGGGTGAGATAGTCCTTGGGGTCCACGGCCATCTCGTCAAAGTCCGTGACCACACGGTCGCGGATCGCATAGGCGCGCTTGGCGCTCTCGATCAGGCCGTGGATATGCGCGAAGCCCTCGGCTTCTTTCGCTTCGAGCTGGTCGAAAACGCCGTGCATAATGAGCGAGCAGAGCCCCTGCGTCGGCGGCGGGTTATTGTAAAGCGTCGCGTCGGAGATGCGCGTCGCCAGCGGCTCACGCCAGCGTGCTTCGTAACGCTTCAGGTCGTCGCGCGTGACCGGTGAACCTGCCTTTTCAAGGTCTGCCGCGATCTCGCGGGCGATATCACCACGATAGAAATCGTCGAGACCGGCATTGGCCAACTGGTTGAACACCGCAGCGAGTTTCGGCTGCTTGCGGATGGAACCCGCCTTGGGTTGATCACCGTTTTCGCCCATGAAATGCGCTGCAAAACCCGGAACGCCGAGAATTTCCTCGCGCTCCTTGACCGAATAGCGCCCCTCGCTCAGGCTGATCGGAGTCCCCGCTGAGGCATGCGCCTCGGCGCGACGCAGCAACTCCCCGACCGGGATTTTCCCGCCGAGCGATGCCGAGAGCTTCAACGCCTCGATCCAGCCACCGATGGCGCCGGCAACCGTCAGCGCGGCATCCGGCCCGCGAACGGGGATCGCATCATACCCCTTGTCGAGATAGCGCTGGATCGTTGCCTTTGCACCGGCAAAACCACAGGCTTCGATGGACCGCACCTTGCCATCCGGCGTGCGGATGACCCAGAAACCATCTCCGCCGATGGCGTTCATGTGCGGGTAGACGACGGCAATCACCGCCGCCATCGCGATCATCGCCTCGATGGCATTGCCACCTTCGACGAGAATATCGCGCCCGGCTTCAGCGGCGAGAAAATGCGGCGCGACCACAGCCGCATGACCAAAAGTGGGGGTATCGTTCACGGGAATCTCGGAAATTTAGCGGCGGGAAGGGCGAGGCAATGATCAGCAGATTGCACTGATGCGAAAAAGGTTATAGCGCTTTTCCGCAGCGCGAAAGCGCTTCGACGACGCACCCTAAGGAGATCTCGCCATGGCCGAAAAGCGCCTCAACCGTCAGAACGCTGTCACGGTGATTTGCGCTGCCATTCTCGTCGGCACCGAGATCATCGCCGCTGCGCTGGCGCTCGGCTGGGCGCTTGGCGGCCTTACTGGCTGGGGCAAGGAATTCACCATGGGGCTCATTGCCGTGTGCCTCGCAGCGGGTTGCTACATGACCTACCGCTTCGTCGTTGGCGCGATCAAAGTCGAACCCATCTTCGAATAATCTGGAAAAAGCATCAGGCCATGTCTTGCCGTCGCGATTGTGTTATATTATAACATATCTCATGGTTGCCTCGCACAAACACTCAGTTGAACTGTCGCCCATTGCCGAGGCACACGAGCATCATGCCCATGCTCATCACGGGCATCGGCATGACCATCTCCACCAGGCAACGCACGAGCACCGGGCTACTTCCGAACCCCGCTTCTCATTGATCGCCTTGTCCGCTCTGCAACGGCTGGCGCTTGTGGCGCCAGCGATCCTTGCGCTGGGCCTGCTGGCACTATGGGCGACGAAAAATGGCTGACCCCGCGCTGCACTTTCACGATCTGACGCTCGGGTATGACCGGCACCCCGCCGTGCACCACCTTGAAGGCACCGTAGCGCGCGGCGATTTGCTGGCGATTGTCGGCCCGAACGGCGGTGGGAAGTCCACGTTGCTTAAAAGCCTCGCAGGGCGCCTGAAGCCACTCGGCGGCACCATACACAATACGTTTCCAAGCCTCGCCTATATGCCGCAAATCGGCGATCTCAACCGCGATTTCCCGGTTTCAGTGCTAGATCTCGCGCTCACCGGCCTTTGTGGCAAGCGCGGCATGTTCGGCTGGATCAGCCGCGAGGAACGCAGCCGCGCGCAAGAGGCGCTGACATCGGTGGGGCTCAACGGCTTCGAAAACCGCTCGATCCGCACGCTCTCAGGCGGGCAATTGCAGCGCCTGCTTTTCGCGCGGCTGATGCTGCAGGATGCCGATCTGATCCTGCTCGACGAACCCTTCACCGCCATCGATTCCCGCACTATCGAGGATCTGATGATGATCGTGCAGCGCTGGCATGCGGAAGGACGGACCGTGCTCGCCGTACTGCACGACCTTGATCTCGTACGCGCCGAGTTCCCGCAGACGCTGCTCCTGGCGCGCGACCCGCTCGGCTGGGGCCCAACAGCAACCGTGCTGACCGAGCCCAAACTCTCCGCCGCGCGCCGAATGGCGGAAGCTTTCGATCGCAACGCCGCAGAATGCGTGAGAGCCGCCTGATGCTCTACGATCTTCTCATCGCCCCCTTCGTCGAATTCCCCTTTATGAAGCGTGCGCTCGTCGGCGGCATCGCGATCTCGCTCGGCGCTGCCCCCATCGGCGTCTTCCTGATGCTCCGGCGGATGAGCCTCATCGGCGACGCGATGGCGCATGCAATCCTGCCCGGAGCGGCCATCGGTTTCCTGATCGGCGGTCTCTCGCTGGGCGCGATGACCCTTGGCGGGCTTGTCGCAGGCCTCGGCGTGGCGCTGGCCTCCGGCCTCGTCTCCCGCTCGACACTGGTGAAGGAGGATATGGCCCTCGCTGCCTTCTACCTGATGTCGCTGGCCCTTGGCGTAACGCTGGTGTCGGCGAACCGCTCTAATGTTGATGTACTCTCCTTCCTCTTCGGCTCGATCCTCGCCCTCGACGACCCGACATTGTGGCTCATCGTGTCGATCGCCAGCACCACCCTCATCGCGCTGGCGGTGGGGTATCGCGGCATCTTGATGGAATGTCTCGACCCCGGCTTTGCCGCCGGCGTCAGTCGATTCGGTTCAGTGTTTCACCTTGGTTTTCTGGTTTTCGCAGTGCTGAACCTTGTCGCGGGCTTTCATGCGCTCGGAACGCTGCTCGTCGTCGGCATCATGATGCTGCCAGCGGGCACCGCACGGCTCTGGAGTGATGATGTCGGCGCGATGGTCCTGATCGCGATTCCCGTCGCAATGGTCGCTAACATCGTCGGCCTGCTGATTTCTTATCATGCTGGCCTTGCCTCGGGCCCGGCGATTATCCTTGTCGCAGGCGGGCTCTATACTGCCTCGCTGATCTTCGCACCGCATGGGCTGTTGCGCCAGTTTATGCCTAAACGCCACCTCGAAGCCTGAACCGGAGGACCATCATCATGATCCAGCTTCTGCGCCGCATCACAAAAATTGTAACGTTATACCGTTTTATTCCAATTTGCCTCGGACTGGCGGTTTCTCTCCCTGTTCAGGCCCAATCCCCGGTGAAACCGCTGGAAGTCGTTGTCTCTTTCTCGATCCTTGCAGACCTTACACAACAGGTCGCGAAGGAACGCGCCCATGTCGTCGCGCTCGTCGGCCCCAACAGTGACGCGCATGTCTACCGTGCGACGCCGGCGGACGCGAAGGCGCTGAAGGAAGCCGGGCTGATCATCGTCAATGGTCTCGGCTTTGAAGGCTTCATGCCCCGGCTGATCAAGAGCTCGGGCACGAAAGCAACGGTGGTGGTGGCCTCTACCGGCGTCAAGACAATCGAAGCCGAGGAGGATCACGGCGGCAAAGGCGGGCACAGCCACGGCAAGATCGACCCTCACGCATGGCAATCAATCGAGGCCGCGAAGACCTACATCGCCAATATCCGCGACGGGCTTTCAAAAGCCGATCCCGCTGGCGCCGAGGTCTACGCGAAAAACGCCGCCGCCTACCTTGCCGAGTTGACCGCTCTGAAGGCCGACCTCGACAAAATGTATGGCATCATCCCGCCGCCGCAGCGCATCATTGTGACGAGCCACGACGCCCTCGCCTATTTCGGGCGTGAAAACCTTTTCACCCTCGAAGCCGTGCAGGGCGTATCAACCGACAATGAACCGTCGGCAAAAGATGTCGCACGTATCATCCGCACTGCACGTGAGAAAAAGGCCCGCGCGATCTTCATCGAAAACATGACCAACCCCAAGATCGCCGAGCAAATCGCTCGCGAATCCGGCGCCAAGATTGGCGGCACACTGTTTTCTGATGCGCTCTCCGATGAAAAAGGCCCCGCGCCCACCTATATCGCGATGATGCGACATAACGCGAAAATGCTTGTCGAGGCCCTCCGGGACTAGGAAGGGCTTGAAGGTTGCGCCGCTTTTCGCTTGAACGGGAAACAACAGGGCATCGCGACCGACGCGGTGCCGGAAGGATCTGATATGGCTGACAAGACCCCCGCCGAGAAAATCCCTGTAACAGTGCTGACCGGCTATCTCGGTGCCGGCAAGACAACACTGCTCAACCGCATCCTCTCCGAGCCGCATGGGAAGAAATACGCCGTTATCGTCAACGAATTTGGCGAAATCGGCATTGATAACGATCTCGTCGTCGGGGCAGACGAAGAAGTCTTCGAAATGAACAACGGGTGCATCTGCTGCACCGTGCGCGGGGATCTCATACGAATCATCGAGAACCTGATGAAGCGCAAGGGCCGCTTCGACGCCATCATCGTCGAAACCACAGGCCTCGCTGATCCTGCCCCCGTCGCGCAGACCTTCTTTGTCGATCAGGATGTGCAGGACAAGGCACGGCTCGATGCCGTCGTGACCGTGGCGGACGCCAAATGGCTCGCCGCGCGCCTCAAAGACGCGCCGGAAGCCAAGAACCAGATCGCTTTCGCCGATGTGATCCTGCTCAACAAATCAGACCTTGTGACCCCGGCGGAACTGCGCGAGGTCGAGGCTCGCATTCGCGGCATCAACCCTTATGCGACGCTGCATAAAACCGTAAAATGCGCCGTTCCACTGGATGCCGTCCTCGGGCGTGGCGCCTTCGATCTCGAGCGTATCCTCGAATTCGAACCGGCCTTCCTTGAGAGCGATGATCATAACCATCATCACGACCATGATCACGAATGCGGGCCGGGCTGCACGCACGGCCACCACGATCACAGCCATGATCATCATCACGGCGGCTTGAAGCATTATCACGACGAGGAGATGCAGTCGGTCTCGGTCGCGCATGAGGGCGATATCAACCCCGAGAAATTCATGCCGTGGATCAACGATCTGGTGCAGGTCGAGGGACCGAACATCCTGCGCTCCAAGGGCATCCTCTCCTTCACGAACGAGCCGCGCCGCTTCGTATTTCAGGGCGTTCACATGATCTTGGATGGCGATCTCCAGCGCGACTGGAAGCCAGACGAGAAGCGCGTGAGCCGCATCGTCTTCATCGGCCGCAAGCTCAATCCCGAAGCGCTGCGTTCAGGGTTCCTTGCCTGTGTCGCGTGAGATGCCGAACGCCCAGATCCAGACGCTGACGGACCGCGTCACCACGCTCGCCTTTGATCAGCACGTGCTCAAGGCCGGGTTCTTCGGCGACAAGCCATGGTTCGTGCTCGCCGATGGCGCTGTTCAGATCGGCCGCGAAGCCCCGGCATTGCGCCCGCACGGCGATTCGATCCTCGTCGCGGTCGCGGATCAGACGCGGATCGTCACCGGCGGCGACGATGGCAAGGTCATCGAGACCAAGCCGGATGGCACGACGCTAGTTCTCGGCGACGAGAAGGGCAAATGGATCACCGCCATTGCGCTCGGCCCCGATGGCACCACCGCGTGGAGCGCGGGCAAGACCGTGCGCATCAGAGACGCCAAAGGAAAGATCAAGGAGCGCATCGCACCCTCGACCTCGCAAGGCCTAGCCTTCGCGCCGAAGGGCCTGCGGCTGGCCATCGCGCATATCGACGGCGCGACGCTCTGGTTCCCGAACATGGATGCGGAGCCGGAAAAGTTCGAGTGGAAGGGCCCGCATCTCGACGTCACCTTCTCACCCGATAACCGCTTTCTTGTGACCTCGATGCAGGAAAACCAGCTTCACGGCTGGCGCCTTGCGGACAAGGGGCACATGCGGATGTCGGGCTATCCGTCGAAGACGCGCTCTTTTGCGTGGTCACACGATGGGCTCTGGCTTGCGACCTCTGGCGCGGAAGGCGCCATCGTCTGGCCCTTTGCGAAGGACGGCCCGACCGGAAAAGCGCCGAGGGAATGCGGTATCCGCCCGGCGAAGGTCTCTCAGGTCGCCTTCCACCCCAAGGCGCTGGTGCTGGCCATCGGCTTCGAGGACGGCTGGGTGATCCTCGTCCGCTTCACTGACGCGGCCGAACTTCTGGTTCGCGCGGGCGGCGATGGCTCGGCGATCACGGCACTCGCGTGGAACAGGGACGGCAAGCAGCTCGTGTTCGGCTCCGAGAGTGGTGGCGGCGGGCTGCTCACGCTGCCGGTTTAGGAAACACGCCCGTGGCGCTCTTCGGAAAGCTTTTCGGCAAGAAGCCGCAGCGAGATGAGGTCGCGCTGGCAAATATCCGGCAATGGGTAGCAACGGCGCTCGGCGATTCCGCCGGGCTGGACCTGACGATCTCCGAAATCGAATGTCCTGATCCCTCCTGCCCCGGTCTTGAAACCTTCATCCTTGTGATGCGCGAGGGCGAGGCCACGCAAGCCGCCAAGGTACGCAAGCCCATCGCCGAAATCACTGAGGCGGATGTGGCAGAGGCGGTGCAATACCTCTAGCGCCACTTGTCGTTCCCGACCGAGCAACGCGAGGAGCGGGAATTAAAAAAATCGCCGGGACAAGCCCGGCGACGTGTTGCCCAAATGCAAGATGCCCCCCTTTGCCGCTCTGCGTCGTCGGGGATGACAGGCACGTTATCGCACCAGTACGTTGCGGAACTGCCAGGGGTCGGAATAATCGACATCCTCCGGGAAGAGCTTCTCGCGATCCTTGATCGGGTTCCAATCGGTGTAGAAGCCCTGCACCGGGCCGAGATAGGGAAGCTGGACCTCAAGGCAGCGCTTGTAATCCATCTCATCCGCTTCAACGATGCCGGCATTCGGGTTCTCGAGCGCCCAGACCATGCCGGCGAGCACGGCCGAGGTCACCTGCATGCCGGTCGCGTTCTGGTAGGGCGCGATGCGGCGGGTCTCTTCAACCGAGAGCTGTGAGCCATACCAGTAAGCGTTATTCTCATGCCCGAAGAGCAGCACGCCGAGTTCGTCGATACCGTCGACAATCTCATTCTCGCCAAGAATGTGATGCTCGGGCTGCATAGTGCCGCCATTGCCGAAGAGTTCGTGCAGGCTGAGCACCGCATCGTTCGCCGGATGATAGGCGTAATGGCACGTCGGGCGAAAGACTGCTTTGCCGCTCGCATCGCGCACGGTGTAGTAATCCGCGATCGAGATGCTCTCGTTATGCGTGACGAGGAAGCCGTACTGCGGGCCGGGTGTGGGGCACCACGAGCGCACGCGGGTATTTGCGCCAGGCTGGAGGAGATAGATCGCCGCGCCGCAGCCCGATTCATGGGTGCGGCCATTCTCCGGCATCCACTTCTCATGTGTGCCCCAGCCAAGTTCCGCCGGCTGCATGCCTTCCGAAAGAAAGCCCTCAACAGACCAGGTGTTGACAAAGACATTGGCCGGCTTTGGCTTCTTGGCGCGCTGCGTATCGCGCTCGGCGATATGCACACCCTTGACGCCGGCATCCGCCATCAACTGCGCCCAGCCCTCACGGGTGGTCGGGACGTTGAACTGCATCCCGAGATCCGAGGCGATGTTCAGGAGCGCCTGCTTGACGAACCACGAAACCATGCCGGGGTTGGCGCCGCAGGTCGAAACCGCCGTCGTGCCGCCCGGATTGCGACGCTTCTCCGCCAGCATCGTTTCGCGCAGCGCGTAGTTCGAGCGCGCGGCAGCACCACCGGAATTGTCCCAGTAAAACCCGAGCCACGGCTCAACAACAGTGTCGATGTAAAGCACGCCGAGCTCGCGGCAAAACGCCATCAGGTCCACCGAGCCGGTATCAACCGAGAGATTGACGCAGAAGCCCTGCCCCGAGCCAGCCTTCAGTAGCGGCTCGAGCAGGTGGCGATAATTGTCGCGCGTTACCGAGGCCTGCATATATCGAATGCCGCGCTCATCGAGCAGCGCACGATCCGCATCATCAGGATCGATCACCACGAAACGGGACTTGTCGAACTTGAAATGCCGTTCGATCAGCGGCAGCGTGCCGCGCCCGATCGAGCCGAAGCCGATCATGACGATGGGGCCGGAAATAGTGCCGTGGATGGGCCAATCGGTCATCGGAACTGCTTTCTTCAGGAAGGGAATAAGAGAGGTTTTCGCGCGCTTCTTGGAAGGCGCGCGATCCCGCGTCAAGTCCGAATTGGGCGCTTTTACGCCTGTTTAGCGAGGGAAATTACGCTGCAAGTCGTCGGTCACAGCCCCCGAGGGTGCTTTCGACGGTGAACTTGCCGGTGGCGATCACCGCGCCTTGCGCTTCTGCCAACGCGCCCGGCTCGAATTCAAGCCCGAGAAAACGCGCGCGATCCACCGGACCGGGCATCACAAGACCTTGGACCGGCGATTTTGAAAAGCCGAAGCGGGTGTAATAAGGCTCATCGCCCACAAGCAGCACGCCCTTGTGGCCAAGCTCCGCAGCGCGCGCCAACCCCACACGGATCAGCGTGGCACCAATGCCGAAAGTGCGATGCGTTTCCTCGACCGCAAGCGGGCCGAGCATCAAGGCATCGCGTCCACCTGCCTGCAACGACCAGAAGCGCAGCGTACCGACGAGCACACCGGCATGGTAGGCGCCGAAGGAAAGCCCTTCCGCCGGCTCGCGCCCATCCCGCAGACGCTGGCAGGTCTTCGCATGGCGGCCCGGCCCGAACGCGCGATCAAGCAGCGCGTCCCGCACGAGTTCATCCTGCGGCTTTTCAGCATCGATATGGATCATAGCAGTCCTCCCGGCACAGCGCGGCGCACAGATCCCCCCGCGGGGGTTCCCCGGCGCGAACGCGCAGCATGCTCTTGGTCATTTTTGAGAGAACCCTCGCACCTCGCGCGCGAAAACCGCGCGCACGCCGGACGGGGTGAAGCGTGGAGCCGGATCGTCAGATGACGATCTGGCGCAGGCCGGTCATGCCATTGAAGTTCTGTGACGAATAGGTCGTCGTATAGGCGCCGGTTCCTTCGATCAGCACTTTGTCGCCAATCTCGAGGCTGAACGGCAGCCAGTACGGGTCCTTCTCGTACATCACATCGACCGAATCGCAGGTCGGACCAGCGAGAACGCAAGGAATCGTCTCGTCACCATCGCGCGGGGTGCGGATCGGGTAACGAATCGCCTCGTCCATCGTCTCGGCGAGACCGTGGAACTTGCCGATATCGAGATAGACCCATCGGATATCCGCCGGATCATCCGACTTCTTCGACACCAGCACGACCTCGGCCTCGATGATGCCGGCATTGCCGACCATGCCGCGGCCCGGCTCGATAATCGTCTCAGGGATGCGGTTGCCGAAATGCGCGCGCAGCGAGGAAGAGATCGCCTGCCCGTAAGCCTGCACCGCCGGAATGTCCTTCAGGTACTTCGTCGGGAAACCACCGCCGAGGTTGACCATCGAAAGCACAATGCCGCGTTCGGCCATCTCGCGGAAGATCGACGCCGCCGAAGCGAGCGCGGTATTCCAGACGAGCGGGTTGCGCTGCTGCGAGCCGACATGGAACGACACGCCATGCGCGACGAGCCCGAGGCGATGCGCGAGTTCAAGCACGCGCGGCGCCATTTCCGGCACGCAGCCGAACTTGCGCGAGAGCGGCCATTCGGCTTCCGCGCCATCGCAGAGAATGCGGCAGAACACCTTCGAGCCCGGCGCCGAACGGCCGATCTTCTCGACTTCGGCTTCGCAATCGACCGCGAAGAGGCGCACGCCACGCTCATAAGCGCGGGCGATATCCCGTTCCTTCTTGATCGTATTGCCGAAGGAGATGCGATCAGAGGTCGCGCCGGCAGCCAGAACCATTTCGATCTCGCCAATCGAGGCGCAATCGAAGCACGAGCCGAGCTTGGTGAGAAGCTCGAGCACTTCCGGGGCCGGGTTCGCCTTCACGGCGTAGAACACGCGGCTATCCGGCATCGCCTTGGTGAAGCCGATGTAATTGTCGCGAACGACATCGAGGTCGATGATCAGACGGGGCCCCTCGTCGCGGCGCGAGCGGAGGAATTCACGGATACGATCAGTCATGGCAGCATCCCTTCTGCGGACTTTCCGCAGTGGCGATGGACACAAGGGATCAGTCATAACCTCGCCCCGCACGGTGGAGGTGCGGAAACGCGTTAAAACTCATCCCGTGCCGCAAAGGATCGGAGAGACCCCGTTGCGGCGGTGACGCTGCGCCGTTGACGACTTTTCGCAGCCAACATCGCCAAAAGCGACACTGACCGTTCAAAGAAGCCATCGTTTGGAAGGGAAATTCCCGACCGCACGCCCGGCAAGATGGACAAGCCTCTTTAGTTCGCCGGACTTGGAACCCGGCTGAGACCAAAAAAGCCCGCTCCGTCGTTGCTTTGAGCTGCGTCACCCGCTTCGGGCGGGGCCGCCGGTTCGCCTCCGGCTACTGGTCCGTTCTTCAGAGAGCTTGACTTACGTCTCACCCCCCAACGACTGGCGTTTTTCCGGCCTCTTGTCCGGAGATCCGCCGACCAGCACGCAACCACAGGCACGTGCGAAATTGGGCAAGGCGGTGTATATGCGCATCCCCCCGGCGATGCAAGAAAAACCGGAGCCAAAATCACAAAAAAAAATTCGTGAAATTACTGTGACTTTCCCATGCGTTAACGCACAAAATGCGAGAGCCTTAAAGCGTTGCCGGCAACAGAGATTGAGGAGAGCGCCATCGCGGCTCCAGCGACCGCCGGCGAGAGCATTCCGGCCACCGCCAGCGGCACAGCGATCCCATTGAAGAGGAACGCCAGCGCGAGGTTTTCACGGATGCCAGCGCGGGTGCGGCGCGCTACGCGGATGAAATCCGCCACAAGGCGTGGATCAGGCCGTGCGAGCACTACGGAGGCCGCGCTTTTCGCAACCTCGGTTCCCGTGCCCATCGCGATACCGACGTGCGCGATCCGGAGCGCCGGACCATCGTTGAGGCCATCGCCGACAAAGGCGAGCTTGGTGCCGCCTTCGGCCAGCGCCTTGAGTGCCGCGAGCTTGTCTTCCGGCTTGAGACCGCCGCGCGCATCATCAATGCCGAGCCCTGCCGCGACCGGGTCGACAACCTCCTGCCGATCCCCCGAGAGCATGATCGAACGGATACCCAGACTGCGAAGATCGGCAATCGCCGCGCGGGCATCAGGGCGCACCGGATCACCCACCACGAGAATCGCGCGGATGGCACCATCGACCGAGAGATAGCTCGCGGGCAGGCACCGCTCGACCGGATCAAGCCGGGTCTCCAGCATCGCAATATCGCTTGCCTGCTGGCCATCGGGATCAAGGAAGGCTTTGGAGCCGAGTTGCAGGCGCTGCCCTTCGAAAACGCCGGAAAGCCCGCTGCCAGCCTTCGCCGAAAATTGCTCGACATCTTCCCGGAAAACGCCTTGCGTTCGCGCGCCAGCGACAATCGCCGCATCAATCGGGTGATCCGAGAGATGCGCGAGCCGCGCGGCGGCCTGAAGCGCTGCATCTTCGCCGCCCTCCGAGGCCACCACGCGCACCAGCGTCGGCTTGCCAGCTGTCAACGTCCCGGTCTTGTCGAAGGCCACCGCCGTGATATCGGCCCCCGCTTCGAGCGCTGCATGATCGGCAAGGATCAGCCCGCGCCGCGCTGCCGCGCTCGCTCCGGCGACCAGCGCAATCGGCGTCGCAAGCCCAAGCGCGCAAGGACAGGCGACCACAAGCACAGAGGTCGCAATGAGGAGCGCACGTTCAAGCCCGGCCCCTGCCAGAAGCCAGCCCAGTGCAGTCAGCACGGCGATGCCGACGATAGTGGGCACGAATATCTGTGAGATCCGGTCTACGAGCGAGAGCGAGGGTGCATCGGCAAGCCCGGCATCCTCGATCAGGCGGGCAAGACGTGCGAGCCGCGTCTCGTCCTGAACTGCCCTGACCTCGACCAGCAAAGCCCCGCCCGAAACCCCGGACCCGGCCTGGACGGCGTGACCGATACCGCGAGAGACCGGCAGGCTTTCGCCTGTAAGGCTCGATTCGTCGAGAAATGCGTGTCCCTCCACCACGAGGCCGTCGACGGGGAGAATTGCACCGGGCCGCGCCACAACCTGCATCCCCGGCTGAAGCGGCTCGCGCAGAACCTGCCGCTCAATCGCCCCCTCGCGGATCGTCACTTGATCCGGCAGCATCTCTGCAAGCGCGGTCAGTGCAGCCCCCGCTTCGTGCTTCGCTGCGCGTTCGATCACCTTGCCGACGAGCACAAAGGCGATCACCGCGACCGAACCCTCGAAATAGAGCGGTGCGCCGTGATGCGCCGAGCCGTCCCAGAGGTGGCGGAGGCTCAGAATGAAGGCTGTCGTCGTGCCGAGCACCACGAGCACATCCATGTTCGACGTGCCGGACCGTAAGGCGGCATAGGCCCGGTGATAGAACGGCCAGGCGCAGAAGGTCTGCGCGATCAGCGCCAGAGCGAACTGCACCTCCGGCGGAATGACATGACCATGGGCGCTCTGGAAAACCTCGATCCCCATCGCGACCAGGAACGGCAAGGCGATCAGCATGGCCACAAAGGCTCGCAGGTGCAGCCAGCGGCTCTCCGTCCGCAGCGCAGCATCACGCCGGGCGCGGGTCTCGCGGCGCTCCGCAAGCGTGCCACCGCGCGCAAACCCCTGATAACCGGCGGAAGCGATCGCAGCGAGTGCAGCGGCAACCGCGACCTTCTCGCCTTGCCCTTCCGGCAGGGTGATCACCGCCCTGTCCTGTGCAAGGTCAACGACAGCCTGCTCGATATCGGGCACACGCGAAAGCACGCGCTCAATCCGCTGCGCGCAGGCAGCGCAGGTCATTCCTGAGATATCGATCGAAATGCGGGTCGTTGTCATTGTCTTGTCATGGAACTGTGACGAACAAGCAGGAGTTGATGTGAGGAACTGTATGGCACTCCTGCAAGAGAGTGCTGCAAGTGCATCCGCCACATCGGAAGATGCAAGAAAAAAGGGTTGTTGCCATCGGGTCCTTGTGGCCTCCTGAAGAAGGCGCATCCCCTGTTGCCGGGAGATAAGGCATGAAACATCCAGGACGCAAATCCATCGCATTCCAGCTCATGCTGGCTGCGCGCCTTCACCGGACGCGGACGGCGATCATGCTGGCCGAAATCGGCCTCTTTCCAGGGCAGGAGCAGGCCCTACAGGTGCTCGCACAGCACGCCGATGGCATGACCATGGGGGAACTCTCGCGCACCCTGCACGTCCGGCCGCCTACGGCCTCCAAGACCATTGCCCGCCTCACCGCCCAGAACCTTGTCGAACGCGAGAGCAATACGCCGGACGGGCGCGTCGTTCGTGTCGCACTGACGGATCTGGGCAAGGAAAAGCTCGCCCGGATCGACGCGATGACCGAGGAACTCGAAGAGGAACTCAACGACCTCTTTGATACCAAGGATGCCAAGCGGCTGCGCAAGGCTCTGCGCCGTATCGTCAAGCATCTTGGTGGCCAGCAAGACCCCGACAGCGTCGCCGCCACGCTCGGCGATGATGAGGCCGACGACGAGGAATAACGCTGGATGATAAATCAAGGCTGCATACTGCATCCATGATTGAAGTTTTGGGCGCATCAGGCTCTACTCGGAGGCAAGCAGGTTCGGCGAGTTAGCCGGGCCGTATAAATTTGCCTCTGAGGGAGAATGCCTGTGTCGAAGTTCGAAGTGCTGATCACCGGTCAGGTCATGCCGCTGATCCGGGAGGGGCTCGAAGCCCATTTCACCGTGCACAAGCTCTATGAAATGACCGACAAGGAGGCCTTCATTGCCTCGCATGGCGCAAAAATTCGCGGCATGGTCGGCGGGGCCGGGCATGGCAAGATCGACGGTGCCTTCATGGGCCGCTTCCCCAACCTCCAGATCGTCGGCAACTTCGGCGTCGGCTATGACGGCGTTGACGCCAAGTGGGCAGGCGAACATGGCATCATCGTCACCAACACCCCGGATGTGCTGACCGACGAGGTTGCAGACCTCGCGATGGGCCTCCTGATCTCGACCGTGCGCCGCCTGCCACAGGCGGATCGCTATGTCCGCGATGGCAAGTGGCTCAGCCAAGGCAATTTCCCGCTCACGGGCTCGCTGCGCGAGAAGAAGATGGGCATCCTCGGGCTTGGCCGCATCGGCGGCGCGATTGCCCGCCGTGCCGAAGCCTTTGGCCTCAGCCTCGCCTATCACAGCCGCTCGCCGAAGCTCGACGTGCCCTACACCTATTACGCCTCGCTGGTCGACATGGCGCGCGATGTCGACATCCTGATGGTGATCGCACCGGGCGGCGAATCCACCCGCAACATCGTCAACCGTGCGGTGATGGAAGCGCTCGGCCCTGCCGGCATCCTCATCAACGTCGCGCGCGGCACGCTGGTCGACGAGCCGGTGATGGTGGAGCTGCTGAAGTCTGGCAAGCTCGGCGCGGCAGGTCTCGATGTCTTCGAGAAAGAACCGACCGTGCCGACCGATCTTTTTGCGCTCGAGAATGTCGTGCTGTTGCCGCACGTCGGCTCGGGCTCGCATTATACCCGCAACAAGATGGGCCAGCTTGTGGTCGACAATATCGTGCAATTCTCGGAAGGGCGTGGCCCGATTACACCGGTTGCGGAAACACCCTGGCCGCTCAAAGGCTAAACCAGCGACAATATGCAAAAGGCCGGGTTTCCCCAGCCTTTTTTGTCACTCAATCTCTTCCCAGCGTAGCGAAGGCAAGGCCGAAAGGCCGCCCGAGCTTGTGCGAGGAGCCTACCGAAGGGGCGGAAACCCCTCGAGAAGAAAACTCACACGATCTTGCCTCACACGATCTTGCCGCCGAGTTCGTCGTCGATATGCACCTTGAGAATATCCTCGAAGGTAGCCTCGGCACGGAAACCAAGTGCCACGGAGCGCTTCGCATCGAAATTGCGCGGCCAACCAGCGACGATCTTCTCGATCACCGGATCGCGCTCGCGCTTGATACGGGCGACAACCTTCTCGCCGCCGACTTTGCGCAACGCCTCAATCTGCTGCCCCACGGTGCAGGCAAGGCCCGGCATGGTGAGGTTGCGGCGCGGGCCGACCTTCGCGCCATCGATGCTCGCGGCATGGATCAGGAAGCCGACGGCCGCGCGGGGGCTCGCGTGCCAATGCATGACATCTTCCGAAACCGGTAGCACCGCTTCCTTGCCCGCGAGCGGCTCGCGGCAAATGTTGGAGAAAAAGCCTGAAGCCGCCTTGTTCGGCAGGCCCGGACGCACGCAAATCGTCGGCAGGCGAATGCCGATACCATCGAAGAAACCACGCCGGGTATAATCCGCCAGAAGCAACTCACCGATGGCCTTCTGCGTGCCATAGCTCGTCAGCGGGGTAGTGAAAAACTCGTCACCAATCGCCTGCGGGAACGGCGCGCCGAACACCGCAATCGACGAGGTGAAGACCACGCGCGGGCAATAGCCATCGCCGATGCGGCGGATGGCATCGAAGAGCGCGCGGGTGCCATCGAGATTGATGCGATAGCCCTTCTCGAAATCGGCCTCCGCCTCGCCCGAAACAATCGCCGCGAGATGGAAAATCACATCAGGGCGCGAGGAGATGAGCTTCTCCGCCGCACCGGGCAGTGAGAAATCCGAGGCGTGGCATTCGGAGCCGAAAGGCGCGCCAGCCGGAGCCACGGGTGCCACGATATCATGCAGAACCGCATGGGAAATCGGGATGCCGCCGATGCGGGCGTCTTTCGCCAACCGTTCGGCCAGCTTGCGGCCGACCATGCCGGCGGCACCGAGAATAAGGATTTTCATGGGTTTTCCCTCAAGATTTTTTGACGCCAGAATTTCTGACATAGTGTCTTCACGCGAACCGGTTTCGCTTCGCGTGAGATTGGCCGTCAGAGCGCGAAACCACCGTCCGCGAGGTGAATCTGGCCTGTTGTGTAGCTCGCCTCATCCGAGCCAAGATAGACCGCGAGCATGGCGATTTCCTCGGCCTTACCGAGCCGGCCCATCGGCTGGCGATCAATAAACGCCTGCCGCACCGCCTCCAGCGTCTGGCCCGAGGCCTTGGCCTGATCGGCAATGCGCTGGTCGAGCGAAGGTGACTGGATCGTACCGGGGCAGATGGCGTTGGCGCGTACGCCCTTCTTGATGAAATCCGCTGCAATCGCCTTCGTCAGGCCAATCACCGCCGCCTTGGTCGCACCGTAGACATAGCGGTTCGGAATGCCGCGCACGGAGCCGGCACCCGAGGCGATATTGACAATCGAGCCCTTGCCTGCGGTCAACATGCCCGGCAGGAACGCCTTGGTCATACGGTGCATCGACTTCACGTTGAGATCGAACGAGAAATCCCACGCCTTGTCATCGCATTCAAGGATCGAGCCGTGGTGCACGAAGCCGGCGGCATTGACGAGAATATCGATGGTCCCGACCTTCTCGGCGAATTTAGCGACCGCCTTGTCGTTGAGCACGTCGAGCTTGCTCTTCTTGGCCTTGGCGATTCCTTCGAGCGCGTCTCGGTTGAGGTCGGTCGCATACACCGTTGCACCCTCGGCCACAAAGGCCTCGGCGATGGCGCGCCCGATGCCTGCCCCAGCCGCCGTGACAACCGCCACCTTGCCCTTCAAACGTCCAGCCATAACTTCAGTCTCCTTGAGAAAAAACAAAGGTGGAAAGCGCGATGGTCCGGTCCTCCGGCACCCGCGCGCAAAAAATCAATCGACGCGCGAAACCGCTTTGTTCATGTGCACGATGGTGCGGTCCGGCAGGGCTTCCAGCCGGGCGATCCGGAAGCCGTGGCGCGTATACCAGGTGATGTTCCGCCCGAGTTTCTCGCCGGTGTAGAGCGTGAGCTGGGTGAGGCCGAGGTCGTGCGCGCGCTTTTCTGCGTAAGCAAGAAGGCGGCTGCCGAGCCCCGTCTCGCGCGCTTTCGGCGCCACCGCAATACTCCAGATCAGCAGTGCTTCTCCGTCGATTTCGAGAATGAGCACCCCGTCGAGCCGATGATGCGTCTCCGCCAGCCAGCACTCCTTCTCGGCAATGACCTCCTGATAGTCGGCCAACAAGGGAAGAGGCTCGACACCCAGCACAGCACGGTTTCCGTCATAGGCCTCACGCTGGAAGGCCGTGACAGCAGCAACATCGCGAGGCTCGGCGCGGCGAACGACCAACATGCTCACCCCCCTTTGGAACCTGCGACCTCGGCAGCCGAAAGTGCGGCTTTCTGCCGTCCCTCAGCATCGAAATTGGCAGGGTCGAGCCAGGCATCAAAGCGCGCGCGCAACGCGGGCCATTCGCTATCGATCATCGAGAACCACGCGGTATCGCGGTTCTTGCCCTTGGCGACCATGTGCTGACGAAAAAGGCCTTCATAGGTAAAGCCGAAGCGCGACGCGGCCCGCTTGGAAGGCAGGTTGTCGTTATTGCACTTCCACTCGAAGCGGCGATACCCCAAGTCCTCGAAGGCGTGTTTTGCAAAAAGATACAAAGCCTCGGTTGCCACCCGGCTCCGCGCAATCGGCGGCCCCCAATGGATCGAGCCGATCTCGATGACGCCATGGGCATTGTCGATGCGCATGAAATCCTGCCGCCCGCCGATGACGCCGGTTTCCCGGTCGACAACGACACCGCACAGGATATCCGTGCGCTTGGCTTTCGCCTCGATCCACGTCTGGAAATCACCCCGGCTCATCGAGGTTTCGAAGAGATAGAGATGATCGTTCTCGGCGCTTTCCCCCATCAACGCCGCGAAAAGCCCGTCCGCGTGGCGGACGGGGTCGAGCGGTTCGAGACGCGCATAATGCCCCTCCAGCACCTGACGTGCCGGAGAAGGGCGCGGTGTCCAATTGGACAGATCCATCATGCGTTTCCTAGTGGTTGTCGCGCGGCGTGCCATAGGTGCGGATGATCCGCTTGTATTTGGTCGCAGGCTTCAGCGTCATACCCTCGGCCAGACCATCGACCATGCGGCGCTGGATATCCTGCCAAGGGGACTGGCTCTTGGGATACTTGTAGCCACCACTGGCCTTGAGCTCGGCGCGGCGGGCATCAAATTCCGAATCGGAAATCAGGATATTCGCTGTCCGCTTCATCAAATCGATGCGAATGCGGTCGCCGGTCTTGAGCACCGCGAGCCCGCCGCCAACCGCCGCTTCCGGCGTCGCGTTGAGGATCGACGGCGTATAGGACGTGCCGGACTGACGCCCGTCGCCGACGCAGGGCAGCGCGGTGATGCCCTTGTTGAGCAGATATGCCGGCGGGCGCATGTTCACAACTTCTGCCGCACCGGGATAACCGATGGGGCCGGTGCCGCGCATGAAGAGGATCGCATCTTCGCCCATCTTCAGCTTCGGATCGTCGATACGGTGATGGTAATCTTCCGGCCCATCAAACACGAAGGCGACCCCTTCGAAGGCCATCGGGTCCTTCGGGTTTTCGAGATAGCGCTTGCGGAACTCCTCCGAGATCACGCTGGTCTTCATGATGGCGGAGTCGAAGAGATTGCCGGAGAGATTGAGGAAGCCGGATTTCGCCTTCATCGGCGCGTCGAACGCCTTGATGACCGCGCGATCCTCGGTGAACTTGCCCTTATTGTTCTCGCCGAAGGTCTTGCCGTTAACCGTCATCGCGTCCTCATGAATGAGGCCCTTCGCGATGAGTTCGGCCACGACGGCCGGCACGCCACCGGCGCGGTGATATTCCTCGGCGAGGTATTCGCCCGCCGGCTGGAGGTTCACCAACAGCGGGATTTCATAGCCCACCTTGTCCCAGTCGTTGTTGTCGAGCGGCACGCCGAGGTGCTTGGCGATGGCATTGAGGTGGATCGGCGCATTGGTCGAACCGCCGATCGCCGAGTTGACGCGAATCGCGTTCTCGAACGCCTTGCGCGTCATGATCTTCGAGGGACGAAGGTCTTCCCACACCATCTCGACGATGCGGCGGCCGGTCTCGTAGGCGCATTGACCGCGTTCGCGATAGGGCGCCGGGATCGAGGCGGAACCCGGCAGGCTCATGCCGAGCGCTTCGGCTAGGCTGTTCATGGTTGAGGCCGTGCCCATGGTGTTGCAATGCCCGGTCGAGGGCGCGGAAGACGCCACGAGATCAACCATTTCGTCCTGAGTGATTTCACCACGCGCGAGCATCTCGCGGGCGCGCCAGGCCACCGTGCCGGAGCCGGCACGTTCACCCTTGAACCAGCCGTTGAGCATCGGCCCGACGTTCATCGAAATCGCTGGCATATCGACCGTCGCCGCTGCCATCAGGCAGGCGGGGGTAGTCTTGTCGCAGCCCGTCGTCAGCACCACGCCATCGAGCGGATAGCCGTAGAGCAACTCGACGAGCCCGAGATAGGCGAGGTTACGGTCGAGCGTTGCGGAGGGGCGCTTGCCGGTTTCCTGAATGGGATGCACCGGAAATTCCATTGCAATGCCGCCCGCCTCCCGAATGCCCTCACGGATGCGCTTCGCGAGTTCAAGGTGATGCCGGTTGCACGGCGAAAGATCCGAGCCGGTCTGCGCGATGCCGATGATCGGCTTGCCCGATTGAAGCTCTTCGCGCGTCAGCCCGAAGTTGAGATAGCGCTCGAGATAGAGCCCGGTCATCTCGGGATTGGCGGGGTTGTCGAACCAGTCACGGGAACGCAGGCGCGCGATCTTGGCTTTCGACGGCAAGGACTTCGATGGCTTCTTGGACAAAGCGGCACCCTGTTTTGGCCGGCTCCGGCATGGCACCGGAACGGGGCTGTTTCCTCCGGTCGGACTTCAAACGCATCGCAAAACGACGCGACGCAGCCCGATCATTGATCTTATGGGGAAGATCGCCCATCGTGGGCTTGAAAATCAAGCACGAACCCGCGATCACGTGTAGATAAAAATATACAGTATACCGAAATCAGGAAATGCCCATGCTCGATATCGTGCCCGCCTTCGCCCGCATCGGCGAGGAAAATGCCTTTGCCGTCCTCGCGCGCGCCACCGAACTGGCCCGTCAAGGCAAGGACATCATCAACCTCGGAATCGGCCAACCGGACTTCCCGACCCCGCCGCACATTGTCGAGGCCGCCATCAAGGCGCTGCGCGACGGCCATCACGGCTACACTCCGGCGACAGGCATTTTGCCCTTGCGCGAGGCGGTCGCGGCGGACCTTCACAAGCGCTATGGCGCGACGGTTTCCCCCGAACGGGTGATGATCGTCCCCGGCGGCAAGGTGACGATGTTCATGGCCATATTGATGTTCGGCCAGCCGGGCGTTGAAATCCTCTACCCCGATCCGGGCTTCCCGATTTACCGCTCGATGATCGAATTCACCGGCGCGACCCCGGTGCCGGTGCCGATCCGCGAAGAGAACGGCTTTGCCTTCTCCGCCGAGGAAACCCTCTCGCTGATCACGCCGAAAACTCGGCTGCTCATCATCAACTCACCCGCCAATCCGACCGGCGGCGTCACGCCCAAGAGCGAGATCGACAAGCTCGTCGAGGGGCTCCAGCGCTTCCCGCGCGTCGCGTTGATGTCGGACGAAATCTACGACCAGATGACCTACGATAACGCGGTCCATGTCTCACTGCTGAACTATCCGGAAATCCGCGATCGGCTCATCCTGCTCAACGGCTGGTCGAAGACTTACGCGATGACCGGCTGGCGCATGGGCTATTCGGTCTGGCCGGAGGCTGCCTATGAGGCCGCGCGCAAGCTCGCCGTGAATTCCTATTCCTGTGTCAACGCCCCGGCGCAATGGGCCGGCAAGGCGGCACTCGAAGGCCCGCAGGACGCGGTTCACGCGATGATGAAGGAATTCGACCGCCGCCGGAAGGCTGTCGTCGCGGGTCTCAATGCGCTCCCGAATGTCACCTGCCTGACACCCACGGGCGCATTCTATGCCTATCCTAACATCAAGGCGACCGGCTGGAAGGCCAAGAAGCTCGCCGCGCAACTGTTGGAGGAGGCGGGCGTCGCCACGATTGGCGGACCCGATTTTGGCGTTCATGGCGAGGGCTATATCCGCCTGTCCTATGCAAACTCGCTCGAGAACATCGAGCGGGCTCTGGCGCGCATGGGCGACTTCCTCACGAAGGCCAAACCTGCCGGCTGATCCGGCGGTCCAGCACATCCAATTCCGGGAGTGACGATGAGCGATTTTTTTGATGCCGTGGAAACCCGGCCGCAGGAGCAGCGCGAAGTCTCCCAGATGAGTACCCTGCGCGATATCCTCGCCTGGGCGGCACCTGCCGCTCCGGCGCTGGAGCGCCAGCTGACAGGGATTGATATCGCGAGCCTGATAGACAGGGCAGCGCTGGCCGCCGTGCCTGTCCTGCGCAAATCCGATCTTCTCGGCATGCAGGCGGTCGCGCCACCGTTCGCCGGCCTGACGACCACCAGCTCCGGCATGCTGCGGCGGCTCCTGATGTCCCCCGGTCCGATTTTCGATCCTGAGGGATATTCCGCCGACTGGTGGGGTGCGGGTCGCGCTTTTTATGCGGCAGGTTTCCGCAAGGGTGACGTGGTGCTGAACACCTTCAGCTATCACTTCACGCCCGGCGCCTTCATCATGGAATCAGGTGCGCATGCCGTCGGCTGCGCCGTCATTCCCGCCGGCCCCGGACAGACCGAGATGCAGATCGAGGCGATCGCGGCCCTGAAACCCACGGGCTACGCCGGCACGCCGGATTTCCTGAAAATCCTGCTGGAAAAGGCCGAGGAAGCCGGGAAACCCGCGCTATCGATCAAGAAGGCGCTGGTCTCTGGCGCAGCCTTCCCGCCGAGCCTGCAACAGGCGGTGGCGGCCAAGGGCATCGAGGCCTATCAGGCCTATGCCACCGCCGACCTCGGCATCATCGCCTATGAAAGTCCGGCGCGCGCAGGGCTGATCGTCAACGAGGGCATCATCCTCGAAATCGTCAAACCCGGCACAAATGAGCCGCTGCCGGATGGCGAGGTGGGTGAAATTGTCGTCACGCGGCTGAACAAGGATTATCCGTTGCTGCGCTTCGGCACGGGCGATCTCTCGAAGATCGTTGAGGGCGCTTCGCCCTGTGGACGCACCAACCGCCGCCTCGCGGGCTGGATGGGCCGCGCCGATCAGCGCACCAAGGTCAAGGGCATGTTCGTCGATCCGGCGCAGATCGATGCGGTGGCGAAAAAGCATCCCGGTATTGGCCGCCTCCGCCTGATCGTCACCCGCGAGAACGAGGCCGACGCCATGACCCTGCGCGTCGAAAGCGAGAGCTTTGCGGGCGAACTCGCCGAAGCCATCGGCGCCAGCCTGCGCGCTTCGACGAACCTCAAGGGCAATATCGAACTCGTGCCTGTGGGTTCGCTCCCGAACGACGGTAAGGTGATCTCGGACGAGCGCCCGATTGGCTAAACGCCCGCAAAAGCATGGGGCGAAAAAGTGTATGCGGTTTTTCGCAAAACCCATGCGCGAAGGAAAAAACCTAGAGCACGGTTTTGATGTCATCAAAAGGAAACGTGCTCTAGGGGCTTAACAAACGGCAGGCTTGCGTTATTTGGAACGGCTATGAACAAGCCCTTCCAGATCCCCGCCCCGTTTGCCTCCGAAGCCGAAATGCGCGTCGTGCGCCTGCCCGAGGGCCACCCGCCCGTCAAGAAGGGCAAGGTCGGCGTTTTGCTGCTCAACCTCGGCACGCCCGATGGCACCGACTACTGGTCGATGCGGCGTTATCTCAAGCAGTTCCTCTCGGATCGCCGGGTGATTGAAGTGCCACGTCTTCTGTGGTGGCCGCTGCTTAACCTCATCATCCTGACGACGCGGCCGGGTCGGAAGGGCAAGGACTACGCGACGATCTGGAACAACGAGCGCAACGAAGGCCCGCTGAAGACCATCACCCGTGATCAGGCTGAGGGTCTCGCCAAGCGCTTTGCCGGTGAGGACAAGGTCATCATCGATTGGGCGATGCGCTATCAGAACCCCTCGACGGAGAGCCGCATTCAAGCGCTGATGGATCAGGGTTGCGACCGTATCCTGCTCGTGCCTCTCTACCCGCACTACGCGGCCGCGACGACGGCCACCGCCAACGACGAGGCCTTCCGCGCCCTGATGAAGATGCGCTGGCAGCCCTATGTTCGCGTGGCGCCAGCCTACGCCGACGAGCCCGCATATATCGACGCGCTGGCGAACTCGGTCCGCACCCACCTCGCCGGCCTTGATTGGGAACCGGAGGTGCTGATCGCGACCTTCCACGGGATGCCGCAGAAGTATCTCGAAAAGGGTGACCCTTATCACTGCGAATGCCAGAAGACCGGCCGCCTGCTGCGGGAAGCCCTTGGCTACGACAAGGAACGGTTCAAGATTACCTTCCAGTCGCGCTTTGGCAATGATCCGTGGCTTCAGCCCTACACGGATAAAACCGTGGAAGCGCTCGCGAAATCCGGCATCAAGCGCCTCGCGATGATCGCGCCGGGTTTCTCCGCCGATTGCCTTGAAACGCTGGAGGAACTCGACGGCGAAAACCGCGAGATCTTTGAGCACAACGGCGGCGAGAATTTCAGCTATATCCCTGCCCTCAATGCCTCCGAAGGCGGTATCGATGTCATCGAGGCCATCACCCGCCGCGAGCTGATGGGCTGGCTCTGACCAGCCCATTTTCATGATCAGTTCTTGGCGATGAACTCCGCCGCAGCCTGCTGAACCGCTCGGGACATCAGAATGCGGCGGTGCCCGAGGCCGGGCATCGCCCGAAGCTCGACGTGGGAACCCGCCTCCGCCAGCGCCTCGGCGTCGGAGAACGGGATTTCCTTGTCATCCGGGGCGTGCATCACCAGCGTCGGAACCAGCGTTCGGCGCAAGTATTCCGCACCGCAGAAGCTCTCCATGGGGCGCCCGGCGACCGCCAGCACCTCGGCCTCAAAGGCGTGGTGTCCGCGCTGCGTCAGCCCCAACTGCTGCGAGAATTGGCGACCATACCCTTGCATCGCGCGCGGTGAGGCCACGGTGACCACGCGGCGGGCGGTAATCGGCGGAAACCCTTCGACCCCTCCGGCCACGGCGGCCAGCGCAACCGCCCCGCCAAAGGAATGGGCGACAATACCCGCCAGCGGCTGCTCATCCCGAACAACGGCAGAGATCGCCTCGATTCCCAGCGCAAAGTTGAGCCGCCGTCCAGAGGAGGCACCATGCCCCGGCATATCCATCGCGATCACACGAAAACCCTGCGCCAGCAACGGCTCGATAAACCCCGCCATGAAGAGGCTCTGTCCAGTCCAGCCATGGAGCACCAGCACGGTGCCGCGCGAGACGCCCTCTGGCTCGAACCGGAAGGTCTGGACATAGCCGCAACCATGCGTGACTTGCCGCGCCGTAGCGCGCGCAAACAGCGCCCGCGCCGCCCGTCCCTGCGGCGTGGTGTCATTTACTTTCGCATGGCCAATCGGCGTGCAGAACAGGTGGAAGGCAAGTCTCCCGGTGGTTCTCGGTGAAATCAGGCTCGAAAGACGAACAACCGGACGGATGACCTTCAATGCAGCATGTGTCATGGTTCCAGCTCCAGATCAAAGAATGTTCAATATTGAACATCTTAGTTCAATATTGAACAAACACAAGCCCTTGGGCTGGCGTCCCCGCGTGCGTTACGAGGCCTCATGTCGAACCTGCCGAAAGGCCCGGAACCTGCCGGAAAATCCGAACTCCCTTGGGAAAGGCCGCGCTTCAAGAACTGGTTGGCCGTTGCGCGCGTGCATTCCCTCTGGGCACAACGCCTTTCCGCGATGCTCGCGGTTCATGGCATCCGGATGTCGCAGTTCGATATCATGGCGAACCTGCTTTACGAGCCGGGCATGACGCAGCAGCGCCTCGCGGAAAAAATCTTTGTCGGGCGCTCCAATCTCTCGATGGCCCTACCGGACATGGAGGCGACCGGTTGGGTGCGACGCGAGCCCGATGGCGAGGACCGCCGCGTTCGCAGACTTTACCTCACACCAGAGGGGGAGCGTGTCGCGCGGCAAGCCTTGGCCGAGGAATGCAAGCTCCTCGACGAAATGATGGAAGCCCTCTCGGAAGAGGAATGCAACCTCGTCGGCGACATGATGCGCAGGCTCGGGGATCGCCTGAAACAAGGCGCCTGAAGTAGGCTGACCGATTCCGGCTCTCAGGCCGCGCCGATCCGCAGGAGATCGTGCACGTGGACGATGCCGACGGGTTTGGCCGCCGCGTCGAGCACAAAAAGCGCGGTGATCTTGCTGCGATTCATGAAGTCGATAGCTTCAACCGCCAGCAGGCTTTCGCGCACGGTCTTGGGGTTGCGCGTCATCACCTCATCCACCTGAAGCGTCATCAGATCGGAGCGCATATGGCGGCGAAGGTCACCGTCCGAGATGACGCCGATCATCATGCCATCCGCATCCGTCACCGCGACGCAGCCGAATCCGTGCGAAGTCATCTCGACAATCGCATCGCCCATCCGCGTGCCGGAGTGGACCAGCGGCAAGGCGTCCCCGCGGTGCATCACATCACGCAGGAAAGTGAGCTTGGCGCCGAGCTTGCCACCGGGATGAAAGGCGCGGAAATCCTCCGGCGTGAAGCCGCGCGATTCGAGGAGCGCCACCGCCAGCGCATCGCCAAGGGTAATCTGCATCGTGGTGGAGGTGGTCGGTGCGAGACCGTTCGGGCAGGCCTCCTCGGCCTTCGGCAGTACCAGCGCGACATCCGCCTCGGTCGCGAGCGTCGACTCCGGATTGGAGGTGATCGCCACAAGGCCTACGCGATAGCGCCGCGAATAGGCGATGATATCGGAAAGTTCGGTCGTTTCGCCGGACCACGAGAGCGCGAGAATCACATCCTCGGAGCGAATCATGCCGAGATCGCCGTGGCTCGCTTCGCCGGGGTGGACGAAATGCGCGGCCGTGCCGGTCGAGGCCAGCGTCGCAGCGATCTTGCGCCCGACATGGCCGGATTTGCCCATGCCGGTGACGATCAGGCGACCAGTCGCGCCTTTGATCAGCGCCACAGCTTCATAAAACGGCTTGCCAAGACCATTGCTGATCGCAGCATGAAGCTGCTGCAAGCCGGCAATCTCGGTCCCGATTGACCGGCGCGCGCTCTCCAGAACCTGCTCGATATCCACGCGATCCATGTGCTTCTCCGTGACCGGTTCAGGCCCGCCGCGCGCCAATCGGCAGAAAATGCCGGGCTGGAAACGAAGCGTTAACCCTCGATCTTTACTTCTTGGAAACAGGTTGGGCGCGCTGCCCTGCCGTTCCGTGTTTTGCCTTCCGAAATCAGCCTCGCGCCGCAAGGCCAAAGCCGAGATGACCAACTTGATGCGCCGCCCTGATACGCGCTTCGAAAGGAATTGGATAGCCCGTCTCGGCCCGGCGGCGCTTGTTGGCCTCGGCTTGCCTGTGATGAGCGTTGCTCCGCTTCAAGCCCAAATCATGGGGACGGCGACGCCCGGCACACCGGGCGCCATTCAGGGCGAATTGCGCGGCCCGGGCGTGGCCGCGCAGCCCATCACGCCAACATCGCCGATGCTGCGCAACGCCGACATCGATATTCAAACGCCCAACGCCAAAGGCAAATTCGGCCTCAAACGGCAGCCCAACACCGCCGCACGGCGCCAGTTGGGTTCGGGCCAGACGCGCTATACGGGCTACCCCGGTGTGACACCCTCGCCTGCGCCGACCACGGCGAGCGTACCGCCGGCCAATACGGCCGGCGCACGCTTTGGCAATGCAGCGGATGCCCAAACCATGGCACCGCGCCTCGGACGCGGCACGACGCCCTATATGGTCGCACCGGGCCTCAACACAGCCGCTCCACCCGCGCAGCGCCGCCCTGTGGCAGAGGACGATCCTTTCTCGCCAGTAGGCCTGCGCCTCGGCACCATGCTGGTGAAGCCATCGCTCGAAGGTGATGGCGGCTATGATTCAAACCCGACCCGCTCCGGGGTGACCAAAAAAGGCTCGAGTTTCTACCGCACGGAAGCCGGCATCATCGCCACATCCAACTGGTCGCGCCATCAACTCGATGTCGACCTGCGTGGCGCCTATACCGGCTACACCTCGATCAGCAATGCCAACCGCCCGGACGGCGATGCCCGTATCGCGCTCCGGCTCGACGCCACGCGTGATCTCACCTTCGACAGCCAGTTGACCGCGCGCATCGATACCGAAAACCAGAATGCGGTGAATCTGCCCGGCGGCACCAATGGCCGCACGCCGTTTTACACCGTGGGCGGCGCGCTCGGCGCCACGCAGAATTTCGGACGCCTGAGCATTGGCCTCAAGGGTACTGTAGACCGGCTGATGTATTCGGATGCCAATGTCGGTGGCGTCATGGTCAATCAGGATGCGCGTAACCTCTCGACCTACGGCCTGCGCCTGCGGACAGGTTACGAGATTTCACCCGGCATCAAACCCTTTATCGAACTCGGCGCAGACCAGCGCGTCCACGATATCGCGGTCGACACCGGAGGCTTCCGACGCGACTCGCAGGGCGTCACGGCCCGCATCGGCTCAACCTACGAGTTGGCGCGAACACTGACCGGCGAGACCTCGGTCGGCTATACCATCCGGGATTATGAGGATACGCGCCTCAGGACACTGAAAGCGCCGGTGGTCGATAGCGCGTTGACCTGGTCGGTCTCGCCGCTGACCACGCTGAACGTGAGGGCGCAGAGCGATATCACCGAAACGACGCTCGCCAATTCCTCCGGCGCAACGGCCTATCGCGGCACGGCAACGCTGACGCACGCCTTCCTGCGCAACTTCACCGCCACCGCCTCGCTCGGCTTTGCGAAAACGGATTACAGCGGCGTCAACCGTCAGGAAACGATGCTGACTTCCGGATTGAAGCTTGAATACAAGTTCAACCGCCTGCTCGCAGCCCGTGGCAGCTATGCCTTCGAACGCTTCCATGTAAATGCGGCGAACGAGAGCTACAACGCGCACACCGTAATGTTCGGCCTGCGCGTCACGCCCTGATTTCCCGCTCTTATCCGTTCAGGATATCGCCGATCGCCTTGCGGAATTCGGGTGCGATATCCGGGCGCATCATCGCATAGGCGACATTGGCCGAAAGGAACCCGAGCTTCGAGCCGGTGTCATAGACCCGGCCATCGAAGCGCACGGCGTGGAAGGCTTCTTTTGCCGCCAGCTCCAGCATCGAATCGGTGAGCTGGATCTCCCCGCCCGCGCCGCGCTTCTGCGTCGCCAGCAGGTTGAAGATCGAGGGCTGGAGAATGTAACGCCCCGAAATCGCAAGGTTCGAGGGCGCCGTACCCTTGGCCGGTTTTTCGACCATCGCCTTGATCTTCGCGACCTTGTCCGTCGCGCCGCCGACATCGACAATGCCGTACTGATGCGTCTCGTCATCCGCAACAGGATAGACGCCGATGATGTTGCCCTGCTTGGCCTCATAAGCCTCGATCATCTCGGCGAGGCATGGCTTGACGCCGAGGTGCAGCATATCCGGCAGCAGCAGCGCGAAAGGCTCATCGCCGATGATCTCGCGCGCGCACCACACCGCATGGCCAAGGCCGAGCGGCTCCTGCTGGCGGGTGAAGCTCGTCGCGCCGGCAGCGGGCGTATCGGCCTCAAGCTGGGCGAGTTCCGCCGTCTTGTTGCGACCACGCAGGGTCGCCTCCAGCTCGTATTGCTTGTCGAAGTGGTCCTCGATGACGTGCTTGTTGCGCCCGGTCACAAACACAAAATGTTCGATGCCCGCCGCGCGCGCCTCATCCACGACGTGCTGAATGACAGGCCGGTCAACGACGGTCAGCATTTCCTTGGGAATGGTCTTGGTGGCGGGCAGAAAACGTGTGCCCAGACCTGCGACCGGAAAGACTGCCTTGCGAATGCGCTTCATGGATATCAACCCGCTTTTTCTCAGCCGAGCACGAAGCGCACCGAATGTGCTTTCGTCCCATCAACAACAACGTCAATGCACTGCGCTACCTTAACGCTCCTTGAACCGGAAACGCCTAGAACGGTTCAGCTTTAGAATTTTTACGGAAGGATTTCCGATGGCAATACTTGTGACGGGCGGGGCGGGCTATATCGGCTCCCATATGGTGCTGGCGCTCTCGGACCGCGGCGAGAAAGTCGTCGTCATCGATAATCTTTCGACCGGCTTTCCCTGGGCCTTGCCGCCGAACGTTATCTTACGCGGTGGTGACATGGGTGATGCGCTCTTCGTCGAGAGTGTAATCCGCGAATTCGGCATCGACGAGATCGCGCATTTCGCGGCCAAGATCGTCGTGCCGGAGTCGGTGGAAAACCCCCTGCTCTATTACGGCAACAACACCGCCAAGAGCCGGATGCTGATCGAAACCGCGATCAAATGCGGCGTTAAGCGCTTCATCTTCTCTTCCACCGCCGCCGTTTATGGTGATGTCTCGGGTGATCCGGTGAGCGAAGAACTGCTCCCGGCGCCGGTCTCGCCCTATGGTCGCTCCAAACTCATGACCGAATGGATGCTGGAGGACGCGTCCCGCGCGCATGATTTCCGCTTCATCGCGCTTCGGTATTTCAACGTCGCCGGCGCCGACCCGCAGGGGCGTTCGGGCCAGTCGACGCCGAATGCCACGCATCTCATCAAGGTCGCGGTGCAGACCGCCCTCGGCCAGCGCCCGCACCTCGACATTTTCGGCACCGATTACCCGACGCGCGATGGCTCCTGCATCCGCGATTATATCCACGTCACCGACCTGGCTTCCGCGCATGTCGATGCCCTGGCCTACCTCCGGCGCGGCGGCGACAGCATGATCATGAACTGCGGCTACGGTCGTGGCTTCTCGGTGCTCGAAGTGGTGGATGTCGTTCGCAAAGTCACGGGCGTGAACTTCAAGGCGAACCTCGTGCCGCGTCGTCCCGGCGATCCGGCGACCATCGTCGCGAAATCCGACAAGATCCGCGCTGTGCTCGGCTGGCAGCCCAAGCACGATGATCTCGAAGAGATCGTCAAGCAGGCTCACGCCTGGGAACGCCACCTCGCGACCAGAAATTCCTGAGACAAGCATTTCCTAACGCGAACGACTGATTCTGGCCTAGAATCAGTCGATTCGCGGAGGGATGACACATGCGTAAGTTTTCAGGCCTGTTCCTGCACGCCTGTGCAGCCCTCCTTGTTGCAGGGTTGAGTATCGCCTCTTCTGCAATGGCTGCACCAAATGCGGAGCCGGGAAAAGCCAAAACAGCACCAAAGGCCCAGACGCCCAAAGCCCACCCCCCCAAGGCGAATGTCCCGAAAGCCGCCGTGCATGGCGATTTTTCAAGCTTCATCGCAACCCTCTGGCCGGATGCCGAGAAGCAGGGCGTCAGCCGCAAGACCTTCGACCTCGCCTTCAAGGGCGTGACACCAGATGCCTCGATCATCGCGCTGACGAAGAAGCAGAGCGAATTCGTCAAGCCGATCTGGTCCTATCTCGATAGCGCCGTTTCCGCCTCCCGCCTCGCGCGTGGGCAGGCAGCCGCCGAGCAATATGCCTCCCTACTCGCAAGCCTTGAGCGCAAGTATGGCGTCGATCGCCGTGCCGTGCTCGGCATCTGGGGTATGGAGACGAATTTCGGTTCCTATACCGGCGACAAGGACGTGATCCGCGCGCTCGCGACGCTGGCGTGGAAGCGTTATCGCGACAATTTCTTCCGCGATGAACTCCTGGTCGCGCTACGCATTCTCGAGGAAGGCCATGTCGAGCGTGCGGCCATGCGCGGTTCCTGGGCTGGCGCGATGGGCCAGACGCAGTTCATGCCCTCAAGCTTCATGAAATACGCCGTCGATGGCGATGGCGATGGCGCCAGAGACATCTGGACCACAGTGCCGGATGCCCTCGCCTCGACCGCGAATTACCTCGCCAGCTTCGGCTGGGAGAGCGGTGTTCCCTGGGGTATCGAGGTCGAATTGCCGGAAGGCTTCGACCTCAAAAGCGCCATGACCCCGCGTGATTTTTCACAATGGTCTGACGCCGGACTAACGCGCGCCGATGGCGGCAGCTGGCCGCGCAAGGGCAAGGCCTCGCTGTTTCTGCCCGCCGGCATTCATGGCCCGGCGCTGCTGATCACCGAGAATTTCAGGGTCATCAAGAAATACAATTCCTCGGATGCTTATGCTCTTGGCGTTGCGCATCTTGGCGATCGCCTGCTGGGCGGCTCGGCGCTTCAGGCGAGCTGGCCACGCAATGAGAAGCGACTTGGGTTGGAGGAGGTCAAGGAAATCCAGCGCCGCCTTGCAGCCATGGGCATGCCCGTCGGCAAGATCGATGGCCGCATCGGCGAACAGAGCCGCGACTCGGTCAAGAAGGCACAGATCAAGCACGGCCTGCCGCCAGACGGTTACCCGACGCTTGCGCTCCTCCAGCGGATGCGCCAAAACCCGTAAATCACTGGCTCTTGCCTTTTGCTCGCCATAGTTGCGGGTGATCAGCAAGGATCTGGAAACACTCGGGCTAGAGCTTGCCTCGGAGCAGATATGCGCCTCCGGTCGACAGTCGGATTACTGGCAGGAATGGCGCTTGGCGGCGCCCTGCCTTTTTCCGCGTCGGTGCGCGCCGAGAGCGACCCCTCCGTCCAGAGCTGGCGGGTCGTCCTCCCCGCTCCCCGCACAACTGACGCACCAAGCCAGACCTATCGCGCCCGCAAGCGTTATGATGCGCCGCGCGCACGCCATGTCGATGATTCCACCCTCGGCCTCAACCTCCCGGAGATCGCCATCACGATCCCGCTGCCGCCCGATGCCGAGCGCACGCGGATCGCCGTGGTGGGTGATTCCCTCGCCGAGGCACTTGCCTCTGGCTTGGAAGCTGACCCGGTCCTCAAGGCCGAACTCCTGATCCGGCAAAAGACCGTCAGTGCCTCTGGCCTTGTCCGCGAGGACTACCACGATTGGCCCAAAACGATTGCGGCGATCATCGCAGAGAACCCCGGTCTCGCGGCCGTGATTGTCATGGTGGGTCTCAACGATCAGCAAGCGATCAAGGTCGGCGAGACCACTGCCGAGCCCCTCACCGAGCCGTGGAAAGAAGCCTATCGCAAGCGCATCGACGCCGTGATCTCGACTGCGCAAACCGCCAAGGTTCCGCTCATCTGGGTCGGCATGCCGGTGATGCGCGCGCCGCGCCTCTCGGCAACGGTTGCGATCCTCAACGAGATGGTGCGCGACCGTGTGAACGCCGTCGGTGAAACCTACGTCGATGTCTTTGATGGCTTTGCCGATCAATCCGGCGGGTTCACCGCGAACGGGCCGGATGTGATCGGCGACACCGTGCGCCTGCGCGGGCCGGACGGCATCCATTTCACTCCGGCGGGACAGCGCAAGCTCGCTTTCTTTGTCGACAAGCCTCTTCACAAGCGGATCGGGGATCGGCTCGCGCCAGAGCCAGCGGCACCTGTTGCCGCCCTGCCCACAACAACACCGAGCGTGGCAACACCGGAGACCAGCTTGCCTACCCCGGCACCGGCTGCTCTGGTCATCCCGATTGCCCGGCCGCGCCCGGATATTGGTGAGGCGCGCGCATTGCTGACGATCAACACGGCGACGACGCTCATCGGACGACAAAGCCAGCCGCTGGCTGATCCAGTGACGCGAGATCTTTTCGAGCGTGGTGCCTCCCCCGCACCGCGCACCGGGCGCAATGACGATTATCGCTGGCGCTAGCGCATCCGACCGCTAATCAACCCCGCCATCGGCAAGGTGGCACGCAACGATATGCCCTTGGGAGGCAGCCGTCTTCACCGGAACCTCCCGGCTGCATCGTGGCCCGGCGTGCGGACATCGCGGGTGGAAATGACACCCCGGTGGCGGATCAAGCGGCGAAGGGATCTCGCCCTTGACCGTCACAAAGCGTCGCTTGCGCGCATCAAGGCGCGGCACATTCTCCAGAAGGGCGCGGGTATAGGGGTGCTGCGGGGTCCCGAAAATCGCGGCACGCGGGCCGCTTTCGACCACCCTTCCGAGGTACATGATCACCACGCGATCCGCGATATGCCGCACGACGCCGAGGTCATGGCTGATGAAGACATAGGCGAGACCAAGCTGCTCACGCAGATCCATGAACAGGTTGAGCACCTGCGCCTGAATGGAAACATCCAGCGCCGCAACGGATTCATCGCAAACGAGCAGGCGCGGTTTCACGGCCAGAGCACGGGCGATGCCGATGCGGGCGCGTTGTCCGCCTGAAAACTGATGCGGCAGCCGCTGCTTGTACTCCGGATCAAGCCCGACCTGCTGGAATAAAGCATCGACATAGGCGCGCTGCCCTTGCGCATCCGTGAAGCCATGGACGCGCGGGGCCTCCCCCACGATCTCACCAGCCCGCATGCGCGGGTTGAGCGAGGACATCGGATCCTGAAAGATCATCTGCACGCCGAGGGTGAAGGCCTTTTGGGCCTCAGCGTCCATCGCATTGATATCTCGCCCTTCCCAGAACACCGCGCCCGCGCTCGGCGGATGAATTCCGGCGATCACGCGCCCGAGGGTCGATTTCCCGCAACCGGATTCGCCAACAAGACCGACAACCTCACCAGCCGAAACCACGAGATCGACATCATCGACGGCATGCACCACGCGCGGCACATTCTTCGCGCCGAGCACATTGGCAATCCGCCCGGCGAGATCAACCGACTTCGTAAAGCGCTTGGAGATGCCTGTAAGGCGCAGAAGCTCGCTCATGCCGACGCCCCTGCCTGCGCGGCGGGGTGGAAGCAGCGATATGCCCGACCCTGGTTCATCGTGATCGGCGGCGCCACCGCACAGGCGGCATCCGCGCGGGTGCAGCGCGGCGCGAAAGCGCAGCCTTGCGGCAGGTGTTTCAGGGACGGCGTCGAGCCGGGTATCGCATGGAGCCGCGCGCCTGCAGGATGCGCGCCCGGCACTGAGCCGATCAACCCTTGCGTATAGGGATGGCACGGGCGGTCGAGCACATCATCAACACCGCCCTGCTCGACAATGCGGCCAGCATACATCACCGCGACACGGTCCGCGAGGCCAGCAACCACGGCGAGATCATGTGTGATCCAGACCAGCGCCGTGCCGCTTTCGGCGCAGATGCGCTGCACTTCGGCAAGGATCTGGCTCTGGATGGTGACATCGAGCGCGGTTGTCGGCTCATCGGCGATGATCAACGACGGGCGATGGAGGAGTGCAATTGCGATCGCAACACGCTGGCGCATGCCGCCGGAAAACTGGTGCGGATAGGCGAAGAGACGCTCCTCCGGCGCTGGAATCCCCACCATCCCGAGCGCTTCCGCCGCGCGCGCCCGCGCCGCCTTCTCGCTAACGGCATCATGCGCAAGCACAGCCTCGATCATCTGCGTATCGATCCGGAGCACCGGATTGAGCGTCATCATCGGGTCCTGAAAGATCATGGCGAGACTTTTGCCGCGCACCTTGCGCATCTCGCTTTCGCTGCGCCCGACAAGTTCCTCGCCGTTGAGCTGAATCGAGCCGCCGACGATGCGCCCCGGCGGGTCGATCAACCCGAGAATCGAAAAACCAGTGACGGATTTGCCTGATCCTGATTCGCCCACGAGCCCGAGCACCTCGCCGGGCTTGACCTCGAACGAGACACCATCGACCGATTTGACGACGCCATCGCGCGTGAAAAAATGCGTCGCGAGGTTGTCGACTGCTAGCACCGGCCCGGCCATCTCAACGCTCCAGCCGCGGGTTGAGTACATCGCGCAGCCGGTCACCCACGAGGTTGATCGCAACAATGGTCACCAGCAGTGCAAGGCCGGGAAAGAACGAAATCCAGTATTTGCCCGAGAGCATGTACTGGAACCCGTTGGCGATCAGCACGCCGAGCGAAGGCTCCGTCTGCGGCAGGCCGACACCGAGGAAGGACAGTGTCGCCTCAAGACTGATCGCATGCGCAGTCTGTACTGTAGCGATCACGATTACCGGCGCGAGGCAGTTCGGCAGGATATGACGGAGCATCGTCCGCGCATGGGAGAGCCCGAGCGAACGCGCCGCTTCGACGTATTCCTTGCGCCGCTCCACCAGCGCCGAGGCACGCACCGTGCGGGCGTAATAGGCCCATTGCACGACGACCAGCGCGAGAATGATCTTGTCGACGCCCTTGCCGAGCAGTGCGACAAGGATCAGCGCCACCAGCACAGAAGGGAGCGCAAGCTGAAGGTCCACCACACGCATGATCAGCGTTTCGGTCCGCCCGCCGGCATAGGCCGCGAGCAACCCGAGCATCAGCCCGAGCGAGGCCGCCAGCACCCCGCTGACAATGCCCACGGTCAGCGAAATCCGAAGGCCGTAGAGAATACCGGAGAGGAGATCACGGCCGACACCATCCGAGCCGAGCCACATGGTGAAGCCCTCACCAGCGTGCGACCCCGGCGGCTGGCGCGAATCCATCACATCGACGGAGGCAAGGTCATAGGGGTTTTGCGGCGCGATCCACGGCGCAAGGAGCGCGACAAGGATCACCACCACGAGGAGGCCAAGCCCGATCAGCGCCACGCGATCCTCGATAAAACGCCGGGCAAAGCGACCGAACGCACTCTCCGGGGGAGGAAGGGCTGCAACCTCGCTCATGCTTCGCTCTCCGAGAGGCGCACGCGTGGATCAAGCGCGGAATAGAGGATATCGACAATGAGATTGATCGTCACGAACAGCAGCACCACGACCATCACATAGGCGACGATCAGCGGGCGATCGAGCCGCTGGATCGCCTCGAGCAACAGCTTGCCCATACCCGGCCAGGCAAAGATCGATTCCGTCACGACCGAAAACGCGACGAGGCTGCCGAACTCCAGCCCCAGTACCGTGACGATGGGAATGAGGATATTCTTGAGAATATGCACGCCGACAATGCGGCTCTGCGAAAGCCCCTTGGCGCGGGCGAACTTCACATAATCCTGCAAGGCGGCTTCGCGGGTACCGGAACGCGTGAGACGGATCACGAGACTGATCTTCAGAAGCGCAAGATTGAGCGCAGGCAGCAACAGATGCCGCCAGCCATCAAGGCTCAGCATCGAGGTTTCCAGCCCGAAAATCGAAACAACCGGTCCGCGCCCGGTCGCGGGCAACCAGCCGAGCATCACTGAGAACAGCATGATCAGCATCAGCCCGACCCAGAAAGTCGGCAGCGAAAACCCGAGAATCGACCCGGCCATGATGGCGCGCGCCGCCGGATGCTCCGGCTTCAGCCCGGCGAAAAGCCCGAGCGGCAACCCGATCACCACCGCGAGGATCAGCGCGGCAAACGCCAGCTCCATCGTCGCCGGCATCCGCGCGAGAATTAGCGCGATGGCAGAAGTGCCATGCACATAGGAGCGGCCGAATTCGCCGCGCACGACATCGCCAAGGAAATGCAGGAACTGCACATAAACCGGCTGATCGAAGCCGAAAGTGCGGCGCACCTCTCCGACCTGCTCGATGGTGGCATCCCCTGGAACCATCATCCAGACCGGGTCGCCGATGACATAGGTGCCGAAAAACACCAGCACCACCATCGCCACCACGACGAAGACGGCCTGCATCAGGCGCCGGAGAATGAAGGCCAGCATGCCTTACGGCTTCACAGACATGGCGAGCGTGTATTCATCCGTACGCGGCGTGACCTTGAGGCCCTTCTTCGCCGCCCAGGTGTTCTTCTGATAATGAATCGGGATCAGCCCGACATCATTCATCGCGATCTCCGCCGCTTCGGCAAGGAGCGCCGCGCGCTTTTCAGCGTCCACAGTGGCGAGCGCCTTGTCGAGAACGACATCCATCGCCGGGTTGCCATAGCGCCCGCGATTGGCCGAGCCGCGCCCGAGCTTCGCATCATAGGAGCCGAGCAGCGCTTTCAGCGAATCCGAAGGTTCGCCCGTGCCGGCAGACCAGCCCGCGAGGATCATCGAGAATTCCGGCTGCTTGTCGGGCCCGCCCGCCGAGGCGCGCGAGAAGAACACCGCCGGCGGCAGCGTCTCCACTGCGGTTTCAATCCCAAGACGCGTGAACATCTGCGCTACCGCTTCGATGATCTTGCTGTCGTTGGTGTAGCGCCCGTTCGGGCCGTGAATGGTGAGCTTGAAGCCGTTGGGATAGCCGGCCTCGGCCAGCAGCTTCTTGGCGCCGGCAAGATCATATTCGACCGGCTTCAGCTTTTTGGAGGTGCCGGCATAGCTATCCGGCAACATCTGGCTCGCGGGAACGGCCTCGCCCTCCATGATGCGCTCGACGACTGCCGGGCGATTTACCGCTTTGGTCAGCGCCTGCCGTACTTTCAGGTTATGGAACGGGTTGGGGATCGCCGCGCCGTCCTTGCCCTTCACGAACGGGGTTTCGGCACGGTAGCGATCCATATGGAGATAGACGAGACGGTTCGAGAGCGCGCTCGCGATCGCCACTTTCGGCTCCTTGGCGAGGCGTTGGGCATCCGCTGTCGGCACGGTTTCGATGAGATCAACATCGCCGGAGAGCAGCGCCGCCACGCGCGTAGGATCGGACTTGATGAACTTGAAGATCACCTTGTCCCAGGGTTCTTTTGCGCCCCAGTAGCCATCAAAGCGTTTGACGACAAAGCGGTCACCCGGCACGAATTCCACGAACTGATACGGCCCGGTGCCGACATTGCCCTTGCCGGCGTTGAGGTCTTCGGTTGAGACCCCGGCAGCCGCCTTGGCGGACATCATCTCGATATTCGCAAGATGGTTGAGCATCAGGGCTTCCGGCGTTGCGGTTTTGACGCGGAACGTCAGATCGTCGATCTTTTCGACGGTTTTCCCGCGCACATAGGCCGTCTTCGGCGCAGGCGATTTCGGCACATTCGGCACACGGTTCAGCGAGAAAATGACGTCATCGACCGTGAACGGCGAACCATCGTGGAATTTCACACCCGTACGCAGTTTGAACTCCCAGGTGAGATCGTCGATCACCTTCCAGCTCTCGGCGAGCCCGGGCTTGAGCGCCTGAAATTCATCCATGAACACCAGCGGCTCGAACACATGCCGCACGACCTGATTGTTCGGCGTCAGGTTGTGATAATGCGGGTCCGCTGCACTCGGCTCGGACGACAGGGCAATGCGAAGATCCGCCGCCAGCGCGGGCGATGCCGCCATCACAACGGCGAAGGAAACCGCCTTGAACATCATCCGCATCCGTCTACTCCATCCCATCGTCTGAGGCGCCATTCCGCCTACCGCGTCGCAATCTGGCCTGATCGCCCCGGCTTGCCAAGGGTAACTTCGCTTGCCAAGGGTAAAGTCCACGAAATCCTGGACGCCTGTTGACGGAAGCGCCCTGCCCGCGCGAAATCTTCCGCAACACAAAAGCAGGGACTGGAAAAGCGCGATGGTGGATTACGAGGTCGAGTACAACAACCGCGCCCGCGTGCCGGAACACCCGGTACACATCGCGGCATGGGCCAGCGATGCCGCCACCTATCGCGCCATCACACCACATGAGGCTGGCATTTCCTATGGCCCCTCGGCGAAGGAAGCCTACGATTTCTTCCCGGCTGCTGGAGGCAGTGGCGGGCCAGTCATCCTCTTCATTCACGGCGGCTACTGGCAGGCGCTCGACCGTGCTTTCTTCAGCCATATGGCAAAAGGGCCGAATGCCAGCGGACTTTCGGTTGCGGTGATGAGCTATGGGCTCTGCCCGGAGATCAGCATGGCCACCATCGTCGATCAGGTCAGGGCCTGCGCCTTGGCTGTTTGGCGCAAGACTGGCCGTAAGATTGTCGCGGCAGGGCATTCCGCCGGCGGTCACCTCACTGCGATGCTGTTGGCGACGGATTGGCGGGCGCTGGACCCCGCCGCCCCGGCAGACCTTGTTTCGGCGGGCCTTTCCATTTCCGGCCTGTTTGAACTGGAGCCACTTGTCGGCACCAGCATCAACACCCCGCTCAAGATGGACATCGCCGAGGCACGACGGCTCTCACCACTTAGCCTGAAGCCCAACGCCGGAACACGCCACACCGCCTTCGTCGGCGGGGCAGAAAGTGCCGAATACCTCCGGCAATCCCGCACGATCACGGATATCTGGGGCAAGGCCGGCTGCAAGACGGCCTATGCAGAAATCGCCGGCGCAAACCAC
Source organism: Rhizobiales bacterium PAR1 (assembly GCA_002256205.1). Classification (GTDB taxonomy): domain Bacteria; phylum Pseudomonadota; class Alphaproteobacteria; order Rhizobiales; family Beijerinckiaceae; genus Rhabdaerophilum. The sequence goes on from NKIW01000002.1 coordinate 337,408, forward strand.
TTCACCGTGATCGCCGGCTTCGCCGAAGCACGCTCGGAACTGACCGACGCATTAGTGGCCTTGGCCAGCGCCTGAGAGGCTTATTTCAGCCCCTTCAGCCTCAAGGCGACCAAACTCACGATCTCGAAGAGCATCTGGGCACCGGCCTGCGCCGTGTTGGTCGTGGCGTCATATTGCGGCGCGACCTCAACGACATCACCGCCGATGATATCGAGCCCTGCCGCGCCACGCAGGATCGCCATCGCCTCACGCGAGGTCAGCCCGCCGACTTCCGGCGTGCCGGTTCCCGGCGCGAAGGCGGGGTCAAGGCTGTCGACGTCGAAGGAAACGTAGGTCGGACCATCACCGACCACGGCGCGCATTTTCGCAATCGTCGCGTCGATCCCGAGACGCGCGAACTCCTCTGCATGGATCACGGTCATACCGCTCTCGTAGGAGAACTCCCAGAGGTATTCCGCGTTGCCCCGGATGCCGATCTGGATGACGCGAGAGGGGTCGAGAACGCCCGCCAGCACCGCCTCTCGGAACGGCCCGCCATGGTGAAACCGCGTCCCCTCATAAGGCGCCGACGTGTCGCAATGTGCATCGATATGGATCATCCCGACCGGGTGATCCTTGCCGAGCGCCTTGAGGATTGGAAGGGTCATCGAGTGGTCGCCACCGACGGAAACAGGCCTCAGCCCCGCCTTGGCGAAAGGCTGGTAGAAGGCTTCGATATCCTCATGGCTTTCCGTAAGGCTGTAGCGCGAGCGGAACGGGACATCGCCGATATCCGCTACTCCGCATTCCGCCATCGGCACGATGCGGTGGACCTCGTGATAGGGGCCAATCCGTTCGACCTGCCGCACTGCGCGCGGCCCGAAGCGCGAGCCCGGCCGATGCGTTACGCCAAGGTCCATCGGCACGCCGATCAGCGGGATATCGATGCCGGAAAAATCACCGGAGGCTGCGGCCTCCAGCCGCATCGGCGCATCGAGGAAACTTGAAATGCCCTCATAGGGCTTTGCGCGCCGATCCTTGCCGGTAAAGAGCAGGTCCACGACCTTCCTGAATTCCGGGTCGTGAACGTCCTTCGCGCCCGCGCCGGCGTATTTGGCGCGCAAGGCTTCCAGCTTTTTTGAGGCTTCGAGCTTTTTCTGGTCCATGCTGGCACTCCCGATTTACCCTCAAAGTGGCAAGCAGGAGCACCAATGGCAATGGCCGATTTACACCGTCACCTGAGCCCCAAGCTCCACCACACGTCCAGAGGGGATGTGGAAGAAGTCCGTGGCGTTGGCCGCCGTCCGCGACAGGAAGATGAAGAGATTATCCTGCCAGAGCGGCATGCCAGAGGTCGCTGCGGCCTTGATCGTCCGTTTGCCGAGGAAGAATGAGGTCTGCATGATATCGAAATCCAGCCCGCGCCGCCGCGCCAACGCGAGGAAATGTGGCACCCTTGGACTTTCCATATAGCCCACCTTGACGATGATGCGCTTCACGTCGTCGGACAGATCCTCGACCTGCATGCGCTCGCCATCTGGCACGCGCGGCATCGGGACAGTATTGATCGTCATCATGATGTTGCGCTTGTGCAAAACCTTGTTGTGCTTGAGGTTGTGCAGCAGGGCACCAGGCGCGGTTTCGGGGTCTGAGGTCAGGAACACCGCCGTCCCCGCGACGCGCACGGGCTTGGATTTCTCCAGCATTTTGATGAGATCGGCGAGCGGCACCGAATCCCGCTTCGATTTCTCATAGACGATGCGCGTACCCCGTACCCAGGTCCACATCATCAGCATCAGCAGTGCGCCGAAAAGCAGCGGCATATAGGCGCCTTCCGGAATCTTCAGGCAGTTCGCACCAAAGAAGGTGAGATCGATCAGCAGGAATGGCACGCCGAACAGAGCCACGCGCCAGAACGGCCAGTTCCAGACCTTCTGCGCCACGATGAAAAAGAGGCCGGTATCCGCCAGCATCGCGCCGGTCACGGCAATGCCGTAGGCCGAGGCCAGTGCGCTCGAGCTCTTGAACGAGAACACCAGAATCAGCACGCCCAGTGCCAGCATCCGATTGACCTGCGGGATGTAGATCTGCCCGAGTGTCGTTTCCGAGGTGTGGCGGATTTCGATGCGCGGCAGAAGGCCGAGCTGCACCGCCTGCTGCGTCAGCGAGAAGGCGCCGGTAATCACAGCCTGACTGGCGATAACCGTCGCAAAGCCGGAGAGGATCACCAGCGGCAACAGCGCCCAATCCGGCGCCAGCAGAAAGAACGGATCAGAGATCGCCTTGGGATCGTTGATGTTCTTGAGGATATAGGCGCCCTGCCCGAGATAATTCAGGATCAGCGACGGGCATACGAACAAAAGCCATGCCGCACGAATCGGGAAGCGGCCGAAGTGGCCCATATCGGCGTAAAGCGCTTCCGCTCCGGTCACCGCGAGGAACACCGAACCAAGGACGATGAGCCCGATTACCCCGTGATTGATGACAAAGGAAATTGCATAATACGGGCTGAAAGCGACGAGAATGCCGAGGTCATCACCGATGTGGATGATGCCCAGCAGCGCAAGCACGCCGAACCAGAGCACCATAATCGGTCCGAAGAACTTCGCGACATTTTCGGTACCGCGACTCTGGACGAAAAACAGCGCCAGCAGCACGGCGACCGCGAGCAGGATGACATTCCATTGATCCGCGAAAACCGGCGTGACAAGCTTGAGACCTTCCACCGCCGAGAGAACTGAAATCGCCGGCGTGATGATCGAATCGCCGTAAAACAGCGCCGCGCCAAGCACACCGAGCAGGAAAATTGGCAGGCTGCGCCGTCCGAAGGCCTTCTGCGCCAGCGCCATCAGCGAGAGCGTTCCGCCCTCGCCCTTGTTATCCGCACGCATGATGAAGATGACATACTTCAGCGTCACCACGATCATGATCGCCCAGAGGAGCAGCGAGACGATGCCGATCACCTCGGAGCGCGTCAGGCCGCCATGGGTCGCATGATGCAGTGATTCTTTCAACGCATAGAGCGGCGAGGTGCCGATATCGCCGTAAACGACGCCCACCGAGCCCACGGCCATCGCAAAATTGCGCTTGAAACCCTTGGGCTCGTGATCGTGCCCCGGATGTTCCGTGTAGGAACCATTCATCGAGGATGAGTCGACCGTGCCGGACTGTGTCATTGAAATGCTCCAAAAACGGTCCGCCCCCGGAACCGCAGCTTCTGCCGGTCTTTGTTAACCCCTCGTTTTCCCGAGCGTAACATCCGAGGGGGACAGAAGCGGCGCGGCTTATACACCCATCGCGAGGTGACGAACAGGTGCCTTTCCTCACAATTTCGTCGAGAGGCCTGCGCTCGTTAACAACGCCTTGGCGCATCATTATACGCCCGATCAAACAAGGGACTGGAAAGGCAAAGCTCTTTGACTTAAACGGGCTCGATGAAACGCTGTGGCTTTTTTTCTGTGCCCGGCCTCTGGAGATGGATGAGATGAGCGCGCCCAAGACCCTGTACGACAAAATCTTTGACGATCACGTGGTGGATCGCCAGCCGGACGGGACTTGCCTCCTTTATATTGACCGCCACCTCGTGCACGAAGTGACCTCGCCGCAGGCTTTCGAAGGTCTGCGCATGACGAACCGCAAGGTTCGCGCGCCGGAGAAGACCCTCGCAGTGGTCGATCATAATGTGCCGACCTCGGATCGCTCCAAGGGTATTGCCGAGGAAGAGAGCCGCATTCAGGTCGAGACCATCGCCAAGAACGCGGCGGAATTCGGCATCGAATATTACTCCGAGCGCGACAAGCGTCAGGGCGTTGTCCACGTTATCGGCCCGGAGCAGGGCTTCACGCTCCCCGGCACGACGATTGTTTGCGGCGACAGCCACACCTCGACGCATGGTGCTTTCGGCGCGCTGGCGCATGGCATCGGCACATCGGAAGTCGAGCATGTGCTCGCGACCCAGACGCTGATCCAGTCCAAGGCCAAGAACATGCGCATTCAGGTCAACGGCACCCTTCAGGGTGGCGTGACCGCAAAGGATATCGCGCTCGCGGTCATCGGCGAGATCGGCACCGCTGGCGGCACCGGCTCGGTGATGGAATATGCCGGCTCGGCCATCGAGGCGCTCTCGATGGAAGGCCGCATGACCGTCTGCAACATGTCGATCGAAGGTGGCGCCCGTGCCGGCCTGATCGCGCCGGATCACAAGACCTTCGAATACCTCAAGGGCCGCCCCAAGGCGCCGACCGGCGCGCATTGGGACAGCGCGGTTGCGTATTGGGAAACGCTGCGCTCGGACGAGGGCGCGCATTTCGACCGCATCGTCACGCTTGACGCCAACAACCTGCCGCCGATCGTCTCGTGGGGCACCTCGCCGGAAGACGTCGTCTCGGTCGGCGGCATCGTGCCGGACCCGAGCCTCATCGCCGATGAAGTGAAGCGCGATTCCAAGACCCGCGCCCTCGCCTACATGGGCCTGGCCGCCGGCACCAAGATGACCGACATCGAACTCGATGTGGTCTGGATCGGCTCCTGCACCAACGGCCGCATCGAAGACCTGCGCGCTGCCGCCAAGGTGCTCGAAGGCAAGACGATCTCGACCCGCCTTGATTACGCGATGGTGGTGCCGGGCTCGGGTCTCGTCAAGGAACAGGCGGAAGCCGAGGGCCTCGACAAGATCTTCATCGCCGCCGGCTTCCAGTGGCGCGAGCCGGGCTGCTCGATGTGCCTCGGCATGAACCCGGATCAGCTCAAGCCCGGTCAGCGCTGCGCCTCGACCTCGAACCGCAACTTCGAGGGACGTCAGGGCTTCAAGGGCCGCACCCATCTCGTCTCGCCGGCCATGGCAGCCGCCGCCGCGCTCGCGGGCCGGTTTGTGGATGTCAGGACGATTGGGTAATGGCAAAGCCGCCGGATCAACGCGGTTCTGGCCCGAAAGGCTCTGGCCACGACGATCCCGGCGGTTTTCTCTCGTCGAACCTTGCCCGCGCCGGAGACCATTTCGGCGCGAAGGACACCGACCCGAAGGACGCCACCGAGGTCTGGGCGACGCGCATCGGGCGTGGACTTTCCCTCGTGGCCTTTATCGGGCTCTCATGGTATTTCGGCCATCAGTTGAATTGGTGGTAATGCGTTTTCACCCGAGCGATCGGGACCAGGTGAGTTGTCGTCCATGAGCGCCACGTCGAGATTTCCTGCCGGGTCCTGGGCCCCGATGACCGCGCCCAGCCTTGAGGATTTCGAGGTGATGGCCGATGAGGCCTTCCAGCACCTCCCCGAGACCTTCCGCAAGATGTGCGGCGACGTCATCATCCGGATGGAAGATTTCCCCGATGAGGACGTGATCGAGGCGATGGACCTCGAAACCCCGTTCGATATCCTCGGCCTGTTCCACGGGCGCGGGCTCACGGAAGCCGGCGCCGTGCCGGAGACGGGCGAACCACCGAACATGATCTGGCTCTACCGCCGCCCGATCCTCGATTACTGGGCGGAAAACGTCGAAACCCTCGGCGCAGTGATCACCCATGTGCTCGTGCATGAGATCGGCCACCACTTCGGGCTATCGGACGCCGATATGGAAAAAGTCGAGGCTCAGGCGGGCTGATCAGGCCCGGTCGGGTGCGCGGCAGATGTCACCCGCCGGAGCTTCAATTCCAGGTCGCGCACGTCCGCCACACCGAGCCAGACCTCGGTTCTCTCGAGCTTGTCGCCATCGCTGTCCCGATAAGTGCCGAGCGAGAACGTGATGGTGCCAAATCCGTTCGCGTCTTCAACGCGGGTCATATCAAAAACTTGCTTCGGCTCGATCGACTTGATCGATAGCTTTTGCCCCAAAACCGCCGTCACGAGGCGTCGATCCGTCAGAATATGCACGGTACGCGTCGCCTTGCGCGCGGCCCAGAGCGGCGATCCCATCAAGCCAAAACCAACCACGACAAACGGCAAGCCGAAGATCGGAAAGATATAGTTCATGATGCCGCCCGGTCCTTCGACCTTGCCGACGCCGGTATTGAAAAAAATGCCAAGGGACAACAGTTCCCATGCCAGCGAAAAGGCGAAAAACGGTATGCCAAAGAGTAGGATGGGAATCGATTTCCAGAACGCCGCGAGCGGCGAGGGACGACCAGCCCAGAGGATTTCCTCGCCTTCAAGCTCGCGCTTCAAGCGTTGGAGAGCATCCTGATGGGGAGCGTGAGATGAATTCATGCCGTTCATTTAGCGCAGAGAGATTGCAATCTTGTTGCAAAACTTGCGCGGAAATCGAGGTAGCACCTGACACCACCGGCGTGTTAGGCCCTGCGCAGGGCGATTTTTGCCAACCCTCTGCTGATGTTTGAGACAACCAAACGATTTGATCGGAGTTTCAATGCCTACCCGTTTTGACGCCTTCTCCCGCACCCTCCACTGGCTGATGGCAGGCCTGATCTTTTTCGTGTTCGCGGTAGGACTCATTCAGGAATGGATGCCCCGCAACGACACGCGTCCTGTCGTGATCGCCTTGCATCTCTTTGGTGGCACGGCGCTGATCGGCTTGGTCGCGCTGCGTATCTTCTGGGCGTTCCTGCGCAAAGCCCCCGCCGAAGTCGCCATGCCCAGATGGATGGCGTTGAGCTCAAAGGCGGCACATCTCCTGCTTTATGGCTTCATGCTCGCCGTGCCGCTGATCGGCGTCTGGCTTTATGGCGTGCGTGGCCGTTCCTACAGCCTGTTCGGCGTGCCGATGCCAATGCTGTTCGAGAAGAACGACTCAATCCGCCGAATGGTCGGCGAAGTCCATGAAGTAACGGCTTACCTGATGATGACGCTGGTGATTTTGCACATCGGCGCCGCGCTTTATCATCACATCATCCTGAAAGACGGCCTGCTGTTCCGCATGAGCGGCAGAACGCCCTCTCAGCGCTGATGGCGGGACTTTCCGGCGACACCAAGAGCGACACCAAGAGCGACACCAAGTCTTGCAAGCACTGCGTTTTTCGCTAAAAGCCTCGTCAAGGAGTTCCCACCATGCAGCCCTTTACCAAGCTCACCTCGACCCCCGCCCCGATGAAGGTGATGAATGTCGATACTGACATGATCATCCCCAAGCAGTTCCTGAAGACCATCAAGCGCACCGGCCTCGGCGTCGCGCTGTTCTCGGAAATGCGCTACAACGAGGATGGCTCCGAGAACCCGGATTTCGTGCTCAACAAGCCGGCCTATCGCAAGAGCGAAATTCTCATCGCCGGTGATAACTTCGGTTGCGGTTCCTCGCGCGAACATGCTCCGTGGGCGCTGCTTGATTTCGGCATCCGCTGCGTGATTTCCACCAGCTTCGCCGATATTTTCTATAATAACTGCTTCAAGAACGGCATACTGCCGATCACGGTTTCGCCCGAAGACCTCGACAAGCTTTTCGACGATGCCGATCGCGGTTCGAACGCGACGCTGACCGTCGACCTCGAAAAGCAGGAAATCTCCGGTCCGGACGGCGGCACGATCAAGTTCGAGATCGACCAGTTCCGCAAGAAGTGCCTGATCGAAGGTCTTGACGATATCGGTCTCACCATGGCCAAGGCGCCGAAGATCGTGAACTACGAGGCCAAGTCAAAGACTGAGCGCCCGTGGCTCTAAGGTCCGGGCTCTGACCCGGGCCGGTTATTCCACCGAAAACAGCGGGATGGTTAACCTCTCTTAACCCTCCCGCCTTACTTTAGCGCGCATCTCGTTGGAGTTTCTCCCCATGCGCGCACGCTTCCTGGTCGCCCTCACGTTCGCCACGCTAACCCTGCCGGCAAAAGCCGATTTCGCAGGCTGCCTTGCTGGCATCCGCAGCCATGCCGTGGGGCAAGGAATTTCCGGCGCGACTTTCGACAAGGTAATGTCCGGCATCGAGCCCGACATGAAAGTCATCGAGCTGATGAACAATCAGCCCGAATTCAAGACCCCCGTGTGGGATTACCTCGCGACCCTCGTGGACGATCAGAAGGTCGCCGAGGGTCGTGCGATGCTCTCCAAGCACGCCAGCACCCTCACCCGCATCGAGCAAGCCTACGGCGTCGATCGCCATGCGGTGGTCGCTGTCTGGGGCGTCGAGAGCGATTTCGGCCAGATCGGTTCGGGGCGATACCTGCCGCAGGCCCTTTCCACCGCCGCTTGTTTTGGCACCCGCCGTCGTGAGTTCTTCCGGGGCGAACTGATCGCCACGCTGAAGATCATCCAGAACGGTGATCTTGAGCCCGAAAAATTGCGCGGCTCATGGGCCGGCGCCTTCGGCCATACCCAGTTCATGCCCTCGACCTACCTGCGCCTCGCGGTCGATTTCGATGGCGATGGACGGCGTGATCTCGTCGATTCCATCCCCGATGCGCTCGCTTCCACCGCGAATTATTTGAAAAAATCCGGCTGGATCACCGGTGCAAGCTGGGGTTACGAGGTAAGGCTTCCGGCAGGTTACTCCGGCCCTTCCGGCCGCACCGGCAAGCAAGGGCTGGAGAGTTGGTCTTCGCGCGGCATCACCAAGGTGGATGGCTCTGCGCTTTCGCCGCTCCCCGCCGCAGGGTTGTTGCTCCCTGCAGGCGCGAACGGACCCGCCTTCCTTGTGACGAAAAACTTTGACGCGGCCTATGCCTATAACGCCGCCGAAAGCTATGCGCTGGCGATCTCGATGCTCTCGGATCGTCTGCGCGGCAAACCCGGCGTGCGTGGCAAATGGCCAACCGATGATCGCGGCCTCAGCCGCGCCGAGCGCAAGGAATTGCAGGAAAAGCTGATCCGGCGCGGCTATGATGTCGGCAAGCCGGATGGCGCGATCGGGGCGCTGACCCGCGCGGCGATCAAGGATGTCGAGGCCAAGCTTGGCCTGCCGCAAACCGGCCGCCCCGGCGGCAAGGTGTTCGAAGCGCTGGATTAAGCCAGACCTTCGGGCAAGAAAGCACCGAAAGCGCGTAAGAAGGCTTGCCGCCAGCGGCGCCGTTTTGTAGTCAACGGCATCGTTTTTTGGCGCACGCCTCGCTCGGAAGGTTCCCCCATGGCTTCGCATAACCTCCTCCTCCTGCCCGGTGACGGGATCGGCCCCGAAGTGATGGGCGAAGTGAAGAAGGTCGCCGATTTCCTCGGCAAGGCCGGCGTCGCGACATTTGAAACCGAGACCGATCTCGTCGGCGGCGCGGCCTATGACGCCCACGGCGTCGCGATCACGGATGCGGCGATGAAGACCGCGATGGAAGCCGATGCCGTGCTCTTCGGCGCAGTCGGCGGTCCGAAGTGGGCGAAAGTGCCGTATGAGGCGCGCCCAGAAGCAGGCCTCCTGCGCCTCCGCAAGGATATGCAGCTCTTCGCGAACCTTCGCCCCGCCATCTGCTTTCCGGCGCTGGCCGATGCCTCCTCGCTCAAGCGCGAGATCATCGAAGGTCTCGATATCATGATCGTCCGTGAGCTGACGGGCGGCGTCTATTTCGGCGAACCGAAGGAAATCGTGACGCTCGAGAACGGTGAGAAGCGCGCGGTCGATACGCAGGTCTACACGACCCATGAGATCGAGCGCATCACCCGCGTCGCCTTTGATCTCGCCAAGGTCCGCCGCAACAAGGTGACCTCTTCGGAGAAGCACAACGTCATGCGCTCGGGTGTGTTGTGGAAGGAAGTCGCGACCCGGATCGGCGCGACCGAATACCCGGATGTCGAGCTGGATCACCACCTCGCCGACAGCCTTGCCATGCAGCTCGTCCGCTGGCCCAAGCAGTATGACGTAATCGTTTGCGACAACCTATTCGGCGACATCCTCTCCGACATCGCGGCCATGCTGACCGGCTCGCTCGGCATGCTCCCCTCGGCCTCGCTCGGCGCGCCGGATGCCAAGACCGGCAAGCGCAAGGCGCTCTACGAGCCGGTGCATGGCTCGGCGCCGGATATCGCTGGCCAAGGCCTTGCCAATCCGATCGCGATGATCTCGTCCTTCGGCATGGCGTTGCGCTATTCGTTTGGCCTCGGTCAGGCCGCTGATCTGGTCGATCAGGCGATTGCCGATGTGCTCGCCTCCGGCGCCCGCACGCGCGATATCGCCGAGAAGGGCGCTAACGCCGTCTCGACCACCGACATGGGCGATGCAATTGTTGCCGCGCTCAAGCGCCGCGCCTGATTCCGGCTCAACGGCCAGAAACACGAAGGGCGCCAAAAGGCGCCCTTTTTGTTGAGGTCACGGGAGACGCCGAGGCTGGGCCCCGGCAGCGGATGCCATCATTCCCCGAGCGTAAAGCGCGGCATCTCGAACACGAAAGCGCCACGCCCCGAAGAGAAGCGATCCGGCAGGGCACCTGAGGAGCGGCTGCCAAAACGCGATGAATCGCCAAGGCCTTGCGTGTCATACATGTAATTCTGCATCGAACCGACCTGCACCGTCTTGCCGGCATCAAGCCAGGAGCGCGGCTTCACGTCGATCACCAGCGGACGATCCTGTGCCTGAACACTGGCCACAGCGGAAAACGTAAGGCCACAAAGAGCGGCAAGAGCAATGGCACGCATGGGAATCTCCAACGGTTGAACAGCGTTAACCATGCCACAAAAGTGCTTAATGAGGCGTAAGCATAGGGCGGGTCGGCCGGGAAATCGTACGAAACCCGGATTTGTTGCCCCCAAAGAACAGGTTAGCGCGTCTTGGCGGAGAGTTTGAGCGCGGGCATCGGCGCTTCATGGTCGAGCCAGGTCAGCCGACGGCCGGATTGCCGCGCTCCGGCGCAGGAGCGGCGGTTGCGCTCGGCATTGGCGAAATAGCGCTTGAGTTCAACGTCTTGCCCCGCGCTGACAAGATCAAGCCGATCGAGAAAACACGTCAGGCTGACGCGATCCGCCGGATGTTGACCTGTGCCGCAATACCAACCCGCAAATACCAGCCCCATCGTTTCGGCGCGGCGGAACAGCAGACATTGCAAGGCACCCTGATCTGTCGAGAGGACCGCTTCGGCAACGTCAAGAGGGCCAAATTTACTCGGAACCTGATCCGGAGAATTCATGCGATCAATCGAGGCGCCCTGATCCGCCGCGCGGACCGCAAATTCCGAATACAGCGGCCGGGCTGACGGGGCATAGGCTTCGTAACGCTCGATGACGAGATGCACCTGCGGGCGGAGCGCGTTCTTGCGGTCGCCGCGCGGCGTCCAGGTCATCGTGTCTTGACGCGCCGTCTTGCCGCGCATGGCCACTTTAAAGACGAGGTTCGCCGCCTCGATTTCCGGCGCTTCAAGATTGTAAACGCTGATCGGGCGTTTCACCGGCACCCAGCTTTCGACGGGCTTGGCCGGTTCAGCAGGTTGAGCCGGCATCTCGGATGCCGCAGGCGGAGCCTCGAGAACAGCAAGCTGGAGCGAAACTGCCGGCGTTTCGGCCGCAGCGGGCGCATCGTCAAAATCCGGGAGAAGCAAGGTCGTGCCGACAGCAAAGAGGCTCAGGGCGACCAGAATGGCCGTCCCCAGACGTTTGCGGTTGAGGCGCTTCACGCCGTCCTCAACCTGCATGAAAAACGCTTTGGCGAACCAGAAAAATACGAGAAGCCCGGCAAACCGCTTCTTGCGACGGCGCACGGGGCCCGGAACACCGGGATCATCTCCGGCGACCACCTCGACCTCGGCAGGTGTTTCGAGCTTCGGCATAGCTGCCCGCAAGGCCTCAAGGTTCTGGCGGAACTCGGCGGCCTTCTCACGCGTCAGCGTCGTGACGCGCGCGGCCTTCGCCGCAGCCTTTTCCTGATGCTGCACGAGGGTGCGTTCCAGTCGCGCCTGAAGGCTCTGGTCTTCGGCCACGACAAAGCCGGAGATCTCTCCGACAAGTCCGACCCGCCCTTCTGTCGTCGACTGCATGGTCGAACCCACCCGGCGGAGTTCTCTCCGCGTGTTTCCCGTCATTCCCGAGGAGCACCCTGGGCGAGGAAGGGTTCAAACCGGTTACCGGCCGCCGACGACTTGCCGACAGGGTAAATGCTTGGTTTCTGCACGAAAAGTCGGGCTGGTCCGACAAAAGCCTGAATTGACTTTGTTAGTGAATTTGTGTTTTGAGAAAACACATCGGCACTCCAGCCGAGGAAAGCGTTCCATGTCGATCCGGACTACTAAAAAACCGACGACGAAAACCGTGACCGCCAAAGGCGGCATCACGCGCTGACGCTTATCCTCGATCTCGGGCCCTCCCCCGGCGGGGGAAAGGGCAAAATCCGGCACGAGGCCGGATCGATGTCCGGGGGAGAACGAATGATCAGAACAGGAATTTGATGATGGGCTACAAGGTCGCGATCGCGGGCGCCACGGGCAATGTGGGCCGGGAAATGCTGAATATCCTCGCGGAACGCGCGTTCCCGGTGAGTGAGGTCGTTGCGCTGGCGTCGCAGCGCTCTGTGGGGCAGGAAGTCTCCTTCGGCGACAAGACGCTGAAGGTGAAGGTGCTCGACCATTATGATTTCTCCGACACCGACATCTGCCTGATGTCCGCCGGTGGCGAAACTTCGAAGCTCTGGTCGCCCAAGATCGGCGCGCAGGGTTGCGTCGTGATCGATAACTCCTCCGCCTGGCGCTATGATCAGGATGTGCCGCTGATCGTGCCGGAAGTGAACGCCGAGGCCGTGCGCGGCTTCACCAAGAAGAACATCATCGCCAACCCGAACTGCTCGACCGCGCAGCTCGTCGTCGCGCTCAAGCCTTTGCATGATCATTTTGGCATCAAGCGCGTCGTCGTCTCGACCTATCAGTCGGTCTCCGGTGCTGGCAAGGACGGCATGGACGAGCTGTTCGAGCAGTCTCGCGCGATCTTCTCGGCGCGTGACGTGACAACGAAGAAGTTCACCAAGCGCATCGCCTTCAACGTCATCCCCCATATCGATGTCTTCATGGAGGATGGCTACACGAAGGAAGAGTGGAAGATGATGGCCGAGACCAAGAAGATTCTCGACCCCAAGATCCTCCTCACCGCGACCTGCGTGCGTGTGCCGGTGTTCATCGGCCATTCCGAAGCCGTCAACGTCGAGTTCGAGAAGCCTGTCACAGCGGATGAAGCACGCGAGTTGCTGCGCGCCGCGCCGGGCATCCTCGTGATCGACAAGCACGAGAATGGCGGTTACATGACCCCGCACGAAGCGGCGGGCGAAGATGCGACCTATATCTCGCGCATCCGCGAGGACGCCACGGTCGAGAACGGCCTCAATTTCTGGTGCGTCTCGGACAACCTGCGCAAGGGCGCGGCGCTGAACGCGATCCAGATCGCCGAGTGCCTCATCAACCGCAACCTCATCAAGCCCAAGGCGGCATGAGGTCTTGACTGCCTGAGGTCTTGCAACAGGAGATGCGGGCGGACAAGCCGCCGCCCGTGTCATTCCTACTGAGCCGCGAGATGCACCGGCATGCGCTCCGCATATTGCGCAATGCCGTTGCCGAAGGACCAGTTGACGGGCTCCGTCTCGATGAGATGGATCATCACATCCTCTCCCCGAAGGTCGAGATCGACAAGCCGATCCTTGATCCCCGCGAACAGGGCTTTCTTGACTTCCAACGTCCGCCCCACAGAGAGATGAATTTCAATCATCACAATGTTGTCTGTGCGGACGATACCAAGATAGCCGGGATCGTAGATAAGATTGTCGGTATGTGTCGTGACGATCTGGAAGCGATCATCGGGCGGGATACCGACAGTGACAACGAGTGCAGAATGAACGGCATCTGCGATCTCTTTTTGCAGAGATTTTGGCATATGATTCATCATGTCAATGCGAACGAAGGGCATAGCCTGGCTCCTTTGGCGGTGAATATCCTTCTGGATACTGCACCGACAGCGTCCTGCCCACCCGACTAGAATTGAGTTTATTTCACCTGACTTGAAATTACGGAAGGGATCGCCCCATGCTTGCCCTGCGCCCCAATTGCGAATGCTGCGACAAGGATCTGCCCGCCAGCTCGCAGGAAGCCTATATCTGCTCGTTCGAATGCACGTTCTGCCTCGATTGCGCGGATGATGTTTTCGGCGGCACATGCCCCAATTGCGGTGGTGAACTGGTGCGCCGCCCGATCCGTCCCGAGGGCAAGCTCAATCGCTTCCCGGCCAGCACGGAGCGGGTGCGCAAGGAGCATCCAAGGCCTTGAAGCCAAAAAAGAAGGCTAAAACAAAAAAGCCGGGCTCATCGCCAGGCCTTTTGTGGCTCGCGCTTCTCGATCAACGCGGAAGCGTCGTCGATCCCATCAGGAATTCGTCGATCGAGCGCGCCGCCTGACGCCCCTCTCGGATCGCCCAGACCACGAGGCTCTGACCGCGACGCATGTCACCTGCAACGAAAACCTTGTCCTGATTGGTGCGAAAATCGTTCTCGTTCGCAACCACATTACCGCGCTTGTCGAGCGCCACACCGGATTGCTCGAGCATGCCGGCCTTGAGTGGCCCCGCAAAGCCGATGGCGAGGAACACGAGATCCGCCTTGATGATGAACTCGGTGCCGGCAATTGGCTGGCGCTTCTCATCGACGCGCGCGCATTGCACGCCTGTCACACGGCCGTTGTTACCAACGATACCCAGCGTTGCCGCCTGAAACTCGCGCTCCGCGCCTTCGGCCTGGCTCGATGAGGTGCGGAACTTCGTCGGCCAATAGGGCCAGATGATCAGCTTGTCTTCGAGTTCCGGCGGGCGCGGGCGGATATCGAGCTGCGTAACAGCCAGTGCACCCTGACGGAACGCCGTACCGACGCAATCCGACGCGGTATCGCCGCCGCCGATCACGACAACATCCTTGCGAGCGGCAAGAATCGGGTGCTCGGCTTCCGGCTCGCCATTCACGCGGCGGTTCGACTGCACGAGATAGGGCATCGCGAAATACACACCGTCAAGGTCCTGCCCCGGCAGGGTCGGATCCCGCGGCGCCTCGGCGCCACCGGTCATCAGCACGGCATCGAAATCGCGCTGAAGATCGGACAGCGGCTTGGTCTTGCCGATCTCGACGCCGTAATGGAAGGTTACGCCCTCCGCCGTCATCTGACCGATACGGCGGTCGATGTGGTGCTTTTCCATCTTGAAGTCGGGGATGCCGTAGCGGAGCAGCCCGCCCGCGCGCGGCTCACGCTCGAACACATGCACCTCGTGGCCAACGCGCGCGAGCTGTTGTGCGGCCGCCATGCCCGCCGGGCCGGACCCGATTACCGCAACGCGCTTGCCGGTCATCTTTTCTGGCGCTTCCGGCTTGATCCAGCCGTTCTTCCAGCCGTGATCGGCAATCGCCTGCTCGATCGTCTTGATCGTCACCGGCATATTCTCGAGGTTCAGCGTGCAGGCTTCCTCGCAGGGCGCGGGGCAGATACGACCCGTGAACTCCGGAAAATTGTTGGTCGAATGCAGGTTGTCGAGCGCAAGCTGCCAGTCGTCCTGATAGACGAGGTCGTTCCAGTCCGGAATCTGGTTATGCACCGGGCAACCGTTCGGACCGTGGCAGTAGGGAATGCCACAATCCATGCAGCGCGCTGCCTGCTCTTTGACATCCGTATCCGCCATCGGCAGCGTGAATTCGCGGAAATGCCGGATACGATCCGACGCCGGTTGATACTTCGACTCACGCCGGTCGATCTCAAGAAAACCTGTAACCTTGCCCATGGCACAACCCCGATCTCGGCCGGCGGAGCGTCCTGCGCTCTTCGGCCCGTATAACCTTAAATCCGTGGAAGGGTGAAGAGGGCGCGATGTTTCGCGGCCTCGTTATCTCTTTCCAGAAGCATTTTCTTCATGCGAACCGGAATCCACTTCGCTCGAAAATGCTTCGTCCCTTACTCCGCCGCCTGAAGCGAACGGGCCTTTTCCATCTCGCGAATGGCGCGGCGATATTCCACCGGCATCACCTTCACGAACTTGGTGCGGAACTCCGCCCAATGATCGAGAATGTGTTTCGCGCGGGTCGAGCCCGTATAGCGCGCATGGTTCGCGATGAGCTGGTGCAGGCGCTCCTCGTCATGGCGCGACATGTCGCCCATGATGTCGATGCGACCCTTGAACTCAAGATCGCCACCATGGTGATAATCGCGTTCAAGCAGCAACTCTTCTTCCTCGACCGGTTCAAGGTCGACCATCGAAAGGTTGCAGCGAGAGCGGAAACTCTTGTCCTCATCAAGAACATAGGCCACGCCGCCCGACATGCCCGCCGCGAAGTTACGCCCGGTCTCGCCGATCACCACGACGACACCGCCGGTCATGTATTCGCAACCGTGATCGCCCGTACCCTCGACCACCGCGATGGCGCCCGAGTTGCGCACGGCGAAGCGCTCACCCGCAACACCGCGGAAGTAGCATTCGCCCGCAATCGCGCCATAGAGCACCGTATTGCCGACGATGATCGACTTCTCTGGCACGATCGCCGCATCATCCGCCGGGCGGATGATCAGACGACCGCCCGAGAGGCCCTTGCCGACATAATCATTCGCTTCACCGATGAGGTTCAGCGTCACGCCCGCCGCCACCCAGGCGCCGAAGCTCTGGCCCGCCGTTCCGGTCAGCGTGATGTCGATGGTGCCATCCGGCAGACCGGCATGACCATACTTGCGGGCGATCTCGCCCGAGAGCATGGCACCAGTCGAACGGTCGACGCTGCGGATGCCGCTCACGATCTTCACCGGCGTGCTGCTGTCCAGCGCCGCCTTCGCTTCTGCGATCAGCTTGAGATCGAGCACGGTGTCGATCGGGTGCTTCTGGCTTTCGTTGTGCTTGCGCGACACCGAAGCCGGCATATCCGGCTGGGCAAAGATCTTGGCGAAATCGACGCCCTTCGCCTTCCAATGCTGGATGCCTTCGCGGGTATCGAGCAGATCAGCGCGACCGATGAGGTCATCGAGTTTGGTGAAGCCCATTTCGGCCATCATCGCCCGCACTTCTTCTGCGACGAAGAAGAAGAAGTTGATGACATGCTCCGGCGCGCCCTTGAAACGCTTCCGCAGCACCGGGTCCTGCGTCGCGACGCCGACCGGGCAGGTGTTGAGATGACACTTGCGCATCATGATGCAGCCGGCCGCGATCAGCGGCGCGGTCGAGAAGCCAAACTCGTCAGCGCCGAGCAGCGCCCCGATCACAACGTCACGACCCGTGCGCAAACCGCCATCGACTTGAAGCGCCACACGACCGCGCAGGCGGTTCTTCACCAGAACCTGCTGCGTTTCCGCAAGACCCATCTCCCACGGCGACCCCGCGTGCTTGAGCGAGGTCAGCGGGGAAGCGCCCGTGCCACCCTCATAGCCCGAGATCGTGATGTGATCGGCACGCGCCTTGGCGACACCGGCGGCAACCGTGCCGACGCCAACTTCCGAGACGAGCTTGACCGAGACATCCGCCTTCGGATTGACGTTCTTCAGATCGAAGATCAGCTGCGCCAGATCCTCAATGGAGTAGATATCATGGTGCGGCGGCGGCGAGATAAGGCCGACACCCGGCGTCGAGTGGCGGACCTTTGCGATCGTCGCATCGACCTTATGGCCGGGCAGCTGACCGCCTTCGCCGGGCTTTGCACCCTGCGCGACCTTGATCTGCATCTGATCGGCATTGACGAGATACTCCGTCGTCACGCCAAAGCGGCCCGAAGCGACCTGCTTGATCGCAGAACGGCGCGGATTGCGTGAGCCATCGGCCAACGGCTCGAAACGCGCCGGCTCCTCACCACCTTCACCAGTGTTCGACTTGCCGCCAATCGCGTTCATCGCACGCGCCATGGTTTCGTGCGCCTCACGGCTGATCGAGCCGAAGGACATGGCACCTGTGGCAAAGCGCTTGACGATCTCGCTGGCCGGCTCGACGGAATCGAGCGCGACAGGCTTCTGGCCGATTTCCTCAGCCTTCTTGATGCGGAACAACCCGCGCAGGGTCGAGAACTTGTTCTCCTGCTCGTCAATCCGCTTCGAATAGGAGGCGAACTTATCCTTCACGTTGAGGCGCACGGCGTGCTGCAACTCCGCGACGGCATCGGACGACCAGATATGGTCCTCGCCGCGCTGGCGGAAGTTATACTCGCCACCCACGTCCAGAAACTTCCTCAACACCGGCGACTTGCCGAACGCCTCGCGATGGCGGCGCACGGTTTCCTCGGCAATTTCCGGCAGATCGACACCCTCGATCGTCGTCGCAGTGCCGGTGAAGAAGCGCTTCACCAGCGCGCTGGAGAGACCCACGGCGTCGAAAATCTGCGCGCCGCAATAGGACTGGTAGGTCGAGATGCCCATCTTGGACATGACCTTCAGCAGCCCCTTGTCCACCGCCTTGATGAAGCGCTTGACGATCTCGTACTCGTCCACTTCCTCGGGGAATTCCATGTCGTTCTTCATGGCGACAAGGGTTTCGAAAGCGAGATACGGGTTGATCGCTTCCGCGCCATAGCCGGCAAGGCAGGCGAAGTGGTGGATTTCGCGCGCTTCGCCCGTCTCAATCACGAGACCGACCGAGGTGCGCAAACCCTTGCGGATCAGGTGGTGATGCACCGAGGCCACCGCGAGCAACGCCGGCACAGGGATGCGATCCGGCCCTACCATGCGGTCAGACAGGATGATGATGTTGTAGCCGCCATGCACCGCCGCTTCCGCACGGTCGCAGAGTAGCTTCACTGCAGCATCGAGCCCCTTGGCACCCTGCTGCGAGGGATAGGTGATATCCAGCGTCTTGGTATCGAAGTGGTCCTCGAAATGGCCGATGCAGCGGATCTTTTCGAGATCCTCATTGGTCAGGATCGGCTGACGCACCTCAAGCCGCTTGCGGCGTGCGTTGCCTTCGAGATCGAACAGGTTCGGCCGCGGCCCGATGAATGAGACGAGGCTCATGACGAGTTCCTCGCGGATCGGATCGATCGGCGGATTCGTCACCTGCGCGAAGTTCTGCTTGAAGTAGGTGTAGAGCAGCTTCGACTTGTCCGAGAGCACGGAAGGCGGCGTATCCGTCCCCATCGAACCAACGGCTTCCTGACCCGTCACTGCCATCGGTGCCATCAGGAGCTTGGTGTCTTCCTGCGTGTAACCGAAGGCCTTCTGCTTATCGAGAAGGCTGACATCGGTGCGCGAGGCGCGCGGTTCCACTGGCCGGAGATCTTCCAGCACGATCTGCGAGCGGTCGAGCCATTCCTTGTAGGGGTTTGCCTTGGCAAGACCCGCCTTGACTTCCTCATCCGAGACGATGCGCCCCTCTTCGAGGTCGATCAAGAGCATCTTGCCCGGCTGGAGGCGCCACTTGGTGACGATCTCGCTCTCCGGGAACGGCAGAACGCCCATTTCAGACGCCATGACGACGAGGTCGTCCTTGGTGACGTAATAGCGCGCCGGACGCAGACCATTACGGTCGAGCGTACCGCCGATCTGACGACCATCGGTGAAGGCGATCGCCGCCGGACCATCCCACGGCTCCATCAGCGCCGCATGGTATTCGTAGAACGCACGGCGCTCCTCATCCATTAGCGGGTTGCCGGCCCAGGCTTCCGGCACCAGCATCATGACGGCATGGGCGAGCGAATAGCCGCCCCGCACGAGGAACTCGAGCGCGTTGTCAAAGCAGGCCGTATCCGACTGACCCTCATAGGAAATCGGCCAGAGCTTGCCGATCTCTATGCCATAGGCTTCGGAATCGACCGAGGCCTGCCGCGCGGCCATCCAGTTGACGTTGCCGCGCAGGGTGTTGATCTCGCCGTTATGCGCGACCATCCGGTAGGGATGCGCGAGCTGCCAGGTCGGGAAGGTGTTCGTCGAAAAGCGCTGATGAACGAGCGCCAGCGCGCTTTCAAACCTGGGATCGGTGAGATCCTTGAAATACCCGCCGAGCTGGGTCGCGAGCAGCATGCCCTTGTAGGTCACCGTGCGGCACGAGACCGAAACCGGATAATACGCTGCCTTCGCGCGATCCTGCGCGAGATAAAGCGTATGCGATACGACCTTGCGGAGGATGAAAAGGCGACGCTCGAAGGTCTCCTCATCGGTGATCTCCGCCGCGCGGCCGATGAACACCTGCCGGTGGAACGGCTCGGTCGGCTTGACGCTTTCACCCAGATCAGATGGATCAACCGGCACGTCGCGCCAGCCCAGCACCGTCTGCCCTTCAGCAACGATGGTCTGCTCGATGATATCCTCGACCTTCGCGCGCGCCTCGGCGTCACGCGGCAGGAAGTACTGGCCGACCGCATAGTGCCCTGGCGCCGGCAGCGTGAAGCCAAGCTTCGCGCATTCCTCGGCAAAGAAACGATGCGGGATCTGCACCAGCATGCCGCAGCCGTCGCCCGCCTTGGGGTCTGCACCGACAGCACCGCGGTGGTCGAGATTCTCGAGAATCTTCAGGCCATGCTCGATGATAGTGTGGGTCTTGCGGTTCTTGATATCCGCCACAAAGCCGACGCCGCACGAGTCCTTCTCGTTGGCCGGGTTGTAGAGGCCTTCAGCCGCCGGGAAGCCGGGGTCGCGCATTTCGTGTGGTTCACGCGAGCCCGCACGAGCGGCGCGTTTGGTGGCGGTACGCTTCGCCGCCGGGCGTTGCGTGACAGCCTCAAACTTCGTCTCTCTCGTGGTCATCTTCCGCTCCTCAACAAGCTGGAATAACTGGATTGTTGCCCGCGTTCTCGCGGCAACGACTGGACTTCAGGCACGTCAAGCCCGGCTTCCGAAACCGGCTTCGACAACGTCGAAACAGGGATCAGAAAACGGGTCTGTCGAGTAGGTCAGCAACACTGTCCTATCGGGGAGGCACATAAACAGAAATGCCCCGGAGACACAAGAGCTGCTTAAAAGAATTTTATCCCTTTTGTTGCTGAAAGCACCTGATTTTGCGCAATTTAATTGCTGGAGAGCCCAAAGCGCCGAAAGATTGCATCGGCGTGATGCGTTTTCCACATTGCACGCTTCGATCGCGGTGGCCATCACAGCGCTACTGTATCGCTTGCATGAGGTCGGCAAATCGGTCTTGATGCGGCAACTCTCCCTCTTCACACGCATTTTCCGGAACCGATATGAACTTCATCTCCGACAATGTCGTTGGCGCAAGCCCCCGGATTCTGGCGGCGATGGCTGCCGCCAACGAAGGCACCGCCGGCTCTTACGGCGCCGATGCCTGGACGGCGCGCGTCGAGGCCCAGCTCAATGCGTTTTTCGAGCGCGAGGTCACGGTTTTCATGGTTGCGACCGGCACGGCGGCGAATGCTCTTTGCGCCGCCGCGATCTGCCCGCCTTGGGGCACGCTGCTGACCCACCGCGAAAGCCATGTCATCGACGACGAATGCGGCGCGCCAGAATTCTATATGGGCGGCGCGAAAATCGTCGGCCTTCCCGGCGTCGGCGGCAAGATCACGCCGGAGATCATCGACGCGCATATCGCCAACGAACCCGGCGGCACGCGCCGGCCGCCCTTGAAGGGCCTCTCGATTGCGCAGGGCACCGAGTTCGGCCTGATCTATTCCGTGCCTGAAATCGCTGCCCTGACGGCAAAGGCAAAACAGCACGGCCTCCGGGTGCATATGGATGGCGCGCGCTTCTCCAACGCGCTGGTGACGCTCGGCTGCACGCCGGCCGAGATGACGTGGAAGGCGGGCATCGACGTGCTCTCGCTCGGCGGCACCAAAAACGGTTGTCTGATGGCTGAAGCCGTAATCTTCTTCGATCCCGCGCTCGCGGAGGATTTCCGCTTCAAGCGCAAGCGCGCGGGCCAGACCCTTTCGAAACAACGGCTGATTTCCGCACAGTTCGAGGCGTTTTTCGAGGCCGACCACTGGCGCGAGCTTGCAACCCACGCCAATGCCATGGCGATCCGGCTCGCGAACGGTCTCAAGGCGATTCCGGGCATTCGTCTGGGCTGGGACCAACAGATCAATCAGGTGTTCCCGATTGTCTCTCAGGCGCTCTGGGACCACCTCGCCGCGAACGGCGTCAAATGTATCGACTGGACCGAGCTTTCGCTGCCCCCCGACAATCAGGCGAAGCCCGATGAAGTTGTCCTTCGGCTAGTGACCTCCTTTGTCACCAAGGCCGAGGATGTCGATGCGTTGATCGCGCTCGCAAAAGGCTTCATGAGCAAAAAGTAAGAATTCCGGGCCAAAATCATCATGATTTTGCCCTAAAGAGAGGCTCAATCTCCAGTTCTTAAAGGCGCGTTAGGCATAATGCGCTTTCAATTGGGGTGCGCTCAATTGCGC
Organism: Rhizobiales bacterium PAR1; assembly: GCA_002256205.1. GTDB lineage: Bacteria > Pseudomonadota > Alphaproteobacteria > Rhizobiales > Beijerinckiaceae > Rhabdaerophilum. The sequence goes on from NKIW01000002.1 coordinate 359,504, forward strand.
ATCCTTGAGCTGGAGGCTCCGGAATGAAGAAGGTCACTCTGACCGCGCTTGCTGCGGGAATCGGCCTGATGGCTGCGATGACCGGCAGCGCCAGCGCCCAGTTTTATCCGCGTCCGTTTCTCTATGGCGGCTATTACGCGGGACGTATTGAAATCCCCGCCCCCATGCCGCGCCAGCCGGAAACCCTCGACACGTCCGAGATCATGGATGATCTCGCCCAGCAGGGTTATCGCCCGGTCGGTGTCGTCTCGCGGCGTGCTGATGTCGTGATCGTCGATGCTATTTCACCGCGCAATACGCCAGTACGGCTGGTGGTCGATGCCTATGACGGCGAGATCCTCGAGCGCTTCGCACGCGAAAGTGATCCGAGCCGCCCGCTCAATGGGCCGGATGCCCGCAAGCGCGACCAGGTCAAGGCACCAAAGCCGGAAACCCGGGTTGCGGAAATCCCGCTGCCGCCGCGTCGCCCCGCAGCCGGCGCCGCCACTCTGACCCCCTCGGTGAGCGCGCAACGCCCTGCACCGGTTGCCCCCGCGCGTGATCCCTCGCAATGGGCACCGCTGAATTCTGGACCATCGACACCCTCGGTGCCGGTCGCGCCACTGGAATAAGATTTCCGGCGACATCAGGACACATCAAAAGGGGCATCTTGCGATGCCCCTTCTTCGTTATCCGGGTCTCGAAAAGCGCTTGGGCCAGGGGGTCAGGCCGCGATCTGCTCGACGGTCTTGAAGGCCGGCTTGTCGCCTGTGCCGATCGGGATCACCCGCGGCTTCTTGGCTTCCGGCACTTCCCGCACGAGATCGACATGCAGCAACCCGTTGGCGAGGCGCGCGCCGGCAACCGTCACGTAATCCGCGAGCTGGAAGCGACGCTCGAACTGCCGGGCAGCGATGCCCTGAAAGAGCACTTCACCGGCCGACTTTTCACCATCAGCGGTTTTCTCGCCACGGATTACGAGGGCATTGGCCTCGGACTGGATCGAGAGATCCGCCTCGGTGAAACCGGCAACCGCAAGGCTGATGCGATATTCGTTCTCGCCGAGCTTTTCGATATTGTAGGGCGGATAGCTCGCGGCAGGCTGATCAAAACCGCCCAGCTGATCCATCAGCGAGAAGAGGCGGTCAAAACCCACGGTTGAGCGATAAAGGGGAGCGAGGTCATAGTGACGCATGGCATATTCTCCTTGAGCAATACGCATTTGAGATCCGCCACATCGGGCCGGATCGGGTCTCGTGCAGCCTTCATGGCCTGCACAGTTCATGAGGTGGGAGCCCGCTTTTACCCTTTCAAGCCCCTGTTTTGAAGATTCTTCGGGTTGTGATTTCAGTGAACGCGAGATGAACGGGCCAAACCGGTTCGGTTCAGTGTCGCCGGGTTAAACGGGTCACAGGCTGGGGCGGAATTGACCGCCCCCCGCCCGGAACTCGTGATGCCCAACCGCCATGTCATCTCCGGAAACTCCACCGCAAGGTCAGGAGAAATCCGATCTTTTTCTCTGAAGCGCGCGGCGCTTCGGACGATGGTGGCTGGCCTCGGTTTTGCGCTCGCCAGCCTCTGCGGCACCTATGCGCCTCTGGCGCAGGATAAGGCGACGCTGGCAACTGCGCGCCTGAATATTCCCGGCGTCTCAAAGGACGGCAAATCCGCCTCAAACCCTTCCGAACTCTCGGGCTTTCAGCGCAAGGGCAATACACTGGTTGGTGAAGTGAAGACCCGCGAGGGTGCCGTCCTCCGCCTCGTGTTCGATGCCCGCAGCCACGCCCTGATCGGCATGCGGGTGCTCGATCCCGCAGGACCGGCCGGCGCTGAACAGGCCGCACACAGCGCCTGTCCCGATCAAACCGCCAGCGCACCCTTGCCGATCACGCTTTCTCCTGCGAATTAAGAGGCTATCTCCTCTCGCAGGTAGCCTACCGATGCTTGATCATCTCGTCCCGCCGCCCGACGGCCTCACCTTCCCGGCGAACGCCGAGGTTGCAGTGATCGAGGCGGCGGACGGGATCAGGTTGCGTGCGGTTTTCCTCCACCCGGAAGCCCAGGCGCTCGGCACCGTGTTCTTGCTGCAAGGGCGCACCGAGTTCATCGAGAAGTACGCCGAGGTTTTCGAAAATCTGCTCGCGCGACACTTTGCCATCGCCTCGGTCGATTGGCGCGGTCAGGGCGGCTCGGAACGACAACTGAGCAACCCGCGCAAGGGTCACGTCGAGGATTTTGACGACTACCTCCTTGATCTCGATGTCCTGATCGCCGAGGCGCGCAAACGCAACATGCCCGAACCCTACGGCCTCCTCGCGCATTCAACCGGCGGGGCCATTGCCCTGCTGGCGCTGGCGCGCGGTCGCGATGATTTCAAACGGGCCGTGATGACCTCGCCACTCGTCGGCATCGCGGGTTTGCGCAACAAAACCGGCGCCCGCGTTCTGGCACGAACGCTTTCCAGCATCGGCCTTTCGGGGCTTTACATCCCCAAAGGCGGACCGAAATCGATCTTTGAAAAAGGCTTTGCGGGCAACCCTCTGACCAGCGACGCGCAGCGTTTCGAGACCTGTGCCGCCTGGATCCGGAAAGCGCCGGAAATCGGCATCGGTGACCCAACAATCGGCTGGGTGGATGCGGCCTTTGATGCCATGGCGAGCTTCGGGGACGCGGATTTCGGTCGCGAAAATTGCACACCCATCCTGATGGCGATTGCCGGCAGCGACACGGTCGTCGACGCGGAAGCTTCCGCTGCGCTCGCCTATCGCATGCGCAGCGCCAGCGGCATTACCTTGCGCGGCGCTCGCCATGAAATCCTGATGGAAACGGATGCGATCCAGGCCGAATTCTGGGCTGCTTTCGATGCTTTCATGCGACTAGGCGAGCCTCAGACCGCTCCCTCGGAGGAGGCAGACGCCAGTCCCGAAGCCGCAACGCCAATGCCCGAGGCCTGAACCTCAGCCGTTGAGCTTGTCGAGTGCAGCCTTGTGCAGCGCCGGCGTCGCCGCCGCGACGACACGACCGCCATCCTTGGCACTCTTGCCGTCCCATGTCGTGATGATGCCGCCAGCCCCCTCGATGATCGGGATCAGCGCTACGATATCATAGGGCTTGAGCCCGCTTTCGATCACAAGATCGACCTGCCCTGAAGCCAACATCGCATAGGCGTAGCAATCGGTGCCGTAGCGGGCGAGACGCACCTCGCTCTCCACACGGGCATAGCCGGCCGCTTCATCACCTTTAAAAAGGCGCGGATCAGTCGTCATCAGGTGGGCATCCGAGAGGTTTTCGCAGCGGCTGGCGTGCATCTCGCGCGCGCCACGCGGACCTTTCATCTTGGCCTGACCGCCATCACCGAAAAAGAGTTCGCCCGTGTAGGGCTGATGCATGACGCCCATCACCGGGTTGCCGCCCTGCATCAGACCGATCAGCGTACCCCAGACGGGCAGACCGCAAATGAAAGCGCGCGTGCCATCGATCGGGTCAATCACCCAGAGGTATTCCGCGTCGGGCTGCTCGGTTTCGAATTCCTCTCCCAGAACGCCATGCGTCGGGAAGGCCTGCCGGATATGCCGACGGATCACCGTTTCCGCCGCACGATCCGCCTCGGTGACCGGATCGAACCGCCCGTCCCCCTTGTCGACGATGCTGAGCTGAGTCCGGAAGAACGGCAGAATGGCCTCTCCGGAAACCTGCGCAAGGCGTTCGATAAAGGCGGCAAGATCGACAGGACGCATGGGGCCTCGGCTTAAATCAACAGGAAAAACAGATAGACGTTCTCGTATGGACCAGCCCTCGCGCGGCGACAAGGCGCCGCACTGGAAAAGCACATCACACGCGAAGCGTTTTCATTCCCTTCACCCTGTGAGGAAAAATTCCGAAAATTCTCACGAAAAAAGGCCCATCCGGAAAGACAGGCCTTGCTATTTGTGCAGCGCAATATATATTCAGGGTGTCGCGACGGTTCGCCCTCGCGACATGCCCTCCTTGGGCGTTTCCTCCCTAGACTTTCAAGGCCGCTTCGTGCGGCCTTTTTTTTGGCCAAAACTTGAGTCTCGGCTCCTTTTTTGCAGCTACCCCGTTCTTTTCGCAGGATTATCGCCGTTCTTGTTGACCGCGACGTTGGCCAGCACCGTTCGCGATTGGCCCTATTCAGCAGCCTTCTGTGAAAAATGCAAGGCTCTTGTGCGCATATCGAATAGCTTCTCCTGAGAAAGGCTAACGACGAGCGTCGTCAACGCCTCGGAAACCGCTGAAAAGCCCACATGCGGCTCGAGTTTCACCTCATCCATGTAAAGCGCGCGGTTGATTTCAATTTGCAGCGCATGCCAGCCGAGTGTCGGGCGGCCATAATGCTCGGTAATATACCCCCCGGCGTAGGGCTGGTTCCGCTCGACCCGAAAGCCCAGATCGCGCGCGCGTGATTCGACACGGTGGATCAATGCCGGATCACAACTCGCCCCGAACCGATCCCCTAGAATGAGATCCGGCATCGTTCGGTTCGGACGCGGACCGGATTGCGACGGCATCGAGTGCAAATCGATCAGCACGACATGCCCATGTCGGGCATGGCGCTGCGCCAGCTCGCGATGAAGGCGCAGGTGATACGGCACATAGGCGTGCTCGATCCGATGCAGGGCCTCCTCCAGACTGAGCTTTCCGGCATAGATCTCGATCTGGTCGCCGATAACGCGCGGGACCGTGCCGAGCCCGCCCGCAACCCGGAGCGAGCGCGTATTGGCATCAACCGGGAGCGGCCCGGCGATCAGGCGCGGGTCCAGTTCGAAAGGTTCTCGGTTGAGGTCGACAAAGCTCCGCGGCAACAGTGCGCGCATCAGCGGCAGGCCCTGCGCCACAGCAGGCAGGAAAAGCTCATCCACGTAGAGATCGGAAGCCCGGCGCATCATCTGGCGGGAGAGTTGCGCCCGCGCGAGAAAGGTCGAGGGGAAGCTCTCGCCCGAGTGCGGCGAATTGAGAAAAACTGGCGAGGCCATCGCATCGGGGCTCTCGACGACATAAATGCCCTCGTCAGACCCCTCCGGCACGCGCGTCGGCGCCATGCAGCCTCCTGTTTACCGCTCCTGACGGCTCATCATGCGATTTTGCCGGTTTCTGTCCATGAGACAAGCGTGAACAGGGAAAAATATACACCTGATCTTTACCATAAATCCCTAACGCTGATTGCGGAACCCATGGCCAAGCCTGACAAGCCTAGCGCCTGACAAGCCAGAAGCCTGACAAGCCCTGCCCCAGAAGACATCAGCGGAAAAGCCCGGCAATGCCTGACGAGAACAGCATGACCAAGATCCTCCTCGCCGAAGACGATAACGATATGCGCCGGTTTCTGGTGCGGGCGTTGCAGAACGCGGGCTACGATGTCGCCTCGTTCGATAATGGCCGGTCGGCCTACCATCGCCTGCGCGAAGAGCCGTTCGAACTCCTGCTGACCGATATTGTCATGCCGGAAATGGACGGAATCGAGCTGGCGCGCCGCGCGACCGAACTTGATCCGGATATCAAGGTGATGTTCATCACCGGGTTTGCCGCCGTGGCGCTCAATCCGGAATCGAACGCGCCGAAGGATGCCCGCGTCCTCTCGAAGCCGTTCCATCTCAAGGATCTCGTCAACGAGGTCAAACGGATGCTCGCCGCCTGAGACCACAGCCTTTGCGCTCGCTCCTTGAAAAAGGAAGTTGCCCCGGAAAGTGTCAGGTTCTCAGAAAAAGGGACTTGCCCTTTCTCAAACGGGTGACTATACGAGCGCTTCCGTTTTACGGGGTCGGCAACGGCTCCGGCGGGCGCGTAGCTCAGCGGGAGAGCACTACATTGACACTGTAGGGGTCACTGGTTCAATCCCAGTCGTGCCCACCATTTTCCCCTGAACGGTAACCCTCTCGGGGGATACGGGTCAGGTTTTTAGCGGGCTCCGGCCCGGTTGGAGTTGAGACGATGAAGATCAGGAATTCGCTCAAGGCGCTCATGAAGCGCCATCGCGACAATCAGATGGTTCGGCGCCGTGGTCGCGTCTACATCATCAACAAGACTCAGAAGCGCTACAAGGCGCGTCAGGGCTAATCGCCCTTTTCCGTTTTGTGCTTCATCGCGAAATCCAAGGCGCCCTCCCGGGCGCCTTTTCGCGTTGTTGCGTGGCGTCTGATCACAGATACGGCATGTACCTTGACGGCAGCGACCTTGACGGAATGCCTTGAGGGCGTACCTTGCCCGTCATGAAGCGTTTTGTCCTGCCCGCTCTGATGTGTATCGTCCTCGTTACTGCGAGCGCTCCGGTCTTTGCGCAGCAGAAGGCACCCGCTCCCTCCAAGCCCTCCGCGACGGCAGAAGCGCCAAACCGGTCCAGCCAACGGCTCGACAAGCTTTTCGACAAACTGAAGGAAGCGGAAAGCCCGATCGCTGCGAAATCCGTGGCATCTGATATCGAACGCGCCTTTGAGCATTCCGGCAGCGCCACCGCCGATCTGATTTACACCCGCGTCAAGGAGGCGATGGAGGCGCAGGATTTCGATACCGCGATTGACCTTCTAGATTATCTGATCGCGATGCGACCCGGCTGGGCCGAACCCTACCACCGCCGGGCCATCATCCATTTCATCCGCAAGGATCAGGACGCCGCCTTCCGAGACATTCGCGAGACGCTGGCGCGCGAGCCAAGGCATTACCATGCGCTCGCCGGCCTTGGCGGCATCCTCAAGATGCAGGGCGACGCCAAAGGCGCGTTCAAGGCTTATAATCGGGTTCTGGAAATCTACCCACACTTCTCCGATCTCAAGGAGAGCCTTGAGAAGATGCGCCCTGAAGTCGAGGGGCAACCGATCTGACGACAAGCCCCCGATTGAACCGGGAGCAACGTTCCCGCAGGGCCTAGCCCGAGGCGCCGACAAACGCGATGCGGAGCATGTTGGTCGCGCCGGGCGTCCCGAACGGAACACCGGCGACGAGAATCACCCGCTGACCAGGGCTCGCGAATTCCTGCTCGCGCGCGATGCGGGCACCAAGACGTGCCATGTCATCCACATCCTTCGGGTCATCGCCGACAACCGCATGAACACCCCAGACCAACGCCAGCCGCCGGGCCGTCTGCACGCTGGTGGTCAGCGTCAGGATCGGCGGATAAGGCCGCTCACGAGCGATGCGCAGCGCCGTGGCGCCACTCGCCGTCCAGGCAACGATGGCCTTGAGATCGAGCGTCTCAGCCACCGAGCGCGCTGCTGCGGCAATCGCATCCGCGCCGGTTGATTCGGGCGGCGTGCGCTGCCCTGCGAGCAGGACGATATAATTCGCATCCTTCTCGACCGCCTCGGCGATGCGGCTCATGGTCTCGACAGCTTCCACCGGATATTTGCCCGCCGCGCTTTCCGCCGAGAGCATCACCGCATCCGCCCCCTCGAACACCGCGGTTGCGACATCTGAAACCTCGGCGCGGGTCGGCACCGGCGAGACAATCATCGATTCGAGCATCTGCGTCGCGATCACCACGGGCTTGCCGAGTTTACGCGCCATGCGGGTGATGCGCTTTTGCAGGCCGGGGACGACTTCAAGCGGCATTTCGACACCGAGGTCGCCGCGCGCCACCATCAGCGCGTCGGAAAGTTCCATGATCTCCTCAAGACGGTCGATCGCCTGCGGCTTCTCGAGCTTGGACATCACCAAGGCTCGCCCGCGTGCGATCTTGCGCACTTCTGCGACATCCTCGGGACGCTGCACGAAGGAAAGCGCGATCCAGTCCACCCCGGCATCCAGCGCAGCGACAAGATCAGCGCGGTCCTTGGCCGTGAGCGCCGAACTCGGCAGCAAGGTATCCGGCAGGCTCACGCCCTTCTTGTTGGAGATGGCGCCGCCCACCTCAACACGAATCACCACCCGCTTGGGGCTGGCCTCGGTGACGACGAACAGCATCTTGCCGTCGTCGATCAACACGCGATGGCCGGGCCGGAGCGCTTCGAGAATTTCCGGATGCGGCAGGTGAACGCGCTTCACATCGCCCGGCGCCGGATCGGCATCGAGAATGAAACTCTGCCCCTTTTCCAGCATCACCGGCGGCGCGGCGAAGGTGCCGACGCGGAGTTTGGGACCCTGAAGATCGGCAAGAATTCCGATGGGTCGGCTTAGTTCCGCTTCGATCCGCCGGATCTGCGCCACACGGGCGTTGAGCACGGCATGGCTCGAATGGCTCATGTTGATGCGGAAAACATCGGCCCCCGCCTCGAAAAGCTGGCGAACGACCGCATCATCCTCGGAGGCAGGGCCAAGCGTGGCAATCAGCTTCGTCCGTCGGTTGCGCCGCATGATGCCTGCCCCTCTTGTCGCGCGATGATCCGCGCTGTCTTCGTCAATACCCGGCGTCAGCGCCCCGAAACGAGACCGCCATCGCCCAGCTCCACCGTCCAGTCAGCTTGCTGCCCGGTATCGATCTCGATAAAGCCCGCGCGTTCAAATCCGCGCGCATAGCAATCGAGCGGGCCCCGGATCGAAAATTCGACATCGCGCGTGCACAGGATGTTCGAGCCGCTCCAGTCGCCGCCGCGATCATAGTCGACCGCATGCACATAGAAATACCGTGAACTCAGCCGGCCCTTGATAATGGTATCGCAGCGGTTCGGCTTGAGATTGAACCAGCCCTCAGTGACCCAAACCGGTCCGTCGAGATAGCCGATCGCGAGGCCCACGCGTCCGGATGTCGCGTTGCAGACGCGCAAATCCGCGCGCGCCGGCAGAATGCTGATCAGCAAAAGCCCTGACAGCACCGCAAGAAGGCGGCAAACGCGAGCAGAAACGGGAAAGCGGGTGAATTGCATAGTGTCCTATCGCGCTCGCGCGTCTGGCGGTCAATCTCCGATGAGAATCACGCGCAGATCATTGGCGTTTGTCAGCGTCGGACCACTGATATGAAGATCGCCGAGCACTTCAAAAAAGCCGGTCGAATCATTGCGATCCAGAAACTGCTGCGGAGAAATCCCGAGCGAAGCCGCGCGCGAGAGCGTCGTCGAATCGATCAAGGCCCCGGCCGGATCGGTGGGCTCGCCCCGCCCGCCGTCTGTACCATCCGTATCCGCCGCGAAAGCGACAATCCCGCTCGCGCCCTGCAAGGCAATTGCCAGAGCCAGCGCATATTCCTGATTCGGCCCGCCGCGCCCTTCGCCCTTGATGGTAACGGTGAGTTCGCCGCCGGAAATCAGCGCGGTTTTCTCGCCCAGCCCGGCTTCACGCAAGGCGATCGCTGCATGCTGGGCAGCAACCGCACGTGCTTCCCCTTCCAGCTCATTGCCGAGATTGACGACGCGGTAACCCAGTTGCTCCGCCTCGTTGCACGCGGCCGCGAAGGCATCCGCCGGGCGCGCGGCGATCAGCGCCCTGGCGTTGGCAAACACCGGATCACCCGGCTTGATGCTCTCGTTCGATGGATCGCTGAGCGCGGCAGCAATCGCCTCCGGCGCAGTGATGGCATAGCGCCCGAGCACTGCGCGCGCTTCTTCAAGCGTCGTGACATCCGGCACCGTCGGGCCGGAACCGATGGTGGAGAGATCGTCATTGGGCACATCCGACAGCGCCACGGTCACGAGCCGTGCCGGCGCCACCTTCGCCGCCAACCGTCCGCCCTTGATCCGGCTCAGGTGCTTACGCAGCGTATTCATCGCGTCGATCGGCGCGCCAGAACGCAGCAGGCTTCTGGTGAAGGCCTGCTTTTCTTCAAGCGTGATCCGCCCGGCAGGTGCCACGAGATTGGCGGAAGCGCCACCCGAGAGAAGAAACACCACGAGATCAGCTGGCCCGGCACCTTCCGCGAGCATCAGCATCTTTTCCGACGCCGCGACGCTGGAAGCGTCCGGGATCGGATGACCGGATTCGATCTGCTGAACGATCTGCATTTTCTGGCCGTAGCCATGGCGCGCAACAGAAAGTCCACTCAAGCGCTCAGGCGGGAATTTCAGTGTCTTGAGGTAATGAGTCTCAGCTGCGAGCGCCATGGATCCTGCGGCCTTGCCTGCGGCAAGAATGATCAACTGCCCCGTCTCCGGTGGCGCGGGGAGTGCGGGCGGTAGGAAGCGCGCAGGCAGCACGGCCTCAACGGCGGCATCGAAAATCGCCAGACAAAGGCGACGCTTGGATTTCATCTTCAGGGCTGCGAACATGCCCCCATCTTATCCAAAGGCGTGAGGAAGGAAACCTCCCGTGGGTAGCAAGGGCTCGGGCAGCGCCATCGCTGCTGCGCCCTTGCGAGGCGGGACGAAATCAGCGAACAACGGAGCCTGCCCTACCGGAGACCGCCTGTGCCCTCGCTCATCCCTTCGCAATCCGAGCCCGCGTTTGAAATCATCGGTGGAATGGCGGAAGGTAGATTGCTCTTCATTTGCGACCATGCGCAGGCGACGATCCCGCCGGAATTTGCCGATCTCGGCCTCGCTTCGGACCAACTTGCGCGCCACATCGCCTATGATATCGGCGCGGAAACCGTGACGCGCACGCTCGCGGCGGAACTCGAAGCCCCGGCGGTGATGAGCCGGTTCTCGCGCCTGCTGATCGACCCCAATCGCGGCACGGATGACCCCACGCTCGTCATGCGCATCGCCGATGGCGCCATCGTGCCGGGCAATGCACGCATTGACGAGGCCGGGATCAATGCCCGGATCAAGCGGTTTTACGTGCCTTACGACAACGCCATCGCCACGACGCTCGATACGATGCACGCAGTGCGTCCGAACCCCGTCGTTGTTTCCATGCACAGTTTCACGCCGGAGATGAAGGGCATTGCCCGCCCCTGGCACATCACCGTGATCTGGGATTTCGACCCGCGCCTTAACTTGGCGCTGCTGGAGGCCTTGCGTGTGGAGAAAGACCTGATCGTCGGCGAGAACGAGCCTTATCAGGGCGGGTATGCAGGCGACACCATCGATCGCCACTGCCTCAAGCGGGGTCTGGCGCATGTTCTGGTCGAGATCCGGCAGGATCTCATCGCCGACCCGAAATCTGCCGAAGACTGGGGCAAACGCCTCGCCGGCATCTTGCGTCAGACGCTTTCCGACCCAACTTTCTACGAGAGTCGCCATTACGGCGCCCACCCGGTCATCGGGTGAACATCTTCCATCAGGCCGGAGGGCCCACCATGACCAAACTCGACCCTGCTACGATACAGGATCTCGAAGCGGCGGCCTTCCGCCGCCTCGTCGAGCATCTGAGTGCTCATCCCGAAGTGCAGAACATCGATCTGATGAACCTCGCCGGCTTCTGTCGCAATTGCCTTTCGAACTGGCTGGAAGATGCCGCCAAAGAGCGCGGCGTCACGCTCGATCGCGCCAGCGCCCGCGAGCATGTCTATGGTATGCCTTACGAAGAGTGGAAGCAGCACCACCAGAAGGATACCGACGCGGCCAAGCAGGACGCTTTCACCAAGCGCATGACAGAAATGAAGGCAGCAGAAAAGAATTAGGCCCTCGCCTCACGACCGGGCTTGACGCTTCACCCGGTTCGGGTGATCGGAAGGCCGGACAGCATTCCGCCCTGCCACGGGCGACAGACCAACGGGATACCACGATGGACGATATCAACCCCTCGACCGCCGGCCAGCTCAAGGCTTTCATCGAGCGCATCGAGCGCCTCGAGGAGGAAAAGCGCACCATCGCGGATGACATCAAGGAAGTGTATTCCGAAGCCAAGGGCAATGGTTTTGATGCCAAAATCCTGCGCAAGATCGTCTCCATGCGCAAGCAGGACGCGAACGAGCGTCGCGAGATGGAAGAAATCCTCGAAACCTACCTCCGCGCCCTCGGCATGGAAATCTAAGGTCTGGAAATCTGAGGCGTGGAAATCTGACCGGATGGGTTCAACCCTAGCCGATCAGGCGCGGGCTATTCACCCATCTTGGTGAAGGCATTCCCGAGCGGGCGGATGAAGCTGCCTGCAAAGCTTTGGTCGCTTTTCTCGCTGGAGGCGCCAAAGCCGAATTTGCTCGCGAAAACATCGCTTCGGACTTCGCGTTCAACCGGCGGCTCTGAAACCGCCGTTACGCGGGCCGGGCGGGTCTGCGCTTCGGGTTGCGCCGCCAGTAGCACATTTGGATTGGTTGCCTTGGGCGGAACCGCAGCCGGGCGTTTCGCAGGCGGGGCCGGCGCGGGTTTGGCTTCAGAGACGGGAGCAACCGAAGCGGGCGCAATCGCGGCAGCCGGCGTCGGAGGAGTTGCGACGGGCCGCGCCGCCGGTCGGTTCGGCGGCAAGGGTGCCGCAACGGCCGCATAGGCCTGCGTCAGGCCGGCATTCGCAGCAGGCGCTTCCGGGCGGGAAACAATCGACGGCAGCGCAGCATGGGCGACAGCCGCCGGCGCCGTTGCCGGCAGAGCCGGACGCATCGGCGGCATCGGGAGATTGACCGCTTTCGGCTCAGAAGCGGTTTTCGCTTCAGTTACAACAGGAGCCGGCGCTATCGCAGCGACAGCAACGGGCGCTTGCGGCCGGGACGGCGGCAAGGGCATGCCGGAAATCGGCTTGGGTGCCGCAGCAGAAATCATGGCAATGGGTGCCGGCTCAGGCGCTTCCGCCGGAAGGCTCGCGACGAGCGTCGTCAGGCTCGAGGGACGAATCGGCGGCAGTGGTTCGGAAGCCGCGACAAGCTTGTCCATCTGCACCCCGCGCGGGCGGATCGGTGGCACGGGCAGAGAGGCGATCTGGAGAACAGGCTCCGCCTTCACAGGGGCGGGAACAGGCGCGGCGGCAGGTTGCGCGACTTCCGGGATCGACGGCGCGACCACCGTTTCCGAGCGTACAGGGCGAGAGGGCGCAACCGGTTCGGGCCGCACCGGAGCCGTCGACATCACGCCCCAGGAATTCACATGATCCCCGGCAGAGACAGCAGCGACCTGCTCGACAGGTCCGCTCCCGCCGCGCCCACGCGAAGCCGCTGCGACGCGGGTATTGCGACCACGTGTCACAGGCTGAGCCGCATCCTCATCCTCATCGCCACCAAAGAGGCGGGCCCAGAGGCTCTTGCCACCGGTCGTCACGGTTTCATAATCGAGCGCCGAGCCGCCGCGCGCCTCGATTTCCGCAAGCGCCGCCTGATAATTGGCGAGCGGTGTGCCATCGGCGGGTAAGTGCACGGTCTTGCCATCCGGGAAGATCCGCTCGAGCTGCTCGCGCGGCATCCGCGGCCAGGAACGCACCGAGCCTACATCGAGATGCACGAAGGGCGAGCCGGCGGAAGGATAATAGCCCACGCCACCGCGTTGCAGGCGCATGCCGATTTCGCGCACCTTGCCCATGGAAACACCGGGAATATGCACATCCATCGCGTTGCCGCGCATGTGCTGGCTTTCCTTGGCGACCGCGCGACTGCGGCGGCGCAGCATCGCATTGGTTCCCGGAGAGCGATAGGCCGACATGATCTTGATCGGCTCGCTGGCCCCGACTTCGCGGTAGACGTACCAGACCACATCGAACAGCTGCGGTGCCATGGTGATCGGTTCGTCGATGCGCCAGTCGCGCAGGAACCAGTTGAGTTTTTCAAGCGCGCTCGAATCGAAAGAGCCATCCCGCTTGTAAGTGATGGTCATCGCTTCGCCGGTATGGGAATGCACCATCGTCAGCGAGCGCGTCTCGCCATTGGCGTTGGCGTCCTGCGTCGCGGTCGCGAAAGTCAGACTAAGGGCGGCAACACTGCCGAGCCCGGCAGCAAAGCGGAACGCACGGCGCATCCCGAGACCACAAAAGGCCCGCACTGTGGTACGACCAACCTTCAAAAGGCGCCCCTTCCGAACTCTCCGCAAGAGCGGCTGCATGCGACCAAATCATGGCCAAAAGATGCCGACATCCGCAAGAACAGCGACTTTATAACCCATAAGGCCCATTCAGGCCATGATGTGAATCAGTGTTCCGAGGCCCACACCCAGGCCTCAATCCCCCGACGATCCGCACAATCAGAGCTGGAGCGCATTCTTGATGCGGGCATCGTGCCCGTAAAGATCGCGCCGCTGCTGAACTTGACCGTTCTCATCCACAAACACCGTGAAATAGGTGAGATGGACGGGGATTTTATCCTGCAATTTGATCATCCGCTCGCCGCGCCCGACCATCGACCGGAGCTGTTGCTCAGAAAGCCCTGTTGACACCGAGAGCAGCTTCTCCGCCAGCGCGAACGGCTTGTCGACGCGGACGCAGCCATGGCTGAAAGCCCGAAAATCCGCAGAGAACAGGCTGCGATTGGGCGTATCATGCAGATAAACCGAATGCTGATTCGGGAAGATGAATTTGATGAACCCGAGCGCATTGCGCTCGCCCGGCGGCTGGCGGATGGAAATCGAATTGCCATTGCGCACCACCTGGAATCCGCGCTTGGCGGCATAATCCGGGTCTGCCGCCATCTTGGGCAGGAATTCCTTTTTCAGGATCGACGCCGGCACACCCCAAGACGGGTTAACGATGAGATGTTCCATACGGTCCGAGAAAATCGGCGTTTGGGTATCCGGTCGGCCGACGATCACGCGGGTCTGGTGCACGATGGCGTTGTCGGCCACAACCTTGAGCTGGAAATCCGGCACATTGACGAAGACATGGAATTTGCCGAGATCTGATGGCAGCCACCGCCAACGCTCCATATTGGTGAGCATGGCGTTGAGCTGCGCCTGCCTGTCGGGCTTGCGATCCGCCAGCGTGATCGGCGCATTAGGGTTTTCGAGCGCCGCGCGGGTCTTCGGTGTGATCTTGCCATTCCCGGTCAGATCATTGGCGCGTTGGAACGCCTTGACAGCGTTTTGCAGCTCCGCGTCATACAGATTGCTGGCAGAGACCGTCATCCCGAGGCGCAAGCGCAGCATCGGCACACGCGGATCGGCTTTATTCGGCGCCAGGGCCTCGCCTTCGAGCCAATTAGCCGGCAGTGTGCCTGTCGGATGCGGTGCACCCTCGACACCGGCCACCGAACCGGTAAGCACCGGCGCGGCGAGCTCTTCGCGGAGTTTTCCGAGCGCCTTGCGAAGCGCCTGATAGCCGGGGTGCTGGGGCTGGTAGCCTTCGAGAACCGCGGCCAGACCGCGCGCTTCGACGCCCGACAGACGCTCCAGAACCTCGGCCGGCGACGGAATATCGAGTTTCGGCGTCATCAGCGCCGAAAGCCGTGACGGCTCAAGCCGACCGCCCCGCGCATCGCGGGCATAGAGGAAGGCGGCGAGGCTGGTTTGCACATCGACATCCGCCTGCATCGCAGCGGCAACAGGCCCCTTGCGAGATTGCGGCAGCGCCGAGATCAGGCGAACAGGGTCCATGCCGTCACGATCAGCATTGGTCAGGGTCGCGGCGAGGGCATCAGCCTTGGACGAGAGAACCACGGCTTCCGCCGGGCCGACGAGCCAGAACGGGCGGAACTCGCGTGCTGTGTAGGCAGCAACAAAACCATCGATCTCAGCCGGTTTCAGGCGATACTTGACCCGCGCCGGCTCCAGCAACGTGCGGAGCTTCGCGTCATCGAGATCAAGCTTCAGCCCGGCCTCGGCAACTTTCGCCTCAACCGGCTTGACCTCGGCGGGCGGTGCCGCAGCAGCCTTGGGCGGATCGACGGCCGGCATTGCCTGCGGCGGCTCCATCGTCACGACAACTGCAGGCGGCTCGGGCAGTTGGAGAACCACATCCGGCGCTTCAGCGGCCTTGGGGACTTCAGGCGCGGCGGCAACGGCAGGAGCAGGAGCAGCAAGTTCAACCGGCTTTTCAGCAGGCTCTGTTGCAGCCACGGCAGGCTTTTCGACCGCGATGTCGCCGATATAGAGTTCGGCGATCGGTGCCTCGGGAATATTCAGGACATCGACGACCGGCGCTGGTGCGTCAACCTTGGCAACCTCGGCCTTTTCAGCCGCCGGGGTGGCAGGGGCTTCAGCGGCGGCGGGCGCAGGCACCACGTCAGTGGCGGCAGGTGCGGGCTCGGCCTGCTGGGCAAACCCCGGCATGGCGGACATCAGCGCGAGCGAGGCGACCGTCGCCATCATCAGGCGGGAACGGATCGGTCTAGGCTTTGAAGCTGGCACGCGGAAAACCCTGTTTTCTGACATGTTCATGGCCCCACGCCATCCCTTTCGTGGTCTGCTGAAATTGTCAAAACGTCAAGTGCGTCAACGCACAGCAGGCCATTTCAATGCCCTGTTGTGGCTGAAATATCCCTACGCGACCTTCGTTTCGTCGTGGCTCTCGAGCTCATGCTCGTCGGCCTCGATTCCGAGATCCTTGAGCTTGCGATACAGCGTCGAACGCCCGATGCCGAGCTTGCGCGCGACCTTCGACATCTGCCCTCGATAATGCTCGAGTGCGAATCGAATTGTGTCCCCCTCGACCTGCTCCAGCGGGCGGACATCGCCCGTCTGGTCGAGCAGGGTAAGCGCAGACGGATCCTTGATTTCTACCCGGACAATCTCGCGCTCCGGCCGCTGGGGCGGCAGAGGCGGCAGCGAGATCGGCGGAATGCGCACCTCGAAACCCTCGACGGCCTGCGCCACCTGCGGGAAATCGGCGAGGGTCAGCTCGTCGCCCTCGCAGAGGATGACCGCACGGAACATCGCATTTTCAAGCTGGCGCACATTGCCCGGCCACTCGAACCGGCTGAGGAGCGCCATTGCCTCAGCGGAAATCCCGCGGATCGTACGCCCCTCTTCCGCCGAAATGCGCGCAAGGAACCGACGTGCCAGCGCCGGAATATCCTCCCGCCGGTTCCGGAGCGGCGGAATCGAAATCGGGAACACGTTGAGGCGATAGTAGAGATCCTCGCGGAAACGCCCTTGCCGGACGGCTTCAATCAGATCGCGGTTGGTTGCCGAAACGAGGCGGATATCGACCTTGACAGTCTTGCGCCCGCCGACCGGATCAACCTCGCCTTCCTGAATGGCGCGCAGGAGCTTCACCTGCGCTTCGAGCGGCAATTCGCTGACTTCATCGAGGAACAGCGTGCCGCCGCTCGCTTCAACGAACTTGCCGGCGTGTTTCTCGGTTGCGCCGGTAAACGCACCCTTCTCGTGACCGAAGAGGATCGATTCGACGAGGTTCGAGGGAATCGCGCCGCAATTGACGGTGACGAACGCTTTGCCACGTCGGTCGCTTGCGCCTTGCAGGGCGCGGGCAAAGACTTCCTTGCCGACGCCGGATTCGCCTTCGAGCAGCACGGGAATGCCGGATTTCGCCGCGCGTTCGCCGAGGCGCACCGCACGCGCCATGTCGGCTGAATTGGAGGTCAGGTCCGGGAAGCTGAGCGCCCCGGTCGAGCGTTTGGCGAGCCGGCGCACTTCGCCCTCAAGGGCATCGACACGCAGCGCATTCTTGATGGAGACCGAGAGACGTTCCGCCCCCACCGGCTTGACCACGAAATCAACAGCCCCGGCGCGCATCGCGCTGATCACGGTCTCGATCGAGCCATGGGCGGTCTGGACGATCACCGGCGGGCGTTCCTCCATCGCTTTGAGGCGCTCAAGCACCGTCATGCCGTCAAGATCGGGCATGACGAGATCGAGAATCATCACATCGACGGTGGGCTTTCCCTTGTCGTTGAGGCGGTCGAGCGCCTGGGCGCCGCTTTCGAGCGCCTCAGGCTCATACCCGAAGCGCCGGACCATTTCGGTCAGCAGACGACGCTGGACGGGATCATCATCAACAACAAGGATAGAAGCGCTCATCAGGCAACTTTTCTTCTGTTCCCGGCGCGCGACTCGCACGCTGGCTGTTTCGTTTCGAAACCAGTGTCGCGGATGGACGTAAACAGGTTGTAAATCGTAATCGAAAGTTTGTTTGAAATGTTGAATACCCCGCGCCGATAGCCCAATTAGAACATCGATACCGTTTTGTATGCGCCTCGTCGGCGCACAAATGGCCCCGATTTCGACCCCTGACCCATTTGAGAGAAGCTTCATGATGCCGTCCCGCTCGCCGCAGATTACCTTTGCACCGGAAGCCCGCTCGGCTGCGGCAGAACTCGGGGCGCTGCCGGAATGGCGCCTGAGCGATCTCTACCCCTCGATGGATTCGCCCGAGTTCGCTGCTGATCTGGCCCACATGGACGCCGAATCGAAGGCTTTCATGGGAAAATACAAGGGCAAGCTCGCCGAAATCGCCGGCGGGCCGGATGGCGCCCAAGCGCTTCATGAGGCGATCCGCGCCTATGAGGTGATCGAGGATCGCATGGGCCGGATCATCTCCTATGCCGGCCTCATCTACTCGACCGACACGACCAATCCGGCGCATGGCAAATTCTACGGCGACGCGCAGGAAAAGGTGACAAACGCCTCGTCGGACCTGCTGTTTTTCACGCTGGAAATGAACCTCGTCGAGGATGCGCTGATCGATCGCCTGATGGGCACCGCCCCGCTCGACCATTACAAGCCGTGGCTGATCGACCTTCGCCGCGACAAGCCCTTCCAGCTGGAAGATCGCATCGAGCAGCTCTTCCACGAGAAATCGACCACGGGTCGCTCGGCATGGAACCGGCTTTTCGATGAAACCATGGCCTCACTCCGCTTCGAGGTCGATGGCGAGACACTGACCCTCGAACCCACCTTGACCCGCCTGCAGGATGCTGACGGGGAGCGCCGCAAATCTGCCGCTCAGGCCATCGCCAAGACGCTCGGCGAGAATGCGCGCCTCTTCACGCTGATCACCAACACGCTGGCAAAAGACAAGGAAATCTCGGATCGCTGGCGCGGTTTCGAGGATGTCGCGGATAGCCGCCATCTCGCCAACCGGGTCGAGCGCGAAGTGGTGGACGCGATGGTCGCGGCAGTGGAAGCCGCGCATCCCCGCCTCTCGCATCGCTATTACGCCTTGAAGGCCAAGTGGTTCGGCAAGGACAAGCTCGAGTTCTGGGATCGCAATGCGCCGCTGCCGAAGGTGCCGCAGCGGACGATTCCCTGGGCGGAAGCGCGCGACTGCGTGCTCGACGCCTATCGCGGTTTCTCGCCGAAAATGGCGGATATTGCCAAGCGCTTCTTCGATGAGGACTGGATCGACGCGCCGACCCGCCCCGGCAAGGCGCCGGGCGCCTTCGCGCATCCGACCGTGCCCTCCGCGCACCCCTATGTGCTGGTGAATTACCTCGGCAAGCCGCGCGACGTGATGACGCTCGCGCATGAACTCGGCCACGGCGTGCATCAGGTACTCGCCGGGCCAAATGGCGCCTTGATGGCGCCGACGCCGCTGACTCTTGCCGAAACCGCCTCGGTCTTTGGCGAAATGCTGACCTTCCGCAAGCTTCTCGCCGAAACCAAGGATCAGGCCGCCCGCAAGGCCCTGCTCGCCGGCAAGGTCGAGGACATGATCAACACCGTCGTGCGGCAGATTGCGTTCTACTCCTTCGAGCGCCGGGTGCATACCGAGCGCCGCAATGGCGAGCTGACCACCGAAAAGCTCAATGAAATCTGGATGGATGTTCAGACCAGCAGCCTCGGCCCCTCGATCAACCTCTCGCCGGGCTACGAGACCTTCTGGGCCTATATCCCGCACTTCATCCATTCACCGTTCTATGTCTACGCCTATTCCTTCGGCGATTGCCTGGTGAACTCGCTTTATGGCGTCTACCAGAGCGCCGATCCGAAGTTCGTCGAGAATTATTTCGCCCTGCTCGCGGCCGGCGGCACCAAGCATCATTCGGAATTGCTCGCGCCCTTCGGCCTCGATGCGCGCGACCCTGCCTTCTGGCAGATCGGCCTCAAAGTGATCGACGGCATGATCACCGAGCTGGAAGGCATGGAAGGCTGATCGCCGGGGACCTGACAATCCACTGCGGCACGCCCCACGTAAGAAGAATGCGTGCCGCATGAGGATACTGCCAGGGATATTGCTATGAGCGATGACGAGAAGAACCGCCTTTCCGCCCGCGCCAGCCGCTATGCGCGGGTGGGTGCCGGCATCGGCGGTGTCGCCGCGCGCATGGCCGGCAGCCTGATCACGGGGCGCACGAGCGATGGTGACCGCTCGAATGCCGCCGCGCTGACCCGCGCGCTCGGCAACCTCAAAGGCCCGCTGATGAAGGTCGCGCAACTGCTCGCAACCATTCCCGAGGCGATCCCGGATGAATACGCCGAGGAGCTGCGTCAGCTTCAATCCGAAGCGCCGCCCATGCCCTATGTTTTCGTGCGCCGCCGCATGGCCGCCGAACTCGGACCGGCCTGGCTGACAAAATTTGCCAATTTCGAAAAGGAGCCCGCGGCCGCTGCCTCACTCGGGCAGGTACATCGCGCCGTGGCACTTGATGGCCAGCGCCTCGCCTGCAAGCTGCAATACCCGGATATGGAATCGGCCGTGGAGGCCGATCTCAGCCAGCTCAACCTCTTGTTTTCGCTGCATAAGCAGATGAATGGCGTGATCGACACTTCCGAGATCAAGAAGGAGATCGGGGCCCGCATCCGCGAGGAACTCGATTATCTCCGCGAGGCGCGCCATGCCGCGCTCTATCAGGAGATGCTGGGACCAGAACCGCTGGTCCGCATCCCGAAAACGCTGCCAGACCTCTCTTCCAAGCGGCTCCTGACGATGGAATGGCTCGTTGGCGAGAAACTCCTGAGCTTTAGGGATGCCAATCAGGAGACGCGCAATCGCCTCTCGACCGCGATGTTCAAGGCGTGGTGGCATCCTTTCAGCCATTTCGGCGTCATCCACGGCGATCCACACCTCGGCAATTATACTGTTTTCCGCGATGAGGCGGGCGAACCGGGCGGCATCAACCTGCTCGATTATGGCTGCATCCGCATCTTCCCGCCGACCTTTGTCGGCGGTGTGGTCGATCTCTATCGCGGGCTTCTGGAAAACGATGAGGCGCGCACCGTCCATGCCTACGAAACCTGGGGCTTCAAGAACCTCACAAAGGATCTCGTGGGGATTTTGAACATCTGGGCGCGCTTCATTTATGGCCCGCTGCTCGATGATCGCGTGCGCACCATTGCCGACGGAATTTCCCCCGGCCAATACGGTCGCAAGGAAGCCGCGCGCGTGCATCAGGCGCTGAAGGAAAAGGGCCCGGTGACGATTCCGCGTGAATTCGTCTTCATGGACCGCGCGGCCATCGGCCTTGGCGGGGTTTTCCTGCATCTCGGTGCGGAAATGAACTTCTTCCGTCTGTTCAACGCCGAGATCGAGGCATTCAGCGTGGAGGCGGTTACCGCCCATCAGAGCGAGGCTCTTCGGCAAGTTGGTCTCGCCTGACCAAACCCGCATGAAGGGCATGCAGGACAAGCATAAAAAGCCTGTCTCAAGGCGCCGAAAGGACCCCCTCTGGCAATTGCGCGCAACGCGACTTTCCGCTAGACGCGAAAGGGAAAGTTACAACACGAAAAGATGAGGGGGAGCCTATGGCCGCCGACAATCATAACCACGATGTGCCCGCCATGGATTACGCCGAGCACGAGAAGACTTTCAGCCTCTTCGCGGGCCTGATCAAATGGGGCACCGTGGGCTCGCTGGGTATCACCCTGCTGGCTGGCGCCGCGACCCATACGATTCCCTGGCTCTTCGCGATTATCGTCGCCGTGGCGATGACCGCCATCGTCGCGAAATTCTTCTGATTCGCTTCGGCCTGCCCCTGATCGGCGGCAGGCCTTCTGCCCGACCGGCGTCGCCATCATCGTCTGCGGCGCGGCGACAAAACCCGAACCGATGAAACCGGGGGCCGGCATGCGTATTGCTGTTATTGACGAAACTAAGAACGGCGAGCCGCGTTGTGCGGCAACACCGGAGACCATCGGCAAGCTGAAGCCGTTTGGCGCGACTTTCGCGATCGAAAAGGGTGCAGGCACCGGCGCCAGCATCTCGGATGCGGCGTTTGAAGCCGCCGGCGCTACTATCACCAAAAATGCCGCCGAAGCCCTCAAGGACGCGGATGTCGTCCTCTGCGTGCGACGCCCCAAGGGCGAACTCGCGGCGAAGATGAAGCCCGGCGCCATCGTTCTCGCGATCATGGACCCCTACGGCAATGCCGAGGCGCTCCAGCCCTTCGCGGACAAGGGCGTTGCCACCTTCGCAATGGAACTGATGCCGCGCATCACCCGCGCGCAAGTCATGGACGTGCTCTCTTCACAGGCCAACCTCGCCGGCTATCGCTCGGTAATTGATGCCTGCGAAATCTATGGTCGCGCCTTCCCGATGATGATGACCGCCGCCGGCACCGTGCCGGCCGCCCGCGTTTTCGTGATGGGCGCCGGCGTTGCCGGTCTTCAGGCCATTGCAACCGCCCGCCGCCTCGGCGCGGTCGTGACCGCCACCGATGTGCGCCCGGCCGCAAAGGAACAGGTCGCCTCGCTCGGCGCGAAGTTCGTCGCGGTCGAGGATGAGGAATTCAAGCAGGCCGAAACCGCCGCCGGTTATGCCAAACCCATGTCTGCCGAATATCAGGCGAAACAGGCTGCGCTCGTCGCCGAGCATATCGCCAAGCAGGATATCGTGATCACCACGGCACTGATCCCCGGTCGTCCGGCGCCGAAGCTGGTCTCGACCGCGATGGTCGAATCGATGCGCATGGGTTCCATTGTGGTCGATCTCGCGGTCGAACGCGGCGGCAACTGCGAGCTCTCCGTTGCGGACAAGATCACCAACCACAATGGTGTTTCGGTGATCGCCTGGTCGAATACGCCGGGCCGCCTCGCGCCAACGGCTTCCGCGCTCTACGCGAAGAACCTCTATGCCTTCCTTGAGACGATGATCGACAAGAAGGAAAGCAAGCTTGCGGTGAACTGGGACGACGAACTCGTCAAGGCAACGTGCCTCACGAAGGACGGCGCCCTCGTCCACCCGATCTTCGCCCCGAAATCCTGATTTAGAATTCGACCCCGCGCCCGACGCCGGAGGAGACAAACATGGCTGATACGCCCCAACAGGTTCTCGAACAGGCCAAGATCGCGCTCGCGAAGGCCAACGAGGCACTGCAAGCCGCCGAAAAGCTCGCTGACGCCGGCGGTGCCGCCGTCGCGGCGGCCACCGGCGGCGCGGTGGACCCCACGGTCTTCCGCTTTGCGATTTTCATCATGGCGATTTTCGTCGGCTACTACGTGGTCTGGTCGGTGACCCCGGCGCTGCACACCCCGCTGATGTCGGTCACCAACGCGATTTCCTCGGTGATCGTGGTCGGCGCGCTGCTCT
The DNA here is from genome assembly GCA_002256205.1 of Rhizobiales bacterium PAR1. Classification (GTDB taxonomy): domain Bacteria; phylum Pseudomonadota; class Alphaproteobacteria; order Rhizobiales; family Beijerinckiaceae; genus Rhabdaerophilum. The sequence continues at coordinate 382,580 of NKIW01000002.1, forward strand.
CGGTCGGTGTGGCACTTACTGGCGAAGGCACGACAGCAGCCCGTGGCTTCGGCTTCTTCGGGCTGGTGCTGGCGAGCGTGAACATCTTCGGTGGCTTCCTCGTCACGAGCCGCATGCTTGCGATGTACAAGAAGAAGGGCTAACGACGATGTTGCAACTCTTCATGAATTTGGGTTTGCCGCTCATAGGCTCCGGGCTCATCATTTACAGCCTTTTTGTCCCTAAGGAAAAGCAGGCCTTGAAACAAGGTGCCTGGATGTCGGGTCTTCTGCTCGCTGGTATTGGAAGCTTTGCCTCATCTACTCAGACCTCAATAAGCGGTTGGATTTTGTTCTTCAGCTCCTTGGGGGCTGCCTTTGGTTTAGGGCAGCTTTTTCCTGAGTTTGGCCACAAACGATTTGTCTCGCATGGGACCCGCAGCGAGGAGTTCGGACGATGAGCGCCAATATCGCCAACCTTCTCTATCTCGTCTCCGGCGTTCTCTTTATCCTCGCGCTGCGTGGCCTCTCGCATCCCTCGACCTCGCGGCAGGGCAATATCTTCGGCATGTCCGGCATGGCCATCGCCATGATCACGACGCTGCTGCTTTCGCCCCCCTCGGGGCTGGGCGGTTGGGGTCTTGCGATCCTTGGCCTTGCTCTCGGCGGCGGCTTCGGCGCTTACATGGCGAAGAAGGTCGAGATGACCAAGATGCCGCAGCTCGTGGCCTTCTTCCACGCGCTTGTCGGCCTTTCCGCCGTGTTCGTCGCGGCGGCAGCGCTCTATGCCCCGCAGGCTTTCGGCATCGGCTCCATCGGCCATATCAAGGGCGCGTCGCTGTTTGAAATGGCGTTGGGCGTTGCGATTGGTGCTGTGACCTTCACCGGCTCGGTCATCGCCTTCCTGAAACTCGACGGGCGGATGAGCGGCAAGCCGATCATGCTGCCACAGCGCCATGCCATCAACAGCGCGCTGGCGATCCTGCTGCTCGTGCTGATCGCGATTTTCATCGGCACAGAAAGCCAGGTCGTGTTCTGGCTTACCGTGATCGTCAGCCTCGCGCTTGGTGTGCTGCTGATCATCCCGATCGGTGGCGCGGACATGCCGGTCGTCGTCTCAATGCTCAACTCCTATTCCGGTTGGGCTGCGGCGGGCATCGGCTTCACGCTCGGCAATCTCGCATTGATCATCACCGGCGCGCTGGTGGGCTCTTCGGGCGCGATCCTCTCCTACATCATGTGCAAGGGCATGAACCGCAGCTTCATCTCGGTCATTCTTGGCGGCTTCGGCGGTGAGACGGCTGGTGCCGCGGCAGGTGCCAAGGAATCGCGTCCAGTGAAGCAGGGTTCGGCGGACGACGCGGCCTTCATCATGAAGAACGCCTCGAAGGTCATCATCGTGCCGGGTTATGGCATGGCGCAGGCGCAGGCCCAGCATGCCTTACGTGAAATGGCCGATACGCTGAAAAAGGAAGGCGTCGAGGTCAAATACGCGATCCACCCGGTCGCAGGGCGTATGCCCGGCCACATGAACGTGCTGCTGGCGGAAGCCAATGTGCCGTACGACGAGGTCTTCGAGCTTGAGGATATCAACTCGGAATTCGCGCAGGCAGACGTGGCCTTCGTGATCGGCGCCAATGACGTCACCAACCCCTCGGCCAAGACGGATCCGCAATCGCCGATCTTCGGCATGCCGATCCTCGATGTCGAGAAGGCCAAAACCGTGCTCTTCATCAAGCGCGGCATGGGTTCGGGCTACGCCGGCGTCGAGAACGAACTCTTCTTCATGGACAACACCATGATGCTGTTCGGCGACGCGAAGAAGATGACCGAGGAAATCGTCAAGGGCCTCGCGCATTAAAACACGCCCTCGCGAAGGGTTGAACGATCCGGGCACCGGTTCAGGCTTGATCCTGCCGGTGCCCGCTTTATGTCCGGGGTATGGAACCTTACCCGACCTCGCGCGGACGTCGCCTGATCCGCAAGACTTTTCGCACCGCGCTGTTGGCCGTCATCGCGGCCTATCTCGCCGCAGCGGGCTACATGGCGATCAATCAGCGCAGCTTCATCTACAAGACAGCGCCGGAATGGATCTCACCCGAATCGCAAAATCTGCCGCGCGGGCAAGCTCTGAGCTTCACGACGCCTGACGGCACTCTCTTGCGCGGCTGGCAGATTCCGGCGACGCGCGCCGATGGCCAGACGTATCTTTACTTCCACGGCAATGCGCGCGGGCTCGACCGCCGCGCCGGACGCTTCCAGTTGATGACCGCCGATGGTTCAGGTCTGATCGCCCTCTCCTATCGCGGCTACGGCGGCAGTGGAGGCGAGCCGAGTGAAGCGCAGCTGCATGCCGATGCCGAAGCGATCTATGCGGATCTTGCGCGCCGCATGCCGCGATCGCAGATCGTGATCTTCGGCGAATCACTCGGCACCGGCGTCGCGCTCAATCTGGCGCGCAAGGTCGAGGCAAAAGCGGTGATCCTCGACAGCCCCTATTTCTCGGTGATGAAGCGTGCTTGGGCGCAATTCCCCTGGCTGCCAGTACCGTTACTGCTGGTTGATACTTTCCGCTCGGATCAATGGATCGGCGACGTCAAAGCGCCCATCCTGATCCTCCATGGCACGAGGGACCGATTGATCCCGATCAGCGATTCAGAGGAGTTGGCGGCCCGCAGTCGGTCCGGCAAGGTGACGCGCAAGCTCTATCCTGACATCGGTCATGTCGTGGGGTACGACAGAGGCCCGAACATCGACGTTCCGGCCTTTCTGGCCGGCCTTCAATCACCCGGTTAGGCAAGAAACCATGATTATACGCCCGTTCAAGCGCGAAGCCGACACTGATGCAGTCATCGCCCTGCTCCACGCACTGAACCTGCATGAAGCCAGCCTGGGCGCAGCGCGTGATGAGCGGCATGAGGGCGCGGTAGCCTGCCTTGAAAACGACATCCATGAAGCCAAGCATTCAGGAGGAGAATTGCATGTCGCGGAAGAGGATGGGGTTGTCGTCGGCTATATCGGGATGGCAATTGGCAAGGCGGGGCCGTTCATCCCGGCAGATATCCGGGACCATGTCCATGTCGAAAATCTCGTAGTCGCGGAAGACTATCGTCAGCGCGGTATCGGTAAGGCCTTGCTCGGCAAAGCAGAAGACCTCGCCCGTCGCCGGGGCCTGCGCTCGATAACCCTCGGCGTGGTGTCCGGGAACACGCCCGCAGAGGAAACCTATCGACGCGCCGGGTTCAAACCGTCCGCGATCGAGATGAGACGGGTGCTGGAATAAAAATTGGCTCGGCCTTCGGTCGAGTGTTTAGCTCAGAAGAACCCGCCGCCACGCCCGCCGGAAAGACCCTGCTTAGCGATCTTGTTGCCGGAATCGAGCGCCAGTGCACGCTGGAAGCTTTCCTGCGCCTCGGACTTCTTGCCCTGCCGATCCTGAGCGATCCCACGCAGCGCCCAGCTATCGGCATTGCGGTTATCGACATTGAGCGCCGAGTTGAAATCGTCGATCGCCGCTTCGAACTTGCCAACGGCGATTAGGCTCTGGCCGCGTGCCTGATAAGGCGGGGCCACGTAAGGATTGCGGTCAATGGCAGAGTCGAAGTCGCCAATGGCGAGCGAATGCTGGCCCTGCGCCTGATAGACAAGGCCACGCCCATGGTAGGCTTCGGCCCCCGAGGGGTTGAGCTGCACAACGCGGCCGAGATCCGCAATCGCCTCGGGCAGATTGCCCTGTACGCGATAGAGATTGCCACGACCGAGATAGGCCGGATGATAATTCGGGTCTGCTGTCAGCGCGCGGTTAAAATCCGCCAGCGCGGCATCATTCCGCCCTATCTGGCGGAAGGCGAGCGCGCGGTTGGTGTAGGCCGCCGCGTAATTCGCGTTGAGCTGGATCGCGCGATTGAAATCGGTGATCGCATCCTGAAACTTGCCGGCCTTCGCATAGGCGACACCGCGCGTGTTGTAGGCCTGCGGATCGTTCTGGTTGGTGCGGATGACCTCGGTCAGCGAGCCGATATTGGTCTGCGAACCCTGAAGGCTCGCCGCATCGTCAACCTCGGCAATGCCTGTGGGTTGCAGCGAACTGACAGTTTCGCAAGCCGTCAGCGTGAGCGCCAGAACGGAAACCGTCGCCAGTGCGCGCAGCGAAAAACCACCCTGCCGCCCGGCCGACGCCAAAACTCCAGTGCGGATCATCGAAACAGCCCTTCCTTACACACTCGACCCAAACAGCCCAACGGAAGCCTTCTGGCACGCGTCGAACCCTCGTCTTCCCAAAACACCATGGCAGTCAAAGGCACCATGGCAATGAAAACTTGCCGAGGCCTTACCCGGAGCCCCATTTACATACGAAAAAGCGCTCGAAAAGACGAGCGCTTTCAGAGCTTGCCCGGAATCCCGGCCCGACGGATCGCCGGACAAACGGATTCTTACTTCTTTTTCACCGGCATCGGCAGCAGGCCTTCGCGCTGCAGCTTCTTGCGGTGCAGCTTGCGCGCGCGGCGAACGGCTTCAGCTTCCTCGCGGGCGCGCTTCTCGGACGGCTTTTCGTAATGGCCGCGCAACTTCATCTCGCGGAAAATGCCTTCGCGCTGCATCTTCTTCTTCAGGGCGCGCAAAGCTTGATCGACATTATTATCGCGGACGAGAACTTGCAACGTAAGCTCCGATAGTGGCTTGCTAAGGAACGACAATCTGCCCACGCGGGGCACCGTGGAAGTGCGCGCCTATATCAAACCGGCAGAGCCTTGTCTATCGCCTATAACCGGATTCACGCGAATTTCGTGCCTGCGCTCAAACAGCTCAGAGAATCCGGTTCACGTGCCCCATCTTGCGCCCGTCACGCATCTCGGTCTTGCCGTAGAGATGCAAGTGCGCGCGGCCGTCCCCGAGGATTTCAAGCCAGCGGGCGGCATCCGCCCCGACAAGATTGATCATCTCGACCGAACCAAGCCGCGCAGGATCACCCAGCGGCCAGCCGGCGACAGCCCGGATATGCTGTTCAAACTGGCAAGTGAAAGCGCCATCCATCGTCCAATGGCCGGAATTATGCACGCGCGGCGCAATCTCGTTGACGATCACCTCGCCGCCCGCCGCGCCATCAACAAGGAAGAACTCAACCGCGAAGGTGCCGACATAATCGAGCGCTTCACCAATCTTGCGGGCAATGCCAATGGCCTCCGCCGCCGTCTTGTCAGAAATCCGCGCCGGCACCACCGAACGATGCAGGATGTGATGACGATGCTCGTTCTCGGTGACATCGAAGGCGGCAAAAGTGCCATCCTCCGCCCGTGCGGCAACCACCGAAACCTCGCGATCAAAGCTCACGAAGCTCTCGAGAATGCCTTGCTGCCCCTTCAGCGCGGCAAATGCCGGGGCGATATCCTCGGGGATGAGGATTTTTGCCTGTCCCTTGCCGTCATAGCCGAAGCGGTTGGTCTTGATCACCGCCGGCAGGCCGATCCGCTTGACCTGATCGCGCAGCTCCTCAAGCGAATTGATCTCGGCGAATTCGGCCGTCCGCGCACCAAGAGAACGCGCAAGGCGCTTCTCGGCAAGGCGCTCCTGCGCAACTTCCAGCGCCTTCGAGCCGGGGCGAACCGGCTTCAGCGCTTCGAGAAACCGGACGGTCTCGACAGGGACATTCTCGAATTCATAGGTGATGGCATCGACGGAAGCGGCAAAACGGGCGAGTGCCGCTTCGTCGCGATAATCCGCGACGGTCGAGGCCGCAGAAACCGCGAAGGCCGGGCTCTCGGCTTCGGGCGCGTAGATATGGCAATCGAGTCCGAGGCGCGCGGCGGCAAGCGCCAGCATGCGTCCGAGCTGTCCGCCGCCTAGAATACCGATGGTTTGGCCGGGGGAAAGCATGGGGCGTCAAACGCCGTCTTGCGGAAATTCGGCCACCGAGGCGGTCTGACGCGCCCGCCAGGCCTCAAGCCGCTCCGCCAGAGCCGGATCATTCAAGGCGAGGATCGAGGCGGCAAAAAGCCCGGCGTTGATGGCACCCGCCTTGCCGATCGCGAGCGTGCCGACCGGAATGCCGCCTGGCATCTGAACAATCGAGAGGAGCGAATCCTGCCCCGAAAGAGCCTTGGATTCCACCGGAACCCCAAGCACCGGCAGCGCGGTCATCGAAGCGGTCATGCCCGGCAGATGCGCAGCGCCGCCCGCCCCGGCGATGATCACCTTGAAGCCTTCCGCCTTCGCGCCCCTGGCGAAGGAGAACAGCCGCTCCGGCGTGCGATGGGCGGAAATGATGCGCGCCTCGTAAGACACCCCGAGCGCATCGAGACTTTCGGCGGCATGGCGCATGGTCGGCCAATCGGACTGGCTGCCCATGATGATCGCGACGGAAGCTTTCACGACGCACCTCCATTCATCGAAAAATGCCGGAATGGGCTGCCGGAAACCGGCCTTTCGATGGAAGCTCCGCGAGTTAGGCGAAGCGGCGCGAGATAGCAAGATCTTTGGCAAAAATTAGCGCCAAAGCCGGCGGATAGCCTCAGGCGATGATATCCGGCGTCAGCTTGTTCGAGAGCACGTTGAGCCGGTCTCTGAGGTGCAGCTTGCGCTTCTTGAGACGCTGGATCTGAAGCTGGTCGAACGAACCGAGCTGTTCGAGCGCGGCAATCGCGGCATCAAGATCGCGGTGCTCGATGTTGAGCCGGTGCATCTCGGCCTCCAGCGCCAGACGCTCTTCGTCAGACATCTCGCTCCGCATCGTCTACCCCGCCTTAAACCCGTCTGCACGCTTGCGCCAAAAATCTCGCGCCAGGAAATCTCTCACCAAGAGATCTTGCCTCAAGCGATACAGGATTTTCCCTGTCCAGCCCATGCCTAACGCACCACGGAACCTGTTAAGCGGGCATTAAGACCGTTGTCCACAGCCTGATGCAACGCCCTGAAGCCGGCTTATTTTGCCCTTGCCGAAGCCTTGTTTTGTGACACACTCCTACTCCCGGCATTAGAAACGGAGGTTTATCGCATGTCGATGACGACCCATATCGCCGAACTCGAGCGCAAGCATCAGGCACTCGACAAGAAGCTCGCCGACGAACTGGCACACCCCAACAAGGACAACGTCAGGATTGCTGCGCTCAAGCGGCAGAAGCTCGTGCTCAAGGACGAAATCTCGCGACTTCGAACGACCACCTCTGCAGACAACAAGTCCCTGCATTGAGGAACTCTCTCGACTGAATTTCATTTCATCCAGCGCATAAAAAACGCGCCGCCCCGCAAAAATGGAGGGCGACGCGTCAGGTGTTGAGCGTTCGACCGAGGCGCATGAGAAAGCCGGGAAACTTCATGCGCCTCGATTGACGTTCAGATCGTCACGAGCCGTGCATCACACGACCAGTGCATCACTTGCCGAGATTGGCATTGACCGCCGGGTCGTTGCTGGACTGGGTAGAGCCAGTCGCATGGCGGGTCATCGACATATGGCCCGACGACTGGGTGCCAAGCGCCTGAAAGCCATCAACAGAACCCGAATAGGTCTCCACCGCCGCCGGCGTCGTCGCGGTGACGAGCACGCCGTTCTGGCTCGACTCGGCACTCGCGAAAGCGGCGGTCGAAAGCAGCGTGGCAGCAGCGAAAGTGGCAGCGTAAATCGTCTTCATGGTCTTTCTCCTGAGTGAGGGACGCCCCGGAACGCATCGTCCTGATGCGCCCCGCTGGCCGTCGTTCATGAGAAGAACCTAGGCTTTTGCCTGCTCGCTGACCAATCAAGAGCGGGTGTTGATCCGTTCACGAAACTGGCGCGCTTCGTGAGCCATGATCACGCGCCGTTGAACGGCTTGCCTCTTGTTTGCCATCTTCGGGGAGGCTCGCGCCTCCCGGGATTCGCCGCTTCACAGCGCCTTGGCGCGTTCCCGCAGCACGTATTTCTGCACCTTTCCGGTGGAAGTCTTCGGTAAATCACCAAAAACCACAGTTCGTGGCGCCTTGAAGGTTGCGAGATGCTCACGGGCATAGGTGATGATCTCGCTCTGCGAGACCTCAGCCCCCGGCCGCAACTCGACGAAGGCGCAGGGGTGCTCGCCCCACTTCTCATCGGGACGCGCGACCACGGCGACCAGCATTACCGCCGGGTGTTTGAACAGCACCTCCTCAACCTCGATCGAGGAAATATTCTCCCCGCCCGAGATGATGATGTCCTTCGAGCGATCCTTGAGCTGGATGTAGCCATCAGGATGCATCACGGCGAGATCGCCGGAGTGGAACCAGCCGCCCGCGAAGGCTTCGTCGCTGGCCTTGGGGTTCTTGAGATAACCCTTCATAACGAGATTGCCGCGGAACATCACCTCGCCCATGGTCTGGCCATCCCACGGCACGGGCTGCATGGTCTCGGGGTCAAGCACCGTGAGGTCTTCAAGGCCGGGATAATTGACGCCCTGCCGCGCCATCAGCGGCGCGCGCTGCGCTTCCGGCAGTTCATCCCATTCCGCCTTCCATTCATTGACGACGGCGGGGCCATAGACTTCCGTCAGCCCATAAACGTGAACCACCTCAAAGCCAGAGCGTGTCATCGCCGCGAGCACGGATTCGGGCGGCGGCGCCGCGGCAGTGATGAACTTCACCTTGTGATCGAGCGGCTTCTTGTCCTCATCCTTGGCATTAAGCAGCGCCGACATCACAATCGGCGCACCGCAAAGGTGCGTCACGCCATGTTCGGCAATGGCGTCGAAAATCGCATTCGCCCGCACATGCCGGAGGCAGACATGCGTACCGACCACGGCGGAAAGCGCCCAGGGAAAGCACCAGCCGTTGCAGTGAAACATCGGCAGCGTCCAGAGATAGACCGGGTGCCGGCCGATATCGGTCGCAAGACTGTTGGCGAAACACATGAGATACGCCGAGCGATGCGAATAGACGACGCCCTTGGGATTGCCTGTCGTACCGGAGGTGTAATTCAGCGCAATCGCCTCCCACTCATCCGCAGGACGCGAGAAGGCGGCGTCAAGCTTGCCCGTGGTGCGGAACGTATCTGCGTTCTCGGTGAACAATACCGGCGGCGCCGCGTGCGAACCCGCTTCATGCCATTCGGGATCACGAAGTTCGATAACACGCGGCGGATGCGCCATCTCCGCGAGCGCGGCCTTCAGCAGCCCGGAGAATTCGGTATCAACGAAGACGATCTTCGCCTCACCATGTTCGAGAATGAACTGCACCATCGGCGCATCAAGACGGGTATTGATGGTGTTGAGGACGGCGCCGATCATCGGCGCGGCGTAATGCAGCTCAAGCATCAGCGGGATATTCGGCAGGAGTGCCGCAACCGTATCGCCATTGCCGATCCCGGCTTCACGTAGCGCAGACGCCATGCGGCGGCAGCGGGCGTAAAACTCGCCGTACGGCATCCGGAGATCACCATGGATGATCGCAATGCGCTCGGGAAACACTTTTGCGGCACGTTCGAGGAAGGAGACCGGCGTCAGCGGCTGGAAATTCGCCATGCGGCGATCAAGGTCGTGATCATAGGGGCTGCCGGTCATTCTATCCTCCATCTCCCTCTAGAGGGGCATTTCATGAACCCGGTTTTGCCGGATTTTCCATGATGATTTCTGTCATGGTTCCGACAGACAGTCGTTGAAGTCGGCCCTCCGCACAAGATCACACCGCTTTTAGCCCTGAATTGATCAATTGGACCTTCGATCTGATTGACTCGAAGGCGCGGACTGTTAACGAAGGCGCGAATGCAATCTGACCCTCAGGAATAGGTTCAACATGCTCGATCGTGCCAAACACGACGCGATGGCCAACGCCATTCGTGCGCTCTCCATGGATGCGGTGGAAGCCGCGAAATCCGGGCATCCCGGCTTGCCGATGGGCGCCGCCGATATCGCGACCGTGCTCTTCCGCGATCACCTGAAGTATGACCCCACTGATCCGAAGTGGCCGGACCGCGATCGCTTCATCCTCTCCGCCGGTCACGGCTCGATGCTGCTCTACTCGCTCCTCCACCTCATCGGAGTGAAGGGTGTGAGCCTCGATGATCTCAAGGCCTTCCGCCAGCTTGGCTCGAAAACGCCGGGCCATCCGGAATATGGCCATACCGAGGGCGTCGAGACCACCACCGGCCCGCTCGGGCAGGGTCTTGCGATGAGCGTCGGCTTCGCACTCGGCGAGCGTTTGCTGGCGCATCGCTTCGGCAAGCTTGTCGATCACATGACCTACGTCCTCGCCTCCGACGGCGATCTGATGGAAGGCATCTCTCAGGAAGCGATCACGCTCGCTGGCCACCTTAAGCTCAACAAGCTCGTCGTCCTCTGGGATGACAACGGCATCTCGATTGATGGACCGCTCTCGGTGTCCGATACCACCGACCAGTTGAAGCGCTTTGAAAGCGCCGGCTGGGCCGCGAGCCGCGTCGACGGGCATGATCCGGTCGCAATCTCGAAAGCCATCGAGGCCGCGAAGAAGTCGGACAAGCCGGTCCTCATCGCCTGCGTCACCACCATCGGTTACGGCTCGCCGAACAAGGCTGGCAAGTCCTCCTCGCATGGCTCGCCCCTTGGTGCGGATGAACTCAAGGCGACCAAGGAAAAGCTTGGCTGGAAGCACGGCCCGTTTGAAATTCCGGCTGATACCCGCGCCCTCTGGGCCGAAACCGGCAAGCGTGGCGCTGCGGCCCGTACAGAATGGCTCAAGCGCTATGAGGCCAAACCCAAGACCAAGGCCGCCTTTGACGCCGCGCTCTCGGGCGATCTGCCGAAGGCTTACACCAAGGCGATGAAGGCGCTCAAAGCCGAAGCCGCTGCCAAGCCGCAGGAGGTCGCAACGCGGCGCGCCGGCGAAATCACGCTTGAGCATATCTCCCCGGTTCTCCCGGAGCTCATCTCGGGTTCGGCAGACCTCACCGGCTCGAACAACACCAAGACCAAGGACATGGGCATCGTGAAGCCCGGCGATTTCTCGGGTCGCTTTGTTCATTATGGCATCCGCGAACACGCCATGGCTGCCGCGATGAACGGCATGGCCCTCCATGGCGGCCTCATCCCGGCATCGGGCACCTTCCTTGTGTTCTCGGATTACTGCCGCCCCTCGATCCGCCTTTCGGCCCTGATGAACCAGCGCGTTGTTTACGTCATGACGCATGATTCCATCGGCGTCGGCGAGGATGGCCCGACCCATCAGCCGGTCGAGCACGTCGCAGCGCTGCGGGCGATCCCGAACTGTGATGTCTTCCGCCCCTGCGATCTCACCGAAACGGCTGAAAGCTGGGATTGCGCGCTTCTCAACAAGTCAGGCCCTTCAGTGCTGGCGCTGACCCGTCAGAACCTGCCGCAGCTACGCAAGGATGCTGGCACGAAGAACCTCACCGCGCTCGGCGCCTACGAACTGATGGGCGCCGATGGCCGCGCCGATGTCACGCTCTTTGCCTCGGGGTCGGAAGTCAGCCTCGCGGTCAAGGCACGCTCCATGCTGCTCGCCGAGGGCATCCTCGCCCGCATCGTCTCGGTGCCGTCGATTGATCGCTTCCTTGCCCAGCCGGAAACCTACCGCAAGAAGATCATCGGCCGCGCAAAGGTGAAAATCGGCATCGAAGCCGGCATTCGCCTTGGTTGGGACGCGATCATCGGTTCCGATGGCATCTTCATCGGCATGGAAGGCTTCGGCGCCTCGGGTCCGGCCGCCAAGGTTTACCAACATTTCGGAATCACCGCCGAAGCGATCGTTTCTGCGGCGAAAGGCAAATTGCAGCGCTGAAGATTAAGGCGCCATTCAGGTTGAAGGCGCCATTCGGCGTTCCATCGGGATTTTCGGGTCCAGTGGATCCCTAGGGTCAAGGAGAGAAAAATGGCTGTGAAGGTAGCGATCAACGGTTTCGGGCGCATCGGGCGCAATGTTCTGCGCGCTATCGTGGAATCGGGCCGCAAGGATATCCAGGTCGTCGCGATCAACGATCTCGGCCCGGTGGAAACCAACGCGCATCTCTTCCGCTTTGACTCGGTGCACGGCAAGTTCAACGGCAAGGTGACCGTCGACGGTGACACCATCGACGTCGGCACTGGTCCGATCAAGGTTACCGCGATCCGCAACCCTGCCGAGCTGCCGCATAAGGCGCTGGGCGTGGACATCGCGCTCGAATGCACCGGCATCTTCGTCTCCCGTGACAAGGCCGCAGCGCATCTCGAAGCCGGTGCCAAGCGCGTTCTGGTTTCCGCTCCGTGTGACGGCGCGGACCTCACGGTCGTCTACGGCGTCAACCACCAGAAGCTGACGAAGGATCACCTCGTGATCTCGAACGCTTCCTGCACGACCAACTGCCTCGCGCCGGTCGCCAAGGTGCTCAATGACCTCATCGGCATCGAGCGCGGCATGATGACGACGATCCATTCCTACACCGGCGACCAGCCGACGCTCGACACCATGCACAAGGATCTCTATCGCGGTCGCGCAGCTGCGCTCTCGATGATCCCGACCTCGACCGGTGCCGCCAAGGCCGTCGGCCTCGTCCTGCCGGAACTCAACGGCAAGCTCGACGGCGGCGCGATCCGCGTGCCCACCCCGAACGTTTCGGTGGTCGATCTCAAGTTCCTCGCCAAGCGCGAGACCTCGAAGGACGAGATCAACGCCGCGATCAAGGCGGCGGCTGATGGTCCGCTCAAGGGCATCCTCGGCTACACTACAGCGCCGAATGTCTCGATCGACTTCAACCATGATCCGCATTCCTCGGTCTTCCACATGGACCAGACCAAGGTCATGGGCGGCACGCTTGTTTCTATCCTCTCCTGGTACGACAACGAGTGGGGCTTCTCGAATCGCATGTCGGACACCGCCGTCGCGATCTCGAAGCTGATCTAACCCAACACCAGAGCAGGAGCCGGCCATGAGTGATCGTATCGAACCCACTGTTGATCCGACCGCCGAGCCGGCTTCGCCGCCCCGCGCCGCGCCGAAATCCGCCCTCGACCAGCTCAGCCGGATCGAGGAAAAGGCGGCGCGGATCGAGGAAAAATTCGCCCGCTATGAAGCCGTGTTCGGCCGCGTTGAGAACCGTCTCGACGCCGCCGCCCAGCGCGTCGAGATCGCCGCAAAATCGGTCGATGCGGTGGAGCTGGCAACCGAGGTGTCCGCCCTCCGCGCCAAGGTCGAGAAGGTTCCCGGCTTTGCCGCCCTTGTGACGACGGCGTTCGTCACTGCTGTCACGACGACGGTTCTCCTTATTCTTGTTCTGAAATTTGCGCCCGGCCTCCTGAAATGACCTTCAAGACCCTCGACGACCTCTCCCCCAAGGGCAAGCGCGTGCTTGTCCGCGTTGATCTCAACGTGCCGATGGAAAATGGCCGCGTCACCGATGGCACCCGCCTCGACCGCATCCTCCCGACGCTGAAGGACATCACGGACCACGGCGGCAAGGTGATCCTGCTGGCGCATTTTGGTCGTCCCAAGGGTGAGACCTTCGAGGAACGTGCCAACGAGAAGGAAAGCCTCGCACCGGTCGCGAAGGAACTCGCCGCCCGCCTCGGCAAACCGATCGCTTTTGCGGCAAATTGCATCGGCGCAGCTGCCGAAAACGCTGTCGCCGCGATGAAAGACGGCGATGTTCTTTGTCTTGAGAACACCCGGTTTCATAAGGCCGAAGAGAAGAACGGCGCGGATTTCATCGCCGCGCTTGCCAAACTCGGCGACGCCTATGTCAACGATGCCTTTTCCGCCGCGCACCGCGCCCATGCGACCACGGAAGGCCTTGCGCGCGCGCTGCCGGCCTATGCTGGTCGCACGATGGAAGCCGAACTCAAAGCGCTCGACGCCGCGCTGGGCACCCCCAAGCGCCCGGTCATGGCGATTGTCGGCGGTGCCAAGGTGTCGACCAAGCTCGACCTTCTCGGCAACCTCGTCACAAAGGTCGATTGCCTCGTGATCGGCGGCGGCATGGCCAATACCTTCCTTGCCGCGCGTGGGCTGAAGGTCGGCAAGTCGCTCTGTGAGCATGATCTGGCCGAAACCGCCCGTGAAATCGAGAAGAAGGCCAAAGCGGCAGGCTGCGACATCCTGCTCCCGACCGATGGCCTGATGGCGAAGGAATTCAAGGCGAACCCGCCCTATCGCGCGGCCTCCGTGAACGAGGTGGCCGACGACGAGATGATCCTCGACGCCGGGCCGGATTCAGCCAAAGCCGTGATCGAGAGGCTCAGCAGCATGAAAACGCTGGTCTGGAACGGCCCCCTCGGTGCCTTCGAGATCGCGCCTTTTGATACCGCGACCGTCGCGGTTGCCAAGGCCGCCGCCGCACTCGCGAAAGCCGGCAAGCTCATCGCGGTGGCGGGCGGCGGCGACACGGTTTCCGCGCTCAACCACGCCGGCGTGGCGGATGACATGACTTATATCTCGACCGCTGGCGGCGCCTTCCTCGAATGGATGGAAGGTAAGGAATTGCCGGGGGTCAAGGCGCTCGGCGCCTGATCCTGCGACAGACAACATCTCGACTGGAGGAACACGACCCATGGCCCGCATCACCCTTCGCCAGCTTCTCGATCACGCCGCCGAAAATGATTACGGCGTACCGGCATTCAATATCAACAACATGGAGCAGGCGCTCGCGATCATGGCTGCCGCCGACGCGACCGACGCCCCGGTGATCATTCAGGCGAGCCGCGGCGCGCGCTCCTACGCCAACGACATCATGCTCAAGCACATGATGGACGCAGTGACCGAAATCTACCCGCATATCCCGGTCTGCGTGCATCTTGACCACGGCAACGAGCCGGCGACCTGCATGACCGCGATTCAGGCCGGTTTCACCTCGGTGATGATGGACGGTTCGTTGAAAGCCGATGGCAAAACCCCCGGCGATTGGGATTACAACGTCGGCGTCACCAAGGCTGTCACCGACATGAGCCACCTTGGTGGCATCTCGGTTGAGGGCGAACTCGGCGTGCTCGGCTCGCTCGAGACCGGCGAGGGCGAGAAAGAAGACGGCCACGGCGCCGAGGGCAAGCTCTCCCACGACCAGTTGCTCACCAACCCGGATGAAGCGGTCAAGTTTGTGAAAGAAACCAAGGTCGATGCACTCGCCATCGCCATGGGTACCAGCCACGGCGCCTACAAGTTCACCCGCAAGCCGGATGGCAAGGTGCTGGCAATGAACGTGATCGAGGAGATTCACAAGAAGCTCCCGAACACCCACCTCGTGATGCACGGCTCCTCCTCGGTGCCGCAGGACCTTCAGGACATCATCAACGCCTATGGCGGTAAGATGAAGCCGACCTGGGGCGTGCCGGTCGAGGAAATCCAGCGCGGCATCAAGCATGGCGTGCGCAAGATCAACATCGACACCGACAACCGCATGGCGATGACCGGCCAGATCCGCAAGATCCTCTCGGAAAGCCCGTCGGAATTCGATCCGCGCAAGTATCTCAAGCCAGCGATGGAAGCCATGACCGCGCTCTGCAAGCAGCGCCTCGAGGAGTTCAACACCGCTGGGCAAGCCTCGAAGATCAAGAAGATCATCACCCTCGCTGACATGGCGAAGCTCTACGCCAAGGGCGCGCTTGATCCCAAGATCGCCTGAGGCTTTTTCATTGAACCGTCAAAGGCGGATGCCCGGGGGCATTCGCCTTTTTTCGTTTTTGTGCCATAGTCCGACTGCCTTTGTTGCAAAGGCAGTCGCAAGGGCAAACGCCCGCCCGAGCTTATGCGAGGGACTCGCTTGCATTTGACAACTCAAAGGCAAGCGACAAAGAAGAAACCCATGATCCCGCAATTTTATCTCATCACCCCGCCGATTTCTGACGCCCTGGCCTTCCGCGCCAAGCTCGAACCCGTGCTCTCGACGGGCGCGATCGACGTGCTGCTCGCGCGCTTCGCGGCGACAACGGACCTTGAACTCAAGGGCCCGGCGGCATCGCTCAAAAGCGTCGTGCAGGAAGCAGGCGTCGCCATGCTGATCGACCTTCCCGCTGACGCGCGCTTCGTCGCACGGCTCGGGCTCGATGGCGTGCATGTGACCAAGCCCGGCCCAGAGCTTGACGAAGCCGTCGAGGCCCTCAAGCCGGATCGCATCATCGGCATCGGCGGCCTCAAGGCACGCCACGACGCGATGGAAGCGGGCGAGAAGGACATCGACTACGTGATGTTCGGCGAACCCCGCCCGGACGGCACCGTACCGCCTGTTGCGCAGACGGTCGAGCGCGCCGAATGGTGGGCAACGATCTTCACGATGCCCTGCGTCGCCTATGCCGAAAATCTCGAAGCGGTCACCGCGCTCGCCGCCACCGGCTGCGAATTCATCGCACTCGGCCCCTGGGTTTTCGAAGCCTCCGACCCGGCGGAAACCGTTGCCGAGGCGCGGCGGCTCGCCAAGGCCAAAGTGTTGAGCCAGACCACACCCTAAGGCACACCCGACATCGCGGCTTGCCTTCCAGCTGATTTTCCCTCAACAGGCGGGTTCAAGTTTCCTCCCGCTGTTTTCACGGATACCCCCTGATGATCCGCACCCCGCTGATGAATGTGATGGTCGCTGCCGCCATCAAGGCCGGCAAATCCCTGCGCCGTGACTTTGCCGAACTGCCCTCCCTGACCATCTCGCGCAAAGGTCCGGGCGATTTCGTGACCGAAGCGGATAAGAAATCCGAGCGCATCCTGTTTCAGGAGCTTGAACGCGCCCGCCCCGGTTACGGTTTTCTGATGGAAGAAGGCGGCGTTTTCGAAGGCACCGACAAATCACACCGCTTCATCATCGATCCGCTCGATGGGACGACGAATTTCCTCCACGCTATCCCGCAGTTCGCGATTTCGATCGGTCTTGAGCGCGAGGATGAGGTCGTGGCCGGCCTCGTCTACAATCCTGTTACCGAGGAAATGTTCGTCGCCGAGAAGGGCATGGGCGCTTTTGTTCAGGGCGCGACCAGCCGCGATAACTATCGCCTGCGCGTTTCGCCGCGCACCGAATTCGCCGATGCCGTCGTCGGCTGCGGCATTCCCCATGCCGGACGCGGGGATCATGGTGAGTTCGTGCGCGAACTCGCGGGCATCATGTCGCGCTGTGCGGGTGTGCGCCGTATGGGCGCGGCAGCGCTCGATCTCGCCTTTGTCGCCGCAGGCCGGCTTGAGGGCTTCTGGGAGCGCAATCTCTCGCCGTGGGATATGGCGGCTGGCATCATTCTCGTGCGCGAAGCCGGTGGTTTTGCCAGCGCGCCGGATGGCTCGAACCGCATGTTCGAGACCCGCGATATCGTCGCGGGCAACGAAATGGCGCATCACGCGCTGCGCAAGGCACTCGCCGACGCGAAAGCCTGATTGCGGCTTTAGCCCGGCCCTCACCTCTTTGCCGGTTGCCAAGCGCACGCGAACAGTCTTGATTACGCCATGCGTGACGGCAGAACTGTCGGGCGCGCGAGGTCTGTCGGGAGTGATCATGGCGCAAGCGCGAACAAGCCGAACGCTGACATCGCCGGGGCTTTTCCTGTTCCGGATGGCGGTTTTTCTCATTCTCGCCGGGTTGGTTCTCTTCGTGATGCAGAAGCAAGTGCTGGTGGCCTTCTGGGCCAATCCGGCGCTGAACGGTGTGATTTTCCTCGTTCTTTTCCTGGGTATTGTCTTCGCTTTCACGCAAGTCGGACGTCTCTTCCGTGAGATCCGCTGGGTCAACAGCCGTATCACGCCCGATGAAACCCGGCCCTCGCCTTCCGAACCCGTGCTTTTGGCCCCCATGGCGACGCTGCTCGGCGACAAGATCGGGCGCACTGGAATTTCCACCCAAACGCTGCGCTCCGTGCTCGATTCCATCGGCGGCCGTCTCGATGAAAGCCGTGAAATCTCGCGTTATCTGACAGGCCTTCTGATCTTTCTCGGCCTGCTCGGCACTTTCTGGGGCCTCATCGAGACGGTCACCTCCATCGGCGGTGTGATCGAGAAGCTCCCGAGCGGCGGTGACAACATGGCGCTGTTCGACGAATTGAAGCGCTCGCTCGCAGCCCCGCTCGGCGGCATGGGTATCGCGTTTTCCTCCTCGCTCTTCGGCCTTGCCGGTTCGCTCACCCTTGGTTTTCTCGACCTTCAGGCGGGGCAAGCGCAGAGCCGCTTCTTTTATGAGGTCGAGGAATGGCTCTCCTCCGCTGTGCAGGACCAGCCGGCCGCTGCGCCTCCTTCCAGTGATCTCAAACAAACGCTCGACGGCATTTCCCGCGCTGTGGCGGATTCTGGTGCCGGGCGCACTTCGGCGCAGGCAATCGCCAATCTCGCCGAAGGCATTCAGGCGATGGTGCAGCACATGCGTTCCGAGCAGCAGATGATTCGCACCTGGGTCGAGGCGCAGGCCTCGCAACAGGCCGAGCTGAAACGTCTGCTTGAAAAGCTGACACGCGAGACACCCGCACCTGACGACCGGAAGGGCGAATAATGGCGCTGGGGCGGACGCGTGGCCGCGACCGCGGCATTGACTACTGGCCGGGGTTCGTCGATGCGCTCTCGACCCTGCTGCTGGTCTTTACCTTCCTGCTCGCAGTTTTCATGCTCGGCCAGTTTTTCATCAGCCGCGAAATCGCCGGCAAGGACGATTTCCTCCAGCAGCTCAATCAGAAACTCGCCGCGCTGACCGATCTCCTCGCGATGGAGAAATCCGGCAAGGAAGACAGTGAAAGGCGCGCCATGATGCTCTCCGCAACGCTCGCCAGCGAGCGCTCCGAACGTGAACGCCTTCAAGCGCTGATCGCGAGCACAAGCGCGAGCGGCAATGACGCCAAGGTTGGAGAACTGACCCGTGCGGTTGAGGATGAAAAGAATGCCGCCAGCCGCGCTCTGCGCGAGGTGAGCTTTCTGAGCCAGCAGATCGCCGCGATGCGCCAGCAATTGCAAGCGTTGGAGAACGCACTCGCGACCTCCGAGACGCGCGAGAAGGATGCGCAGGTCCGCATCGCCGATCTTGGCAGCCGCCTCAACGTGGCACTGGCGCAGCGCGTGCAAGAACTCAACAACTACCGCTCCGACTTCTTCGGTCGTCTTCGTTCAGTGTTGAGTGCAAGGCCGGACGTACGGATCGTCGGGGATCGCTTTGTCTTCCAGTCCGAGATTTTCTTTGGCTCGGGCGGCGCCGACATGGAGAACGCCGGCAAAGACGAACTCGACAAGCTCGCGGGCGCCCTCATCGAACTCGAACGCACCATTCCACCCGACATCAACTGGGTCGCGCGCATCGACGGCCATACCGACAAGCGCCCCTTGTCCGGCGGGGGACAATTCAAGGACAATTGGGAGCTCTCTGCGGCACGCGCGATTGCCGTGGTGCGCTATCTCAATTCGAAGGGCGTTTCGCCGCAGCGGCTGGTTGCTGCGGGCTTTGGTGAATTTGCTCCGCTCGACTTCGGGGATACACCGGAAGCGCTGGCCCGCAACCGCCGGCTCGAGCTGAAGCTCACCGAGCGGTGATGGCGGCGTCTCCGGCTTGGCACATCGAGGACGGGAACGTCGCGCAATTTCCCGCGCTGGCCGAACTCTGGCGGGAGGCTTGGCAGGTGACGCGTCCCGATGTGGATTTCACCGCTCGCCTCGGGTTCATCGAGGGACGCCTCGCCGATAGCGCGCGGGGGCAATACCGGTTGCGCGTTCTCTCGCGCGGTACCGAGGAGGGTGCGCCGCTTGGCTTCACGCTGCTGGAGCCTAAGATGGCGTTGATGGAGCAGATCGCCGTCCACCCCGAGGCTTGGGGTCTTGGCGCGGCCGATGCCTTGCTCGAAGATGCAAACGCGCTCGTCGGGCAGCGCCTCTGGCTCACCGTCAATCAGTTCAACGCGCGCGCCATCCGCTTTTACGAGCGCCATGGGTTTACAACGACCGGCGAGGATATCAGCCCCTCCGGCCTTCCGACCTATGTGATGAAGCTCACACCCTAGGGGTGCCCTACTCCACCGCGCCGAACTGGAGCGTCGCGAGGCGGGAATAGAGCCCGTCC
Organism: Rhizobiales bacterium PAR1; assembly: GCA_002256205.1. GTDB lineage: Bacteria > Pseudomonadota > Alphaproteobacteria > Rhizobiales > Beijerinckiaceae > Rhabdaerophilum. Next base: position 402,458 of record NKIW01000002.1, read on the forward strand.
GAGGCCGCGAGCGCATCATGCGTGCCCTCCTCGACGATACGCCCAGCCTCCAGAACGATGATGCGATCGGCGTCACGGATGGTAGCGAGACGATGCGCGATGACAAGCGCCGTACGGCCCCGCATCGCACGGTCGAGCGCTTCCTGCACGGCGCGCTCGTTCTCGGCATCAAGCGCCGAGGTCGCCTCGTCCAGAAGCAGGATCGGCGCATTGCGCAGGATCGCGCGGGCAATCGCGATGCGCTGGCGCTCGCCGCCCGACAGCGTGACACCACGCTCGCCGATTTCCGTGTTGAGCCCTTCCGGCAGGCGGTCGGCAAACCGCGCGACTGCCGCCTGTTCCGCCGCCTCGCGCACTTCAGCTTCACTTGCGTCAGGGCGCGCGACGCGGATGTTCTCGGCGATGCTCTCAGCGAAGATCACCGGGTCTTGCGGCACAATCGCGACATGGGAGCGCAAGTCCGCCAGCGTCATCGCATGGATCGGCACGCCGTCGATGCGGACGACGCCTTCGGACGGGTCGTAAAAACGCAGGAGAAGCTGGAACAGGCTGGTCTTGCCCGCGCCGGATGGCCCCACGACCGCGACGCGCTCACCCGAGCGCACGGCAAGATCGAGCGGGCCAATCACACGCCGCTCAGGCGCGGTGGGATAGGCGAAACTCACACCCTCGAAGACAATCTCGCCGCGCGGCGGCTTGGGCGATGCTACAGGCGCCACAGGGTCTTTGACCTTGGGTTCAGTTGCGAGCAGATCGGCAATACGCTGTGCCGCACCCGCCGCCTGATTGAGCTGGCCGAACACCTCAGAAAGTTGGCCGAGGGAACTCGCCGCGAACACCGCATAAAGCACGAACTGCGAGAGCCGCCCGGCGCTCATCTCGCCGGCGATCACCGCCTTGGCGCCGGTCCAGAGCACAAAGGTGATGCTGGCAAAGGCAATGAAGATGATGATGGTGGTGAGCACAGCCCGCGCGCGCGTCGCGGCGCTGGCGGCAAGATAGGCATTCTCTACCGCATCAGCGAAGCGCGTGATCGCGGCCTTCTCGCCCGCAAAACCCTGTACAACACGCACCGCGCCGATCCGTTCTGTGGCGTAGGATGCCGCCGCCGCCAGCGTATCCTGCGCCGACTGCGAGCGCTTGCGTACGCCACGCCCGGCCGCCACCAGCGGCAACACGATCAAGGGAATCGCGACCAGCACCAGAATCGACAGATGCGGCGAGGTGAAAATCATCATGGCAATGGCACCCATCAGCAGGATGGCATTGCGCAGCGCGATCGAGGCGCTGGCACCAAAGGTCGCCTTGAGTTCGGTCGTATCCGCCGTCAGCCGCGAGACAATCTCGCCGGAGCGGGCGGTATCGAAGAAGGCGCCATCAAGCTGCATCACCCGCTCGAACACCGCCGAACGGATGCGCGCGACAACACGCTCACCGATAGTCATCACATAGTAGTAGCGCACACCCGAGGTGATCGCGAGACCGAAGGTCAGAAGCACGATCATCCCGAAATAGGCATCGACCAGCCCGCGGTTATCCGCCGTAAAGCCGAAATCGACCATGCGGCGCACCGCCATCGGCACCGCAAGGGTCAGCACCGCCGCCGCGATCAAGGCGAGCAGAGCAATGCCGATCCTGAGCCGTTCCGCACGAGCAAAGGGGGTCAAAACCGTCAGAGACGAAAGGTCAGGCTTGAAACTCCGGCGCTTTTTAAGCGTCTCGCCGGTTTGGATACCATCGGTCATGAGGCTGCCTTGTCCTGATCCGGAACCGCCCCGCACAGCGCGCGCGGGCGTAGAAAAAAACTCCTCTGTCGTTTGGACGGAGGGCGCTTGTCCCGTCAAGCACTCTCATGTATAGGGGCGCTCTCATATTCCAAGCTTCTGGCGTCGACGCGGTACGCTGTTGCGACCGAACGACGGATTTTTATTCGAAAGGCTTCCCCCATGAAGGCGGACATCCATCCCGACTATCACTTCATCAAGGTTGTGCTGACCAACGGCACCGAGTTCATCACCCGCTCGACCTACGGCAAGGCCGATGACAAGCTGAACCTCGATATCGATCCGAGCTCGCACCCGGCCTGGACCGGCGGTTCGCAGCAGTTGATGGATCGCGGCGGTCGCGTCTCGAAGTTCAATTCGAAGTTCGGCGGCCTCAGCTTCGGCAAGAAGTAAGCGCAAGCTTACTGAATGGCCGGCTCACGCTGGCCTTTTCTGCCCCACAGATCAAAAAGCCCGCGATCTTCATCGCGGGCTTTTTTGTGCTGGATAGCAGGAGCAAAAACTTATTTCCGGCCGAACGCCGCCGCGAGTTGGTTGAGCTGGCCGGCGACCGGGTTCAGCGCTTCCTGCACGGGAGCCTGGCCCTTGAGTTCCTGATCGATCCGGTGAATGCGCACCTGAAGGCTCTGCGACCGCGTGATGAGATCCTGAAGGCGCTCCGGCAGTTGCGAGAAGACATCCGTCGCCAGTGTGGTTTCCTGCATGGCGATGACAACCCGGCGATGCTCACGCTCGGCATCGTCACGGGTGAGTTCACCTTCGTTCACCGCGCGCTGGAGCAAGAGCCAAGAGGTGAGCTGCATCAGCCGGGTGGTGAGGCGCATGCTTTCGCTGGCGTAGGCCAGTGCAATCGTGCGGTCGAGCACCTTCGAATCATTCCGCCCTTCGCCATCGAGATAGGCGGCAGTGGCTTCAACAAGCCCCATGCCCTCGCGGAAAAGCGCGGTGAAGCCTTCCGACGCGATCATGCGCTCGGCGAAGGATACCGCGCCGAGCCGCGGATCGGTCTCGTGCTGTTCTGAACCTGTCATCGATGTATCGCGCGTCCGGTCCTGCATCTTCGCCTCCGTCATCAACTGTCTCGCACCGGAACAAGCGGCGCCTGATGGGAAGCTCGTTGCAAGACTAGCACCACAGCTCCATGTCGAAACGAGGGCAATCAACCTATGGTTAACGCTGAGGGAGGTGATCGGGTGCCCGAGGTTCAAAAAAAAGGATCGCCGGAGCGATCCTGAATAAAGTCCAACAGGGAGGCGTCAAACAGAGTAGCAGAAGCCACTCGGGATCCGGCGAACCGGAACACGCAACGTTGTAAAGCAAAGCCCTTAACGAAGCGTAAAGTTCGGACAATTTTCATCAAATACGTGGTATTTTTGCCTAAATCTCTGACTTTTTGTGCATTTCGACCGCTTCCGGGCGGCGTCAGAGCTTGAACAGGGCATCTGCCGCGGCCTGCGTCTTAAGCTTGTCGCGCCGCGCGGCGCCGAGGCGTTCGATCTCGGCCTGAAGCGCCGTGATGCGTTCCTCGATCTCGGTAATTGAGAGCGGGGAAAGATCCTGCCCAACTTCATGCACGGTCTTCTTTTTCATCGGTAGACTGTCGTCGAACATGGCGAACCCCGCTTTATCTCGTTTTGATGCCAGATCACCGGCAAGTGCATGCCAATCTTGCAAGCATCAATTCCGGACAGTATAAGGGCGCATTCCCAAATTGGCATCGAGTCTTTCTCGTTGCGGGCCGCCCGGGGAAGGCGGCGCGAACGGGAAGGCGTATCTGCACTTCCGCCCCGTCGGCGGCCAACCGAACAACGATAGAGACAAGAGTCAGGAGACCCGATCGATGGCAACGCTTCTTATGCCGAAAGCCACGGCCGTGTGGCTGGTGGAAAACACCGCCCTCACCTTCGATCAGATCGCCGCGTTCTGCGCGCTGCATCCGCTGGAGATCAAGGGCATTGCGGATGGTGATGTCGCCACCGGCATGAAAGGCCTCGACCCGGTTCAGGCCGGCCAGCTGAGCCGCGAAGAACTCGAGCGCGCCGAAGCCAATCCGGAATACCGCCTCAAGCTACTGGAGCCGAAGGTCCGCCTGCCGGACCTCAAGCGCACCAAGGGCCCGCGCTACACCCCGGTCTCCAAGCGCCAGGATCGCCCGAACGCCATCCAGTGGCTGCTCAAGAACCACCCGGAACTCAAGGATTCGCAGATCATCCGGCTCGTCGGCACCACCAAATCGACGATCCAGTCGGTCAAGGAGCGCACGCACTGGAATGCCGGTAACCTCTCGCCGCTCGACCCCGTGACGCTCGGCCTCTGCTCGCAGATGGACCTCGACCTTGAAGTCAGCCGCGCCTCGAAGGATCGCCCGGCGGTTGTTATACCCGATGTCGGCGCAACGCTGATCCCGGCGGAAATGACCACCGCCGCTGAAGCACCCAAGAAGAAGGTTGAACTCGACGCCGAGCACGTCTTCGCTAAGCTGAAGGATCTCAAGCCACTGATCAACGACGACGAGGATTGATCAGCGCCCCTTTGCGCAACGGGAATTCCATAAGCCGAACATCGGAAATACACCAAAAAGTAGCAATATTCTGAAATGCTCGTTTTGGTTGTGTTTCCGGAGTTCGGCTGTGGCCTATATCATTGATACTTGCGTCTTGCGTGAGTTGCATCTGCCGCGCCCGTTCTGGCGTGTTCGCCGGGCGGTGGACGACCTCTGGATGGAGGATGTCCATATGAGCATCGTTACTTTCGCCATCATGGAAGGCGGAGCAATGCTGCTGCCGCAGGAATTCAAGCAGCGCCGGGTCCGCACCTGGATGCAGGATATGCGCCGCAAGCTCGGCAAGAACCTGCATGGCGTCGATTACGAAACCTGCATTGTCTGGGGTCAGATCATGACCTCGGCCTCACGTCGGCGGCTGAAGCTGCCCTATCACGACAGTCTGATCGCCGCGACGGCCAAGCGTCATGAACTCACAGTGATGACGCGCAATGTCGGCTATTACGCCCCGTTCCAGATCGAGGTGTTCAACCCTTGGGCCGATCCGAAGGAAAGCGCCTATGACTTCGGCGAAGAGCCGGTGGACAAAACCGTCCAGCCCGGCTCCACCAGCGCCGAATTCCTGATCCCCGGCGGCGGCGAGGATTCCATGGCCGAGGCGGCAGAAGCCGCCTGATCGTTACGAGCTTACGCGTCCGTCAGGCGATCGTGCTGTTCTTCAGCACCACCGCGATTTCCTCCAGCACCGCCGGATCGTCGATCGTCGCCGGCATCGACCAGGCATCGCCATCGGCGATTTTCTTCATCGTGCCGCGCAGGATCTTGCCCGAGCGCGTCTTCGGCAGACGGTTGACCACCAGCGCCGTCTTGAACGCCGCGACAGGACCGATCTGGTCGCGCACGAGACGGACGCATTCCTTGGCGATCTGATCATGGCCCGCGTTGGCACCGGCCTTCAGCACCACGAAACCCACAGGAACCTCGCCCTTGAGGCTATCCTTGGCGCCGATCACCGCGCATTCTGCGACGGAGGGATGGGCCGAAAGCACTTCTTCCATACCACCCGTCGAGAGGCGATGGCCCGCGACATTGATGATGTCATCGGTGCGGCCCATGATGAAGAGGTAGCCCTCTTCGTCCTTAAAGCCGGCGTCCGAGGTGTTGTAGTAGCCGTGGAACTCGTTGAGATAGCCCGAATGGAAGCGCTCGTCGGCGTTCCAGAGCGTCGGCAGACAACCCGGCGGCAGCGGCAGCTTGATGGCAATCGAGCCCATCTTGCCTGCCTCGACCTCCTTGCCGGTCTCGTCGAGAATATGCACGTCATGGCCCGGCATCGGCACGGTCGGTGAGCCATACTTGATAGGCAACATACCGAGGCCAAGCGGATTGCCCGCGATGGCCCAGCCGGTTTCAGTCTGCCACCAATGGTCGATGACCGGAACCTTGAGGATATCCTCGGCCCATTTCACCGTATCCGGATCCGCGCGCTCACCGGCGAGGAACAGTGCCTTGAGCCCCGAGACATCGTAATTCTGGAGGTATTCGGCCTTCGGATCTTCCTTCTTGATCGCGCGGAACGCGGTCGGGGCAGTGAATAGCACCTTGATCTTGTGTTCCGAGATCATCCGCCAGAAGGCGCCCGGATCAGGCGTACCGACAGGCTTGCCTTCATAGATGATCGTGGTGCAGCCCTTCAGTAGCGGCGCGTAGACGATGTAGGAATGCCCGACGACCCAACCCACGTCAGATGCCGCCCAATAGATATCCCCTGCCTCGACGCCATAAAGCGCACCCATCGTCCAGTTCAGCGCGACCATATGGCCGCCATTATCGCGCACGACACCTTTCGGCTTGCCGGTGGTGCCGGAGGTGTAGAGCACATAGAGCGGATCGGTCGCGAGCATCGGCTCCGGCGCCAGAGGGCCAGCGCCCTTGGCTTCCAGTTCGTTGCGCAAGGCCATCCAGTCATAGTCGCGACCTTCGATCAGGCTTGCAACTTCCTGCGGCCGCTGGAGAATGATGCAGGTCTCCGGCTTGTGATGCGCCTCCTCGATCGCGCGATCGAGCAGCGGCTTGTAATGCACGACGCGGCCTGGCTCGAGACCGCACGAGGCCGCGAGGATAGCCTTGGGTTTGGCGTCATCGATGCGGGTCGCCAGCTCATGCGCGGCGAAGCCACCAAACACCACCGAATGGATCGCACCGATGCGCGCGCAGGCGAGCATCGCCACTACGGCTTCCGGCACCATCGGCATGTAGATGATGACGCGGTCGCCCTTGCCAACATTGAAGCGCTTGAGCGAATGGCCGAGCAACTCGACCTCGCGCAGAAGCTGCGAATAGGTCAGCGTGCGCTTGGCGCCCGCGATAGGGGAATCGTAGATCACCGCCGGCTGATCGCCGCGACCTGCCGCAACATGGCGATCGAGACAATTCTGGCTGGTGTTGCACACGCCATCGGTAAACCAGCGGCCATAGATCCCGGCAGACTTGTCAAAAATCTGCGTCGGCGCCTTGATCCAGTCGAGCGAGCCGGCCGCATCACGCCAGAAACCTTCGGGGTCGTTCTGCCACTGGGCATAAACCTGATGATAGCGGCTCTGCTGCATCGTACTCTCCCTGGACGTTTCTTGGATCGAGCATGCTCATACCGCGTTTGCCCAAGCGTTTCGCTTAGCAATTTGTGGAACACGCCAGCGCCACACCCTCGACCAAAGAGGCTGCAAAAGCTCAAAATCCGCCCGCCCTACGGTTGACCTTGGCTATGCCGCCTGAATAAGGTTCCCGCGCCCAAGGACTTTGATCCGCTTTGCTGGCTTCACGCGGATCGGGCATCGCAAATGCGAAGGATGGGACAACGATTGTGAGCGATCCGGTTCGCGACGCGCTGGCACGCCTTTCGACGGCGCTCGACAAGCTCGACGCCGTTTCGCTGCGTCATGCCGATGGCGATCGCGCCCGAGCCACCCTCGAAACCGAACTTTCACTGATGCGCGAGGACCGTCATCAGCTCGCCCGGCAGATTGACGAGGAGCGCGCCTCGCGCACGCTCGCCGAATCGAGCCTTGGTGATCTTGCTCCCCGCATCGACCGCGCGATTGCGGCGATCCGCACAAGCCTGGCACACCGGTAACCCGCCATGGCGCAAGTGACGGTGACCATTGACCAAAAGCAGTTCCGCATGGCTTGCGAGGATGGGCAGGAGCGCCATCTCGAGAGCCTTGCCGAACACATCGACGGGCGCATCAAGATGATGCGCGAGAGCTTTGGCGAAATCGGCGATCTCCGCCTCACTGTGATGGCGGCGCTGATGATCACCGATGAATATTTCGAGGAGCGCAAAAAGGCCGATCAGGTCCGCGCCACCATGGAAGCCGATAAATCCGCCCGCTCTCAGGCGGCGGAAAGTGTCTCGCAGCGCGATGTCGCCATCGCCGGCGCGATCGACGGACTGACCCAGCGGGTCGAACGCATCACGCGAATGCTCGCCGGGCCACAAAGCGACGCCTGACCTCTGCTCGTTTGAAAGCACCCCTTCTCTTTCCCCCGCGAAGCGCTTACATTGATGATGCGGGGCTGCGGGATGCGGCAGGTTACACGTATTCCCCGGGGCCTTAACGATCCTTAGGGAGCTGTACCTATCCGGACCCGTGGGTCCGGGTACACGGCGCCCACCTACTTATGTAGGTTCCCGGGATCGACACTCCACCGGTCTTGTGGCTCCGCACCTCGCCCTTTGGGCAGACGACTTCTCCACCGATCCGGTGGATTCTTGCGTTGAACGCGTTTTTCGAGCAAAAACGCGCTGCGGGTCTTGTGGCTCCGCACTTTTCCCCTCCGACGGTTAGCCCCGTCGGTTTTCTTTTTTCAAGCGTCAAAACCACGGCAAAAGAGCTTCTCATGCGCATTCTCTTTCTGGGCGATATCGTTGGCAAACCCGGTCGGAAAGCTGTGCAGGAGCATCTTCCCGGCCTTCGCGCCCGCTGGAACCTCGATTGCGTGGTGATCAACGGCGAGAATTCCGCCGGCACCATCGGCATCACCGAGACGATCTGTAACGAACTCATTGATGCCGGGGCCGATGCCGTGACCCTCGGCAACCACTCCTGGGACCAGCGCGAGGCGCTTGTCTTCATTGAGCGCGAGCAGCGGCTCATCCGCCCCGCTAATTTCTCCAAGGGCACGCCCGGCAGGGGCTCGGCGCTGGTTGAACTCCGCGATGGCCGCCGCGTGCTGGTGGTGAACCTCATCGGTCGCGTCTTCATGCAGCTCTCGGACGATCCCTTCGTCGAGATCGAGCGGCAAATCGAGGCCTGCCCGCTCGGTATGGGCTGCGATGCCATGCTGATCGACATGCACGCTGAAGCCACCTCCGAAAAGCAGGCGATGGCCTATTTCGTCGATGGTCGTGCGAGCGCCGTTGTCGGCACGCATACCCATGTTCCGACCTCGGACAACCGCATCCTCGCGGGCGGCACCGCCTACCTCACCGATGCCGGCATGTGCGGCGACTATGATTCGATCCTCGGTTGCCAGAAAGAAGCGCCGATGCACCGGATGATGCATTCCACCCCCGCCGGGCGCTTCGAATGCGCCGAGGGCGAAGCGACGCTCTGCGGCTTTGCAGTCGAAACGGACGATAAGACTGGCCTCGCCAAGGCCTGCTGGGCGGTGCGTCTCGGTCCGCTGCTGGAGCCGAGCCTGCCGAAGGGCTGGGAGCCATAAACAGGCGGCTTTTCTTTTTCCCGCTGCTTTTCTATAAGCCTCGCCGAAATCCTCCGCGCGGCAAAACAACACGAGGCTCCCATGGCCGGTCATAGCCAATTCAAGAACATCATGCATCGCAAGGGCAAGCAGGATGCCGTGCGCTCGAAAATGTTCTCGAAGCTTGCGCGCGAAATCACCGTTGCCGCCAAGATGGGCACGCCCGACCCGGCAATGAACCCGCGCCTGCGCATGGCGGTTCTTGCCGCGCGCGCGGAAAACATGCCGAAAGACAATATCGAACGCGCGATCAAGAAGGCCGCCGGTGGCGACGCTGAAAGCTATGACGAAGTGCGCTACGAGGGGCGCGGCCCCGGCGGCACCATGCTGATCGTTGAAGCGCTGACCGACAATCGTAACCGTACCTCCGCCGCTGTGCGCTCCTATTTTACCAAAGCGGGCGGCGAACTTGGCGCGACGGGTTCGGCAACTTTCCAGTTCGACCGTGTCGGCGAAATCGCCTATCCGGCCTCGGTTGGTGATGCCGACAAGGTAATGGAAGCCGCCATCGACGCCGGCGCAGATGACGTCTCCTCCGATGAAAACGGCCATGCCATCTATTGCGCCTTTGCCGATCTCTCCGAGGTTTCGAAGTCGCTCGAAGCCAGCCTTGGCGCGCCGACCTCGGCCAAGGGCATCTGGAAGCCGCAGAACAACGTGATGCTCGACCTCGAAAAAGCGCAATCGATCATGAAACTGATCGACAACCTCGACAACGATGACGACGTTCAGCATGTCTTCTCGAACTTCGAGGTTTCGGACGAGGATATGGCCAAGCTCACGGCGTAAGCCGAGCCGCCAGGTGTCATTCCCGACGCGGCAAGGCCGCGAGCGGGAATCCACCTCTTTCTCTCCAATTCTGAATTTTCACCTTTCGTTCTCATTTCTGGCGGCATAACTTCCCGCCATGGAATCCACATCACGAATCAAACCGCCTGTACGAATCATCGGCATTGATCCCGGCCTCCGCCACACCGGCTGGGGCATCATCGAGGTGCAGGGGAGCCATCTCGCCTACATCGGCTGCGGGGTGATCGAGCCGTCGACAAAGGCCGATCTCGCGGATCGCCTCGCCTATATCCACGAGGGCCTGCGCTGCGTGATCCATGATCACGCGCCGCATGAGGCCGCCGTTGAGGAAACCTTCGTCAACAAGGACGCAACCGCCACGCTCAAACTCGGCGCGGCGCGCGGTGTTGCCATGCTGGTGCCGGCGCAGGCCGGACTCAAAGTGGCGGAATATGCGCCCAATCAGGTCAAGAAGAGCGTTGTTGGCTCCGGCCACGCCGAAAAGGCGCAGATCCGCCTGATGGTAAAGGTGCTGCTTCCGAAAGCGGAGTTTCGCACCGATGACATGGCCGATGCGCTGGCCATCGCGATCTGCCATGCGCATAATCGGGGGATCAGATGAGGGGAATTATGCGCGCAGTCTTGCTCGTCGGCCTGCTTGGCACCAACCCTGCTTTTGCCGCGAACGAACCGGCCTCACGCCCCTCAAACGGGCGCTTTGCGCTGCACGCGGAAGCCTGCAAGGCCAACGATATTTTTCTCACTCTAAAGGACGACCGGATAGACCTCCCTGTCTTTTCCTGCACCAGGCTCGCGTTCAAACCGGTCAGCGCTCGGGGCGACACAGCCGTCTGGGATGTTGCAGCCAAGCATTGCGAAGGCGAGGAAGGCAAACCCGGCCCCCAGCGCTTCAAGCTGGAGGCGAAGGGAACTTCGCTGCGCATTCTCTGGTCCGATGGCGCCAAAAGCGCCCCTCTCATGCGTTGCGGCAAATAAGTCCGGAAACGGCAGGTGGACATATGATCGGCAAGCTCAAGGGCACCATTGATAGCTACGGCGAGGATACCGTGATCCTCGATGTCCACGGCGTTGGCTATCTCGTGCATTGCTCGTCGCGCACGCTTCAGGCCCTGCCGCAACCGGGCGAAGCCGCGACGCTGTTCATCGAAACCATCGTCCGTGAAGACATGATCCGCCTCTTCGGCTTTGCCAGTCAGGGCGAGCAGCAGTGGTTCAACATCCTGCTCGGGGTTCAGGGCGTGGGGCAGAAGGTCGCGCTCGCGATCCTCTCGACGCTGAAACCGGGCGAACTCGCCAATGCCATTGCGATGAAGGACAAGGCCGCCATCGCCCGCACCTCTGGCGTCGGGCCGAAACTCGCCGAACGCATCTGCGTCGAGCTAAAGGACAAGGCCCCAGCCTTCTCGACAGTGGATTCGGCGGTGGTGAAACTCACCGGCGAGATCGAGGAAAACCGCGTCGCCGGCCCGCTGAAAGATGCAATTTCCGCGCTCGTCAACCTCGGCTATGCCCAGCCGCAGGCGGCAGCAGCGGTGGCAGCAGCCTCTAAGGCCTTGGGCGAAGGCGCCGAAGCGCGCGCGCTTATCCGGCAAGGCTTGCGGGAGATGGCGAAGTGAGATCTATCGTTTGCACCTCCCTTGTCATCACCGGGCTTGATCCGGTGACCCAGAGCCTCTTTTGCTGGACTCCCGGCTCAAACCCGGGAATGGCAAAGGTGCGCTTATGACCCGCCCCGGCCTCCTCAACCCCGAAAAGCGCGGCGATGATGTCGATCAGACCATCCGCCCGCTTCAGCTTGGCGAATTCATCGGCCAGCAGCAGGCACAGGAAAACCTGAAGGTCTTCATTCAGGCGGCAAAAGCGCGTGGCGAAGCGCTCGATCATGTGCTGTTCGTCGGCCCGCCCGGCCTCGGCAAGACGACACTGGCGCAGATCGTCGCGCGCGAGCTTGGCGTCAATTTCCGCTCAACCTCCGGCCCGGTGATTGCCAAAGCCGGTGATCTTGCCGCCCAGCTCACCAACTTGGATGAGCGCGATGTGCTCTTCATCGACGAAATCCACCGCCTCAACCCGGCGGTCGAGGAAATCCTCTACCCAGCGATGGAGGATTACCAGCTCGATCTCATCATCGGCGAAGGGCCTGCAGCGCGCTCGGTGAAGATCGACCTGCCGAAGTTCACGCTTGTGGGCGCCACCACCCGCGCCGGGCTGTTGACGACACCGCTGCGGGATCGCTTCGGCATCCCCATCAGGCTCAATTTCTACACAGTGGAAGAGCTCGAACTCATCGTCACCCGCGGCGCGCGCGTCCTTGGCATCGGGATGAGCCCGGATGGCGCGAACGAGATCGCCCGCCGTGCGCGCGGCACGCCGCGCATCGCCGGGCGGCTTTTGCGCCGCGTGCGCGATGTCGCCATCGTCGAGGGGGCGGACAAGGTGACGCGCGCCATCGCCGATAAGGCGCTGACCATGCTCGATGTCGATTCGATCGGCCTCGATCTGATGGACAGGCGCTATCTTCTCACCATCGCCGAGAAATTCATGGGCGGCCCGGTGGGAATCGAGACCATGGCCGCCGCGCTCTCCGAGCCGCGCGATGCCATCGAGGATATCATCGAGCCCTACCTCCTCCAGCAGGGATTTCTCCAGCGCACCCCGCGCGGCCGACTCCTCACCGATGCAGCCTTCCGCCACCTCGGCATGAACCCGCCGAGCCAACCGCCGGCACAGTTCGGGCTGTTCGAGGATGGAGAAGAGAACTAGCCACAAGCAAATTTACGGACTTGCGACCGGCTTGAGGCGCCCAGCCACAAGCCGCGCACCCATCGCCGCGAGCAGCAAGCCGATAAAGAGCCAATAGATCGCCTGCCCCGTCGAAGCGCGTTTGCCGAAGGCGACCAGGAACTGGAGCCAGAGCCAATGCACACCGACCGTGTGCAGGAGCCGCCAGGATTTCGTGCCGAGCCAACGAGCCGTCGTCTGGAACGATGTCGCGGCCATCAGGATGATCAGGGCATAGCCGATGCTGCCGACCACAATCATATCAGGCGTCAGCGCTTCGGCGTATTGTTCTGGCCCTTGCAGGGAATAGGCAATTACAAAGCCAGCGTGAATGAAGTGCGAGGTAGCAAAGGCCAGCCCCAGGAAACGTCGGTTCACCCGTTGCCAGAGGGTCGGGCCCGAGGGGTAGAGCCGTGCGAGCGCGCTCGCAGTGAACGCCAGAATAAACAGGATGGCCGAGGTGCGTGCCGTGAAACGCACGGCGGCGCTGAGCGACTCAACGGAAAAGTGCATGGCAACCGGCGCGACGAAGGCGCCAGCCGCGACCAGCACTGAAACAGTGACATAGAGGTTCCAACCGTCAAAACGAATGCGCATCAAAATCTCCGACCAAAATACCGCTGTGGAATGCGCGAAACTAGACGGGCGCTTCCGACACGTTCACATCACATCACCGTGAAGGTGCGGGGTATCGGATTTTGGGCAGCAAGAGGAACCGCGCCCGACACTATTTCTTCAAAAAATTCTGCCGAAAAACATAAACTGCTGCGTATTGGCGGAAATTTCGGAAATCACATTCGGATTCTTTTTAAAGTCTTGGCCGCATGAAAGCCACGTTCAGCGGCTTGACCAAGGCGCTGGAAAGGCGACGCCCATCGGGCGTTCTCGACGGAGGCACGAGTGATCACACGGCGCGGGTTCATGCGGGGACTGGTTGGCACGCTCGGATTGGGCGCGATCACCAGCGCATACGCCATGGCGTTCGAGCCGCTCTACCGCCTCAACACGACGCATTATGCCTTCACTCCGCCGCGCTGGCGTCCCGGCCACACGCTCAGGATCGTTGCGCTGGCGGATTTCCACTTCTGCCGCCCCTGGATGAACGAGGCGCGCGCGGCCGAAATCGTGGCCCGAGCGAATGCGCTAAAGCCCGATATCATCCTGCTGCTCGGCGATTTCATGGCCGGAATGGCCGTTTTCAAATCCGCCGACATCGCTCCCGCAATCTGGGCTGGAATTCTGGCAAGCCTCGAGGCTCCGCTTGGCATCCACGCCATCCTCGGCAATCACGATTGGTGGGAGGACGAAGGCGCCATGCGTCGGCAGGAGGGGCCGACGCTGGCTTCTACGGCGCTCGAAAAGGCCGGCATCCGCGTGTATGAAAACGACGCACTGCGCCTTGAGAAGAACGGGCACGCCTTCTGGCTGGCAGGCCTGGGAGATCAGCTCGCCTTTATCAATGAATGGCGAGCCGGAAAGGCAAAGACACGCGGTCGTGACGATCTTGCCGGCATGTTTGCAAAAATCACAACGGACGAGCCGGTCATCCTCATGGCACATGAGCCTGATATTTTCCCACGCGTCCCGGATCGTGTGTCTCTGACTCTGAGCGGACATACCCACGGTGGACAGGTTCGCCTGTTCGGAATTTCGCCGATCGTTCCCTCGCGCTACGGTCAGCGCTATGCATACGGGCATGTAGTGGAAGAAAACCGCCATCTCGGCGCGCGGCTGCCGATCCGGATCGGCATCCCGCCCGAAGTGGTGGTGATCGATCTCGGAGGAGAAGCACCCGGTGCCTGAGATACTCACGCTCCGCATCTACTACGAGGACACGGATTTTTCCGGCTTCGTTTATCACGCGCGTTACCTGCACTTCTTCGAGCGCGGGCGGACCGAAGCCTTACGCGCGCTGGGTATCGACCAACGGGCGTTGTTCGAGGCGGCTGACGGGCCGGAATCCTTCGTGGTACGCCGCATGTCCCTCGATTTTCGCACCCCTGCGCGAATGGATGATCTCGTGAATGTCGAAACCCGCGTTACGGAGATCTGCGGCGCATCCCTCGAGATGCACCAGCTCCTGATGCGAGAGAGCGAGCTTCTCGCCTCGGCGGATGTCACCATCGCTTTCCTCGCCAAGGGCCGCCCGAAGCGTCTGCCAAAAGCGATGCTGGAAAAACTTGCTGCATTGCGATAAGTCGCGCATCAACCTTGGGTTAACCATAATAGTCAATTGATGGAATGGCTCGTGTTCGATCCTTCGGGGTCGGGCCGCTTCCGGCGTTTGCGCCTCAGTTTGGTCGCAAAACCGGATCAAGAGCCCTTTCAAAGGGGGTTGGCGCCAAGTCTTCTCAAAGAATTGCGCCCACCCCGATAAATCAGGACCTGAAATGCCAACCGCAGAACCCGCCACCGATCTCTCGCTCATCACGCTGTTCCTGAATGCGCACTTCATTGTGAAGCTGGTGATGCTCGGCCTGCTGGGCGCTTCAATCTGGTCCTGGGCAATCATCATCAACAAGTCGCTGATGCTGCGGAAGATGAAGGCGCGGATGGACGAGTTCGAGGACACCTTCTGGTCCGGCCAGAGCCTCGACGAGCTATATCGCAGCCTGTTGCAGAAATCCTCGGACGGTTTTGCCGCCCTGTTCGTCTCGGCAATGGGCGAATGGCGCCGCACCTTCGAAGGCTCGGGCCGCGGCTTTGCGAGCCTTCAGACCCGCATCGACAAGGTGCTGGATGTCTCAATTTCGCGCGAGGTAGAGCGGCTGGAATCGAAGCTCCTTGTGCTGGCGACCATTGCCTCGGTCGGCCCCTATATCGGCCTTTTCGGCACGGTGTTCGGCATCATGACCACCTTCCGCTCGATTGCAGCGTCGAAGAACACTTCGCTGGCGGTCGTTGCACCGGGTATCGCGGAGGCCCTGTTCGCCACCGCGATTGCGCTTGTTGCCGCCATTCCGGCGAATATTTTCTACAACAAGTTCGTCAAAGACGTCTCGCGGACGCAGGGACGCCTCGAAAGCTTCGCGGATGAATTCTCCGCCATCCTCTCCCGTCAGATCGACGAGCGCGCCGGCCAACCCGCGCAGCCGCGCACCGGCACCTGAGGAGCAACCGCGATGGCCATGGCAATGAATGGTGGCGGTGGAGGCGGCGGCAAACGCAGGCGCTCCAAACGCGCCGCCCCGATGGCGGATCTCAACATGATCCCCTTTATCGACGTGATGCTGGTTCTGCTGGTGATCTTCATGGTCGCAGCCCCGCTGCTGACCACCGGCGTGCCGGTTGACCTGCCGAAGACCGGCGCAAGCCAACTCAACATCGAGCAGAAGCCGCTCGCCGTCACCATCGACGAGAAGGGCCGGATTTTCCTTCAGGAGAAGGAAACCCGGCTCGACACGCTGGCTGCAGAACTCAAGGCCGTCGCGAAGGACGGGTTCGATGAGCGCATCTATGTGCGCGGCGCGACACGCGTCGAATACGGCAAGGTGGCCGAAGTTCTTGCGGTCCTGAAGACCGCCGGTTTCAACAAGACGGCGCTCATCAACGCGCCGCAAGGGCAATAGGGGGCGCGGCCGCAGTGGCACTCGACCTTTCCGACACCCTGAAGCGCTTTTTTGACTGGCGACAGCCGGGCGGAGCCCTGTCGGCCGGGGGGCATGTGATGCTCCTCGTCGCAGGCCTCTACACGATGTCGTCTGCCAAGCCCTTCACGCCGGCACAGGAATCGGTCGCGGTCGATGTCGTGTCCGAAAAGGACTTCGCCGAGATGATGAAGGGCGACAAGACCTCGAAGGTTGTCGCCAAGGCGCCGGAGCGCCGCGTCGAGAAGGTCGATCCGGTCATCAAGGACAATGATCCGGGCGCGGAAAAGAAGGACGTCGCCTCGGCGGAAGCCCCCAAGGCTCCTCCGCCCGTCGCGAAAACAGTCGAGCCCAAACCCGAGCCGCCCAAACCGCCGGTCGAGCAGAAGGTCGCGGTCGTCACCCCGCCAGCTCGCCCGCCGGAATTGCGCGTAGCACCGCCTGTTCCCGCCCCACCTGCCAAGGCGGAGGAAGAGGATGACGAGGTCGACGAAAAGGCCGAGTTGCTGCGCAAGAAGAAACTTGAGGACAAGAAAAAGGCCGACGATGCCGCCAAGGCAGCGGCGGACGAGAAGCGCAAACTCGATGAAAAGCTCAAAGCAGAAGCCGAGGTGCAGAAACGCGCCGAGGACAAGCAGCGCGAGGCGGATCGTCAGGCCAAGGCCGCTGAAGACAAGAAAAAGCTCGACGAGAAGCTGAAAGCCGAGGCGGAAGCGGAAAAGCGCGCCGAAGAAAAGGCGAAAGCGGACGAGAAAAAGAAGGCTGACGCCGAGAAGAAGGCCAAGGAAGACAAGGCAAAGAAGGAGCAGGCAGCCCGCGAAGCCGCAGAGGCTGAAAAGCTCAATAACGCCATTCGTCAGCGTCTCCTGGCTTCGAAGGAAGCGCCGTCCTCCAGCGGTTCGACCGGCGCTGCGCTCTCGAACCGTTCAACTGCAGGCACCACGGAGGCGACGGGCAAGAAGCTCTCGCCGTCGGATCGCTCACAGCTCATCGGCATTCTCACGGAGCAGATGAACCGCTGCATCTCCTATTCCGGCAGCGCGCCCAAAACCGGCCCGCAGCTCACCTTCACCATGACGAAGGAAGGCGCCATCGCCGGTGGCGTGCAGCTCGCCAACCGTTCGGGTGAAGCCAATTTTACCGCGTTTTCGGAAGCCGCGATGCGCGCGCTCCGCAACTGCCAGCCCTACCGCATTCCAGCGCGCTTTCTCGACAGCTATGACGACTGGAAAAACGTCCGGCTGAACATCGATACGTCTGACATGCAATGAACCAGCTTTTCTGGACCCTCTTCTCGTTTGAAGTCATGAGCGCCACACCATGAACCGCCCGTTTGAGCTTTTCCGCCCTGTGCTTTTCGCCCTCGGTCTTGCCGCTGCGCTGATCGCGCCGCTCCTGATCCATGGTCAGGTGCACGCGCAGGCGACGGGGTGCCGCGCGGGCGAGCTCTGCATCGATCTCAACCCACGCAACTTCAAGCCGATGCCGATCGCGATTGTCGATTTCACCGGCGACGGGCAGGCACCGCAGATTAGCCAGATCATCTCCTCGAACCTCAAGCGCTCCGGCGTTTTCGAGCCGCTAGATCCCGCGCGCTTCCCCGAGCGCAGCCTTGGCTTCGATGCCGTGCCGAATTTCGCCGCCTGGTCGGCGATTGGCGCGCAGGCGATTGTGACCGGCCGCGTTGTGCGCGATGGCGCGCGCATGGCGGTCGAATATCGTCTCTGGGATGCCACCACCGGCAAGCAGGTCGTTGGCCAGAAGCATGCGATTGACCCGGCAAGCTGGCGCCGCCTCGGGCACCTGGCTTCCGATGCCGTCTATGAGCGCATGACAGGCGAGACCGGCTTTTTCGATACCCGCGTCGTCTTCGTCGACGAAAGCGGCCCGAAGGAAAAGCGCAAGAAGCGCCTCGCGATCATGGATCAGGATGGCGCCAATTTCCGCGCGATTTCGTCGGGCAGCGAAATGCTGCTCACCCCGCGCTTCTCACCGCGTGGCGACCGCGTTACCTTCATGGCGCTGGAAGACGCGGGACGCGCCAATGTGCAGGTGCTCGAACTGGGCTCGGGCCGTCGTTCAGTCGTCGGCAATGGCAACACGACCGCTTTTGCGCCGCGTTTCTCGCCGAACGGTTCGCAGGTGGTCATGAGTGTCGAGACCAACGGCAACACCAACCTCGCGCTGGCGGATGTCGGCTCGGGTTCGGTCCGCGCGCTGACAAATGGCAGCGCGATTGATACCTCGCCGTCCTATTCGCCGGATGGCTCGCAGATCGTCTTCGAGAGTGATCGCGGCGGCGGGCAGCAGATCTACGTCATGGGCGCGGATGGCTCGGGCGCACGGCGCATCTCCTTCGGCGAGGGGCGCTATTCGACGCCGGTCTGGTCGCCGAAGGGCGACTACATTGCCTTCACCCGCCAGAAGGGCAACACCTTCGCCATCGGCATCATGAAGCCTGATGGGTCGGGCGAGCGCATCCTCACCGAGGGCTACCACAACGAAGGCCCGAGCTGGGCGCCGAACGGGCGTTATGTGATGTTCTTCCGCGACTCCGGTGCCGGCCCGAAGATCTACATGGTGGATGTGAACGGCCGCGTCGACGTACCGATCCCGACCCCCTCTTTTGCCTCTGACCCGGCGTGGTCGCCGCTTCTGTCGGCGAAGTAAACTCTCATGAATATGGATGCGGCGCTCGTTCTGTTCTCGGGTGGGCAGGATTCAGCAACCTGCCTCGCCTGGGCGCTGAAGCATTACAGCCACGTCGAGACACTCGGTTTCGATTATGGCCAGCGCCACGCCATCGAACTGGATTGCCGCGCCAAACTGCGCGGCGGCATGGCTGCGCTCAACGCCGACTGGAAGGCCCGCCTCGGGCAGGATCATACGCTGGCGCTCGCGGCCCTCGGCGAGGTCTCGCAAACTGCACTCACCCGCGAGACCGAAATCGCGATGGGCGAGGAAGGTCTGCCGAACACCTTCGTGCCGGGCCGGAACCTCATATTCCTGACCTTCGCGGCGGCTCTCGCCTATCGACGCGGCATCAAGCACATCGTCACCGGTGTCTGCGAGACGGATTTCTCCGGCTATCCCGATTGCCGCGACGATACGATCAAAGCGTTGCAGGTCGCGCTCAACCTCGGGATGGAGCGGCGCTTCGTGCTCCACACCCCGCTGATGTGGATCGACAAGGCAACGACCTGGGCGCTGGCGGAAGAATTGGGCGGCACCGGGCTCGTCGATCTCATCTCCGAGGAAAGCCACAGCTGCTACCTCGGCACCCGTGACAAACGGCACGATTGGGGTTACGGCTGCGGGCAATGTCCGGCATGTGATCTGCGCGCGAAAGGTTTCGCCCGCTATCTCCAGACGAGGCAGCGTTGAAACAGGGTGGCTGATCCCTAAAAGCCCTATCTGGGCCAAAGCGAGATTTTCATGAACACAATCGATTCCATGCGCCGCCGCGAGGGCTTTGCCTTTCTCGCGGCTTTTGCGGCTTGCGTGCCGGCAGCCAATTGGCTGATCCAGAACATCGGCACCTTTTGCGTCCCGAATGGACCCTGCCTGATCCCGGTCGGACCGGGGCTGACCGCGCCAAGCGGTGTGCTGCTCGTCGGCATCGCGCTGGTCCTGCGCGATCTCGTCCAGCGTCGCCTCGGCGTCTGGCCAGCCGTTGGCGCTATCGCGGTCGGCGGCTTGCTCTCCGCGATTTTTGCACCGCATGCGCTGGTGATTGCCTCGGTCGCGGCATTCCTCCTCTCCGAATTCGCGGATATGGCGGTGTTTACACCACTTCAGAAGCGCGGGTTGGTGCGCGCCGCCGTCGCGAGCAGCCTTGCCGGGCTTGTGGTCGACAGTATTGTCTTCCTCTGGCTCGCGTTCGGAGATCTCCAGTTTCTCGCCGGGCAGGTTGTCGGCAAGGCGCTGATGGTGCTGCTGGCGATCCCGGCACTCGCGTGGTTACGCAAACGCGATGCCCGGCTCGGGCTCCTGCCCGCCTGAACTTCTCGAAAAAGCAACGATTTGTTCACCATCCGCCGCAAAGTCGCCATGCCTTTGCGGTTGAACGACGTTGAAACATGCTTGACGAAGGCTTTCGTTAATCCAGCGGACTTTAAGCATTTATCAAGGGGCGCATTCATCCGCACCGGCTTTTCAGGCCGGTGTTCATGTCGTTAGCCCGATGAAGGAGTAATGGGATGGTTCCCGGATTTTCGCTCGCGCGAGGCTCGCGCTTCGCTGCTGCCTTTCTCGCCGCCGGTCTTTTGGCCGCCTGTTCGACCAAACCGGACGCCGATGCGGATGGCCAGCTCGGTGCAGGTGGGGCCAATACGCCCGGCTCGATCCAGGATTTCGTCGTCAATGTTGGCGACCGGGTGTTCTTTGATTCCGATTCCTCGGAAATCAACGGCTCGGGCCAGTCGACGCTCGACAAGCAGGCCCAGTGGCTGAACCGTTACCCGCGCTATTCCTTCGTGATCGAGGGACACGCCGATGAGCGCGGCACGCGCGAGTACAACTTCGCACTCGGTGCCCGCCGTGCGGAATCGGCCAAGAACTATCTCATCGCACGCGGTGTCGGCGGCAATCGTATTCGTACGACCTCGTTCGGCAAGGAACGTCCGGTTGCGGTTTGCAATGACATTTCCTGCTGGTCGCAGAACCGCCGCGCGGTTACGGTCTTGGGCGGTGCGGGAGGCTAACGCTTCCGACCTTTTCTTAACATCTAGGGTTCTCAGGTGGTTGGAATGATCCGCGTTTTGGGCGCCTCCCGCTTCGCTATCGCTCTTCTTCTGGGAACCTTTTGGCTCGCGCCGGTGGCGCGGGCGCAGGACGCCGCAGACCTCCTGCTGCGGCTTGACCGGCTCGAGGCGGAAAATCGCCGCCTCACCGGGCAGGTCGATGAACTCCGCTTCCAGCTCCGGAAAGTGGAGGACCAGAACCGCCGCTTCCAGACCGACACCGATACGCGCTTCCGCGACCTCGAAGGCACGCGCGGGGTGATCCGCACATCGCCCAACGCACCCGTTGCGCCGCCCGCACCGCAGAAGCGCTCGGATGCCTTTGATCCGGCGAGCGCACCGCCCGCAGCACCGGGCACACCGCGCCAACTTGGATCTTCCGGCGTGGCAACACCGCCGGGTGCCCCGCTTCCGGTCGGCGGATTGCCGCCCGGCGGCCAGCCCATCCAATCCGGTGATATCGGCGCGCCGATTGACGTCACGGGTCGTCGCCCGCCCGCGCCCGCGCCGGACGCATTGCAGCGCGGCGATGCCAAATCCGATTTCGATTTCGCCAAAGCGTTGATCGATCGGGGCGACTACGAGCAAGCTGAAGGCGCCTTTCGTGACTATCTGCGCAGCTATGCAAAGGACAAGCGCGTACCGGAGGCAACCTTCTGGCTTGGCGAGAGCTATCTCCGCCGCACGCGCTATCGGGAAGCCGCCGAGCATTTCCTGACCGTAACCAGCAAATATTCCGGCGCCTCGCGCGCACCTGAGGCCATGCTTAAACTCGGAATTTCGCTGCGCGGCCTGAGTGCCACAGCAGAGGCCTGCGCGACCTTCTCACAGGTCGGCAAGAAATATCCGAACGCCTCTCCGGCCATCAAACAGGCCGTCGATCGCGAAAAGGCGCGCGCCCAGTGCTGAAGCCCCAAACCTCCAAACCTGTTGTCCCCGAGCCAGATCTCGAAGAGGGCAACCCGATCGACGAACTTCCGCTGACACCGGAAGAGGCGCTTGCGCTCTATCGTGGTGCGCTTGGGAATGACGAATGCACGGGCATGTTGCTCGGTGTCTCCGGTGGGCCGGATTCGATGGCGCTCCTGGGGCTCACGGCCTCCGCCCGCGCCTACCTTCCCCCCGTCGCCGTCGCGACGGTGGATCACGGGATTCGCAAGGAATCACGTGACGAAGCCAATTTTGTCGCCGAGTTCTGCAAGGAAATCGGCATTCCCCATTGCATACTGCTCTGGACGGAAGGCGTCGGCGCCACCAACGTCAGTCAGGAAGCCGCGCGCAAGGGACGCTACGCACTTCTGACCGGTCATGCCCGTGCCATCGACGCGAGCCATATGGTCACCGCCCATACACTGGATGATCAGGCGGAAACGGTGCTGATGCGCCTTGCCGCCGGCACCGGTCTGGGCGGCCTCGGGGCAATGCGACCCAATGTCGAGCGCGGCGCCCTGCGTCATATCCGCCCGTTTCTCGAAGTGCCAAAATCGCGCCTTGTTGCGACCTGCACCCAGAACCATTGGCTCTATGCCAAAGATCCGAGCAACGAGGATTCCCGCTTCGCCCGAACGCGGTTCCGCTCGCTGATGCCGATCCTGGCCGGCGAAGGCCTGACGCCCGAGCGCCTCGGCACCCTCGCCGCTCGCGCCCGCCGAACCGAGGATGCGCTCGATCATGTTGCACGGCGCACGGTCGAGAATTCGATCATCCGCCGCGCACCCGATGGCGGTGCGATCCGCCTGAAAGCGGACGTCTTCTACACCGAGCCCTTCGATCTCGCGCTCCGGATGCTCAAGCTCGCCATGCTCGCGATTGGCATGGAAGGGCATACCGATGTCCAGATCTCGCTCTCGAAACTGGAGCGGCTTCTCAAGAACCTGCGAATGGCCATCCGCGATCAGCGCCCCTTCCGTCAATCTCTCGCTTGGACCGTGATCGCCCACGGCGGCGGCTTTATCGAGGTGCGCACCGCGCCGCCACGCCGCGCGATCAAGGAGAAGTCGGGTGCTACACTTCGCGCTGACACGCGACGAAATTAACCGGCCTGATGCGATTTGATGCCGCTGAGCTTGGCAACGGGTCACACCGCACCTAGATAATAGAAGACTTGTTGGGAAAATCCGTCCCCGTGGCCGGAACCCCTGATCCGTGAGACCCGCGCCCGATGAACCCGAATTTCCGCAATATTGCCCTTTGGGCCATCATTCTCCTGCTGGTCCTGGCGCTGGTCTCGGTTTTCCAGAGCCCATCGAGCCGCTCGTCCGGTCACGAAATTTCCTACTCCACCTTCGTCGACGCCGTGGACAAGGGCAAGGTTGATCGTATTGTCGTGTCGGGTTATGAGGTGCAGGGCTCTTTCAATGACGGCTCGGGCGCCTTCCAGAGCTACGGCCCGATGGATTCGCGCCTGCTCGAAAAGCTGCGCGACAAGAACGTCAACATCTCCTTCCGCTCGCCGAATGCCGACAGCCCCTGGTACATGTCGCTGATCGTCAACTGGCTGCCGCTGATCTTCTTCCTCGGCGTTTGGATATTCATGTCCCGCCAGATGCAGAACGGTGCCGGCCGCGCGATGGGTTTTGGCAAATCAAAAGCCAAGCTTCTGACCGAGGCGCATGGACGCGTGACCTTCGATGATGTCGCGGGCATCGATGAAGCGAAGGAAGACCTTCAGGAGATCGTCGAGTTCCTGCGTGATCCGCAGAAATTCCAGCGCCTCGGCGGACGCATTCCGCGTGGTGTGCTGCTCGTCGGTCCGCCGGGCACCGGTAAAACCCTGACCGCGCGCGCTGTCGCAGGGGAAGCCAATGTTCCGTTCTTCACCATTTCCGGCTCGGATTTCGTGGAAATGTTTGTCGGCGTCGGCGCGAGCCGTGTGCGCGACATGTTCGCAGAAGCCAAGAAGAACGCGCCCTGCATCATCTTCATCGACGAAATCGACGCAGTCGGTCGCCATCGCGGCGCCGGTCTTGGCGGTGGCAATGACGAGCGCGAGCAGACGCTGAACCAGCTCCTCGTCGAGATGGACGGCTTTGAAGCCAACGAAGGCGTGATCATCATCGCCGCGACCAACCGCCCGGATGTTCTTGATCCGGCACTGCTGCGCCCCGGCCGTTTCGACCGCCAGATCGTCGTGCCGCTGCCGGACGTCAACGGCCGCGAACGCATCCTGCGCGTCCATTGCCGCAAGGTGCCGATGGCGCCGGACGTCAATTTGAAGACACTCGCCCGCGGCACCCCCGGCTTCTCGGGTGCTGACCTGATGAACCTCGTCAATGAGGCCGCCCTGCTGGCCGCGCGCCGTAACCGTCGCCTCGTCACCATGCTCGAATTCGAGGATGCCAAGGACAAGGTCATGATGGGCGCCGAGCGCAAGTCGATGGCGATGTCGGACGACGAGAAGAAAAACACCGCCTATCATGAGGCCGGTCACGCCATCATCGCGCTCAAGATGGCCGGCATCGACCCTATCCACAAGGCAACGATCATTCCGCGCGGCCGCGCTCTTGGCATGGTCATGACCCTGCCGGAAGGTGATCGCTACTCGATGAACCACGACAAGTCGCTTGCGCGTCTTGCCATGCTCTTCGGTGGCCGTGAGGCTGAAATCTTCAAGTTTGGCCCTGGCAAGGTCACAAATGGCGCGACTGGCGACATCCAGATGGCGACCTCCCTCGCCCGCGCGATGGTGATGGAATGGGGCATGTCCGACAGGCTCGGCCGCGTGCGCTATGCCTCGAACCAGCAGGAAGTCTTCCTCGGCCACTCGGTTTCGCAGACCACGAACATGTCGGACGAGACCGCCAAGCTGATCGATGAGGAAGTCCGCAAGCTGATCGAGGGTGGCGAGACCACAGCACGCAGCATCATCACTGAAAATGCCGAGCAGTTCGAAGCCATTGCGCAGGCCCTGCTGGAATTCGAAACCCTCACCGGCGACGAACTCCGCGCCCTGATGGAAGGCAAGCGCCCGACGCGCGAAGACCCGGATGAGCCGCAGGCCCCGCGTGGTTCGGCTGTGCCGACCTCTGGCAAGCCGCGCCCGCCGGAAGCCGAAGGCGGGATGGAACCGCAACCGCAGGGCTGATACTTTTCCCGCCAATGCATGCCCCCGGAAAACCGGGGGCAGAGAATGGTTTGCGCTAATAAAAAATGCGTGGGAACAAAAAGACAGAATCGTTTTCTTAAGGGTGCGTTTTCCGAGCTATCGCGTTTTCCTTGCGTTAACGGACCTTCTGAGGCACCCGAAAACAAGAAATAGACGGGGGTTTGGACCATGGCGCGGAAGCATTTCGGCACGGACGGTATTCGCGGCCGTGCAAACGGCAAGATCACGCCGGAACTCGCCCTGCGCGTGGGGCAGGCTGCGGGCCTCGTCTTCCAGCGTGGCGAACATCGCCACCGCGTGGTGATCGGCAAGGATACCCGCCTCTCCGGCTACATGATCGAGACCGCGCTCACCGCCGGGTTTCTCTCCGTAGGCATGGATGTGCTGCTCCTCGGCCCGATGCCGACACCAGCCATCGCCATGCTCTCGCGCTCGATGCGCGCCGATCTCGGCGTGATGATCTCCGCTTCGCACAACCCCTTTGAAGACAATGGCATCAAGATTTTCGGACCCGATGGCTACAAGCTCTCGGATGAAATCGAGGATGAGATCGAGCGTTTGATCGATCCCGCCGCCACCATCAAGCTTGCCGGTTCGCGCGATCTCGGTCGCGCCCGCCGTCTCGAAGGTGTCCACGCGCGCTATATCGAGTTTGCAAAGCGCACCCTGCCGCGCGCGCTGGACCTTGATGGCATGCGGATCGTCGTCGATTGCGCCAATGGGGCCGGCTATCGCGTCGCACCCGAAGCGCTCTGGGAACTTGGCGCCGAGGTGATCGCCATGGGCGACGAGCCGGATGGTTTCAACATCAACCGTGACGTCGGCTCGACCTCCCCGCACGCCTTGCAGCAGAAGGTGCGTGAAATGCGCGCCGATATCGGCATCGCGCTCGATGGCGACGCCGACCGCGTGATGATCGTCGACGAGAAGGGTCATGTCGTCGATGGTGATCAGCTGATGGCGGTGATCGCCGAGAGCTGGCATCAGGATGGCCGGCTCTCCAAGCCCGGCATCGTCGCCACCATCATGTCGAACCTCGGCCTTGAGCGGCATCTTGCGGGCGTTGGCCTCTCGATGGCCCGCACCGCTGTGGGGGATCGCCATGTGCTCGAACATATGCGCGAGCACGGCTTCAACGTCGGCGGCGAGCAATCCGGCCACATCATCCTGTCGGATTATTCGACAACTGGTGACGGGTTGATCGCCGCCTTGCAAGTGCTCGCCGTGGTTCGGCGCGAGGGTCGCCCTGTCAGCGAAATCTGCCACCGCTTCGAACCCTTGCCGCAAATCCTCAAGAACGTGAAGACGCGTGGCAACCAGCCGCTCGCCGATGAAACCGTTAACAGCGCCATCGAGAAGTTAAGAACCTCGCTGGGAGCCGGCGGTCGCCTCGTGATTCGCCCCTCGGGCACGGAACCGGTGATTCGGGTCATGGCCGAGGGCGATGACCGCGATCTTGTCGAAAAAGTCGTCGACGACGTGATCGACGTGATCTCGCGCGCGGCCTGATTCGCTTCCATCGGGCGCTATTCCCCGGAATGGCAAATCTCGGGACAACTGGTTTTCGGGGTAATTTACGATCTGTTACCGATAATTTTTAAGGTTAAGTCGTCCTTAACCAAGGTTTGGCATGGTCTCCTCGTTCGATTCTAGCGGTCCAGTTGTTCCGCTTGATTTGCATGAAGGGATATCACATGCGCAGCCTCAAATCGCTCCGTGCGGCAGGCATTGCAGCGCTTCTGGCTACCGGCAGCGCCGGCATTGCCTCGGCGGCTGACATGATGGCACCGCCACCCCCGCCGCCACCCGTCATGGCGCCAGCTCCGATGGATGTAGGGGGTGGCTTCTATCTCCGCGGCGATGTGGGCCTTGGGCTCTACAGCCACCGGCCGATCGACACCTCGCCGCCGCTCGCGGGCCTTGCAACCGTGAACAGCACGGTCAACGGGACTGCCTTTGTCGGAATCGGCGCGGGTTACCAGTTCAACTCGTTCTTCCGCGCGGATCTGACCGGCGAATATCGCGGTCACACCAATCACCGCCACAACGACTCGTTCACAACGGTCGCAGGCAATGGCAGCAACCTGATCACCGGCAAGGTCGGCGGTTTCGTGGGGCTCGCGAACGGGTATGTCGATCTCGGCACCTGGAACCGCATCACGCCGTTCCTCGGCGCCGGTATCGGTGCCGCCTCGATGTCGATGACCAATAGCCGGGATATCGGCTTTGGCGTCGCGGCGGGTTCCACCGCAAGCGCCCCGGACAAGTCGACAACCCGGCTCGCCTGGGCCCTCCATGCCGGTGTCGGCTATGACCTGACGGCGAACCTCAAGGCGGAAGCGGCTTACCGCTATCTCCACATCGGGAACGTCACGACGGGCTCGTTCGCCTGTACTCCGGTCTGCGCGCCGTTCAAGGCCACGGTCCACAACCTCGCCAGCCACGATCTGAAGGTCGGCCTGCGCTACACCTTCTCGGACATGATCGCGCCGATGTACGCACCGGGTCCGCTGGTTCGCAAATACTGAACAACCCTCGGGAAAACCCCGCAAGAGGGTTCGGTTGAGACTTCAACGGCGCGGCATCCCCGCGCCGTTTTTCATTTTTACGCCACCAGGGGCTTGACCCGCCCGCCCCGCCTGCCTCTTCTTCTCCCGAACTGGGCAACAAGGCTGGCCCAGAAAACACAAGTGTCCAGACATCAGGGAGCCTGTCTCTCGGAATTTGGGCCGCGGGGAGGAATACCATGGGCAAAGTCATCACCTGCGTTGAGGATCTGCGTCGGCTTGCATTGAAGCGAGTGCCGCGCATGTTCTACGAATACGCCGATTCCGGAGCCTGGACCGAAAGCACCTATCGCGCCAACGAAAGCGATTTCGCACGCATTCTGCTGCGCCAGCGCGTCGCCGTCGATATGACCAACCGGACGCTCGCCTCGACCATGATCGGGCAGGATGTCGCGATGCCGGTCGCGCTCGCCCCCACCGGCTCGACCGGGATGCAGCACGCGGATGGCGAAATCCTCGCCGCGCGTGCCGCGAAGAAATTCGGCGTTCCCTTCACGCTGTCTACGATGAGCATCTGCTCGATCGAGGATGTCGCGGAAGGCGCGGGCCCCGGCTTCTGGTTCCAGCTTTACGTGATGCGCGATCGCGACTTCGTCGGACGTCTGATTGATCGCGCAAAGGCGGCGGGCTGCTCGGCGCTGGTGCTGACGCTTGATCTGCAAATTCTCGGGCAGCGCCACAAGGATATCAAGAACGGGCTTTCGGCGCCGCCTAAGCCGACAATTCCGAACCTCATCAACATGGCGACCAAGCCGCGCTGGTGCCTTGGCATGCTCGGCACCAAACGCCGCACCTTCGGCAATATCGTCGGCCACGCCAAGGGCGTTGGCGATCTTGCCTCGCTCTCATCCTGGACAAACGACCAGTTCGACCCGACGCTGAACTGGAAGGATATCGAATGGATCCGCGAGCGCTGGGGCGGCAAGCTGATCCTCAAGGGTATTCTCGACGTCGAGGATGCCAAGATGGCGGCGCAAACCGGTGCGGATGCGATCATCGTCTCGAATCACGGTGGACGTCAGCTTGACGGTGCCCTCTCCTCCATCGGCGCGCTGCCGCGCATCGTCGAGGCAGTGGGGCACCAGATCGAAGTGCATATGGATGGTGGCATCCGCTCGGGACAGGATGTCATCAAGGCAGTCGCGCTCGGCGCCAAGGGCACCTATATCGGCCGCGCCTTCCTCTACGGGCTTGGCGCAGGCGGCGAAGCCGGCGTCACCAAGGCGCTGGAGCTGATCCGCAAGGAGCTTGACACCACCATGGCGCTTTGCGGGCTGCGAGACATCCGCGATGTGACATCGAACATCCTCGAGCCGCTCGATGCTGTTCCGCCTTACGCGCGGCGGTAAAGCGAGACATTCGCCAGACGAATAGCTCCCCTTACGAAGGTTACGCTTGACGCAACGCTGCGACAGGCGTAGCTCCACCGGCGGGACATCTCCCCCCAACGGGAGGCGCCCATCTGTAAGGATGGAGATCAACAGATGACGACTGCACCTGCCGCAAAACCGCGTGTTGCGAATTTTTCTTCTGGTCCGTGTGCCAAAAGGCCGGGCTGGTCCCTCAAAGCCCTGAATGATGCCCCGCTGGGCCGCTCGCACCGTGCCAAGATCGGCAAGGCGAAGCTCAAGCTCGCGATCGATCTGACGCGCGAGATTCTTCAGGTTCCCGCCGATTACAAGATCGGCATTGTCCCCGCCTCCGATACCGGCGCCGTCGAAATGGCGATGTGGTCGATGCTTGGCGCCCGCCCGGTCACCATGCTGGCGTGGGAGAGCTTCGGCGAAGGCTGGATCACCGATGTGGTCAAGCAGCTCAAGCTCGCGGATGTCGAAAGCGTTACCGCCCCTTATGGCGAGCTGCCGAACCTGAAAAAGGTCGACACTAAGAAGCGTGACGTCGTCTTCACCTGGAACGGCACGACCTCGGGCGTGCGCGTGCCGGACGCCGAATGGATCGCCGCCGACCGCGAAGGCATCACGATTTGCGACGCGACCTCGGCTGCTTTCGCACAGCGCCTCGATTGGGCGAAGCTCGATGTCACCACCTTCTCCTGGCAGAAGGTGCTTGGCGGTGAAGCCGCCCACGGCATGCTGATCCTCTCGCCGCGCGCGGTTGCCCGCCTTGAGAGCTACAAGCCGGCCTGGCCGCTGCCGAAGATCTTCCGCCTCACCAAGGGCGGCAAGCTGATCGACGGCATTTTCGAGGGCGAGACGATCAACACCCCGTCGATGCTCTGCGTCGAGGATTATATCGATGCCCTGAACTGGGCGAAGAAGGTTGGCGGGCTTGATGGCCTCGTCAAGCGTGCGGATGCCAACACCCGCGCCATCGCGAGTTTCGTCAAGGCCTCGCCGTGGATCGATTTCCTCGCGGTGAAGCCCAAGACCCGCTCGAATACCTCGGTGTGCCTCAAGTTCACGCATCCCAAGGTGACGGCGCTCGCCGCCGATGCGCAGGCCGCTTTCGCTAAGGGCGTCGTTGCGACGCTCGAGAAGGAAGGCGCAGGCCTTGATCTTGGCCATTATCGCGATGCCCCTCCGGGCCTTCGCATCTGGTGCGGCGCGACCGTCCAGACCCGCGATATCAAGGCGCTGATCCCGTGGATCGAATACGCCTTCGCCAAGCAGCTCGCGACGCTCGGCTGACGAGTCCTGTCATTCCCGGCGCCCCGAAAGGGGCGAGCGGGAATCCATATATTTTTCCCTTCTGGCATTCCTGGATTCCTGCTCAAGCCCTCGGCCTGTCGGGAATAACACCCGAGGACCATCCCTATGACAAAGCCCCGCGTTCTGATTTCTGACGCTCTCTCCCCCGCCGCAGTGCAGATCTTCAAGGATCGCGGCATTGACGTGACCTTTGATCCGAGCCTCGGCAAGGACAAGGAAAAGCTCGCCGCCGTGATCAAGGATTACGATGGTCTGGCGATCCGCTCGGCCTCCAAGGCCACCGCGAAGCTGCTCGAAGGCGCGCCGAACCTCAAGGTCATCGGCCGCGCGGGCATCGGTGTCGATAACGTTGATATTCCGGCGGCGACCGCCAAGGGCATCATCGTGATGAACACGCCCTTCGGCAATTCGATCACCACCGCAGAGCACGCCGTCGCGCTGATGTTCGCGCTGGCACGCCAGCTTCCGGCCGCAGACGTTTCGACGCAGGCCGGCAAGTGGGAAAAGAACCGCTTCATGGGCGTCGAGCTTGAAGCCAAGACGCTTGGCCTTATCGGTGCCGGCAACATCGGCTCGATCGTGGCCCGCAAAGCCATCGGCATCGGCATGAAGGTCATCGCGTTCGATCCCTATCTCTCGGCAGAACGCGCGGTCGGCATGGGCGTCGAGAAGGTCGAACTTGATGTGCTGCTCGCACGCGCCGATTTCATCACGCTGCATGTCCCGATGACCGAGCAGACCAAGAACATCCTCTCGGCGGAAGCGCTCGCCAAGACCAAGAAGGGCGTGCGCATCATCAACTGCGCGCGCGGCGGCCTTGTCGATGAGGAAGCGCTCGCGGCGGCCATCAAGTCCGGCCATGTCGCCGGCGCGGCCTTCGACGTTTTCTCGGTGGAACCGGCGGAAACCAACCCGCTCTTCGGCCTTGAGAACGTGATCTGCACCCCGCATCTCGGTGCCTCGACCAACGAAGCGCAGGAAAATGTTGCGCTTCAGGTCGCCGAGCAGATGTCGGATTACCTCCTCACTGGCGCGATCACCAATGCGGTCAACTTCCCCTCGATCTCGGCGGAAGAAGCCCCGAAGCTGAAGCCGTTCGTCGCGCTGGGTGAAAAACTCGGCGGTTTCCTCGGCCAGCTCACCGAAGCGCCGATCAAGTCGATCCGCATCCAGTATGAAGGCGAAGTCGGGAACCTCAACGTCCGCCCGATCACGGCAGCGGCGATCACCGGCGTGCTGCGCCCGTTCCTGCCCGAAGTGAACATGGTCAATGCGCCCATGACCGCCAAGGAAAAGGGCATCCAGGTCGATGAAGTGAAGCGCAACGCCGAGGGCGATCACGAAAGCCGCATCTACATCGAGGTTGTGGCCGAGGATATGCCGCGCAACGCCGCCGGCACCGTCTATCAGGATGGCAAGCCGCGCATTACCGAAATTCGCGGCATCCAGATGGATGCGGAATTCGCACCGCACATGCTCTACATCCGCAACGACGACAAGCCGGGCTTCATCGGCAGCTTCGGCTCGCTCCTCGGCGAGAACAAGATCAACATCGCGACTTTCAACCTCGGCCGCAACATGCCGGGCGGCGATGCGATCTGCTTCGTTTCGGTCGATGAGGCGATCAGCGACACGGTGCTCGACGCGATCCACGCCATCCCGCACGTCAAGCGCGCGCGTCGCCTGAAGTTCTGATCCGGAACCACCGGAATGCAAAAGGCGGGGGCGACCCCGCCTTTTTTATTGACGCGACCTTCCGCAATCGAAATGTTCACGGCAACTTTGCACACCGCATATCCATGCGAAAAAGGCGTCCCTGCCCGTGAACATGCTCCCAGGCCAGTCGAGCCGCTTCACGGCGCTCGTTGGCAATCCTTACGTCCTCCTGGTTTTCACGACCCTGTTCTGGGGCGGAAACGTGCCGGCAAGCCGCATGGCTGTAGGCGAGATTTCGCCGATGCTGGTGGTGCTGCTGCGCTGGCTGTTCGCCTTCCTGCTGCTTGGACTCTTCGCGCGTCGACAGATCATGGCGGAATACCGCCTCGTCCTGCCGCATTGGCGGATGATCGTGCTCCTGAGCGCACTCGGCTACACCGGGTACAATGCGCTTTATTACAGCGCAGCGCATTATACGCGCGGCGCCAACATCGCCATCATTCAGGGCTCAACCCCGATTGTTGTGCTGTTGCTCGGTTTCTTCATCTATCGCCAGAAACTCAACGCGATCCAGATCGGCGGAGCGCTGGTGACAATCATCGGCGTCATGGTCAGCGCCTCGCATGGCGATTGGCAGGTGATCAGCCATCTCGCGTTCAACCGCGGCGACCTTTGGCTGCTGATCGCGAGTATTGCCTATGCCTTCTACACTCTGAAACTCCGTGAGCGTCCGCAATGCTCGGCTCTGGTGTTTTTCACCGCACTCGCAGCCGTTTCCTGCGTCACCGCCATTCCGCTGGTGATCTGGGAGGCATGGCAAGGCGCGCTGATCTGGCCGGGCACGAAAGGTTGGGTGCTGATCGCCTATATCTCCGTGCTGCCCTCGCTCCTGTGCCAGATCGCCTATATTCGCGCAGTCGGCATCGTCGGACCGGGGCGGGCGAGCATCTTCTACAATCTCGTGCCGGTTTTCGGCGCCACGCTCTCGACCCTCATTCTCGGAGAAGCCTTTTCGAGCTTCGATTTTCTGGCGCTCTGCCTCGTGATCGGCGGCATTCTGATCGCCGAATGGGGCAAGCCGAAATGAACCAGCCCGGCCCCAGACCGCAGTGAGTTGATTTTCACCGCAAATCACGCGATTTTCGAGTTCATTGGCCCGAATGACAGGAATTCCATGTCGATCCGCTTCCTTATTCTCGAAGGCAACACGCGCGACGTGCGCAACACCTACAAGGCTTCGCAGGGCGTTACCCCGGCCGAAGGCTTCGGTAACACCATGGTGCGTGTTGCAGGCACCGGCACCTACGACATCCTCAACGGCACCGATGCGGATGCAAGCCTGCCAAAGGGCATGACCTTCGCCGATTATGACGGCGTGATCATCACCGGCTCGGCGCTGCACATCTGGCATCAGGAGCCGGAAGCGATGCGGCAGGTGGAGATTGCCCGTGCGGTCTTCAAGGCGAGTGTGCCGTTCTACGGCTCGTGCTGGGGCCTTCAGGTCGCAACCGTTGCCGCGGGCGGCGTGGTGCATAAAAACCCGCGCGGACGCGAAATGGGCTTTGCGCGCCAGATCACCCGGCTTCCCGCTGGGGAAGGCCACCCGCTGCTTGCCGGGCGGGCACCGGCTTTCGATGCCCCCTGTTCGCATCTCGATGAGGTCGCGACCCTGCCGCCGGATTCGACGCTGCTCGCCTCGAACGCGATGTCACGCGTGCAGGCGGCGGAAATCCGCCACGAGGGTGGCACCTTCTGGGGCGTGCAGTACCACCCGGAATATACCATGTCGGATATCGCCTTCCTGATCGACAAGCGCATGGGCGCGCTGATGAACGAGGGCTTCTTCGCCGATCCCGTGCAGAAGGATGCCTATGTGGCTGATCTCCACGCGATCGAGAAGGACCCGAGTCTCACGCATGTCGCCTGGCGCTATGGCCTGGGTCAGGACATCACCGACACCGCGACGCGGAACACCGAATTGCGGAATTTCATCGAGTATCGCGTCAAACCGCGCGCCGTTGCCCGCGCCGCCTGATTGGCGCCCAAATCCGGTCACACGTTCGCCCGAGGCAGCGGCATTCTCGGGCGCATCGGCCTCGTCGTGTTGTGATCGGCGGGCGGCCAGAACAGAAACACTCAAGGGAGGCCCCTGATGCCGCATCTTACCCCCGCCACGCCGCGTACCGTGACGAAAAGCCTGATTCGCGCCGGTCTTCTCGGCGTGACATCGGTTCTCGCGCTGGCGAGCGCGCATGCGGCTTCGCTGGACGCCGCCTCGCGGGTCGGCGAAGTGACGCTGTATCCGGATGCGGCCATCGTGAAGCGGCAGATCAAGCTCGATATTCCCGCCGGCGAGCACGAAATCCAGCTCTTTGATCTCCCCGCGAGCCTTGATCCGGCTTCGCTCCGAGTGGACGGCAGCGCAAGCGAACGCGTGGTGATCGGCAATGTCGATTTCCGCACCCGCGCCATTATTCCCGAGACCGACAAAACCGAGACCCAGCGCAAGGTCAAATCCCTGCGCGTCGAACGCGACCGGGTGACAGACAAGGTCGATGCGGCCGAAAACCGCAAGGCGATGATCCAGCGGCTCGCCCAGAGCAGCAGCGGGGAAGGCAAGGACGGCAAACTCGACCTCGACCAGTGGACCAAGGCGCTCGATCTCGTCGGCAAGAACCTGCAGGCCGTGAATGACGAGTTGCGCGGCCTGCGTCTTGAGATCGAACGCATCGACGGCGAAATCGCCGCGCTAGAGCCACCAGCGGATCGGATTCGCCCGGTGAACCGCGATATCAAACGCGTCGCGACCATCGCGGTGGAAGCAACTGCTGCCACAAGCCTCACGCTGACAATTTCCTACCGCGTCAGCGGCGCAGGCTGGCGCCCGATCTATGATGCGCGTCTCGATACCCGCGGCACCGTGCCCAGCCTTGAACTCACGCGTCGCGCCATGATTCGCCAGAACACCGGCGAGGACTGGAACGAGGCCAAGCTCACGCTCTCCACCTTGTCGGTCACACGCGGTACCGCCGCGCCGGAATTGATCGGTGAAAAAATCGGCTTCTATGAACGCCCAATGCCGCGCGTCGCCATGCCAATGGCCGCCCCTGCCCCGCAAGCCGCCGCCAACATGATGCGCGACGAGATGGAAGCTGCCTCCCGCCAGAAGGCAGCCTCACCGCCGGCCCGCGCCATTGAAGAGGCCGCAGCACAGGTCGATGCCGGTGCCTACCAGACTGAATTTCAGGTACCCGGAAAGGTCACCGTGCCCTCGGGCGGTACCGAGAAGAGCATTCGCCTCGGTGTCGAGAAGCCCGAACCGAAGGTTATCGTGCGCACCGCGCCGGTGCTCGACCCCACGGCCTACCTCGAAGCGAGTTTCGAGCAGGGCGGCGAGGCGCCAATCCTGCCTGGTGAAGTTCTCCTGAGCCGCGATGGCGCCTACATCGGGCGCGGCCGTCTGCCGCTGATCGCGCCGGGCGACAGCGCCAAACTCGGCTTCGGTTCGGACGATCGGATCAAGGTTGCCCGTGTGCCGGCGAGCCGCAAAACGCGCGACCCCGGCTTCCTCGGCTCGACCAAATCCGACAAGTTCGAGTTCCGCACCACGGTGAAGAACCTGCATGGCTTCCCGGTCTCGGTGGTAATCGAGGACCGCGTTCCGGTCAGCGAGGATCAGTCGATCACGGTCGAGCGCATGGCGGAAATGAGCAAGCCCGACGCCGAAGCACCGGAGGACCGGCGCGGCGTTGTCGTCTGGACCCCGACACTGAAACCGCAGGAGGAGAAGACCTATGTCACGGCCTATCGCCTGCGCTGGCCGGCAAACAAGGAGACCCGGCTGACGCCCTTGCCGCGTTAAAGCGCGGGAAAAACCTCTGCCCATCCTGCAAAAGCCCGTCTCTCTTGCAAAAACCAAGGGGTTAGCCAAAAAGCGGGTGTCTTCCCGCTTTACCCTGCCCCCTCGTTTCGGTATCCCGGTCCTTTAACGGATGGACGCGTGACGGCCCTCGCGGCTTTGCGCGCCCGATCACAACGGGGCAGGGCTCCCGGTTGGCCTTTACGGCCAGCAAGGGGTTTCGGGTCCAGCAAGAGGTTTCCATGACCAACGTGGTCGTTGTCGGCGCCCAGTGGGGCGACGAAGGCAAAGGCAAGATTGTCGACTGGCTCTCCGAGCAGGCCGATATCGTGGTGCGCTATCAAGGCGGACATAACGCCGGGCATACGCTGGTCATCGACGGCGTGACCTACAAGCTCAGCCTCCTGCCCTCGGGCATCGTGCGGGGCGGCAAGCTTTCCGTTATCGGCAACGGCGTCGTGGTCGACCCTTTCCACCTTATTGATGAAATTGACCGCCTCAGAACGCAGGGCGTCACCATCACACCGCATGAACTGAAGCTTGCGGATAATGCGACACTCATCCTGCCACTCCACCGCGAACTCGATGCCTTCCGCGAAGGCTCGAACAGCGGCACCAAGATCGGCACAACCAAGCGCGGCATCGGTCCGGCTTACGAGGATAAGGTCGGCCGCCGTGCGATCCGCGTGCGCGATCTTGCCGAGCCGGATGCCCTCGGCCCGAAGGTCGAACGCCTGCTCGCGCATCATAACGCGCTGCGTCGGGGCATGGGCCTCAACGAGGTCGACGCCGG
This sequence comes from Rhizobiales bacterium PAR1, assembly GCA_002256205.1. Lineage (GTDB taxonomy): Bacteria > Pseudomonadota > Alphaproteobacteria > Rhizobiales > Beijerinckiaceae > Rhabdaerophilum. The sequence continues at coordinate 439,078 of NKIW01000002.1, forward strand.
CGCTCTGATCCAACTCCTGAAGGATGTGGCGCCCAAGGTTCTGCCGTATATGGACCGCGTCTGGGATACGCTCGACCACGCCCGCCGCGATGGCAAGCGCATCCTCTTCGAAGGTGCGCAAGGCGCGCTGCTTGATGTCGATCACGGTACCTACCCCTATGTGACCTCGTCGAACACGGTTGCAGGGCAAGCCGCGACCGGCTCGGGCCTTGGCCCCGGCGCGATCGGCTTTGTGCTGGGTATCGTCAAGGCCTATACGACGCGCGTCGGGGAAGGCCCATTCCCGTCAGAACTCTTCGACGAGATTGGTCGCCAGATCGGCGAGCGCGGCAAGGAGTTCGGCACCGTGACGGGTCGTGCCCGCCGCTGCGGCTGGTTTGATGCCGTGCTGGTGCGCCAGACCATCAAGACCTCGGGGATCGATGGCATCGCGCTCACCAAACTCGATATTCTCGACGGTTTCTCGGAGATCAAGGTCTGCGTTGGCTACCGGCTCGATGGCCATGTCATCGATTATCTCCCGGCGAGCGAATCGGCACAGAAGCGCTTGGAACCGGTCTATGAATCGATCCCCGGCTGGGTGGATTCCACCGCAGGCGCGCGCTCCTGGGCCGATCTTCCGGCCGAGGCGATCAAATATGTCCGCCGCATCGAGGAACTGATCGGTGCACCGGTCTCGCTGCTCTCGACCAGCCCGGAGCGCGACGATACCATTCTCGTCAAGAACCCGTTCGAGGCCTGACGCACCCCATGGCGGATTACTACCCCCTCCTCAGCCGCGCCATTGCCGGGCTGGCCGGACAACCGGCCTCCGCCCGCCATGGCATCTACGAGCGCGCCCGCATGGCGCTCGAGCGGCAGCTGAGGGGTTTTGAACCGGCGCTGGAGGAAGACGCCGTTCAGCTTGAGCTGGCCTCGCTTGAAGCAACCATTGCGCGGATTGAGTCAGAACAAGCACCGGCAGCGCTTGAAACAGAAACGGTGCAGTCGGAACCTGCGACGGTCGAAACAACGCCCGCCGTAGAACAAGGTGCTGCCAAGGAATCCCCTTCCGAAGCGCCAAAAGCTGAAAGAGCAGTTGCGCCGCTTCCACCGGAAGAAGAAGCCGGTCTTCCGGCGATGTCGGCCGAGGAAAAGGCGGAGGCTTCAACGCAAGCGGCTCCTGCCGCAGCGCCGGACAAGCCCAACTCGGATATCGCGTCTCTCACCACATCCGAGCCTGTGCCGACGAACGAGAAGCCTGTGGAGGTTGTGGCCCCCACCCCACGTTCGCCTCTGATGGCAACGCGGCCAACGGTGAACGATCTTCCGCCGAAGGAAGAAATGGGCCTGCCGCTGATGCCGCCGTCCCAACTTCCGGACCTGCCGGAGACCGCAGATCTTCCAAGCCCGCCAGAACCGGACGAGACACTTTTTGCACCTCTGCCGCCAGAGCCGGAAGCGGTGATCCAGCCGAGCCTCCGCCCGCGTATGCCCTCACGCCGCAGCGAGGACAAGACGCCTGGTGGCAAGCCGTTGGCGATCTTTGCCAGCATTGCCGTTATCGCGATGATGGTCATGGGCGCCGTGGCGTTGGCCCGTCGTGGCACGCCCGAGCGCTCGGCGACGCCGCCCGTGATCGCAACACCGGATGCAACGACGGACGCCTCGAAAACCGAGGGGCGCCTCTCCAGCGTCGAGAGTGCCAGCAAGCCGGCGGAGCCACGCGAAACACCCCCGGTGCCAAAGCCGGATGAAGCAAAGCCTGCCCAGACAACGCCGGCGGAGACCAAGCCATCCGCGCCTGTCGCCTCCGTGATGGCGACCAATCGCGCCTTCATGGTGCTGGAAGTGCAGGGCAGTTCTCCGAACCAGTTCGAAGGCAAGACGGTCTGGAGCTTTGCTCCGGATCCTTCCCTCAAGGGGCAGCGCTCCTTGCGCGCGGCGATCACCTTCCCGCAGGCGCAGATGAGCATCGACTTCTCGATCGCCCGCAACACCGATGCCGCGATCAGCGCCTCACATACCGTTATGGTGGTGTTTGAGACCCTGATCGAGAACGTCAAGGAAATGAGCGCTGTCGAATGGCGCGAGCGCGAAAATCAGGCGGGTTCGCTGCTTGCGGGCATCGTGGTGCCGATTCAGGAAAACGTCTTCATGATCGGCCTCGACAAGGGCGAGGCGGCGGTCGCCCGCAACATGGATCTGATGCGCAGCCAGAAGTGGATGGTCTTCGAGTTCCGCCTCGTCAACGGTCGACGCGGCGCGATTCTCATTGAGAAAGGCGCCACCGGCGAACAGGCCATCAGCGACGCGCTGGCGAACTGGAAATAATCGCCCGCAAGCAAGCCGTCACTTCTCGCTCAACCCCGTCGGTAACCCATCCAGACTGGTGGTATTCTTGAGCGCGCGATAGGCGACAAGGTCGTCATCCGTCTTGCTCTCCGCCCATTTGGTCAAAACCGGACGCTCCGCCACGAAATCCATGAGCGGAACCGCAAACCCGCAGGATGTCTGCACCAGATCAATCGTCTGGAGCACGATCTGCCGGGCACCCCGCGGCTCGATGCCGTCGAAATGCGCGTTGAGAAGAGCATCATACTCGGCCTCGTCGCGATAGATCGACCGGGCGCTGCCATAGAGGCGCAGGATTTTCGGCGCGCCGTCAAAGGCACAGAACATCAGTGTCAGCCGGCCATCGGCAAGCAAATGAGCCGCAGTTTCGTTGCCAGAGCCGGTGCGATCAAGATAGGCGACGCTGTTCGGTCCCAGCACGCGCAGACAATCGAGCCCCTTGGGCGACACATTCACCCGCGACGCCGCTGTCGCGGAAGCCACGAAGAACAGCTTCTGCTGCAGGATGAAATCGCGCGTCGCGTCATCCATGTGGTCGAACTGCTTGCCCATCTCGCCTTGTGCTCCCGACATCAAAAAGGGCGCCCGCGAGCGCCCTTTTTTTCTCAAACCTTGCAACGCCGTTTCAGGCTGCGGCTTCCATCTCGGCAAGGTTGCGTTTCACCGCCCCCTGCACCTTCTCGAAGGCACGCGCCTCGATCTGGCGGACGCGCTCACGGCTGACACCGAACTCATCCGAAAGCTGCTCCAGCGTCAGCGGGTCTTCCATCAGGCGGCGTGCCTCGAAGATCCGGCGTTCGCGTGCGTTCAGCACCGTGAGAGCCGCACCGAGTGCGGCGTGGCGGTTACCCGCCTCTTCCGACCGGACGAGAATCGCTTCCTGATTGTCATTGTCATCGACGAGAAGATCCTGCCATTCAGCAGTGCCATCGTCGCGCATAGTGACATTGAGCGAGGAGTCCCCACCAAGACGGCGGTTCATCTCGATGACTTCCTGCTCTTCGACACCGAGCTTGGTGGCGATGATTTTCACCTGATCGGGGCGGAGATCGCCCTCTTCCAGTGCAGAAATCTTGCTCTTGGCCTTGCGCAGGTTGAAGAACAGTTTCTTCTGGTTGGCGGTGGTACCCATTTTCACAAGGCTCCACGAGCGCAGGATATACTCCTGAATCGACGCCTTGATCCACCAGATCGCATAGGTCGCGAGCCGGAAGCCCTTGTCCGGATCGAAGCGCTTGACGGCCTGCATCAGGCCGATATTGCCTTCGGAAACGACATCGCCGACCGGCAGGCCATAGCCGCGATAGCCCATCGCAATCTTGGCAACGAGACGCAGATGCGAGGTCACCATGCGGTGCGCGGCGTTAGAATCCGCGTATTCCTGATAGCGCTTGGCCAGCATGAATTCTTCATCCGGCGCCAGAACAGGAAAGCGGCGGATTTCCGAAAGATAGCGGGAGAGCCCTCCCTCGCCCGTCATCACGGGCCCAGGCATCGCCTGGATTTTGGCAACAGACATTCCATCCTCCTTTGAGCCCCCTTGAGCGGCAGGCTCATCGTCGCGGTACAAGACCCTTCGACGCTGATGGTGAATATACCACATCCAATCCGTGGCGAAATAGGGGCAACAATCACGCCTTCGCGAGAATCAGAAAATGGCGTGTTTCAGGAATGGACGAAAATCAGGTCTTGGCCAGCGCCGCATGCAGCGCTGCGAAATCCTTCGGCGGCGGCGCCGAGAAATCCAGCACTTCCTTGGTGCGCGGGTGCTCGAATGCGAGCGTTTCCGCGTGGAGCGCCTGCCGGTTCAGCCCGGCCAAAGCTTTGCGCGCCTTGTCGGAGAGAAAGCGCTCCTTGGTCTTGAACCCGCTGCCATAGAGCGCATCCCCGAGCAAGGGGTGCCCGATATGCGTGAGATGCACGCGGATCTGGTGTGTACGCCCCGTTTCCAGCTGGCAGGCGATCAGGCTAGCGATAATCGCATCGTTCTCGATAAACTCTTCCAGCACCTCGTAATGCGTAATCGCAAATCGCGCCCGCTCGGCGTTCGAGACCACCATCCGCTCGCGATTGGTGGAAGAACGCGTGATCCCGGCATCAACAGTGCCGTTCTTGCGCGGCATTTCGCCCCAGACAATCGCAAGATAGCGCCGCTCCAGCGGCCCCGTACGGCCATGATCCGCGAACTGATCGGCCAAGCGACGATGCGCGCGATCATTCTTCGCCACCACCAGCAGGCCGGAAGTATCCTTGTCGAGCCGATGCACGATGCCGGGCCGGAGCACGCCATTGATGCCGGAAAGGCTCTCGCCGCAATGGGCGATCAGCGCATGAACCAGCGTGCCGGTCTCGTGGCCATTGGAGGGATGCACCACCATGCCCGCCGGCTTGTTGATGACGATAAGGTCTTCATCCTCGTAAGCGACATCCAGCTTGATCGCCTCGCCTTGCGGCGATGCCGGCACGGGCGGGGGCAGATCAATCACGATCCGCTCGTTGCCGCGCAGCTTACGCGAGGCGTTGGTCTCGACCACTTCGCCCACCTTGACGCGCCCTTCGCCGATAAGCCCCTGCAAGCGCACGCGCGAGAATTCCGGCAGGCGTTCGGCCAGCGCCTTGTCGAGGCGTTTTCCAGCATCGGTAGGCTCAAGCACGATCTCGGGTGGCAGTTCGGCGGGGTCCATGGGGTCCTTTCGGCGAGAGGCAATACCGCCTGAAGTTAACGTAAACCAGCATCATGCAGTTTCGTCTTGCGATACGCGTCAGGAATGCCTATAGCAACCGCCTTCCGGCCCGCGCTGCACTTGAAGCGCGAGAAAGACGCTCCCATCGTCTAGAGGCCCAGGACACCCGCCTCTCACGTGGGTAACAGGGGTTCGAATCCCCTTGGGAGCGCCAAGCCCTTCTAAGGCTTGAGAAACGCTGAAAAATCATTAAAGTCAGAGCCTTGCAAGCCGCCTGTGGTACAAACAGGTGGTACAAACTATGGGCCTCATGACGTATTTCAGCAAGGACCGTCACGGCACGTACTATTTCCGCAAGGCTGTCCCGCCGATGCTTCGTGCCTTTATGCCCGGAGACCGGAAGGGCAAGGCGATTTGGAAACGGAGCCTAAAAACGAAGGACGCAAGGGAAGCGAAGAAGCTTGCTGCCCGACTGATCCATGAATGCGGTGCCGATTTCGAGGCCGCAGAACGAGCGATGCAGGGCAAGCCTGCGATTGTTACCAGTCCCCTCCTCCCTATTCCTCTGCCAAAAGCCAAGGAGATCGAGGCTGACTTCCACCGCGTCGCGTTGGAGAGAGACGACGCTTTCCGGAGCGATGGGGACGCGCGGCGCACCCTCCAGACGCCAGCAGAGCGTAGCCAATGGGACAAGCTATCCCCCGTCACATTCGGCAAGCGCGGAATGATGGAGGATCAGGAATATGTCTACCGCGAGCAGATCGGAGAGGACCTAGCGGACTATAAGCGGGCCTTGAGCCGAGGCGACATCAGCATCTTAGAGCCGGAGCTTCGCGCCTACTATCGCGAGCGGGGCGTGGCGTTCGATCCTCAGGACCTAGAGCATTACGAATCGGGGATGGCAGCACTTCGCGGGACGGTTCGGGCCTATGAGGCGATGAGGGCACGGCTTGAGGGGGACGCTATCCGAACCCCAGAACCGCCCAAGCCGATTGCAAAAGGACCGAGGCTTTCGGAGGCGTTCGCGGGATGGAAAGCAGGAAGCCCGGCACGTGGTGGAAAGAAGCCAGCGGCAAACAGCATCATCGAAGCCGGATACGTGGTGCGGCGCTTCAATGAGATGTTCCCCGGTGACCCCTTCATTGCGGACATCACCAAGGAGCAAGCGCGGGGTTTCAGGGATGCGCTCGCCAAGTGCCCGAAGGCCCTTCCTGCAAGCCTGAAGAAACTCCCACTGCCCAAGCTCATAGCGAACAAGCAGGCCTCTCAACTGCCGATGCCCAAGGCTTCCACCGTGAATAAGACGGTGCAGATGCTAATTTCCATCATTAGTCATGCCGAGCAGGATGGGCGCTTCGACGCATTGCCCGCTTTCAGAAATCCTTTCCGCAAGCTCAAGCTCGCTATTGATGAACGCTTCGAGGAAGGCAGGCTTCCGTTCGATGGTGCGGACCTCAAGGCCCTATTCGGGATGGACGTATTCCGGGAGGGCAAGAGGCCTGCCGGGGGTGCCGGAGAAGCAGCCTTCTGGGTCCCGATCATCGGCTTGCTCACAGGGGCACGCCTTGGCGAAATTTCCCAACTCCGTATTCAGGACCTCAAGCAGGACCCCGAGTCGGGCATATGGTCCATTGATATCGGCACCACCGGAGGGCGGACCACCAAGACGGCCTCCTCAAGGCGAATGGTCCCCCTTCATAGCCACCTCATCACCCTTGGTCTCCCTGAGTATCGGGCTTGGGTAGCGTCTCATTCGGAGGGACCTGAAGCTTCCCTCTGGCCAGACCTCACAGCCGCCAGCTTCTCCAAGTGGTTCAACCGCTCTCTTAGACAGGCGGGCATGGAGAACCTCGGAAAGGTCTTCCATTCCTTCCGGCATACCTTCAAAGACCTCGCACGGGATGCAGGGATACCGGAGGACATGCACGATGCCATCACCGGGCATAGTGGCGGTGGAGTGGGGAGGAGCTATGGCAGGGGAGCCAGCCTCAGAACAAAGAAAGACGCTATAGACCGCATCATCATCCCGAAAGCGTTGGAGGGCTTGGCTTGGTCCATCCCCGCCGGGGGAGTCCTAAAGCGTAAACGTCCACGGGTAGCCAAGAGGAAGCTTGGCCCTAGGCAACCCCGAAAGGCTACCTAGGGCTATCAGGGAGACTAGGGGGCTAGACCATCACCCCTCGCCCCGGTCACTCCCTAACTCGTGGATGGCGTCATGCAAGGCCAAGGCCCGCTCGATCAGGGACAGGTATTCCTCCTCGGTCAGCTTGGGGGCGGTGCTGAGGTGCTGATACTTGCGGTAGGTCTCCCTGCACATGGCTAGGAGGTCTTGCCGTCCCCGGACAGGCCTGCGCTTGGGGGTATCCCCTTGGGTATCACCCTCGGAGGTGGTGAGGGCATACTGGCGAGGGTCCAGTGAGCGGTGGGCCTTGCGCCCTCCCGGTAAGGTCCCTTGGCGGGCTATCTCATCGGGGCCTGCATTGAGCATCAGACGGAGGAGCGTGATACCAATCCGCCCCGGCCCAAACTTCAAGTAGCCAAAGCCATTGCCAGAGTCGTTGGTGGTGAGGTGCCCACCATAAGCCAGTGATAGCTGCACCACGGCAATCATGGTCTCCGGCACCGCCCTGTCCTCTCTCTTGGGGGTATGTGTATTGAGGAGGATGCACGGCTTGCCGGTGGCGGGGTCAGTCCCCGGCTCCAGCTTAGCGAAGGGTCCCCACAGGGCACAGAGGAGGTTGGGGTTGGCCCGGGGGCTTGCGGGGTCTGCTAGATGCCGCTCCGCATGATCCAGCCATAGCAGGATATCGTCTAGGACGGTTTGGGGCATCGTCGCGTGAGGCCGGGTTGGCTTGCGGTTCCGGCGTGCAGAGGCCTCTGTGGTCATCGTCGATATATTCTGCATTTGATAGTCCTTTCAGGGGTTATGCAGGTTTGGGAAGCGCCTAGCGGAAAGCAGACGTGTGGATGCAGTCCCCCCTCTGATGGCAGTGGGAGATTGCTTGTAGTGGCGTGCTGTTGCTGGGCGGGTTTGCCTGAAGGGGTACCCTCAGGGGTAGGCAATCAAGTAGACGAATACCGATAGGATCAGCCGCGTGAGGGGTAGCGCCGAGGTATAGGCCTTGGAGGGAGGTGGTCTCCTCCCCCCTCACCACCCTCCCCTTGTCCTAAGGGCAGGCCTCTAGGGGAAAAGCTTCAAGCTGGTGACTATGAGCACTAACCCAAAGGGCGGCATTGAAGGCCTGACCAAGGAGCGCAGGATAGCAGTCTTGGAGCGCTGGGCTTTCTCATATCGGCCATATAACTTCAGCCCAACCTACTGATTGATTTGTATTTCGCTTTAATCACAATAGGTTGAAGGCTGAATGAGCCTGCCAAATGGCATTACTCTGAGTGATGGTGCGATAGGTGGAGGGAGAGAGGAGGACTGGTGACTACTGCTTCAAGCTTCCATACCTAGAGCCTCACTCTCATATAGTAGGGGTTAACTTTGAGCTATCGCATTGATGAGGAGAGATAACACAAAGAAAACAGTACGTTATTCCCCGTGCAATTGCCGAAGAAGGCTAACAGCAGCTCCTTTGACGATCTCGGGATAGGCGGTGATGTGGAACCCGGACTTGAGGAACTCCCGGTCCAGCAACCCCTTATGCCTGTGCTCTATGCTATCCCACCCCGCCCCTAGGCGCTTCACGATCTCATCGAGGCAGCTCCGGAAGGGCTTTCTCATATGTAGGGGTTAACTCTCAGGATGAGCCTTTGAAACGGCTTTAGGAGGCCGCATAGGGGCGCGAAGGCTCTTGCGGGTACGATCATGGCGGGGCAAGCTGACATGCTTTGGCGGGCCTCGCAGCAGGATTGATGCCGGGAAAATGCCAGGAGCCTTGGTGCTTCAGTCGGCTTCCGATGCGAGAACCGGAAGCGCGGCACAATGTCTGCCCTCTCCGTCAGGAATCGGTGCGGCGAGCCTTCAGACGGACTACCTTGCCACGCACAAAGCCCCGCGACGTGCTCGCTTCTGCATCCTCCGCCAGCACCGTGAGGTCATGTAGGAGAGCGCGGATTGCCTTGCGGGGGTCTCCGCCAAACTCCAAGAGGATGGCATCAATCTCCACCTCAACGGGATCGGGAGCGGGAACGGCAGCCTTTGAATCGTTCGTCATCATATCACCTTGATGAGAACAAATTAGGAACTTTTGCCACAGAGAGTCAAGCGCTGCGCAGGAGCACAAAGCCCCGACTCAGCGAGCACCGCAAGCGCGGAATCGGTCCCCTTCCGGAGCAGCATGGGAAGGCCTTCAGCATTCGCTTAAGGGAGGCAACTCGGCCTTAATGTAGGGCCTTGAGGGTAGGTGCTAGGGTTGGAAGAAAGGCATTTCACAGGGCCAAAAGAACATGAATGCTTATCCAGTCACTCTAAGCACAACACAATTATGATTTATTTTTAAACTACCATAATGTATTTAACACATATATTTCTATTTTATTTTGTAATTATGTTTCAGGCCAGACATATAACTGATTTTTCCGTGGGCCAAAAGGTCCACTCAGCCCAGTTATTGGATTTTGGAACTCTGAAATAGGAACTCTTACGGTGTGTATTGATCCAAAAACATCTTCCCAGCTTATCACGCAACCTATAGTGAAATAATCTTGCCGAGAATTCATCGCATCATGAAGCTTTTCATTGAATTCATTGCCAATAATACTAATGGCTATGTTACCGTTTGATTGTGGTGCGATAAATCGCAGATTAGAAGTATCTTTTGATTCGTAAGTTGCCGCTGAACTCGTACCGATAAAAGCCCCACCATTCCACCTAGGACGAAATTGCATCTTCCATTTTAATTTGATGTTTTTTGCTGGCGATTGCCCAAAATTTTCTACCTTTATCGTTGCCAGAAAAACATTATCTTTGTAATTGAACTCACCACCAACAATATATAAATATGCCCTTAGCGCAATTTTTCCGTTTATTTGCTGTTCTTTGACACCATCATTAGCAGCTTTAGCAGCAGAAAGCGCTCCGATCGCTGAAAAAATAGCCGCAAAAAGTGAGATCGCTATTACAATCGCGCCAAAAATACTAAGATTTAGCTGATGTACCGAGAGCTCATAAGCTCGTTCAGCTATGTCCGCCGAACGTTTTTGTTCGCAGTAGTTTCCTTGCTCCAGCGTACTGAATGAGGGACAGGAAACCAAGGCGACTGGAGTCTTCTCCTCGCTCTTTGGGTTCAGTGCTTGAACCGGCAAGCCAGCGGACAATGCAAATGTTGGCAGCAAAGATCCAGACTTTTCAGTCAAACGATCTGGCGCATCTGTTGCATTAGAAACAAATGAAAAGACACAAAAACAGAGTGCTAGAAAAAAACTTAGACTCCGACAGCCATGGATGCGGTGCATATTCATCAAGCGATTGTTCAATATCCAATACCAAAGTCATGGTTCGTAACCATTTCCGATAGTTGGCGCTAAAAACATCTAATGTCACTACCAAGCCTACTTCCGAGAGAAAATTCTTGGGGATCGAATAGGGTATACCCCTGAGAGACATTCAGCGAGACAGCACATTGCGTCTCTTTAGGGTCTTATTGACAATTTCGAGACGATACGCGATGAAGGTCTAGACTCTAACGAGACGGAGACTAGAGCCATGACTGGAATGAATTACGGATATGCGCGGGTCAGCACCACCGATCAGGACCTATCAATCCAAGTGGAGAAACTGAAGGCAGCAGGCTGCACGATCATCCGGGAGGAGAAGGCTTCAGGCACCAGCCGGGAGGGACGCAAGGAGCTAGAGACGCTTCTGGAGTTCGTAAGGCCCGGCGATGCTTTGACCGTCACTCGGATTGACCGCCTCGCCCGATCCATCGGGGACCTTCAGGATATCGTCAGGGTGCTCAAGGCCAGAGGCGTGCATCTTCGCGCAACCGAGCAGCCCATAGATACCAGCACGGCAGCAGGGAAAGCCTTCATCGACATGCTTGGGGTCTTCGCAGAGTTCGAAACGAACCTCCGCCGCGAACGCCAGATGGAAGGCATCGCCAAGGCAAAGAATGCGGGGGTCTATAAGGGCCGCAAGCCATCCATTGACCGGGCGCAAATCGAGGCGCTCAAGGCTGAGGGGTTAGGTCCGGCTGAAATCGCCAAGCGCCTTGGGATCGGGAGGGCTAGCGTCTACCGGGTCGAGAAGGGATCGAAAAAGGGGGTCTCAGGCTGACGGCTAGACTGCCAACTCCAAGTCGGATTGGTGGGACAGCGCTAGGCTTTCTCATAACGAGGCCTTAACTCCGATTAGGATTTGGCGTTCTCCAGCAAGAGTCTGCAAGCCCGGCCAGAGCAAAGCGCTCGTGTCATTATGCAGCGGGCTTTTCAATTTCAGACGATACCCCGGGGGGTGGCATGGGGGGAAAACCAACAGTTGGCACGTTAGGGGTACCTCTCGCATGAGTGACCCCTGTTTTAAGTCCCTTGACGCAAGCCCTAGAAGGTGGTGCAAAACGAGTGCAATTAAAATTAAGGGCGGCACGGCAATCATCTGACTTTTAACGTCTTTTCGGCCTGCCTTGAGGTCTCCCCTTGGGAGCGCCAGTCGGCTTTTAAGCACGGATTGTCCGGTTTGTTGTTGCCTCAGGCGACGGCGATCCGCATCTGCCGGAACATTCCCTGTCAATTAGTCAGTTTTTTTACCGGATGCGTTGCACATGGTTTGCAAAGTCCGAATCGCCGGGCGCGACTGCTAACCGGAGCGACCCGAATGCGCGCAGATGCCTTGTACGAGAAGGCTGTTCGCCAGCAGATGGACGGCGAGGACGAGGCCGCCAAATCCACCTACAAGCGTCTTTTGGCCAAAGATCCGCAAAACGCCTCCGCCCTGGGCAATCTGGCCCTTCTGATCTGCGCCAGCGGCGATTTTCAGGCCGCAGACAAGCTCTTCGAGCGCGCAACCGCACTGGCGCCCGGCAGCATCAACATCATCACGAATTATGCCAAGGCCTGCATCGACAAACAGCGCTTTGATGCAGCGGGAGCGGCCATTGCAAGGCTCAAGACCACCAGACCCGAGCATGTTGCGGATATCTTCGATCTCGGCATGCGGCTGACAGTCCAGCAGCATTTTACCGCTGCCGAGCCCTGGTTGCGCAAGGCTGTCGATCTCGCACCAAATGATCTCAGGGCCAAATTCACGCTGGCAAATTGCATCTCGTCCCAGCCGGGCCGAAATGAAGAAGCCATCGCGCTGGCCAACGAAATTCTGGCGGTTGAGCCTGAAAACGACTTCACCCTGAGCTTTCTCGGTGGCCTGTTCAGTGCAACCGGAAAGCCGGTGCAAGGCGCGCAATACCTTGCGCGCGCCGTCCGGGTGAACCCGCGCGCGACCTACCTCGCAGGGCTCGGCAGCGCTTACGCCAATCTCGGCGATATCACATCGGCGCTGCGCTGCCTGACGGAGGCTGCGGTAAAGGAGCCCGACAATCTGGCGATCCGCTCCAACCTCCTGTTCATGCGCAATTACGACGATGTCGCACCGGCGGAGCAGATCTTCGAGGACTACAAGCGCTTCGGCGATCTGTTGCAGGGGAAGATCGCGGCACCCTCAACGCAGCCCCCGCGCCCGGCGCCGGGTGGCCGCCCGATCCGGGTCGGATTTTGCTCGGGGGATTTCCGCACCCATGCCTGCGCGTATTTCCTCGCGCCGCTGTTCCGGAACCTGGATCGCACCCGCTTCACCCTCTTCGCCTATTCGAACCTTGCCTATCCGGATGCCGAAACCGAGCGCTTCCGCGCCGAATTTGATCATTGGCGCGAGGTTTCGAGCCTCTCCGATGCCGAAATGGCGCAGAAAATCTGCGAGGACGGGATTGATATCCTGTTCGATCTTTCCGGCCACACCACGGGCAACCGGCTTCCCGTTTTTGCCCTGAAACCCGCGCTGGTGCAGGTCAGCTATCTCGGCTTCGGCTACACCACGGGCCTCGCCGCAATGGACTATTTTCTCGGCGATGAAACGCTGGTGCCTCAAGGCGCGGAAAGCCTTTTTGTCGAGAAAGTCGTCCGACTCCCGCGCACCATGTTCTGCTATGAACCGCCGGAAACCGCACCGGATGTCGGCGCCAGTCCGGCGACGCGCAACGGCTACGTCACTTTCGGCTCGCTCTCCCGTATCATCCGCATGAACGACGGCGTGCTGGAAACCTGGCGCACACTGCTGGAAAAGGTGCCGAATAGCCGGCTCTGGCTCGATCAGCCCCCTTTCCGGGACGAGGAGAACCGCGAACATTTCCGCCAGCGCCTCGAAGAGCGTAGCTTTCCGATGGACCGCGTGACACTGGCGGCCTCGAAGCCCCATTGGCCTGCCTACCACGAGATCGATATCACGCTCGATTGCTGGCCGCATAACATCGGCACGACGGCGATTGAATCACTCTGGATGGGCGTCCCGGTGCTCTCGAAACGCGATCGCCCCTCGGTGGGGCGCGTCGCCAGCGTATTCAACAAGGTCGTCGGTCTGGAGGACTGGACGGTGGCGACACCGGAAGCCTTCGTCACGAGGGGCGTTGCCGCAGCTGGTAACATCAAGAGCCTTGCCGATCTGCGGCATAGCTTGCGCGGCCGCATTCAGGCCAGTCCGTTGATGGATTATGCCGCCTTTACACGCGATGTCGAAGCGGCATTGATCGGCATGGTCGAGCAGGAGATCGCAAAGCGCGGCTGACAATCCCCGCCAATTCAGCCGATGTAAGCTAGCGCGATGACAATACGCATCCGAACGATCATATGGTCAGACCTTAATCGGGTATCCCTGAAGCTCTTTCGACGCTAAAGCGCTGGCAAATGCCGGAGCGGCCCCCGCTCCGCGAGACGTGAAAGCCCTGACAAATGACACGCCCTGCCTTCCCCGAAACCTTGCCGCTCGGTGAACCGCACGAAGTCGCCGAGGGCCTCTGGTGGGCGCGGCTGGCGCTGCCGTTCCAGCTCAATCACGTCAACATCTATCTCCTCCGCGAGGACCATGGCTGGACGGCGATCGACACCGGCGTCAACAATCTGGAGAGTCGTGAAAATTGGCAGAAGATTTTCGCGTTCATCGGCGGAAAATCTGCCCTCAAGCGCCTGATCGTCACGCATCACCATGTTGATCATGTCGGCCTTGCCGGCTGGCTGGCGAGCGAAACCGGTTGCACCGTGCTGATGTCTGCCGGAGAAGAAAAGACGGCGCGCCATGCCCTCCAACGAGACCAGCCTGACCGCGTAGCGCGTATGTCAGCACATCTCCGTTGGCTCGGCTGCGACGACGAAGAAATCGCCGCGCTGACCACCGGTCTCTTCCGCGCCACGAATTACATGGGTCCGCTCCCGGAAGGGATCGGCGGGATTGCACCTGGTGACACCCTGCGGATCGGCAATCGCCTCTGGCATGTTCTGCCCGGTAAGGGGCATTCGGTAGCACCGGTGATGCTGCATTGTCCGGATGAATCTCTGCTGATCGCCGGCGACCAGATCCTCTCATCGATCTCGCCGTTCATCGGCACCTTCGGCGATGCACCACTGGCCAGCCCTCTGCGCGATTATCTGGCGTTTCTCGACGGCATCGAGAAGACTCTGCCGGCGGATACCCTTGTCCTCGGCGGACACGGCCGCCCGTTTGACAGCGCGCTGCAACGGATCGCCAGCCTCAAGACGCACCACGCCGAGCGTTGCGACAAGATCGTCGAGGCCTGCCGCGCCAGACCGCTCACGGTTCGGGCCATGATGGTGCATATCTTCACCCGCAAACTCGATGGCGTGATGACCATGGCGCTCGCCGAAGTGCTCTCGCACGTCAATCTGCTGGTGGATGAGGGGCGGCTGGTTGCGGGCGGCAGCCAGGAGGTTAGAACGCTCTCCGCGCCGTGATGCGCCTCAGCCCGCCTGCCGCTGGCGCTCGGGCTGCGATGTGCCGGGAACGGCAAGTGGTGTGACCGTGGGCAATTCCACCGTTTCACCGGCACGAATACGCGCCAGAATGGCGCCCTGATCAAACTCTTCGAGCCGGCGCTCCGCCTCGCGCAATTCAGCCTGCCGGGCAGCAAGCTGCTGGCGGAGCTGGGTATTCCGCTGCGTTTCCTCGGCATGCGCCTCTTTGGCGCGATCTCCCAGAACGCGCGCTTCATCGAGCGCCAACCGGCGGTTCTCGGCCAGATCCGTCGCGGCGGTCAGGCGACCCGCGAGCGTATCCTTCTGCGCTTCAAGGCTGGCAATCGTCGCATGGGCGAGATCGCGCGCCTCCGTCAGCGCCTCAATGGTACCATCCCGTTCCAAGATATCCGCGTTCAACGCGGCGATACGGGCCTCAAGCGTTGTGATCTGCAAGCGCTCGACTGCAATGGTCTCATGGAGGCTCGCTTCGAGCTTCAGCCTTTCACCCATCTCCGCCTTGACGGCGACGAGATCGCCTTTGGCCCGCTCCGTGGCATCGAGCGCCCGCGCCAGCGCCACGCCGTGCTCGGCCCTCAGGCGATCCTGCTCGGCGTGAATTTCATTCGCCGATATCGGCAGGCTTCGTTCGAGCCGCGCGGTCGTCAGCCGCACTGCGCGACGCCAGAAGGCCGGCAGCATCATGAGCCAGATCAGGCCCGCCACCAGCATGCCGAACAGAAAGACCAGCGAGAGCTCGATCATCACGCAAAACCCCTTGGAGCGAGAGCTTCAGCACGAAACATCGCGGCGGTCAAAAGTGAATCGCTTCAAAAGGGGTTCCAGGTCGATTGATTGGTAAACTTGAGATAGCCAATGTTCACACCGAGGCGCGCGCCGACACCCGAGCGGATCGGCACTACGATGATGTCATTCGCGGTCAGCGCGGTCATGCCGAAGCCGCCCACGAAATAGGCTGAACCATCGACCCCGACGAAGCGTTGGTACATATCGCCGATACGCGGCAGGCGGTAGACCAGCATCATCGTCCGGTCGCCATCCCCGCCAAAATCAAACCCGATAGAGGGGCCCTGCCAGTAAACTTTCCGGTCACCCGCGTTGCGGGTGTAGAGCACGCCCTCGCCATAGCGCAGCCCGCCGACAAAAGCGCCCGCTGCTTCTTGCCCGAGGATATAACCATTGGGCTCCCCCCAACGCCGGGTCGCCTCTTCGATTGTCAGCGCAAGGCCGCGCGAGACCGAGCCAAAGAACCGATGCCCTGAGCCTACAAGTTCACGCGAGGAAAATGTTGCTCCTGAGCCCGGCCTTGTTGCCTGCTGTGCAACGGCTCGGAAAGGAAATGCCATTATCATCAACGTGAGCAGCAGAAATATCCCGGCTGAAACGCGAAGGCGACCACGCGAACCATTCCATTTTCCGACGCGGATCAGATTGGAGCCGAAAGTGGATTCGGCAGAAACACAAGTCGCCATCATGAGAACCTCAATCGGGGCAGGAAAACAGTCGAAGGACGCAAGTTCAGCGTGAGTTTATACACGCGGAACCTGCAAGGAAGCGTGACGTGCAACAGAACGACACACGATTCGCAATGAAAGCCAGAATTCACCGACAAAGCGGCGTTCTCAAGGCCGAATGCGCCGTAATCACGGCAAAAGCGTTGATGCGCACGGTTTTTGCCGGCTTGCGCCCGCTCACGGCTGCACTTCTTCTGGCCTCATTCGCGCTTTTGGCACCCGCCAGCGCGCAGGGTTTTCGCATGAGCGAGGAAATCGTCGCCGACCCGAATACCGGCGCAGCGCTGCTCGGCTTCGACCCCGTCGCCTATTTCATCGAGCAGAAGGCGATCCCCGGACGCCGCTCCATTCAGGCGAGCTATGCCGGAAAAGCCTGGTATTTCGTCTCGGACGCTAACAGAACAGAGTTCCTCTCGAACCCGACCAATTACCTCCCAGCCTTCGGTGGGCATGATCCTGTGGCTATTGCCGCGGGATTCGTGCTGGCAGGCAGTCCGGAGTTCTTCGCGATTGCGGGACAGCGCGTCTATCTTTTCCGGCATCCCGAATCACGTGATGCCTTCCTGCAAGACCCCGAAATCGGCACGACAGCCGAAAGCCAGTGGCCTCAGGTCAAGCGCCATCTCGTGCCGTGAAGACCAGTGCGCTCCTCTTTAGCTTGATCCGTATTTCTTCACGCAAAACAGCGCCTCACTGGCCTGAAAATGCCCTAGGCGGCATGATCCAGATCGGGCTGGCGGCGGATTGCGAGAAAATCCGGGTTTGCCCAGCCATCCGGCCCGGCGCCATAGCGGAACGGGCGCCCCTGCAAATCGAAAACACCGCCGCCCATCGCACGGAGGAGCGCATCTCCTGCGGCGATATCCCACTGCATGGTTCGGCCGACACGGGGGTAGAAATCGGCCTCCCCCTCCGCAAGTCGGACAAACTTCAGCGCGGAATTCTCGGCGATGATTTCTGTGATATGGAGTGACTGGCACAGCGCCCGGCTCGCCGCATTGGCGTGGTGACTGGAGATGATCGCGATACCGCCGCCTTCGCGCGCAGGTTTGATTTCCAGTGCACGCGGATTGGAAAAGGCCCTGTTTTCGGCCGCAAAAACGGCTTCTCCCGCCCACCAGCTCTGGCCGGTCGCCGGAGAATGGATCGCGGAAGCCACGGGAGTTCCGTTCTCGATCAGGGCAATCAGCACGCAATAGTCCGGTGCACCCGCGAGATAGGCCGTGGTGCCATCAAGCGGATCGACCAGAAAAAACGACGCCATCTCGCCGGAAACATGGCTTGCGGCGTTCTCCTCACTGACAACGGGAATATCCGGAAACGCCTCGGCCAGCGCACGCGATATCACGACCTCGGCGGCGATATCCGCCTCGCTGACCGGCGAGCCATCTCCCTTGAGCGCGCTGCGGCAGCCTGCCTTTTGCAGGCAATCGAGCACCACGCCTGCTTCGCTGGCGATGCCGGCGAGGCGACGCGCCAACGCTGTTCGAAGCCCATACTGTGGCATCCGGAATGCTGTCCTTCGCGAACCTACTCCAATGTCCTAGCATAAGACTGTTTTCCGAAGATGAAAGCACCCTATCAGGGGTTGGCGCGGGCGCGCGCGACATGTATCACCCTCAGAGCACTGGTGAACGGTGTGATTTGCACGATGGGCTGCCCTCCCGTGATGAGGGCGGCATGCGACGGGAGAGACAATCATGGCCGACGAGATCAAGACGGGCGAACTCAAGACCATCGACCTCACGGCGCTCGATCTCGCCGCTCTTCTCTGTTCACGCGTGTGTCATGATGCCGTTGGCCCCGTCGGCGCCATCGTCAACGGGCTCGAGCTCCTTGATGAGGATGACAGTCCGGAAACCCAGACCCTTTCGCTGGAACTGATCCGCAAGAGTGCGCGTCAGGCCTCGGCCCGGCTCCAGTTCGCGCGTATCGCCTTCGGCGCCGCCGGTTCGGCAGGCAGCGCGGTCGATCTCGGCTATGCCCAGCAGCTCACCAGCCAGTTCATGCAGGATGAAAAGGTTTCGCTGAACTGGGAAACGCCGCGGCTCTTCGTCGAGAAGAACCGTGTGAAACTCCTGATGAACCTCGTGGTCATCGCCCTGGCCTCGATCCCGATCGGCGGCACCATCGACGTCAAGATGGAAGGCGACGCCGAAAATCCGGAGTTCCACGTCAACGCGCGCGGCCCCAAGCCGCGGCTGGGCCAGCACATCATCGACCTGATGGCCGGCAAGAGTGAATCAGGCGCCGTGGACGCCCATGGCTTTCAGGTTTTCTACACCGGAGAGATCGCGCGCGCTTGCGGCATGGAGATCACCGTCAAGGTGGATGAGGCCTCGGTTTCGATCTTGGCCAAGCCTAGCGAACCTTCTGCAACCTAGAGTAATTTTTTCGTCACTTTCAACATTACCGAACGACAAAAAAAACTAATCATAAACGCTTATCGGGCAACGTTTGTCTGCATTGGTCGCGAGAAGTCGCGTAACAAGTCAGGTCAAACGGTATGGACGATCTCCTGAAAGATTTCGTTGTCGAAACCTCCGAGCATCTCGACATCGTCGATGCGGAGCTGGTTCGCTTCGAACGTGATCCGAACAACAGCGCGACGCTGGCCCTGATTTTCAGGCTTGTGCATACAATCAAGGGCACCTGCGGGTTCCTCGGCCTTCCCCGGCTTGAGCATCTCGCGCATGCCGGCGAGGATGTGATCAGCGGCTTCCGCGACGGCAAGCCGGTGACGGCGCCCGCCGTGACCATGATCCTCAAGACAATTGACCGGATCAAGGGCATCGTCGCAGAACTCGAAAACAGCGGTCTTGAGCCGGAAGGCGATGACGAGGATCTCGTCGAGGCCCTGCGCGCACTCGCCAATGGCGAAGTGCCGGCAGCTGCGTTGGCCCATCAGCCAGATCCGGTACCTGAAGCCAAGGGCACCGTGGCTTTCCAGGTGCTCGAGCGCAATCTCCGCGAGGACGAGGTCACGCTCGACGATCTCGAGCGCGCCTTCCGCGATGCGCCTGGTCCGGACCCTGTGCTCTTCGTCGAAGAGCCGGCTGCGCCGCCGGCCCCGATCGCCGCTGCGCCGGAGAAGAAGCACGCGCCGAAGCTCGACATCAAGCCCGAGAGCCCGGTGGAACACGCCGATAGCGATCACAACAATCCCAATTCGGTCTCCAAGCAGACGGTGCGCGTCGCGGTCGGCACGCTCGACCGCCTCATGACCATGGTTTCGGAACTGGTGCTCACCCGCAACCAGCTCCTCGAAATCGCCCGTCAGCGCGACGATGGCGACTTCAAGAGCCCGCTCCAGCGCCTCTCTCACATCACCGCCGAGCTGCAAGACGGCGTGATGCAGACCCGCATGCAGCCAATCGGCTCGGCCTGGACCAAGCTCAACCGCGTGATCCGCGATCTCACCGAAGAACTCGGCAAGAAGATCGAACTGGTCACCACCGGCGCAGAAACCGAAATCGACCGTCAACTTCTCGAGATGATCAAGGACCCGCTGCTGCACATGGTGCGCAACGCGGCGGATCATGGCCTCGAAATGCCAGACGAGCGTATTGCTGCCGGCAAGCCGCCGCAGGGCACGATCAATCTGCGCGCCGCGCAGGAGTCGGGCTACATCATCGTCGAGGTCTCGGATGACGGGCGCGGCATCGATGTCGAGCGCGTAAAGGCCAAGGCCATCCGCAATGGTATGACGACCGAGGCAGATATCGGTCGCCTCAGCGACGAGCAGATCCTGCGCTTCGTCATGGAGCCGGGTTTCTCGACTGCCGCCGCGATCACCAACATCTCCGGTCGTGGTGTCGGCCTGGATGTGGTCCGCAGCCATGTTGAACAGGTCGGCGGTATCGTTGATCTGCGTTCACGCGCCGGCAAGGGCCTCACAGTCACAATCAAGCTGCCGCTGACACTCGCGATTGCCTCGGCGCTCATCGTCGAAGCGGCGGGCCAGCGCTTCGCCATCCCGCAGATCTCGGTCGCGGAACTGGTGCGCACGCAGTCATCGGGCGAAGTCCGCATCGAAAAGCTCAACGGTCAGGCAACCCTTCGCCTGCGCCAGAAGCTGCTGCCGGTCGTGGATGTCGCCGAAGAACTGAACCTGCCGCGCGCGGAAGCAGCAGAAGGTTCGGGCAATGATGATAGCCTTGTCGTGGTCTGCCATGTCGGCGGCCATCGCTTTGGGATCATTGTGGATTCGATCCTCCACACCGAGGAAATCGTCGTAAAGCCGATCTCTTCCAAGCTCCGCCATATGTCGGTTTATTCCGGCGCGACCATCCTCGGCGATGGCTCGGTGATCCTCATTCTGGAACCGGCGGGCGTTGCCCGCTCGGTGATGGAAGCGGCGAGCCGCGAGGTCGGCGCGCAGGCCGATGCCGAAATCGCAGCCGAACTGGCGGCCAGCTCGGAGCGGTCGCTGCTCCTGCTGTTCCGCGCTGGCGGTACCAATCTCAAAGCGATCCCGCTCGCCTTCATCGGTCGCCTCGAGGAATTCGAGCGCTCGAAAATCGAGGACACCGGTGGCAAGGCCGTGGTGCAGTATCAGGGTCGCCTGATGCCGATCCTCGGCTATATGGGCCATACAGGTGGTCTCGGCGGCGGCCTCGATGGCATGGGCGGCTTCGAGATGGAGACGCGCCAGCCGGTTCTGGTCTTCCACCAGCAAGATCGCGAGATCGGCATGGCGGTTGATGAGATCGTCGACGTCGTCGAAGTCGCGATCCAGATCGATACCTCGCACGCGACCCACGGCACCGTTGGCGCGACGATCATCGACGGCAAAGCCGTTGAAATCGTTGATGTCTCCGAACTGGTAGCCCCGCAGGGCAGCGAAGCCAGCACCCCGGCCGATGATCATGTCGATGTCATGGTCGTCGAAGGCTCGGAGTTCTTCCGCGCCCTTCTCGCCCCGCTGCTTCAGAACGCCGGTCACCGCATCGCGGTCGTCCCCTCGCTTCAGGCCGCACGCGCCGCGCTGGGGCGTCAGCGCCCGAACGCCATCGTGCTTGATCTCGACCAGCCGGGCGAGGATGCCTTCACCTTCGCCCGCGAACTCTCCGAGACCGACGGCCCACCGCCCATTATCGGCCTTGTGAGCCGCGCAAGCCCGCGCCTGATCGAAAAGGGCAAGGCTGCCGGGCTTTATGATCTCGTCGGCAAGTTCGACCGTCAGGGCCTTCTCGCCTCCGTCGGTGATGTACTCGGCGGCTACAGCGTCAATGAATGGGGAGCTGCGGCATGAGCGCCGAACATCGCATGCGCCGGGATGTTGCTATCGCGGATGAGATCCAGCTGGTCTCGGTTCGGATCGAAGGCCAGTTGATCGGCCTACCGATCACCTCCGTGCGCGACGTCTTCTCGATCCATGCCATGACGCCGGTCCCGAAAGCGGATCGCGCCGTGGCAGGCCTCGTCAATCTGCGCGGTCATATCGTTACGATCCTTGATCTCGGCTCGCTCCTCAATGCCCGGCGCTCCGAGCGCAAGAGCGATCAGGAGCCGATGGCCGTTGGCGTCGAATGGCAGGGCGAGGTCTTCGGGCTCGTCGTCGACGAGATCGGCGATGTGCTCTCGCTCACCGCTGAAGCATCAGAGGCGATGCCGTCCAACATGAGCCCCAACTGGGCCCGCTTTACCCGCCGCGTTCACAAGCTTGAGCGCGAACTCATGATTGAAATTGACCTGCATGCTCTCCTCGAGACCATGTCCCTGCAGGCGGCCTGAAAAGGACGACTTCGATGAAATATTGCCTTGTTGTTGATGATTCCAGCGTGATCCGGAAGGTCGCACGCCGCATTCTTGAAGGTCTCGATTTCGAGATCGGCGAGGCGGAAGATGGTCGTCAGGCCATGGACAGCTGCTCGTCGCGCATGCCGGATGCCATCCTGCTCGATTGGAATATGCCGATCATGGATGGCTATGAATTCCTGACAAAGCTGCGCCGCATGACCGGCGGTGATCGACCCAAGGTGGTGTTCTGCACCACGGAAAACGATGTCAGCCACATCGCGAAAGCTATGGATTCCGGTGCGGACGAGTACGTCATGAAGCCGTTCGACAAGGAAATCCTGAGTTCGAAATTCGGCGAAGTCGGCCTCGTCTGAGGCCTGTCTGCCCGCCCGATCGGCGAGCCACAGGGTAGTAGCGGGCTTTCGCCCCTGGAGTTTTCTGAATGGTGGCCGTGCCGCACCGGGACATGTCGAGAGTGAGCACCGCTTCGGTCCGTGTGGCCGTGGTGGATGACTCCGTCGTCGTGCGCGGGCTGCTCTCGCGATGGCTGTCGGAAACCAACGGCATCGAAGTCGTCGGCACATTCCGCTCCGGGCGCGAGATTATCGACGCCCTTCCGGGTGTCGCGCCGAAGATCATCCTGCTCGATCTCGATATGCCTGATATGGACGGGCTCACTGCCCTGCCCTTGATCCTTGCTAAATCGCCCGAATCCCGCGTCATCGTGGTCTCCTCGCTCTCGGTTCACGGCGCGGAACTCACCATGCGCTCTCTGATGCGCGGCGCGACGGATTATCTCCCTAAGCCCTCGAACCATCGCGAGGTTTCCACATCTGCCGATTTCCGGCAGGCGCTGATCGCCAAGGTTCTGGCAGTTGGCGGCGTACGCGCCCTCTCCCGTGCAGCGCCACCGCCGCCGGCAGCCCCGGTCGCCAGCCCTTACGTCCGCGCGCCCGTCAGCCCGGCGATGCCGATGGCGCGCCCGGCAGCGCCGGCACCTGTGACGCCGCTGCGCTCCCCACTCGCAACACATACCCCTCCGGTTGAGCGTGGTGGCGCTGTCCGCCTGCGCCAGCTTGAACGTATCCGCCCGAAGATCGTCGTGATCGGCGCCTCGACCGGTGGCCCGCAGGCTCTCGTTTCGGTCCTGGCCAAGATGAAATCTGCGATCAGTCGTGTTCCGGTGGTCATCGCACAGCATATGCCACCGATTTTTGGCGCCATTTTCGCTTCTCACCTCAAGCAGCATGCCGGCCTGCCGGCCGTGGAAGCGGTGGACGGAAAACCGCTGGCGCCCGGCACCATCTATCTCGCACCCGGCGGCTGCCACACAGTCGTGCGCCGCAAGCCCGATGGCCAGTTCGTGATCGCTATGCTGCCGTCAGAGGCCCGTGGCCCCTGGCGCCCTTCGATTGATCTGCTTTTTTCCAGCGCTGCCGAAACCTACGGCAATGAAGCGCTGGCGATTGCCCTCACAGGAATGGGGAGAGACGGCACAGAAGGCGCGATGCATCTCGCGCGGCGCGGTGCCAACATTGTTGTGCAGGATGAAGCCTCAAGCGTGGTCTGGGGTATTCCCGGTTCCATTGCCGAAGCTGGTTTCGCAAATGCCCTGCTGCCTCCGGAAAAACTTGGCGAGCTTGCGGTGTCGCTGCTCGAAGGACATGCCCCATGAGCACCCCTGTTGTACTGCGTGTCATTGATTTCATCAGCCGCACTGCCGGCATCGTGCTGACGACCGAGAAGGCCTATTTTATCGAGGCCCGCCTCTCGCCCGTGTTGCGCGAGGAAAACGCGACCTCGATCGACGAACTGATGCAGCGCGCCGACCGCGGCGATCGCCGCATTGCGCAACGCATGGTCGATGCGCTGACCACGAACGAGACGTTTTTCTTTCGCGACAAGGCGCCGTTCGATCACTTCCGCAACATTATCATGCCGGAACTGCTCGCGCGTCGCCCGGCCGGCAAGCCGATCCGCATCTGGTGCGCGGCCTGTTCGAGCGGGCAGGAACCCTTCAGCCTGGTGATGATACTCGACGAGATGCGCGCCCAGCTCGGCGGCCGCAATGTCGAGATCCACGCCTCGGATATCTCCGAGACGATTCTCGCCAAGGCCAAATCCGGCATCTTCAACCAGTTTGAAGTGCAACGCGGCCTGCCAACAAAAATGTTGCTCCAGTATTTCACGAAGGAAGGTGACAACTGGAAAATCAGCCCGGATGTTGTCCGCCGCGTGAACTTCTTCAAGTTCAACCTGCTGGACGATCCGCGCGCAATGGGCACCTTCGACATCGTCTTCTGCCGGAACGTGCTGATCTATTTCGACCGCCCGACGCGTGCGAAAATCTTTGACAAGATCGCGGATCGCCTCGCGCCGGATGGCTTCATGCTGCTCGGCGGCGCGGAATCGACCTTCGGCGTCACCGATCGCTTCGTTAGCCATCCGAAAGAGCGGATGCTGCATCTCCCGGTCGCAAAAAAAGCGGATACGCTCGCGCGCTCGGCCATCGCCTAAACGCTTGAAGGAGTTGGGGGGCGCCCCCCTTACTCGGAAGAGAAATATACCCATCTGATCGACTGATTGCGACCGCTTCCAGCCTGACCATCTGCCCCTGCAGACAACAAAGAACCCGCAGTTTCCTGCGGGTTTTTGTTTGCGACCGGAGGAGAAACCTCAGGCCGGAATGCGCTCATCGATATCGGTCGGTTCGCGCAGCACATAGCCGCGACCCCAGACCGTCTCGATGTAGTTGCGACCTTCCGAAGCGTTCGCGAGCTTTTTACGGAGCTTGCAGATGAACACGTCGATGATCTTGAGTTCCGGCTCGTCCATCCCGCCATAGAGGTGGTTGAGGAACATTTCCTTCGTCAGCGTCGTACCACGGCGCAGCGAGAGGAGTTCGAGCATCTGGTATTCCTTGCCGGTGAGATGCACGCGATGGCCACCGACTTCAACCGTCTTCTGATCGAGATTGACGATGAGATCGCCCGTCTGGATGACCGACTGGGCATGGCCCTTGGAACGGCGAACGATGGCGTGGATGCGGGCAACCAGCTCGTCCTTGTGGAACGGCTTGGTGAGATAGTCATCGGCGCCGAAGCCGAGACCCTTCACCTTGTCGTCAATCCCGGCCATGCCCGAAAGAATCAGGATCGGCGTCTTGACCTTTGCGACGCGAAGCGAGCGCAGAACCTCGTAGCCGGACATGTCCGGGAGGTTCAGATCGAGCAGGATGATATCATAGTCATAGAGCTTGCCGAGATCGATGCCCTCCTCACCGAGATCGGTGAGGTAGATGTTGAAGTTTTCGCTCTTCAACATCAGCTCGATGCTTTTGGCGGTAGCGTTGTCGTCTTCGATCAGGAGAACGCGCATCTGATGGTCCCCAGCCCCAATTATCCGTTGCCTCTGGTCCGCGTTCAGAATCGAAAATCGTCTGCGACGATCCGGTTCGCGGTCTATTCCTTAAAACTTCCGTCACAAATTACGCCCGAAGAGTTAACAAAGCGTAATTCGTTAAGGCAAGCTTGATGCTGATTCTTCACGCTTTTTGCCAAAGATGGGAAAAAAATCACACCCGGACCGAGAAAGACTGAATCATCCGCCAGGCGGGAAATTCGGCTAAGCGATTCTGTTGACTCACACTTTTAACGCGAGCGCTCAAAACCTTTCCGAAGCGCCGATTTGGCGTTTGCCACTCCCCTCGCGTGACAGCGTCATTATGCGGTAAGATTTTCAGGTGATTCGGTCGCGAATCAGCGCGCATTCTGGACACAATTGGAACGCGCCCGAGGCGGCTTCGAAGGGCATGGGAGGCTTGAATGGCGATCGAAGCCCTGCGCAGCGTTCTGGACGAGATCGCCGATCAGGAGGTTTTCGGTCGCGTCGCCGCTGTGCGCGGGTTGATGATCGAGATCGTCGGGCCCCTGAGTCACATGGAACTGGGCGGTCTTATCGCCATCGAATCCCAGGCGCAGGAACGCATCCTTTGCGAGGTTGTCGGGTTTGATTCCGGGCGCGCACTCGCGATGCCCTTCGGCAATATCGACGGCCTCCGGCGCGGCTGCCCCGCCCATGTCGTCTCGCGCCGTGCGATGATCCGCCCCGGAAAGGCCTGGCTTGGCCGCGTGGTTGATGCCTTCGGCCGCCCGGTCGATGGCAAGGGCCCGATCCAGCAGGGCCCGCGCCCCTATCCGTTCCGCAATGAGCCACCCGCTGCGCACAAACGCCAACGGGTCGGCGATCCGCTCGATCTCGGCGTCCGTGCGCTGAACAGCTTCCTCACCACCTGTCGCGGCCAGCGCATGGGCATCTTCGCCGGTTCGGGCGTCGGTAAATCCGTGCTCCTCTCGATGCTCGCGCGCAATGCGGCTTCCGATGTTGCCGTTGTCGGGCTTGTGGGCGAACGCGGGCGCGAGGTGCAGGAGTTTCTCCAAGACGATCTGGGCGAGGAAGGCCTCGCACGTTCGGTCGTCGTGGTTGCCACCTCGGACGAACCCGCGCTGATGCGGCGACAGGCTGCCTATCTTACCCTGACCATTTCCGAGTTCTTCCGCGATGAAGGCCTCGATGTGCTTTGCATGATCGATTCGGTGACGCGCTTCGCCATGGCGCAACGCGATATCGGTCTTAACGTCGGTGAACCGCCCACGACCAAGGGCTATACGCCGTCCGTCTTCGCCGAATTGCCGAAACTGCTCGAGCGCGCCGGACCAGGTGAAGTCGGCTCTGGCTCGATTACCGGCATCTTCTCCGTGCTCGTCGATGGCGACGACCACAATGAGCCGGTGGCCGATGCCACACGCGGTATCCTGGATGGTCATATCGTCATGGAGCGCAAGATCGCCGAACGTGGTCGTTATCCTGCGATCAATGTCCTCAAGTCCATCTCGCGCACCATGCCGCGCTCATGCGATCCGGCCTATTATCCCACGGTTGTGGCAGCACGAAACCTCATGGCGACCTATTCGGATATGGAAGAACTGATCCGTCTCGGAGCCTATCGGCGCGGTTCTTCGCCCGAAGTTGACCGCGCGATTGATGCTTTCCCGAATATCGAAGCTTTTCTTTCTCAAGGTAAGGAAGAATCAACCTCCCTGAGCGAAAGCTATATCCGTCTCGCGGATATTGTTAACCGCCTGGGCGCTGCTTCATAGGGGCGGGCTCGGGCCACCCAGGCGTAATTCTGGGTTCGGTCAAGGAGTAGAAAGACCATGAAGTCGCGCGATACGTTGATCCGCCTGAAGCGGTTTCACGTTGACGAGAAGCGCCGCCGCGTCTCGCAGATCGAGACGATGATTGCCGAATTCCAGCGCATGGCTGGCGACCTTGATCGCGAGATCGAGAACGAGGAACGGCGCGCGGGCATTTCCGATACCGCCCATTTTGCCTACCCGACCTATGCCAAGGCTGCGCGCACCCGTCGCGATAACCTGCTGCATTCGGCGGGTGAGCTGAACGACCAGCTGGAGGAGGCCAAGGCCGCCCTCAACGAAGCGTTCGAGGAACTCAAAAAGGTGGAAATTCTCGAAGATCGCGAGAAAGCCGCCGAGCGCGCCGAAATGGCGTTGCGCGACCAGATGGAAACCGACCGGATCGCCGCGCGCATGCGCTACGCTGCCGGCCGCATCTAAGCGCTTTTGTTCTTCACACTTAAAAAGGCCCGCGATGCGGGCCTTTTTTATGGCGCGATCACTGGCATCCAGCGCGCGGCATCCTTCCGCAAGGTACCATCCAGCCGCGGATCATCAAAAACCTCGACCGCGCGGCGGAAGGGGCGGAACCCCGACCGGCAATAGAAATCGAGCGCGCGCGGATGGTCGAGCGAGCAGGTATGGACGTAAAACTCCCTGGCACCCGCAGCCTTCGCACGGGCCAATGCCTCGCCCATCAGGGCCTTGCCGAGCCCTAACCCCACCGCACCCGGAACAAGGCCGAAAAACGCGAGCTCCGGTGCCTTCTCATCGCGGAAATCGAGTTCGAGCAACCCTGCCGCACCATCAGGTCCGACCAGTTCAAGTGCATGGACCTTTGAAGCGTGGAGAATCTGCCAGAGCTCCTCCTCCGGCATTCTGAGACGGCTGAACCACAGCCAATCCTCGCCCACAGCGCGATAAACCGCGCAATAGCGTGCAAAATCAGGCGCACCAAGCCGTTCGAGGCGATAGCCCAAAGGCAAGCCGGGGGCATCGCCGACGCCCGAAAGATCATGCACGAGAAAGGTCACCAGCGCCGCGAGTTTGCGGGGATCGAGGTCATGAAGACCGTTGTTCAGCATGCAGCAGGCCCCTTAAACCCGGCGCCCAAACACAGCGGCACCGCCATTGGCTCCTTGAATCATTGCTCACCCCGTCAATCAAGCCGGCTACGGGACATGATCGACATATTTCCATCGATTTCAGCCCGGAAGATTACGCGCTTGCCAGTTCCGCCGCGCTCGGGCAGTGACAGAACATACAGCGCTGTCAGATGATCGATTGACAGCAATAACGCACGCCCCATCTGGGGGCGGGCAGCCCTTTCAAGGGCAAAACGCGACGGTAAGGTCTCGGGGAGAATGATGAAGCGCCTAAAGGATTTTTTCTGGCCACTCCTGGGCCTTGCAGCCGTCATCTGGTCTCTCAATGTCCTCTATTCAAAGCTGCGGCTTGAGGCAGCAGCCGATGCCGCCACAGGCGCGCTGCTTGAAAAAGCAGGGCTTTTCGAGAGCCTGAAGATCATCGCTGCGCAGATCGGCGGGAAACTCCACGCCATTCCGCACTCAGGCTATCTGATGGCGCTAGCCTGCACATTGCTCGCCTATCTCGCACTCGCCTGGTACGACCGTATCGCGCTGATCCATCTCGATCGCGAAAAGGGCATTTCGTGGCTCTTCATCACGGTCTGCTCGTTCGTGACCTACGCGATTTCCCACAATATCGGCGGTTCGGTGTTCTCCGGCGGCATGGTGCGCTATCGCGCCTATACCTCGAAGGGACTTTCAGCGGCAGAAGTCGCGGTGCTGGTGGCGCTATGCTCCTTCACTTTTGCTTTCGGAACGATCCTGCTGGGCGGCTTTGTGCTGCTTTTCGAGCCGCAAATCGTTCAGCCCCTCGCCAAACTCGGAAAGGTGCCCTTGACCGAGGGCCTGACGATGGGCATCGGCGCGACCATGCTTCTTCTGTGCGTGCTTTACACCATCGGCGCCTGGATGAAGCTCAAGCCGCTGGTCATCAAGGGCTTCAAGCTCGAATATCCCGGCATGAACGTGGTCTGGCGGCAGTGGCTGGCCGCGCCGGCAGAATTGATTGGTGCTGCCGGCATTATCTATTTCGCGCTGCCGGAAGCTGGAAATCCCGGATTTTTTGTTATTCTCGGCGCGTTCTTGCTGTCGTTTTCGGCAGGCCTGCTGTTTCAGGTTCCCGGCGGCATCGGCGTGATGGAAACCGTCTTCATCACCGTGATGCCGACCATGGGCGCAACCTCGGTCTTCGCGGCGCTGCTCGTCTGGCGGTTGTGCTACCTGCTGATCCCGCTGGCGATGTCCATCCCCGTGGTCTTCATGTTCGAAGAACAGCAACTGGTCAGAAAGCGCCGGGAAGAAGCCGGGAAATAACCCCAGCTTTTCAAGGGGATTTTTAAAAGGTGCAGGCGGGCTTAGATCGAGCCCACCGTCCTCAGCCGCGCGGAGGGGTGGATTTCACCCTGCGCAATCACCGCCGTCTGCGGGCGGAAGCGCTCGACGATCATCCGCACGTAGGGACGGATCGCATTGGAGGTCACGAGCACCGGCAACTCGCCGAGGCGCGCGGCCTCCTCGAAGCGATCGCGCAGCGCAATTACGAAATCATGCAGGCGTGAGGGCTGCATCGCGAGGTGCTTGACCTCACCTTCGCCGATCAGCGACGAGGAGAAGGCATCTTCCCATGTCGGCGAGAGCGTGATGAGCGCGAGCTGACCGGTTGGGCCGGTGTGCTGGGCGCAGATCTGGCGGCCAAGGCGCGAGCGGATATGCTCGACAATCATGCGCGGATCACGCAGCGCGCCGGCGACTTCCGCAATCGCTTCGAGAATCGTGCCGAGATCGCGGATCGAGACCCGCTCGGCGAGCAGCAATTGCAGAATGCGTTGGATACCCGTGGTCGCGATCTGGTTCGGTGTGATCTCCTTGAGGAGTTCCTGATGCGCCTTGGGCAGATCCTTGAGCAGTTTTTGCACTTCCACAAAGGAGAGCAGCTCGGACATGTTGCCCTTGATGATCTCGGTGAGATGCGTTGCGATGACGGTCGCGGGATCGACCACGGTGTAGCCGCGCAGCTGCGCTTCGTCGCGCAAGCTCTCGTCGATCCAGGTCGCCGGCAGACCGAAGGTCGGCTCCAGCAGATGCGCACCCGGCAATTGGACCTGCCCGCCTGAGGGGTCCATCGCCATATACTGGTTCGGGAAGACGATGCCGTTACCGGCGTCGATTTCCTTCATCTTGATGACATAGTTGTTCGATTCGAGCTGGACGTTATCTACGAGACGAACCGATGGCAGGATGAAGCCCATTTCCGAGGCCAGCGTCCGGCGTAGCGCCTTGATCTGGTCGGTGATCTTGTCCTCGCCGTTCTGGCCCTGCACCAGCGGGAGCAGAGCATAGCCGATCTCGATCCGGAGTTCGTCGAGCCGCAGCGCCTCCTGAACTGGCGCCTCTTCCGGCTTCATCTCGGCGGTATGCTGCTCCATCATCACGCGCGCCGCCTTTTCCATGTCCGCCATCTTCTGGCGACGGTCGAGCTGCACCGCGAGATAGCCCGCGATCCCGGCAAGGCCGAGGAAGGGGATGGCCGGCATGCCCGGCAGGATCGCGATCACCACCATGACGAAAGCCGACATGCCGAGCGCCTTGGAGGAGCCGGCGAGCTGCTTCGAGAGCGCCTTGTCGGCGGCGCCCGAAACACCAGCCTTCGAAACGAGCAGGCCCGCTGCGGTGGAGACGATCAGCGCCGGGATCTGCGTGACGAGACCGTCACCCACCGTCAGCAGGGTGTAGGCACGCGCCGCATCCGCGAAGCTCATGCCGTTCTGCGCCACACCGATGATGATGCCGCCGACAATGTTGATGAAGGTGATGAGAATGCCGGCAATGGCGTCGCCGCGCACGAATTTCGAGGCACCGTCCATCGCGCCGAAGAAGGCGCTTTCGTCCTCGAGCGCCTTGCGGCGTTCCTTGGCCTCGTCCTGATCGATCAGGCCGGCGGAGAGATCCGCGTCGATCGCCATCTGCTTGCCGGGCATCGCGTCAAGGCTGAAGCGCGCCGCGACTTCCGCGATACGGCTCGAACCCTTGGTGATGACGACGAAGTTCACGATCACCAGAATGATGAAGACGATCAGACCGATGACGAAATTGCCGGCCATGACAAACGAGCCAAAAGCCTCGATGACATGACCCGCCGCACCATGGCCGGTATGGCCGTTCGCCAGAATAAGGCGCGTCGAAGCCAGGTTGAGCGACAGCCGGAGCATGGTCGCGATCAGCAAGACGGTCGGGAAGGAAGAGAAATCCAGCGGCGCCAGAATGAACAGCGACGTCATCAGGATCAGCACCGAGAGGATGATCGAGAAGGCGAGGAGCATGTCCAGCACCATCGACGGCAGCGGGACAATCAGCACGACGAGGATCGTCAGGATGCCCATCGCCAGCGCAATATCGCCGCGCCGGAGGAAATCCCCCAGCTCCCTCGGGCTCATGAAACCGCCCAACGGTAACTTCAGGCCACCACCGCCGCCAATGCTTGCGTCGCTCATCGTCGCCCAGCTCCCAAGTCGTCCTGCCCCACGTTATACGTGGTTCACGCCCTGCCAGCACTGGGTCGCTGGCTCTCCCGGAGGCGCGTGAAATGTAGGATTCGACTCACATCGGATCGATGTACGTCACACGCGGCTCTGGGCAATTTTTGCCGGGTGTATGGTTAACACCCGGTTACCAGCGCGGCGGAAACGTTAAGATTTCAGGAAGGAACGGCTAGGCTGTTGCAACACGCGCCGAGCCCGGCTCGGCGACGTCCATGCCGCCCGCGACATATTCGTTGAGCTTATTCCGCAGCGTACGGATCGAAATGCCGAGGATTTTCGCCGCATGGGTACGGTTGCCGAGGCAATGATCGAGCGTATCGAGGATAAGCTCGCGCTCGACATCCGCCACGGTACGGCCAACGAGCGCCCGCGTCGCCGCTTCCGCCGCCTCCGCAGCCCGGCGGGCCGTGGCATCGGTCGCATCGCGGCTAATCGAATCGCCCTCCGGCGTCAGGATCGCGTCGGAACCGATTTCGAGTCCCTGCGCCAGGAGCACCGCGCGGTGCATGGTGTTTTCAAGCTCGCGCACATTTCCGCGCCAAGGGTTGGCAAGCAGCATCCGCTTCGCATCATGACTGATCGGGCGCGCTGGCAGGCCGTTGAGCTGGGCGTAACGCTTACCGAAGTGGTTCGCGAGTTCAATGATGTCGTTCGGGCGTTCCCGCAGCGACGGAATTTTGAGGTTCACGACGTTGAGGCGATAGAGCAAATCCTCGCGGAACTCGCCCGCCTTCACGCTCTCGACGAGATTGCGGTTCGAGGTCGCGATGATGCGGATATCGACCGGCACCGGGCGTTGACCACCAACGCGATCGATCACCCGCTCCTGAATAGCGCGCAGCAGTTTGGCCTGCAGGCGCACATCCATTTCGGAAATTTCATCGAGGAGAAGCGTGCCGCCATCGGCCTCTTCGAACTTGCCGACGCGCCGCGCGACGGCGCCGGTGAAGGCGCCCTTCTCGTGGCCGAAGAGTTCGCTTTCAAGCAGGTTATCCGGGATCGCCGCGCAATTGACCGAAACGAAGGGTTTGGTCGCGCGCTTCGATTTCTCATGGAGAAACCGCGCCATGACTTCCTTGCCGACGCCGGATTCGCCCGTGATCAGCACCGAGGCATCGGACCCCGCGATCTGTTGCGCGAGCTTGATGACGCGCATCATCGATTCGTCGCGATAGACAATCGAGGTCTCGGTCCGGCTGACCGCTTCGAGAATGGCGGCGATGAGTTCCGGATCCGGCGGTAGCGGCACATATTCCTTCGCGCCCGCCTCGATCGCGGCCACCGCCGCGCGCTTGTCGTTGGCAACGCCGCAGGCCACGATCGGCAGCGTGATATGCTCGGCCTTGAGGCCGACAAAAAACGCGTGAACATCGAGGTTGGCGTCGATCATCGCGAGATCGGCGCCCTTGCCTTGCCTCAGATGCGACAAAGCCGCCTCGACCCCATCGACCTGAGCAACGGAAGCTCCGCGCTCACGGGCGATTTTCGCAGCGGTGATCAGTTCACCACGCAAGGTTCCGACAATGAGAAGCCGCATGCTTTCTCTCCCTGGTCCTAAATCCTACCGGAGCGCCCTTGCGCTCAGCGGTCAGACTTGATGATTTCCGTCATCGTCACGCCGAGCTTGTCATCCACAAGGACGACTTCGCCGCGCGCCACGAGACGGTCGTTGACGAAAATATCGATGGCTTCGCCGACCCGGCGGTCGAGTTCAAGCACATGGCCGGGGCTCATACGCAGGAGTTCACCGACGCCCATTTTTGAGCGCCCCAGCACGGCCGAAACCTGCACCGGCACATCGAAAACGTGCTCAAGATCCGCCGCGCTTTTCGCGGAAGGCGAGCCGTCCGTATCGTTGCCATAGGCCGAAGCCACCAGATCGGCGGTGGATTCAAGATCCTGGAGCTGGAAGTTGCCTTCTGTCGACATGGTTTTTCCTGCCTCTTGCTAGGGACGGATTCGCGTTAATCCTGCGCCGGGAACAGAAGGTTCACGGAGCGATCAATCAGGTCTTCAAGTTTGGCCCGGTCGCGGACAATGCCGCCATCGGCCCATTCGATCCGGCAATCGCCGCTGGCGATATCGGGATCGGGAAACACGAACAGCTTCGCCTCAAGCCCGTTCTCGCGCATCAGCAGCGCGATCCGGGTCTTGCAGGTATCGACCAGCGAGGGCGCGACACGAATGGCGATATGCGGCGAGCCGCGAAGGTCATTGAAAATCGCGCGTGCCGTCGCCTCGATAGGCTGCATCGGCGCATTCTCAATCATCCGTCCCGCGATCTTGGCCGCGAATATCTTGGCGAAAGCGAGCGCTTCCTTGCGGGCGTTCTCTTCGAGGCGACGCATTTCAATCGTCGCGATCTCAAGGCGCGCCACAATGGAATCGAGGCAAGCCGAAAGACGGATCGTCTCGTGATCGGTCTGGAGACGGCGCCCTTCCTCGACTCCGGCCTGAAACGCGGCTTCCTTGGCCTCCTGCAGGAGGCGGGCATGCTCGGGATATGGCACCGGCACGCGCGCACCGGGCTCGATGAACGGTGACGAGGTGGTGCCGGACCGGGTAAAATCCCGACCGAAAGCAAAGGTGTTGCGAGCGCCTGACATCGAGAATGCCTCAGTAAATCAGTTCGTCTTCGGCGCGGTTCTTGCCGATGGTGATTTCGCCCTTGGCGGCAAGTTCCTTGGCCAGCATGACGATCTTCGTCTGCGCCTCATCGACTTCCTTCAACCGAACCGGGCCACGGCTCGCCATCAGATCTTCCATGTTCTTTGAGGCACGGGTCGACATCTGCGAGAAGAAGAACTTCTTCATCGAAGGCGCCGCGCCCTTGAGCGCGACAGCAAGCTGATCGCGATCCGAATAGCGGATAAGGGTCTGGGTCGAGCCCGGATCGAGCTTCGAAAGATCCTCGAAGGTGAACATCAGCGCCCGGATTTTAACCGCTGCCTCGCGGTTGCGCTCGTCGAGCGCTGCCATGAACCAGCTTTCCGTCTGCCGGTCGAAGGAGTTGAAGATTTCCGCGATCATTTCATGGCTATCGCGGCGTGAGGTCTGCGAGAGGTTGGAAATGAATTCGGTGCGGAGCGTATCCTCGATATGGTCGAGCACTTCCTTCTGCACCGGCTCCATGTTGAGCATGCGATTGACAACCTCAAGTGCGAACTCGTGCGGAAGCAGCGACAGCACGCGCGCAGCGTTCTCAGAGCGGATTTTCGACAGGATGACCGCCACCGTCTGCGGGTATTCACCCTTGAGATAGTTGGCGAGCACCTGATCCTGCACATTGCCGAGCTTCTGCCACATGTTGCGGCCCGCCGGTCCGCGGATATCCTCCATGAGTGCGTAGACTTTATCCTTGGGAAGGATCTTGCTCAGAAGAGCT
The DNA here is from genome assembly GCA_002256205.1 of Rhizobiales bacterium PAR1. Classification (GTDB taxonomy): domain Bacteria; phylum Pseudomonadota; class Alphaproteobacteria; order Rhizobiales; family Beijerinckiaceae; genus Rhabdaerophilum. The sequence continues at coordinate 474,480 of NKIW01000002.1, forward strand.
TCGGTACGATCAAAGTCACCCGTGACCGCACCGCCATGGCTCATCATCGAGAGGAATTCGGCAACCAGCGCCTCAACCGCTTCCGAGGTCACCGCGCCAAGGCGGGACATCGCGCGGGTTACCGACCGGATCTCATCATCGTCCAACGAGGCCCAGACTTCGCCGCCGTAACGTTCGCCGAGCACAAGCAGGATGATCGCGGCTTTTTCCGGCCCGGCCAGAAAGCGCGTGAGCTCGCTGTTCGGCTTGGTGACTTCGGTGGTTTCCGCAGCGGCCTTGGCCATAGTGGTCTTCCCTTAAATTCAGTTTCTGCGGGTCGTCAGCGAGTCTGCGCGATCCACTGGCGGACAATCGCGACCGATTCGCTCGGATTCTCCTGAACGATCTTGCCGAGGTGATCGATCGCGCCCTGCTGAAGCGCATGCTGGATCATGTTGGCATTCATCGCCTGGTTCGAGTTGGCGGCGGCGGGTGTGCCATCAGCTCCCGGCGCCGGCAGGGCGAGCGGCTGGCCATTGGCACCCACACCCATGCCCGAGGCGGCGATGACACCCGAAAGACCGGTCAGCGGCGGCGGAGCCAGCGCAACTTCCTTCTTGTCTTTGCCGCCGATCCCCATTGTCCGCAGCAGCGGCCGGATGACGAGGAGGGTGACGAGCAGGGTCAGGATGCCGAAAACCGTCAGTTCGACAAGGCGCAGCGCATCTTCCTTGGACAGCGCCAGAAGCTGTTCCACCATGGTCGGGGTCTTGCCCTCGACAGGTGCAACGCCTTCGGCAAAGCGCAGATTGATCACTTCGACCTGATCGCCACGGTTGCGATCAAACCCGATCGACGAGCGCACCAGTGCGGCGATCCGCTCCAGTTCCTCGGCCGTGCGCGGCTGATAGCCCGGCTGGCCGTTGGCGCCATTCGCGTAATTGCCATCGACCAGCACCGCCACCGAGAGGCGCTTCACGCGACCTGCCTCGATGATTTCCGTGCGCGTCGTCTTGGAAATCTCGTAGTTGACAATTTCCTCGTTGCGCTGGGTCGCATCCTTTTGCTGGGCATTCTGGTTGTTGTTGGTCTGACCCGGCAGCTCTGCCGCGACGCTGACCTGGTTGTCGCGCGCTTCCTGGCTCTGCTGGTTTTCGGTGCGGGTCTGCGTCGAGCGCACAACCCGGCTTTCCGGATCGAAATTGTCAGTCACCTGCTGGACGCGGTTGAAATCCATCTCAGCGGCGACCTGAACCCGTGCCCGGCCACGCCCGACGATGCTCGCGACGATCTCCTCGACCTGACCGCGCAGGCGGCGCTCATAACCGGACTGCTTATCCTGCGCGAGAGCGGCGGCATCCGCCTCATTGCCGGCACCATCGGCGAGAAGGCGACCCGTTTCATCGACAATCGAGACCCGCTCGGGCTTGAGGCCCTGCACCGCGGTGGCAACAAGGTGGCGGATCGCGCGGATCTGGCCCGCGTCAAGATCGCCCCGGACCTTCAGGACAATCGAGGCGCGCGGCTCCTGCTTTTCACGGTCAAAGAGCTTCTTCTCCGGAATTGCGAGGTGCACACGCGCCTGCTGGACACGGTCGAGACCCTTAATGGTGCGCGAAAGTTCGCCTTCCAGCGCGCGGAGCTGGTTGATGCCCTGCACGAAGCTGGTGGCCGAGAAGGTATCGCTCTTGTCGAAAATTTCGTAGCCGACATTGCCGCCAGCCGGCAGGCCCTTGCCCGCGAATTCCATCCGGAGGCGCGTCGTCTGTTCGCGCGGGACGAGAATGGTCGCGCCATCCTGCCTCAACTCGTATTTGACGCCCTTGGCATCCAGATCGCGGATGATCGTATTCGAATCCGCCATTGGCAGGTCCGAAAACAGGACCCCCATGCCGGGTGCCGACATCTTCGTCATGACGAAGGCGAAGAAGCCGACGAGAGCCAGTGTTACCGCGCCCATGGCAACCAGGCGCTGCGGACCGAGCTTGTTCACGATTTCGAGGATGCCGTTCACTGCCCCACCATTCGAACCTGACGCTGCCACGGGATTTGCGCGGCATGCGATTTCTGCGCTAGGCAAGAATTGCCCGGTGGATGGTTACCGCGACGTTAACTTGGCGTCCTTTTTTGAACCAACCACCAAACTTTGTGCATTTTCCCGCCGCCGCCTCGGGCTGCGCGTCCCGAACCCGGAGGTCTTCATGTCCCTGCCGATTGCCATCACAATGGGCGATGCTGCCGGAATCGGCCCCGAAATCATCGCAAAATACCTCGAAACCCACCCCGCCGAGGGGCTTTTCGTCATCGGCGATCCGCGCCGGATGCGCGAAGCGCTCGCCACCATCGGCTCGAAACGCATCATCGTGCCATGGAAGGGCGGCGAAGCCCTGAAGGCAGACGTTAAAATTGCCGGCATTGCTGCGGAATCAACCCCTGATTCGACCTTGCCTGTCCTGGCAGTCGGCACGCTCCCGCCCGATCTGCCCTATGGTCGGATCGATGCGCAGGCTGGCGCTCTGGCGCATGCGGCTATTGTCAGGGCGATTGATCTCGCCATGGTCGGGGACATTGCAGCGCTGGTGACTGCGCCGATTCACAAGGAAGCGCTGAAGGCCGCCGGCATTCCCTTCCCCGGCCATACCGAAATCCTCGCCGACCGAACCGGCACAAAGGATTTCGGGATGATGCTGATCGAGGGCCCCTTGAGGGTGATTCTCGTCTCGATCCACGTGGCGCTAAGGGAGGCACTCGACAAGGTGACGCCCGAAACGCTCGCCCGAACCTTCCGGCTGGCGGAGGAAGGGTGCCGTGCGCTGGGCATCGAAAAGCCCCGGATCGCCGTTTCAGGGCTTAACCCGCACGCTGGCGAAGGCGGACTTTTTGGACGTGAGGAGATCGAAATCATCGAGCCGGCGATCAAAGAAGCCCGTGCCGGGGGCCTCGATATCTCCGGCCCGTTTCCACCCGATACGATCTTCATGCGCGCGCGGCGCGGCGAATTCGATATCGTCGTCGCGCAGTATCACGATCAGGGACTGATCCCGGTCAAGCTGAACGGCATCGAAAAGGGCGTTAACATCACGGTCGGACTGCCAATCATCCGCACCAGCGTTGATCACGGCACCGCTTTTGATATCGCGGGCAAGGGAATTGCGGATCCCTCAAGCCTCGCCGAGGCCGTGCTGGTGGCACGGCAGATGGTTGCCGCAAGAAAATAACGGCAATTCATGCTGTTTCCGGGCGGCACATCGAAACGCCGAAAGGCCCGCCAAGGCGGGCCTGAGTTCTTGCTTCGTTGAGTGTCTTACTGGCGGTAGTGCTGGATGCGCGTCGTGCGCAAACCGGCAAGGCCGTGTTCGTCGATTGACTGCTGCCAGGAGAGGAATTCCTCCACCGTCAGTGTATATCGGGAACAGGCTTCCTCAAGAGAGAGGAGTCCTCCTCGCACCGCCGCCACCACTTCTGCCTTTCGCCGGATCACCCAGCGACGGGTCTCCGGAGGCGGAAGATCCGCGATCGTCAATGGGCTGCCATCGGGTCCGATGACATACTTCACGCGGGGGCGAAGTGGTTCACTCATGGGGTACGCTCACAAAAACTCAACGACTACAAATGTGAGTTTAGAGGGACGCATCTTAAAAAACGCCTAAGTCCCGCGCACTTTAGCGACTAATCGATTTTACCGAGCTCGTGGGGATGCTGATCGACCCGATATGAAGCACGGGGCTGTCGCCGGAAACGTCCACGGTATCGACAATCCCCGAGATTTCCGACTTGATGGTCATGGATTGGCCGTTGGCGTCCTTGGCCGCAACCACAATGGTATACTGGCCGTTCGCAGCGACCTGACCGTTGGTCTTGACGCCGTTCCAGTTGAACGACTGATCGCCGGCGCTGAGCGTTTTCTGGCCGGAATAGACCTCGTTTCCGCTCGCATCCTTAATCGTGATCGTCGCTGTGCCAACACGCGGCGCATTGATCTGCCAGCTGGCCGAACCGGCGGTCAGGGAAGAGGTCGTGCCATCCGCCGTCACGCGCGCGCCGACAAAGCCAAGGGCATTGTTGAGGTTGGCGGTCTTGTTGGTCAGCAGGAGCGAAGACAGGTTGTCGTTGGTCTTGATCTGCTGCTCGACCGAGGCAAACTGCACGAGTTGCTGGGTGAACTGGTTCGTGTCCATGGGATCGAGCGGGCTCTGGTTCTTGAGCTGCGTCGTCAGAAGCTGGAGGAACTGGTCGAAGTTATCCGCAATCCGGGCCGCCGACGAGTTTGTCGAGGGCGATTTGGACGTGGCATTGGCAAGAGATCCAACAGGGCTGGTCGTGGCCATGGTCATATTCCTTTAATGTGCTCAGACCATCCGGTCGATGCTGGAATTCGGGATGAGTACGCGACGCATGGCGGCTTCGCCAATCTGGGCCTGAAGCGCGAGATCGTCAGGGATATCGGACGCATGGCGCCCCCCTTGCTGACCTTGCTCCTGTTGCTGACCCTGCTGGCCTTCGCCACGAAGAGAGAATGTGAGCCCATCAGGCGTCTGTTTGAGGCCGGCCTGCTCGAAGGCGTTCTGCAAGGTGGAGGCATCACGCCGGAGCATGTTGAGCGTATCAACACGGTCGACGATGAGATTGGCCTTCACCTCGCCGTTGTCCTGAATGTGGAGTTTAACATCGACACGCCCGAGTTCCGCCGGATCCAGCCGGATCTGGAAGCTGGTAACCCCGCGTACCGCCTGCATGCCGATTTCGATCGGCAGCATCTGCAGCGGCGTCGGACGGGCGATATCGCTGGTCTTGTTCATGGCCTGAGCCGCGACCGAGCGGTCGAGACCGGCAAGAATATCGGCCGGGCGATGAATGGCGTTGGACGCCATGAAGCCTTCCAGTGCATCCGCGAAATGCACGGTGCGCGTGGGATGGAGGCCGGCATTGGCGGCCTTGGCCATGCCGCCCTTCTCGGAAGCACCCTCGACAGAGGCAACCTTGTCACCCTTGCCGGCTTCGACTCCGGAGGCCTTCTTTTCGCCATCCAACAGGGCTGCAAGCTGCGCTTTGGCATCCGCAACCGGTTTGGCCGTCGCGGTCGAGCCAGATGAAGCGGTTTCCACGCCTTCTGTCGCATCGGTTTCAGAGGTTACCTGTCCCGTGCTGGCTTGTGTCGCGGCTTTACCAGTCTCGCCCGCCTTGGCAACGGATGCCGCCAGAAGCGCGACTTCAAGTTCCGGTGCCGCCACACCCGTTGTGGCCGAACCAACCGTCGGAACGGAGGTCGGCGGCACATCGCTGGCGGAGGTCGCCGTCGCGAAGGAGGTCGTCGCGCCGGGAACAGCGCCGGTCTCGGCCAACATAGCGGTTGCATCGACCGACGCGCCCGTCGCCGTGGCAACAGCCGGATTAATCACAGCAGAGGCATCAGCCAGAAGCGTGGCATCTGACGCCTTCGGGTCCGTCACAGGCGTCGCGGCGGGGGTCGCCTGAGCCGTCGTGGCGGGAGTGGTGGCATCTGCACTGCCATCCTTGGCGTCGACAGCCTCGGCAGCGGCGGACTTTTCAGCCTCGTCGCTCGTCTTGTCTGCATCCCTGGCCGTCGCTTTGGTCTCATCCGACTTGGCAGAAGACGCCTCTTCCTTGCGAGCAGGCGCTTCCGCCTCGCTCTCGGCATGAACAGAGGCTTCCGGACGCTCCGCACGGCGCGGTTCTGCGCGCGGGGCGGCAGGGCGGCGATCCGCCGGATGCAGGGCGCGCTGGGGCTCGGGAGTGTCGCTGCGGGTGCGGGTCTGCGCCGCAACGCGGGCAGCCTGCTCATGGTCCGACACGAGATGATCGAAGCGCGGGGTCTTGGCCGCTTCGTCAGAATGCGTGTTCTGGATCGACTCCAGACCCTTGGGGTCGATCCGGCGGGCAGCGCCGAAATCAACGAGGGCATTGGCGAGAGAGAAGTTCACGTCGCTGGACATGGGCAGGTATCCGGGTTGCGGGCATCCTTGAACAAGCAAGCCGGAGGCCAGACAAAAATTCCGATCAACATATTGATTTATATCATTTTTTAGAATGTAAATTTTCTCTAAACGCTTGTGGCATGGCTCTTCTTTCCTGCCGCGCCCGGCAAAAATTGCCGCATCCCGTGCCCGAGGCTGGAAACAAGGGCCAAGAAACGCTAAGGAAACTTCTTTCGCTTGAAAAAGCGGCAAAAGCGCAAGCTTGCGCGGACGGATGCCATGATCTTGAACGATCTCGATATTCCCAAGCCTCCGGGCGAAACCCGCGTCGTTGTTGCGATGTCGGGTGGGATCGATTCATCCGTCGTTGCGGCGCTGATGAAGCAGCGCGGCTACGAGACCATCGGCATAACGCTCCAGCTCTATGATCACGGCGCGGCGACGCATCGCCCCGGCGCCTGCTGCGCCGGACGCGACATTCAGGACGCGCGTAACGTCGCCACCCAGCTCGGCATTCCGCATTATGTTCTCGATTACGAGACCCGCTTTCGCGAGGAGGTCATCGAGCGTTTCGTCGAGAGCTATGCGGCGGGCGAAACGCCTATCCCCTGCGTCGAGTGCAACCGCACGGTCAAATTCCGCGACCTTCTCGCCTTCGCGGAAGAACTTGGCGCGGATTGCCTCGTAACAGGCCATTATGTCGAAAGCCGCCTGATGCCCGATGGCCATCGCGCGATGTTCCGCCCGGCGGATCTTGATCGCGACCAGAGCTATTTTCTCTACGCCACCACACCGCATCAGCTTGATATGCTGCGCTTTCCCCTCGCGGCGCTGACCAAGGCCGAGACACGGCAAATCGCGCGCGATATCGGCCTCGCGATCGCGGATAAGGCCGACAGTCAGGATATCTGCTTCGTCCCCTCAGGCAATTATGCCGCGCTGGTGGAAAAGCTGCGTCCCGAAGCCACGCATCCCGGCATCATCCGCCATCTCGACGGGCGCGAACTCGGGCGTCACGAGGGCATCATCCGCTACACCGTGGGGCAGCGCAAAGGCCTCGGGATCTCGGCACGCGAGCCGCTCTATGTCGTCCAGATCGATGCCAAGGCCGCCGAGGTCATCGTCGGTCCGCGCTCGGCACTCGCGACACGGCAGATCCTGATGCGCGATGTGAACTGGCTGGGCGATGCCCCGCTTGACGCACTCCCGCCCGGCGGTCTCGAGGTTTTCGCGCGCGTACGCTCGACACGCGCACCCAAGCCGGCGCTGCTCTTGCGACGCGGCGACGAGATCCTTGTCGAATTGCTCGATGGCGAAGAGGGCGTCGCGCCGGGGCAGGCCTGCGTTCTCTATGCGGATGGCGCGCCACAGGCCCGCGTGATCGGTGGTGGGACCATTGCCAAACGCATCATGACCAAGGAAGCAAAAGCACCTGAAATCGGCGTCTCCGTGCAAGGGGCAGCCTGAGGGACATCGGCACGTCCGGGCAAGGCTCGGGCGTGTGATTCGGGGATAAAATTCGGGGGTACGTATGAGTTCGGGGGTGCGTATGAGCCAGGACGGCAATCTCTCCACCATGACAAAGGCCTACGCCAAGTGGGCCCCGTTCTATGATGCGATCTATGCTCGCATCCTGCGGCAAGGCCGGGCCGATGCCGTCCGTGCCGCGCTCGAGTGCGGCCGTGAAATTCTCGAGGTCGGCGTCGGCACCGGGTTGTCGCTCGGTGACTATCCCGAGGGCTATCGCATCACCGGGATCGACCTCTCGAAGCCCATGCTGGACCGCGCGGCTGAAAAGATCGCCGCGCAGGGGCTCAAGGCCGTAAAAGGCCTCGCGGTGATGGATGCCTGCCGGCTCGGACTGCGTGATGCAGCCTTCGACGCCGTTGTCGGCCAATACATGATCACCCTCGTTCCCGATGCGGAAATGGCGCTTGATGAATTCGCTCGCGTGCTCAAGCCGGGCGGCGAGATCATCCTCGTCAACCACCTCGGTGCGGAAGGCGGCCCTGTCGCGATCCTTCAGCGCGCGATTGCACCCATCGCGCGGCGAATCGGTTTGAGCTCGGAATTTCAGCTCGGCCGTATCAGGGCTTGGGCGCACGGCGCCGGGTTTGAAATGGCCTCCGCCAAGCGGGTCGGCCTCACCGGGTTCTTCACACTAGTGCGCCTCAAGGATCGCCGGGCCGCGGCGCAAGCCGCAGAAGCCGCCTGAGAGACGCTCGAAAGGCTTGACACCGGCGCGCAACCGGCCTTTAAGGCATCTCGCCGATGCAAGCCGCTTCGCGGTGCGCCTCGCCTCGACCGGTTTTTTTGAACCGGGACGGAAATGGCAGTGTAGCTCAGCTGGTTAGAGCGTGGCACTCATAATGCCAAGGTCGGTGGTTCGAGCCCACTCACTGCTACCATTTCCCCAGGTTGCAATACCCCAAGATCAAAATCTTGCCGCTCAGGCTCCCGCCGCACGCTTTAGCGCAGCCTCGGTACAGGTCGACCGCACCAGCCATTCGAGCTGCCGGTCGAGCACTTCCAGTGGCACGGCAACAAGCTTTTCATCGAGCCCGAGCGCAATGATCCCGTGGACGGCGGCGAACAGCGTGCGCGCCATCACTTCCCGCTGCGCTAGCGCAGCCTCCGGCATGAGCACGGCCAAGGGCGCGATGATATGGCGGAAAAGCCGCATCTGATCAGCCACCGCCCATTCCGGCAGCACGCGATCCGGCGCCATCCGATATTCGAACATCACACGCCAGAGATGCAGGTTCCCGGCAGCGAAGGCGTGATAACGCGTCGCAATTACAACAAGCCGGTCCACCGCCTCGGCAGAGGAGCGCGCCGTCACCTCGCCGTCGGATAGCGCAGCATCAAGCCGCGCGAGCGTACGCGAGATCACCCGCAGCACCAGCTCATCCATATCCTCGACCAGATTGTAGATTGCCCCGAGCGCCACGCCGACTTCGCCGGCCAGATCACGCGCCTTGAGGCCAGCGACACTGTGAAAGGCGATTCGCCGCTCGGCGGCCTCAATCAGCGCTTCCCGCTGGCTTTCACGACGCACAGCAACCTTTGACATTCCGTTAACCCTGTTGGCCACTATCTGAACGTCGTTCAAAATATTTCTTGAACGATGTTCATTCCTGTGAGATGAATATTGAACATTGTTCATAACAGGAAGTCGCCAATGTTCAAGACCCTTCTCATGTCATCCCGGCGCCAGAGCGCCCATCTCGGCGAGGCGTTCGCCAAGGAGAACACCGTGCTGATGCAAGTCAGCAAAGTCGCCTGACAGAGGCCCGAGCAAAGGATAGCCAGCCGGGCGCGCCTTTGGCAGTTATTCACCACATCAAGGCAACACATGACGGATGAAACCTGATTTTCATCCGCCTCGCCGAGAAGCTCTACAAGGGGGACAAGTTCCATGTTTGATTTGCTGAAGACCCGGCGGTTTGCGCCGTTGTTCTGGACGCAGTTTTTCTCGGCATTCAACGACAATTTTCTCAAGAATGCCCTCGTCTTCCTGATTCTCTACGGAATTGGCGGCGAGAACGCCAATGTTCTGGTGACCCTTGCCGGTGCCATTTTCATCGCGCCGTTCTTCCTGCTCTCCGGCCTTGGCGGCGAGATCGCGGACCGGTTCGACAAGGCCCTCGTGGCGCAGCGCCTGAAGCTTGTGGAAATTCTCGCCGCAGGCTTGGCGGTCGCAGGCTTTGCCGCGCAATCCGTCACGATCCTTTTCGTCTCGCTGTTCCTGTTCGGCGTCATCGCTGCCCTCTTCGGGCCAATCAAATACGGCATCCTGCCGGACCATCTCCGGCCTGAGGAGCTCCCTGGCGGCAACGCACTTGTCGAGGGCGCAACCTTCGCGGCAATCCTCGCCGGCACGATTGTCGGCGGCATCGCGGTGCAGGGTGGCGGCAGCGTGCTGCTGTTCGGCGGTCTGATCATGGCCTTCGCGGTCTGCTGCTATGGAGCGAGTCTGCTGATTCCCAAGACGGGTTCCGCCGCGCCGGAGCTTGCGATCAATCCGAATATTTTTGCCTCCACCGGCGGCCTGCTCCGTGAACTCTGGGCGGATACCCGCCTCTGGCACGCCGGCATCATCGTCTCGATCTTCTGGATGGTCGGTGCGGTGGTGATGTCGCTGCTGCCACCACTGGTCAAGGACTTGATGGGTGGTTCGGAAGGCGTCGTGAGCCTCTACCTCGCTGTATTCGCGATCTCGATTGCCGTGGGTTCGGGCATCGGCTCCTTCCTGTCCTCGGGCCGCATCGTGCTGCTTCCTGTGCCAGTGGCGGGCCTGCTGATGGGCGCCTTTGCGCTCGATCTCGCCTGGGTCACGCATGGCCTCAGCCATGCGGGAGATGGCCTCTCCATCACCGCCTTCTTTGCCAAGACGAGCGCCTGGCGCATCGCGGTTGATCTCGGCGGCCTCGCGATTGCCGGCGGCATTTTCATCGTTCCTTCGTTTGCCGCAGCGCAAGCTTGGGCACCGAAGGACAAGCGCGCCCGGATCATCGCAGCGATCAACGTGCTGAATGCCGCCTTTATGGTCGTCGGCGCACTCGGCATCGGTTTTTTGCAGAAGGCGGGCCTCAGCTTCTCACAACTCTTCATCGTGGTGGGCCTCGTCTGTATCGGCTCGGCGATCTGGATTTTCCGAATCCTGCCGACCAATCCCTTGCGCGATTTCCTCTCGATCCTGCTACGCTCGATCTACCGTCTCGAAGTCTCCGGCCTTGAGAATATCGCTGCGGCGGGCCCGAATGCGATCATCGCGCTAAACCACGTGAGCTTCCTTGATGCGGCCATCGCCCTTGCGATTCTCGACAAGGAGCCAGTGTTCGCGATCGATCACACCATCGCGCAGCAGTGGTGGGTGAAGCCCTTCCTGAAGCTCACCCGCGCCATGCCGCTCGACCCGACCCGCCCGCTCGCGACCCGTTCGTTGATCCATGCGGTCAAGGGGGGAGAAAGCCTTGTGATCTTCCCGGAAGGGCGCCTGACCGTCACCGGTTCGCTGATGAAGGTCTATGATGGCGCGGGGCTCATCGCCGATAAATCCGAAGCCAAGGTTGTGCCGGTCCGCATCGAAGGCCCTGAAGCGACGGTCTTCACCCGTCTATCGGCGCATCAGGTGCGTCGCCGCTGGTTCCCGAAATTCCGGGTAACGGTGCTTGAGCCCGTTGACCTCACGGTGGCGTCGGAACTCAAGGGCAAGGCGCGCCGCCAGGCTGCTGGCGCGGCGCTCTACCAGATCATGTCGGATCTCATCTTCCGCACCAGCCGCATTGACCAGACCGTGTTTGAAGCAACCGTCGAGGCCGCTCGCGTTCACGGAAAGGGCCGCGTCGCAGTCGAGGACCCGATCACAGGTTCACTCACTTACAAGCGTCTACTGATCGGCGCGCGGGTGCTCGGCACCAAGCTGATGCCCTACGCGAAGGAAGGTCAGGCCATCGGCCTGATGCTGCCGAATGCCAATGGCGCGGCAGTGACCTTCCTCGGCCTGATGTCTGCCAACCGCGTTCCGGCGATGATCAATTTCAGCGCCGGCGCTGCGAATATCCTCGCGGCCTGCACGGCAGCGGAACTCAAGACCATCGTCACTTCGCGTGGGTTCATCGAAAAGGGCAAACTCGGCCCGCTCGTCGAAGCACTTCAGGGTACGCTGGAGATCATCTACCTTGAGGATATCCGCGCAAAGGTGACCGGCCTCGACAAGATCCGCGCGCTGCTGAGCCATGAGAAGCCGCTCTGCCCGGCGAAGGCAGAAGATCGCGCCGCAATCCTCTTCACCTCGGGCTCGGAAGGGACGCCGAAGGGTGTCGTGCTCTCCCACCGCAACATGCTGGCGAATACGGCGCAGGCCGCAGCCCGCATCGATTTCGGCCGCCAGGACAAGGTCTTCAATGTGCTGCCGGTTTTCCATTCCTTCGGGCTGACGGTGGGCCTCGTGCTCCCGCTCGTCTCGGGTGTACCGGTCTATCTTTACCCCTCGCCACTACATTACCGGATCGTGCCGGAGATGATCTACGGCACCAACGCCACGATCATGTTCGGGACCGATACCTTCCTCACCGGCTATGCCCGCTCGGCGCATCCATACGACTTCCGCTCGTTGCGCTATGTGCTTGCCGGGGCGGAACCGGTGAAGGATGTCACCCGCCAGACCTATATGGAGAAGTTTGGCCTTCGCATTCTCGAAGGTTACGGCGTGACGGAAACCGCACCGGTGCTGGCGATCAACACGCCGATGTTCAACCGCTTCGGCACGGTCGGCCGCATCATGCCGGGCATGGAATCGAAGCTCGAGGCCGTGCCGGGCGTGACTGAGGGCGGTCGTCTCTCGGTACGCGGTCCGAACGTCATGATGGGCTATCTCAAGGTTGAGAACCCCGGCGTGCTCGAACCACTGGTCGATGGCTGGCATGACACCGGTGATATCGTCATCATCGACAAGGAAGGCTTCGTCACGATCAAGGGTCGCGCCAAGCGCTTCGCCAAGATCGCGGGTGAAATGGTCAGCCTCGCGGCGGTCGAGACTATGGCATCGGAATGCTGGCCGAAGTCGCTCTCGGCGGTCGCGAGCCTGCCGGATGCCAAGAAAGGCGAGAAACTCGTGCTAGTCACGCAGGAAAAGGGAGCCACCCGAGCCGCTTTCCAGACCTTCGCCAAATCGAAGGGCGCTTCGGATCTGATGATCCCGGCTGACGTCGTGATCGTTGACGCGATCCCGGTACTTGGTTCGGGAAAACTCGACTTCGTCGGTGTAACGAGGCTGGTGAAAGAGCGCTTCCCAGCCTGATTTTCAGCCCCCGAAAGGAACAAAAGACCGCGCCTGTCGCGGTCATTTTCTTATGCCTGAACGCCTTTGGCAGCCCCTTGGCCTTCCGCTTGCACCGCTATGGCAAGTCCCAAGCGGAGTGTATCAAAATGTCGCAATCCCGGATCTCCCGCCCATCGGTGATCACCAAAACTGGCGCAAAGCCGGTCCGGCTTGTCCCAAAAGCGAACCTCCGCGCCGCATCGGTGGAAAGCCAGAGACCGCTGGTGCTGGATCTCGATGGCACGTTGCTCAGGAGTGACCTTCTGGTCGAGAGCATCATCGCACTGCTCCGGCGCAACCTCCTGATGATGATCCCGCTGCTGTTCTGGGCTCTGCAAGGTAAGGCCGTGCTCAAGCGTCGCGTGGCAGAGCGAAGCTACCTTGATGTGAGCCTGTTGCCAGCCAACGATGCGCTCGTCGCCTATGCCGAGACGGAAAAAGCGCGGGGACGCGAAATTGTCCTCGCGACAGCATCGGATGAAATCATGGCACGCCGCGTGGCGCAGCGCTTTTCTTTCATCGACCGTGTCATCGCATCAGACGGCAAGACCAACCTCAAGGGCGAGGCCAAGGCCAAACGCCTCTGCGAACTCTTCCCGCAGGGCTTCCAGTACGCCGGTGACAGCCATGCCGATCTTGCGGTCTGGCGTGCGGCGGATCACGTGATCGTCGTGGAAGCCGAGGCGGATGTCGTCCGCAAGGTGGCCTTTCTGGGCCGCCCGATGACCATCTTCCAGTCCCCCTCGCGCGTGAAAGCGCTGCTCAAGGGTCTGCGCCTCCATCAATGGGCAAAAAACGCTCTGGTTTTCCTGCCGATGATCCTCGGCGGCAAGGCAGGCGATCCGCACGCCTGGCAACTCGCGGGCGGCGCCTTTGTCGCGCTCGGACTTGTCGCCTCGGCGAGCTATCTCCTGAACGATCTTTGGGATCTTCCCCATGATCGCGCGCATTGGTCGAAGCGCAACCGCCCGCTTGCCAGTGGACGGCTCCCGGTCGCAACCGGCGTCTTTGCCGCCTTTACCGGCCTTGCGCTCGGTCTTGCGATTGGCGGTTGGGTGGGCACGGGCGCGCTCCTCGGGCTTCTCGCCTATCTCACCCTCACGGTGACCTATTCAACGAGTCTAAAGCGCGTCCCGATCCTCGATGCGGTGACGCTCGGCACGCTTTTCACCCTGCGCCTTGCAATCGGCGTCGCGGCGGTGGGCGTCGCATGGTCGCCGTGGCTCCTCACCTTCTCGATGTTCCTTTTCACATCGCTCTCCTTTGCCAAACGGCATGTGGAAATGCGGGGCGCACTCCGCGCCGGCAAGACCGGCCAGATCGCCGGACGCGGCTATCAGCCCGCCGATGAACCCATCGTGCTGGCTTTCGGCATCGCCGCAGGTATCGCCAGCGTGGTGATTTTCATCCTCTATCTCTCGAACGAGGCCTTCCGGAACACCGCGCTCGCGGCTCCGCTTGCACTGTGGGCCTTCCCGCCGGTGCTGATGCTCTGGATCGGTCGCATCTGGATTCTCGCCGGACGCGAGGAACTCAATGATGATCCGGTGGCCTTCGCCGTGAAGGATCGCGTGAGCTACGCGCTCGGCGCCATCGCCGGCATGGCGTTCGTGCTTGCCGCAACGGGCCTGCCGGCAGGATGGCTTGCGTGATCATCGGCCAATTCTTCAAGGGCGAAATCGCGCGGTTCCTGATCGCTGGTGGATCAGCAGCATTGATCAACTGGCTGGCGCGCATCGGGCTTTCGCAGATCCTGCCGCTCGATCAGGCGATCCTCCTCGCCTATGGGATCGGGATGCTCGCCGGCTTTGTGCTTTACCGCAGCTTTGTGTTCGAAGCGGCGAGCGGCTCCCTTTCACGCCAGATCGCCATTTTCCTCGCCGTCAATCTGGTCGGCGCTGTCGTCGTTATGGGCGCAACGCTGGCCTTGAAGAGCCTCGCCCTTGCCGTGACGCCAGGAATCGGCGCAACCATCGCTGAGGCGCTCGCCCATGGCGTGGCGATCGGCATCGGCGCTATTTCAAACTACCTCGGTCATCGCCTGCTGACTTTCCGGTCCATACCAGCGCTTCAGAGCCGGTAAAAGCTCGCGATCAGCACCACTACAGCATTGGTGACAACACCCCACATCACCAGAAGTGGCAGAGCTGAGAAGGCCGCCGGGCGCTGGCCCCGAACCATCAGGACGATCAGGATCGGCAGCCAGTCGAGCGCGTAACGCTGCGTGTTGATCTGCTCGGCACCGTTCGAGTGATAGAAAAGCGTGATCCCTGCGATGATCGCGATCACCAGCGCCCCCGCCGCGAACACCCGGTCGAGCCGGGCATAGGCCGCCAGCAAGAGCCACGGGCTCGCCACGAACAGCGCAACGCCAGCCTTATCCAGCCCTGTCAATTGGGTCAGATGCGGGCCCGTGAAATCGAAATGGACGCCCTGCACGAAGAGATAAAGCACATTGAACAAAAGATAATCGCGCGAGAACAGCCCGAGATCGGCGATCCGCCGGGCAATGAAACTGTCGACACCGGGATTATGGATATAGGCATACCCCGTATCCATCGGATTGCCGAACCGCAGCCAGTTATAGGCAAAGATCAGCGCCAACGCCGCGACAACCGGGATCGCCGCCTTGAGAACAGGGCGGAAAACCGTGCGCACCCCCGCGATCAGCCCTTCCTCGCGCGGCATCGCCAGCACGATCAGGAACAGGGGATAGAAGATCGCCATCTGCCGGCACAGGAAGGCACAGGCCACAAATAGTCCCGCCAACGGCAGGGAGTTGCGGCACACCACCGCCCAAAGGCTTGCCGTCATCATCAGAAAGCCGACGGTCTGGGCAAAGAACCAGACGCCATCCGCCCTCAGGCCCACCTGAAACAGCGGGCTGGCACAAGCAAGGGCCAGCAGCAGCCAGCGGGTATCCTGCTTCTCAACACCCAGCGCGGCGAAGATCCGTTGCCAGATCAGCAGCGAGACAAGGCTGACGCCAAGGGCCAGCAGGATAAAGCCCTTGAACGTGCCAAATCCGAGGACCGCAATGAACGGCATTGCCAAAAGCGCGGGCAGCGGCGGGAAGATGATGTAGGTCTTACCGTTGAAAACAGCGCAATCGATCTCCGGGCATTTTTCAACCCAGAGGCGCCCGTTGAGAAAGGCTTCGGCCAGCGCACCATAGGAATTCACGCCGGGGATTTCCCGCAGATAGCCCCGCGCGACGAGAAAGCCGCCGAGCAACAGCGCCGCAATCCCGGCAAGGGCGGCCAGCACAAGCGTGCGGCGGTTTTCGGAAGAAGACGGCATCGGCGGGCCTGTTCAATTCGGGACACATGCACCCACCAAAATGCCAGAGTGCCCTTGAGATTGCCCTAACAGGAAAAAGGCCGGCACCCTTGCGAGGCCAGCCTTTGTATTTCAGAAAAACCCATCTGATCAGGTCAGGGCACGAAGCCGGAGCACACCGAAGTCGCAGGATTGAACGTCACCTTCGTCGACTGGCGCGGGCGCATATAAAGGCTGTCGCTCAGCGGCATTGCACCATTCGTATTGAGGCTGTCCTTGAACAGTTCGTTCACGATTTGCGTTGCCACAGAAGCCTGATAATCCATCGTGACTTCAGCGAAAACGATCGAGGTCCGTGGCACCTTGAGGCCGGTCGGCAGGGCCGTGAATTTCGTGCAGTGGGCGATCGCCGCAAAGCTACCCTTGAGGGCAGGATTGGTCGGAACGACGGACCAGTCGACGTAGGCAACGCCATTCGCATCGATATCGATCGCGGTAACCCGCATCCCAAGTGCAGTGGCCGGCTGCGGATACATCACCGACTCGGTCGCCTGAAACACGGTATCCATGTCCGCCTGGCTCACCACGGTCATCTGCGTGGTGATGTCGGCGAGCGTACGCGCCAGCAGGGTCACCTTTTTGTCCGCATGGATCGCATCGGTCACGACGACCATGCCGACCCAGACCGACAGCATCGTCGGAACCATGAGGGCGAATTCGACCGCGGCAACACCGCTGCGGGCCTTGGCGAAGCGGCGAACCTGCCGGAATGCGCGGTCCCGAAGCGTACCGGGCGACAGAAAAGAAAGAAGCTTCTTCATATCAGGCCCCTTAGCACGCGCCGTAAGGTTCATTCTTGAACGCTGCCGAACCCGAGAGAACGACGTTACCGTTATCGAGGTTCGAGACGTCGTTGCGGATCATCGCCGACAGCGAGGTCGTCTCGTAATAGGCGCGGATCACGACGATCTGGCAGGGATTGCCGGGGCTGAACGTCAAATTCGCGTCGCTGAATTGCTTGTTCACGATCGGATTGGGCATCGAGGCGGCTGCGAAGGTCGTGAACGCCCGCACATCAAACTTGACGTTCGCGCAATCGATGATCCAGTCGGCCTGCGCACAGAAGGCATCCTTGAACGCCTGCAGCTGAAGATTGGAGGCACCGGCACCGGCGACCTGGCCGGTCATCGTGACGCGCTTGGCTTCCTCGATCCCGGCGTCGATGGCATTCGACTTCAGAAACAGGAGGCCCGTTTCCATGATGGCGAAGAGCGAGCCGAAGAACATCGGTGCGATCCAGGCGAATTCAACGGCCGTCGCACCCTTGCGATGCCGGACAAAGCGCCGGATCAGCTTCTGAAAACGATTGAGGTGCCGTTGTGCACCAGTTGGGCTTGCAGCCATTGGTGATCGCTCCCGCTAGATCCCTTTTTCCTGCCCTCCCCGTCAAACAAGTCCGGAGAAGATCGGATACAGTAAAAAGGTGTAACAGAGAGAGATTTCGTTTCTGTTTCAAGTTGTCGTAAAAATGCGAGGCCACGCATTCAGAATGCGTTGACCATATTTCGCCCAAAAGCCAGCTTTGAAAAATGTAGTCCCACGCGCGCTCTCACGCGCGCGCGATCTATTTCTTCTGAGGCGCCGGGCCACCGCCCTGAGACTGATTTGCCATGCCGTCACGCCGGGACGATTGATCGGCAACCTTGTTGAAATGCTTTTCCTCATCGCCAAGCGCGATCGTCGGCAGGCAGTTCGGCGTGCAATCATAAGAGGTCTGATCCGTGCCCCGCATGATCACCACGCGCCCTTGCGTCATGTTGCTGACCGTCACGGTCGATTCCGAGATGATCGCGCCGGCTGAATCAAGCGCGATGAAATTCGTCCGCCCGGCGGCGCGACCCGTGATCACCATCACGCCGTTCTTCTGCACCGTGACATCCGCGATCGCCGGGTTGCCGATAACGATGGTCTCGGCTCCTGCCGGAAGTTTGACGAGCTTGGCCTGATCGAGCGTGACCTGAATGAAATCCGCCGTAGGGGAATCCGGCGCGCCGGCATGTGCCTGCGGGACCCCCATGATACCGACACCGATCAGCAGGCTGACCAGCCGGAGGGGCGCAATCCCGGTCTTGAGCTTCATTGCCATGGCCATATTCCTCATTCCCGACAGGCACGAAACGCGAAAACGCGCGATCTTTTTTGAATCTGTCGCGAGCACCCTGCCGAATTAGGGTGAATTTTCGGTAAAAACCGGGCTGCCCCGCGCATCCCCCTGCCGAAAATCGATATCAGCAATCCCAAAAGGACGAAGGCGAGGGGCATCGCGACGGACATCCTTGGGATTCGCCATAGAGGTTTGCCTCCACAGGAAGTCGAATCGCAAATTGCAAAGACCAAAATAATCCCTCAATATTCAAATTTAACAAGCAAAAATATTCGTTTAACGAGATTACATTCAATTCAAAACATCATAATCTAAATTAAAATTATGTCTTCAGCAAAATTTAAGGGTCATTTTCTTGCAATTTCATTATCAGTAATTGCTATTTTAGCACTGTTAACTATCCCGAATATTGTGGATTGAGCGATCAATTATTGTCGCCGCTGTTAACCCGGTCGCAAGAAACGAGCGCTACATTCGGCCTCGGTTCAGACGAACAGCCCGTTGAGGCAGACGCTCTGAAACCTGGAGCAGTAAAGAGTAAGGAGCACTCACATGTCGATTTTCAACCGTTTCGTTAAGGACGAGTCTGGCGCCACCGCGATCGAGTATGCGCTCATCGCCGCCCTGATGGCCGCCGCCATCATCACCGCCCTCGGTACCTTCTCGACCGATCTGGCCTCGGCCTTCGGCAAGATTGGTACGACCCTCACGACGAAGACGAAGTAAGCGCAAACCCCGCGCTAGGGTTCGGGGCGATGGTTCAGGCCATCGCCCCAGGCCCCTCTCTGGAGTGCCCGATTGCGACCCTTGTCGCGTCAACCAACCGGTTGTGGTGCTCTTTTCAGGGATCTTGGCGCAGATGCGTCCGGATCAAATTCTCGGACGTCCCATTCATGTCGCCTTGCGACCCATTAATCCTCAGGAGCACTACCATGAAGAACCTTCAGCGTTTCATTTCCGACGAATCTGGCGCGACTGCGATCGAGTACGCGCTCATTGCCGCCCTGATGGCCGCCGCCATCATCACTGCCCTCGGCACCTTCTCGACCGACATGGCGAGCGCCTTCGGCAAGATCGGCACGACCCTCACGACCAAGACCAAGTAATTCGACCAAGACAAAACAAGCGCACTTTTCGCGCTGGAATACAGGGGCGATGGCGCAAGCCATCGCCCTTTTTCTATGCGGGGCCGGATTGTTGAACCGACGCCTGTGCCATCAGCTTAAGTCAATCTAAAATATCCTCGTCTAGTCTGACGTAGATCATCGGATTGATATGAAAAACTTCCAGGGGGGAACCAGAACCATGCAGCTGATTTCACGCTTTATCAAAAACGACTCTGGCGCGACGGCTGTCGAATACGCTCTGATCGCAGCCCTGATGGCTTCCGCCATTATCGCAGCACTAACAACCTTCGATCAGGATCAGGCCAAAGCCTTCAAGAATATCGGCACAACGCTCACGACCAAGACGAAATAAGTCGTCCCTCTCCGAAGCCAGAAAAAGCCTTGAACGGCGCGATCTGCGCCGTTTCGTCGTTATCTGCGGCATGCAGGCCATGACTTCGGAAGCCGCAATCCCGAAGACACACGGGTGAGACGGACGCGTATGAATACGCAGCTTTGATCACGTTAATAACATCGTAAAAACAAATAGATAGACCTGATTCAGTTCCTATCGAAGTGCAAAAGTGCACTTCATAACCAGAAGTGGAAGTAGGTCATGGGCAAAATCACGCGCTTCATCAATGATGAGTCCGGCGCCACCGCCATTGAATACGCGCTGATCGCAGCGCTGATGGCCGCCGCCATCATCACGGCGCTTGGCACCTTCTCGACAGACTTGAAATCGGCCTTCACCAAGATCGGCACGACGCTGACCACCAAGACGAAATAATTCGTCCCGCCTCAAAACGGCGAATCGCATAAGGTCATCCCGATCCAACGGGGTGGCCTTTTTCATGTCGGATGCCGATTTTCTCAAACACGTCGCCGCTGTCGTCGATGACTATCGCAGCGCCGTCGCCGGCCCCCATGAACATCTCTCGCTGCTGCGCTGGCAGATCGATCAGGGCCATGCGCTCCAAAGCCGCGAGACCTATCCCGGCCATATGACAACAAGTGCGCTGATCGTCTCGCCCGATCTCAGCCAAACCCTGCTCATCGACCACAAGACCCTGAAGCGTTGGCTTCAGCCCGGCGGACATTACGAGCCGGCGGATTTCTTCTGGCAATCGGCGTGGCGTGAAGCGGTCGAGGAAACCGGAATTTCGGGCCTGACGCTTCACCCCTGGCATGCTGGCGAGGATCGCCCCTTCATCATCGATAGCCACGATGTACCGGGAAAAGCATCGCGCGGGGAGAAGCCGCATGTACACCACGATCTGCAATTCCTCTTTGTGGCAGACCCGGCCGCAAGCCTGACCGCTCAACTGGATGAGGTCGCCGCCGCGCGCTGGTATCCAATCGGGGCGCTGGCAGAGGTCGCGGCAAAAGCATTACCCCGGCTACCGCGAGCATAGACGCAAAATGCGGCTTGCCTACCTGCCCGCGACGGCGGACACTTCTCCTCGCGACAAGAGCGCGTCAACGCGCCGGTTACGCTGGAGGAACCCCATGGCCGACATGAGCGCAGAAGATCACGCCGACTATCTCCCCGTCGTACGTCGTCCGACACTGGAAGATCTGAAGATCGCGCTTTCAAAGGGCTGGGCCGATTTCAAGGCAGCACCAACCTTCGGCTTGATCGTCGGCGGGGTCTATACCTTCGGGGGGCTGCTCATTCTTTATGTCGTCAGCGCCCTCGGCTACGGGTTTCTGGGCTTTCCGATTATGGCCGGCTTTGCGCTCATCGGCCCGTACGCGGCCATCGCGCTCTATGAGGTCAGCCGCCTGCGCGAGCGCGGCGAACGCGTCAGCTGGGAGGCCATGGCGAGAGACCTGACCCCCGGCGTGATGCGCGAATGCTCGTACCTCGGCATTCTCTTGATCTTTCTTCTCGCGATCTGGCTGAAATCCGGCGCGGTGGTCTATGCGATTTTCTTCGGCATGCACCTACTGTCGCTACCCGCCTTCATGGAAGCGCTGTTCTCGACGAGTTCCGGCTACGGCTTTCTGATGCTCGGCCATGTGATTGGCGCAGGCTTTGCCATTCTCGTGTTTTCGCTCTCCGTGGTGTCCTTCCCCCTGATGGTGGATCGCGGAACCGATTTCATCACAGCGCTCATTACCTCGATCCGGACGGTGAAACTCAACCCCCGGCTGATGCTGGGCTGGGGCGCCTTTATCGGCGTGATGCTGCTGATCGGCTTCCTGACGGTCTTTATCGGACTGATGATCGTTTTGCCGATCCTCGGGCACACCTCATGGCACCTCTATCGCCGGGTCGTTGTCTGACGCGCGGTGTGGCGGCGCACTGCGCGTCGGGCCAAAATAATTTTATCACCCCTACTGAAAACGCCACAAACCGTGGCTATCTCTTGTCCTGTCGCCGCGGGGAGATGCGCGGCACATCCGAGGAGGCTTTGTATGAATCCCCAAGAGCGTGCCGTGATCGACGGAATTTTCGAGCGTCTGAAGGGCGTGGCCAGCCAGCCGCGTGATCCCGAAGTCGAGCGCTATATCGCCGAGCTCGTGCGGCAGCAGCCCTATGCGACCTACGCATTGGCGCAATCGACCTATGTGCAGGAACAGGCCCTCCTGAACCAGCAGCAGCAGATCGAGCAGCTGCAGGCGGAAATTGATCGCCTCCAGCAGGCACAGGCCCAACCCCAGACCGCACCGCAGAGCGGTGGTTTCCTTTCCGGCCTGTTCGGTGGCGGTGCAGCAGCTCAGGCTCCGCGCCAGGAACCGCCGGCTTACGGCCAGCGTGGCGCACCGCCTCCGGGCTACCAGCAGCCGATGGCGCCACAAGCCCCGGCGAGCGGACCGTGGGGGCGCCAGCCCCAGCAGCAGCAGGCCGCGGAAGCCCCTCCAGCCCGACAGGGCATGGGATTTCTGGGCACGGCGGCGGCAGCAGCAGCCGGCGTTGCCGGCGGCATGATGGTCGGCAGCCTGTTGTCGAATGCCTTCGGCGGTGGCCATGCCAATGCCGGTCAGAACGGTCTCGGCCTTGGCGGCATGGGCCAGAGCGGCATGGGACAAGGCGGCTCACCGTTCGGCGGGCAGAACAACACCGGCAACCAGAATGCCCTCAGCCAAGAAGCGCAAGGCGCGAGCCCCGAGCTTCAGGACGAGGATGACAGCTACGACGACGATGCCGGCGATTTTGGCGCGGACGATGGCGGCGACACCTACGACGCATAAGCGCATCGCTTCGCTCGAGACATAATAAAAAGGCCCCGGAAAACCGGGGCCTTCTTTCTTCCGGGGGGTCCGGTTTATAACTTCTGGAAGGGTCAGATCACGATCACCTTGGTGCCGACGCGCACGCGACCATAGAGATCCTCGACATCCTGATTGCGCATCCGGATGCAGCCTGAGGAAACGGCACGACCGATCGTCTCGGGCTCGTTGGTGCCGTGGATACGATAGAGCGAGGAGCCGAGATACATCGCCCGCGCGCCCAGCGGATTTTCCGGCCCGCCCGCCATATGGCGCGGCAGATCGGGGCGGCGCTTGAGCATTTCGGCAGGCGGACGCCAGTCCGGCCACTCACGTTTCATCGAAATCGTCTTGACGCCGGCCCATTCAAAACCCGGACGCCCGACGCCGATGCCATAGCGCAACGCGCGGCCATTGCCCTGCACGAGGTAAAGGTACTTGCTCGGCGTATCGATCACCAGGGTCCCCGGCGCATGCGGGCCGTTGTAGGTGACTTCCTGCTTCTCGAACCGCGGATCAAAGCCCGGCTGGATCGGCGCCGGCGTGCGATCACGCTGCATACCGCGGCCCGGCACACCCGGAAGCGCATTGGGATCATCCTCAAGCAGCGCCGGTCCGGCAAAGGCCTGCTGCTGGATATGGCCGCCCGGCGGTAGCGGCGCGGCGACGATATCCGGTCTATAACCCGGCGCCGGCATGGCCGGACGCGCGGAAACCGGGGCGGGGCGGATATAGGTCGGCTGGCGCGGAGCGGCATAAACAGGAGCACCCTGACGATGCTGCGGCGTATTGCCGGTCATCAGGAATTCGATGAAACCGCCACCCAGATCGCCACGCGCCGGGTCTGCCAGAGCAAGCGACGGCACAAGACACAGAGCCGCGACAGCCACTGTGAAACGCAGGTGCTGGAGCGAACCAGCAGATTGTGGACGGCTAGATTGCGGACAGCGTGGGCCACCAGAGAACGCAGAACCAGACATTGCGACATCCTTCACGAAACAGCTGACACGTGCCGGTTCCCACCGAACGCGCGGTTCGCGTGCCCATGGCGTTGGCACCAGTTCCGCAAGCGCGGGAGGCAACAGCCGAAGCATTCCGAACAAGACCGAAGTTGCCAAACGTCTCCCACCATTTAGATAAAATTTATGATTAACATAAAGTTCCGTTCATCAAGTTTGGAAACCCTTTGGATTAAGGTTAATTTTTGACAAATATGAAAGCATAGATTTTCGTAAAATGTTGATAATGAATGAAACGTTCCAGAAAAACATACAAGCTAGGAACCTATACTTAACTTGTGTTGCGCAAGATCAAAACTCTAGAATACCAACCAGAGATTGTGCCCATGAGCGATAGTGCCCGTCGTTTCCGTATCGAAGGTGGTTCCCCGCGTCCTGCAACGCGTGCACCGGCCGTATCTTTCGCCATGTCCGACAATTTTGACCTCGGCATTGCGCCGTTGGCCGCCAATCTTGAGCCGGATGCCGGCAATGCGCCGATTCTTGAGGAACTGCGTGCACTTCGGGCGATGGTGACGCCGATGCAGTCGATCATTGAGAATCTCTCGGGCAATTACCGCAGCGAACTCAAAAGCGTCACGAACCTGCGCACCGACATCGATGAGATCGAGGAAGCCATTCGGGGCACCAAAAAAGAACTCGCGGCGATCAAGGTCGGCAACAACATCGGCGGCGTCGATATCGCCGCGCTTGAGCTGACCACCGTTGTCAGCCAGACCGAGCAGGCGACCAACGATATTCTTGCGGCTGCGGAAGCGATCGAAACTATTGCCGGCTCGATTCAGAGCGAGACAACGCTCGACAATGCCAAGGCGCTCGCCTCAACCATCGCCGACAAGGTCACGACGATCTATATGGCGAGCAACTTCCAGGATCTGAGCGGCCAGCGCATCAGCCGCGTTGTCGACACACTCAACTTCATCGAAGGTCGCATCCACAGAATGATCGACGCCTGGGGCGGACTGCAGGCCTTGCACGATCTCATCGAGACAGAGATCCGAACCAAGGAAGAAGAGCGCGAAACCGAAGGTGCAGCGGCGCTTCTCACGGGTCCGGTGCCGGTCAACGCCGAGGATCACGTCGATCAGAGCGCCATCGACGCGCTGTTCAATTAAACCCTCATCGGGTCATGACCTGCGCATCCGGATAAAGCGCCGGATGCCTGCAAGGTCGGTCGCGTAGGCGAGTGCAGCATAGGTCGCAGCGCCCGCGCTCACCATCAGAATGAGTGCAGGAAGGCCGGTCAGAACAGGCCGGAGGACCAGCACGACGCTCGCCATCGCCGCGAGTGTCAGCACAAGACGTCCCAGAAAGGCCGTGCCCGGCAGGCAATCCCGCCCGATAGCGGCAAGAAGGCGCAAAGCCGCCGTGATCATTGCCGCCAAGAGAATGCTGGAGACGCTCTGAACCGGACCCAAAGCGCCAAGACGCGTCGCACCATAGGCCAGAGCACCTGCGATCAGCGCGGCAAGCGCCGCCTCGATGAGCCGCTGTGTACGCTGTTCAAGCTGGAGGAAGGGGTGCAGCGCATATTGCACCAGCGCGTAGAGCGCGATTCCCGGCAGCAGCGCGGAAAGATAGGCGGCAAATGGCCCCCGGAAGTCCGGCCCCACTAGCCAAGGCTCGAGAGCACCGATCACCAGTACAAGCCCGAGTGCCATCGGCAAAAGGGTCGCAAGAACGATCTCGAGATTGGCACGCAGTCGCGCCCGGCCTGCTGCATCGCCCTGCTCACGCGCATCGCGCACCGCCAGCTGGAACAGCATCAGGTCGAGCGCCGTACCGATCGTGGTGAAAAGCTTCAAGCCGAAATCCAGCGCGAGACTGAACTGCCCGGCAGCGGCCAGCCCCGCCGCAAGGGCCACGCCTGAGCGAAGCCCGAAGAACAGCCCGAGGTAGAGGCAGTTTGTCAGCACAATCGGCGCGGAATAGCGCAACAGCGCGCGGATATCCGGCGCAGTCTCGGCAGCGGAAACGACAGGGCCATCCGGCGTCGCGTGCCGTTTCCGCGCGATTTCAAGCCCTGCGCTGGCCAGCACCAGCGACCCCAGAAAGCCTGCGAGCGCCGCCTCCCCCGTCGCAAACACCGACGCCGCGACCGGCAGGATGACAATTGCCAGACCGTTTCGCACCAGCATGAACAGCGCATAGCCGCGCTGGTTGAATTCCGCGCGCATCAGCGCCGCGCGGAAATCGGCAAAACCAGCGGCAAGCGCGGTCAGCGGCACCAAAGCGAAAAGCCAGCGATGCGCACCGCCGACGAGGGTCAGCACCAACGCGGCGACAACAAGCCCGGCCGCAATCCGCGTGAAAAGCATGAATAGGCGCGCGGTAAGGTCACCGCCTTCCCCGGCATGGTGAAACCGGGTCGCAGCGAGCCGGAGCCATTCCAGCGTCAGCGTCTGGAGCAGGACGGCCGCGGACAGCGCCAGCGCGTAGGCCCCGAATTCCGCCGGACCGAGCAGCCACGCCACCACCAGCCCCAGCGCGAACTGGATCAGGGCGGAAGCAAGAAAGGCGGCGGACATCAGCATCGCCTTAGTGTCAGAAACTTGGCAATGATTGCAAGCCGGATTGCCGCCTCGATCCGAGGGGAGTAAGCAGGGATCAACTCATCCTTTTCCTGCCTCTTTTTTCGCAGGCGCGCCTTGTCCTATTTTTCGTTGATGATCGAGGCGTTCACGCGCTTTGTGCATGATCCCGCATTCCTGCTGGTCGGCGGCGCGACGATTGCGCTGATCGCCTTCTCGAAAGGCGCATTCGGTGGTGGTGCGGCATCCATCGGCATTCCAATGCTGTCGTTTTTCATCGATCCGCTTGGCGCGGCGATGGTGGTCGCCCCGCTCGTCTCGGCGATGGATATGTTCACGCTGCGCGCTTTTGGCCCCTCGAGCTGGTCAAAACCGGATTTGCGCGTGCTTCTGCCTGGCCTGATGGTGGGTCTCGGGCTGGGGTGGTGGATGTTCGAGAAGATCGACCCGCGCTATGTCGGCCTCACCATTGCGGTCATCAGCCTGAGCTTCGCGCTGCACTGGTTCATCCGCCGCGCGCGGAAAAGAGAGGTCGCGCCGAAGCCGACGCATGCCGCGCTCGGGGTTCTGGCTGGCACCGCCTCTGGCTTCACCACCTTCGTGGCACATGCCGGTGGGCCGCCGATCACGATGTACCTGATCCGCCGCGGGCTCGATAAACGACTGTTCGTCGGCACTAACACCGCGTTTTTCACCATCGGGAATTTGCTGAAACTGATCCCCTACGGCATTCTGCTGTCGCATCGGCCCGATGCTGCCATGGCCGCGCTGATGTTTGCGATCGTGATTCCCTTCGGCGTGCAGCTCGGCATACGGCTGCACCACAGGCTTTCACAGGATTCGATCCTGATCCTCACCAATATCATGCTCATCTTGGGCAGCGGACGCCTGCTTTACGTCTCGATCAAGGCGCTGACAGCATGAACCTTGATCGCCTGCACCCGGCTCTGATCGCCATTCTCGGCATCGGCGTCCTCAGTGTCATGGACGCGCTGATCAAAGCGATTGGCGCCGAGTTACCGTTATTCGAGATGATCTTCCTGCGGTTTGTTTTTGGCGTGGCGACGGCAATGGCGGTCTGGGTCATAACCCGGCCTGCCCTGCCGAACCGAGAGGCGATCAAGATCAACCTCTTCCGGGGATGCCTTGTCACCCTGACCGTTTCGACCTTCTTTTATGCCTTGCGCACCCTGCCGCTGGCCGAAGCCATCGCGTTCTCCTTTCTCTCTCCACTGTTTCTCGCGCTTTTCGGTGCCCTGATTCTGGGCGAAAGAATCGGTCGCCACACCCTCGGCGGCCTCGCCATTGGCTTTCTTGGCATGGTGGTGATGGTCGGCGGACAAGGCTTCTCTGGCGTTAACCTGCATCTGCCGGGCGCGGCCGCAGCCATTGCCTCGGCGGTCACCTACGCCTTCTCGCTGGTCTTGCTGCGACAACGCGCACAACAGGATGCGCTGATCACCATCGTGCTGTTCCAGAATATCGTACCGGGAACGATCATCGCGGTTCCCGCCGTGATGACATGGGTACCCCCCAGCATGGGCGATCTCGGTCTGACCGCGCTGATCGGTGTGATGGGCGTTTGCGGCCATCTCCTGATGGGTGCCGCGTTTCGCCGGGCGGAAGCCTCGCGCCTTGCGATCGCGGAATATTCCGCCCTTCTCTATGCGACTGTTCTGGGATTTGTCTTCTTCAAGGAAATTCCCGGTCTTGCGACCCTTGCCGGCACCGCGCTCATTGTAATCGGTACCCTGCTCGCGATGCGCGAACGCGGTAACCCTGATGTGCCGCCGGTTGATCCGGCCCCTTGACTCTTCACGCTTCGACAACCATATCCCGTTAGCACTCGCATTTGGTGAGTGCTAAAAATCCCTGACTGGTTCCGGCAGTCTGGTTCTGCGTCATCCCGCGATTGTCGCGAAGGCGTGCCGGAAACGTCGAATTTTTTGGAAGCTTCAAGAGGAAACCCATGACGAAGTTTCGTCCCTTGCATGACCGTGTCGTCGTAAAGCGCATCGAAAGCGAAGAAAAGACGAAGGGTGGCATCATCATTCCGGGCACCGCTCAGGAAAAGCCCCAGGAAGGCGAGATCGTCGCCGTCGGCCCCGGCGCTCGTGGTGAAGATGGCAAGCTCGTTGCCCTCGACGTCAAGAAGGGCGATCGCGTCCTTTTCGGCAAGTGGTCGGGCACCGAAGTCAAGATCGATGGCCAGGATCTCCTCATCATGAAGGAGTCGGACATCATGGGCGTAATCGCCTGATTTCCGCCTGAACCAAAATTCCCCTTATTCAACCGGAGTTAGTCACAAATGGCTGCCAAGGAAGTAAAATTTGCTGGCGATGCGCGCGACAAAATGCTGCGCGGCGTCGACATTCTCGCCAATGCCGTCAAGGTCACGCTCGGCCCGAAGGGTCGTAACGTCGTGATCGAAAAGTCTTTCGGTTCGCCGCGCATCACCAAGGATGGCGTGACGGTCGCGAAGGAAATCGAGCTGCAGGACAAGTTCGAGAACATGGGCGCCCAGATGGTGCGCGAAGTGGCCTCGAAGCAGAACGACGCCGCCGGCGACGGTACCACGACCGCGACCGTTCTCGCTCAGGCGATCGTTCGTGAAGGCGCCAAGGCCGTTGCGGCCGGCATGAACCCGATGGATCTGAAGCGCGGCATCGACATGGCAGTGGAAGCTGTCGTCGCTGACCTCAAGAAGAATTCCAAGAAGGTTACCTCGAACGACGAAGTCGCGCAGGTCGGCACCATTTCGGCCAACGGCGACTCCGATGTCGGCAAGATGATCGCCACCGCGATGCAGAAGGTCGGCAATGAGGGTGTCATCACCGTCGAGGAAGCCAAGACCGCCGAGACCGAACTTGATGTCGTCGAAGGCATGCAGTTCGACCGTGGCTATCTCTCGCCGTACTTCATCACCAACGCCGAGAAGATGATCGCCGAACTCGACGATCCCTACATTCTCATCTTCGAGAAGAAGCTCTCGTCGCTCCAGCCGATGCTGCCGGTGCTTGAAGCGGTCGTCCAGACCGGCAAGCCGCTCGTCATCGTCGCGGAAGACGTCGAAGGCGAAGCCCTCGCCACCCTCGTCGTCAACAAGCTGCGTGGCGGCCTCAAGGTTGCCGCTGTCAAGGCTCCGGGCTTCGGTGATCGCCGCAAGGCTATGCTGGAAGACATCGCGATCCTGACCAACGGCCAGATGATCTCGGAAGACCTCGGCATCAAGCTTGAGACCGTGACCCTCGCGATGCTCGGCCGCGCCAAGCGCATCCGCATCGAGAAGGAAAACACCACGATCGTCGACGGCGCTGGCAAGAAGAAAGAAATCGAAGCCCGCGTTTCGCAGATCAAGGCCCAGATCGAAGAGACCACCTCGGACTACGATCGTGAGAAGCTCCAGGAGCGTCTTGCAAAGCTCGCGGGCGGCGTCGCGGTTATCCGCGTTGGCGGCTCGACCGAGATCGAAGTCAAGGAAAAGAAGGACCGCGTGGACGACGCGCTCAACGCCACCCGCGCTGCGGTGGAAGAGGGTGTTCTTCCGGGCGGCGGCATCGCCCTGCTCCGCGCCGCTGGCGCAATCGGCAAGCTGAAGCCGGCAAACGAAGACCAGAAGATCGGCATTGACATCGTCAAGAAGGCGCTCACCGCGCCGGCACGCCAGATCATCGACAACGCCGGTGACGACGCTGCCGTGATCGTTGGCAAGCTCGTCGAGTCGAAGAACTACAACGACGGCTACAACTCCCAGGCCGGCGAATACGTCGACATGGTCAAGGCCGGCATCATCGACCCGACCAAGGTCGTTCGTACGGCGATCCAGGATGCAGCCTCGGTTGCCGGCCTGCTGATCACCACCGAAGCGATGATCGCGGAAGCCCCGAAGCGCGAGTCGGCCCCGGCAATGCCGGGCGGCGGCGGCATGGGCGGCATGGGCGGCATGGATTTCTAATCCATTCGCCTCCCGCGAAAGTAAAATCAGGAAGGGCACCGAAAGGTGCCCTTTTTGCTATTTGGCGCCTGCCTTTAGCGGCAAACCGTAAAACCTCCCTAATAGAGAGACCTATTTTGAAAGGTGGTTCATATGACGATAAATGCGTTCAGCCTGATGGTCGGCGTTCTTTACGTTCTTCACGCATTCCGCGTGATCTAAAAAGTGGCCCGGAAAACCGGGCTTTTTTGCATTTTCAAAGGCAATTCAGATATTTAAAATTGCACAATTGCAATTTATCAGCGATTTCAAAGCGTTGACTTGTTGCTCCGGTTCTGGCTTCAACTTTCGTTTAAGAAACCCTTAAGCCTTGGAGCGAACCCGATGAACTCACCTGCCCTCAACAACCTCGCACTGCTTGCCAGTCGCATCCTGCTTTCTGCCATTTTCATTCAGGCCGGCTGGGGCAAGCTGATGGGCTATTCGAGCGGTGGCCCGCAGAAATACATGGAAGCCATGGGCGTTCCGGGCGTGCTGCTGCCGCTGGTGATCCTCACCGAACTCGGCTTGGGCCTGATGGTCCTTGTCGGCTTCAAGACCCGCATTGCAGCGTTCCTACTGGCTGGCTTCTCGCTGCTTGCCGGCCTGCTGTTTCACTTCAAACTCGGCGATCAGGGCCAGATGATCCATTTCATGAAGAATGTTGCCATCGCCGGCGGCTTCCTCAGCCTGATGGTCGCAGGCGCCGGTGCCTACTCGGTCGATGCCAAACTCGGCAAATAAGCCGGGGCCATGCCTAACCTTCAAGGGCGCCTTCGGGCGCCCTTGCTATTTCAGGCGCCAAACGCTGGTCTTCTTGATCTCGTTATCCTCAAGCGCACCAACCACCGGCACCATATAGGTCGCCAGTTCCTCAAGCCGCGCCTTGGGAAGATAGCTGCGGCCCGGATCGCCAATCAGCACCTTGGCACCACGCGTCTGCAAGGCTTCAAGCCAGCCGATCACCCGGCCCGCCATGCCCTGTTCATAACAGACATCCCCGGCCAGTACGACATCCCAGCCCTCATCAAGCCCGATGACATCGGCAAGGCGGATATCCAGCGTCACGCCGTTGGCCTCCGCATTGAGATCGATCGCCACCTCCGCAAAAGCGTCAATTTCAACCGCTTCCACCGAGGCCGCACCTGCTTTGGCCGCTGCGATGGCGACAAGCCCGGAACCCGAAGCAAAGTCGAGCACGCGCGCGCCGCGCACAACGTCGGGATGATCGAGAAGATATCGCGCGAGGCCTTGCCCGCCAGCCCAGGCAAAAGCCCAGAAGGGCGGTGGCAGTCCGATTTCCTCGAGTTCCGTTTCGGTTTTCTGCCACAAATCGATGGCTTCATGCGCGACATGCAGCATGATTTCCGGCACGTGCGGAACGGGCCTGAGCACCGAATTCGCGCGAATGAACCGCGTCTTGCCAGCGGCATCATCAAGGGGCGGCGGAGGCTTGGTCACAGCGCGTTATCCGATCCTGCCCGAAAGACCACGGGTTGCAGTTGATGCCCTGCTCATGCGACATGCGCCGGACAGGATCAAGGGCGCGATGCATACCGGGCAATCTGCCAGGGCACGTGCAGCGTAGACGGATCAGGGAAACAGAAGGGTGAGGCGCATGTTTCGGGCGCGAATGGCGGCCTTGACGATCGTGGTGCTGACCGCGCTCTGGATCGGCTCTGGCTATTGGGGCCGCGATCATGCGCCGGCGTTGTCGCAGCGCGTTGCACAAAAGGAAAAGCCACTCTTTCGCGTCGTGGTCGCGGATATCGACGTCAAGCCGCGCGCACGCCGGATCACACTAACGGGGCGCACGCAGAGCGACCAGCGGGTGATCGTCAGCGCCCGCACCAGCGGCATCGTCACGCGCGTTGCCATCCGGCGCGGCGCGAAAGTGGCGGCGGGCGACCTCATTGCCGAGCTCTCGGATGAAGCGCGCGAAGCCAACGTCACACAGGCCAAGGCCCGCCTTGCCCAGCGTGCGGCAGAGCTTGAGGCGCGCGAAAGCCTCGCCAAACGCGGCAATTACCCCACCCTCAACCTTGAACAGTTGCGTGCCGAAAAGCAGGGTGCGGAAGCAGCACTGGCCACAGCGGAAGCCGAGTTGCTGCGGGCCAATATCCTCGCGCCGATCACCGGCATCGTGAATGATGTCTCAGTGGAAATCGGGCAAGGCTTGCAAATGGGCGGCGCCATCGCCGAAATCATTGCGCCAGAACCGATGCTCGCGGTGATCGAACTCCCTGAGCGCCGCCTTGCCGGCGTGAAAGCGGGGGACCCCGCCGATATCCGCCTCGTGACAGGCGAAACCCTGCGCGGCGCGATCCGGTTCGTCGCCCGCCGCCCGAGCGGACAGACCCGCACCTACCGCGTGGATATCGGCTTTCCGAACAAGGATGGCGCGATCCCGGATGGCATCGCGGCGGAAGTCAGCCTTGTGCTGGCCGCCGTGGAAGCGGCCGAAGTGCCGCGCTCCGCCCTCACCTTCTCTGCCGAGGGCCAGTTGGGCCTCCGGATCGTTGATGAGCAGAGCATCGTGCGTTTCGTGCCCGTCGGCCTCGTCGACGACGAGGAAAGCACCATCTACGTCTCCGGCCTTAAGGCGGGCATGCGCGTCATCGTGCGCGGGCAGGATTTCATCCGTGAGGGGCAGAAGGTCGAAGCGGTGCGCGAAAACGCCGAGGCCGCCAAACCGGAAACGGCCAAACCATGAAAGGGCTAATCGCTTACGGCATTTCGCACGTCCGCCTCACCATGGCGGCGATGCTGTTCCTGCTGATTGCCGGCACCTCGGCCTATCTGACGATCCCGAAAGAGGCCGAGCCGGATGTGCAGATCCCCATCGTCTATGTCTCGATCACCCAGCGCGGGATCTCGCCGGAGGATGCCGAGCGGCTGATCTTGCGCCCGCTCGAAACGCAGCTGAAAGCGGTCGCCAACGTCAAGGAAATGCGCGCAGCGGCCTTTGAAGGTGGCGGCTATGTGCTGCTCGAATTCCAGCCGGGCTTTGACGCGAAAAAGGCTATCGCCGATGTCCGCGCAAAGGTCGATGACGCCAAGCGCGACCTGCCGCGCGACGCCGATGAACCCAAGGTCACCGAGGTCAATCTCTCACTTTTCCCGGTGATCATCGTCGCGATGAAGGGCGATGTGCCCGAGCAGACGATGGTGCGCCTTGCCCGCCAGCTCAAGACCGGCATCGAACAGGTGCCCGGCGTGCTCAACGCTGAACTCAAAGGCGCGCGCGACGAGGTCGTCGAGATCATCGTCGAGCCGATGCTGCTCGCAGCCTATGGCATCGCGCTCGATGACATCACGCGCATTGTTGCCGGCTCGAACACGTTGATCGCCGCCGGCGCACTGGAGAACACCAAGGGGCGTTTCTCGGTGAAGGTGCCGAGCCTCATCGAGAAACCGGAAGATATCCTCAACGTGCCCGTCACGGCCTCCTCCGGCGCGGTGGTACGGCTCGGCGATGTCGCCGAAGTGCGCCCGACCTTCAAGGATGCGGTGTCGATCACCCGCGTTGATGGCAAGCCGGCGATCACGATCGAGGTGTCGAAGCGCGCCGGTGCGAACCTAATCGACACAGTTGATGGCGTGAAATACGCGCTCGACAAGGCCCGCGCGCTCCTCCCCGCGAGTGTCGAACTCACGACAACGCAGGATCGCTCGAAGGGCATCCGCACCATGTTGGGCGATCTCCAGAACTCGGTAATCACCGGCATCGTGCTGGTCGCGGCAGTAATTTTGGCGACTCTCGGCTTCCGTGCCACCGCGATCATCGGGCTTGCGATCCCGTTTTCAGCGCTCGTCGGCATTCTAGGGCTGCAACTTTCCGGGTTGACGGTGAATATCGTTGTGCTGTTCTCGCTCATTCTCGCGATTGGGCAGTTGGTGGACGACGCCATCATCGTCGGCGAATTCGCTGAACGACGCATGGCCGAGGGCATCCCGCCCAAAGAAGCCTATGCCCTCGCCGCGACGCGCATGACCGGCCCGGTCATCGGCTCAACCGTGACACGCATCGCCGCCTTCTCGCCGCTGCTGTTCTGGCCAGGCATCGTCGGTGAATTCATGAAATACCTGCCGCTGACGCTGATCGCGACGCTGGCGGCCAGCCTGTCTTTCGCGCTCTTCTTCGCGCCTGCGCTAGGAAGCCTGATCGGTAAGCCGGACCACACAGCCCATACCATCAATGATAAGAGCTTCTATCTGCGCAGCGTCCGCCTTGCGCTCAAGCACCCGGTGCTAACGCTGCTGGGTGCACTCGCCCTGCTGATCATCGTGCCGGTATTGCAGGGCAAATTTGGAAAGGGCGTCGAGTTTTTTCCCGATGTCGAGCCGGATTACGCGCTGGTTCAGGTCCGCGCGCGCGGCAACATCAGCCTTACCGAGAAGGACCAGCTCGTCAAACTGGTCGAGGCGCGCATGCAGGACATGGGCGAGGTCGATACGATTTATACCCGCGTCGGCGAGCAGGGACGCGGTGGCAATAACGCCGAGATTTCCGCCGATACGGTCGGCATCATCCAGTTCGAATTCATCGATTGGCGCAAGCGTCGAAAGGCGCATGAAATCATGGAGGAGATACGCGCGAAAACAGCGGATATCCCGGGTATTGAAATAGCGGTCTCGAAACCCAAGGCCGGACCACCCACCGGCAAGCCGATCCAGATCGAACTCTCTGCGCTCGATCCCGAGGCGCTGACCCCGGCTGCGAAAAAGGTCGCGGCGCTGCTGGCCGCACGCTCGGACGTCACCGATATCGACGATGGCTTGCCACTCCCTGGCGTCGACTGGACACTGAGGCTTGAGCGCGGTGAGGCCGCCAAGGTCGGCGCGGGCGCGGGCATCGTCGGCACTGCCGTGCAACTCGTGACCAACGGCGTGAAACTCACCGAATATCGCCCCGCGACGACCGACAAATCGGTCGATGTGCTGCTGCGTTTCCCTCCCAACAAGCGTTCGCTCGATCAGCTCGACGACATGCTGGTGAACACGCCCGTCGGTCCGGTGCCGATCAGCACGCTGGTCACGCGCGAGGCCACGCGCGCCGTGGGCATCCTCAATCGGGTCAACGCCAACCGCGTGATCAACCTCTCGGCCAATGTCAGCGAGGGCCAACCTTCCGCCGCCGTGCAGAAAAGCGTGACCGAGGCGCTCGGTAAACTCGATCTTGGCGCGGGGGTGTTCTTCCGCCTCAAGGGCGAGGATGAGGAACGGGCGAAAGCCTCGGCATTCCTGTCGAAGGCCTTCGGCGCGGCAATGTTCCTGATTTTTGCGGTGCTGCTCGCGCAGTTCAACAGCTTCACCAGTGTCGGGCTGATCCTCTCCTCGGTTATTCTGTCCACGATTGGCGTCTTCATCGGACTCCTGATCATGCAGCAGCCTTTCGGCGTGGTGATGACCGGGCTTGGCGTCATCAGCCTCGCCGGTGTGATCGTGAACAACAACATCGTGCTGATCGACACCTACGATCACCTCCGCTCGGAGGGCATGGCGGCGATGGAAGCGATCATGAAGACCTGCGCCGAACGCGCGCGCCCGGTTGTGATGACCGCCGGCTCGGCTGCGCTTGGCGTCGCACCCATCGCCTTCGGCATCAACGTCGATTTTCTCGAACGCGAGGTGACGATTGGCGCACCCGCGACGCAATGGTGGATCCAGCTTTCAAGCGCGACGCTCTTCGGCCTCACCTTCGCGACCATCCTGACGCTGATCGTCACACCAGCCTCACTGATGTTGATCGCCAACCTCTCAGAGTGGCGGAAGGCACGGCGCGAGAGGCAATTTACACCTCGTCCGATGCCTTCCCGTTGATCAGCATCGAAAGGTCGAGCGTATCGCGTACGCCGATATCGTCGAAGTGATCGGCGATCCAGCGCTTGGCAACGGCATGACCGCGCTTGAACAGCATCTCGACGAAATCCGGCTCGGCATTGACCTTCGAGGAGGCGGAGAGATCGCGTAGCGGCTTGTCCGCATCGATCCGGTGCATCCGGAGGCGGCGGTAATGATCGGGCGAAATCCGCCCCTGATCCACCAGTCGCTGCACGAATTCGATGGCACGAAGCTCGCCGAGGAGAGACGCATTGAAGGTGATCTCGTTGAGCCGGTTTTCGATCGCCCGCGCGGTCATCGGCGTCTCCTTGCGGATCACGCGATTGAGCTGAACAATGATGAGATCGGCACTCTCATTGGACTGAAACAGCGGGAATAGCGCCGGATTGCCGGTATACCCGCCGTCCCAATAGGGAATGCCGTCGATCTCGACCGCCTTGAACATGCTCGGCAGGCAGGCTGAAGCCAGCACATGCGCCGCTGTCAGTTCTTTTTGGTCGAAGACGGTGATGCGCCCGGTGTGGACATTGGTCGCGCCGATATAAACCTGTAAATCCTTACAGTTGCGCACCTTTTCGAAGTCGATTTCTGCCTTGAGTGCATCCCTGAGCGGATTGAGATCGAGCGGGTTCGTCTCGTAGGGGCTTGCGACGCGGCTCATCCATTCGAGCCAGAGATACCCCGGTGTCTGCTCGATGTTCCATTGCCCGAACATACGATCGAAAAGAGTACGCTGGATCGGCGAATAGCGTGCCTGATCGCCCACCCGCGTCCAGAAGCTGCGAAGCTGCTTGCGCGCCGCCTCAGGTCCGCCATCCGCGAGGCCTTCCGCAAGGGCAACAGCATTCATCGCACCCGCACTGGTGCCACTGACGCCAACGATTTTCAGACGCTCGTCATCGAGGATGGCGTCGAGCACACCCCAGGTGAAGGCGCCATGCGCGCCTCCACCCTGCAGGGCAAGGTTGATCGGTTTGGGGCTAAAGTGGCCCATTTACTGCGCCGTCCAACCACCATCCATCGAAATGGTCGTGCCGGTGATCTGCGCCGCCGCGTCAGAGGCAAGATACACCGCGAGCCCCGCGACCTGCTCAACCGTGACGAACTGCTTCGTCGGCTGCGCTGCGAGCATCACGATGTTCTTCACTTCCTCGGCGGTCATGTTGCGCGCCTTCATCGTGTCCGGGATCTGCTTTTCGACAAGCGGCGTCCAGACATAGCCCGGCGCAATCGCGTTGACGGTGATATTCGCCTGCGCGACTTCGAGCGCCACCGTCTTGGTCAGGCC
The DNA here is from genome assembly GCA_002256205.1 of Rhizobiales bacterium PAR1. Taxonomy (GTDB): domain Bacteria; phylum Pseudomonadota; class Alphaproteobacteria; order Rhizobiales; family Beijerinckiaceae; genus Rhabdaerophilum. The sequence continues at coordinate 511,641 of NKIW01000002.1, forward strand.
CGCAACGCCATGTTTGGCCGCGACATAGGCTGATTTGAAAGGCGAGGCGACGAGACTATGCGCCGACGTGAGGTTGATGATGCGTCCGCCGCCGCGCTTCTTCATCCCTGGAATCGCCGCCTTGATCGAATAGAATGACGAGGAGAGGTTGATGCCAATAATCTGCGCCCACTTGTCGTCCGGGAAATCTTCAACCGGCGAGACGAACTGGATGCCAGCGTTATTGACCAGCACGTCAAGACGACCGAAACTCGTTTCCGCATCGGCGACCAGCGCGCGAATTTCATCCGGCTGGAGCATATTGGCGCCGTTGTAGCGCGCCTTGACGCCAAAATCGGCCTCGATCGCCACGCGGGTCTTTTCGATCTCCGCCGCGTCACCGAGGCCATTGAGCATCACATCGGCACCCTGAGCCGCAAAGGCACGCGCCATGGCAAGCCCGATCCCGCTCGTCGAGCCCGTGACCAGTGCAGCTTTTCCCTTCATCGACATACCGCAGTCCTTCCGTTGATCGTTCAAATCAGTAAACCTGAGCGTCCTTCTAACATTTTGCACCGCAAGAAACAGCGGCATCATCTCGCCAGATAGGCGAACAATCGCTATATCGTCGCTATGGCAACGAAACTCTCCCTGCATAGTTCGCCCCACGCACACGTCTCGTGTTGCGAAGCGCATCGCGTCTCCCCGGTCGAGACCTTGCGTGCGGCCGAAGCCATCTGTGCGCAGAACGGCCTCCGGATGACGCCGCAGCGCCGCGCCGTGCTGGTCGCGCTGGTGGAAGCCAAGAAGCCGCTCGGAGCCTACGATCTCATCGAAGCCCTCCGCGAAGAAGGACAGGGTCGCAGCCCAGCTCCCATCGCGATCTATCGTGCGCTCGATTTTCTACGCGAACAGGGCTTCATTCATCGCCTTGAAACGCTCAACGCCTTTATCGCATGCCCGCATCTGCATGGCCGGGAAGCGCAGGAGGAGCGTGTGATGTTCCTCATTTGCGAGGCCTGTCACCATGCCGAGGAAGTCGCGACCAGCGCGCTCACCACGCCGCTTGCAACGATTGCGGCGGAGCATGGCTTCGTCGCCAAGCGACAAGTCATCGAACTCGCCGGCCTTTGCCGTCATTGCGCCCAACACGCGCCGAAAGCCTGAAGCCATGGATACCGCGACCCCACCCTGCCACGATTCTGCGTCCGGCACTGCCGCATTCGGCCCTGCGCGCCGCCATCCCTCGACGGGCGTGAAGGTCGGTCATGTGCAGGTCGGCGGGCTGATCGCCGGCCACCCCGCGCCCATCGTCGTGCAATCCATGACCAACACCGACACCGCCGATATCGAGGGCACTGTGGCGCAGGTTGCAGCGCTGACGCGCGCGGGCTCGGAAATCGTCCGCATCACGGTGGACCGCGACGAGGCCGCTGCCGCAGTCCCGCATATCCGCGAGCGACTGTTGAAGCGCGGCGTGAATGTACCGCTCGTCGGCGATTTCCATTACATCGGCCACAAGCTGCTCGGCGATCACCCGGCCTGCGCCGAGGCTCTCGACAAATATCGCATCAACCCCGGCAATGTCGGATTCAAGGAAAAGAAGGACCGGCAGTTCGGTGCCATCATCGAGATGGCGATGAAGCACAACAAGCCGGTGCGCATCGGCGCGAACTGGGGTTCGCTCGATCAGGAACTGTTGACCGCGCTGATGGACGGGAACGCCAAAGCCGAAGCGCCGCTCGATACCCGCGCGATCACCCGCGAAGCCATGGTGCAATCAGCGCTTCTTTCCGCCGAGCGCGCGGAAGAAATGGGCCTTGGCGCAGACAAGATCATCCTCTCCGCCAAGGTTTCGGCGGTGCAGGATCTCATCACCATCTACCAGATGGTGGCGCAGCGGTCGCGCTATGCCCTCCATCTCGGTCTCACCGAGGCGGGCATGGGCTCGAAGGGCATTGTCGCTTCTTCAGCAGCCCTTGGTATCCTGCTGCAGGAAGGCATCGGCGATACGATCCGCTTCTCGCTGACGCCGGAGCCGGGCGGTGATCGCACGTTGGAAGTCAAAACTGCGCAGGAGCTCCTGCAAACCATGGGGTTCCGCACCTTCGTCCCGCTGGTCGCCGCCTGTCCCGGCTGCGGACGCACCACCTCGACCGTGTTTCAGGAACTCGCAAGGGATATCCAGAACTGGATTTCCACTTCAATGCCGGAGTGGAAAACGCGCTATCCCGGCGTTGAAGCGCTCAATGTCGCGGTGATGGGTTGCATCGTGAACGGACCGGGCGAATCAAAACACGCCGACATCGGCATTTCATTGCCAGGCACCGGCGAGACCCCGGCTGCACCGGTCTTCATCGATGGCCAGAAAGCGCTGGTACTGCGCGGGCCGACCATCGCCGCCGACTTCAAGACGATGGTATCGGACTATATCGAGAAGCGCTTCGGCGCCTGAAAATCAGGCCGCGCTGGCGAGGCTTTCGAACAGCCCCTTGCCGTCGGTGCCGCCGACGAGCGTCTCGATCAGGTTTTCCGGATGCGGCATCATGCCAAGCACGCGGAGGTTTTCCGAATAAATCCCCGCGATCGCATTGCGCGAGCCATTCGGATTCGCCTTGGCGATATCGCCATCCGCGTTGCAATAGCGGAAGGCCACGCGCCCGTCGCGCTCAAGTCGCACCAGCGTTTCGTCATCGCAAACGTAATTGCCTTCTCCATGCGCGATGCAGACCTTGATGACCTGATCGTGGGCATAGCGCGACGAAAACACGGTATCCGTCCGCACGACTTTCAGATGCTGCATCCGGCACACAAACTTGAGACCGGCGTTACGCATCAGAATGCCCGGCAAGAGGCCAGCCTCGCAGGCGACCTGAAACCCGTTGCAGATGCCGAGCACATAGCCGCCCTTGGCAGCATGAGCGCGCACGGCGTCCATGATATGCGCACGCGCGGCAATCGCACCGGTCCGCATGTAATCGCCATAGGCAAAGCCGCCGGGCAGCACGACAAGATCGGTGCCCGCCGGGAGATCATAATCCGCATGCCAGGCGTGCGTGACTTTCGCACCGGCCTGTTGAAGCGCCTTGGCAACATCGCCCTCGCGATTGGTGCCGGGGAAGGTAATGACAGCCGCGTGCATCAGCCCAGAACCTCGACCTTGTAGTTCTCGACCACGGTATTCGCGAGCAGCTTCTCGCAGGCTTCCTTGAGCACCGCCTCGGCCTTCGCCTTGTCGGTGGCACTCAGCTCGATGTCGAAGACCTTGCCCTGCCGCACGCTGTCAACACCCTCAAGGCCGAAGCTCTTGAGCGCCCCTTCGATCGCCTTGCCCTGCGGGTCCAGAACGCCGTTCTTCAAGGTGACGATGACGCGGGCTTTCATGGTGATCCTCATCCAGCACAGGGGCGGCGGCAAACAAAAAACGGGACGCCTGATAGCGCCCCGCTTAAAGATTTCGCTCGTTCCGCGCAACCCAAAAGGGCATTTTACCAGTGTCCTTCAGCATTGACCGTCAGGTCAAGCCAACACGACACCGCAAGCCCGAACGGGCGCCCGAGCTTATGCAAGGGGCGATAGGATCAAGAGACCAGTTTCGGCCCGCCTGCCTTGGGGTTATCCCCCTCGGTGAGGATACCGAGGCGGCGCGCGACTTCCGAATAGGCCTCGATCAAACCGCCCATATCGCGGCGGAACCGGTCCTTGTCCATCTTGTCCGAAGACTTGATGTCCCAGAGGCGGCAGCTGTCCGGCGAGATTTCATCGGCGACGACAATGCGCATCATCTCGCCTTCGTAGAGGCGACCGCATTCCATCTTGAAATCGACGAGGCGGATGCCGACACCAAGGAACAGCCCGGTCAGGAAGTCGTTGACACGGATGGCCAGCGCCATGATGTCGTCGATTTCCTGCGGCGTCGCCCAGCCGAACGCAGTGATGTGCTCTTCCGAGACCATCGGGTCATTCAGCTTGTCGTTCTTGTAGTAGAACTCGATGATCGAGCGCGGCAGCTGCGTGCCTTCCTCGATGCCAAGCTTCTGGCTGAGCGAACCGGCGGCGACATTGCGCACGACGACCTCAAGCGGAATGATCTCCACTTCGCGGATGAGCTGCTCGCGCATGTTCAGCCGCTTGATGAAATGCGTCGGCACGCCGATCGAATTCAGCTGCGTGAAGATATATTCGGAGATGCGGTTGTTCAGAACGCCTTTGCCATCAATGATTTCATGCTTCTTGGCGTTAAAGGCGGTGGCATCGTCCTTGAAGTGCTGGACAAGCGTTCCCGGCTCCGGCCCCTCAAAGAGGACCTTCGCCTTGCCTTCATAAATGCGGCGGCGACGATTCATCGGAATGTACCGTGTTTTTGGAAAATCCATGGGGTGCCGTGGCTCCTGTTGTGCGTGAGCGCCGGCGAGGGCGAAGACGGGTCAAACGCGGATGGCAATGCGCGGATGGAACCCGAACGAGTTCCTCCCTACCCTATCCTGCCGCTTGTGACAATGTTGCACTGCGAATTGACGGGGGACAGCGTCGGAAAGCACCCACAGGCGCAAGAGAATTTGTGGCAATCATCGAAAGACCAACGCGCGTCACATTGATTTTACAGCCTCACACTTCTATTTCAAAGCGTGAATGCCCAACCGGGCAGGCAATCGGACCAGCACGAAAGAGACCGGCCATGACGACATTCGACAATCGCAAGGATGCCGCTGAAAAGAAGTTCGCCCACGACGCGGACCTCCAGTTCAAGGCAAATGCCCGCCGGAACAAGCTGCTCGGCCTCTGGGCCGCCGGCGAAATGAAGCTCTCGGGCGCGGAAGCTGATGCTTATGCCAAGTCGGTCGTGATGGCGGACTTCGAGGAAGCGGGCGACGAGGACGTGTTCCGCAAGATCCGAAAGGACCTCGATGCGGCCAAGGCTGAGGTGACCGATCATGTCATCCGCCGCACCATGGATGAGTTGCTGGCCAAGGCTGTGGCGGAGATTCAGGCGGGCGTATGAGCCCTGTCTCCATGCTCCAGCCTGAAAAATAATCTGCATACCGCATACAAAGGCGCTAGAAACCACGCCTGAATTCAGCATGATGAAAGCGCCGCCAATGGGGTGGCGCTTTTTTTTCGAGTTCATCATGCCCGCGAATCCCCTGACATCCTTTGCCAAGCGGCTCCATGCCGGTCCTGCAGCCTTCGCCGCCTGGTCGGGCATGAAGGACCCCGCCGTCATCGAATGCATGCTCAACGAGGGCTTCGATTGCGCCATCATCGACTGGCAGCACGGCTTTCATGATTTCGCTTCTGTCCAATCCGCCATTGCTGCGACACATGCGCGCGGGGCAGCCTCCATGGTGCGCATTGGCGTCGGGCAATATGCCGAAGCGGCCCGCATGCTGGATTGGGGCGCAGCCGGCGTCATCGCGCCGATGATCAATTCCGTCGCCGATGCGAAACTCTTCGCCGACACCGTGAAATACCCGCCGATGGGCAGCCGCTCATGGGGTCCGGCGCGGGCCTTGCCCGTCTCGGAACTCGAACCGGTCACCTACCTCCAGAGCGCGAACAATTTCTCGCTCGCCATCGCGATGATCGAAACCCGCGATGCGCTGGCGGCGCTTGACGATATTCTTGCTGTAGAAGGCATCGACGGCGTGCTCGTTGGCCCGTCGGACCTCTCGATTGCCCTGACGCGCGGCGGCACGGTCAATGCCGCGCATCCCGATGTCGATGCGGCCCTCACCCGCGTCGCCGAATCGGCACGGAAGCATAAAAAGCTCGCTTGCGCTTTCTGTATGGATGGCACCCGCGCAGGCGAACTCGCCGGACGCGGCTTTCATTTGCTCTCCATCGGTCAGGATCAGATTTTGCTGCGCCTCGCGGCCAAGCAGGAACTCGCCAAGGCCCGCACCAACGTACCGGCCAGCAAGGGGGCGAGCTACTAAGGCGCACAGCGCAAGCCCGAGAATCAGCCCGGAATTTTCAGACCGAAATTCTGGGCAAGAAACAGACCGCCATGGCGCAGACCACCCTGGTCGATGCCATGGCCGACCCCGACCGAAAGATGCCACTGACAGGGAATTTCAGCCTTGCCGAAGCCCTCCATCGCATCGAACAGCGAATCGACCGGCAGCACATTGTCCTGATCGCCATGGACGAGGAGCACAGGTGGTTTGCCCTTCGCATCAGCCTTGAGATGCTCCGGCCCGACGAGAAACCCCGAATAGGCGACGATCGCCGAGGGCATCACCGCGCGCCTGAGACCAACATGCATGGCCATCATCGCGCCCTGACTGAACCCGACCAGCGCAAGCTGCGACGGCGCGAGCTGGTGACGTGCCAATTCCTGATCGAGAAAGTGATCCAGATCCGGCGCCGCCTGCTGGCATCCGCGCCAGCGCTCTGAGGGGTCGCGCATCGTCAACGCCCACCATTGCCGACCCATGGGGGACATGCCGCAGGGCTCGGGCGCATGCGGCGAGACAAAAGCCGCATCGGGCAGAAGTTCGGCCCAGTTCTGCCCGAGATCGATCAGGTCGTTCCCATCCGCGCCATAGCCGTGCAGAAACACGACGAGCTGGCGGGTGGTTCCGGACTTCGATTTCAGCCTCGGGCCATCAAGCGGACGCGGCATGGATTTTCCTCGTGTCTATTAAATGCAGGTGCAAACCTACCTGTAAGATCAATGGTTGCGCGCGCGGTTGAAATCAAGCAGCGCCGCAAGCATACCAGCCCTGCCCCCGAATGCGGCGAAAACTGCCTGCCGCCCTGTTTCGGTGGCGCGATCGAGTTCGCGGCGCGCGCCGTCGATACCCAGCAGCGAGACCAGCGTGCCCTTGCCCGCCTCCGCATCCTTGGCGAGCGCCTTGCCAACCAGCGCCACCTCCCCTTCGACATCAAGCAGATCATCCTTGATCTGAAACGCGAGCCCAAGTTCGCGCCCGTAAATCCTGAGCGCCTTCTTCTCCGCCGTGGTCGCACGTGGCGCGAGGATCGCCCCCGCGGTCACAGCAAATTCAATCAGCGCGCCGGTTTTAAGCGCCTGAAGCCGCCGCACTGCCCGCTCGCCAAGACGCTGCGGTTTGCCGTTGGCAGCGAAACGGCCCTCGGCCGCGAGATCGAGCATCTGCCCGCCGACCATGCCGTCGATCCCGGCAGCACCGGCCAGCGCTCCGATTAGCTTCACGCGCTTGCCAGCGGTCACTTTCAGGCCCGGCGCGGTGAGGAGCGAAAACGCCAACGTGAGCAACGCGTCGCCCGCGAGGATCGCCGTCGCCTCATCATAGGCGCGGTGCACAGTGGGTTGCCCGCGCCTGAGATCATCATCATCCATCGCTGGAAGATCGTCATGGACGAGCGAATAGCAGTGGATCGCCTCCAGCGCGGCAGCGACGGTGAGCGGTAGGGCGCCCTCGACACCAAACAGCCGGGCGGATTCAATCACCAGAAACGGGCGCATGCGCTTGCCGCCGGCAAAAACCGCGTGCCGCATGGCTTCGATGAGGCGTGGTGGACGCCGCTCCTCGCTCAGGACTTCCGAGAGAAAACCGTTGACCGCGCCAGCGGCTTGCTCAAGGGCCACGTTCAAGTCGCTCGTTTTCATATCAGCCTTTTTGTGCAACACGGTCTGACGCGCCCGTTGGAACATCGGGAACAGCCTCGAATTAGGCGTATTTTCGCTCTGCAACAAGAGTTGTGAGATTGCTCTGGCTTTTCCTGAAAAAACCGATTAGAGAGCGCGCTTCGTATTTCCCCAGATCATCATCTGGATATCGGCTCGGGTCACCGGGCCTCGCGCTGGAGTTTGACCATGGCCGTTCCTAAGAAAAAAGTTTCTCGCATGAAGCGCGGGCAGCGCCGCTCGGCGGATGCCCTTGCCGCCCCGACCTACATCGAGGACAAGAACACCGGCGAACTCCGCCGTCCGCATCACATCGACCTGAAGACCGGCATGTACCGCGGTCGTCAGGTGCTCGCGGTTAAGGCTGCCGAGTAACTCCTGTTCCGGCGCGACGCTTCGGCGTCGTGACGACAAACCAAAAAGGCCTTGCGCTTCAGCACAAGGCCTTTTTTGTGTTCCAAGCGGGCGCGCCACTCAGGCGTTGTTGAGAACCCGGAGGAAGCTTAGCGGCTTCGCCGAGGGACGATTGGCCAGTGCTGCGCCATAGGCCATTTCGCGCCGTTCCGCGATATCCTGCCGGCCCAGAACTTTCCTCAAATCGCTGTCGCCATCGACCATAAGCTGGACAAGGAATTCGCTGGCGCGGTTCGGTCCGGCAAGGCGAGACGCCTTGGCCGCTTCCTTGCGATCCGGAACGGGATCGCTCTGACGCATCTCCCGTGCATCGCGGGGCGGCATGTGCCGGTTTCCGGCGCCGAATGTTTCAATCTGGTACAGGGCGAGGGGCTTGATTGTGCTCATGCCGTAAACTCGCAAATTGCGTGCCGCCCTGTCCTGTTGGCGTAATCAAAGATTTACGCTTGAACCGGCATGATGAAACAGGGATTTCGTCGGGCAAAACCTACCTTCAGCCTTGGTTGCTGCGTCCGATGTCAAGGAAAGCCGGATCGGGCAGATGATGACGGAAGAATTCGCGCAGCAGCCAGTGCCGCAGGGAAGCGTGTCAGCAGGCTCGAATGTGGTGGCGATCACCAAGCCGTCCCAACCGGAAGCAGATATCCCCGAGCAGGAAGCCTTCAACGACACTGGCGTTGATCTTGGCGAATCGACCTATTCTTGGAACATCGAAACCGACCAGATGAGCTGGACGGGGGAAGCCGCGCCGATCTTCGGCCTGCGTGACATGGCCGCGCTCGGCACCGGCACCTCCTTTGCAACCCTTGTCGATCAGGCCAGCCCCACCTCGCGCCACGCCGAAATCTTTGAAAGCGATGGTCGTGATCCGGGCACGGGCGTGGCGTTCACCTCACGCTATCTCGTCAATCCGGCGCCCGGCGTCCGCTTCTGGGTGGAAGACAATGGCCGCTGGTTCTCGAATGATGCCGGTCGCCCGCGCCTCGTCCATGGTGTCTGCCACCGCGTACTCGCGCCGACCGCCGAGGAAATGGCGCTGATCACCAAGCGCCACTTTGACCCCACAACGGGCGCCCTGACGCGCGCGGATTTCTGCAACGCCCTCGCCCACGCGATCGAGGCGAATGCCAAGGATTCGCGCGGCCTCGTCGTCATGATGGTGGCGATCGATGACCTCGCGCACCTCAACAAAAAATACGGCTACCATGTCGGCGATGAAGTCATCGCGGCCATTGTCCGCCGTCTGCGCGGTATGATCCGCCGGCGCGATATTCTCGGGCGCTACGCCACCAATAAGATCGGCCTCATTCTCGCGCCGAGCCTTGCCGAGCACATGGAATTCGTCGCGAGCCGTCTGGGCAGCGGCATCCGTGGCACGCCGATAGACACCAGCGTCGGCCCGATCTCGGCCTCGGTGCATATCGGCGGGGTCGCCGTGCCGCTCGAAGCCAAGACGACCATGGAAGCGCTCCACGCCTGCGAGGAAGCACTCAACGACGCCGGCGAGCGCATCGATGCACCGTTCATCGCCTATTCGAGCGATCCCAACACCCACACCGCGCGGTCGACCAACCGCGAATCGACCGATATCGTTCTCTCGGCCCTTAATGAGCGCCGCATTCGCCTCGCCTACCAGCCGATCATCACCTCGGCGACCGGCGAGGTCGCGATGTACGAATCGCTCGTGCGCATGGTGACGCCGGAGGGCGAATGGCTCGGGGCGGGGCATATCGTCCCCGTGGCGGAGCGCCTCGGCTTCCTGCATCTCATCGACCACCGCGTCGTCGAGCTCGCGCTCGAAACCCTGCGTGAGCGCCCGGATATCGTGCTCACGGTGAATGTCGGCGTTGCGACCGCACTCCATCCGGACTGGATGGCGGCCTTCCGCGCCCAACTCTCGCTCGATCCGAGTGTCGCCCAGCGGCTGATCGTCGAGATCACCGAGACCTCGCTGATCGAGGATATCAACGCCGCGCGCACGCTGATCGAGGGCATCAAGGAACTCGGCGCACGTGTTGCCATCGACGATTTTGGTGCCGGCCACACCTCGTTCCGCAACATGCGTCTGCTGCCCATCGACATCCTGAAGATCGATGGCACCTTTGTGAAAAATCTCGCACGGTCGGCGGATGACCGCTTTTTTGTGCAAACTTTGCTGCAACTCGCCCGGCATCTCAAGATCGAGACCGTTGCGGAATGGGTGCAGGACGAGGAGACGGCGACGCTGCTCACCTCGTGGCGCGTCGAATACCTGCAAGGCGATTTCCTCGGCATGGCCCAGGACGGCATGCCGCATCGCAAGAGCGAGTGGGTCCGCAAGACGGCCTGATCAGCCACGCCCGGGAGCGACACAAAAAAGGAGCCTGAACCACACCGGTTCGGCTCCTTTTGCAGTTCATCCGGGCGTCTGAGGGCTTATTTGCCCTTTTTCTTGGCAGGCTCTGTCGGTTCGGAAGTCTCGCCCGGTTTTTTGCCAACGAAGGGCGTGAAAGCGCGCATGGCCTCCTGAAAGATCGCCATGTTGTTGCGCACCTGATCTTCCATCGCCGCCATGGCGTTCTGGCCAAATGGGTTGGTCGGGAACGGATTGGTCCCGAAGCCCTTCGAGAACTGGTCCCGCAGCTTCTGCTGATCGGTCATGAACTGGCCGAGCGAGAATTCGAGATAACGCGGCACGAGAGCCTGCATGTTATCGCCGTAGAACTGGATCAATTGGCGCAGGAACGCGATCGGCAGCAGGAACTGTCCCTTGTTTTCCTGTTCGAAGATGATCTGTGTAAGCACCGAGCGGGTGATGTCCTCGCTGGTCTTTGCGTCTGTAACGACGAAGTTTTCGCCCTGCCGGACCATCAGCGCCAGATCTTCCAGCGTGACGTAGGAACTCGTACCGGTATGGTAGAGACGCCGGTTGGCGTACTTTTTGATAATGGTCGGTTCTTTTGCGCCCGCTTCCGCCATATTCGCTCCCAAATCCCGGCGAAACGCCAGTTCTGAACACCCATCCCACCGGAAATCCCCGTTGGGAAGCCCCGCTTTCGTTCTAGCTATTCGCCGAACGCAAGGCCGCTACTCTCTTCTTAGCCTTGTTTCTCGCTTGACGATAGTTTCTTGGCAAGTCTCATAGGCGAGACGGTTAAATCCCGGCTTTCGGGAACCCGAGAAGACAAGACCGCGTTACACAAAGACTCTGGCGAGGAGAAAAGCATGTCTGGTAAGTCGATTGTTATTGCGAGCGCCGCTCGCACCGCCGTTGGTGCCTTCAATGGCGCCTTTGCCGATATCCCCGCCGCCCAGCTCGGTGCCGCTGCGATCAAGGGTGCGCTCGAGCGCGCCGGTGTCGCAGGCGAGGAAGTCGATGAAGTCATTCTCGGTCAGGTGCTCTCGGCCAATCAGGGCCAGAATCCGGCCCGCCAGGCTGCTATGGCCGCCGGCATCCCGCAGGAGAAAACTGCCTGGGGCCTCAACCAGCTTTGCGGCTCGGGCCTTCGCACCATGGCCATCGGCATGCAGCAGATCGCCAATGGCGACGCCGACATCATCGTCGCCGGCGGCATGGAATCGATGACGCTGTCGCCGCACGTGGCCTACCTGCGTTCGGGCACCAAAATGGGCGACATGAAGATGCTCGACACCATGCTGCGTGACGGCCTGCTCGATGCCTTCCAAGGCTATCACATGGGCACCACCGCCGAGAACGTGGCCGCCAAGTGGCAGCTGACCCGTGACGAGCAGGACGCTTTCGCCGTCGGCTCGCAGAACAAGGCCGAAGCCGCGCAGAAGGCTGGCAAGTTCAAGGACGAGATCATCCCGTTCACGGTCAAGACCCGCAAGGGCGACATCGTCGTCGATACCGACGAATATCCGCGCCACGGCTCGACGCTTGACACGATGGCCAAGCTCAAGCCGGCCTTCTCGAAGGAAGGCACGGTGACCGCCGGTAACGCCTCGGGCATCAACGACGGCGCCGCCGCCGCCGTTCTGATGACCGAAGCCATGGCCGCCAAGCGCGGCATCACCCCGCTCGCCCGCATCGTCTCCTGGGCGACCTGCGGTGTCGATCCGGCGATCATGGGCACGGGTCCGATCCCGGCTTCGCGCCGCGCACTTGAAAAGGCGGGCTGGAAGGTCGGCGATCTCGATCTCGTCGAGGCCAACGAAGCCTTCGCCGCGCAGGCGCTTGCCGTGAACAAGGACATGGGCTGGAACACCGATATCGTGAACGTCAACGGCGGCGCGATCGCCATCGGCCACCCGATCGGTGCATCGGGCGCCCGCATCCTCAACACGCTGCTGTTCGAGATGAAGCGCCGCAACGCCAAGAAGGGTCTCGCCACCCTCTGCATCGGCGGCGGCATGGGCGTGGCGCTCTGCGTCGAACGCTAAAGCACGGAACACGAAGCCCGGCGCATCAACGCGTCGGGCTTTTACGACAAAAAAGAGCCAATCACTGTTCGAGGAGGAACGATTATGGCGAGGGTAGCACTGGTCACCGGCGGGTCGCGCGGCATTGGCGCGGCAATTTCCAAGGCACTGAAGGCGGCAGGTTATTCGGTTGCGGCGTCCTACGCCGGCAACGATGAAGCCGCAGCCGCCTTCACGGCTGAAACCGGCATCAAGACCTACAAGTGGGACGTTTCGGATTATGATGCCTGCGTCGCCGGCATTGCCAAGGTTGAGGCCGATCTCGGCCCGGTCGAAGTGCTGGTGAACAACGCCGGCATCACCAAGGACGGCATGTTCCACAAGATGACCAAGGACCAATGGTATGGCGTCATCAACACCAACCTCAACTCGCTCTTCAACATGACCCGTCCGGTCTGGGAAGGCATGCGCGCGCGCAAGTTCGGCCGTGTGATCTGCATCTCCTCGGTCAACGGTCAGAAGGGCCAGATGGGCCAGGTGAACTACTCATCGGCCAAAGCCGGCGACATCGGCTTCGTGAAGGCGCTGGCGCAGGAAGGCGCCAAGGCCGGCATCACCGTCAATGCGATTTGCCCCGGCTATATCGCGACAGAAATGGTCAAGGCGATCGATCCGGCTGTCGTCGAAAAGGCGATTTTGCCGCATATTCCGGTCGGTCGCCTCGGCGAGCCGGAGGAAATCGCCCGCGCGGTGGTGTTCCTCGTGTCGGATGATGCCGGCTTCATCACCGGCTCGACGCTCTCGGCCAACGGCGGCCAGTACATGATCTGACGCACCGCAGCGGTGAAATCCACTATGAGGGCCGGGAAACCGGCCCTTTTCTTTTAGGGTGCCGCCGACTATCCCGTGAGGATGACAGCTCGCGCATTGACATCGCTTTCCTCGCCGACACTTGTAGGCCTTGGTGCCATCGGCTTCTGGTCCACGCTCGCCGTCTTCACCGCGATGACTGGCAAGGTGCCGCCGTTTCTCACCGTGGCGATCACCTTCGCGATGGGCGGAGCACTGATTCTCGGCATCGCCGCCGCAAGAGGAACACTCGCGCAGTCACGCCCGACGTTGGCCTCGTTCTGTCTCGGCCTCTACGGCATGTTCGGCGACACCGCGATATACTTCGCTGCGCTTAAGCTCGCCCCACCGGCGGAAGCCAACCTCATCCATTACCTCTGGCCGCTCCTTATCGTGATTTTCGCGACCTTCCTGCCTGGCGGAAAGCTCAGCTTGAAACACCTCGGCGGCGCACTTCTGGGCCTTGTCGCCGTGCTGCTGCTGATCGGCGGCAAGCTCGGCGCGGGCGCGGGTGGCACCGCGATTTTCGGCTACATCCTTGCGGCCTGCGGTGCCTTCGTCTGGGCGAGCTATTCGGTGCTCTCGCGGCTCGTTGCCAGCGTTCCGACCGAAAGCCTCGGCGTGACAATCCTCGCAGCCGCGATCCTCGCGCTCGGCTGCCATTTTGCCTTCGAGACAACGATGATGCCGCAAGGTCTGACGGAATGGGCCGGCATGATCGGACTCGGCGCCGGTTCGATGGGCCTTGCCTTTGTCTGCTGGGACATCGGCATGAAGCGCGGCGATGTCGCCTTCCTCGGCGTGGCGTCCTATGCCGCGCCGGTGCTCTCGACGATCATCCTCGTACTCGCGGGTTATTCGGCCTGGAGCTGGCAGCTTGGCGCTGCCTGCGCCCTGATTGTTGCAGGCGCGGTGATTGCACGGAAGGCGTGACAAGAGCATTTTCAGGCAAAATGGATACCTCAGGGCGATTGCAAAGCATTCGTCCGAGTTTGCCTGAAAATGCGATAAGTTAGGGAAAGAGAGCCGCTACGATGCATGTGAATGCATCGGAAACACTCTAGGCAGGCTTGCGCCAATAGGCCGCCGTGTAGAGGTCCGAGAACCCGAGGCTGCGATAGAGTCCGCGCGCGATATCGTTCTCAAGCGCGGCCTGAAGGAATATCCGCTCGGCGCCGGCGCTCTGGGCCCAGGCAATAATCCCAGTGACGAGCGTGCGTCCCAGCCCCGCGCCACGAATATCCGGGTTGACGATCACAGCACCGAATTCCGCCATGCCGCGATCCAGCGAAACCAGCGCAAAAGCCGCTGGTTCGCCTTCGTGATGGAGCATCGCAAAGCGCGTCGGCACCCGGATATTGCCGACAATGCCGAGAAGGCTCGCCGTGCTGCGCTTCGAAGGTTCCTGCCAGCGGCAAGCCCCTGCGAGCCATTCGGGTGTCGGTTCGGCATCAAGGCGCAAGCGTTCGGGAATACCACCGCCGAAGGCGGGTCCGATCATGCCGTAAGAGCCATCTTCCGGACGATAGCCCCGCGCTTCGAGGCGCGCCCGCACCACTTCACCCGTCAAAGGCGAGAGGCGGAACGAAGGGCGCTGGCCTGCCGAGGTATAAAGTCCTTCGATGTGGTCGATATCGACTTCGCTCAGGTTAACCTCAGGACGATAGGCGAAAGCCGAATTCGCGCGCCCGGAATAGCCCTTCGCGAAGCGGCACAGCCAGTCACCGGCAATTACGGTCTGGTGGCTCGGCCAGCAGTTGAGAATACGCTCCTCGCAGGCCTGAACATCGGCAAGCGGGCCGAAACATTCCGGCTTCACGCGCCGCCTCCTGCCTTGCGTGGTGTGGGACGCCAACCAGGCGCCGCCATTTCGAAGCCCGCGAATTCGAATCCGGGAGACACCGTACAGCCCACCAAGGTCCAGGCGCCGAGGCTAGTCGCGCTTTGCCAATGCCCCTTCGGAACCACGATCTGCGGGCGTTGGCCTGTCATAAGGGACGGCCCAAGATGCTGCGCCGAAGCGTCGTGGCCGTTCGGGCTGGTCGAAATCACCATCGGCGCGCCAGCATACCAGTGCCAGATTTCCGCCGCATCAACCCGGTGCCATTCGGACACCTCACCCGCCTCCAGCAGATAATAAATCGCCGTGCCGACCGAACGCCCAGCCGCATCCACAGCTGGATCGCGAAAGGTTTCGCGAAAATGTCCGCCCTCGGGATGGGGCTGCAATTCGAGAAGACGGATGATTTCCTTCGCACCAAGGACGTCCTTAAGATTAAGGACGTCCTTCGCGCTAACAGCACTCAGGTCCACGGCGGGCCTCAGAAGGTGTTCTTGGCTTCACGCCGCGCGGCAAATTCGGCTGCATCCTTGGCGCGGATGAAGACATTCGTCGATTTTTCGGCGCCCAGCGTCGTCGGCACGGTGAACTGCCCGGCGGAACGCATGGCCTCAACTGCCTTGAGACGCATCGCGATCGCTGGATTATCCGGCTCGATATGCGCGCAGAACTTGGCATTCGAGAGCGTATACTCATGCCCGCAATAGATCTGCGTCGCATCCGGTAGCGTCGCGATGCGCTGGACGGACTGATGGAGCGCCGCAGCGGTGGAATCGAGCACACGACCGCAGCCCATCACAAAAAGCACGTCGCCTACGAAAATCACCTGCTCGCGGGCAAAGTGGTAGGAAATGTGATCGACGCAATGCCCCGGCGTCGCCCAGACGTCGGCGCGGAGCAGCCCGACATCGACGGTATCGCCCTCATCGACATAGCGATCCGCGTTCGGCACCTCGGCTTTTGCGAGTACCGGCGCAATTACCTTGGCGCCATATTTAGCCACCAGCGGCGCGATACCCTCGACATGGTCGAAATGCTTGTGGGTGACGAGGATGATATCGAGCTTCCAGCCACGCTTGGTCAGCGCGGCTTCAATCGGCGCCACGTCCGGCGCATCAATGGCGGCCACAAGCCCGGTCACAGGATCACGGATCAGCACGCCATAATTATCCGTGCGGCACATGAAAAGCTCGATATCCATCCATCAATTCCTATATCAATGTGGGCGTCGCCCCAGCCGGCGACAGGAATTCATTCAGGTCTTAAAGCACGAGGCCGAACTGTGGCTAGCCGTTTTCGTAACCACACCGCAGATTTGAGCGCGTAGATGGCAAATTTCTCGCTGAATTCAGAGATTTTTGCGTCTGAGAATGCAATCTTTGCAGCAATGCGAGCAACCCCGGAATTTTTGGAATAAGATCGCGCCATGCATCTCGATGTCGTCGATCTCAAATCCTTTTACGCGAGCCAGTTGGGTCAGGTGGCACAGCGGATGGTCCTGCGCGGCATCCGGAGCCGCTGGGAAAATCTGAGCGGCCTTGCTTTGCTTGGTCTTGGATATGCCACGCCCTATCTCGATGCCCTCAGGGAAGGTACTGAACGCGCCATCGCTTTCATGCCGGCGCGGCAAGGCGTTGTGGCGTGGCCGCCCGGACAACTCTCCTCCGCCAGCCTTGTCGAGGCGACGGATATGCCGCTCAGAGACTCGGTTGTTGATCGCATCCTGCTGGTGCATGCGTTGGAGACCTCGGATGATCCCGCAGCGCTGATGAACGAGGTCTGGCGCATTCTCGCGCCCGGCGGCCATATCATGATGATTGTGCCGAACCGGCGCGGCCCTTGGGCACGGCTCGACACCACACCTTTCGGCCATGGTCAGCCCTTCTCGCGCCGTCAACTCACCGAATTGATGCGGCAAGCGCTGTTCACCCCGACGCATTGGGGCGAGGCGCTGTTCATGCCGCCGATTGAACGGCAATTTTTCCTGCGCTCCGCACTCGCATGGGAACGCCTCGGCGGCAGCCTGCCGTACCCCTTTGCCGGCGTTTACGTGATCGAGGCAACCAAGCAGGTTTATCGACCGGCGCTCGCGGGCAAGGCGGCGCGGGTGCGTGGCCTTCTCCAGCCGATTCTGGTGCCGACAGGGACGGCCGCCGGCAAATCCAAAGAACTCTAACCCCGTGCGAGCCAGAAAATACCCTGCTCGCCCATGAGGTTCCAGAACCACCATGGCATCTGAACGCCCATCGGCTTGCCCGCCGCGTTGAGTGCATCAGCGCGGACAATCCTGGCCTTCACTTCTTCTGAAAGCGCGACGAAATCGCGGATCGTGCAGAAATGGATGTTCGGTGTGTTGTACCAGGTATCCGGCAGGTTCTCGGTCACCGGCATCCGGCCCTGAAACATCAGGTGCGTGCGGATGCGCCAATGGCCGAAATTCGGGAAGGAAACGATCGCGTTGCGCCCAATCCGGAGCATCTGCTCAATCACCACGCGCGGCTGACGCGTCGCCTGAAGCGTCTGTGACAGGATGACGAAGTCGAAGCAATCATCGGGATAATCGAAGAGATCGGTATCCGCATCACCCTGAATGACCGCGAGACCCTTGGAAACACAGGCCGCGACACCCTCGCGGGAAAGCTCGATGCCGCGCGCATCGACTCCCCGGTTGCGGGCGAGATGATGCAGCAGCACGCCATCGCCGCAACCGACATCGAGCACGCGCGCGCCATCCGTCACCATTTCCGAGACAAGGCGATGATCGGACCGCATGGCGGTGTTGGAAAACAATGCCGAAGTCATACCTTGCCCTCCGCAATGCCGCGTGCCCGTGCAGCCGCGTCCAGAAAACCACGCGCGGTAGCAAAAAGGTTCGGCTCTTCGAGCAGGAAGGCGTCGTGGCCCTTATCGCTCTCGATCTCGACGAAGGACACCGAGGCGCCCGCAGCATTGAGCGCATGAACAATTTGCCGGCTATCCGAGGTCGGGAACAGCCAATCTGACGTGAAGGAGACGAGGCAGAACCGCGTCGCGGAGCCCTTGAAAGCCGCCGCGAGCGAGCCACCATTGTCTGCCGCGAGATCGAAGTAATCCATCGCGCGCGTGAGATAGAGGTAGGAATTCGCGTCAAACCGCTCGACGAACGAAATCCCTTGATGCCGCAGGTAGGATTCGACCTGAAAATCGGCATCGAACGAAAAGGTCGGCGCATCTCTGTCCTGAAAATTGCGACCGAACTTGCGTTGCAGCGCCACCTCGGAAAGGTAGGTGATATGGGCCGCCATCCGCGCGACCGAGAGACCCTTGACCGGTCGTGTGCCTTCGATGCGGTAGCGTCCGCGCCGCCATTCCGGGTCCGCCATCACCGCCTGTCGGCCGACCTCGTGGAACGCGATATTCTGTGCCGAATGCTTGGCCGCCGAGGCAATCGGCATCGCGGCGAACACGCGTTTCGGAAACAACGAGGCCCAGGCAAGTACCTGCATGCCGCCCATTGAGCCCCCGACCACAGCCAGCAGCGTCTCGATACCGAGATGGTCAATGAGGCGCGCCTGCGCACGCACCATGTCGCCAATCGTCAGAACCGGAAATTCGGTGCCATAGGGCTCGCCGCTCTCGGGCCTCAGTGAAGCCGGCCCGGTCGAACCCATGCACCCCCCGATGACATTCGAGCAGATGACGAAAAACCGAGCCGTGTCGATCGGCTTGCCCGGCCCGACCATGCTGATCCACCAGCCGGATTTGCCCGTTACCGGGTGTTCGTTGGCGACGTGTTGGTCGCCCGTGAGGGCGTGGCAAATGAGAATCGCATTGGATTTTGCCGCGTTGAGGGTGCCATAGGTCTGATAAGCGATCTGGAGCGGCGCGATGCTGGCGCCTGATTCCAGCTGCAACGGCGCATCAAGCCCGAGGCGAAGCACCTCGGAGTTCGGCTCCTCGATCTCTGTGATCCGGACGCTCATGCTGCTCTACCCTGTCTCGTCCTGCCGCCCCCGTCCGCCGGGAAATATCCGTTAAGTCGGACGAGTTTGATAAAACAGTAATCTCGTTCGCCCAAACGAACAAGTGAAATTTCCCGAAACCGCGAAGCGCCGTTAGCGCTTGCGACAACGCCCGGCTGCGCTTTATCACTGGTTCCAGCGTTTCCCAATTCCCCGTTTTTCCAATCCCTGAACGGTCGCATGTCCAACCCCTTGAACCCGTCCCAGCCTCCGAACCCGCTTGCCGCCCTGCGTGTTGAAATCGACCGGATCGATGCCGGCATCCATGCGCTACTCGTCGAGCGCGGCGATGTCGTGGGCCGCGTGATCGAAGCCAAACGCGCGGCCGGCGACACAGGCTCCGCCTTCCGTCCGGATCGTGAAGCCGCGCTGATGCGCCAGATTGTGCTCAAGAGCCAGGGCCGCTGGCCGATCGACGCAGCGGAAAACATCTGGCGCGTGATTGTCGCGACCTCGACCTACACGCAGGTACCCTACTCGGTTCATGCCGATATCGCCGATGGCGACACCCCCATTCGCGAAAGCATGCGCTTTCATTTTGGCTTCACCGTGCCCTTCGTGCCGGCAGCCAGTTCGACCGAGGTGATTGCGGCGGTTAACGCCTCGAATGGCGATCTCGGGATGTTCCGGATCGATCAGTCCGCGACCCTCGGTGCGTGGTGGAAGGGACTGGAACGCCCTACCGCTCCGAAAATCATCGCCCGTTTACCCTTCGCCGAGCGGGCGGATCACCCGGTCGGCCTGCCCGTTTTCGTGATTGCCCGCCCGCAGCGCGACGGTCTCGCGCGCGAGACTATTCTGGCCTCTGTCCGGGCGGAACGCTGGCGCCCGCAGGCTTTCGAGGCGCTGGCGGCGCTGGGCGCGGAGATGGTCGCCTCGGCGGGGGATGCCAATGGCGCCAACCTTCTCATCGCCCACCCGGTCGAAATTGCGCCCGCTGCCTTGACGGATGCGCTGGCTCAAGCGAAATGCGCGCCATTGCGCTATATCGAGGTCGGCTGTCACGCCAACCGCTTCGTGATGTCCCGTTGAATTTTCCCTTCGAGGCCGGAATTCAAACCGGCAACATGGAGTAGCCACGTGTCTCTCGCACCCTCCCCGCGCCCCGGAATTTTGAGCATCGACGCCTATGTGCCCGGCAAGAGCAAGGCACCGGCAGGGGTGAAGCTCCATAAGCTCTCCTCGAACGAGACCCCGCTCGGCCCGAGCCCGCGTGCGATTGAAGCCTACAAGGCCGCCGCTGGTGCGCTCGAACTTTATCCCGATGGCGCGGCGGAAAAACTCCGCATCGCGATTGCGGGCCGTTATGGGCTTGATCCAGCGCGGCTCATCTGCGGCGCAGGTTCGGATGAGCTTCTCTCCTACCTAGCCAACGCCTACCTCGGGCCGGGCGATGAAGGACTTTATTCCGAGCATGGCTTCCTTGTTTACAAGATCGCGACTCTCGCCGCCGGCGCGACCCCGGTGATCGCCAAGGAAAAGAACCTCACGACCGATGTCGATGCGATGCTCGCAGCGGTGACGCCGAAAACACGGATGGTGTTCCTCGCGAACCCGAACAACCCGACCGGCACCTACCTGCCGTTCGAGGAAGTGAAGCGCCTGCACGCCGGACTGCCCGGCAACGTACTTCTCGTGCTTGATGCAGCTTATGCCGAGTACGTCCGCCGCAACGACTACTCCGCCGGTATTGAACTCGTCGCGACCAGCGAGAACGTCGTGATGACCCGCACGTTCTCGAAAATCCACGGCCTCGCGAACCTCCGGATCGGCTGGATGTATGGCCCGGCGGCGATTGTCGATGTCGTCAACCGCATCCGCGGCCCGTTCAACATGAATGGCCCGGCGATCGCGGCGGGCATTGCGGCAATGGAAGATCGCGAACACGAGGACAAGTCGGTGCTGCACAATGCGCATTGGCTGGCGAAGACCTCCGCCGGCCTGAAAGCGCTTGGCCTTGGCGTGACCCCGTCTGTCGGCAATTTCGTGCTGGTGCATTTCCCGGATGAAACCGGAAAGCGCGCACCGGATGCCGACGCGTTCCTGACCCAGCGCGGCATCATCCTCCGCCGCATGGAAGCCTATGGCCTGCCGCACGCGCTCCGCCTCACCATCGGCAGCGAAGAGGCCAATCTGGCCGTTCTCGCGGCACTTCAGGAGTTTCTGGCAGGCAAACCGGCATGATCCCGCCGTTTGAGCGTCTCGCGATCATCGGGCTTGGCCTGATCGGATCGTCCATCGCCCGCGCCGCGCGAAAGGCCGGCGCGGCAAAAACCATCGTGGCGATCGACCGCGACGCCACCGTGCGCGAGCGCGTGAGCGCGCTTGGCCTCGCCGATGAGGTCACCGGAAACGCCGCCAAAGGCGTCGCAGGAGCGGATATGATCGTGCTCTGCGTGCCGGTCATGGCGAATGCAGCCGTCGGTGCGACCATCGGCCCACACCTCGCACCAGGCGCGATCGTCTCGGATGTCGGCTCGGTCAAGGGCTCGGTGGTTCGCGATGTCGGCCCGCATATGCCAGGGGGCGTGCATTTCGTCCCCGCCCACCCAGTCGCGGGCACCGAGGATTCCGGGCCTGATGCCGGCTTCGCCGAACTCTTCGTCAACCGCTGGTCGATCCTCACCCCACCGCCGGATACCGCCCCTGCGGCCATTGAGCGCACCAAGGCGTTCTGGGAAGCCATGGGCTCGAATGTCGAGGTGATGACGCCGGAGCATCACGATCTCGTGCTGGCCATCACCAGCCACGTTCCCCATCTCATCGCCTACAATATCGTAGGCACCGCAGCGGATATGGAGGCGGTGACGCAGGGCGAGGTGATCAAGTTCTCAGCCGGCGGCTTTCGCGATTTCACCCGTATCGCAGCCTCGGACCCGACGATGTGGCGCGATGTCTTCCTCACCAACAAGGACGCCGTGCTCGAAATGCTCGGACGTTTCAACGAGGATCTGGCTGCACTACAACGCGCAATCCGCTGGGGCGATGGCGATGCGCTGCACGCGCTCTTCACCCGCACGCGCGCGATCCGGCGCGGGATTATCGCATCGGGTCAGGAAACAGCTGCGCCCAACTTCGGCCGAAAGCCGGAGCCGCTGCCAGAAACTGTCGAGGCCAAACCTCAATAAAGCGGATCGAGATGCGCCAGCGGGAACGGGCCGAAACGCAGGCGCCCATTCTCGAACACCAGCGCCACCGGCAGACCCTGTCCACCGCCGATCTTGCCGAGCAAACCACCCATATCAAGCCCGCCGCGCCGCGCGAAACTATTGGTCAGCGCGTCAAGACCCTTGGCGCGCCCTTGCAGGTTGCCTTCGAGCCGATGCGCGCCATCGAGCCCCATCACACCGGAGAGGTCGAGGGTGGCCTGCCCCTTGGTCGCCTTGAACGCGATGATTCGGGCCTTCTGGCCACTCGCGCGCCAAACCTCGAGGGAATCCTGAAAGCGACGCTTCGGATCGGGGATGAAGCCCGGCGCAGTTGCCTGCACTTCAAGCCGGATCGGGTCCGGCGAGCCGATGAGCTGGTCGAGCGGCACAAACACGAAATCCTGCAACCGGGCGACAAGGTCCGTGCCGGGCACCTCGCCGGGCGAACGCCTGAGGTGAATTTCCACTGCCTTGGCATTGGCCGAGGCATCACGGCGCTGTCCCTGCCCGACGCTCGCGACGAGATCGGTGAATTCGACCGAGGCTTCGCTGATACTCTCAAGCCCGGCCATCACACTGGCGCGACCGCCTTTCCATGTGAATTCCACATCGCCATCCTCGCCCGCGCGGGCGACAAACGGCGGGCTCATCACGGCGATGAAATGTCCCGGCGAAAGAATGCGGGCGTGAAGCGCGAGCCCGCCAAGACTGCCCGAACGCTGCAAGCCCTGCTCGCCCTTCAGAACGAGCTGCGGCTTGGTGCAGGTGATTTCGATACGGAACGGATAACCGCCGACCTGCCGCTCGGGACACAGCCAGTCGCGCCCGCGCTCCCCCTCTCGGGCGATGAAATGATCGGCAATCTCGCCCGCCTTATGGGCGCTGAAGAACCACAGTCCGGTCCAGACCGCGATGACCACTGCGAGCAGGATGAACGGTAGATAGAGCCCCATCCGCTTCGGCGGATTTGTGGCTTGCGGCGATGTTGCATTTTCGGCCATGGATAGATCTCGCCTGTTTTGTGCTGCCGCCCGACATTCCGCTCAATGACTCTCAAGTCCGATACCGTGCCGATCAACACCCCGTCAATCTCGCCCCACACGGACCTTTGGGTCTTTGGCTACGGCTCGCTGATGTGGCGGCCCGGTTTCCGCTTCGCGGAGCGCAGCCCGGCACTTCTGCGCGGCGCGCATAGGGCGCTTTGTGTCTACTCGGTGCGCCATCGCGGTACGCGGGAAAAGCCGGGGCTGGTGCTGGGGCTTGATCACGGCGGCTCGTGCCACGGGATCGCCTTTCGCGTCGCCGCAGCAGATGTCGCCGAGACCTATGCTTACCTGACTGAGCGCGAGCAGATGAACCGCGTTTACCGCGAAGTGCTGCGCCCGATTCTGCTGGCGGATGGTCGCCGCGTGCCGGCTCTCGCCTACATCGTGAACCGTGAGAACCCGCAGTACGCGCGCGGCCTCACGCATGAGACCCTGCTGGCGCATATCCGGCAGGGGCATGGCGAATCCGGCGCCTGCCGGGACTATGTTCTCAATACGCTCTCATCCCTCGGCGAGCTGGGGATCAATGATCACGCCTTGTCCTGGCTCGGCGCGGCGCTGGGCGCCGATTCAGCGACATAGCCCGCCTCGGCCAGAAGGCGGTTGGTGTTGGTCTCGATGGCGGCTTGCACTTGCTTGAAGAAATCACCCGGTTCAAGCCCGGCGGGAATTGGCTCGAGAAACTCGACGAGGATCGGGCGCGGAAAATGCAGCAGCGTGTTACGCGGCCATGCGAGACCTGAGGTCATCGCGACCGGCACACAGGCCACGCCAAGCTGTCCGTAAAGACGCGCAACGCCATATTTGTAATCCGGCGCAGCTCCGACCTTGCGGCGCGTCCCTTCCGGGAAAATCAGCAGCTGACGGCCCCGGCCCATCGCCGCCTTGGCCTCGTCCTGCATTTTCGCCATCGCCTGCGCCCGCTGCCCGCGATCGATCGGGATTTGCTCGGCCTTGATCAGATGCCAGCCGAAGAGCGGCACACGCAGGAGCTCGCGCTTGAGAATATAGGTCGCTTTGGGGAAGAACAGCAGCAACGCCATGGTTTCCCAGGCGGAATAATGCTTCGCCGCGACGAGCACCGGCCCTTTGGGAATACGCTCGAGCCCGCGAAACTCCACCCGCGCGCCAGTGATGATCTCATGCAGGAAAAGGCTCGTCCGCGCCCAGGAACGCGCGAACCACATCATCACATCGGACGGGAACGGCCATGCCAGCATCGCCCCGACGAACCATAACGTGCAATTGAGATAAAAGGCCACATGGAAGAGGGCCGAACGAAGGATGATCAGCGGCACGACAGTGTCCTTTTTCGAAAGCAGGCATGTCACCTGCCAGATGTTTTCCCTGCCCGAACACGCGGTGCGGGACAAGAAAAAACCGCAGGACTATCCGCCGGAAAACCCGAGGGCCAGCCGGATGGAAACACCCCAGTACTTGAAGAACTCCAGCACCATGAGCCGCGCCAGCGCCGGGTCTTCCCACCAGCGATGGAGGCGTGAGGCCTCCGGCACGACCGGTGAGCCATGCACCGCGATATCCGGCATCGCATGGCCGAACTCCAGCATCGCGCGCGGCAGGTGATAGCTCGCCGTGACCAGAATGACCGAGCGGAACCCCTGCCTGTGCGCCCAGCGCGCGCTCTCGATCGCGTTGCCGTAGGTATTGCGCGCCTGATAATCGAGATCGACGCAGCACTCGAACAGGCGGTCACGCCCCGGCCAGCGACGCCGGAAATCCTCCATGGTCGAGTGGATATTGACCCCGGAAATCAGCAGGCGCTTGCCCTTGCCCTGTTCAAGAAGCTGAAGCGCATCGTGAATCCGGTCAGCACCGCCGGTCAGCACGACAAGTCCCTCGGCCGGGACTGGCACGGGCCTTTCCGCGTGTTCGACCGAGCGCACAAAAAGCAGGAAGCCGACGAGCAACGCAAACAGCGCGAGAACCATGACCCGGAGGATCACGCGTACCAGAGTCTGCGCAGGACGGACCACGCTCTCACTCATTCGCTACCACTCAACGTCCGGTACACCGTCGCGCGGGAGACAATCGCCGTGACGGCGGAGATCACCAGTCCGATCGCCAGCACCGAAGCATAACCGCCGAGCGGAAGGCTGAAACGCCCGAACAACGCCTCGATCTGCTCCGAGCCGGGATTGAGCGCGAATTGCCCGGAGGAGATCGAGATCACGAGGTAGAATACCACCGCGAGCAACCCGCCGATCAACCCGCCCTTGAGACCAAGGCGCAGGAAATGGCGCTGAAATTCGCGCGCGATATAGGCATCCTCCGCGCCGACGAGATGCAGCACATCGATGATATGTGCGGTGCCCGCCATCGCCCCGCGCGTCGCGAACGCCACGGCGAGCCCGGTCGCCACGAGAACCAGCGCAAGAATGACAAAACCAATCAGCACGAGAGTATTGGCCATCACTTTGAGCCGGCCAAGCCAGAGTCGATGATCGTCAAGCCCGGCATTCGGCAGGCGCTCGGCCATTTCCGCCTTGAGCGCGGCGAAATCCGGCGCATCGCCCGAGGCGAATTTCATCACGACAAGGCGCGGGACAGGCAATTCGCTCAGATCCAGCCCGGTTCCCAGCCAGGGTTCGAGCAGCTTCTCGCCCTCCTGTCGGTCGAATATCCGGACAGCATCCACGCCCCTGACACGCCGCGCAAGATCGGCAGCGGTTTTGACATCGGCCTCGATATCCCGCCCCGGCACCGGGCGGATCTGGATTGTCACCTCCCGCGCAATCGAGCGTGACCAATCCGAGGAGGCATCGGCGATGAGATGCACCGCCCCGGCCGTCAGCCCGGCCAGAAAGGTCATGATGACAATTACCAGCACCAGCGCCCGCCCGGCAATGGAGCGCGCCGGCAGGATGGAGGCCAGTTCGGAGCGCGAGGAGAAGAGATCAAGCGAAAGGCGGCGCATAAGCCTCGCCTTGAAGTCCGGCTGGCGTGCGGCCGCCGGCAGATCAGGCGCTTCGGTTTCGGATGGGGTGGCGGCCTCAGTCATAGATATGCAGGTGCCCCTCGGCGAGCACCAGCCTCCGCGCATCCACGAGGTCCATGAGCTGAAGATCATGGGTCGCCAGCACAACAGCCGTGCCGGTACGGTTGAGTTCGATGAAAAGCCGCAGGAGACGGCGGGCAAGGCTGGGATCGACGTTACCGGGCGGCTCGTCAGCGAGCAGCAGCGCCGGCTGGACGATCAGCGCCCGCGCGATCGCCGCGCGCTGCTTCTCGCCGCCCGAAAGGATGACCGGCGGCACATGCATCCGGTCGCCAAGGCCAACCCAGCGCAGAAGTTCGATCACCTCGGAACGATAGCTCACCTCCTCGCGCCCCTGCACGACGAGCGGCAGCGCAACATTCTCGTACGTTGTGAGATGGTCGAGCAGACGGAAATCTTGAAACACAATGCCGACCCGGCGCCTCAGATGCGCCATTTCGGCCTTGGAAATCCCGGCAATGGATTGCCCGAACAGCGTCACGCGCCCGCGCGTCGGCTTCAGGGTCTGGAGGATGAGCTTGAGCAGAGTCGTCTTGCCCGACCCGGATGGCCCGGTGAGAAACTGGAAGGAATGCGAATGGATCGAGAAATCGAGATCACGCAAAATTTCCGGACCGATGCCATAACGCAGCCCGACATTGTCAAAGCGCACGAGTTCCTCCGGTGCTTCCGCACCGGTGATGTGAATTTCCGCCTCGTTTTGCGCGCGGTGGTTGATTTCGACCTCCGGTTTTACCAGCCCTTAACGCTCTTCAGCGAGGAATAGCAGGGGGAAGCCTATCCCGTGAACCCCTTTCGACCGCATGAGCCGCAGAACCGCGATATGGCGCTGATCCGTTGTCCTAACTGTGACACTCTTCACGACCTCGAAGGTTCTTTCTTCGCGAGCGGCCCGCGAAAGGTGCGCTGCGCCTCCTGCCGGACCATCTGGGAAGCTGTCGATCCCGAATCATCCATCGCACCACGCCCTGTCGCACCGAAATTTGATTCGGAGCCTGCACCGGCCACGTTCGAGGCGCCAGAAGTCGACGAGATGGAAGCGGCCCTTGGTCAGGACGCCATCGACGCGATGGACTTTTCCGTTCCTGAGCCCCCGGCCAAGGTCGCACCCGCTGAAATGGTCGCGCCTGAGCAGGAGAACGCGGATATCTCCGCTGACGAACTCGAAGCCTTGTTCGCAGAACCCGCCCCCACCGCCCCAGCTGCGGAAGCGGAGAAAGCCGGAAAATCCGACAAAGATCCCATCGAATTCGATCCCGCCTCCCTTGCCCGCGCGCAGGATGAAGCCAATGCGGACGATATCGAGCCGCAGGAGCGCCGCAGAAACCGCCGCGCCAAGCATCTCGCCGCCAATGACGCGCATCTCGCGCGCAACACCAAGCCGAAGAGTTCCAGCAAGGTCACGGTGATGCTGATGGCTGCCGGTATCGGCACGCTGGCAACCCTCGGCCTCCTGCGCAACGAGGCCGTGCGCCTTTTCCCCGGCGTGGCACCGATTTTCGAAGCCGTCGGCCTTGGCGTCAACATCGGCAATCTCGATATCGCCGACGTGCGCAGCCGCCTTGTGCGCGAAGACGGGCGCGAAACGCTGGAAGTGACCGGCACCATCGCCAATCTCGCCCGCGCGACGCAGAAACTTCCCGTCATGCGCCTTTCGATCCGCTCGAGCACCGGGCAGGAAATCTACGTCTGGACCGCGGCTGCCGATGTTCATGAACTCGCACCGAGTGAAAAGACCGTGTTCCGCCGCCGCCTTGCCAGCCCACCAGCCGAATCGCATTCGGTGATGGTGCGGTTTGTTGCAAAGGACGATATCGTCGCGGCCATTCGCTAGCGTCGAAGTGCCTGATCGGCATCCTCTTCCCCGAATGATTCGTTAAAGCGCTGGCGGCGAATTCCAATTCGCGTCAAAGCCGCTATAGTTCAGCAAATCCGCACCCTCTGGTCTTGGAGAAGCGCGGTCTTGTGCGTATCAAAATTCTGATGCGTGAATTTTCAAGCGTTGCACGGCGTGTCTATCACCCGAGCGAAACGGGGATTGTGATCTTGACCACCAGCACGCCTGCCTCCGACACCATGACGACCGCCGGATCGGAACACCACACTATCCACGTCCTGTTCTCCGCCGAAGAAATCGCGGCGCGCGTTGAAACCCTCGCCGGGGAAATCAAGGCCGCCTCGCCGAACGAGCTTCTGGTGATCGCGATCCTGCGTGGCAGCTTCATTTTCGCCGCCGATCTGGTGCGCGCGCTGCACCATGTGGGTCTCTCACCCAGCGTCGAGTTCATGCAGCTTGCGAGCTATCACTCCGGCATGTCCTCTTCGGGGCAGGTGACGGTGGTGAAGGATATCGACAACACGGTCGATGGCCGCGATGTACTGCTGATCGACGATATCCTCGAATCAGGCCGCACTCTTGCCTTCGCCAAGGATCTCCTGAGCGCGCGGGGCGCGCGGCGCGTCATGTCCGCCGTGTTAATCGAAAAGCCAACCAAGCGCGCCGTGCAGTTCGACGCTGAATTCGTCGGTTTCAGGGCGCCGGATTCGTTTCTTGTCGGCTATGGCATGGATGTCGCGCACAAATTCCGCGAGTTGCCTTATGTTGGCATGATCCAGTCCGACGAATAACGGTCTGAACGCTTCAAAACTTCTGAACGGTGCGAGCGATGGCACGAATTCTTCTCGTTGATGACGAACCCTCCGTCCGGGCGCCTCTGATGCGCGCGCTTCAGATCGACGGACACAGCGTAGTCGAGGCCATTGATGGCGCCGATGCGCTGGAACATTTCACCACCAACGAGGATGGGTTTGATCTGATGATCAGCGACATCCGCATGCCAGTGATGGACGGCATTGCGCTGACGCTCTCGGTCGCTGCGCAAAAGCCGGGCTTCCCAATTGTCCTGATGACCGGCTACGCCGAGCAGCGCGAACGCGCCCGCGAGCTCGAAGGCCTCGTCGAAGATGTGCTGACGAAGCCTTTCCCACTGGCGGAATTCCGCGCCGCGATCCGGCAGGTCATCGAGAAGCGCGGGCTTTAAGCCGGGAGTTTCTTGAACCTGGACGTCTTCAGCCCGGATTGTTGATCGCGATCGCACCGTTGAGGAGGCTGGCAAAACCGACCCACGCCAGATACGGCACGAGCGCATAGCCTGCCGGGCGGTCAATTTCCCGGAACGCGCGGATCGTCATCAGAATGGCGAGAAACAGCAGGCCGACAACCACCAGCCCGAGATACGGCGAGCGCTTGGCGAAAAACGCCCAGGACCAGCCGACGTTCACCACCATTTGCCCGAGAAAGATCAGGATCGCCGACGTCTTCGGCCCCGCTTCCGGCCGCGCCCGGAGGACGCGCCAGAACGAGAGCGCCATCAGCGCGTAAAGAAACGTCCAGACCAGCGGGAACACGATGTTCGGCGGCGTGAAAAACGGCTTGTTCAGCGTCGCATACCATCCTTCAAGCGAAGGGATCGTCAGCCATGAGCCCGCCATACTCGCGACCATCGACGGCAGCATGGCAACCACCAGCAACAGCAGGGATCGCAGGCTGAACGCCGGATAAAGGTGAGGGTCGCGCATGAGCAGTCTCCGTTAGAGCTTGCTGAAATATAGGGTTAACCCGCCGACGCCAAGGCGTAAACGTCAGGGTCGGTAAAATTGAATGAACCCGATCGCCGAAAGAAATCTGCTAAAATTCACGGTCGGGAAGCGAGGTAGACCCCAAGGGCCGCAATGCCCATGCAGCCAACCTGTACCAGCGTCAGCGTTTCGCCGAACATCAGAAAGGCCTGCACCGCAGCTGTTGGCGGGATAAGATAGATCAGCGCCGCGACCTTCGAGACAGCACCGCGCCGGATCATCATCAGCATAAGCCCGATGGCACCAATCGACAGCACGATGACAGACCACGCCAGCGCCCACCAAGTCTCGGCCCGGAATTCGAAGCGCATTGGCTCGAACAGCACCGCAAGCGGCAGCGTCGTCGCAAACGCCCCTATATATTGCAGCACAGTGATCATCCTGAGATCACCGGAGGCGACGTATTTCTTCTGGTAGAAGGTGCCGAAGGTAACCGAGATCATCGCCACAATGTTGATGACCACCGCGAGCCCAAGGCCAGACATGCCCGCAAAAGAAATGCCCGCCAGCTTCGGGGCGATCACGCCAAGAACACCCAGAAACCCGAGAAGAATGCCAAGCAGGTGTACGGGCCGAAGCCTTTCTCCGGCAAGACGCGCCGCGAGCGCTGCCGTCAAAAGCGGTTGAACCGCCGCGATCAGCGCCGACACCCCTGCTGGCAGGCCATGCGCGATCGCCCACCAGACACCGCCGAGATAGCCCGTGTGCAGCAAGACACCGCTGATCACGGCATGAAACGCCGCCATCCGCGTTTTCGGCCATTCGCTGCGGGCAACACCTGCGATCACCGCGAGAACGAGCCCCGCCGTCGCATAGCGCACGGCAAGAAAGGTCAGCGGGTCGGCATAGGGCGCGGCATATTTCGCCACGATCCAGCCTGTTGACCAGATCAGCACAAAAATGGCGGGGGCGACCGTTAGGAGAGACATGATGCCACGCGGAAAAGCCGGCACAGGGTCCAGTGGACCGGGGCCGAAAAGAAAAGGGCGGCCGATGCCGCCCCTCCCCTCTATCGCGCCTTGGCGGCGGGGGAAACCCGCGCGCGCCAAATATTCAGCCCGGCATCCTCAGTTCAGCTTGGCCTTGGGCGGTCTCTCGACCGTTCCGAAGGCGGAATCACCGATGATGAGCCCATCCGTCCCGGCGGTGACGCGCACGGCATCAGCATCTTTCACCTCGCCCGCGAGAATCATCCGTGCGAGCGGGTCTTGCAGGCTCTTCTGGATCGCGCGCTTGAGGGGGCGCGCGCCATAGGCCGGATCATAACCCTTGTCGGCAAGCCATGTACGGGCCGCGTCATCGAGTTCGATGGTGATCTTGCGATCCTCCAACAGGGTCCGCAGACGCCCGAGCTGGATATCGACAATCGCAGCCATATCCGAACGCTTGAGGCGCTGGAACAACACGATTTCATCCACGCGGTTGAGGAACTCGGGCCGGAAGTGCGCGCGGACCATGTTCATCACATCGCCGCGTGCAACCTCGACATTCTGCTCTTCGCCCAGAGCAACGAGATACTCCGCCCCAAGGTTAGAAGTCATGATGATGATCGTGTTGCGGAAGTCGACCGTACGGCCCTGCCCGTCGGTCAGGCGACCATCGTCCAGCACCTGCAACAGCACATTGAAGACATCGCCATGGGCCTTTTCGATCTCGTCGAACAGCACGACCTGATAGGGCCGGCGCCGCACGGCTTCAGTGAGTGCACCGCCTTCCTCATAGCCAACATAGCCCGGAGGCGCGCCAATCAGGCGCGAAACCGAGTGCTTTTCCATGTATTCGCTCATGTCGATGCGCACCATCGCGGTCTCGTCATCGAAGAGGAACGAGGCCAGCGCCTTGGTGAGTTCGGTCTTGCCGACGCCTGTCGGGCCGAGGAACATGAACGAACCGAGCGGACGATTAGGGTCTTGCAGCCCGGCACGAGCACGGCGCACAGCGGTCGAGGCCGCCTCCACCGCTTCCTGCTGGCCGACAACGCGTTTGCCGAGTTCCAGCTCCATCCGTAGGAGCTTTTCTCGCTCACCCTCAAGCATCCGCTCGACCTGAACCCCGGTCCAGCGCGAGACGACCTGCGCAATCATGTCCGGCGTCACGGCTTCCGAGGCGAGGCTGCCATCGGGCTGCGGACCAGCCGCTTCGAGCACGGCGAGCTTCTTTTCGAGAGCAGGAATGATGCCATAGGCGAGTTCACCAGCACGCTGGAATTCACCCTGCCGCTGCGCCTGCTCAAGCTGCGTGCGCGCCTGCTCCAGCTCGCCCTTGAGGCGCTGCGCCTCGCCGAGCTTGTCCTTCTCGGCGCGCCACGCGTTGGTCAGCGTGAGGGATTTTTCCTCAAGTTCCGCCAATTCGCCTTCGAGCTTGCCGAGGCGATCCTTCGAGGCGACATCGGTCTCGCGCCGAAGCGCTTCCTGCTCGATCCGGAGCCGAATGATCTCGCGATCAATCGAATCAAGCTCCTCGGGCTTGGAATCGACCTGCATCCTGAGCCGCGCCGAGGCTTCATCGACAAGATCGATGGCTTTATCGGGCAGGAAACGGTCGGTGATATAGCGGTTCGACAGCGTTGCCGCCGCAACCAGCGCCGAATCGGTGATGCGCACGCCGTGATGAAGCTCGTACTTTTCCTTCAGCCCGCGCAGGATCGAGATCGTATCCTCAACGGTCGGCTCGGAGACGAAGACCGGCTGAAAACGCCGCGCCAGCGCCGCATCCTTCTCGACGTGCTTGCGGTATTCATCGAGCGTCGTCGCGCCGACGCAGTGAAGTTCACCCCGCGCAAGAGCGGGCTTAAGCAGGTTCGAGGCATCCATCGCGCCGTCGCCCTTGCCCGCGCCCACGAGGGTGTGCATCTCATCGATGAAGAGGATGACGCCGCCTTCCGCCGCCGTGACCTCGGAGAGCACGCCCTTGAGCCGCTCCTCGAACTCGCCGCGGTATTTCGCACCAGCGATCAGCGCGCCCATATCGAGCGCCATCAGCGCCTTGTCTTTCAGGCTTTCAGGGACGTCGCCGTTGACGATGCGCAGCGCGAGGCCCTCGACAATCGCCGTCTTGCCGACGCCCGGCTCGCCGATCAACACCGGGTTGTTCTTGGTCCGGCGCGAGAGCACCTGAATCGTGCGGCGGATTTCCTCGTCGCGCCCGATCACCGGATCAAGTTTGCCCTCGCGGGCCGCCGCCGTGAGGTCGCGCGCGAATTTCTTCAGCGCATCGTACTGGTTCTCGGCGGTCGCGGTATCGGCCGTGCGGCCCTTGCGGATCGCCTCGATCGCGGCATTGAGGTTTTGCGGGGTTACCCCCGCTGAGGCCAGCGCCTTGCCAGCGGGACTATCCTTCTCGATCGCGAGCGCGAGCAAAAGTCGCTCAACAGCCACGAAGGAATCCTTCGCCTTGTCAGCGGATTTCTCCGCGGTCTCGAAAACGCGGGCGAGCTGCGGTGTCAGGTATAGCCCCGAACCGCCCTCGACCTTGGGAATTTTGGCGAGCGCGGCATCAACGGCCTTGCGCACCTCGACGGACTTGCCGCCGGCGCGATCAATCAGGCCCGAGGCCGAACCCTGCTCGTCATCAAGCAGTGCCTTGAGCAGGTGCTCGGGTGAAAACTGCTGGTGCCCTTCACGAAGGGCGATGGTCTGCGCGGCCTGAATGAAGCCACGCGCGCGTTCGGTGTATTTTTCCGTATTCATAAGCTTCCCTTCCATGAGGCGAAGTGGCGAGTGCGGCCCAATGACCAACGCTCCCGGCAGAACAATCCCGCTTGGCGGCAATCGTTCCTGATCCAATGTAGGTGTGGCCCTCGCGCAACAAAAGGGGGTTGGCGCAGATTTTGACTTGCCTCAAACGGATAGAATTGGCTCAACCGCATAAAAAAGCCGCGCATTTCTGCGCGGCGTTCGTTCATTTGGTGACGCCCGGCGAAAGGATCAATCCTGATCCGAACCCGCAGCCTCGGTCTGAAGCTCTGGCCCTTCACCCGCGATCCGGGGACGGCGACGGCGACGGGCGCGGAACGGCGTCCGAAGACCGTCATCACCGCCATCAGCAACCTCGGGAACCGGAGCTGCCGAGACAGGCGCTTCGCTGATTTCGATCGGAACAGCGCGCACCGGCGCGGTCAGGAAGGCCGGCAGAACGGGCTGTTCTGCGCCCTCGAGATCAGGCTGCGGACGGCGCGGACGGTTTGCGTTGAACCCGCCCCGATCCCGATCCTGGCTGCGATCCCGGTCTGGGTTACGATCCGGATTGCGCTCGCGATCCTGAAAATTGCCACGATCGGGATTGCGATCCCGGTCACGATCAACGCCCTGCCGGAACCCGCGATCCTGATTGCGGTCGCGATCCCGGTTGCGGTTGTTGTGGCGGTCATTGTTGTGCGGGCGATCACCCCGGCCCTGCTGCGGGCGCTCAAGCTGTTGCGGACGCTCGGACGAACCCTCTTCACCCTCAGCGGCCTCGCCACCCTCACCAGCTTCGCCCGGCGCGCGGTCACCGCCAAACGACGGCGGTTGGCCATTGGGATTGGTCTGCTGGACGGAACGGAAGGTGAAGCGATCCGACGCGGTGTCGAAATCATCATCCTCGTCATCGCGATCATCGGCCGTGCCGTTCTGAATCGCGAGCTGCGCCTGATGGGCCGCCGCAATCAGGCGATAATAATGCTCGGCGTGCTGGAGATAGCTCTCCGCCATCACCGGATCACCGGAGACATGCGCGTCGCGGGCAAGCTGGGTGTATTTCTCGGCAACGTGCTGCGCGGTGCCGCGCACCTTCACATCGGGCCCGTTCGATTCGTACGAACGCGTCAGGGGATTCGGGCCGCGACGATTGTTGCGGCCACGCATGCGCTTGTTCTGTCCTGGTCTCATTGGTTTCTCAGCTGCCCAAATACCGGAATTACCGGTGCTCCCCGGCCCAAAAAGGGGGCTTCGCCCCGCATGTCACCGGCTCTTGCAACCATTTTGTGAGGGTCACACTGCCGGAATTGCGCTCCGCCTCAAAACCCTTGTTAAGACTGGGTCCGGATGTCGGAAAAAAGTGGCCTCAAAGGTTTCTGATCCGAAAAATGGGGGACCGGAATCGCTTCGTGCGCGTCACCGTTGTTTTTCCTTACCGTGCGCGCCCTCCCAAAGCAAGCACGCATTAGGATTAGCTTCATATCCTGAAATAAAATTCAGTGTGGCGGTAAAATACCCATCACGACACGCTCGATCCCGCCAAGATCAAACCTTGTCCGGA
Source organism: Rhizobiales bacterium PAR1 (assembly GCA_002256205.1). GTDB lineage: Bacteria > Pseudomonadota > Alphaproteobacteria > Rhizobiales > Beijerinckiaceae > Rhabdaerophilum. The sequence continues at coordinate 546,786 of NKIW01000002.1, forward strand.
TAGACTGAATACCCGCCTTTTCCATCAGGCTTTCCACGTCGCGAGCCTGCCCAGCTCCGACTTCAAAGGCGATGAGGCCCCCGGCACGGACATGGTGAGCGGCTTGCCCGATCACATGACGATAGAAAATCAGGCCGTCGACACCCCCATCGAGTGCTCTTGCAGGATCAAAGAGCCGCACCTCGGGATCAAGCCCGGCAAGATCCCGAGTGGGAACATAGGGCGGGTTGGAGACGAGAACATCAAACCCCGCCTCAACGTCTTCAAGAAGGTCACCCGTGCGAAATTCAGCGCGCGCCGAAAGCTCGAGTGCCTCGGCATTGGCGCGTGCCGCCTCAACAGCCGCAGGGGCGATATCAACGCCTACCCCCCGCGCGAGGGGCAAGCGCGAGAGCAGCGCCAGCAGAATGGCACCGGTTCCCGTACCGATATCGAGCAGCTTCAACGGCACGGAGCTTTGCCGCTCCGTCGCGAGATGCGCGAGCACGGCATCCACCAGCGTCTCGGTATCCGGCCTCGGATCAAGCGTCTCAGGATTGAGGGAAAAGCTGAGACCATAAAACTCCCGCCGCCCAAGAATGCGCGAGATCGGCTCATGCGCAAGGCGTCGTGAGAGAAAAGCTTCGAGCCGCGACGCGGCGTGACCCAACGCGGTCCTCTCGCGCAGAATCAGCGCCGCATGATCCATCTCCAGCGCGGCCATCAGCAGAAGACGCGCCTCAAGGCGAGACTCATCGATATCCGCCGTCAGAAGTCGTTCAGCGACATGGCTGTGTGCTGCGGCGAGGGTCATCTCGGGCGTCAGCCCCTTCGAAGTGCCGGACGCCATCAGGCGTCATCCCCGGAAAGGAGTTTGGCCTGATGGTCGGTGATCAGCGCCTCGATCAATTCATCGAGGCCACCGCCTTCAATCACCGAATCAAGCTTGTAGAGGGTGAGGTTGATGCGGTGGTCCGTCACGCGCCCTTGCGGGAAATTATAGGTGCGGATGCGCTCCGAACGATCGCCCGATCCCAGCTGGCTCTTGCGATCAGCCGAGCGGGCCTGATCCAGCCGCTGGCGCTCCATGTCGAACAGACGGGCGCGCAAGATTTCCATCGCCCGCGCCTTGTTCTTGTGCTGCGAGCGCTCCTCCTGCACCAGCACCGCAAGCCCTGTTGGCAGATGGGTGACGCGCACAGCGGATTCGGTCTTGTTGACGTGCTGGCCGCCCGCGCCTTGCGAGCGCATGGTCTCGATCTTGAGTTCGGTCGCCTCGTTGATCGTCACGTCCACCTCCTGGGCCAACGGCAGCATCGCCACCGTTGCCGCCGAGGTATGGATGCGCCCTGAGGCCTCTGTGTCTGGCACGCGCTGGACGCGATGGACGCCGGATTCGAATTTCAATCGGGCGAAGACACCCTCACCGTGAATTTCCGCGATGATTTCCTTGTAGCCACCGACCGTGCCTTCGCTGGCCGAGGAAATCTCGACCTTCCAGCCATGGAGTTCGGCGTAGCGCGCGTACATCCGGTAGAGGTCACCGGCGAACAGCGAGGCCTCATCGCCGCCCGTGCCAGCCCGCACTTCGAGGATGACGCTGCGCTCATCCGCCATATCCTTGGGCAGCAACGCGATCCGGATTTCCCGCGCCAGCCGCTCCTGTTCGTCCTCAAGGCGGGACTTCTCGTCGATGGCGAGCGCATACATCTCGGAATCGGTCGCCGGATCGCCAAGCATCGCTTCGGTTTCCGCCAGTTCGCTCATCGCCGCGCGGTAACGCCCGATAGCCACAACGACGGGCGCGAGTGAGGAGGCCTCGCGGCTGAGCGCGACAATGGCGTTTGAATCGGAAACGCCTTCGAGTTCTCGCGAGACAAGCTCATTGCGCGCGAGAATCGCGTCGAGCTTGTCTTCGGGCAGAACAATGGCGGGCATGGGAGAGCGCTAAAACGAAAGGTCATTCGCCGCGGCGAAGGCCACGAGACCAGCACGCAAACCAGCCGAATCGAAGGACGTTTCGAGCTTTTCGCGCATGAAAGCTTCGAGTTTGCCCACCTCGATCCCGCGCACAAAAGCTTTGACCGGGCCGATATTCGACGGCGACATCGAGAACGAGCGGAAGCCGAGACCCAGCAACGCCAGTGCCTCAATCGGCTTGCCCGCCATCTCGCCGCAGAGGCTGACAGGCCGCCCTGTTTCGCGTGAGAGCATCGCAACACGGCTCAGCGCACGCAGAAAAGAGGGGTGAAGCGGGTCGAACCGCGCAGAAACCAGCGCGTTCTCACGATCCGCCGCGAACATGAACTGCATCAGATCGTTGGTGCCGATCGAGACAAAATCCACCGCCGCGAACACGCGTTCAAGATCGAACAGGAGCGAGGGCACTTCGAGCATGATGCCGAGATGCACCTGCTTTGGGCCCGCCTGCCCGAGTTTGCGCGCCCGCTCACGCTCACGGTTCAGCATCGCCTTGGCAGCCTCGAACTCTTCGAGCGTCGCGACCATAGGCAACATGATCCGGAGGTCACGACCCTTTGCTGCCCCCAGAAGCGCGCGGAACTGCGTCCTGAGCAGCGCCGGGCGATCAAGTCCGATGCGTACCGCACGCCAGCCGAGCGCCGGGTTTTCCTCGTCGATCTTCCGTAGATAAGGCAGCACCTTGTCGCCGCCGATATCGAGCGTACGGAAAGTAACCGGGCGGCGCCCGGCAATGTCGATGATAGTGCGGTAAAGCCCCTCTTGCGCCTGTGCGCGCGGCAGCGACGGCGCCACCATGAAAAGGATTTCGGTGCGGAACAGCCCAACGCCACTCGCGCCAGTCTCATCAAGGTTCGGCAGGTCAACGAGGAGACCGGCGTTCATCTGGATATCAACCGCCACGCCGTCTTTCGTGACGGCAGGCTTGTCGCGTAACGCGCGATACTGCTCCTGCCGCCGCGCCCTAAGGCGGGCGCGCTCAGCATAGGCTGCCTCGACATCTTGCGACGGGCGGATCTGGATCTCGCCGGAATGGCCATCAATGATGATGGCGTCGCCCGTTTCGACGAGGCCAAGAATGCCCTCCGCCTTGCCGACCGTCGGGATACCCAGCGCCCGCGCGACAATCGCGACATGGCTCGTGGCACCACCCTCTTCAAGCACGAGACCGCGCAGCTTGAGGCGCTGGTATTCGAGGAGCGCTGCCGGCCCCATCGCGCGGGCCACAAGGATGGCGTTTTCCGGCAGGTTCTCGGCGGCCAGCGTGAAGGCCGCGCCGGTCAACTGGTGAAGAAGCCGGTTGGCGAGATCATCAAGATCATGCAGCCGCTCGCGGAGATAAGGATCGGTCTGGCGCAAGAGGCGCGCCCGGACATCCGATTGCACGCGTTCAACCGCCGCCTCGGCGGTCAGGCCCGTGTTGATGGCCTCATGCAGCCGCCGCACCCAGCCGCGATCCTGCGCGAACATGCGGAAGGTTTCGAGCACATCGCGATGCTCGCCGGCATGGCTCAGGCCGCCTGAATCCATCAGGTCATCAATGGAAGCGCGCAGAAGTTCGAGTGCGGAATTCAGGCGCACCAGCTCCGCATCGGGATCATCGGCGACGAGGTTCTTGATCTCGACGCGCGGCTCATGCAGCACAACATGGCCGAGGCCCACGCCTTCCGCAATCGGCTGCGCCTGCATCGCCAGCGTTCGCCGCACCACCGTCCCGCCCGAACCGGGACGCGCCAGCGCTTCGAGTTCACCGCCGGCGATCATCTCGGCGAGGACCATTGCGGTCGTCTGGAGCGCCTCCATTTCCTCTTCGGAATAGACCCGCGCCGCGCGGTTCTGCACGACGAGAACGCCGAGCGCGTTGCCACCCCGGAGGATCGGCACACCGAGGAAAGAGGCGTAAATTTCTTCGCCCGTTTCCGGCCTGTAGGAAAAGGCCGGGTGGTGTTGCGCATCGGAGAGCGCCAGCGGCTGCGCCTCGCGCGCGATGAGGCCGACGAGACCTTCATCGAGGCGCATCGTCGTCAGATGGACTGCCTCGCGGTTCAGGCCTTCGGTCGCATAAAGCTCAAGGGTGTTATCGGCCCGCGCAACATAGACCGAGCACACCTCGGCAACCATGTTGTTGGCAATCAGGACGACGATGCGGTCAAGGCGTTCCTGCGCACTGGCGGGTTCGCTCATCACCTCGCGCAGGCGGCGCAACAATACGCGCGGTCCGACGAGGCCCCCTCGCATCACCTGTGCATCCTTTCCATTCCGGCCGGCGGGATCAACGGTCCCGCCAACGGCAGGCCGACGCAACGCGTCAGCGCTTTCCTGAGCTACAATGCGGCATGGCAGCCACGCAAGTCATGCTTTCTTGCTCAGGCGGATTTTCCTCACCCGTTCCCGGATGAAAGTCCGGTTTCAGGCCGCGTCGAGTCCATAAAGCGAGTGCAGCGTGCGCACCGCAAGCTCGGTATAAGCAACATCGATCAGCACTGAGAACTTGATTTCGCTCGTAGTGATCGCGCGGATATTGATGCCGCGATCCGCCAGCGCCTTGAAGGCCTTGGCCGCAACACCGGCATGCGAACGCATGCCGACACCGATGGCGGAAATCTTCGCCACATCCTGCACGCCCTGAAGCTGGGTATAGCCGATCTCGCCCTTGCGCTTCTCGATCACGTCCATTGCGCGGGTATAATCCGCGGAAGGAACCGTGAAAGTGATATCCGTCGTCGCGCCATCGGCCGAGACATTCTGGACGATCATGTCGACGACGATCGAGGCATCGGCGAGCGGCGCGAACACTGCGGCAGCAATGCCCGGCTTGTCGGCGACCTGCCGCAGCGTGATCTGCGCCTCATCCTTCGAATAGGCGATACCCGTGACGACCGGTTGTTCCATGATCTCTTCCTCAGCGCAGATCAGCGTGCCCGGCATCGGCTGGGCGGGGTTATCGAAACTCGAACGGACGAAGGTCCGCACGTTATAGACCATCGCAAGCTCAACCGAGCGAACCTGCAAAACCTTGGCGCCAAGCGAAGCCATTTCGAGCATTTCCTCGAAGGCAACCTTCTCGAGCCGCTTCGCCTGCTTCACGATACGCGGATCGGTGGTGTAAACGCCATCGACGTCAGTGTAGATGTCGCAACGCTCGGCCTTCAGCGCCGCCGCGAGCGCCACGGCGGAGGTATCCGAACCGCCGCGCCCGAGCGTCGAGATGCGGCCGGTCTCGCGGTGAATGCCCTGAAAGCCGGCAACAACCGCAACAGCGCCATCCTCCGAGAAGGACTTGAGCATGGCATCGGCCTCGATATCGCCAATGCGGGCGGAGCCATGCGCATCATCGGTCAGGAGCGGCATCTGCCAGCCCTGCCAAGAGCGCGCCTTGAGGCCAATCGCCTGCAGGCAGATCGCGAGGAGCCCGCTCGTCACCTGCTCGCCGGAGGCAACCACGGTGTCATACTCGCGCGGATCATAGAGCGGCGAGCACTCCTTGACCCAGGCGACGAGTTCATTCGTCTTGCCCGACATTGCGGAGACAACGACGGCGACATCATAGCCGGCATCGACCTCACGCTTGACGTGTTGGGCGACATTCTTGATCCGCTCGACCGTGGCCACCGAGGTGCCGCCGAACTTCATGACCAGACGAGGACGGGAAACGGATGCGTTCATGGAAGCCTTCAGAAATTCGAATCCCGCCCTCATAGCGCGATTTCTCGCCAGGCAAGGGTGGAAAATGCGATCCGCGGGCGTATAGAAGGCTCGAGGCCCTTCGGTCAATCCGGCAACTTGTCTGAGATGGCAGGAACTTGGTCGAAGTGGCGGGAAGTTGCGATAAAGGGAAAGAAAAATGTCCGGAACACCCGCCTTTCAGGACGCCAATCCCACCTCCAGCCTCGCGGACTCCCGCGAGATCGCACACTTCAACACGTTGGCCGCCACCTGGTGGGACCCGAACGGGCCGATGAAGCCGCTTCACCGCATCAATCCGGTGCGCCTTGGCCATATCAAGCAGGATTTCGCCAGCCATTTCGGGCGTGAAGCCCGCGCCATGAAGCCGTTCGAAGGTTTGCGCCTGCTCGATATCGGCTGCGGCGCGGGGCTCGTCGCCGAGCCGCTCGCGAAGATGGGGTTTACGGTCACCGGCATCGACCTCGCGGAAGAGAATATTGCGATCGCCCGGCATCACGCCGAAGCGCAGGGCATCCCGGTCGAGTACCGCGCGAGCGCGATTGAAACCCTGCCACTTGATGCGCCGTTCGCCGCGATCACCCTGCTCGAAGTGGTGGAACATGTGCCGGATGTCAGCGCCTTTGTGCGCGAGGCGGCCTTGCGGCTCAAGCCCGGTGGCATGCTGATCGCCTCGACGCTGAACCGCACCCTCAAGGCCTATGCCCTCGCGATTGTCGGTGCGGAATATGTGCTGCGCTGGCTGCCGCGCGGCACCCACGACTGGGCGAAATTCGTCACACCCGCCGAGCTCGAGGCCCACATGGAGGCGGCAGGCCTCGTGCCGCAAAGCCGGCAGGGCATGGTGTTCAACCCCTTGGCCGATGCCTGGCGCCTCTCCTCCGATTGCGACGTCAACTACTTCATCACCGCCACAAAGCCCGCCTGACCCACCGTTTTTAGGAGCACACCATGCTGGACCCCAATCAGGACGCTCAGGCCTCGGCGCTACTCTGGCAGCATTGGGAAGGCGGCACGCGGCTCGATGAAATCCCGGCGGCCTTCCGCCCTTCGACGCGGGCCGAGGGTTATGCCATTCAGGCGCTGCTTGAAAGTCGGTCTGCTGCGCCGCGTTTTGGCTGGAAAATCGCCGCAACCAGCGTTGCCGGGCAGAAGCATATCAATGTCGACGGTCCGCTCGCCGGCCGCCTGCTGAAAGAGAAAGTGCTGGAGGTCGGCGCAGAGATTTCACTCGCAACCAGCAACATGTGCGTGGCGGAGGTCGAATTCGCCTTCCGCTTCGGGCGCGATCTCACCCCACGCCTCGCCGAATATAAGGTGGAAGAAGTACTCGCCGCTGTCACGACGCTGCATCCCGCTATCGAAATCCCGGATTCGCGCTTCAACGACTTCTGCAAGGTCGGCGCGGCGCAGCTTATCGCCGACAACGCCTGCGCCAACCTGTTCATCCTCGGCGAGGCGACAACGGCGGATTGGCGCACGGTCGATCTCGCGACTTATGAAGTGGATGCCGAGATTGTCGGCAAATCCGCCCATCGCGGGATCGGCTCGAACGTGCTCGGGGATCCCCGCGTCGCGCTGACATGGATCGTCAACGAGCTTTCGGCGCTCGGCATCACGATGCGCGCGGGCGAAGTCGTCACCACCGGCACCTGCCTCGTGCCGATTGCGGTTCAGCCCGGCGATGAGGTGCGCGCCGATTTTGGCCGCTTCGGCAAGGTTTCCGCCAAGTTCTGCTAATTCATGTCATCCGGCAGAACAGGCACCGGCAGCACGTCAATGCCTTCCTCATGGAGGGATTTGGCTTCCTCGAAGCTCGCAACGCCATAAATCGCGCGCTCATCGACCTCGCCATAGTGGATCTTGCGCGCTTCATCCGCGAAATCCGCACCGACATTATCGGCATGCGTCTCCAGATGCTGGCGGAAGGCGCGAAGCATCGCGCGGATTTCCTGATCCTTACCGCCGGCCATGGCGACGGGTTGCTTCGTGCTCTCTTCATGCACCGCAACCGAGGGCGCCATGATCTGCTTGCCGACCTTGGCAGAACCGCAATGCGGGCAACTCAACAGGCCCGCCTCGGCCTGCCCATCATAGGCGGCGCTGTCGCGGAACCAGCTCTCGAACGCATGGCCATCCGCGCATTGGAGGGCATAACGAATCATTCCGCTGCCTTGTCCGGGGCAAACCCCTGACGCGTCACGGCAATCACACGCGTATGCTTGAGCGTCGGGATGCGCTGGCGCGCATCGGTCACCAGCGACAAATCAAGCGTTGCGAGCACCGGACCGGGTTCATCCCCCGCTTCGGCGAGCACACGGCCCCAAGGATCGACGATGATCGAATGCCCGAAGGTTTCGCGGCCATCCTCGTGCTTGCCACCCTGCGCGGCAGAGATCATGAACGAGCCGGTCTCAATCGCGCGTGCCCGCTGGAGAACCGTCCAATGCGCTTCACCGGTCTGGCGGGTGAAGCACGCCGGCGCCGTGAGAATATCCGCCCCCGCCTCGGCGAGCGCCCGGAAGAGATAGGGAAAGCGGAGATCGTAACAGATGCCCATGCCAAGAACGGCATCACTCAGAGGCGCATGATCCGAAAAAGTGGCTGCCGGTTTTTCGATAAGATCATGCGACAAGGACAAAGGCGCGACGACCGCGCATTGCCCGGCGGTATAGGTATTGCTCTCGCGCCAAGTCTCGCCATTGGGCAGATCGACATCGAAAAGATGGAGCTTGTCATAGCGGGCAACAATCTCGCCATCCGGCCCAACGAGAAGGCCGCGATTGGCAACCTTTTCGCACTCACGCACCGCGAGCGACCCGATATGGAACGTCACATGCTTCGCGCGGGCAAAGTCCCTCACCGCTGCCAGCATCGCATCCTGGGCCTCCGGGCGAATCGCCTCGAAGAGCGCCGCGCGGTTGCGTTCGAGAATATTCGACATCTCCGGCGATTGCAGGAAAGTCGCGCCCTGCGCCACAGCCTCCCCTGCCATGGCGAGAAGGTCAGCGATATTGCACTCGACCGAACGGGTCGTGCGCATCTGGAGGGCGGCGGCGATCAGGGTGCTCATGATGCAAATGTCCTAGGCTTTGAGCAGCGGGTCCAGCCCGCCTTCCGCATCCAGCGCATGAAGATCATCACAGCCGCCGATATGCCGTCCGTCGATAAAAATCTGCGGCACGGTCGAGTGCCCATTGGCGCGCTTGGCCATGGCGCGCTGACCCTCCGGATCGGTGGTGACATCGATCTCGGTGAACGCGGCGCCCTTCTTGTTCAGAAGCGCTTTGGCGGCCTGACAATAGGGACAATACGCTTTCGAGTAGATGATGATTTCCGGCAAGGCTGATATCTTGGACATGGCAGGCTTTCGCTTATTCGTCGCCGCTGGCAACCAGCGTGAAGGTCAGGACATCGATACGGGTCGCGCCCGCTTTTCTCAAGATATGGGCGCAGGCGTTCAAAGTGGAACCCGTCGTGCGGACATCATCGATCACAACCACGCGACGACCGGCTATCAATGCCTCGTATTCAGCCGGCACCCGAAAGGCACCGGCGAGGTTTTTCTGGCGATCCGACCGCCCGAGCCCAACCTGTGCCCGCGTATGACGCACGCGCTGAAGCGCATCGAGACTGACCGGGACACCAGAAATCGCCGAGACTCCATTCGCGAGCAAGGCTGCCTGATTATAGCGTCGTCGCCAGAGTCGGATGCGGTGCATTGGTACCGGCACGATGAGATCGGCATCGGCAAGAATATCGCCGCCAGCCTGTACCATCATCTTGGCCATGAGTTTCGCGAGATCGAGCCGCTCGCCGTATTTGAACCGGCTGACCAGCGACTTCGCGGCATCGCGATGCCGCGCAACGGCCCGCCCGCGATCGAACCGGGGCGGATCGGCAATTGCGGCAGGGGAAAGCATGCCGGTGCCGAAATCAACCTGAAATGGCGTGCCGAGACGTTCGCAATAGGGCTTCGAGATCAGCGGCAGCGTGTTCCAGCAAGTCACGCAGAGAGAGTGCGGCGTCGCGGTCGCCGTTTCGCAGGTGATGCACTGGGGCGGATAAAGAAGCTCGATCCCCTGCTTCAAGAGACGTGAGGCGACAACGCGCGGAGACAATCTCCCCTTCCAGCGGTGCCAAAACCGCGCGCGAACCGGCGAGATTTCGGTTGCCTCAGTCAAATCCGTGCTATCTGCGCCGGGAAACACGTGATCCGGCATCGACTGGGTTGACAGCAGTGGGGCCGATGGGGGGATGAGCAGCGCCATGACGCAACAGGTTCCCGAACTCTTCGATTTCGTCAAGGCGCAAGCGGCGGATCATCGGGCTTTGCGCCTCGGCGCGGAGCGCTTTTTGCTGGACCGCGTGAGCGACGACCTTGTTGATCGCCTCGCTCCGGTGCTGCGGGAATTCGAGGTCGCGCTCGATTTTGGTACGCCCTTCGGCGCCTTCGGCAAGGCGCTTTGCACGGCACGCAAAATCGAAACGCTGGAAAGCCAGTCAAACACGCCCGGCTCGCGCGCACTCCAATTGCCCGACACCGGGCTTCCTCCGGAGCATTACGGGCTGATTCTCTCCGGAATGCTGATGCACCGGATCAATGATCTCCCCGGCCTGCTGATCCAGCTCCGCCGCGCCCTCAAGCCGGACGGGCTGATGATGGCGGCTTTTCCGGGCGGGGATACGCTCAGCGAACTCCGCGATGTGCTGATCCGCGCCGAAAGCGAGATCACAGGCGCGGCGGGCCTGCGTGTTTTCCCGATGATCGATGTGCGTGCCGCCGGGCAGCTGCTGCAGCGCAGCGGCTTTGCGCTTCCTGTCGCCGACAGCGAAAAGCTAATGGTGCGCTATTCGGATCTCTTTGCGCTGATCAGGGACTTGCGGGCCATGGGCGCGACAGCTGCACCTCTGGTGCGCCCCGGCCAACCGGGGCTAACCCGCGCAATCCTTCTGCGGGCAGCAGAGCTTTACGCGATGCACTACGCCGACGCGGACGGTCGAATCCGCGCCACCTTCGAGGTGATCTGGATTTCAGGCTGGGCGCCGCACGCGAGCCAGCAGAAGCCGCTGAAGCCGGGTAGCGCCAAAATGCGCCTCGATGACGCGTTGCGTCAAATCGAACAGGGCAAGAAGAGCTGATCCGGCGACGAGCATGGCGTGCTTATTTCGTGGCCGCGGAGACCGCGTTGTTGATGGTCGAACCCGCATTGGTCCACGAGGCCAGAAAGCTTGCATAGAAATCCGGCCAGATCGACAGAAGGGCACCGGCAATCAACGCTGCGATGAGGGTATATTCGATCGCGGTCGCGCCGCTCTCGTTCTGAACAAAACGCTGAAACTTCCTGCTCATCGCCCCTCCGACCAGACCGGGGCTTCTCCCCAGGCTGTCACCTCTCACAATAAATCGATGAGCGCAGGGATAAGGGGCTCGTCCGCCGGCGGCATGGGGAAATCCCTGAGCCGCACCGGAACCACCCAGCTTAGCGCCTGATGCTCCACCGCCCTCGGAGTTCCCTCCCAACGGCGACAGACGTACAATGGCATCAGGAGATGAAAATCCTCATAACGATGCGATGCAAAACTTAACGGCGCAAGGCAAGCTTCTTTGACCGAGATTGAAAGCTCTTCATTAAGCTCGCGGATCAGCGTTTCTTCTGGTCTTTCGCCCGGCTCTACCTTGCCGCCGGGAAATTCCCACAGTCCGGCGAGCTGTTTTCCTTCCGGGCGCTGGGCAATGAGCACGCGCCCGTCCGGGTCCACCAGCGCAGCTGCGACAACAAGTAACAGCCTCAAGAACGGTAGTCCCCGTTGATCTCGACATAGGCCTTGGTGAGATCGCAGGTGTAGACCGTGGCTTTGCCACGCCCGAGGCCGATATCGACGCGAATATCGATGCGATCATTCTTCATGTAGTCGGAGACCTTGGCCTCGTCATAGGAAGCATCGCGCCCACCCGCTTCAGCAAGGCGATAGGGCCCGAAGTAAATCGAGAGAAGGTCGCGTTCCGCAGGCTCGCCCGCCTTGCCGACTGCCATGACGATGCGCCCCCAGTTGGCATCCTCGCCCGCCACTGCCGTCTTCACCAAGGGCGAGTTGGCGATCGAGAGTGCGATGCGCTTGGCCGAGTTGCGGCTCTTCGCGCCTTCCACGGTCACAGCAACGAACTTGCGCGCGCCTTCCCCATCCTTCACGACCTGCGTCGCGAGGTCGAGCAGTACCTTGTTGAGCGCCCGTTTGAAGGCGGAAAGGCGCGGATCCTTTGGATCGGTGATCGCCGCCTGCCCGCGCTTGCCGGCAGCGCCTGTCGCGAACAACATCAACGTATCGGAAGTCGAGGTATCGCTATCGACCGTCACGGCGTTGAAGCTGTCCTTGACGCCCGATGAGAGGCAGGCCTGAAGCGCGGAAGCGCTGATCGCCGCATCGGTAAAGATGAAGGAGAGCATCGTCGCCATATCCGGCGCGATCATGCCCGCGCCCTTGGCGATGCCGCAGATCGTGACCTCGGTCTCACCAATTTTGAACTTCTTCGCCGAGCCCTTGGGGAAAGTGTCGGTGGTCATGATGGCCTTGGCTGCATCATTCCACGCATCGGCCTTCACCCGGCCCGCGCAATCCGCGAGAACGCCGTTGAACTTCGTCGCATCGAGCGGCTCGCCAATCACACCCGTGGAGGCAAGCGCGATTTCATCGGGCTTGCACTTCAAGGCCTTCGCGGCGATTTCGGCCGTGAGCTGCACCGCCTGCTTGCCCTTGAGACCCGTGAACGCATTGGCATTGCCGGAATTGACGACGATGCCGCGCGCCTTGCCACCAGCAAGGATCGCCCGGCACCAGTCCACAGCTGCCGAAGGGCACTTCGATTTGGTGAAGACACCCGCCATCGTCGTGCCTTCCGCCAGCGTCGCCAGCAGCACATCGGTACGGCCCTTGTAACGGATGCCCGCTTCGGCGGTGGCAAAGGCCACGCCTTCAATCGCCGGCATCTTGGGGAATTTCTTCGGCGCGAGCGGCGAAACCGGAACGTCTTTACCTGCCATGGGGATGCTCCTGAGCAAAAATCAGCGGATGGGCGAAGCGGCTTTGGCTTCCTGAATTACTGCTTTTTAGGCTCTTCCGGCTTCTTGGTCTCTTCGGTCTTCACGATCTTGGCCTCAGCACGCAGCTTGCCGAGATATTCGGCCTGCGCCTTGCCGGCTAAGGCCTGCGCGAGGCGATCCTTCACCTGCTCCAGCGTCGGAACCGGCTTCATGCGGCGCTCTTCAAGCTTGATGATGTGATAGCCGAACTGGCTCTTCACCAGCCCCGAAACCTCGCCCGGCTTCAGCGCGAAAGCAGCTTCGGCGAATTCCGGCACCATGCGATCCTTGGTGAAGAAGCCGAGATCGCCACCTTCCGCTCCCGAGCCCGGGTCTTTCGAGAGTTCCTTCGCGACCTTGGCGAAATCCTCGCCGCCCTTCACGCGGGCCAGCGCCTTCTTGGCGTCGTCCTCACCTTCAATGAGGATATGGCGCGCGCGCACTTCCTCGGTCGGTTTGATCTGGCCGATCTGCTCGTCATAGAATTTCTTCATCGCCGCATCGGTCGCGGCGTTCTTGGCCTCGCGCACCAGAAGCTGCTGCATCATGACGCGCTGCTGCACATAAGCGATCCGGCGCTTGAACTCATCGGTCTGATCAATCTTTTCGGCCTTGGCTTTCTGCGCGACGACCTTCATCTCGATCAGGAAGTCGAGCGTCAGGCCCTTGATGCCTTCCGCCGGCAGGTTCGGATATTCCGAAGCGACATCGTCCATCGCCACCTCGACATCGGCCTCGGTGATGGCTTCGCCGTTGACGGTCGCAAGCACCTTGCCTTGCGCGAGGACGGCCGAAACCGAAAGAGCGGTGGTGAGAAGGAAAGTCGCGAGGGTGAACTTGCGCATGGGGGCTCCGAATGAGGCCGACGGGGAGGTCAAGGGATCGCCGGATGGGGTGGCAAATCGGGTTGAAAACGTTGGGCTTCCGTTAGCCTAACTCTCCGACCTTGGCGAGGGGCAACGCGCCCGGCGCACGCGAAATTGACGCGGGCGGTATCCTTGGCAAAGGATTTCGTGCTTTGGAGCACGCCGCGCGCACGCCGATCATTGACAATCCACCTACCCAATCCTTATCTCCCGGCACGGATTGTCCGGTTTTCTCGGGCTCTATACCTTTGCCTTGGCGTTGTTTCTCTCCTCCCGGAAGCGCTGAAGCGAAAACAAGGATGACACTTCATGTTCGGCGCGCTCGCCAAGACGCTTTTCGGCTCCGCCAATGATCGCCGCCTCAAGGGCTACAAGCCCAAGGTCACCGCGATCAATGCGATGGAAAAGGAGCTGGAAGTCCTTTCCGACGCCGCACTCCGTGCCCGTACCGAGACCTTCAAGGCCCAGATCGCCAACGGCGAGAAGAGCCTCGACGACCTGCTGGTGCCCGCCTTCGCGACCGTCCGTGAGGCCGCCAAGCGCGTGCTCGGCCAGCGACCCTTCGATGTGCAGCTCATCGGCGGCATGGTGCTTCATGACGGCGACATCGCCGAAATGAAGACCGGCGAAGGCAAGACGCTTGTGGCGACCCTCCCGGTCTATCTCAACGCGCTTGCGGGCCAGGGCGTGCATGTTGTCACGGTCAACGACTACCTCGCCCGTCGCGACGCGGAATGGATGGGGCAGGTCTACCGCTTCCTCGGGCTCTCGGTCGGCATCATCGTGCATGGCCTCGACGATGCCGAACGCAAGAACTCCTACGCCTGCGACATCACCTACGGCACCAACAACGAATTCGGCTTCGATTACCTGCGCGATAACATGAAGTATGAATTCGCGCAGATGTGCCAGCGCGGCCATGCCTACGCGATCGTCGATGAGGTCGATTCGATCCTCATCGACGAGGCGCGCACGCCGCTGATCATTTCCGGCCCGACCGAGGATCGCTCGGAGCTTTACAACCAGATCGATGCGATCATCCCGGGCCTCGTGCCGGAGGATTACGAGGTCGACGAGAAGGGCCGCACGGTTCACCTCACCGAAGCCGGCAACGAGCACATCGAACAGCTTCTCGAACAGGCGGGCATCCTCAAGGAAGGCACGCTCTACGACGCCGCGAATTCGACGCTGGTGCACCACGTCAACTGCTCGCTGCGTGCGCATACCCTGTTCACCAAGGACAAGGACTACATTGTCCGCTTCAATCCCGAAAACCGGACCAATGAAGTCGTCATCATCGACGAATTCACCGGCCGCATGATGCCGGGCCGTCGTTACTCGGAAGGTTTGCATCAGGCGCTTGAAGCCAAGGAAAAGGTGCAAATCCAGCCCGAGAACGTCACGCTCGCCTCGATCACCTTCCAGAACTACTTCCGCCTCTATTCGAAACTCGGCGGCATGACCGGCACCGCCGGCACCGAGGCCGAGGAATTCGGCCAGATCTACAATCTCGAGGTCGTCGAAATTCCGACCAACGTGCCGGTCGCCCGTCTCGATCAGGATGATGAGGTCTATCGCTCGGCGCGCGAGAAGGAACTCGCGATCATCGCGGAAATCGAACGCGCAAAAGCCCGCCGCCAGCCGGTGCTGGTCGGCACCACCTCGATCGAGAAATCCGAAGCCCTCGGCGAACTCCTCGCCAGCCACGGCTTCAAGCAGATCGACCTTGGCGACCCCGATGCCTTCAAGCCCTTGCTCGATGGCGATCAGGGTACGCCGGGCGAAAAACTCTTCGCGGTGCTCAATGCCCGCTACCATGAGCAGGAGGCCTTCATCGTCGCGCAGGCCGGTATTCCCGGCGCGATCACGATTGCGACCAACATGGCCGGTCGCGGGACCGACATCCAGCTTGGCGGCAACCTCAAGATGCGTGTCGAGCGCGAATGCGCGGGCCTTGAAGGCGCCGAGCGTGAAGCCGCCATAGCCCGCATCAAGGCGGATATCGAACGCAACCGCCAGATCGTGCTGAACTCGGGCGAACTCATCGAGATCGAACCAGCCAAGGGCTCGAAGCCGGCGAAGACTTTTCAGGCGCCGGGTGGCCTCTATGTCATCGCCGCCGAGCGCCACGAAAGCCGCCGCATCGACAACCAGCTGCGCGGCCGTTCCGGCCGTCAGGGCGATCCGGGTCGCACGAAATTCTTCCTCTCTCTCGAAGATGATCTGATGCGCATCTTCGGCTCGGAGCGGATGGACAGCGTGCTCCAGAAGCTCGGCCTGCAAGAGGGTGAGGCCATCGCCCACCCCTGGGTCAATAAGGCGCTGGAAACCGCACAAAAGAAGGTCGAGGCGCGCAACTTCGACATGCGCAAGAACGTCCTGAAATACGATGACGTGATGAACGACCAGCGCAAGGCTGTGTTCAAAGAGCGTCGCGAGATGATGGCGCAGGAAGACCTTGCCGAAACCGTGCGTGATATGCGTCACGGCGTCATCGAGGACATGATCGCCCGCCACATCCCGGAAGGGGCCTATCCCGAGGCGTGGAGCATTGCCGACCTTAAGGAAGAGGTCGCGCGCTTTCTCGCGCTCGATCTCCCGGTGGACGCATGGGCGAAGGAAGAGGGCATCGCGGACGAGGAAATGCGCGAGCGCATCATGAAGGCTGCCGATGAGGCCTATGCCGAGCGCGAAGCCAAGAATACGCCCGATGTGATGCGCTATGTTGAAAAGCAGGTGGTGCTCCAGTTGCTCGACCATCTCTGGCGCGAACATCTCGTCACGCTCGATCACCTGCGTCAGGTCATCGGCTGGCGCGGCTACGCCCAGCGCGACCCGCTCAACGAGTTCAAGTCGGAAGCCTTTGAGCTTTACGACAAGCTGCTCAATACGCTGCGCGAACATGTCACCGGCCAGTTGATGCGGGTCGAGGTGGTGTTCGAAGCCCCGCCGCAACCGGAACTGCCGGAAATGCACGCCTCGCACATTAACCCGCAAACCGGCGAGGATGAATTCGCCGGTGCTGCCGCCGCGCTCGGCATTGGCCCGGCGGAGGAAGTGCGCGAACGCGACCCCAACGATCCCACCACCTGGGGCAAGGTCGGCCGCAACGAGGTTTGCCCCTGCGGTTCGGGCAAGAAATACAAGCATTGCCACGGCCGCTTCGTCTGAGCGTCCGATGAGCATGATCCATAAGCTCAGAGGGCTCAGGAACCTGTCGCAGATCACGCGATGGGTGCTCAGAGGCATGCCCTTGCCCACCATCCCAGCCGCGAAGCGGAGCATCATTCTCGCGCTGATCGAGAAGCACGGCCTCAGAACCTTTGTCGAAACCGGCACCTTCAAGGGCGACACCCTGGCCGTCGTGGCAGCAACGGGGATACGCTCGATTTCGGTGGAACTCTCACATGAGTATTTCAACCGTGCGAACCAGCGCTTTGCCGGACGACGCAATGTGGAGCTGCACCAGGGCGATGCGGGCGAGGTTCTGCCGCGCATTGTCGCGACCCTGAGCGAGCCCGCGCTCTTCTGGCTCGACGGGCACTATTCCGCCGGCGAGACCGCGCATGGCCAACTCGCCTCCCCCGTGAGCGCGGAAGTGCAGTGCATTCTCGATTCGCCCGTCAAGGGCCATGTCATGCTTATCGATGACGCGCATGATTTTACCGGCGAGGGAGGTTACCCCGAACTTGGCCATTTCCTGACAACCATCGCGCGGGACGGCCGTTACCGCGCGCAGGTTCATGCCAACATCATCGTGCTGGAACCGCTCTGAGGTTGAGCCCCGACAATAGTTGAGCCAAGAAAAAGGCGCCGCAAAGGGCGCCTTTCGTGTTTTTGGAATGACATATGAGGCCTAGCGTTTGGGCGCCTTCGGCGGCGTCGGCGCGGCAACAGCTTGCGGAGCAGCGACTTCCGTCGCTTCTTCCGAACTGGCGGTCAGCCCGCCAAGCGTTCCCACCCAGCGGCGATAGAAGGCGGGCTCTTCCTTCTTGGCGACAGGCTCAGGCGCCACAAGCGCCGTGGCTGCCGGTACAGGTCCCGCCGGTGTAGCCTTTCCGGCTGTCGTCGGAGACGCCTTGCCAGCGACCGGCGCAGGCGTTGTCGCCTTCACAGCAGGCGCAGCAGTGGCAACAACGGGTGCAGCCGCCGGGGCGACGGGTGCCGGGGTCGCGTGCTCCTGCATCTTGGCCTGCGCGGCCTTGGCCAGCAATTGCTGACGGCTCAGCCCCTTCGTCTGCTCATGGGGCACCTCGACAGCCCCGACCGCGAGGGCGTCGGGCTGCGAGACTTCCGCGACGCGTGAAACACCTTGCGGCACCGCCGTCGCCTGGCGAGCCGGATCGGCGGAGGTATTGGAGGCGTAAATCGTGCTCTTGAACGAGGGGTGCTGATCCCCGTCCTGATAGATGCGCTTGACCGGCTTCACGCCGGACTGGATCAGCTGGGCGACCTGCTGCTCATCGTGACGCTGCTTCTCGCTCGCGGCAACGATGACGCTGGAGCTGGTCTCCTCCGCCGTCGGCGTGCAGGAGGAAACGCCGAAGCGATAGCGACCGTTGCACGCCTGAACAACCGGTTCCCGCTTCGAGACGTCAAACTGGTCGGTGCCTTCCTTGAGGTTCTTCCAGAACGGCATATTCTCGTCGGAGCGATATTTCGCAAGGTTCTGCGGCGTCATGCGGAAGGGCAATGACTGCATCTGCACCGCCTTCTGGCCACCGCCGAAGGCTTCGCGCGTCAGGGCGTAGATCTCGGCGATCTGCTCGTCGGTCATCGAGAAGCAGCCGCGCGACGAACATACGCCATGCACCATGATATGGCTGCCGGAGCGTCCGAGCTGGCGATCAAAGGCGTTGGGATAGCCGATGTTGAACGAAAGATAGAACGCGGAGTTGGGGTTCAACTGCGACGGGGTGATCGCATAGAAGCCTTCGGGCACCTGACGATCCCCTTCGGTCTTCTTCGGACCGAGCTGGCCGGACCAGCGGCACATCGGGAAGGTCTTCAGGAGCTTGTATTCACCCGACGAATCCTGCTTCCAGACTTCCAGTTCGCTCTCGGCCTTGTAGGCGCGCAGCAGGATCGGCGAGCGGGCATTCATGCCCTTTTCGCTCATCAGCGCTTCCATTTGCGGCGAGATCGGCACGTAATGACGCGAATTCGACGGCAGGCGTCCATCCTGATTGCACGCCCCGAGGGCGATCATCCCGAAAAGGGCAAGCGCGCTGAAGACACGCCCCGAACGCGGAGCGGCCTTGTTTGTCCTGACGCCAGAAGCTGAACCCAAAAGCACGGCTACACCTCGGAATAATCGATAAACGCGCAACAACGACAGAAGGTCTCGCTGGCCATGGGCCATGAGACGGGCGGAATTAAGGCTACGATCTTAGCGCTTGGCAACCGGAATGGGGACAAAACCTCGTGATAAGCTCAAGGCTTCGTTAACCCAAGATCCCCGGTTAAGCCAAGATTCCCAAGAGTCGGGATCTCCAGACCGAAGACCTTTTCCATACACCAACGCGCCTCGGAGTGCCTTGCGCCGCCGCAAGACCGGGGCAATTTCAGAGCTTTCGGCCGATGGCGAGGAATTTTTCCGCGCGCGCATCCCGCAATTGCACCGGGCTCATGCCGGAAAGGTCTTGCAAGGCCTTGGCAATGGCTTCACCCGCCGAGGCAATCGCCTCCTTCGGCGCGCGATGGGCCCCGCCTACCGGCTCCGACACGATGACATCGATAACGTGCATCCTCAGAAGATCCTGCGCCGTGATCTTCATCGTCGTCGCAGCTTCCTGCGCACGAGCCGAATCACGCCAGAGAATCGAAGCCGCCGCTTCGGGCGAAATCACGCTATAGATCGCATGTTCGAGCATCAGCACGCGGTTGCAGGTCGCGATCGCGATCGCGCCGCCCGAACCGCCTTCACCGAGAATCACAGCGACATTCGGCACGCCGAGTGCGAGGCAGGCATCAGTCGAGCGGGCAATCGCCTCGGCCTGACCGCGCTCCTCGGCACCGATGCCAGGATAGGCACCCGCCGTATCGACAAGGCTGATCACCGGCAGGCCGAAACGATCCGCCAGCTCCATGATGCGCTGGGCCTTGCGATAGCCCTCCGGGCGGGCCATGCCGAAGTTATGCTTGAGACGGCTTTCGGTGTTTGAGCCCTTCTCCTGCCCGAGCACACAGACCGATTGGCCCTTGAAACGTCCGAAACCGGCGACCACGGCCGCATCTTCACCGAAAACGCGGTCACCCGCGAGCGGGGTGAATTCGGTGATGAGCTCATTGATGTAATCGAGGCAATGCGGCCGCTCGGCATGGCGGGCGACCTGCGTTTTCTGCCAGGGCGTCAGGGCGAGATAGACATCGCGCAGCGCCGCATCAGCCTTGGCTTCGAGACGGGTGATATCGTCATCAATCGCGGCTGCGCCATCTTTTGCGGCGAGCGCGCGCAGATCGGCAATCTTGGCTTCGAGCTCGGCGACCGGCTTTTCGAAATCGAGATAGGCGCGCATGGACCATCTTCTGTTGGGCTGGCGCATGAGAGAAGCACCGAGCCTTGATCAGGGAATTGCCGGAGGAAGAGCCCCCGGTAAAGGCGCCGCAACCTGACGATTACGGCCCTTTCCGTCAAGTCAAAACGGGGTCGAGGGTCTTTTCGATGCACGCGCAGGGACTTTTTCCGGAGTTCGGATATCAACTCCCCTAACACCAGCCCCCGATCATCAGCCATCATCGTTGAGGGGATGAAGATCACGCACCATAACGCGCGCGCGATCATCAAGCACATGGGTGTAGATCTGCGTCG